>NZ_KE150421.1:0-1238 GCF_000411295.1 Paenisporosarcina sp. HGH0030
AATGCCGGGGTGGCGGAACTGGCAGACGCACAGGACTTAAAATCCTGCGGTAGGTGACTACCGTACCGGTTCGATTCCGGTCCTCGGCACCAGTTTTTAAAATAGTATAATATGCGCCCGTAGCTCAATTGGATAGAGCGTCTGACTACGGATCAGAAGGTTGTGGGTTCGACTCCTGCCGGGCGCGCCATAATTTTTGACTCGGGAAGTAGCTCAGCTTGGTAGAGCACTTGGTTTGGGACCAAGGGGTCGCAGGTTCGAATCCTGTCTTCCCGACCAGTTTATTTTATCCCTTTTACGGGGCCTTAGCTCAGCTGGGAGAGCGCCTGCCTTGCACGCAGGAGGTCAGCGGTTCGATCCCGCTAGGCTCCACCAACATTTTATAAAGATCCTGGCGGCGTAGCTCAGCTGGCTAGAGCGTACGGTTCATACCCGTGAGGTCGGGGGTTCGATCCCCTCTGCCGCCATTTTTTAGGACCTTTAGCTCAGTTGGTTAGAGCAGACGGCTCATAACCGTCCGGTCGCAGGTTCGAGTCCTGCAAGGTCCACCACTTATATACTGCGGAGGTATACCCAAGTCCGGCTGAAGGGATCGGTCTTGAAAACCGACAGGGGAGTCAAATCCCGCGGGGGTTCGAATCCCTCTACCTCCTCCATTTTTACTAAGTGTGTGGTGTAAGATCATCAAACATATAAACATATATATACTCGCTCTAAATAAATCGTAAGGGTGGCGCAAACCGCCAAACGAAGATGTTAAACTTACTAGAAGCGTTGAGTCATAGTGTTTATAACAATAATATTATCGCGGGGTGGAGCAGCACGGTAGCTCGTTGGGCTCATAACCCAAAGGTCGCAGGTTCAAATCCTGCCCCCGCAACCAAATGGTCCCGTGGTGTAGCGGTTAACATGCCTGCCTGTCACGCAGGAGATCGCGGGTTCGATTCCCGTCGGGACCGCCATTTTTATTAAGTAATTCTTTAAGAATTTGAGATAAGCAAAGAAGGTCGAGGAAGCAATTGAGTAAAGGAAGGAGCGTACTAACGTACGTGACTGACTGAACGAAAGAAGCTGACAAAGAGATTCAAAGCTTAGCACAAATTCAATGTGGCTCAGTAGCTCAGTCGGTAGAGCAAAGGACTGAAAATCCTTGTGTCGGCGGTTCGATTCCGTCCTGAGCCACCATATTGCGGGTGTAGTTTAGTGGTAAAACCTCAGCCTTCCAAGCTGATGATGAG
>NZ_KE150421.1:5038-6059 GCF_000411295.1 Paenisporosarcina sp. HGH0030
GCCTTACAAGCAGAGGGTCGGCGGTTCGAGCCCGTCATCCTCCACCATTTTTCTTTTTAACACCGTGCCGGTGTAGCTCAGTTGGTAGAGCAACTGACTTGTAATCAGTAGGTCGAGGGTTCGACTCCTTTCGCCGGCACCATTGTTAGAGCCATTAGCTCAGTTGGTAGAGCATCTGACTTTTAATCAGAGGGTCGTAGGTTCGAATCCTACATGGCTCACCATTTTTATACTAAGTTGCGGGTGTGGCGGAACTGGCAGACGCACTAGACTTAGGATCTAGCGCCGCAAGGCGTGGGGGTTCGACTCCCTTCACCCGCACCATTTTTACAATATTATACGAGCGGAAGTAGTTCAGTGGTAGAACACCACCTTGCCAAGGTGGGGGTCGCGAGTTCGAACCTCGTCTTCCGCTCCATATCTTCTTGAATGCCGGGGTGGCGGAACTGGCAGACGCACAGGACTTAAAATCCTGCGGTAGGTGACTACCGTACCGGTTCGATTCCGGTCCTCGGCACCATCTTTCATAAAACATAATATTTAGCGCCCGTAGCTCAATTGGATAGAGTACTTGACTACGAATCAAGCGGTTAGAGGTTCGAGTCCTCTCGGGCGCGCCATATTTTTTAACTTCGGGAAGTAGCTCAGCTTGGTAGAGCACTTGGTTTGGGACCAAGGGGTCGCAGGTTCGAATCCTGTCTTCCCGACCAGTATTTATATCCCTTTAAGGGGCCTTAGCTCAGCTGGGAGAGCGCCTGCCTTGCACGCAGGAGGTCAGCGGTTCGATCCCGCTAGGCTCCACCATGAACCTTGAAAACTGAACAGCAAAACGTCAACAATAAAGCGGAACACACTTCGGTGTGGGAAGCAAAACTTGAACTTAATTGTTCATTTTAAAACGTCATTAATTTGACGCCAGCAACAAAGTCGAGCTAATCGACTCACCTATTATGGAGAGTTTGATCCTGGCTCAGGACGAACGCTGGCGGCGTGCCTAATACATGCAAGTCGAGCGGAATGA
>NZ_KE150421.1:7264-373308 GCF_000411295.1 Paenisporosarcina sp. HGH0030
GTATCTTTCATAGCCGGCATTACTTCCAGTGGGTGTTCTTTTGTTTTGAAAACTTGGATGCCATGCACTGGTTTCTTTACGCTTAAGATCACAAGTAGTGCCCAAGGCGTAACAAGGTTTAGAACAACTAATATTAAAATCCAAATGTATGAAATTACGAACAGTGCTAACAAGACATTAACTGCTCGTTTGCGACCGATTAAGATGGCCATCGTTTTTCGACCACTTTCTTTATCACCAACTAAATCGCGAATATTATTGGAGAGCATAATTGCTGCAACCAGTAACATACTGGGTATAGACAATAATAGAGCAATGGTCGTTATTTCACCTGTTTGGATATAAAATGCGATGAGAACAATGAGCATTCCCATAAATACACCTGAAAATAATTCGCCAAAAGGTGTGTACGCAATCGGGTAAGGACCGCCTGTATAGAAATAGCCAATCGCCATTGACACGGCACCAACGACTGCCAACAGCCAAGTGGTTTCGATACATATGTATATCCCTAAGATAATTGAAACTGCATAAAGCAGTAACGCGAGCTGCATTACTGTTTTTGGTTGAACGCCATTTCTGACGATGGCTCCACCAATTCCCACAGACTTCTCATTATCTAAACCTCTTGTAAAATCATAATACTCATTAAACATATTAGTTGCTGCTTGGATGAGCATACTTGCAACTAGCATTGCTAAGAATAAAGGCCAGTGTATATCTGTATAAGAAATTGCAATCATTGTACCTAGAAACACCGGAACAAATGATGCAGTTAACGTGTGAGGCCGTGTTAATTGCCACCAAATACGCCAGCCACTATCAGCTTTTAACTCGTGTGACATATAGTTTCCGCTCCTTCATCTTTTTTCACCTCTCTCATTGTACTTCATCCACTTAATTCTGTGTAGATTGTTTGCTTAACGGGTGCTGAATTGTCAATAAAGAGGTATGATAGAAGGTAGGATATTAAAGGGTCCTCATATGTTTATGAAGTCCTAATTACGGAGGGAAGCTGGATGAAACGAAAGTCATTTACATCCACAGAATATGTAGTCGAGGATCATTCTTCGGCCGTACATTTTTATACAGAAACAATTGAAGTGAATGGATTATCCTCTGTTGCTTTCTTTGAAGCAGGAGAGTCATATAAAGGTCAACGATTTTACTGGCAAAACCGTGAAAAGACATTTACATTAGTCGGACTTGGACATGCTCATGTCATTACAAGTTCGTCAGAAGAAAATCGCTTTGCAGAAGTGGATAAACAATGGAATGAATTATGTTCTAAAATCGTGAATGAAGAGCATGATTTACAGCCAATTTTGTTTGGCGGGTTTTCATTCGATCCAGCCAATAAATTATCTTCCGAGTGGGATATGTTCCCTTCGGCTTACTTTGCTGTGCCTTCTTTTCAACTCGTTATTCGTGATGACAGAGTATTTATCAGCATCCATTTAATCACGAGTGATAAAGATTCACAACTTCAATTCGATCGGTTGCGTGGTGAAAGGGACGACCTGATTCATGCAGCACAGGTCAAAGAATTGAAACCTTATGCAAAGCCTCTATTAACTCAAATGGATGAGCGCTTCAAAGAGTTGTATCTGGATGCGGTTTCACATGTCACGAAATTAATTCATGACGGAGAAGCTCAAAAAGTTGTCATTGCACGTTCATTGGCACTGACCTTTGCTGAAGAAGTGAGTTCACCATCCGCCATGTATCATATGTCTAAAGAGCAACCAGAAAGTTTTCTATTTGGTTTAGAGCTTGCAGATAATTTGTTTTTCGGAGCGACACCAGAACGCTTAGTGAAAGTAGAAAATCGCCGAGCATTGTCCACTTGCTTAGCTGGATCTGTTAAGCGGGGACAAACCGCAACCGAAGATCAGCAATTAGGCAATGATTTACTGCAGGATTCAAAAAACAGGGAAGAACATCAATACGTGGTAGATATGATTACAAGTGTTTTCAACCAATATTGTGATGATGTTAAAGTGCCTAAATATCCAAAATTGATGAAAATCAGGGATATCCAGCATCTATATACACCGGTGGAAGGGAAGTTGCAAAAAGGTCAAGGATTATTGCAACTGGTTAAAGATTTGCACCCAACGCCGGCTTTAGGTGGAGAACCCCGAGGAGATGCCATGGCTATAATTAGAATGGTTGAGCAAATGAATCGTGGATACTATGCTGCTCCAGTTGGATGGATAGATGCAGAAGGAAATGGTGAGTTTGCTGTTGCGATCCGTTCCGCGTTATTAAATAAAACGCACGCTTACCTATATGCTGGTGGAGGTATTGTTGCGGATTCGGATCCGACTTCAGAATATGCGGAGACGTTAGTGAAATTCAGGCCGATGTTACGCACGCTTGGAGGCAAATTACATGGATAATCGTGCAATGTTAACTGAGTATGTACACTCAATTGTACAAGCCTTTCTCCAGGCAGACGTTAAAGATATCGTAATCAGTCCAGGTTCTCGTTCTACTCCCTTGGCTTATGCATTCAGTCTTACAAAGGAATTCAACACGTATATGCAAATCGATGAGCGATCAGCTGGTTTTTTTGCTTTAGGAATGGCAAAAGCTAAACAGAGTCCAGTTCTTTTACTATGTACGTCCGGAACAGCCGCAGCCAACTATTTTCCTTCTATTGTAGAAGCGAACTATGCGAGAATTCCACTTATTGTTTTAACGGCAGATCGTCCGCATGAACTTAGGGAAGTGGGAGCACCTCAAGCCATTGATCAAGTTCAATTGTATGGAAAACATGTTAAGTGGAGTGTGGATTTTCCTTTGGCTGACGACCATAAAGAGACGATTCCATTTATTATCCGTCATACGGGGAGGGCCATTGCATACGCAAAGGCTGCACCAATGGGACCAGTCCATATGAACATCCCTTTCCGTGAACCTTTACTGCTTGATTTTGACTATCAAATAGAAGCTTCTTCTTTTCAAAAATCATTACCAGGGGCTATCGTTGCTTCACAGTCCCATATGGATTTTGTTGAACAGACGATTACTCAAGCAAGACGTGGTTTACTCATAGTTGGGGAGCTATCGGCAGACACTGATAAGACTGAGTTTTGGGCTTTTGCTAAGTCAATCCAGTGGCCTGTATTGGCGGATTCACTTTCTCAACTTCGGACAGGCGTCCCACAAGAATGCCAACACTTACTCATTGATCAATACGATGCACTTCTGAAAAGTGAACACTTTAAACAGTCCATTGTTCCCGATGTAGTTATTCGCTTTGGTGCCCAACCAGTATCCAAACCGCTATCGCTATTTTTGAAAGATGTACAGCCTGAAATCTATATTGCGGTGGATGAAGATCCTTTGTTCAGGGATTCATTAGGTGTTGTGACTCATCATGTACACTCCGAGGCCCAAGCGTTGTGGAAAGAGTTAAGTAACATTCAGGAGAATGAAGCTCTTCCAAAATGGACAGAGGCTAATACGATTGCTACAAAGCACGTTGAGAGATATATTAATGAACAACACGACGAAGGTGCGCTAGCAGGTCAGCTCTTTAAACATTTGCCTGATGGGAGTGATCTTATTTCAGGCAGCAGTATGCCAATCCGTGATGTCGATACGTTCTTCAAACAAACTGATAAAGACATTTCGATTTATGCTAACCGGGGAACGAATGGAATTGACGGTGTTGTTTCCACCGCTCTAGGTATTCAGCAGGCGAGAAAAAGACCTGCGACTTTATTAATCGGGGACATCTCGTTCCTGCACGACAGCAATGGATTACTGGTTACACGTTTCCATGAAACTGACCTCACCATTGTTGTTATGAATAACGATGGTGGCGGCATCTTCTCGTATTTGCCTCAGTCCACCGAAGAGACGTACTTCGAAAAATTGTTTGGTACGCCAACCGGTTTGACGTTCGATTCAATTGCCACCATGTATGAAGCTGAATATTTTGCTGTGGAATCAAAAGAAGATTTTACAAAAGCTTTAACAACGCCAAAACAAAAAGACTTACGAATCATTGAAGTAAAGACCAATCGGCAACAGAATGTTTTGACACATCGTCAGTTATGGAACGGAATTACTGAGGAGTTGGACCGAAAATGGAACAACTAGTCGCAACCGTTCGAGGAGTGAAAGTTAGTTATTCTATCACCAACAGAGAAGCTTCGGAAACAATCATCTTTTTACATGGATTTACTGGTAGCTCGAAAACATGGGTCCCGATTATTGAACAATTACCTGATTCTGTCCGTTGCATTACAGTCGATTTAATGGGGCATGGTAAAACCGATTCACCGAGTGATGCAAATCGTTACATCATGTACGAACAAGTGATGGATTTACACGAACTTTTTCTATTTCTGAATGTTACTAATTTCTCCCTCGTTGGTTATTCTATGGGAGGACGCATTGCGCTTGCTTATGCGCTTGCATTTCCTAAGCATGTTAAGCGGCTCGTACTGGAGAGTGCATCTCCAGGTTTACAATCAGAAGCTGACAGACTGGCCCGAATAACTGCAGATGAAAAATTAGCGAAGAAAATGGAAAGTGAAGGTCTTTCATCTTTTATTGATTTTTGGCAGGACATTCCTTTATTTCATTCTCAAAAAAAGTTAGGTGAGATAAAGCTTCATTCCATCAGGGAAGAGCGAATGCAACAAGCTGTTTCGGGATTGGCTAATAGTTTAAAGGGAATGGGAACCGGCAGACAGCCTTCTTACTGGTCCAGATTGAATGAGTTGAAAATCACTGTCATCATAATCACAGGTGAACTCGATGAAAAATTTACGATCATTGCCAAACAAATTACAGAACTCATTCGATATAGCCAGCATCTTGAAGTTTCAGGGGCAGGACATGCAATACATGTGGAAAATCCCGTTCAGTTTGCTACAATAATATTGGAGCAAGTTTTAGAAAGATTTTGAGGAGGAAGAGTATGACACGTCAATGGGTATCAGAACGTACATATGAAGATATTAAGTATGAAACATATAACGGTATTGCGAAAATTACAATTAACCGTCCGGAAGTAAGAAATGCTTTCCGACCTAAAACAGTTAAAGAATTATTGGATG
This sequence comes from Paenisporosarcina sp. HGH0030, assembly GCF_000411295.1. Lineage (GTDB taxonomy): Bacteria > Bacillota > Bacilli > Bacillales_A > Planococcaceae > Paenisporosarcina. The sequence continues at coordinate 12,343 of NZ_KE150421.1, forward strand.
CATTTACTTATGCACGCGATGATTCAAAAGTAGGCGTTATCGTATTAACGGGTGAAGGCGAAAAAGCTTTCTGTTCAGGTGGAGACCAGTCCGTTCGTGGACATGGTGGATATGTTGGGGAAGATGAAATCCCACGTTTGAACGTTTTGGATTTACAGCGCCTGATTCGTGTTATTCCTAAACCTGTAGTGGCAATGGTAGCGGGTTATGCGATCGGTGGCGGACATGTACTGCATGTCGTATGTGATTTGACGATTGCTGCAGACAACGCGATCTTCGGACAAACTGGACCGAAAGTGGGATCGTTTGATGCAGGATACGGCTCAGGATATTTAGCTCGTATTATCGGTCATAAAAAAGCACGTGAAATCTGGTACTTATGCCGTCAATATGACGCACAGGCAGCACTAGACATGGGCTTGGTTAACACTGTAGTTCCTTACGCACAATTAGAAGATGAAACGGTTCAATGGTGTGAAGAAATGCTTTCAATGTCACCTACAGCCCTTCGTTTCCTGAAAGCGGCAATGAATGCAGATACTGATGGTTTAGCAGGTCTGCAACAAATGGCTGGAGATGCGACACTTCTTTACTACACGACAGATGAAGCAAAAGAAGGCCGCGATGCCTTTAAGGAAAAACGTAAACCTGACTTCGGTCAATTCCCACGTTTCCCTTGATAATAACAATTTTCTAGCTGTCCTTTTTAAGGGCAGCTTTTTCTAAAGGTGGCTATATCATGTACCCTAACTGGCTAGCACAACGGGTCAAAATGACTCCGAAACGCAAGGCATTAACATTTGGACAACATTCCTGGACGTTTCAACAGCTTTTCGACGAAGCAATGAATTTAGCTGGTTCACTAAAGACAGTTGGAATTGACAATGGAAATCGCGTCGCCATTCTATCACCTTCAAATCCTTCTTTAATTGTTACAATCCATGCCTGTTGGCAATTGGGCTGTGAAGTTGTTCTATTAAATGAACGATTGTCTGATGGGGAACTTGACTATCAAATTAACGATGCACAGCCAACACTTTTGTTAGTCGAAAAAGACTATCAGGCAAGAGTGGCTAACCACCCATCAGTGACATTGGACGAACTGGCAGAAAAGGCTTCAAGCAAATTCGAGATAGAAGATGAATGGCCAATCGATCGTACTATGTCCATTATGTATACATCCGGTACAACGGGAAATCCAAAAGGTGTTCGTCAAACCGTCCGAAACCATACCACGAATGCAACGGCTTCAGCGTTTAACATGGGGATACAATCAAATGATGTATGGCTTTGTACGATGCCAGTCTTTCACATAAGCGGTTTATCCATATTCATTCGCTCCGTATTATATGGAATGGAAGTGAAGCTCTATTCAAAATTCGACTTGGTAAAAGTGGTCGACGATTTAGTAGATGGACAGGTCACACGTATGTCTGTTGTCTCCGTTATGTTAGAAAGAATTTTAAGGGAATTAGAGGAGCGGGATGCGAAAGTATCGCCTTGTTTACTGACGATGCTAGTAGGTGGAGGTCCTGTTCCGAGCAATTATTTAGAGCGAGCTATTTCTCGCGGTATTCCAATACTGCAAACTTATGGAATGACCGAAACGTCCTCCCAAACAGCAACGCTTGCTCCTGAAGATGCGGTCAGGAAACTGGGGTCTTCTGGCAAACCATTATATTTGAGTTTCATTCGAATCGATCAAGCATCAAAGCCATTTGAAGAAGGAGAGATTTGCATACGTGGCGGGCATGTAACACCTGGTTACATTGGCAGTCATACAACTACGGCATCCCAAGTAAAAGGATGGCTTCATACCGGCGATATTGGCTATTTCGATGAAGAAGGATATTTATTTGTCGTCGACCGACGTTCTGATTTAATTATTTCCGGCGGGGAAAATATTTACCCAGCAGAAGTGGAGAATGCGATTCTTCAACATCCACAGATTCGGGAAGCCGGAGTCTGCGGAATGAGTGACGAGAAGTGGGGACAAGTGCCCGTAGCCTTTATTGTCAGTGATGAGGATATGACATTGGCATCATTACAGGCATTTTTACAAGCCAAATTAGCACCTTATAAAATGCCGAAAGCATTATATCAAGTCAATGCTATGCCAAGGAATGCATCGAATAAATTACTTAGAAGAGAGCTGAGAGCGTGGTTAATATCCAAATCAAGCAAGTGACGTTATATCACGTATGTGTACCGCTAAAGCAAACGTTTTCTACTCATTTACAGGAAGTGGTGGAACGAGATAGTATCTTGCTTGAAGTAATGGATGTCGACGGTACAATCGGTGTAGGCGAATGTGTGGCATTTACTTCCCCATGGTACACCGAAGAAACAGTGGACACTGCTTGGAACACGCTTGAAAATTGGATAATCCCAGCTTTGTTGAATCAATCTTTTTCACATCCAGACCAACTAGACACCGCTTTAGAGAAAATAAAACGCAATCATATGGCAAAAGCGGCTTTTAATCATGCAATATGGGATATTTATGCCAAGAAATTGAACCAACCTCTATGGCAAGTAATCGGCGGAACAAGGCCCGTTATAAATGCCGGAATAGTGGTAGCTGCTGCAACTGAAAAAGCCATGATGGAAGAAATCGAAACCGCAGTAAAAACCGGGTATAAACGGATAAAGTTAAAAATTTCTCAAAACACAGATCCAAAGCTCATGAAATCAATTATCGCACAATACCCTCAAATGTTATTCTTCGCCGATGCGAATGGCGCATTCACAGAAAGAACACTGGATTACTTAATCGCATTCGACGAATGTGGTTTTGCATTAATCGAACAACCTTTTTCAGAACACCATAATCGCTTGTCTGCTGAAGCTCAACGAATAATGAAAACGCCATTTGCCCTGGATGAAAGTATTGCAAGTTTAGCAGATGCCCAGGATATGATTGAACGCAAGTCTGGGAAAATAATTGTGATGAAACAAGGTAGAGTTGGTGGACTAACTGCTGCTCTTCAAATTCATAATCAATGTGTCATAGCAGAGGTACCAATTTGGGTGGGTGGTATGATTGAATTTGGCGTTTCAAAAGCATTCAATTTAGCTTTTGCTTCATTACCAGGAGTTAAGTTTCCAGGAGATTTCAGTTCATCGACTCATTTTTGGGAGAAGGATTTGGCGACTCCACCTATCGATGTATATGATGGTAAAATCGAACTCTCTAATTTACCAGGTGTCGGAGTATCTTGGAATCATGCCATTCTTCAGAAATTCGAAGTGCAAACCAAGCTATTTAAATGAGTAAAACCACGGAATGAAAGCCATTCCGTGGTTTTTATATTAGTTTGCTGAAGCCAGTGCTTTCTTTAATGTTTCTAAATTTTGCTCCATTAATGTGAAGTAAGTTTCTTTGTTTTCAATATCTTTCTGTGTCAGTACGCCTAAGTTATGCAAGGTCATAGCATCTGCACCGACTTCATTTTGAATCACTTTCGTTAAATTGGATGAAACATTTTGTTCAAATAAAATCGTTTTGATGTTTTTTTCTTTTGCCAGTTTGACGATATCAGTAAGATCTTGTTGAGAAGGTTCGTCCTGCGAATTCAAGCCTGAAACTGCAACTTGCTCAAGACCATATGTTCCAGCCAAGTACCCAAAAGCCGCATGAGATACAAAGAAAGTTTTATTATTCGATGCGTCCGCCATTTCCTTGAAATCCGAATCCAATTGTTTGAGTTCAGTCACTAATATGTCGTAGTTCTTAGTATAAGTTGCTTCATTTTCAGGATCTTTTTCAATTAAAGAATTTTTAATTGAAGATGCAAGTTTAATGCTGATTTGAGGTGAAATCCAAAGGTGCGGATCGATGTCACCATGATCATGCTCATCGTGACCTTCTTCTTCATGTCCATGGCCATTTGCTTTACCCATTTCCAATTCTTTATCAGAAACTGCATCGGCAGTTGCGACCAAAGAAACATCTTCATTTGCCAATGTCTTTTTCGCATTTTCAACAAAACCTTCAAGTCCTAAGCCAATATAAAAAAACAAGTCTGCATCTGCTAAATCCATCATATCTTTTTGCGTGGGATCGAATGTATGCTCGTTTGAACCTGCAGGATATACGGATTCCACATTCACATGCTTGCCACCGATTCGTTCGGTAAAGTAAGTAAGTGGATAGACCGTTGTATAGACAGTTAAGGCATTGGGGTTTTCAGATTTACCATTAGTCGAAGTGTCTTTTCCACAAGCAACAGTAAATAAAGTAAGAACAATAATAAAACTATATAATAGAAATTTCTTCATGTTTATCTCCTTTTTAAATAGTAACGATTACGATTTGAATTAAGAACTTACTTATCATACAAGATAAATCTTTAAAATACAAGAAAAATGGACACAAAAAAAATGACTCTTTTCAAGTCATTTCTTTGTAGGCCATTCTTCTGGTACTGGATCATATCCGCCTTCATGAAATGGATGACAACGAAGGATACGGCTGATTGCCAAGTAAGTGCCTTTGATTGCTCCGTGTTTTTCGACAGCTTCAACGCCGTAATGGGAACATGTTGGATAAAATCGGCAACTCGGCGGTGTCATTGGCGAAATGAATTTCTGATAAAACCGGAAGATGCCCATCACAAGGAATTTCATGTGTTGTCACTTTTGCCTGCTGATTCAGTTGGAACTGGATCTATTTTATGCTCTATTTTATAGGCTTTTTTAGTTGCAAGAAGGAACATCATGGTGATGCCGATGACCATTACTATTGAGACGATTATCATAAATGCTAACATTTTTTTCACTCCACTTCGTTCTGTATGTTTATTGTAGAGAACTTAGTGGTAAATTGAAAGTATTCAGAGCGATAAATAAAATTAGGAGTGTGAAGTTTTTATGTCAGCAGCATTAAATACAGAACTAAATAAGCAAGTAGCAACTTGGTCAGTAATGTATGCGAAGTTACATAATTTCCATTGGTACGTAAAAGGACCTCAATTCTTTACATTACATGCAAAGTTTGAAGAACTTTACAATGAAGCAACGTTACATATGGATGAAATTGCCGAACGTTTGCTTACTTTAGGCGGTAAACCAGTTGCCACATTGAAGGAGCATTTAGAACTATCAGATGTTACGGAAGCGACAGGCAAAGAAAATGATATGCAAATGGTTGAAACAGTTGTAAAAGATTTCGGTAAAATTATGAAATCATTGAAAAAAGGGATGGACGAAGCTGCAAAAGATGAGGACGATATGACAGAAGATGTATTGAATGCAGTGTATCAATCGATTGAAAAACATCAATGGATGTTAAATGCTTTTTTAGGCGATACAAACAAATAAGCATTTCAGCAAATTCCTTCCGGGAATTTGCTTTTTTCAATTCTCCTATCGTTTGCATGCATGAAATATATCCATAATGCCATGCTAGAAAAAAGGGGTTGAAAAAATGTCGAAAGTATATGTTTCGGTCACTCATCACCGATACTATTTCCATCCTGAGGATTCGCAATGGGAATATGAGATTGAAGCCGAGCCCGAAGTTTTAACCGTACTAGATCAATTATTTGATCAAAAGGAATCCTTTGAATGGAAAGGTTTTTGGAGAGCTCAAACGCCTTATGTACCTTATCATCTAGACCCAGAAAATGACGGTGTCGATTTGCGATTGAAAAAGTTATACGCTGTCATTCATGAGTACGGAAATGAAGAAGCAAAACAACAAATAGAAACATTGCCTTATTATAGTTGAATGCTGTGCATGCCTTCGCTACACTATTTGAAAGGAGTGTAGCAGGCATGTTTTCTTTTGTAGATCAGCATGGGTTAAAAGTTACGTTATCATTTGAACCAAATGCCTTTTTAATTCCTACCACACATGTACTCGTGCTAGCGAACAGGCAGAACCAGTGGTTGCTAACAAAACATCCACAAAGAGGGATTGAATTTCCCGGTGGAAAAGTAGAATCAGGCGAGACGTTAGAACAAGCAGCAAAACGGGAAGTATTTGAAGAAACAGGCGCACAACTTTCAAATTTAATATGGTTTGCAGAATATATGGTGCATGAACGTAAGCCTTTTTGTAAGGCGGTTTTCCGTGCAACAGTTGATTCAATTGAAAACAATAGTGAACGATTTGAGACTGAGGGACCTGTATGGATGACGATACAGGAGTTTTTCAAATCAACTAATCTTAGTTTTCATATGACAGATGACGGAATGAGAAAAATGTTGGAACAGGTGATGTTAGATGAAAGTAGACGGAACAATTGTACACAGACTTCCGTATCCAAGTCCAAATCCACAAGTTAAATTAACGGAAATTGTCTATTGGTCATGTGGATTCAGGGTAAAAGGGTTACTCGCGGAGCCACGCAAAGAAGGCAAGTATGAGGGAATCCTCTATTTACGTGGAGGTATTCAAAACATTGGTATGGTTCGATCTGCTCGAATTGCTCAGTTTGCCACACAAGGATTCGTGGTGTTTGCCCCTTATTATCGTGGGAACAGAGGCGGCGAAGGTAGAGATGAATTTGCTGGGGAAGATCGGTTTGACGCAACCAATGGTGTAGAAGTATTAAGACAGTTTATTTCAGTGAACCGAATTCATTTGTTTGCATTTTCTCGTGGAGGAATTATGGCTTTATGGACGGCTGTTCTGCGTTCAGATATTACATCGGTTGTCACCTGGTCAGGTGTGTCAGACATGGTTCTCACCTATGAGGAACGTGAAGACATGCGTAGAATGATGAAGCGGGTGATTGGTGGTAATCCTACGAATGTACCTGAGGCATATGAACTTCGTCAACCACTCAAACATGTCAGTGCTATTGATGCCAAAATTCTAATTATCCATGGACGAAAAGATGGGAATGTCGGAATTGAACATGCCTTACGTCTCGAAAAAGCACTCATTGATGGAAATAAAAATTATGAGACTTGGTATTTTAAAGATTACACACATTATTTCCCTTCGAAAACCAATAGACAAACTGTCAGAGATTTAACGGACTGGATGAAACGACAAGGGGAATAATATATGAAACATATCCGAATTCATTTAAAGACTAGCAGTACTGTTAACAAAACCTCGGTCCCTAATGATACGTCATATTGGAAAAAGCTTTGGGATACGTATACGAGTGAATATGCTTCAGTGGAAATTCAGTGTTGGCAGGAAGAAGTGCATGATATTGAGGAATTGACCAAACTCTCTGCACATTCTGTGAATCAAGGACTTGTAAAATCGTTTACAATTACATTGAACGAAAAAAACTGTAACTATTTACGTAATCATTCAATTGATGCAGACGGTGGTTTAAAATGGTTCACTATATTCTTTTATAAAGAAGATATTCAAATGCTTGAGATAGCACAATATGGTTCAGAAATTGTATTATATGGAGTAAATGAGAAAGAAGCGGAAGAATTTGAAGCGCTATTCCCTGAAATCGAGAACGCGGAATACTTCAAAGAACACCTCATGTAAGCAGAGGAGGGTGAGGCATGGGAAATTTACATATAATATACGACTCTTTATTACTAACCAGTGAAACCAACAAGCTTAGGAAGAGTATTAGCTATTGGTTTCCGTTAATGAATGAGGTACTTCCAGTGTTTACAGAAGTCGAAGTACATTGTCATGAAGATGAAAAAGAAGCAATTCTTAAGATTAAACCTTTCGCTCATACCATTCGATATGGAAGTGGATTGGTTATTTTTACAATGCCTCTAAATCAGAAGCTAAAAGACTTGCTACTGTATGGGGTAAATGAAGGACAGACAAGAATTCCTTGGTATACATTAGTATTCAAGAGAAATGGTGCACATATTTGTACTGTTAAATATCACGGATCTGAATTGTATTTCTACCAGATAACGAAAGAGGATGCTAAAGAGATAGAATCTTACTTTCCAGAAGAGACAGTTTTTGAATATACGGAGTAAAAAAATGGCCTGCACATGAAGTGCAAGCCATTTTTGTATTCTAGATAATCGGACCGCCTTTAGAAATAATCTCTTCAGACACTGATCCGAATTTAATGAAGTTCTCACGGAATCGATTAGCCAGTTCTTGAGCTTTGTTATCGTATGCTGCTGGATCCGCCCATGCATCGCGTGGGTTTAATACGTCAGACGGTACGCCAGGTACTTCTTTAGGAATAGCTAAACCGAATGCTGAACCTTTATCCATTTCAACATTATCTAATTTGCCTTCCAATGCAGCACGAACCATCGCACGTGTATAAGAAAGTTTCATACGGCTACCAACGCCATATTCGCCGCCAGTCCAGCCAGTATTTACAAGGAAGACTTGTGCATCATGCTCATCGATTTTGTTCCCTAACATTTCTGCATATACAGTTGCAGGAAGGGGAAGGAATGGAGAACCGAAACAAGTTGAAAATGTTGCTTGTGGAGATGTAATTCCACGTTCTGTTCCAGCAAGCTTCGATGTAAATCCGCTTAAGAAGTGATACATCGCTTGTTCTTTCGTCAACTTACTGATTGGAGGTAATACCCCGAACGCATCAGCAGTTAAGAAAATGATGGTTTTTGGATGACCCGCTACAGAAGGATCAACAATATTGTCGATTGCTTGTAATGGGTAAGCAGCACGCGTATTTTCAGTTAACGAAACATTTTCGTAGTCAGGTATACGCGTTTCGGGATCCAATACTACGTTTTCCAATACAGAACCAAAACGGATTGCATCGAAAATTTGTGGTTCATTTTCACGTGTTAAGTTAATTGCTTTTGCGTAACAGCCGCCTTCAATATTGAATACGCCGTTATCTGACCAGCCATGCTCATCATCGCCGATCAATTTACGATCTGCATCAGCAGATAATGTTGTTTTTCCTGTTCCGGACAATCCGAAGAACAAAGCAACATCGCCTTTTTCACCAACGTTTGCAGAACAGTGCATCGGTAGGATGCCTTGCTCAGGAAGCAAGTAGTTCATAATGGAGAAAATTGATTTTTTCATTTCACCGGCATACTCAGTACCACCGATTAAAATGATGCGTTTTTCCATTGACACAATGATAAACGTTTCGGAACCTGTACCATCGATTGCAGGATCTGCTTTGAAAGTCGGAGCATAAACGATTGTGAATTGTGCTTCATGCGATGCCAACTCATCTTTAGACGGACGAATGAATAATTGGTGTGCAAAAAGGTTATGCCAAGCATATTCATTGATTACTTGCAATGAAAGGCGAGATTCTTTATCTGCACCGGCAAATCCATTAAAGACAAATAACTCTTCTTTTGTTTTTAAATAGTTCACAACTTTTTTATATAAAGAGTTGAAAATTTCAGATGATATTGGTTGGTTTACTGAGCCCCAATCAATCTTGTCTTTCGAGCTATCTTCCACAACAACATATTTGTCTTTAGGAGAACGTCCTGTATATTTTCCTGTCACTACTTTTACAGCTCCAGTTGGTGTTAAGACAGCTTCTCCACGTAATGTTGCTTTCTCCACAAGTTGTGGGACTGAAAGTTGTACATGCACGTTTTGGCCATTTAACAAGTCGTTCAGCTCGTTCATCGTGTTCACTGAATTCATGTATATGTACCTTCCTTTATCGTATATTACCCTTATATCGGGTTAACCTTGATTCGAAAATTAGTATAACACATTACGCTTAATAATCTACACTAATAGCCTAATTAATTTTATCTGATTTTCGAACATTTATATAGAACGAAAAAAATATTTGACAAGGCTTCATTAGTTTATTATGATGTAAAACTGAACGGATACTCTTATCCCGAGCTGGTGGAGGGGTCAGGCCCTATGAAACCCGGCAACCTGCAGTTATGAACCAAGTAGTAATTGGCAAAGGTGCTGAACCTGAAGCAAGGTGTATTCCTTGGATGATAAGAGTGAAAGGTGCCTATTAATGAATGCCTTTCCTCATGTTTTTACGTGAGAGAGGGTTTTTTTTATGACATCTCCCTTTATCCTCGTGTGCAGAAGCCCGAAAAGGCGGAAGGTTTTATTCTAATGAATAAGCTGGACATGGGAAATGAGTACCGTTTGAATTTTCCGAGAGCAATCTCGAAGGATATAGGAGGAATATTAAATGACAACTCGTCGTCTATTTACATCAGAATCAGTAACAGAAGGGCATCCGGATAAGATTTGTGATCAAATCTCAGACGCAATTTTAGATGCTATATTAACAGAAGACCCGAACGCACGTGTCGCTTGTGAAACAACTGTAACAACAGGTTTAGTGCTTGTTGCTGGAGAAATCACAACATCTGCTTATGTGGATATTCAAAAAGTTGTACGTGAAACAGTTCGTGAAATTGGCTACACTCGTGCAAAATATGGTTTTGACTCAGAGACTTCTGCAGTATTGACTGCAATCGATGAGCAATCTGCCGACATCGCAATGGGCGTTGACAGAGCACTAGAAGCACGTGAAGGTTCGATGACAGATTCAGACATCGAAGCAATCGGTGCAGGTGACCAAGGTTTAATGTTCGGTTTTGCTTGTAATGAAACACCGGAATTAATGCCTCTTCCAATTAGTATGGCTCATAAGTTAGCTCGTCGTTTAGCATTAGTTCGTAAAGAAGAAATTCTTCCATACTTACGTCCAGATGGCAAAACACAAGTAACTGTAGAATATGATGAAAACAATAAACCGTTGCGCATTGACACAATCGTTATTTCTACTCAACATCACCCAGAAGTAACTCTTGAGCAAATTCAACGCAACTTGAAAGAACATGTCATCAATCCTGTCGTTCCGGCAGAATTAATTGACGAAAATACAAAATACTTCATTAACCCAACTGGTCGCTTCGTAATTGGTGGACCACAAGGGGATGCTGGTTTAACTGGTCGCAAAATTATCGTTGATACTTACGGTGGATACGCTCGTCACGGTGGCGGCGCATTCTCTGGTAAAGATGCGACAAAAGTTGACCGTTCAGCAGCATATGCAGCACGTTATGTAGCGAAAAACATCGTAGCAGCAGGACTTGCTGACCGTTGCGAAGTTCAACTTGCATATGCAATCGGTGTTGCACAACCAGTATCAATTGCAATCGATACTTTTGGTACAGGCACTGTAGAAGAATCGAAACTTGTTGAAATTGTTCGCGATTCATTCGACCTTCGCCCAGCTGGAATCATCAAAATGTTAGATCTACGTCGTCCGATTTACAAGCAGACAGCTGCTTATGGACACTTCGGTCGCACAGACTTGGATGTACCATGGGAGAAAACAGACAGAGCGGCTACTTTGAAAGAAAAAGCAGGCGTTTAAGATTGAGAAGCCATTCCGGGTATGCCCTGGAATGGCTTTTTTATTGGAAATTAGTGGGCGAAAGGGAACAAATCAATTTGAACGGGAATAAATTTAAGAATGCTTCAACATATTAAAAGGACCGGGCTCTATCACCCGGTCCTTACTATCCGTTTACTTTTGTTGTTGCATTTCCTTATAAATCTGTCCTTTTTCAGCATATTCTCTCACAATACGTTCCATATCTAGTCTGTCTTCAGCATTCAACTCCCGAACCACTTTTGCCGGACGTCCCAATGCAAGCATACCTGGGGGAATTACTTTACCGGGTGGAACCAAGCTACCTGCCCCGATAAATGCACCTTCACCAATCTCTGCGCCATCCAGGACAATGGAACCCATGCCAATTAAGGCGCCTTTTCGTACGGTACAGCTATGTAGAGTTACTTGGTGACCGATGGTGACTTCATCTTCCAAAATTAATGGAGCGGCAGGGCTTTGATGAAGGCAACACAAATCTTGAATATTAACTTTGCGGCCGATTCGAGTCGCATTGACATCACCACGAATAATGGTATTAAACCAAATAGTGGACTCTGGACCGATTGTCACGTCACCACTTATTGTGACATAATCAGCAATATAAACAGATGGGTCAATCATGGGTGTTTTATCTTTAAAAGGGTAAATCATTCAAAAAACCTCGTTTCTTCTTGCCATATGGTTTCATTATACAAAAAAAGAGGAACTAAAAAAGGATGACTTCGTCGAATAAAGAAATAGAAGGAGCGATGATTATGTGGAAATGGGAAGCTGATGGCCAGGCAAAAGCAGTCATCGCCATCGTACACAGCGCGTATGAACATCACCGTCGGTACGCCTGGTTAATAGAAGAATTTAGAAGTTCAGGATTTCATGTTGTAATGGGGGATCTACCTGGGCACGGAGAATCGGCTCTCAATAAACAAGCACATGACGAGGATTTTCAATCCTATGGCACTTTTATCAATCACTTGATTGACGCTTCGCTTACATATAACTTACCTGTTTTTATTATGGGTCACGGGCTAGGTGCAACTTTAGTCATGCAGATGCTTCAGGAAAAATCAATTGAATGTGCTGGAATAATTCTGACATCTCCTTGGATGCATTTACATATTCATGCATCGAAACTTTCCAGTGCTTTAGCCAACATGGGGAAGCTTGCTGAAAACGTCAAGAGTACTCATGAAATAACCATTAAAAAACTGACAAGAAATTATGATGTTTATACGCAAGATAAAGACGATGATCTATATAACACGACCATTACTTTGAAGTGGTACAGGGAGTTGCAGCATTTGATGAAAGCAACAACTGCCAAACAAGAAAGTATTCAAGATGTTCCTATTTTGATGATGACTGCAGAGCGGGATAAAATTGCCGATCCGACATTCGCAAAGAATTGGCTGCAAAAACAACAACTTTCTGAAATACAATATAAAGAGTGGAAAAATTGTTTTCATGATCTGTTCCAAGAGCCAGAACGAGAAGATGTGTTTTATTACACGAAGACGTTCGTGAATAATGTGTTGCGTTCACTCGGATATGTGGTTTAAGACAAATAAAAGCCTTTCTAATGAAAAATTAGAAAGGCTTTTACTATGGATTTGTTTATGACTTCATTTATGAATTATGCTGATTTACAAGGAATTATAAATTATTCTGACATGAAAATTAGCCCCCTGTAAAAAAGGGAAGCAATAGATTCAAAATTTCAAAACCTGAACATTTACCAATATGATAATTCTATTTTAATAAAAATATTCCTGTATTGTCTTTTAGAACTTTGAAGCTTGGATTTATGTATGCTATGCCTTGCAAAAGTCGAAGTTAGCATAATGAAAATCTAGAAGTATATATAAAATCTTTCCTTGTACTAACATCATTTTTGTAATACAGTGAATAATGTGACAATATTATGAACAAACAAAGGGGGAAATTGGATGGAAGAGTTTATTGGGCAAATAAATAACTTTTTATGGGGACCTTGGATGATTTATGGCTGTTTGGCTATCGGTCTATTATTTTCAATCCTTACTCGTTTCTTGCAAGTTCGACTGATCAAGGATATGGTTGTTCAAATGTTCAAAGGTGAAAAATCGGATGCCGGGGTATCTTCATTCCAAGCATTATCGATTGCATTATCAGGTCGTGTTGGAACCGGAAATATTGCAGGGGTTGCTACGGCGATTGCATTTGGTGGTCCAGGGGCTGTATTCTGGATGTGGGCAATTGCGTTTATCGGGGCGTCTTCAGCGTTTGTTGAATCAACTTTGGCTCAAATTTATAAAGTGAAAGACCAAGGACAATACCGTGGTGGTCCTGCTTATTACATAGAAAAAGGAATCGGCTCGAAGTGGTATGCAGTTATTTTTGCACTCGCAACATTACTGGCTATGTCCATTTTGATGCCAGGCATTCAATCGAACTCAATTGCCATAGGGATGGAAAATGCATTTGACATGCCTCGATGGGTTACTGGAGCTATAATTGTTGTCATTCTAGGCGGCATTATTCTCGGCGGAGTAAAACGTATTGCAAACGTAGCTCAATTTGTCGTACCTTTCATGGCGCTAGCATACATTCTAATGGCAATTATCATTATTGGAATGAACATTACTGAAGTGCCAAGTGTTCTTAGATTGATCTTTTCAAGTGCTTTCAGCTTTGACTCGACTTTCGGTGGGATGATTGGTGCTGCAATTGCATGGGGCGTCAAACGTGGAGTCTATTCAAATGAAGCTGGTCAAGGTACTGGACCACACGCAGCAGCTGCGGCAGAAGTTTCTCATCCGGTGAAACAAGGTCTCGTTCAGGCATTCTCAGTGTACATTGATACATTATTGGTGTGTTCAGCAACTGCATTCATGATTTTATTCACAGGGATGTACAATGTTCAATTGGATGACGGCGAAGGCGAATTTGTTGTTGAAAACCTTCCAGGAGTCGATGCTGGAGCTGGCTACACGCAAGCGGCAATTGATTATGCAATGCCGGGAGCAGGTATTGGAGCTGGATTTGTTGCAATTGCGTTGTTCTTCTTTGCATTCACGACAATTATGGCTTACTACTATATGGCAGAAACCAATGTTGCTTATCTACTGAAAGGCAATGCTGAAAAAATAGGTATTTTTGTTTTGAAAATTGTCATTTTAATAACAGCGTTCTATGGAACGATAAATGAAGCTAAATTAGCATGGGCACTAGGCGATGTAGGGTTAGGTTTAATGTGTTGGTTGAATTTAATTGCAATTCTCATCATAGCTAAGCCCGCTCTTCTTGCTCTTAAAGATTATGAAGCTCAGAAAAAAGAAGGCAAAGATCCAGTATTTGATCCGAGAAACTTAGGCATTAAAAATGCTGATTTCTGGGTTGAATATAATGACAACTTAAAAAATGAGAACCTGAAGAAATAACAATGTATCGCCTAACTCCGGTTGGGCGATTTTGTTCTTTAAGAGAAAGAAAAAGAGATTATCTGCAAATCCATTAGATCCGAGTGTGCATACAGTTGTAGCAAGAGCTGTTGAACAAGCCGTACAGGAACAAAAATAAGTAATAACCGTTTCATTCCATTGTGAATGAGACGGTTTTTGTTTTATGATTATACAAAGTGGAGGTGCCATCATGACAAAAATCTGTTTTCATCATGCAACATTTTATACGATGAAAGATTCACAACATACTATTGATGCAGTTTTGGTCGAGAACGGCAAAATTATCAATACCGGTTTATATGAAGATATGAAAAAGCATGCAGATCAATGTATCGATCTTGAGGGGGCATTTGTCTATCCTGGATTTGTGGACAGCCATATACATATGATTGGTCATGGTGATAAATTGCGTCATATTGATTTATCTAAATATATGTCTCCAAATGAAATGACGGCAGATTTGAAAAATCTTCTGATCAATCATCCAGAGGGAGAATGGTTCCTTGCTGAAGGATGGAATGAAAATAATTTTGACAACAAAAAAATACTTACCCGCTACGAACTGGATGAGCTTTCTACTTCACCGATTGTATTAAAGCGAATTTGTAGACATGCTATGATTGTGAATTCAGTTGCACTTAAGCTGGCGGGAATTACAAAAGATACTCCCGACCCGGAAGATGGTGTCATAGTCAGAGACGATGAAGGCGAGCCAACTGGATATTTATTGGACGGGGCTATGGCTTTTGTAGAAAAACATATACCTGAAGTGTCTGTTACACAATTGGTTATTTCTTTAGAAACGGCTTTGACCGATTTGTTATCGCGAGGCTTTACAGGCGTTCATACAGAGGATATGAGTTATTACGGTGATTACAACCGACCGTTGCAAGCGTTTAAAACAGTCATCGGAAATGACCGCAAATTCCGTGTGAATTTACTTCGCCATCATACAGTCTTTGAAGAGATGATGCATGAAGCAACATATGATCAACCGTGGATTGAACCAGGCGCAATGAAGATATTTATTGATGGTTCCCTTGGAGGGCGAACTGCCTTGCTGAGTGAGCCATATGCCGACGACATGTCAACTTCAGGTGTTTCAATTCATACTCAAGAAGAATTGAATGCCCTCGTGGCAAGAGCTCGTTCTTATGGTGAAGCAGTAGCTGTGCATGCAATTGGTGATATGGGGATGGAAATGATTGTATCCGCTATAGAAAAACATCCTGTCCGAGAAGGGAAACGAGATCGTTTAATTCATGCGAATGTATTACACGAGGATTTAGTAAACCGTATGGAGAAACTTGATATTGTACTCGATATACAACCAAGTTTTGTTACATCGGACTTTCCGTGGGTTAAAGAGAGGTTGGGAGAAACTCGACTTGACTGGGCGTATGCTTGGAAAAAGCTATTGGACCGCGGAATTACATGTAGCGGAGGTTCAGATTCTCCAATAGAAGAAGTGGATCCACGACTCGGTTTATATGCAGCCATTGCAAGGAAGAGCCCTGGAGACACACATGACGGGTATCAACCACAGGAAAAACTCAGTCGATACGACGCGATTGCCCTATATACGATTGGCAGTGCAATGGCTATTGGCAAGGAACATGAAAGAGGCTACATTAAGAAGAACTTTGACGCGGATTTTACCGTCTTTGATCGAGATTTATTTGACGGATCAGATGAACAAGTTCTGGAAGCAAAAGTCGTGAAAACAATCATCGCCGGAGAGATTGTGTTTGAAAAATAAATTAAAAAAGTAAAAGGCTGACTACTTATTAGGGTCAGCCTTTTTGCGTAGGGAAATCGTATATTAGAAGACTTCCTTGTAATTCGTAACTTCCCGTAAAGCTGCTTCTTCCATCGGGATGCGCACACACAAAATAATTAAATTTAATAAAGCAAATATCAGTGCTGTAAAGTAAGCCCCAAACATTAAGGGAATCACTAAAATTTCCAATGAAACGACGACATAATTTGGGTGTCTTAAGAAGCGGAAGGGTCCTTTTTTAACGACATGCGCACCAGGTAAGACAAGGATTTTTGTGTTCCAGAACCTTCCAAGTGAAGCGATTACCCATACTCGCATGATTTGCAGACCTACAAAAATTATAAATAGCACAGGCCAAAGAGAGGGGAGTTCGCGCTCGAACATCAAAAATTCAACAATTAGACTAAGGAAAAAGCCAACATGTATGCCTACCATGTAAGGATAGTGCCTCGCACCGACTTCGTATCCTCCTTGACCACGAATCCATCGCTCATTATTGCGTGCGACAAAGAGCTCAACTATTCTTTGCACAATAACAAATCCCACTATACTGGAGAAAATAATTGTTTCTATTGCCATTCCAGCAACACCAATTCTCCACTGAATCCAGGTCCAAGTGCCGCCAACAAACCTTTTTCTCCTGGAGAACAATCCATCTTCATGAAAGCTTCCAATACATAAAGAACGGTGGGCGAAGACATATTCCCGTGTTTTCTTAAAATTTCCCTTGAAATATCGGTTTTGGATGAGTCAAACCCAAGCGATTTTTCGTATGCAGTCAGCACTTTCTTGCCACCAGGATGGGCAATAAAATGGTCAAGCTGTTTAGAAGTCAAGTGGTGTTCTGCCAAAAATTCTGTAACGAATGGCTCGAGCCACTTTTCAATAATGGAAGGAATGCTTTTGGAAAAGACGACATGCAATCCATCGTTTTTCATATCCCATCCCATCACATTTTCGGAATTGGCCATTGTTTTTGAAGATGTGGCGACAAATGTGGGACAAGGTTTCTTGGATTGAATGGCTGCGTCGTCTCCGCAAATCAATGCACAAGCTACTCCATCTGCAAATAAAGATGCCCCAATTAAATTGCTCTTTGAGTAGTCATTTGGCTGAAATGTTAAGCTGCATAATTCCACACATAGCACGAGTACTTTCGCTTTCGGATAAGCAAGACAATAGTCAAATGCGCGACTTAATCCTGATGCACCGCCTGCACACCCCAGTCCCCAAATCGGGATGCGTTTGACATAGTCAGAGAATGGAAGTTGATTTAAAATTCGCGCCTCGATACTCGGTGTCGAAAAACCGGTACTAGAAATAAATAAAATACCGTCAATCTCGGAAGGATGAACGGACTCTTCCAAAAACTCACGGTTTTGCAGACAGGCATTAATAGCTAAAGCACCGTAGGAAGTGGCAAGTTCAATGTATAGTCGATTTCGTTCTTCCAAATCATGAGGATGTTCAAACCACTCCATTGGCACGCAAAATTGACGGGATTCAATTTCGCCATTTTCAAACACTTTGAGCATCCGTTCCAAATCTTCATAGTGATCGGTAAATAAATTTTTCAATAATGTCGAGGCTTCTTCTTGGGAATAGGGATATGGAGGAAGGAATGAACTGATGGATTGGATTTTTGGCATAGAAATCTCCTTAGGGAAAAATGATAACCCTAGTTTTTCCAATCCTCTTAAAAATATGCAAAAAACCTTAAGGAAAGCTAAATAGCTTACCTTAAGGTCATGTAAGATGCTTCATTTTCTCAATCGCCACAACAAACGGCGGATGATTTTGTTGATTGATAAATTCATATTTCAGTACATGGACAAATGATTGAGGTAATGTTTGTAAATAATCAAGCAAAGCGTCACGCTCCACATCGCCCCCCTCATGTCCATGGTATACGACCAACACAATGATTCCACCGACTTTTAATAAATCCAGACAACCAGTGATTGCTTGAATGGTTGTATTCGGTTTTGTGATGATGGAATGGTCTGCACCTGGCAAATAGCCGAGGTTGAAAACGGCGGCAGATATTTCATTCGTTACATATTGGGTAATTTTCTCGTGACCATCTTGTATGACCGTAGCACATTCCTGCCATTCACCTAATCGTAATCGTGTTGCTTCAATTGCCTCTTCCTGAACATCGAAAGCATACACTTTTCCAGTCAGTCCAACCAGCTGTGCGAGAAAGAGGGTATCATGGCCATTCCCAGCGGTTGCGTCTACAACAGTATCTCCAGGAGAAACCGAGCTTTTTAATAATGTTTTCACATAGGGGAGAACCCTTTCGAGTTTCATTGTATGCTCACCTTCTCTGAGAAATGTTTGCCTTGCCAACTGTCCCGGTGAACAAGTTCAGCATCGATCGCATTCAATACAGACCATTTATTGACACTCCACATGGGCCCGATCATTAAATTAATCGGTCCATCTCCTGTAATACGATGAATTACCATTTCAGGTGGCAGTAGTTCAAGCTGATCGGCAACGAGTTGGACATATGCGTCCTGGTCCATAAACTCGACCATTCCTTTTTCGTATTGTTTGATCATAGGTGTTCCCTTCAGTAAATGAAGCAAATGGATTTTAATCCCTTGGACATCCAGTTTGGATACTTCACGGGCAGTTTCCATCATCATCTCTTTATCTTCAAGAGGCAGACCATTAATAATATGGGCACATACGTTAATGCCATGTTTGCGGAGTTTCTGAACTCCTTCGACATAACAAGCATAATCATGTGCACGATTGATTAACTTTGCTGTCCGTTCGTGAACGGTCTGAAGACCAAGTTCTACCCATAGAAAGGTACGTTCGTTCAATTCAGCCAGATATTCCACG
Organism: Paenisporosarcina sp. HGH0030; assembly: GCF_000411295.1. GTDB lineage: Bacteria > Bacillota > Bacilli > Bacillales_A > Planococcaceae > Paenisporosarcina. The sequence goes on from NZ_KE150421.1 coordinate 31,707, forward strand.
ACATCATCTGGCAGACAATCGGGGCGTGTTGCTATCGATAAACCGATAACGCCTTCCTGTGCTAAAGCAGCTTCGAATTTTTCTTTTAATACAGGGAGCGGCGCATGTGTATTCGTGTAAGCCTGAAAATAAGCCATATATTTTCCGTCTTTCCATTTCTTATGCATCTTATTTTTCACTTCTTCAAATTGAACGTCAATCGAATCTACACGGTCACCGGCAAAATCTCCTGAGCCCGCCGCGCTGCAGAATGTGCAACCTCCGAAAGCCACTGTTCCGTCCCTATTTGGACAATCAAATCCAGCGTCTAATGCTACTTTAAATACTTTGAAACCAAATTCGTTTCGTAAATGACGGTTCCAGGTGTAGTATCGCTTCCCGTCAGAAGGAAAAGGGAAAATCATTTATGCATCCACTCCTCTAAAAGGGTATTTTATCATGTTTCTCTTAGAAAACCCATGCGCCCAAAAAGCAGAATACTTGTATTATTTGAGACATCTTGTTGGATTGCCCAAAAAAGACTACAATTATTTAGGATTTCGAAATAATGGAGGAATTGTCATGCCTAGAAGTGTATGGCTTTTAATAATAGGTATGCTCGTCAATGTCACGGGTAGCTCGTTTTTATGGCCCTTAAATACTATATATTTACATGAACATTTAGGAAAAAGTCTGTCAGTGGCAGGGTTGGTTTTAATGGCGAATGCAGGTGCAGGAATCTTCGGTAATTTACTCGGTGGTTATTTGTTTGACCGTATTGGTGGGTATAAATCCATCATGCTTGGAATTGTCATTACTATAATTGGTCTGATCGGGTTAACTCTATGGCACGGTTGGCCGCATTATGTGTGGTTCCTGACGATTATAGGATTCAGTGGAGGTATTGTCTTTCCAAGTATGTATGCGATGGTCGGAACTGCCTGGCCGGAAGGTGGGAGGAAAGCGTTCAATGCGATCTATCTTGCACAAAATTTGGGTGTAGCTATCGGTCCGGCAGTAGCTGGAATTATCGCGGATGCCAGTTTTGATTATATTTTCATCGCGAATTTAGGCATGTATCTTGTGTTCTTTTTCATTGTGTTTTTTGGCTATCGAAAGTTTAATATTTCGCCGAATATGCATACTTCCGTCATTAATGAAGGGAAAAAGATACGAAACAAAGCACCGTTTTATGCCTTGCTTATCGTCACTAGCGGCTATTTAATATGTTGGCTAGTGTATGTGCAATGGCAGTCAACTATTGCTACGTATACTCAGGAGCTGGGTCTGACACTGAAGCATTACAGTTTGCTATGGACAATTAACGGCTTGCTCATTTTAGCTGCCCAGCCAATCATTCAACCGATTGTCAAAAGACTTGAACACCGTATAAAAGCTCAGCTGGTTTTAGGTATTGTCATCATGATGATTTCATTTATCGTCGTTGGATATGCACAAGTATTTTCGATGTTCGTAACAGCGATGGTGATATTGACCATTGGGGAGATGTTTGTGTGGCCCGCTGTGCCGACTTTAGCAAGTCAGCTGGCGCCTAAGGGCAGGGAAGGGTTCTATCAGGGAATTGTTAACAGTACTGCGACTGTTGGAAGAATGCTGGGTCCTTTTGTAGGTGGAGTCCTGGTCGATCAGTATGGTATGACAGCTATGTTTTTAATCTTGACGTCATTCATGGCATTGGCTATCATCCCAAGCCTTTACTATGATCGTCCACTTAAAAAAGCAATGTTAAAGAATGCAGTAGATGTTGAATAAGAATTAACATGTACTTTTCTGTTGCATGATGGCATGTGTAGTAAGAGTGCAAATTAGGAGGAAATTGGTTAGTTGCTCCAAAGAGATTGCATTTACATCTATCATGAAATCTATGATAACAATAGGAAATTTAAATTTAACCTTAAGAAAAGAAAGTGAAGAGCCTACTTAGGCTCTTCGCTTTTTTGCATAATTGCGTATTCTTTGGGAAAATAGAATGGAACGAATCGCAAAGTTAGGGTGAGTAAAATGAAGTCAGTATTACAACAATTACCGGAGTCTGTTCTTGCACAAATTTTGGAGAACGCATTTCAATGGTTTGTCGTGGTAGATAAAAATTCACGAATCCTTTATATCAACGAAGACTATTGCCAGTTTTTAGAGGTGCCACGAGATCAAGCCATCGGAAAACCTGTGGATGAAGTAATCGAAAATACAAAAATGCACGAAGTTATTAAATCCGGAATGGCACACCAAGCATCTCCTCATTACATAAAAGGGACATATATGCTGGCTAATCGCGTACCTTTAATAGTGGATGGAGAAATTGTCGGTGCTTTTGGAAGCGTTGTTTTTCGGGATATGAACGATTGGAAAAAGCTTAGTTCACACGTTAGGACTACCATGGACAAAATTAACATGACTTCGCATGAAGCACCGAACAAATTATATCGTCTTGAAGATATCAAAGGTAGTTCGAAAGCGATTCGTTCGATCAAAGAAACAATACAAATGATTGCCCCAAGTGATTTGTCCGTACTGATAGAAGGCGAAAGTGGGACGGGAAAAGAACTATTCGCTCAAAGTATCCATGAACGATCGGAGCGTGCCGAATTTCCCTTTGTGAAAATTAATTGTGCAGCAATCCCAGAGGATTTATTGGAATTGGAGATTTTTGGTGCCAATATAGAGCCCGAAAAGCATCATCGAAAAGGACGCTTTGAACTTGCCGATAATGGCACCTTGTTTCTTGATGAAATTGGTGCAATGCCACTGACCATTCAAGCGAAGCTATTACGCGCTATACAGGAAGGTGAAATTGAACCCATTGGCTCTAATATGACGAAACAGGTAAACGTTAGAATACTTGCAGCAACCAATCGTCCTTTGGAACATTTAATTGAACAAGGCAAATTCCGAGAAGATTTATATTATCGAATACAAGCCATTACGCTACGTATTCCCCCGTTACGTGAGCGAATGGAAGATTTCACAGAACTGGCTAATACCTTTCTGCAGCAATACATATTAAAGGCTGGTAAACGCAGACTTGTCCTGTCGAGCCGAACAAGAGAGTATTTACAAAACTACCATTGGCCCGGCAATGTTCGCGAATTGCAAAATGTCATTCAAGCGGCAGTTTATTTAGCCGAGCACGAGATAATAGAACCAACTGCATTACCGGAACAATTGAAACAAGTTCGAAAAAAACCCGTAACTCAGTTCGTCAACTTGCAGGATGCAATAGAAGATCTTGAAAAAATGATGATTCAACATGCATTGCAAGATGAAAAGGATAAAAGGATAATAGCCAAACAATTAGGACTGAGTCGTTCGACACTTTATGAAAAAATAAAAAAATATAACTTATGACCTAATTCCGAATAAACGGACGTAAATCCGAAAAATAAGACTACTAATTTCGACAAAATCTCTATTCATATTAAATAGACTTCTAAATAGTCCGAAATTTCGGACTTGAGGACGAGGGGTTTCGACAATTTGTTGTCACAAGTTCTATTGCGTGAAAATTCTGCATCTGTTTTAATAGCTATGAAAGCGCTTTTATACAATTAATTATATGAATTCTTGTAAGGAGGAAAACACATGAAGCCAATCTATTCTTCTGCAGAAGAGGCTGTACAACAAATTCAAAATGGGGCGACATTAATGGTCGGTGGTTTTGGACTGGTTGGAATACCCGAAAAATTGATTCTTGCTCTTGTTGATAAAGGAGTAACCGATTTAACCGTTATCTCGAATAACTGTGGAGTTGATGATTGGGGACTTGGTCTTTTATTGAAAAATAAACAAATAAAAAAGATGATCGGTTCATATGTTGGTGAAAACAAGGAATTTGAACGCCAAGTATTATCTGGCGAAATCGAAGTGGAGTTGACGCCACAAGGGACTTTAGCTGAAAAAATTCGTGCGGGCGGTGCAGGCATTCCTGCATTCTTTACTCCGGCAGGCGTTGGTACAACCATTGCTGAAGGAAAAGAAATTCGTGATTTTGACGGTAAGGAATATGTACTTGAAGAAGCATTGCGAGCTGACTTTGCACTTGTTCGTGCTGCGAAAGCTGATAAGTTTGGGAATCTTGTTTATAACAAAACAGCGCAAAACTTTAATCCGATGATGGCGGCTGCAGGAAAATTCACCATTGCAGAAGTGGAAGAAATTGTTGAAACAGGTGATTTGGATCCGAACACAGTTCAAACACCAAGCATCTATGTACAAGGACTACTGCAAGCATCACAAGAAAAACGGATTGAACGTTTAACGACTCGTTCATAAGACAGGAGGAGACAAACAGCATGGGAAAAGTAAATGTTAGGGATCGTATAGCTATTCGAGCTGAACAAGAAATTGAAGACGGAAACTACGTGAACTTAGGAATTGGGATGCCAACTTTGGTTGCAAACTATATTTCTCCTAACAAAACAGTAGTTTTACAATCTGAAAACGGATTACTAGGTATCGGACCGTATCCAACAGAAAATGAAGTTGATCCTGACTTGATTAACGCAGGAAAGGAAACGGTTACAACAACTCCAGGTTCTGCATTTTTCACAAGTGCTGAGTCGTTTGCCATGATTCGTGGTGGACATGTTGACGTTGCTATTTTAGGTGGTATGGAAGTTTCAGAGACTGGCGATTTAGCAAACTGGATGATTCCAGGCAAAATGATTAAAGGCATGGGCGGCGCAATGGATTTAGTTCATGGTGCCAAGAAAATCATCGTGATTATGGACCATGTTGCAAAAGATGGGTCAGCCAAAATCAAGAAACAATGTGATCTCCCGTTAACCGGTAAAGGCGTAGTAAATAAAATAATTACAGAACGTGCTTTGATTGAAGTAACACCAACTGGATTGGTTCTAAAAGAAGTTTTTGAAGGGTTCTCTGTTCAAGACGTCATTGATTCTACAGAAGCTTCTTTAAATGTGGATAATGTAAAAGAAAACGTCCAGTTCTAAAACGTCTTAATAAAATTTCGGGGGAAATTTATTAATGGATACTAGTATTGTATTAAGTATGATCGGCCTCCTTGGTGGACTAGCTTTACTCATTTTCTTAACATTAAAAGGTGTAAATATTCTTATTGGTGGTCCCATTTCTGCATTATTCGTTGCCGTCATGAGTGGTCTGCCATTATTTCCTCAGTTGGTTGAAGAAGGAGCAGCAAACTTTGTTACCAGTTATATGACAGGTTTTACATCATTCATTTTAGCTTGGTACCTAATGTTCTTACTTGGGGCTGTTTTTGGAAAAGTAATGGAAGACAGTGGTGCTGCAGATTCAGTTGCCAAATGGTTTGTAGCAAAATTAGGCATGAAGTTTGCCGTGCTTGCAATTGTACTTGCATGTGCAGCTTTAACTTACGGCGGTGTTAGTTTGTTCGTCGTAGCATTCTCTGTATATCCAATGGCTATCTCTTTATTTAAACAAGCAGATTTACCACGTCGTTTTATTCCAGCGACATTAGCTTTAGGATCTGTCACATTTACAATGACTTCTGCAGGTTCTCCAGAAATTCAAAACTGGATTCCAATTCCATATTTAAAGACAGATCAGTTTGCAGGTTGGGAAGTCAGTTTAATTGTAGCTGCTTTCATGGCAGTTTTCGGTTATTGGTGGTTGAAAAAACTTATCACGAAAGCAGTCAATAAAGGTGAACGTTTTGAAGATCGTGAAACGGATCCAACTTTTGATGTAAACCGTCCATTGCCAAATCCATTCCTATCTATGATTCCATTATTGGTTGTATTGGGTATTTCGTTCATTTTCCACAATGAATTAAAAACTTCCGCATTAATTGTTGCCTTGCTGGGTGGAATTATTGCAACGTTTATCGTTAGTTGGAAATACTTTAAATCACCTTGGGAAGCAGTTTCTGCAGGTACTGTAGGTGCTATTATCGCTATTGGTAACACGGCTGCGGTTGTAGGCTTCGGTGGAGTTGCAAAATCTGTGCCTGCATTTCAGGTAGCAGTTGATGCAATGACCAGCATTCCTGGTTCTCCTTTAATCGGAGCAGCTGTAGCGGTATCAGTAATTGCAGGTATGACTGGTTCAGCTTCTGGTGGGCAAGCTATAGCATTACCATTATTAGCACCAGGTTATATGGATGCTGGTGTTAACCCTGAAGCGTTACACCGTGTTGTGGCCATTTCATCTGGAGCGCTTGATTCATTGCCACACAATGGCTATGTAGTCACAACTATTCATTCCATTTGTGGTGAGAAATATAGCCAAGCATATTGGGCAGTAGCTGCAACTACAGTTGTTACACCAGCAATCGGTGTAGTAATTGCGATTATACTTTTCTCGTTTGGTTTTGGAATTAATTAAATGAACTCAGCCGCCTAGTGCGGCTGATTTTTTTGGAGGGAAATATGATGGTAAAAGATAAAGTGTTATTCATTACTGGTGCAGCACAAGGAATCGGTTTTCAAATAGCACAAGAGTTTGCACAAGCTGGCGCCAAAGTGGTGTTGACTGATTTGAATGAAGAAAAAGTAAAAGAAGCAGCGGCTTCACTTGGTTCAGGTGCAATCGGCTTAAAATGTGACGTAACTGTTGAAGAGGAAATTATCATTTCAATCGATGAAACCATCAGACAATTTGGCAAGCTTGATATTTTAATCAACAATGCTGGTATGCAACACGTTGCCATGTTGGAAGATTTCCCAACTGCACGTTTTGAATTGCTTATAAAAATCATGCTCACTGCTCCATTTATTGCCACGAAAAATGTATTGCCACATATGCGCAAACAAGGCTTCGGCCGTATTATCAATATGGCCTCAATCAACGGATTAGTAGGGTTTGCTGGTAAATCAGCCTATAACTCGGCCAAGCATGGCGTGATTGGATTGACGAAAGTTACAGCTCTTGAAACAGCAGTGGACGGCATTACCGTAAATGCAATTTGCCCAGGTTATGTGGACACGCCACTTGTGCGTAATCAGTTGCAAGATTTGGCTACAACTCGCAATGTGCCCCTTGAATCAGTGCTTGAAGAAGTTATTTATCCGTTGGTTCCACAAAAACGTTTACTGGATGTAAAAGAAATCGCGGATTTAGCGATGTTCTTATCCAGCGAATCGGCAAAAGGCATGACTGGACAGGCAGTTGTTCTGGACGGCGGATATACTGTTCAATAAATCTTGTGCTTTTTGAAAACTTCGATTACAATAAAAAACAATAGTGTAAGACTGTGAAAAGGATCAGTAAATAATGTTGTGTTTTGTAGAGAGCCGACGGTTGGTGCAAGTCGGTATCACAAGTTATTGAACTCGCCTTGGAGTCTGCAGTGGTGAAGTAATAGTAACCGGTGCCGTTTTCCGCGTTAAGGAAACAAGTTGAGCAATATTTGTTGCTAATTTGGGTGGTACCGCGGGAGTATGCGTATAACTCTCGTCCCTTAGTCTTTTTTGACTAATGGACGAGAGTTTTTTTTATTTTGGCTATGTTATATTTCTTTGTTGTTTTTTACTGGTAAGCGATATGGAGCAAAACAGCGAAGACTTCTTTGGGAAAGCGAGACAGTCGAGACCCCGCAGAAGCGAATATAGGAACGAAGGCTAGGAACGCCACCTCGTGTGGCAACGCCTTCGTGACCAACATCCTGTTGGCCTGAGGAGGCTCGACACTCGCCCAAGGAAAGCGTAGCTGTTTTGCGGAAAATCAACAGCATTGTTTAACAGAGCCTTTATTTTAAGGAGGAAAAGATATGAATTTTAAACATCAACAGATTGAAAAAAAGTGGCAAACGTATTGGGATCAAAATAAAACATTTAAAACTGGGGAAGATTCTTCAAAACCAAAGTTTTATGCTTTGGATATGTTTCCTTTTCCGTCAGGTGCAGGACTGCATGTAGGTCATCCAGAAGGATATACGGCAACTGATATTTTGAGCCGATTCAAGCGTATGCAAGGTTACAATGTGTTACATCCAATGGGATGGGATGCTTTTGGTTTGCCTGCAGAGCAATATGCTCTTGATACAGGCAATGACCCTGCTGAATTTACGGCAAAAAACATTGCAACATTCAAACGTCAGATTCAGGAACTTGGATTCTCTTATGATTGGGAACGTGAAATCAATACAACGGATCCTTCTTATTACAAGTGGACGCAATGGATATTCCTTCAGCTACATAAAAAAGGATTGGCTTATGTGGATGAAGTGGCAGTGAACTGGTGCCCGGCACTTGGAACTGTGCTTGCAAATGAAGAAGTGATTGATGGGAAATCCGAACGCGGAGGGCATCCTGTTGAAAGACGTCCAATGAAGCAATGGATGCTGAAAATTACAGCATATGCCGATCGTTTAATCGAAGATTTGGATGAACTGGATTGGCCAGAAAGCATTAAAGATATGCAACGTAACTGGGTTGGCCGTTCAGAAGGAGCAGAACTGACATTCAAAGTGGATTGCACTGAGCACTCATTCCGTGCATTTACTACACGTCCGGATACAATCTTTGGCGCAACATATGCAGTACTAGCACCCGAGCATGCTTTGGTAAAAGATATTACCGTAGCCGAACAACGTGAAGCGGTAGAAAAATATATTGAATCTGTGAAGTTGAAAAGCGACCTTGAGCGTACAGATTTAGCAAAATCCAAAACAGGTGTGTTTACAGGTGCTTATGCACTTAATCCAGTAAATGGAGAAAAAATGCCGATTTGGATTGCTGACTATGTACTGGCTTCATATGGTACGGGCGCAATCATGGCTGTTCCTGCACATGACGAACGCGACTATGAATTTGCCAAACAGTTTGAACTTCCAATCGTTGAAGTCGTTGCAGGTGGAGACATTTCAAAAGAACCGTATGCAGGAGAAGGCGAGCATGTAAACTCTGATTTCTTGAATGGTCTGGACAAAACGGAAGCAATTGAAAAAGCGATTGCTTGGTTTGAAGAAAAAGGAACTGGCGAAAAGAAAGTAACATATCGCCTACGTGATTGGTTATTCAGCCGTCAACGTTACTGGGGAGAGCCGATTCCTGTAATTCACTGGGAAGATGGTTCAATAACAGCTATTGATGAATCAGAACTTCCACTGATTTTACCGAAATCTAATGATATTAAACCAAGTGGAACAGGTGAATCACCACTTGCTAAAATAGACGAATGGGTAAATGTTGTTGATCCGAAAACGGGCATGAAAGGCCGTCGTGAGACGAATACAATGCCAAACTGGGCAGGTAGCTGCTGGTATTACCTGCGCTATATTGATCCAAACAATGATCAAGCCATCGCAGACCCAGAATTGATTAAACAATGGTTGCCTGTCGATATTTATATCGGTGGAGCTGAACATGCGGTTCTTCACTTACTTTACGCTCGTTTCTGGCATAAAGTGTTGTATGATATTGGCGTTGTGCCAACTAAAGAACCATTCCAAAAACTTTACAACCAAGGAATGATTTTGGGCGAAAATAACGAGAAAATGTCCAAATCAAAAGGGAATGTCGTGAATCCTGACGATATCGTGGAAAGCCACGGTGCAGACACTCTTCGTTTATACGAAATGTTCATGGGGCCATTGGACGCGTCCATTGCGTGGTCAGAAAATGGACTTGACGGTGCCCGTCGATTCCTAGATCGCATCTGGCGCTTGTTCGTAAATGAAGATGGTACAATCAGCGGTAAGATTGTTGAGTCAAATGATGGAACACTCGAAAAAGTGTATCATCAGACAGTGAAGAAAGTGACGGAAGACTACGAAGGAATCCGTTTCAACACAGCGATTTCGCAAATGATGGTCTTTATCAATGATGCTTACAAAGCACCACAAATTCCTGTTGAATATGTAAAAGGATTCGTTCAGCTACTTGCTCCTGTAGCACCACACGTGGCAGAAGAGCTTTGGGAAAAACTTGGAGGCAGCGAAACGATTTCTTACGTGGCTTGGCCGACATTCGATGAATCCAAACTAGTGGAAAACGAAATTGAAATGGCTATCCAATTCAATGGTAAGGTTCGCACGAAAATGGTCGTTAGTAAAGATTTCACTAAAGATGAGTTGGAAAAAGCGGTTTTACAAGACGAAAAAGTGATTGAAATTCTTGATGGAAAAGAAATCAAAAAAGTCATTGCCATTCCTGGTAAGCTTGTGAACATAGTGGTCGGCTAATGGAACCGATACATGTTGTCTTAATACTTGTCGTCATCGCATTTTCTTGGAAGATTTTCACGATTCTACGTCACCCGGAAATTTCTAAATCCAACAAAAGGATGGCACTCAGTGTATTTATCATTTCACTGATATCATTCGCCATTGCACTATATTTTGCAGGATAAGCGAAAACCCCAGTCATTTAAATGACTGGGGTTTATTTTTGTTGATTAGATGGTGAAGTTGCGATCGTTCCGAAAAAAGTAGTTGTCCCACATTATCTGTTCTTTATACGTGTTGATCCACGAGAATAGGATTACCGTCTGGATCTTCAATTGTAAAACTGGCTGGTCCAACGCTTGATGTATCTGCTTCAGTCAGTATTTTAATTCCTTTTGCTTTAAGCTGATTCTGCAGTTCTCGAATGTCCGTAAACGTATCAAGATTCTCGGCATTTTGATTCCATCCTGGATTAAAAGTCAGAATGTTCTTTTCGAACATTTCTTGGAACAGCCCTATTACGCAACCTTGGTTCTTCATAATAAGCCAATTTTGAGTAATGTCCCCACCGAAGACTTCAAACCCTAAATCTTCGTAAAATGATTTTGATTTATTAATGTCTTTTACACTTAAACTTACAGAAAATGCTCCTAGTTTCATATTACTTCCTCCTATAGTTTTGAATATTCATGCTTTATATAAGTTCAGTATAGATGTGTCATTTGGAATACACAACATTCATCTTAAGTGAAGTGGACAGCTCCTCATACATTCCATGCTCAAGTGCTATACTAAATAGATACGTAGAAAGAATGGGAGGATAAAACAATGAGCCAAACTAATCTTCTAATGGATTCTTTTAAACAAACTAAATATCAAATTGATGGACACGGTACAAGAAATATTCAAATATTGAAAGAGGCATTCGACTCTTTCGATGGCCAGACAGTGAGCGATATGTACGGAAGAGGCGAAATAATTGAAGCTTTTCAAGCCAAGATGGCAGCGTATTTAGGTAAAGAAACAGCTGTCTTCTTTCCAAGTGGCACAATGGCACAGCAAATCGCATTGCGTATCTGGTGCGACAAAAAAGGCCAGAGAAAAGTGGCTTATCATCCATTAAGCCATCTGGAAATTCATGAGCATGATGGCTTGAAGGAATTGCACCACATCGAAACGGTGTTGTTGGCGGACAAGAACAGGGTAATTGAACTGAATGATGTGCTAACTATGGACGAGGAAATAGCTTGTCTATTGCTGGAATTGCCTCAGCGTGAAATAGGCGGTCAATTACCGACGTATGAAACACTCGAAAAAATATCCAGTCATTGTCGTGAGAAAGGAATCATGTTGCATTTAGATGGGGCACGACTTCTTGAAATACTTCCTTATTATCAAAAAACTGCAACTGAGATCTGTAGTTTATTTGATAGCGTATATATCTCCGTTTATAAAGGGATAGGTGGAATTGCGGGGGCTATTCTGGCCGGTGATCAAGACTTTGCGCAAGAATCAAAGATTTGGAAACGACGTCATGGGGGAGATTTAATCAGTCTGTACCCATATATCATCAGTGCCGATCATTATTTTGATCAAAGATCAGAGAAAATGGGGCAATATTATGAGGATGCAAAGGAACTTGCCGGACTTTTCAACTCATGTCATGGAGTGGAAACATTACCATTGAAGCCTGTTTCTAATATGTTCCACGTCTATTTTGGTGGCGCAAAGGAAACCATGGAACATTTGTTGGCAGAAATACACATTGAAACAGGTATTGGTTTAACCAGGTATTTAAGAGAAACATCAGATGAAAGATGTAATTTTGAATTGAGCATTGGTGACTTGTATGAGAGTGTACCAAAAAGTGAATTAAAGCACGCATTTCAACTGCTGGATAAGAAGATGCGAGAGATTACGCAATAATGTTATGGAAAGGGGGAAGTGACAAAATCACTTGCCTCTTTCCTTTTTTGATTCTTATATCTTACTAGGGTTTAGAACCGTACGTTTGCGCTGGCCGCATGTTCCGCATGAGCCAACAAAAATAAGTGAGAAGTAATTAAAAAACGGAGCAAAGTGACTGGATCACTTCGCTCCGTTTTTCGTTAGTTGTGGAATGATTATTTATATTCAACCGGTACGTATGGAATCGTTTTTGCGTATTGCGCAGCGCTCATGCCAGCAATTTTCCCGGTAACGAGAGCAGAGGTAATGTTATACCCGCCAGTATAGCCGTGAATATCCAAAATTTCACCGCAGAAATACAGACCAGGCTTTTTCTTGGAAGCCATCGTCTTCGGATCAATTTCTTTTACTGAAACACCGCCACCGGTAACGAACGCTTTTTCGATAGGTTGAGTGCCATTTACTTTCATCGTAAATGATTTCAACAAGCTGGCCAAAGCTCGAACTTTTTCATTGGACAGGTTAGCACCGATTTCATTCGATTCGATGCCAGCTCGATTTAATAAAAACAACAGCCAACGTTCAGGCGCAACGCCTTTCCAAACATTTTTCACTGATTTCTTGGCATCTTCTTTCATCAACTTGACCAGCATCTGGAAAGCTGACTCCGCATTTTCTTGCGGCAAGGAATCGATAACCATATCAACAGGGGATTCCCCGTTTTTCATGCGTTCTTTGACGACAAATTGACTGCAACGTAAAATAGCGGGACCGCTTAAACCGAAATGTGTAAATAACATGTCCATTTGATGGGTAATCAACACTTTTCCTTTTTTATTCAAGACAGAGACCGCTACATCACGAAGTGCGAGTCCTTGCAATTCTTTTGAGCGAATGAATTTTTCATCAGACAACAACGGTACTTCAGTTGGGTATAAGGTGGTGACTGTATGTCCTGCACGCTGTGCCCATGGGTAACCGTCGCCAGTCGACCCTGTTTGAGGGACAGCTTTTCCTCCGACAGCAAGTACAACGGCTTTACTTAAGATTTCTTGTCCACTTTTCAGACGGACGCCAAGAATTTTATCTTCGTTCATCAAAAGTTTCGCAACGGGTCTTTCGAATAGTACTTCTACACGCAACTTTTCCAATTGGCGTACTAAAGTATCGACAACATCCTGAGCCCTATTGGAAACAGGGAACATGCGCCCATGATCTTCTTCTTTCAGCTCAACACCAAGACCTTCAAAGAAAGTAATGATGTCTTCATTATTGAAAACCGAGAAAGGACTATACAGGAACCGTCCATTACCGGGTATGTGCTTCACAATTTCTTCCTGGGATAATCGGTTCGTAACGTTGCAACGTCCACCGCCAGATATCGCTAATTTTTTTCCAAGTTTCGTTCCTTTTTCAAGAAGTAATACTTTCTTGCCAATTTCACCAGCAGCAATGGCCGCCATTAATCCAGAGGGACCGCCTCCGACAATTATTACATCATACATGGGATAAACACACTTTCTTCTTTTTTCTTTATTATAAACCATTTGTGGTTTTCATGTTCGAGGGGTAAAATATCCTGTAGGTTTTAAAATTTAGAGGTCAGGAAGTTAAACATGTCAAATAATTTATATAAAGGTACGGCCATTCTGACGATTGGTCTATTCCTCTCGAAAATATTAGGGGTTATTTATATCATCCCATTTTACTCGATGGTTGGAGAAGAGAATATTGGGCTGTACCAATATGCATATATTCCATACAATCTTATGCTAGCAGTAGCGATTTCTGGTGCGCCTTTGGCTTTTTCAAAGTTTGTTTCCAAATATAATTCTTTAGGGGATTATGAAACAGGCAGAAGATTATTAAAATCCGGTTTAATGGCGATGATGGTCACAGGATTCCTATCGTTTTTGTTTTTATATTTCTTTGCGGAACCACTTGCAAGAGTTACCATCGCTGAGAATGAGAAAATATATACGGTTGGAGACGTGACGGATGCCATTCAATGGGTTAGTTTTGCATTGATTGCTGTTCCTTTTATGAGCTTGCTTCGAGGATTCTTCCAAGGGTATAGTTTCATGATGCCAACAGCATCTTCTCAATTGATTGAACAAATCGTACGGATTATCTTTTTACTTGGGGGCACTTTCCTGGTCTTGAATGTTTTTGGTGGAACACCAAAAGAAGCCATTCAAGTAGCTGTACTATCCGCGTTTGTCGGTGCACTTGGCGGTATAGTCGTGCTGTATTATTATTGGCGGAAAAAGAAACCGGAATATGACAATTTACTTGAAAAATCTACAGCTTCTTACGATGTGAATTTAAAAGATATGTATAAAGAAATTTTGGTTTATGCAATTCCGGTAGTATTTTTGGGAGTTGCTAATCCACTGTTCCAATTTGTGGATTTATTAACATTCAATCGTGCAATGAGTGATGCAGGACATTCCTTGAAAACCGATTATTTGGGTATTCTGAATCTCACGGCACATAAATTGGTTATGATTCCTGTCATGCTTGCGACCGGATTCTCCATGGCATTGATACCTTTGGTAACTAAATATTTCACGACCAATGAGCATAAGCAATTGTCACGAACGCTTGATCAGACATTCCAAATCCTATATTTCCTTACGATGCCTGCTGTGATTGGAATGACGGTTCTGGCTCCTGAACTCTATCACTTATTCTATGAACAAAGTGCAGTTGGCTCAGATATTCTGGCGCATTACTTGCCTGTTGCCATTCTATTCAGTCTGTTCCCTGTAACTGCTGCCATTTTACAAGGTATCAATCAACAGAGATGGATCATTCTCAACTTGTTGGTTGGATTATTAATTAAATTGGCGTTGAACATTCCGTTAATCAGCTTGTGGGAAACGAACGGGGCTATTGCAGCGACGATTATTGGATACAGTGTTGCAATTTTTATGAACTTTGCTGTATTGGTGGTAACGCAAAACTACCGTTCCATTTTATTGGTAAGAAGAATCGCACTTATTACATTGATAAACGTAGCGATGTTCATTGCCGCTGTCATCACTCGCATGGTGCTAATTCAAATCATGCCTGCCGAATCTAAATTCGGGGCTATGTTGATTATCTTAATTGTAGGTGCAGTTGGCGCACTAGTTTATGGAGCCATTGCCCTTCGTTTGGGAATTGCGCAGAAATTATTTGGTGAACGATTAACGAAATATACGAAGAAATTTGGTTTTTAAGGTGGTTCTTTTATGAGGTTAGATAAATTGCTTTCAAATATGGGTTATGGTTCGAGAAAAGAAGTAAAGCTTTTGCTTAAATCAAAAGCAGTTGAAGTAAACGGCGTTTCTGCGAAGGATGTCTCCATGCACGTCGATGCGGAAAAAGATTCGATTGTTGTTTATGGGGAAGAAGTTATTTATACAGAGTTTATTTATTTAATGATGAACAAACCACCTGGTGTCATTTCTGCCACGGAAGATAAAAAAGATGAAACCGTCATTGATTTACTTGATCCAGTGGCGCAACATTTTAAACCTTTTCCTGTAGGACGCTTGGATAAAGACACGGAAGGTCTGTTGATTCTGACGAATGACGGCCATCTATCCCATCAGCTTTTATCGCCGAAAAAACATGTGCCGAAATTATATTTCGCCACTATTGATGGGCGAGTAACAGATGATGATGTGAAGAAGTTTAAAGAAGGTGTCACGCTTGATGATGGGTATTTCACAAAACCTGGTGAATTGACTATCTTGTCAAGTGGTGAAGTGTCTGAAATCGAGTTGACGATTATGGAGGGGAAATTTCATCAAGTAAAACGAATGTTTGAATCCGTAGGTAAAAAAGTGACGTATCTAAAACGGATGCGTATGGGTTCTCTTCAATTGGATGAAACTCTCGAGCTCGGCGATTATCGTCCATTAACAGAAGCTGAATTAGAAGCATTACAACAGAAAGAATGACCGAGATTTTCTCGGTCATTCTTTTTTACCTTGATTAAGTAGTCTAAGATGTCATTTTTACGCGTTTGTTCGTCGTTGTCCATCTGCCTCGACTTGGACTGCTGACCAAGTCATTAAAGGCTAACACATTCAAATCTCTTTGAACGGTGCGAGGAGTGATGCCGAATTCATCGACTAAGTCTTGTGTCGTAACAATCCCATGATCTCGGATAAACATGTACACATCTTTAATACGATTGAGCATCCGATCAGTAGTTGGTTTCAATGTAGAACCACTCCTTCATCTTATGTTCTCTTGGCAAAAGACTAGCGGACGATATTATGAGTCTTAAAGTAGACTCCACTATATTGAATAGAGTGCCGTAAACAGCCCCTTTTCTATTAGTTCGTCAGACTACTGTTATCTGACAATTCGATTATATAGTAAAAAGCTCAATAATTCTAGTATTATATCTAAAATTTACAGTGTCTTTACAATATTGACATGTAAAAACGAACATTTTTTTCACAAAATCGCTATAATGTTCGTATAAAAAGAAAGTGGAATTGCCCCCTATGATTTTTCGAAGAAAGGTGTAGAATAGCTTTAAGAAAGTGGCAGGAGGAATTCAAACGTGATTAATTGGATGGAAGAAGCACACAAAAGACAGGATGAACTATTAGCAGAATTACAACAACTGATACAAATTCCCAGTGTTCTGGATGAAAAACAATCGTCAACAGATCACCCGTTTGGACCCGAGCCGCTAAAGGCGCTGGAGTGGATGCTTCAAAAAGGTCAGCAAGCGGGAATGCAAGTGAAAAATGTCGATCAAATGGCTGGGCACATTGAAATGGGAGAAGGGGAAGAACTTCTTGGTATTTTAGGACATGTTGATGTGGTGCCAGCAGGCAAAGGTTGGACTTATCCTCCGTTTGAAGGTCATATCGAAAATGACCGTTTGTATGGAAGAGGTGCCATTGACGATAAAGGCCCAACAATGGCTGCTTGGATGGCTATGAAAATGGTGAAAGAAGCTGGAATACCGTTAAATAAACGGGTGCGATTAATTATCGGAACAGACGAGGAAAGTGGATTCCGATGCGTAAAACGTTATTTTGAAAAAGAAGAAATGCCGCATATTGGGTTTGCTCCTGATGCCGATTTCCCAATTATCAACGCAGAAAAAGGCATTTCTACTTTAAGATTCACTACGGCCAAGGTAGAGCAGGAAGAGCAGTTGCAATCATTCCAAGCAGGGACACGTACAAACATGGTTCCTGATTTGGCAACAGCTGTTGTATATGGTGAACTAGATACAATTGAACAGGAATTTGAACAGTTCACACAACAACATCAACTGCAAGGTTCTATTGAAAGAAAAGATCATACCTTTCAAATGACATTGGAAGGAAAATCAGCGCATGCCATGGAACCAAATGATGGCATAAATGCGGGTGTGTATCTGGCTGAATTCCTGAAAGATGTTGTGACAACTGCTGGATCGAAGACTTTTGTTGAATTTGTTTCCACATCATTCTTTAAAGATTCTAGAGGAAATGCTTTCGGTTTGAACTACAATGATGAAATGTCAGGAGATACAACCTTGAATGCAGGCATCATTTCTTTTGATCCTGCTAAAGGCGGAACGGTGGATGTCAGCTTACGATACTCCGTGACCTATGATTTTGAGAAACAATTGACACAGTGCCAGACGATTATGAGTGACAAAGGAATCGCCGTCGATGTTACATCAAATTCAAAACCACATTATATAGAAGAATCGGATGAGCTCATTCAAAGTTTATCCCGTGTATATGAACGACAGACGGGTGAAAAGGCAACATTGCTATCCATTGGCGGAGGTACTTATGCACGTGTCCTTAAAAAAGGTGTAGCGTTCGGAATGTTATTCCCAGGTGAGAAAGATGTAGCCCACCAAGTGGATGAATTTATTGATATTCCAAATCTAATCAAAGCAGTTGCCATTTATGCAGATGCAATTTGTGAACTGGCTTCAAATCAATCGTAGAAAGAAGGATTTATATGAATTTGGTATTGTGGAATGATCGATTAGTAAAAGACGAAGAAGTACATTTATCTAAAGAAGACCGTGGTTACCAGTTTGGCGACGGCATTTACGAAGTCATCCGAGTATATAATGGCAATATGTTTACTGCGAAAGAACATATTGATCGCTTTTACGAAAGTGCCGATAAAATTAAATTAGTCATTCCATATACAAAAGATGTATTCCATAAAATGATGTACGATTTAATCGAGGCCAACGAAGTGACAACTGGACAGGTGTATGTTCAAATTACGCGCGGCGGAAGTCCAAGACAACATCATTTTCCTACCGAAGCTGTTGAACCGGTTCTAACGGCATACACGAAGTTAGTGGAACGTCCCGTTTCCCAAATGGCGAACGGGGTAGCTGCCAAATCGGTTGAAGATGTACGCTGGTTGCGTTGTGATATTAAGAGCTTGAATTTACTTGGGAATATCATGGCAAAACAAGAAGCTTATGAAAATGGATGTTTTGAAGCACTTTTACATAGAGGAGATACAATTACGGAAGGTTCTTCTTCGAATATGTATGGGATTAAAAACGGCGTTCTTTATACACATCCAGCGACCAACTTAATACTAAATGGCATCACACGTCGCGTCATTCTGGCTTGTTGTGAAGAAATCGGTTTACCAGTAGTCGAAGAACCGATGTCTCTATCAACTGTTTATTCAAATGATGAATTCTTCATGTCTTCGACAACTTCGGAAATCATGCCGATTGTCGTCATCGATGGAGTAAAAGTCGGTTCAGGTTTACCAGGAGTTTGGACGAAAAAATTACAAGCCGCATTTGAAGCAAAAATTGAGCAAGCTGTGCATGCATAAGTTAATGCCTCTCCACTAAGTGGAGGGGTATTTTTTTTAACCTTATTCCTGTAAACTGAGTTGTATAAAAAGGGTGGTGTATATGAGATGCAACATTATTTTATCGGGGTAAAACTACCAAGTGAGCTGTCTCAACAACTGGTTAATACACGGAATGATTGGCAGTTGGAAAAAACACACAAAAGATTGCCGTCTGTAGAGGATTTGCATATCACGTTGGTTTATTTAGGTGCCGTGGAAAGCGAAAAATTGAAGACATTGATGCTAGAGCTGGATGACAATGAATCCTTTGCATCCATGAAACTTACAATTTGTGGAGTGTCCACATTTGGAAATCCCACTACGCCACGTGTAATCTATGCAGCGATCGAAGAACATCCGAAATTCAGCGAGTTGCAAAGTACAATTCTAGAAAAATGCCTGGATCTTTCATTGCCTGTGGATAGCAAGAAGTTTGTTCCGCATATCACTTTAGCGAAAAAATGGAGTGGACAGCAAGAGGGATTTTCAAAAGAAATGCATATAGCAACAAGTAAGTTCAAGGTGAATCAATTTTCTGTATACTCCATCAATCCTGGAGTCACGCCCTCTTATCAAGCAATTCATACCATTTACTTAAAGGACTAATTTGATGAAAACAACCATTATTGTCAATCCCACAGCAGCTAACGGAAAGTCGTTGAAACGGTGGGAGCAATTCAAAAAGAAATTAAATTTTACATACGATTTCCAAATGACAACCAGTCCAAAACACGCCACTACATTAGCAAGAAAATGTGCTGAAACGGGTGAGCCCCAACTGATTATAGCATTTGGAGGAGACGGTACTGCCCATGAAGTAATTGAAGGGATTCTCGATTGTTCAAATTGTATCGCAGGAGTCATCGGCGCAGGATCAGGCAATGATTTTGGACGCGGATTTCTGTCCTTTCAAAACGCGCACGAAGTCAATCAATATGTGCAGTCACAAGGTCTGGCGAATGAAATGGACATCGGTGTAATGAATCATCAGAATAGAAATTACTATTTTGTTAACAATGCAGGCATTGGTTTTGACGCATACATTGCATACCAAGTAAACAAATCACCAGTGAAAAAAATATTGAATAAATTCAGTCTTGGCAAACTTGCTTATACATTCTTTCTCATTAAGACATTGGTGACATTTCAACACTTCGATTTAACCGTAGAAACGCCTAGTTACAGTCAATCATTCAAAAAAGTATGGTTTGTGACTGTAAGTAACCAGCCCTACTATGGAGGAGGAATGAAAATCTCTCCCCAATCCAATCCAGCTGATGGTCAAATTGAATTAACGGTTGTTCATCATTTGTCACGTATTAAACTTTTACTCGTTTTTGTTTCCGTATATTTTGGGAAGCATACATCGTTTAAAGAAGTACATCAAATGTCAGCTAAATCGTTTGCTTTAACAACTAATGATTATATGTATCGACACACAGATGGGGAGTTTGCGAGCAAGACGATGCCACAAGTAGCGGACAAATTCACAGTTCTTCCTAAGCGGTGGAAAATAACGAAATTGACATGAACTTGACGATAGCGGGAACTTGGATGATAATGTATAGTCGAAAAGCACGTATGAAAGTAGGAATAGATTATGAGATTACGCAATAAACCGTGGGCAGAAGATTTTATCGCTGCACACCCACATATCGTGATACCAAATCCGGAAGACCATAAAGGCAAATGGGAAGAAGTCTTTCAAAATGACAATCCATTGCATATTGAAGTAGGCACTGGAAAAGGTCAATTTGTGACAGGTATGGCGAAAGCCAATCCACATATTAATTATATGGGCATCGAATTATATGACAGTGTGATCGTATCTGCTTTAGAAAATGCTCTGGAAGCGGGTACATTGCCAAACTTGAAACTGTTAAAAGTGAATGGGGCACACTTGGCCAAATTCTTTGAAAAGAATGATGTTAGTCGCGTTTATTTAAACTTCTCGGATCCTTGGCCAAAAGTTAGACACGAGAAAAGAAGATTATCTCACGAAAACTTCTTGAAGTTATATGAGTCAATTCTGATTGATAACGGTGAAGTTCATTTTAAAACCGATAATCGTGGACTTTTTGAATTCTCGTTAATGAGCATGTCAGCATATGGCATGTTGTTGAAATATGTTTCACTGGATTTACATGCAAACATGCCAGAAGACAATATCATGACGGAATACGAAGAAAAGTTTTCTGCAAAAGGACAACCCATCTATCGCCTAGAATCTCAATTTATCACGAAGAAGGCTGATTAAAGTTATAACATACTCGCCACGCAATCAAGAGATTGTCGTGGCGTTTTTTGATACACTGAAAACAGTACAAAGGAGGGTTCCATATGGATCAATATATATTTCACAAAATGACTTTATCATGGTTAAACGGAGGCTTGACAAACTTAGATGGGGGTTCCATGTTTGGGGTGGTACCAAAAATGGTATGGTCAAAAAAATACCCTGCCAACGAATCAAACCAAATTGCCATGAGTACCGACCCAATTCTGATTCAAGTAGATGGGAAAAACTTATTGATTGATACCGGTGTTGGGTTCAATAAAATGGACGAGCGACAATTACGCAATAATGGGGTTAAAGCACAGTCTCAACTCGAGGATTCATTGGCTATGTTAGGGCTGTTGACTGATGATATTCATTACGTTCTCATGACACATATGCATGCCGATCATGCTTCTGGTCTGACAAGAAGAGAAAATGATCAACTTGTTTCTACTTTCCCGAATGCGAAAATTCACTTATCTGCTATTGAATGGAACGAAGTGCGTAACCCAAACATCCGTTCAAGGAATACATATTGGAAAGAAAATTGGGAAGCAATCCAAGGCCAGGTTGAAACATTCGAAGGAGAGCTTGAAGTACTTCCAGGAGTCCGAATGATTCATACAGGTGGACACAGTGAAGGGCATAGCATCATTAAGCTCGAACAAAATGGTGAAACGATCATCCACATGGCGGATATCATGCCAACACATGCTCATCAAAATCCATTGTGGGTACTGGCTTTTGACGACTACCCAATGACTTCAGTTTTTGCCAAAGAAAAATTAATGAAAGAAGCTTTAGCAAACGGTCATTCATTTATCTTCTATCATGATGCTTACTACCGATTGATCAAGTGGGATGAAACAGGAAAAGAAATCATCGAGAAATTAGAACGGACAAATAATTAATACCATAGCTATATTGTATGATTGTGTAGTTTAAAAGAGTATTTGTATAATAGCCGTAAAACTATTAGGAGTTGATGTTGTGCTTAATCGAATCCGCAATAAAATAATTCAAACACAAGAAATGGAAGAAGAAGTGGATAATATCTACGCTATCTTACCACCGCCAGGAACCGTTCTCGGAGAAGCAACTGACGAAGAAATGGAAAAGGCAGCAGGGCTTGAAGTTAGACATCTGGCTCTCATGAGGCTACAGGATATGAATATACAATTTGACGGTTCGTCTTATAAAGAACTATTAAAAGATTTTCATGAATTTGAAACCGATTCGAGTAAATTTTGGAGAGGTGTTTGCAGCCGTTTATCCATTCCGTATGAATGGCCAATCAGAATCGATTATGCAAACGGCCCTATTTATATTGGCGACCACGATTTGTATGAAGAAGTAGAGAAAGAAGATTGATAAAAAGACTCTCCATATTAAACTCCTTGCAATTTTTATTATAAAAAAAGCGATCCCGCAAAATGGGATCGCTTTTGTCTTATATTTTGATTAATTCAACGACAGTACCTGTACGTGCATCTGCGAAAAATTCGAATTGCTCGATTTCCCCTTCATGCACGCGTGAAATGCCACCTCTGTAAACATCAGTCGAGATCGCTTGACGTTTGAAAGGTTCTGTCTTCATATAAATCCACGAACCATCAATAGGTCCTTCAGCTTTAAATGATTGTTTGATGCCATGCAAAACAAGTTCGGCCGGTTTCGTTGGGTCAATTCGATGGGCAGCTTCGCGAATTAAAAATCCTGCCGCGATACCCGTGGAAAATCCAAGAAGTAAATCTCTCGTTCTCATTAAATAACCTCCTAATAAAACCATTTTTTTCAGTGTATCATAATTGAGTCCGCCAAACAGTGTGTAAATCACTCATGCGAATAATTCGATTGTCGAAAGAAAAAAGATGGAAATGTTCTGATAAATCGACTACAATATGAAAGACTGTAAGTACTTAGGGGGATAAGACATTGAACTCAGAAACACTTCAATTATTTAAAACATTAACTGAACTTCCAGCAGCTCCAGGCAATGAACATGCCATGAGAAAGTTTATGAGAAGCGAACTTGAAAAATACTCTGATGAAATTGTCCAAGACCATTTAGGTGGCATCTTTGGATTGAAAAAAGGGGATGACCAAGGTCCTCGTATCATGGTTGCAGGACATATGGATGAAGTCGGCTTTATGGTGACGCAAATCACAAAAAACGGAATGTTACGATTCCAGCCATTAGGTGGATGGTGGAGCCAGGTTTTACTTGCGCAGCGTGTCGAAATTATTACAGATAATGGACCAGTTGTAGGAGTCATCGGTTCGATTCCCCCACATTTATTAAGTGATGCTGTACGCAACAAGCCAATGGATATTAATAATATGCTCATTGATATTGGTGCGGATGATTTGGAAGATGCCAAAAAAATTGGTATACGACCTGGTCAGCAAATTGTCCCGGTCTGTGCATTTACGCCAATGGCAAATAATAAAAAAATATTAGCGAAAGCATGGGATAACCGATATGGTTGTGGACTTGCGATTGAATTGTTAAAAGAATTGAAAGATGAAAAATTACCAAACACACTTTATTCAGGTGCCAATGTAATGGAAGAAGTGGGTTTAAGAGGAGCACAAACAGCTGCAAGCTTAATCAAACCTGATTTGTTCTTCGCTTTGGATGCGAGTCCTGCAAATGATATGTCTGGTTCTAAATCAGAATTCGGTCAACTTGGTAAAGGAACGTTGCTCCGTATTTTTGACCGCTCCATGATTACACATCGTGGAATGCGTGAATTTGTATTGGATACTGCTGAAACACACAAAATTCCATATCAATATTTCATTTCTCAAGGTGGAACTGATGCTGGACGCGTACACATGTCAAATGAAGGCGTACCGAGTGCAGTTGTGGGGATTTGTTCACGATACATTCATACATCGGGTTCAATTATTCACACGGACGATTATGCAGCGGCAAAAGAATTAATTGTGAAATTAGTCCGTTCTGCTGACAAAACAACACTCGATACCATTCGTCAAAATGTATAGTAAACCAAAATAATAAAGAAGTGCCTGAAAAGGCGCTTTTTTTGTGCGAAATTCAAGGAGACTCATATGAAAATTGCTATTGGAACAAAAAATCAGGCAAAAGTGAACGCAGTAGAAAATATATGTTCTTCATTACTGGAAAATGTGGATTTCTTTTCAGTTTCTGTACCCTCGAATGTTTCGGATCAACCAATTGGAGACGAAGAAACTTTACTCGGCGCAAAAAACCGAGCATGGTTAGCTTTCAAGGAATCCCAAGCGGAAATTTCTTTCGGACTCGAGGGAGGAGTGAAAGAGATAAATGGTCAACTGTTTGTTTGCAACTGGGGTGTACTGCATACGAAAACAGGTCAGCAATTTATCGCTGGAGGCGCCCAGATTCCTTTGCCTGCAGAAGTGGCGGAACCCATCCGAAATGGGGAAGAGCTTGGACCTGTAATGGAATCCTACACAAAACAAGTGGGAATACGACATAAAGAAGGAGCCGTAGGTGTGTTCACAAACGGACTTGTCAATCGCAGTGTGATGTTTGAACACATTGTCAAACTATTGATAGGTCAATACTTGTATGCCAATCCTACGCAAAAAACGACTTAAGTTGCAACGATATGGGAACCATATTAAAATAGAACATAGTGCTTTCTTAGATAGGAGGGAAAAACATGAGACGAAAATGGATGCGAATTGCGATCGCACCTTTCTTATTAGTAACTTTAGTTGCTTGTTCTGCAACTCCTGAAGAACAAATGGGAGAAGGAATAAATGCTGCAAAAGAAGCTTTTCAAAATGAATCAGCTGAGCCGAATGAACAAATTGAAAATGTTGAATTATTTGTTCCAAAAGGCTTTTCTATAGAGGAAGATTCGGACGAAACGAACATCGTCATGAAGGATAACGACGAATCGTATGTGTTGTTTGTAAACCCGAATGAACAACAAGATAGTCATTTATTTTATGATTTATTACAAGCTGAGAAAAAAGATGACATTAAAGCTCAAGAGACTTTTGAGCAAAATGGTCGCTTTGGTTTCATCGCTGTTTTACCATCAGGTGAGGAACAATACGAAATTATGGCAAGTATCGGTGGCGTGAAACTAACGACCATTTCGGATAAAGCTAACATTTCGGCGAACATGGAGCAAATGATGGAAATTGTTCGTTCTGTAAAAATTGATTCATAAAGGAGGAATTCAAATGAGAGATTTACAATCTGTTGAAGAATTCCAAGCTCTGAAATTAACGGAAGATGTTGTGTTTCTATTTACGGCTGGCTGGTGTCCGGATTGTCATTTTATTGACCCTTTCATGCCAGAGGTTGAAGAGAAGTTTGAAATCTTCAAATTTGTATCTGTTAACCGTGATCAATTTATTGATTTGTGTGCAGAACAAGAGATATATGGAATTCCAAGTTTCTTAGTCTTTAGAAACGGACTGGAAGCAGGGCGTTTTGTTAGCAAAGACCGTAAAACTAAGGAAGAAATAGAACAATTCCTAACAGAACTTCTTTAGAATGTTCCAATATTATGAGAGCGGTTCCGCCCAAACGGTAGGAACCGCTTCCTTTTGTAAAGGATGTGAAATTTTGAAACCAGAACAATTAGTTGAACGATTAAAGCAAGAACTACCGAATCCTTCATTCACGTGGCAACATGATAAAAAAACTGATCGGCTGCGTCTGAATCATACTGGGTTGAATAAAGGTATGGAAATTTCACTGCCAGAAATTTTGGCTAAATATGAAATGAAAAAAGATCTGGCAATCCAAGAGGTTGTCTATACCATTAGCCAGACTTTCGACGCGATGGAACAGGAAACCAAAGGCTTGACCAAATCAACATCACATATTTATCCTGTTATCCGTTCAACCTCATTCCCGTTGAAATCGAATGAAGGACATGCATTCGTTGTTACTGATCATACAGCGGAAACACGAATCTATTATGCACTGGATTTGGGGAACACGTATCGATTGCTCGATGAACAAATGATGAGTCAGTTAAATATCACAGATTCAGAGATGAAAGAAGCTGCGCGTTTCCAAGTCAGAAAACTGTCAACCGACATGAAAGAAGACCATGTGGCAGGAAATATTTTTTACTTTGTCAATGCGAACGATGGATATGACGCCAGTCGTATTTTAAATGAACAATTTTTGAAAGACATGAAAACGAAAATTAAAGGCGATATGACATTGTCAGTGCCTCATCAAGATGTGTTAATCATCGGAGATATTCGAAACGAAGCAGGTTATGATGTACTTGCCCAGTTAACCATGCATTTCTTTACAGTAGGTAAAGTGCCAATCACATCTTTATCTTTCATTTACGAAGACGGGGAATTGGAACCGATCTTTATTATGGCCAAAAATCGTGTACAAAAGGAGAACAATGACAAATGAATATTTTTTACAATACAAAGGGTGTCGGAGATGTGCTTTTAGTACAACTGGTACCAAATACATTTGAAGAAGTAACAACTGAAACAACAGGTGACATTACGTTAATCAAAGATGCAAAGACAGGCAAAGTTGGGGCATTTAATGTATTTAACTCGAGTAAATATCTTCAATTGACTGAGCAAGGCTCCGTTGAAGTAACAAAAGAAATCGTGGAATCTTTACAACAACTGCTGATCAATCATGATTTGGACTTGAAATTAGAGGTCGACTTTTCGCCTAAATTTGTAGTTGGCTATGTTTCTTCTAAAGAAAAACATCCAAATGCTGATAAATTAAATGTTTGCCAAGTTGAAGTGGGCGAAGAAACGCTTCAAATTGTATGTGGAGCCCCAAATGTGGAAGCGGGCCAAAAAGTAGTAGTAGCAAAGGTTGGCGCTGTAATGCCAAGTGGTTTAGTGATCAAAGATGCAGAATTACGTGGCGTTGCATCGAGTGGTATGATTTGTTCAGCGAAAGAATTGGCTTTACCAGATGCACCTACCGAAAAAGGGATTTTAGTATTAGAAGACACTGCTGAAATAGGATCAGCTTTCCAAGCATAAACTAGGTAAAACTCTGTGTACTCAAGGATTTTGATGCGCAGAGTTTTTTTAAGCCGTTTGATTTGACTTACAAACCTGCTAAAATGGAAGCATTGACACGAAAAGAGGGTTTGTATTGAATTGGTTGACCAAAACATTAAAAAAAGTATTTTCAGAAGAATCAATAGAAAAAGAAGAAGTAATATTAATAGAAGAACTTGAGCAGACTACATACAGAGAGACCAAAACACCTTTCCGATTCCCTTTAATCAGCGATGATGAGAAAGATCGTTCAGAAGATACTGATTTAGATGATGGAGAAAAGGAAGAAGAATATCAACCTTTATATATGCATAAACAATGGCAGCAGAAGCGACAAAACACAGTTGTCCATCAAGCGACAAAACCAAGAGTAGAGCACTCAAGTATTCCGAGTCCAAGAGATAGCTTTTCGACCACAAGAGATAGCTTCCAAGAAGTAAAGCCAAGAATAACAAAAGTGCCTGTTCAGTCGAAGCTGTTTGTCCCTTCAGAAGTTCCATCCCCTATTCATGGTTTCAATCGTCCAAAAATATCTCCGATTGATGATCTATTAGCCAAAAAGAACTTGGGTGAAGTGAATAAAGAAACAGCGGCTACCATTATCGAAGAAAGTGAATCACCGTCGATTAAGCCATCTGGAACCATCATCAAACAAAGCGAACAGGAAATGAAAAAGCATCAACCTATCACAGAAAAAGAGATAGTTCGGGAAACACCTTTCCGTTCGAAAATATCTCCTTTTGATGAGTTGTTGGCTAAAAAGAATGAGATTAAAGTCGTTGAACAAGAGGCGAGTGTATTTGTTGAAGTTAAACCGACTGAAACAAACATTTCCAAGCAAGTAGAATCTGAAATGATCGAACAATCAGCAACAATCGAAAAAGAAGTTGTATATGAGTCCCATGTAAAGGTTGAAGAACAGTTGGATGTAGAGATGCCATCGACTATTGATGAGCAAGTAACCGACATCCCATTAACAGAAAAGAAAAAGAAATCTTTGCCTTTTAATGTGATGATGCTTAATTCTGATAAGGCAAAATATCAGCAAGCCACAACACGAACAAATATGATACCTACTATAATGCCAAAACAAAAGATTCCTAGTAAACCAATCGAACAACAGCCAGTGGATGCTCCTGTTGAAAGGTCGACTGGTCAGGACCAACAACCTGATCATGTAATTGTGGAAGATAGCCAGCCTGGCTATATTTTTCCGAGAGAGAGATATTTAGTACCACCTGAGCAAAAGACGCAAGATGACGAGTGGATGAGCATGCAAGCTGCTCGATTAATCGAATCCTTGTCTTATTTCCAAGTTAAAGCGGAAATTGTAAACATGGTTCAAGGTCCTGCTGTCACACAATTTGAAATAACAGTCGGTCAAGGGACGAAAGTAAGCAAAATTCGTAATCTGGCGGATGATTTGAAATTGGCACTTGCTGCGAAAGACATTCGGATACAGGCACCGATTCCTGGGAAAAGTTCGATTGGAATTGAAATTCCAAACCAAACGTCCCGTCCTGTCCGTCTATCGGAAGTTGTCGGGAGTTCAAACTTCACGGATTCTGACTCACCGCTTGAAGCAGCTCTCGGATTAGATTTGACTGGGACACCTATTACCATTGATTTGCGTAAAATGCCACATGGCTTAATTGCGGGAGCAACGGGATCAGGTAAGTCAGTTTGTATTAATTCTTTATTAATCAGCTTATTATATAAAGCCACGCCGAAAGAATTAAATTTACTCCTGATTGATCCGAAAATGGTAGAACTGGCACCCTTCAATCATATCCCTCATCTCGTCAGTCCCGTCATTACTGACGTAAAAGCTGCAACTGCTGCACTAAAATGGGCAGTAGAAGAAATGGAACGCCGTTATCAGCTGTTTGCTCATACAGGGGTAAGGGATATCACGCGTTATAATGCAATGGCAGAAGAGAAAAGACAATTTGCACAAAAAATGCCTTATTTGTTGATTGTTATTGATGAATTGGCAGACTTAATGATGATGGCACCTACGGAAGTGGAAGAATCCATTTGTCGGATTGCCCAAAAAGCACGTGCTTGCGGGATTCATTTAGTGGTCGCTACACAACGTCCGTCTGTAGATGTCATAACAGGACTGATTAAAGCAAATATCCCGACTCGTATCGCATTTTCAGTATCCTCACAAATAGATTCGCGCACGATTTTGGATGTCCAAGGTGCTGAAAGGTTACTCGGACGAGGCGACATGCTCTACCTTGGCAATGGTATGTCTGCGCCAATCCGTATACAAGGGACCTATGTAACGGATGAAGAGATGGAAGAAATTATTGAACACGCACGTAGTCAAGGAGAACCATCATATTTATTTGAGCAAGAGGAATTGGTACGTCGTCTGGAAGTGGCAGAAGATCAGGATGAGTTATTTGAAGAAGCGTGCCGATTTATTTTGGAACAAGGCTCTGCTTCAACTTCACTGCTTCAACGTAAGTTTCATATAGGCTACAACCGTGCAGCAAGACTTGTTGACTTAATGGAACAGCATGGATATGTTTCGGAATCAAGAGGAAGTAAAGCACGGGAAGTTTTCATTACAGAAAATGATTTACAGCTTCTCTTCAATGATTGACAATGGAATTGAGAATAACCCCAGCCAGGTCTATATAATTGTGGGAAAAATCGTTCATTTCTAGGCAAGATTAAATGATGATATAATGGGGTAAGGAATTATTGATAATAAAGTACGGGCACCTTTCCCAGGAGGTTTATACAAATGACAGTGTTTCATTTTACAGGAATTAAAGGGTCTGGCATGAGTTCACTTGCACAAATTTTGCACGATGCAGGGAACCAGGTTCAGGGATCTGATATAGAGAAACATTTCTTCACTGAAGATCCACTAAGAGAACGTGACATCAAAATCTTGCCATTTAACGCAGATAATATTGAAAAAGGCATGACCGTAATTGCGGGGAATGCATATAAAGACAATCATGAAGAACTGATTCGTGCTAACGAATTAGGAATCGATGTAATCCGTTATCACAAGTTTTTAGGGAACTTAATGGGTCAGTACATCTCGGTAGGTATTACAGGTTCACATGGCAAAACTTCTACAACGGGTTTGATGTCACATGTATTAAGTGGCTTTGCACCAACTTCATATTTAATTGGTGATGGAACGGGTCATGGTGAATCGCAAGCACAATACTTTGCTTTTGAAGCATGTGAATACCGTCGTCATTTCTTAGCATACCATCCTGATTACATGATCATGACTAATATCGATTTTGATCATCCGGATTATTTTGGTGGCATCGACGATGTGGTTGAGGCATTCCAATCAATGGCGCTTCAAGTGAATAAGGCCATTATTGCATGTGGTGATGATGAACATCTACAAAAAATCCATGCCAATGTTCCCGTTGTGTTTTATGGATTTGGCTCAGAAAATGACTTTGAAGCTCGTAATGTGGTGAAAACGACTTCTGGGTCTACATTCGATGTTTTCGTTCGAAATGAATTTTACCGGACATTTGAAATCCCTTCATTCGGAGACCATGCCGTACTAAATGCATTGGCTGTCATTTCGTTATGTAATTACGAAGGAATCCCTGCTGATATCATTCAGCAGCAGTTGCATACATTCGGTGGCGTCAAACGCCGTTTTTCTGAAACCAGAAAAGGAGAACGAATCTTAATTGACGATTATGCACACCATCCGACTGAAATCAAAGTAACCATCCAGTCGGCTCGTCAGAAGTATCCAAATCGTGAAGTCATTGCAATATTCCAACCTCATACGTTTTCACGCACGCGCACATTCCTTAAGGAGTTTGCAGAGAGCCTGGAAACGGCTGATAACGTATATTTGTGTGATATATTCGGATCAGCACGTGAAAATGCAGGAGACTTAACCATCGATGATTTATGTGATCTGATTGACAACTGTGTTGTCCTGAAAACCGAAGAAATTGATGTGTTACTGAAGCATCAAAATGCTGTATACTTATTCATGGGTGCAGGGGATGTTCAAAAGTTCCAAGCTGCCTTCGAACAAAAAATATAATTTCACAAAACTCTGGTCTTTTTTGACTGGAGTTTTATTTTTATGGAGGAAATAAAATGTTTTTGTGGAATAAAGATAACATAGATGTTTATTTACCGCTATGTGTGGGAAGATAGGTAGTATGTACAATCTAGAGGAGGAACTCGAATGGAAATAATATTATACATAGCAGCGTTGGTTGCAGCTATAGGCTTTCTCGTTCTTTGCGTTAGTCTTGCGATGACATTTACATCGCTGAAGAAGACGCTTAATGAATTTTCAGACACAATGTCTGGATTAGAAGGTCAATTACAAGGAGTAACAAGAGAGACAACAGAATTATTGCATAAGACAAATGGTTTGGCTTCAGATATTCAAAATAAATCTGAAAAACTTAACAGTGTTGTAGATGCCGTGAAAAATGTAGGGGAGTCAGTAAATGGCTTAAATACATCAATCCGACGCATTACATCGTCAATTACGACAGAGGTAGAACGCAATGAAGATAAGATTGCGCAAGTTGTGCAATGGAGCAATGTTGCTCTAGGCATTCGCGACAAGTGGAAAGAAAGAAAAGCAATTGAAGAAGCTAGAGCAGGTTACACGATTTATGCAAGCGAACCAGATAAATCAAATAGAGATACAAAAAAATAAGGGGGAACCAACATGACACAATTTAAACCAAATTATAACGAAGCGAAGTACAACCACGAGTTTTATTCGAATAAATCCAATCAGACGGAAGCCTATCTTCCACAAGCGTATGAGTATTCCAATGGACAGCACCGAGATCCAATTTATTCAAAATCAAGTGATGATATGAATTCTAAGGATTTCTTAATCGGTGCATTGGTAGGCGGAATTATTGGAGCAGCTACTGCTTTATTCCTTGCTCCAAAATCGGGTGCTGAGCTTCGTGGAGATGTGACAACTCAAGCTTCTTATCTAAAAGAAAAAACGGTTGATTTATCATCAACTGCCAAAGTAAAAACGTCTCAATTATCAACTCAATTAAAAGAAAAATCAGGTCCTTTGGTAGATAAGGTCAAGTCAATTAAATCAAAAACGCCAACATTAATGGATGATGGTACAGTTTCATCAGAAGGGGAAGAGCCAATTGACTTCATGGAAACTGTAACGAATACAGTGTCTGAAGTTGTTGGGGAAAGCTCAAACGAAACTTCAACCGCACAAGCATTAAAAGAAGCTGTAGAAGTCAAGAAAAGTCTATAATATTAAGTATTAAAAAGCCCGCATAGTTGATATGTGGGCTTTATCTTGTATAAAACAATGATTACAATTAGCATTAAAACTTTCGCGCGTTGAAGCGTTAAAGATGTTTTACGTGACTTTTAGAAATGTACATACTATAATGGTTCTATTATCAAAAAAAGCATCATACATCTTCCGTTTGAATTTCGTGGATTTTGTATGGGTAAGAGAGGAGATAAAGGTATGAGCCATCAAGAATTAGATAGCTTACGCACAAATGTTGACGAATTAAACTTAGAAATTCTTCGTTTAATCAATGAGCGTGCTGCAGTCGTAAAAGAAATTGGAAAAGTAAAAGAAAAGCAAGGTGTCAACCGATATGATCCTCTTCGCGAACGTCATATGTTGAACTTACTAAAAGAAAACAATGCGGGTCCACTACCGCAATCAACTGTAGATCATATTTTCAAGGAAATCTTTAAAACTGCATTGGAGCTTCAGGAAGATGATCACCGTAAAGCACTTCTTGTTTCTCGTAAAAAGAAAGCAGAAGATACAATTGTTGTGATTAATGGGGAACGCATTGGAGAAGGCAAGCCATCATTTGTATTCGGTCCATGTGCTGTAGAATCATTTGATCAAGTTGCAGCTGTAGCAAATGCAATCCAACATAAAGGCTTGAGAATGATCCGAGGAGGAGCTTACAAACCTCGTACATCACCTTATGATTTCCAAGGTCTTGGACTTGAAGGTTTGAAAATCCTTAAGCGTGTTTCAGAGCAATACAATCTTGCAGTTGTTTCTGAAATTGTGACACCTCATCATCTAGAAGAGGCATTAGATTACATTGATGTTGTTCAAATCGGCGCACGTAACATGCAAAACTTCGAGTTATTGAAAGCAGCAGGTGCCATTAACAAACCGGTGTTATTGAAACGCGGAATGGCTGCAACGATTGATGAATTTATCCATGCTGCCGAGTACATCATCTCCCAAGGAAATGATCAAATTATTTTATGTGAACGCGGAATTCGAACATACGAAAAAGCGACACGTAATACACTCGATATTTCAGCAGTTCCAATATTAAAACAAGAAACACATTTACCTGTGTTTGTGGATGTAACCCATTCAACAGGACGTCGTGATTTACTATTACCTACAGCGAAAGCGGCAATTGCCATTGGCGCAGATGGTGTTATGGCTGAAGTACATCCAGACCCAGCTGTTGCTTTATCTGATGCAGCACAACAAATGAACTTACAGCAATTTGACGAGTTTTACGATTCTCTTCAAAAGTTCATGAAATCATACGAATTTCAATCATAAGCATCTTACCGGTTCAATTTCTGAACCGGTATTTTTCTTTCGTTTGACGTAACGTTGGAAAACGTCAGAAAACTATTATATGATGGTATGAGATAGGGACCGAGCAGGGAGTGTAAGCACATGACAATTACAATTTATGACGTAGCACGTGAAGCTAGCGTTTCGATGGCAACGGTTTCACGAGTTGTTAACGGCAATCCGAATGTAAAACCGGCTACTCGGAAAAAAGTGCTGGACGTTATTGAACGATTGGAGTATCGTCCAAACGCGGTTGCCAGAGGACTGGCAAGCAAGAAAACAACTACAGTTGGAGTTATTATTCCAGATATATCAAATATTTTTTACGCAGAACTTGCACGAGGAATAGAAGATATTGCGACCATGTATCGCTATAATATTATTTTATCAAACTCGGATCAACGAGAAGATAAAGAGTTACAGCTCCTAGAAACGATGTTTGGAAAACAAGTAGATGGAATTGTGTTCATGAGTGAACATGTATCGACAGAGTTGTTAAATATGATGGAGCGTTCACCCGTACCGATCGTTTTAGCAGGTACAATCGATCCTTCAGGGAAGATGCCTTCTGTAAATATCGACTATCACCAGGCAGCTTATGAAGCGGTTAATCGCTTGCTTCAAAATAATCACAAACGAATCGCTTACGTTTCTGGGTCATTATCGTCCACCATCAATCGTGCATTCAAATTCACAGGCTATGAAAAAGCTTTAGGGGATGCAGGTCTTGATATGAACGAAGAATTGGTAGTGGAAAGTGAAGCCACTTATGACGCAGGGCATGCGGCATTCAGTAATTTAAAGAGTATGCAAGATGCACCTACGGCTTTCTTTGCAGGAAACGATGAACTGGCTATTGGGCTAATTCATGGAGCTCAGGATTCCGGTTTCCATGTTCCTAACGACATTGAAGTCATTAGTTTTGAAAACTCGAAGCTAGCACGAATGGTGCGTCCAGAATTAACGAGTATCGTGTTACCTCTATACGATATTGGAGCGGTATCTATGCGTCTGCTGACAAAATATATGAACAAAGAACAAATTGATGAGAAAACAGTAATATTGCCACACCGAATTGAAGAAAGAGATTCCGTGAAATAATGGAAGGAGTGGACTATGCTTAGCGTAGTCCACTCCTTTTTCAATGAGATCGAATTAAATAAAGTGCCTTGTTCAACACTTGTTTATTCTTTTCGGTAATTTCTTCTTTACGAGGTATGGGTTCATATAAGTTATCTGGATCCAACCAGGTGGGAATTAATGGTACGGGTGATTCCGGTTGCCATTTCTCCAACCACTCTTTCGGTAGATTAACTTGAGGAAGTGGAATATTATTCATTTCCATCCACAATAACGACCAGGCTCTTGGCACCACTCTCCATATATCGTATCCTCCACCACCGACGGCAATCCATTTGCCGTCACAATATTCGTGGGCAAGCTGATGGGCAAGCTTCGGAATCTCGTGGTAGATTTTCATGGTCCCATATAGATGCGTCAGTGGATCAAAATAGTGTGCATCTGCTCCATTTTGACTGATGATAACGTCTGGTTTGAAATAGGCAGCAATCTCTCGGAAAGCAGTCATATAAAGTTCCAAAAATGATTCATCTTCTGTAAAGGCGTCTATTGGTAAATTGAATGAAGTTCCATAACCCTGACCGGTACCACGTTCCGTTACATTACCGGTTCCAGGAAATAAGTATCTCCCAGTTTCATGAATGGAGATTGTACAAACATCAGGATCATCATAAAAGCTCCATTGTACACCATCTCCATGGTGAGCATCCGTGTCAATATATAGTACACGGGCTTTATACTTCTGCTGTATGTATTTAATTGCGACCGAACTGTCATTGTAGACACAAAATCCAGATGCGCGCCCATGAAAGCCATGATGCAGTCCACCACCAAGATTTAGGGCATGCGAAGCTTTATTTTCCATTACATAATCCACGGCAGTTAACGTGCCCCCAACCAAACGAGCACTGGCTTCGTGCATATTCGGAAAAATGGGAGTGTCATCGGTTCCAATACCGTAACTCTCTGTTTCTGCAGAAGTGACAAGCCCTTTGCTCGCTTTTTTGACGATATCAATATATCGTGCATCATGCGCAAGCAATAGCTCGTCATCCGTTGCAATGCGGGGAGCGATGATGTCTTCATCTGTAAGCGCATTCATTTTTTGCAACAAATCGGTGGTCAAAGTCAGCCTTTTCTGATTGAATGGATGGTTCTCAGAAAATTTGTAGCCCAATTGATCATCCGAATATATATAAACCGCATGTTTTTTTAGTTTGTCATTCCCGGCATGTTCGGCCATAGCACATCGAAACCTTCTTTACGTATATCTTCAATAATTCCGAGAGGGTTCATCGTCATTACACGGAATACCAAGATCTTGTTGTTGTCATTTTGGATATCTGGATACACAAGAACACTTAATACATTTGAATTATGATCATGAAAAACTTTGGAAACTTCAAATAATATACCAGGTTTATTCGGTACACGAACCTCAATTTGAGAACCTGGTTGGTGTGCGCCTGTTAATTCAATATATTTATATAATAAATCTGTTTCTGTAACGATACCAACTAATTTCCCACCACTGACGATGGGCAGACACCCTATTTGTTGATCATAGAAAATCGTGGCAACTTCTTCAACAAAGTCCAGCGGATGTCCGGTTATAGGATTTTTCGTCATAATTTCTTCAAGAGGTGTTGAGTATATATCCTGATTATGTCCTACCATCCGATTGGAAGGTGTGGCATCTTTGATATCTCTATCTGATACAATCCCTACTACTTTGCCTTCATTATCGGTAATCGGCAAGTGTCTGATTTTACTTTCACGAAGGAGACTGATTGCATCTTTAATCGAATGTGAAGGCTGTAAGGTCAGGACATTTGTTTTCATCATTTGTTCCACAATCATATGTCAAAAACTCCTTTGCGGATTAATACATAAATCGATTCATAAAACGTAACTGATCAAAGCGTTGAATGGATTCATTGTCAATGCGAGCACCAATTTTAGCCATTAAACAATTGGCCGGATGGGAGCTGATTTCTGGATCATCGGTTGCAAAGTATTCCAATCCACCTGCATTCATCATTTTTTCCATCACTTTTCGGTACTCCCATACATTCAGTCCAGTACCTTTTAAATCCCAATGCCAATAATACTCAGTAGTAATGGTGATATAATCTTCCATTGCATCATCCATCATCGAAACGTGAAGCAAGCTCTTTCCGACACCGGTTCCACGAAACTTTGGAATGACTTCAATGGCCCCCAGTTCAATTAAGTTGCTCATTTGCCCTTTCGACCAACGTTCCAAAGGGTCAGGATACAAGAATGTTACATAGCCCACAATGGTCATGTTGTCACGAGCTATAAGAATTCTGCCTTCTGGCAACTTAGCAATTTCGATGATTGCCTTATGTTGCTGGGCAGGAGGTCGGAATGCCACCAAATCATCATGAAAGTCGTAACGTGCAAGATCTGCTGATGATATAGGTCCTTCGATAATTAAATGGCCATGTTTAGTCTTCAATTCCATGGCATTATAGGTTTTTTTATGATCCATTTGTACACCACCTGAAAAGAATTACGTAGTTTCATTATACATGAAAAAAACATAAGGAAAACGTTTTCAATTTGATTAGAAGAGTCATAGTCGAAAAAGTAAAATTATTCGCCATTTACTTTCAATTTAATGTAAACTAGTATTTGTATCGTAATCGAGAGGGTGGTAGAAATGAAACTTGAAGTACTTCCGGTCGTTCAAGGAGATTATTTACTCCAAAACTACGACGAAACTGCAGCCAATTTCGATTGGAAAGAGGCAGAAAAGGCGTTTAGTTGGCATGTGACAGGTCGTATGAACGTGGCGCACGAAGCCATTGACCGTCATGCAAATTCAGACAGAAAAAACAAAATCGCTCTTTATTACAAAGATGCAATTCGTAAAGAATCTTATACGTTCAATGAAATGAAAAAATGGACAAACAAAGCAGCAAATGCCTTGAAAGCCCATACAAATCTTGAAAAAGGTGACCGTTTATTTATCTTCATGCCGCGCTCGCCTGAATTGTATTTTGCGTTAATCGGTGCTCTTAAAATGGGTGTAATTGTTGGACCATTGTTCGAGGCATTTATGGAAGGTGCAGTCTATGATCGTTTAGCGGATAGTGAAGCAAAAGCGATTGTGACGACCCCTGAGTTGTTAAATCGTATTCCGGTAGATAAATTACCTCACCTGGAAACAATCCTTTTAGTCGGCGAAAACGTGGAAGAAGATAATAAAACAGTAGATTTTATGAAACATTTGAAAGCTGCGTCTCAGTATTTCCAAGTGGAGTGGCTCGATAAAGAAGATGGATTGGTTCTTCATTATACGTCTGGTTCAACTGGCAAGCCTAAAGGTGTATTACACGTACAGGAAGCCATGGTACAACATTATCAGACTGCAAAATGGGTGTTGGATTTAAAAGAGCAGGATATTTATTGGTGCACAGCAGATCCAGGTTGGGTAACAGGGACCTCTTATGGAATTTTTGGTCCATGGTTAACTGGAACAACAATGGTTGTGTTAGGAGGACGTTTTTCTCCTGATGCATGGTACCAAGCGATTGAAGACTTCGGTGTAACGATTTGGTATAGTGCGCCAACCGCTTTCCGTATGTTGATGGGAGCTGGCGATGCTTTAGTGAAGGAATATGATTTATCTTCGCTGCGTCACGTTTTATCTGTCGGTGAACCATTGAATCCAGAAGTAATCAGATGGGGAGCAGAAGTATTCCGCCATCGCATACATGATACATGGTGGATGACAGAAACAGGCGCTCAGATGATTTGTAACTATGCGTGCTTGCCAATTCGCCCTGGATCAATGGGCAAACCAATTCCAGGTGTGAAAGCAGCTATCGTGGACGATCGTGGGGTTGAGTTGCCTCCATATCAAATGGGGAACTTGGCACTTAAAAAAGGCTGGCCATCAATGATGCGTCAAATCTGGAATAATCCTGAAAAATATCAATCGTATTTCCTTAACGATGAATGGTACGTTTCAGGAGATTCTGCTTACATGGACGAAGACGGGTATTTCTGGTTCCAAGGGCGTATTGACGATGTCATCATGACTTCTGGCGAACGCGTAGGACCATTTGAAGTGGAAAGCAAACTTCTCGAGCATCCATCAATTGTCGAAGCGGGTGTAATCGGAAAACCGGATCCAGTTCGTGGAGAAATCATTAAAGCATTCGTAGCATTAAAAGAAGGTGTTGAACCTTCAGACGAATTGATTGCTGATATACAACAATTCGTGAAAAAAGGATTAGCTGCACACGCTGCTCCGCGTGAAATTGAATTTAAAGACAAGCTACCGAAAACACGCAGTGGGAAAATCATGAGACGTGTGTTAAAAGCGTGGGAACTTGATTTACCAACAGGCGATTTATCTACAATGGAAGATTAATGAAAATGCCAACAGTTTGCACTACTGCAGTGCTAGCTGTTGGCATTTCTTTATTGAAAAGCGTATCACGTCATTTTATCTAGACACTTTGAAATGTGAAGCTGGCCACGCTACCTGACTCCAACCGAGTGAAGCGGAGGCGTGGGCTGGCGCTTGAAGCTAGATAAATAGAAAAGCAGTAAAACTTATCGATGCTGATAAGTTTCACTGCTTTTTAATTTTATGCTCCTTCACCATCTCCAGGAGGTGGTTCTACTGGAGGTGGTTCTACTGGAGGTGGCTCTACTGGAGGCGGCTTAGGTTTCGGATCCGGTTTAGGTTTTGGATCTGGCTTCGGCTTTGGTTCTGTACCAGGTTTAGGTTCTGGTTCAGGTGCTGCTACATTTACCATATTGGATGCGGGAGATTGGTTCCCTGTAATATCCACAGCAACCACGAAGTATGTGCCTGGGCTGCTCAATTGATACGAGTTGCCACTTGCTTCTTTGACGGAAGTTAACAAAGCATTGCCACCAGTACTTTTGAACACTCGGTATCCAACGACATCTTTGGAAGCGGAATTCGACCAAGTTAGAGTTCTTCCTGAAATGGAAGCAGAAACTGATCCCGGTGAAGCCCCATCAGCATCGAATGTATCTTCAGATACTACCCGGTCTGCAAAACTAGAATTTTGAGGAAAAAGCTTACTTGCATCACCGTTGATATTGCCAAACATACGATTAATAAAGTCTTTGTTCACACCAACTCCACCACTGACTACAAATTCGCTAGGTGTTGACGAAAGTGCGCGATAACGTTTGCCATCGATCATGACGTAAGATGATGAGACGAAGCTATCATCTGCTTTCCTTGGTACGTAAGTGTTGGCATTGAATAAATCAGATCTAACAAGACCTGCACGAGAACATTCTTCTGATGGAGACATTCCTGAAATTGCACAGAATGAACGAGAGACAACGCCTTTAGGCTGCTTGAATCCGGCAGCTGGGTCCACCAGTTCAGGATTCACATCATATGAACTATTCATCAATCTAGCCCATAACATATTGACGCGAGTTCCTGGTTGTTGATAAGTACCATTCGAAATATTTAAATTGGTTGGAGTATCGTAACCTAGCCATACACCAAGTGTAATAGAAGGGTTATATCCCATGAACCAAACATCGTGTGCATTATTTGTTGTTCCCGTTTTAGCTGCAAAATCAGAATTGAATTTCAATTCCGATTGCGCCCGTCTACCAGTACCCTCAGATAACACATCTCTTAGCATATCAGTTACGATATATGATGTTTGTGGAGAGTAGACAGGTACAGCTTTTGATTGATGCTTGAAAATAATATTGCCATCAGCATCTTCAATTTTCTCAATCATATATGAATCGATAAATTGACCACCATTCGCCAAAGTGGCATAAGCATTTGTGTTTTCTTCAATTGTGACACCATTTCTAATACCACCAATTGAAGCGGAAAGGTTTACATAATCCTCATCTATTAAACGAGAGAATCCGAGTTTTTTTAAAAATTCGGCTGGACGTTTTTCGACAATTTGATTATACAATCTTAAAGCTGCCAAGTTTTGTGAAGTTGCCAGTGCCTGTCGGGCAGGAATGATACCAAGTTCTTGCTCTTTATTGAAGTTTCCAGGTGAGTATGGATTTCCACTGCCGTCTACATAGTCTTTGAATGCAACATCGACGACCGGACTTCCAGCACCGATCACACCATACTCAATGGCAGGAGCATAAATTAATAAAGGCTTCATGGTTGAACCATTTTGACGATATCTTTGTGTTGCATGATTTGATGCTTCAATTTCATAACTACGTCCACCGATAAAACTTAAGATTCTGCCCGTACTATTTTCCATCAGCACACTGCCTACCTGAACAGGTTCTTCAACCCATTCATTTTTTTGTGATTCAGCATTGTATTTTTCAACCTTGATAGATGGGCCATAGTTTTTAAATTCATCTTTAACTTTTTGATGAGCGTCATACATTTCTTTGTCTATGGTTGAATGTATTCGGTAGCCGTTATTACGCATTGCACGATCGGCCATAATTGTATATTTTTCATTTAATTTTTCTTCATCTTTTAAACGAGAAGGGTCAATGCCGTCTTTTTCAGCTAACAATTCCGCTATAATCTGTTTTGCTTGGCGTTCCAATTCATATGTTAAGAAAGGGTATCTTTCCTGAGGTAATAATTCAGGAGAACGGAAATCTTTTTTAATATCGTAAGCAATCGCTCCGTTATATTCTTGTTCCGTTATGTAGCCGGTTTCTTTCATACGATACAGAACTGTCAGCATCCGATCGATTCCTGGTTTCAGACCATCATCATCTTTCAATAAACCTCCAGAAGTGAATGGTGTATGAGCGAAAGGTGCTTGCGGAATGCCCGCTATAAAAGCAGCCTGAGGTAAATTTAAATCTTTTGCTTTGACATTGAAAATTCCTTCTGCGGCGGTTTCAATCCCTGCAATATTGGCACCAGAAGCGTTGCGGCCGTAGGGGATGATATTTAAATAAGCTTCCAGAATTTCATCTTTTTCCATGAATTTTTCAAGGCGCATGGCAAGAAGAATTTCTTTTGCTTTGCGTTCATAGGAAACTTCATTTGTGAGAATCTGATTTTTGATTAACTGTTGTGTAAGTGTGGATCCACCTGTCTGGCTATCAGAATTCGTTACATCCTGCAGTAGCCCACGGAAAATAGCCTTTGGCACGATTCCATCATGTACTGGGAAATATTCATCTTCCGTTGCATACACTGCATCAAGGACATAAGGAGAGACTTCCTCAAGCTTCGTTTCACGACGCTGTAAATCTGTTCTTATTTTCCCTAAGTACACATTGTTCGCAAAATATACTTCTGAGGTCTCTTCATAACTGAAGATGGATGCGCGCATATCCGCTTCTTCACGAAGTGGTTCCTGATCGACTAGTGAAGCGAAATATCCAGCTGCCACCGATCCTGCAAATGCGCCGCCTACCAAAAGGACAATAAGCAAAATTAATGCGAGATTCCAGATGACCCCTGAGGTAATGCGCAAGCCTTTAGCCCACTGTGCATTCGTCCACCTATCCCATGTTTCGTTTATTTTTTTCAACCAGTTTTTTACTTGATCATTCAACCGAATCGACCTCCTAAAATCTTGTCCTATTATATCATAAAATGGTAGATGCCTAATATATTTATTGACAACGAACAATAAAAGCGTACAATGAAAAAATATATATTATTTTGAGTGATGAAAAGTCCGAAGTAATGAATGCAAGTGCTGTTTAGAGAGCCAGCGGGTGGTGAAAGCTGGTCAGTGTGCATACATGAATTACAGGCTGGGAGCTTAAACGTCAACACAACGATACTGTGTCTGATGAGCGGAAGGACTGGTTCCTTCAAGCTGGGTGGTACCGCGCAAATTGTATTTAGCGTCCCTGCATGATTTTTATTAATCGTGCAGGGACTTTTTTATGTCTAGCTCCACGCACCAGCTCGCACCTCCGCTTCAGAAACTCAATCGGAAACAAGTTTCCGATATGTTTCTTCCAGCGTCGGAGTTGAGCTAAAGTGGCGAGTTACGCAATTCATATTTTCAAGGAGGAATGGCAAATGACAAACGCATTAATCGAAGACTTAAAATGGAGAGGCCTTGCCTACCAGCTGACTGACGAAGCGGGTATGGAAGAGCTTTTGAATAAAGAATCAATCTCTTTATATTGTGGAGTGGATCCTACAGCGGACAGTATGCACATTGGACACATCGTTCCTTTACTGACATTGCGCCGTTTTCAATTACATGGCCACCAACCGATTCTGTTGATTGGTGGAGCTACAGGAATGATTGGAGATCCATCTGGCCGTAGCGAAGAACGTCAATTGCAAACAACTGAACAAATTGATGAAAATGTTAAAGGTCTTAAAGTTCAAATGGAACGCATTTTTGATTTTGGTTCTGAAAATGGAGCCGTTTTGGTTAACAACCGTGACTGGATCGGTTCGATGAATGTCATCGAATTTTTACGCGACTATGGAAAATACATTGGGGTTAACTACATGTTAGCGAAAGATACGGTTGCCTCACGTTTGGAAGGCGGAATTTCGTTCACGGAATTTTCGTACATGTTGATTCAAGCAATCGATTACAATCACTTATACGATTCTCACAACTGTCGAATTCAAGTAGGGGGATCTGATCAGTGGGGCAATATCACGACTGGACTTGAAATGATTCGTAAAACCCATACAGAAGAATCAAAAGCATTCGGTATGACCATTCCACTTGTGACGAAATCGGATGGTACGAAGTTCGGTAAGTCGGCTTCTGGAGCGGTATGGTTAGATGCTGAAAAAACATCACCATATGAGTTCTACCAGTTTTGGTTGAATACTGCAGATGCAGATGTAATCAAGTACATGAAAATCTTTACTTTCTTGACACGTGAAGAAATCGAGGTATTTGAAGTGACAGTTGCGGAAGAGCCACATTTACGCAAAGCACAAAAGGCGCTTGCTGAAGAAATGACACGTATGATTCATGGTCAAGACGCATTGGATAACGCACTGCGTATTACACAAGCATTATTCAGCGGAGACTTAAAATCATTATCTGCAAGTGAAATGAAAGAAGTATTCAAAGATGTCCCTTCCATTGAATTGCCAAAAGAAGACAAAAACATTGTGGACTTATTGGTTGAAGCGGGAGTTTCGCCATCTAAACGTCAAGCACGTGAAGATGTAACGAATGGAGCGATTTCAATCAATGGAGAAAAATTGACGGCTGTCGATCACATCGTGAATGCTGAAAATCGTTTGGATGATTCGTTCTCAATCTTACGTCGCGGCAAGAAGAAATACCATATGGTGAAATTCGTATAACACAAGAGGAAAGACCGTTTTATTATAAAAACGGTCTTTTTTATTAAAAGAATGACATGTTTCCAACGAACCACCATTCACCGT
The DNA here is from genome assembly GCF_000411295.1 of Paenisporosarcina sp. HGH0030. GTDB lineage: Bacteria > Bacillota > Bacilli > Bacillales_A > Planococcaceae > Paenisporosarcina. Next base: position 75,925 of record NZ_KE150421.1, read on the forward strand.
TAAACTGTGATGATTTTTGCCTTAAAAGTAAAGCTGCCTTGATGACTAATATCGTCATCAAGGCAGCTTTTTTCGTAATCACTTATTTTCAGTAATCCATGTAGGTAATTCTAAATCGGCATAAATATCTGGATGTAGGATATTGGCGAGCTTAAACGCACCTTCCAAAAGGCGCGGGGAGGGACGGCAATACAATTCTTCTTCCATTATATGTACATTGTTCTTTTGTAAATCTGTTAGATTCTCATAACCAGACCGTTTTTCAACAACTTTTTTATTCACTTTAGATAGCTGAACGCCAACCCAAGCAAGGAAAATATAGTCCGGATTGCGACGCATTACATCATCCCAATCTGTCTGAACACTTGCCAATTCAACGTCACGAAAGACATTGCGCCCACCAGAAACTTCACTGACTTCAGTTAACCAATTTACCTGTCCTGGTGTAAAGATTGGTTTCGGCCACCACTCCCAATATAATTCGGGATAAGTGGAAACAAGGGTAGCGCGAATCTTCATTTCATCAACAAATTTTCTGTATTCCAAGACGATCTTTTCAGCCTCAACAGAAATACCACATGCGTGACCAACAATCAGTAAATCCTCTGCAATATCGTTTAAACTTTGAGGATTCAACACAAGATGGGGAATACCACGATCTACTAATTCGTTCACATTTTTCTCCATACCAGGAACACTGAGTGAAGCCAATACAAGATCAGGCTCTAATGCCTCTAGTGCATCGATATCAATTGACAAATCCGGACCTAATCGAGGTAAATGTTGAACTGAAGAAGGCCAATCAGAAAAGTCGTCGAGTCCGACAAGCTGATCCGTTAAGCCTAAATAGGCAAGAACTTCAGTATTGCTAGGGCATATAGAAATGAGTCTCATACAAAAACTCCTTTTAATTTTTATATAAGTGTATCATAGGCACAAAAAAAGAGCCCCAACTGGGACTCTATTGAAACTAACAAGAGTAGTACTCAATAGTCAAAATGCCTGGGCATCGAAAGTGCACAGGCATTTTTTATTTCACCCTACCTGGATAATTTGCAGGGTGGCCAATTTGTAGCTAAAATGCTCCTGTAATTCTGCTTGGATTTTAACAATATCTCCTTCTAGCAATGAAACTAAATCAGAAGAGGACAGGGAGGTAGCAGTGGTGGATTCGGTGAACGACGATACTACCGTAATGGCGTCATTTATCTTTACGTGAAATGTCGATGGCGAACAAGTTATTGTATTTGATGCCAATATGATTTTATAGCTAATTTGATAAATCCCTGATTTCAATACTTTCAGGCCGTCTTGCATTAACTCTACATCTTGGAGTGGTCCAGGCATGATAAATCTAACAGCCCCAGACGCTTTGCTCATTACATTGCAAATGCCGAAACCATGAGCTGCTTGCAATATACCTGGTGGTCCAGGAGGGCCTTGATCCCCTTTAGGTCCTTGTATTCCTTGTAGACCTCTAATACCTTGATCACCACTGGGACCTGGGGGACCTTGATCCCCTTTTGGACCTTGTATTCCTTGTAGACCTCTAATGCCTTGATCACCACTGGGACCTGGAGGACCTTGATTACCTTTAGGTCCTTTTAAACCTTGTGGGCCCTGCTGGCCTTTTGGTCCAGGGGGGCCTTGTTCTCCTCTAAAACCAACGGGACCTTGATAGCCTCTAGGACCTCTAGGCCCACGTGCGCAATTACAATTATTCGATGATCCATTACATTTTGGACAGCGATCCAATTTAATCCTTCCTTCCTTAATAAAGATGGCAATTGATTTGATGCGTTCGTACTTTTGCATCCCTGACCAATTGTTTTTTAATTGCGAATATTAAGTGGTATATTTTGGAGTGTCCCGCCCGAGCTGGATTGAATGGAAATAGCTCTCGTTTGATCTGGCAGCTGAGAGGAGCCTTCAACCCGATACCCCCATTCCCCTAATGTATCCACAGGCACTTGGGCTAGGAGAGTGCCGTTAAGACTACTGCCGATATAGATAGAGATTGATGCCCCTGCTTGAAGCACATTTGATGTCCCGGAAATACGCCATTCTGCATCCCCAGTACGATACTCCGCCCGAGTAACGGTCAAGGTTTCCGGAACCGATGTCACTTGGACAGTGTCTGAAGAAATGCCTCCAGGACCTTGGACTGTAAGTTGGAAAGTTAGTGTTGCTGGCTGTGCGGGAAATCTATATGTGGCTGTGGAGGTATTGGGATTGGTTAATTGTACGGGAACTCCCGAGATTTGAGCCCATTGGTAAGATGTTGCAAGCCCTGTTGCGCTTCCTGCCAGCGTCACTAGTGCTCCTTGCTGGACGACTTGATCTGGCCCTGCATCAGCAATTGGAGGTGGTGTGGAGTCAAGAACCGTAATACTTACGGAGTCGGTGGAAGGTCCGCCTTCGCCATCAACTGTCAACTCAAATACTAGAGTCGCTTGAGAAGCTGGTGCAACAAAGGTAGGAGTTGCTGTAGTGCCACCAGTCAATGCAACAGTAGGTCCGGATAACTGAATCCAATTATATGAGGTGATAGCACCCGTTGAATTCGTTCCGTTCAGAAACACGGTTGAATTAACGACAACTGTTTGGTCGGGCCCGGCATTAGCTTCTACAGGTATAGGACCATCAGGAGAACCGGTCACTGATACATCTATAACCCTCTTGCCTCCCGCTGTCGATTTAATAGTTACCTGGGACGGTGCAAATGGGAGGCTTGTAGTGCTTAATCCGTTAGGCGGAATGATGATCTCGCCAACCCCAAAATCCTCTATGGATAAAGCCGGTGCTCCAATCAAATCACTGGATGAGGCAATGACATCCAAAGTTTGGGAATTCGTGTCATAGTTCGCCGTTGCCGTAATGAAATCAACTGGCCCGGCTTCTTTTATACTGTTCGGAACATCACTCAAGTTTGTAACAGTAACGGAAGCAGGGGGGCGGTCACCTGTATAAGCGACTCGGGCAAAGTACCGTCCGTTTATTCCTTGAAGCAGGGTGGTCTCAATTCCGTTTCCAGAAGCGCTTATCGTCTGTGCAGTGTCATCTGAAACCGCAAAGACATCTAGCGGTCCGCCTGCGCTATCGGTTTGTGTATAGTTGGCTCTAGTCACATCGACTCCCGAAACGGTAGAGATTTTTCCTAGAACCGTAAAAAGTCTGGTTTCAATACAGTTATCGGAGTCAAGGCCAGGAGTTGTTGAGCGATCCGGGGATCCGATGCCAATTCCTGGCCCTTCAATCCGAAAAATGTTTTGAGGCTGTCCGAATGAATCAACAAACACACTGCCTGTAATTAGATGGGGCACATTTGGATCGCCAATATATCCTTCTGGGGCAAGTGGTGCAACATTTGGATCCCATTTTAAAAATGGATGGACGCGGCTGTTAAGCGCAAGCTCGAATTCCCCGCCGTTCAATCCGCCAATATCCTCTGTAAAATTAATTTCCCCGGCTCCCTCACCATCAGGTTCAGCGATGAACGTGTCAGTTCCATATGGGTGTGTAACCGTATACTCTGCATTTGGCTGTAATCCAAAGATACGAATCCGCACTCTGCCAAATACAATTTGGTCTCCATCCCTAGGAACTTCGCTTACAAAAGCAGCTTCCAATGCTAAGACAAGCCTAGCTCTTTCGCCAGTACCAGTAGTCATTTCAGCTTCCGCCAGAAAATAAAATGCTTCCGATGGATAATTATCCGGGAATGACACGGGCAGCGTTGGGTTAGGCAAATCTGCAGGAGTAATCCCTGAGTAAGGATCAGTAGGATCGACATTCAATTGAAGACGCAATCTATTTTCATCTTTATACCATACAGGAAAACCATCAAACGCATTAATTGGTCCGACTGTCATGTATAGCCTCCTTTTTTTTGCAGAAAAAGTGATTCTACCAAATTTAACTGGAGATCAGGCGATTTCCTAATTTCTGCATATTTTTTCAAACTGTTATCAGTGTATGCAGAAAGGAATCCCATAGAGTAGGTAAATATACAACATTTTACAGTGGACAAAGTTCGTTCATATTTGCTGGTACATATGTTATGTAGAGGTGGGGCTATGGATAAAATTGCACATTTAATCATCTTTTATGTAGATGGCTGGATAGCTCTTTGTTTTTATTTTTATTTGCGAAGCTTTAAAAAGTTAATCGGGTTTCAGTTGGGGATGAACATTAGTGTGGCAATGGGCGGGATGGCAGCTCTGCTTTCTGGTGTTTTGCTTCAGCAGCAATTTCCATTCCATTTTACGTTGATTACGCTGATATCAACGGCCGTGGGGCTATTGGTTGGTGCGTTATTTGGGCTTCTGTTCGATTACCAGACGTTTGTAACCGGATTGACCAATGGTGCGTTCATTGGGCTGATGTCCCCGATGATTGGAACTGTTGTAGAAATGCCTACCCTGTTCAGTTTGTTCGTGCATGGGGTCTTTGCATTATGTTTACTCACCATTCTCATTTCTATTAAAAGGTCGTGATGTAAACCTTGTGGCCCATTATATTGTTATTGATGTGGTGCTTTTTCGAAGCTTTTTTTGTTTACCGGATATTTATTAAGAAGCATTTCCTGTTTGATGATCGATTTACAAAGTCGATGTGTATGGCTATATCCATGATGTCTTCATTTGCCATGGCGTTTTACACTCGTTTGCTTCTTCCTGTCAATCAGCCTATTTTTTATTTGATTCCCTTGGTAATAGGACTTTGCATTGGCTGGAAGTTCGGGGCCATGATTAAAGCTCCTGCTTCCTTAAATGGAATTTATAATGGTGCAATTGGTGGAATCATGGGAATGATGTTTGGTGCAGTCCTGCAAAATCCAGCCCTGTGCAAGATCCCAATTGAAACGGAAGCCATGATTGCTGAAAACATGTATATTCTGGCCTTTTTCATTGCCTGCCTTCATGCACTCGTATGCCAGCTCGTTCGCTATTCATTTAGGGTGTAATGGAGCTCGTTCTCATGAAAAAACCAAGGAGGAGTTAAATGAAATTTTTTGCATTCACCATTTTATTGATTGGGGGAATTTTGGCCATCTACTTCTTTTGGCCCGAATCAACCAGCTTGCCTAAGATGGGTACCGTAACTGATTGGGAACTGACAGAAGTGGGAACAGAGGAAGTGCCTGCCCATGATAAGCCAAAACTTATCACATTTTTCTATACAAACTGTCCAGATATTTGCCCTACCACTATGATTGATCTGCAAAATCTGCAGCAATCGATGGAGGACGAAGGGATAACTGAAGATCAATATCTTATTGTATCGGTGACGCTGGACCCGGCCTACGATACAGAAGAAAGAATTCTCCAATATAAAGAAGCTTTTGGAATCTCAAGTGACAATTGGCTGTTTTTAAGAGGCTCTGAAAAAGAAATCAGAGGGTTTACCAAGTCCTTCAACTTTGTGTATGAAAAGAATAAGGATGGGTTCCTAACCCACTCCACATCGATGTATATTGTGGACTCAAAGAACCAAATCAGATCCATCCACGACATGGCGGTGGGAGACAAAAAAGTGAATACCGAGGAAATTCTCCACCATTTCATGCAATTGATAAAAGAAGCAGAATAGTTTGGCTGGTCTAGTCTTTTTATAGTTCATAAAATTATGGGCTCAACATAAATTATGGAAGAGATTTCAAAATGAAGGAGCCTGCATATGAAGGATCATTTTGAGGAAACGGGATCGTTAGGCCAGACAACGGACGATTTGAACAAAAATCCTTCGTTTTCTTCACCAACCAGTGCGGTTTCCGAAGAAGAGACGAGAATTCTTTCCGAGTATATCGCCCAGAAAAACCTGTTTAAAGTGACGAGCCAAGACGAATCCCGCAGGAAAGTCCTTTTCTTGAAGCAGTTTTTTAAAATGAAGCGGAACCAGCAAGTTGTCGTTTCTTCTGTCATCGAAAAGGATATCCCTTTGACGACTGAGGGAAAAGTTGCAACGATTGGAAGAGATTTTGTCATGCTGACAGATCTGAAAAAAAGATTATGGATTCCCTACAGAGCGATTCAATCTGCAACCATCCCCTTTGGATTTCCCACTTACTCCAATACTCACCAACATTTTATTTATGATAATAACCTCCAGCAAAAGCTCGTTCTTCAATTCGGTGAAACAGTAGCTAAAAAAGACGTCCTAATCCGCCAGTTTTTTGAAGAATCTCTTCAAACAAACCTTCACTCCTGGAAAGGAATCTGGGTTGAAACCAGAACAGCTGACAACATCTTTTTCGGGAAAATCGCGTCAGCCACAAAAGCAGATTTAATTCTTCAGCTGTCAAAGAAAAAAGAAAGCGTGATTCCATTAAATGAGATTCGCTTTGTTTCAACTATCGGGATAATCTCACTGTGGAAAAAGGTCCTGAAGTTATGGCTGGAAAAAGATTGAAATAATAAGGGGGCAAATTGATGGAACAAACAGAGGATAATTTATATGAAGAGCTGAAAAAGCTTATTGGGGATGACCTAATTGTCATAACCCGGGCCGTCCAGCTGAACTTACTCGGCCAAGTATTCCGCCCCATTTTCTCTGGAACGGTTTCTGACGTTCAGCATGGTCATATGACGTTGTCACCAGTCATCATTAAAATGGTGAATGCTCCATTTTATAATTTTCCTTTCCCGATAAGCATTCCATTTGAGCAAATTGTATCTTACTCGACGGAAGTGCCTGTTGATGAAGTGTTCCCATTAGCATAATTGAGGAGAGATTATTAAATGACTAACGAAAAAAGTGAATGCAGGCCGGTTAATGATACAAGAGAGGAAGCTCTTGTATTTTATTTCAAAAAAAATATAGGACGGCGGGCATTCATATTGACTGAAGCCTTTCCATTTATGTTCATAGGCAAGATCAAAGGAATATTGGGAGATATCGTGACATTGTATGTACAAACCACATCCGTACCTGCCTTGGAAGGAAAGGTATGGAACATTCATATCGATTCCATTGATGTGTTCTACATTGAAACAGGCACCGGGGCAAAAATTCCTTATTTAAAAGATTATTCGGATGAGGAACTTGCATGACAAGAAGGTATGATGTAGCAGCAATTCCGATTCGTATTGTTCTGAATTCATTTGGAGACCACAACCCTAATGGGATGATGTACGTTCTGAAAGAAAATGAGCATAAAGTTAAAGACTTGGTCAAAAAGAATCCTTTCTCTCCTGTAGAGCTCGTCCAGCCTCTCGTAATCCGGGCAAATGAAGGAGAAACGATTGAAATTCTTTTCAAAAATAAATTGGATTTCAATACAGGCATGCATTTTCAGCAAGCCGAATATGATGTATGCCAATCGGACGGAGCAAATGTAGGGTTCAATAAAGATACGACGGCTGCCCCAGGGGAATCTATTCTATATCGATTGCATGCGGTTAAAGAAGGAACGTATATCTTTTCTGATCTGGGCAATCCGGCAAGCGGTGAAAATGGTTCCAATTCCAATGGGTTGTTTGGGGCTTTATTGATCCAGCCCCGCTTTTCCTGGTGGACGGACCCAGAGACGGGCAAAACCATGAATAGCGGTGTGTATGCTGATGTACATCATCCTTTGCTTCCTTCGTATCGGGAATACGCCTGGATATTCCATGATGAAATGGAGGTCGATGATTTAACGGGAAACCGGCCAATCAATCATCTTACTAATCAGGAGGAGGAATCCTTTCATGGGGCTAACTACCGGTATGAACCGATCAACAGACGCCAGCAGCTCATTGAAGAAGGGGTTGTAGGACCTAATACGGAAGGTGAAGAAGTCCATCATGACTCATGGGTATTTGGAGATCCATCAACCCCGATTTTGAGGGGATATGTAGGGGATCCTGCAAAATTCCGTGTGATACATGGCGGGGTGAAAGAGACGCACGTCTTTCATTATCATGTACATCAATGGTTGAGTGATCCGCAAGACCTCAACTCGGAAATGCTAGATTCCCAAGCGATAAGTCCTCAATCCCACTACACAGTTGAGCCTCTTTACGGGTTGGGAAGCCTACAAGGCTCCTTTGGTGACGCCATTGTCCATTGCCATCTGTATCCGCATTTCGCAGCCGGAATGTGGGGCATGAACCGAATATTTGATACGCTTCAGGACGGTTGCCAGTGCTACCCGAATGGTGTCCCTATAAAGGCTTTGCAGCCATTGCCTGACCGTAAAGCCCCGCCGAAGCCTACAAAATTGAAACCGGGGTTCCCGAATTTCATCCCAGGGAAGGTCGGTTACAAGGCGCCTCGTCCACCTCTGGGAATCAAGGGGGGACGGGGATTGACGGAACTGGAACGCAACGCAGCAGTGAAAAATCCAAGACCAGGGGCTGTATTTGTAAATCCATCACCTGAAGATGCAATCGTGAAGGAATTTAACGTCTCGGTAATCGAACTGCCCGTAACCTATAACAAACAGGGCTGGCATGATCCGAAAGCCAGGATTTATGTGCTGGATGAAGACCTAGATGATGTATGTTCAGGCAAGAAAGAGCCTGAACCGCTCGTTTTCCATGCATCGGCACATAATAGCATCCGCATTAATTTTACAAACCGATTGCCCCATATTCTTGATGGCGATGCATTCCAGCTGGTGACGAGAGCGTACGAAACCGGTTTCCATATTCACTTTGTAAAATTTGATGTTCTGGTGAACGATGGGGCAAATGTCGGCTGGAACTATGATTCTTCGGTACTGCCAGGTGAAACCATCCAGTATGAATATTACGCTGATATCGAGTTGAAAGCCTGGTTCGTCCATGATCACTTATTTCCAGCCTCCCATCAGCAGCATGGTGTATTCGGATCTGGCGTTGTCCACCCGCGATTTACGGAGATTCTCGATTCGGCTACAGGGGAAGAGGTTGCCCGCGGCGCCCAGGTCACTACCCGGAATCCCTTGATTCCTGATTATCGGGATTTTGTGCTATTCGCACAGGATTTCGCCTTGCTGTTCGATAAAGACGGCAAACCCCTTCAGCCCCCTGGGTTCCCAGGCTCTTTTGATGACCCGGGTTTATTCGGGGTGAACTACAAAAATGAACCCCTTCAATTCCGATTAGGACCTGATTGCGATCCTGCCTATACATTCAGTTCTTATGTGAATGGTGATCCAATTACCCCGATATTGAAAGCATACGAAGGAGACACCATTCGGATCCGGCTCCTCCAAGGGTGTCAGGAAGAATCCCATAGCTTCAATGTCCATGGGTTGAGGTGGCTAAAGCAGCGAAAGAATTTGAATTCAAATGTCGAAGAGCAGCAGCATATTGGAATATCCGAATCTTTTACCATGGAAACTTTTATTCCCCGAGCGGGAGATTATTTCTGGGCATTTGAAACGGAAGAAGATCTATGGAATGGGCTTTGGGGATTGATTAGGGCATTTGATGAAAGAGTTCCGGGTCTTATCCCTTTATCTGACCGTCCAGCCCCTTTAAAGCGTTCAAGGCCACTCCCTGAATGTACGGGGAAAAAGCCTCCTAAAGCAGATGACCCTACTAAAGTTCCAGTCAAAAAAGGTCCAATCCGCTATTTCGATATCGTAGCTTTCCAAGTGCCACTTAGCTATAACAGTTTTGAAGATCACGATCCTCATGGGATCATTTTCACACTTAGGAAAGATATGGATGCTATTTTAAAAGGAAAGAAAAATCCGGAACCGCTGGTCATTCGTGGAAACGTTGGAGATACAATTGAAATTGCTCTCACTAGCCTTTTGAAACTGGATCTATTCCCATTCAAGGATGGCATCTACCCTTATCCGGAAGTAAAGGAGCAGGCTTTCTATCCGCCATCTTTGAGAATCTCCATGCACCCTCAATTGATCCAGTATGATGTGAAAACATCTGCAGGGGAAACAGTTGGTTTCAATGGAGACCAAACGGTAGGGCCAGGTGAAAGCAGGAAATATCGCTGGTATGTTGATGCCCCAATGGGTGCATGCGGCATGTGGGATATGGCGGATATCCGCAACCATAAGTCCCACGGCGCATTCGGCGCATTTATTGCCGAACCAAGGGGAACAGAGCATTTAGATCCCTATACGCTGAAGCCGGTCAAAACCGGAGCGAATGTGGTTCTACGTAACCCATTCCTTCCAAGCATAAGGGAATTCGTCATCATCATGCATGACGGCGTAAGGCTGCTTGATAAAAAAGAACAGGTAATAGTCGATCCTCTTGCGGGGATGATTTTGCCACCTCCGGACATTGATGAAGACGAAGTCGATACGTATGACCAAGGTTCCAGAGGATTCAACTATCGAAGTGAACGTTTGGTCAACCGCTACCGCAAACATTCAGTGCTGCAAGACTTATTCAGTTCGTGTGTTTTCGGGGACCCAGCTACGCCATTGTTTGAAAGCTACTTAGGAGACCCGGTTACAATTCGATTGGTGACGCCAGCAGAAAGGCGCAGGACGCATACGTTCCATATTCATGGACATCGCTTTCGATTTGAAGTGAAAAATTTGAATTCGCGTACGGAATCATTTGCAGGATTGAACGTAGCGGGGGCAGCGCGCAATTTGGAATTGCTCGGCGGCGCTGGCGCTTATATGGGATTCCCAGGGGATTATATGTACCGTGCAGGAAATATACTCTGGGACATAGAGCAGGGTATGTGGGGGATAATGAGAATTCACAAAGGGATTCAAGAACACTTGCCTCCATTAGAGAAATAGAGCGAACAGAAGAGAAGAATAATTTCTTCTCTTTTTTCTACATAGAATTACTTTCGGGAAGGGGGTGAGAAAATGAAAAAAGAAAACCATGAGGAAATATCATCTGATGAAAAGGTACAAAAAAAGTTTGATAAAGAAAGTTATTTCTTTATACCCGTACAATGCTGTCCCGATCGGTACCCATCCCCAAATATTCCTTCCCCTACGAGCTGCCTTCCGCAAGAAGATTTGGAACGAGTAATTGAAAAGATAAGGGCTGCAAATGAATTGCTTCTTGATCTGGCTCTGGGCGAGGAGCGGCTGCCAGATGAAACTTATCAGAAAGTTTTTGACGGTTTAATTGGACTGCGAGTTGAGATTACCGCTCTATCAGGAGAAACCTGTGAGGGGAAAGTCTCCCTGTCAGGCTATGATTTTGTTGTGCTTCGCAATGAAGAAAAGGTATTCATCTACCCATATAGTCAAATCGATATAGTTAAGCCTTTTGGGCGTTTTGCGGATCCTTACGATGACCCTGAACTAAGGGAAATCGATCCTTGCTTTCGCCGGGAATTGACCTTTAACTTCGGGGATGTCGTTTCATCTTCGCCAGAATTAATCCATCTGTTTTTCAGGATGAGGCTGAACATCTATTTACTTGTATATGAAGAAAAACATATACAAGTACAAATTGATGGCCAAACAATTGAAGGACAAATGAAAAAAGTAGATAAAGAATCAATTAGTCTAGAAGTGGCTGGACAACTGACAACCATTTCAATAGTTAAAATCAAATTGTTTACCTTAAACAATTAAACAAAAAAAGTCAGCTTTTTGAAGGAAACCTTCATAATAGCTGACTTATTTTTTAACTGGTGAGGTACTTGATAGAACTCTTTATTCAATCTTTAGATATAGCTGTTTCAACGGTTACGATCCTATCAATGGAAAAAATCAGTGTTCTGCCTTTCATATGCTCCCTATTTCCATGAAGCTCCGATTTTTCCTCAAAATCTTTTTGAGTTAATTCTTCCTCTTCCATTTCTTCTTCAACTGGTTCTCCGTCAACTAACGGCAGAAGCAATTCAACAAAATTGGACCCCACATAAATGATTTTACCAAACGCTGAATGGCCATTCTCCAGTTCTATATTGACGTTGAACCAAAGAAGTTGATACAAGCGGTAATTTAGACCCTCCGTCAATCCTGCTAATCGAATACTGAAATCATCATCACACAAATTCCTGCGGCAACGATTTCGACAGCAATTGCATCCAATTCCATACCCACATCCACAACTTGAAGGACAACATGCCCAATAGGAGCAATTTCTGAAGTCTAAATCAAAATCGCGGGTATGGCACCCGCAGTCCGTGTCTTTATGCTTTTCCAAAATAACACAACCTCCTTTCATTTTATTATTGATATATGAAATTTTTTACATTAGTTTTGGTCTGGAACCTAAAAAGATAGAAAGTAAATTATTAAACCAATAGATTTTACTATTAGTGTTTTGGGTGATGAACGAATTTATGGATAGGGGAGGTCGAAGATACGAGTTTATTACAGAATTAAATAAGGGGAAATTAGAGGAATTGAGATGAAAAATCTTAATCCCTCTTTTTTAAATTGTCTGATTTATGAAGAATTGCTACGGATGTTCCTTAAAGAGATTTCAAAGCATCTGCAAATGCGGTCTGTTTCCAAGGCACTATGAAAACCCAATTCTATTTAATGATTATAAAAAACAGATACAAAGCAAATTATAAATCTGATTTTGCGTTCCTAAATCTGTTTGGGGTTATGCCGGTATATTTTTTAAATACTGTTTGAAAATGACTTTGCGAGGAAAACGCCAGATGTAATGCAATTTCAGCATTACTTTTGTTAGTAAACTGCAGTAAGCGCTGAGATTCTAAAATTTTTTCTTGCAAAATATATTGTGTTAAGGTAATACCGGTTTGCTTATGAAACTGATTACTCAAACGAGAGCGTGATATTCCGAATTCGGTAGCTATTTCTTCAATCTTGATATTGTTAAACAAATTTATGGAAACATAATTTGCACATTTTAAAAATAATTTAGAAGAGCTATTGAAATTATATTTTACTTGTTTTGTACGTTCGGCAAACTCTAATAACATTTGCTTGATTAATGGGTATATGGATGCAGCATTGCGAAGCATTTCCAACTTTTGAATATACAAATCAGATAAATAGAATGCAGTCTGGACATTTAATCCCCCTTCGATTGAGGACCGAGAAGCTACGGTAGCGCAAGAAATTCCCATGTTCTTAAGTTGGCGCAAGGTATCATTGGCCATTGTTCCGGCCTTTATTTTTGGAAAGGCACTGAATAATTCTTTTAAAGCTTCAGGCTGACCATTTTTTATATAGAACAATAGCATTTTTTCATTTTGATAGTTATCGATAAAAAGAGTACTGGATTCTTTTTCACCAGAAAAAAATAATGTATTCTGCATACTGCTATTCATAATATCATCTTGATGATTTTCTGATTTTGTTTCTACAAATACGTCTTCTACAAAAAGTGGATTCTTATTGATAGTGGAAGCAATAAAGGAAAGGAGCCATCCTATACGTTCGGCAGAAATAGAGGGGGCGCACTTCAGTTTACCTATATATTCTTCATGATATTTTTCTTTTACATCCAATAAAAATAAAAGGTTATCTAATTTATTTTTGTCTTTCGTTAAAATGGAAGATGGACCTATCACAATTCGATAATCATCATCCAATGAAACATAACCATAAAATTGAAACAAGTCGGTAGTAATGATACCGGCAATATGCTCAGACTGTAGCATGTTATTCTCATAAAGCAGAAAAGGATCCGGATTCATGGGATATATCGAGTAGTAGTAGACTTGATTTTCTCTTTGGTAGAGTCTGACAGAAGCACTTGTGGATTTGGCAAGTGCTTTACTTAAATATCTTAATTCATTTAAATTCATGTATATTACCCACTTTCTAAAGGGGCGTGCCTTTTATATAATTTTTAAAACAAATTTGAAATACAAGTATTACTTTATCGTATAAAATTTAATTATTCAAAAAATATATCGCGCGCATAAGGGAAGGAGTTAGCATGGAAAAAGTCAATCATACGTTAAAAAGTGTTTTACCAAGAGCAAAGGAACTTGTAAAGAAGATGTCTCTTGAGGAAAAAGCCAGTCTTTGCTCGGGAAAGAATTTCTGGAATACAAAAGAAATAGAACGTCTTGGAATAAAATCAATGATGGTAACGGATGGTCCCCACGGTTTACGTAAACAGGCAGGAGATTCCGATCACTTGGGTATTAATAATTCGGTATCAACTACTTGTTTCCCTACGGCTGTAGCAACAGCCTGCAGCTTTGACCGTGATTTATTATATGAAATGGGTATTGCACTTGGAGAGGAATGTGTACAAGAGGAGGTTGCTGTGATTCTGGGACCGGGAGCCAATATAAAGCGCAGTCCGCTTTGTGGCCGTAACTTTGAATACTTTTCAGAAGATCCGCTTCTGACAGGAGAAATGGCTGCTGCACTCATTGGTGGGATACAGAGTAAAAACATAGGTACCAGCCTGAAGCATTATCTTGCGAACAATCAGGAAAAAGCGCGTCTTATCTCAAATTCGGTAATTGATGAGCGGGCATTGAGAGAAATATATCTTACCGGATTTGAAATAGCGATAAAGAAAGCGCAACCTTGGACATTGATGTGTTCATATAATAAGATAAACGACATTTATGCTTCTGGACACAAACTTCTTATGACAGACATTCCTCGCGGTGAATGGGGATTTGAGGGAGCCATAGTAACGGACTGGGGAGCTATGAATGACAGGGTTGAAGGTATCCAGGCGGGACTTGATTTGGAGATGCCAGCTTTTGATGGAGCTTCGGACCGATTGATTGTTGATGCGGTTCGAGCAGGGAAATTGGACGAAAAACTTGTTGATCTTAGTGCTGTGCGAATGACGGCTATCGCACTACAGGCAGAGGAAACACAGGCAACACATTATGATGCAGAAGCACATAATGAATTGGCACGACGTGTTGCACGTGAAAGTGCAGTGTTGTTGAAGTTAGGAAATGTACTGCCGGTAGATAAACATAAGAAGATTGCTTTAATAGGTGAATTTGCCAAGGTTCCCCGTTACCAAGGGGCAGGAAGCTCAAAGATATCTCCAAACCGGATCACTTCCGTAAGTGATGCCTTTGATGCGGAAAATATAAGCTATTCTTTTGCACCAGGTTATTCGGCCACAAGTGATGAACCGAATGAAGCTTTGATTACCGAAGCAATTGGAGTAGCAAAAGAAGCGGATGTGATATTTGCTTTTGTTGGATTACCGGATAGCTATGAAAGCGAGGGATTTGACCGTACTCATTTAAATATGCCAAAGGCACACACTAGATTGATAGATGAACTGGTTGCTACCGGAAAAAAGATAGTGGTTGTCATAAGTGCAGGGGGAGTTGTAAATATTCCGTGGCGTGACAAAGTTGATTCAATACTTTTGATGAATCTTTCGGGACAAAACAATGGTTACGCCGCATATGATTTGCTTTTTGGGGATTATTCTCCAAGTGGTAAACTAGCAGAAACTTATCCGTTAACACTTACTGAAACCCCTAGTATTGCTCATTTTGGTACAGGAGGCAATATTGAATACCGGGAAAGTATCTATGTGGGATATCGTTACTATGATAAAGCGCAAAAACAGGTGATGTATCCGTTTGGACACGGGCTTTCCTATACAACATTTACCTATTCGGGATTAAAGCTTAGTGCAATGAAGATTGGAGACAGAGATACACTTCAAGTAGAGGTGGTCGTTACCAATACCGGAAAGCAGGCTGGAAAGGAAATTGTTCAGTTGTATATTTCAGCACCCGAAAGTACTATATATAAACCTATGCGTGAACTTAGAGATTTTGCAAAAGTGGAATTGCAGATGAATGAAAGTAAGACGGTTACATTTACATTAGAAAGGCGTGCATTTGCTTACTATAATATTAATGTGAAAGACTGGTTTGTGGAAAGCGGCGATTATAAGATTGAAATTGGTGCATCGTCAAGAGATATACGATTGAATGATACGGTTACTGTTGATAGCAGTCAAGAGGGAGCGATACCTGATTATCGTACAGCAGCACCGGGCTATTACAATCTTTTACAACCAGGAACTTATGATGTCCCAAAGGAACAATTTGAGGAAGTTTTAGGAAGAAAAGTACCGGAAGAGCGTATCCTAAGACCCTTTACGCCCAATTCTACGCTAGGAGATATCAGAGTTCACTGGATTGGACGTATGATGAATAAGCAAGTAGAAAAGTCGACAATGAAAATATTCGCAGGGGACGAGGGTGATTCAAGTGACATTGTGAAGATGATACAGGAAATGGCAGTAGATATGCCACTGCGTCAGCTGGGTATGTTGTCACAAGGCACGTTATCAGTTAAACGGATAGAGGGACTCATAGATATAATGAATGGACATATTCTAAAGGGAATCCGTGGATTGATGAAAAAATAGGTGAAAAAGCGTCAAAACTTGACTTGAAAAGTGTGGAAAGTGGGATTTTTAGCATGCTTCATTATAACGGGCAATGAGGCAATGCAGGTTTGAGGGGTGAAAATAATTAAGTAATCAGAATAGTGATTAATGACGATAGATAGTGCAACTGCATTGGTAGATGGGGTAGATTACCCTTTAAGGGTTTCGATGAGAAAAAGACTCCAAAACTGAGTGGTTAAAACTCAGGGCGACTTATTTTCTTCTTTTATAATATATAAAAGATGATCTAAAAAAAGGGTGTATAGTTATGGAAAGAAGGTACTCAAAAGAATTATTAGATAAGCTTGTTGAACGTGAAGAAACCATTATGCTGAAGGGTGTAGAGGTTCTAGTTAAAAACTTGCCAGACAGTGATGAAAAAGGTGCAATGGATCCACGTCTGTATAAAGATATGAAAAATCAGCTTTTTTTAATGAAATATATGCCGAAATTTTTAATGAAGATGGACATTTCACCAAAAGGAATTAAAAGGCTTCGGAAAATGTTTAATGGGATAAAAAGTAATCCTATCGTTCAAAAGAATATTGAAATAGAACATAGACATGTGACAGGAGAAGACGGGAATCAGATTCCGATAAGAATTTATACATCAGAAACAATGAGAAAAAATGCCCCGGTTTTATATTTCATCCATGGTGGAGGATTCTTTGGAGGTTCTCCTGATGTTGTAGAGGAGTTTGTTAAGTTAATAGTAGAGAATACAGATATCCTTGCAGTGTCAGTTGATTATAGGCTTGCGCCAGAGAATCCATACCCAGCAGGTCATAAAGATTGTTATTCTACTTTACAATGGATTTATAATAATGCAGAAAGTTTAGGTGGGGTTAGGGGTAATATTTTTGTTGCAGGGGATAGTGCAGGAGGTAATTTAACACAATATTGTACAACCAGGGATATGGAAGATGGATTAGGAATGGTAAAGGGACAACTGTTACTTTATCCGACAGTAAACATGGCTGGAATTGAAGATGAGTATTACAAATGGAGTATTGATGAATATGAGATGTCGCCTAAACATAGATCAGGTATTAAAACGATGTTAGACATGTTTGGCTCACTAGAATCATTAGGGAATATATTAGGGACTACAGAAATAGATAATGAATATTTAACGCCATATAAGAGAAATCCTAAGGGCTTACCGCCAACCTTTATTACAGTAGGTGAACATGATTATCTCAAGGTAGAAAGCCTAGCCTATGCAGTAAAGTTGGCTAAGGCAGGGGTAGAAACGAAAACGGTTTTATATAAAGGTCTTGGACATGCGTATGCTGATAATGTAGGAGTCTATCCTCAAAGTGAGGATTGTGCAATCGAAATGGGTAAATTTATTTTAGAAAATTCAAAGTAATAGGACAGGGATATTCGGCGGAAGAAATAAAGAATTGCTAATTAAATTTATTCTTTTAAAGTATCCATATTATTGAGAACTTTGTTATGAACTTCAATTTTTTTTTATTAACCCTAAATGCTAACATTTTGCTAACCCAATCCAGTGAACAATAGTAAATTCTCGTTAAAGACGTTACACCTCAGATTTCTCAAAATATTGAAATTTTCGCACACATCGTTAAAGATATTACACACTCTTACCTTACGGGCGGCATGATGTAATAAAAACACCACCAAATCATATGAATTGAACTTAATCAGGTGTTAATTAAAAAAGTATCATCTCCGAAGAGACGTATTGTGGAGAAGAAAATGATGTAAAATTGATGTGAAAATTGGTGTGAACCATTATAGATAACAATAGATGATTTGATGGATGTTTACTAAAAACTTATAAAAAGCTATCATACAGTGTTTTGTATAAAGTTGTGATTAAATGACGATCATACTGGCAGTGTGAAGGTCATTAAAGAAAAGAAGAGATGGAAACAATATAAAATCACACTCATTTGAGTGTGATTTTTTTTGATATTAAAAATCGCAACCCATATCTTTATTAATAGAAAAAGCACCATCTCGTAAGAGATGATGCTTATTCGGGAACACCCTTGTTCCTAAAGGTTTCCTGCGTGTTTGGCACCCAATGATCCCGACTGGGCTCGAACCAGTGACCTCCACCCTGTAAAGGTGAGAGTCATCTAAGGCCAGAATCGTACCGTGTCTATTAAAACCAAAAGAAAAACAGAAAACACTTGAGTTGCTTTAAATTACTTACACATTCCTGTACATATGCCGCCATTTATATTAATAATTAGCCCCATTTAGCCCCAAACTAACCCCAATAACCTGCTTTATCTTGCTTTATATTGCATTTTAGAAAAATGAAAAAAGCCTCAAAACCCTGGGTTAACAAGGTCTTGAAGGCTTTAAATACTACTTTTGCAAAGTATCTCGATTAACGAGAGTAGAACTCAACGATTAATGATTCGTTGATTTCAGCTGATAATTCGCTACGCTCTGGAAGACGAACAAATTGACCAACTTTTTTGTCTGCATCGAAAGATAAGTATTCTGGAACGAAGTTGTTTACTTCCATAGACTCATTAACGATATCAAGGTTTTGAGATTTTTCACGAAGTGAAATCTCTTGACCTGCTTTAAGACGGAATGAAGGAATATCAACGCGTTTTCCATCAACCATTACGTGGCCATGGTTAACTAATTGACGAGCTCCACGACGAGTGCGTGCAAGACCTAAACGGTAAACTACGTTATCAAGGCGAGTTTCAAGAAGAATCATGAAGTTTTCACCAGATTTACCAGGCATTTTAGCAGCTTTATCAAAAAGTGTACGGAATTGACGTTCGTTTACACCATACATGTGACGAAGCTTTTGCTTCTCTTGTAATTGTAAACCGTATTCCGAGATTTTTTTGCGTTGGTTAGGACCGTGTTGTCCTGGTGCGTAAGGGCGTTTTTCTAATTCTTTACCTGTGCCGCTTAGTGATAAACCAAGACGACGAGACAGTTTCCATGCTGGACCTGTATAACGAGCCATGAGAGACTCCTCCTTTAAGTGGTTTTATTTTGTTGTAAAATAAGACCAGATGTATCAATCAAACTGTCATTTTATTTTCATGTATCCTCGCCCTCGCAGCCAAGGGTTACACGATACCCCATCCAAAAAGTTTGGAGGAATAAAATGAAACGAATAAGACCATACAACTGCTGCTTTTATTTTACACATCCTCCATTGTATCGATTTCCTATACTTATGTCAAGACGTTACCTTGACAATTTAATGATTCGATTGGGTAGTTGACCTTTTCAAAAAAGATGGAATCGAGTAGGATAGGTATGAATGGTATGAAAGCGTTTACATAAAAGGGGTGCTTATTATGGAAAACAAAAAGATGAAAAAAGAAACGGCAGTCGTTCATAAAGGATTTGACACTTCAATTCATCACGACAGTTTGTCCGTACCTTTATATCAAACATCTACATTTGCTTTTTCAACGGCGGAACAAGGAGAAAAACGTTTTGCTGGTGAAGAAGTGGGCAATATCTATTCACGGTTAGGAAATCCAACTGTAAGAGTTTTGGAAGAGCGCATGGCTGAACTTGAGAATGGACAAAGCGCATTGGCATTTGGGTCCGGGATGGCCGCTGTCAGTGCAGTGTTGATTCATGTTACGAAAACAGAGGATCATATCCTTTGTTCGAGAGGGATATATGGTTGTACGTTTGGGTTACTTGAAATGATGAATGAAAAATACAATATTTCACATAGTTTCAGTTCGATGTCGAGTGAACAGGAAATTGAAGCGGCGATTCGTCCTGAAACAGTTTGTTTATATGTTGAGACACCAATCAATCCAACAATGGAAATTGTGGATTTGGAACTGGTTGGGAGAGTCGCTCGAAAACATGGATTGAAAGTAATTGTGGATAATACATTTTCATCGCCTTATTTACAAAATCCTATCGATTTCGGTGCGGACTATGTGTTGCATAGTGCAACCAAATACATCAATGGCCACGGGGACGTGATTGCAGGATTGTTGGTTGGAAAAGATGCAGAGGATATGATGAATCTTCGTATGACGGTCCAAAAAGACGTTGGTGGAATTATCTCACCGTTTGATGCTTGGCTGATCATCAGAGGATTAAAAACGCTTCATGTTCGAATGGATCGCCATTCAGACAATGCATCGAAACTGTTGTCATTCTTTAAATCTTCACCAATTGTGAATGAGATTTATTATCCGTTTGATCCAGACCACCCACAATACGAAATTGCTAAGAAGCAAATGAAAGCCGGTAGTGGGTTGATTTCATTTACAATTCACGGTGGGAAAGAAGTTGCTCAATATTTAATGAATTCTCTTAAGCTTATCAAGATTGCTGTAAGTTTGGGAGACGCGGAAACATTGATTCAGCACCCGGCAACCATGACTCACTCAGTCATTCCTGAAATGGAACGTGAAAAGATGGGAATCACTCATTCCTTACTACGTTTGTCTGTTGGACTTGAGCATTCAGATGATTTAATAGAAGATTTACAACAGGCATTTGCAAAAGTGGAGACCCACTTTACGCAATCGCTTCAAAAATGAATGCTCCGTTAACTTGCTGTTGTATATCGTACCTTTGCGCTAGCCACATGTTCGCATGAGCCAACAGAAAGGGCGAGGTGATTTATCATTATCCCGTTCAGTTTACTGGTACAAAAGTTTAAATAACTCGGCAAATAGCTTCATATTAACATACAAATTAGCATTGCTTTTAGCAGTGCTTTTTTCTTGCTCGATTTTAATAATAAAAGGATTTATATCAAATATATGGTAATGTGTTAAATAGATAAATTGATTAAGTTGGTTCTTTTGTTATTCAACTTACGGGGCAGTTAATTGAATAACTTTAAAAAGTGAATGGAGGGTCATTATGAATAGAAATACCAAATTCGCAGTATTTGTTTCATTAATAATTTTAATAGGATTTCCAGTTCTTTTTTCCTTCATATCATTGTTTACAGGGAATTGGAACTATCTTATGTGGAGCATTCCTCCTTCCTTTACAGCAGGGGTTTGATAATAACTCTTCGACAATTAAAAAAGGAGGGAAAAAGTGTGTAACGTTGCACTTTTCAAAAAACGGTGAGTGGTTCTTATTGAACTAACGGGGAAGATTTCCTTAAGAAGCTAAAGAGATAATTGATGGAGGTTATTACTTGGAAGGAATTATAGGCGTCTTGTTGGGTACATTAGGTCTGTTTTATCCATTACTTCTAGCATCAGTCATTACTTTTGTCTATGCACTTATAAAACGTTCTTGGATTTGGATGTTGATAAGTGCAATTTTACTGTATCCCGATGCTTGGTTTTTTAGTGGTTATCCGCCATTTCCTTGGGCAAAATTTGTTCCCTTAATTCAGGTAATATTGGCTATAATTTTTTATCTTTTGAAAAGAAAGAGATAGTCACAAGTGCTTTACGGGTTAAGTTTTTCTTCTTGAACTAACGGGACAGATTAGTTAGACGTTCACTTTGACAATTAAGAATTGTGCTTCATGAAATTATGCTATGTTGGTAAGTAAACTGTAATACCAAGTTTATGAACTCATGAACAGCAGCTAATTTTGTTCTAAAGTATATTTATCCATAAAAAACTACACCTCCAATTGATAGATGTGTCTAAAAATTGGGGTGCAGTTCATTTATTAGAGGAAAAGTGTCTGTTTTTTAATGTTATCCTATGCCCTTTTTTATTTAAAAATCAAAGTTGTCAGGGTCTGGTCCTACTCGATGATTTTGATTTAGCTCATCAATTCGCTGCATCTCTTCTTTTGTTAGTTCGAAGTCAAATACAGTTGAGTTCTCAACAATTCGATATTCTTTCGTGGATTTTGGAATGGTTACAACACCATTTTGTAAATCCCATCGTAAAATAATTTGGGCAATGGTCTTGTTATACTTATTTGCCATTTCTTGTAATACTAGATTATCTAATAATTGACCTTGCATTAAAGGTGACCAAGCTTCTAACTGAATTCCATGTTCTTGACAAAAGGCTTGAATTTCTTTCTGAGTTAAACGTGGATGGTATTCTACCTGGTTAACCATCGGTTTAATTTCAGCATCGTTCATTAAGTCCTCCAGATGGTGGACTTGGAAGTTACTTACTCCAATAGCCTTTACTCTTCCTTCTTTATAAAGAGTCTCTAATGCACGCCAAGCTTCCTTATATTTACCTTCTACTGGCCAGTGAATAAGGTATAAATCTAAATACTCAAGATTAAGTTTCTTTAGGCTTGTTTCATAAGCTACTATAGTTGATTCGTAACCTAAGTCAGAATTCCAAACTTTCGATGTTATAAATAGTTCTTCTCTTGGGATACCTGCTTCATTTATCCCTTCTCGAATAGCTTGTCCAACTCCTTCTTCATTTTCATAAATAGCTGCTGTATCAATACTACGATACCCATGTTTGATTGCAAATTTAACGGCATTAACCAGTTCAGGGCCTTCTTCTACTTTAAACACCCCAATTCCAAACCAAGGCATTTTTACACCATTATGCAAAGTAGTTGTATCTTGTATGTTTTTAATCATTATAAATAAACCTCCAAATTTTTATTATGAGAAATGAGATCGTTCTATATTTGGTGATTTCACACATTTATTACTTAGGAAACCACCTCCTTCAATTTATCCCCTTTTTGGTCTTTTCTTTCAAGGAATGCACTCCAACCTGCAAGGATGGCAGCTATCAGTACCATAAGTGCTCCTACCCAAGAGGTGTGAATCAGTCCAATAGAGTCTGTGATAATACCACCTAAGTAGGATCCAATTGCAATTCCAGCGTTAAACGCAGCAATATTGATGGCCGACGCCATATCTACTCCAGTAGGTACAAATCGTTCTGCTAACATGACCACATACACTTGTAATCCCGGCACATTCATAAAAGCTAGAACCCCCATTAAGAAAATGGTAATCAATCCTGCTATTTTAAATGGTGCCGTAAACATCAGGATAAATAGTATCACCGCTTGTACAATAAACATGTAAAATAATGCTCTAATCGGATTGTGATTAGACAGCTTTCCACCCACCATGTTGCCAATAGCGATCGCAATACCATAAACAAGAAGAATCACAGCAACTGTTCCTTCTTTATATCCTGTTATTTCCTGTAGTATCGGTGATAGATAAGTAAAGACAACGAATGTTCCTCCATAACCTAAGGCAGTAATCATAAATAAAAGTAATAAGCGACCATTTGTTACTAATTTGAACTGATCACGAAACGTTGTACGAGTACCTTTTCGTAAACTAGATGGAATCAGGATACTATTCGCGATTAAGGCTATAACTCCGATGACAATGATGATGATAAAGGCCATTCTCCAACCAAATTGTTGTCCAATTAATGTTCCCAATGGTACACCTGTTACAGTTGCTACCGTGAGTCCTGAAAACATAATGGATATGGCACTAGCTCTTCGATTTTCCGGTACTAAATCTGCAGCGATGGTAGAGCCAATGGACATAAAAACTCCATGTGAAAAGGCAGAAATAACACGAGCAACAAGTAACACACCAATGCTTGTCGCACTAGCAGCAATACTATTGCCTATAATAAAAATAACCATAATCCAAAGTAGTAATGATTTTCGTGACATACTAGAGGTAATGGATGTTAGAATAGGTGCCCCAAATGTTACTCCTAATGCATATAAGGAAACTGTTAAGCCTGCTGTCGTAACAGATATTTGTAAATCATTCGCTATTAATGGTAATAGGCCTACACTGATAAATTCTGTTGTTCCTATTGCAAATGCACTAATAGCTAAGGCTAACAGTGCTAATGTACTTTGTTTTTTATCTAAAGGCATTTTTCTCCTCCTTAATAATTTGGTAATGTATGAACGATCTTGTTTTAAGTAAACTAAATAATAATTACATTAAAACTCAACCGATAAATGCTATTATGGTACATATGAATTAAATAGAGAAGTACGCACTTAAAAGTACTATAGGTACTTTTAAGTTCCTATGCATGAGGAGAAATTATATATGAAGAAAAAGAAATACAATATTTCAGTAGAAGCGACGCTAGAAGTGATAGGAGGAAAGTGGAAATGTGTGATTCTATGCCATTTAACACACGGTAAGAAACGAACAAGTGAATTGAAACGTCTTATGCCAGATATTACACAGAAGATGTTAACCCAACAATTACGCGAATTAGAGGTAGATGGAGTCATTAATAGAATTGTTTATAATCAAATTCCTCCAAAAGTGGAGTATGAGCTAAGTGAATATGGATGGAGCTTACAAGGTATCTTAAATTCACTATGTACATGGGGAGAAAAGCATATTATCAAAGTGTATGGCGATACATTTGATGTCCTGGAAGAGAACGTTCTAAATGAACATCTAAAATAATGAACTAGGGAATTTGAAAATATTTCTTTCTTATTCTGTATATAACAACCTATCAGAGGCTGCTGTATCAGAATTGTTACTTGCTTTGCTATCCTTCTATGGTTCAGAAGCGATCCTGATAAACATATGATTCGGAAAAATTGTGCTACCAATAGGAAAAACGTTTAGGGTTTTTAAAAAAGGCTGTTTTCTAAATGATTGTTGTTTTTGGATGGGGTAGAAGCCTGAATCAAGGAAAAAGAGCAAAAGCGGCAACTTTAATGGGTTTAAGTGACCGAAATCTGAAATGGAGACGAACCGGTCACTGTTACTTTATACTATATTTCTTAAATGAATAAGAAAAACCTCAATTAGATATATCACGGAGAACCGTACCATAAGTAAGTGCGGTTAGAGGAAAGGGACTTTTAGCAGCCTAACATAATAAGGTCGGCTTTTTATGAACTTAAAGGGATTGGACACATCCAATCCCTTTAAATGTATGCCACAGTAATACATCGCTATTAGTCACTAGATTACTCCCACCAATGCTTTAGTTCTGTGAAGTCTACATCCCATAGTTTTATGTTACCAGTAATAACTATGGTCATTTCTTTCGTCTCGTAAAATAGTGGGATTTCTAATGGCATTTCCAATGTTCCTGGTTCTGTTAAGTATTCCTCATCTATTTGAATTCTTACACCATCATCCGTATATATGGTTACTTTACCCTTAAATTCCTCAGTATCTGGAATGCCAAGGTTTAGATAAAAAATTAGCTCTTCTTTCCCTTCAACATTATAAGTATAGGTTTGGCTAGTATTCCCTTCATTACTGTACAAGTTGAATTGGGGTTCTATTGTATCGCCAGCTATAGTGAAGTGTGGAATATCTTTCATTAGTGGCTTCTTCCCCTTCGTTTCCTCGATATGCTGTAAAGGTTGTTTAGAACTTACGCGCTTATCTAAAATCTCAGAGACGCACATTACACAAACTAACAGTAGAATAGCAGCTGAGCAAGAGGCAATGAGCTTCCTACAAGTCAATTTTGATGTGAAACCAACTTTGTAGACAACATAGCCTATTATTGCACCTATTGTATTTGAAATAATATCGTCAGCATCAAAGGTTCCGAGATACATTAAAGGTTGTAGTATTTCTAATCCAAGAATTACGATAATAAACCAGCCTATAAATTTTCCAAAGTTAACTTGTTTTAATAAAGGAAACAGGATACCAAAGGGGATGAATGCCGCTATATTTCCAAAGTCGTACAACCAAGAAAACCGGAAACTAGGGAAATTTAAAGGGACGCTTGATGGAATAATTAGAAATTCATAACCTGCATCCATGTAATTACTTCTATGATCTAGGCGATTAAAATAGAAAAACATAAAATATAAAGTAAGAGCCGTATACATAATTGTAATCGTGGTAATTAAATGTTGCTTTTTCATTTACTTTCCTCCGCGTAAAATAGAATAATAAATATCATTGTAGCTGTTTAAAATGACTTTTGAGTGACAATTTAAGGTGTTCAGTGGATAACTATAAATATATTAACACTGTCTAAAGACAAAAATTGAGCTTAAAGAGGAGTTTGTCATCTCCATTATTCAGATAACAAACTCCTTTTTGATTACTTTATTTAGTGATTAGCGTAACTTAATTAAAGCTAGCAATCAGTTTTCCAGTGACCTCTCTATAGTATGGAATATATAAAAATTAAAGGTTTTGATTAAACTTTTTTCAAAAGACAAAAATTAGTCGTACTGATATATCAACGTTCTTACCATATTTTTAATCAAACTTTTTTATAAAGCTACATAATGAGATAGAAAAAGCACCCACAATTTGTGAGCGACTAAATGTTTCATTCTCCTGTTTTCATGAACGTTCGTATTTCTTCAATTCATTTTTCAAGACAATAAAAAGCACCTCCGAAGAGATGCATTAGTTCAAATAAGTATTCACGGATAGTAGCCATGTCCATTATTAGTACATTCAGGTCTAGGACCATTACTTCGTGTTCGTCTTGAGCACTTGCTCCCGTAGCAAAAGATAAACTCAATAGTAATAGAGTTCCTGTAGCTACTTACAATAATCTCTTTTTCTTTTTCATAATTTCCATCCTCCGTTTTTAGAAATTATTGTGTTACATTATACAATATTTTCTAAATACCTTTTTATTTATTAGAATTTTTAAACTTTTATAAAGGAAACTTAGAAAGTAGTCTGTAGTTTTGAAACAAAGTTGCGATGTTTTGTTAACAGGCAGACGTAATCTAGCAAAGGGGTAGCGTCAGGGAAATGCGGATTTACAACGTTAAGGAAATCCTCATATTAAAAAACCTAATTTCTCAATAAATGCTGGGAAATTAGGCTTTTTTCGTTACTACATTAAAGCGCCCTTTTATTGAATAAGAATTTTCTTCAAATATTTTTACTTCAGTAATGTATATTTCAGCAAAGGCTTTTTATAAAACGTCACTTACTTATTTGTTACCGAGTTGTTCCGCCAAACCGATTAGAAGTCCTTCGATTCCACGAATGTAGCAGAGCCGATACGAGTCCTCGTACTGAACCACTTCGCCAACGAGCTGAGCACCATACTTAGTGAGTCTGGATACCATTTCGTCAATGTCTTCAACGGTGAACATGACGCGTAGATAACCGAGGGCGTTTACAGGAGCAGTCCGGTGATCTGATATAGTAGCTGGGGTGAGAAATCGCGAAAGTTCAAGTCGGCTGTGGCCATCTGGGGTAACCATCATAGCAATCTCTACGCACTGAGAACCCAATCCGGTTACGCGACCAGCCCATTCACCTTCGACAGTGGCTCGCCCTTCGAGGTTCAAGCCAATCTCCTCGAAGAAAGAGATTGCGTCATCAAGGGATTCTACAACGATGCCGACATTGTCCATTCTTAGTAATTTGTTTTTTGCCATAGTCTTATCTCCTTATGTGTAAAAATTTATTATCTGATCATCTTCATAATTATTCTATTAAAAAGTTACAAATTCCTTCCAAACAAAAAACACCTTGTCACAGTATAGGAAAATGTGAAATTGGGTTTTGGTGTATGTCATATAACATCTTGTTAACGAACAACACTTCGTAAACCCTCTACTATTGGAATAATCGCGAACCTTATTTCGTGAATGCCATCATATTCGATACCGTAGTTGCTATTCGATAAAACAACTTCGACTTCCCCACAAAATATTCCTACCCTGTACTCCATTAAATGGCCCTTTAATGGAATAAGGAACGATTATTGTTTCTCTTTGGGGTTGCTTAGGCAACTCTTTTTTCTAATTAAACTAACGGGGCAGGTTACTGCAATAAGAAGGAGTAACCTATTCACATCTCGAATTAATTAAATGGATAAAAAAGAAAGAGGGGAAATATGTGTTTATTATTCTTGTAAAGTTTCTATTACCTGCTATTTTGTTGTTTTACCTTCTTCTTAGAATTTTAGATAAAAAAGATAGTAAATCAAAATCGACACTTGTTTTATTAATAACATCATTGGTCTTTAATACAGCATTAGCACAAAACTATAATCACAGCTTAATTCCATACCCAGAAAGGGATGGCTAGTCTGTTTCCAACTCGTTGGCATATTATGTTTTTGGTGAAGACCATTTTGGACACTGGAACTCCGATTTATTTAGGACTGGATATGAAATTTCAATCAACGTTTCGATGATATTGTTGGTTATATATATTGGTTGTTTAATATTTGAACGTAGAAAAAAAGGCAAAGAGTACATCCTTTACAATTGAATTGAAATTCCTTATTCAACTAACGGACGCTTTAGTTAAAGATCGTGGAGTTGCTTGGGCAGCTCTTTTTTCTTATTAAACTAACGGGGCAGGTTAGCAAAAGAACCGATTCATGATTATAAAAAACGTAGTTAGGTTTTATCTTAGAAAGGAATTTTAAATGGAAAGTATTTTATTATTAATTTTCGGTGTAGGATTTATTGCTTTTGGGATTAGACACAATAAAAATATTCACAAAGAAGAAGGTTTTGGTCATAGTGGTTCAATTATTCTTGAATTTATTACAAGTTGGACAGATAAATTACCATATTGGTTTACAAAAACAATTTATTTATTGATTGGGCTTGGGTGTCTGATTGGCAGTTCTCTTACATATTATTAAGGAGATTGTGAAGGATTCTACTTAAACTAACGGGTGCTTTAGTTAAAGATCATCGGGTTGTTATGCAGCCCTTTTTCTTATTAAACTAACGAGGCAGGTTAGTTGAAGAAGAATCAAGATGTAATTTAATTAAAAGGAAAAAATACACGTCAATAGGAAAGTGGTGTTCAGATGTCTCGTGCAGGGTTAGATAAGCTGAGGATTTTAGAGATATCCAAAGATAAAATAGGTAGATATGTGAAATTCAGGGCAACTCTTGCTGATGGCACATTAGATTTTCGATGCGAATTAGATGCTTTAACATATAAACACTTAAGAGAATCAGTTTCAAAAAAGTATTTTGACTCACTTGCTTCAGGTTACCAATACGATTTAATTCTTAATATTCAACAAAATCTAAATGATAATCCTGATTTACCCTTTAAAGGAAAAATAAGATGTACACAAGGCAATCGAGCAATTCAAGTAGAATTTCCTTGCTCCGAAAGATTTGCCGGAAATATAAATTGGTTTACAATGGAAGTTAAAACTACAAAAGACATTCAACATTTAGAATGGACAAGGTTTTCTTTAGATTAAAAGGACCAGTAAGAGTGTCAAATAAAGCGAAGTATTTTTGGATGATCTAGCTTTTTACAATAACCGTTAAAGAGGTGAATTTAATGAGTGAGTGTATTTATATTAATAATATTGATTCTACTCCGGAATGGAAGAAGATTTTAACTACAGTTATCGAATATAGTGATGAATTTGCAATTGTGTTTCCGAATGGTGAATATGATGCAGATAACCCTTTATTAGCAGGAATGCTTGATTTTAAAAATCTTCCTAATATCAGCGTTTCTCCTTGGCCTAATATGAAAGACAGTAGTGTCTATAGAGCGGAACTTAATGATACTTCAAGGAACTTAATTCTTAATTACACACTAAATGATACGTTTGATTCCCTTTGGAATTTCAGCTTATACAAAGGAGATTTAGAAGTCTTAAACGTAGCAGATTTCAGTGAATGCTTCATATACCCTGATCCTGAAGTGATAATGTTGGTAACCCAAAATGGTATAGATTTGAGCCGATTTGACAAATGGTAATCAGGGATTATGATTATTTTTTCTTCTTCAACTAACGGGTGCTTTAGTTGAAGAACATCGGGCTGCGTAAGCAGCTTTTTCTTATTGAACTAACGGGGCAGGTTAGTTGAACAAAAAGGTGAGAATTCATCTCTCTATTATGTCGAATTTGATTCATATTGTGAAAGAATGAGGAGGGGTTATAATTGGCTAATAAATATTGTCCTATATGTGGAGAGGAAAACGAATGTATGACAGGAAGAGTAGAACACGGTAACTGCTGGTGTGATACAGAAGGCGTATTTCCTATTGGAATCTTTGAGTTAGTTCCTACAGAGAGTATAAGGAAGAATTGTATATGTGAAAAATGTGTAAATAAATATAGGGACGAAGCGAAAATAAAGAAAGATATGTTGTGAACAATACGAAGAATTTATGCAATATAAGAAAATGTGCTTGTTTAACTAAACGGTAGCTTTAGTTGAAGAACCGGCTGCCTTTTACAGGGCAGTCTTTTTTTATGAACCTAGTTAGATACTTCCCAATCGGGATGTATGTCAACCTAGGATGTATACGTGATACAATCCAGTTGAGTAAGTGAATCGAGCTTTAACGGACGGATCATCTAGTTTCTTGTTCTACTAACGGGGCAGGTTAGTTGAATAAGGATTCTTTATTGAATAAATATATAACATTTAGGAGGATTAAATAGAGTGAAAAAAACAGCAGTGTTAATATACCCTCAATATAGTGAGTATGAGCTAAGTGTTGCATTATCCATTCTTATGCAGGGAGAGAAACCTGTCATAACTATCGGTCTAAATAATTTGCCTATTAGAGGCGAATCTGGACTAACTTGTTTAACTGATACTACAATTGATGAAGTAAACCTTGAGGAGATAGATAGTCTTTTATTAACAGGTTGTATGGATATATTAGCATTAGAAGGTAAGAAAGAAATATTTGAGTTTATAAGTCGAATAGAGAGTAAAGCAACTGTAATTGGAAGCATTTCAAGTTCTCCGTATCTTTTAGCAAATGCAGGGCTTTTAAACGGCAAAAAATATACTATTGGTATGACAGAAGAAAACCGAGAGAAGTCTGGTGTTTTTGAAAAGGAAAACTATAGTGAAGAACTTGTAGTCCAAGATGGAAAGCTGATAACTGCAAGGGGCAGAGGGTTTATAAGATTCGGGGTATGTTTTGGAAAAGCATTAAACCTGAAATTTGATGAAAATTGGTATAAGGAATAGGGTCTTCTTCAAGTAACTGGGGGCTTTATTTAAAGTACATTGGGCTTGCTTTGGTAGCTCTTTTTTCTTATTGAACTCCCATGAAAATTAATCTTATCCAACTAACGGGGCAGGTTAGTTCAATAAGCAAAATTTTTCGAAACTAATATGTCATCAAATACGTATAGTTGATGGAGGAGGAATCCCATCATGTTGTATTTATTCATTTTATTTCTAGCTACTCAATTAGGTATTTGGATTAGGTACTTTGTAAAAGGGTTTATTGAACTTTCACAATTGGGTCTTAGCTGTTTGTTTTTAGTAGCTGCGGTAGTATTTTTTATTATTGAAATTCTTCAAAGTAAAAAAGATGCACAGTTTAAACCAAAATCAGAAGATCTTTGGCAAACAAGATTAACAGAACGTTCTAAAACGACGGAAAAGAAACTTACAAAAGGCAATCAACGTATTTTTCGCTATAGGCGGTATTATCCTACTTTTTGGCAACGTTTATTTGTTGAGTTGGTAAATGCCTCCGATAAATATATCCATCTGGCTTTTTTTAATGAAACCAAGCGAGTAGAGTGGCAAGAGTATAGTAAATTTACTTCTAACAAAGTTGTTTGGAAAGTAATAGAGAATGGCATAGAAATCGCGGAAGCTCGTTATACCCCGAAGATAAAAGATAAACTAAATTTTGAGGATAAGTTAGCCATCCATATTCAAGACGAAACCTATCAATTACTATCCTATAAAGTGAGTAATCAAGTTTTGGTTTATAAAGATTCACAAAAGATTAGCGAAGCCGATTTGTCAAAATTAGTGATGGGAAATTTAGAGTTTCGCATACATGATACGAATGAAGAACTATTAGCCATGGCAATTGTGCTATTTCAATATTTACATAAAAGTGGCTGAATAGTTGAAGGTGCACATAGAAAGTACATAATAAATAGTTTTATCTGAAGCCACTACTTTACTTGATTTATGGAATTTCCGAAATGTTGGAGATTCCCTGATAGTGATAAATAATTAAAGGTAAAAGATTCTTCTTCAAATAACGGGTGCGTTAGTTAAAGATCATGGATTGCTTAGGCGGCTCTTTTTTCTTATTGAACTAACGGGGCAGGTTAGTTCAATAAGAGAAGGTGAAGTTTTATATCGTATTTGACACAAAATGCGTAACAGAAAGGGTGTTATTAATGCTTTGGAATTATAGAGTATTGAAAAAACAAATAAGTGAAAAAGAAGTTGTCTTTGATATTTGCGAGGTTTATTACAAAGATGGTGAACCTAATGGTTGGGTGTGGGATGAGAACATTCTAAAACAAGAATCATTAGAAGATTTAAAAGATGCTTTGATTGGAATACAGGAGGCTTTGAAGCAACCCGTACTTGAAATCATTGGTGATGATGAAGGATTAAGAGAGATTTAATGCGTCACATTACGACCATAATGTGTAATAAAAGAAAAAGTGCTTATTGAACTAACGGGGCAGGTTAGTTCAATAAGAGAAATTAAAAATAATGTTTAACTGAAAGTAAAACCAATAAGGGAGTAATTAATGAATGATAAAAAAACTGAACCAATTTACATTAGTTGATGTAATTGAAAGGAAAATTCATTTCACAAATACAAATACTATATACGATAAAATAGATTTTGAAGATATGAATGAAGGTGAATTGCAGGCTTATCATGAAATGTTGGCGGATGTTAAAGAAATGAATGAAAGTGAATTTGTAAGTAAGTACCTAAATATTATAAATAAACTTACTGTACAGTCCGAAAACGAAGAACTTACGGACAAGAGAGAGATAGAAAAAATGTCTGGATATAATAATGCCATAGTATCTATCTTAGAATGTATAAACCCGATTTATGAGTATGATTTAGAGGAATAGTCCATCATGTCTTATTGAACTAACGGGTGCTTTAGTTTAATAAGACTTATAAATATTAGGTACGAACACTCAGCCTTTTTGACTGGATGTTTAAACGTTCGGTATTTACATTTACTATCTTTTTTTATATTTCCATTCAAGCAATTAGCAGACATTTAGCAACACTTTTAGCGTACATATTAACAAATAACAATTAATATAGTAAGTATTAATCAATAACAAAGCCTGAATTTAGGCATTTTAAAAGAGCCCAATTCATATGCGAATTTGGGCTCTTTTTGTATGTTTAATTTAGATTTTGTACCAGATAACTGAACGGGTTAACCTCGTCCTTTTAAATGTGTTTCATTAATATAGAAACAAACTGTTCAAGTCCTTGTCGATCTTCCTCATGGAATCGATCTTTTTCCGGACTGTCGATGTCTAAAACACCAATTACTTCACCATTTTTAATCATTGGTATTACAATTTCTGATTGGGAAGCCGCATCACAAGCGATATGTCCTGGAAAAGCGTGTACATCAGGTACAACCATCGTTTCTTTCTTTGCAACTGTAGTTCCACAAACTCCTCGACCAACAGGAATTCTGACACAAGCAGGCAAACCTTGGAAAGGTCCTAAAACAAGCTCTCCTTCATCCATCATATAAAACCCAACCCAATTGATTCGATCGAAAAATTGGTTCAGTAATGCTGAAGCATTGCTTAAATTAGCCATGACATTCGACTCTCCGCTTAGTAAAGCGTCCAGTTGTTTTCCTAACATGTTGTATTGTTGTTCTGTATTCCCTGCATATGCTGCTTTTTCAAACATGAAATCACCTCTTAAAATTAGAAACTTACGAATCAGTATAAACTTTCTCATAATATTGATGCAAATCTTGGACCCTGTGTGCATCGGACCCGAACACAAGAGGAATTCCCATATCTTTTGCAGTTGTTACGTAACGTTGTGGGGGATAGGGTTCCAAACAATATTCTTTAGCCAGTCCTGCACTGTTGAGGTCCATTTCATAACGATGTTCTTTCATTAATTGTAATGTCGACATAATGAAATCATGGTCATCGACTTTGAATCCATGAGCATGTTGGAACTTATGAATTAATGTCGGATGTCCAATTCGTTTCGATTTATATTTTCCTAAATCAGCTAGTATGGAGGCCTGGAGAGTTTTGTAATAAAGCTCATAGACATATTCAATAGAACCTACTTGCCCTGAAAACTCAATAAACGATTCTGCCGAGAAATCTATACAAGTATATTTATTTTCAAAAAGCAGGAAATGGACAGATAAAATAGAATCATCTAAGGTAGGACCAATTTCATTGAGCATCCGAGCAGTTGCTTTTTCGTATCCTTCAATATAATCGAACTCAAGACCAATGTTGATCGAGATATCGGAAGCGTATTGTTTTTTTAATTGGCGCAGTTTGTTTATATAAGGTTCAAGTGAGTTTACATCTAGGAAACTATCCCTAGTAGGGACAGTATCAATAAATCCTTCAGGAGCAGGTGCATGTTCTGTGAATGAGATATCGGTAAAGCCGTTCTTTATCGCTTTTTCTATATATAATTCAAATTCATCTTTCGTTCCATGGGGGCAAAAAGGACTGTGAATATGCGCATCTCTTTTCATTAATATAGGCACCTCCAACGTGTAAATCGGACATTTTACATAATTTCGGCAAAATTCTTCGATTTTCGGCAACATTATCGATTGTTTCATGGTAGTATTACATATATAAACTGGCATAGACCGTGATTTTGGAACAGGGGGCTTACGATGACTAAGTATATCATCATTGCAATCATCGTACTAATTGCATTAATTGTAGTCGGATTTATGATCCGTCGTAAACATAACAGTGAAATTGAAAGACTTGAACATGAAAAACATCAAATTCAAAACAAACCGATATTAGAAGAAATGACAAAAGTTAAGCAGCTAAATATGAATGGTCAAACGGAAGAATTGTTTGAAAGCTGGCGAAACAGTTGGACGCAAGTTATGGATGTCCATATGCCGAAAATCGATTCATTGCTGTTTGATGCTGAAGATAGTATTGATAAATTCCGTTTCAAACGTGCTACAGCGATAGAAAAAGAAATTCAAGAACGTATTCAGCAAAGTGATGAACAAATGTCCCGAATTTTAAAAGAGCTTGAGCAACTGATTGGAAGCGAAGAGAAAAACCGAGTGGAAATGGATAGCTTGAAAGAGCAGTATCGTGCAGCACGTAAAACTTTACTCGCGCATCAACATTCTTTCGGAGCGGCGGCTGTACCACTTGAGAAGAAATTGGAGCAATTCGGTCCTCAATTTGAAGAATATGATCGACTAACTGAAAACGGCAACTATTTGCAAGCACGTGAAATTGTCATTGGACTGGATCAGGAAGCCCAGCATGTATTTAACTTATTGCAAGATATTCCTTCGCTGTTAACGGACGTACAAAACAAGATTCCCTCAAGTATTCATGATCTCCGTAGTGGACAACGTGAAATGGAAGAACAATCCTATTATTTAGAGCATCTTGAAATGACGGATCAATTGGACAAATTGGATGACGAATTGGTACAAATGAAAGAATCAATCATTCAGCTTGAGATTGAAGACGTGAAAATTCGTGTTGAGCAAATGAAGGATGAAATTGAAGCGTTCTATGACATGCTGGAAAAAGAAGTAATGGCAAAACGTTATGTTGATAAACATCGTCACCCTACTGAGCGTCGATTGGCTGAAGTTACGACCATCACACGTCAAACAAGTGATGAAGCTGCATATGTTCAACAAAGTTATCGTTTACCAGAGAAAGAAGCAGAAATTCCTCTTGTGTGTCTGAAGCAAATCGAAACCTTGCAAAAACGTTATGATTTACTCGCACATCGTGCAAGTGAAGATCAATTAGCTTATTCAAGCCTTCAGGATGAACTTACACTGATTTCGACTGATTTGGAAAGCTTATATGAAGAGCAAGATCGTTTCTCTAATAGCCTGAAAAATTTACGTATTGATGAAAACCGGGCTCGAACTAATTTAGATGAACTGAAGCGTTTGCTGCATGAAACCGACCGTATGGTACATAAAGCGAATATGCCGGGGATTCCTGAAGAAATGGATGTTCGTTTGGAAGAAGCCGAAGAACATATTTACTTGGTGATGCAAAGCTTGCAAGAAGTACCACTGAATATGAAATTGGTAGACAATTATTTGGCAAAAGCGGATAAATGTATCCATGAAGTACATGCTAAATCAAAAGAAATGCTTGAAAATGTATTGTTGATTGAACGTATCATTCAATACGGCAACCGTTATCGTGCGAGTCATCCACGGATGAATCAGCGTTTATTGGAGGCTGAAGCGGCATTCCGTCAGCTTCGATATTCCAAAGCGCTTGAAGAAGCAGCTACTGCTGTAGAAGAAGTGGAACCGGGTGCGATGAAGCGAATTGAAGTTCTTGTCAAAGAGGACGCGTGGCGTTCATAACAAGAAAAGCGTAAAGCACTACTTTAGCCTGACATATGCGATGGAAGAACCAAGAAAAAGCCTGCATTTGCTTAGGTAGGAAGGCATCCTGTGGGCCTAAGCTGAGGTGCGGGCTATTGCTTGAAGCTAGACATTAAAGAATATCAGTATGGTATACTTTTATGTAATAAGGGCAATTGAAACCACCGCACATCACGTGCTGGTGGTTTTCTAATGAAAAGGAGTACGACCCATGTATTATTTCGATCATAGTGCAACGACGAAACCACATAAAGAAGTATTGGATACTTTTGTAAAGGTAAATGAGGCGTATTATGCAAACCCTGCATCTTTGCATGAAATGGGCGTGGATTCACATATGCTTCTTTCCCGTGCCCGAAAGCAAATTGCAGATATGTTAAAGACAGAAGAAAACAAAGTGATTTTCACTTCAGGCGGAACAGAATCCAATCATTTTGCCATCAATGGTCTTGCTAGAAACCTGCATTCTCGCGGAAGACATATCATCACTTCAAATATTGAACATCCCTCCGTGTTGGAATCGATGAAACAATTGGAGAAACAAGGCTTTGAAGTCGATATTATACCAGTAAATGAAAAAGGTATTATTTCAGTTGAAGATGTAAAAGAGCGATTGCGTAAAGATACGATTTTGGTAAGTGTGATGCATATCAATAACGAGATTGGAAGCATTCAACCAATTGAACAATTAGCAAAAGTCATTCATCAACATAGTCGAGCATTATTTCACGTAGATGCAGTTCAAAGTTTTGGTAAATATCCAGTGTCGTTTCCCATTCTTGGAGCAGATGTACTGACACTGTCAGGGCATAAATTCAATGGCTTAAAAGGAACCGGGATTGTCGCTTGGACAGGTCATGTTTCATTTGAACCGACCATTGTGGGTGGTGGACAAGAGTTTGGGTTAAGAAGTGGGACGGTACCTGTTCCTCAGGCAGTTGCTTTCGCTAAAGCCATGAGAATGGCATTCGAAAATCAAGCATCCATGCATACGACATATAAAATGTGGAACGAAAAGTTGAGAAACTTTATTAGTGGTTTCAAGGATATACGTATATTATCCCCAGATGATGCTGCGGCACACATCCTGACAATCAGTGTCCGGAATATTAAAGGAGAAGTGCTGGTCAATGCCTTGCAAGCAAGGGACATCATTGTAACAACATCGAGTGCTTGTTCTTCTAAACAAACGAAAATCAGCCATGTAATAAAAGCAATCGGTTTACCCGATGACTATACAAAAGGTGTGATTCGCATAAGTATGGGAACCAGCAATAGCAATGAACAAATTGATCATTTTATAGAAAATTTCACGGCAATCATCAAGCAAGTTAAAGGAGATTAAAAGCATGTTGGAATGGAAAGAAATATTAATCAGATATGGTGAGTTATCTACAAAAGGAAGAAACCGAAGCTCGTTTACAGGTCGATTAAGAGACAATATTCGTTACGCGTTTGCTGATTTACCCAAATTTCAAATTGAAACAGAACGGGATCGTATGTTCATTCGACCAAATGAACAGGAAACCATGAACCAGTTAATAGAGCGACTGCCACAAATTTTTGGCATTCAGTCTTTCAGTCCAGTTGCATCTTGCAGTCACGACCTGGAAGATATCAAACAAACAGCCATTAAAGTAGTGGAGTCAATTGATCGCAAAGATAAAACGTTTAAAGTAACTGTTAAACGCTCATATAAGCCATTTGAGATGGAAACAAATGAACTGCAACAGTTCGTTGGAGCCAATGTGCTTCGTACATTCCCTGAAATTCAGGTTCAAATGAAGAAACCGGATATTGAACTACGTGTAGAAGTACGAAGAGATGCTGTTTATATGATGGCAGAAGTCATTCCTGGTGCAGGCGGTTTACCGATTGGATCTAACGGAAAATCACTCTTGATGCTTTCGGGTGGTATTGACAGTCCTGTTGCTGGTTACCAAATGTTAAAGCGTGGCGTACGCCTGGATGCCATTCATTTTCACAGTCCTCCATTCACAAGTGAACGTTCGAAGGAAAAAGTTATGGATTTAGCTGATAAATTAAGTCGCTTTGGTGCTTCTGTGAAATTGCATATCATTCCATTCACTGCGATACAGCAAGAAATTCAAAAACAAATTCCAGACAATGTATCAATGACGACAACTCGGAGAATGATGTTAAAGATTGCAGATTTAGTACGTGAAGAAACGCAAGCTTTGGCAATTATCACTGGTGAAAGTCTTGGACAAGTGGCAAGTCAAACTTTAGAAAGCTTGACAGCTATAAATGCCGTGACGAATACGCCTGTATTACGTCCACTTATTTCATATGACAAGCAAGATATTATTGAGATTGCCCAACAAATCGATACTTATGAAGTCTCGATCAGACCGTATGAAGATTGCTGTACAATTTTCACTCCTGCAAGCCCAAAAACAAAACCAAAGCTTGAAAAAGTGGAGTATTATGAAAGCTTCAAAACATTCGATGATATGATAACTGAAGCAGTCAGTGAACGTGAAATTATCATGTTCCCTAAAAAGAAACAAGATAAATTCTCCGACCTATTATAAAAATTAACGTTTGGATTATATACGCACAGCTGTTTTTGAATAAAGATAATCCCATATATTACTACTTCTTGTGAATGCATGAATTTGTCCATCCGGCACATTCTATATTCAACAAGGAGGTGACACAGACATGGCAAATCAAAGTTCAAATCAACTAGTCGTTCCAGGTGTTAAACAAGCTTTAGACCAAATGAAATATGAAATTGCACAAGAGTTCGGTGTACAGCTTGGACCAGATGCTACAGCGCGTGCTAACGGTTCCGTTGGCGGAGAAATCACTAAGCGTTTAGTGCAAATGGCAGAGCAACAATTAAACGGCGGTTACCAAAAATAATTTAAAATAAAACGAACCGGTAGCGAAAGCTGCCGGTTTTTTTGTGTTATGAAGAGCGATAAGATTTCACTCAGTCTGAGTTTTTGTCGTGACGTCTGAAAAAATGGGACTTCACGACTGAACAGAAAACAGAGGGATAATAATCATCAGAGACTAATTAATTGACTGAATAAAAACTTCTTTTTGAAAAATCAGTATTATGTAGCTATAATAAAGAGGGATGGCTCACTGAACAAAGGGGGAACTAAATTGAATCGTGAAAATTTATTGGCACCGTCAACGTATAATTTGGTCCAGGAATTCGAAAAATATGCAACCGATGAAAATCGTTTAGCATTGATTTGGAAAAGTGAAAAGGACGAGACGAAAAAAATTACATACAAAGAATTGATGCAACTGGCAAATCAGGCAGCAAATGTTTTTACAAATAGTGGATTGAGACAAGGTGATGTTGTTTTGGTCATGGTACCAAGATTAATTGAAGCTTATGTCACTTACATAGGTGCCTTAAAAGCTGGGCTGGTCGTTATTCCAAGCTCGGAAATGCTGCGAGCAAAAGATATTGATTACCGTTTAGTTCATAGTGAAGCGAAAGCGATAGTGGCATATGAACCATTCATCAGCCAATTTGATCAAGTTGAAAAATTGGATGGACTGACTCAATTCGTTATCGGAGAAGGAAAAGGAAAATGGGTTTCATTGTCTGAAGAACTTACCAAAGCTTCTACTGAATTTACTGGCGCAGACACAAATAACACGGACATCGCTTTTTTGTCATACACGAGTGGTACGACAGGCAATCCTAAAGGTGTAGTTCATACACATGGTTGGGCATACGCGCATTTACGTACATCAGCTGAACATTGGTTAGGCATTCATGAAGGTGATGTTGTATGGGCAACTGCAAGCCCAGGTTGGCAAAAATGGATTTGGAGTCCATTCGTTGCAACTCTCGGAAGTGGGGCGACAGGTTTTGTCTATCACGGAAAATTTGATCCGAAAACGTATTTATCACTGCTTGAGGAATATCAAGTAAACGTTCTTTGTTGTACACCAACCGAGTATCGGATAATGGCGAAAGTAGAGGGACTATCAGCGTATAATCTTACTTCACTGCATAGTGCGGTGTCTGCTGGAGAACCGTTAAACCGTGAAGTTATCGATACATTCAAGCGGGAATTCGGTTTGGAAGTGCGTGACGGATATGGACAGACCGAGAATACATTGTTGGTAGGAACAATGAAGGGCATGGAAGCACGTCCAGGATCAATGGGTAAACCTACGCATGGCAACCAAGTGGACATCATTAATGAATTCGGCGAAGTTTGTGCACCAGGAGAAGTTGGTGATATTGCCGTTCATACCGATACACCTGCTTTATTTAAGTCATACCTAAAAGACCCGGAACGAACAAAAATGCAATTTAGAGGAACTTACTATATTACCGGAGATAAGGCTTCAAAAGATGAGGACGGGTACTTCTGGTTTGAAGGCCGTGGTGATGATATTATCATTAGTTCTGGATACACAATAGGACCGTTCGAAGTAGAAGACGCTTTGGTCAAACATCCAATGGTTAAAGAATGTGCTGTAGTGGGCAGTCCGGATGAAATTCGTGGGCATATCGTCAAAGCATATGTTGTATTGGTTGATTCAGCGGTGGGATCACCAGAGATTGTAAAAGAACTACAGGACCATGTGAAAACTTTAACAGCACCGTACAAATATCCTCGTGATATAACGTTTATCGAAGAACTGCCAAAAACAGCTTCTGGTAAAATACGAAGAATTGAACTAAGAAATCAGGAAATTTCTAAATAAAAACTCAAAAAACTATTCTTATAGCCTTTGATAAAAAGGTTTATAAGAATAGTTTTTTGTCGTTTACTTTCTCTCAAAAGGATTCTATAATGAGATATATTTCGAGAGTCAAACTAATGAGGTGAAGCTATGCTAGAAAAAGAACGTCAAGGTGTTATTTGGGCAATCGGTGCATATCTTGTTTGGGGAGTTCTCCCAATCTATTGGAAGTTGCTACATCATGTTCCGAGTGATGAAATCATAACAAGCCGAGTCCTTTGGGCATTTATATTTACATTACTATTCGTCCTGATTACACGAAACACCAAGCTTCTCATTGAAGATT
The DNA here is from genome assembly GCF_000411295.1 of Paenisporosarcina sp. HGH0030. Lineage (GTDB taxonomy): Bacteria > Bacillota > Bacilli > Bacillales_A > Planococcaceae > Paenisporosarcina. The sequence goes on from NZ_KE150421.1 coordinate 117,430, forward strand.
TAATGACATTATGGCAAAATCAAAAAGCTTTCTGGAGCTTATTTTTTGCTTCGGCATTAATCTCAGGAAACTGGTTCTTGTATATCTGGGCAGTAAACAATAACCATTTAGTGGAAACCAGTTTAGGATACTATATCAACCCACTGATTTCTGTTTTGCTGGGCATCTTTTTCTTAAAGGAACGTTTGACGACGGCTCAAAAAATTGCCTTTGTCATTGCGACCATCGGTGTTATCATCTTAACCATTTCATATGGCCGTTTCCCATGGCTTGCTTTTTCTCTTGCCATCAGTTTTGCCATATACGGATTAATGAAAAAAACAATACCGTTAGATGCAGTTCGCGGATTGACAATCGAAACATTGTTTATTGTGCCATTTGCGTTTATTTATTACATTTATTTATTTCTATCCGACCGTGCTGTCCTTTTTCATGATTCATTCCAGACGGATGTATTGTTGATTCTTACAGGTGCTGCAACCGCTGTACCTCTCGTGCTATTCGCAAAGGGAGCGCAACAAATGCCGTTATACATGATTGGGTTTTTACAATACATTGCTCCCACTTGTATGTTGTTCCTAGGTGTTATTATTTATGGAGAAACGTTCAATCCCATTGATTTACTGTCATTTTCCTTAATCTGGCTGGCGCTGATTCTCTTTACTGTCTCCAAGGTTATGGAAGCACGCACAAGAAAACTTAAATTGGCGAAATTATAAAAAGCAGACGAGAAGAATATCTCGTCTGCTTTTATTGAATTGAATAGGTTGATTTTTGTTATTGTCCAGTTGAAGGTTCTAACGAGTCCAAATTAAAGATACGTGCGTTTCACTTTTTCCCAGAAAGAATTGTTTTTCAACTTAACGGTCTTCACGATGCGGTTACTCAACTCGATATTAACTGATTGTACATGTTGAATACTTAGCGATTCATTGTCCATGCCCATTGTCGGGAAGTCATTTCCGTCTTGCTGCAGGCGTAATGTTAATTGACGCTGACCGCTTAAAATGAATGAAGAGCCAAGAGTGCGGTATTTGTTGCTGTTCACAGATGCCAGTTCAGATACTTGGAAACAAGGGAGGAGAGGATCCACCACTGCACCATTGACCGACTTATTGTAAGCCGTGCTACCAGTTGGGGTAGCGATGATCATGCCATCTCCCCGGAATGTTTCAAAATGCAATCCATCAATTTCTACATCAAGAACAAATGTCTTAATAATATTTGAACGGATACTAAATTCATTCAAGCAATAAAAAGGTGGATTGTCATCCACTATAACTTGTAAAATAGGATAACGACGTACTTCAATTTCCGCATGTTGAACAGCCTGAATCACTGTATCCATGTCATTGAAATGAAAATCACAATACATACCCAGCGAACCAGTGGTAGAAATTCCGGCATACAAACAATCTTGACGAAAACCGGTTTTGCGAACGGCTTGAAGGAAAGATCCGTCTCCCCCCAAGCTTACGATAATGTTTGCATTTTTCGCATCATCTACCGTAGTGAATCCATGTTGTGCAATCATTTCCGTAAGAATTGATTTTTGTTGCAAGGAGCTTTTATCGTGTTTGGAATAAATAAAAATGTGTGTACGCTCGGACAATACTGTCACGACCTTTCCGTTAATACTTGTCGTTATTTTAGCATGTTCTGAAACATTACGGCATGTTATTCGTATTACGTTAAGAGTAGAAAAAGGAGGAACATCAAATTGAATGCAAAACGTTGGATTGCTTTAGGTGCTGCAGCACTATTATTGGGTTTGTCTACCATCATTAATATGGCATTTTTTGCTTTTAGCAATGATTGGACATCTAATTTTGAAAACATGCTGGCTTTGCCAGAAAGTGAATATTCCGAGAGCGTACTGGAAGTTGGGGATACATCTAAACGTATCGCTGTATTAACAGTGGACGGAGTCATTCAGGATACTGGCGAGGCTACTTCACTTTTTGGAACAGCCGGTTACGATCACCAGTTTTTCATGGACCAACTGGAAATGATTAAAGAAGACGATACAATCAAAGCCGTGGTATTGCAAGTGAATTCGCCAGGTGGCGGGGTTGTCGAGTCTGCGCAAATTTATGATAAAATTAAAGAAGTGCAAGAAGAAGTTGGCATACCGTTTTACGTGTCGATGGGTAGCATGGCTGCATCAGGCGGATACTATATCTCTGCGCCTGCAGATAAAATTTTCTTGAATAAAGAAACACTGACAGGTTCCATCGGCGTCATTATGGAAAGTGTCAACTACGGCAAACTGGCTGAAAAATATGGTGTTGATTTTGTTACGATTAAAACAGGACCGTATAAAGATATTATGAGCCCAACCCGTGATATGACGGAAGATGAGCGTGCGATGCTACAGGACATGATTAATGAATCGTATGAATCATTTGTAGATATTATTGAAGAAGGCCGTGGCATGACAGAAGCTGAAGTGAAGAAAGTGGCAGACGGACGCATTATGAATGGGCGTCAGGCAATTGAAGCCGGTCTTGCGGATGAATATGGATATTTGGAAGACGTAATTGAAGCTGTTCGTAAAGACTTTGATTTAGAAGATGCAGAAGTGATTCAATATGAATACCCTCAAGGCTTCTCCAGTCTATTTTCTATGAAAGCTCAATCGTTGTTAGGTGGAGACGCGGAGTCACAATTGATTGGCCGTTTACTTTCGGATTATAACGCACCTCGTATGATGTATTTATACGGTGAGAAGTGAGGAGGAATAGTAAATGACTGATCGATATGATCCGAATGAACATGAATCATCAATTAAGGAAGCAGTGAATCCTGTTTCACCGAATCCAAAATATACAGTTCAGAATAGTGAAGAGTTTATCCTGAAACCTGCTGGCTTTTGGATTCGATTCTGGGCATATTTAATAGATTTACTTGTCATTTCATCCGTTACTTCAATTGTCATTTATCCGTTGTTCCATATATTCGGATGGGATGTTCAAGGGGCAACATGGTATGCACCGATAGGGTTCATCACAGGGTTTATTTTCTATTTATATTTCGTATTAATGATGAAGTTTTTCAATCAAACTGTAGGCAAAATGATTTTTGGGTTGCGTGTCATCGCATTGCAAAGCGAATCACTGTCTTTAAGCACCATTTTGTTCAGGGAATGGATTGGCCGCTTTTTCTCGGCAACAATCTTGCCATTGTACTGGGTAGTCGGTTTTACACCTAAAAAACAGGGGTTGCATGACTTCATAGCAGATACGATGGTTATCCACGAGCAAACGTATGAAAAGAAGGTTATCACTACTTACCAGCCTGTTTCCGAATCAAGTCAGTTGCAACCGCCAAATGCATTCTAGTAAGATGTAGGAGTATGAAGGAAAGGGAGGCGTTATCATGGCACAAATTACATTTAAGCAAAACCCAGTAACATTACTTGGCAAAGAAGTAACAGTAGGTGACACGGCGCCAAATTTCACAGTATTAGCTAACGATCTTAGCCCGGTTACATTGGCAGATTCAAAAGGGAAAACAAGATTAATCAGTGTGGTACCATCTTTGGACACAGGTACATGTGATACACAGACGCGTAAATTCAACGAAAGCGCTGCTGAACTTGGAGACGATGTTGTCATTCTGACGATCTCGAATGATTTGCCATTCGCTCAAAAACGCTGGTGTGCAGCTGCTGGAATTGATTCAGTACAAACACTTTCCGATCACCGTGATTTATCGTTTGGTGAAGCATATGGAGTGGCAATAAAAGAATTAAGATTGTTGGCTCGTTCAATCTTTGTAGTAGATAGCAATGACAAAGTAACATATGTTGAGTATGTTTCTGAAGCAACTGAACATCCTGATTATGAAAAAGCAATTGCCGCTGTTAAAGCAGCACAAAAGTAAAATCCAGAAACCCACTCGATTATAGAGTGGGTTTCCCATTTGCTCAAAAAAATATTATTATTTTGCGCCAGCATACGTGCAAGATATCTTTGTCTAAAAGGAGAACTTCATGAACAGTTCGATGGAACAGTTATTTACATTTATCGATGAACATGCAAAAAAAATGCAAACAACAGAAGACTTAACGTATATTGAAGGTGTTTTGGAATCGACAGAAATGTGGTTGGATGGTGATATAGAACCGAAAATCCCGACCCTCCAAAAAGAAGACATCCGAAAAGCGATTCAACTTGCTATTTTAAAAGGCATGAAAGAACATGTTCAGGCACATCATCAAATGACCCCTGATTCGCTTGGTCTGCTTGTTGGCTATTTCGTAGATCAATTGACGAAGGATAAACAGCAAGTCACGATTTTGGATCCAGCGGCAGGAACGGGCAATTTATTATTTACTGTAATGAACTTTTTGCAGGATAAAGCCACAGCAACTGCTGTCGAAATTGATGATATGTTGATTCGTCTCGCAGCTTCTACTGGTGACTTGTTGCAGCAACCTGTAACTCTATACCGACAAGATGCGTTACAACCTTTATTGATTGATCCATCCGATGTTGTCATAAGTGATTTGCCGGTGGGATACTATCCCGATGATAAAACTGCTGCGGGTTATGAGTTGAAAGCGAAGGAAGGCATGTCTTTTGCACATCACTTAATGATCGAACAATCTATCAGACACACGGTTGACGGCGGATACTTAGTATTCCTTGTTCCTCAAGGGATTTTTGAATCACCACAAGCGAAAGAACTTCACGCTTATTTTGCCAACCATGCTTGGATTAAGGCAGTTGTGCAATTACCTGTGAACTTATTCAAAAATGAAGCTCATGCAAAGAGTCTATTGGTGCTCCAAAAGAAATCAGCTGACTTGAAACAGCCAAAAGAAGTGTTACTGGCAAAAGTTCCAAATATGTCAAATAAAGAAGCCATGGCTTTGTTCTTCGAAAAAGTTAAAATGTGGCATCAAGAAAATACGAACTGATAGTTGTTCGCCTCTTTTTTCACCTGTACAATGACTGTATAAGTGGAAAAGGGGCGTTTTTTTATGACTAATATATTGGCAATCAATGCTGGAAGCTCATCGTTAAAATTCCAATTGCTTCAAATGCCTGAAGAACATGTTGTGGCTAAAGGATTAATCGAGCGTATCGGATTGAAAGAACCTATCTTTTCCATGACAACGAATGGGCAGAAAGTCGAATTCATCGAAAAGATTACAAATCACCAGGACGCAGTTCAATTACTCCTGCACCATCTGATAGAACAGAAAGCAGTGAATTCTCTACAGGATATCGACGGCATCGGACATCGATTGGTACATGGTGGTGAAGAGTATAGCGATTCCGTATTAATTGATGATGAAGCCCTTATAGCATTTGAAAGACTATCGGATTTGGCACCACTCCATAATCCTGCAAACATTGCAGGTATCATCGAATTTAAAAAAGCATTACCACATGTGCCTGCCGTGGCAGTTTTTGATACAGCATTTCATCAGACCATGCCGGAAAGTTCTTTTTTATATTCAATTCCTTACGATTACTATAAGAAATACGGCATCAGGAAATATGGTTTTCACGGAACTTCGCACAAATATGTAACAGGACGAGCTGCAGAATTGCTAAATCGTCCAGTAGAGACCATTCGACTGATATCCTGTCATTTAGGTAACGGAGCCAGTATCGCGGCAATCGATGGGGGACGCTCAATTGATACATCAATGGGGTTCACACCTTTAGCGGGTGTCACGATGGGGACCCGTTCAGGAAATCTGGATCCAGCGCTTATTCCTTTCTTGATGGAAAAGACCGAAAAAAGTGCAGAAGAAGTATTGGATGTCTTGAACAAAAAGTCTGGAATGCTTGGTGTATCAGGATTTTCAAGTGATTTGCGCGACATAGAAATGGAAGCTTCGAAAAATAATCCGCGTGCTCAATTGGCTCTCGACGTGTTTGCAAACCGCATTCATAAATATATCGGTTCCTACGCAGCACGCATGAATGGAGTCGACGCCATCATTTTCACGGCAGGCATCGGAGAAAACAGTGAAATAATCCGTGCAAAAGTATTAGCGGGTCTTCAATTCATGGGCGTCTACATGGATCCAGACTTGAACAAAATTCGCGGAAAAGAAGCATTTATCAGCTTCCCACATTCCCCGGTAAAAGTTATTGTCATCCCGACGAACGAAGAAGTAATGATTGCAAGGGATACAGTGAGATTGTCTGGTTTACAAGGTTTTTGACACGCTAAACTGAAAAAGTCGTTACATTAGACTTCGATGTGAAACCATAACCGAAATTTTATTTAAACTGTGCTGATATTGACCTTTCTTCATGTTCTAATCCAACGTGAAGGAAGGTTATTTTTTATGGCTCCGCGAAAGAGGAAAACACAAGTAGTTAAACAAGTTTCGGGTTTGTCATTCCAACGTGCAAGAGAAATTGTAATAAACATTAAAGCCGTTGAAGGAAAAGCGGATAATACAATTGAGAATTATCACAAACTGTTCAATGACTTTGACCGATTCTTTATGCACAGAAAGCTTATATCTAATGTTACTACTGAAGACGCAAGAAACTTCATCAAATGGCAACTAGAAGAAAAAACACAATTTCTCAATGCACGTTTTCGAACGAATAAGAAGAAGGGTGTAACTGTTACATCGGCTAATTCGTATCTAAGATTAGCAAAAGCGGCATTTGAAACTCTTGTACGAGACGGCTCATTAGAAAATAACCCATTTTCTCCGTTGACTAAAATTAAACAGCAGACAAAGCAAATAGAAGTTCTGACGATTGAGCAAGTCAAAACAATCTTCAAGGCTTTTGATAAAACTTGGTATGCAGATTTTCGTGACTATGTTGTGTGCAATGTTATGTTAGACACATTTGGAAGAATAGATGAGATATGTAACTTGAAAAAAGCTCATGTGGATTATTTAAATGGAGTAGTTACTTTTAATGAAACAAAAAATGGTCGATTTCGTCACGTGCCAATTTCTCGTAAAGTGGTTAGAATGATTGAGGATTTAAATTTGGAAACAGAGGATTTTTACAGTGAATACATTTTTGTCAGTAATCATGGTACAACTTTAAGACCAGACGCTTTCAGAAAGCATTTAAAAGAGGTTATAGGACGTACAAATATTAAAACAAGGGTATATCCACATTTATTTCGTCACACGGCTAGTACCTTGTTTTTAGCGAATGGTGGAAGTGTAAGAGCCTTACAAAAAATACTAGGACATGCACAAATTGAAACGACTATGATTTATTCTCACATGCTGGATGAAACTATAAAGACCCAACATGAACTATTCAACCCATTAAAAATGATAAATGAAAAAACTACAATTAAAACTAAAAGAAAAACCTACACTTAAATCTTACCTCTGTTTAGGATAAGGAACATTAAAACAAAATTATTGTGTTACAGCCAACCATCTTGTTAATTAACTCACACGTGTGAGCGTTTAAAAAATGCACTCAAATCTCCTCAACAAACAGGTTTTTTACGTGTGAAAAAAAGAATAGATATTTAGAGAGATAATGTATGATATCGGTCAGTGGGAAAATTTTTGAATAATTAAAAATATCAAATTAAATTTACTTTTATTGTATATATTTCCTTGAGATAGTGTGTTAGATTGAAATTAAAACAGTATTAAAGGAGTGGGGAAATGGAATTACTTTTTATCTTAGGAGCAGTATTTATTTTTTGTGTAATCGGAGTGTTTTTTATTGGGCAACTTGAAAGTGGATGGGATGATAAAAGAAAATTGAGAGTAGAAGAAATAATTAAGGAAAATGAAATTAATGTTGACAAGAGACATAATAGTAACCATTTCAATAATGTACTAATCCACGATTCTATAAATCAGAATATTTGGTATATAGAATTCCCAAAACATGATACGGCAAATCTTGAAACAAAAAATCTAATAAAGAAAATTAGCTATAATGATATTATTCAAGTTGAATTAATGGAGGATGAAGAATCTCTTATTGTTACATCTAGAGGAAGTCAATTGGGTGGTGCTCTTGTAGGTGGGATGTTGGCTGGAGGCGTAGGTGCTCTCATAGGGGGACTAAGTGGTAAACAGAAGCAAAAACGAGAAGTGAAGAAGATTCAATTATTAGCGACATTAGACGATTTAGAGACACCGTATTTAAAAATGGTAATAGAGGAGTTCGATAAACCTACTCCCACTAATTTCTATCCATATCCCTCAAAATATGAAGAAGCATTAAATTGGTTCAAAATGATGGAAGTTATTATCAAGAGAAGTGAAGGTCAAAAGAATATACATGAAGTTAAAACATCGTAATAAAATGAATGTAATGAATATGATTCGTTAAAAAATAGTTGGGGTATAAACCTAACTGTTTTTGTTATTTAAGACATGTAAGAGAAGCGGGTGAGTGTTGATTATGATTTCTGATGCACTCATGAACAAGCACAAAATACAAAAGGTTTGGTCATCTTCGAAAAGAGAAGATGGACTCGCAATTGGATTCCTTCGAGCTTATCTAGGTGAATGTACCGATGGGAAATGGTTAATAGTTATATTGGATAAGTCGTGGAAAGAATCTGAAGTGTTATTAATGAATACTAGAGATACAGCTGTGAAACGAATAAGAGAGCGTGGGTTTTTGACTAGAATGTGCAAAATTAATTAATGATACTTACTAAAGTAATTAGGAGGATACTTCCAAACTACTGACGCAGGAATAGGATGATGATGGAATATGTTTGTGAAGCTAAAAGAGAACATAGCTAATATAGGTAACATGGACAAAGCATTAGAAGGTATGAACACTATTCATGGTGAGAACGCTCAGAAGCTATTGATTGAAGGTGAAGAAGCACTACAGTGTTATGGTCTGCTACTAGACTTTGCATGTATCACAAACAAACGGTTATTCTTTGTGGATGTTAAACTAACCAATAAGAAGAAGGTAGTCGTATCAATCCCATTCAATCACATTGTAGAAGTTTCATGTGACTATGGCTATGCAAGTGATGAAATAGAGGTTACTACTACTCATAAGACATATGAACTTAAGATGGGTGTAGGGTTAGCTGAACGCTTTGCCAATGACGTTTTGACACAGATGTTTAAATAACCTTTATACTACAGACATCTCATAAAATGGTAGAATTATCATATCAATATGGAGGTGAAGAACAATGACTAAATATCATTATAAATGCAGTTGTGGTCAGCCATACAATGTTGAGTCAGAAGGTAAGTCTCCAATAAAAGATAAATTCATAAGTTACTGCCCATCATGCAAGAAACAACTTACAATCAAATTCTCTTCAATGGATGCTAAATGGGAGTTTGATGAGACTTGGAAGGCGGTGGAAAAGTAATGGCATACTACACAATTGATAGAGGTAAGAACTACATAATTGACGATGTATCTAAGTTTGAAACTGACAGTGGCATGATAATCAAGGCTGATTCTGTTGCGGATTTACTTATACAGTTGGCTACTAAACACCCTGCATTCCTTATGGATTATGATGGACTCCTATGGAATGAGATAACCAAGTCAGAAGCGGATATCATGCTTGGTATAGATGTTGATGAAGTGCTTGGTGTCTTTGAAGAAAACAGCAACAAACTGAATTAAGAAATGGTGCTCATAGCTGACAATAAGTCGGGTATTACCTACAGTTAAATAGATAGGACTTTTCTGCAACATGGGAAGTCCTTTTTGCAATGGAGCAGGGTACTACGCTAAAGACCATTCAGTACCTATATTGAGGAATTTTGGTTTAGAATGAGCATAATTTGCAATAGTTTGAAGAAAGAAGAACTACAAATGAAACGGATATATTACTATTGAATGATATAGCTGCTCAAAACAAGGATAACAACATACAGGATAAAAATACCTCTGAATGTTTTGTAACGGAAGAGCTACATAAAAAAGACTACTATCATGTTCATGAAAGTAGTCTTTTTTTGCATATATAAATAAAGAGTTGTTGACAATAGTGAAAATTAATAGTATAATTATAAAATCTATTTTTGTCATTATGTATACAGTTATATCAATTATAATTTAATTGTACATGGTGTCAATATCGTTTGTCAATAGATTAATAAAAAAGGGAGAAAAAATTTATGTGGAGGTATTAGATGAGCATGATTCTATTAATCAAAATTGAACAATATCTAGAAGAAGAAGGAGCAATAAAATTGAAGGATAAGGTAGGTGTGCGTAACTATGAAAACAATTACTAGGATTGAAGCAGTTGAACATTATGGAAATGATATTTGTAAGAGGCATTTCAAGAAAAATAAGACTCTAACAAATAAAGATATTGAAAATCCACTCATTAGAACTATGCTACAACATTACGAAAGCGTTGAAAGAGCAGGTTTTGGAAAAGGTGTCTACTATATTTTAGGGGATGAGCGTCCAGAACGGATTGCGTGGCACGAAGTAAAAATAAGTGCAATCATTAACGCTACGAAAAAAAGGAGTAGAACTTATGCGGACGACTTTTACAAAACCGATACTTGTACTATTTATCTTGCAACTAATATTGTTACCAATGAAAGCTATGTAGGAAGCACAACAAGGGCACTAGCAAGAAGAATTAGTGAACATAAATCACATGCTTATAGTGAAAATAATGCTAACTATAAGACACACATTTCACAAGCAATAAGGGAATATGGATTCAATGCTTTTACATGGAAGGTAATACAACATTGGGATGATGAGAAAACATTAAGAGATGCTGAGGATATATGGATAATAAATTGCAAAGCATTTACGAAAGGATATAATTCGAAATTCAACCATAATAAATTAAAAGTGATTAGAGAAAAAGCTTTATAGAAAAATTTTTCAATACATATAGAGGTATCGTATAAGAAGATTACGGGGGAAACTGATTCCAATTTGAATGTTTGGAGAGAAACGGAAAACTTTGCAACTTGACAGTTTTCTCCACTAGTGAAAAAACTAAAAAGGGATGATATCAAGTGAAATTATAAAATATTAACAGTAGTTGATTCTATTATGAGTAGTAGTAAAACATCAGGGAAAGGAGTATATGAAGCGACAGGATTGCACAAGAATAGGTAAGACATTTAGAGGGGAATAAAAATACAATGGCAAAGTACACTAAAAAAGAGTTGAGATATTTATTAGAGTTTGATAGTAAGTACCAACAGAAAGTAGGGATTCCAAATGACATATTTGAAATCCTTTCGCAGGATGAGGAATTGAATGTTGCAAAAGCACCGCATGTTGCATACGCCTATGCTTATGTCTTTATAACTGCTTGGTTTTATAAATACGCAAAGTATAATCTTCCATTTGAAGTAACAGATGTAAGTAGTATAAAAGAAATTATTGGTCTTTCACCGATAGAAAAGCGATACAACTACATCTTTAAAAAGGGTGGCGTGTTAGACCGCTTAGGAATTACTAAAACAGTTAATTTTAAAGAAGCATCATATGAATATGTGTGGGAGAATGGAGATTTTTGGGGATTCGTAAAGTATGAGGAATGGTTGGCGAAGCGAGATAGCAGAGACATAGATGAAATGAAAGCAGTGGGTGTCAATTTGAATACTAAGAGAAAACAAATTAAGTACCCAATTTTCGGTTTAGATAAAAGGATAGTTAATGAAGAAGAGATTGAAGGTACATTCTATGAGTGGGGTAATTCACATGCAGTACCAATGGATGTGTTTATCGAATGTATGACTAACGACAATCTAGGAGCAACCGCTTTTTACATCTATGCTTATCTTAATAGTCGTTGTGGAATGAACGATGGAAGCATTGAGGTGTCTTTAGACCGAATGAAATCAGTAACAGGAATTAGACACACAACTATTAATACCGCTTTAAACAATCTAAAAGCATACAACTTAATAATATGTTATCCTGCTACATTCGTAGTTAATAAGGGGAATATTGAAACAGGGGCAAGCGTATATCAAGTTGTGGAGGAAGAGTATCTTTTCAATCAAACACCGACAGATTTTCAAAAGAGAGATGTAATATACATAGAACAGTACGAAAAGAAATTAGCACTTATGAAAGAAATCGAAAATACGCCATTATGGATTCAATAAAGGTTACGTATACATACTAATAATATATATAATAGAGTATGTTTCTATAATAATAGAAGATAAGAAACCTTTTATAACATCTTGATAATCTAGTACAAATACATAACCTTTATAAAAATGAGCAAGCAAACTAAATTAATCAAGACTCCATATGTTTATGGAGTCTTTTTTGGTGTATAAAAGTGTAGTTTTAACTACATTTATAACTGCTTAATACTCGTTTATATCCAACCTTTGTTAAAATTTTTAATACATGTAAAGTGCCTTAAAAAGCTTGGTTTCTAGTTCCTTGTATTATCGGAATCTGTAAGTATTTGGATGAAGAATCTAAAGTATCACTTATAAGTGTTTAATTATTATATTATTTTACCGACAGTATTTACTGAGTAGAAAATAATGGTAAAATTAATACTCGAACAATCAAAAACCAAGGGTACCCATAGATAAAGAAAATTATATTGGGAAATGAAAATGATTCTAAAATTAGTCAATGCAAATAGGTTTCTTTTATTGGGAAAAATGACCTTTATATAAAATGGTAGAAGTATATGATGCTGATGAGAAAACCCTTCTAATGATTTACAAAATACTAAAATCAATCAAAAACAGGGGGAAAGCAAATGATTTTAACTGATGTTATTTGGCAATCTAAAAATGGTTTATGGGAAGTTACACTTGAAAAGAATGACATGTTTCTTTATTTCAAAAAGGATTTAACAAAGTACAGCATAGTTATTAAAAACGATGGGTTTTGGCAGACATATGTTAAGTCAACAGAAGAAGTACCCGCTTACGTGAAAACGGCCATAGAGAGAAACTATATAAAACTAAAACTTGAAGGTGAAATTATGTGACAGGGAAACCCTGTCTTTTTCTTGAAATCTATGCCTTTAAACCAACCAGAGAATAAAGACTTTTTATGAAATAATACAGACGGAAGAATTAAAAGAAGGAATTTTATACATGAAATTAAGCGGTTAATGTAGATTTTAAAACGAAGTAATACAATATAAGTCTTATTTTGAGGAGCTTTAAAATGGCATTTGAAAGACCACTTACTATTAACGAAGTAGTTAATGATATACATCGTAAGAAATATTTACTTCCATCTATCCAGAGGGAATTTGTATGGGATACTGAACAGATTGAAACTTTATTTGATTCACTGTTAAGGGGCTATCCTGTTGGAGCATTTTTGCTGTGGTATGTAAATAAAGAAAATATCAATAAATTCAAATTTTATGAGTTTTTAAGGAACTATCACGAACGTGAAAACACGCATAACCTTGAAGCTAATATTAATGGAGAAGAAGATATAATTGCTATTCTAGATGGGCAACAACGTCTAACATCTTTATATATCGGTTTAAAAGGGACTTATGCTTATAAATTGCCACGCAAAAGAGTGGGAAATGATTCTGCATATCCAACCCGTAACTTATATCTAAATCTATTAAAGCCGTCAGAAGAAATTGACATGTTATATGATTTTAAATTTCTTACTGAGAAAGAAGCACTAATAAGAGATGAAGAATCCTTTTGGTTTAAAGTAGGAGACATTTTGAACTTTAGTGAACAATTTGAAATAAACGATTACATATACCAAAATGAATTAAATACAGTAGAAAAAGAAAAAGCACGATATGCTAACAAAACCTTATTTGACCTTTACAAAGCAATACATGTTACACCAAGTATTAATTACTATCTTGAAAGGTCACAATCGCTTGATAAAGTTTTGAATATATTTATAAGAGTAAATAGTGGTGGAACACAACTAAGCTATTCAGATTTATTATTGTCAATTGCAACTGCACAATGGAAACAGAGAGATGCAAGAAAGACGATTACCTCTTTTGTTGATGAAATAAACAGCACTGGAGACTATTTTGATTTTGATAAAGATTTGGTACTTAAGACTTGTTTGGTTCTGTGCGATTTTAATGATATTGCCTTTAAAGTTGATAACTTTGATTCTGATACGATGGGTAAAATTGAAACAGAATGGGATGAAATAGCACAGGCAATTCGGCTTGCAGTTCAACTTGTAGCTAGTTATGGTTTTAACCATAAAACTCTAACTGCAAATTACGTGATTATACCAATCTCATATTATTTATATAAAAAGGGAAATCCTCATAATTTTGTTGAATCTTATAAGTATATTCAAGAAAGAAAAGACATTCATAGGTTCACCATAGTAGCTTTATTAAAAAGGATATTTGGCGGACAACCAGACAATGTTTTAAAACCGATAAGGGAAATTATTAAAAACAACTTAAATACTTTCCCTTATGTGTTAGTAAAACAAAATTTAAAAGTAACAAATAAAACCCTAAAGTTCACTGAGGAAGAAGTAGAAAATCTATTATGGACAAAGTATGGAAATAGATATGCTTTTCCAATTTTATCTTTGCTATATCCTAACCTTGACTATAAAAATAATTTTCATCAAGACCATATCTTCCCTAAAAGCATATTAAAGTCACGTACTAAGCTTAAGAGGGAAGGCGTAAGTCAAGATACAATAGAATATGCTGTAGAGAACTATGATTATGTAGGTAATTTACAGTTAATAGAGGGTATTCCTAATTTAGAGAAGTCGGATAAAAAATTCGACGAGTGGCTAAATATTATCTGTCTAAATGACAAAGAACGGGATATGTATAGAGAAAAACACTTAATACCAAACGTTGATTTGAGTTTAGTGAACTTCGAAGATTTCATGGCAAAAAGAGAAAAATTAATCAGAGAAAAGCTGACAAGAATATTAATTAATTAAAAGAAAAGACAGTTGTATATCCTTTGCAACTGTCTTTTTTTATAGAAAATGTTTAATTATGTTACATAACAGTTGATTGTTAATCCCAAAAGATTGGAGAGATAAAGATTAAAATGCTATTATTCAAGACTGAAACTCAATGTAAACAACAAACCCCATATTTTGATTATGGGGTTTGTTGTTTGAAAAATCGAGGAATCGATTCTTAACTCTATATACAACTACTTCATAATGAAAGTCTCGGTTGGTTTCCATGTAAACAGTAATTGGGTAAGAGCCAAATTGTATACTTCGTTTAAAAATTGTTTTCTTTGATAAGAATTTTTTCCGAGTTGATTAATTAGTGTCTCCCTTAATGGGTGATGGCTCATAATAAAGTATTCATTCCTCTCATACAATTTTTCCAAATACTCTAGAATAGGAAGTAGGGTGAACTTTCCGTTCTCTCCACGATTACAGGTAGTGCAACTTAACACCAAATTCCAGACTCCATCTAAATTATGGTTTAAGGAAGGTTGTAAAAGATGTGGAATAAAGTGGTCAACATCGGTAAGTTCTGGGTGATGCTTATTAATGCTTATATCTCTAACACAATAAAAACACTTTCCTTTTTGATATCCATTTAAAGCTGAACGTGAAGAGGTAATATCTATTCTTTTATATGAGTTGTTCCCCGCAATAAATAAAGATTTATTTGATACATCATACTTAACATTCAAAAGACTTGGGTTCATTTTTAAAGACCATGCCACTTCAACAAGTCTCCAACGACCCTCAATCTCCTCAATTATATTTTCTAAATGATTCATTTCTTGAAGTTTAAAAATATTATCAGTTATGACAATTCCTTTAATCCCGTTTTTCTGTGTTCGTTCATAAAAAGTAGTAGGTGATTGCTGTGAATTTATTGTATGGAAGCGGTCAATCACATTTTTAAAGGGGTTACTTAAGGTTAGACTGACCATCTCATCTAAAGAAACGTGTTGCTTGTTATAGGATGCAAACGCATCAAAATATTTACTAGAGTTTGAAGTGATTTGTGGAGTACCATTTTGAATATGCTCATTCATATAATTCAGAAAAACTAATGCCAAATCTCTCTCACTTACAAAGTCCTTATTCTGTTTGGTTAAATCAATTAGTGCTTTAGCAAGTGCAAACTTATAACTAGCTGTGTTTGCCCCAAATAAGATAATACCTCGAAAATATGCGTCTATTGAGGGTGATTTGATTATAAAATCATTCACAGAAAAATCTCCTTTTGTACAGTGTAATTGCATATCCGAAAATTATTAAAATTGTGATAAGATTGTAATAGGTTGAAAATAACACTAAAAATCAGTTAGAACAAGATTTACATTTACATAAAAGATAGGGGAGAATGGATTTTGAAAGGTGAAAAGGTCTATAACAAATTGGTAAGAGACAAGATACCAGAAATTATTCTAGAGAATGGAAAACACCCAATTACCTATGTTGCTAGAGAGCAAGAAGTTAAAGAACTACTATATAAAAAGTTAATTGAAGAACTAGAGGAGTTTATGGAGACACCAATTGAAGAAGAATTAGCGGATATATTAGAAGTAGTTGATGGTATGGCAAAAGTTTTTAATCTTGATATGGAAAAGGTGCAAAATATTAAGTTCGACAAAAAAGAAGAGCGTGGCGGTTTTGAAAAGAGAATTTTTCTAGAAAAGGTTATTGAAAAAGAAAATTGAGTTTCTCAGGAAATATCTGATAAGTAGTTTGAAGAAATAAAGAGTTTTTGGGGGTAACTATAATGCAGTTGGAATATAGTTCAAATCATGCTCATATTACTGGCGATTTTGCTGAGCATTTACTACTTTATTGGTTGTCTAAAAATGGGTATGAATGTATACATGTAAGACATATAGGTGTCGATATTATAGCAAGTAAAGATGGAAAAAGAATAGGAATCTCAGTTAAGAGTAGAAGTAGGAAAGAAGGTAAATCTGATTATGGAATTACCATGAATAACCCAACTAAGCATATTGAGAAAGTAAGAAAAACTTGTGAAAATTTTGATTGTGAGAAATACTTTGCCTTTGTTATTGACCAGATGGGGGTTATTAAAGTGATTCTTACTCCATTAAAAGTTGTAGAGGAGAGTTATCGAATAAGTGAGAAGTCTTCCCAAGACTGGAATATTCGGAGATTTGAAGCGGATATTAGGACTATGATTTTTGAGCTTAAATGGTAAACATTAAATTGAGAACGATTCTAATTTATAAACTATAAGGGTATAAAGACTGGTGGACGACTGAAAAAATTATTAGAATATATAAAATTTACTTAATAAAACCGCATCTAGATTAAGGTGAGGTTTTTTAATTTGAGATTAAATAGAATTGTTTTTAAAGGTATATCTTTAAAGACAATAAGAATACACCATAAATGTCGTTTGTAAAGAATGTTGAAATGTTTTATAAACGTTTTTAAATGAGATATACATTTATAAACACTTTGGTTATAATTAAATTATGGATAACCAAAGGGAGCGGTGTAATAATGAATAAAAAGATATTCGGTTACATAAGAGTTTCAAGTAAAGACCAAAACGAAGCTAGGCAATTAAAAGAAATTAAGGAACTAGGCATTGATGAAAGAGATATATTTACTGATAAGGAAAGCGGGAAAGACTTCAATAGACCGCAATATCAAGCTTTAAAACAATGTTTACGTAAAGGTGACTTACTTTACATAAAATCCATTGATAGATTTGGAAGAAACTCAAAAGAAATAAAGAAAGAGTGGGAAGATATTACCCAAAACATCAAGGCGGATATAAAAGTATTAGACATGCCTTTATTAGATACTACACAACACAAAGATACATTGGGTACTTTTGTGAGTGACTTGGTTCTTCAAGTATTAGCTTTTGTAAGTGAGCGAGAACGTGAAAATATCTTGCAACGTCAAGCTGAAGGAATAGCAGTGGCAAAAGCAAATGGAAAACATTTAGGTAGACCTAATTTAAATTTAAGCACTTTAAGTAAGGAACAAAAACAAAAACTGGAAAGTAACTTTTCAAAGTGGAAGAATAAAGAGATTACAGGGGTTGAATTTATGACCATGTTGGAACTTAAGAAGAACTCTTTTTACAAAATCATTGGAGAATATGAGAAAACATTGTAGGCATCCAATTAAGGGTGCTTTTTGTTTTCTATTCATAATAACAATGTCAGGATATATACAATGAAAGTAGAAATAGGAGGGGGTATGATTTGACCAAATTGATTGTAATAGATATGGGAATAAGCTGTAGTTGTAGCGTCCCCGCACTCTGACTGTTAATCCGATGTTGTAGTAATTAAAACAAACAGATTGTAAGAACGTGAAGGATTGAAGGGGTAGTCGTTGTGACTGCTCCTTTATTATTTTATTCAGAATTATATATAAAGCATAAGCACCATTTTTCATGGTAAAATGGTACTATAATACATGAAATAAAAAGATAAATGAAAGAGAGTGGAGAAAAAATGAAAATAAGTGAAATATATAATTTAGAAAAAACTCAACAAGAACTAGATTTCGTGGACATTGATATTGAATCAGATACTCCACTGTTTATTGACCCAGCTTTTTTGTCTACAAAGAATGATAGATGGTCAATTGATGCTTTAAGAACCTTAAGGAATTTTTTTCAGCATGTAATAAATTTAATAAATGAGAGTAGACAAAAAGATGCAAAAGTATTGTTTGATTTTTTGACCGAACCTAACGAAACACGACTAGGTTTATCAAAAGGTTCACCTCAAGGCAAAGGAGTAGGTGAGGGGGACACCATTTCTATTTTTGAAAGTTTAGTCGATAGTAAGGCTGTTGAAACGGGACTTGTTGAAGATTTAGAAGACTGTGTTATTTTTGTTGAAGGTTTTGGAAGAGATAAACTTTCCGATATGAGTACAAATATAATTAAAAAACATTTAATTGAATACACACAGAAACAATGTGAGTTATGGGGTATTCCACTTACTTCAAATGTTCCAAGTGGTTTTTTTTGGAATAGAGCTACGAAAAAATGGCAATCTGATTATACAAATATGCTTGTGGTAAATGGTGAAAAAATTTTATTAGTTCCTAAAGGCATCGTTTCCTATAGCAAAGAATACACTCCTCAAACATTTAATCAGCATTTTGTACTAAATTTTTTGCAGTCCAAGCACTTAAGTCTAAATAGTCATTTAGTTCAAACCAGAAAGAATAAAAAAACTAGTCAAGAGATAAGATTTGTAACAAAAAAAAGTTTAAGAGAAGAAGGTCATACAGAAAATAAAGAAACTCTAAGGAAATTTACTGAAGAGCATCCCTCTGTTTTTAGAGACTTTAAAAGAGAAGTACGGAATATGAACAACATGAAACCTCTTACTCATGAACAATTTAGTGAAATTCAACAAGGAAGTGAGGTTGTGGAAGATGTAATAAATTATCTAATAGAGAAGTTGGAGAATACTCCAAGGGGAAGAGACAATGCAACGGAATATCATAGATTATCGATTGGTATTATGAGCCTTTTATTTTATCCCGTTTTAACATCGCCACAAGTTGAGCAAGCAATTCATGAAGGTAGAAAGAGAATAGATATTACATTTGATAATTCTGCAAATTACGGTTTTTTCCACTCACTACATTCTATTCATAAGACTCCCTCTTCTTATATTTTTATAGAATGTAAAAATTATTCTAGCGACCCAAGAAACCCTGAGTTAGACCAATTAGCAGGTAGATTTTCTTGGAACACTGGTAAATTTGGAATTTTACTCTGCAGAGAAATAGATAATATAGATTTATTTCTAACTAGATGTAGGGATACGTCAAATGATGATAGAGGCATAATTATTCCATTGGTTGATGAAGATTTAATTAGTATGCTTAATTATAAAAAAGTAAACGACTATGATTCAATTGAAAAAATATTAACGGATAGACTTAGAAAGGTAAAGTTAGGATAAACGACATTAAAGCAATTACAAAAGTAGTGGAATGGAGAGTTTTAGAATGACCCATTTAATACTTCAGCCTTCGGGCGGAGCAGGAAAAAAGAATTTTGAAAATACTATTAAAAATCCAGTTCCTTTTTCAGCTTTTAGTAAATACTTAAACGTAAAAGAAACTGAAACTATTAGTGCCTATTATAAGAATGGATTAGTACCTATTTGGGGTGTTACTCAAGGTAAAAAGGATATCAATAAAAATAAATGGGAGAAGATACTAGTTGGTGATGTTGCTATTTTTACAGCTGAAATGAGGATTTTTGCTTCTGGTATTGTAACCCATAAATTGCATAGCTCTATACTAGCCGAAGAACTCTGGGGTTGGAAAGAAGATGGAGTTACCTGGGAATATATTTATTTATTAGATGAGATAAAAACTCTCGATATACCAGTTGTTGAAATGAATAAAATAATAGGGTATTCAGTTAATAAAGCGGTAATGGGTTTTGATGTTCTTAATGAAAAGAGAAGTAGATTGTTTTTTAATGCATTTAAGCTTGAAAGCGATATATATAATCCTTCAGTTAGCTCTGAAGAATATAAAGAATCGATTTTATATTTAGACCCACTCAAGCCACTTGATTCTGAAGGGAAAAGTAAAAAAAGAACAGAACAATCTTTTTTGAGAAAATACTTATTTAATAACAATAAATATGGGACATGTGGCATTTGCTCTGAAACTTTGCCTGTTGGATTTTTGGTAGCGTCTCATATAAAAAAACGCTATTTATGTTCTAATGAAGAAAAATTAGATTATCAAAATATTGTTATGCCAATGTGCAAGTTAGGATGTGATGAATTATATGAAAGGGGTTATATAGCAATTTTGGATGGTGAAATATCTCTGACAAATAAAGAATCAACAGACACACTTAACAAATATTTAAATAAAGTTAATGGTTTAAAATGTTCATATTGGAACATTAATACTATGGGATACTTCGATTGGCATAGAAAACATCACTCATAGATTTTACAAAGACTATTAATAACGAGGAGAAGGTTATAAGTATCAGATATTAACAAACCAAAAATATATAGAGATTATGCAAATTCTTAACATACGTTTAAATTATTAATTAAATAAGAAAGTAACGAGGAAAACAATGTTTGAATTAATTAAAGAAATTCTAACTAAAGTGGGAATACCAGGGTTAATTGTAACCATTATAGTTTATGTTTTAAAAAACAATCCTATAACTTTAATTTCATCGAGTACGATAGAAATGAGATTATCCACTAAGGAAAAAAGGATTTATGTTAGTGGCATAAAAGTCATTAGTGAAATTTTATTATATGTCATTGTCCTTTTATTATTAACTGTTACCTTTTTTTCTGATGATGATATTTATCATCCAGAGATAGCAATTATTTCAGCGATTATAATTGTAGGAATCTTTTTTTGGATTCTAATTTTGGATTTACAAGGAAAAAATGTTATAGATTTAGTTAAAAACTTTCAAAGAAAATGGCAAATATTTTTTTACATATTATTTCTTTTACATTTTATGAGCTTTTTCTTATTATCATCATATTATGTAGGAACGCAAATCTATTCAGCGAGTTTTAACGTTTCTTTAACAAACAATGAAAAATTAGGAGTTTTAATTGCGGTTGCTTTTATATACTTTCTAATTATTATCTTTACATATTTTACTATAATCAAAGCTACTAGTAGGTTCTTAGGATTAAGAAATCAATCAGTAAAGATATTAAGCATAAAGATTGATGATGCAACTTGGTATTTATTTCATCCAATAGACAAAAACACATATTTATTGGGAAATGATTCAATAATCAATCAATGCACAAAGTTTTCTTTTATTGAAAAAAATGAGCTTTATAAAAAAACAGTAGAAATAGATAATTCTATTAACAGCAACAAAAATAAGAATGGGTGATATGTTAAGAGCAAAAGAGCAGGACTGTAGTCAATTACAGCTAGGGTTGAAGTTATTATATAGAAGTTAATAATCTCTTAGGAAAAAAACTTAACAAGCCAATAAAAATAATTGGTTGGAATGATTATATTCAAAAAAAACCAACAAATATTGAAATGATTAAATGCTGGGTTAAAAGTACAATAAATAAGTAACAAAAAAAGGAGTGCTTAATATTGAGTTGGGATTTAATGACCAAAAATACTTATCCATGTAAATGTGGATTTGGAACATATACATATATAAGTGAGATGGACGATTGGTCAAGGACAAGAGTAAACTATATTCTTGATTGTAAGGAATGTATAGAGAAATATGTTATTGACGAAGATGGATATTTCATTTCGAAAGCAAAGTTGATAATTACAACAAAATTTAAAAAGCAAATCGATAAATACATAAATGAATTAAATCAGTATATACAAGATACCTATGGGGAAAAGTGGATAAATTTGTTTAGTTCCTGTAAAACAAAAAAGGATTATTGGAATAAATTAGGTGAAATAAAAGTAGAACTAGGAGAATATCCACAATCAGTTGGTACCTTTTATAAAAATGTGAAATATTATGGAAACGTAGATAATTACTTGTTACATTTATTTAGAAGTTATTCTCAATATAGAGAGAAAAACATGTCACTGTTCAATAGACTTTTAAAACTAATGAGTATTAATGATGAAATAATAGAGGAAGCAAAAACACGGATATCAAAAATTGAATTTGAACAAGAAACGGAATTAAAGGCGGTTACGTAATTGTGGTTCCCTCTATTATAATTTCAAGTAGTATATAACACAAATTACTACCAAACTCATTAAAGGCTAATAATAATTTAGGCTTACCACAGGAAGAGTATCCATTTCTTGAATTTATGTATTTGGATGAATATGAACACCTTAATGGAGTAATTTAATGATTGCATCCAATAGGGTGCTTTTTTAATTATTAAAATGCTAAGTGGTAGGTGGGGCATGCTTTTGACCAAAATGGGCTGTATAAGATATGGGAAAAAGCTATAGCTATACCGTACCTGCAAGTTGTGTTAAAAAAGATTATATCCAGACTTAATAAATCCAAAAAAGAGGTTTGATAAAAGGACATAAGTTATTCAAGTTGGAAACGTGATGAACTAATTGGTTAGTAGTGGAATCGTTGCAATTTCAGAGAAAAAGAATTCATTTATTTAAGGGGAGATATAAAATGTCTAATAATAATCATGATGAATTAGCAAATCAATTTCATAGTGACATGCTAAACATCTATAAGGAAGCAAAAAAAATCAACTACACTCCAACTGCCTTTTTACAAATGCTTACCAAACAAAACGGGCTAATCGTTGCAAAGAAATTGATAAATAGTAATCAACCTTCAACAGGTTTTAGCGTTCTATGGGATAAAAAGAGATTAGATTTAACTGTGGAAGCATTAGTTCTTAAAGTTGAATATAGTACACTTTTTAGTAAAGAAGAAAGACAGACTGCAAAAGAAAGATTAATGCAATATGGTTATAAAAATGTAAGAATGAATGAAGATGAAGAGCTTATAACTGCGGGTAAGATTAAACTACCCAAGCTTGTGTTTTCAAGTCGTGCAAGAGAGTATAACTTTTATAGCGAAGAAAAAAAAGATTCAATTGTATATGAATATCTTTTCAATTCAATGTCCCATCGAGGGTTAGATGAAAATGTACTAATGATACCAGTTGAGGTACGAACAGGGCATGAGTCAATGAATATTCTACATTTTATAGGGCTAAGAGATATTCATAAAGGTATTTTTAAAGACTATAGTATAGAACAAGCAATTAAAAGATTAGAACATCAAGAACAAGACTTTTCCATTGTGACTCAGAGTCTATATAGACTTAATAAAGAAATTAACGGAACGTTAAATGATATTCTTAACTCTGATATTGATTCTGAAAAAGCTGAAGATGATAGTTACTATAAGGATGGTGCTGTTAATTTTTATTATGGCAAGAGATATGAAAGAAACCCAGAAAATAGAAAAAAAGCAATTGAAATTCATGGTTTAAATTGTTTTGCTTGTGGATTTAATTTTGAAGAGATTTATGGAGAACGTGGGAAAGGCTTTATTGAAGTGCATCATGTCAGTTTATTAAGCACTTTGGTGGAGGAAACAATTATAAACCCAGAAAAAGACCTAGTTCCTGTTTGTTCGAATTGTCACAGAATGATACATAGAAAAAAAGATAATGTCTTAACAATTGATGAATTAAAGGAGATATTAAACAATAAAAGAAACAAATTGCCGAGCTTTTGATATTTATCAAACCATATGAAGAAAATGAAATTATTCAAGCAACCTACTGTAGTAGAAACCTTCCACTTGTTACTTTAGAGATACTTTTATAATAAAACGAGTGTGTAAAGGAACCAACCATTTTATAAAAGCTTTAAAATCTTAATTATTAAAAAAAATAGTCGATTCATGCAGTTAAATGTTATTATTTGTATATGCTACATGAAATGGGGTTGATATAATGCAAAATATTAATAGAGATAGTGTAATTGAAAGAGCTTTTAATAAATTAAATAAAGAACAAGTAATTAATTATATAAAAGAGAAAAAGGTAGGATGGAGAATAAACAAAAAACAAAAGAGTAAAGCAGATTTAAAAGATGTATTTTTATCTTTAAAAAAGAGTCTTAGTGACCAAGATATTGTTGAGTTAACAGAAATGTCAGTAATGAGAAGAAAAAGAGGTTTGCCAGCATATACGTATAAATTTTCCCATTTAGGAAAAATGAAAGACAAAAGTATTGAGGAAATTAACAAAGACTTTTTAAAGTCATATCCTGGAGGAGGATATGAAGTAGTTGTTATGGATATTAACTTAATAGATGAAAATATACATTTAAATCTTACGGTTAAAGAGTATGAAACTGCATGGAAAACAGGTATCCAAGATTTAGGGACATTATCAGCAGTTTATCATAATAAAGTGATATTGGATGAAAAAAACAAAGTAGCTTCTATTGAGGCTGGTGATGACAATATCGAAGAAATTATTGAAAAATTTCTGGTAACAAGAATTGGTATTCCAGTAATTCCATACACCATGGGTATTTTTAATGCTCATCATTCAGATAGTGCTAGTGAAAAAACAATGCTTATTTTCGACTATATTTTTAATCGGTTACCATCGTCTGGTTTAAGCTCAAGCTTTGATGATGTTAAATTTAGCATCAGCAATAGGCATCAAAGTGGCGGAGTAAAGGGAGTTACTATTCATGGTAATGATATTATTAATTCAGATGAAGCCTGTAAATATATAACTTTGGGAAATGACATCGTTTCTTTCAAAACCACTTCAATATATAACGGGTCAAAAGTAAGTATACAGTTTTCTTTAAAAGGGAAAAAATACGATAAACTAAAAATTGTCGTCATGGACAATAATTCGGATTCTCTTAAACAAGAGGTTATGGAAAAATTACAAACGGAATATATCCTTTTATGTGAAAACGGCGTAAAAGATATTAATAAAACTCGACAAAAACTTAAACCAATATATGAGAATTTTATACAAACAGCAAGCTAAACAATCTCTAACAAAAGTAGGTGATAAGAATTGCTATTGCATAGAGACTGTGTTTTTTACCTTTATGAAGGAAATTTAGATTGGGAACATATTAGAAATCAAGAGGATAATTTTTGTGTGATTAATTATGGATTTTATCAAAACAATATATTAGAAGCAAGTGTTGAATGGATAGATTCTATTAAAGTTAAAGATAAAATCATTGCCTCAACCAAGAAGAAAATAATTTTTTATGTTTATGAAAAAAACAAAGTGATATGTATATTTGGTGGGTCAGAAAGTCAAATTGCATACGCAATAGCTAAATTAGTAACGAATTTTCATATATCCTTAAACAAGGTAGATACATTCAGAAATTATAAAGATTATTTTCTTAACCCACAATCTGAACAAGGATTCAAATTAACGAGTATTGATGTTTCTAAGCGTTCAACAGGTCGAGTGAATAATTCTTATATAAATATTCCTATTAAAGAAATAAACGAAAAAGAAATGAAGGATGTTTTACAATATACCGAGGCTTTAGTAGTTTATTATGAAGGTAACAGTGTTTATTTTGTAATAGATTCAAATTCGGTTGTCTCTTTTTTTAATACAGATGAACATCAACTTATTATTGATGTATGTAAAAGGATAGTGAGATATATTGTATAAATGGTTGTCTACCTTTTTGTTATTGTTCCCGTTTGTATTTATAATAGGATTTTTGTTTTGGTTTGAAGGAATTCAATCATTAATAAAATCCAGTGAACCATTATCCGATTCAATAAAAAACTCTATTGAAATGGTAAGCTGGATTTTTGGAGGAATAATGTCTTTACTTGGATTTATGACATTATTTATAGCATTTTCATATGAAAATAAACTTTTAAGAGCTTCCAAAATTAAACAACAACTTTTGCATCCTTATGCTTTATCTTTAGATGAAATAATTCAATGTATGAGCGAATATAAATTATACATAACAAGAGATTTTTTAATTAATATTATTTATTGGATTTTTGTTATAGTGTCTAGTGTATTAATAATCACATGGGGAACAATAATTGGTTTTTATTCTAATTTTGATTTCCCTTCATCTTTTGAGATTAAGAATGTTCAAGTAATAAATACTATACTTGTGGTAATTTGGGTATTATTTTCATTTTTACTAATTTCAATTTCCATCATCCTTAATCTTATTAGATTTAATAAAGACCCCTTAGGAAAAGGTTATTTATTAAATGAAATTAAAATGTCTGATATTGAGAGTATTATTAAAAATAAAGGGGATATACAAGAGCTTTTTTTTAAAATATCACCTTCCTTATCTTTAATTAAAAATCCACCGAATGATTCTCAAGAACGGGAATTAAGTATATATTTTCCTCTTAAACTATCGAATATAAGATTTGTTGCAATTTTATATAAACAAGATAGTAAGGAGACTTCTCTTAGGATATTTGGAGTTTTAAAAGATTTGGGTAGAGTAGGAGAAAGTTTTTCACATATTATTACTCAGACATCCTTTAAGAATAGTCCTATTAATGAGCAATCAGTTGGTATTTTAAAGTTCTATGACAAAAATAATAATCTAATTTCTTTATTAAAACTAAAAGCCGAAAAAAATGATGACGGTCTAATAGTTAAGGTGAAAAATAAAATGGACTTGAAATTAATCACAAAAGATAATGATTACAAGGATATAGAAAATCATGATAAAGAATTTATTGATTACACATTAAGTTAAATAGCTAATAATTATTTAGCAAATATTAATATCTAAAATCGACACTCTCATTCATTTGAGGGTGTCCTTTTGTTCATTTGTCTTATTTTGTTGGGGAGTAGGTAACTCCTTATAAATAGAAGGAAACACTTGAGAAATCATGACCGAGCTGCTATATTTGGCTAAAGAACATAAGAAAAACATTGATATAGCAAGGTTTAGATATATAGTTTTGGTTTTCACAATCCCGACGAACGAAGAAGTAATGATTGCAAGGGATACAGTGAGATTGTCTGGTTTACAAGGTTTTTGACACGCTAAACTGAAAAAGTCGTTACCTATCGTTGACTACTAGATAGGCATTTCAAGAAAGCAAAATCAGGACCTACGATGCATTGAAGGGCTACACTTCGAGGCACCTTAACCGAACAACGGAAAGAGCGAAGCAAAGTAATGCTGACACTTACTAGGTTGCATGTGAATATCGATATTCCGCAAAACAGCTGCGCTTTCCGCGGGCTTGCGACACTTCGCTTTTCCCGCTGGAGTCTCCGCTGTTTTGCTCTATATCTCGAAATAAGAAGAAATCAACTGTGATAAAAGACTTTATACGGAATGAGACAGAGGAATTAAGAGGTATATAGTTTTGAATTATTTTAAATTTTAGGCTCCGGTGAGGTTTCGTCTCATCTCATAACCAAGGAGACTAGTGTTTGAGACGAGTTTGATTGAAAAATGTTGAGGTGCGAGCGATAAATCCTCAAGATGATCGATAAATGTTCGATTCTGATTGATAAACTACTCAGTTTGATTGATAAATTTTTCACAATCTCAAATCAATAATTCAAAAAACCCAAAGACTCCTGCAAAGAGCCTTTGGGTTTTATTGGTTAATCATGATCTTCAGTACGAACGACGAGTACGTCACATTTTGCTGCCCGAACGATATGTCCAGAAACGCTGCCGATTAGGAAACGTTCAACTGTGCTCAAGCCAGTCGCTCCACAAATGATAAGGTCTGCTTCCACTTTGGCTGCGACTTCTCTTGCGATCAATGTTTTAGGAGAACCGTAATCAACAAACACATTTACTTTTGTCACGCCAGCCGCTTCTGCTTGCTTCTTATAATTGCCTAGTAGTTCTTCCGCAAATGATTGTGCACGGTCTGCGATGGATCGGTCATAAGCTTCGATTGCAGCAAATGAGCGTGTATCAATAACATTAACGAGATTCAGTGTGGCGTTATTGCGTTGTGCAACTCCAATTGATTTTTTGAAAGCCCATTCCGCTTCTTTGGAACCATCCACTGCAACTAAGATGTGATTGTATGAAAGTGTCATGTCAAATCCTCCTTCAAATTTGTCTGTCGTTAATATAGTTCTTTAAAGGAGGTGTAATTCCTGCTTTTTAACGAAAGATCTTCGACAAGAATCGTCTATTTTGTGACGAAAGATGTATTTAGAACAAGATAGACAATGGAACTTATTACAAAAACCATGCCAGGTAAGAGTTCTATAGGAATGAGCAAGTAGGCAAAGCTCATCGATGAAAAGGTAAAAATGGCTGCCGAGTTTACTTTGTATAAGCCACTAAAGACCTGCATTGACCGAAAAGGCAAACGTAATAATTGCGTACTCTTTCCATGTCGATAATTTGTGGGAAGATGGGACAACCTCAAGTCCATATTGTTCAAAATTGCCAGTATTTATTCTTACCATATTCTTTTTACACCATCTTCATTTTTTCTGATTAGTCCAATAATATATAATTGAAATGTTTTTGAAGCAAATTTCAATTATATCTGATAGAATGGATTTGCTTTCATCAGTTTTAAAAATGTCGATTCATTCGACTTATTAACATTACTCATTTTACATAAATGACTTAGGAGGGTTTTTCAATGAGAATTGGAGTGCCAACAGAAATAAAAAATAATGAAAACCGCGTAGCAATGACGCCTGCAGGTGTTGTTAACTTATCTGTTTTCGGTCATGAAGTATTTATCGAAGCAGGAGCTGGACTTGGTTCTGGATTTACAGATGAAGCTTACTCAGATGCAGGGGCAACAATTGTTGCAACCGCAACAGAAGCTTGGTCTCAAGATATGGTCATGAAAGTAAAAGAACCAATCGCTTCTGAATATGGTTACTTCCGTGAAGGGTTAATCTTGTTCACTTACTTACATTTAGCACCTGAACCTGAATTGACTCAAGCTTTGGTCGATAATAAAGTAGTTGGAATTGCATACGAAACTGTTCAACTTCCAAACAACTCATTGCCATTGTTAACACCAATGAGTGAAGTGGCTGGTCGCATGTCCACTCAAATTGGTGCACAATTCTTAGAGAAAATCCATGGTGGAATGGGAATTTTACTAGGTGGAGTACCTGGTGTATCCCGTGGTAAAGTAACAATCATCGGTGGCGGTATTGCAGGAACAAACGCTGCACGTGTAGCTATAGGAATGGGCGCAGATGTGACAATCATCGATTTAAGTCCAGATCGCCTTCGCCAGCTGGAAGACTTATTCGGTCGTGATGTTCAAACATTAATCTCAAATCCATTCAACATTGCGGAATCAGTTAAAGATTCTGATCTTGTAATTGGTGCTGTATTAATTCCTGGGGCAAAAGCTCCGAAACTTGTAACAGAAGAAATGATCAAATCAATGAAACCTGGTTCAGTTGTAGTCGACATTGCTATTGACCAAGGCGGAATTTTTGAAAGCTCTGACCGTATTACAACGCATGACCAACCAACTTATGAAAAACATGGTGTAGTTCATTACGCAGTTGCGAATATGCCGGGTGCAGTTCCACGTACATCGACAATGGCATTGACGAATGTAACAGTTCCTTATGCTGTTCAAATTGCCAACAAAGGTTATGTACAAGCTAGTTTAGATAACAGTGCGCTTCTAAAGGGTATTAATACTCTTGAAGGACATGTAACTTATCAAGCAGTTGCTGACGCACAAGGACTTCCATACGTTGCCGTTGAACAACTATTAAATAAATAAGATGAAGCCCCTTTTAGCTGCAAAGTGAGAAGGGGTTTTTTGTAGGCTATGTTAATTGTTACTGTTGATATTCCGCAAAACAGCTACTCTTTCCTAGTGTGATGGCCGAGACTATTGTGCTCCTGCGATTACTCGTCGCAGTGATGCTCATGGAAGGCGGCGAAATCATGTGCTCCCCCGGTTACTCGTCGGAAAGATATTGGCCATTCGTCCAAATTGGAACAGAAATCAACAATATAGTTTACAGAGCCTTTGATAATAATGATTTATTGCAACACATCTATATAGTTGTTTCTTGATTTAAAACATAAAAGACCTGTATCGCTCCAAACGCGATACAGGTCTTTTATGTTTTATATAAGTATTTATGCTGTCGGAATGATAACCAATTCTTTCGGATACTTCGTAAGGACTTCGACGCCATCTTTAGTGACAACAACATCATCTTCTATACGAACGCCCGTAATATTCGGATCATAGATTCCAGGTTCAATTGTGAAGACCATGCCTTCGATCAATTCCATTTCATTATTTCCTGTTACAGAAGGGAATTCATGTACAGAAATTCCTAGACCATGTCCGAGGCGATGGGTAAAGAATTCACCGTATCCTGCTTCCGTAATCACGTCACGTGCAATCTTATCTAAATCCATCGCACGAACACCCGGTTTTACAGCATCCACTGCATCTTGCTCTGCTTTTCTTACAGTTTCATACACTTCTTTTTGAGCGTCAGATGGCTCGCCGAACGATACCGTACGGGTAATATCTGAACAGTATCCTTTGTAAATGACGCCTAAATCAAACAGGACGAAATCACCTTTTTGAATTTTACGGTCACCTGGTTTACCGTGTGGTGACGCGGTTTTTGGACCACTCAATACCATCGTATCAAATGACATATGGGAAATTCCTTTTTTCTTCATTGCCAGTTCAATCGCTGTCAGAATTTCAAGCTCCGTTTTGCCTTCAGCAATTTCGCTGACACCCACTTCGATTGCATAATCTGCATAAGCTGCTGCTTGACGTAAGATTTCCAATTCTTTTTCATCCTTGACCACTCGCATGGCATTCAACTGGTCGTCCAATCGCGCAAACGATGCTTGAGGGAACAGTTCCTGAAGTGCTTCCAAGCGTTCAACCGTCATATGCGATTTTTCAATGGCAAGTTGGGAGATTGTGATTCCTTTCTTTTCGATGGCTTCTTTTAATAGTTGCCAAGGATTGTCTGTATCCTGATGGCCTACAGTATCAAAAGACCAACCTGCTGCTTTTGCGTCAGGCACTTCCATTTTAGGACAAATCATCAACGGTTCTGCATTTTGGAATACCACAACACCCAACAAACGTTCATGGGGATTGCTGTGGAAACCCGATACGTAAAAAACGTTGTCGGGTGTCGTAATAAATGCAGCGTCTATATTATTTTGTTTTAAATACGAAGAGATTTGATTGATTTTGCTCATATAAGCACTCCTTTATAACTTTCTCTCCTCTAGCATATCAAAAAAAAGGAGATTCGACATTTTTATCGTATACTTATTAAATAGCAAAATAAAGGAGGTTCAAGCTTATGTATGTATCATTTCACGGACATTCAGTTGTCAAAATAAAAACTGGTGATTATACGATATTGATTGACCCATTTATTACAGGAAATGACTTGACTGATTTAATAGCAGAAAATGAAAAGCCAAATGTCATTTTATTGACGCACGGTCATAACGATCATGTAGGGGATGCGGTAGCGATTGCAAAAGCGAATGACACGTTGGTTGTTGCTCCATTTGAACTTGCAGAGTATTTGTCTTGGCAAGGTGTGAAAACACATGCAATGCATATTGGAGGAGCAAGACAATTTGAATTCGGGAAAGTTAAATTTACTCAGGCATTCCATGGGTCATCCTATGAAACGGAAAATCAAGAAATTATTTATACCGGAATGCCAGCAGGAATTTTATTTATGGCTGAAGGGAAAACGATCTACCATGCAGGAGATACTGCATTATTTGGTGATATGAAATTGATTGGTGAAAGACATCCTATTGACTTGGCATTTTTACCAATAGGCGACAACTTCACGATGGGTATTGATGACGCAGCCTATGCGGTCGAGTTATTGAAACCAAAAGCTGTCGTGCCGATTCACTTTAATACGTTCCCGCCAATCAAACAAGATCCTCAACACTTTAAGGCAGCTGTCAAAGATGCCATGGTCCATATCCTGAATGCTGGGGACGGAGTAGAATTGTAATCCAAAACACGGAAGTCACTGACTTCCTGTGTTTTTTTATTTAATTAAAAAGACGGCTTTGTGATACACTATGAACAGAACGATTGTTTGGGAAATAGGTGAATTCATGGCTACAAAACACGAACAAATATTACAATATATTGAGTCTTTACCCGTGGGAGAAAAAATCTCAGTCAGACGAATAGCAAAAGAACTTCAGGTGAGTGAAGGTACTGCTTATCGTGCTATCAAAGAAGCTGAAACTCAGCGTTATGTCAGCACGATTGAGCGGGTTGGGACTATTCGTATTGAAAAGAAAAAGAAAGAAAATATCGAACGTCTGACTTTTGCGGAAGTTGTAAATATTGTGGATGGCCAAGTATTGGGTGGAAAGAATGGTCTGCATAAAACGCTGACCAAGTTTGTTATTGGTGCGATGCAATTAGAGGACATGATGCGATACACCGATGCAGGCAGTCTACTAATCGTCGGAAACCGGGCGAAAGCTCATTTTACTGCTTTGAAAGCAGGAGCGGCTGTATTGATAACGGGTGGATTTGAAGCCTCGGAGTCTTTGAAAAAAGTGGCGGACGAATTAGAATTGCCGATTATCTCCACAAGCTATGACACATTTACAGTTGCCACGATGATTAATCGTGCCATTTATGATCAATTAATTAAAAAAGAAATTTTATTCATTGAAGATATTTATGTGCCGTTTCAGGAAACCGATTTCTTGCGTGTAACCGACGACGTGAAAGCGTATCATAACAAAAATGCACAAACAAGGCATGGAGGCTTTCCAGTGGTGGATGCCAATCAAAAAAATGTTGGCATCGTTACAGCAAGAGACGTTATAGGGAAAAATTATGGTGAATCCATCGAAAAAGTCATGACAAAAAATCCAATCACAGTCACGATGAAAACGAGTGTTGCTACTGCTGGGCATCGGATGATTTGGGAAGGCATCGACTTAATGCCGGTGGTCAATGATTCCGGCATTCTCGAAGGGGTTATCAGTCGCCAGGATGTCTTAAAAGCATTGCAGCTGGCGCAACGACAGCCGCAACATGGTGAAACGATTGATGATATTGTCAAAAATCAAATGAAAGTCCTTCAAGAAGATGAACTCGCAGTCGAGTTTACCGTGACGCCGCAAATGACGAATCAATTTGGGGCCATTTCATATGGGGCATTTACCACCCTGTTGGCTGAAGCGGGTAATTACGCGATGAAAAACAGAAAACGTGGAGATAGTGTAGCTGAGAACATGACGATTTATTTTATCAAACCTGTTCAGATGGATAGTGTGTTGACGGTACGTCCTCGAATATTGGACATGAGTCGGAAGTTTGTGAAAATGGAGTTTGATGTGTTCCATGGTACTCTTTTAGTCGGGAAGGCTATGATGATGTTCCAGTTGCTTGAAAGATAGGGTCAAACCTCAGAATGGCAATAAAAAAAGTGATGCTGGACAGCATCACTTTTTGTTCAAATTAAATTCTTCTTCTACAAATTGACCGTAATGTTTGGCCACACGATAATAATTAACCATGGTGAACAAACCAATAACAATAAATAACCCTGAGATAACATACGTTAATGTTGTGGGAAATAAGAATAATTGGTTAAGACCAAAGAAAAATAACAAGCTACCAAGTGCTATTAAAGCACGATTCGAATACCACTTTTTGGCAATCGGTAACTCACTGCGAAATTGCTTCGTTTTAAAATAAAAATAAAACGCAAATGAAATTACAATCAGAAATATAAATACAGCATTTATCATCGTAAACCTCCTGTTATTAAATGAAACTGTCATTATTGTATCGACATTTTTACAGAATTGCGAATGGTATTCACGAAAGGTCGGAGGGAAAATCATGAAACGTCAAATCATTGACACAATATCGGCTTACGAAACAATCATTATTCATCGGCACGTTAGACCAGATCCCGATGCTTACGGATCTTCAGTTGGCTTAAAAGAAATTCTCAAAGCAAGTTACCCTGACAAGAAGGTGTATGTTACAGGGGAACATGATGAAACATTAAGCTTTCTTGCCGAGCCTGACCAAGTGAGTGATGCCCAATTTGAAGGTGCACTTATTATCGTAACAGATACAGCAAATACAGAACGAATTGATGATCAACGATACCTATCGGGTGCTTTTCTAATCAAAATCGATCATCACCCGAATGATGATGCCTACGGTGATTTATTATGGGTCAATACGCAAGCAAGTTCTGCAAGTGAAATGATTTATGATCTTTACGAAGAAGGCAAGACTAGTGCAAATTGGCAAATGTCTGATGCAGCCGCACGTGTTCTATTTGCAGGAATCGTCGGAGATACCGGACGATTTATGTTCTCAAGTACAAGTCAAAAGACTTTTGACACGGCAGGCGAATTAATCAAATATAATTTTGATCGTACTGAATTATTTAATGGCATGTACGAAGTGGAACGTAATCTATTGCATTTACAAGGTCATATTTACCAGCACTTCGTCATGAATGACAACGGGGCGGCTTACGTTAAACTACCGCTTGAAACGTTGAAAGAATTCGGTGTGACTGCAAGCGAAACATCGTTACTTGTCGGTTCTCTTGGCAACGTAAAAGGAATTAAAGCGTGGATAATATTCATCGAAGAAGAGGATCAAATTCGAGTGCGACTTCGCTCTAAAGGTCCTATAATCAATGAATTGGCCAAGCAGTATGGTGGCGGTGGGCATCCGCTTGCTGCAGGAGCATCAATCTATTCCTGGAAAGATGCTGATGAAGTAATTGCTAAACTAAACAAATTATGTGAGTAAGTTGAAAGGGGGAAGGACCAATGTACCCAGTGTATCCACAAGTAGGGACATCTGCAGATTTACTTAATAGCACGATTCGCTTGGAAGCATTGATTCCTTTCCTTCAAAAACAACAGGCGACTTCGGTAGCCATTACCAATAGACGGTTATATGGTGTGATGCCGTTTTATCAAGCTGTCAAGAAAGCCGGTTTACATCCAGTAATCGGTTTAACTTGTCTTATTGAACTGACTGACGAGACACTTGTTGAAGTCCAACTGTATGCCAAGACCAACCTGGGCTATCAGAACTTATTGAAAATCAGTAGCGCACTAGAAGTCAAAGCACTTTCTGCACTGCCATTAAAATGGCTCCGTGCTTATAAAGAAGACTGTTTTGTAGTTGTACCGCTTTCCAAAATCGCAGTGCTAGAAACAGTTGAATCCATATTGGATGCCTTAAAGGATTGCTTAGGTTCTGGTCTGCTGGTTGGAATAGAACGACCAGGTGGACGTATTGCTGAAAGTGAAAATGAAATGGTTGGAAATTGTATCGAAAGACAAATCCCATTAATTGCAACTCATCAGGCAAATTATGTTTCTCAAAGTGATGCCTTTGCGTATGAAGTGGCTCAAGCCATTGCGAACGGTGTGAAGCTTAGTGACGCACAGCGAGTGAAACCAAAGCACGAGCATCACTATTTGCCAACTCGAGAACAATGGATTGAATGGTTTGCCGATCAGCCAGAGTGGCTGGAAGAAGCAGAACGACTACTAAAAAGCTGTTTTGTTGAAATTGTCACTGATCAATACCATATGCCAAAATTCCCGGTACCTGAAAATGTGTCGACACATGATGTTTTGCGTGAAAAATGTATGACCGGCCTTAGTCAGCGCTTGGCAACATTTGATGAGTCATATAAAGAGCGTCTCGAAATGGAACTGAATGTAATTAATCAAATGGGCTATGCAGATTATTTTTTAATTGTGGCAGACTTTATGGAGTATGCGAAAAACAATCAAATATTGACTGGTCCCGGTCGTGGATCTTCTGCTAGTTCCCTCGTTGCGTATTCGTTATTTATTACACACGTCGATCCTCTTCAATTCGGCTTATTATTTGAACGTTTCCTGAATCCTGAACGAATCACAATGCCGGACATTGATATCGATTTTGCCGATCACCGAAGACATGAAGTCATCCAGTATGTTGCTGAAAAATATGGACATACCCACGTGGCCCAAATTGTAACATATGGAACTTTGTCGGCAAAAGCAGCTGCTAGAGACGTGGCACGTGTCTTTGGATTTGATAGTTCTGTTCTAGAGATGATATCCAAACAACTGCCGAATAAACCCGGCATTTCATTTGAAGAGGCAGTGAACAGCGCTGAAAACCTGAAAAAATGGATTGACATGGACCGTACACATCAAAAATGGTTTGACACCGTTAAGGAGCTCGAAGGCTTGCCTAGAAACGCATCAACTCATGCGGCAGGAGTTGTCTTATCACCTGTTCCATTGGTAGAGCTACTGCCGATTGAAGCAGGACAAGACGGCATTTATTTAACCCAATGGCCAATGAAAGAAGTGGAACAGAGTGGGTTGCTTAAAATGGATTTTCTCGGATTAAGAAACTTAACCATTTTAGAGAGAATCCGTACCATGATCTGGTTCGATCAACATAAGTGGCTTGATTTCGAAAAAATCCCGCTTCATCACGAAGGAACGTTCAAGCTCCTTCAACAGGGGGATACGACCGGGGTTTTCCAATTGGAATCAGATGGAATGAGACAAGCCCTCCGTGATATCCGGCCGACTCATTTCCTGGATATTGTGGCAGTCAACGCCCTGTATCGTCCAGGTCCAATGGATAATATTCCAACGTATAAACGCAGAAAACACCGGGAAGAGAAGACGACATATGTCCACCCGATGCTTGAGCCAATATTGAAAGAAACGCATGGCGTAATTGTTTACCAGGAACAGATCATGCAAATTTCTTCTAAAATGGCTGGATTTACATTTGGCGAATCCGATATTTTAAGACGTGCAGTAAGTAAGAAAAATCGACAAGTATTGGATGAGCAGCGCCAACAGTTTGTAGAACGGGCACAGAAAAATCAATTTACTGAGCGAGAAGCAAATGAAGTGTATGATCTGATTGTCAGATTTGCAGATTATGGATTTCCGAAAAGTCATGCAGTAGCCTATAGCATGATTTCCTATCAGATGGCCTATTTAAAAGTTCAATATCCTGCTTACTTTTACGCATCGTTATTGACAGCATCAATGGGTAACCATGAAAAAATCATGCGCCTGATTCAAGAAGTCAAACAGCATAATATTGCCTTACTTCCTCCGTCCATACATAGAAGCGGGTTGACGTTCCAAGTAGAAAATGGTGCGATTCGATTTGGATTGTCTGCAGTTAAAGGAGTTTCCAATATCTTTTTACGGGACTTGTTGCAAAAACGAAAACAAGCGCATCCACTGTGGCAAGACATTTTCGAACTTGCCGTCAGTTTATCGGC
Source organism: Paenisporosarcina sp. HGH0030 (assembly GCF_000411295.1). GTDB lineage: Bacteria > Bacillota > Bacilli > Bacillales_A > Planococcaceae > Paenisporosarcina. Next base: position 155,078 of record NZ_KE150421.1, read on the forward strand.
AGAGCAGTTTTCACGTAAACAAATAGAGCCTTTAATTAAAGCGGGTGCTCTTGATGGCTTCGGTCAAGATCGAGCGACACTGCTTGCAACTCTTGATGCGGCAGTACAATACGCGGAACTCGTCAGACCGAAAGCAGAACAGGATTTATTTGATGGAGACGTCACGACATTCGGAAAGCCCAAGTATGTGAAAAACTCGGACATGCCGGAAATGCTGAAACTTCAGTTTGAAAGGGAAACGCTTGGATTGTATATGTCCAATCACCCGGTAGAAAGATTGAAAAAAGAAATGACCATTAATGCAACTCCAATTCAAGAAATCAAATATGCACGTAATGGTCGGGCGGTGGTCATTGTCGGCATGATTGAAGAAATCCGTAGAATTCGCACCAAAAAAGGTGAGTCTATGGCATTTGTAACCGTGCAGGATGAGACGTCAGATATTTCATGTACGGTATTTCCGAAAGACTATGCTTCTCACAATCTTGTCATTAAAGAACAGCATGTTTTAGAAATCGAAGGCACTGTGGAATGGCGGCAAGGTAAGCCACAAATCATTGTGAAAAATATGCAAACGCTGTCGAAATGACGACCTAACGTTAATCCTTTAGGTCGTTTTTTGCGTTTATTCTGTAGATTTTTCTAAATCACTCATGCTTAAACATTTTGATTATTCCGGAATGTGATTTTTGAATTTGCCATTGCATGGATGACAATTTTTTTGTATGATAGGTTCATTGAGTGGTCAGACCACTTTGAAAATTATGGAAGGTCGAGGGCGTTTTATGACAAATCAAACGACAAAAATGTATTTGCAAATCGTTCGTGAACTTCGACTTCTTATTCAATCGGAAAACATACGACCTGGGGGGAAACTTCCATCTGAACGTGAATTGGCGGAACGACTTCAAGTAGGGAGATCGACCGTTCGAGAAGCACTGCGCAGTCTGGAGCTATTAGGATTAATTGAAACTAAACGTGGAGAAGGTACTTTTCTGACAGATTTTCGAAAGCACAAATTAGTTGAAGTCTTGTCGACGTTTATTTTGCAAGATTCGAAATCCATTGAGGATATTCATGTTACGCGTGAAATACACGAAAAAGAAGCCATCCGCATAGTCGCAGGATCTCCTATTCTGAATAAACTGCCGGTATGGGCGAGTTTACTCAAACAACTGCAAGAAGTAGGAACCATTGTGCGCGAGGATATGATTCGGGAAATACTCATTTCAAGTAATAATCGATTGTCACTGAAAATGTGGTTTCTTTTGAAGCAATATGGAGAAGAACCATACCAAGGACACTCTGAAATTGAAGAAAATAATTACATTCAACAATTATTGACAGCCATTATAGATGGGAAAATTGATGAAGCGATTCGCTCATATACTGCTTGGACAAGATGGTTAACACAAGGGAGAGAAACCACATGATTCGTGATATATTTTCAAGAAATCGTAAAAATAAATATGTAACGATTCCTTCAAATGCATCAAAAACAGATGTTCCAGAAGGTTTAATGACAAAATGTCCGGAATGTAAACATATCGGGTTGACGAAAGACATAATCAAAAATAAAAAAGTTTGTCCAGCTTGTGATCATCATTACAAAATGACGGCTCATGAACGTGTAGCAATTTTCTTGGATGAAGAAACGTTTGTATCCATGGACGATCATTTGGCAACAGTCAATCCACTTAAATTCCCAGGGTACACGGATAAAATTAAGTCGGATAGTGAGAAAACAGGATTGAACGAAGCTGTCTTGACTGGTACAGGAATGTTGAACGGACGTAAAATCGTTGTAGCTATTATGGATGCGCATTTCCGCATGGGTTCGATGGGATCTGTAGTGGGTGAAAAAATCACCCGAGCTATTGAAGAAGCAACGAAGCAAGAAGTGCCTTTTATTATTTTCACAGCCAGCGGTGGAGCCCGCATGCAAGAAGGCGTACTTTCGCTTATGCAAATGGCGAAAACAAGCGTGGCGCTAAATCGACATAGCGAAAAAGGACAACTATTTATTTCCATCCTGACACATCCTACAACGGGTGGGGTATCTGCAAGTTTTGCGTCGATTGGGGACATCAATTTAGCTGAACCTAAAGCTTTGATTGGATTTGCAGGCCGACGTGTTATTGAACAAACTGTACGGGAAAAACTACCTGAAAATTTCCAGACGGCTGAGTTTTTATTGGCACATGGACAATTGGATGCAGTGGTCCATCGTTCTTCGATGAAAGAAACCGTATCTACACTAGTGAAGCTTCATTCGAAAGGAGGCAACTAATATGGTAAAGACTCTTCCTTTTGAAGAACCCGTTATTCAATTACGTGATAAAATCAGTGAGTTAAAAGAATTCACTTCAAATGCTGAAGTTGATTTATCGACAGAAATTCAGCAATTAGAAGATCGCCTTCAAAAACTGGAAACAGATATTTATGACAACATGCAACCGTGGGACCGTGTTCAAGTCGCAAGACATCCAGAACGTCCAACGACATTGGATTATATTCGTGAAATTTTCACGGACTTTATTGAACTTCACGGAGACCGTTCGTACGGAGATGATGAAGCCATTGTCGGAGGCATTGCAGCGTTTAATGGATGCCCGATTACTGTAATCGGGCATCAACGGGGCAAAGATACGAAAGAGAATATCCGCCGCAATTTTGGAATGCCGCACCCGGAAGGTTATCGGAAAGCATTACGATTGATGAAGCAAGCAGAGAAGTTCAATCGGCCCATTATTTGTTTTATTGATACAAAAGGAGCTTATCCCGGAAAAGCTGCAGAAGAGCGCGGACAAAGCGAAGCGATTGCAAGAAATCTTCTCGAGATGGCCGGGCTAAAAGTGCCTGTCATAAGTGTAGTGATTGGAGAAGGTGGAAGTGGCGGTGCATTGGCTTTAGGAGTTGCAAACCACGTTCATATGCTCGAAAACTCTACTTACTCTGTTATTTCGCCTGAAGGGGCAGCATCGATTTTATGGAAAGATTCTGCTCTGGCTAAACAAGCGGCGGAAGCAATGAAAATCACGGCACCCGATTTAAAACAAATGGGCATTGTTGATGAAATCATTCAAGAAGCAGTTGGTGGCGCACATCGTGATCCAAAGCAACAAGCCATCTATATGAAAGAAGCACTTCAACGTTCAATAGATTCACTCAGCAAACTGAGTAAAGAAGAATTGGTCGATAATCGTTATGAGAAATTCAAATCCATCGGGGAATTTGCTGAATGAGGATGCGTATATCGCATCCTTATTTTTTTTCACTGACAATGAGCGTTCAAACATGTTAATGTGAATATATGGTTTGGCAAAGGAGGAACATCCAATTGAAAAGAATCGGTGTTTTAACAAGTGGTGGCGATGCACCAGGAATGAATGCAGCCTTGCGTGCAGTTGTCAGAAAAGCAATTTATCATGATATGGAAGTCATGGGTGTCTATAATGGTTATCAAGGTCTAATTGATGGCAAGATAGTACAGTTGGACTTGGGTTCAGTTGGGGATATTATTCAAAGAGGCGGAACGAAATTGCATTCTGCCCGTTGTCTCGAGTTTATAACCGAAGAAGGACAATTGAAAGCCATCGACCAAATGAAGAAACATGGCATTGAAGGTCTTGTTGTGATTGGTGGAGATGGTTCTTATCGCGGAGCAATGGCTTTAACATCCCAAGGATTTCCATGCATCGGTGTGCCTGGCACCATCGATAACGACATTCCGGGTACGGATTTCACAATAGGTTTTGATACAGCACTCAATACGGTGATTGAAGCAATAGATAAAATTCGCGACACGGCAACTTCTCATGAGCGTACTTTCATTATAGAAGTGATGGGCCGGGATGCGGGTGATTTGGCTTTGTGGGCAGGTTTAGCCGGTGGGGCTGAAACAATCGTGATTCCGGAAGAACCGTTTGATCTAGAAGATATACTTTCCCGCCTTCGCAGTGGACATGAACGCGGAAAAAAACATAGCATTATTATTGTCTCAGAAGGTGTCATGAATGCCAATGAATTTGCCGATTTATTGAAAGAGCATGCGCAGATAGAAACTCGGGTTTCTGTCCTCGGGCATATTCAGCGAGGAGGCTCTCCGACTGCACGGGACCGCGTATTAGCCAGTCTTTTCGGAGCTCGGGCTGTTGAAAAGTTGATGGAAGGTGCCGGAGGACTTGCCATTGGCATGCGTAATCATCAAGTGGTAGACTATTCTATGACTGAGGCTTTCGACGGAAAGCATGAAGCAGATTTAACTATGTATAAACTATCAAAAGAATTAGCCATTTAGTGTAATGGAGAGGATACAACAATGAGAAAAACAAAAATCGTATGTACAATCGGACCAGCCAGTGAATCACCTGAAATGCTTGAAAAATTAATCGAAGCAGGGATGAACGTCGCTCGCTTGAACTTTTCACATGGAAATCATGAAGAACACGGAGAACGTATTAAGCGTATTCGTGAAGCGTCAAAGAAAACCGGGAAAATCGTCGGTATTCTTTTGGATACAAAAGGCCCTGAAATTCGCACGCATCAAATGGAAAACGATGCGATCGAATTGGAATCAGGTCAATCTTTAGCGATTTCAATGACTGAAGTGTTAGGGACAAAAGACATGTTTTCTATCACCTATGACCGCTTAATTGAAGATGTAAGTGAAGGCTCTGTCATCTTACTCGATGATGGATTAATTGAACTTCGCGTTTCTAGTGTAGATCAAACTGAAGGCTTGATTCATACTGTTGTGTATAATGCCGGAACGTTGAAAAATAAAAAAGGCGTTAACGTACCAGGTGTTTCTGTACAACTGCCAGGAATAACTGACAAAGATGCTCAAGATATATTATTTGGTATTGAACAAGACGTTGATTTCATTGCTGCATCATTTGTGCGTCGTGCAAAAGATGTCATGGAAATTCGCGAATTGCTTGAGAACAATGAAGGTGGGCATATTCAGATCATCCCGAAAATCGAGAACCAGGAAGGCGTCGATAATATTGATGACATCCTGTTGGTATCGGACGGACTAATGGTTGCTCGCGGAGATTTAGGCGTTGAAATTCCTGCCGAAGAAGTGCCTTTGGTTCAAAAAAGCTTAATTGGTAAATGTAATGAAGCGGGTAAACCAGTCATTACAGCAACACAGATGTTGGATTCCATGCAACGTAATCCCCGCCCGACTCGTGCGGAAGCGAGTGATGTAGCAAACGCAATCTTTGATGGAACAGATGCAATCATGCTATCGGGTGAAACTGCAGCAGGAATGTATCCGGTTGAGTCCGTCAAGACCATGGATAAAATCGCTATCCGTACGGAAGATGCATTGGACTATCGTGCAATTGTTTCTGCAAAGAGTAAAAGCAAAGATGTCACAATGACGGATGCAATCGGTCAAGCAGTTGCCCATACATCCATAAACTTAAAAGCAAAAGCAATTATTGCACCTACTGAAAGTGGCCATACAGCGAAAATGATTTCGAAGTATCGTCAAGGTGCATCAATCATTGCTGTAACTTCTACTGAACGACCATCACGTAAATTGACTCTTGTGTGGGGCGTTTATCCGATTGTTGGTGAAAAAGTAGGTTCAACTGACGAGATTCTGGATCTTTCAGTGGAAGAAAGTTTAAAACATAATTACGTAAAACATGGTGACCTTGTTATCATTACGGCAGGTGTACCAGTCGGTGAAGCAGGAACAACAAACTTGATGAAAGTTCATGTAATTGGTGATATTGTGGCTAAAGGACAAGGAATTGGTAAATCTGTTACATTCGGACATACGGTTGTTGCGAATAATGCGGATGACTTAGCAAATATTGATACAACCGATTCGATTATCGTCACCATTGGTTCAGATCGTGATATGATGCCGGCCATTAATAAATGTGCTGGACTTATTACGGAAGAAGGTGGCTTGACAAGTCATGCGGCAGTAGTGGGTCTAAGTCTTGGGATTCCGGTAATTGTAGGGGTCAAAGATGCCACTAAATTAATTGTAAACGGTCAGGATGTCACGATGGACGCTGAATCAGGTGTCATCTATCATGGGCATGCGAGTAGTGTCCTGTAATTATAAAAAAAGCCTCAACACTGGAGTGTTGGGGCAATTTTTTTAAAGTGAATCGTAAGAAATTAAAAGTTGAAGCTTTATGAAACGATGTTTTTCCGGAATATCAACAACATTTAACAGACCTTTAATAATAATCACAAATCAAATCTTAAGTAATCGGCAGAAAAAAGAAATGAAATAAGGGGATGTTCGAAATGAAATGGTTGGCATTAATCTTTATCGTAGTTCCTGCACTGGAAATTGGGATTTTATTGTGGTCCGGTAAGACATTTGGATTGATACCTACCATCATGATTATTCTCGGCACGGGAATACTCGGAGCATTCCTGGCTAAAAAGCAAGGATTGAAAGCAATCAGGGATGTCCAAGTTCAGATGAAGAATTTTCAAGCTCCAGGAGATGCCATGGTAAATGCTTTGTTCGTGTTTGCAGGTGGTCTTTTATTATTATCTCCAGGATTTGTGACAGATCTATTTGGATTTTTATTTTTGTTTTCTCCGACCAGACAGTTATTTAAACCAATTGTTTATAAATGGATTAAGTCGAAAATGAAAAAAGGACAAATCATTGTGATGTAAACCAATGATGTTTACTGAAATGAACGGCTGCAAGCAATAAGAAAGGGCTTAGTAATATCCCGGGTATGCCGAACAGCAACAAAGAACATGCGCTGATGAAAAATACATGCACAGCTCTAATGTGCATGGTGTTTGCCCACAAGTAAGACTCGAGTAATTGACGTGTCAATAAAATAAATGCATAGAGCAAGAGAATGATAATCCCGAGGGTCGTTTGCTTCGTTAAAATGAAGAAAACAGCCATCGGGATTAATATAATGCCTGTCCCTAAAAAGGGCATTAAATCAGCAAAAGAAATCAGGAAAGCCAGTCCAATAGGAGACGAGAATTTAAGTACATAAAACCCGACCATTAATTGAACGAACGTCATCAGGAATAACTTAATTTCCACAATCGTAAATTTCTCGAAAAGCTTGGTTGCTTTTAAAAATAATGGCTTAATTGTCAGTCTCGTCTTGGATGGGATATAGATGAAGAACCAGGTTCTTGATTTCAAAGATTCCTGCAAGGCAAAAAACAAGGCTACTAAAAAGACAAAGGTTTCCACAAATTGTGCCGGCAGATGCTGAATAAATAATGATATTTTTTTAAGTAAGTTTTCACTGACCATGGATAGGGCTTCAAGGACTGATTGCCAATTCGTTTTGTTCTCCTTCATCAACAACTGTAATTCTTCCAAGTGAAATCTAAAAGGATAAAGTATTTCAAGGAGTTCTCTTACCATCAAAGTAAAACCCAAAATAATTGATCCAAGCAAGGCACTTTCGAATAACAATACGGTTATCCAGCGGGGTAAATGGGTAATTTTATGTATCCACTTCACAATTGGGTGTAGAAAATAAGCGAGTAATATGGCAATGGTAACAGGATAAATCAGCCAGGTAATAAGTAAAATGAATGCAACCGGAAACCATTTTTTCATGAATGCAACTATGTTTTCATACACTTTTCCACCTCCAAATGCAGTGTGTATAGCTGTTATGTTTATTTATATCGTTTAGACAGAATATTTCTGCTTTGTGACAAGATATCATGAATTTTGCGAAAGTTATCGAAAATCGAGCGTTTTCATTCACAAAGACGTCAAAATTGATTATAATGTCAATGTAAGCCATATAAATAAAAGGTTCATATTGAGCAGATGAGCCATCATTCTGCGTTTTTTTGTGTGGAATGATGGATTTTAAAAACAAGAAGGAGCGATATACATGACATCAACAAAAGGTCTTGAAGGAGTGGTAGCTACTCAATCCGCTATCAGTTCAATCATTGATGACACACTTACATACGTTGGCTATGATATTGATGACTTGGCAGATCACGCAAGTTTTGAAGAAGTAATCTACTTGCTATGGCACAAACGCCTGCCAAAAGTTGAAGAATTAGCTGAATTGAAACAACAACTTGCGGATAATATGGCAGTACCTCAAGAGGTATTGAACCATTTCAAAACGTATCCAATTGATAAAGTTCACCCAATGACGGCTCTTCGTACAGCTGTATCTATGCTTGGATTGTATGATGAAAAAGCTGAAGATATGTCTGAAGAAGCTAACTACTTGAAAGCAATTCAGCTTCAAGCTAAGATGTCTACTTTAGTATCTGCATTTGCTCGCGTTCGAAAAGGACAAGAACCAATCGCACCTAAGAGCGACTTAAGTTTTGCTGCTAACTTCCTATACATGCTTAATGGCGAAATCCCTGAAGCAATCGAAGAAGAAGCTTTCAACAAAGCTTTAGTATTACATGCTGACCATGAGTTGAATGCTTCAACATTTACAGCTCGCGTTTGTGTAGCGACACTTTCAGATGTTTATTCAGGTGTTGTTGCAGCACTTGGTGCTCTTAAAGGACCTCTACACGGTGGAGCGAACGAGCAAGTAATGAAAATGTTGATGGAAATTGGGTCAGTTGAAAATGTTGATTCATATATCAACGAGAAGCTTGCTAACAAAGAAAAAATCATGGGCTTCGGTCACCGCGTATACCGCAAAGGTGATCCACGTGCGAAACACTTACGTGAAATGTCTCAAAAATTAACAAAACTACGTGGAGAAGAGAAATGGTACGACATGTCAATTAAAATTGACGATATTGTAACAGGTCAAAAAAATCTTCCACCAAATGTTGATTTCTATTCAGCTTCTGTTTATCATTCATTGAATATCGATCATGACTTATTTACACCAATTTTTGCTGTATCACGTGTTTCTGGCTGGTTAGCTCACATTTTAGAACAATATTCTAATAACCGTCTAATCCGTCCACGTGCTGAATATACAGGACCTGGTATGCAAAAATATGTACCAGTGAACGAGCGTTAATTTTTTAAAATTACACATATGAAGGGCTGTACTTTAAAGAGCGACGTTCAGAAAATGACATTCATGTTACTTTCTGCACTTCCTTAAAAAGTGCTAGCCCTATGATTGATTATGCCTATAGGAGGAAAATTATTATGACAAACGGTGGCAAAATTACAGTTGAAAATGGCGTTTTAAACGTACCTAACAATCCAATCATTCCTTATATCGAAGGTGACGGAATCGGTCCTGATATCTGGGCAGCTTCAGAGCGTGTATTAGAAGCAGCGGTAGAAAAAGCTTATAACGGTGAAAAATCAATCGTCTGGAAAGAAGTATTAGCTGGACAAAAAGCATTCGACAAAACGGGTGAATGGTTGCCAGAAGAAACTTTAGACGTAATCCGTGAATACTTAATCGCAATCAAAGGACCTCTTACGACTCCAGTTGGCGGCGGTATTCGTTCTTTAAACGTTGCTTTGCGTCAAGAATTGGATTTATATACTTGCCTACGTCCAGTTCGTTACTTCGACGGAGTACCTTCACCGGTTAAACGTCCTGAAGATACAGATATGGTTATTTTCCGTGAAAACACTGAAGATATCTATGCAGGTATCGAGTTTGCTAAAGGTTCTGATGAAGTGAAAAAAATCATCGAATTCTTACAAAATGAAATGGGTACTAAAAACATCCGTTTCCCTGAAACTTCTGGTATCGGGATCAAACCAGTGTCTGAAGAAGGAACTAAACGTTTGGTGCGTGCTGCATTAAACTACATCATCAAAGAAGGCCGCGAGTCATTAACACTTGTTCACAAAGGGAACATCATGAAGTTCACTGAAGGAGCTTTCAAAACTTGGGGCTATGAAGTGGCAGAACAAGAATTTGCTGACAAAACATTCACTTGGAATCAATACGATCAAATTAAAGCTGATCAAGGTACAGAAGCTGCGAACAAAGCACAAGAAGAAGCATTAGCTGCTGGTAAAATTCTTGTGAAAGATTCAATCGCTGATATCTTCCTACAACAAATCTTGACTCGTCCAAGCGAATTTGATGTTGTTGCAACAATGAACTTGAACGGTGACTACATTTCTGATGCACTAGCTGCACAAGTTGGTGGTATCGGTATCGCTCCAGGAGCAAACATTAACTATTTGACAGGTCATGCTATTTTCGAAGCGACTCATGGTACAGCTCCTAAATACGCTGGTCTTGATAAAGTAAACCCATCTTCAGTTATCCTTTCAGGTGTATTAATGCTTGAACACCTTGGCTGGAATGAAGCGGCTAAATTAGTTATGGACTCTATGGAAAAAACAATTTCTTCTAAAGTTGTAACTTACGACTTCGCTCGTTTAATGGATGGTGCAACTGAAGTTAAATGTTCTGAGTTCGCTGACGAATTAATCAAAAATCTTTAAGAGAAAAGTGTAGAAGCCTACTCAAGCTTGGGTGCGAGCTGAGCTTCGGAGCTAGACATCACGATTAGCGACTTCACTCAATCAATTGCATAGTAAAACACTATTTTTAGAAAGAGGGCCTAGGCCCTCTTTTTTATACAAAGCTTTGTTATATATTACTGTTGATTTTTAATCATTAGTTTCATTTAAAAGAGCTTTATACAAAAGGAGAGTTTTCTGATGACATTGAAACGTAAAAAGATTTCAGTAATCGGTTCTGGATTTACAGGTGCGACAACGGCATTCCTATTAGCTCAAAAAGAACTAGGAGACGTTGTAATAGTTGATATTCCACAAATGGAAAACCCAACTAAAGGGAAAGCGTTAGATATGTTGGAAGCTGGTCCTGTTCAAGGATTTGATGCAAACATTATCGGCACTTCTAGCTATGAAGATACGAAAGACTCAGATATCGTTATCATCACCGCTGGAATTGCTCGTAAGCCTGGTATGAGCCGTGACGATTTGGTCCAAACAAACCAAAAAGTCATGAAGATTGTTACGGGTGAAATCATTAAACATTCTCCAAACACAACGATTATTGTATTAACTAATCCAGTTGATGCAATGACTTACACTGTATACAAAGAATCTGGTTTCCCTAAAGAGCGCGTTATTGGCCAATCTGGAGTACTCGATTCAGCACGTTTCCGTACTTTCGTTGCTCAGGATTTAAACATGTCCGTTAAAGACATCACAGGTTTCGTTTTGGGTGGCCACGGTGACGATATGGTACCATTGGTACGCTACTCATATGCTGGAGGAATTCCATTGGAAACATTGATTCCTGCAGATCGTTTGGCTGAAATAGTGGAACGCACGCGTAAAGGTGGAGCAGAAATCGTCAACCTTCTTGGAAACGGTTCTGCATACTATGCACCCGCTGCTTCTATAGTTGAAATGGCTGAGGCAATCCTAAAAGATCAACGTCGTGTATTGCCATCAATAGCTTACCTGGAAGGCGAATATGGTTTAGAAGGTATTTACCTTGGCGTTCCGACAATTTTAGGTGCTGGTGGTATTGAACAGATTATCGAACTTGATTTAACAGAATCTGAAAAAGCTGAATTGGAAAAATCAGCTGCTTCAGTACGTAACGTTATGGATATTCTTGTGTAATTAACGAAAAGCTTCAAATAAGAATCGAGCGGGATTTCCCCGCTCGATTTTTTTGGTAGGTATTGATACTATGTTAATGTAGAGATAACAGGAACAGAGGGGGACATCACATGTTATTGGGGAAAAAACGTAAACTCGGCAGAAAAGTAGAAGAAATGTCAGTTGGAGAAAAATTAAAGCTGACTGAAAAGATCGAAGATAAAGATTTACTATTATATTTAGGATTAACGAACGATGGAAACCCATTGTATATTCAACATGATTTCGCTTCACAAACGGTTTTTGAAAAACCGATAGTACCTGCTATTATGCTGACGGGCATTGTTACATCAGCCGTTTCAAAGTATTTGCCTGGTCCAGGATCACACATCGTGGAACAGCATTTAACTTTTCCAAAACCGGTATACCATTACGCAACAATTGATTTCTTACTTCAAGTGATTTCTGTGAATGTCGAAAAAAACTTAGTTGAAATTGAAGTAACTGCAACAAATGAAGAGGGTGAGACAGTGATTGAAGGCAAAATTACTTCTACCCCTCCACGTTTGGAAAACAAATTAACAGCACAATCAATGGATAATTTCTAGAGAGCTCTTTCGGTTTAAGATGGGGGTTTTAAATCGAAGGTGGAGGCCAAAAACATGTCAAAGAAAATTCTCGTAGTAGATGATGAAAGTTCAATCGCAACTTTACTTCAATATAATTTGGAACAAGCAGGTTTTGTTGTTGAGACGGCGAGTGATGGCCAAGAAGGTTATGATGCTGTTTTAGAAAAAAAACCAGATTTAATTATACTTGATCTTATGTTGCCCAAAATGGATGGCATGGAAGTTTGCAAAGCCTTGCGCCTTCAAAAAATCAATACGCCCATCATCATGCTAACAGCTAAAGATGATGAGTTTGATAAAGTGCTGGGTCTTGAATTGGGTGCGGATGACTATATGACCAAACCATTTAGTCCGAGAGAAGTAACCGCACGTGTCAAAGCAGTCTTAAGGAGATTTACTGCGTCAGTTGATGAAACGTCGCAAAAAGGAAATGACCAAGGTTTTGAATTTGGTCCATTACGTGTGTATCCCGAACGTTTTGAAGTATTTTTAAGTGAGGATACTTTGGACTTTACTCCGAAAGAATTTGAACTGCTTGTATATCTGATGGAAAACAAAAATCGAGTGCTGACACGTGACCAATTGTTAAGTGCCGTCTGGAATTATGATTTTGCAGGCGACACTCGCATCGTTGACGTTCACATCAGTCATTTACGGGATAAAATTGAAGACAATAGCCGTAAACCTATATTTATTAAAACGATTAGGGGACTGGGGTATAAATTTGAGGAGCCAAAAACGGTATGAAATCCCTCCACGGAAAAATCGTCATGTCATTTACACTTTTGGTAGGTTCGATTTTAGCTGGCTTGGGTATTATCATCAGTCAGCTTTTTCCTGTTTACGTGGAGGAATCTGTTCGAAGCAATTCGATTGAAAAAGTAGAGGAAATTTCACGGATTATTGAACAATCAAATGGTGAGATCAATGACTCACAAAAAGCGGAAATTACGGACGTGCTCTCAAGTGACCGTATTAGCAGTGACTTTATTGATACTCGGCAACAACTTTGGAAAACCATAGTGATAGTCTTGCTAGGAGCATTTGTCATTGCCATTATATTTGCGTATCGATTGACGAAACGCTACGCACAACCAATTGATAATGTGACCGAAGTTGCCATTGAGCTTGCCAAAGGCAATTATCGGGCGAGGGCATACGAAGACGACTTTGCAACCACGGCGCAGCTCGGCACTTCCATCAATATCCTGGCAAGGAATTTGCAGGAATTGTTCAAAGTACGAGAAATGGAAAAGGAACGATTAAAAACACTTATTGAAAATATGGGCAGTGCCTTAATGATGATCGACCGGGAAGGTCAAATCAGTATTGTCAACAAGACTTTTGTTGATCAGTTTGAATTCAGCGCACAAGATGTTCAGGATGAACTTTTTAAAAGAGTGGACTTACCTGATGAATTGAAAAAGTTCATCGACTACGTCTTTTTAATGGAATCTTCTTCACGTAAGCAAATGGCAATCGTCATCCAGCAGGAAATACGCCATATGGAAGTTTATGGTGCCCCAGTTATCGGTGAACATGGTCGATGGCTAGGTGTTGTTATCGTCATGCATGACATTTCCGATCTTGTGCGTCTTGAGCAAATCAGGAAAGATTTCGTGGCGAACGTTTCCCACGAACTGCGAACACCGATTACATCGATTAAAGGTTTTTCGGAAACGTTATTGGATGGGGCCATGAATGACAAAAAGACGTTACTTTCTTTTTTGGAAATCATCCATAAAGAAAGCAATCGTCTGCAAATGTTAATTCAAGACCTATTGGAACTTTCGAAAATTGAGCAACATGGGTTCTCCGTAGAGTTTGCTCAAACGAACTTACGTGAAGTCATGAGGCGTGCTGCTGAGATGACAAGTCCTCGTCTTGATGAGAAACAAATGACGTTTATCTCAAACATAAACCATGAGGTCATTGTGGATGGGGACATGAACCGTTTGATTCAAGTGGTTATGAATTTACTGACAAATGCCATTACTTATTCGCCGGAAAATACAACTGTTCATTTATCCCTTCATGAAAGTGAAACTCATGGAATCATTGTCATTCGAGATGAAGGGATGGGGATGGATAAAAAAGAAATCCCACGTATCTTTGAGCGTTTTTATCGAATTGATCGTGCGAGAAGTCGAAATTCTGGTGGTACCGGTTTGGGACTAGCTATAGTCAAGCATCTAATCGAGGCTCATCATGGACGAATTTTTGTTGAAAGCGAACCTGGAGTAGGTACGCAATTTAAGATTCTCATTCCGAAAAAACAATAAACTTAACAAGTTCTTTACAAGCTCTACACAGTGGATTCATAATGCTTTGTTAAGATATTTATGAAACCCCCTATTACCGCATTTGGCAGGAAAAAGAACCCTATTTCAAGGGTTCTTTTTTCATGTGTAATAAATTGTTCATTTCGTCTCGAATGGGTGATTGGGATCGAGGGTCCTGAACCAATGAAAGTAAACTTTATGAAACTTTATATTGATCTAATCGTAGAAATAATGAGTGAAAAGAAAAGAGGGATACATAGATGAGTGTTAAGCGCATTTTAACGACTGCATCTTTGGCTTTGGCTGGAATCATTGCACTTATTGCCATATTTACTACATGGTATACAGTGGATGAATCGGAGCAAGCGGTCGTCATAACTTTTGGGAAAGCAGAGGAGCCAATACTAGATTCTGGATTGCATTTTAAATTGCCATGGCCCATGCAAAAAGTAGAAATTCTATCGAAGGAGACATTCAGTCTGCGATTCGGCTACAAGCAATCAGAAGATGGAGAAATTGATTCATACGATAACGAAACAAAAATGATTACAGGGGATGAAAACATTGTATTAACTGACTTGGTTGTACAGTGGAAAATCACAGACCCTGGAAAGTATTTATTTAATTCAGAAGCCCCACAGGAAATTTTGCATGATGCCACTTCAGCATCTATCCGTTCAATCATCGGGAGTTCGATGATTGATGAAGCTTTAACATCAGGAAAAGCAGATATTGAAGCTCAAACGAGGGACTTACTTGCTACGCTTATCGAAAAATATGATATTGGTATTTCCATTTTAGGTGTAAAACTACAAGATGTAGAATTGCCGAATGCAGAGGTCCGTTCTGCTTTTACAGCCGTAACCGATGCGCGTGAAACGAAAAACACGAAAACAAATGAAGCGAAGAAATATCAAAATCAGCGTGAAAGTGAAGCAATTGGTGAGATTGCTGCCATTAAGTCCCGTGCTGAAGGCCAACGTACAGCACGTATTCAGCAGGCAACAGGAGAAGTGGCTGTCTTCAATAAACTTTATGCAGAGTATCGAAACAATCAGGAAATCACAAGACAACGATTAGTCATTGAGACATTGGAGTCGGTCTTGCCGAATGCTCAAATTTACATCATGAATGATTCAGGTGAAACGGTGAAGTACTTGCCATTACAACAACCTACACAAGTTCCACCAGTTACAACTGAGCAGGGAGGCGGCAAATAATGGACACGAACAAACCGAACCCATTCGCAAGCCTGGAACAAAAGTTCAATGAACAATTCAATAATAAAAATAAAATAACAAAAACACGAGAGCCTATAAATTTAAAAAAACATATGAAGACCATTATTACATTAACCGTCGTATTTGCCGTTCTAATTATCCTGCTCGCTAATATATATGTTGTTAAAGAAAATGAGTACCGTGTTGTTCGCCAATTTGGTGAAGTGGTGGATATTCGATTTGAGCCTGGAATTTATATGAAAATCCCGTTTGTCCAAAGTGTCTCTACTTTACCGCGTTATCAGATGACGTATAACGTTTCGGAAGCGGAAATCAATACTAAGGATAAAAAGCGAATTATCATTGATAACTACGCTGTATGGCGAATTAGCGATCCTAAAGCCATGATAACGAGTGCAGGAACTTTGTTGAATGCAGAAGCGCGAATGGAAGAGTTTATATACTCTGTCGTACGGACAGAACTTGGACAGCTGAACTATGATGAAATCATCAATGATGAAAACACTTCGAGAGGAAGCTTGAATGACCGCGTGACTGCACGCGTAAATGAGCTTCTGAAAGACGATGATTACGGAGTAGAAGTAATTGATGTCCGAATGAAGCGTACGGACCTCCCACCAGAAAACGAACAATCCGTTTATACACGCATGATTTCCGAACGCCAATCCATAGCACAGAAGTACCTGTCTGAGGGGGATGCAGATAAGCGCACAATTGAAGCATCTACAGATCGCAAAGTACAGGAAATGGTTGCAATTGCCCAAAAAGAAGCATCCATCATTGCAGCTGAAGGTGAATCGGAAGCGGCCAAGATTTATAATCAATCTTTCTCGAAAGACCCTGAATTTTATGCTTTATATCGAACATTAGAATCCTACAAGAAAACAATTGGTGATGATACAATGATTATTTTGCCATCGGATTCTCCTTATGCAAAAATTCTTTCAGGTTACTTGGAATAGATTATTAGGAGTGACATTTCATAAGCTGTATTTGAAAAACCAATAACACTGTTTATTTCAAAGGACGTCATTTTCCTTTCATCTTGCCAACATGGTAATATGAAGGAAGATGACGTTTTTTTACGTAGAGGAGTGGAAAATCTGTGAGCAAAAATAAAGTTTTATTATTAGATGGAAATAGCTTAGCGTATCGAGCATTTTTCGCGCTCCCATTACTGACGAATGAACATGGGATCCACACAAATTCAGTATATGGTTTTACAATGATGCTACAAAAAATATTGGATGAAGAACAACCAACACATATGCTTGTGGCATTTGATGCAGGGAAAACCACGTTTAGGCACACGACTTTCGGTGAGTATAAGGGTGGCCGTCAAAAAACACCACCAGAGCTTTCGGAACAGTTTCCATATTTGCGAAAACTATTAAGCGCATATCAAATCCCGCAATATGAGCTTCCGATGTATGAAGCGGATGACATAATCGGGACGTTGAGCAAACAGGCTGAAGCAAAGGGAGAAGAAGTGATTATTGTTTCGGGTGATAAAGACCTTACACAGCTTTCTTCGGACTCGACGACTGTCTATATCACACGTAAAGGCATGACAGATATCGAGAAGTATACACCTGAGCACATACTAGAAAAATATGGCTTAACCCCTAATCAAATTATTGATATGAAAGGATTAATGGGGGACGCATCAGATAATATTCCAGGAGTTCCTGGTGTCGGTGAAAAGACAGCAATCAAACTATTACTTGAACATCACTCGGTTGATGGTGTGTACGAAGGTCTTGAGAGTGTCAAAGGAGCAAAATTAAAAGAAAAACTAGTGGCCAATGAAGAGCAGGCAAAAATGAGTAAAGTGTTGGCAACCATTGAAACACAAGCTCCAATCACTATTTCTTTAGAAGATTTGTCCTATAATGGTCCCGATATGGATGAGGTCATTAAAATTTGGCAGGAGCTGGCCTTCAAATCTCTGTTAGAAAAAACAACTTATTCACAAGTGGAAGAAACGAAAGCAGATATTTCCTTCATGCACTTATCAGAAATTACGACAGAGCAACTTTCAGAAGAAATGGCTGTTCATCTGGAATTGTATGACGAGCAGTATCATACAGCTGATATGTTAGGTGTCGCACTTGTTGATGACAAAAATGCGTTTTTTATGAAAGTTGAGGACGCGTTTGCATGTGAATCATTCCGTACGTGGCTGGCTGATGAGTCGAAAAAGAAACAATTGGTAGATTCCAAAGCGGCACTTGCAGCTTTCCATCGCAATGGGGTACTGCTCGATGGTGTTGAATTCGACTTTGTCCTTGCTGCCTATATTGTGAATCCAGGTATTACATCTGATGATGTAGCTGTGTTATCACGGGAGTTTGGCTACAGTGAAGTATTAACGAATGAACAAGTGTATGGCAAAGGTGCTAAGAAATCAGTTCCTAGCGACGCCGAACTAGGAGAACATGTAGTCAGAAAAGCAATGGCTGTATGGAAACTGCGTAAAGTAATGGATGATAAGCTGAAAGAAAACGAGCAATATGAACTTTATCATGATTTGGAGTTACCATTAGCTACAATCCTCGGGAAGATGGAGTCAGATGGTGTGAATGTCAATCGTCAAACACTGGTGGATATTGGTGAGGATTTAGCCGGGAAGTTGACGGAGATTGAACAAACCATTTATCATGCAGCAGGTGAAAACTTCAATATTAATTCACCGAAACAACTAGGTGTAATCTTGTTTGAAAAACTTGGGCTTCCACCTCTTAAAAAAACGAAGACAGGATACTCAACGGCCGCAGACGTTTTAGAGAAATTGGAAGGGAAGCATGAAGTCATTTCCCATATCCTTTTGTATCGTCAGTTGGGCAAATTGCAGTCGACGTATATTGAAGGATTGTTGAAAGAAATTCACAAGGACGACGGCAAAATTCATACGAGATACCAGCAAGCATTGACGCAAACAGGTCGTTTGAGTTCTACGAATCCAAACTTACAGAACATTCCGGTGCGATTGGAAGAAGGCCGGAAAATCAGAAAGGCATTTGTCCCATCCCAACCAGATTGGATTTTATTTGCGGCTGATTACTCTCAAATTGAGTTACGCGTATTAGCACATATGTCTGATGACGAAGAGCTGATTGAAGCTTTCCGAAATGACCTGGACATTCATACTAAAACCGCAATGGATATTTTCCATGTTGAAGCAGATGCCGTGACGTCAGATATGCGTCGCGCAGCTAAAGCAGTAAACTTCGGTATTGTTTACGGAATAAGTGACTACGGACTTTCTCAAAGCTTATCGATTTCCCGTAAAGAAGCGGCTGAGTTTATCGAGCGTTACCTGGAAAGTTTCCCAGGTGTGAAAACTTACATGGATGAAATTGTACGGGAAGCGAAGCAAAAGGGATTTGTCACGACCATTTTAAATAGAAGAAGGTACTTACCGGATATTACTAGCTCAAACTTTAACTTACGTGGCTTTGCTGAGCGTACGGCGATGAATACGCCGATCCAGGGAAGTGCTGCGGATATAATCAAAAAAGCAATGATTGATATGGCTGATCGTTTAGAGAAAGAAAACTTGCAAGCGAAAATGCTTCTTCAAGTGCACGATGAATTGATTTTTGAAGCACCTCAAGAAGAAATTGCGATTTTAGAAAAAATCGTACCTGAAGTAATGGAACACGCTATTGAATTAAAAGTGCCACTTAAAGTGGATTATGCATATGGTCCGACTTGGTACGATACGAAGTAAGGGGGCAAAATCATCATGCCTGAATTACCTGAAGTAGAGGGAGTCGTCAACTCCCTCAAACCGGTAGCTACTGGGAAGACCATTGAATCTGTAAAATTATCAGACGTTCTAGAGGTTTCAAGACAGGCTGGAAAACAAGCAATTGTTAAAGGCTCAGAGCTTAAACACTTCAAGCAAGCACTCGAAAATGCTCAAATCACTCAGATCGTAAGAAGGTCTAAATATATTTATTTTCACTTACTTAAAGATCAACAAGATTTACTGTTAGTGAATCATTTGGGAATGACCGGTGCATGGTTTTATGTCCAGGAAACTGCAGACATCACAGAAGATAAGTTCAGAAAACATATTCATGTCGTATTAACATTAGATGACGGCATGCTTTTGGTATATGCAGACATTCGGAGATTCGGCGAAATGCGTTTATTGGATTCAGAAGATCAATTTCCTCCATTATTGTTAATGGCACCCGAACCATTTGCGGAGTCCGCATTAAATCATTTTATTGATATGTCCTCGCTCTCTAAGTATCAAAATAAGTCCATAAAAGAAACAATCATGGATGGACAAGTTATTTCTGGATGTGGAAACATCTATGCCACTGAAGCTTTATTTCGAATGCATATACATCCGGGCAGAAAAGTGAAGCGTATTAGTCAAAAAAGACTTATTCTCCTTTTTCAAACGATTGTCGATGTGTTGAACGAAAGCATATCTGCAGGTGGAAGCTCCATTTCAGATTATCGGAATATCAATGGGGAAGCAGGGGGCATGCAAAATCGCTTGTCCATGTATGGTAAGAAACAATGCCCTGATTGCTTGATTTCTACAAAACAAGTTGTACTCGGAGGACGAAACTCTTGGTATTGTCCTTCGTGTCAACGATAGAAGGATGGACAATAGATGATTATTGGATTAACAGGAAGTATTGCGAGCGGAAAAAGTACAATTTCAGCAATGTTGAAAGAAAAAGGCTATCCCATTATTGATGCGGATCTTGTAGCCCGAGTAGTCGTAGAACCTGGTACCGTAACATTGTCAGACATTGAATGCATATTTGGCAAAGAGGTAATGAATGAGGATGGCACATTAAACCGAGAAGCACTGGGGCAGCTCATTTTTCATGATCCAGCAAAAAGGAAACAGCTCAACGATTTGATGCATCCAGCCATTCGTGCAGAAATGCTGCGCCAAAGAGATGAACTTTTTGAGAGTGGGGAAGAAACGTTGATTATGGATATCCCGCTTCTTTTTGAAAGTCGACTCCAACATTTTGTTGATAAAATACTGGTTGTCTCCGTAAAGGAAGAGATACAGCTACAGAGATTGATGCAGCGTAATTCGTTGTCTGAGGAAGAAGCTAAGGCAAGAATTCAGTCCCAATTACCACTTTCCGAAAAAGAAAAAGGTGCCGATGCGGTCATTTATAATAATGGGTCAATCGAACAATCAAAAGTACAATTAGAGCGTATACTAGCTGAGTGGGACGTATAATGTCCCACTTTCTGAAAAATAGAACATTTCTACATTGCCAACAAAGTGTTTAACTTAGTTCAAAATGTGTTATACTAATTTCAGGTAAAAGATTAACAGTATAACATACTTGTAGGAGGATTTTTTATGTCAGCTTCTATCGCTATTAATGGATTTGGCCGTATTGGTCGTATGGTATTTCGCCAGGCAATTCTTCAAGATGATTTAAACGTGGTGGCAATTAATGCAAGTTATCCTGCTGAAACGTTAGCACATTTGATTAAGTATGACACAAATCATGGAACGTTTTCTGGTGACATTGTCATAGAAGAAAGCGCTTTAATTGTAAATGGTAAGCGAGTTCAACTTGTAAGTGACCGTGACCCATTGAAGTTACCATGGAAAGAAATGAACATTGATATCGTTATCGAGGCAACTGGAAAATTTAATGACCGCGAAAAAGCGGCATTGCATTTACAAGCTGGAGCTAAGAAAGTAATTTTGACTGCTCCTGGTAAAAATGAAGACATAACAATCGTTATGGGTGTAAATGATAATCAATTGAATATTGAAAAACATGACATCATTTCAAATGCCAGCTGTACAACAAACTGTCTAGCGCCAGTTGCGAAAGTACTAAATGACACGTTTGGTATCGAAAACGGTCTTATGACGACTATCCATGCGTATACAAATGATCAAAAGAACTTAGATAATCCACATAAAGATTTACGTCGTGCCCGTGCATGTGCTCAGTCCATCATCCCGACATCTACAGGAGCAGCGAAAGCATTGGCATTGGTTTTACCTGAATTGAAAGGAAAACTTCATGGTTTGTCTCTTCGCGTACCAACTCCAAATGTGTCATTAGTGGATCTTGTTGTAGATTTACAAACTGATGTGACGGCAGAAGAAGTAAATGCAGCCTTTATTGAAGCTTCAAAAGGTTCAATGAAAGGGGTACTTGGATTAACTGTAGAACCACTTGTGTCGATTGACTTCAATTCAAACCCACATTCAGCGATCATTGACGGTTTAACGACAATGGTAATGGGAACACGTAAGGTAAAAGTTCTCGCTTGGTATGATAATGAATGGGGCTACTCAGCACGTGTAGTAGATTTGACGAAAAAAGTAGGCGCAGCACTGAAAGACACAGTAATTGCCTAATAAAATATTCCTCCCTACATGCTTTCAAAAGTAGGGAGGAATTATTTTTTTCTCGAACACTTGCATTGTGTGAGATTACAACATATAATGTGAATCGTGTACTTTTATTGTACCAACTGACTGCTTAAAGGGTTAGGACCTCTCTGGACTAACTTTCCCCCGTGGTAGTCGACTTTGATGATTCAACAAACTATAAAAAACTTATCAAAGGGGGAAACGAACCATGGAAACAATGGGGCGTCATGTTATCGCAGAACTATGGGAGTGCGAATTTGACAAATTGAACGATGAAACATACATCGAGCGTACGTTTGTAGAGGCAGCACTTAAATCAGGAGCAGAAGTACGTGAAGTAGCATTCCACAAATTTGCACCACAAGGTGTAAGTGGAGTCGTGATCATTTCTGAATCACACTTAACTATTCACAGCTTCCCAGAACACGGTTACGCAAGTATTGATGTATATACATGCGGCGATTTAGATCCAACAATTGCTGCTAAATATATTGCTGATGCACTTGGATCTCAGACTCGTGAAATGACAGAAATTCCACGTGGAATGGGTCCTGTTATTGCGGGTAAAGCGCGCGTAACAGCACATGCATAACAACTAAACTGAGTAGGCAGAGGGAGAAATTCCTCTGCTTTTTCGATTTTAATGGACTTTTTTTGATATAATAGGAACACTAAACGAATGACGAAATTCAGGAGATAAAACTATGAGATGTCCAGCTTGCCAATTTAATGGAACGCGGGTCGTGGATTCACGACCGGTAGACGATAATAAAGCGATCCGCAGAAGAAGAGAATGTGAAGATTGTGGTTTTCGTTTTACTACTTTCGAAAAAGTAGAAGAAATGCCGTTGATCGTAGTGAAAAAAGGTGGGTCACGCGAAGAATTCAGCCACGAAAAAGTATTGAGAGGCCTGATTCGCGCATGTGAAAAACGCCCTGTAACGCTAGAATCTCTTGAAAATGTCGTATTCTCAATTGAGAAAGATTTACGTCGAATCGGCAATTCCGAAGTGAAGTCAGAGGATGTTGGCGAAATGGTCATGGATCGTCTGGCAACCATCGATGAAGTAGCATACGTGCGCTTTGCGTCCGTATATCGACAATTTAAAGACATTAATGTGTTTATAGATGAATTAAAAGACTTGTTGAAGAAAAGTCCAGAAGACAAAAAATAAGGGACAGGAGGACGATGTTGCGTGCAACTATTATTTAAAGAACTTCAGCCGGTAGATAGCTTCATCATCCAAATGCCCAATATACTGACGGACAAGGATCGCCAGCTTGTGACGATGTTGTATAAACCTATCATTGGTTCAGATGCGATGAGTTTGTATTGTACATTATGGGCAGAATCAGAGTGCGAAACAACTGAACAATTGACACACTATTATTTAATGGATGTGTTGAATATGTCGTTAAAGAAAATATTTGATGCCCGTGTGTCACTCGAAGCCATTGGACTGATGAAAACGTGGAAAAAAGATGCTGACGATAAACGTCTGTTCATTTATGAGGTAGTAGCACCCCTGGATGCAGCTTCGTTCTTCAGTGAACCGATTTTGGCCACATCTTTATATAGCGTCATACACGAAAAAGCGTATATACGTATAAGAGAGCGCTTCGTTAAAAAGCAACCAAACTTAAACGGGTATGAGAATGTATCGCGTGACCTGCAGGACGTTTTTAAAAGCAACCATGATTACAATAAACTGGGGCATATATTTGAACCAGGGCAAATAGAGCAAACTTCCGAACGGCCGAAGAAGATTCCATTCTATTCGATGGATTTTGATTTTGATTTATTGAAATCAGGGTTATCTGAAGTCATGATTCCTTCCAGTGTATTAACTTTATCTGTAAAGGAACTGATTGCAAAAGTAGCTTTTCTATACTCGTTAAATGCAATCGATATGCAAAAAGTGTTGATGATGGCTATTGATGATCAAAATCGCATTACGGAAGAACGTTTGAAAAAAACAGCAGCTGATTATTACAAGCTCTCTATTTCTTCTAAACCTCCAAGGTTGATGCCTAAGGCTGGTGTGCAGCGTGAAGTGGTTTCTCAGGAAGTGAAACTTTCCAAAGATCAATCACTTATTAAATATCTCGAAGAAACGCCACCACTGGAAGTGTTAAGAGATTTATCGAACGGTAAGGAGCCTTTGCCTGTAGAAGTTGATTTAGCCAATGAACTTATATTTAAATATGGTTTTCCACCCGCAGTCGTCAATGTCTTATTACAATTCGTTCTAATCCGAGCGAAAATGAAACTGAACAAAAATTATGTGCACAAAATTGCAGCGCACTGGCAACGTGAAAACATTTCGACATGCGAACAGGCAATTGAAATTTCACGAAAAGAACATGACCAGTATATGGATTGGCAAAATTCATCAAAGACAACTTCATATAAGCGAAAAAATGTGCGCGATGAAAAAGTGCCGGAATGGTTCTATAAAGCGAAAGAAAATCGTTCAACGAAAAAAACGGTTGAAAATGAAGTGACAGAAGATTGGGAAGCAAAAAAACAGCAATTGCTTGAAAAACTCGGTGTAACAGAGGGGCAGGCGAAAACGAATGGAACCAATTAGTGAAACGTTAAAACGCGTCGTGAATGCACCTGAATTTTCGAAGCGTTATGAAAAAATGAAAAATGAAATTCTTGAAGATCGTGGAGTTCAAGCGTTTTTATCGGAGAATGCAGAGCTTGTCAACAAAGATATGGTTGATCGTGGACTCGGGAAACTATATGAATATACTTCTCAAAATCATGACTGTGAAACCTGTGAAAATGTGGCCAGCTGCCAGAATGTCATGAAAGGCTACGTGCCGAAATTGACAATAGTCCGCGGATCTATAGACCTTGATTATGCAAGATGCAGACAAAAAACGATTGAAGATGAACGTCGTCAAGTGTCTGCAATGATTTCGAGCATGCATATGCCAAAGGATGTGTTGCAGGCAACACTTGCGACCGTTACATACGATCATAATACCCGTGTGAATCTTGGTACGGCAGCAAATGCATTTATGGAAGAAGTCAAAACGACAGGGAATTTACCTTCAAAAGGCTTTTATATCTTTGGCGAATTTGGCGTTGGTAAATCCTATGTATTAGGCGCCATGGCAAATGAACTTGCTGAACAGAAAATAAAAACAGTTCTTGTATACGTGCCGGAATTTTTACGTGAAATGAAACACGCCATACAGGATCAGTCGCTACAGGAAAAAGTGGACTATGTAAAGAAAGCACCTGTACTTATGCTCGACGATTTAGGAGCTGAAACATTATCCAGCTGGACGAGAGACGAAATCCTTGGGACTGTGTTGCATTATCGTATGGCAGAGAACTTACCAACTTTCATTACATCGAACTTTGACTATGACGCACTCGAAGAGCATTTAGCGTACTCTGGAAAAGGCGAACGGGAACTAGTGAAAGCAGCGCGAATCATGGAACGTATACGTTCGATAACAATTCCGATGCGACTGAGCGGGAAAAATAGACGAGATGGATAAAGAAAAGTGTGACTACCTGGACTGTTTCAGTCTGGTAGTTTTTTTATGGGGAAATGTAAATGACAGAAGACTTGCATCTTAAACCAGACATAAAATCCAACTGAAAATGAGAAATAATATTTTTTTTATTTTCTGCTCTATTAAATGGTGTGGTTGTTTTTACGCTTGCTGGTTCGTGCGCGGAAAGGGCAAAGTTTCCTTTTTGTAAAATCAACCTTGATAGTTAATAAATCCCTTATTTTTAGAATAATAGAAATATTAAACGCTATGTAGAGGGTGATTGACATTCTCAATTACATGTCTATAATTGAGAGTGAGAATCGTTTTCAATGGTTCACTACATATACAAAGGGAGAGACATTCAGTGAAAAAAGCATTATTTATTGTTTTAGCTTTTGCTCTAGTCGTATTATCTGCATGTGGCAACGATACTACTTCTAAGGATACAAAGAACAAAGCAACAAAAGAAACAAACGAAACAAACGAAAGCAAAGAAGTAAACCTATACACAGCTCGTCACTATGATGTAGACGACCAACTCTACAAAAAATTCGAAGAAGAAACTGGCATCAAAGTAAATGTAATCAAAGGTGAAGCTGACGAATTACTTGAGCGTATTAAACGCGAAGGTGATGCAACTGAGGCAGATTTATTCTTGACTGCCGATGCTGGACGTTTATACCGTGCAAAAGAGGATGGGTTACTGCAAGCGGTATCAAGTGATGTTCTGGATGAACAAGTTCCAGCCAACTTCCAAGATAAAGATCAAATGTGGTACGGTTTAACGAAACGTGCTCGTGTCATTGTCTACAACAAAGAAACAGTGAAACCTGAAGAATTATCAACATATGAAGCGTTGACTGAAGACCAATGGAAAGGTCGCGTCTTGATTCGTGGCTCTGAAAATGTGTATAATCAATCTTTGTTAGCTTCTTTCATTGAAATCAATGGTGAAGAGAAAGCAAAAGAGTGGGCTGCAGGATTAGTATCGAACTTTGCACGTGATCCTGAAGGTGGAGACCGTGATCAAGCGAAAGCAATTGCTGCAGGTGTTGGCGATGTAGCAATCATGAACACTTACTACTTTGGTCAAATGCTGAACTCTGAAGATCCAGAAGAAGTTAAAGTTGCAGAAGGCTTAGGCTTGTTCTTCCCTAACCAAGAAACGACAGGTACTCATGTTAACGTAAGTGGTGCCGGAGTTGTAAAAAATGCGAAGAACAAAGACAATGCGATCAAATTACTTGAGTTCCTATCATCTCCTGAATCTCAAGGAACATTTGCCGAAGCAAATTATGAATACCCAGTAAATGAATCAGTTGAACCAACTGAATTACTTAAATCATGGGGCGAATTCAAAGAACAAGATATTCCATTATCTGCTCTTGGTGACAACAATGCAAAATCAATTTTAATCTTCAACGAAGTTGGTTGGAAATAAACAAATCAAATGCCCTTGTTACGTTCAAACGTAACAAGGGATTTCTTGCGATTGGATAAGAGGTGTTGGTGACGTGCAAAGAAGATTGGCTAGTGTGAATATGTGGACGGTAGCAGCGGCAATCATTATGATTCTCCTGTTTTTACCGAATTTAACGATTGTAATGGGCGTTTTTTCTCCAGCCAATGAAAACTGGGCACATATGAAAGAATTTGTTCTAGGCTCTTTCATTAAAACCTCACTGATTTTAATTAGCACTACCGCTATACTAACGATATTCATAGGGTTGAGTCTGGCATGGTTGATTGCGCAATATCAATTCCCTTTGAGAAAATTTCTAAAATGGGCTCTTATTTTGCCTCTATCCATCCCACCTTTTATTGGTGCATATACATACCACGGGATTGTCAATTACACAGGAGTAATACAAAAGACTCTAAGAGATCGATTCGATATGGAGCTGAATCCTTCATTTTTTGACATCATGAATCTGCCCGGAGCAATTTTTATTTATACGATGTTTTTATATCCTTATGTTTATACAATTACCCGAATATTCTTATCCCAGCAATCTGCTTCATTGATTGAAAGTGCAAGAGTGCTCGGAAAAGGTCCTTGGCGTACGTTTTTCCAAGTCGTCATTCCGATTTCAAGGGTTTCCATTATTGGTGGAGCAAGTTTAGTTGTGCTGGAAGTGTTAAATGATTATGGTGTGGTGAAATACTTTGGCATCCAGACATTTACGACGGCAATATTTCAAACTTGGTTTGGTTTAGGTGATATTGAATCATCAATTAAACTTGCCGCATCCCTTATGGGGTTTGTCATCTTGATTCTATTGATTGAAAAAATATTGCGTGGAAGAAGGCAATACAGTTATTCCACCACAAAAGTACGGCCATTGCCACTTATTCAGTTGAGAGGCATGAAAGCGTTTCTTGCAACTGGTTACGGGTTGTTGATATTAAGTCTAGGATTCTTCATTCCAATAGCCCAGCTGATTGATTGGATGCTCCTGACATTTGGGACAATCCCGATGGATGAATTTCTGACTTACGTTAAGAACTCAGTAACAGTAGCAGGCATCAGTGCATTTGTGATAATTGTTTTCGCTTTGATTGTCGGAAACTTCAGTCGTTTGGTACATAGCAAAGTAGCGAAACTGTTTCCTAAGTTAACAATTCTCGGTTACTCTATACCAGGAGCGGTGATTTCCGTAGCAGTTGTTACTGCATTTATTGCACTCGATCGTTTTCTTGCACCTTTGTATCAAATGCTCGGTGTTGGGACAACACTTGTTCTAAGTGTAAGTTTAACGATGTTGATTTCCGCCTATATCATCCGATTCTTTGCAATTGGTTATAATTCCATTGAATCTGGATACGATAAAATTGGAACAGACTTTAGGGACGCTTCAAGACTTCTAGGTGTCGGGCCGACAAAAACGTTTTTCAAAGTAGATGTACCGATGCTGAAAGGCGCAATTATCAGCGGATATATTTTAGTTTTCATTGATATATTAAAAGAAATACCTTTAACGTTAATATTACGTCCATTCAATTTTGATACGCTTTCAACAAAAGCATTCCAATATGCAAGTGATGAAAAAATTATGGAAGCTTCACAAGCTTCGTTATTAATTGTCGGTATTAGTGCCCTTGCCATTGTTATTTTCTATAAGTTTCTCGAAAAGGAGCCTGATTGACATGTTTATTTCCATTCAAAATGTTTGTTTCAAATATCCAAATACAAATCGCTCTGCACTAGACCAGTTTTCAATGAATATTGAAAAAGGGGAAGTCATCTCAATATTAGGTCGAAGCGGCAGTGGAAAAAGCACGATACTGCGTCTCCTAGCTGGACTTGAAAAGCCAACTCAAGGTACATTGACGATTCAGGATGAAGTGATTTTCGATAACAAAACATTTCTGCAACCTGAGAAGCGAGGCATAGGAATGGTGTTTCAGGATTATGCGCTGTTTCCCCATATGACGGTTGGAGAGAATATCATATTCGGTTTATTTAAAATGAAAAAAGCTGAAAAGAAAAAACGCCTCGCGGAAGTTCTTGAATTAGTTGAACTTCAGGATTATGAGAAACGTTATCCGCATCAACTTAGTGGAGGTCAACAACAACGTGTGGCGATTGCAAGGGCTATTGCGCCAAACCCACACTTGATTTTATTGGATGAGCCTTTCAGTAATTTAGATGCAGAACTGCAAGTGAAAATTCGTAAAGACTTACGTGAAATTATTAAAAAAGCAAATATTACGTCCATCTTCGTCACACATGACGAAAATGATGCCCATGCATTAGCGGATCGTATCGTTAAGCTGAAAGATGGTTGCATTGATTTAATCGGTCGCCCTTGTGATTTGCTTGGGATTCATCCCCATCCAACGCCACAATTCGTACCGGAACAAGAAGCCCGAGAATTAATGAGTGTATAATTTTAAATTTTCAGTTGCATTTGATTTCATGCAAGAGTAAAATGTCAACATAAGAATAAAGAAATGCCAAGAAGAGGACAATACTTGTCTGTACGACTTTTTAGAGAGAGAAGCCCTGGCTGAAAGCTTCTTAAGTACGACACTCAATTTACCACCTCGGAGCAGCAACAGTGAAATCTTAGTAACTGTTGACGGTAACGGCCCGTTAGCCGGCTCAAAGCTTCATCTTTTTAGTCCTGGACTGAAGAGAAGGAAGAAGGGTGGAACCACGAACTCAAACCTCGTCCCTTTCATAGGACGGGGTTTTTTTGTGTTCAATTTTAATAATAAAAACGAAGGAGTGGGGTAAATGTCAGAAACAATTCAACTGAAATTTCCAGACGGCGCGATAAAGGAGTTCCCAAAAGGCACGACAACCGAAGATGTTGCAGCATCAATCAGTCCCGGCCTTCGTAAAAAAGCGTTGGCTGGTCAACTGGATAACCAACTTGTAGACTTGAAAGCGCCACTTGAGCAAGATGGTGCAATTGCCATTGTTACTGCAGGCTCAGATGAAGCGCTGGAAGTGTTGCGTCATAGTACAGCTCACTTATTGGCTCAAGCAGTAAAGCGTCTTTTCAAAGATGTGAAATTAGGCGTAGGCCCAGTAATTGAAAATGGATTCTATTACGATATCGATTCACCACAACCAATTACTGCAGAAGATTTGACGGCTATTGAAAAAGAAATGAAGAAAATCATCAATGAAAATCTTGAAATTGTACGTCACAACGTGTCTCGTGCAGAAGCATTTGACAAGTTTAAAGAGGATGAATATAAAATTGAGTTGTTGGAAGCAATTGCTGAAGATGATCAAGTATCCATTTACGAACAAGGTGAATTTTTCGACTTATGCCGTGGGGTACACGTTCCGTCTACTGGTAAGTTAAAAGAATTTAAATTACTAAGTATTGCAGGTGCATATTGGAGAGGTAACAGCGACAATAAAATGTTGCAACGCATCTACGGAACAGCTTTCTTCACAAAAGAAGAATTGGCTGCACATCTGAAAATGCTTGAAGAAGCGAGAGAGCGTGACCACCGTAAAATCGGGAAAGAACTTAATTTATTCATGAACTCACAAAAAGTAGGTCAAGGACTGCCGATGTGGTTACCTAAAGGTGCAACAATCCGCCGCATCATCGAACGCTATATTGTCGATAAAGAAGTGAAGCTTGGTTACGATCATGTCTACACGCCAGTAATGGGCAGTGTGGAACTGTACAAAACAAGCGGACACTGGGATCATTATCAAGACGATATGTTCCCGGTAATGAGTATGGACAATGAAGATCTAGTATTGCGTCCGATGAACTGCCCTCATCATATGATGATTTTCAAAAATGGCATTCATTCATACCGTAACCTGCCTATGCGCATTGCTGAGCTTGGTACAATGCATCGTTATGAAATGTCAGGTGCTTTGAGTGGTCTTCAGCGTGTACGAGGAATGACATTGAATGATGCGCATATCTTCGTCCGCCCAGATCAAATCAAAGATGAGTTCAAGCGTGTCGTTCAATTGATTATTGGTGTTTACAAAGATTTTGATATTAATGATTACTCATACCGTTTGTCTTACCGTGATCCAGAAGATAAAGAAAAGTACTATGATGACGATGATATGTGGAACAAAGCACAAAGCATGCTGAAAGAAGCAATGGATGAGTTAAACTTGGACTACTACGAAGCTGATGGCGAAGCGGCGTTCTATGGCCCTAAATTGGATGTAATGGTCAAAACTGCAATAGGTAAAGAGGAAACGTTATCCACTGTTCAACTTGACTTCTTATTGCCTGAGAAATTTGATCTATCCTATATCGGTGAAGACGGCAAACAACATCGCCCGGTTGTCATCCACCGTGGAGTAGTATCAACTATGGAACGTTTCGTTGCTTTCCTTATCGAGGAGTATAAAGGTGCATTCCCGACTTGGCTGGCACCGGTTCAAGTTCAAGTCATCCCGGTTTCTAATGAGGTCCACTTCGATTATGCAAAAGGCGTTATCGAAAAACTCCAGGCAGCAGGCTTGCGAGTTGAGATGGACGAACGCGATGAAAAACTTGGCTACAAGATTCGTGAAGCACAGATGCAGAAGATTCCATACATGCTAGTCCTAGGTGACAAGGAGCTGGAAAGCGGCTTCGTGAATGTGCGCAAGTACGGTGAGCAGAATTCGGAAAGCATTCCATTTGACGAGTTCCTTTCACGCATTCAACAAGAAATTAACTAAAGCTGTTGACAACGATTTTTGTCTATGGTATTGTTATTAAGGTTAATGAATACAAAGTTTGTGGTATAAGAAGAGGCTGCCCGCTTCTCACCTGATTGACACTAGATGTAGTTGACAGGTCGGCACACGATTGAACGTAACGTACAGCGTTGTACTTGCATATATCGGCGGGCGGACATCTACTTATGTAAATGTCCGCTCGTTTTTTTATTGGTCCGGAACGGCGTAACCGATTTATTGAGCATTTCGATAAACGATATGCCCAAACCATGTATTCGCGACACTACCTGGAGGTGGATTACTATTAGCAAAGACATGTATGTAAACGATGGCATTCGCGCTCGTGAACTTCGTATTATCGATCAAAATGGTGATCAATTAGGAGTTAAAACGCGTTTTGAAGCGTTAGAAATTGCCGCTCGTGTTAATTTGGATCTTGTCCTTGTGGCCCCTCAAGCCAAGCCACCAGTCGCTCGTATCATGGACTATGGTAAATTCAAATTTGAGCAGCAAAAGAAAGATCGTGAGACTCGTAAAAATCAAAAGATTATCGTATTGAAAGAGGTTCGTTTGAGCCCAACAATCGATGAACATGATTTCCAAACGAAATTACGAAATGCAATCAAGTTCCTTGAAAAAGGAGACAAAGTCAAAGCTTCTATCCGTTTTAAAGGCCGTGCAATTACGCACAAAGAGATTGGTCAACGCGTGTTAGATCGTTTTGCAGAAGCTTGTGCTGAAGTATCGACGGTTGAACAAAAACCGAAGATGGAAGGCCGTAGCATGTTCTTGGTTCTTCAACCGAAGAACGAGAAAAAGTAAGATTGACGAACAGTTTAGGAGGAATTCGACATGCCAAAAATGAAAACTCACCGCGGCGCGGCTAAGCGTTTTAAAAAGACTGGTTCTGGAAAAATAAGACGTGCATCTGCATACCGCAGTCACTTATTCGCAAATAAGTCTACTAAAGCTAAACGTAAGTTACGTAAAGGTGGACTAGTTTCTTCTGGTGACTACAAACGCATCAAATCACTTATCGCTTACATGAAGTAAGTTAATACTCGAAACTTAAACATTCGAAATAAAAGCAGGAGGTAATGTATTATGCCACGCGTAAAAGGCGGAACAGTGACGCGCCAGCGTCGTAAAAAAGTTATAAAATTAGCAAAAGGTTATTATGGTGCTAAAAAATTACTATATAAAGTAGCAAACCAAGCAGTTATGAAATCAGGTAACTATGCTTACCGTGACCGTCGTAACAAAAAACGTGACTTCCGTAAATTATGGATCACACGTATCAATGCAGCAGCTCGCATGAATGGTCTTTCTTACAGCCGTTTAATGCACGGTTTGAAATTAGCTGGTATTGAAGTTAACCGTAAAATGTTAGCTGACCTAGCTGTTACAGACGCAGCAGCATTCACACAATTAGCAGAAGCTGCTAAAAAATCAATGAACAAGTAATTTTACTTATTCAAAAGGCTGATGGATTTTCCATCAGTCTTTTTTTATACTAATTCATACATAGTAATTTTGAGGTTCTGAAGATAATGGGAATAGATTGTGAAAAATTTATCGTTCAAACTGAGAGATTTATCGCTCAAACTAAGGTATTTGTCGATCAAAATATGAATTTATCGCTCAAACTGAAGCGTTTATCGTTCAAAGTGTCCTCAGAGGCAACTACTTGTTGAGACTAATCACGTCAATCTATTAGGGGGAATTTTAGTATGCATCTCATACTTATCGGGTTTTTCATTGTCATGTCCATCGTTTCGTTTTTTACTATGGGTCATGATAAAACAGCAGCAAAAGCGCATAAACGCAGAGTGCCAGAACGCACTCTATGGAACCTTGCGATACTTGGCGGTGGCGTAGGAGCGTACCTAGGAATGATTCTCTATCGCCATAAGACAAAACATATGTCCTTCCGAATTGGCTTTACATTACTGGCGATTCTACAGGTAGCTTTAATCATCTGGGCTGCTCCATTGTTGAAAGAGTGGTCATGAAAAAAAGCAGATATTGGATGATTCGCGAATAGAGTCCTCAGTCCACGCATAGATTCGTTGTGAACGCGAATAGAGCAGTGAAAAGCGCGAATAGGAACTTTACAAGCGAGAATAGGACCTCATATTACGCGAATACCTTCAAAAATCTCATAATCCAATAACTAAATCAAAAAACCCGACACTAATTTTTCGTGTCGGGTTTCTTCTTATTGGTTTTTCATCAATTTTTCGATTGGATTTTTCCAGCTGATATCCGCTTCTGGGTAGTTCATCAAGATTTCTTTTTCCAGGAATAAAAAATCGTCCCGTGTAAAGCCTTGCAGTTTCATTGTATCTTTGACCCAGACAAATATGGACACAACTTCGAATGCATCACCAGTAGTGCCAAGATATTTTTCGCCCTCAAACAGTGCCCCTTTAAATGAAATGAAGAAATTTTTCCTCACATTTTTCACATCATCGTAAAAATAGTAAGCACCCTTTTCGTAAGCGTCATCAAGTTTTCGCTTGGGATCCATTAAGTAAATAATTCCACGGTAAAACAAATAGACAACAAGTGCGAGTATAAGAAATCGGATCAATACGATGATCATAATGGAACCTCCCTTTGGGCAGACGTGTTACTATGGTATACGGATGAACAAATACTTTGGTTTCAAGATTGTTCAAATTTTTTTCTGGAGGTATTTGATATGGAATTACAGCAGTTATTTACGATGCAAAAAGCTCTCGACAGATATATTCAATCGGAGAAGAATATATCTCATGATGTATTTCTTGAAAAAGGGTTAGCGTTATTAGTTGAACTCGCTGAATTGGCGAATGAAACACGTTGCTTCAAATTTTGGAGTGCAAAAGGGCCATCAGATAAGGAAACGATTTTGGAAGAATACGTAGATTCCATTCATTTCTTACTGTCTCTCGGCATTGAAAAACAATTGGACGATTTAGATAGTTGGCCAGTTGAGGAAAAAGCAGGTTCTCTGACTCATTTATTTCTAAATACCCATGCATCTATTCAACAATTTCTCCATGAACCAACCAGACCGCTATATGAAGATGTGTGGAAATGGTATGGAGCCGTTGGATCATCACTAGGTTTTACACATCTTCAAATCGTAAAAGCATATATTGACAAGAATGAAAAAAATTACGAACGTCAACGCTCTGGTTATTAAAGAATATTTTGAAAACTGAATACGTTTCCATTATAATAATATAGTTAGAGCATATTTAGGAGGACGAAATAATGACGAAACTTGATGAAACACTTACAATGCTGAAAGATTTAACAGACGCAAAGGCCATACCTGGGAATGAACGTGAAGCACGAGATGTTATGAGAAGATACATCGAGCCATTTGCTGACCGAATGGATTCAGATAATCTGGGTAGCTTAATTGCAGAAAAAGTAGGCGACGCGGAAGGCCCGAAAATCATGGTTGCCGGTCACTTGGATGAAGTCGGATTCATGATCACTCAAATTGATGATAAAGGTTTCTTAAAGTTCCAAACCGTTGGTGGCTGGTGGTCACAAGTTATGCTTGCTCAACGTGTAACAATTGTGACGCGTAAAGGTGAATCTATTACTGGTGTCATTGGATCGAAACCACCACATATCTTATCACCTGAAGCACGCAATAAACCGGTTGATATCAAAGACATGTTTATTGATATCGGTGCCTCTTCGAAAGAAGAAGCTATGGAGTGGGGCGTATTGCCAGGAGATATGGTAACACCATATTTCGAATTCTCTGTTATGAACAATGAAAAAATGCTTCTGGCAAAAGCGTGGGATAACCGTATTGGTTGTGCAATCGCAATTGATGTCCTTAAGGCATTAAAAGATGAGAAACATCCAAACATTGTATATGGTGTGGGAGCTGCCCAAGAAGAAGTTGGATTACGTGGAGCACGCACAGCAGCCGCGAAAATCAAGCCGGATATTGGTTTTGCAGTTGACGTCGGTATTGCTGGTGATACGCCAGGGATTACAGCAAAAGAATCTACAAGCAAAATGGGAGCAGGTCCACAATTGGTATTGTTTGATGCTTCAATGGTTTCTCACAAAGGACTTCGCGATCTAGTGGTAGATACTGCCGAAGAAAATAATATTCCTTATCAGTTTGAATCTATTCCTGGAGGCGGAACAGATGCCGGAGCGATTCATTTGACAGCGAACGGTGTTCCTTCATTGGCCATTGGGATCGCAACTCGCTATATTCATTCTCATGCAGGTATTTTACACCGTGATGATTATGAAAATGCAGTCAAACTGATTGTGGCGGTAATCAAAAAACTAGATCGTGACACAGTGAACAAAATTATCTTCGACTAATAAGGAAATCAGAAAGCATCGCTGAGGCGATGCTTTTTTGATATTCCTGGTATTTTATGCATGATAGATTGTTGTCATATCAATCATTAATTGAAAGGTGAAGGCGTAGTCCAAGTGGCTACGCTTTTATTTATGTCCCATATATTTTGGAGTGAGAAATTATTGAAAAAATATATTTTGTTTTCCAATCTACCTAGAGCATTTTTCTATCACTTAATATGTTATAGATGTAAGGGAAAATGGATTGAGTGGAAACGCGTAACGGAGTCTACTAACAATCCAAACGGAAGGAGGTGAAATTAATAATGGGATATAGCAAAAAGACATGGGTAAAAATAGAGGGCTGTGACTGTTTCAAATGTCGTGAAGCAGAAAGCAAAGAAAAATGTGAAAAAAACCACGATTGGGATAAAAAAAATGAATGTAAATGTGCTAAGTGTGGTGATGTTAACATCCATGTAGTATGCAAAGAAGAAGATCACG
This sequence comes from Paenisporosarcina sp. HGH0030, assembly GCF_000411295.1. Taxonomy (GTDB): domain Bacteria; phylum Bacillota; class Bacilli; order Bacillales_A; family Planococcaceae; genus Paenisporosarcina. The sequence continues at coordinate 191,663 of NZ_KE150421.1, forward strand.
ATAAAAAGGATCACGATGAGAAAAAGAAAGACGACTGTGAAAAATGCACAGGTAAAACAGACAAAGTAGAGTTCCAATCAGACAAATCATTTTTAGACGATGAAATTTTCGAAGAACCGATTCAAGTACTTCAGGTTTCTTTCAACAAAATATGTGAAGGTGACAAGGTTTGGTTGAGTGGAATTGTTGGTTTTGATAATGACACAGATGTTTGTGGTAATGATGTTGCTGTGATTAAATTAACAATTGTAAGAACAACTGCGTCAGGAAGTGAGCGTACGATTTACAGACAAACTTTTGAAATCGATCAACCTGGACATGATGATCTTACTCAAGTGCCATTTGCACATGTGGAATTCGAATCAAATGAAAACAAAAATGTAACTTATACAGTCTTCGTACAACGCCTGAATGAAAACAGAGATGTATTTTTATTCGGACAAAACACATTGGCTGCTCTAAGAATTAACTAGTTCACGAAATGGATGTAAATTTGAAGTGTCTTATGAAAATAAGACACTTTATTTTATTATTAAATAATAAATTTAAATTATAATTATAACGAAGTATGAATATTTATGAAATTACTAGAACTATTTGAATACTATAAATAGAGTGGAGTGTAGTCCAAGTGACTACGTTTTTTTATGTCCAAAAAATATGATATGAGAAACGATAGAAAAAACTATTATTTTTCCAATCTGCCTAGAGCAATTTTCTCTCTTTTAATATGTTATAGATGTAAGGCAAATACGGATTGATAGAAACCGAAACATGGACTCTAGTATCGATCCAAAAGGAAGGAGGTGCAATCAAATATGAGATATAACAAAAAGACGTGGGAAAAAATAGAGGGCTGTGACTGTTTCAAATGTCGTGAAGCAGAGACGAAAGTAGAATGGTGTGACCATAAACACGACTGGGATAAGAAGGAATGTCCTAAGTGTGGTGACGTTAACATTAAAGTAGTATGCGAGAAAGACGATCACGATAAGAAAGACGATCACGATAAGAAAGACGATCACAAAAAGAAAGACAATCACGATAAGAAAAAACACGACTGTGAAAAATGCACGGGTAAAACAGACAAAGTAGAATTCCAATCAGATACATCAGTTTTAGACGATGAAATTTTCGAAGAACCGATTCAAGTACTTCAGGTTTCATTCAAAAAAATCTGTGAAGATGACAAAGTATGGTTTAGCGGAATTGTTGGTTTTGACAATGACACAGATGTTTATGGTAATGATGTTGCTGTAATTAAGTTAACAATTGTAAGAACATCTGAGTCAGGTAGCGAACGTACGATTTACAGACAAATTTTCGAAATTGATCAACCTGGACATGATGATCGTACTCAAGTGCCATTTGCACATGTGGAATTCGAATCAAATGAAAACAAAAATGTAACTTATACAGTTTTCGTACAACGCCTGAATAATAACAGAGATGTATTTTTATTCGGACAAAACACATTGGCTGCTCTAAGAATTAACTAGTTCGCAGTATCGGTGTAAAGAAAGTTAAAGTGTCTTATGAAAATAAGGCACTTTTTTTGAATTAATTAATAAATATTCACTTGTAATTATAAATATTCAAATATATAATGACTATACATAATTATAAAGAGGAGTGAATATTTATGAAATTACTTGAATTCGTAAATCTTGAAGTAGTAGAAAGTGTGAAAAATAAAGACTTGTTAACATGGCTCGACTATACTTCAATGGAAGTAAAACAATTGTTGGAACTAGCAACCAATCTGAAGAAGTTGGCTAAAAACAACGTGCACCCTCCACTACTGGCAGGAAAGACGGTAGGGCTCATATTTGAAAAACACTCAACCAGAACGCGTATTTCATTTGAAGTTGGAATCAATCAATTAGGTGGTCATGCAATGTATATGCATGCAAGAGACTTGCAAATCGGACGTGGGGAGCCTATTTCAGATACTGGAAAAGTATTATCGGGTTACATGGACGGCATTATGATTCGTGCCCATTCACATAAAATGGTCGAAGAATTAGCTGAAGCTGCGAGTATTCCTGTCATCAATGGCTTAACAGATCTATTCCATCCCTGCCAGGCTTTAGCCGATGTCCTGACGATTCATGAAGTGAAAGGCTATTTAGCAGGTTTAAAACTTGCTTACGTGGGGGACGGGAATAATGTAGCACATTCTCTCGTTATTGCGTGTGCTCATTTAGGAATTGATGTATCCATTGCAACTCCTAAAGGTTTTGAAATTGATTCCACGATTCTTAACAAGGCTCAAAAACTAGCCGCTTCAAATGGTTCAAGCATCCTGGCGACTAACAATCCAATTGAATCTGTATCAGGTGCGGATGTCATTTATACAGATGTCTGGACCAGTATGGGGCAAGAAGAAGAGACAGCCGCGCGACTTGATGCTTTCAAAGAGTATCAAATTAATGAAGATCTCGTGAAACACGCTAAAACGGATTATTTATTCTTGCACTGCTTGCCCGCGCATCGTGAGGAAGAAGTCGCAACATCTATCATCGATGGTCCGCATTCAGCTGTATTTGAACAAGCAGAAAATCGACTCCATGCTCAAAAAGCCATATTAGCATCGTTTCTGTCATAAAGTAGAAAAGCTCCTGATTAATTTTTCAGGAGCTTTTTTATGGAAAAAATTACATTAAATTTGTTAATGATACTTTACTTAATGTTAACTATAGTTTACATTATGAATATAATACTTAACATGAAGAGGTGGAAGGCATGCTCCATAACCGAGTCAAAGAGCTTCGTGCCCGATTTGGTTTTTCGCAAGGTGAACTGGGTGAAAGGGTGGGTGTTACACGACAAACCATTGGATTTATCGAAAAAGGAGATTTTTCACCATCGATAACATTGGCATTAAAACTGTCACGAGAGTTTGAAATAAGTGTAGACCAATTATTTTGGTTAGAAGGGGATAAACCATTATGAAAAAAGATTTACGCGTGCAGTATCCTTTATGGCAAATGGCGTTTATTGTATTGTTTGGTTTTATAGCATTTAGTTTAACAGGTGCCTCCACAGAGCTATACAAAACATCTGAAGAATTCAGTTTTTCCGTAGAGCTCGATGCATTGGAATCATTTTTATTGTTGGGTGCTCTTTTTATTACAGTTTTGATGATCACAATTTTTTCGATGAAAATCTCTAAACATAACAAGCAAAATCCATCTCAAAAACTATCACTGTGGCAGATTCGACCATTGGAATACTTGGAGCAAGATGAAGGCATGATGTACATTACGAGAAGAGCTGCACAAAAAGTTTATACATTCTTTGTGTGGGCACTGCCGCTTATGGCAACGATTTTCCTAGTATTTGAATTATCTAGATTCTGGATGATTTTCGGTATATTGATCTTGGCGTGGATGCAATATTTAATTTATTACATTGAAGTACGAAAACATTTTTCGGATGGGGAAGAATAATGTGGGAATATTTTTTAGTGTTTTTAGGGGCGGCCATTCCATGGCTTGAAATGGCCGTGGTAATTCCACTAGGTATCATAACGGGACTAAATCCTTTTTGGGTAGTCGTCATTGGCTTTATCGGAAATATGGTAACGGTCTTGGCATTAATCATCGGATACAATAAATTTAAAATATGGTTAGCGAAAAGACGCGAGGGGAAAGTACAGAAAGAATCCAAGCGCAGTGAACGTGCAAAAAGGATTTGGAATAAATATGGGCTACCTGGAATGTTGTTGCTTGGACCCATACTGATTGGGACCCACATTGCTGCATTTATCGCGATGACATTGGGGGGGAGCAAAAAACAGACGACCATATGGTCTGCTATCAGCATTGCTTTGTGGGCATTGATATTCGGAATATTAACAGCACTCGGCTTTGATTTCTTTGTCCGGGAAATATAAATGAAAAAGTCTCCGTGCAATACGGAGACTTTACTTATCCTTGGAAAGATTGTTCCAAGTGTCTTAATACTGATTCTTTTTCAGGTTCACCAGCTGTTTTCCACCATTTTTCAAAAAACACACCAAGTCCAGGGAGTAAATGTTCTTCACCCCGTTTGATGGCATCTTCAACTACTTCACGAATTTCTGTAGCACTATTGCCAACCATGTTGGCTGTGATTGCATCTCGAATTTGAAAGTTCATAATCTCTCCTCCTCACACCTCATTTTGTCCGCTACTATCGCCACTTATACATGAATTTGATACACTTAAAAGAAAAAGGCGGTCGTACAATCGATGAAACGTATTGAATCATCACAAAACTCACAAGTGAAACATTGGAAAAAGCTTGTTTCCGTTCGAAAAGAACGTGATAAATCTGGAGAATTTTTAGTCGAAGGCTTCCATTTGGTTGAAGAGGCATTAAAGAACAAGTCGAATGTGTTAGCCATGATTGTAAGAGAAGGAACAACAATTCCAACTGGCTTGAATGTAGATGATGTAGACATTATTGAAGTCACAATGGATATTGCGAAAGAAATTGCCGAAACAGAGCACTCACAAGGAATATACGCATATTGTAGTCAACAAGTGGCAACAGAGGAGCAACAACAAACTTGGAAAAAACTTCTCTTTATTGATGCTGTTCAAGATCCAGGGAATGTCGGGACAATGATTCGCACAGCTGATGCTGCCGGAATGGATGCCGTCATTTTAGGAAAAGGATCGGCAGACGCTTATAATCCGAAAACGGTTCGTTCCGGTCAAGGTTCGCACTTTCATATTCCGATAGTCAAAGGCGATTTATCTCAATGGGTTCAAATCTGCAAGGCGCAGGAAATACCTGTGTACGGTACGTCATTGGACGAATCGGTACTGTATAACCAAGTGAAACCTCAAGCGCGATTTGCATTGATTATGGGCAATGAAGGAAGCGGGCTTTCGCCAGAGCTTCTTGTTCAAACAGATACGAATTTGAAAATTCCATTGCTAGGACAAGCTGAATCATTAAACGTAGCGGTCGCGACAGGTATTCTTTTATACACATTAATTCCTCAATCAAATTGAATGTTGATGAAACCGTAATTCGAGCGTATAATAGTATCTAATTTGATACATTCAAAAGCTGTGACCGGGAAGAGTACATGAAACCCTTTATTTCAGGAAGTTTGCACCGAGACTGTGAGTGCAAATAATAAAGATTCATCGAAGTTCACCCCGTTAGCTGCCATCAGGACCAGCAATTGCTGTAAAGGTGCGCCGGTGAAGAGCCGTTAATTCAATGAAGTGATTACGTCTGGATACTCAGCGTAGTAATCAGGGTGGTACCGCGAAAATGTTCCTCGTCCCTTTTTTAGGGGCGGGGTTTTTTTTATTTTTTACTATGTTAATGAATGTTGTTGATGTTGAAAAACGAAATAGTGCATTTGCGCCTTGCATGAAAAGGAACGAAGGTAAAAAACGCCACGTTCTACTCCTGCGGTTACTCGTCGCAAAAAAAAATTGTGGCAACACCTTCATGACCCACTTCATGCGGGACATGCGGCTAGCGCAAATGTAAGATAAACAACAGTATTATTAAACATTGCTTTACTTCATGGAAGGAGATGTACACATGCAAGAACAATTACAACAATTGAAAGACGAAGCGATCGGCAAAATTCAAGCCGCTTCAACTGTGAAAGAACTGCAAGACGTACGTGTTGCGTATTTAGGGAAAAAAGGACCGATTACCGATTTGTTAAAAGGGATGGGTAAACTTCCGGCTGAAGAACGTCCGCAAATGGGTGCCTTGGTCAATGTAGTACGTGAAGAAGTAACTGCCGTACTCGATGAGCGCCTAGTTATTTTAGAAGACGCTGCCATTCAACAACAACTTGAAAATGAATCAATTGATGTGACATTGCCGGGTCGTCCAGTGAAAACAGGAAATCATCATCCACTGACACGTGTCGTGGAAGAAATCGAAGACCTGTTCATCAACATGGGCTATGAAATTGCTGAAGGACCCGAAGTAGAAAAAGACTACTACAATTTCGAAGCATTGAACTTGCCAAAAGGGCATCCTGCTCGTGATATGCAAGATTCATTCTACATTTCGGAAGATATTTTACTGCGTACTCATACATCCCCAGTGCAAGCACGCACAATGGAAGCAAAAGGTGGAGAACCCATCAAAATTATTTGTCCTGGTAAAGTGTATCGACGTGATAATGATGACGCGACGCATTCACACCAATTCACACAAATCGAAGGACTTGTGATTGGCGAAAACATTCGTATGAGTGATTTAAAAGGAACGTTATCAGTATTTGCGAAGAAAATGTTTGGAGACGATCGTGAAATTCGTCTGCGTCCAAGTTTCTTCCCCTTCACTGAGCCTTCGGTTGAAATGGATATTTCTTGTTTCAAATGTGGCGGCAGTGGCTGTAATGTTTGTAAAAAAACAGGCTGGATTGAAATTTTAGGTGCCGGTATGGTACATCCAAATGTATTGGAAATGGCAGGATACGATTCAAAACGTCTGTCAGGATTTGCATTTGGTATGGGACCAGAACGCATTGCGATGTTGAAATATGGAGTGGAAGACATTCGTCATTTCTATACAAATGATGTGCGATTCGTATCGCAATTCCACCGGACGGAAGTGTAAGGAGGAGATCACATGCTCGTTTCTACAAAATGGCTAGCAGATTATATTGATACTAAAGGGTTGGCTCCGGCTGAACTCGCTGAAAAAATTACTCGTTCAGGAATCGAAGTGGACGCAGTTATCGACCGCTCACATGGCATGACAAACGTAGTTGTAGGTCATGTATTGGACTGCGGCAAGCATCCTGAAGCGGATAAATTATCGATTTGCCAAGTGGATGTCGGAGAAGAAGTGACACAAATTATTTGTGGCGCACCGAATATCGCAGCAGGTCAAAAAGTAATTGTTGCACGTCCTGGCGCTGTATTACCAGGCGGCATGAAAATCAAAAAAGCGAAGCTTCGTGGCGAAGAATCGAACGGGATGATTTGTTCCCTTCAAGAACTTGCGATTGAAGGGAAACTTGTACCTAAAAAGTATGCTGAAGGAATATACGTTTTACCTGCAGATATACAAGCTGGTGCTGATGCACTTGAAATTTTAGGATTAAACGATACGGTACTTGAATTAGGCTTGACGCCTAACCGTGCTGATGCGATGAGCATGCTTGGTGTAGCGTATGAAGTCGGTGCCATTCTTTCTGAAGATATGAAATATCCTGAAATCAACTATGCTTCGTCAAGTGAAGTAGCAGAAAACGTCTTGAAACTTCGCGTAGAAGATGTAGATGCAAACCCGATGTACGTGGCAAAAGTAGTCAAAAATGTTGTCATCGGCGAATCGCCATTATGGTTACAACAACGCTTGATGGCTGCAGGTGTACGACCTCATAACAACGTTGTGGACGTAACGAACTACGTCTTAATGGAATATGGTCAACCGCTACATGCATTTGATTACGACCGTTTACAAACGGGAGAAATCGTTGTCAGAGCAGCACATGCAGGCGAAAAAATCACCACTTTGGATGACCAAGAGCGTGAATTACAAGCTCATCATTTAGTCATCACAAATGGTCAAGAACCAGTGGCAATCGCAGGTGTTATGGGTGGGGCAAACTCAGAAGTACATGAAGGCACGACAACAGTGGTTATTGAGTCAGCTTATTTCAAACCAGCTTCTGTCCGTCAAACTTCAAAAGATCACAACCTACGTAGTGATGCGAGTTCTCGCTTTGAAAAAGGCGTGGATCCTAACCGTGTAGAAGCAGCTGCAGAAAGAGCTGCTCAACTGATTGCCGAACTTGCAGGAGGAGAAGTGCTGCATGGAAGTGTGAAATTTGATGAGCTGGATAAATCTCAAAAAGAAGTCATTGTATCACCTGACTTTATTAACAATCGTTTAGGAATGAAAATTTCTTTAGAAGAAATGACGTCAATTTTAAACCGTCTGAAATTTGATTTCGAAGCAGCGAATGGATTGCTTTATATTAAAGCACCAACTCGTCGCCAGGATATTCAAATAGAAGAAGATATCGTGGAAGAAATTGCGCGTATCTACGGATATGATGATATCCCGATGACCTTGCCTGAAGGTGAATCAACACCGGGTGGTTTAACACCTTATCAAGCACAACGTCGCTTAGTTCGCAACTTCCTTGAAGGTGCAGGCTTGCATCAAGCAATTACGTACTCATTAACTTCAAAAGAACTTGCACAGCGATTTGCTCTTGAAACGGCTCCAGTAACAGAATTGTTGATGCCAATGAGCGAAGATCGTAGCACTTTGCGTCAGTCATTAATTCCGCATTTATTGGAAGCAGCAAGCTACAACATTGCGCGTAAAGCTGATTCGGTGACATTGTTTGAAACGGGTTCAGTGTTCCTTGGTGAAACAGCAGAAGGACTTCCATCTGAAGAAGAGCATGTGGCGGCAGTAATGACTGGCAAATGGCTTGACCATAGCTGGCAAGGCGAACGCAAAACAGTCGATTTCTTTGTATTAAAGGGAATCATTGAAGGGCTATTTGCGAAGCTAGGATTAGAAAAACATGTATCATTTGAGCAAGTTCAAGTGGATGGATTACATCCAGGGCGAACTGCGTCAGTGAAGTTGGCAGATGAAGTGATTGGTGTTGTCGGTCAATTGCACCCAAGCGAACAAAAGAAACGTGATTTGAAAGAAACGTATGTAATGGAATTGAACATGGTGAAAATACTGAATTTCGCATTAGAGCCATTATTGTATACACCAGTACCACGTTTCCCATCCATTTCACGTGATATCGCTTTAGTCGTAAATCGCACGCAAGCTGCAGGCAAATTACAACAGATTATCCGTTCAGCTGGTGGGAAGTTATTGAAAGATATCCGCGTCTTCGATTTATACGAAGGAGAGAAAATGGAACCAGGTCAAAAATCGGTTGCATTCTCACTAACTTATGAAGATCCAGAACGTACATTAACAGATGAAGAAGTCGTGAAGGCTCATTCGAAAGTGCTAAAAGCACTTGAAGAAGAAGGCAACGCACAACTTCGAGGATAAAATAAAGGCTATTTCCACTTACCAATTGGTGAATGGGAATAGCCTTTTCATTTTGGCATTGCTTTACTCTACGACAGATATTAACATTCGTAAAAACAAAGTACATAGTAACGGATGAAGGTATATAACCTTGTAGGAAACAAAACAATCCACCTCGTATAATAAAGGTGGATTGTTTGCTCTTATTGTCTTCTTTTCTTGTTAGCAATAGCCATTGCTTTACCTGTGTTGGCGAAATGTTTTTTCGTAATGGATGAAAGAAATTCCTCGCCATTGCTCAAGTAAATTCGGGCAGCGACTTCATCCACTTTCGAACTCGCACCTTTTGGAATAGTCACTCCTGCTTTTAAACTGAGCTTATCCATTTCCTCCAAAAAGGCGACACGCGCCAATATGGAAGCGGCTGCCACAGATACATGTAATTGTTCAGCTTTTGTTGAGAAAAGCACATTCTCACGAATGATTTCTTTTTCTGCTTTCACATGATTGTAGTAAATGCCACGTTCGGCAAATTGGTCGATTAAAATGAACTCTGGTTTTTCAGGAGCTATTTTTGAGAGCACATGCTTCAACGCCTGATTGTGCAACAAGGCTTTTATTTTCCCTTGTGACCAGCCTTTTGCTTGGACGGTATTGTACTTCTCGTTGCCAAGAATCAATATGCTGTGTGTCAGTGTGTTTTTTAAGTCGGGTGCTATTTTCCGCATGAGGTCATCTGTCAGCATTTTGGAATCCTTTACACCAAGGAAATGAATAAGTTCGATTTTATCAGCAGGCACGTAACATGCGGCAACCGTCATAGGGCCAAAGAAATCACCGGTTCCCGTTTCGTCAGAACCAATAACAGATTTTAAAGCAAAACCTTCAGGTAGAGTATCTCCTTTTGCGGAACTCACTTTTTTACCTGCTTTCTCCTCTAATGTTCCCCAGCGCATCGCTTCGCGTGTAGAACCACTCCCTTGAAACAATACTTTGCCAGATTTATAGGCTGTGATGGAGGTGTCTGGTAGTTTTGCTGCGAAGACGACACCTGGTGCGTTTCGCTCAATTCTATTATTTGCATAATGAGTAAAAACTTCTTTTAATTGTATAGGAGATAGTTGCAACACTTCGTTCGACATGAACACTTTCCTTTCTTTGGCTACTTATTCACATGTGCAGGTATTTCATGGTATGATAATTTATAGGATTTTTGATGAGGAGGGTAACCTTTGTCAGAGCAACATAAAATACGAGTTTCAGTAGATATATATGGTCAAACGTATAAAATGCTAGGTTCGGAAACTAGCGGTCATATGCGTCTGGTTGCCTCTATGGTTGACGATAAAATGCGAGAAATCAATTCGCACAATCCCTCATTAGATAGTTCTAAGTTGGCTGTTCTTACAGCGGTCAATACAGTCCATGAATATGTTAAATTAAAAGAACAAGTAGAACAACTAGAAGAAGAAATCAAAAGGTTAAAGGGTTGAATACATGTTAGATATACTGATTATAGTTTTATTAGCAGCAGGATTATTTGTAGGTGCAAAACGAGGATTAATCGTCCAATTGATTCATATGACTGGATTCATTATTGCACTCATCGTTGCCTACTCCTATTATAAACCACTCGCTGAAAAATTTGTGTTGTGGATTCCATATCCTACTGTCGACTCGAGTTCAAGGCTGACATTTGCAATCGACAAATTGGATCTGGATCAAACGTTTTATCAATTAATTGCATTTGCACTTATCTTTTTTGTCGTGAAATTCGCATTACAACTAGTTGCATCCATGTTTGATTTCCTTTCTTACTTACCGGTACTGGGATTCATCAGCAGGATTGCAGGTGCAATTTTAGGCTTTATCGAATTCTACATATTGTTGTTTATCGTAATGTACGTAATTGCATTATTGCCGATAGACCCGTTCCAAAATTTGATCGAGAATTCAAATTTAGCGGAGTCCATGCTTAAAAGTACGCCAATTTTATCAGAGACGGTTAAAAACTGGTGGTACATCTATACTGAATAAGTGACTTCTCTCTTCTCGAGAGAAGTTTTTTTAAAGCGTCAGAATCTTGCTTTGCCTGTGAGTATTCATAACCGATAAATTCGTATTTAATACAAAACTCATTCTGCTGCTATTTCACGGTCATAATTGCCCGTGAAAATCAAATTATCAGGGACGAGGGAAGATATATGAATAAGAAAATCATCATTCGAACGTTGGAAAAAATCGCTTTATATATGGAGCTTAAAGGAGAAAACCCTTTTAAAGTATCGGCTTTCCGAAAAGCAGCACAAGCCCTTGAACTGGATGCAAGAAGTTTGGCTGAAATGGATGATGTCACGAAAATAAAAGGCATCGGAAAAGGCACAGCTGCTGTTATCGAAGAATTGATTGAAACGGGGAATTCGACTGTACTGGAAGAGTTGGAATCTTCGGTCCCAAGTGGACTCTTACCTTTATTGAAATTGCCTGGTCTCGGTGGGAAAAAAATAGCCAAGCTGTACCAGGAACTAGGGGTAGATTCTGCTGAGTCTTTAAAACAAGCCTGTGGCGAAGGGAAAGTCCAGTCACTTGCCGGATTTGGAGCAAAAACGGAAGAGAAAATCCTGAAAGAACTTGAACAGTTCAATTCTAGACCGGACCGTTTGCCAATTTGGCGTTTGGAATCAGCCGTATCAATAATCGAAGCAGTATTAAGTGGAATTAAACAAATTGATAAATTCTCTGTGGCTGGCAGTTTCAGACGTGTAAAAGAAACAAGTAAAGATTTAGATTTTATCATTGCTACCTCAGATGTGGTTACTGTTCGGGAAACTTTATTGAAAACCTTGCCCGTATCTGAAATTATCGCAGCTGGAGATACCAAAGTATCCGTTACGCTTGATTATGAAGAAATGATCGATGTGGATTTTCGATTGGTTGAACCTGCTGCATATACCACTGCGTTACACCATTTTACTGGATCGAAAGATCATAATGTGAAGTTGCGTCAAATCGCTAAAGCTCAAGGAAAGAAAATTAGTGAGTATGGAGTGGAGCAAGAAGATGGCTCGAATCAAACTTTTGAGTCTGAAGAAGATTTTTTTTCCCATTTTGGCCTTCCTTATTTTCCGCCACCAGTACGGGAAGATTCCCGAGAGTTTGACCGACAAGATGAATTGGAAACACTTATTCAAGTGAATGATATTCAATGCGATTTGCATATGCACACAACGTGGTCAGATGGTGCACATTCATTGAGTGAAATGATTGAAGCTTGCCTTGCAAAAGGATACACACATGTTGCCATCACCGATCATTCTCATTACTTGCGTGTAGCAAATGGGTTGTCTGCTGATCGGGTACGTCAGCAAATGGCTGAAATTAAAGAAATTCAAAAGTCATTTCCTGATATTAAATTGTTGGCTGGTACCGAAATGGATATACTGCCTGACGGTTCTCTCGACTTTGATGATGAGCTGTTAGAACAACTCGATTTTGTCATAGCATCCATTCATTCAAGCTTCAGCCAACCGCAGGAAAAGATCATGGATCGTCTATTGACGGCCATGAAAAATCCACATGTTGATATGATTGCGCATCCGACTGGCCGTATAATCGGACAACGAAATGGCTATGATCCAGATGTCCACCAGTTAATCAAATGGGCTGCTGAGTACGGAAAAATCCTTGAGTTGAATGCAAATCCTCATCGCTTGGATTTGGCGACTGAATATTTAGTTGAAGCTCAGAAGTTAAATGTACCGATTGCAATTAATACCGATGCACATAGCATCGACCATTTGCGATTCATGGATATCGGCGTGAAATATGCCCAAAAAGCATGGCTGAAACAGGACACGATCGTTAATACGTGGTCTTATGAGAAATTGATAAAATATTTGAAGTAATGGAGGTGTTGAAATGATCGCCAAACGCGCATTGAAAACACTTGAATTTGATAAAGTGAGAGACCAAGTTGCGAGTTTTTGTACATCATCACTTGGCAAAACCCATTTGGATTTACTTGAACCATCCATTGAGCTTGATACTGTGGTAAAACTTTTAGACGAAATGGATGAAGGGTTATCCGTTCTGCGTGTCCGGGGGAATGTTCCGATGGGTGGCATTTTTGATGTGCGCGGACATGCAAAACGTGCACAAATCGGTGGCATGTTAAGCCCGACTGAATTGATGGAAATCGCCAGCACCATTCGTGCCAGCCGTATATTACGTCAATTTTTTGAAGCCGTAGAGGAGTCGGAAGATATAAATATTCCGTACTTCCTGGAACGAAAACAAGCTTTGCCGATTCTTACTGCGCTGGAACATGAAATCATCGCATGTATAGATGACAACGGGGCTGTCCTGGATAGTGCCAGCACACAGCTTAGGACAATCCGCCAGCAATTACGGGCGCAGGAAAGTCGCGTTCGTGAAAAACTGGAAAGTTATACACGGGGAAAAAATGCATCGAAAATGTTATCAGATTCAATCATCACGATCCGCAATGATCGATTCGTTATTCCTGTAAAACAGGAGTATCGCGGAAACTACGGAGGCATAGTCCATGATCAATCTTCATCTGGTCAGACGTTGTTCATCGAACCGGATGCTGTCGTACAGGCAAACAATGAAATTCGCCGACTGAAAATGAAAGAGCAGGAAGAAATCGAACGTATATTGTTGGCGTTGTCCCTCGAGGTACAAGCAGTTGCTCATGATATATTTGTTCTGGTCCAAATTTTAGGTGAAATTGATGTGATTTTAGCGAAAGCAAAATACGGACAAGCAAACAAATGTACAAAGCCAGCTGTCAATGACCGTGGAATTATTCGGTTAGTGAAGGCTCGTCATCCTCTGTTAAACATCGAAGAAGCGGTAGCCAACACGATTGAATTCGGTGACGATATTACAGCGATTGTCATTACAGGACCGAACACAGGTGGTAAAACTGTCACCTTGAAGACCGTAGGACTGTGTACATTAATGGCACAGGCAGGACTGCCGATTCCTGTATTGGATGGATCAGAAATAACAGTGTTTGATCAAATTTTCGCCGATATCGGAGACGAACAATCGATTGAACAAAGTTTGAGTACATTCTCATCACATATGGTCAACATCGTGGATATATTATCTAAATTTGATGAACGTAGCCTCGTGCTATTTGATGAGCTCGGAGCAGGAACAGATCCACAGGAAGGTGCTGCTTTGGCCATCTCGATTTTGGACGAAGTGCACGGAAGAGGCGCTCGTGTAATGGCGACGACTCATTACCCTGAACTTAAAGCATATGGATACAATCGACCAGGTGTGGCAAATGCCAGTGTTGAATTTGATGTTGAATCGTTAAGTCCGACATACAAGCTGTTAATTGGTGTACCCGGTCGCAGTAATGCATTCGAGATTTCCAAAAGACTAGGTTTGCCTCTGCACATTATTAAACATGCACAATCATTTACAGGGACCGACCGTCATGAAGTGGAGTCAATGATCGCTTCACTTGAAGAAAGTCGCAAGCAGTCGGAAAGAGATGCAGAAAAATCGCATGCTTTACGGGTAGAATCCGAAAAAATACAAGCAGATTTGACAAGCCAGTTGCATCAGCTTGAAGAACAAAAAGAAAAGCTTGAACAAAAGGCGAAAGACAAAGCTAGAAAATTAGTGGATGAAGCGAAGAGAGAAGCCGAAAGTATTATCAGTGAACTTCGAAGCATGCAAAAAAATGCACAACTTGTAATTAAAGACCATGAATTGATCGATGTGCGCAAGCGACTTGAAAAAGCGGCACCGGAAAATTCAGTACTGAAGAAACAAAAACAAATTAAAGAACGAGAAATGACATTAACAGTTGGCGACGAAGTCAAAGTGTTAAGTTATGGACAAAAAGGTATTCTGCTTGATAAAGTTTCCGACTCCGAATGGAGTGTTCAAATCGGGATTCTGAAAATGAAACTACCTGAATCCGACCTGGAATATATCAAACCAGAAAAACCCAAACAAACTGTTGCAATGACCCATGTAAAAGGGCGCGACACATATGTGAAACTGGAACTAGATTTACGTGGAGAACGGTATGAAGACGCCATCCTGCGAGCGGAGAAATATATTGATGATGCTGTATTATCTAGTTACCATCAAGTATCGATTATTCATGGGAAAGGCACGGGAGCGTTAAGACAAGGAATTCAACAGTTTCTAAAGAATCACTCTCGCGTGAAAAGCTATCGCTTTGGAGAAGCAGGAGAGGGCGGACACGGCGTTACGGTTGTGGAATTAAAATAAGCGTTATCCTTAAACTCATTCTCATATCGGATAAAAGTTTTTTGAAACCTAAATCCATTTCAATCGTACAAGCTACAAAACGTCTAAAGGAGTTAACATATGTTAGGGATGGATTTTTGGCAACACCCATTAGTTGAAACAGCCGGCTATTTCAGTGTGGTCATCTTATGTTTGATATTGACCATGATTGTTTTTGAAATTGTCACAAAATATAAGAATTGGGAAGAAATCCAAAAAGGTAATTTAGCAGTCGCTCTGGCGACAGGTGGGAAAATTTTTGGTGTTGCAAACATTTTTCGTTACTCCATCGAAAATCATAATTCTTTACCTGAAATGATAGGCTGGGGTTTATACGGTTTCGGATTGCTAATCATTGCATATTTCCTGTTTGAATTTTTAACGCCAAAATTCAATATTGACCGTGAGATTGAGAATGACAACCGATCTGTGGGATTCATTTCATTATCGATATCGGTCGGCCTGTCATTTGTCATAGGGGCGAGTATTTCTTAGGAGCGGATTCATTTGGAAAAATTATCGAAAATATTGCTCGGTGTTTGCGTTGCTTTTATCGTAGTAGGCATCGTGTATTTATATTTACAATGACTTTAGTTGCGTGGGGTGTGTAAAATGTCCCATGCTTTTTTCTTATTTAATTGTAAGCGGATTCATTTTTCTTTATAATAAAGAATAGGAATATTCAAACGATTAAAAAAGGGGGAAAATAGAAATGACGGCAAAACCATGGTTGGCTCAATATCCACCGGAGATTCCACATACGCTTTCGTACGATCCGATTCCGGTTCAAGCATATTTGACACATGCTTATCGTGATTATCCGGAAAAGATTGCGATTCATTTTCTGGGAAAAGACATTACCTACCGAGAACTCTATGAATCTTCGTTGAAGTTTGCTAATTATTTGCGGTCACTTGGTATTCAAAAAGGTGACAGAGTGGCAATCATGTTACCAAACTGTCCTCAAAACGTTATTGGGTATTATGGAATTCTTTACGCAGGTGGCATCGTCGTCCAAACTAATCCGCTTTATACAGAGAGAGAAATTGCTTACCAAATGAAAGATTCTGGCGCTAAAGCAATCTTATCGCTCGATATTTTATTTCCTCGTATTTCTAAAGTTATTAAAGAAACGAATCTTGAAAACATAATTATAACGGGTATTAAAGACTATTTACCATTCCCGAAAAATTTGGTTTACCCATTTATACAAAAGAAACAATACGGTTTTTCAGTAAAAGTGGAGCATAGAGGGATGAATCACTTGTTCCCGGAAGTCATGAAGGTTGGCAAAGCAGAAGAAATAGAAATTCCTTTTGACTTTGAAGAGGATGTTGCGATATTGCAATACACTGGAGGCACAACTGGATTCCCCAAAGGTGTTATGTTGTCGCATAAAAACCTGATAGCCAATGCTTCGATGTGTGATGCGTGGTTATATCGCTGCAAAAAAGGCGAGGAGACGATTTTGGGCATCCTGCCATTTTTCCATGTATATGGCATGACTGCCGTCATGATTCTTTCCGTCATGCTTGGAAACCGCATGGTATTATTACCTAAATTCGATGTGGACTCTGCTTTGAAAACGATAGATAAACAGAAACCGACGTTATTCCCAGGAGCACCAACTATTTATATTGGTCTGTTAAATCATCCGGATATCGCAAAATATGATTTATCGTCCATTCAAGCTTGTTTAAGTGGTTCTGCACCATTACCAGTCGAGGTTCAGGAAAAGTTCGAAAAGGTAACTGGTGGGAAACTTGTGGAAGGCTATGGTTTAACCGAAACCTCTCCAGTAACACACGCTAATTTCATATGGGATAATGAACGAATTAAAGGGTCTGTCGGTGTACCTTGGCCAGATACTGAAGCAGCAATTTTCCAAGTTGATTCAACTGATCCAATGTCTCCACATGAAATTGGTGAAATTTGTGTACGTGGTCCACAAATCATGAAAGGTTATTGGAACCGTCCTGAGGATACTGAAAATACAATGCGCGATGGATGGTTATTAACTGGTGACTTGGGGTATATGGATGAAAAAGGGTTCTTCTATGTTGTAGATCGTAAAAAAGATTTGATCATTGCAGGGGGATTCAATATTTATCCGCGTGAAATTGAAGAAGTGCTATACGAACATCCAGCCATCCAGGAATGTGTTGCCGTCGGTGTACCTGATCCTTATCGAGGGGAAACCGTGAAAGCATATGTTGTCCTAAAAGAAAACGAGCATGTTTCAGAAGAAGAATTAAATACTTTCTGCAGAGAACATCTGGCAGCGTTTAAAGTGCCTAGAATCTATGAATTTAGAAAAGAGTTACCGAAAACAGCAGTCGGAAAAATTCTTCGACGGAATTTAGTTGAAGAAGAAAAAGATAAATATAGAGAAGCTAGTGCAACGTCGTAACATTTCTTGACAACGTTAGTACTTCAGTTTAAGATGAAATTGTGAATGAACACTCATTCATAATTTCATCTTTTTTGGTGGTGGTATCTATGAAACGAGACAAACCGAAATTCAAACAAATAATTGACGCAGCCGTAGTAGTGATTGCAGAAAATGGGTATCACCAAGCGCAAGTTTCTAAAATCGCGAAACAAGCAGGCGTCGCTGATGGAACCATATATTTGTACTTTAAAAACAAGGAAGACATCTTAATTTCCGTCTTCCACGAAAAAATGGGCTTATTTGTAGAAAACCTGAAAAAAATTATAACTGATGGAACGACATCATCCGAAAAATTATTAAAAATGGTAGAAAATCATTTTCGCGTATTAGCAACAGATCATCATTTAGCCATCGTGACTCAATTGGAACTTAGACAGTCCAATAAAGATATTCGCTTGAAAATCAATGAAGTGTTAAAAGAGTACTTAATGTTGCTCGATGATATTTTAATTGAAGGATTGGAAAATGGTGAATTTCATGAAGAATTAGATATTCGTCTTGCGCGACACATGGTCTTTGGTACAATTGATGAGACGATTACTACTTGGGTGATGAATGAACAGAAGTACGATTTGATGAAATTGGCACCGAAAGTTCATCATTTATTAATGAGTGGTATGAAATCATAAGTGAAGGGATGGACGTGTATGGAGTTTTTGAGTTGGACTGTAGAAAATTACGTTGCGAAAGTAACGATTAATCGACCGCCGGCAAATGCATTATCACGAGCACTTATTCTCGAGGTAAACGAATTACTGAATGCTGTTGAACATGATGACAGCGTTCGTGTCATCGTCTTACACGGAGAAGGACGTTTCTTCTCAGCGGGCGCGGACATTAAAGAGTTTACTTCAATCAAAACAGGGGAAGAGTTTTCAGAATTGGCTGCAAGTGGACAAGAAATCTTTGAACGCGTTGAAAGATTCTCAAAACCGGTGATTGCTTCCATTCATGGAGCTGCACTTGGTGGAGGACTGGAACTCGCAATGAGTTGTCACATTCGCATCGTATCTGAAAATGCTAAACTTGGATTGCCAGAATTACAACTTGGTCTGATTCCAGGTTTTGCGGGCACTCAGCGCCTACCACGTTTAGTTGGGATGCCGAAAGCAGCAGAAATGTTGTTTACGAGCGAACCAATCAGCGGTTTGGAAGCGGTTCAATGGGGCTTGGCGAACCGTGCCTATGCGGAAGAAGAGTTGCTGGCCAATACAATGGAAATTGCAACTAAAATTGCTAAGAAGAGTCCGGTTGCATTAAAAGCTGCAATTGACATGTTACAATTCGCTAAAACGTATGCCTATGATGAAGGTGTGAAAGCTGAAGCACACTCTTTTGGAACCGTTTTCATTTCAGAAGATGCACAAGAAGGCATTTCAGCATTTATCGAAAAGCGCGAACCATCGTTCAAAGGAAAATAATGAAAAGTATTGGGAGGTCTGCATCATGAATATTTATGTGTTGGTAAAACGTACATTTGATACAGAAGAAAAGATTGTCGTTTCTGGTGGCAAAATTCAGGAAGACGGCGCTGAATTCATCATTAACCCTTACGATGAATACGCAATTGAAGAAGCGATTCAAGTCCGCGACGCACACGGTGGCGAAGTGACTGTATTGACAATTGGTGGGGAAGAAGCTGAAAAGCAACTTCGTACAGCTCTTGCAATGGGGGCTGATAAAGCAGTTCTGATTAACACTGAAGATGATTTGGACGAAATGGACCAATTTACAGCTGCTCAAATATTGGCAGATTACTTGAAAGATAAAAACCCAGATTTAATATTAGCTGGTAACGTTGCCATCGATGGTGGATCTGGACAAGTTGGACCACGTGTTGCCGACTTGTTGGACATCAACTATGTAACAACTATTACTAAATTAGAAATTAACGGAACACAAGTTAGTATCGTTCGTGATGTGGAAGGCGATTCTGAAGTACTTGAAACGTCATTACCTTTACTTGTTACCGCTCAACAAGGTTTGAACGAACCTCGTTATCCTTCTTTACCGGGTATTATGAAAGCGAAAAAGAAACCACTTGAAGAAGTGGAATTGGATGATTTGGATATCGATGAAGATGATGTAGAAGCAAAAACGGAGACAATAGAAATTTATTTGCCTCCTAAAAAAGAAGCAGGTCGCGTACTTCAAGGCGATCTTTCAAACCAAGTACAAGAATTGGTGCAATTACTTCGTACAGAAGCAAAAGTCATTTAATCGAATCTGAAGATTTGTAATTGGAGGGAATCACATCATGACAAAAAAAGTAATCGTACTGGGTGAAGCACGTGAAGGTGCTTTACGTAATGTATCTTTTGAAACTATCGCTGCAGCTAAGAAAATTTCAGGCGGTGGAGAAGTTGTAGCAGTTCTTCTTGGAGACTCTGTACAATCATTAGCAGCAGAAATGATTCATTATGGAGCTGACCGTGCTGTCACTGTTGAGCATCCACATTTGAGATCTTATACATCTGATGGCTTCAGTCAGGCATTCATGGCAGTTGTTGAAAGTGAAAGCCCAGATGCAGTTGTTTTCGGACATACAGCATTAGGCAAAGATTTGTCACCAAAAGTGGCAAGTAAACTAAAATCAGGTCTTATTTCTGATGTTACTGATATCGAAGGAGAAGGCGCTGACGCTGTATTTATCCGTCCGATTTTCTCAGGTAAAGCATTCGAAAAAGTGAAAATCAAAGATGGTATTGATTTCATTACAATCCGTCCTAACAATATTGAACCTTTAGCTCACGATGCTAGTCGTTCAGGCGATGTTTCATCTTTATCTGTGGATATCACGAACCTTCGCACTGTCATCAAAGAAGTTGTTCGTAAATCAACTGAAGGCGTAGATTTATCAGAAGCGAAAGTTATCGTTGCTGGTGGTCGTGGCGTGAAGAGTGAAGATGGATTTGAGCCGTTAAAAGAGTTAGCAAATCTTTTAGGTGGTGCTGTTGGTGCATCTCGTGGTGCATGTGACGCTGACTACTGTGACTACTCTCTTCAAATTGGTCAAACAGGTAAAGTGGTAACACCTGACCTTTATATTGCTGCAGGTATTTCTGGGGCAATCCAACATTTAGCTGGTATGTCAAACTCGAAAATCATTGTTGCAATCAATAAAGATCCTGAAGCAAACATTTTCAAAGTAGCTGACTATGGTATTGTTGGTGACTTGTTCGAAGTCATTCCAATGTTGACTGAAGAATTCAAGAAAATGAAAGCTAACTAATTTAAATACGACTCCGCGAAGCGAAAGCTTGCGGAGTTTTGTTTTGGCAATAAAAAAGAATACTAGAAGACGAGAGAGTGCGTAGGGACTGGCATTTAGAGAGCGAGAAGCGGTTCCCTTTCCGCGGACGAACTTGCAAGTATCATCTCTCGTGTAAATTAGGAGGAAATTGGTTAGTTGCTACTAAATCGCGAAAGTTGATCTCATTTTCAAAAAGTTGCTCCAAAGAATGAGCAGTGTTCATTATGTTCATTTTTAGCTATTATAAGGTTGAGCAAAAAAGTAGAAGCACTATTTACCACATGCTATACTACGTTTAGAGTTTGTATTTAGAGGAGGATGTTTTAATATGGCAATTGTACACGGAACAGATCAAAGCTTTTCAAGTGAAATTTCAGACGGCTTAGTTTTAGTCGATTTTTGGGCACCTTGGTGTGGACCATGTAAAATGATCGCTCCAGTTCTTGAAGAATTAGATGCTGACATGAATGGCAAAGTAAAAATTGTAAAAGTTGATGTAGATGAAAACCAAGAAACAGCTAGCAACTTCGGTATTATGTCAATTCCGACATTGGTACTTTTCAAAGATGGGCAACCTGTCGATAAAGTAGTTGGATTCAACCCGAAAGAAGCTTTGGCTGAATTAGTAAACAAACACGCATAATCTTTTCAATTGGCGTTCTAGTCTTATATTGTAAAAGAAATATTATTAAAACCGGGTACCCATGGGCACCCGGTTTTTTTTAACAGGTGATGAAAATGATGAATGATTTAATTCAACAGAAATGTGCGATTTTACCTGATCAACCAGGTGTTTACTTAATGAAAGATCGCCAAAGCACTATTATTTATGTGGGCAAAGCCAAAGTGTTGAAAAATCGTGTACGTTCTTATTTTACGGGGAGTCATGATGGAAAAACACAGAGACTCGTCCAGGAAATTGAAGATTTTGAGTACATCGTAACATCTTCAGATATTGAAGCTCTCATTCTGGAATTGAATTTAATCAAGAAGCATGATCCGAAATATAACATCATGCTAAAAGATGATAAAACGTATCCTTATATAAAAATAACAGGTGAAAATCATCCGAAATTGATAACAACCAGAATCGTTAAAAAGGATAAAGGGAAATATTTTGGTCCTTATCCAAACGCATATGCGGCGAGTGAAACGAAAAAATTACTAGATCGTTTATACCCGTTACGCAAATGTCCGACATTACCAGATCGGGTTTGTTTGTATTATCATTTGGGCCAGTGTCTAGCACCTTGTGTTAAAACAATCGAGCAAGACGCATACAGAAAAATTATTGATGAAATCACACGGTTCTTAAACGGTGGCTATCAGCAAGTCAAACAAGAATTGACGGAAAAAATGTCATCGGCAGCAGAGAACTTAGAGTTTGAAAGAGCAAAAGAATACCGTGATCAAATCACACATATTGAAACGGTTATGGAAAAACAAAAAATGACGACCAATGATTTTACCGATCGTGATATTTTTGGTTATGCCATCGATAAGGGCTGGATGTGTGTGCAAGTATTCTTTGTACGCCAAGGGAAGTTAATCGAGCGAGATGTTTCATTATTCCCGTTATATCAAGATCCAGAAGATGAATTCCTGACGTTCCTCGGTCAGTTTTATGATAAACCGAATCATATCAAGCCAAAAGAAGTATATTTGCCAAGTGCGGTGGATTTGCAACTGGCAAGCCAGCTTCTTGAAGTAAAAGTGGCTTCTCCGAGTCGTGGGCAGAAAAAACAAATGATTGATCTGGCGACGAAGAATGCAGAAATCGCTATCCGTGAAAAATTCCAGCTCCTAGACCGACAGGAACAACGAACGATTGGTGCAGTGGAAGAACTGGGGATTGCAATGGATATTGCGCCTCCTCTTCGAATTGAGGCATTCGATAATTCACATATTTATGGAGCAGATGCCGTCTCAGCAATGGTATCGTTTATTGATGGAAGACCGAATAAAAAGGACTATCGAAAATACAAAACGAAAACAGCTGCCCGTCATGATGATTACGGAGCCATGCGTGAAGTCATTCGTAGACGTTATACTCGTGTGCTGAAGGATGAATTGCCTCTCCCCGATTTAATTGTCATTGATGGTGGGAAAGGGCAAATGGAAATCGCCCGTGAAGTGATTGAAGATGAACTCGGTTTGTCTATTCCGATTGCAGGATTAGCCAAGGATGCGAAGCACCAGACATCTTCGTTGTTATATGGGGAACCCCCACAGATCATTCCCTTGAAACGAACAAGTGAGGGGTTTTATTTGCTACAACGGATTCAGGACGAAGTGCATCGATTTGCGATTACATTCCATCGGCAACAGCGTGGGAAACAGACGATTGCTTCCGCTTTGGATGGGTTTGAAGGAATCGGTCCTAAACGCAAAAAAATGTTGTTGAAGCATTTTGGCTCTGTAAAACGAATCAAAGAAGCATCAGTGGAAGAGCTGAAACAATCAGGTTTGCCATTGCAAATCGCGGAATCCATGTCTGAATATTTTCAAAATGAGTCATTGTCAAAAGAGTGAGTATATGATATTCTTGACTCACTGAAATTGAATCACTGATGTATGTTCAATAAGGAGCATCCGCTTCCTTTTGAACAAACATCGAATAAGTGGTGATAGAGGCGCGGAAATCAACAGTAGCTTTCTCGAGGATGAACAGATCCGTTGAAGGAAAGTGAAAGGGAAATTCGCCGAAGTTCGACATCCTGTATCAGATGTCGTGCTGGTTTTGCATTGAATAAATGCAGGATTGTCAGAATCTAATCGATTCTGGAGGGCTATCTCACATGGACGCTTCTTTTGAACGTGCATGCATGGAGACAGCTTTTCACGGATTACCCGTAGATAAGGCTGTCTTTTTTAGCTTCTTTGGAAATAAGGGAGAGTTTACATTGAGTCGCATTGTCATGAAATTTGGTGGTACGTCCGTAGGCAACACTGAACGGATCCGTAATGTCGCAAAACGCATAATCGGTGAAACAGCAAAAGGCCATGAAATCGTAGTAGTCGTATCAGCGATGGGGAAAACGACAGATGAATTAATGAGTCTGGCTGGGGATTTATCAGCAGAACCTTCAAAACGTGAAATGGACATGTTGCTGTCAACAGGGGAACAAGTAACAATTGCTTTGTTGACAATGGCACTTCAACATATGGGGCAAGATGCGGTTTCGTTTACGGGATGGCAGGCAGGAATCGGAACGGAATCCGTTCATCGCAATGCTCGAATCGAACATATAGATACTGTTCGTATGGAGCAGGCTTTGACGGATGGAAAAGTGGTTGTTGTAGCCGGATTCCAAGGGATGGATACGTATGGAGAAATTACGACACTCGGACGTGGTGGGTCGGATACGACGGCGGTTGCAATTGCAGCATCGCTAGGAGCGGACCAGTGTGATATTTACACGGATGTCGATGGCATCTATACGTCAGACCCTCGATATGTGGATGGGGCAAGAAAATTGCAGGAGCTATCCTATGACGAAATGCTGGAACTTGCTAACTTAGGAGCTGGGGTTTTGCATCCTAGGGCAGTGGAATTCGCTAAAAATTATTGCATGCCACTAAGTGTCCGTTCTAGCTTAAGTGAAGATACAGGAACCATATTATTGGAGGAACCTACTATGGAAAAAAACTTGATAGTGCGTGGTGTCGCATTCGAACCGGAAATTGTAAGGGTTACGGTAGGCTATGAAGTGCCTTTTAACGGCTCACTAGCCAAAATTTTCACTACTCTTGCAAAACATCATGTAAACGTTGATATCATTGTTCAAAGCATTATGGAAGGCGTGCAGCCAAGTGTTTCTTTCTCCATTAAGAAAGAAGATTATGCAGAAACTGTTCAAGTCTTGGAAAGTAAAAAAACGGAGTTGGGATACCAATCTACCAATTTTGAAGTTGGATTGGCCAAAGTGTCGATTGTTGGGTCAGGAATGGTTTCAAATCCAGGGGTTGCTGCACAAATGTTCGATCGCCTCCGCAAAGAAGGAATTCCTGTGAAAATGGTCAGTACTTCGGAAATTAAAGTTTCGGTTGTTGTACCTGAAAGTGCGATGCTACAAGCCACAAATGCATTGCATGATGAATTTGGATTAGCTGTTGTTCGAGTATAAAAACATTTCATGATATGATGAAAATAGTTTCATAATCATCATGAGAGGCAGTGAGATAAATGAACTGGCATATCGTGGAGGATTTAATTAAAAAAGCACAACGTGATGGACAGTTTGACAATTTGCCGGGAGCTGGGAAACCGTTACCGCCGGATGAATTTGATCATTATCCAGAAGACATTCGTATGGTAATGCGCATTTTAAAAAACTCAGGGCATGATGAAGAAGCTCAGTTCGTGAAAGAAGAAATGAGTGACTTAGAGCATCAAATGAAAAAAGCCACACAACGCGAAAAAACAGAACTTGAACAGCAATATAATCAAAGACTCACCCAATTGAACCGTATGTTATCTCAAAAAGGAATCAAAACAAATAGTAATGTTTTTAAACAATATCAGTCTCAATTGGATAACAGATTGAATTGGGATTGAAAAAAGCGGGCAGACACTCCATTTGGAAGTGACTGCCCGCTTTCTTTTCAGCTTCAACTCGATTTTTACTATCGAGTCAGTGAAGCTTTAAACTTTTTCTTTTAGATCCCATTTCACATGGAATTGAACGGAGTTTTTCTTCAGTTGTTTTTCTTCAAAGCATTCTGTCATAAAACCACCCAGTTTTTGTTGCTGCTGAGCCAGGAATCCTGCTTCCAGGCGGAAACATCGTTTCTCGAACTGCAGGGCATCGGGTTCTCCAGTCAATACATAAAATGCTTCATCTTTTGTACTTTGTTCAAGTGTTAGAATGCCCCAGCCCGCTTCTTGAAAAAAAGATGTCGTTTCTTCCATGGAAAACATCTGGAACTTGCGGGCTAAATCTTTTCCGGCCCAATATAAAATATCTTCTTCGTGTTTCCCTAAAATTGTCGAAAGTACATGATCTCGAATTAATTCGTAACCAAAAGTGGGTACCTTTTTTGTCTCTGTCATTGTCATCTGAATCCCGCTTTCTGGCTTAATTGCCTTCAAACTTTTTTAATATAAGAATTTTTCATGGACAAGGTAGTTAAAATAGTACAACACCGAGAATTTACCTGATTTAAATTGCCTTATGTAGTGGGCTTCCTTGCCTTGACGCTCCCTTATGATGGGAGTACAATAAACATGTCATAATATTGTACCATGATGAGATATGCAGTCAATGTTGCTTTCGTTCCATACGAAGGTCTGATCTTGTCTGCCTATTTTCAGTACTGAGGGGGGTAACAGTCTTGTCGAAAGATCGTGAATTTTATTTGCGCCGTTTACATTCTTTACTTGGAATCATTCCAGTAGGATTGTTCGTGACGCAGCATTTGGTTGTTAACCATTTTGCTACAAGAGGAGAAGAGGCTTTTAACAAAGCATCTCACTTCATGGAAAGTTTACCATTCGTATTGTTTTTAGAATGGTTTGTCATCTACATTCCATTGATGTTCCATGCGTTCTATGGTGTGTACATAGCCTTTACTGCGAAAAATAACACACAGCGTTATGGTACATTCCGTAACTGGATGTTTGTTTTGCAACGTATTACCGGGGTCATTCTAGTCGTGTTTATCGCATGGCATTTATTCGAGACACGATTCCAAAAAGCAATTGGTGCTGATGAAGTTAACTTTGACATGATGGCTGATATATTAGCAAATCCATTAATGTTTGTATTCTACGTGGTTGGTGTAGTATCTGCAACATTCCATTTAGCTAACGGTATTTGGTCATTCTTGGTAAGCTGGGGTATCACTCAATCACCTAGGTCACAACGAATTTCAACTTACGTGACGATCGGTATCTTCTTAGCATTGACAGTAATCGGCGTTCGTGCACTTCTTGCATTCGTGTAATAAGTTTCTGAAATTGCTTGATTACTATTAAAAAGAGGAGTGAGAAGAATCATGGCGAAAAGTAAATTGATTGTTGTCGGCGGTGGTCTAGCTGGTTTAATGGCAACAATGAAAGCAGCAGAAGAAGGAACAACAGTAGAATTATTCTCATTAGTTCCTGTTAAACGCTCACACTCAGTGTGTGCTCAGGGCGGAATTAACGGAGCATTAAATACAAAAGGTGAAGGCGATTCAACTGACAATCACTTTGATGATACAGTATACGGCGGGGATTTCCTTGCGAATCAACCACCAGTAAAAGCATTGGCAGAAGCAGCACCTGGAATCATTCGATTATTCGATCGTATGGGTGTTATGTTTAACCGTACACCTGAAGGGTTATTAGATTTCCGTCGTTTCGGGGGAACAATGTTCCATCGTACAGCTTTCGCAGGCGCTACAACTGGTCAACAATTGCTTTATGCACTTGATGAACAAGTACGTCGCTACGAAGTTGACGGTCTTGTAACGAAATACGAAAACTGGGAATTCCTAGGTGCAATCTTAGATGACGACGGCGTTTGTCGCGGAATCATGGCTCAAAACTTGAAAACTATGGAAATCCGTCCTTTCCGTGGTGACGCTGTCATCATGGCAACAGGTGGTCCTGGTATTATTTTTGGAAAATCAACAAACTCTATAATCAATACAGGCTCTGCAGCTTCAATTGTTTATCAACAAGGTGCAACCTACGCAAATGGCGAATTCATTCAAATTCACCCTACAGCGATTCCAGGAGATGACAAACTTCGTTTAATGTCCGAATCAGCGCGTGGTGAAGGTGGACGTATTTGGACATATAAAGACGGTAAACCTTGGTACTTCCTTGAAGAAAAATATCCTAGTTACGGGAACTTGGTACCTCGTGATATCGCAACTCGCGAAATTTTTGATGTGTGTGTTAACCAAAAACTTGGGGTTAACGGCGAAAACATGGTATTCTTGGATCTTTCACACAAAGACCCGAAAGAATTGGATATCAAGCTTGGCGGAATCATTGAAATTTATGAGAAATTCACAGGTGAAGATCCCCGTAAACTTCCAATGAAAATCTTCCCAGCAGTCCATTATTCAATGGGTGGACTATGGGTTGACTACGATCAAATGACAACTATTCCTGGTTTATTTGCTGCAGGTGAGTGTGATTACTCTCAACATGGCGCAAACCGACTTGGAGCAAACTCATTACTTTCTGCAATTTATGGCGGAATGGTTGCAGGTCCTAACGCAGTTAAATATATGAGTGGACTAAAAACTCATGCTGAAGATATGCCATCAACAATTTTTGATGCACACACGGCTGCAGAGCAACAAAAATGGGATGAAATTATGTCTCTTGACGGTACTGAAAATGCATATGTCTTGCATAAAGAGCTTGGCGAATGGATGACAGATAACGTAACAGTAGTTCGTTATAACGACCGTTTACAAGCAACTGATGAAAAAATTCAAGAACTTCTTGAGAGATTTAATAATATCAACATTAATGACACTCAAAAGTGGTCCAATCAAGGTGCTACTTTCGCGCGTCAATTGAAAAATATGCTATACTTAGCTCGCGTTATTACGCAAGGTGCATTGTTACGTGATGAAAGTCGTGGTGCTCACTACAAGCCAGATTTCCCAGAACGAGATGATGAGCAATTTATGAAAACAACTATGGCGAATTTTGATCCAGCTACTGGAGCGCCGGTCATTCATTATGAAGAAATAGATGTTTCATTAATTCCACCACGTAAACGTGACTATTCATCGAAAGGGGATTAATAATCATGAACGCAACAGCAACTAAAACCGTCGTTTTTGAGATCCTTCGTCAAGACTCTACGGATTCTACCCCGTATTGGGAAAAATTCGAGTTAGATTATCGTCCAAATATGAACGTTATTTCTGGATTAATGGAAATTCGTCGTAATCCAGTAAATACAGATGGTAAACACACAACACCTGTAAACTGGGATATGAACTGTTTGGAAGAAGTATGTGGAGCATGTTCGATGGTCATCAATGGCCGTCCACGTCAATCATGTACAGCTCTAGTTGATAAATTGGAGCAACCTATTCGCTTAGAACCAATGAAAACATTCCCTGTTGTACGCGACTTAATCGTTGACCGTTCACGTATGTTTGATTCATTGAAAAAAGTTAAAGCTTGGGTTCCAATAGATGGATCTTATGATCTAGGTGATGGACCACGTATGCCTGAACGTAAACGTCAATGGGCATATGAACTATCTAAATGTATGACTTGTGGCGTTTGTTTGGAAGCATGTCCAAACGTAAACACAAATTCAGATTTCATGGGCCCAGCACCGTTATCACAAGTACGTCTTATGAATGCGCATCCAACGGGTGCCATGAATAGAGACGAGCGTCTAAATTCCATCATGGGTGATGGCGGACTTGCAAACTGTGGTAACTCTCAAAACTGTGTAGTAGCATGTCCTAAAGGAATTCCTTTGACTACTTCTATCGCAGCTCTAAACCGTGACACTACGGTTCAAATGTTCAAAAACTTCTTCGGAAGCGACCACATGGTTGACTAAGAAGAGCTTAATTTGTCAGCCTCCCGCATTTTGCGAGAGGCTGCTTTTTTGTTTAAAGAAGTGTGCAGGGAGCGTTAAGTTGCTAAAATCGCTCCGAAATACCGAAAGTTGCTCCAAAATCGAAGCGAAGCCAATTTATTAATCCAATAATTCCGTCAGAATTAGGAGGTAATTGGTTAGTTGCCCTAATCATGGCAGAAGTTGCCCCAATAACTCATAAAGTTGCCCCTATCCAAAAAAATCCCTCTCTAAATTTATCCATTTCTATCCATTAAATTCTTTCCCCTTCAGAAGAAACTTTGTTACAATATCATCAACAATGAATCACCATTCATAAAATACATAAACCAAAGGAGAAATTCATTATGCGTGCATCTTATATCCAAGACCCAGAGCAATGGGTAAGTGGGTTTCATTTTTCAGTACCGGTTCAAGTTCGTTTCAGTGAAACGGATATGTATGGACATCTGAACAATACATATAACTTTTCTTATTTCGAGTTTGCGCGAATTGAATATCTTAAACAAATCGGCTTGATGAATGATTGGTTGGATCCAAAAGGTAAGACGATTCCGGTTGTTGCCGATTTACAATGCGATTATGTAAAACAAGTATTCTTTGATGAAAAGCTTCAGATTCATGTGAAAGCTGATTCGGTGGGTACTTCATCAGTGGATATCCATTACCATGCCACGAATGAAAAAGGGGAAACTGTTTTCACGGGTAGGGGAACTGTTGTGCAAATAAGCAAGGCAACTGGTAAGGGATCGCCTTGGACAGAAGAAGAAAAATCGTTATTCCTACCCAATTAGCCGTCACCGCCTTTTATCTTCTGACATACGTTACTAGGAAGAGTGGATAGGAGGGGCGTATTTTGTCAGAACGAGCACATCATCGTTCATTATTAACAGGACGAGAAAGAGAAATTTTTCAATTGTTAGTGCGTGATTATTCAACGAAAGATATTTCCATTCAACTCAATATCAGTGAGAAAACCGTGAGAAATCACATCTCGAATACCATCCAAAAGTTGGGCGTATCAGGCAGATCACAAGCGATACTCGAACTTTTACGACTTGGCGAATTAGCACTAGACTGAGTATGTCTTGCCAATTTCCGCAAAAGACGTCACAATGAATACACAAGTAATCGTATTCAGGGAGTGGATTCAGCACATGACAGAGCAAATTTCGAGCAATGAACATAACCATAACCAGGAGCAAGTAGCTTTTCTGGAAAAAGAACTTCGTTATATATCAGGCATTATCAAACAAAAAGGTCGCCAAATTTTAAGTAACTATACTGTGACGCCACCTCAATTTGTTGCGTTGCAATGGTTGTTTGAACATGGTGACATGACCATTGGTGATCTTTCTACCAAAATGTATTTGGCATTCAGTACGACAACGGATTTAGTCGACCGGATGGAAAAGAACCAACTTGTCATGCGTGTTCGTGATGAGCAAGATCGACGTGTCGTTCGCATTCATTTATTAAAAGAAGGCGAGCGCGTGATTGAAGAAGTTATTCAAAAACGTCAAGATTATTTGCAAGATATTTTGTCTGATTTTGATGCTGTAGAAGTGCAACAGTTGTCGAGCCTTCTCCAAAGACTTCATGTAGAAATGAAAGAGGATTGAGGCGAATCTCGTGAATACACCAATCGGCGTGATCGATTCAGGTGTTGGCGGCTTAACGGTTGTCAAAGAACTTATGCGACGGTTGCCCAATGAGCAATTTCTCTACATTGGAGATACAGCGAGATGTCCATATGGACCGCGTTCAGCAACTGAAGTGCGGAAATTCACATGGCAAATGGCGGAAGCACTGAAAGCGCAATCCATAAAAATGCTCGTTGTCGCGTGTAATACAGCAACAGCGGTCGCACTTGAATCCTTACAAAAATATTGCCCGTTCCCAGTCGTGGGGGTAATTTTCCCAGGGGCGCGAGCAGCTATAAAAGCAACAAGACGTTCTGAAGTCTGTATATTGGGGACTGTAGGTACTATTCAAAGTGGTGCTTACGAGAAGGCTTTGAAGGCTTTATCATCTTCCTGTCATACCGTTCCACTTGCTTGCCCGGCATTTGTTCCACTAGTTGAAAGTGGCGAATATGAAGGCGAATTTGCGAAGGAATTGGTTGAAAAGACACTCGAACCATTGCAAAAAGAATCATTTGATACGTTAATATTGGGATGTACTCATTACCCTTTATTACAGGATCTTATTGAAAAGGCGGTTGGTCCGCATGTGAAGGTTCTTTCATCAGCCGAAGAAACGGCCGATGAAGTGGATGCTATCCTCAACTATTACCAGAAGCAAAGAGAGCAACCGAGTAAGGTACCGCACATTTTCTATACAACGGGTTCCATACCAATGTTCAGGACCATTATTACGAAATGGCTTGAAATCGAAAACCCAACAATTCAACAAATATCATTTAAATAAAACCTGGAATTCCTTGAAAAAGGAATTTCCGGGTTTTGATTCGTTTAAAGCTTATGTGATACGATAAGTGCGCGAATGTATACGAGGAGGAAACAAACACATGAGACAAGATGGACGAAATTCAAAACAACTGAGACCTGTGACGATAGAGACCGATTACTTGGTGCATCCAGAAGGTTCCGTATTGATAACAGTAGGACAGACGAAAGTAATCTGTACAGCAACCATTGAAGAACGCGTACCGCATTTTTTACGTGGGCAAGGTAAAGGATGGATTACGGCTGAATATTCAATGCTTCCAAGAGCGACAGGTTCACGAACACAACGTGAAGCGTCGAAAGGTAAGATTGGTGGCCGTACAATGGAAATACAACGTCTCATTGGACGAGCACTGCGAGCAGTAGTCAATCTGGAAACATTAGGAGAGCGAACGCTGTGGATTGACTGTGATGTGATCCAGGCAGATGGCGGCACACGTACTGCTTCGATTACCGGTGCATTTGTTGCGATGACAATGGCTATTGCAAAGCTACAAGATGAAAAACAGCTCCCTGAATTTCCTGTAACAGATTTCCTTGCAGCGACGAGCGTAGGAATTGATGGTGAGCTCGGTGCAATTCTTGACCTAAACTACATTGAAGATTCCTCTGCAAATGTCGATATGAATATTATCCAGACTGGTTCTGGTCAATTTGTGGAACTTCAAGGTACTGGAGAAGAGGCTACATTTACAAGACAGCAGTTAAATGAATTGCTTGATCTAGGTGACGAAGGCATTCAGCAGTTGATCGCCATTCAGAAAGATGTGCTTGGGGAAATGGCTCACCGAATCGGCAAAAAGCTAGGTGATTTATCATGAAGCAAGTAATTATTGCAACGAAAAATAAAGGCAAGGCGAAAGACTTCGAAGCGATTTTCAATCCCTATGGTTTTGAAGTTTTGACTCTCCATGATGTAGCGAATGACATGGATATTGAAGAAACAGGCACAACGTTCGAAGAAAATGCCGTTCTTAAAGCTGAGGCCCTTGCTGAACGCTTACAAACTTTCGTGATAGCTGATGACAGCGGTCTAGCAATTGACGCTTTAAATGGCGCTCCAGGCGTCTATTCTGCACGCTATGCCGGAGAAGAAAAAAGTGATGATGCAAACATGCAAAAAGTTCTGACTGAACTTAAAGACGTGGTAGACGAAGAACGGACAGCTCGTTTTTGTTGTGCCATTGCGTTGGCAGGTCCTAATATGGAGACGAAGACTGCTTTCGGAACTTGTGAAGGCGTCATTGCCCATGAGAAAATGGGCACAAACGGCTTTGGTTATGATCCGATTTTCTTTGTGCCGACACTTGGCAAAATGATGGCTGAGTTATTGCCTTCAGAAAAAGCAGCAATTTCCCACCGTGGAAATGCCATCAAAAAAATTGAAGCGGAATTACCCAACTTGTTGAAATAAGGTGGCGAGTACATGCGTATTTTAGTAATGAGTGATACCCATGGAGAAGTTAATTCGATTGATCAGGTAAGACAACATGTCGGTTCAGTGGATGCAGTATTTCATTGTGGGGATAGCGAACTTGATGTAAATCATACATCGCTACAATCTGCTTTTGTCGTCCGAGGAAATTGTGATTGGGATTCCTCATTTCCTGAAGAAGTATTCGCTGAGATTAACGGTGTGAAAATATTTATGGCGCATGGTCATGTATTACAAGTGAAATCGACCATGCTGCCGATTAGTTACCGTGCTCAGGAACTTGGAGCAGATGTGGTTTTGTTCGGACATTCGCATTTATTGGGTACTGAACAGATTGAAGGCACCCTATTTGTAAATCCGGGAAGTTTGGAATTGCCAAGAGGACGCCTTGAAAAGAGCTATGCAATCATCGAAAAGTCACCAGTTCAGTGGACCGTAACATTCTTTTCGAATGAAAATGAAACTCTTGAAAAAGTAACATTTAAAATTACTGAAAAATAACGTTGACTTTTGGCTGTAGCATTTCTATAATAAATATTGTCTTCATTTCTGAAAAGAACTGAAAATCACAAGTCTCAGTAGCTCAGCTGGATAGAGCAACGCCCTTCTAAGGCGTCGGTCGGGGGTTCGAATCCCTCCTGGGACGTATGTAAGACTTTGAGCAAAAAACTCCCTAAATTATATTTAGGGAGTTTTTTTGTGACCAATTATAGGCATGTTCAATGATTCAATCCATTTGCTGATGAAATATATTTGAGTCTAAAACAGAGTTGTTGAAGTGATGATATAATAGGGTAATCAGAAAGATTAGGTAGTCACGTGCCAAATTGTAAAGAAGGTATCCGAAACTTCTTCCTGTGTTAAAATTCGGAACCAGTATCTATTGGAGGGTGTTAATGTGAATAAAAAATGGACTATTGAAAATATCAGAGAATATGTCAAGAAGAATTCAGATTGTGAATTACTTTCTAATGAGTATGTAGGATACTCTCAAAAACTACTGTTTAAATGTTCATGTGGAAATAATTTCGAAAAAACTTTTACTAAATTTAAAGGTAGTAATCAGAAAAAATGTCCAAATTGTTCAGAAATTAGGGCTTCTCGTTAAATTTTTCGGGGTATTGAAAAGTTTGAAGAGTCGCAGAAACTGTGTCAATTAATCCTTCTTTATCTAAAAGTGAATTGATCACATAACGCATGTGACTTCACTTTGGTAAAGAAGGTTTTTTTATTACAAAATTCGACATATTGGAAATGTCTATTGCGGAAGAAGTATAATTCTCCCTAGAAGAACTTTGGTTCCAAGGAAAGGAGGAAATTCAGTGTTAGAAACGTTGTTGTTAAATATCTTATTTTTAATTTTCCCTCTACTATTGTTCGTGATTTTCTTTGATAATCGCAAACATTTTTATAATATTGTATTCCTCATTGCCTTTGCCACGATTTCGATGATTTTATGTATGGTTTATCCAATTCATCTGGATATTGGTTTTATTTTTGATTTGCGGTATATCCCGTTTATTATCGTTGCGTTATATGGAGGTTTTTGGAAGGTTCTGCCTCTTTTTATTGTCTTGAACGTTTATCGTTTTATTATTGGTGGGGAGGGAACAATTCAATCCCTTTTATTTTCATCCTCCATTTTCATTATTGTGCCTTTTTTGAGTAAAATATTTCTTCGAGTAAACACGCAAAAACGAATACTTATTGGTGTTTCGGCAGCGATATTCACGATGGGATTTTACTTAACGACGCTCAGTACATTTTTTGATGTATTAACACAGGAGTTCTGGTTGCTGGCATTTTATTCCCTTACCACTCATGTTGTTGTCATTATCCTGATTATGTTGATGATCGAAAAAGCACTCGATAATATTAAGAGCCGCGAAAATTTCCTTCACGCAGAACGGCTTCATGTGATGAGTGAGCTTACGGCAAGTGTGTCGCATGAGATTAGAAACCCTTTGACTGTGACCAATGGTTTCTTGCAGCTATTGAAGGAATCAAAGAATGTATCGGTAGCTGAAAAAATGTACATCGATTTTTCGTTGAAAGAATTGGAACGTGCCGAACAAATTGTGAGTGATTTTCTAGCATTTGCGAAACCGCAATCTGAAAACATGGTGTATGCCAATTTAGAAGAAGAATTTAGGTACGTGAAAAATATTCTAATGCCTTATGCTAAAATGAATCGTGTCGAAATTGAATGTCATTTTACAAATACACTGAAGTTGAAATACGATAAAAATCAAATGCAACAGTGTCTTTTGAATCTATTAAAAAATGGAATAGAAGCAATGAAAGAAAACGGTGGGATTTTGACAATTGAGGTCTGTGATTTCGATCAAAACATTATCATAACCGTTCAAGATAGTGGCATTGGAATGACGAAGGATGAAATAAAGAACTTGGGTAAACCTTATTACTCAACAAAAAAAGAAGGTACAGGCCTTGGCATGTTGATGGTGTATGGAACGATCTGCAAAGTTAAAGGTAAAATTGATGTTGAAAGTAAAAAAGGTAAAGGAACTACTTTCACGATTACAATTCCAGTTTGAAATCTAGTTTGAAAAGTATGAAGGGGTGTGCATAAATGCGCACTCTTTTTCTATTTTCTTCTACATGTAAATTTCCCTTTTATAGTGTTTAGAGGAAGTAATTACTATATTAAAATATCTTTACAATTATATTACAGTCTTTTAATATGAATTTTGAAGATTATAAGAAATCACTATAATTTTACATTTTTGGACCAGGGAGAGTACATAGCGTGAAAAAAACATTAAAAGCATTGCTTCCATTAATTTTGCTTGTCACCGGAGTTTTAGTGGGGTGCAGTGAAGATCAAACAACTGCTAAAGAAGTCGATCCTTCAAAAGCGGAACAGAAAGAAGTTTCCAATAAAAAAGAAGATGTCAGCGAACCGGTAA
Organism: Paenisporosarcina sp. HGH0030; assembly: GCF_000411295.1. GTDB lineage: Bacteria > Bacillota > Bacilli > Bacillales_A > Planococcaceae > Paenisporosarcina. The sequence continues at coordinate 228,044 of NZ_KE150421.1, forward strand.
CGGATGAAAATGGCCGAGTACTTTTAACAGAAGTTGGGCAAAAAGTGAAGGAAGAGGATGGAACTTCTGTAGAATTGCTGAAAATTAAAGAGATCAATCAAAGTGTGGACATAGCACCTGTAAAAGTTGTTGTGACAAACATGAAAGTCATCCAACTAACAGATATTCATCCTGATAACACAGACTATTTACTCCAATTCATGAATGCTTCGGAATTGCCAGAGAAACTTAATTATATTCAAATAAATTATACAGCTGAAAATACATCTGATAAAAATATTGGATGGAACGGAATCAGTACAATCGTTACGAATACGGGCGAGCAACTGGATGCAATGGGTAATGACTTTATTTGGGAAGAAAATGGCTTTGACAGTACTTTTTATGGTAAGACCAAACATGAAGGAACAATCGGAGTTTTTACCACCAGCAATGTTGATGAATTGAAATCATTGAAGTTCATTATCAGCTCAAGCTATGACGAAGACACGTATGAAGATATTACTAGTGAACAACAAGCTGAATTCGGTTTTTAATCACTGATTGAGCTTTTTACTCAAAGAAGAATAGAAATAATGAAGAAAGGATGTGCTGAGAAGCGCATCCTTTTTTCAATTTGTGCTACTATAAACGCAAGAGAAAGGCGGAATCCACATTGCGAAAAAAGTACGGAAAACTTCAAAAAAAAGAAAACATCATTGTCTTTCCGGGCATGGTGGACAGACTCATATCCGAAGGACTGAAACATGCTGAAGATTTTCAATATGATTTAGCTGTGGATTCAATTAGACAGGCCCTGACATACATAGAAGCTGATGAACAAACACTGGGTGTCTATGCATATTCATTGTATGAAATTCGGGAATTCACTGAGGCTAAGACAGTTTGTGAGGAACTTTTGAAATTAGGTCCTACCTATTACTTTGAAACGATGGAGTTGTATGTAACGATCCTGATGGAGCTCCGCCAGTTCGGTGAGGTAAAAGAAATTTTGGAATCATTGCTTGAAGAAGGCGTTGTTTCTGAAGATAAAATAGATAAATTTGAACAACTTCTCACATTGAATGAACGCGTGGCCAAACAAAAAAGTGATCGGATATTGGAAGATGTTCCTCATAACAATCAAATTGATGCAAGCTTATTTCAATACGAAACATTTTCTCGTTTCCCAGAAGATAAGCAACAGCAACTATTGGTTGAACTGGAAGGGGAAGATCTGACGCCAATAGAAAATGAACTGGTGACCATTATTGAAGATGACCTAATATCACCCATAACGAAATCCTTCGCCCTGTTATTGATGGTACACAAAAGAATAGATCGGAACATAACCATTGAAAAGTTCGGTTATGGAACAGATATTATCCCTAAAGAGCTGTTAGACCCTTCCCAAACACCGATGGTCGAAGCTGTCCTAAACATGACGGAAGATGACCTCATTCAAAATCCAACCAAACTGGAAATGGTTCATGATTTAATCATTCGTCACTCATTTGCAACGTATCCATTTGAATGGTTTTCGTTCGATGAGCAAGAAGTGGCTGAAGCTTATATAAATTACGTAGGTGGCATGTTAGGGGAAGAAGTGACTTGCGAAGGGAAGTTGTATGACTTGCTCGTTAGGATTGATGTCCTCTTCGAAATGCGGAACATGTGAAAAAAGTTGAAAGTATCGGCGGTTATGCTATACTAGAATGGTTGTCAAAATCATAGATAAGAATGATACTAAACAATTGAAATTAATGATGGAGGTTGAATATATGTCAGTGAAATGGGAAAAACAAGAAGGTAACACAGGTATTCTAACTGTAGAAGTAGAAGCAGCAAAAGTTAATGAAGGTTTAGATAAAGCTTTCAAAAAGGTTGTTAAAGAAATCAACGTACCAGGTTTCCGTAAAGGAAAAATGCCACGTAAAATGTTCGAACAACGTTTTGGTGCTGAGTCTTTATACCAAGATGCTTTAGATTTCATTCTACCTGATGCATATGCTTCAGCAGTTGAAGAAGCTGGAATCGATCCTGTTGATCGTCCGGAAATCGACATCGAAAAAATGGAGCAAGGTGAAAACTTGATTTTCAAAGCTACTGTTACAGTACGTCCTGAAGTAACTCTTGGAGATTACAAAGGCATTGAAGTTTCTAAACAAGACTCAAATGTAACTGATGAAGACATCGAAGCTCAATTAAAAGAACAACAAACACGTTTGGCTGAGCTAGTTGTTAAAGAAGACGAAGCAATCGTTGAAGGCGATACAGCTGTTATCGATTTCGAAGGATTCCTTGGAGAAGAAGCATTTGAAGGCGGCGCTGGTGAAGACCACGCACTTGAAATTGGTTCTGGATCATTCATTCCAGGTTTCGAAGAGCAATTGGTTGGCTTAAAAGCTGGCGAACAAAAAGATGTAGTTGTTACTTTCCCTGAAGAATACCATGCAGCTGAACTTGCTGGTAAAGAAGCTACTTTCAAAGTAACTGTGAAAGAAGTAAAAGGAAAAGAACTTCCTGAATTAAACGATGATTTCGCAAAAGAAATCGATAGCGAAATTGAAGGTATCGATGCTCTTCGTACGAAATTAAAAGTACAAGCAATTGAAGAAAAGAAAAATGCGGCTGAAGCTGGATTCAAAGATGAGTTAGTTGAGAAAGTTGCTGAAAACGCAACAATCGATATTCCTCAAGCAATGATCGATGCAGAAGTAGATCGTATGTTAAATGACTTCGCACAACGTTTACAATCACAAGGTATGAACCTTGACCTTTACTACCAATTCTCAGGTCAAGATGAAAACGCACTTCGTACACAAATGATTGAAGATGCTAACAAGCGTGTGAAAGTTTCCTTGACACTTGAAGCGATCGCTGAAGCAGAAGGCTTAACAGCTTCTGAAGAAGAAGTAAATGCTGAAATCGAAAAAATGTCTGGTCAATTCAACATGACTGCTGAACAAATCCATACAGCACTTGGTGGTACTGGCGCACTTGAAAACGATATCCGTATGCAAAAAACAATCGACTTCTTAGTTGAAAACGCTAAAGTTACAGAATAATTTTTATCACTGCTTTTTAAAACAAGGCGCGGACATATTGCCCGTGCCTTGTTTTCTCTCATACATAGGTAATGTCTGGTGATTGATCCAAAAGATACTTGAACGATGAAAAATAATGATCTAAGTTTTCATTAATCTTATTAGTTGATTCTAGTAGGAGAATCTTGTAAGATTGTGGCTTGAATAGGGGTGAATATTTTGTTCAAATTTAATGATGAAAAAGGGAATTTAAAGTGTTCCTTCTGTGGAAAATCCCAAGAACAAGTTCGTAAACTGGTCGCAGGACCTGGTGTATATATTTGCGATGAATGTATTGAATTATGTACGGAAATTGTGGAAGAAGAACTCGGTACAGAAGAAGAAACTGAGTTTAAGGAAGTTCCAAAACCAAAAGAAATCCTTTCCATTCTTGATGAATATGTAATTGGTCAGGAGCGAGCAAAAAAATCACTCGCTGTAGCTGTTTATAATCATTACAAACGCATCAATTCCGACAGCAAAATCGATGATGTGGAATTATCAAAATCAAATATCGTTATTTTGGGACCAACTGGTAGCGGTAAGACGTTACTGGCTCAAACACTTGCGCGCATTCTGAATGTGCCATTCGCGATTGCTGATGCAACATCATTAACTGAAGCTGGATATGTTGGGGAAGATGTAGAAAACATTCTCCTGAAATTGATTCAATCGGCTGATTATGATGTTGAAAAAGCGGAAAAAGGTATTATTTATATCGATGAAATCGATAAAGTAGCACGTAAATCCGAAAATCCATCCATCACGCGTGACGTTTCAGGTGAAGGTGTGCAACAGGCACTTCTGAAAATTTTAGAAGGCACAGTTGCAAGCGTTCCTCCTCAAGGTGGGCGTAAGCATCCTCATCAGGAATTCATTCAAATCGACACAACGAACATCTTGTTTATCGTTGGTGGAGCATTTGATGGAATTGATCAAATCATTAAACGTCGTTTAGGACAAAAAGTAATCGGTTTCGGTTCAGATCCAAACAAAAAAGATCCTGAAGAATCTTCATTATTATCACAATTAATTCCTGAAGATTTGTTGAAATTCGGATTGATTCCTGAATTCATTGGCCGTCTGCCAGTATTGGCAAGTTTGGAACAGCTAGACGAGAACGCTCTTGTTCAAATTTTAACTGAACCCAAAAATGCTTTAGTGAAGCAATACCAAAAAATGATTGAATTGGATAATGTCAAATTGACATTTGAAGATGATGCACTGGTTGAAATTGCGAAATTGGCAATCGAACGCAAAACGGGTGCACGTGGACTTCGTTCGATTATTGAATCATTAATGTTGGACGTGATGTATGAATTGCCTTCACGTGAAGATATTATAGAGTGTGTTATTACGAAAGAAACGGTTACTGATTCTACAAATCCGCGTTTGGTTTTGGAAGACGGTACCGTACTGAATCAAAATGATGAAAAAACTTCAGCGTAAATTTAGCTGAATGAGAAAAGCTGGCTTCGAACGTGCGTATGCTACGCGCAGCTCGGATGTCAGCTTTTTCTTCCATATGTTTGATTTATGGAGAAATCGGACAAAATTGGACGGAGGTGACTTTCCAAATGTCAAAGAAAAATGAAGAAAAAATCGTTCCATTATTACCTTTACGTGGTTTGCTAGTATTTCCGACGATGGTGTTACATATTGATGTAGGTCGTGAGCGTTCTGTTGCAGCATTGGAACAGGCATTATTGACTGATAACATCGTCTTTCTGGCAACCCAAAAAGATATGAATGTTGAACAACCAGTAGAAGAGGATTTGAACGGAATAGGAACGTTGGCACATGTTAATCAAATGATTAAACTGCCAAACGGAACAATCCGTGTATTAGTAGAAGGTTTGGAGCGTGCAACGTGGGCTAGTTACACGGAAGGTGATAACTACGCAACTGTGACCGTTACTGCTTCACCGGATGATACTGAGAAAACGCCGGAACATGAAGCCCTTATGCGCATGCTACTTCAGTATTTTGAAAAGTACTCTAAAATTTCGAAAAAAGTAACATCAGAAACATATGACACAGTCTCTGATATTGAAGAACCAGGCCGTTTGGCGGATATGATCGCGTCTTACTTGCCGCTGAAGGTTAGTGGGAAACAAGAAGTGCTTGAAATTTTCGACGTAAAAGACCGCTTGGAATGGTTAATCAATCGCTTGCACAATGAACAAGAAGTGTTGGATATGGAAAAGAAAATATCTGCACGGGTAAAACAGGCGATGGAACGTACACAAAAAGAATTTTATTTGCGTGAGCAAATGAAAGCGATTCAAACGGAACTTGGCGATCGAGAAGGTAAAACAGGAGAAGTAGCTGACCTTCGTAAGAAAATCGATGAATCAGGAATGCCTGAATCTACGTTAAAAGTGGCTTTGAAAGAGTTAGACCGATATGAAAAACTTCCGGCTGCGGCTGCTGAAAGTGGCGTCATTCGCAATTATTTGGACTGGCTAGTGGCCATTCCATGGACGGATGCTACGGCTGATCGATTGGATATCAACCGAGCGGAAGCTATTTTAAATCGTGACCACGATGGACTGGAGTCAGTAAAAGAGCGTGTGCTCGAATATTTAGCTGTTCGTCAATTGACCAAATCATTACGCGGCCCGATTCTTTGTCTAGCTGGACCTCCAGGTGTCGGAAAAACTTCGCTTGCCCGTTCCATTGCAGAATCATTAGGACGTCAGTTCGTTCGTATTTCACTGGGTGGTGTACGAGATGAATCAGAAATTCGTGGACATCGTCGTACGTATGTAGGTGCAATGCCTGGACGCATCATTCAGGGGATGAAAAAAGCCGGAAAAATTAATCCGGTCTTCTTGTTGGATGAAATTGATAAAATGTCAAATGACTTCCGTGGGGATCCTTCATCAGCGATGCTTGAAGTATTGGATCCAGAACAGAACCACAATTTCAGCGACCATTACATCGAAGAAACATATAACTTATCAAACGTGTTATTCGTTGCAACTGCTAATGATTTAAGCACGATTCCAGGACCACTCCGTGATCGCATGGAAATCATTTCTATTGCAGGCTATACGGAGATGGAAAAGCAATCCATTGCAAAAAATCATTTATTGCCGAAGCAGTTGAAAGAACATGGTTTGACGAAATCGCAACTGCAACTTAAAGATGATGCGATTCTTGACTTGATTCGCTATTACACACGTGAAGCGGGTGTACGTAGTCTCGAGCGCCAAATTGCTGCTATTTGCCGTAAAGCTGCTAAACAAGTGGTATCCACTGATAAAAAACGCATTGTCATCAAAGCTTCTTCTTTGGAAGATCTAATCGGCAAACATAAATTCCGTTATGGACAAGCCGAAACAGAAAACCAGGTAGGTGTTGCGACGGGCTTGGCCTATACCACTGTTGGTGGAGACACACTTCAAATTGAAGTATCTCTTTCACCTGGTAAAGGAAAGCTGATTTTGACTGGTAAATTGGGCGATGTCATGAAAGAGTCTGCTCAGACAGCCTTGTCATTCGTTCGATCGAAAACCGAAGTATTAGGACTGGATGCGAATTTCCATGAATCGCATGATATTCATATTCACGTGCCTGAAGGGGCGGTTCCGAAAGACGGACCTTCTGCCGGAATTACCATTGCAACGGCGCTTGTATCGGCTTTGTCAAAACGTCCTATTCGACGTGAAGTGGGCATGACTGGTGAGATCACATTACGTGGTCGCGTGTTGCCAATCGGTGGAGTTAAAGAAAAAACGTTAAGCGCTCACCGTGCAGGATTAACAACGATTATTTTACCGAAAGAAAATGAACGAGATATAGAAGATATACCGGGAAGTGTGCGCGAGGACTTAACATTCAAATTTGTCTCGCATGCTGACGAAGTGCTGGAAATAGCACTAGAAGGAGGCGGCGTGAAATGAAAGTGCATAACGTGGAATTAGTAATCAGTGCAGTACGACCAGAGCAATATCCGGAAGATGGTTTTCCGGAGTTTGCTCTTGCTGGTCGTTCAAATGTAGGAAAATCTTCATTTATTAATAAAATGATAGGCCGAAAGAGTATGGCACGTATTTCTTCAAAACCGGGGAAAACGCAAACATTGAACTTCTATAAAATTGAAGAACAATTGTTTTTCGTTGATGTTCCTGGATACGGCTATGCAAAAGTTTCGAAAAGCGAACGTGAAGCTTGGGGTAAAATGATCGAAACGTATATTACGAGTCGTGACGTGCTGAAAGCCGTTATCCAGATTGTGGATCTTCGTCATCCACCATCCGATGATGATTGCATGATGTATGATTTCCTGAAGTATCACAACATTCCTTGTATCGTCATTGCCACAAAAGCGGATAAAATCCCGAAAGGCAAATGGGAGAAGCATAAGAAAATGGTTCGTGACGAACTTGATATGGAAGCACATGATACGATGATTCTGTTTTCTTCGGAAACGGGACTTGGATTTGATGCGGCATGGGCAGAAATCAAACGTCGTATGGTACTAGAAATAGAATAGAACGGTTACACTCTCTAAGAAGCCTAATGCTTTTTAGGGAGTTTTTTTAATGATTTGTGAATCTGGAGGATTGAAGTTTTTGTCAGGGAGATAATATAAAGGTTGTGGGGATTTTGTGCAACCTGGAATGGCAAACTGTCTACCTGGAAGTCGTTTCTATCTACTTGGAACCGCAAACGGTCAACCTGGCACGCGATATTGTCAACCTGGAGCAACAACCATTCCGATTTGCTCAACCATTAACAGACAATTCCGCCTACAAGCGAAACGATTGTATGCGTTCAGACGTTTTGATACACTTACATTATAATTATTATAAAGTAGCAAACCAATCAGCCTTGATTTCATAGCTTGTTCACATTTAAAACCTTGTTTTTAAAAACGTTATGCTATAATAAAAGGCGTGAAATAGAACGTGAAAGGTGTCATGAAGCCATGCATACCATCGTAGTGGGTGTTAATTATCGTACAGCGCCGGTAGAGATTCGCGAACGATTGTCCTTCGTTGAGTCCGATTTACCGCAGGCGATGCAAGCACTGCAAGAGCAGAAAAGCATATTGGAAAACGTGATTGTCTCTACATGTAACCGTACCGAAATCTATGCGATTGTCGATCAGTTACATACCGGACGTTATTATATAAAGCAATTCCTTGCGACATGGTTCAAGTTACCGATTGAATCGTTTTCGTCGTACCTATTCATTTATGAAAATGATGGGGCGATGGAGCATCTATTCCGAGTAACTGCTTCGATCGATTCAATGGTGCTTGGAGAAACACAAATTCTTGGACAAGTACGCAAAAGTTTCTTGGATGCCCAAGAACGGGGGACAACTGGAACAGTATTCAACCAATTGTTCAAACAAGCGATTACTCTTGCAAAGCGTGCACATGCTGAAACAGCAATCGGTGAGAACGCGGTTTCTGTTTCTTATGCTGCCGTTGAACTAGGAAAGAAAATTTTCGGTTCATTGAAGCAAAAGCATGTTGTCATTTTAGGGGCAGGGAAAATGGGTGAACTGGCGATTAAGAACCTTCACGGAAGTGGAGCAGAGAAAATCACAGTCATCAACCGCACCTTCGAGAAAGCTCAATTACTTGCAGAGAAATTTGATGGTCAGGCGAAATCGATGCAAGAACTTCAATGTGCATTGCTTGAAGCTGACATATTAATTAGTTCAACAGGTTCAACTGAATACGTTATTGACTTGGAATTGATGCAATTTGTGGAGCGCATTCGTAAAGGAAAGCCACTATTCATGGTGGATATCGCAGTGCCGCGTGATTTGGATCCGCGCATTGGTGAGCTTCCAAATGTGTTCCTATATGATATAGATGATTTGCAAGGCATTGTGGAAGCGAACTTAGCGGAACGACAACTTGCTGCTAATGACATCATGTTGATGATTGAACAGGAACTTGTCCAGTTCAACAATTGGCTCGGTACATTGGGAGTCGTTCCTATCATCTCGGCACTTCGTCAAAAAGCGATGCAAATACAAGCAGAGACTATGGTCAGCATTGAAAATAAAATGCCTGAACTGACGGATCGAGAACGCAAGGTATTAAGCAAACATACTAAATCAATTATCAATCAATTGTTAAAAGATCCAATCCTGCAGGCGAAAGAACTTGCAGTTTCATCAAATTCACATGAACAACTGCAATTATTCCAGCAGATATTTGGTATTGTAGAAGAGGTTCAGCAAGAAAAACAACGTCAAATGATGGCTGTCAAACAACAGCTAGAAGTTGTTGAAGAAAAAAAGATAGCAGTTAATCCAGGGTATTCATATTAATTCATGTTAGGGGGCGTTTTCGTATCTGTATGGTAAACTATACATGCGAAAACGCTTTTTATTTCTGAGGGAAAAGGGGTAAGGTAGTGGCGGATTTGACCATGACAAGGCTGCATGAAGGTATGGTTATCCTCTACGCAATCAGTCTTGTATTTTACTTCATTGATTATTTAGATAAAGATTCAAAAGCTCACCGCATTGCGTTTTGGCTACTCAGCATTGTGTGGCTATTGCAAACGGTTTTTTTAGTCCTATATATTGTTGAGACGAAAAGGTTTCCGATATTGACTTTGTTTGAAGGCATTTATTTTTATGCCTGGTTATTAATCTCGTTATCCATCGGACTTCATCTTATATACCGTGTGATGGTTCCCGTGTTTTTCCTAAATGTCATCGGTTTTATTTTCATGACCATTCATACATTTTCTCCTGTTCAGATTGAACGCTCACCTGTTGGGGAAACACTGATATCAGAGTTGTTATTCATCCATGTGACTTTTGCGATCCTGTCGTATGTAGGATTCTCGTTATCTTTTGTCTTTTCGGCGTTGTATCATATTTTGTATCGCTTATTAAAGAAAAAGAAATGGACGAAACAATTCGGGAAACTGCCTTCTCTTGATCAAACGGAGAAGGGGATGACCGTGTCAATCGTCATAGGCATTCCATTCCTGTTCGTCAGTCTGATTCTTGGGCTGCAATGGGGATACGTTACACTCAATGAATTTTCGCTCATTGATGTGAAAATCATAGGTTCATTTATTTTATTATTTGTTTACGGCTATTTATTTTATCGAAGAAAAAAAGGGACACTTTACGGAACAAGTTATGCATGGGGTCATGTTTATGCCTTCCTGCTCGTGTTGGTGAATTTTTTCTTAGGAAGTCGATTATCCGACTTTCATTTTTGGTACTAAAATCTAATTAATCGGTTAAGTGGGGTTGTTAATAATGAGGAAAATTATAGTAGGTTCGAGAAGAAGTAAATTGGCATTGACACAAACAAATTGGTTTATCGATCAAATGAAACAAGCGGGAGCACCATTTGAGTTTGAAGTAAAAGAAATCGTCACAAAAGGTGATCAAATCCTGGATGTTCAACTTTCAAAAGTTGGGGGCAAAGGATTGTTTGTTAAAGAAATTGAACAAGCCTTGTACGACAAAGAAATCGATTTTGCTGTTCACAGCATGAAAGACATGCCTTCGGAATTGCCAGAAGGACTTGTCATCGGGTGTATTCCTCCGCGTGAAGATGCACGTGATGCTTTTATTTCAACAGGGCATGTGAAATTTATGGACTTACCGGTAGGAGCAGTTGTCGGAACAAGCAGTTTACGCCGTTCAGCTCAACTTCTGTTATTGCGTCCAGACCTTGAAATCAAATGGATTCGCGGAAATGTAGATACACGTCTCGCGAAACTTGAAACAGAAGAGTACGATGCGATTATTTTAGCTGCAGCTGGACTCAAGCGTCTTGGGTGGAGCGATGATGTGGTGACGGAATATTTATCAACTGAAGATTGTCTTCCAGCTGTGGGTCAAGGTGCTTTAGCAATCGAATGCCGTGGAGACGACGCGGAATTATTAGGAGAGCTTGGCAAACTGACACATGAAGAAACTTGGAGAGCCGTTCATGCAGAGCGTGCGTTTTTACATGCAATGGATGGCGGTTGCCAAGTACCGATTGCTGGTTTTGCAACAGTGGAAAACGGAGATGTTCATTTTACAGGATTGGTTGCTTCACCTGATGCTGAACAAGTTTTCAAACAAACTTCTAAGAATGTTGTACCAGAAACGGCAGGAAAAGAAGTGGCAGTGACATTAAGCGAGCAAGGTGCTTACGATTTGATTCAACAAGTAAGAGCCGATTTAAATGTCTAAAAAAGGTGATTTGCAAGGACAAACGATTGTCTTTACAGGTCAACCAAAGTCTGACGAAGCATTTCTTGAAGTGACAAGGCTGGGTGGAGAATTCATTTCTTTCCCGCTCATCCGAACTCAGGAATTAACGTTTCAAGACGAACAATTTATTAATAGTCTCCACACTTATGACTGGTTGATTTTCACGAGCCAAAATGCAGTAGTTGCATTCGAACAAAAAGTGCTGCGACACAAGATTCTCGTGGATTCCTTGCCTTGTAAGATTGCAGCAGTTGGCAGTAAAACTGCGACTGCTTTAGAACGCATAGGTTTTCATGTGACGTTTACGCCAACTACGTTCAGTGCGGATACATTTGTTCAACAATTCCCGTTGGTAGCCGGTTACTCAGATACTTGTTTGTTTTTACGTGGATCACTTGCTAAAGCTACGATAAAAGATGGCCTATCACAATCCGTGGACGAATGGACCGTATATGAAACTCTGCCTGATGAGGGTAACGCAAAAAGTTTAGGTGACTATCTCACTCAACATCCACATGTTTTTGTGGCATTTGCGAGTCCCTCATCAGTGGAAGTATTCACACGTGAAATTGCGCCAAAAATCGGTTGGAACGAAATGACGATTACTGCAATTGGTCATGTGACTGCAACTGCATTGAAAAAACAAGGTGTTGCAGTTCATATACAGCCAACAACTTACACATGGCTTGCACTCATTCAAGAAATTGCTAAATGGAAGGATGACTCATACAAATGAAAGAACTTCAATTCAATAGACACCGACGCTTGCGTCACAGCGAAACTTTGCGAGCAATGGTACGCGAAACTAAATTACATACAGATGATTTGATTTACCCGATTTTCGTTGCAGAAGGCGAAAATATTAAAAATCCGATCGCTTCAATGCCAGGCGTATACCAATTTTCTATGGATCACTTAGGTGAGGAAGTGGACGAAGTTGTATCACTTGGTATCCCATCGGTTATTTTATTCGGCATACCTCTTGAGAAAGATGCAGAAGGCACACAAGCTTACCATGATCATGGCATCATTCAAGAAGCGATTCGCTTTGTAAAAGAACGTCACCCACATTTGGTTGTCATTGCTGATACGTGCTTATGTGAGTATACGGACCATGGTCACTGTGGAATTATTGAAAACGGACAAGTCCTAAACGATCCAACTCTTGATTTATTGGCACGTACTGCCATTGCACAAGCGAAAGCGGGTGCTGACATTATTGCTCCGTCAAACATGATGGATGGATTCGTAGCGGCTATTCGTTACGGTTTGGATGAAGCAGGCTTTTCACATCTTCCTATTATGTCGTATGCAGTGAAATATGCATCCGCTTATTACGGTCCATTCCGTGATGCGGCAAACAGTACACCTCAATTTGGTGACCGCAAGTCGTATCAAATGGATTTTGCAAATCGCAATGAAGCGATGCGCGAAGCAACATCTGACGTTGAAGAAGGAGCAGATTTCCTGATTGTTAAACCAGCACTATCCTACTTGGATATCGTGCGTGACGTGAAAAATAATTTCGACTTACCGGTCGTGGCTTACAATGTGAGCGGGGAATATGCCATGGTGAAAGCGGCAGCTCAAAACGGATGGATAGACGAAGAAAGAATTGTCATTGAAACACTTACAAGCATGAAGCGCGCAGGCGCGGATTTAATCATGACGTACCACGCGAAAGATGTGGCTCGTTGGTTGGGGGCGAAATAATGGAACGTTCTTACGATAAATCAAAACAAGCATTCAGCGAAGCCGTGAAATTGATGCCAGGTGGTGTCAATAGTCCGGTTCGTGCATTCAAATCGGTTGATATGGATCCGATTTTCATGGCAAGCGGAAAAGGTGCAACAATTACAGACATCGATGGTAATGACTATATCGACTATGTACTTTCATGGGGACCACTCATTTTAGGTCACTCTCATCCTGACGTCGTGGCAGCTATTCAAAAAGTAGCTGAAACGGGCACAAGTTTCGGTGCACCTACAGTCGTTGAAAATGACTTGGCAAAATTGGTCATGGAACGTGTGCCATCGATTGAAATGGTACGTATGGTATCTTCAGGAACAGAAGCAACGATGAGTGCACTTCGTGCAGCACGTGGTTACACTGGACGTAATAAAATCCTGAAATTCGAAGGTTGTTACCATGGACATGGTGATAGCTTATTGATTAAAGCAGGCTCAGGTGTTGCGACACTTGGTTTACCGGATAGCCCAGGTGTGCCGGAATCAGTGGCTAAAAACACGATTACAGTCGCTTACAATGATTTGGAGAGTGTACGTGCAGCATTTAAACAGCACGGAGATGACTTGGCAGCAATTATCGTAGAACCAGTGGCAGGGAATATGGGCGTAGTCGGACCTCAACCTGGCTTCCTCGAAGGTCTTCGTGAACTATCAACAGAAAACGGAACAGTTCTTATCTTTGACGAAGTAATGACGGGCTTCCGTGTCGGTTATAACTGTGCCCAAGGTCACTTCAACGTAACACCGGATTTGACGTGTCTTGGTAAAGTAATCGGCGGAGGACTTCCAGTCGGTGCGTACGGCGGGAAACTTGAAATTATGTCGCGAATCGCGCCAAGTGGCCCGATTTATCAAGCAGGCACACTTTCAGGTAATCCATTAGCGATGACGGCAGGTCTTGAAACCCTATCTCGCTTAACTCCTGAAACGTATGAGCATTTCAACAGACTTGCGGATCAGTTGGAAGCGGGCTTCCGTGAAGCGGCTTCGAAATACCACATCCCGCACACAGTGAATCGTGCGGGATCAATGATTGGATTCTTCTTTACGAACGAAACAGTAACGAACTACGACGTGGCGAAAACGTCTGATCTTAAACTGTTTGCAAAATATTACCGCTTGATGGCTGAGGAAGGCATTTTCTTGCCACCTTCACAATTTGAAGGCATGTTCCTATCTGCCGCTCATACATCTGAAGACATTGCGAAAACCGTGGAAGCATTCCATAAAGTATTTAAACAACTAGCTTAATACTCATGTCCTGGTACTCACTCGAGTATCAGGGCTTTTTTCAATGAAGAAAGGTGTGGTCTTGTTGCAACAGTCTTGGATAATCATACGTACTTTTATAATTGCAGCAGCGGCTGGTTTCATATTTGACCGAATCGGCATCTTTTTGCCATGGTTGCTAGGACCGATGGTTTCATTACTGCTTTTAAGGCAATATACAAAATTGCAATTTGAGTGGCCACGAATATATCGACAGATCGGTTTGATTTTCCTAGGTATTCAAATCGGCTCGTCTTTTACGAAAACATCCATTGAACTTATGTGGTTTGATTTTCCCCTAATGGTATTGATGACGATGTCAGTCTCAGGTGTAGCACTATTATTAAGCCTGCTTTTCATGAAAATGTCTGGGGAAACCATAGCAACCAGCGTGTTAGGTTCTTTGCCAGGTGGGCTATCCCAAATGGTGTTGCTGAGTGAAGAAGTGGAATCAGCGAATTCCACCATCGTGACATTGATGCAGACGTTTCGGATTTTTGTGGTCGTGACGGTTGTCCCTTTTTTAACTGCCTGGATTCCAAAAGGCAGTCATTTCAATGAAGTGACACTGACTGAGTTGCCGACATTTAATGTTACTCACTTCGTCATAGCTGTCTTGCTTGGTACTTCCTTTTTTATCGCAATGAAAAAAATACATTTTCCTTTGCCTGAAATGATGGCCCCTATTTTATCAATGGCCATTGTGCAGTTCGTGACAGATCATCCAGTTGTCGAAGTGCCTTCCATCGTATTAATTCTGTCTCAAATATTTGTGGGTGCTCATTTAGGCTTACAGCTCGAAAAAGTAAGAAATCAATTATCGATACGACTGTTCGCGGCGATTGTGCTGACAAACTTGGCGCTTATTGCATTTTGTGGATTCATTGCATACACACTGACAAACATTCATCCAGTTAACACGTTTCTAGATTTCTTTATTAGTGCAGCGCCTGGAGGAATTGCCGAAATGTCCATTACAGCATTGGAAACGGGTGCAGATTTGTCGACCGTCACCAGTTTTCATTTATTCCGGATTTTCTTTATCCTGCTGATTGCAGGGCCTGTGATGACGTATGCATTGAAAAAATGGTTGAAAGCCGATGTTTGATAGTGAGCGGTTGCTCAGACTAACTTTTCGGAATTGTCATCTGAAATAGAGCTGATGACGTCTTAAAAAATAGTGAATTACGTCTGAGAAACTTTAGGAACAACGAGAAGTTCTTCACGAAAGCATAAAGGCTCGTTCACTCGCATAAAATCTTTCACATAGCTTTGTGAAGGAGGACAAGAAGTGAATCAAGTTAATTGGAAGCTTCAAGAAGTTTTTTATTTCCCGGAAAGTTTTGGGGTGCCGACAAATGCTGCACGAATTGAGGTCAAGCCACAAGTAGAGTTTCAGCAAGTTAAAGGAGTAAGTAGTTTATATGGCATTTACCATATTGCAGCACATGTAGCTTTCCAACCAGGTGAATGTGAGCACCACGGAACGTCTGAATGGGTTTCAATCGAGGACTTGGACATGAATGGGGAAAACGGCTACTTTGAATATGCGGTGCCTTTATTCGTGGAATTACCTCCAAATTATGTTCATGGCAAAGTAGAACCTGAAATCCATCTGTCGGACGTTAATGCATCTGTCACCGATGAAAAAACATTGAAAGTGGAATGGAGCGTTACTTGCTCGTATGAACTTCCTGAACCACGGGAATCCTCTTCCGTAGAAGTATTCACTGAGCCTGTCAATTCCACTTCCGAGGAAAATCCGGTGGTCAAAGAAAATGTAGCATTGCCATTCTTCCTGAGTGATTTAAAAGACGGCTACTCCGTCTATGAAGTTAAATAATATCTTTTTGAAATAAAAATAAGATGAAAATTAACAAGCACAGCAGCAAGAAATCGAAGGTCGTCGGGATGAAAATGGTACGGATAAGTTCGAAAACTGTGATCGGCAAAATGATGTCTTTGCAGTAGAAGCGGGTTTTTCGAAGCCACGGTGGAAGCAGATAAGGATTATATCCTCTTCGCATTGAGATTCCTCCTTTCAAAAATACTTGACGAGTTGTCGTGCAGTCCTATACAATAATCTCATCTTGGAAATACAATATGTTACAAAACTAAATAACAATGCATTGATTGGGAAGAGTAAAGTGGTGCTGTTTTCACAAGAGAGGGAACGTTTGGTGAGAGTTTCCGTTAACACACATTTGAATGTCGCCCATGAGCAGTTTCTGTGAACCTGTAAGTAGCAGAAACCGGTTAAAAGCCGTTATATAAACTTGAGAGCGTGATGATTTTTTTGTCATCTGCGAATAAAGGTGGTACCGCGAACAACTCCTTCGTCCTTTTTGTGACGACAGGAGTTTTTTTGTTTTCAAAAAAAGGAGGAATCGATTATGACTGAACAAAAACCAGAACTTTCAACGAAGTATGATCCGAAGTCCATCGAACAAGGACGCTACGAATGGTGGCTTAAAGGAAAGTATTTTGAAGCACAGCCTGAAAGCGGCAAAGAACCATACACCATTGTAATCCCACCACCAAACGTAACAGGTAAATTACACTTGGGCCATGCTTGGGACACAACACTTCAAGATATTTTAATCCGCATGAAACGCATGCAAGGATATGATGCACTATGGTTGCCAGGAATGGACCATGCAGGTATTGCGACACAGGCAAAAGTAGAAGAAAAACTTCGTTCTGAAGGTAAGTCACGTTACGATTTAGGACGTGATGAATTTGTTAAAGAGACTTGGAAGTGGAAAGAAGAATATGCAGGTCATATTCGTACGCAGTGGTCAAAAATTGGATTAGGTCTTGATTACTCACGTGAACGTTTTACACTCGATGATGGCTTATCAAATGCTGTTAAAGAAGTATTCGTTAAGCTTTACAACAAAGGGCTTATTTATCGCGGCGAACGTATCATCAACTGGGATCCAGCAACGAAAACAGCGTTATCTGATATCGAAGTAATCCATCAAGACGTACAGGGTGCTTTCTATCATATGCGATACCCGCTCACAGATGGCACAGGTCATATTGAAGTTGCGACAACTCGACCGGAAACGATGCTGGGCGATACTGCAGTAGCAGTTCACCCGAAAGACGAACGCTACATGCACTTAATTGGCAAAACCGTTACATTGCCGATCGTAGGACGCGAAATTAAGATTGTTGCAGATGATTATGTGGATATGGAATTTGGAAGCGGTGCTGTTAAAATCACCCCTGCACATGACCCGAATGACTTTGAAATCGGAAACCGTCACGACTTAGAGCGCGTATTGGTTATGAAAGAAGACGGAACGATGAATGACAATGCGGATAAATATGCAGGGATGGATCGCTTCGAATGCCGCAAGCAAATTGTTGGGGATCTTCAAGAAGCGGGAGTCTTGTTTAAAATCGAAGAGCATATGCATTCAGTTGGGCACTCAGAGCGTAGCGGCGCAGTAGTTGAACCGTATCTTTCGACACAGTGGTTCGTAAACATGCAGCCACTCGCAGACGAAGCAATTAAATTGCAGCAAGGCGAAGACAAAGTTCAATTCGTACCGGAACGCTTTGAAAACACCTATATGCGCTGGATGGAAAATATCCGTGACTGGTGTATTTCACGCCAATTATGGTGGGGTCACCGAATTCCAGCTTGGTACCACAATGAAACAGGCGAAATTTACGTAGGTCATGAAGCACCAGCAGACATCGAAAACTGGAAGCAGGACGAAGATGTATTGGATACATGGTTCTCATCTGCACTATGGCCGTTTTCAACAATGGGCTGGCCGGACGAATCAAACGAAGAATTCAAACGTTACTACCCGACCGATGTATTAGTAACAGGATATGACATTATATTCTTCTGGGTATCACGTATGATTTTCCAAGGAATTGAGTTCACGGACCAACGTCCATTTGACGATGTATTGATTCACGGACTTGTACGTGCTGAAGACGGACGTAAAATGTCTAAGTCATTAGGCAACGGAGTAGACCCAATGGACGTAATTGATAAATACGGTGCGGATGCACTTCGTTACTTCTTATCAACTGGTTCATCACCAGGGCAAGATTTACGTTTCTCAATCGAGAAAGTGGAATCGGTTTGGAACTTCGCGAATAAGATCTGGAACGCTTCACGTTTTGCCATGATGAACATGGAAGGCATGAAGTTTGAAGATATTAATTTAAGCGGAGAAAAATCTGTTGCGGACGCATGGATCTTGACTCGCTTGAATGAAACAATTGACCAAGTAACAAAACTGGCAGAGAAATATGAGTTTGGTGAAGTAGGGCGCGCCCTTTATAACTTCATCTGGGATGACTTCTGTGACTGGTACATCGAAATGGCGAAGTTGCCATTATACGGCGAAGATGAAGATGCGAAGAAAATGACTCGTTCAGTGTTGGCATACGTTTTAGATAACACGATGCGTTTACTACATCCATTCATGCCGTTCATCACGGAAGAAATCTGGCAGAGCCTGCCGCATGAAGGCGAATCAATTACGATTGCTGCATGGCCGACTGTTAATGAATCATTGACGGACAGCACAAAAGCATCAAGCATGAAATTACTTTCGGATATCATCCGTTCAGTACGTGCGATCCGTGCGGAAGTACAAACGCCAATGAGCAAAAAAGTGCCGTTATACATCTCTGCTAAAGATTCAGAAACATTAGCAGTACTCGAAGCAAATGCGATGTACTTGGAGAAATTCTGTAACCCAGAACCATTGGTTTTAGGTCAAGGAATTGAAGCACCAGGTCAATCAATGTCAAGTGTCGTTTCAGGTGCAGAACTATTCTTACCACTTGAAGGCTTAATCGACGTAGCAGCTGAAACTGCACGATTGGAGAAAGAGCTGGAGAAATTGGCGAAAGAAGTTAAGCTTGTAACAGGCAAACTTTCAAATGAACGTTTCGTTTCGAAAGCACCTGAAGCAGTTGTTGCAGAAGAACGCGCAAAACAACAGGATTATATCGAAAAACACGCAACCGTTGAAAAACGCTTGGCTGAATTGAAGAATTTATAAGTTAGTGATAATGCCTCAAAAGCTTAGGCTTTTGGGGTGTTTTTTATTTGTGAAGAATAGTTTATCTGCATTTCGATGGATGAAATCTAGGATTCGAGGGAAGATATCTAGATTGCATTCTCGAAAGGTTATTAAAGGTCGACTTCTTAAGCGATTTAGAGTTTAGTTGGAAAATATGGAACTTTAGTTGGAAATATATCGCGTTTAATCGGAAAATTTGAACCTTTAGTTGGAAAAAGCTGTTGCGTGTAACCACGCTATATTCAAGGGGGTTACTTAAAGATATCTCAGTATAAAAATTTCATTAGTAACTAGAAATAATTTCATATCTTTTCAGTAATTGAACATGATAGAATAGAGTGAATTCTCAGATGTTCTGGGAGTATTGAGTTTGAGGAGTGACCAAATGTGTTTACATCAGTTGATAAAGTAGTTGAATACATATATTCCATGGATCAGAAAACGGAGCGAAATGGTCGATTAAGTCGTATCACTTCCATCCTGGCGGTCCTCGGGAATCCACATAAAGGATTCCGTTCTGTTCACATTGCAGGGTCAAACGGCAAAGGTTCAACTTTGAATGCTCTTAAAGAAATATTAATTGCTGAAGGCCTCCAAGTCGGAAGCTTCATTTCTCCTCACCTTGAAAAAGTAAACGAACGCATCATGATGAATGATGTAATGATCACAGACGAACAATTTATCCAATATATGAACGATATCTTTGCACTTCTGCAAAAAGGTCAAGTTGGAGAAGGCTCGAACTTCTTCGAAATTTTGACGGTCATTGCATTTATGTACTATAACGACATGAAAGTGGATATTGCCTTAATTGAAACAGGGATTGGCGGGAAATTCGATTCAACGAACGTACTGACACCACTGCTATCAATTTTAACGTCCATTTCGCTTGATCATACGCAAATCTTAGGTGACACCCTTGAAGCCATCGCTGAAGAAAAAGCGGGAATCATCAAACCACTCGTTCCGGTGATCAGTGCAGTCAAAGACAAACAGGCTGTTGCGGTTATCGAACAGAAGGCCGAATTGGAACAAGCGCCGATTTACCAATTATATAAAGATTTTCTTATTGGAAATGTAACTCAGGAAATAAATCAACAAAGTTTTTCATATCAATTAAACAGTGAAAAAATGGTAGATATATCCCTGAAAATGATGGGGCATCACCAAGTTGAAAATGCGTCGCTTGCCATTACAGCTGCGTTGTTTTTGAACAAACATCACGGTTTTACCATTTCTGAAGAGAGTATCCGCCATGGTCTAATCACCTCTAGCTGGGCAGCGCGTTTTGAAGAAGTTTTACCTAACGTCATCATAGACGGAGCACATAATCCGGCAGGTATGGAAGTGCTTATTCAAACCATTCAGCAACGCTACGCGACAAAAAATATTCACGTCGTCTTTACCGCACTTCAAGATAAAGACATTGCATCCGTGCTTCATATGCTGGATGAAATTTCAGCAAGCATTACTGTCACAGAAATTCATGTGAAAAATGCGGCAGCTGGAAAAGATATTTTTGAAGCGACAAAGCATCCAGAAAAACAATTGATCTTGAATTGGCAAGAGGCACTCGAGCAGATTCTAGTAAAAGTAGACGAGTCAAATGTTGTTCTAGTAACCGGCTCGCTATACTTCATGTCGCTTGCTCGTCCTTATTTAAAACAAAAAGCACAAACGAAAGTACTTTAATATGTGACCCTGCCTTTATTATGAAGGTGGGGTTCTTTTCTCGTTTATAGAAAGGAGATGTAATTATGATTCCGAAGTTTAATGAATACAAAGAACGTTTTCAAATGGAAAGCAAAAACACAATAGAGCCAGGGCTGGATGCAATCCGTAATGCATTAGAAAAAGTAGGAAATCCTCACTTGAAACTCAAATTCGTCCATGTTGCAGGGACGAACGGCAAAGGTTCGACCATTAGCATGATGAATAGTATGCTTCAGGCACACGGAGTAAAGACGGGATGTTTTTATTCGCCTTGCTTCATGGATGTGCATGATCAAATTCAGCAGAATGGGGAGTATATTTCACCCATTGACTTGAGTAAGGCTTTCAGTCGTGCAAAAGAAGCGGGACTCAGCGGGATGCTGACGGATTTTGAATTATTAACAGTTCTTGCATTTCTGGCATTCGAACAATTTCAACCTGATGTTGTACTGTTGGAAACGGGGATGGGGGGCAGGTTTGATAGCACGAATGTCATTACTCCACTCATTTCAGTCATTCCGAGCATTGCAGTTGAGCATGAACAATTTTTAGGAAACTCAATTGAAGAAGTGGCTTCTCATAAAGCGGGAATCATTAAACCAGGTCGTCCAGTTGTCATTGGTCCAATGGAAGAGCCTGCTGAACAAGTACTTATAAAAGAAGCAAATGAAGGCAATTCTCCACTTTGGAAAATAAATAAAGATTTCACTTTATTGAATGGATTGTACCAAGACAATGAAGGTCATGAATTCATGAATATGATTGTTCCACTCAAAGGTTCCCATCAAGTAAATAATGCAGCGCTTGCGATTCGAGCTGTACTCCATGTAGCCAATTCGCTCCAAGTAGAAGTGGAAGAAGAAACCCTTCGTAATGGATTGAGTAAAACATTTATTCCAGTACGATTTGAAAAAATTACAGATTATTTATATTTCGATGGAGCGCATAATCCAGCAAGTGCTCGTGCTCTCATTGAAACTGTGAAAGAATACTTTCCAGATACACCCATTCATTTTTATTTAGGCATGATAAAAGGGAAAGATGCCAAAAAAATATTGCGCATTTATGAAGAAATTTCATCAAAATTTACTTTTGTGGATTTCGAAGATGAGCGCGCAATGTCCGCAATCAGTTTGTCGAAAATGAGCGAATCGACTAACGTAACAATGACGAAAGACCTACTAGAATCATTGCGAATTACAATTTCGGAAAAACAAGTGACTATAGTATCGGGTTCGCTCTATCTCTTGTCTAGCTTGCGTTTGGAGGCTATTAAAGTGTTTAAAATTATTTGAATATTAAAGATGACAAAACTTTCTAATTTTGATAGGATGTATTTAGTACTAGATAAATTGAACCATTTCGAAAGGGGCGTATATGGACATTTCTAAACGAACACAACGATTGATTTGGGCCATATGGGTTCTGGTTGTACCATTTGGCATTTATTCGATTTACCAGTTCGCAGAGCCTACTGAAATTAATTGGCCAATTTTATTGGGATATGCAGCTCTGGCAATAATAACGACATACTTTCCATTTAAAGTAGCTGGAACAACCCTTTTCTTAGTTCAATGGATCAACCTTGCCATATTTTTGAAATATGGAGTGTTTGTTGAAATGTTGGTCATGCAATTGGCAATTATTCCACTGGCCATACAACTCAAAATCGGGCTCAGCGATTTCTATCGAGCACTATTTAACTCATTTATGTTTTTCATGGTATCGGTCATTAGTGGCGTTTCTGTCATTTTAATGGGCTATGATATTGGTTCGAT
This sequence comes from Paenisporosarcina sp. HGH0030, assembly GCF_000411295.1. Taxonomy (GTDB): domain Bacteria; phylum Bacillota; class Bacilli; order Bacillales_A; family Planococcaceae; genus Paenisporosarcina. Next base: position 250,883 of record NZ_KE150421.1, read on the forward strand.
CGAGTTAAAACATATTCTTTTATTCGGTTTTCTCTATCAAATCATTAATACTTTTTCTAATCATGTAATTTTGCACTTATATCTGGTTTTAACAAAGCAAGAACACACAGGCTTCTTTGGAAGAGATTCACTTTGGGATTATGCAGGTTTAGTCGTGACATTCCCATTCGGCTTTACTCTTTATTTGCTAAATGAATATGTTGGACCTGTTGCGTTCTTACTAATAGGTATCCCATTCTTAATCATTACATTCCTAGTCCGCTTATACAGTAATTCCGAACGCGTCAACGAAGACTTAAACCAAGCGACTGAAATAGGACATGAACTGGCAGATCGACTCAGCAATGATGCAATTATCGATTTATTCTTATCAAGAATCAGCAAAATGTTACCAGTTGATTATTCCTATATCATTGATATTGACCAAGGTAATATGTACTTCTTAAAGTCGAAGGAAAAAGATATCAATGTAGAAATTTTGCAAACTCACGAAGAATTACTAAAAAGTATAGCTGGAATTGTCTATAAAAAAGACAAGTCGATTCTTTTCAACAAACAAAAAGAATGGCGTAAGTCAGGATCGGATTTTCTTCCAACGGATACAGAGAGCATCATTTCTGTCCCAATTAGTCGGAATCAAAAAATGGAAGGAATTCTGGTCATAGCTTCAAGGAAAAAATACGCATTTGAAACCTATCAACTTCAGATTATCAGCTTGCTTTGTTCCTATTTTGCGGTATCTCTTGAAAAAGCTCGATACGTACAAGATGCAGTATCTAAAAGTGAACGATGCGGCCTAACGAAATTATACAATTACCGGTATTTAGATCAGCAACTTGAAACCAATATGAGCCAATTGCTAAATGGAGAGCTTCGTCAATTATCATTATTGATGATGGACATAGACCACTTCAAAGCCATCAATGATACATATGGACATCAAAGTGGAAACGATATACTCTTTGGACTGGCAAGATTGTTGGAAAATGAACTTGGGGACGCCGGGATCATTGCTAGGTATGGCGGAGAAGAATTTGTTATCATCTTACCAAACTACTCCAAACAACAATCACTAGCACTTGCAGAAGAATTACGTGAGAAGATCGAAACCACGCGTTTTGAAATTCGGACAGACCTGGAAGATGAACCCGTGCTGTCCTTTGTCAACATCACAACAAGTATCGGTGTCTCAACTGCACCAGAAGACTGTGACGATGCCATGGCATTGATTCGTAATGCGGATAGAGCGCTATATATTGGGGCGAAACGAGAAGGACGTAATCGTGTTGCGGAATATGTGAAATAATGAAGAGAGCTGATCTAATCAGCTCTTTTTTCCTAGGATAGAATAAGAGATTAAATATAGTATAAAAATAATGACAATTTTACTAAAACAATACATAATACGTATAAACAACATGAAATGAGAAAAATTATATGAAACTATTTCCAAATAAATCTAAACAAAATGGACTGACACTCGTGGAAGTTCTGGCAGCTCTTGTCATAATGGGAATTGTTTTCGTGGGTATCATGACTGTGTTTCCGCAAATGACTTTATTTAATACGAAGACAGAGACAAAGTTGGATACGATGAATATAGCGCGGCAGGAAATTACGGAGTTTATTGAAAATAGCAAAGGGAAATATATTCCCCATACTTCAACAAAAATAATTCCTTTTGAACAGATTAAACCTATTATTGAATTGCAATTTGAAGAAACGACAACAATAGCTAATAGCCACGTAATTACAGATGATCCGGCAACTAATAAAGACGATTACAATTCATTCAAATTTAATAGCACAGTTGATTCAGGCGAAGAATTTAAATTCGAAATTCAAGTATTCGATGTGCCTGATCTTTCAGGAACTATTTCTTTATATAAGACCATTCTTAAAATTTATACGCTCGGAGGTCAATTGAGTAGTGAAACTTATGGCTATATTGAGGTGACCTCATGATCAAATATATTAAAAATAATCAAGGCATAACACTCGTGGAATTAATAGCGGCTCTAGCCTTAGTTTCAATGGTAGCTATATTAATTATGACAACTTTGGGAATTGGCTTTAAGCATTCAATAGCGGAATCCAATAAGACTTCCGCTCAACAGGAAGCGAATTTAATTGTTTCGAAATTAATGAACCAGCACCGTAAAGGGGATTGTTATTACATTAAAGGGGGTTCAGGTGGAATTATGATTGCTCCTGTATCTTCTACATTATGTACAAGTACAACTGAGCCACCTGCCAGTTCATTCAAGCCAGTTTCAGATACTCGTTTCAATGTGACTATGACAAGTGTAAATCAAATGATTAACCCAACGAAAGATGACTACACATTTGCTGCTGCAGTGAAATATAAAAATGCAACCTACAAAATAAACACGATACTTACGAGATATAAAACAACTAATTAAAGAGGAGGATTCAAATGAAGTATGTAAAAAACCATAAAGGTTATGCTTTGTTACTTGTCCTACTTTTAGTTGTTGTTTTTGTTGGTTTATCAGCAGTATTTGTTGCCGCATCTTTTAATAATGCCAAGCAGGAAAGTACTGTCGACGTCCGCAATCAATCCGTTGTCGCGGCCGAAATGGGTGTGAAATATAATATCAACAATCTAAAGAATGAAATAAAAATAATAAATCAGGATTATAAGAGTTTCATGAATACCAGTTTAAATACTTTGGTGGATAAAGCAACAGCAGTTACCACTGCAAAGGATAATAACTTACCACTCCCTAACGGAATGTCAACTGCCGCATGCAGTGTCTTTTATTCCAATGTCCACATTAATGACTGGATTGATTGTGAAACGAAAGAAATAGAAAGAGCCGGCGTTGATATGTATATGTCCGAGGTTAATCGGGTGTACGCAGACTTAGCTCCCCAAGAAAATAGAGTTGACACAAAAACGAAATATGAGTTAATGCCACTTGCCGTAAACCTGGTGTTTGATCAAGCAACTCGCAGAATTGAAATACCTCTTTCCGTACAAGGGAAACAAAATGCTTCAGTTAAAAATCTGAATGCTAAATTGATTGTAACCATCCCGGATCATACATCCGAAACGAATGATATTGTAATCAAAACGATTTTAAGTGAAAAAGAAACGGTCGATCGCATTTTCATTCCACCAAATGACAATACGACCATTTGTCCTACCCAAGCTAGTGAAATGACTTCAGGTGTCTGCAAATATACTGGCACCAATCTTGAAAGTTATTTAGCTAGTTTGCCAGATCCTTCGAAAGTAAGTATCAAAGTTGAGGATTTATGTTATGCAGTAAAAGACAAGACCAAATGTAATTTGAACATTCTAGATGGTAGTGGCGGAACAGTATACATAAAACCGTCAAATCAAACGGTAAATGTAGATAATTTAAATAATTTAGAAGACATTTCCATGTACGTGGATGGCGACTTAATCATTAAAAACAGTAATTCAGCAGATAACAATACAATCGTCAGTCGTTCGTACTCATTCCATGTAAGTATGAACTTGACGAACAGTAATCTAGTTGTTTTAGGGAATGAAGCAAAGACTGGTTATATAGATTGGAAATCAACAGGAAAAAGCGTAACGGTCTCGACTAATTCTAAGATGTGTATTAATTTGAATGGCATAAGTTTAGCGAATTCTTCTGATTTAACTGACCCCTCTATATTAAGTGGCAATGGAAAATTAATTCTTTACCCTGGGCGAACAGATATGGATAAACTACCCGCAGCCGTTGAGGATAAGATAATTTACATGAATGATTTCGTGGCATTTTTAAATGAATGTAATGTAAATACTTCCGGTTTACCAGAAGGGCATTCAATGAAACAATTTATCGATAGCACGAGTGAAATTGAAGCGACAGTTGATTATGGTAACTAAAAGAAAAGAGTCGAATAACTTGACTCTTTTCTTTTTATGTATTTTTTCCTATTTTTAACATGACATTTTACGCAAATAGTATGATAATAGGGTGAGTCGGTTTGAAAAAATCACACCAAAAGTCTCGGTGGGGGTTATCGGAAAAATGAAAAAATTATTGAATGATAGAGGATATGCTCTTTTAATAGTTTTATTTACCATTATAATATTCTTAAGCATGTCAGCGGTGTTCATGAGTGCCTCGCTCAACCATGTGAAACAAGAGCAAACGGTTGATCAGAATAATCAAGCGGTTGTTGCTGCAGAATTAGGCGTAAAATATGTTGAAAGTCATATGCAGAATCAAATTTCTTTGTTATATAGAAAACATGTTACGGAATTAGAAGCTGCTGTGAATAATTTGGCTATTTGTAACGAAAATATTGTACATAGTAATTGTAAATCCCAAACAAAAATTAATTCACTAACAACTGAACAAATAGAAAAGTTCTTTATTGAACTTAATACATCCTACCAATCCATTAAAACTATTGATAACAAGATTATAGATAATGATGTAACATATTCCGTCTTAGATCAATCTGTTGTTCAGGTAAATACAACTCTTTTTAATGGAGTAAACTATTATAAATTACCTTTTTCAGTTGAAGGAATTTCAGATGATAAGCCAGCAGTTTTGAAAAACGAACTATTAGTACCAATACCAACATTTGTTTCTAGTATCACTTCAAAAAACAAGCCAGCTCCAGAACCAAACCCAAACGACTCAACAGAAATGAATAGATATTTATTTACTCCCCCAGCAACTAATAAAAATTGTAAAGATATTAAGCCTTTAACTGAGGGAGTAATTTGTAAATTGAGTAAGACAGAGAATATAGCATCTGTTTTTGTAAATTCACAGAATGGTATTGATTTTAGTAAAATAACAATACTAGCAGAGGATATCGAGATTTCATTTTGTCCTAAAGGTAGTTGTGCAACTGGATATAATAATTTGAAAGTATATTCAAACAAGGATATTTCCATAGATCAAATTAAAGCACTAAGTCAGTTAACTTTATTCCTGGATGGGATTATTAATATTGATACAAACGGCAATAATTACGCAGGTACTGCAATTGTTAAAGGCGTTAATTCAGATAATCATTTTAAAAATATTAGAGGGAATGTTTTTATCACTGGCGACAATAACAACCCCATAAGATTAAAAATTGATAAACATACAGATGCTAAATTTGGTAAGTTATGCATTAATTTAGACGGGATTGATGTTCTTAACAGCTCATTTGAAGTTAAGGGCGGAAATTCAAAGCATGAAAATGTCTATTACTTCACATCAAATTCAACAAAACAGATTCCCGATGCTGAGAGATTCATAGGAACCTATAAGGATTTTGTAGGATTTTGCATAAATAGTGTTAACGTCCCAATACCGCCACCTGTAACTGAGGTGACAGCATCATATATTGATAAACAGCAGAATGCAAAAGTAATTGTTAATTATAATCCCTAAGAGGTGAAACATGATTAAATTTCTTATTCTTATCTTGGTTGCATTCATCGTGTTTCCAATCGTGATAATATCCGTGAAAAAAATAGATTTAAAAACTAAGCTAATGTTTCTTTTCGGCGGATTCATCATCGCTCTATTAGGCTTGTTGGCACAATCCAAGCTAAGTCTCTATTATTCTGTTTTGATTATGTTAGGTTTGTTATTTGCAGGGGCCGTAATTATAACGAAACGGTTGGAAAATGAAAAACTTCAAGAAGAAGAATTGCATTTATATGTGCCTAAATCTATTCAAGAAGCGATAGAAAAACCTTCAGAATCCTATGTTGCAGCAACTTCTCCGACACCGAAAGTTCAACCTGTTATTGAATCTCAAGCTGAAGACTGGTTAAAACCTTCAAAAAAGGAGGACCAATAAATGAACAATAAATTATTTGGGACGACTTTTGTAGCGCTACTGGGCTCAACAGTTTTATTTTTCGGTGTAACGCAAGCTGGTACATATGTAATCGATGAAGTTGTTTTCCCATCAAAAGGTTTCGGGGAGCAAACATACATAGGTCCTTACGATGTTTCAAATTTGCCTGAAAACGAGGCTGCGGTAACCGTGCAAACAGGTGTTAAAGGGTGGTACGGCGAAGCGAGTGTCCAAATTAAATTGCAAGATGCAGTCGTTCCTTTCCCGGTGGAAGTTGTACAATTCAATACGGATAGCACGTTAACTAACGCACAAGATGGAGCTAAAAATGAACTGCAATTTGATGTGACGAAAGAATCCGTTGGCACATTCCTGAATCAACAATTTGCTCCAATGGTGTTTAATGATGAAGAAATAGCAATTGTCACGGAAACGATTCGTGAACAATTGGCCGCTGGACGAAAAGATCAAATCATCGATATTACAAGTGCTTTACTGGCAAATTCTACAGTCGAAACTGCAGTTACTAATGTGACATTCAACAATATTGAATCGTCAGTGGGCATTCGTAATTTGATGACAGCGCTAAATGGATACGTAATCAATCCGAAATCTACTTTTTCGATGCTGGAATTTATCGAATCAACGGATTTGGGAAATTTAACGGAACAAGATTTAACCACAGTAGCTTCTATTTTATATGCATCGGTTTTGCAAACGAATTTTGGGGTGGATGAAAGAAGTATCGGACCGGTTGTTCCTACAACTGTTCCGCTTGGCTTCGAAGCTTCCATTAACCGTGAACTTGGGGTTGATTTTGTATTTACAAACCCGAATGCTACCGGCTTTACCATCAATCTGAACGGAGTGGGGGCAGGTCTTAATGCTAGCCTCACTGGATTTCCTTTTGTTTATCAATACGAAACGACAATCAGTGATAAGCAGGAATTTCTACCGAAAACCATTAAACAATATAGTTCATTCGTAGAACCAAATACTGTTCGCGTAAAAACGCAAGGTGAAAATGGCATTCAAGTCGCTGTATTTAAAAACATACGTTCAGACTCTGCCATTATAGAAACGAAAGAAGTATCTAAAGATTTTTATCCACCTGTTCATAAAGTAGAAATTCATCCTTTGACTGTTACGATACCTGCTGCTGGAAGCGGAGATGGTACGGGCACGACAGATGGTTCAGAATCGACGAAAGGTGGTTCAAACGGACAACCTTCTACCGGAGCTGGTACTGGAACAGCAGGAGATGGAACTTCTATAGGAGGTTCAACTGATTCTGGGTCAACTAATGATACTGGCAGTAACGCGAATGATGAAAATGATTCGGAACCACAATACGATAAAGGTGGAAATCTTATTCCGCCTAGCAAGTAATAGGGGGAGTGCAACTTGATTCGAAAAAGACTGGGTGACTTACTAGTTGAAAACGGTTTGATTACAGACGACCAACTAACGAATGTGTTGCAAAACAAACCACGTGAAGAAAAACTTGGGGACGCACTTTTGCAGCAAGGAATTATCACCGAGCAACAACTGCTCGAAGTACTCGAAATTCAACTTGGCATTCCTCAAGTTCAGCTATATCACTACCCATTTGAAGCAAAGTTATTTAACCTGATTCCTAAAGACGTAGCAAAACGCAGTTTGATGGTACCTTTGAAAGTAGAAGGGGACAAACTATACGTAGCCATGAAAGACCCGATGGATTTCATTACGATGGATGATTTGCGTCTGATTACCGGCTTTCATATCATTCCCGCGATTGCCTCTAAGGAAGAGATTTTAAAAACCATCAACAAATATTACGAAGAGGAATCGTTTGACGATTTCTTGGTAGATCAAGCATCTGTAGTTGATAAACAGGAAGAACTTCTTGATATCGATGCACCGGTAGTAAGAATCGTTAATCAGATTTTATCTGCGGCGGTGACTCAAAAAGCGAGTGATATTCACTTTGATCCACAGGAAACTCGATTGTTAGTGCGTTTCCGTATTGACGGAGTGTTGCATGATGAGCGAACACTTCCAAAGCTAATGCAGGGAATGGTCACGGCACGTGTGAAAATTATGTCAAAACTTGATATTACGGAGCATCGTATTCCTCAAGATGGTCGTATTAAAACGAATGTTGATTTTCGTCCAATTGACTTACGTGTCTCTACTCTGCCTACCGTTTATGGCGAAAAAATAGTTATGCGTATTTTGGATTTATCCAATAACTTAACGGATATATCAAAACTCGGCTTCCACGAAAAGAATTATGAGAGATTCATGAAAGAAATAGCCAAACCAAATGGAATTGTCCTGATTTCTGGTCCAACTGGTTCGGGTAAATCTTCAACGTTATATGCAGCGCTCAGCTTCCTGAATGATGAACAAGTGAATATCATTACGGTTGAAGATCCTGTTGAATATCAACTCGAAGGGATCAATCAAATTCAAGTGAATTCGAATGTTGGCTTAACATTTGCGGCTGGGCTTCGCTCGATTCTGCGCCAAGATCCCGATATCGTCATGGTTGGGGAGATTCGAGATAAAGAGACCGTAGAAATTGCGATTCGGGCTTCTTTAACGGGTCACTTAGTATTAAGTACGATCCATACAAATGACTCAATCGCCTCGGTCACTCGATTGATGGATATGGGTGTAGAGCCGTTTTTGGTTACGAGTTCGATTAATGCGGTTGTGGCACAACGTCTTGTACGTAAAGTTTGTCGTGATTGTACAGAGAAACAGGAGCCTACTATACGTGAAATTGATATTTTCCAGAAACGTGGACTCGATATACAAACGGTCTCGCGAGGAAAAGGTTGTCCATCATGCGGCATGACAGGTTACCGTGGACGCATGGCCATTCATGAAGTACTAATCATTGATGACCAAATTAAAAGTGTCATCAACCGCGGTGGTACTGCAGCAGAAATTCGAGAAATTGCCCAAGCCAATGACACCATCTTCTTAATAGACGACGGACTGATGAAAGTAAGAGAAGGCCAAACAACGACAGAAGAAATTCTGCGTGTTGCCCTCCAAGATTAGGTGAGAAAATGAGAGAATCAGTAGATATTTTATTGACCAATGCTTTTCAACAAAAAGCATCGGATATTCATATAACAGTTGGCGTTCCTCCTGTATTTCGTGTGCAAGGAGAACTTGTCAAATTCGGTTCCACTCCAATTACCCCGGAAATGTCGAGGGATATGGCTAAAGCAATTACACCCGATAAGTTATGGGATACGTTTTTGGAGCAAGGTGAGTTGGATTACTCACACGAAGTTGAAAATATAGCGCGTTTTCGTGTGAATGCTTTTCATCAAAAAGGCAAGATTTCGATTGCTTTTAGGACCATTCCGCAAGTCATTCCGACAGTCGAGCAATTGCAAATGCCGAATACGCTGAAGAAATTAGCGGAAACGAAGCAAGGGCTTATTTTGGTAACAGGTCCAACTGGTTCTGGGAAGTCGACTACGTTAGCTGCGATGATCAAACATATGAACACGGATATGAACTTACATATCATTACACTGGAAGATCCGATTGAGTATATGCACGAACATGGAACAAGTATTATTGACCAACGTGAAGTCGGTTTTGATACGAAATCATTCTCGAACGGTCTTCGTGCAGCACTACGTCAAGATCCAGACGTCATTCTCGTAGGGGAAATGCGTGACTTGGAAACCATCAGTATTGCCATAACAGCGGCTGAAACTGGTCACTTAGTTTTGGGAACTTTACATACGTCAAGTGCCGCATCGACGATTGAACGTATTATCGATGTGTTTTCACCAGAACAGCAAGCGCAAGTACGCACTCAGCTTGGTGGCGTGTTGAAAGCGGTAATTAGTCAACGATTAATCAAGACGGCAGATGGCAAAGGTCGTCGAGCGGCTACTGAAATCTTGATTACAAATCCAGCAATTTCTAACTTAATCCGTACGGCGAAAGTACATCAAATTCCGAACGTCATTTTGACGAATCGAGCTGCTGGCATGCACATGATGTCAACTTCCTTAAAAGAGCTAGTAGAGTCCGGCCAAATTACACAAGTAGCGGCACAACCGTACCTTGAAGGGGACGAGCATTAATGGCGCGCTTTCAATATGTAGGTCGTGACCGTAAAGCCGTGCGAAAAGGAATTATTCAAGCAGCGAACCAACGTGAGGCAATCGTGAAACTTCGTGACGAAGGCATTCGCATCACTGAAATCAAACAAATGGCTGATACTGCTCTTCAAAAAGATATTGTCATCGGGAATCCCGTCAAGCGGGAACAATTCATTATGTTTTTAAGACAATTCGCTACGTTAATGCGTGCAGGTGTAACGATAGTTGATTCTGTTGTCATCCTATCTCAACAGGTAGAGTCAAAAGCTTTACGACGTGCACTGGTTGAAATTGCTGATGATTTAAAAAGTGGTAATTCTTTATCTGATGCAGCCCGGAAATTTCCTAGGATTTTTGAACCGCTCGTCATCAACCTGTTGCAAGCGGGTGAGTTAACAGGATCAATCGATGAATCGTTAGATCGTTTGGCGACTCATTTTGAAAAAGCATATGTGACCCGTCAAAAAGTAGTTTCCGCAATGACTTATCCTATTATTGTTGCTGTTTTGGCGGTAGGGGTCGTTATTTTCCTGCTGACGTCAATCGTTCCAATGTTCGTTGAAATGTTTAATGATTTTGGTGGGGAATTGCCACTCATCACCAGATTCGTAATGGGTGCAAGTGATTTTGTACAAAATTATTGGTATGTATTGATTGCGATAGTTGCGATATTAGTAGGTGGTTTATGGATAATGCGAAGAGATGAAAAGGGACGTTACATGCTCGATACTTTTTTGTTGCGTATGCCGATTTTTGGCAACATCTTAAAAAAAGCCGCCCTAGCCAGAATGACACGGACATTAAGTTCATTGTATTCCAGCTCAGTTCCTATTTTAACTGCTTTAACTATGGTTGAGCGTGTAGTTGGTAACGAAGTAATAGGGAAAGTGATTCTTAAATCTCGTGACGGGCTAGAAAGAGGAGAGTCGATGACAGGACCGATGATGAGTCATTGGGCATTCCCGCCATTGATTCCCCACATGATTTCTATTGGAGAACAAACTGGCGCTCTTGATCACATGCTAGAGCGGGTTGCTGAATTCTATGAAAAAGAAGTCGATGCGGAAACTGATAAGCTCAAAGCAATGATTGAACCTTTAATGATTGTCTTATTAGCTGGCCTTGTAGGCACCATTGTTTTGGCAATCTTATTACCAATGTTTGGTCTATTTGAGAATGTGGATAATATGTAAATAATTCGAAAAAAATAATAAAAATGAGCATAAAGTCTATTTATCTATATATTTCGACATATAAAGGTGCTATCATGAAAATGTACTGGAAAAGTACCATTTTATAGAAAAAAGGGAGGCTTACAGGATGAGAAAATTCATTCAAAACAAATTAAAAGAACAAAAAGGTTTAACATTAATTGAGCTTCTTGCAGTAATCGTTATTTTGGCGATTGTTGCGGCAATTGCTATTCCGGCGATTGGTAATGTTATTGAGAATAGTCGTTATGGAGCCATTAAATCTGATGCAACGAATATAATGGCTGCGGCAGATGTTTATTATGCCGATGGAAATGAAGGAGCATCTGTTACAGCTACAATATTAAAATCAAAAGGTTATCTAGATGATGCTGGTTCATTTGCTGAGGCGACTGTAACTAAAAGTGCAACTGCTCCATCTACAATTTCAGGGAATTCAGTGGTTGGAAATGTAAAACTAACACTTACTGGTGCTACAAGAAATGATGTTAAATTGATTAGTAAAGATAATATTCCTATTCGAACTGATGTTATTAAGATTACCCCTTAATTATGCTTGATTGATAATTTTTTTTACTAATTAATTTTAACTCGGAGCTGATCCCATGAATTTCACACCTTCGTTTCTAAACAAACGCTCACGCGTGGCGACGGTTACAATTGAAGAAGATGCGATCCGAATGGTGGAAGTGAAGTCAACGTCTCCTTTGCATGTAGTTTGTGCAGAGGAGCGTTCTTTGCCTTCTGGCGTTGTTACGGATGGCAAAATTGTGGATGCGGATACGCTGGTGTCTATTCTAGGCGAGGCTGTGGAAGAATGGAAACTTTCCCGCAAATCCGTTCGGTTCTTAGCACCAGACGAATATGTGATTATCCGCAAACTATCATATCCTCCCGATGTTCGAAGGGATGAGTTGAAAGGCCACTTCTTTATTGAAATTGGTTCGACACTTTATTTACCTTTCGAAGACCCCGTATTTGATGTGGTCCCTTACGCTGCATCAACTGATACAAAAGAAGCGATATTGATTGCTTCTAAAGAGAGCATTTTAAATACATATGAAGACGCTTTTGAAGACGTCAAAATGAAACCGCTTGTAGCAGATATTGGACCACTTGCCCTGTATCGTTTGGCATATTCCCAATATACCTATTCCGGTGAAGAACATATTCTACTATTGGATGTCAAAAACGATAACTATACTGTTTCGATTTTCCATCAACATTTCCCATTATTCATGCGACCTGTTGAAGTGAATGAACCTGATGAGTCGAATTTCTTCAGTGGAGCACAAACATCAAAGATGGACTCACTTCTATCTGAAGTCTCAAAGCTCATCAATTTCTATCGCTACAATATGAACCAAGGAAATGAAGGCATCACACATATTTTGCTTAACGGTGAAATGGATAATTGGGAAGAACTATTGCGACAAATGGAACTCCGGTTCGAAGTTCATACTTCCACAGTTGTTCGCGAAAAGATTTATTTGGAAGATGGAAAAGCCATCCCGATACGCTTTAATCGAGCACTCGGACTTGCGTTGAAAGAGGTGTAAGGATGTTAGTCGATATTAATTTACTTTCCGAAAAAGAACGGGATCGTCCCGCCTTTGTCGTGGCTGCCATCTTACTGATTATCATCGGCCTATTCGGAGGGCTCGTTTTTTATTTCCTAGGAAATTCTTATGAGAACAAGGCACAGGTGCTGAATGCCCAAAGTGTAGAAGTTGCCAGCCAACAAGCTGCCATTCAAGAACAGATGCTGACAACGGAAGCATTGAACGATACTCAAAAGTTGCAAAAAACAGTTAATTGGGCGGAAGCCTATCAATATGATACTTTACCTTTAATTAGAGAACTAACTTCACTACTTCCTGAACGAGGATTTTTCATGAACTTTTCGTTTACATCACCAAGTGAAGCACTAGTTGACGTGCAATTTGATACATCGCGTGAAGCAGCGTTTTATTTAACCCAATTAAAAGCATCTGAGATGATTACTGCCGTTAGTTTATCAACCCTTACATATCAACCGTTGGAAGAAAAAAAGGAAGAAGAAACCGATGGCACTGCGACACCAGTCGAACCTGTTATGCCCCGTTATTTAGCTTCATACTCAATCACTTTTTTAGATACACGTATGCCAGCTGAAGGGACTGCAGTACCAGTGGATCCGAATGCACCTCCTGTTGAAGGGGAAACCCCAGCGGATGAACAGCCAGCTGAGCCACCTGTAACTGAAACGCAACCTCCTGCAGACGATGCGCAAGGAGATGATGTAAATGAGTAGTCTGACACGTAAACAAAAAGAAGTCGGCCTGATCGTGCTATCCAGTTTATTTTGTTTAGCAATTCTTGCCTATTCATATTTCACATTCTACTCTCCCAAAAAAGAGAGTTTAGCTGTCGCTGAAACGACGCTCACAACGGATCGACAAGTATTGTTTGCGCTGGAACAACAACTGGCTGATCAGCCTGAAATTCCAGTCGTCAGTTCGCTTGAATTGCAAAAGAAAGTGCCTGTTGATCCATTATCGGAACTTGTTTTATTGCAAATTGAGAAAGCGGAAGTTGTCTCACAGTCACTTGTTCAATCAGTGAGCTTTACAGAAGGACCATTTGTCATTGAATCCCCTCCAGAAGGGGTTGAGACACTTCAGGAACTTCTTGTGAGTTTGTCGATTGAAACGCCTACCTACACGACATTGGAGACTTTCATCGATGAACTTGAAAAATTGGATCGCATATTAATCGTTGATTCGATTCAGTTCAGCTCTTCTGGTGAAGTGACAACCGTTGAACAAGAAAATGAGAAATTACAACTGACGCTGACATTCTCGGCATTTTATCGACCAGACCTAATCGAACTACTCGAAGAAGGTCCTAAAGTCGATACGCCACCTCCAGCAGAAAAAGGGAATCCGCTTCCTGCGAACAATGGTGTTAATACTGGAGAAGTAGAGTCGAGTGAAGATGAAACTGCACTGGTGGATGGTCAGATTATCGAGAACATTGAAACGGATGAAGAAGCAACTTCCGATTCAGGCACGGTATCCAGTAATTTTGAATCTCAGACCTACACAGTTCAACCTGGCGACACTTTATACTCAATATCTATTGAATACTATGGGGATCGATCAGGCGAACAGAAAATCAAACAAGCAAACGGTTTACATTCAAACAAAATCGTTGCAAATTCAACATTAGTCATTCAGAAATAACGAAACAAAAACTGGAGAGCGTACGTTGCCTCCAGTTTTTGTGTGATTGAGAGGTATGTATGGACATTCTATATACAACATTATTTTTCATATACGGACTTATTTTTGGTTCTTTCTACAATGTCGTCGGATTGCGTTTACCGAAAAATGAATCGATTGTGTCGCCGCCGTCGCACTGCACGATTTGCGATCGACGTTTGACAATCAAAGATTTAGTTCCGGTATTTTCATTTGTTTTCCTGAAAGGGAAATGTCGGGGATGTGGGACAAAAATCAATTGGATTTACCCCGTGATGGAACTTGTGACGGGTGGTTTGTTTGCTTTCGCATTCTATCAACTAGGTTTCTCGTGGGAACTGATTGTTGCAATTTTGTTTATATCGATGCTCGTCATCATCACGGTATCAGATCTTGCTTATATGCTTATCCCAGATAAAGTCCTGTTGTTCTTTGGTGTTTTATTGATTATTGCGCGGATTTTATCTCCACTAGAGCCTTGGTGGGACAGTATCGTAGGTGCTGCCGGAGGGTTTGGAATCTTGTTACTGATTGCGATTTTGTCGAAAGGCGGAATGGGTGGTGGCGATATTAAATTGTTCGCGGTCATCGGTCTTGTGCTTGGGATGATTCCGACTTTATTGACATTGTTCTTTGCTGCATTTATTGGTGCAATCGTTGGCGTTATTCACTTGCGCCGCTCAAAACAAGGGCGCAAAACGCCAGTGCCTTTTGGACCGTCGATTGCACTCGCAGCCATCGTTGTATATTTTTATGGGAAACAAATACTCGATTGGTATATAAATTTGTTAGTTTAACTCGAAAACTTTTTTGGACAAGCCGACACCGGTCTTGTCTTTTTTTATTGCTCAAATGGTAGCGTTAAAGAAAAACGGGGTGATCAAATGCGTCTTTCCAAAACGTTCTCAAAGTTTTCATACACATTGGCAATCATACATGGTTTTCTTATCGGAGCTGTTTCGATTGGCATATTCGCAATCTTTATTCAGTGGCAGGATAATTCGAAAGCTGAGACTCCTGAGACATCCGCAACGACTGACAAACCAGAACAAGTCGAGGTGACTGCACCGCCAAATACGACAACACCGACTCAATTTTATGCGAAGCAACACGGTGTATTTACCACAGCCGACGGGGCTACTGCCTTGCTTCAATCAAATCCAGCAATGAAATCCGCAGCCATTGTCATCACGGATGGAAAATATTTTGTGTGGTCCGCAGCAAGCACCGTGGAAAGTGAAGTGAAAGTGGAAGGCAGCACGGAGTCTTTCGTTAAACCATTCCGGATCAATTCGGCAGCATGTACGGAACAAGCCATGCAAAAATTACCTGTTTTCCTTGCGAGTCCAGACCCGGCAAAATTTAATTTTGCGGACACTGGAAATAAGGGTGCCAAACCAAAGGACTGGGACTCTAACATTGCTGCTATATCAACACTTTCAAAGGAATTAAACGTCATTAGAGTTCAATTATTATCGCATTATTTCGCACAAAATGACTGCTTGAAAATTGAATTATAAGCCCTTTTATTTGGTCAAAATGAAATTATTGCCCTTTATACACATTTTTCAACTTCGACATCATTCTGTATGATGTCAAAAAGGAGCTGATTTCATTGGAATTCAAAACAACAAAACCGTTAATTTTAGCATCTGCTTCACCGAGGAGAAAAGAGTTATTATCACTACTTGGGGTACCCTTCGAAGTGAAAACAGTGGAGATAGATGAGGAGGACATTTTCGGATGCTCGCCTGCCGAACTCGTTTGCAACATTGCGATGGAAAAAGGACTGGCCGTCGCTGAATACAATCAGCACGCAATCGTCATCAGTGCCGATACCATGGTGTTTCTTGATGATGAGGCACTTGGGAAGCCTAAAAATGCAGAGATGGCGAAACTGTATTTGCGGAGATTATCCGGTAGGACACATACGGTCATTACGGGAGTATCCATCTATTTTGAAGGAATTTGCAATGTGTTTTATGAAGAGACAAAAGTCACTTTTTATAAATTAACGGACGAATGGATCAACAGTTATGTGGCAAGTGGCGATTGCTACGACAAGGCAGGGGCATATGGTATCCAGACAGCAGGTACTTTGATGGTGGAACATATTAACGGAGATTACAATAATGTTGTGGGTTTACCTATTGCGGAAGTGTATCGAGAACTTATGAATTTAGAACTGCTTGAGATGAAATCTGCTGGAGTACGATATGATAACTGAAGTAAAACCGACACTGATGATTCGTGACGTCCATGCTTCCGATCGCCCACGTGAAAGACTGATAAACCAAGGTGCAGCCGCGTTATCGAACCAAGAATTGATTGCCATTTTACTAAGGACGGGTACCAAACAGGAATCCGTCCTTCATTTGGCGAATCGAGTGTTGACGTTCTTTGAACAACTGCATGAATTGAAAAATGCAACCATCGAAGAAATCATGTCCGTTAAAGGGATTGGAGAAGCGAAAGCGGTTCAGCTGCTTGCTGCAGTAGAACTTGGTAGAAGGCTATCTTTACAACAAACAGATGAGAAATTCACCGTTCGTTCTCCGAAAGACGCTGCAACATTCTTAATGACGGATATGACATCTTTAAAGCAAGAAAATTTTGTCTGTCTGTTCATGAATGTTAAGAATCAAGTGATACACAAACAAACCATTTTTATCGGCAGTTTAAATGCCAGTATCGTACACCCCAGGGAGATATTCAGAGAGGCAGTGAAACGTTCAGCTGCCTCGATTATCTGTGCCCATAACCATCCGTCAGGTAACCCTTCCCCTTCACCCGAAGACATTGAAGTAACGAAGCGAATACAGGAAGCCGGGCACATTATGGGCATCGAATTGCTCGACCATGTCATTATCGGTGATCATCAATTTATCAGTTTGAAGGAAAAGGGTTACATGTGACACTGTGATTTTCTCCTTTTATCCGTTATAATCAAATTTATGGTTTAAACTAAGCTAAGATTAACTGGCTAAGGATAGAAAGGAAGAACATAACGTGTTTGGATTTGGAGCAAAAGATGTCGGGATTGACCTAGGCACAGCAAATACTTTGGTATTTATTAAAGGAAAAGGAATCGTTTTACGCGAACCTTCAGTAGTTGCAAGAAATACAAATAATGGCGATATCGTTGCAGTAGGTAACGATGCTAAAAATATGATTGGTCGTACACCGGGTTCAATCGTGGCTATCCGCCCGATGAAAGATGGCGTAATTGCAGATTTTGATATTACGACTTCAATGATTCAATACTATTTAAAAGAAGCGATGAAAGCTTCTGGTGGTACGTGGAAAAAACCTAACGTCATGATTTGTGTGCCATACGGGATTACTTCGGTAGAACGTCGTGCAGTGATTGATGCAGCTCGTCAAGCGGGTGCTCGTGATGCTGTGACAATCGAAGAACCATTTGCAGCGGCAATCGGTTCGAACTTGCCAGTATGGGAACCAACAGGCAGTATGGTCGTTGATATCGGTGGAGGAACAACTGAAGTTGCAGTTATTTCACTTGGTGGTATCGTAACAAGCGAATCGGTACGTGTTGCAGGAGACGCGATGGATCATGCGATTACAAGTTACATTCGTAAAATGTATAACTTGACGATCGGTGAACGTACGGCTGAAGCAATTAAAATGGAAATCGGTTCTGCTAGAGTAATAGACAATGTCGAGAAAATGGAAATTCGTGGTCGTGACTTAGTTACAGGTCTTCCTAAAACTATCGAAATTTCTTCTGAAGAAATTGCAGAAGCACTTCGTGAGTCGATTTCAGCTATAATCGACGGTGTGAAAAAGACATTGGAACAAACTCCACCAGAATTATCTGCTGACGTAATGGAACGTGGAATCGTCTTAACTGGCGGTGGCGCATTACTGAAAAACTTGGACAAAGTGATTAGTGATGAGACAAGCATGCCTGTCTTCATTGCAGAAAATCCATTGGATTGCGTCGCAATTGGTACGGGAATGGCGCTAGATCATTTGAACATGATTCGCCAAAATTCTAAACACTAAGGAGGACCGTTCCAATGCCACATTTTTTTTCGAATAAGCGTTTGATTTTGCTGCTTGTCGGGGTGATTTTTCTTGTGGCATTGATCAGCTTCTCTCTCAGAGATCGCGATAATGCGTCGTTACCTGAACAGATTATTAAGGATGTCGTTGGTTTTGGGCAATCAATTTTCTCAAAACCAACACAGTACATAACAGGTGTTTTCGATAGTGTCGATGCTTTGTTAAATACGTACGATGAAAATAAACGTTTGAAAAGTCGTTTGGAAGAATTTGCAAAATTGCAAGCGGACGTCAACGATTTAGCATCCGAGAATACTAGACTTCGAGAAATCGTAGACAAGCAGGACGATCTCAGGGACTATGAACCGATTCAGGCAACTGTTATCGCGAGAAATCCTGATCAGTGGGAAGAAAAAGTAATTCTTGATAAAGGGGAAGTCCATGGAGTTGAAAAAAACATGGCCATCCTTACAGCACAAGGATTGATTGGGAAAGTTGTTCTGACAACTCCATTCACTTCAACTGTAGAACTATTATCCACTCAAAATCCTAACTATCGCGTATCTGCGATGGTAATGGGTGAAAAAGAAGTATTCGGTTTAATAGAAGGATACGATGATGAACGAAAAGAACTTATTTTAAAACGAATCGATTCCAATATTAAAATTAAAAAAGGTCAGAAAATCATGTCATCTGGACTAGGCGGGATTTTCCCGAAAGGTATATTAATCGGGGAAATAACAGAAGTCTCGACAGACGATTTCGGACTGACGAAAATGGCATATATCAAGCCAGCGGCAGATTTTGCACTACTTGATCATGTCATGATTGCGAAACGAACGATGACAACAGTAAAAAATGGTGCAGACGGCGATAACAGTGCGACGGATGAGACTTCAAAAGATGAGGACGCCTCATGAAGCGATTGATTATTCCAGCCATTGCCGTCGTACTGTTTTATCTTGAACCTGTGTTCGGATTATTTTCTCCCCTCGATATTAGTGGGGAGTATCGTTTTTTAATCCCTCGATTTCTCATCATGTATTTAATATTCATTTCCATCTACTATAGTCGCAATCGCGCGATGTTGTATGCATTACTTTTTGGGCTCTTGTATGATGTGTTTTTCATTGATATTATTGGATTGTACTCTTTCTTATATCCATTAATTTGTTTAATTGCTAGTTTTATCGTGAAATTCATTCACCAGCATCTGATTGTGACAACGGCTTTGTCACTTGTATTGGTAGCAGGTCTTGAATTCGTGCTTTATCAATTCTTTTCATTGATCGGGTTAACAGACATTTCGCTTGCTGTATTTGTACGCGAACGATTAATTCCCACAATGATTGCAAATTCAATTTTCTTAGTGGTGCTCGGCTGGGCATTTAAATACGTAATCAATGCACGTTTGTTGCAACGGTTAAATCAGCCAAATTGATTCTACGCGCGAGGTGACGCATTTGATGACGAAAAAGCAACTAGTCTACATAAAAGGAACTAAAGACGGTCTAGTGCTTCGGCTTGATGATCAATGCGCATATGCCGAACTGGTGGAAGAACTAAAACGTAAAGTATCGGACGAAGGCATCGATGGACAAGCGGAAGTCTTGCTGCAGCTTGGCAATCGCTTTTGTTCAGAAGAACAGACCAAAGAACTCATTGCAAGCGTGCACACGTCACCACATTTACGTGTTTCACGAGTGCAGAGTGATGTCATTTCAATTGAAGAAAGCAACCGTCGAATTCTAGAGCGTCAATCCGAAACGTTTGTCGGCATCGTTCGTTCTGGACAGATTGTTCGGGCAGAAGGTGACTTGGTTGTTGTGGGAGATGTGAACCCGAATGGCAAAGTCATCGCCGGAGGAAATATTTTTGTTCTCGGTCGTTTGAAGGGAATTGCTCATGCAGGGGCGAATGGTAATAAAGAAGCAGTTATTGCTGCGTCTTGGTTGGAAGCAACCCATCTGATGATTCATGAAGCACTAGAAATCATGACAGATGAACTAACCATTCTTTCGGAACAACCAGAAATGGAATGTGCATACTTACATGCAAATGGCTTCATCGCCATTGATAGATTGCAAGAACTGCGTTTATTAAGACCGCAATTATCTACATTTAAAGGAGGAAGCTAATGTGGGAGAAGCTATAGTAATTACTTCAGGTAAGGGAGGCGTTGGTAAAACAACGACTACTGCTAACCTCGGGACTGCATTGGCACTTCAAGGTAAGAAAGTTTGTTTAATCGACACCGATATCGGCTTACGAAACCTTGACGTTGTACTTGGTTTAGAAAACCGTATCATTTATGATCTGGTTGACGTAATTGAAGGCCGATGTAAAGTACATCAAGCTTTAGTAAAAGATAAACGTTTTGAAGATAAATTATTCCTGTTGCCAGCAGCACAAACGACTGATAAAAACGCCATTAATCCTGAACAAATGAAAGAACTTGTGACGGAATTAAAACGCGATTACGATTATGTCGTCATTGACTGTCCAGCAGGGATTGAACAAGGTTACAAAAACGCAGTGGCAGGAGCTGACCGTGCGATCGTTGTCACAACACCTGAAATTTCAGCTGTACGTGATGCGGATCGTATCATCGGCTTGCTAGAGCAAGAAGATATTGCACCGCCAAAATTAATCATTAACCGCATTCGTCAACATTTGATGAAATCTGGCGATGCGCTGGATGTCAATGAAATCACGACGCACCTATCCATCGACTTGCTAGGTATCATCATGGATGACGAAAATGTCATCACCTCTTCAAATAAAGGGGAGCCTATTGTCATGGACCCAACAAACCGTGCAGCACTTGGCTACCGCAACATTGCCCGCCGTATTCTAGGCGAATCTGTTCCATTGATGTCATTGGAACAAGAGCGAAAAGGCATGTTCTCCAAAATCAAATCCATTTTTGCAAAATAATTTATCTGAATCCCCCACTTTGATCGAGTGGGGGATTTCTTTAGGGAGGGAGAAGACTGAATGATTTGAAATTTCACGAACTAGAAGTGTTGCGAATTTGTATATTAAAATCACGGATGGAAAAATCCGCTAAAGTCGAGAGTAGCTATCGCAATATTAAGGCGGGTTTTTCAGGTGAAGAAAAAACTACTGCTTATTTGATGGAAGCAAATCTGACCCCGAAAGTGTCTATCTACCGCCATATCAATTTGGACAATACTCAATACGATATTATTGTTGTGACACAAAAGCTAATTTGTGTTTTAGAAGTGAAAAATATGACTGGAGAATTTTATTTCGATTCAAGCAACAATCAATTCTATCGAATCAAAAATGGGTTAAAAGATGGGATGCGCAATCCAGAATTGCAATTACAAAGAGCGGTGAAAGTTCTACAAAAAAGACTTAATCGAAATGGAGTTGATTTTCCTGTAAAAGGACTCATTATCTTGGCAAGTCGAGCTGGAATTGTTATTGAATCTCCTACACTATTTCAAGCTGTCCCTATTGATGCTATGTGTGATTTCCTTGAACAAATGGAATCTGACAATAGGAAATTGATGACCCATGAAGAGTTGAAAAAAGTGCGTCATATTATTAAGCGTAATGGATTTAAAGTTTATGAAACGGATATTCTTGAGCACCATGGTGTTACACGTTCTTCAATTAAAACTGGCGTTAGGTGTTTGAAATGCTTTGAGATATCGATGACTCGGATTTTTTCAACATGGTTATGTACTCGATGTAGCCATCGTGACAAAGGTGCTCATATCGCTGCGCTCCAAGAATATCTATTATTGTTCGGGCGCGAAGTGAGTAGTGATCGATTAAAGTGGTGGCTGGGAATAGAAGATAAATATTTTATTAAACGGATAGTGAAGGAAGTTTCCGAAAATAGTATAGGTAGCTCACGCAATCGAACCTATGTGCTTTCATTCAAACCTTGGGTGTTAGAACCATTTTTGACTTCGGAACTGAGAAGGAATTAGGAGATAATTGGTTAGTTGTCCCAATAAGGACAAAAGTTGCCCCCATCAACCGAATAGTTGCCCCAATAAGCATCAAAGTTGCCCCTATAACTATCAAAATCCCCAGATTAATAGAAATAAACCGAACAAGCCCCGCATATACTACCCGAAAAGGGGGGCTGCGGCATGAAATTCACAAATAAATGGATCATCGCTTGCATAATTACCGTTGGCATCATCGCAACGATACAAATCCAGGAACGAAATGACCAAACTTCACAACTTCGCACTCTGTTCACGGAAGGGAAAGACCTACAAATGGTTCGCGAGTTCGTACTCGCTCAGTTTCCAACAAGCTCAACACCAGAACTCATCCCTGTGTCTGCACCCACAAAGGACCCTATGATACCGACGATGGCTTCGTATGAATCTATGCAACCATATGAAGAAGGCGTGCTTGTTTCCTATGATACCGCGATACAAGTGGTCGCCCGCGAAGATGGCATTATTCTGTTTACTGGGCACACCCGACATACTGGGAAAACGATGACCGTCCTGTATGATAACGGAGATACGGTGACGTATGGATTTGTGGAGAATTTTTCTAATTTACCTTATACCGCGGTTGCTGCCAATGACTTAATTGCAGAAGTAGAGCCTGGTTCCATGTTCGTGAAAGTTGAACGTGATGGAGAATTGCTTGAACCGACAGCGATTAAGGAATGGATGAATGATGTACTTCAATAAGATTCGCATGCATCCCATCATGATCCCCATCATTATCTACCTGATTGCGACTGCACAACTCGCACATTACAGCATCATTATCGGCTCATTACTCATTCATGAGCTAGGACATATTGCGGTAGCAAAATGGACGGGCCTTAAGATGACCAGTTGTACCATTCTTCCGTATGGGGGAGAAATAAAAATTAAGAACCTTCTTTTAGCTCCGACTCATCATCAGTGGCTCATTGCGATTGCTGGGCCACTTGCAACGGCTATTCTCTATTTAGTTGCGCAACCTTTCCAATTTCCTGGACAGGCTTTTTTTAATGAAGTCCAGTTGACTATACTAGCATTGAATTTAATTCCGATTTTGCCGCTGGACGGTGGACAAGCGCTGAAATCTATCTTGCCCAAACGTTATCACGAGATGCTATTAGCGTTGTCTATCAGTCTTTCAACACTTTTTATAGTAGTGACATTTGACCAACTCCATTTGGCATTGATTTTCACATTTATCGCATTACAAAATATTCGCTCATGGCAATATCGAAAATATGAGGAAGCATTCTATAAAATTGTGACGAAGCAGTTGACGCTGCCTTAGCATTATGGTAAAGTTTTAATGTTATTGTTTGTAGCACCCGTGCTACTACAACCGCTCTGAAGAGGTTAAAGTATCTGCAAAGATCACCTCATTTTAAGGCGAGTCTGAGTCTAAGAGGAGGTGCAGTAAAATGTACGCAATTATCGAAACTGGTGGTAAGCAAATCAAAGTTGAAAAAGGTCAAGAAATCTACATCGAAAAATTAGGTGTTGATGCTGAAGACGTTTTCACATTTGACAAAGTATTATTCGTAGGTGGAGACAACGTGAAAGTTGGAGTTCCTTTCGTTGAAGGAGCAACAGTAAAAGCTACAGTCGTGAAAAACGGCCGTGGTAAAAAAATCACAGTTTTCAAATACAAAGCGAAAAAGAACTACCGTAAAAAACAAGGTCATCGTCAACCTTACACAAAACTTGTGATTGATTCAATCAACCTATAAGATGTGTGAACGATGATAACTGTAACGATTGAAAAAGATCAATCCAATCACATTCATTCTTTTGAAATGAAAGGCCATGCAGAATTTGCCGAGCATGGAAAAGATTTAGTTTGTGCAGCTGCAACCGCTGTTTCTTTTGGAGCAGTCAATGCAATCGCTGAACTTACGAAAGTCCTTCCAGACGTGAAGCAAGGGCAAGACGGTGGGTTTCTCAAAGTCTCGTTTCCGCAAGATCTGGTTTCAACTGTGAATGATCAAGTGCAATTAATTGTACAAGCGATGATTGTTTCTTTACAAACGATTGAACAAGATTATGGACAATATATAAAAATAACCTTCAAAAAGTAGGGGGTGAAACAAATGATGTTAAGATTAGATCTTCAGTTTTTCGCATCGAAAAAAGGAGTAGGTTCGACTCGTAACGGACGTGACTCACAATCAAAACGCCTTGGCGCTAAACGTGCTGATGGTCAAATGGTTTCAGGTGGTTCAATTTTATACCGTCAACGCGGTACTAAAATTTATCCAGGTGAAAACGTAGGCCGTGGTGGAGATGACACACTTTTTGCGAAAGTTGACGGAGTTGTACGCTTTGAGCGTTATGGCCGCGACAAGAAAAAAGTTAGTGTATATCCTGTAGCTCAAGAAGCTTAATTCAAACAGCCAAAGGACTGCATAACTGCAGTCCTTTTTCTTTTTATCAAAAAGTGTTTACATTTGCATAGAAAACTCTAGATTAGAGGAACTCTATGTCTAGCTCCAAGCACATACCTGCACCTACGGGTCGGTCCCTCATGCGAAGGTAAGCGTTCGAATTGTTTACTCCTGCGGTTACTCGTCGCAGAGGAAACCTTGCTCCTGCGATTACTCGTCGCAGAGGAAACCTTGCTCCTGCGATTACTCGTCGCAAAGGAAACCTTCCTTTCAACGTCGGCGTCAAGTTAGACTTGTGCTTTGCGCTTTTCTTTTTTGCAACAAAATCGCTTTATTTCTTGGTATACTTAGGAATTGAGACTAGCATAATGGAGAGTGTGATGTATGACCGAAAAAACGTTTTCAATAAATGAGGCACTGCGATTTGCACGCCATGATTTTTTGAATCAGTTGCAACTAATCAAAATGAATATTGATCTTGCTCGACTGGAAGACGCAAAGGCGGCAATAGATCACTACTCTACAGAAGCTAAAGCGTTTTATGAACTTTCGAAAATGGATTTACCACGCACGACAGAGTGGCTTCAGACTGCCAATTGGCGTTTCCCTGGATTTCAAGTAAGCATTTCCAGTAACATCGAATCAGATTGCAACCTATTGTTGGATGAGCAAGTCCAAGATGTACTTGAACAAACAACAAAACTGTTACACGAACAATTAAATCCTTATACAGAACAACTATTGCACATTCATATAGTGTGTAACCCGACGACATTTAAACTGACGTTTGATGCGAACGGAGAATGGGAACCCATTCAACAAGAACTTTCAAAAGAATCGCAAGTTTCACTGACCCATGAATGCAAAACGACCAAGAATTGGCGTTTTCATATAGAAGAAAGCAAGGAGGGATAGTCAATGTTTGTCGATCACGTAAAGATATTCATTAAAGGCGGAGATGGCGGAGATGGTATGGTCGCGTTTCGTCGTGAAAAGTATGTACCAAATGGTGGTCCTGCAGGTGGAGATGGTGGCCGAGGAGGGAACGTAATCTTTGAAGTTGAAGAAGGATTACGTACGTTAATGGATTTCCGTTATAAACGTCATTTCAAAGCAGACCGTGGCGATCACGGACAAAGTAAAGGAATGCACGGACGCGGAGCGGAAGATTTAATCGTTAAAGTTCCACCTGGTACAGTCGTAATGGCTGAAGAAGGCGGACCGGTACTGGCTGATTTAGTTGAGCATGGTCAAAGAGCGGTTATTGCAAAAGGTGGACGTGGAGGGCGCGGGAACTGCCGTTTTGCAACACCTCAAAATCCAGCACCTGAGTTGTCTGAAAAAGGTGAACCAGGACAAGAAATTGAAGTGGTTTTAGAGCTTAAAGTATTGGCTGATGTAGGTTTGGTTGGATTCCCAAGCGTTGGGAAATCTACATTGCTGTCTGTGGTTTCAGCAGCGAAACCAAAAATTGCAGCGTATCATTTTACAACAATCGTTCCTAACCTTGGAATGGTTGAAACAACTGATGGTCGTAGCTTTGCGATGGCCGATTTGCCAGGTCTTATCGAAGGCGCAAGCCAAGGTGTAGGTCTTGGACATCAATTCCTTCGTCATATCGAACGTACACGCGTAATCGTTCACGTAATTGATATGTCTGGTATTGAAGGTCGCGATCCTTATGATGATTATGTGACGATTAATGAAGAGCTTCGTCAATATAACTTGCGTTTGACGGAACGTCCTCAATTGATTGTGGCGAACAAAATGGACATGCCTGATGCAGAAGAAAACTTGGCTGAATTCCGAAAGAAATTACCGGAAGATGTGAAGATTTTCCCGATTTCGGCACTTTCACGCAAAGGGTTGAATGAACTTTTATTCGCAGTTGCAGATTTACTTGAAGTAACTGAAGAATTCTTAATTCACGAAATGGCTGAAGAAGAATCAGATAAAACAGTTCTTTACAAACACCAATCTGAACGTGATGGCTTCGAAATTTCACGTGACGACGATGGAGCTTATGTATTAAGTGGTTCATCAATCGAACGCTTATTCAAGATGACCGACTTCTCTCGCGAAGACGCGATTCGTCGTTTCGCACGTCAACTTCGTGGTATGGGTGTTGATGAAGCATTGCGTGAACGTGGTGCGGAAAATGGTGATACAGTAAGACTCCTTGAATTCGAATTTGAATTCATCGAATAGAAAGTGAGGATGGACATATGAAAGACGTATCTGAACAACGGTTTTATTTAGTGCGTGAAGATGTGCTGACGGAAGCGATGCAAAAAACGCTTGATGCAAAGCAGTTATTGCAAAGTGGAGAAGTCGCATCGATATGGGACGCGGTGAAAAAAGTGGACCTGTCACGTAGCGCTTATTATAAATATCGGGATGCTGTCTTTCCATTCCATTCCATTGTACGGGAACGTATTTTAACGGTGTTTTTACAACTGGAAGATCGTAAAGGAACGCTTGCGACATTATTGAATACAGTGGCTGAAGCACAGTGTAACGTGTTGACAATCCATCAGACGATTCCCATTCAAGGTCGTGCCAATGTGACACTGTCACTTGATGTCACAGCCATGAATGTGCAATTGGATGATTTAATTCAACAATTGAAACGGCTGGATTTTGTCGAGTCAGCGGAAGTCATCAGTTCCGGCGCATCTTAAGGAGTGTCTTATATGTTAACTAAAGATTGGGAATCACGTGTTGCTTATTTAGGACCGGAAGCATCTTTTACACATTTAGCAGCAGGAACGGTCTTTGCAGGGGAATGGTTGATGCCGTATGCAACAATTCCAGAATGCATTGAAGCGGTGGCGAACGGGGAAGTTGAATTTGCCGTGGTACCACTGGAAAATGCACTGGAAGGTTCTGTGCCGTTAACAATTGATTATTTGTTTCACGATGTGGAACTGCATGTTTCGGCAGAAATTTTATCACCGATTGAGCAACATTTTATGGTACATCCTGAGCAAGTGGAGAATTGGCAAGATATCAAAATGGTCTATTCACATCCACATGCACTGGCCCAGTGCCATAAATATTTGTATTATCGATTTCGCGGAGTACCTCTGGAACAAACTACATCAACTGCAGCCGCAGCGAAATATGTAGCAGAGAATCCAGACCGGACGATTGCAGCAATCGGCAATGATTTTGCCGCAAAGAAATATGGACTGACCATTGTGGAACCAAATATCCATGATTTTCATTTTAATCATACACGGTTTTTTGTTCTTCAGAAGAAGAACATCCGTCTTGATAAAACGGGTCATGACAACTCACCCAAAACGACCCTTATGATTAAGTTGCCTGTAGACGACCGATCGGGTGCTTTGCATCAAGTATTGTCGGTATTCGCTTGGCGTCAGCTGAATTTAAGCAAAATTGAGTCTCGTCCATTAAAAACAGGGCTCGGTCATTATTTCTTTATTATGGATGTACTAGAAGATGAACAAGCTGTCATGATGCAAGGAGCGAAAGAAGAACTACGCGCTTTAGGGTGCGAAGTGAAATCTCTCGGTACATATTTTACATACAAAAAGGAATGACCGCGGATTGCGCAGTCATTCCTTTTTTGTTTTTGAGAACCATTAACCGAAAATGTACCCTCTTTGGAGCAACTTTCACTGGTTTGGAGAGCAACTAACCATTTTCCTCCTAATTGAGTTCCCATACCATTACGCAACAGAAGAATCACTCATTGTAGCTTGCGATCGTCTTGCCAAGAACCCAAAGCATCCGCGGAAAGGGAGCAGCATTTCCCCATTTTTATAAAAAAGGACGTCATTGTATATAGCGCAATGACGTCCTTCTCTTATTCCTCATCCGCCAAATATCCTTTTTTACGCATACCCTCAACTGCTGCTTCTAGGAATTCGCCTGAAGAGGCGGCAATCAAATGCAAATGAATGCCATCCGTCAGTTCGGATAAGTAACTGGCACTCGTTTCTTCCACGCGTGTCAAAAACAAATCGACTTCATGGCGGTTCGCCACCATGATGGATGCGGTCAGTTCACCATAAACAGGATGTTCGACAGTTACATTTTTTACAGTGACCCCTGCATCTACCAAGGTGTACAATTCGTCCCGCGCATCGGCAGGAGTATGCACACATGCGATTTGGCGTTCGAACGCATGGCTTACACTTAATTGCTTCATATATACATAACCTTGGCTCGTGGCCAAAATCGGTTCGTTGCGAGCTTTTAATAAAGTCATGTCCCCAACGATTACTTGGCGGCTGACGCCAGCTTGTTTAGCCAATTCCGTGCCTTTGATTGGCTCGGAAGCTTCTTTTAGCAAGTTGAGTAATTGATGACGTCTTTCTTCTCCTAATAATTTCTTCAAGATGATCCCGTCCTTTTCATGCATATCTATAGCACGTGTACTCATAGTTTATCATGTACAGCAATTATGTGACCAAATCAAAATGCGATTCATAGGATACATAGATGAAAGGGGGAATTATTTTGCACGTACATGTTGTGCAAAAAGGAGACACACTGTGGAAAATTGCTAAGCAATATGGTGTTTCTTTTGATGAAGTGAAACGTTTGAATGCCCATTTGGCAAATCCCGATTATATCGTCCCTGGCATGAAGATCTTCGTGCCGCAAAAGACGGCAAAAACGCAAGGAATGGCTGAACACCCGTTCACTAACGAAAGACCAGTGAAAAAAATGAAGGAGGAATACACAATGGAGCCAGCTCCCAAGCCGATTCCTCAACCTGCACCGCCAATCCATAAACCGACGATGAAACCAATGCCACAACCAATGCCACAACCAATGCCACAACCAATGCCACAACCGATGCCACAACCAATGCCACAACCAATGCCGCAGCCAATGCCACAACCAATTAATCAAAACATAGCAATGACACAAATGATGCCTCAATATATGGGCATTCCATATGGATGGATTCCAGTCCCTGACATGGACGTACATTTGCAAGTAAATTTACCACAGCATGCAGCTCCTGCACCTGCACCAAAACCGATGCCGATGCCTGCACCAAAACCGATGCCAATGCCTGCACCAAAACCGGTACCGAAAGCTCCGCCTAAGTCGTCACAAGGATGGCAATTACTTGATTCCAGTTCACTTGAAATGGAATCATCACTGCAAATGCCGACATTGCCACCTCAGTACCATCCTCAGCCGCCTTGTGGTTGTGGGGCACCGCCACCACCACCATGCGGATGTGGAGCACCGAAACCTTGTGGTTGTGGAAGACAGCATTACGGTCAACAACCAGGATATGGGCAAAATCCATACCCAACTCCTTATCCAACTCAAACCATGGGTGAAGAAATGGATAGCAATTATATGATGCCACAACAAATGATGCCTCAATATATGATGCCACAACAAATGATGCCTAACCAAATGATGCCTCAGCATATGTCTCCATTCATGGCATGCATGCCTTGTCATATGTGGCCCGCTCCACAAGGGCATATGGGTTATCCGAATCCCGTTCGCCACTATTAAAAAGTGGAACGAGGGCATTACGTTCAATTAAAGCCAAATGTGTGGAAATGGCAAATTGGACCCCATGCGTATTCATTAAAAAAATATGAATATGAATCAGATGCAAATAAGATTCGTTATATACATGAACAATTAACTAATGCGGGTGCGGATTTCATGGTTCCAATTGAGCCATATCCAGATGCATTCGTCATCCAGCAACCGTGGATTGAAAGTGGGAGAAAAGTTCAGTTCAATCAATTAGAAGATCGGAAAAAATCGCTTGAAGTGCTCCATAAACTGCACGCAACGCGAAAGCAGGTTGCGTGGCAGAAGTCGGGTCTCTTTCACGAGATTGATTTGAATCGGAAATGGGCCCATCGTTTGGAAAAATGGCAACAAGTTGAGCCCTTTCTTATTCAAAAACTCGGTTCTTCCAAAACCCAGAGAATTACGAAACTCGCCAACGATTCTTTAGCACAGCTCAAGCCGATCAAACGTGATAACGTAACTCTACTGCACGGAGATGTCGTTCATCATAATTTTGTGCGTGATAATAAGAACCGTATGTATATCATTGACTTTGACTTGGCCTGCATAGGACCTGCAGAGGTGGAACTTATTTTATGGGCTCACCGTGTCCTGCCGCATTTTGATTATGATTTACATGCACTTATAGAAGAACATCCATCTCTCATCAATGTAGATTGGAACTATTTATTATTTCCAAATGAATTGATGCGTGAGTGGTTGTATGCGACTACTTTGTCAGATCAACAATTGTTAGGTTTTTTGCCAAAGCTAAAGAAATTCACCAACCATGCGTTAAAAAGAATGCCGCAGCTATGGGAAGACTGTAGCCGCTTGACGTAAGACAACTGCAAAAATAGAACAACACCCGTGATGACTGACATCACGGGTGTTGTTTGTTAATGACAATTATTCTATTTCATTTTGTTGTTGTGCTTCTTCTACTTTTTTATTTTCTTCATGATTGCTGTGCTCCTGGTTATATTGCAATGCTTTGCGGTTCAGTTCATTCACTTCACCTTGTTCGTTTTGATGGTTTTGTTGATTATTCTGATGCGTAAAGGTATTATTATTTTTTCCCATAAGTAATGCCTCCAAGTTTAGTATTTTAAGATATTGAACATCTTTTCCCAACAATGTTCTAATTGAAACATTTTCAGTCGTAGATAAATTGCAACTTGCTAGAATACATGTTGTTCGAATCGGCGTTTATTCCTCGGTTTCTTCCTGCGAACATCCGTTTTATATGCTATAATCAGTACGTTGAATGTGAGGAGAGACTTTAAATGTACGATTACATAAAAGGCTTGGTTACACGTATTACACCGGAATATATGACACTGGAACGGCAATCAATAGGTTGGCAGATTTACACGCCAAATCCTTACGCATTCCGAGTATCATCAGAACCGCAACAAATTTTCACCCACTTGCATGTCCGAGAAGATACCCAATTGCTTTTTGGTTTTGTATCGCTTGATCAACGCGAGTTGTTCCGTAAGCTGATTCAAGTATCAGGCATCGGTCCAAAAGGGGCCTTGGCTATTTTGGCTAGTGGACAACCCTCTCAGGTTGTGCAAGCGATTGAACGTGAAGACGAGTCATTTTTAGTGAAATTCCCGGGTGTCGGCAAAAAAACGGCACGTCAAATGATTCTTGATTTAAAAGGAAAGCTTGGCGATTTATCAATCGACTTCGAAATGCCAAGCGGGGAAGATGAACTTCAATTATTCCCGGAAACGTCAGGCAAACACGAAATAGAAGAAGCATTCTTAGCCCTTGCGGCACTTGGTTACTCAGAACGTGAATTAACAAAAGTGCGTCCACAATTAGAGGCATTGCCCGAAGTACTTGATACGGAAGGCTATATGAAAAAAGCATTACAGTTGTTGTTGAAACTCAGCTAATGAAAGGAGGTCAACGTCATGCAAGAACGTGTGATTTCAAGCGGCGTCTCAGAATTCGATGAACGTTTTGAGCAATCGTTGCGTCCGCAGTATTTGTCTCAGTACATTGGACAAGATAAAGTAAAGAATAATTTAGACATTTTTGTGAAAGCAGCAAAAATGCGTGAAGAGAGCTTGGATCATGTACTTCTGTATGGACCTCCAGGGCTAGGAAAAACAACCTTAGCTGCCGTTATTGCAAACGAAATGAACGTCAATATCCGTATGACGAGTGGTCCTGCGATTGAAAGACCAGGAGATCTTGCGGCAATTGTTAGCTCACTGGAACCGGGTGACGTGTTGTTTATCGATGAAATCCATCGTCTGAATCGCTCAATTGAAGAAGTGTTATATCCCGCGATGGAGGACTTCTGTCTGGATATCGTCGTAGGAAAAGGACCATCAGCGAGGTCTGTCAGACTTGATTTGCCACCGTTTACTTTAATCGGTGCAACGACAAGAGCCGGTGCTTTATCGGCTCCCCTGCGAGATCGATTCGGCGTTCTGCTGAGACTTGATTACTATGACAACCAGGCGTTGACTGAAATTGTATCCCGTAGCGCAACATTGTTTGATGCGGAAATCGACCATCCATCTGCAGGTGAAATCGCCAGCCGCTCACGAGGTACTCCTCGTATTGCAAACCGTTTATTGAAGCGTGTACGCGATTTTGCCCAAGTCAGAGGAAATGGTACGATTTCGATTGAAACTGCTCAGGAGGCACTCGAACTGTTGCAAGTAGATGCACTTGGTCTTGACCATATTGACCACAAATTGATTTTGGGCATGATTGAACGTTTTCGTGGTGGCCCTGTTGGTCTCGACACCATCGCTGCAAGTATCGGTGAAGAATCGACAACTATAGAAGATGTCTATGAACCGTACCTTTTGCAAATCGGCTTCTTACAACGTACCCCTCGAGGGCGTGTGGTAACGAAACTCGCGTATGACCATTTTAACCTCCCATATTTTGAGGAATAAAGATTAAAGGAAGTATAATCATGCAAGTAGAAGATTTTGATTTTTATTTACCAGAAGAATTAATTGCACAGACGCCGCTTGCCGACCGAACATCGAGCAAGCTTTTAGTTTTAGATAAAGACAGTGGGGAAGTTACCCATCATACATTCAAACATATCGTAGATGAATTTCAGGCTGGAGATTGCCTAGTCCTAAATGATACACGCGTTCTTCCTGCACGACTGATGGGTGTAAAAGAAGAGACCGGTGCTAACATTGAACTTCTACTGTTGAAACAGACGGAAGAAGATGTGTGGGAGTCACTTGTTAAGCCTGCAAAACGTGTTAAAATTGGCACGGTCGTGTCATTTGGTGAAGGTTTGTTGCGTGCAGAATGTGTCGGAGAAGCCAACCACGGTGGACGTCTGTTTAAATTTACTTACGACGGCATTTTTTATGAAATTCTCGATCAGCTCGGAGATATGCCGTTGCCGCCATACATCCGCGAAAAACTTGATGATAAAGACCGTTATCAAACAGTTTTCGCAAAAGAAAGAGGTTCAGCAGCTGCTCCCACAGCCGGACTTCATTTTACGGACGACTTATTAAATGAAATTCGTGCAAAAGGCGTGGAAGTAGTGTTCATCACACTTCATGTTGGTCTTGGAACGTTCAGACCTGTCAGTGTCGATTCGATAGACGACCATGAAATGCACTCGGAATTTTATCGATTGTCACAAGAAACAGCAGATACAATTAACCGTGTGAAAACGTCAGGCGGTCGCATCATTTCTGTCGGTACTACTTCTACACGTACGCTTGAAACGGTAGCCAATAAATTTAATGGCCAATTGCAGGAAGATAACGGATGGACATCGATTTTCATTTTCCCAGGCTATGAATTTAAGTGCATTGACGGCTTGATTACAAATTTCCATTTACCGAAATCTACGCTTGTGATGTTGGTCAGTGCACTGACATCACGAGATAAAATTCTGAATGCTTATAAGCAGGCAGTAAACCATCAATACCGATTTTTCAGTTTTGGCGACGCGATGTTTATTCGCCCGTCCGCAAATCAGAAAGGAGTTCGTGCATGACAGCGATTCGATACGAACTAATTAAAACATGTAAACAAACAGGAGCGCGTTTAGGTATTGTTCATACACCTCATGGCTCATTTGAAACACCGACATTTATGCCAGTCGGTACACAAGCGACAGTTAAAACAATGTCTCCTGAAGAATTGAAAACGATGGAAGCCGGCATCATTTTGAGTAATACGTACCATTTATGGTTACGTCCAGGCCACGAAATTATTAAAGAAGCAGGCGGACTGCATAAATTCATGAACTGGGACCGTGCGATTTTAACGGATTCCGGTGGTTTCCAAGTCTTCAGTTTAAGCGAGTTCCGTAAAATTGAAGAAGAAGGCGTTCATTTCCGTAATCATATGAACGGTGATAAGCTCTTCTTAAGTCCTGAAAAAGCGATGGAAATACAAAACGCATTAGGCTCCGATATTATGATGGCATTCGATGAGTGCCCACCATTCCCTGCGACACGTGAATATATGAAATCAAGTGTAGAACGAACTTCTCGATGGGCTGAACGTTGTCTGAACGCACACGCGCGTCCTGAAGACCAAGGATTATTCGGGATTATCCAAGGTGGGGAATATGAAGATCTTCGCCGTCAAAGTGCCGCTGACCTTGTTTCAATGGATTTCCCGGGCTACGCAATTGGTGGATTGTCTGTAGGGGAGCCGAAAGACATCATGAATCGTGTGCTTGAATTCACGACACCATTCATGCCTTCTGATAAACCAAGGTACTTAATGGGCGTCGGTTCACCGGATTCTCTAATCGACGGAGCCATTCGCGGTGTTGATATGTTTGACTGTGTGTTGCCAACGCGTATTGCTCGTAATGGTACATTGATGACAAGTAACGGCCGTTTAGTTGCCAAAGGGGCTAAATATGCCCGTGATTTCGGACCAATCGATGAAAACTGTGATTGTTACGTATGTAAAAACTACTCTCGTGCTTATATCCGCCATTTAATCAAAGCGGAAGAAACGTTTGGGATTCGTTTGACTTCCTATCACAACTTGCATTTCTTGATGAATTTGATGAAACAAGTTCGTCAGGCAATTCGTGAAGATCGTCTTGGAGATTTCCGTGAGGAGTTCTTCGAACAGTACGGATACAACAAACCGAATGCAAAAAATTTCTGATTCTTGTATACTTAATGTAAAGGTTGTTTAAAAAGTTTGTATTTCAATGCTTCTTTTTGGACATGCGCTTATATAGAGAAAGGGGGAAATAATATAATGGATCAATTAATGGCCTTAGCGCCTATAATTTTGATGTTCGTAGTGATGTGGTTTTTCATCATCCGTCCAGCACAAAAACGTCAAAAAACAACAGCTTCTATGCAATCTAGTTTAAAACGTGGGGATCGTATCGTAACAGTGGGTGGCCTTCACGCGTTGGTAGATGCAGTGGATGATGCAACTGTATTTGTTACAGTAGCAGACGGCACTCGTCTTCAGTTCGAACGTGCGGCTATCGCTCGCATCTTGGACGCTTCTCCAGCACTATAAAATGTAAAAAATCAAAACCTGTTCTCCTTTAAAGGAAAACAGGTTTTTTTGTATATTGCTTCGTTTTTTCTCTCATACTCAATAGAAAAAGGGGATGCGTATGAGTGATTTATTCGTTGTAGCATGGAGAACCATTTTTCTCTACATGCTAATATTGTTTATTTTCAGAATCATGGGTAAGCGGGAAGTCGGCGAATTAAGCTTGATGGACTTAGTCATTTTCGTCATGATTGCAGATGTTGCTTCATTTGCAATCGATAACCCGCGACGCAGTTTGTTTGAATCCATTCTGCCCATGATTCTTTTACTTTTGATTCAAATCGGAGCATCTTATTGGTCATTGAAAAGCAAGAAAATCCGTGATTTGATTGATGGAGATCCTTCGGTCATTATACGTAACGGCGAAATCATTGAATCAGAAATGCGCAAACACCGCTACAACTTGGATGACTTATTCCAGCAGCTTCGTGAACAGCAGATTGGATCGATTCAAGATGTGTCTTATGCATTTTTGGAGCCCTCTGGAAACTTATCTGTCTTCAAAAATGATGGCGATCATCCAGTGTTGCCACTTATCGTCGATGGAGATATACAGGAAAACCATCTCGACCTGATCCAGCAGGATAAAGAATGGTTGCTCGATGAATTACAAAAAATCCATATTCATGATCCCAGAACCGTATTCTATTGTAGTTATGAACGGGAAAAATTATATGTGCAAATGAGAGAGCGATTTAAGTCTTCTTTATAAGCTTACGAAGGAGACGGACATCTGAGATCTGAAGCTGACCAAATACAAGCAATCCGAGGAATATCAATGCTGCCGTCACCATGCTATCAGCCAACCAAGGCATTTCACCTAAAGGCCAGATGACTGGACGAAGAATCGTGACAATGATAAACAGCAGGTAGGGAAGTGCGAAAAACGTGAAGCCAATGCCGGCTTCTTTTTTTTGTCTGAGTGTTGCCATATGTAAGAATGACGTTAAACAAACACCGAAACCGATGGCTAAAATCGCACCTTTTTCTTCCACACCAGGTTGGGAAGCCAATACAAACATGACAAATAATTTTCCTAGTCCACCGTAAATTGAATTCATCATAGCAGCTTTTGCTTCATGCATCGCTTGTAGGATGGCATGGAGCGGACTCTGGATGTAATAGAAAAAGAATACAGGTGCAAGTAGAGCCATGTACCCTTTTCCTTCTGTTACATGGAAGAGCACGCGGACGATGTGTTCACCGTGCAAGTAAAAAATAGTTGCAGCAAAACATCCGGTAATGGCTGACACCCGCATGGCTAGTGATACACGCTCCTGTAGCATCGACCGGTTGGAGCGTGCTCTCGCGTCACTGACAGCAGGGACCAACACAATGGACAAGGCGTATGGAATAAACGCAGGGAATAACAGCAACGGGATAAAGACTGCCGAGATCATACCGTATAAATTGGTTGCGGCCACCGCCCCGACTCCTGCGACTGAAAGTGCCTTAATAAAAACAATCGGTTCCAAAAACCATGTGAAAGATCCGAACAATCGACTGCCTGCAGAAGGCAATGCTATCTGTAAAATAGGTGAAGAGGGATAATTAATTTTATTTTCTTTTATTGTTTTTACTCGCTTGTATTTCCACCACAAGTATAGGAACGAAACGAGTTCCGCAATCAGAGCCATTGTCATTGCTGCCGCCGCAGTTGATGCCGGACTTGATTGATTGACCACATATGGCAATAGCCATGTGACAAGTCCAATGCGGAAGAATTGCTCAATCAAAGACGACCAGGCAGTTTCCTCTACTTTGGCGAGTCCTTGGAAATAACCTTTGAGTACACCTGAAAAAGCGGCAATCGGAATCGTCAATAAGCCGATAATAAGAGTTTGGCTCATAGCTGCATTTTCCATCAAGTTCGTTGCAACAAATGGAACCGTAAAATATAAGAGTGGTCCGAAAAGAATGATGGAAACCCAAGTTAATTTCCACACTTTGCGCATGAGTGCCTGTATCTCGGCATGTTTTTTCCCTGCATACAACTCAGCGGTAATTTTGGCAACAGCGATTGGCAAACCGAGCTGGATTAACGATAAGAAAAAAATAAACGCTGGGTAAGCTGCTGAATATATACCAACTGCTTCCTCACCTGCGATTCGCACAAACTGAATGCGAAAAACAAAGCCAAACAATTTCGATAAAAAAACAGCGCCCATTAATACCATCGTTCCACGTAAAAATGTCGACAATTATGCCACTTCCTTCTCAAGTCAAAGAAATTCGTATACAATATTCGTATGCGAAAATAACGATGCTTAAAACCGAAGAAGAGGGAAGTGTTTCAATGAGTGTTAAGTATGAAGAATTATTTGAACTTGTGCGACCCGCATTGGAAAGTAAAGTTGCCGAATTTCGGGTGTATAATTACAACTCTGTCACGGAAGTGGATGTCTGGAATTATTGTATTAATAAAAAATGGCGAAAACGTGACATTCAAGAAATGCGAGTATCTGAATTGGTAAATGATATATTGGAAACTTCGCCCGCACAGTACATGACACATACTCAAATTGAAGACTTCAGAACTTCAAATTGGTTCTCGGAACTCAATCAAGGAGATCTTCAGGAACTATTGAAACCGAATGTTAAAGCATCAAAGTCGAGCATTGTTATAGCTAAATCGTCAGAATTTTAAGGAC
Organism: Paenisporosarcina sp. HGH0030; assembly: GCF_000411295.1. Taxonomy (GTDB): domain Bacteria; phylum Bacillota; class Bacilli; order Bacillales_A; family Planococcaceae; genus Paenisporosarcina. The sequence goes on from NZ_KE150421.1 coordinate 289,397, forward strand.
ATTTGACACGTGGCGTAACGTGTTTCATAATAATCATGTTGCGCTTTTTTTCGAGAGTGGTGATTTTAGATCGCCATTTGACAAGTTGAGGAGGAAGTTTACATATGAAAACCAGAGGCCGAATAATCGCATTTTTATTACTCATCGTAGTATTTGCGGCTTCCATCAGTACAACCGCTCAATCGGTTGTCAGCAATATTAAACTAGGATTAGATTTACAGGGTGGTTTTGAAGTTCTCTATCAAGTTAAACCATTGGAGAACGAGAAAGACCAGAAAATCACTGAAGAAGTGCTTGCTGATACCGCGGAAGCTCTGTTAAACCGTATAAATGTTTTAGGAGTCAGTGAGCCGGTCATTCAAGTTGAAGGCGAAGATCGTATTCGTGTACAACTTGCGGGGGTTGAAGATCAAGAATCCGCTCGTGAATTGTTATCGACACAGGCGAATTTAACTTTCCGTGATGTTGAAGACAATTTAATGTTGGACGGTTCTGATTTAAAAGAAGGTGGAGCAAAAGCGACATTTGATGATAAAAATCGTCCGATGGTCACACTGGAACTAAAAGATCCTACTAAATTTGCAGAAGTGACTCAAGAAATCAGTCAAAAACCAGTTGGTCAAAACTTATTGGTAATCTGGTTGGACTTTGAAGAAGGAAAGGATTCTTTCGCTAAAGAAATGTCGAAAGAAAATCCTAAATTTGTTTCAAGTCCTACTGTGAGTGAACGAATCAATTCAAATAATGTTCAAATCAGTGGTTCATTTACAGTTGAAGAGACAAAAAGTTTAGCAGGCGTATTAAATGCAGGTGCATTGCCGGTTAAATTGGTAGAAAAATATTCAACTTCAGTTGGAGCCCAGTTCGGTGAAAAAGCCCTGACATCTACGATTTTTGCTGGAGTAGTAGGGACTATATTAGTTGCTTTATTTATGCTTCTTTATTACCGTCTTCCAGGTTTGGTTGCAGTAATAACATTAGCGGTGTTTGTTTATTTAAATTTATTGGTCTTTGAACTGATCAATGGAGTTTTAACCTTGCCAGGTATCGCAGCGATTATTCTGGGAATCGGTATAGCAGTAGATGCAAACATCATCACAGCTGAACGAATAAAAGAAGAAATACGTATTGGTAGGTCTATTAATGCAGCATTTAAAAACGGTGCAAAAGATTCGTTTTCTGCTATTTTTGACTCCCATATCACTTCTTTATTAGCCTCTGCCGTATTGTTCTATTTTGGGACAAGTTCTGTTAAAGGCTTTGCGATTACATTGATCATCAGTATTTTAGTTAGTTTCATTACCGCTGTATGGGGATCACGAATACTTTTAGGCTTACTTGTAAATAGTGGATTCTTCGATGGCAAGCCTTGGTTATTTGGGGTCAAAAAATCAACGATTCATCATGCTGATGAAAATTATAGTGCTTTGGATTTGCCAACAAAATTTGATCGATTTGATTTTGTTAAATCACGTAAAAAATTCTTTACGGCGTCCCTTGCTTTCCTTGCAATTGGGATGATATTACTTGGGATTTTCCGCTTGAACTTAGGTATTGATTTCTCAAGTGGTACACGAGTTGAAATCCTATCTGAAGATTCTTTGACAAAAGAGGAATTAATCACTTATTTGGAGTCGATTGATCATCCTTCTGAAGATATTGTCATTTCAGGTGATAAAAAAGAAATTGGCGTTATTCGATATAATGAAGATTTCTCCCAGAAAGAAATCAATAAATTGAAAGCGACAATCAGTGATGAATATGGTGCTGAACCAAACATCAGCACGGTATCTCCGACTGTCGGAAAAGAACTTGCAAAAAATGCAGTTAAAGCCTTAATTTTCGCTTCTATTGGGATTATCATTTACACAGCATTCCGATTTGAATGGAAAATGGGGATATCAGCAATATTAACTCTTTTATACGATGCATTCTTCATGGTAGCGGTATTCAGTATTTTCCGCTTGGAAGTGGATGTTACCTTTATTGCGGCAATCTTAACGATTGTAGGTTACTCGATTAATGATACAATCGTTACATTTGACCGTATTCGTGAAAACATGAAACGCTCGAAGAAAATCGAGACAGAAGAAGAACTTGCAACGATTGTTAACAAGTCACTTCGCCAGACACTTGGACGATCCGTTAACACGGTTTTAACGGTTGTCATGGTTGTAGTCGCATTATTGCTATTCGGTGCAGAATCCATTCGTAATTTCTCACTGGCTTTATTAATCGGTTTAATTTCCGGTACGTATTCTTCAATCTTCATCGCTGCACAGCTTTGGTTCGTGTTCAAAAAACGCGAATTGAAAAAACGTGGAACAATTGATGTTGAAGAAGATGAGAACAAGAAAAAATGGGGTTCTGACGAGCCTGTCGTATAACAAGCACGTAAAGTTTATAAATAATGAGGAACAGGGTATAGATAACTATGCTCTGTTCCTTTTTTTTGTGTATTATGGAACAACCAATATTTTGAATACTGAGGAGGGAACTGGATGAAATTTCAATGGTCTTTATTATTTGCACTTATTTTTGCAGTGGTTGTTGCCATTTTTGCAGTCGTCAATGTGGATACGGTACCGGTCAATTACGTCTTCGGCACCGCCCAATGGCCACTCATTTTAGTTATTTTAGGGTCAGCCTTATTAGGAGCACTTGTGAGTGGATCTGTCGCCATTTACCGTTCATTCGTATTTCAGCGTCGAGTGAAGCAGCTGGAGAAAGATAATACAGTAAAAGAATCACTGATTGCGGCACAGCAAAATGAAATCTCGGCTTTAAACAAAAATTTACCTGTTCGTTACCAGGATGCACATTTGGCTAATGAAGATACCAATAGCGAAACTAAAGTACACCCACCGATTAGCGAACGCGATATTAAAAATGCTACAAAAGCAGATGTACGTTCTACTAGTTAAGTTGAATGAAGCGCTCATTATGAGTGCTTTTTTTGTTGTTGCCAACTAGTTAGAGGTTTAGTTGGAACATCATATTTAAACGTAAGATAGTTGAAGAATTACAGAGCTGACGAGATACGTTATAATGGTATTTATGAGGAAGTGACTAAAGATGATTGAATCAAAAAAGAGATGGCGTATGGAAAGACCAGATGACCAAATCGTTCAACATTTAAAAGAAGCATTGAATTTACCGACTGTATCTGCGAAACTTCTAGCGTCTCGCGGATTTTCTGATGTCAACAAAACGAAAGCGTTTTTACATATGGACGAATCATCCATGCATGATCCGTTTTTATTGCACGATATGGATAAAGCAGTGGAGCGTATTAAAAAAGCAATTGCCGATGAGGAAATGATTTTGGTATACGGCGATTACGATGCAGATGGTGTGACGAGTACTTCTGTCATGATGACTGCGCTCCAACAACTGAATGCCAATGTAATGTTTGCCATTCCCAATCGATTTGTTGATGGCTATGGTCCGAGTGAACGATTATTTAAAGAAGCATTTGAAGATGGTGTGAGTCTCATCATTACGGTAGATAACGGAATTTCTGGCATCAATGAAATTCAATTAGCCAAGGAATTAGGTATGGACGTTATTGTAACCGATCACCATGAAGCAGGTGAGATTCTACCACCTGCTGATGCCATTATTCATCCAAGACATCCGCTGGGAAGTTATCCTTTTGGAGAATTAGCGGGTGTCGGTGTAGCCTTTAAAGTGGCACATGCTTTACTCGGTGAAGTGCCGAAAGAACTGTTGGAACTTGTTGCGATCGGGACAATAGCCGACCTGGTTTCTTTGCATGATGAAAATCGATACTTTGTACAAGCAGGCATTAAACAATTGCGGATGTCAAAAAGACCGGCAATCAAGGCATTGTCTCAGATTGCAGGCACTGAACAAAATCAAATCAACGAAGAGACGATTGGCTTTATGTTCGGTCCACGCATAAATGCATTAGGTCGATTGGCGGATGCAGGTCCAGGTGTCGATATGTTTTTGACAACAGATTCTGTGGAAGCGGCATCGCTTGCGAAAGTATTGGACATGCATAATAAAGAACGACAGGGCATAGTCAGCCAAATGACCGAAGAAGCCATCGCGATGGTGGAATCAGGTGATATTGGAAAAAATCCATTGGTGATTGTCGTGGCGAAAGAAGGCTGGAATCCTGGAGTAGTTGGAATTGTTGCGTCCCGCTTGGTTGAAAAGTATTACCGCCCAACAATCGTTCTTGGTCTCGATTCAGAAAAGGGAATTGCTAAAGGTTCCGCACGAAGTATTGAGGGTTTCCACTTATATAATGAACTTGCTAAAAATCGTGATATTTTGCCTCATTTTGGAGGACATCCAATGGCAGCAGGTATGACCCTGCCAATAGAAAAAGTTACGGATTTGCGTACTAGATTGCTAGAGCAAGCCGAGCAGTCATTAACAGAAGAAGATTTACTACCTGTTCAACAGATCGATATTTCCATCAACCTCGAAGAAATTGATTTGTCGACAATTGAGTCACTGAAACAACTGGGACCCTTCGGTATGGATTTTCCAAAGCCGATGTACTGTATTGAAAACGTCAATATTTCGTCCATGAGAAAAATAGGCGCGAATCAAAATCATGTGAAAATGGAGCTCGCTGATGGTCCACTGACGCTCGATGCTGTTGGCTTCAGCAAAGGCCATCTGGCAGATGAAATGACGCCAGGAGTCGCTGTGTCATTTATTGGTGACTTGCAAATCAATGAGTGGAACGGTCGCAAGAAACCGCAATTCATGATTGAAGATGCGAAAACGGATGAATGGCAACTATATGACATACGTGGGATTCGACAAGTAAATAGATGGCATCAGATGATTCAGCCTGACAATACCTTGTATCTTGCGTTCCATCAATCAACAGTTCATCATTTTCAATCGTTATTGAATGCTGATATTAAGTTGATTTCCAAAGCACAATCTTTACCGGACGCGAAACCATATATCGTTTTGCTTGATATTCCGGAACAGGAAGAAGTATTGGAAACTGTTTTGACACATGTACAACCGAAACGGATTTATGCTCATTTTTATGCTCCAGAATCCACTTATTTTGAAGGAATGCCTAGCCGCGATCACTTTAAATGGTATTATGGATTTTTGGCTAAACGTCCTTCATTCGATTTGCAACAACACGCGAAAGATCTTGCCAAACATAAAGGATGGAGCGAAAGTACATTATTTTTCATGACAGAGGTGTTTTTTGACCTTGGTTTTGTTAAAATAAACAGTGGACGAATTGACCTGCAGGAAACAGTGAATAAACGCGACCTTGCAGAGTCGACGATATATCAAATGCGCGAGAAAAAAATGCAGCTTGAACAAAAGCTTTTATATGCGCCATATATGGAATTAAGACAATGGTTTGATGCCCGCTTAGCCGAGCAGACCGTTCCTGAGGAGGAGCAAGTATGGATTTAAAGCAATATGTAACAATAGTGGAAGATTGGCCGAAACCAGGTATCCGTTTTAAAGATATTTCAACAATCATGGACAATGGTGAAGCTTACAAATATGCAACTGATCAAATCGTCGAATATGCGAAAGAAAAGAACATAGATATGATAGTTGGTCCTGAAGCACGTGGATTTATTATCGGTTGTCCGGTCGCTTATGCGATGGGTAAAGGGTTTGCTCCTGTTCGTAAAGAAGGGAAATTACCTCGTGAAGTAATTCGTGCGGAATATGACCTTGAGTATGGAACGAACGTCCTGACGATGCATAAAGATGCGATTAAACCGGGTCAACGTGTCATGATTTGTGACGACTTGCTTGCAACGGGTGGAACGGTCGAAGCAACAATCACACTCATTGAACAAATGGGTGGAGTGGTTGCGGGATGTGCATTCCTAATTGAGTTAACTTACCTCGATGGACGCGAAAAATTAAAGGGCTACGACATTTGCACTTTGATGCAATATTAAGGTTGAAAGAAGATGAACTAATCAAGTTCATCTTTTTTTTATTAAAAAGTATGTTGATTTTTTGAATGACCATATAATAAAAGACAATATCTTGTAGCATTTAGGGTGCAAGAAGTGTTTATCTAATATACAATAGTCTTTACATATATTCGAAAGTGAATGGAGTCTAGTGATTCGACATGGCGAAAGACCAAATATTTACAGCTGAAGAAGTGTTCGCACTTGTCGCTACGTACATGAATGACAAAAACGTGCAATTTGTCAAAAAGTCGTATGAAATGGCGGAGCATGCTCATCGAGAACAGTTCAGAAAATCAGGAGAGCCTTATATTATTCATCCGATTCAAGTGGCGGGGATATTGGCGGAACTTCAAATGGATCCTGCAACAGTAGCTGCAGGTTTTTTACATGATGTCGTAGAAGATACGGATATCCATAGAGATGACATCGTTCGCGAATTCAGTGAAGAAGTGGCGATGTTGGTGGAAGGTGTCACCAAGTTAAGTAAAATTAAATTCATGTCGAAAGAAGAACAGCAAGCGGAAAATCACCGCAAAATGTTCGTGGCGATGGCACAGGACATTCGTGTCATTTTAATTAAATTGGCTGATCGATTGCACAATATGCGCACATTGAAATTCCAACCTGTTGAAAAGCAAAGGCTTAAAGCAAGTGAAACGCTGGAAATTTTCGCTCCCCTGGCACACCGACTTGGGATTTCCACGATCAAATGGGAACTTGAAGACATTTCGTTGCGCTATTTAAATCCCCAGCAATACTACCGCATCGTGAATTTGATGAAACGAAAACGCAATGAGCGTGAAGACTACTTGAATAATGTGATGGTCGATATTAAAAGTGAGCTTGAAGACGTTGAAATCGAAGCGGATTTATATGGCCGACCAAAACATATTTACAGTATTTATAAAAAAATGGTCCTGCAAAACAAGCAGTTTAACGAAATCTATGATTTGCTTGCCGTACGAATAACAGTCGAAAGTATTAAAGACTGTTACGCAGTTCTAGGAATTATCCATACACTTTGGAAGCCGATGCCTGGACGTTTCAAAGATTATATTGCCATGCCAAAACAAAATTTGTATCAGTCACTCCATACAACGGTCGTTGGTCCTCAAGGAGATCCTTTGGAAGTACAAATCCGGACAGCAGAGATGCATCGCATCGCTGAATACGGGGTTGCTGCACATTGGGCATACAAAGAAGGCAAAACAGTGGAGTCTTCTAATAAATCGGTTGATTCGAAGCTCACATGGTTCAGGGAAATTTTGGAGTACCAAAATGAGTCCTCGAATGCAGAAGAATTTATGGAATCTCTTAAATTCGATTTATTCTCGGATATGGTTTATGTATTTTCTCCAAAAGGGGATGTAATGGAGCTTCCTGCAGGTTCGGTTCCCATTGATTTTGCTTTTCGCGTGCATTCCGAAATCGGTAACAAGACCATCGGTGCAAAAGTAAACGGAAAAATGGTGCCACTTGATACGAAGCTGCAAACAGGTGATATCGTAGAGATATTAACTTCCAAGCAATCATTTGGACCTAGTCGAGATTGGCTGAAAATCGCCCAATCCTCACAAGCCAAAAATAAAATAAAGCAGTTCTTCAAAAAACAAGTTCGTGATGACAATGTCCATAAAGGGCATGAAATGATTGAAAAAGAAATAAAAGCACAAGAGTTTGATATTAAAGAAGTATTAACGAATGAAAATATCAAACGCGTATGTGAAAAGTTCAATTTCACGAGCGAAGAAGATATGTATGCAGCAGTAGGATTTAACGGCATTACTGCACAGCAGGTAGTAAACCGTCTGGCAGAGAAAATGCGTAAGATACGTGATCAGGAAGAAGCTTTAGAGAAAATCACTAAAGAAATGCACACGCCAACTATTCGAAAAGCAACCGAATCAGGTGTTATTGTCAAAGGAATCGACAACTTGCTTATCCGCTTATCCCGTTGCTGTAGTCCGGTTCCGGGTGATGAAATCGTCGGTTTTATTACAAAAGGCCGCGGGGTTTCAGTTCATCGAGACGATTGCCCGAATGTGCAGGATGCAACAGGGAATGAACGTATAATTGACGTTGAGTGGGGACAGCCAACGACGGCGACGCGTAAGGAATATCAAGTCGATATTGAAATTTCCGCTTTCGATCGTCCTGGTTTATTGAACGAAGTGATGCAAGTGGTGAATGAAGCGAAAACTAATATTTCAGCAGTCAGTGGTAAAGCAGATCGCGATAAGATAGCTACCATCAATATGACCATCATGATTACAAATATTGCACATTTACACAAAATTGTTGAACGAATTAAACAAATTCCAGATATTCATTCCGTACAACGAATGACGAATTGAGGGTTTAGTTTTGAAAGTCGTATTACAGCGAAGTTTAGAAGCAAAAGTTACAGTTAATGGGGAAGTCACCGGGCAAATCGATAAAGGTTTGGTTCTGCTCGTGGGCATTACCCATGAAGATACCGAAGAAGATGTTCGCTATGTAGCAGAAAAAGTGGCGAATCTTCGTTTGTTTGAAGATGAAACCGGGAAAATGAATCTATCCATTTTTGAAGCAAGTGGCTCTATCTTATCCGTTTCCCAATTTACACTTTATGGAGATACTAGAAAAGGCAGAAGACCGAGCTTCAGTGAAGCGGCCAAACCCGATATCGCGAAGCCGCTTTGGGATTTATTTAACGAAGAACTTCGTAATTTGAATTTACATGTCGAAACAGGTGTCTTTGGCGCAATGATGGATGTATCTTTGACGAATGACGGTCCCGTGACATTGATTGTGGAATCAAAATAAATAGAAAACACCCTTTTTCAATACGAAACCATTTCATATGGCTCGTAGTTGAAAAGGGTGTTTTTTTTATTTGGCTATGGTAAAGGATATGGTTGTTTATGTTTATCGTACATTTGCTTTTGCCACATGTTCCGCATGAGCCAACAAGTATGAAAAACACATACTTGTGGGTCTTCAAAAGTGCTGCGCCTTCGGTTACTCGTCGCAAAGAGTGTGGTAAAACTACCTTTGAAATCTATAGAGGATAGATGATTTTAAATCCAACTTTATTACAAATTACAATCATTATTATAAATGAACAACATTTAAGCAAAAGACCAGGACTCACTTTATTCATGAGTACCTGGTTTTAATTTACGCAAAATTATCCAAATCGTGGACATTTATAGTAAAGTAATAATAATTTATTGTTTTACGATAAATAAGTATTGACTAAGAATGTGTCGTAGATTATTCTAACATTAGAAAGTTGAGAAGAAGGTGAGTCATTGAAACAGAATGAATTAGCAAAGTGGTTAAAAATAATTATTGTATTTTGCTGGTTATTTGGTTTAATGTTCTGTGTCTATATTGGACCAGAAACAGGGAAGAATATATTGTTAGATTCTGATCCCTTAAAAGAGCTATATAAACCTTTAATTGCTTGTATTTGGATAACTGGCATTCCTTACTTTTTTGCTTTATGTATAGGCTGGAGTATCTGTTCAGATATTAATGTAGGCAACGATTTTACATTAAAAAATGCAAATAGGTTAAAGCGTATAAGTGTTTTAGCAATGATAGAAGGAGTTTTATATGTTTTTGCACTGCTTTATGTATTTATTAGTGGTAACTACAACACTAATCTATTAATGATTCTTTTGCTTATTCTATTTTTTGCAGTTGTTATTTCTGTATTTACTTCTTTACTTTCTTATTTAATGCATAAAGCAAGTGATATAAAGCAGGATAACGAATTAACGATTTGAGGTTAACATGGTGGTTATCATAGTTAATCTTGATGTAAAGCTGGCAAAGAGGAAAATGAGTGTTACTGAATTATCGGAAAAGCTTGGTATCACAATGGCAAACGTCTCAATTTTAAAAAATGGAAAAGCAAAAGCAATTAAGTTTTCGACATTAGAGAAAATATGTGAAGTATTAGACTGTCAGCCAGGTGATATCTTGGAATATAAAAAATGATTAAACAAACTTTTATGGAGGAAAAATGATATGAAGAAAAAATATTTTATCGCATCAACACCAATTTTTTTAGGAGTAATCTGCTTTATTGCTAAGGCCATCATTGGAAGTAATATAACACCGGATGGTACCTTAGAAGAGCCCTTCTTCTTAATCCCAATTGGATTCTTATTATTCTTCTTAGGGATTGTTTCTTTAATTGGAATGGCACTAGTTTCAATGATGAAAAAAACTCAAGTTTCGAATTAATAATGTTTATTCTTGAATGAACATTTCGTTTTATAAAAAAGTTTGATTAAAATTCACTTAGAATCCTTCAATCGAAAAGGAAAAGAAAAGAAGCCATTTTGATTATTCTTTTTTCAAAATGGCTTCTTTTTATTTATCGTAAAACATGGGTTCGCGCGATACTTTTAATCAAATTTCCTTTACTATCCCTTTATATCAATACCCTAATTGAATATGTCTTTTCTATAGAATTAGTTAAACGATGTTGTTGAAGTAAGGGAATCGATACCAATAAAATTAAATCAACATATTCGGTTAAAGAGCTTTTATTAAACAGCGTAAAATTCCACTATCTTAAAATCATATGGCAATAGCTGAATTTGTGGTGATGACCCGCTTGTAACTATTTTTTCATCTGTCCATAGATTTTTCAACGAGTTGTTTTTTATCTCATATGGAATTTGATAAGTCTGAGTTGAATTTGTAGGGTTAATCAGTACGAAAATATTCCTGTCATCCATATATCTTCGGTAAACGACAAGATTACTTTCAACCCAGTTCATAAACTGGAAATGACCATCATTGGCGAGCAATGTATGTTGTTTTCGTAATGAAATGCATTTTGTCACATGAGCTAGAAGGTCCGTATTCTGTTTCTCTTCAACCCATTCCATGCAAGCTCTGCAGCCAGGGTCTTTTCCACCTGTCATGCCAATCTCGTCCCCATAGTACATACAAGGTGACCCCATGAATGTATACATCAGTAAATAAATCAGTTTGACGCGTTTTACATCGTCCTGACATTCCGTAAGTATTCTCGATGTGTCGTGGCTGCCCACCAAATTGAACGTGACGTTCATCACATTATTTGGATAGCTTTGCAGAACAGTAGTCAGTGAGTCCATAAACTCAGTAGCAGATATGGTCTGACTGGCCAGTAGTTGCAATACATTAGTAGCGAACGGATAGTTCATTACGGCATCAAATTGATCACCGTTGAGCCAAGGCATGGCATCATGCCATACTTCCCCAAGAATATAGACATCAGGTTTTTCGTTACGGACGACATTTCGGAAATCACGCCAAAATTGGTGATCCACTTCGTTGGCAACGTCCAGTCGCCAGCCGTCAATATCAAACTCTTTTATCCAGTAAGCAGCAACATCCAGCAAATATTTTTTTACTTTAGGGTTCTGTGTATTCAATTTGGGCATTTGGGAAACAAATGCAAATGCTTCGTAATTTGGACGATCTCCTTCCTGCAAGGGAAGACTGTGCGGATAGAACCAGTTTACGTATTCTGAACCCCTTCCTTTTTCTAATACGTCCTGGAAGGGAGGGAAGTAGTAACCACAATGATTGAAAACAGCATCCAACATCACTTTGATTCCACGGGCATGACATGCCTCGACCAAGTTTCTGAAATCTTCTTTCGTTCCGAATTGAGGATCAATCGAAAAATAATCAATGGTGTCATATTTATGGTTGGATGGTGCAGTGAAAATTGGTGTAAAATAAATGCCGTTTATGCCGAGTTTTTCTAAGTAATCAAGTTGTTGCTCGACACCATGCAGATCGCCACCAAAGAAATTGTTGGTTGATGGTTCAGTTTCTCCCCATTGTTGAACGTCTTTCGGATTGTTTAATTTGTTTCCGTTGAAGAAACGGTCTGGAAAAATTTGATACCATACCGTATTTTTCACCCATTCCGGAGAATCAAACAGCTCTGACTTATGGAGGTAGGGGAAGCAGAAATAATAGCCACAATCATATATGATTTCTTCATGAAATCCTTTTTCCGATAAAACAACGGTTTCTTCGTTCGAGTGCAGTTCAAATCCGTACCGAATTCTACGGTGAGGGGGACTGATATTTACTTCCCAGTAATCGAACAATGCATCAGTTGCACATATGAATACATCTGCTCGTTGAAAAATCCATTTGTCATTTTCCCAAATATATGGATCGCCATAAATAAGGTCGATCCGTTTAACATCCGCTTTTTTTGTGCGAATCCTTATGCAAAGCGTGCCCTCGTCAAGAACAAAGGAGTAATTATTCCCTGGTCGGTGAAAAATTGCCGAACGTTCCATTCCAACACCACCTTATGTTTATTTTATATGCTCTGATAAACGATGTTGCTGAAAGAAAGGGAATCTTTATCCCTTTAATTCAAAATCAACACAAAAAGTTAACAGAGCCAATTTAAAAACTTCGTCTCAGATTAACAAAACAATTCAATCAATTCAATCCCTATTAAATTTATTGTTCTGAAAATGAGACATCCAGTCAACTAAAAAATTTCCTTTAACGATTGTTAAAAATAGTTATTGTAAAATTAGAAACAATCATTATAATTAAAACTATATTTGTGCAATCGCTTTCACAAGTTTAAAAGATTCGGAAAAGGTCTTTTGAAGACAATCATTATTTTTTTAAAAAGAGATGATAGCGTTTTCATTTTTACGAGTTTTTAGATTTGTGCAAACGGTTGTATAGGTGAGTGTTCAAAAAGATATTAGGAGGGTCATGATGAAGAAAAGTTTATTTTTAATGATGCTTGTTCTTTTATTAGCAATGCTCGGCGCTTGTGCACCTGATCGTGCAGAAAATCCAGAAACTGACGGTAAAGACTCAGATGGCAAAGACGTGGCTGAAGAGCCTAAACCAGAGAAACTTGTAATCTGGGAAGATGTTGACAAGTCAAAAGACTGGTTACCAGCTGCTATCGAATCTTTCGAAAAAGAGTATGGTATCAAAGTTGAATTTAAAGAGTTGAATATGGCTGATAAAATCCGTGATCAATTACGTCTAGATGGTCCAACAGGAAATGCTCCAGACGTTGTAACTCTTCCTCATGACCAAATCGGCCAAGTTGTAACTGAAGGACTTATTCAAGAAATTAAAGTTGAAGATTCAGTATTAAAAACATATAGCGAATCTTCAATTACTGCTCAAATGTATGATGGAAAACTTTTCGGTCTTCCTAAAGCAACAGAAACACCAGTATTTATTTATAACAAGGCATTAATGGAAAAAGCTCCTGAAACAATGGATGAGCTTTATACATTCTCTAAAGATTTCACAAAAGGTGAAAACTACGGATTCCTTGCACTTTGGGATAACTTCTACTTTGCACACGGTGCGATTGCAGGTATGGGTGGATATGTGTTCAACGAAGGCGCAGAAGGTCTTGACCGTAAAGATATTGGCTTGAACAATGAAGGCGCTGTAGAAGGTGCTGCATACATTCAAAAATGGTACACAGAAGGATTATTCCCTAAAGGTATTATAGGTGAAACTGGCGGTGCTGCAATGGACGGCCTATTTAACGAAGGTAAAGTTGCTGCAGTTATGAACGGACCTTGGGCATTCCAATCAATGAGAGACGCAGGAGTTGACATCGGAATTGCTCCAATGCCAACACTTCCAAACGGAGAGCATGTTAAAACATTCATGGGTGTTAAAGGATGGCACGTAACGAAGTTCACGAAAAATCCTTACTGGGCAACAAAACTTATCGAACACTTGTCTAATGATGAAAACTCGAAAGCTCGTTTTGAAGCAGTTTCAGAAATTCCTGCTAACGTAGCATTAGTTGAAGATCCAATTATTGCTGACAATGAAGGAGCTAAAGCTGTAGCTGTTCAATCTCAATACGCAGTGCCAATGCCAAACATTCCAGAAATGGGCGAAGTTTGGGGACCAATGGCTTCTGCACTTCAAACTGTGGCTACAGGTAAATCTGAACCACAAGCAGCTTTGGACGAAGCTGTTAAATCTATCAAAACTAACATTGAAACAAATCACCCAGCGAAATAATACTTGCTAAGTGTGTCTCCCAAGATCTACTCCGATGCCTGAGAAAGTTAATCAGTTACAACCACCTGCCATAGCTTTTTATTATGGATATGGTAGAGACTTAGGTAGCATATCACGCTGGTATCAAAATGCTGGAAAAAGACATGGGCGGTATCCTTCATTCCGGAGGGTATTGCCTATCCTTTTATTTATCCTATTAATTTCAGTTTTTCGAATAGCATACTATAAGTATTGAAAACTACAATTACCGATTGTGATACATACTCAACACTTTCTTCTATGCTGAAAAGGAGGCCAAAGCCCGAATGGAAGGTTTAACAACTGCTACTCATCATCGAAGAAATGCCACATTGCTCTCCATAATTCCTGGATTCGGACAGTTTTACAATAAGCAATTTATTAAAGGAATGATCTTTTTAATTTTAGCGGCATCGTTTGCCATCGTTTTTTCTGAGTTTTTAGGAGTAGGTTATTGGGGCATTGTCACTTTAGGGGAAATTGCTGGATTAGATAATTCAGTATTCCTGTTAATCGATGGCATCATTGCTTTAATTATCACCATCATGGGTCTATGTGTGTATGCGTTTAATTTATTTGACGCGTACCATAACGGAAAGAAACGTGATCTAGGCGAATCGGTAAACTCGGTAAGACAGCAATACCATAACTTAATAAATAATGGATTTCCCTACTTAATGATCTCACCAGGATTCTTCCTCTTGATTTTTGTTGTTATTTTCCCAATATTATTTGTCATACTTTTGGCATTTACCAATTACGATTTGTACCATTCACCACCAGGAAATTTAGTGGACTGGGTTGGATTCCAAAACTTTATTGATATTTATAAATTGGACATTTGGAGAAAAACATTCTTTGCTGTACTTGCTTGGACCATTGTCTGGACTTTCGTTGCTACAACTTTCCAAGTAGCTCTAGGGATCTTCCTAGCGATTCTTGTTAATCAAAAGGATTTGAAAGGAAAAGCAATCATTCGTACAATCATGATTTTACCGTGGGCTGTTCCATCGTTCATCACAATCTTGATTTTCTCGGGTATGTTCAACGAAACTTTCGGTGTCATCAATAAATCCATCCTTCCCTTAATAGGGCTCGAAGCTGGGTTGCCTTGGATGACGAATGAAATGTGGACGAGATTTGCGTTGATTATGATTCAGACATGGTTAGGATTCCCGTTCATTTTTGCGATGACAACAGGGGTTCTTCAATCCATTCCTGATGAATTGTATGAAGCAGCAAATGTGGACGGCGCATCCATCATGCAAAAGTTCTTCTCGATTACGTTGCCGTTAGTGTTGTATGCGACGGCGCCAATAATCATTACGCAATATACATTCAATTTTAATAACTTTAACGTTATTTTCCTGTTCAACGGGGGAGGTCCTGCGATTCCGAGCCAAAATGCCGGGGGTACCGATATCCTCATATCCTGGATCTATCGTTTGACCATGACCAGTGCACAATACGGAAAAGCGGCTGCTGTCACCATGATTCTTTCAATCATTGTCATCTCCGTAGCGTTATGGCAATTTAAACGCACGAAATCTTTCCAAGAGGAGGATATGATGTAACATGAGTAATAAAAAAAGCAGAATCATCCGCCTCACGTTATCTTATTTAGCTATTTTAGCGATGGTTGCCATTGTTGTGTATCCATTGCTATGGGTTATTGGATCTTCATTTAATCCAGGTCAAAGTTTATCAGGATCAAAAATGTTTCCCGATAATCCAACATTCAAACATTATGATTTCTTGTTTGATACAGAGAAATCCAATTACCTTCTTTGGTATTGGAATTCCATGAAAATAAGTGTCATTACGATGGTTTTAACGGTTATCTCTGTGTCATTTACAGCTTATGCCTTTTCACGATACCGTTTCTATGGAAGAAAGAACGGCTTGCTGACATTTTTAATCCTGCAAATGATTCCAAACTTTGCAGCATTAATAGCGATTTTCGTATTAGCCATCCGTACAGGTTTGATTGATACGCATCTAGGATTAATTCTTGTGTATGTAGGTGGACAAATACCGATGAATACGTATCTGATGAAAGGTTATTTGGACACCATTCCAAGAGAACTGGATGAATCGGCAAAAATGGATGGTGCAGGTCATATGCGCATCTTCTTCCAAATTGTTATGCCTTTGGCTAAACCAATCATTGCAGTAGTTGCATTGTTCTCGTTCATCGCACCTTTGGGTGATTTCATCCTCGCACGGATTTTACTACGCGATGATCAGAAATTTACACTTGCCGTCGGTCTATACGAAATGGTGGCCAAGCAGTTTGGTAATGAATTCACAAAGTTCGCAGCAGGTGCAGTATTAGTAGCAATTCCTATCGCGATTCTGTTCTTGATGTTCCAAAAATATTTCGTATCTGGTCTAACAGCAGGCGGGACAAAAGGTTAATACCCATGTTTAATTTGAATTTTTTATTAAAAGTTATGGAATCCGCGACAAAAAAACCTGCTTCTGCGGTTACTCGTCGCAAAGGTTTGGACCAACTGCTCCTGCGGTTACTCGTCGAAAAGATTATGGTCAAACTACATTTTTGGATTTTGGTTCTTTATGAGACGAAATCAAAAAATAACCACTTGAATATTAATTATTTTGTAAATTAATTCGTCAACAATCGTTATAATAGATTTATATGAATTATGGTTATGAAGTTCTTAAAGAGAGGATGAGGAGCTTTGGCCATCACAATCAAAGACGTTGCCAAACTATCAAATGTGGCACCTTCAACCGTGTCGAGGGTCATTGCGAATAACCCTCGAATCAGTGAAAAAACTAAAATTAAAGTAAGAGCTGCTATGGATGAACTAGGCTATCATCCGAATTTTATCGCTCGCAGTTTAGCCAATCAGTCAACAAGAGTTATTGGATTGGTTTTGCCAAACTCAACAGATGTATTCTTCCAGAATCCATTTTTCCCGACAGTATTGAGAGGGTTAAGTGACGGAGCTAATGAACGACATTATGCGTTGCAGATCAATACGGGGAATACAGATGAAGAGATTTTTGACGGGGTTGTACAAATGGTGCAGGGCGGACGTGTTGACGGAGTCATCCTTTTATATTCCCGGATTGAAGACAAGGTCTTGAATTATTTGAGAGAAAGAAATTTTCCATTTGTCGTAATAGGAAAACCGTTTAAAGATGTGGAGAAAATTACATATGTAGATAACGATAACTATAAAGCGACAAAAGAAGCGACGAGTTACTTGCTGAGCCTGGGGCATAAACAAATAGGTTTTATTGGCGGAGATCTGAACTTTGTGGTGACGGTCGAGCGGTTACTAGGTTTTGAAAAAGCTCTAGGTGAAGCTGGTGTTCAAAGCAACGACGATTATATTATACACAGTCAGTTTTTACGTGAAGGTGGGCAAGAGGCTATTGGGAAGCTCATCAATCTGGAAGAACCTCCTACCGCTTTGGTGGTGGCTGATGATTTAATTGCACTTGGCGTTTTGAATACATTGTTGGAAATGAATATTTCCGTCCCTGAAGACATGTCGATCATCAGCTTCAATAATGTGCTTTTTACTGAACTGTCCCATCCACCTTTAACCTCAGTTGATATCAATATTTTCGAAATCGGCTATCAGGCGGCAAAAAGTATGATTCAACTATTGGAAAATCCAAATGAACCAGTTAAGAGGATCATAGTGGACCATGAAATCATTAAACGTTGCTCATGTTCTGAAAGCACAAAAAAATATCTGTGATCTTTAAAGAAATGATAAAAAAGCTCGTCCAGAATTTATTGGACGAGCTTTTTTCTATTCCAATTGATCATCGAAATAATTGACGACTCCATTGTAAATGCCCAAAGATGCTTGTTCTCTGAATTGTTCAGTCGTCACTGCACGTTCTTCTGATGGATTACTCAGGAAACCAAGTTCAATCAAGATCGCTTGCTGACGATTTTCTCGCAGTACAAGATAATTTCCAGGCTGAGCACCGCGGTCACGCAAGGAAATTGTGTTCCCAAGGGATCGATGTACACTTTGAGCAAGTCCTTTTTGATAGCCATGCATGTAATAAGTAGTGAACCCATTAATCGCACTGCTGTCGGTTGCGTCATAATGAACACTGATAAAAGCATCTGCAGCGAGTTGATGGCCGATAGCCACGCGTTTTCGTAAGTCAACATAGATATCGGAATCACGTGTCATGACGACATTGGCACCTGCAGACTGTAATTTGCTTGCCAAAAGTTCAGATGTGCGAAGAGTAATTCCTTTTTCATCCGTTCCTCTGGCTCCTGTAGTGCCGTGATCATTTCCACCATGCCCAGGATCGACAACGATGGTTAATCCATTTAATGTGCCTTTTTTACGTTTTGATTTTGATTTCTGTTGGTGTGTTTCTTTTTCAGCGGCATCGGTAGAGATTACCCAATTGGCAACATAGCCTTTTGTGCCATTTGGCGTGTTTACTTCATACCAATCTCCAGTTTGTCCGATTGTTTCAAATGATTCGCCAGCATTTGCTCGATAGACGACTTCACCCGATGTGTCAGGGGTGGAACGCAAATTCGTACCATTGTATACGATAAAGATATTTTTGCTTTTCGTTTTTTTACTACCTTGTTCTTGTTTCGGCTTCTCGGAAGAAGTAGTACTGGCAGTTGCAGTCAACGTGCCATAAAAAGAATAGACCCAGCCACTTTCATTAGATGAAAGTTCGATCTTCACCCAATTGTGTTGTTTTTCAATAATTTTAAATTGTTCCCCTTTATTGACGTTGGCAACTTTTTTTGCTGTTAAATCTGGTTTGGAACGGACGTTAAGACTATCAACTGAAACTTCGAACTGATTTTCTTTCTTCGCGCTTTGCTTAGAAGGCTTAGAATCGTTTGTTTGAACCGTTATGTATTCTTTCGCAACAAAACCTTTAACTTGATTAAAGGAAATCTCAGCCCATTTTCCATGATCAGTCAACAGTGTCGCTTGATCGCCGGCAGAAAGTTTTGCCAGGACCGCTGCATCAGTCGAAGGTTGGGAACGGACATTCAATCTGTCTACTTTAGAAACAACAAGTTGTCCGGTCGCTTGTTTTTTTTCACCCAATTGCTTCGTGTACCAAGATGCAACCCATCCCTCAGAAGTTCCACGACGAACCTTTAACCAATCACCCTGTTGTTCAAGAACTAGCATTTGATCGCCCATTTTCATAGAAGCAATAATCGGATAGGCAAGTCCCGGTCCTGAACGTAAATGTAAATTTGATACAGTCGACTGGACATTTTCACCCTCAGCTTGTATAGATGAAGGTAGGATAAGAGATAATAATAAAAATAGTACTAGTAAAATTTGCACATTTTGTCGAAGTTGAAATTTTGTCATAAAATCCCTCCTTTTGTACATTGTAAAGACTGTTGGCTGAAAAAACTATAGCTTTCTGAAAAAAGGTTGACATCTCAAACGACAGTCATTAAGATAAGGTATAATCTGAATCAAACAAATTGCCAATGACCAAGAAAGTAGCTGTTTAATACGCTGTTAAGAGAGGGAAAGACGTGGCTGGAATCTTTCCTACAGAAGCACTCAGTGAACAACACTTGATAGGTTTTTCGTCGAAATACCCTCGCGGTGCAGTAGACGGAAACGGAACCGGTCGTTATCCGGACTTGAGAGGACACAAGCTTTTTGTGTCAATTAGGGTGGAACCGCGGAAGCTAACATTAGCTCTCGTCCCTTGCGTTTTTGCGCAAGGGGCGGGAGCTTTTTATATTGTCAATGAAAGGAGACATTAATATGTCGATTAATGTGCCAAGAGGAACAAAAGATTTACTGCCAGGTGAAACAGAAAAGTGGCAAGCAGTTGAAGAATTAATTCGGGATACGTGTCGGTTGTTTCAGTATAAAGAAATCCGTACACCTATTTTTGAACATACTGAACTGTTCACGCGAAGTGTAGGGGATACGACAGATATCGTACAAAAAGAAATGTACACGTTTACCGACAGAGGCGATCGCTCCTTAACTTTACGCCCTGAGGGAACAGCATCAGTCGTACGTTCATTTGTAGAAAATAAATTATTCGGACTGCCTAATCAACCGGTTAAATTATATTACATGGGTCCGATGTTCCGATATGAGCGTCAACAAGCGGGTCGCTACCGTCAATTCGTACAATTCGGCGTTGAAGCAATCGGAAGTAAAGATCCAGCAATTGATGCTGAAGTCATGGCACTTGCTATGAATGTCTATAAAAAAGCAGGATTGAAGAAAATTAAATTGGTTCTCAATTCTTTAGGAGATACAGAAAGCCGACAAGCTCACCGTGATGCATTAATTGCCCACTTTGCTCCTCACATCCAAGAGTTTTGTTCGGACTGTCAAAACCGTCTGCAAAAAAATCCGCTTCGTATTCTTGATTGCAAAGTAGACCGTGAGAATCCATTAATGGGCACAGCTCCTCAATTACCGGACTACTTAAATGAAGAATCTCTGACTTATTTTGAAAAAGTAAAACACTACCTTGATATTTTATCGATTAAATATGAACTCGATCCGAATTTAGTACGTGGTCTTGATTATTACAATCACACAGCTTTTGAAATCATGAGTGAAGGTGAAGGCTTTGGCGCAATAACGACTCTTTGTGGAGGCGGTCGATATAATGGGTTAGTCGAAGACCTAGGTGGACCAGATTCTCCTGGGATCGGCTTTGGTATGAGTATCGAACGATTATTATTGGCATTGGAAGCAGAAGGTGAATCGTACACAAATAGCGATTCACTCGACGTATATGTGGTAGCAATGGGTGAAGCTGCGAAAGATAAAGCCGTTTCATTCGTTTCCCAACTTCGTCAAAACAATATTTCAGCGGAAATGGATTACTTAGACCGTAAAGTGAAAGCACAAATGAAATCGGCCGATCGTCTGAACGCAAAATTCTCAGTAGTTATCGGAGATAATGAACTGGAAACGGGCAAAGTTTCACTGAAATATTTAGCAAATGGTACGCAGCAGGAATTGGCATTCGATGAAATTGTTGAACAATTTGAAGAAATCGCAACTAGAGCAATGGAGGAATTAGCATGACAAAACGTACACATCCATGTGGAGAAGTAGCAGAACAGGCAATTGGGCAACAAGTCGTATTAAAAGGATGGGTTCAAAAAAGACGTGATTTGGGCGGATTGATTTTCGTAGATCTTCGCGACCGTTCGGGCATCGTACAAATTGTTTTCAACCCGGACATTTCCCAGGAAGCGTTGGCTATCGCAGACAAATTACGTAATGAATTTGTCGTTGAAGTGAGCGGGGAAGTAGTTGCCCGTCAAGAATCACAAGTGAATCCAAACATGGTAACGGGACGTATCGAAGTTCAGGCAAATCTTGTGACCATTGTTAATGAAGCGAAAAATCCACCATTTGCGATTGAAAACCAAACAGATGTCAGCGAAGACTTACGATTGAAATATCGTTATTTAGACCTTCGCCGTCCGGTAATGTATGAAACATTTAAAATGCGTTCAGAAGTAACGAAATCGATTCGACGATTCCTGGATGAAGAAACATTCCTTGAAGTGGAAACACCAATCCTTACGAAATCAACACCGGAAGGAGCACGTGACTATTTAGTACCAAGCCGTGTGCATGACGGGGAATTTTACGCATTGCCACAATCACCTCAATTGTTCAAACAAATGCTGATGGTGTCAGGCTTTGAAAAATACTACCAGATTGCGCGTTGTTTCCGCGATGAAGATTTACGTGCAGACCGTCAACCTGAATTTACTCAAATCGACATGGAAATGAGCTTCATGTCAATGGAAGATATTCTTGAAATGAACGAACGTATGATGAAGAAAATGATGAAAGACGTCAAAGGTATTGAAATTGAAACGCCTTTCCGACGCATGAAGTACACAGAGGCAATGGATCGCTTTGGTTCTGATAAACCTGATGTCCGTTTTGGTCTTGAACTTCAGGACGTATCAGCATTGGTTGCGGATTCTTCATTCAAAGTATTTGCTGGTGCCGTTGAGAATGGTGGTCAAGTAAAGGCAATCAATGTCAAAGGGTCAGCTGACAATTATTCACGAAAAGATATCGATGCGCTAGGTGAGTTTGCCGGTCGCTAT
Source organism: Paenisporosarcina sp. HGH0030 (assembly GCF_000411295.1). Taxonomy (GTDB): domain Bacteria; phylum Bacillota; class Bacilli; order Bacillales_A; family Planococcaceae; genus Paenisporosarcina. Next base: position 311,516 of record NZ_KE150421.1, read on the forward strand.
GGTGCGAAAGGTCTTGCTTGGTTAAAAGTCGATGCAGAAGGATTGAAAGGACCAATCGCTAAATTCTTTGAAGGTGAAGCAGGCGAGAAATTAGCTCAGACACTAAACGCTGAAGCAGGAGATTTATTGTTGTTCGTTGCTGACAAAAAATCGGTTGTTGCTGATGCTTTAGGTGCGCTTCGCATGAAATTAGGAAAAGAACTTCAATTGATCGATGAAAGCAAATTTGCTTTCTTATGGATTATTGATTGGCCGTTATTTGAATATGACGATCAGGAAGGCCGTTATTATGCAGCTCACCATCCATTCACGATGCCTTTCGTTGAAGACATCGAATTAATGGATACGGACCCAGCAAGCGTCCGCGCACAAGCCTATGACTTAGTGTTAAATGGCTATGAGCTAGGTGGCGGATCACTGCGTATTTATGAACGTGATGTGCAAGAAAAAATGTTCAGTATTCTTGGTTTCTCTCAGGAAGAAGCGACAGCTCAGTTCGGCTTTTTGCTTGAAGCGTTTGAGTATGGAACACCTCCGCACGGTGGTATTGCATTAGGATTGGACCGATTAGTTATGTTATTGGCTGGTCGCACAAACTTACGTGACACAATTGCTTTCCCTAAAACTGCGAGTGCCAGCGATATTTTAACAAAAGCGCCAAGCCCAGTCTCGGAAGAACAATTGAAAGATTTATCATTGGCAATTAGTATTCAGAAAAATCTAAAATCAGGTGAATGAGAGGCTTGAATTTCTAAAATAGATATGATAGGATACTTGTAACACGAATCCTGATGTGTTCGTTAATTGCCAATCGCTTTTGACCGAACAATAATATCGTCGGGAATCCTCCTTTTATAATGGCTAACATGCCCCCAGGGGACGTTATAAGTTGTAAAGTGGATACCCACCTGCTGTGTGCGGGTTCAAAACGATACGCTTCATAATGACGGCACGATTGGGATTCGTCCTACATTATGAATAATCCCTCTAGCTTGCTTCAAGCTAGAGGGTTTTTAATGATTACAATCCCGACTAAAACGATATAGATTGTGAGGACATCATATGTTACACCAATTTTCACGAAATGAATTAGCCATAGGTACTGAAGGTGTCGACCTGCTAAAAAACACGACAGTCGCTATTTTGGGTATTGGAGGCGTAGGTTCTTTTGCTGCGGAAGCATGTGCAAGAAGCGGTATCGGGAAAATCATCCTCGTTGATAAAGACAATGTAGATATTACAAACATCAATCGCCAATTGGTTGCTTATACATCAACAGTAGGACGCTCGAAGTCCGAAGTAATGAAGGAACGAATTTTGGACATCAATCCTGCATGTGAAGTACATGATTTGCACATGTTCTATACAGAAGAAACATACGAAGAATTCTTCAGCCATAACTTGGATTACGTGATTGATGCTTCTGATACTATCATTTACAAAATCCATTTAATGAAAGAATGTCTGGCTCGAGGCGTCAAAGTCATTTCAAGTATGGGGGCAGCAAATAAAACAGACCCTACACGCTTCAAAATTGCTGATATTTCTAAAACACATACGGATCCTTTGGCAAAAGTGATTCGTACGAAACTTCGTAAAGAAGGAATCTATAAAGGAATTCCTGTTGTTTTTTCTGACGAAAGCCCGATTGTCGTTCGAGAAGATGTGGTGGAAACAGTTGGTAAGCCAGATGCGAAAATTCGTAAGGCAAAAATGCCACCATCGTCGAACGCATTCGTACCGTCTGTTGCCGGATTAGTGGCAGCAAGCTGGGTTATTAACGATATTACAAAAGAAATTCCGGTAAAACGCGTACGTTCTAATTAATTTGAGAAGGCGACCCTTCAAGTTAAACTGGGGTGGCCTTTTTTCTTGTGATGAATTAGGTGATAGGGGCAACTATTCGTTCGATAGGGGCAACTTTTGTGCGGATTGGGGCAACTTTCACGTTTATAGGGGCAACTAACCAATTTCCTCCTAATTCTTCACCACAACACATAAAAAGACCTGAACCGCTCGCTGGCGATTCAGGTCTTCTTTCCTTTAAATGATTCCAACTTCTGATAAATACCCGCAAGTTTCTTTTCTTCGCCCGCGAGCACCGGATTGTAATACTTCGAACCAATCAAATTGTCAGGCAGATAGGTTTGATTGACCCAACCGCCAAATGATCCAATCGGTGTGTTGTGCGGATATAAATATCCTTCGTGTCCGAGTGCAGCTGCTCCTGCATAATGTGTATCTTTCAGATGGCTCGGGATATCGCCAACTTTTCCGGCATGAATGGAAGCAATGGCAGCATCAATTGCTTTATAAGCTGAATTGGATTTCTCCGATAAACACATTTCCACGACAGCATTTGCCAACGGAATGCGAGCTTCCGGCAACCCCAATCGTTCAGCTGCCTGAATGCTCGCAAGAACGTGCGCGCCAACTGCTGGATTTGCAACGCCGATATCTTCGTATGCCATGACAAGAAGGCGTCTCGAGACTGCTACCAAATCACCATTTTCAAGTAAATGAGCCAAGTAATACATGGCCGCATTGACGTCACTTCCGCGCACGGATTTTTGCAATGCAGATAACAAATTATAAAAATGAGACCCTTTTTTATCCCCGAACACGCCGATGCGATCGACGAGATTTTGGAGCAAAGCATCGTCTACTACAACCACGCCATCTTCATCGTCAGACGCGGAAACGACAGATTCAAGCAGAGTTAAAGCTTTTCGGGCATCACCATTTGCCGCTTCTGCGATTTTCATTTGCTGTTCTTCAGAGATATTAATCTTTTGTCGGCCCAGGCCGCGTTTGTCGTCTTGTAATGCGCGTTGTATCAATACCAATAAGTCTTCAGCCGTCAAACGTTTCAGTTGTTTGATTTCACCGCAACGGGAACGGATAGCCGGGTTTACATCATGAAATGGATTTTCCGTTGTGGCACCAATCAATACGATTGCGCCGCTTTCAACATGGGGGAGCAAAGTATCTTGCTGTAATTTATTGAAACGATGGATCTCATCAAGGAATAACAGAACTTTTCCTGTTACGCGTGACTCAGCCACCACTTCTTCTATATCTTTCTTGCCTGAGCGTGTCGCATTAAGTGCGATGAAAGAAAGATTGCTAGTACCGGCAATGGCATAAGCTAGGGATGTCTTGCCGATTCCCGGCTCACCGTATAACAAAATTGAAGGGACATGGCCGTTCGCAATCATTTTATATAAAGGTGTATGTTTTCCGATTATGTCTTGCTGACCAGCGATTTCATCCAATTTTTGCGGTCTCATTCGATAAGCAAGTGGTTCGTTTTGCATCGTGAGTACCTCCTAAATTCGTACATTTGTTCTCTAGTATACGTGTTACCGGACGAAAAGTCATTTCACAGGCGATTGGTCGGAAATGTGATATACTATGTAGATGATTTTAAGGATTATACGGGGTGAATAACGTGAGAATTTCGACAAAAGGTCGATACGGATTAACGATTATGATAGAGCTAGCCAAACAATTTGGAGAAGGTCCAGTACCTCTCCGTCAAATAGCATCAGACAATGAATTATCGGAAGCTTATTTAGAACAATTGGTTTCACCGCTTCGTAATTCGGGCCTAGTTAAAAGTGTCCGCGGAGCACACGGTGGATATATGCTTTCAAAGCCACCTCATTTAATTTCTGCCGGGGATGTCATCCGAGTACTGGAAGGACCGATTCAACCGGTGGAAGGCATTGAAAATGAAGCTCCTCCTCAACGAGAATTGTGGCTTCGCATTCGTGATGCCGTAAAAACCGTTCTGGATACTACAACGATTGAAGATTTAGCTAAATTCAGTGACACGTCATCAGATGACGGATACATGTATTACATTTAAGTGTGCGTTCAAAAAACGATTTTTGAACAACCTTTAAAAAGGAGTTCGACATGAATAGAATTTACTTAGACCACGCAGCTACTTCGCCCGTACATCCGCAAGTCATTGAGAAATTAGTCCACACGATGGAACAGTCGTATGGCAATCCATCAAGTATTCATGCGACTGGCCGGGAAGCCCGAAAACAGTTGGATCAAGCCCGTGAGCTTTTGGCAAATAGCATTGGTGCGAAAGATCAGGATATCATAATGACCAGTGGCGGGACGGAAGCGGATAACTTGGCGATTTTCGGAACAGCATTTGCGCGTAAATCTCTTGGCTCACATATTATCACGTCTCAAATTGAACATCATGCCGTTTTGCATGCATGTGAAAAGCTAGAAAAAGAAGGATTTGACGTGACTTATTTACCTGTCAATGAACAAGGGCTTGTGTCAGTGGAAGACTTTAAACAAGCACTTCGTGAAGATACCATTTTAGTGACCATCATGCTTGGAAACAATGAAATGGGGGCCATTCAACCGATTGTAGAAATTGGCCAATTGTTGAAACACCACCAGGCTACTTTCCATACAGATGCTGTTCAAGCATACGGATTGATGCCAATATCAGTGGATGATCTTCATGTGGATTTATTGTCTGTTTCCTCACATAAAATCAATGGTCCTAAAGGAATTGGCTTCCTTTATCAGCGAAAAGGCACAAAATTATCACCACAGCTTTTTGGTGGACAGCAGGAACGCAAACGTCGCGCGGGTACTGAAAATGTACCTAGTGTACTTGCTTTCGCAGAGGCCGTATCGATTGCACAGCAGTCGATGGATGAAAAACGAAAACTGTACCAACAATTTAAGGAAATAATGATTTCCACATGGGAAGACAAAGGAATTGCATTCCAAGTTAACGGGAATGTACAATCGACTCTTCCGCATATTTTAAACGTCAGCTTCAAAGGGACGGACGTGGAAGCACTATTGGTGAATTTGGATATGGCTGGACTTTCTGTATCGAGCGGTTCAGCTTGTACAGCAGGATCCATCGATCCATCCCATGTGCTTGTAGCAATGTTCGGAGAAAATGCGGATGAACTTCGTAATTCTATCCGCTTCAGCTTTGGTTATGGAATAACACTTGACGATGTAACGGAAGCAGCAACGAAAACTGCCGCCGTATTAAATAGACTTGTGAAATAAATGTAGAAAAGGTGAAAGAGATGCAACAATTAAAAAGTCCTGCAGAAACACGTGTAGTTGTCGGCATGTCGGGTGGCGTTGATTCGTCCGTTGCAGCTTATTTATTGAAAGAACAAGGGTACGATGTCATCGGAATCTTCATGAAAAACTGGGATGATACTGACGAAAATGGCGTATGTACAGCAACGGAAGATTATGACGACGTCATCAAGGTCTGTAACCAAATCGGCATTCCGTACTATGCAGTGAATTTTGAGAAACAATATTGGGATAAAGTGTTCACTTACTTTTTGGAAGAATATAAAGCAGGTAGAACCCCAAATCCAGATGTGATGTGCAATAAAGAAATTAAATTCAAGGCATTCCTTGAGCATGCAATCAGTTTGGGTGCTGATTATTTGGCTACCGGACATTACGCTCAAGTCAAGGAAGTGGACGGAGAAACCCAACTTCTTCGCGGTCTGGATAACAATAAAGACCAAACGTATTTCTTGAATCAATTGAATCAGGAACAATTATCGAAAGTTATGTTCCCAATTGGTCATCTTGAAAAGAAATTGGTTCGTCAAATCGCTGCAGAAGCTGGATTGGCAACAGCAGCAAAAAAAGATTCAACAGGCATTTGTTTTATCGGCGAACGCAATTTCAAGGAATTCCTGAGCCAATACTTGCCTGCACAGCCGGGGAATATGGTAACAATGGACGGGGAAGTTATGGGCCGTCATGATGGTCTAATGTATTACACAATCGGTCAACGTCATGGCTTAGGGATTGGTGGAGCTGGCGACCCGTGGTTTGTTCTAGGGAAAAATCTTGAGAATAACGAATTGCTGGTCGGCCAAAACATACATCACGAAGCACTATTTTCTGATCAATTGACAGCTGTTAACATGAGTTTTACAACGAATGAGAAAAAAGACAATACGTTCTCTTGTACAGCGAAATTCAGATACCGTCAGGAAGACGTAAAAGTTGATGTGGAATTGACGGAAAACAACGGCGCGGTTATTACTTTCGCAGTGCCTGTCCGTGCAATTACCCCTGGACAAGCAGTCGTTTTATATGACGGTGATGTATGTCTTGGTGGCGGAACAATTGACGAAGTCATAAAGAACGGAAAAAAATTGACATACGTCGGCTAATGAACGAGGAGTGAGAAGATGAAAGAATTGGAACTTGGCATTGCAGCCATTCAAAACAAAGATTATGAACAAGCTGTTGTTCATTTCAATAATGCAATTGAAGAAGAGCCGAATAACCCACTTGGATATATTAACTTTGGAAACTTACTGGCACGCATGAATGAAACAGAACGTGCTGAACGCTTCTTCCAAAAGGCTATTACTCTGGATGAAAAAGCAGCGACAGCTTTTTATGGATTGGCTAATTTATATTACGAGCAGGAACGTTACGAAGAAGCGGCGAAGCTTTATGAGAAATCGATTCAGTTTGGCATTCAAGGTGCTGACGCTTACTTCATGTTAGGGAAATGCTTCGAACGATTGGGGAACCCTAAACTTGCACTGCCTTATTTACAACGTGCAGCTGAACTTGAGCCAACAGATGTACAAATCCGCTTGTCTTACGGCATCGGATTGGCAGCTCTTGAGATGTTCAAGGAAGCTGAACCAGAATTTATGTATGTCATTCATGAAGACTTGAACAATGCAGATGCCCACTACAATTTGGGCGTTTTGTACGCTGTATCCACAGACCGCACGAATGATGCTTTGTATCATTTGAAACAGGCGTATACACTGCAACCGAATTTCGAACAGGCACGTTATGTGTACGACATGATTGCATTAAGTCAATAACCATTCTAGGAGGCGACAGCTTTGCCAAATCAAATCGATTTATTTCAACAAGAAGCGATGTATATTACAGGCAAACCTGTCGTCACCATTTTTCATAATGCCACTAACTTATTCTCCATCGTGAAACTTAAAATCAACGAAACAAATTCTACATATGAAGATAAAGAAATCATTGTAACCGGCTACTTCCCACCTTTGATGAATGAAGAAGCGTATCGTTTTACAGGCCAGATCAAACAGCATCCAAAATACGGAACCCAGTTTCAAGTGGAAACATTCTCAAAAGACGTGCCGGAGACCGAACAAGGCATCATTCATTATTTGTCGAGTGACTTGTTTCATGGAATTGGACGTAAAACGGCCGAAACGATCGTCAAGAAACTTGGGAAAGATGCAATCCGAATCATTTTGGATGACCCTGAAGCACTTGACGCCGTTCCACGACTTGCCAAAGAGAAAAAAGAAACCATTCGTATGACGCTTGAGCAAAACCTTGGCTTGGAACGTGTCATGATTCAATTAAATGAATGGGGATTTGGTCCCCAACTGGCGATGAGGATTTACCAGACCTACCGTGAGGAAACGATCGACGTGTTGATGAAAAATCCGTTTCGACTGATTGAAGACGTGGAAGGCATCGGTTTTCACCGTGCGGATGAACTGGGTTCCAAACTTGGTATGACCGGTAAACACCCTGACCGAATCAAAGCAGCCGTTTTCCATTTATTGAACGCTGCTTCGCTCAGTGAAGGACATGTTTACTTGCATGCGGAGCATATTTTACCGAGCGTTAAGCAATTGCTGGAGTCCAGCCAATTTGAAGAAGTCCCATACGATGCTATTTCAACAGCATGCATGGAACTAGTCGAGGAAGGAAAATTGGCTGGGGAAATGTCGCGGTTCTATTTGCCTTCGCTATATTTTTCCGAAGTGGGCATCGCTTCCAAACTGGAAACATTGATTCAGGAACAACAAGAACGAACAGGTTTCCCGACTTCTGAAATTCGAAAAGCGCTCGGCGAAGCTGAAGAAAGACTAGGTGTTTCATATGCAGAGACGCAAATAGCTGCTATTGAACTCGGGATGAATGCATCCGTCATGTTATTGACAGGTGGGCCAGGTACAGGGAAGACAACCGTCGTCAGGGGACTTGTGGAAGTTTACGCTGAATTGCATGGTCTGACGCTCGATCCAAAAGAATACGCAAAAAAACAAGAACCATTTCCGATAATTTTAGCGGCACCAACTGGACGGGCTGCAAAACGTTTGAATGAATCAACGGGTCTCCCATCCATGACAATCCATCGTTTACTTGGATTCACTGGCCAGGAAAAAGAGGAAGAAACAGAACGGGACATAAAAGGGAACCTGATTATTATCGATGAAATGTCGATGGTTGACACATGGCTTGCCCATCAATTATTAAAGGCAATTCCTGAAGGGGCACAAGTCATATTCGTAGGTGACCAGGATCAATTGCCTCCTGTGGGACCAGGTCAAGTTCTGAAAGACTTGCTTGCGTCAAAGAGGATTCCGACAGTGGAACTGACGGACATTTATCGTCAATCTGCCGGATCGTCCATAATTGAACTTGCCCATCAAATGAAAAAAGGCCAGTTACCGACCAATTTAATCGACAAAACGAGCGATCGTTCTTTCATTAAAGCTGGACCGGAACAAATCGCAAAAGTGGTTGAACAAGTCATCAAAAGTGCCTTAGCAAAAGGTCATACGATAAAAGAATTGCAAGTGCTCGCACCGATGTATAAAGGTCCAGCTGGGATTGATGCACTCAATAAAATGATTCAGGAAATGGTCAATCCGAATGACACGAAGAAACGCAAGGAAATTGTGTTCGGTGAAACGATCTATCGCATAGGTGATAAAGTGCTGCAACTCGTCAATCAGCCGGAAAGCCAAGTGTACAACGGGGATATGGGCGAAGTGATCAGCATTTCTAAAGCCAGTGAAAATGTCGAAAAGCAGGACATGTTGATTGTTTCATTCGAAGGGATAGAAGTGACCTATCAGCGTAATGATTTAGGACAGTTGACGCTTGCTTATTGTTGCTCAATTCATAAATCGCAAGGCAGTGAGTTCCCGATTGTCATCATGCCAGTCGTTCGCAGTTACATGAAAATGCTGCGACGCAATTTACTGTACACAGGAATAACACGTGCAAAAAACTTCCTCATTTTGTGTGGAGACGCTGAAGTCTTTAAATTTGGCATTGAGCGCAATGATGATTTGGCAAGACTGACTTCACTGAAGGAGAGATTGAGTGAAGAGGCAGTGCCTGTGACTGAACCAACTGTAGAGAACGAAGACAATGAAGTTGCTGATGAACTTATAGAGGAAAACGACCAGGAAATTTCATTGACGGCCTCCAACCATTTGACGATTCATCCTTTGGTTGGCATGAACGGTACCACGCCTTATGACTTTTTAGAAAAAATTGCTGAATGATAAATATGAACCTAGAAAAAACACACATGTAAAACGTGTGTTCAGACTGTGGACAAAGAAAAAAATGAGTGAATATAACTGTATACTATTGAAAAAGAGCCTATGCAAGAGAATGTTGATTTCCATTGTGGCGGACGCGTTTCGCGGGCACGGCTTCAGTCTCCTCGTCACTACGTTCCTGCGGGGTCTTCAGCTCGTGCTGTTCCCGCTGAAGTCGCCGCCTCCACTCCAATCAAAAGAAGTTGCTTCTGAAAGCGTGTTTCTGCAAAATATTTAAGTTAGAAGGTGGTTGGCTATTTCTGAAGACTCCTGCGGAAAAACGAAAAAAGCTAGACCCCACAGGCTCAGCTGTCATAGACAGCTGAACCGAGGAGGCTAGCGTTTCGTCCGCGGAAAGCGAAAGAAATAGCCGACCACAATCTTTTTCGATAGAGTGCAAAAAATAAGAACTCAATTTTTATACTTTTATATTAATTATTATTCTTTTGTCAACAAGCTGCACACATGTAAATGTGTGTTTTTTTTGTTCTTTACCACCATATGATTGATTTATCGTACATTTGCGCTAGCCGCGATCCGCATGAGCCAACAAGTATGAAAACCATATACTTGTGGGTCTTATTCTCCGAAAGTGATGCTCCTGCGGTTACTCGTCGCAAAGAATATGGTCAAACCCCTTTGACCATATTCTTTCTTGCGGTATGCTAGTTGCAAATGAACTCTTCGTATTTAGGTTTTCTACAGTTGTTAATCATATTTTATTTGGTAAGGAATCTGCGCCAAAAACGTTTGCTACAGTTTCTGTTTCTGTTTCTGCATCGCTACGCTAGCTTCGAAACATGAAAGTGCGTTGCATCACTTGGAAAGTTTACATAGCTAAGCCTTTTTATTTTATAAGTCAATTTAGATAAACATCAATTAGCCGAGAAAATAAAATCTTAAAAGAGGGTGTGCATGATGATAAAAGCAGTTATTTTCGATTTTTATGGGCTGATTATTGATACAGAGACGGTATGGTTTGAAGCATATAAGGAAGCGTTGTATCAATTCGAGGTGAATTTGACCATTGAACAGTTTGCGTTAGTGATTGGTACTGATGATACCCTATTGGATAAATATATTGTGGACAATATAAAAGAGTTGTCCACTATTTCTGAGGTCAGAGAATTGGCATCCCAACGATTTCACGAAAAGATTGGTCAGCCAATTTCAAGAGACGGTGTAGAAGATTATTTAATTGCAGCTAAAGAAGCGGGCCTTAAAATAGGATTGGCTTCCAGTTCAAAAAGAAGTTGGGTAGAAAATTTTTTAACTCAGCTTGGTATTCTTCATTATTTTGAAGTAATCAAGACGAGAGATGATGTTTCAACTGTTAAACCAGATCCAGAACTTTACCTGCAAGCCATTGAATCATTGGGTGTGAAACCAGAGGAAGCTGTTGCTTTTGAGGATTCAATGAACGGTTTGAAGGCAGCACGTGGGGCAGGTTTGAAATGTGTGATTTTCCCAAATCCGGTAACAACCAATTTAGTATTTGAAGATTACAATCTTAGGTTGTCCTCGATGGCAGATCAATCTTTGGATCTCCTTCTGAAAGAGTTACTATAGAAATAACAGCCTTTAACTCTCGTCAAGATGAAAATATTAAAATTGAGTAATTTGCATGCACTTAAATAAAAGTCAATTGACACATGCGTAATTGTTTTTTATAATTCTAACAAATGAATGAAAACGTTGATGGAGAAAGTACATTTGAGAAGCTTGCAAAAGAAAGAGGTTCCTTGGCTGAAAGAACCTTCAAGTGGATGTTATGGAAAGCTACTCCTGAGTGCAGCTAATCACTGCCGTAAGCCGCGTTAAGGCATAATCGAGAGACAGCAAATTCGTTTGCTGTAACTAGGGTGGTACCGCGAATTGAAGCCTTCGTCCCTTTTTTAGGGATGAGGGCTTTTTCTATTGTCTTAGCTTTAAGGACCAGCTCTTCCCCGTTGCGCCAGCAGGCTTCTTGACTCACGACTCAAAAGGTCAGTGTCTAGTTTTACAGGCCAATCCGCTCTTAAGCTTCACATCTTCATTCGAAAACTCGTTTTCGGATTCAGATGCTCCAGCACCTGAGTCGGATTAGAGCGGCCTGTTCAACATTTCATGGTGTCAAGCTGAATCAGCGCTTTATGCTTTTAAAATTGAAGGAGGAAAACTTGATGAAAACTGCAGCAGAAATCCGTCGCATGTATTTAGACTTTTTCATTGAAAAAGGTCATGCACTAGAACCAAGTGCACCACTTGTACCAATTAACGATAACTCACTACTTTGGATCAACAGTGGTGTGGCAACGTTGAAGAAATATTTTGATGGACGTGTAATTCCTGACAATCCACGCATCACGAATGCACAAAAATCAATTCGTACGAATGACATTGAAAATGTCGGTAAAACAGCTCGTCATCATACATTCTTTGAGATGTTAGGAAACTTCTCGATCGGTGAATACTTTAAAAAAGAAGCGATTCACTGGGCTTGGGAATTTCTAACGGATAAGAAATGGATCGGATTTGACCCGGAATTGTTATCGATCACAGTTCACCCAGAAGATGAAGAGGCATACGCAATCTGGCGCGACGAAATCGGAATTCCAGAAGCTCGCATCATCCGCTTAGAAGGGAACTTCTGGGATATCGGAGAAGGTCCAAGTGGTCCAAACTCGGAAATTTTCTACGACCGTGGCGAGAGCTATGGCAACGACATGACGGATCCGGAAATGTACCCAGGCGGAGAAAACGACCGTTACTTGGAAATCTGGAACTTGGTGTTCTCTGAATTCAACCATAACCCAGATCACACGTATACGCCGCTTCCAAAACAAAACATCGATACGGGTATGGGTCTTGAACGTATGGCATGTGTCGTGCAAAATGTACCAACGAACTTCGATACAGATCTATTCATGCCGATCATTCGGAAAACCGAAGAAGTATCGGGTAAAACGTATGGCAATGGTGGTGCAGATGATTTAGCGTTTAAAGTCATTGCAGACCATACACGTACGGTTGCTTTTGCAATTGGTGACGGGGCACTTCCTTCAAATGAAGGCCGCGGCTATGTATTGCGTCGATTATTACGCCGTGCAGTACGTTTTGGTAAAAATCTAGGAATTGACCGTCCATTCATGTTCAACCTAGTACCGATTATTGGCGAAATCATGAAAGATTTCTATCCAGAAGTCGAAGCGAAACAAGAGTTCATTATGCGCGTTATTAAAAATGAAGAAGAACGCTTCCACGAGACATTACAAGACGGCCTTGGCATTTTGTCTAATGTTATTTCAACGCAGCAAGCAGCTGGACTGTCAATCATTCCAGGAAGCGATGCTTTCCGTTTGTACGACACATACGGTTTCCCTGTCGAGTTGACGGAAGAATATGCAGAAGAAGTAGGCATGACCGTTGACCATGAAGGCTTCAAAGCTTCACTGGAAGCTCAGCGTACACGTGCTCGTTCAGCTCGTAAAGATGTTGATTCCATGCAGGTGCAGTCAGAAGTATTAGGGAATATTAAAGAAGAAAGTCAATTTATTGGTTACGATACAATGGGCGTTTCTTCAAAAGTTCTGGTTATTGTAAAAGACGGAGAGCTTGTCAAGCTTGCACAAGAAGGCGATGAAGTAAAAGTCGTACTTGACCAAACGCCTTTCTATGCAGAAAGTGGCGGACAGATTGCCGATCACGGAACGATTGAAAATGATTTATTCAAAGGATTTGTGAAAGATGTCCAAAAAGCACCAAATGGTCAAAATCTTCACACCCTAGTGATTGAATCAGGAGAGCTTTCAGTTGAAGCTGACGTAACAGCAACAGTCGATCAGACAATGCGCAAATCAACGGTCAAAAACCATACAGCGACACATTTATTGCATCAAGCGTTAAAAGATGTGCTTGGAACACATGTTAATCAAGCAGGTTCTTACGTTGGTCCTGATCGCTTACGTTTTGACTTCTCTCATTTCGGTCAAGTAACAAAAGATGAATTGTTAACCATTGAACAACAAGTGAACGAGAAAATTTGGGAAGACATTCAAGTAGTTACAGGCTATCACGGTATCGATGAAGCGAAACAAATGGGTGCGATGGCACTGTTCGGTGAAAAATATGGCGATATCGTACGAGTCGTTTCAATTGATCAATACTCACTTGAACTTTGTGGTGGATGTCATGTAAGCAATACGTCACAAATCGGCTTCTTCAAGTTAGTAAGTGAAAGCGGAATTGGCGCAGGAACACGTCGTATCGAAGCAGTTACAGGCAAAGCCGCATACCAGCTTGTTAAGGAAGAAGAGAGTATCCTAGAAGAAGCAGCTGCAGCTTTGAAAGCAAATACAAAAGATGTAGTGGCTCGTGTTCAAGGCTTACAACAGGAACTTCGCCAAGTTCAACGTGAAAATGAATCATTATCAGCAAAAATTGCAAATAGCCAAGCATCTTCCATTTTGGAGAAGGCTCAGCAAATTGATGGTGTAACGGTATTGTCTGCACGTGTTCAAGCAAAAGACAACAACCAACTGCGTCAAATGATGGATGATTTAAAAACGAAGATGAATGAAGCGGTTATCGTCCTTGGAGCTTCAGAAGGCGACAAGGTAATGTTAATTGCTGGTGTCACAAGTGATTTATCAGGTGGAAAATATCATGCTGGAAATATCGTGAGAGTTGTTGCCGAACAGTGCGACGGCAAAGGTGGCGGTCGTCCCGATATGGCAATGGCTGGTGCGAAAGATTCGTCGAAACTTGATGGAGCTTTACAATCTGTGTATGATTATGTCAAATCCGTTTAATAAAAAGTTGAAATCGGTTATACTTAACAAGTAACAAAAATATGCTTGTACAAGACAATCAGATTTTACTCCGAAAGCGAGGTGCTGATCATGAGTTCATTTGACAAGACAATGAAGTTTAATTTTCCGGAAGAGTCCATGGAACAAGAAGTGAAGCAAGTTATGCTTCATGTCCATTCGGCGCTTGAAGAGAAAGGGTATAACCCAATCAATCAAATTGTCGGCTACTTACTTTCGGGTGATCCGGCATATATTCCTCGCCACCAGGATGCACGAAATTTAATCCGTAAGCTTGAACGTGATGAAATCTTAGAAGAACTTGTAAAGTTCTACATCAAGAAGAATAACGAGGCATAAGTTATGAGAGTAATGGGCTTGGACGTTGGGACGAAAACAGTAGGTGTTGCAATCAGTGACGCTTTCGGTTGGACCGCCCAAGGGATCGAAACCATCAAAATTGATGAAGCAAATGAAAAATTCGGATTAGAACGTATTGCCGAGTTGATGAAGTTGCACGAAGTATCATCGTTTGTGGTAGGATATCCAAAAAACATGAACAATTCGATTGGACCACGTGCCGAAGCGTCTGAACGCTACGCGGAATTATTACGTCAAACGTTTGAAAAACCCGTTTATCTTTGGGATGAACGCTTAACGACATCCGCTGCGGAAAAAATGCTTATCAGTGCTGACGTCAGTCGGAAAAAACGTAAAGAAGTCATTGATAAAATGGCTGCAGTTATGATTTTACAAGGCTATCTAGATAGTCAATCTATTAAGAGGTGATTACCCATGGACCACGGACAACAAAATATTACAGTTGTAGATGACAACGGTAACGAACAACTATGTGAAGTACTATTTACATTTGAATCAGAAGAATTCAGCAAATCTTACGTTCTTTACTACCCATTGGGTGCTGAAGAAGACGAGAACGAAGAAATCGAAATTCATGCTTCTGCTTTCACACCATCTGAAGACGGTAAAGACGGCGAATTAATGCCGATCGAGTCAGACGAAGAGTGGGCAATGATCGAAGAAATGTTAAACACTTTCTTGGAAGAGGAAGAAGAAGACGAAGAATAGAAATTATTTCAAAACACAGCATGCTTCCCTTATGGGACAGGCTGTGTTTTTTTATTTGTTCAGTTAGCTAAACTGTTGCAAACAAGACGCCTTGCATGCAAAGGAACGAAGGTTAAAAACGCCACGTCCTACTCCTGCGGTAACTCTTCGCAAAAAAAATTGTGGCAACACCTTTATGACCCACTTCATGAGGGCCTAAGCGTGAAGAATGAGACCCACAAGTATGTGGTTTTCATACTTGTTGGCTCATACTGAACATGTGGCTAGTGCAAAATTACGATAGTAGAGTTGGAAATGAAAGCACGAAACATATTAGTAGAGAAAGCGTTCCTATTAGGCAGAATGATGAATATACATTCTGCCTTTTTCTTTTGTCTAAATATCTTGTATAATAAATGTCAGATAGAGGGGGGTAACCCGTGGAAAACGAAACAAAAAAAGATATTATGTTTAATCGTATGAAAGAAAAGAAAAAAGAAGTGAAAATTGTCAGACGTATCGTGCTTGCAATTGTTCTTATTGTATTGATTGGTGGAGGAATAACTGCTTACAGTGGATACAAATATGTAAAAAGCGCATTGCAGCCAGTTGATGAAAAATCGGAAGAAATCATTCCAGTCAAAGTCGAAATTGGTTCGAACCTCGATTCGATTGCAGCGCTACTCGAAAAAAAAGGAATCATTAAAGATGCGCGGATCTTCAAATATTATGCGAAGTTCAATAATGAATCAGATTTCCAAGCGGGTGATTATGGCCTAAGCAAATCTATGACATTAGACGAATTAATCGAGAGTTTGAAAACTGGTAAAGTATACAGAGAACCAGTCTTCTCGATGACGATTCCAGAAGGACGCACCCTGGAAGAAATAGCTGCGAGAGTTGAAGAAAAAACATCGTATACGTCGAAGGAGTTTATGGACCTGGTGACAAACCCGGATTTCATTGATCAAATGATTGGCAAATACCCAACCATTTTATCAGATGAAATTAAAGGGCCAGATTTACGCCACGCATTGGAAGGCTATTTATTCCCAGCGACCTATGCGTATTATGAAGAAAAACCTTCATTGGAATCCATCGTAGATCAGATGTTGAAAAAGACAGCAAACGTCTTAACACCTTACACAGAAGTCCTTGCAGAGAAGCAAAAGTCTGTACACTGGTTGATGACATTTGCCTCATTGCTTGAAGAAGAAGCGACAGCTGATACTGACCGTGAAATGATTGCAAGTGTTTTCAATAACCGTATGAAAGAGAAAATGCCTTTACAAACAGACCCAACAGTTCTATATGCACTTGGTGAACATAAGGACCGAGTATTATATAATGATTTAGAAATTGATCATCCATACAATACGTATAAAATTCAAGGATTGCCTCCAGGTCCGATTTCTAATCCTGGAACCCAGTCCATTGAAGCCGTACTGAATGCACCGGAATCCGAGAACTTTTATTTCCTTGCTGATAAAGAAGGAGTCAATCATTTCTCGAAAACGTATGACGAGCATTTAGCAAAAATTGAACAATATTTACGTTAATCGTGACAAGATTGTCACCATTATCACTGAAAGAAGGGAAGGCTATCGCTTTCCTTCTTTTTTTATGATAAGATGGGGTGTAATTTTTGTGCGTTAAAGGAGTTAAACTGGAAATGAAAACTTCACAATCCTACATTACTTCACATATTAAGCAACGCCCTGTTTTACTGTCGAATATGGAACAATTCGCTAAAGAACAACATATTCCAATCATGGAAATTGTGGCGATTGAATCACTTCTTCAATTTCTTCGACTGCAACAGCCGAAATCCATTTTGGAAATCGGTTCGGCCATTGGGTATTCAGCCATTCGCATGGCTTTGACTCTACCTGAAACAGTAATGACGACAATTGAAAAAGATGAGGGCCGTTTTCAATTGGCTTCTACCTACATAAAACAGGCTGAATTGACCGAACGAATTCAACTTTTACACGGCGATGCACTGGAAATCGATATAAACCATTTTAAACTTGGTCAGTATGATGCGCTATTCATTGATGCTGCAAAAGGTCAATATCAACGATTTTTTGACAAGTATTCACCACTCGTTCCTAGCGGTGGTGTTATTTATTGTGATAACATGCTGATGCACGGTTTTACGGAAATTGATATTCAAGATGTGCCTAGAAGAAAACGAACGATGGTCCGTAATTTGCAACAATTTACGACCTGGCTGATGAATCACGAAGAATATGAAACATCATTCCTGCCTATTGGTGATGGCATTACGATTAGTATAAAGAGGTGACTCGCTTGAAAAAACCAGAATTACTTGTAACTCCGCAGTCTGTAGAACATTTACAACAATTGATAGACGCTGGAGCAGACGCATTTTTAATTGGGGAACAACGATTTGGTCTGCGATTAGCAGGTGAGTTTACAATTGGTGATATTGAAAAATCAGTTACACTCGCTCACGCTGCGAACAAAAAAGTATATGTGGCAATGAACGCGCTCTATCATAATGAGCGTGTCGAAGCATTAGGTCCATATATGGAACAACTGGCTTCATTCGGAGTGGATGGCATTACGTTCGGTGATCCAGCTGTTGTCATGGCGAAACGTGAAACAGGTATCGAAATTCCACTTCACTGGAATACCGAAACGACTGCAACAAACTGGTTCACTGCTAACTATTGGGGGAAACGCGGTGCCAATCGAGCTGTGCTGGCGAGAGAGTTAAGCATGGAAGAAGTCATTGAAATTAAAGAAAACGCAGAAGTTGCTGTAGAAGTGCAAGTTCATGGTATGACTTGTATGTTCCAATCGAAGCGTTCATTGCTTGGAAACTATTTCTTGTATCAAGACAAAGCGATGGAAATTGAAAATCGTGCGAACAACAAAAACATGTTTTTACATGATAAAGAACGCCACAATAAATATCCGATTTATGAGGATGCTAACGGGACGCATATTTTTAGTCCAAACGACATGTGTATTATTGATGAGTTGAACGAGCTCATTGACGCTGGTGTTGATTCGTTTAAAATTGATGGTGTATTGCAAGAGGCAGACTATGTAACGAAAGTGACTAGTCTTTATCGTCAAGCGATTGATGCGTATATGGTCTCACCAGAAACGTACGATCAAATTAAAGATGAATTATTAACGGAAATTGAAGAAATGCAACCGTCACTTCGACCACTCGATACCGGCTTCTTCTTCAAAGAAACCGTGTATTAAGGAAGGGGAGAATCAGCATGCCATTACTTCAACATGACCGAATTAGTGAAATCATTGATGGCAAACGCGTCATTGTTAAAAAGCCAGAACTCCTTGCTCCTGCAGGAGATCTTGAAAAGCTGAAAATCGCTGTTCATTACGGTGCGGACGCTGTGTTTATTGGTGGCCGTGAATTTGGACTTCGTTCAAATGCAGGTAACTTTTCAATAGATGAAATGCGACAAGCAGTTGAGTTTGCGAACGGCTATGGTGCGAAAATTTATGTCACGACAAACATTTTTGCACATAACGAAAATATGTATGGTTTGGCAACATACTTAAAAGATATTGAATCAGCAGGTGTGACAGGCATTATCGTTGCAGATCCATTAATTATCGAAACATGTCGTCAAGAAGCGCCTAAGCTCGAAATTCATTTAAGTACACAACAATCTTTATCAAACTGGAAAGCAGTCCAATACTGGAAAGATGAAGGTTTGCACCGCGTTGTTCTTGCCCGTGAAACGAGCGGCGACGAAATTCAGGAAATGAAAGAAAAAGTCGACATAGAAATCGAAGCTTTCATTCACGGAGCTATGTGTATCGCTTATAGTGGCCGCTGTACGTTGTCGAATCATATGACAGCACGTGACTCAAACCGTGGTGGATGTTGCCAGTCTTGTCGATGGGATTACGATTTGTACGAAGTAAACGAAGGCGAACAGCAACCTTTATTCAGTGAGGGTGACGCGCCATTTGCTATGAGTCCAAAAGACTTGAAACTAGTCGAATCCATCCCACGTATGATTGAACTTGGCATTGATTCACTGAAAATTGAAGGTCGCATGAAATCGATTCATTACGTAGCTACCGTTGTCAGTGTCTACCGTAAAGTAATCGATGCGTATTGCGCAGATCCCGAGAACTTTGTGATAAAACGCGAATGGCTTGAAGAACTCGAAAAATGCGCGAACCGTGATACGGCAACTGCTTTCTTTGAAGGTGAACCAACATATGAAGAGCAAATGTATGGTGTCCATGGCAGAAAGACAACGACAGATTTTATAGGTCTTGTTCTGGATTATAATGAAGAAACAAAAATGGTCACATTGCAACAACGGAATTACTTTACAAAAGGGCAAGAAGTGGAATTCTTCGGCCCAGATACTGAAAATTTCCGGATGACCATTACAGAATTATGGGATGAAAAAGGAATGGAATTGGATGTTGCACGCCATCCGTTGCAAATCGTTCGTTTCAAATCCGACATCCCTTTAAGACCAAATAACATGATGAGAAAGGAGCTTGTACGATGACATTTAAGCGCCCACTTGTTATTGGTATTGCTGGTGGCTCTGGTTCAGGGAAAACAAGTGTTACCAAGGCAATTTATGACGTTTACAAAGAAAAATCCGTAGTCGTAATCGAACAAGATTATTATTATAAAGATCAAAGCCATCTAAAATTTGAAGAGCGACTTGCTACAAACTATGATCATCCTTTGGCTTTCGATACAGATTTGTTAATTGAACATATTCATCAACTTTTGAATCGTAAAGCAATCGAAAAACCTGTGTATGATTATGCAGTTCACACTCGTGCAGACGAAACGATTGTAATTGAGCCACAGGATGTTATTATATTGGAAGGTATTTTGGTTCTCGAAGATGAGCGCTTACGAGATTTGATGGACATCAAATTGTTTGTCGATACGGACTCGGATTTACGCATCATTCGTCGTATAATGCGCGACATCAATGAACGGGGCCGTTCCATCGAATCGGTTGTGGAACAGTATTTATCTGTCGTACGTCCGATGCATAACCAATTTATCGAACCGACGAAAAGATATGCAGATATCATTATTCCAGAAGGTGGCCAAAACCAGGTTGCCATTGATTTAATGGTTACAAAAATTAAAACAATTCTTGAATCTGATATCATTGTGTAATATGATATTGAAAGACTGACAAAATTATCTAATTACTTAGCCGCATATTTATAAGATGCGAGTCATAGTATTTTTATTAGTTAGCAAGTAGTTGAAGGAGTGAAATACATTGTCAACAGAAAAACAATACCCTATGACTGCTGCTGGAAAGCAGAAATTAGCGGACGAACTAGAATTCTTGAAAACGGTTAAACGTAAAGAGGTTGTTGAACGTATTAAAATTGCACGTAGTTTCGGTGACTTATCCGAGAACTCTGAGTATGATTCTGCTAAAGAAGACCAAGCATTCGTTGAAGGACGTATCTCAACTTTAGAATCAATGATTCGCAATGCGGTCATTATTGCAGAAGACGAGCAAAATAACGACATCGTATCCCTTGGGAAAACGGTTTCCTTTATTGAAGTTCCAGACGGAGAAGAAGAAACATACACTATCGTTGGTTCAGCTGAAGCAGATCCGATGGAAGGTTTGATTTCAAATGATTCTCCAATCGCGAAAAGCTTAATTGGCCGTTCGGTTGGAGATCAAGTAAAAGTATTGACTCCTGGCGGCGAAATGGACGTCAAGATTGTATCAATCAATTAATAATCAAAATCCACTCCTGCATCTTGGGAGTGGGTTTTTGTTTTTTGGGGGAGTGGAAAAAATTAGGGGATAATTGTTAGTTGCTCCGAAACTGAGGAACTTTATCTAAAAACTATTAAAACTGCTCCCAAATCACCAAAATTGCTCCAAAACATCTCTACGCCAAAAAATCAGCCGAAACCTTATCCAAATGAAACATTTCCTTAACACATTCGTCTAATTTGTAATCAACAATTATGTTATCATGCTGTATATAAGGGGGAGTACGCATTGGCAAATACACAGCGTCGATATACCTCGAGAAGTAATCGACCAAAAAAACCAAGCACGAACACAATATTAAATGCACTTATAGGGATCGTCATTGTCCTTATTATCATTACTGCCGGATTTATTTTCATCGGAAATGACGATGAACCTGAAAAAGCTGACAGCACGAAAGACACCGAGTCTGCAGAAACGGCAGATGGCTCAGAAGCTGAAGAAGAAGTTGATCCTGAAGACCAAATCGGTTCTGAACCAATTGCAGAAGAAGAGGCAACAGAAGACAGCGAATCATCTGAAGAAGAAGCTACTGAGGAAGAATCTACAACAACTGAAGATTCAACAACTGGTGGCACCGTAACTTCTACACCGTCTGATGATCCACTCGTTTCTGAACGAATCGTTAACACGGGCTGGAAGCCGGTAGGCACATCACAAACTGGCGAACATACATCTGTATATACCGAGGGGCATGTGGACTGGGATGAGAAACTAAAAGCAATGGCATATACAACAGGCTTAGCTGCGGACAATATGATTGTATGGCGTATTGAAAACGGGGGAAGTCCTCAGAAATCCATTGGGGTTGTATCCTCAAATGATAAAAAAGAAAAATATCGTGTGTATTTAGAGTGGGTGGACGGTGAAGGCTGGAAACCTGAAAAAATGGAGACTTTGAAAACATTGGACGGCGCCTATTGACTTTCGGCGCCGCTTTTATTATTTTAAGGGAAGTGTTTTTGCTCGAGACTAAATACGAAGCTTGTTCGAAAGTACATGTATCCAATGATTTATCAAACAGAAAAGAGGCGGAAACTATATGAAATTAGCAGTAATTGGCGCAATGGAACAAGAAGTTGAAGCGTTACGTTTGGCAATTGAAAATCCACAAACAACGGTTATCGCAAATAGTGAATTTACTGAAGGTACATATGCAGGGCATGACATTGTGCTGCTGCGAAGCGGTATCGGTAAAGTAAACGCAGCCATGTCAACGACCATTTTACTTCAACATTTCAAACCGGATGCTGTAATTAATACAGGTTCAGCTGGTGGCTTTGATGCAGAACTGGAAGTGGGAGCAGTCGTTATTTCGGATGAAGTGCGTCACCACGATGTGGATGTAACGGCTTTCGGCTATGAAATGGGACAAGTACCACAGCTTCCTGCGGCTTTCACCACAGACGCTAAGCTTCGTAAGCTTGCGGAAGAGGCAGTGGAAGAATTAGGCCAACATCAATATGCAACGGGCCTAATTGCTACAGGAGATTCATTCATGAACGATCCTGTGCGTGTTGAAAGCGTGCGTAATCATTTCCCTCACATGAAGGCGGCGGAAATGGAAGCGGCTGCTGTAGCGCAAGTGTGCCACCAATTCGACGTACCATTTGTTGTGATTCGTGCACTGTCTGATATTGCAGGGAAAGAATCATCCATCAGTTTTGATGAATTCTTGCCGACAGCTGCAAAACATTCGACACAAATCGTTTTACATGTAATTAGTAAATTATAAGCACGTTTCCGTGTTAAAATAGAGATTGATTGTTGGAGGCTCTTTCGATATCCAGTGAATCGAGAGAGTTTTTTTCATGTTTAAACAATTGATACAACTTTACGAGTGCTCGCTTTTCGATGCGGGAAACGTAACTTCTTGAAATATTCAATTGCTTGGCGATTTGTTTTTGAGTCATCGGTTCAAATTGATGTAACCCATATCTACGCTCAATAATTTCAATTTCGCGTTTCTCCAATTTGTCCAAGTGCCGGTAAAGTCTTGCCATCTGTTCTTTTTGTTCCAGTGTTTGTTGTGCAGTGTCTTCGTCAGTTTGCAGGAGATCTGTAATTTGGAGTGAATGGCCATCTTTATCCGTGCCAATCGGTTCGTAGAGAGAGACATCTTTTTGGACTTTTTTCTGGGAACGTAAATGCATGAGAATTTCATTTTCTATGCAGCGGGCGGCGTATGTCGCGAGGCGGGTCTTTTTATCTGGTGTGTAACTTGCTACGGCTTTCATTAAACCGATTGTACCGATCGAAATGTAATCATCGAGTTGTTCATGCTTTGGATGGAATTTTTTTACGATATGTGCAACGAGTCGCATATTCCGTTCAATTAATTCGTGTTTGGCTTCTTCATCACCGGCTAAGCAACGCTCTACATATATGGCTTCTTCTTCTTGGGATAGGGGCTTTCTAAATGCCTGACCTTTCAGGTAACCTAGGACTGCCGGAATTTCAATCCATAATTGCAGGACGGCAGACAATAAACCACTCATGCTGATGAGCACCTCCATGTCGTCTTTTGTCACTATATGTTAACGACATAAAAAGCATGAAAAAAACGACCACAATTTGCGGTCGTTACACTTTTTTCAAAGTAAAAGTACTAATCATCAATACAGCCAAAATGAGCACGAGGAACATATAAAAAACTGGTGAAAACAGGGACAATCCAAAATAAGAAAGCGTCAGTATAGTACCGGCAGCAGTAATTGGGAGACCAGTAAAGTAGCCATTCGAATCCATTATATTGAAACGTGCCAAACGAAAAGCTCCGCTGGCAATATAAATGATGGTGATGACCATTCCGGCTGTTCCAAATTCAAATAAATCAACCATGTATATGAGAATCGCTGGGGCAACGCCGAATGAGATGATATCGCTCATGGAATCGAGTTGTTTTCCGAGTTCCGATTCTTGACCTAATTTACGAGCAACCATCCCGTCGAAACGATCAAGTAATGCTGCGATAAATATAAACAGAACACTATAGCTATATGATTCGTTTAATGTGGTCATTATGGAAGCACCACCAAAAGATAAATTCCCGATGGTGATCATATTTGCTGCATGTGCTTTCATTTTTTTGATTGTGTGATCCACTCGATGCATTAAAAACAATGGACGACACTCCTTCTTGTGTAAAGTATTAGTTCATTATACTTCTTTCAACTAAAAAAAGGTAGAACATATTTAGAAGAGGTGGGATAACGTGAAACAGAAAGTTTACCAAACGCTTATTGAATTGACGAATGGCAAATGGTCTTCCGTGGCAATTCAGAAATTCGCCAAATCTTCTTGGAGTCGAAAAGTGATTCCATCTTATATACGTACATACGGAATACAGATGCAGGAAGTTTCACAAACTATCGAATCATTTCCGACATTGCATGACTTTTTCATCCGAAAAATTGATGCACAGCACCGTCCCATTGCAGAAGGAGAAATGGAAGTGGGAAGTCCTGTTGATGCAAAAGTTGAATCCATTGGGCAAATATCATCCACTGGAACATTTTTAGTGAAGGAAAAGTCGTATATCTTAACGGACCTGCTTGGAAATGTTGACCTTGCCTCACAATATGTTGGCGGGACTTATATGGTATTGTATTTAAGCCCTGCTGATTATCATCGAATTCATAGTCCGGTTAATGGACATGTTAAAAAACAAATGACACTTGGGAAAAAATCATA
The DNA here is from genome assembly GCF_000411295.1 of Paenisporosarcina sp. HGH0030. Taxonomy (GTDB): domain Bacteria; phylum Bacillota; class Bacilli; order Bacillales_A; family Planococcaceae; genus Paenisporosarcina. The sequence goes on from NZ_KE150421.1 coordinate 336,251, forward strand.
CCCTGTGAATCAGGCCGGATTGTCTTATGGAAAAACCCCAATTAGCGGAAACTATCGACAAGTTACGCATTTGATTTGTCCAAATCAAAAAAACTGTGCAGTTATCAGTGTGGGTGCCATGTTTGTAAACTCAATTGAAATGACCAATACATCACGGGATTGGATAAAAGGCGAGGAAATAGGGTATTTCACGTTTGGTTCCACGGTTGTATTACTATTTGGAAAAGATGCTTTTCAAAAGGATTCGTCATTGACACCCGGCAGTCGGGTGCGAGTGGGTGAGAAAATCGGGAGTATGTTATAATCATTAGAGAAAAATAGGTTGAACGGAGTGTGTCACGGTGTATAAAAAATTTTTACCGAGCGAATTTGTGAAAAGTGTTTTCGACATTTCGCCTCAACGATTGCTTGATAAAGGAATTCGAGGAATCATAACGGATCTGGATAACACGTTAGTTGAATGGGACCGTCCTGATGCGACACCCAAACTTGTGAGCTGGTTGAAGAGTATGAAAGACGCAGGAATTCAAGTGACAATTGTTTCGAACAATAACGAGATGCGAGTGAAATCATTTGCAGATCCACTTGGTATTCCTTTCATTTATAAAGCACGTAAACCGATGGGCAAAGCATTTCGTAAAGCACTTCAACTAATGGATGTGAAACGTGAAGAAGTGGTAGTAATCGGCGATCAGCTCCTGACAGATGTTGTCGGAGGAAATCGCATCCAATTACATACGATTTTAGTATTGCCTGTCGCAAAATCGGACGGATTTTTCACGCGTTTCAATCGATTGGTTGAAAGACGAATTTTCAAGGCATTAAAAAGAAGAGGCTATGTAACTTGGGAGGAAGAAGTTTGACAACTATACCAACTTGTATCGGATGCGGTACTCAAATACAAACAGTAGATCTAAAGGAACCTGGATATGCACCACAATCATCACTGGAAAAAGAAGTGATTATTTGCCAGCGTTGTTTCCGTTTGAAAAATTACAATGAATTGCAGCCTGTGTCGTTAACGGATGATGATTTCCTTCGTATTTTGAACAGTCTTGGCAATGAACAAGGTCTGATCGTGAAAATCGTCGATATTTTCGATTTCAACGGAAGCTGGTTACCAGGTTTGCACCGTTTTGTAGGAAACAATCCAATCTTACTGGTTGCGAATAAAGTGGATCTGTTGCCGAAATCAGTGAAAAAACATCGCGTCATACAGTGGTTGCAGCAGGAAGCGAAGAAATTGGGATTGAAGCCTGTCGATGTCATGTTAGTCAGTGCCCATAAAGGTACTGGAATGGTGGAAGCGATGGAAGCAATCGATCGTCTTCGTGAAGGCAAAAATGCGTATGTAGTTGGTTGTACGAATGTTGGAAAATCAACTTTCATCAACCGTATCATCAAACAGGTGACGGGTGAAAAAGAAGTGATTACAACTTCACATTTCCCTGGAACAACACTTGATTTAATTGAAATTCCATTGGATGACAATCAATCACTTTATGATACGCCAGGTATTATCAATCATCATCAAATGGCGCATTTCCTTGACTCATCTGAACTTAAATGGATAACACCTAAAAAAGAAATCAAACCGAAAATTTTCCAGTTAAATTCAGGACAAACCTTATTCCTCGGAGGCCTTGCAAGATTCGATTTCATTCAAGGAGAACGTTCGTCGTTTACGGTTCATATATCGAATGATATAAATATTCACCGTACGAAACTTGAGAATGCTGATGCTTTGTATGCGGAACATTTAGGTGGAATGCTTGCACCGCCTTCTGCCGAATTTAAAGAGAATTTCCCACCACTTGTACGACACGAGTTTTCTGTTAAAGCAGGTAAGACGGATATCGTGTTCTCCGGATTGGGCTGGATTACTGTTAACCAACCGAACGTGGTCATTGCAGCATATGCTCCTAAAGGAGTAGAAATTCAAGTTCGTCCATCATTGATTTAGGGGGCGACTGACATGAAAAAATGGTACGCGGTCATTGGGGATCCCATTTCTCATTCGATGTCTCCGAGCATGCACAGCAAGTGGTTTGCCGATTTATCCATCGATGCCACTTATATTCCTGTGCATGTAAAGAAAGACAAGCTGGTTAATGCCGTCGAGTCACTTAAATGTTTAGGAGTGAGTGGTTGGAACGTAACCATTCCACATAAAGAAGCCATCGTCCCACTGCTGGATCATATTGATACGACAGCGGCCTTAATGGGCGCAGTCAATACGGTAGTGGTGGAAGAGGATGGTTCACTGACAGGATATAACACGGATGGCATCGGCTTTGTCAATTCGCTTGAAGAAGCGATGGGTGCAAATCTTAAAGATTTGCCTATCTTAATTATTGGTGCTGGTGGCGCTGCAAGAGGGATAGCCTTCGCACTGAAAGCTCAAGGGTATGTCCATATTTCCTGCGCAAACCGTACAATCGAATCTGCTGAACGATTAATTAATGATATAGATGGTGATCGTGCGATGTCACTTTCACAAGCTGAATCACAACTTGCACTGTTTCAAATCATTATCCAGACAACGCCTGCAGGCATGAAAACATCTACAGTGGACAAGCCAATGTCACTTGAAAATGTAACATCTTCAGCAATTGTTGCGGATATTGTGTATAATCCATTATTGACGCCTTTTTTGGCGGAAGCAAAAGATCGAGGAGCACGTTGTTTAAATGGCGTTGGGATGTTTGTACATCAAGGAGCATTCTCATTTCAAAAGTGGACAAATCGCAAACCTGATACGAAACAAACGATAGAGCAAGTCGAGCAAACACTAGGAGGTCCACATGTTAACAGGTAAACAAAAACGTTTTTTACGTAGTCAAGCACATCATTTAAGCCCTATTTTCCAAGTTGGAAAAGGCGGAGTGAATGAACATATGCTGAAACAAATTCAAGAAGCTTTAGAAGTTCGTGAACTGATTAAAATCAGTATTCTGCAAAATTGTGAAGACGATAAGCAAGAAGTAGCTGAGCAATTAGCAAATGGAACAAAAGCAGAACTTGTTCAGTTAATCGGCTTGACTGTTGTATTATACAAAGCTTCTAAAAACAACAAAAAAATCGAATTGCCGACAAGAGGCTAACGATGAAAAAAGTGTGCATTTTTGGTGGAACATTCAATCCTCCACATATTGGACATTTAATCATGGCAAATGAAGTGTTTCATGCACTGGATTTCGATGAACTTCGATTCATGCCGAACGCTAAGCCTCCACATAAAGAAGCATCGCATCTGGCAACTGGTGAACAAAGACTGCAAATGCTGCAGCTTGCCACCAAGCCATTTTCTTATTTTCAAGTGGAGCCTCTTGAGATTGAAAGAGGTGGCTTATCGTATACGTTTGATACGATGACAGAATTGACATCCCGTGAACCTCAAACACGTTTCAGTTTTCTGATTGGTGCTGATATGATTTCTTCTTTGGACAAGTGGTATAAAATTGATGACCTGGTCGAAAAGGTCCGATTAATCGGTGTACGGCGTCCAGGTTATGATGAACGCTCTGATTATCCAGTGACGTTAATCGATGCACCGTTGATTGATTTATCCTCCACGGCGCTGCGCAACCGGTTCAAAGAAGGAAAAAATGTATCATTGTTAATTCCAGAAAATGTACAAACTTATATTCGTCAGGAGAAATTGTATGAATAGAGATGATTTGATAAATGCTATACGTACGCGGATGCCTGAGAAACGAATTGTGCATACTTTAGGAGTAATGGATACAGCTATTCGATTAGCGAATGTGTATGGCGTATCTGAAAAAGATGCAGAGCTTGCGGCAATTTTACATGATGTCGTGAAATTTGCGGATAGGGAATGGATGAAACAAATCATTATCGATCAACAGATGGATCCAACCCTCTTAAATTTTCATCATGAATTGTGGCATGCCCCAGTCGGTGCATTTGTCGCTCAGCAGGAATTTGGAGTGTCAAATCAGGATGTATTGAATGCGATTTGCTACCATACTACTGGCCGCGCAAACATGACTGATCTTGAAAAAATAATTTATTGTGCCGATATGATAGAACCGAATCGTCAATTCCCGGGAGTTGATGATTTAAGACAACAGGATGAACTGGGACTGAACGCGTTAATGAAAGCTTGTGTCCAACGTTCGATTCAATTTTTATTGCAAAAAAATCAACCGGTATATCCGGATTCCATTCATTGTTATAATGATTTGGTTACACGAAAGGAAAATGACTGAATGACAGTTCCAACTTTACTAGAGGTTGCTTATAAAGCAGCAGATGACAAACGTGCAGAAGATATCGTCGTATTGAATATGAAAGGTGTATCTTTGCTTGCCGATTACTTTATTATTTGTCACGCAAATTCTGACCGTCAAGTGCAGGCAATTGCAAAAGAAATGGCAGAACAGGCAGGCCAATCCGGTTTTGATGTAAAACGTTTAGAAGGCTATGACGCAGCTCGTTGGGTATTAGTGGACATGGGCGACGTAGTTGCGCATGTATTCCATAAAGATGAACGTGCATTTTATAACTTAGAACGTTTATGGGGAGATGCACCAATCATCTCTGTAGACTCAGAAGCGTAATGACTAGCTATAAAGAGTTTGCACACATTTATGATGCATTAATGACGGATATTCCTTACGACAAATATGTCGAAAAGGTTATTTCGAATGTTGAAAATGTGAAAGGTAAATCTTTATTAGATATTGGGTGTGGAACTGGAGTCCTGTCTGCGAAATTTGCAGAACAGGGTTTTCTTGTTCAAGCCGTCGATTTGTCTGAGGAAATGCTGGCAATCGCAGCTGACCGCTTTCAAAAGCAGGGGATATCTATTCCGTTGTTTCATGTCTCAATGACTGATTTGGACGGATTCGAAGAAATTGATGTAGCTGTTCTATCGATTGATTCGTTAAATTACCTGGAAGAGGAAGCGCAAGTTCTTCAGACGTTGCATGGCATTCATGAATCGCTCGCCGCAGGTGGACAATTGTTCTTTGATGTTCATTCTGTTTATAAAATGGATGTATTATTTTTAGACGGTCCATTTACATATGAAGATGAGGACGTTGCTTATATCTGGCACACGGAACCAGGCGAGTATCCACACTCTGTTTATCATGATTTAACTTTCTTTATGAAAAATAAGAGCGGTTCATACGACCGTTTTGAAGAAAGTCATTTTCAACGTTCTTATGATGTAAAAGAATATCTATCATTCTTGCAGCAAGCAGGATTTTCGGAAATTAAGGTAACTGCAGACTGGGCGAATGAGTCACCTGAAGAAAACAGTGAACGAATCTTTTTCCACGCCATTAAATAGTTTCCATTGCTTTTCACATAAGACTTTCCAATAATGAGCAATTCGTTTATAGTATGGATAACTCCATAAGAATTGCTCCCTGTAGGAAAGGATGACCCAATCTGATTCTTACATGGATGAAAAAACATACGAATAAAGCAGTGCTTGTAAGTGCAGGTATTATTTTATTTGTAGTACTGTTTAAACCTTTTTCAAACGAGCTGGCGCCCCCACTTGCCGATACGCTCGAAACCATTCAAACCCCCATCCCAAATACAATTCCAACTGAAGAACTGAACGAATCGGAAGAACCTGACATCGAAATAAATGAAGTCGTTGTCGTTGATGTAAAAGGACAAGTCCTGACACCTGGCGTTTATACATTAACTCATGGAAGTCGTGTATTGGATGCCATTCAGCTTGCAGGAGGCATATTGCCATCCGCTGATGAAAAGGCATTGAACTTGGCTGCGAAACTGACCGATGAAATGGTGATCTATGTACCATTGATTGGCGAAAAGGACGTAGCGACAACTATTTCGACAACACCGGATTCAACTAGAGAAAAATCTACTATCATTAATATCAATACTGCCGATGAAATGACCTTAATGACACTTTCAGGTATCGGTCCTTCCAAGGCGAAGGCAATTCTTGCATACCGGGAAGAAAAAGGACTTTTTCAATCGATTGAAGACTTAAAAGAAGTTTCTGGAATCGGAGATCAAACTTTTGAGCAACTGAAAGATTTCATTTCGGTTAAATAAAACCATATTCAATTGACGATTCAAACGTGTTCCTACTAAACTAGATAAGAGTTTACAATCAGGGGGCGTTTTTATGGAGCGAATAACATGGGACCAATTCTTTATGGCACAAAGTCATTTACTGGCGCTTAGAAGCACATGTACAAGATTAGCGGTAGGTGCAACGATTGTACGGGATAAGCGAATCATGGCAGGTGGATATAACGGATCCATTTCCGGTGGCGATCATTGCATCGATCAAGGATGTTACGTTGTGGATCATCATTGTGTCCGTACAATTCATGCAGAAATGAATGCCTTGTTGCAATGTTCAAAATATGGCATATCAACTAATGAAGCGGATTTGTACGTGACTCATTTCCCTTGCCTTCCTTGCACAAAATCAATTATTCAGTCAGGAATCCGACGTTTATATTACGCGAAAGATTATAAAAACAGTGAATATGCCATTCAATTACTTGCCCAGTCAAATATTGAAGTCGTGCATGTATCTTTCGATGAACGGAAAATTGATTTCTTAAGCGATCAGAAAATCACTTTGTATTTGGACATGCTTCATAAGTTAAGAGAGAAGGGTGTTCCTGCAGAAGAACTGGCTTCATATGAAGCGCAGGTGAATGAGTTATTTGGCAAAACCATTGGAACCAACGCCTAATCTATATTGTCGTCGCAGCCATAGTGTCAACTAGCGCGGCAATCGGCTCCATCCAACTTCTTTTTTTACATGCCCCACTTATTCTATTATTTGTACGTAATCGATTTAAGATATTCTTTTTATTAAGTTATGTAGCAGTGGCTGTTTTTTTCTTTTTGCATGCACAAGACAAATTGACGCATGATTCACATGAAGTCGCTCAAGAAGATGTTTATACCTGGACTTCGATTCATACAATAAAAGGCTCCAAATTAAGAGGATTCGCAATATCTGAGGGAAAACAAAAATGGTATATTGTGTATACTTTTGTTTCAGAAGAAGAGAAAATCAAATTCTTGAATCAGTCGTTGACAGATGCAGTATTCAAGATAACGGGACAAATAACACCTGTCCCATGGCCAGCCCATGAGTATGTGTTTGATATGCAAACCTACTTAACAAGCCATGGGGCAGCAGGGATGTTGTCGGCTAGCACAATGGTACAGGTTTCTCAGCCAGATGGAATAATCGGCTGGATTGCCAATCAGCGATTTCTCATGGAAAAGCATATAGACAAGCATTTTCCACTTTCACTTCAAGCAGAAGCCAAAGCACTTTTACTTGGCTTAAGAGATGACGTTGACCCAAAGGAGAATCGCGCCTATCAAATACTTGGCATCACGCATTTGTTTGCCATTTCGGGTCTTCATGTAGCGTTTCTGACCTATATCTTTTATCAATCCCTTCTTAGATTGTCCATTCGTAAAGAAGTCGCCGTATGGTGTTTAATCGTCTGTTTGCCAGTCTATGCATGTTTAGTTGGTGGGGCTCCTTCAGTGTGGCGTGCGGTCGGTGTCGTGGAAATTCTATTACTTTCAAAGCAACTCCACAAAAGACTGGCAGTCGATGATGCTTTCGCAATCAGTTTGCTTATTTTTATTTACCTGCAACCGGGGGTATTACTCCAGGTAGGATTTCAATTGTCTTATGGAGCCGCCACGGTATTGCTTTTTTCTTCCCCATTTCTACAAGCACAAACAAGTGTTTTCAAGCAATCTTTCTGGATTACTTTTCTCTGTCAAATTGGAGTTGCACCAATCCTTCTCTATCACTTTTACGAAATTTCTCTTTCCTCTTTTGTAGTCAATCTTTTGTTTGTACCACTCTTTTCCGTCATTATTTTACCGATTAATTTAGTGCTGTTTAGTTTATCGTTTTTCTTCCTTTCTTTAACCGATTTCCTGTTCATTTTGTATGAACCGTTAAGAATGGCTTTGACGAGTTTCATTCTAAAACTAGCCTCCATTCCAAATCAACTGTGGAATCCAGGCAAACTATCGAACTGGCAGATGGTTGTGGCCTTTATTGGTGTGGTCGCTACTTTTTTTGTTCTGGAGCTGCAACACGCTAAGAAAAGACTCATTTTGACATTAGGTTTGCCGATTGCCATCATTCAAGGTTCTTCTTATTTCGATTCAGCGATTGAAGTGTCATTCCTTAACGTCGGGCAAGGGGATGCAACCCTTATTGAACTTCCGCATCGACAAGGGGTCATTCTGGTTGATTCGGGAGGATTATTGAGGTTTGATCAAGCAGCTTGGAAACTATCAGGTACACCTTTTGAAATAGGAAGGGAAGTAATTGTACCTTTCTTGAAAGGAAGAGGCATTCAAACAATTGATACGTTTATTTGGACACATGCGGATAGTGATCACATTGAAGGCGCCGAAGAAATATTGGAGGAAGTGAAGGTAAAAGAAATCCATGTGACACCTGGCGCTATTGCTGAAAATACATTGCAACACGCGGTACAAACTGCGTTGGCTATGAAAATACCGATTAAAGAACAAATGTCGGGAAGTGGATTCCGAATAAGGAATACACAGTTTACTTATGTATCGCCACAGGATACTACGTATGAAGGAAATGATGATTCGCTCGTACTATACTTGAAACATGATTTGTTTACAGCGTTGTTTACAGGAGATTTAGAACAGGATGGGGAAGAGGATTTACTGAAGGTGTATGGAGGAATACAAAATATCAACCTATTAAAAGCAGGACATCATGGTAGTAAAACTTCCAGTTCTGAAGCATTTTTACAAAAGCTACAGCCAGGTCTCACCATTTTTTCAGCAGGTCAAAACAACCGTTACGGGCATCCAAATCATGAAGTGGTCGAAAGGTTCACGGAATTACAATTACCGACAATGACAACAGCGGAAGTTGGCACTATTCATGTCCGTTATGAAAAGGAAGTAATAACCGTGCGGACGTCATTCAAAAAAAACATAAAAAAAAGAGACCTTTCACAATGAGAAGTCTCTTTTTTTGCTTATTTTGTAATGAAGTCAATTACAGTCGCAATGGTGAAAATCGCTGCAAAGAAAACAAAAGATACAACGAAACCAATACCCGAGTCAACCACATCGTTACGTCTGGTTTGGACATTCTTTTCAAATTCGTTCATTGCTACCCCTCCTAATTCAAATTAATTATAAGTGATTGCTTCGGAAAAATCTATAAACAACAAGTTTTTTTCCGTGATTTCAGCTGAATGACACATTTTGTTCAAACACCAGTGAATTTCGATTTGATGTATAATGGAAATGAAGTGTGTAAGAGGAGGTTCTTCATGTTCTCAAGTATTTGGAAAAAGATTCAAAAAGGCGAATTCAGTCCGATTTACTTGCTAGTCGGCACAGAGCATTACTTTTTTGACGAAACTATCCGTCGTCTGAAAGAATCACTAAATAAAGCCGGAGAAACGGATATATTGATGTTTGATTTAGATGAAGTTCCCGTTCAACATGTTATTGAAGAAGCGGACACTATTCCGTTTTTTACAGAGCGTAAATTAATTATTGCCAAGAATGCCTCTTTTTTAAAAGCGACAGAAAAAGGAAAAGAAAAAATAGATCATGATTTGAAGTCATTTGAAAGTTGGGTTCAGCATCCATCTGAAACGGCCATCACAGTTTTCATTGCTCCTTATGAAAAATTGGACGAGCGAAAAAAAGTGACAAAGTTGATGAAGGATAAGGCTTTGTTGCTGGAAGCTAAACCTCTCGAAGGAAACGACTTATCAGTCTGGGTGCAATCAACAGTCTCCCAGGAAAGCAAAAGCATGACGGATGATGCCATTGCCCGTTTGATTGAGACAGTAGGTCAGGATCTTGTTCAGTTGCAGTCCGAAATACATAAAATGGCGACGTATGTAGGAGAAGAATCCGAAATCACGAAAGATGTCGTGGAGTTGCTGATGACCCGCACATTAGAACAGGATGCGTTCCAGTTACTGAATGCATACTTGCGAGGTGATACGACCACCGCATTGACGGTATACCATGACTTATTAAGGCAAAAAGAAGAACCGATCATGCTGACCGCATTGCTGGCTTCCCAAATTCGCTTGATGTCGAATGTTCGGTACCTGCAAAAGAAAGGCTATCATGCACAGGCAATAGCGAAACAATTAAAAGTCAATCCGTATCGCGTCAAATTAATTGTAGAAAGCAGACAGCAAGTAGGAGAAGAACGTTTGCTCGAAGTGTTACACCGTCTCGCTGGTGCTGATTACCAATTAAAAACAAGTAGCGGCCGACGTGAACGGATTCTGGAATTATTTTTAATGAATCGGTTATAAGACAATGGACTTGAATCGTGATTAAAGCGAATCAAGTCCATTTTTTTATGGGAAAAGGATGGAGAGAATTTCACTGCTGATAATATCGTGCTGACGGCTGAAAACTAAAATTTCTTTTCAAATGACTGTGTTAAAGATAAATGTTAATACTTGTTACAGATGCGTGGAGAGCCTATAAAACGTATGCAAAAGAAAAAGGTTTAGAACATTACAGAATCAAATCAAATGATGGAATGTATTGTGATTTAGACTGCGAATATTTGAAATGCTCACATTCTACGAAGATTCCCTTTGTTCATCAAAAGTTGAAAAATCACAATTGAAAGATGTTGAATCCGTTATCAGTGATTCAATTACCGATATATCAGAGTTATATAAAGAATTTCATCAGTATTTCATTGAGTTTGTAGCCAAGGAAAGCGACTAATAAAGAGGTTTCCCTAAAAAATATTCATTTATCAACATTAAAATTTAACAGAGCTTTTTAAATAGACAAAAAAAGACCGGATTCGTCAATCGAATCCGGTCTTTCATATCATTACGCTTTTTTCATTAATTGAGCTTTTTTACGAGCCGCAGTGTTTTTATGAATTAATCCTTTAGAAGCTGCTTTATCTACTTGCTTGATAGCAGATTGTAAAAGTTCTTTTGCGTTTTCTTCGTTGTTAAGAGAAGCATTTTCAGCTTTCTTAACTGCTGTACGCATTGTAGACTTCGTGTGAGAGTTTTGTGCGTTAGCAGAAGCATTCGTTTTTACACGTTTGATTGCAGATTTGATGTTTGGCATATCTTTCACCTCCTATAAAAGGTCCGAGATCAAGAGATTCTCGAGTTTAAGCGTTAATGCGCGTTTATTAGGCGCTGTTTGCTTTAAGTATTAGATCAGTATTATCAATACAACAAGCATTATTTTAGCAAACCAAAAGTTAAATTGCAATAGATTCACGCAAAGAATATTTACTTGACACCTTGGGCAAACTTTTTCTTGAGGTGATATGGATGAATATACGTAATCTAATGCGGACTGATTTAATCGATGAAGCAACCGAAGTGGTTCAGCATCGAACGGAAAAAGAGAAAGATACATTATATGAAACGCCTGGGATTCAAATGAATGAAGAGCGTAAAGGTCGTGTTCATATAACCCATATTGAAACGGATGCAAATGGGGCAGAGTCAATAGGTAAAAAAGCTGGAACATATATTACTTTATCCGTTCCAACTTTAACTGCTGAAGATGACGAAGGATTCAAGGAACTTGAGCAACAATTTATTCAATCATTGGAAGATATTCATAAACAAATTAATTTGACGGCACAATCTAAAGTACTGGTAATCGGATTAGGAAATCGGACGATTACACCGGATGCAATCGGTCCTTTGGCAATCGACCGTTTTCATGAAGCAATGTTCCATTTTCCATTTGAAACAGGACAAGTTTTATTTTATGCACCGGGTGTAACAGGTCAAACCGGTTTGGAAACGGGTGAGTTTGTTAAAGCGATCTCTGAGCATGTCAAACCAGATTTGATTTTGATTATTGATGCATTAGCAGCACGTAATCAAGATCGCCTATGTAAAACCATTCAGCTGACAAATACCGGTATCCACCCAGGTTCGGGTGTAGGCAATGCGCGAAGTGAAATTTCATTTGAATCATTAGGAGTTCCTGTAACTGCTATCGGTGTGCCAATGGTTGTGGATGCGCCAGTGCTAGTTGTGGATGCGATTGAAACAGTATTCAAAGTGATTTCATCCCAAATCGGGGAGACGACGAAACCATCTTCAGCCCTATCAGTAGGATCATGGCTTAGAAGCTCAGATGAACCCGTAAATGTTGAAGCCATCAAGCCGATTTTCGGTGAATGGGCAGGGTGGTCAAGCGAAGAAATCCGAGGACTATTGCAGGAAGTTTTGCCCCCTCATCATCAACAATTATTTGTTACGCCAAAAGAAACAGATACGTGGGTTGTGAGGCACGCAGAAATGATTCAAGCGAGTGTAACGAAATGGCTACAGGAGGATGTTTTTAGTTCTAATCAACCCTGATCCTACGTAAGTTGTAGGAGGAGGGGTGTACAATGCGCAAAACATTGCAGAAAGTCATGAGTTTCTATCTTTTTTTATTTTTAATGCCAATATTAATGATTAAGCTCCCCATGCTGGCGTTTGGAACAACGGCTTCAGAAAAAGTTGAAACTCGACCGGTTGCATATGCAGCAAACACGAAAGAAATCACAAATGATTCCACAAAAGAAATCACAGTGAATACCACAGCTCACCCAATTAAAGTCTTGCTGTATTTCACACATATTCAGGAATCGTACCAACCGATTGTCGAAAAAAAACTAGGCCTGAAAGCAGTTAATTATCACCCTACTGCCAACATATCTAACGTAAGTGACCTTGTTGTCCAGCATTTTAGTTTAAATGGGGATTCAGTTGACGTGCTGCAGTTTGACAAAATGAATAATATGCAGATTAGCGGTGCATATACAAAAATCCGACCATATTTGCAAAAGCAGTTAGCAGGAAATCACTATGATGTTCTACTGGATGTTCACCGTGATTCCATCAAACGCGAAAAGACAACAATACAGTCCAATGGCACGTCATATGCGAGAATGTCTTTTGTTGTAGGGGCCGAACATGCAAACTATAAATTGAATGAAGCCTTTGCCAAAGCAATTTCTGATGAGGTAAATGCGATGGTTCCTGACATCTCAAAAGGGGTGTTGGCTAAAACCCGGGATACCGGGAATGGGATATATAACCAAGACCTATCAAGCCACTCTCTTCTAGTTGAACTGGGTGGAATCGAGAACACGGAAGAAGAAATCAATCGGACCATTTCCATCCTGACAAAGGCAATTTCCAACTTCTTTGAAGAGACGCCTGAAACCTAACATTGATGAAAGACATGTTCACTGCTATAATTCTAGATAGTTTAATTAGGAGTGGACATTGCATGAATCGAGAAGAACGTAACAAACGCCAACAGAATATCCGAAACTTTTCAATTATCGCCCATATCGATCACGGTAAATCAACATTAGCCGATCGAATTTTAGAGCAAACCAAAGCATTGACTTCAAGAGAAATGAAAGCTCAACTTCTCGATTCAATGGATTTAGAACGTGAACGTGGAATTACGATTAAATTGAATGCTGTACAACTAAACTATCGCGCTAAAGACGGCGAAGATTACACGTTCCATTTAATCGACACACCAGGACACGTCGATTTCACATATGAAGTATCCAGAAGTTTAGCTGCCTGCGAAGGGGCTATTCTTGTTGTAGATGCAGCACAAGGAATCGAAGCACAAACATTGGCTAACGTTTATTTGGCGTTAGATAATGAACTTGAAATTTTACCGGTCATCAATAAAATTGATTTACCGGCAGCTGATCCAGAACGCGTTCGCGGAGAAATTGAAGAAGTCATTGGTCTTGATGCTTCTGAAGCTGTACTTGCTTCCGCAAAAGCTGGGATTGGTATTGAAGACATCTTAGAACAAATCGTTGCTAAAGTGCCTGCACCTACTGGTGATCCCGAAGCACCTTTAAAAGCGCTTATCTTTGATTCTCTTTACGACCCGTACCGCGGAGTAGTAGCGTACATACGTGTCATGGAGGGGACGGTCCGCCCTGGGGACAAAATCCGCATGATGGCAACCGGAAAAGAATTTGAAGTGATTGAAGCGGGTGTGTTTACGCCGAAGGCAACACTTCGTGACGAATTGACTGTAGGAGACGTAGGTTTCCTAACTGCAGCAATCAAAAATGTTGGAGATACACGTGTAGGGGATACAATCACACATGTTGCAAATCCGGCAACTGAATCCTTACCTGGTTACCGTCGATTGAACCCGATGGTGTATTGTGGTTTGTACCCAATTGACACGTCTAAATATAATGACTTACGTGATGCTCTTGAAAAACTTGAGCTAAATGACGCGGCATTACAATTTGAGCCAGAGTCTTCTCAGGCACTTGGTTTTGGATACCGTTGTGGATTCCTTGGACTTCTTCATATGGAAATCATTCAAGAACGTTTGGAACGCGAATTCAACATTGATTTAATTACGACTGCTCCAAGTGTAATTTACGATGTTCATATGACGGATGGTCAGATTAAAAAAGTGGACAACCCATCGATGATGCCGGACCCACAAAAAATCGACCGCATCGAAGAGCCATATGTTAAAGCTACCATCATGGTACCGAACGATTTCGTAGGTGTGGTGATGGAACTTTGTCAAAAGAAACGTGGTAATTTCATGACGATGGATTACATCGACAAAACGCGTGTAAGCATTATTTATGAAGTACCACTTTCTGAAGTCGTGTACGATTTCTTTGACCAATTGAAGTCAGGAACGAAAGGCTATGCGTCATTTGACTATGAATTGATCGGATACAAACCTTCAAAACTTGTGAAGATGGATATCCTGTTGAATGCAGAACAAGTGGATGCTTTAAGCTTTATAGTTCATAATGACTTTGCCTACGAACGCGGAAAAATTATTGTTGAGAAATTAAAGAAATTGATTCCAAGACAACAATTTGAGGTGCCGATACAAGCAGCAATTGGACAAAAAATTGTCGCTCGTTCGACAATCAGTGCAATCCGTAAAAACGTTCTTGCAAAATGTTATGGTGGAGATATTTCACGTAAACGTAAACTTCTTGATAAACAAAAAGAAGGTAAGAAGCGTATGAAACAAGTAGGTTCAGTTGAAGTACCACAAGAAGCGTTCATGGCTGTATTGAAGATGGACGAAGATTGATCAAATAGGTTTGTTAATGGAGGCTACTAGTTGGCCTCCTTTTTCTATAAGAAAGAAGGAAATGCCATGATTAAAGGAGCTTATATTCATATTCCTTTTTGTCATCAAATTTGTCACTACTGTGATTTCAACAAAGTGTTCTTTAAGAATCAACCGGTAGACGAGTATATCGAAACACTCGGCATGGAAATGAAGATGTTTGTTGAAAAGTACAAAGATCATTTACATATGGATACGATTTTTCTGGGTGGAGGAACACCTACAGCGCTGAGTGCGGATCAATTGGAAAGATTGTTCGAACTCATCAAACAACATATCCCGATGCAACATGTGCAGGAATTCACATCTGAAGCAAATCCAGATGAACTGACACACGACAAATTAGTTGTCATGAAGAACAATGGGATTAACCGTTTGAGCTTAGGTGTACAAAGTTTCGATGCGGATATACTAAGTCGCTTAGGTCGCACTCATTCAAACGAACATGTTTACAAAACCATTCAAATGGCTAAAGATATCGGCTTCACCAATATCAGCATTGATTTGATGTACGGCCTTCCGGGGCAAACAATGGACCAGTGGAAATATACACTGGACAAAGCGCTTGAACTGGATTTACCGCACTACTCCGCATATTCATTAATCGTCGAACCAAAGACGGTTTTTTATAATTTGATGACAAAAGGCAAATTGATTTTGCCGGGCGAAGACTTGGAAGCGGATATGTATGACGTGTTAATGACTGAAATGAAATCAAGAGGCATTCACCAATACGAAATCAGTAATTTTGCAAAGCCAGGTTTCCATTCGAAACATAACAATCTGTATTGGGACAATGTAGAATACGCAGGATTTGGTGCTGGGGCACATGGATACGCCTTAGGAAATCGCTATGCAAATATTGGTCCGATTAAAAAATATATGGACGCACTAGTAAGTAGAGAGTTTCCGGTGAATTCCATTCATGAAGTGACAGCTGTTGAAAGAATGGAAGAAGAAATGTTTTTGGGCTTACGAAAAGTTGCAGGAATCAATAAAAACAGCTTTGAAGAAAAGTTCGGCAAATCATTGGAAGAAATGTATGGACAAGTACTATCCAAGCATGTTGCAAGTGGCTCCATGATTAGCAACGAAGATAGCGTCGCTTTAACTCGAAAAGGAAGATTTATCGGAAATGAAATTTTCCAATCTTTTTTAATGGAATAAATAATCGTATCCGTTGACTTTAGTCAACGGATTTGATAATTTATGTATGAGTATTAGCACTCGCAAGAGATGAGTGCTAACAGAGGTGATAATAATGTTAACGAACCGACAATTGCTCATATTGCAAGTAACAGTTGATGACTTCATTGAGACCGCTCAACCAGTGGGATCAAGGCAGCTTTCCAAAAAAGAGGAAGTGCCGTTCAGTCCTGCGACGATTCGAAATGATATGGCTGATTTAGAAGATTTAGGTTATTTGGAAAAAACGCATACGTCGTCAGGTCGCATTCCTTCTGAAAAAGGATATCGATTTTATGTTGACCATTTACTTACGCCTCAACTTGCTTCATCAGATGACATGCAGCAAATTCAATCTGTCTTCCAGGAAAGAATTACTGAGACGGAACAAGTAATTCAAAAAACGGCCATGATATTGTCCGAATTAACGAGTTATACATCGATTTTGCTCGGACCTGATGTGCGTAAACACCGAGTTAAAAGATTTTCGATTGTTCCTTTAACCAATGATTCGGCAGTCGCAATCATCATAACGGATTCTGGTCATGTTGAAAATCGATTGTTCCAATTGCCGCAAGGTCTGACAGCATCTGATATTGAAAAGATGGTAAACATCATAAATGAACAGCTGACCGGTGTTCACTTGCATGAACTTCAACGTGTGCTTGAAAAAGAAGCGGCCGCTTTGTTAAAACAGCATATTGGTCGTTACGGTGAACTCATGGCTTCATTTGGCGCAGCTATCTCGAGCCCACATGAAGAAAAAGTATTCTATGGCGGCAAATCCAAACTGCTTCATCATCCAGAGTTCAGTGACCTCCAGAAGGCTCGCGGCTTAATTACGATGATGGATCAAGCTAATCAAATTTCAACTTTGTTTTCACCGAACCAAGCGGGTATTCACATTCGCATCGGTTCTGAGAATAACCTTTTGGAAATGGAAGAATGTAGTGTCATTACAGCATCCTATACCATTGGGGAAGAACAAATGGGCTCCATAGCTATTATTGGCCCAACTAGAATGGATTATCGACGAGTTGTCACTTTACTGGATGTCATGAGTGGCGATCTGTCTCGTGAACTTACTCGCATTTTGCGTGGTTCACGATAAAGAAGGAGGAACTAAACGTGTCGCAATCTGAAGAAAAAGAAGTTGTCTCAAACACGGAAGAAAAAGAATCTGTGGAAGTTTCTGAACAACCTACGGGTACTGAAGAACAGCTGACAGGTCAAGAAACAAACAATGAAGAGCCATCTGAGCTCGAATTGCTACAAAAACAATTAGACGAAGAAACAAACCGTCATTTGCGTCTGCGTGCAGACTATGAAAACTTTAAGCGTCGAGCGCATTTGGACCGTGAAGCTGCGGATAAATATAAGGCACAGAACTTGCTTTCAAACTTATTACCAGTGCTTGATAATTTCGAGCGTGCCATGCAAGTAGAGTCGGCTTCGGAAGAATCACAATCTTTGCGTAAAGGCTTAGAGATGGTCTACAAGACATTGGTTGAAGCAACCGAAAAAGAAGGTTTACAAGTAATCGAAGCCGAAGGTGTTGAGTTTGACCCGAATTTACATCAAGCAGTTATGACCGAATCGGACGACTCAAAAGCATCAGGTATCGTGTTACAAGAGTTGCAAAAAGGATACAAGTACAAAGACCGTGTGCTTCGACCAACAATGGTAAAAGTAAACGAATAACTTAACTTTCATACTTCTAGGAGGAATTATAGAATGAGCAAAATTATCGGTATTGACTTAGGAACAACAAATTCATGTGTATCAGTTCTTGAAGGTGGAGAACCAAAAGTTATCCCAAATCCAGAAGGTAACCGCACAACACCATCTGTTGTCGCATTCAAAAACGGCGAACGCCAAGTTGGGGAAGTAGCGAAACGTCAATCAATCACGAACCCGAACACAATTCAATCAGTTAAACGCCATATGGGTACTGATCATAAAGTCGAAGTTGAAGACAAAGAATACACTCCACAAGAAGTTTCAGCTATGATTCTTCAATACCTTAAAGGGTACGCAGAAGATTACTTGGGTGAAAAAGTAACAAAAGCAGTAATTACAGTTCCTGCTTATTTCAACGATGCTGAGCGTCAAGCAACTAAAGATGCTGGTCGTATCGCTGGTCTAGAAGTAGAACGTATTATTAACGAACCAACTGCAGCTGCTCTTGCATACGGTTTAGACAAAATGGATCAAGACCAAACGATTTTAGTATATGACCTTGGTGGCGGTACGTTTGACGTATCAATCCTTGAACTTGGCGATGGCGTATTCGAAGTGCGTTCAACTGCCGGTGACAACCGTCTTGGTGGGGATGATTTCGACCAATTGTTAATGGATTATTTCGTTGCTGAGTTCAAAAAAGAAAACGGTATCGATTTATCTAAAGACAAAATGGCTACTCAACGTTTGAAAGATGCAGCTGAAAAAGCGAAAAAAGATCTTTCTGGAGTAACATCTACTCAAGTTTCATTACCATTCATCACTGCAGGCGAAGCAGGTCCATTACATTTGGAAATGACTTTAAGCCGCACGAAATTTGATGAATTAACAGCTTCATTAGTAGAACGTACAATGGTTCCAACGCGTCAAGCATTAAAAGATGCTGACCTTTCACCTTCACAAATCGACAAAGTTATTTTAGTTGGTGGATCTACGCGTATCCCAGCGGTACAAGAAGCAATTAAGAAAGAAACAGGCAAAGAACCACATCGTGGTGTTAACCCGGATGAAGTAGTAGCAATGGGTGCAGCAGTGCAAGGTGGCGTATTAACTGGAGACGTAAAAGACGTAGTACTACTTGACGTAACTCCACTATCACTTGGTATCGAAACAATGGGTAGCGTGTTCACGAAATTAATCGAGCGCAACACGACGATTCCAACATCAAAATCACAAACTTTCTCAACAGCTGCTGATAATCAACCAGCTGTAGATATTCACGTTTTACAAGGTGAGCGTCCAATGGCTACTGACAACAAAACGTTAGGTCGTTTCCAATTGGCTGATATTCCACCAGCACCACGTGGCGTACCTCAAATCGAAGTAACTTTCGATATTGATAAAAATGGTATCGTAACAGTTAAAGCAAAAGATTTAGGAACTCAAAAAGAACAAAACATTACAATCCAATCAAATACGGCTTTAACTGACGAAGAAATCGATCGTATGGTGAAAGAAGCGGAAGCAAATGCTGAAGCAGATAAAGCGCGTAAAGAAGAAGCTGAATTGAAAAATGAAGCGGATCAAATGGTCTTCATGACCGAAAAAACATTAAAAGATCTTGAAGGCAAAGTTTCTGAAGAAGAAAAGAAACAAGCTGAAGACGCGAAGGACGAGTTAAAAGCTGCTCTAGAAGCTGGTAACTTGGAAGATATCCGCACGAAAAAAGACAAGCTGAATGAAATCGTGCAAGCATTGACGATGAAACTGTACGAACAAGCTGCAGCTGAAGCTCAAGGAGCAGAAGGTGCAGAAGACTCTAAAAAAGATGACGGTGTCGTCGACGCTGAATTCGAAGAAGTAAACGACGATAACAACAAGTAAGACAAGATAGACAACCGAAAAAGTCAAAGTCTGGAATACCGACTTTGGCTTTTTCAATGTCTTTGGCATTGCGGATATTCGCGTGTTACAATAGATGCTATGTGAAAGTTTGATCAGGAGTGTGACAAATGAATAAACGAGATTACTATGAGGTACTTGGATTAACAAAAAGTGCTTCAAAAGAAGAGATAAAAAAAGCATATAGAAAATTGTCGAAACAATTCCATCCCGATATCAACAAAGCTGCGGATGCTGTCGATAAATTCAAAGAAATAACAGAAGCATACGAAGTGTTGAGCGACGACCAGAAAAAAGCTCAATATGACCAGTTCGGGCATGCTGGACCGAATCAAGGATTTGGCGGATTCGGTGGAGGAGCAGACGGATTCGGATTCGATGATATCTTCAGTTCATTCTTTGGTGGTGGAGGATCACGTCGTCGTGACCCAAATGCACCGCGTAAAGGTGATGATTTACAGTATTCAATGACGATCGATTTTGAAGAAGCTGTTTTCGGCAAAGAGACTGAAATTGAAATTCCAAAAGAAGAAACATGTGATACTTGCCACGGTAATGGTGCGAAACCAGGTACATCACCTGAAACTTGTCATCACTGTCAAGGTACGGGCCAGTTAAATGTGACGCAGGATACGCCTTTTGGACGTATGGTAAATCGCCGTGCATGTCATCACTGTCAAGGTACAGGCAAGTTAATCAAAGATAAATGTGCAACATGTCATGGACAAGGCACAATGAAAAAACGCAAGAAAATTAAAGTGACGATTCCTGCGGGTGTTGATGATGGTCAACAACTACGTGTTTCCGGACAAGGCGAGCCAGGTAAAAATGGCGGCCCAGCTGGTGATTTATATGTAGTCTTCCGCGTTAGATCTCATGATCGATTTGAACGTGACGGGGATGACATTTATTTCGAATTGAAATTAACGTTCCCTCAAGCATCTTTAGGCGATGAAATTGAAGTGCCTACTGTAAACGGCAAAGTGAAACTGAAAATTCCAGCCGGCACGCAATCTGGTACGACTTTCCGCCTTAAAGGTAAAGGCGTGAAGAATGTACATGGTTATGGAATTGGTGATCAACACGTAGTAGTGAAAGTAATGACGCCATCTAAACTGACTGAGAAACAAAAACAACTGCTTAGAGATTTTGCTGAAATTAGTGGCGATATCCCGGAAGAACAAGGCAGTTCATTATTTGATAAAATCAAGCGCACGATAAAAGGTGACTAAGGAGTTGACGCAGGTGAAGTGGTCAGAGCTATCCATTCATACGACGCATGAAGCGGTAGAAGCAGTTTCGAATATTTTGCACGAAGCAGGGGCAAGTGGTGTAGTCATTGAGGATTCCGAGGAGTTCGCACGTGAACGTGAAGACAGATTCGGTGAAATTTATGCATTGAATCCAAATGATTTCCCGACAGAAGGAGTTATTCTGAAAGCGTATTTACCTGTTACAAGTTTTTTAGGGGAAACAGTCGAAGAAGTGAAGCTCGCGATCAATAACCTGATTAATTATGATATCAACGTCGGCGACAACATCGTGAAAATAAGTGAAGTCAATGAAGAAGAATGGGCGACAGCATGGAAAAAATACTATCACCCAGTGAAAATTTCGGAACGCTTTACGATTGTCCCTACATGGGAAACATACGAGCCAGTTGCGACAGATGAATTGATTATCGAACTGGATCCGGGAATGGCGTTTGGTACGGGCACACATCCTACAACAGTAATGTGTCTGCAAGCACTTGAGAAAACCGTTAAACCTGGTGATTATGTAACAGACATCGGCACCGGTTCGGGTGTCCTGGCAATCGGGGCGGCATTACTCGGAGCAAAACATGTTCATGCACTTGATTTGGATGAAGTAGCAGTGCGTTCTGCGAAAATTAATGTCAAGCTGAACAAAGTTCAAAACACGACAGATGTAGTTCATGGTAACTTACTGGATACGGTCAAAGAACCATCTGACGTTGTGGTTGCGAATATTTTAGCTGAAATCATTATGTCCTTCACACAAGATGCATTCAAGGTCGTGAAAGAAGGCGGCATGTACATTACTTCAGGAATCATTGGGGCTAAAAAAGACGATGTTAAACAATCACTTGAAGCTGCTGGATTTGAGATTGAAGAAGTAATGATGATGGAAGACTGGGTTACAATCATTTCGAAAAAACCAGTGAAGGAATAAAGCAAAGATGCAAAGATACTTTATCCCTCAACAATTCGAAGATGGAATGGCGATTATTTCAGGCGATGATGCCAAACATATTCAAAAAGTAATGCGTATGCAAGAAGGTCAATCCATTATTGTCGTTTCGGATGGCCATGCTTATGAAGCAACAATTGATGGTTTTGAAGGTCAGGATGTCCGCGTGAAAAAATCATCTGAATCGTTACGCTCCAACGAACTGCCGAAGAAAGTAACGATTTGTTGCGGATTACCTAAAGGTGAGAAATTGGATTTGATCACTCAAAAAGCAACAGAACTTGGCATGCATGAACTTATTCTCTTTGAGGCTGAACGTTCCATTGTAAAATGGGATGCCCAAAAAGGCAGTAAAAAACAGCAACGTTTGCAAAAAATCGCCAAAGAAGCTGCAGAACAATCTCATCGTAATGTGGTTCCCGCTATCCAAGATATTGTGACTTTCAAGCAGTTACTGCAGATGACCGAGAAGTATGATGTTTGTTTTGTTGCTGATGAAGAAGATGCCAAGCTGGAAAAACGAACACGCTTTGCTGAAATTTTATCAAAAACAAATGAGCAACAATCCATGTGTGTTGTGTTTGGACCTGAAGGCGGTTTGTCCCGAACAGAAATACACGCACTTATGAATCGAGGATTTCAATCGATTTCCTTAGGACCACGTATTCTTAGAGCGGAAACAGCTCCTTTATATGTACTGTCTGCAATTTCCTACGAATTTGAATGAGATGTTCAAATCTTGGCTATGCTAAATCCGAGGATTAGCGTGATTTATCGAACAGTTGTATGACTTGGTACGCAAAACAATCCAGTACATTTCGATGTACTGGATATTTTAATGTAGCTGGGAATTTTAGTATTCAAAGTGTTGTTTTTGTTGGTTAAGGGAAGAACTCGCGAATAGAACTGTTTAATACGAGAATAGAAACGCTTAAAGCGCGAATAAACCACGGAGTATCGCGAATAGAAGACCCAAAACCGCGAATAGTCAATATTCGACTGACGATTTGCTTTGAAGTGAAAAAAGCGCACTGGTGTCAACTTTAAGTGATTTGTAGTGAAAAGTAACGACTATCATGGTAAAATTAAGAGGTACGGACAACTTCCGAAAGGGTGAAATCATTTTGACTACAAATATTGCGTCAATGATCGATCATACATTATTAAAACCTGAAGCTACAAAAGAACAAATTGAGAAACTTTGTGCTGAAGCTAAAGAATACACATTTGCATCTGTTTGTGTAAATCCTACTTGGGTAAAAACATCTGCTGAACTTTTAACAGGAACTCCTGTAAAAGTTTGTACAGTAATCGGTTTCCCACTTGGTGCATCTACACCTGAAACGAAAGCATTTGAAACTACGGATGCAATCAATAACGGTGCTGGTGAAATTGACATGGTATTAAATGTCGGCGCTATGAAATCTCAAGACATGGATTTAGTAAAACGAGACGTAGAAGCAGTAGTAAATGCTGCTAAAGGGAAAGCAATTGTGAAAGTAATTTTAGAAACTTGTTTGCTAACTAAAGAAGAAATTAAAGTAGCAAGCCAACTTTCTAAAGATGCTGGAGCGGATTTTGTTAAAACATCTACTGGTTTCTCAACAGGTGGAGCAACATTTGAAGACGTTGCTTTAATGCGTGAAGTAGTAGGGCCAGACCTTGGTGTGAAAGCATCTGGTGGCGTTCGCAGCTTGGAAGATGTTCAAAAAATGATCGAAGCAGGGGCTACACGAATCGGTGCAAGTTCAGGCGTACAGATTGTGCAAGGATTAACTTCTAACTCAGACTATTAATTATCGAGAACGTATTGACCAAAATGATATGATACGATATAATTTTGGAGTACATAACACTAGGTTATGTATTGACGTGTGTTCGGAGGGAGGGAAAGAGAGATGTCAAAAACTGTCGTTCGCAAAAACGAATCGCTTGAAGATGCTCTTCGCCGCTTCAAACGTACTGTTTCTAAAAGTGGAACAATACAAGAGGTTAGAAAACGCGAGTTTTATGAAAAACCGAGTGTAAAGCGTAAAAAGAAATCAGAAGCTGCGCGTAAACGTAAATTCTAATTTAGAAGTTACTTTAGGTTTGAAATCGCGATTTTCATGAAAAACCAAGCGTAAAGCGTAAAAAGAAATCAGAAGCTGCGCGTAAACGTAAGTGGTCAATTCCCATAATCCCTACGTTCTTAACACGTACTACTTGATGACTAAAGAAATTTCATATGTAAGCCGAGAAATCTCTGGATTTCTCGGCTTATTTTATTTTTCTAAGGATTTGAATTTAGTAGTGAGTTACACCATCTTTTCGTTGAATGGACGGATAGCCACGACGTGTTGACGGAAATTTCTCTTTGGTCACTTCCTGGACATAACGCCTAAGATTCAACAAAAGTAGACAAAACCATAACTACAAATCTAATCGAAATTCAATTGTTTCATTAACATTCATCGTCCCACACAATCAGCAACTTCTTCCAAGTTTTTTTCTTCATTATGAATCTTTTATCCTGTTCATCCGTACATACTATAGAAAGCCGAATTGCTACATAGATAAGGAGGGGCGTTATGAGATGGACGCGGGTCGTAAGTGGGTATTTACTGCTCTTCATTTCCATTCTATTAATCTTGCCTAGTTTGCCCGTCAACGCATCGGAAATTTATCGGATACCTATAAAGGATGAAGTGGAAAAAGGGCTATATGCCTTTTTGCAACGCGCTTTTGAAGAAGCTGAAGAAGCGGGTGCTGATGTTGTGATTTTAGACATCAATACACCTGGTGGATTTGTGGATTCTGCTGAAAACATCGCAAAATTAATGGATGAGACACCATTGAAAACGGTCGCGTTTATTAATCACAATGCGTTATCTGCCGGTGCCTTTATAGCATTGCATGCAGATGAAATTTACATGGTGCCAAGCGGCCGTATAGGAGCTGCTAAAGTCATTGATGGAGCAGGGAATGCTGCGGAAGAGAAAGCCAATAGTGCTTGGTTGGCATCGATGAAAACGGCAGCAGAATCTTCAGACCGTGATCCATTATACGCTTTGGCGATGGCGGATGAATCTATAGACTTACCAGAATACCGAGCAGGAGAAGGTAAACTTCTTACGCTGTCAGCTACTGAAGCTGAGGAAGTAGGCTATTCAGAGGGGACCGTTGCTTCAATCGATGAATTGCTGCAGAAATTGGAACTTAAAGATGCCACTGTTACTTCGGTAAATGAAACATTTGCAGAGAAAGTAGCGCGATTTGTTACTAATCCAATTATTGTACCCATTCTGTTGTCTATCGCAAGCCTTGGATTGGTTGTTGAATTATATTCACCTGGATTCGGAGTGGCTGGAACGATGGGCTTAACCGCGATAGGTTTATTCTTTTTCGGTCATATGGTTGCAGGGTTGGCAGGTTATGAATCCATTATTCTCTTTGTCATTGGAGTCGGGTTTATAATAGCCGAACTATTCCTCCCTGGTGCGATTGCAGGTATTATAGGGGCAGCGTTAATTATCGGTAGTATACTTCTTGCGGGGGGCAATGTAGTTCACATGGGAATTGCCGTGTTGATTGCATTGATTGTCGCAATCTTAGGAATGGTGATACTCATGAAATTCTTTGGTAAAAATCTCAAGGTGTTCAACAAAATTATTTTGAAAGATGCCACGGATACTGAACATGGTTATGTTTCTAACGTTAACCGGTATGAATTATTAGGCAGAATGGCTGTAAGCATGACACCACTTCGTCCTTCTGGAACAATTATGCTGGATGGTGAAAGAATCGATGCAGTCACTGAAGGTGGCTACGTGGATGCAAATAAAGTTGTAAAAATTATTAAAGTTGAAGGCTCCCGTACAGTTGTCCGGGAAGTCAAAGAAGGGGAGAAAGAAGCATGATTGAAGGAATTACTGGAAGCACAATCAGCATTATCATAGCCATTATAGCCGCGTTTATTCTTTTGGCTATTTTCATGACGTTTGTACCAATCGCGTTGTGGATCTCGGCATTAGCAGCAGGTGTACGCATCAGCATATTTACTTTAGTAGGGATGAGATTACGTCGAGTAATTCCATCACGTATCGTCAATCCGTTAATTAAAGCGCATAAAGCAGGACTTTCTGTTGCAATTAATCAACTAGAAAGTCACTATTTGGCGGGTGGTAATGTTGACCGAGTAGTAAATGCATTGATCGCCGCTCATAGAGCAAATATTGATTTGCCATTCGAACGTGCAGCAGCAATCGACCTTGCAGGCCGTGATGTACTGGAAGCCGTTCAAATGTCTGTTAACCCGAAAGTGATTGAAACGCCGTTTATTGCCGGTGTTGCGATGAATGGTATCGAAGTTAAAGCGAAAGCACGTATTACTGTTCGTGCTAACATCGATCGTCTAGTAGGTGGTGCGGGTGAAGAAACAATTGTAGCCCGTGTTGGTGAAGGGATTATCTCAACTATTGGTTCTAGTGAAAATCATAAAAGAGTTCTAGAAAATCCTGATATGATTTCTCAAACTGTATTATCAAAAGGTCTTGATTCTGGTACGGCTTTTGAGATCTTATCCATTGATATCGCGGACGTTGATATCGGTAAAAACATTGGTGCCGAACTACAAACAGAGCAAGCGGAAGCTGACAAGAAAATTGCGCAAGCTAAGGCTGAAGAACGTCGCGCAATGGCAGTAGCTACTGAACAAGAAATGATTGCCAAAGTTCAGGAAATGCGTGCAAAAGTAGTAGGAGCAGAAGCAGAGATCCCTCTAGCTATGGCAGAAGCTTTACGTGAAGGAAATATCGGAGTTATGGATTATATGAATTATAAAAATCTACAAGCTGATACAAGTATGCGCGATTCAATCAGTAAAATGGGTGGCGATAAATCTAAAACTGATCTAACTAAAGATTAATCTGGATCAGTAGCCCTTTAAGGAGGGATTCGACAGTGGAACCAATCATTTTTGCGATTATTGCATTTATTATTAGTGCTATTTTCAAACGGAAAAATGCAAGAGATGATGGTGGGAAAACAAAACCATTTCTGCCTCAATCGTCAAATCAACAATCCATGAAAAAGCTTGAAGATTATGCGAAAGAAATATACGGAGATGTGCAAAAACAAATCTCTGAAAGACAAATACAAACAGCACCAAAACCTGAAGTGATCCAGCAAATGAAGCATGTGAATGAAACTGTATTGCCTGTAAAGGAAAAAGAGAAGACAGCACCAACATCCGCTGCTCGTCCAAGAAGACTTTCCTTGCACCAGTCAAAAGAAGTCATCAGGACTACATCTTCTGATTCAATTTCACTGGTTCCGTCTTCAGAAAAGGAATTGCTTCAAGCGATTGTTTTTTCGGAGATTTTAGCTCCTCCAAAATCGAAACGTTAACTCATGACCTCCTGTCTGTCAGCATATGCTGATGGAAAGGAGGTCTTTTATTGTTAAACAATCATTTGCAATTGACCCCATTTATCCATATTGACGACTTTCAATCTATCCGTGTGAATGGACCCTTTGAATTACTGTCACTCAGTCCTCATTCATGTCAGTTAAGGGGACAAGGATTTGCTTTGACTATAGAATCTGGTGAAACGGTTATTTCCACCATGAATGTAGATGAAGTCACGATCAGTGTTCGAGATTTAACAAAACTGGAACTTCGAAAAATGGATATGGTCTAATGGGATCTATAGAAAGTAGTCGAAAAATCACTTGTCAAATAAAGCCCCATGATCAAACATATTCTTTTCTTCAAGCTTTAAAAGTAAATAAAGTTTACATAATAAAATTATCTACAAATAAATCGGGAACGACATTTACGATTTACGAAAAAGATATACCAAAGGTACGGAAAATCAGAAAGCAATTCAGGATACCTATACACTTTTCACGACCTGATAATACACAGGTAATTCACTTTCATTGGTCAGTGCTCGCGGGATTACTAGGATTTATTTTAGTTCCATATATCTGTTCTTTATTTTTATGGCAAATATCTATAGAAGATGTGTCCGACGAACGACAAGTAAAGTTGGAGCAGGAGCTGCATAAATTAAATGTAATCGAAAGAAAAAGCCTAAAATCACTGGTACCTGATTCTGAGATTCGACAAGTTATATTAGCGAACAATCACGACCTTTCCTGGATTCATATCAAGCGAACAGGAGCAAAAATGCATCTTACTTCTGTACCTGCACCTGTCATTATCCGAGATCAAGTGGATAAAACGGGACCTTCGGATCTAGTAGCTTTGCGAAAAGGAGTAATTACCCACTATGACCTCCGCTCTGGAGAACGTTTGGTACCGATCAATGCAACGGTGAAAAAAGGAGACAGGCTGGTAACAGGGCTTCTGAAACAAGGGAATAAAAATTTGGTTGTTGGTGCAGAAGGGCAAGTATTTGCAGACTATTGGCTTGAAATGTCTTTTCAATTACCAACAAAAATTGTTTATGATAAGTTCGTGTCTGAAGAAGTAAAAATACTACAAGTATCTCCGGCATGGAAATCGTTTAAAAAAGAGCAGAACGTGGAGCGGCTTATCGAATTGTTCAAAAGTGCTTTCCGGGTTGAGCGAAACATCATCGTAGAAAAATCGTCAGTAACTGTGAATGAACAATGGATTAAAGAAGCGTTTATGCCCATGTTAAGAATGAGAACAGCATCAACGTTATCTCCAAATGGAAAGATTAAGGATGAAAAAATTTTACACATGACGTGGTCAAATGATACAGTAAAAGGGAAAGTATTGTATTACATGAATGATAATATTGCAGGTAAAAGTCCTATACATCAAGGAGACTGAGAATGCAGGAAGAACATTATACGGAATTACACGTTCAAGATCCAAATGAAGCCATCTTACTGCTAGGAATTTCTGATGGCAATATGAAATTGATTGAACAAGAACTTGGCGTACAGGTCATTACCCGAGGCGAAGCCATTCGTCTAGTAGGGGATGTCGAAAAACGTGCAATTGCTAAACAACTAATTGAACAATTATTAAAAGTTATTAAAAAAGGAATAAATATTAATCAACGTGACGTAAGTACAGCTATAGAAATGAGTACAGCTGGGACTTTAGAGTATTACGCGGAGTTGTACGATGAAGAAATTGCCCGTAATGTCAAAGGGAAAGCGATACGTGCCAAAACAATAGGTCAGCGTGAATATATTCATGCGATTCGTCACAAAGATTTGGTGTTTTGTATTGGACCTGCTGGTACGGGAAAAACATATCTGGCTGTTGTTCTTGCAACACAAGCGTTAAAAAACGGTCATGTAAAACGTATCATTTTGACTCGTCCTGCTGTTGAAGCAGGGGAGAGCTTAGGGTTCTTACCTGGCGACTTGAAAGAGAAAGTAGATCCTTATTTACGTCCTTTGTACGATGCACTTCATGATGTACTGGGAACGGAGCAAACGACGCGCTTTTTGGAAAGAGGAACGATAGAAATTGCACCTCTTGCTTATATGCGTGGACGTACACTCGATGATGCATTTGTCATTTTAGATGAGGCTCAAAATACGACGAAAGCTCAAATGAAAATGTTTTTAACACGACTGGGCTTCGGCTCGAAAATGGTGATCACTGGAGACAAAACGCAAATCGATTTACCGCGTGGTGCAGAGTCCGGCTTGAAAGTTGCTGAGAAAATTTTGCACAATGTCAGTGGCATCCACTTCCAGATGCTCGAGCAAGGAGACGTTGTCCGTCATCCACTCGTCGCAAAAATTATTCATGCATACGAAGAACAGCAGCCTGAATAGGGCTGCTGTTTTTTTACTTTGGCAGATTTAATTTTTCATATTGTTTTTTATCATTACACTTTCGTTAGACTCAAAATCTGCATGAGCCAGCCATCAAGAATGAAAACCACATTCCGTTTTTTGTAACGTACACTTGCGCTAACAGCATGCTCCGCATGCGTCCGAAAGTATGAAATCCAGATACTTGTAGGACTACCGCTTCAGCTCTTGAGGATTGGCAGGGTTGGCTTGAAAATTCATTTCTTAGAATCATAGCTTGGATGAATGGTGGCTTCTTTTTGTCCACTCGCAAGAGGTTATTGACCAGTCACGACTGATTACTGACCATTTATCACAATTTTTGTCCATTCAGCAATAGTTATCGTCCATTCGCTTGGACACGGACACTCAGTCCTTACCAGAAACACATACATACAAAAGAACCTGACATTTTGTAAGGAGTCAGGTTATTTATCTTATTTTAAGAAAAAGTATGCGCAAATACATTCTTTCATTTCTATTCAATCAACTAGTCTACGAATCTATGAATGTGCAGTGTTGTTGCATTACGCAATTCATAAATCTTTTACAATTGTCGGTGTAATGATAGAAAATTCTTGATATGATAGTAGGTAGAAGATGGGGTGATGCAGTGAATAGCTGGATTAATAAAATGCAGTCACTAGTGGGCTACCGAACATTTACCGTTTTAACGATTGTGATAACAGGTTTACTCCTTTTTTTAATTCTCGTAAACGGAGTTAGACCAGAGAAATATGATATAAAAGAATTTCACTTATCGAAAGATACAATTCGCTCCATAAAAACAGTTGAAGATCCTGTGAAGACTGAAGAAGAACGTCAAAGAGCAGCTTCAGAGGTTACAAGTGTTTATCAATTCTCCGAGGAAATTGGCGAAAATCGTGCAGCAATTGTTACGTCCGTAATTGATTATGTTCTGGAAGAAAAAGCAGAATCAGTTAAATCGGCTACGCCAATAGAACAACAAGTAAGTAACTTGAAGGAAAACCTTAATGTGCTAGAAACTGATGGGGAAGGAATTCGCTTTACCGATGATGCCCTGGTTTCCTTACTGTTATTGGAGAATGAGTCCTTAATAACTTTAAGAGATTCTCTAACTGCTTCAGTACGCGATATTATGAGTAAGCCGATTCGCACTGAGCAAGTAGCCAATGCCAAAAATGAAATTGAACGAAGCATTCGGGAAAATTTGCAGATACCAGAAAGTGTTCTGCCTACAGCTGTGTTAATTGGACGTTACAGCATCACTGTAAATGAAACGTTAAATGAGGAACTGACTCAGGCCCGAATCGAGCAGGCGCGAGCGAGTATTGAGCCGACCAGAATTCTTCAAGGGCAAGTAATTGTTCAGGAAGGTCAAATCATCGATCGGGAAGTGTATCGACAACTTAAACTTCTGGGAATGTTAACGAATCAATCGTCATTGGAACCGATTTTGGGGCTGATTCTCTTTATTTCACTTTGTATGTGGCTTGTACATATGCAAATGGCAAAATGGCGTACGAATAAAGAAGAACGGCAACGGGCACTTCTTGTTGGAATGCTGATTTTTATTTTGTCTGTCATCGGAATGAAATTAATCAGTTTGGTATCAGACAATTTTGACGTGACAATTGCCTTTTTATTCCCCACTGCATTAGCTCCAATGCTGGTACGTTCATTAATAAATGAACGCTTTGCCGTATTAATGGCATTTTTGACGGCAGCGGTCGCAGGTCTAGTGTTCCAGGAAGGGTATTCTGCTGTACTTCAGATGGAAATTGCCCTATATATTTTATTCGGTGGATTTGCAGGTTTATACGTGATTCAAGGTGCTGAAAAACGGTCACACTTACTTCAGACGAGTTTAAATGTAGCTGTTGTCAATTTCATTTTTATGGCATTTTATTTACTAATGACTCAATCAGACTATGGGGTTAGTGAATTGCTGTTTTACGGTATTGCTGCACTCACCTCTGGTCTTTTGTCCGGCGCTTTGACCATTGGCTTATTACCGTTCTTTGAATCAGCTTTCGGATTAATTTCCACAATGAAACTGATCGAACTCTCAAATCCGAATCATCCATTGCTGAAAAAAATCTTAACTGAAACACCAGGAACGTATCATCATAGTG
Organism: Paenisporosarcina sp. HGH0030; assembly: GCF_000411295.1. GTDB lineage: Bacteria > Bacillota > Bacilli > Bacillales_A > Planococcaceae > Paenisporosarcina. Next base: position 368,314 of record NZ_KE150421.1, read on the forward strand.
TAATGGTCGCAAATCTGGCTGATGCAGCCTGTGAATCAATTGGTGCAGATGGATTATTAGCACGAGTAGGCTGTTACTATCATGATATCGGAAAAACAAAACGACCAGGATTTTTTATAGAAAATCAAATGAGTCATGCCAACCCTCATGATGCACTTCCTCCAGAAACCAGTAGGGACATCATTTTATCCCATGGTAGTGATGGAGCAAAATTATTGCAAAAGCACAAAATGCCAAAAGAAATTATTGATATTGCTGAACAACATCATGGGACAAGTTTATTAAAATATTTTTATTTCAAAGCAAAAGAGGAAGGGCAGCCCGTAAACGAAGAAGATTATCGTTATGCAGGGCCTAAACCTCAGAAAAAAGAGACAGCTATTATTTCCATTGCAGATAGTGTGGAGGCTGCCGTCCGTTCAATGAAGCATCCTACAGCAGAAAAAATACAGGAAATTGTACATTCCATTATCAAAGACCGATTACATGATGGGCAATTCGATGAATGTGATTTAACACTTAAAGAACTTAAAACCGTCGAACGCGTTCTGTGTGAAACTTTGAATGGTATATTCCATTCTCGAATTGAATACCCACAATAAAGGAGCTTATATATGCACTTAACGCTAGATTTAATTGACCAAACAGAATCATTATCAACGGAGAACCTGGAGCTTATTGAAAAAATGTTACATCATGCTGCTCAGGCTGAAGGTATTGAAGCTGGCAGCGAGTTATCTGTGACATTCGTGAACAATGAGGAAATTCAGCAAATCAACCATGAATATAGAGGTAAGAATGTACCGACAGACGTCATTTCATTTGCAATGGAAGAACTGGGAGAAGGTGAAATGGCGATTGAAGTAGAGGGTGTGCCTCGAATGCTTGGGGATATCATCATTTCAGTCGAACGAGCAAAGGAACAGGCAGTTGATTACGGCCATAGTGAAGAAAGAGAATTGGGCTTTTTAGCAATACACGGTTTCCTTCATTTACTCGGCTATGATCATATGGAAGCCGAAGACGAAAAAGAAATGACTCAAAAGCAAGAGACGATCTTACAGTCTTTTGGATTGCGACGTGAACAGGATGAAAAGCAATAATTTCTTGAATTCATTCAAGTTTGCATTCGAAGGAGTCATTTTTGCAAGTAAAAGTGAACGGAATTTTCGCTTCCATTTGCTTGCAGCAATTGCTGTGATTTTGGCGGGAACGTTCAGCCATTTATCAACAGTTGAGTGGATTATCTTGATTTTATGTATTTCCGGGATGTTGAGTCTGGAATTGGTCAATTCTGCTTTAGAAAGAGTCGTTGATCTCGCTTCACCAGAAATTCATGTTTTAGCTAAGCTTGCGAAAGATATGAGCGCTGCTGCAGTTCTTGTATTTGCCTGTGCAAGTGCTATAATCGGAATACTCATCTTTTTACCTAAGTGGATGGAAATTATTAATTGAGGTGTTTTACTAATGGATAAATTACAACTAATGGAAGAATCCAAAATCGCACGCGAAAATGCGTACGTACCATATTCAAAATTTAAAGTGGGTGCTGCTCTGCTTACGAAAGAAGGCAAAGTATACCACGGCTGTAATATTGAAAATGCATCATATAGCATGACAAACTGTGCAGAGCGCACAGCGATGTTTAAAGCTGTTTCTGAAGGCGTTCGTGACTTTGCTTCACTTGCTGTCGTAGCTGATACGGACGGTCCTGTATCGCCATGTGGAGCATGTCGTCAAGTCATTGCAGAGTTCTGTGAGCCAAACATGCCTGTCTATCTAATTAACTTAAAAGGAGATGTACAGGAGACAACAGTTGCTGGGTTGTTGCCAGGTGCATTTACTCCGGAGGATTTAGCTTATGCTGGAAACAAATAAAGGGTACAAGTCTGGATTCATTTCAATCATTGGCCGTCCAAACGCTGGGAAATCGACATTCTTAAACCGTGTTATCGGTCAAAAAATAGCGATTATGAGTGACAAACCTCAAACAACAAGAAATAAAGTTCAAGGTGTTTTAACAACGGACACGGAACAACTTATTTTCATTGATACTCCGGGAATCAATGAGCCTAGACATAAACTAGGGGACTTTATGCTGAAAGTCGCGAAAAACACGTTACGTGAAGTAGATGCGATTTTGTTGATGGTTGATTCTACTGACCGTATCGGTAAACAAGACCGTTACATTTTAGATATGCTCAAAGGGAATGAAACACCAGTCTTTCTGGTGATGAATAAAATCGATTTAATCCATCCTGATAAGCTTTTGAGCGTAACTGAATCTTTCAGAAATGAATTTGATTTCGCGGATGTATTGCCGATTTCTGCACTTGAAGGCATCAATATCGAAGGATTGTTGAAAGTCCTGACTCAACACTTACCTGAAGGACCTCAATATTACCCAGCAGATCAAGTAACTGATCACCCAGAACGTTTCATCATATCTGAGTTGATTCGTGAAAAAGTTCTTCACTTAACGCATGAAGAGATTCCTCATTCAATTGCTGTTGTTATTGAGAAAATCAAACGAGACGAAGATAGTGAAAAAATCCGTGTGACAGCGACGATTATGGTAGAGCGCGACTCACAAAAAGGCATTGTCATCGGTAAAAAAGGTGCTCTTCTTAAAGAAGTTGGGATGCGAGCACGTAAAGATATCGAAATGTTACTTGGAAGCAAAGTATTTCTTGAACTTTGGGTAAAAGTCCAAAAAGACTGGCGTAACAAACAAGTTCATTTACGAGATTTCGGTTTCCGCGACGACGAATATTAATAAGGGGCGTGGGGGCAGTTGCTGAATCGAATTGAAGGCATTGTCTTAAAAACGCAAGATTACGGGGAATCCAATAAAATAGTCACCATCTATTCACGAGAAGGCGGTAAGGTAACTGCAATGGCAAGAGGTGCGAAAAAGCCTGCCAGCAGACTCGCTGCCATCACTCAACCCTTCACTCATGGGTCCTTCCTGGTCCAGCAAGGACGAGGAATGGGGACCATGCAGCAAGGGGAGCAAATGGAGTCTTATCGTCATATCCGGGAAGATATTGAAGCGACTGCCTATGCAAGTTTTGTGGTGGAATTAATCGATCGTGCAGTGGAAGAACGCACAGCTCAACCTGCCATTTTCAACTTACTTCAGCAAGCATTGCATGCCATCTCGGAAGAATATGACCCTGAAGCGATTGCTTTGTTCGTGGAGTGGAAAATGTTGCCGGTCACCGGGATTTACCCCACACTGCATCAATGTGCTAATTGCGGAGCAACAGATGGAGAATTTGCTTTTTCGTTTCAACAGATCGGTTTTTTATGTCATCGGTGTTTTGATATTGATCGCTATATAATTCGTTTGACTCCTGCTCAAGTCAAGCTCATTCGGACGTTTTACACGGTGCCGATCGAGCAAGTTGGGAAGTTGACATTAAAAAAAGAAACGAAAACGTTTATCAAGAAAATCGTGAGAACCATATATGAGGAACAAACAGGCATTCGACTGAAGTCCAGGTCATTCATTGATCAACTCGATCGTTCGCCGCAATATTTCCCCAAAAAAGAAAATCCGTCTATTGCCCCTGAAGAAGGGCAGTAAGACGGTTTTTTTTATGCAAAATACGTGTGCTCACGGAATATTCTCTAACCTTATTGGCTAAATGGATATTACTGGTATAATATAAGGGGTTATAGTTGGTGGCTATGAAAAATATTTACTGATTGGCATGTCAGTATTATTACGGCAGGAAATGGTCCCAAAACAAAATCTGAATTATAGATTGGAGCTGGATTCTTGAAGAGGTTAGTTATTATGACAGTTGGTATAACCCATAGCGGTAAGACTACATTTGCGAAAGCATTAGAAACAGAGATGCCTAACTCAGTTGTGATTGATCAAGATAATCATGCTGAATTACTCCATACATATTACCAAACGTTATTACCGAAACAAGGACATAATACAATCAAGTATTCTCTTACACAAACTATTGTTGATTATGCAGTTAATGAGACTAATTGCCACCTCATTCTTTGTAACTCAAATCGCAATCGTAAAGGCCGTTTGAAGCTGCTTGAACATTATCATAATAAAGGATTTACAAGCATTCTTGTGAATTTTGATGTGCCAGAACATGTTCTTAAAGAGCGTGTTGCGAAAAGTAAACGTAGTACAAAAATATTAAGAACTGCTTCAACGTTTGAGGAAGTGCGAACTAGGCAACAGAATGAGACTAATAAAGGAGATGTGATAGCGCCGATAGAAGGCGAAGCGGAGCATTTATTTGTAATCAAAAACGCGGTTGAAGTTCATTCTGTTATTAGAAAAATTATCGAAATTGCTGATAATTGATGAATGCCAAAAATTATCTAAAGTGTACATACGTTAACATTGCAAAAGGTTTTTGTTTTCTCTAGAAGACCTCAGCTTGTTGACAAAAGAATAATAATTAATATAAAAGTATAAAAATTGAGTTCTTATTATTTGCACTCTATCGAAAAAGATTGTGGTCGGCTATTTCTTTCGCTTTCCGCGGACGAAACGCTAGCCTCCTCGGCTCAGCTGTCTATGACAGCTGAGCCTGTGGGGTCTAGCTTGTTTCGTTTTTCCGCAGGAGTCTTCAGAAATAGCCAACCACCTTCCAACTTAAATATTTTGCAGAGACACGCTTACAGAAGCATTTCTTTTGATTGGAGTGGAGGCGGCGACTTCAGCGGGAACAGCACGAGCTGAAGACCCCGCAGGAACGTAGTGACGAGGAGACTGAAGCCGTGCCCGCGAAACGCGTCCGCCGCAATGGAAATCAACATTTTCTTGCATAGGCTCTTTTTCAATAGTATACAGTTATATTGACTCATTTTTTTCTTTGTTTACAGTCTAAAACGACTCATCTTGAAAATGATGAGTCGTTTTTTTTTTTTTATTATTAACGGCAATTGGAACAAGTAAGAGTAAAGTTGGAGAAGTGTTGATTTGAGGCCTTCTTGTAAAAAGAAGCAAGCTTT
>NZ_KE150421.1:373323-809442 GCF_000411295.1 Paenisporosarcina sp. HGH0030
AATATTTTGCAGAGACACGCTTACAGAAGCATTTCTTTTGATTGGAGTGGAGGCGGCGACTTCAGCGGGAACAGCACGAGCTGAAGACCCCGCAGGAACGTAGTGACGAGGAGACTGAAGCCGTGCCCGCGAAACGCGTCCGCCGCAATGGAAATCAACATTTTCTTGCATAGGCTCTTTTTCAATAGTATACAGTTATATTCACTCATTTTTTTGTTTGTCTACAGTCTGGGTTTTCGTTTTCTCTAGAAGACCTTTTTTATGCCTAGAAAGCGTATCAATTTAATCTCACAGGACAAATAGGGGATACTTAGTGAAATAAAACACTATTATGGATCGGAATCGGTAGCAACTTTTAATAAAGATCCAATTAAGGAATTTAAAGAAAAATTAACATCAATTAGAACACTTTTTCCAGAGGATTATCTGAAGGAAATAGATGAGTTGATCGTCATTTTTAGTAATGAAAAAAATGATAAGATCAAGATTGCGGGTCATTAAGACCAGGAGGCCATGGAATGAAAATTAATCCTATGGGATGTTTTATCAATAATTTACGTTATTCTATAAGATCTGCAATAGAAACCGATGCGAAAAATTTATCTGAAGTTAGATTGCAAATAGATGGAGAAACGGAAAATTTAGATAGGGAAAAAGGCGAGGCATACATAGACGAAACAGGCTTTAAACAAGTAATTAAAGATGATATGGAAAGCATTAGCAACCTATTTTTAGTGGCAGAAGTTAATGGTAGAATTGTTGGTTTTTCAAGATGTGAAGGGAACAAATTAAAAAGAAGTTCTCATAAAGTGGAATTTGGTGTCTGTGTATTACAAGAGTTTTGGGGCTATGGTATCGGAAAAAACCTTTTACAACAATCCATTCAATGGGCAGATTCTAATGATATTAAGAAAATAACCTTGAAGGTTCTCGAAACCAATGATCAAGCAATGGAACTATATAAAAAATATGGTTTTGAAGTGGAAGGGATGCTAAGAAAAGATAAACTTCTTTCTGATGGAAATTTCTATAATACCATATTGATGGGGAGATTTAATGGTTGACTCTTTTATTCGTTTAACTTTTTGTATGCAATTATTCCGTGCGATAACTATTCATGAATATTTTAAAGCATGGCGAATAGTATGTTACGTGGTAGATAAATTGACTTGAAAGGTTGGGATGTTTTGAGTAAATTTGAAAATGAAAATCTGTTAATAACGAGAAATAATCTGCTAAATGAAATGAATTTATTAAGTGATGAAGAATTCAATTATACTCCTGGAATAAAGAGCTGGAGTATTGCGCAAATATGCAACCACTTAGCTTTGACAGAAGAAATTTTTGCTAAGGCAATTGCTTATGGACTCAAAAAATCCAACATCAGTGCAGAACCCAAAAAAATCGATTTTTTATTAGACAGGTCAAATAAGTTGGAAGCACCAGAAATCGTTATGCCTCAAATTGAATCTGCCGAGACTCATCAAATTATTGACCAATTAAGCAATTCAAGAAATTTATTAAACAACATCTTAAATACTGTAGAAGATACATCGATCTTGGTTGACAAATCAGTAAAACATCCATACTTTGGTGATTTACCTCTTTATCAATGGATCGAATTAATTTATTTACATGAACAGCGGCACATTGAGCAAATAAAAGAAATTAAATCACTGTACCAAACCACCCGATAGTCTTAATCAATTGAACTTATGTTTTACTTCAAGATGGAGTAAAGCATTTTTCTTTTTGGGACATTTAAAAGATCATTTAAAAGTGATACAAAATATAAAGTTAACAGGATGGTTAATCAATGACAATTGAAATTAGGACAGTGCAATCATCTGATTATGAAGATTTACTCGAACTGATGGCGGAATTAGGTTATCCTACATCACTTGAAGAACTTACGAAACGATTTGAGTTATTATTAAGTCATACTGAATATGAAACATTAGTGGTTGTGAAAAATAATCAATTAATTGGTTTTGCAGGGTTATGCAAGGCTCTATCTTTCGAATTTACTGGAGTATTTGCACGAATACAGGCATTCGTTATAAGTTCAAAACAAAGGAAACAAGGGGTCGGCTCAATGCTATTGAAAGCTTGCGAAGAATGGGCTATTGTGCAAGGAGCAGGTTCCATAACTTTAAACAGTGGAAATAGAGAAGAGCGAATACCAGCACATGCTTTTTATATAAGAAATGGATATATTGGTAAAAGTACGGGTTTTACAAAAAAATTAATATGAGGTTCAGAAGTTTCTCTATTCAATTACCGGTTTTACTTCATGTGACCTCGTACAAAATGAGGTGATGCGCATTGAAAATAGAGAAATATTACGTGGAAACATCTAAAGGAAAGCTGCAATATAATATTAGCGGAAAAGGTAAACCCAATGTCGTTTTGATTAACGGTGGGTCGGGTCCCATTGAAGGTTGGATGAAAATACTCCCGGAAATTTCGCAATTCTCATCAGTATTTTCTTATAATCGATTTGGTGTTACTGGTAGCGATAAGCCAATCGAAAATCAAGATGGAATGACAATTGTTAATACTCTCCATGAAACACTAAAAATCTTGGGATTTGAACCTCCTTACTTATTTGTTGGACATTCTCTAGGGGGCTTATATGCAAATTTATATGCGCGACTCTATCCTAACGAAGTAGCTGGAATTGTCTTTTTGGAATCCAGCCATCCAAAAGATATCAAACTTGAAGAATTTGAAGGTAAGGCAGTAAAAACAATAAATAAGATGCTCAAAATGTTGGATTCCTTATCTTCACACAAACAATTCGATGAAGTAAATTTTGTAAAACGAACTGTGAGTCAAATTCATCAAATAGATGCTTTTCCCGAAATACCTGTATTTGTTGTTACAGGTGGGAAGAAAAACCGAATGATGCCAGAGGAAGTACGAATAAAACGACAAGATAATCAATTGGAATTACTGACATTGTCAAAGAATAGTAAACACATTGTTGCTGATAAAAGTGGACATTTCCCGCAATTATCAGAGCCAAGAGTCGTCATTGATACGATCAAAAATTGTGCAAACGAAATAAATGAACTAGCCCATAACAAGTAGTCTCATATTGATAAAAATAGGGAGGGAGTTGTGATAAAATTCACATCTCCCTCCCTTAATTTATTCTATAGAGCAATTGAGCATAAATGTTTCAATCCTGTTTAAATTAAAATTCTAAGTGTTTTTCAATATATGCTTTAACTTCTACGATAGGCATACGTACTTGTTCCATTGAATCACGGTGACGTACAGTTACTTGACCGTCTTCAACTGAATCAAAGTCATACGTGATACAGAAAGGTGTTCCAATTTCGTCTTGTCGACGGTAACGTTTACCGATTGATTGAGACTCATCATAATCGACCATAAATGATTTGCTTAAATTAGCAAACACTTCACCAGCGCCTTCAGCTAATTTTTTCGATAATGGTAAGATAGCTGCTTTTACCGGAGCTAATGCAGGGTGGAAACGTAACACGGTACGTTTATCATCACCTTCAAGAGTTTCTTCAGCATATGCATCACATAAGAATGCCAGTGTGACACGGTCTGCACCTAATGATGGTTCGATACAGTATGGTACATAACGTTCATTCGTTATCGGATCTATATAGTTGAAATCTTCACCAGAGTGCTCCATATGGCGTTTTAAGTCGAAGTCTGTGCGGTCTGCAATACCCCAAAGCTCGCCCCAGCCGAATGGGAATTTATATTCCACATCTGTTGTAGCCGATGCATAATGTGATAGTTCTTCTTTATCGTGATCACGTAAACGCATGTTTTCTTCGTTCAAACCTAAGTTCAGTAACCAGTTTTTACAATAGTCGCGCCAGAAAGTAAACCATTCCAAATCTTCACCTGGCTTACAGAAGAATTCAAGTTCCATTTGCTCAAATTCCCGCGTACGGAATGTGAAGTTACCTGGCGTGATTTCATTACGGAAACTCTTACCGATCTGAGCAATCCCGAATGGCATTTTTTTTCGCATTGAACGTTGCACATTTTTAAAGTTTACAAAAATCCCTTGTGCTGTTTCTGGACGTAAGTAAATATCGTTAGAAGAAGTTTCCGTCACACCTTGAGAAGTTTTGAACATTAAATTGAACTGACGGATGTTCGTGAATTCTTGAGCTCCACAATCTGGACAAATAATGGCGTGTTCGCTGATTAATTCTTCCATTTTTTCGAATGGAAGTCCGTCAACAATCATTTCGATTCCTTTTGCTTCAAGAGCATCTTCAATCAGTTTGTCTGCACGATGGCGTGCTTTACATTTTTTGCAGTCAATCATAGGGTCATTGAAATTTCCGATATGACCTGATGCTGACCAAACTTTAGGATTCATCAAGATAGCTGCATCAAGACCAACATTATAAGGAGATTCTTGAACAAATTTGCGCCACCAAGCTTTTTTGATATTATTCTTAAGTTCAATTCCAAGTGGACCGTAATCCCAAGTGTTGGCTAAGCCTCCATAAATATCCGAGCCAGGGAAGACAAAACCTCTGTGTTTCGCTAAACTAACTACATTTTCCATTGTGATTGTCATAACAATCCCTCCAAAAATAAAAATAGCACTCGTCCCCGGACATTAAATGTCCGGGGACGAGTGCATAATACCCGCGGTTCCACCCCAGTTAATTGCTAAAAGCAATCCACTTTCATTAACATGACTCCAGGACGCCTTTTCTTGTTCGTTGCAGACTTGCACCGCCTCTGCTCGCTAAAGGATGAACAATACTTATTTTCCTATCTTCGTCTATATAATTGACTATATTGTAGCATATAAAAATCTAAAGTGCCACTTAAACAGGGTACTAGATAAGCCCACTTAATTAGTATATAATATTGAACATTGAGTATAACACTTTTTGAGGCGGTGAGTCCGATCGAACTCAACAAACGTCAAGAGGACATTTTGCTAATTGTAAAAGAAAATGGTCCGATTACAGGAGAACAAATTGCAGAGCGTCTGCATTTAACAAGATCTACACTTCGACCGGATTTAGCTATATTAACCATGTCGGGGTTTCTGGATGCACGACCTCGTGTAGGATATTTTTATTCAGGCAAAAAAACTGGTCAAGCTGTTTCTGACAGCATGATGAATATGAAGGTTCGGGACTTTCAGTCAATCCCGATTGTAGTAGCAGAAGATATGACCGTATATGATGCCATCTGTCAAATGTTTTTGGAAGATGTCGGCACGCTATTTGTTGTAGATAAAAATTCATATTTAACAGGCGTATTATCAAGAAAAGATTTACTCCGCACGAGTTTAGGTCAACAGGACTTAAATAAAATTCCCGTACATATCATAATGACTCGGATGCCAAATATAACATTTTGTTATAAACACGACTCACTTATCCATGCCGCGAAGAAGTTGATTGACAAACAAATAGATGCTTTGCCAATCGTAAAACAACATCCTGATGGTTACGAAGTGATTGGTCGTTTGACCAAAACAAACATTACACGTGCTTTTCTGTCATTAGCGGAAAATCACGATTTGTGAGGTGACGGAAACCATGAAAAAATTGCAAATATTTATTGTTTCGGATTCAGTGGGCGAAACAGGAGAGTTAGTTGCGAAAGCAGCGGTAAGTCAGTTTAGACCTGGTTTACAGGATACGTCCTTAAAACGATTCCCTCATATCGCGACACTCGATCATGTAAAAGAAATTGTAAATCTTGCAAAACTGCAGCAAGCGATTATTTTATATACGCTTGTCCGAAAAAAGATGCGCTCAACTTTGCAAATGGAATGTGCAAAACATAGTGTAAGATCCATCGATTTAATGGGTCCGCTCATGGATACACTTGAACTTGAATTGAATGAAATTCCTTTTGAAGAACCAGGGTTAGTGCGGAAATTGGATGACGATTATTTCAAAAAAATTGAAGCAATTGAGTTTGCTGTAAAATACGATGATGGACGGGATCCACGTGGTTTACTATTGGCTGACATCGTCCTCGTCGGCGTTTCCCGCACTTCCAAGACCCCTTTATCTCAGTATTTAGCACACAAACGATATAAAGTCGCAAATGTTCCATTAGTGCCTGAAGTAGAGCCTCCGGAAGAGTTATTCAAAGTTGACCCGGAAAAATGTTTCGGACTTGTCATTTCTCCAGAGAAGTTAAATTCAATCCGGAAAGAACGATTGATTGCTTTAGGACTTAATGATGATGCAAGCTATGCAAAATTGGAACGCATTAAACAAGAAATCGTCCATTTTGAAAAAGTAGTTTCCCGAATTGGATGTCATGTGATTGATGTGACGAATCGTGCAGTCGAAGAAACAGCAAATGTCATCTTAAACAAAATCCAGTAAGGTGAAAACCATCCCTATGAGGGAAGGTTTTTTCTTTTGAAATAATAATTATTTTGTGGATTTTTCAAGAAAAACGTTTTATAATAAAAATTGTGGTAAAAATATTTAATAAGGGTTGTCATTTCGTAAGTTTTGTCAAGATTTCGATAATTTAGATTTTTGAAAATCACTATAGAAAAAAACAGTATTACTTCTACAAAGGGGGTAATATGTATTTTTTTTATTATTTTTGTCGAAACTTGCAGGATTTTCATCGATTATCTCGAATTCAATATTTAGCCTATAAAGATGGTGATGACAACGTGCAACGAATTCCGGAAGAAACAATTGAACAGATTCGCACGAGTAATGATGTTGTTGATGTTATTAGCGAATACGTTCAATTAACAAAACGTGGACGCAACTGGTTTGGTCTTTGTCCTTTTCATGGAGAACAAACACCTTCATTCTCAGTTTCACAAGATAAACAAATCTTTCATTGTTTTGGATGTGGTGCCGGAGGAAATGCCATTACCTTCGTAATGGATATCGACAATCTTTCTTTTCAGGAAGCAGTTAGCAAATTAGGATCACGTATAGGTATCGACCTGGACATTGAACCTCAGAATGGCGAAGCTAAAACGGTATCCAAAGAAGAAACAAGAATGAAAGAAGCGCACACGTTTGCTATGAATTACTACCATCACTTGCTTCTAAATACGGAAGAAGGAGAAAAAGCCCTTCATTATTTAGAAGAAAGAGGATTTTCAAGAGAGCTTATTGAACAGTATAGAATTGGGTGGTCACTACCTAATTGGGATGCCTTAACCACGTTGCTTGAACGTAAAGGATTCAATCCGACCGAAATGGCACAAAGTGGTCTGCTCATTCAAAAAGAAAATAAAAATGAATACTTCGATCGATTTAGAGAACGAATCATGTTTCCGGTTCGTGATGAAGCGGGACATGTCATAGCATTTTCTGGACGTGTATTAAATACGGAGTCGCAGGATGCAAAGTACATGAACAGTCCTGAGTCTCCGATATTTCAAAAAAGCAAAGTTTTGTATAATTTGGATGTTGCGCGCCCTATAATCCGTAAAAAGCATAAAGTGATTGTCATGGAAGGTTTTATGGATGTTATAGCAGCGGCAAAAGCGGGCATCATGAATACTGTTGCTACGATGGGTACTTCGCTTACAAAGGAACATGTTAATAAACTGAAACGTCTAACTGATTCTGTGACACTTTGTTACGATGGGGACGCTGCAGGGCTAGAAGCTGCAAAACGTGCTGCACAGCTATTAATGCAGGATAAAGTGAAAACGGAAATAGCCATCCTGCCAGATCAAATGGACCCGGATGACTTTGTTCAAAAAAATGGAGCAGAGGCATTCGAAAAACAAATAATTGAACGACCCCATGCTTATTTGGCTTTTATGATGATGGTTGCAAGACGCAATAAAAACTTTCAATTTGAAAATGACACGTTACAATACGTGCAAGAAGTTCTCGAACACTTTGTCGGAAATTCTTCACCAGTTGAACGCGATTTATATATTCGGCAATTAGCCAATGAAACCAATATTTCGGAAGATGCGATTTATCAGCAATTTCGAAAGATTGAAGGGAAAAATATTAAGCAGAACTCGAGACAACAGGCTCCTCCTGTTGCCCAAAACGCTCCGGTAAGTCGTAAGCGTATACAGGCAATTGATCGGGCTGAAAAATTGTTGCTCGCTCATATGTTACATCAAGTTGATATTGTCGATCGTTTACACCAAGATCATGGCCTACACGTATTCATCCACGATCCTTATGAAGCGATATTTGTTCGTCTCATAGGTTTCTACGACACATATCCTCAAGCTGATACACATCGTTTTCTAGAAATTCTAGAAGATACAGAACTACGAAAGCTGGTCATGGAAGCAACGTTAACAGAACGAGACCCGGAACATGCAAGTGAAGAAGTCTCCGACTGCTTACGACAAATAAATAAACATCGAATCGAGCTTCAAATTCAAACGAAAATGCACGAGTCCAAAGAAGCAGAAAAACTTCAGGATATGACACGTGCTTTAGAGCTAGCAAAACAAATGATCGATTTGAAAAAATCGTTATCAACGATGTAAATTGATTGGTTTTTAAAGGAGGAAGACTTATGGCGGACAAGTCTGAGCGTTCAAAAGAGGTAGAAACTGAGGTCACATTAGAAGAAGCAAAAAAATCTCTACTCGAACTGGGTAAAAAATCGGGGGAGCTGACTTTTGCTGACATAGCTGAAAAATTATCCGTATTTGAGTTGGAATCAGATCAAATCGAAGAATTTATTGAACAGCTAGAAGCACAAGGTGTGGAGCTTGGTCGTAAAGACGGCGATGAAGAAGACTTAGAAAAATTAATGAAAAAAGGGCAAGAAGAGGAAACATTCGATTTAAACGATTTAAGTGTACCACCTGGTGTTAAAATCAATGACCCAGTGCGAATGTACTTAAAAGAAATCGGTCGTGTTGACTTACTTTCTGCAGATGAAGAAATTGCCTTGGCTAAACGTATTGAAGCAGGCGATGAAGAAGCGAAAAAACGTTTAGCAGAAGCGAACTTACGACTGGTTGTAAGTATTGCCAAGCGTTACGTTGGCCGTGGCATGCTGTTCCTGGATTTAATTCAGGAAGGTAATATGGGTCTAATCAAAGCGGTGGAAAAATTTGATTTCCGTAAAGGATTCAAATTCAGTACGTACGCAACTTGGTGGATTCGACAAGCGATTACACGTGCTATTGCTGACCAAGCTCGTACGATTCGTATCCCTGTCCATATGGTTGAGACCATCAACAAATTAATCCGCGTTCAGCGACAGTTGCTTCAAGACCTAGGTCGCGAGCCTTCTCCAGAAGAAATAGGGGAAGAAATGGAATTGCCAGCTGAAAAAGTGCGTGAAATTTTAAAGATTGCTCAAGAGCCAGTTTCACTTGAAACACCTATCGGGGAAGAGGATGATTCGCACTTAGGAGACTTCATTGAAGACTCGGATGCACAATCTCCATCTGACCATGCAGCTTATGAGTTGTTAAAAGAGCAGTTAGAGGACGTTTTAGATACTTTAACTGACCGAGAAGAAAATGTATTGCGTTTGCGTTTTGGTCTTGATGATGGACGTACACGCACTTTAGAAGAGGTAGGGAAAGTATTTGGTGTTACGCGTGAACGTATTCGTCAAATCGAAGCAAAAGCTTTACGAAAATTGCGCCACCCTTCAAGAAGTAAACGACTGAAAGACTTTTTAGAATAGAATGTTCAAAGATGCTCACACCGGTGAGCATCTTTTTTTGTTCTCTTTTTTAATAGAAGAATAATAGTTGTGAATGTTAGAATATTTCATATATAATGAAAAATGAAAGCGTTTTAAAATTAAAAGGGGTTGAATGTAGTGAATTTTGATTTATCGCAAGAACATCAGATGATTCGCAAGACAATGAAAGAGTTTGCGGATAAAGTTGTAGCACCAGGTGCGATAGAACGTGATCGGACGAAAGCTTTTCCAAAAGAAATTTTTAAACAGTTAGCCGACATGGGGATGATGGGCTTACCGTTTTCAGAAGAATATGGTGGGGCTGGTGCAGATACAATCAGTTTTGCTATTGTTACTGAAGAACTTAGCAGAGCATGTGCATCTACCGGTATTACGTATTCAGCGCATATTTCTTTAGGTGGGGCACCGCTTAATTTGTTTGGAACAGAAGAACAAAAACATAAATATTTAACGCCGATTTGCACAGGTGAATCTTTTGGAGCTTTTGGGTTAACTGAACCGAATGCAGGCTCAGATGCAGGAGGTACACAAACACGTGCAGTTGAAGATGGTGACGATTTCGTCATTAATGGCAGCAAAGTATACATTACGAACGCAAGCTATGCGAAACATTTGGCAATCACAGCGATTACCGGAGTAGTAGATGGTAAGAAGGAAATCAGTGCGATTATTGTGCCAACTGATGCCGAAGGATTCACAGTGATTGATAACTACGAAAAAATGGGCTTAAATGCTTCTAATACAACAGAACTAGTTTTAGAGAATGTGAGAGTACCAAAAGAAAATCTATTAGGCAAACGCGGCGAAGGATTCCGTCAGTTTTTAGTAACACTCGATGGCGGTCGTATCGGTATTGGCGCAATGGCGGTAGGGATTGCTCAGGCAGCATTCGACCGTGCGCTTCGTTATTCTAAAGAACGCAAACAATTCGGTAAACCATTGTCCGATTTCCAAATCACTCAATTCAAATTAGCGGATATGGCCATGAAAATCGAATTGGCTCGTACGATGGTCTATAAAGCTGCGTGGCTTAAAGATCAAGGTCGTCCATTCTCAAAAGAAGCATCAATGTGTAAATTATATGCTTCTGAAATCGCCATGCAGATTGCTGACCAAGCCGTTCAAATTCACGGTGGATATGGCTATATGAAAGAATATGAAGTTGAGCGTTATATGCGCGACGCTAAATTATGCGAAATTGGCGAAGGTACTTCAGAAGTGCAACGAATGGTAATTGCTCGTTTAATCGGCTGTTAAATTTCGCTAAATTGTCGAATTTATCACAATCCGTGAAAACTTCCGAGATAAGACTTTTCGTTTTTGATGGAATGCAGTACAATAACACTGTTGACTGATTCTATTCTAGAAAAAGAACGAACGAAAAAGGAGGTTACATGATGCAAAAAAATCCAATAGTTCCTTTCATTTTAATTATGGCATTTGGTATCGGTCTTATTTTCTTCTTATCAATTCAAGGTGTTGATAAAAAAGAAGAAATCGCTTCTGAACATGAAGGAGGCGCAGAAGGCGGAAAAGCTGAAACTGCAGAATTCGATCCAGAAGTGGCGAAAGGAAAATGTATTTCTTGTCACGGCGGAGATCTTAAAGGTTCAGTAGGTCCTGCTTTAGCTGGTACTTCTTTATCTAAAGAAGAAATTACTAAAACTATCGTAAATGGTAAAGGATCTGGCATGCCTGCTGGTTTACTACCTGAAGATCAAGCAGCACAAATGGCTGATTACATTTTAAGTCTAAAATAAGCTGAAACCCTTATCCGAAATGGATAAGGGTTTTTTCATGCACTAGATTTGTCATGCTTCGTGAATAGAATACAAAAGTGCACGAATAGAAAGTGTGAAATTCACAATACCGCGAAAAGGACCTCTGAAACCGCGAATAGACGAAAAAATCATTTTCAACGGTCTTCCCATTACATTCGGGAACCCGTTTTTTCATGTCTATGGTACAATCTTGTTTATAGAAGAAAGGAGAGGATTTCGTTGAACGCACAACGTCTCTCAGAGCGATTAACACGTGTCGCTTCATTTATTGAAAAAGGTTCAATTGTGGCAGATATAGGAAGTGACCATGCTTATTTACCATGTTATCTTGTTCATCAGCAGATTGCTGAAAAAGCAATAGCAGGGGAAGTGGCAAAAGGACCGTATGAATCGGCACGCAATCAGGTTCGTGCTGAACAATTGCAGGAACAAATTACGGTTCGATTTGCAAACGGACTGCAAGCAATCGAAAAAGAAGATTCTGTTGATACAGTGACAATAGCTGGAATGGGTGGTCCATTGATTGCCTCCATTTTAGACCAAGATATCGACAGACTGATAACGGTGGACAGACTCATTTTACAACCGAATATTCACGCGAAAGCAATTCGAGAATGGGCAATATTAAATGAATGGAAGCTAATTGCAGAAGAAATTTTGCAGGAAGACGACAAGATTTACGAAATTCTGGTGTTGGAAAGAGGAAAAATGTCTTTAACAGCAGCACAGTTGCTCCTTGGTCCATTTTTAATGGAGGATCGTAATGATGCGTTCCGTAAAAAATGGGAGAAAGAATCAGCTGAATGGGAACGCATATTAGAAGCGATTCGCGTAGCTGAATTATCAAAAGATGTACAGATGAAAAAAGATGAAATCGAAGAAAAATTGAAGATTGTAAAGGAGGCTCTCAGTGCATGAAAACTGCGAATGGACACGAAATCATTCAATTATTTGAGTCCTGGTCGCCTAAATTCTTTGCATTAGAAGATGACCCCATCGGTTTACAGATCGGTAAATTGAATCTACCCATTAAAAATGTATTGGTTACACTCGATGTTACACTTGAAGTTGTACAGGAAGCAATCGACAAAAAATGCCAGATGATTCTCGCACATCATCCACCTATTTTCCGTCCATTAAAAAATCTCCGTACAGATTCGCCATCAGGTGAAATGTTTACGCTTTGCATCAAACATGACATTGCTGTTTATGCTGCCCATACCAATCTGGATGTGGCACCGGGTGGGGTGAATGATTTGTTGGCCGAAGCACTCGGATTAAAACAAATCAACATTCTGGAAGAAACATATGCGGAACCGATGATGAAGTTAGCCGTGTTTGTACCGACCTCATCTTCAGAAGATCTACGTAAATCGCTCGCATCTGCTGGAGCAGGGCAAATCGGCAATTACGATAGCTGTAGTTTTTCATCCACCGGCAAGGGGAGATTCCAGCCTATAGATGGATCAAATCCCTTTATCGGCACTAAGAATCACCTGGAAGAAGTAGAAGAGGATAAAGTGGAAGTAATTTTCCCTGCTTCCCAAAAATCAAAAATCCTAAGAGCCATGTATACAAATCATCCATATGAAGAAGTGGCTTTTGATATATGGACACTTGATTCAAAAACACAGCAGCAAGGAATTGGCCGCATTGGAGAGCTTGAACGAGCAATGACTCTTGATGAGTTTGCTCAACAAGTCAAAAATCGACTGTCTGTTCCTTTTGTGCGTGTTGTAGGCGATCCTTCGGCAAATATCCGTAAAGTGGCTGTTTTGGGAGGGGACGGCAATAAGTACATCCAAAAAGCAAAACGGGCAGGGGCTGATGTCCTTGTAACGGGGGATTTATATTTCCATGTTGCACAGGATGCACAAGCACTCGGCTTAAATGTAATTGATCCAGGACATCATGTTGAATCCATAATGAAAAAAGGTGTTTCCGAAAAAATGAATGCCATGTGTAAAGAGAAAAAATTCGACTGTACATTTATTGCATCGGAAATTTCCACTGAGCCCTTCCGAATTCTATGAAAAAAGCTATCCATTGCTGGATAGCTTTTTTCATTAAGTAAGTGTATAGGGTTCAATCCGGTCAACCGGTTTAGGAGTTTTGATTTTAGGTAAAATCTTATCAATTGTAACCGTACGATCCAAACGATGGGTTTGTGGATCTTGTGGGTCATACTTCTCTAAAAATTGGACAACTTCTTTTACGATAGGTGTCGGTGTAGAAGCGCCAGCTGTAACCGCAATGAGTTCAATTCCTTCTAACCATTCAAGTTTAAGCTCAGATAAGTCGGATATCCTGTAAGAAGGGGTGTTGGCAATTTCTTCGGATACCTGGGTAAGGCGATTTGAATTATTACTCATCGGATCTCCGACAACAATTAATAATTGGGCAGCACCGGCTTGATCTGCGACCGCTTCTTGTCGAACTTGAGTAGCCAGGCATATCTCTTTATGCACTTCGATATGAGGATATTTAAGTGATAATTTTTCCATTAAGGCAGCAACATCCCATTGACTCATCGTCGTTTGGTTTGTCACAATCAATTTTTCTGCCTGAATGTTCAGTTGTTCAACATCTTCGACCGTCTGTACAAGGTGAACAGCATGTGGCGCAACACCTACTGCTCCTTCAGGTTCTGGATGTCCTTTTTTGCCGATATAAATGACTTGATATCCTTCAGCTGTCTTTTCACGAATCAAATCGTGAGTAACCGTCACGTCAGGACAAGTGGCATCAATTGACACCAATCCTTTTTGTCTGGCTAATTCACGGACTTCAGGTGAAACTCCGTGGGCAGTGAAGATGACTGTGCCGCCCTCGACTTTTTCCAGAATTTCTTTACGATTCTCTCCATCCAGCGTAATGATCCCGTCTTTTTCAAAGGCATCGGTAACGTGTTTGTTGTGAACAATCATACCTAATATATAAATCGGGCGTGGAAGGGATGTATCCATCGCTGCATTACGAGCGATTACCATTGCATCCACGACGCCGTAACAATAACCACGTGGGGAAATTTTGAGTACTTGCATATGTAGCACTCCTCTCAGAAGTTGTTAAGTTTTATTATAACTGAGAGGAGCGGCGAATTCAAAAATCAAAAGGGTGGCTGGAAAATACGTGGTTGTGAAGTTCCACCAAGGCGGGGGGCAGCGGATGCAACATTACGGACAGCGCTGGCAGTGGCCGTAGCGTCAGGCATATTTTGAAAACCTCTGTACATTCTCCATAATGCCGGTATGTTTTGGACCATAGGTGCAACTTGTTGGACCATAGGTGTCAGTTTCTGAGCGGTGTTCAAGAAACGGTCAGCGGTTTCCATGAACTGCTCAACACGGTTCGTTCCCTGTGGTAATCCACCATTTCCTAATGCATTCCCAATACCACCTAAAGGCGATTGGGATCTATTAGCATTACCTAAGGTATTCCCTAAACCACCAAAAGGCGATTGGGATGGATTATCATTACCAAAGGCATTCCCAAAACCACCAAAAGGCGCTTGGGATGGATTATCATTACCAAAGGCATTCCCTAAACCACCAAAAGGCATTTGGGTTGGACTTCCACCAGAAAAGCTTTGCGGCATCGAGTGCCTCGGTGAAACATTCGGCATTTGTGATTGTGCGAATGGATAAAAAGATTGATAACGCATAAAATCCTCCTTTCTAAATAAATAGTTAATTGACGCAGAGGGCACACTACAACTATGATAAGCTGATGGTCTTCAAAATAATCAAAACATGATACAATGGAAGAACGTAAGGAGGGGCAAAAAATGTCCAAATATACAGATTATGATTTTCAACCTTTTTTACAAAATGCCATTAGTAAATTAGGCTTTACAGAACCAACCCCTATTCAAAAAGAAATGATACCTCTAATTCTTAAAGGAAAAAGTGCGATTGGCCAAGCACATACGGGTACAGGGAAAACGCATAGTTTTTTAATTCCGATTGTTGAGCGAATCCTCACTGACAAAACAGAATTACAAGCTATCATAACTTCCCCAACACGTGAACTTGCTTCCCAGATTTTCGAAGAACTAAGCAAACTGACTGAAGGTACAGACATTCAATCAAAATTGTTTATCGGTGGAACTGATAAACAACGTTCGATTGACAAGTTAAAATCACAACCACATATTGTGGTTGGGACACCAGGTCGTATTCGTGACTTAGTCAAAGAGAATGCTTTGCTTGTTCATACAGCACCGATATTAGTAGTAGATGAAGCAGACCTCGCTTTTGACATGGGCTTTATCGAAGATATCGATGCATTTGCAGGAAAAATGCCAGATTCACTTGAAATGTTCGTATTCTCAGCGACGATTCCTGAACGCTTGCAACCATTCTTGAAGAAATATATGGAGTCTCCAGTACACATCAACATTGGTGAAAAACGACCAGTAGCAGAAGGAATTGTCTTCAATCTGGTTCCTGTTCGAAGCAAATCGAAAAAGAAACGTTTAGTTGAAGTGTTGAATGGGATTAATCCTTACTTGGCTATTATTTTTGCCAACACTCGAAAAAATGCTGATGACGTAGCCAATTATTTAGCTGAAGCGGGTTATCGTGTAGGACGGATTCATGGTGATTTAGCACCACGTGAACGTACACGCATGATGAAACAAGTCCGTGAACTTGAATATCAATACATCGTTGCAACAGATCTTGCTGCCCGTGGTATCGATATTCAAGGTGTCAGCCATGTCATCAACTATGAGCTGCCAGAAGACTTGGAATTCTTCATTCACCGTGTCGGACGTACAGCTCGTGCAGGTTTGGAAGGCACAGCTATTACATTATATGAACCGACAGATGAAGACGCGATTATCCGCATCGAAAAAATGGGAATTCCTTTTGTTCATGTGGATGTAGTTGATGGTGAGTGGTCACCTTTAAAAGAACGCCACACACGCAAAAATCGTAAAAAAACAACTGAAGATGAAATTGATGCGAAAGCAAAATCAATGGTCCGTAAACCGAAAAAGGTTAAACCAGGATACAAACGTAATATGAAATGGGAAATGGACAAAATCAAGAAGAGAGAACGCCGCATCAAAAACCGCAAAAAGTAAGGGGTGTTCTTTATGCTATTAGGTTCACATGTTTCCATGAGTGGAAAAAACATGCTGGTCTCAGCCAGTGAAGAGGCTGCGTCTTATGGGGCAAACACTTTTATGATTTATACTGGTGCACCACAAAATACGCGTCGTAAACCGATAGAAGAATTGAATATTGAAGCGGGACAAGCACATATGTTGGCGAATGGTATGTCGAACATTGTGGTTCATGCGCCATATATCATCAATATCGGGAACTCGTTGAAACCAGAAACGTTTGCACTCGGCGTCGAGTTTTTACAAAAAGAAATTGAGCGAACTGCCGCATTGGGTGCCAAACAAATCGTCTTGCATCCTGGAGCACATGTTGGGGCAGGAGCAGATGTCGGTATTGCAAAGATTATTGAAGGCCTAAATGAAGTGCTTTCACAAGATTTCCCTGTGCAAATCGCTTTAGAAACGATGGCAGGAAAAGGTACAGAATGTGGTCGATCTTTTGAAGAGCTTGCACAAATCATAAATGGCGTGACACATAACGAACGAATGTCGGTTTGTTTTGATACTTGCCATACGCATGATGCAGGTTACGATATTGTTGAAGACTTTGATGGTGTCTTAAAGCAGTTTGATCAGTTGATCGGACTGGATCGTTTGAAAGTTCTTCATATTAATGACAGTAAAAATGTCCGCGGTGCAGGTAAAGACCGTCATGAAAATATAGGATTTGGTGAAATTGGTTTTGATGCACTTAATTATATCGTGCATCATCCCCAGCTTACTGCAGTTCCTAAAATTCTAGAAACACCTTTCGTCGGATCAGATGCGAAAAACAAAAAAGCACCTTATCTTTATGAAATTGACATGTTCAAAAAACAGACGTTCATGCCAGAAAGCATTGAGAATTTACGTTCTTAAATCAAAAGAGACTCAAGCATATATTTGCTAGAGTCTCTTTTTTGTCGATTGATTATAGTCCAAAATGTGTGAAAAGCTTTTTGGTGCGTGTTTTTCCTAATATCCCTTGAAGTTGTTTATGAACATGCGCTGGTGGCCCAAACAATAACCATTGAAGTGAGGCTTTGTCAAAGATAGGGCGGACTAATTTCACTTCTTCTACCGTCAGGGTAACGGGAAGTATACTGGTCATTTTGGCAATCTCATCATCCGGTTTATCTTTTATTGCTTGAACAAGTTCCCAAATATCCATTAATTCATCCTTTCAAGATAATAGAGTTTACTTCTTGTCATTTCTTCGATATACTAATGCATTGTAAATCGTAATGATTATGAATTAGAAAGAGGCGAGCTTGATGAAAACGCCATTAGATATCAACATACAAAATGTGTCATTTCAATATGATCAAACTGTTGTATTGAAGAACATTTCTCTACAAGTAAAGCAAGGGGACTTCCTCGCAGTACTGGGACCTAACGGATCAGGGAAGTCGACATTGTTAAAAATAATATTAGGATTGCTGAAGCCCATCTCCGGGACCGTTGAGTTATTTGGACAGAAAAGTCAGGATTTTAAACATAGAGAATGGATTGGCTATGTCTCTCAAAAATCAAATGCTTTCAATACAGGCTTTCCAGCGACAGTGTTTGAAGTGGTTGCGAGCGGTCTCGTGAAAAAATCAGGACTCTTTAAAAAATACCCAAAAGACGTAAAGCAACGAGTGGAAAATGCTCTACTTTCTGTAGGGATGGTGGAGTTTATGAACCAATCCATAGGGGAGTTATCTGGTGGTCAGCAACAACGAGTGTTTATCGCTCGTGCACTTGTTGCCGAACCAAAATGCCTGATACTGGACGAACCAACCGTCGGGATAGATCATCAGCATGTGCAATCGTTTTATAATATGCTTGCGGAATTGAATCGTGAACAACAAATAACACTCATTCTTGTGACTCATGATGTCGATACTGTTTCAAGCAATATCAGTCACGTGGCATGTTTGAATCAGACGATTCATTTCCACGGCTTAGAAAATGATTTCAACCAATTAAGCGACGAAGACCGTCAAGCCTGGTATGGGCACTCAGTTCGTAAAATTCACCACGTGAAAAGTGAGGGAACTCGATGATATCAGCACTGATTAACTATGAATTTTTACAAAATGCGTTTGCATCAGGAATCATCATAGGCTTGATTGCGCCACTTCTTGGCGTGTTCATCGTCGTTAGGAGACTATCGCTTATTGCAGATGCTCTCAGTCACGTAACTTTAGCAGGAATTGCAGGAAGTTTGTATTTATCTCAAACCACCGCCTTTTTCGCTCTTTTGAACCCATTATATTTGGGTATTGTTGCAGCTGTTACAGGCTCAGTATTGATTGAAAGATTGCGTCGTTTATATAAACACTATGAGGAACTTGCAATCCCAATCATTATGTCTGCTGGTATCGGTTTCAGTGCCATTTTTATTTCATTGGCCAATGGATTTAGTTCCGATTTATTCGGTTATTTGTTTGGCTCTGTATCGGCGGTCAGTCGACAAGATTTATGGATAGTTCTGATCATTGCTTTGATTGTCGTCGTATTTTTGTTGATGTTTTATAAGGAATTATTTTTATTATCATTCGACGAGGAATATGCAAAAGCTTCAGGTCTTCCAGCGAAATGGGTTCACTTATTGTTTATGGTTGTTACAGCGCTCGTCATTGCTGCGAGCATGCGGATTGTGGGAATTCTCCTTGTATCATCTTTGATGACCTTACCTGTTGCAGCAAGCATGCGTCTTGCTAAAGGTTTTAAACAAGCTATCCTGTATGCCGTTTTGTTTGGCGAAGCTGCAGTGATTATTGGTCTTGTGATTGCATTTTATTTAAATATCGCACCAGGTGGAACAATCGTTGTGACATCCATCGCCATATTACTGCTTGTATTAATCGGTAAAAAGATATGGTTGGGTGTCGTCACGAAAAATGAAAGGGGTCGTCTCGTATGAATATTACGAAGGCATGGGACCTATTAAAAGAAAATGGTTATAAAAAAACAGATAAGCGAGAACAAATATTGAATTTATTTAAAGACAATGAACGATATTTGACTGCCCGTGACTTGTTGGACGTGATGAAGAAAGATTATCCTGGCATGAGCTATGACACAATCTATCGAAATTTAAGTACTTTTGTGGAGTTAGGAATTTTAGAAGAAACCGAACTGTCAGGTGAACGCCATTTCAGAATGCAGTGTGAAACGGATCATCACCATCATCATTTCATTTGCATGACTTGTAGCAAAATCAAGGAAGTCCATATATGCCCAATGGATCTGCTACAGGAAACACTGCCGGCTTATCAGATTGAAAATCATAAGTTCGAAATCTACGGTAAATGTCCAGAGTGTCAGTAAACTATATATAAAAAGCGTGAGGCCTAGGCCTCACGCTTTTTGTTTAAGAAATGTATGTTGGATCCAGCTGTCTGCTTCAAGCCAGTTATTCACGCGAATCACGCCATTTGGAACAGGTTGCTGATTATACGGCGTATTGAACAATAACACAGGAATGTTCAACTCTTCGGCGATGCCAACTGCATTGTCATGTTTATCTTCAAAAAACACATCAATTTCAAAATTTCTTGCCGTTTGAATCTTATCATGTGTCCCAATCAGTTCGATATGATCGTACTCAAGATTTTGTTCAATAAACCATTGCAAGGTGACGTCGCGAACATTGTGACCACGTGCCGATATGAAATACAACTCGTGCTGTTTCTTCCATGCAGTTAATATTGCGTGTGCATCCACTTGAATAGGGGATGTCGCATAAATTTCAGGTTCTGCTTGCTTGAACCATTTATAAAAATCTTCCGTTGTAACAGGAAAAGCTTTCGTTAAATCGTATTCTTTAATATCATCCAGTACCAAGTTACATTCAAAAGCTTTATTGATATGGGGCAGTAAAGAAGTCGGGCATGTGACCGTACCATCTATATCGATGCCAAATCGGTAGTTAGACATATGCTAAAACTCCTTTACGCGTTTAATTTTTCTTTTTCCTGTTTGTCGAAGTATTCTTGTGCAATCTTATCGATTTCCACTTTCAATTCTTCTACCATAGTTGCTTCTGGCACTTTACGGACTGTTTTTCCTTTCATGAACAACAATCCTTCGCCACGAGCACCTGCAATGCCGATATCGGCTTCACGGGCTTCCCCTGGTCCATTTACCGCACAACCAAGAACAGCGACCTTAATCGGTGCTTTAATAGTGGAAATGTATTCTTCCACTTCATTCGCAATGGAAATCAAGTCGATTTCAATTCGACCGCAAGTTGGGCATGAAATCAATGTTGCTGCATTTGATGAAAGTCCAAACACTTTTAATAACTCACGTGCAACTTTTATCTCTTCGACTGGATCTGCACTCAAAGACACTCGTAATGTGTTACCGATTCCGTGGCTTAATAGTGCACCAAGTCCGGCAGCACTCTTGATTGATCCGTTGACTAAAGTACCTGATTCCGTAATCCCAAGGTGGAGCGGGTAGTCGAATGCTTGTGAAGCTTTCACATAAGCTTCAATTGCCAAACTCACATCAGAAGCTTTTAAAGATACGATAATATCATGGAAATCCAAGTCTTCTAGAATTTTGATATGATGCAGTGCACTTTCAACCATACCGTCGGCAGTAGGATAGCCATACTTCTCGATGATTTTGCGTTCAAGTGATCCAGCATTTACACCAATACGGATTGGAATGCCTTTCGCTTTAGCTGCATTAACAACAGCTTCCACTTTTTCACGTCGACCAATGTTACCCGGATTGATACGGATTTTATCCGCGCCATTTTCAATGGCTTTCAATGCTAATTTATAATCAAAATGAATATCCACAACAAGTGGAATATGAATACGTTTTTTAATTTCAGCAATAGCATCAGCAGCACGGTCGTCCGGACATGCAACGCGAACAATTTGACATCCCGCTTCTTCCAGACGCAGAATTTCTGCAACTGTTGCTTCAACATCATGTGTTTTTGTTGTGGTCATACTTTGTATGAATAGTTCATTACTGCCACCAATTGTAATTTCGCCGACACGAACCGGTCGAGTTTTGGAACGGTGAATAATTTCACTCATGAAAATTCTCTCCTTTTCGGGCTCATAGCCTTCACTATTCTTTATTTTAGCAGTCATGAAAAGGATATGACAAGGAAGAAACGTTACTTGGAAAATTATGAGCAAGATAATGGCATGTCTTTGTAAATTGGAACCTTTATTATTTCTCCTGCTTGCAATGCTTGGTTTCGCAAATGAGGATTTTCTTTATAGAAAGCTTCCAACCGTTCGGGGAAGCTCACCCATACTTCTGAAGGGTACACGCCAAACAATGACAATACGGTATCTCCTTCGAGAGCTTGAACAGGAAACACATCATAGTCTTCTTGTTGAACGCAATCAGGTTCTGTCTTTGTAAAAGCAGCCAGAGAGATTGTGCCATCGAGTAAATCTACTTTAATAATATAAGAAAGCAATAATATTGAGATTGCTAGTCCAATAATGCGCATAAAAAAATCCCCCTTTGTACAACAACTTATGCTGAACAAAGAAGGAATATACTTATTTTTTGGGATAATATTTTAGGGCAAGCACTAAATAGATTACACATACGATTGAAGTGCTGATGGTAATCCATCCGTCTGAAAGGTTTGTAAATAAGAAAGCAATTGATAGCACAGTTGGTACGGTATAGGCAAATGCTGTGGTGCGCCAAACATGCCGGTAATCTCCTCGGCGTTTCCAAACTTTCAAAATCATCATTCCGACGAAAGCCATTATACTGATTCGGACAAACAATAATAGAGTGGACATGATAAATTGAGTAATAAAGGCAAAGGGATACAGAATCCATTCCATGTCTTCTACATAATCTATCAAACCAACTATAGAAGAAGAGTCATCTACCAATCCAGACGTAAATTGTATGAACGAAAGGATAGACAGTATGGTGACAAATAAAAACACATATAAAAGGACTTTGCCTATGGGCAGAAGCCGGAAAGCGGCAATTTTTTTCGGGCTGGTTATGGAAGCTAAGAATAGTTGCATGATTGACAAGAAAATCACTCCTTATAAGCTATCATACTACTTTCCATAGATAGATTTTAAGAATTATTTGTACAAATTACGTACAAAGCTGCCCTGATTGTTAAGTTCTTGTAAATATTTAATGAAGTTCTTTACAATCATTTGTCGAATTCTTCATAATGGGGACTGTTGATAATTGTACATACAGGGGTTGAAATTGAATCGTGGAACTTAATTGGCAAGAAATGATGTTTCAATTCATTGGAGGTCTAGGGATCTTCTTGTTCTCTATCAAATACATGGGTGACGGCCTGCAAAAAGCAGCAGGTGATCGATTACGTGATATATTAGATCGATTTACGACGAACCCATTTATGGGTGTTTTAGTCGGGATTGCGGTTACAGTATTAATTCAATCCAGTTCAGGTACGACTGTCATAACCGTAGGTCTTGTCAGTGCTGGATTTATGACGTTAAAACAAGCAATCGGTGTCATCATGGGAGCCAATATAGGTACAACAGTCACTGCTTTCATTATAGGGTTTGATGTGGGAGAATACGCTTTGCCCGTTATGGCAATAGGTGCTTTCCTGATTTTCTTTTTCAAGAAAAGCCAGATTCAAAATTTGGGAGAAGTTATTTTCGGTTTCGGTGGTTTGTTTTTAGGAATGGAATTAATGAGCGGGGGAATGAAACCTCTTAGCGAATTACCAGCATTTATCGATTTAACCGTCAATATGAGAGAACATTCCATTCTAGGCGTAATTGTCGGAACGGTATTTACATTAATCGTTCAAAGTTCAAGTGCAACAGTCGGAATTCTTCAAGGTTTGTATTCAGAAGGGGTTTTAAATCTGGATGCGTCACTACCGGTTCTCTTCGGAGATAATATCGGAACAACCATTACAGCTGTATTCGCATCAATTGGTGCTTCGATTGCAGCTCGACGCGCAGCAGCTACACACGTTTTATTTAATGTGGTAGGTACAATTATTTTTATGATGATTTTAGAACCTTTCACTATGTATGTTGAATGGTTGTCTGGCGTTTTAGATATAGGAGAAAAAATGCAAATTGCTTTTGCACATGGTACGTTCAATGTAGCCAACACCATTATTCAATTTCCATTCATCGGTGCATGGGCATACCTTGTAACGAAATTAATTCCAGGCGAAGAAGTAACGATAGAATATAAACCGAAGCATTTAGATCCACACTTTATCGAGACAGCTCCTTCCATTGCTATCGGACAAGCGAAAGAAGAAATTTTGCGTATGGGTCGCTTCAGTGTTCAAGGATTGCAGGAGTCCTTTGAATATTTGAAAACACATAATAAAAAACATGCAGAAACGGGTTACCAGCTAGAAGATGCCATTAATAATCTGGATAACAAAATCACGGATTATTTAGTGAAAATTTCAGCTGAATCTATTTCCAAAGCAGACTCTACTCGACATATTATGTTAATGGAAACCGTTCGTGATATCGAACGGGTTGGTGATCATTTTGATAACATTATTGAGTTGATTGACTACCAGGAAGTTAACCGTCTTAAGTTAACGGACGATGCGATTAAAGATTTGACAGAAATGTTCACATTAACGATAGGAACTGTTGAAAAAGCATTGGAAGCATTGGACACAAACAGCCTTGGATTGGCCCGTGAAGTAGCGGAGCAGGAAGATTTAATTGATAAAATGGAACGTAAATTCCGTAAAAAGCATATTTTACGTCTAAATGAAGGCATATGTTCACCTCAAGCGGGGATGGTCTTTGTGGATATTGTTAGTAACCTGGAACGAATCGGTGATCACGCTGTCAACATTGCGGAGGCAGTATTAGGTAAGAGAGCATAAAATGACATCTCCTCTGGTGCTTTACATCTTGCAAAATGTAAGGCACGATTAAGAGGAGATTTTTTTATTGGAGGGAAATAATGGAAATTTTTGGCTGGGGACTTATCATTATTAGTTTTGTTATTGGATTCATTGGACTCGTCTACCCAATCATTCCATCTGTAATTTTTATCGTAGGTGGATTTTTATTGTATGGGGTGTTTTTCTCGTTCGCTGAACTCCCTTGGTGGTTCTGGTTAATTGAAGTATTATTTGTCATTTTACTTTTTGGAGCCGATATGATGGCAAATGCATTCGGCGTGAAAAAATATGGTGGGAGTAAAGCCGGTATATGGGGGAGTACAATTGGGTTATTAATAGGACCTATTGTTTTGCCGTTTGCAGGAATTATTCTAGGGCCTTTTTTAGGAGCGATTATTGCCGAGCTCCTTTTTGCTCGCACATCCATCAAACAAGCAATTAAAACTGGGTTTGGATCAGTAATTGGGTTCCTGACTTCGGTTATTACAAAGGGTATCGTGCAAATCGTCATGATTGTCATTTTCTTTTGGGTTGTCTGATATTCAGTCGAAAGACTGAATTCACAAAATTGCATTGATAATATTTGAACGAGAGAACTTATTTTGATACGCTATTAAATGTAAAAACTAATTAGAGATCCTTTAGGAGGAAATGACACATGGCTTACGAATTACCACAACTCCCTTACGCGTATGACGCACTAGAACCACATATTGACAAAGAAACAATGAATATTCACCACACGAAACACCATAACGCATATGTAACAAATCTTAACAACGCTCTTGCTGGTCACGATGACCTTCTTAGCAAATCAGTTGAAGAATTGATTGCAAACCTTGATGCAGTTCCTGAATCTGCTCGTACTGCAGTTCGTAACAACGGTGGCGGTCACGCCAACCATTCATTGTTCTGGGAATTATTATCTCCTAACGGTGGTGGAAACCCATCAGGCGCATTGGCTGAAGCAATTGATGCGAAATTTGGTGGCTTTGAATCATTCAAAGAAGAGTTTGCTAAAGCAGCAACAACTCGCTTCGGTTCTGGCTGGGCTTGGTTATCAGTTAAAAACGGTGAATTAGAATTAACTTCTACACCAAACCAGGACTCTCCGATTATGGAAGGTTCTACACCTATTCTTGGTTTAGATGTTTGGGAGCACGCGTATTACCTAAACTATCAAAACCGTCGTCCTGACTACATTGGCGCTTTCTGGAATGTAGTAAACTGGGATGAAGTATCAAAACGATACGAATCTGCTAAATAATAAGAAAAGCGTAAAGTGCCACTCTAGCTCGACCCCGACGGTGGAAATAACGAATCGAAAACCTGTTTTCGAATGAGTTACTAAAGCGGAGGTGCGAGCTGGCGCTTGAAGCTAGACAAATTATCGATAAATGAAACATAACACACACTCATTTCGTTAAATGAGTGTGTGTTTTTTTGCGCAAAATGATATACTACATTACAGTTAGAAAGCTAGAAGGAGGACTGCGGCAGTGCGCAAAACATCAAAAAAGAGAGCGGCAAGTGCAAAGGCAAAACACCTCGCAAATGTCGCATTTCGAATGAATATCCTCTTTTTCTCCATCTTTTTGTTATTCTCTATCCTCATTTTACGCCTCGGATATTTACAGATTGTCAAAGGAGAAGATTTCGTCCGTGAACTGAAAAGAACGGAAGAGGTACCTGTTAATACAAGTGTTCCAAGAGGAAGAATATATGATAGTGCAGGGCGTATTTTAGTAGATAATGAACCTAAAAATGCAATTACGTATACTAAATTGCAAACGACCAAACAAGAGGAAATGTTAACTATTGCTGAACAGTTGGCAAAGTTAATCGAGAAAGAGACAGACAGTGTGACATTGCGGGATAAACAGGATTATTGGATTCAACTACATAAAGAAGAAGCTTATGAAAAAGTATCCAAGAAAGAAGAAAACAAATTGTTGGCGGACGAAACACTTTCGTCAGCGGATTTGCAGAAACAAATCGACAAATTGGTAAGAGAGCGGATTACAGAAAAAGAACTTGCCACTATAACTGATCAGCAACTTGAAGTTCTGGCTATATATCGCGAAATGGCATCGGGGTATGCATTATCACCACAAATCATTAAAAGTGAAAATGTGACACCTGAAGAATTTGCACGTGTTTCTGAGCGATTGACAGAAATGGTAGGAGTCAATACCACGACCGATTGGGTTCGAGTTCCTAAATCACCACTTGCTATTTTAGGTCGTACCACATCCCCGAAAGAAGGGATTCCAAGGTCCCAACTGGACTATTACATCTCGCGTGATTACACGAGAAATGACCGGGTAGGTCGCAGTTATATTGAACAGCAGTATGAAGATATCCTACAAGGTCAGAAAACCGTTGTGAAAAATATTACTGACGGAAAAGGTACAGTAACCGAAACGGAAACAGTCTTTGAAGGTCAACCTGGAAAAGATCTAGTGTTAACAATCGATAGCGAGTTTCAAGCGAAAGTTGAAAGTTTAGTAGAAACGAAAATCTTGGAACTGAAAAAGAAAAATGGTTCAAACTTATTGGACCGTGCCTTTGTTGTTGTAATGGATCCTAATACAGGTGAAGTAATATCAATGGTAGGAAAACAACTTGGGAAAGATGAGAACGGTAAACAGGTAGTCAATGATTATGCATATGGAACGTTCACCACTTCCTATGAAATAGGCTCAGTCATTAAACCAGCAACAATTCTCACCGGTTACGACCAAGGTGTTCTTGAAATGAACGAAGTTATGATAGATGAACCGATTAGAATTAAAGGTACAAAGCCGAAAAGTTCGATTTTCAATCGATCTTCAAGAATTCCCATGAGTGACCTGCAGGCACTTGAAAGGTCTTCGAACGTTTATATGTTTAAAATTGGTTTCCGCTTAGCCAATGCCATTTACCGACCTGATCAACCCATCGATATTGATGAGGCTGCATTTGGTACGCTACGTAATTCCTATGCACAATTCGGCTTAGGTGTTCCAACAGGGATTGACTTGCCTGGCGAAGCTACCGGTTTTAAGGGGAAAGAATTGAAGGCAGGGAAACTGCTGGATTTAACGATTGGTCAATTTGATACATATACTCCGTTACAAATGGCGCAATATGTATCCACGATTGCCAACGGCGGAAGTCGTATTCAACCACATGTTGTGAAAGAAATCAGAAAACCTTCTTCTGACGGTATTACGATGGGTCCACTTGTCACAGAAATAGGTCCGACCGTAATGAATCGTATTAACAATACGCAAAGTCAAATAGAACATATCAAAAAAGGGATGAACCGTGTTTACTACGGCAATCAAGGCTCTGCGAGATCATATTTTGGGGATGCACCATACCAGGCTGCCGGGAAAACCGGAACTGCCCAAGTAGTTTATTACGGGCCGAAAGAAGATTACTGGGGAGACAATACAATCAACTCCACACACATCGGTTTTGCACCATTTGATAATCCTGAAATCGCTTATGCCGTCATGATTCCATGGGCGCCATATCATAATGGCGTGTATGAAAGTTCGGGAACAATTCTTGCCCGTGAAGTCGTCGATGCTTATTTTGCGATACAAAAGGAAAATGGCAAAACTGAAGAAAACGAATCATCAACACTGAAAACTATCAAACCTGCATTTTCAACTACTGAAATAGAAGAAGATACCGAAAAATCAGTTGAATAATATATAAAAAAAAGACCATGATAACTTCAATATCATGGTCTTTTTTTTGTTTACAATTTCTTTACATTCAGTTTATATGTCCTCAACATTGAACGTTTAAAGTATTGTTTGTAAGGGAAAACAACAACCAACCTTAGGGGGAACTAGACAGATGAAAAACTTGAAATTCGTTATGATGTCAACAATGATTGGCTCGGCACTTTTACTTGGTGCATGTGGTAATGAAGATAAAGAAGGAAACGGAGAAGCGACAGAACAACTGTCTGGCTCAGTTTCTGGCGATGGTTCATCTACAGTTGCTCCGATTACGGAAGCATTAGTTGAAGAATATCGACTTGTTCAACCAGACGTTAAAGTAACTGCTGGTGTTTCTGGAACAGGTGGCGGTTTTGAAAAATTCATTGCCGGAGAAACAGATTTCTCAAATGCTTCACGTCCAATTAAAGAAGAAGAGTCGGCTAAGCTTGATGAAGCCGGTATTGATTTTACTGAATTAGAAGTTGCGTATGACGGTTTATCAATCGTTGTAAATAAAGAAAACGATTGGGCTAAAGATTTAACAGTAGATGATCTTAAAAAATTATGGGTAGAAGATGGGACAACAAAAAAATGGTCTGATATTAATCCTGAATGGCCAGATGAAGAAGTTGTTTTCTACTCACCAGGAACTGATTCTGGTACATTTGACTACTTCAACGAAGTCATTCTTGAAGATGCAGATATCGTAAAATCAGCAACACTTTCTGAAGATGACAATGTCTTAGTACAAGGTGTAAAAGGAGATAAAAATGCAATTGGATTCTTTGGCTATGCTTACTACCTTGCTAACAAAGATTCAATGAACGTTGTAACTATTGATGGAGTTGAACCAACTAACGAAACAATTGAATCTGGTGAATATCAACCACTTTCACGTCCATTGTTCGTTTATGTTAAAAACTCTTCAGTAAAAGACAATGAAGCAGTATATGATTTCATGAAGTATACGGTTGAAAATGCTGGGGATATGGCTGAAGCTGTCGGTTATGTAAGATCTCCAGAAGAAACTTATAAAGAAGATCTTAAAGCTTTAGAAGCACTAAAATAAAGTTTTAATAGAAGTAAAAAGTAAGTTTTGCAATAAGCGGTTAAGAAGGAGTAGCACTGGTGCTACTCTCTTCTCATGTTAATTGATAAGAAAGCTGAAGAGACAGTTGATAAGTCAACGTGTGAGCGCCAAATCGCACGTAAGCGACAGCCAACTATTGAGCCTGTTCTTCCGGTTAAACCGAATGCCAGGGTTTCGCATTTTCACTTTTCTTACGTATAGGGGGATTTCAAATGGCTTCAAATGAACAAGCTTCCAAATTATCTGTCCAGCAGATGATTGCAAAGCAAAAAGGTAAGAAAGGAAAAAAGTGGATAGAAAAATCAATTCCAGTTATTCTTTTCATAATTGCCTCAATTTCAGTATTAACTACGTTTGGTATAGTATTCACTCTGCTTTTCGAAACGTTTGAGTTCTTTAAGCGAGTTCCTTTCCTTGATTTTATTTTCGGTAAAGAATGGTTGCCTTTCTCAAATAACGAACCACTCTTTGGAATTTTGCCGTTAGTTGCGGGGACTCTTAAAGTCACACTGATCGCTGTCGTGGTTGCGGTGCCATTCGGCTTAGCATCAGCTGTTTATTTAAGTGAATATGCAAGTGACAATATGCGTCGGGTAATCAAGCCAGTTCTTGAAGTATTGGCAGGAGTTCCTACAATTGTTTATGGTTTTTTTGCTTTAACTTTCGTCACACCTTTGCTGCAACAATTTATACCTGAACTGAAGATTTTTAATGCAATAAGTCCTGGTATTGTAGTGGGAATTATGATTTTGCCCATGATTGCATCTCTTTCAGAAGACGCCATGTCTTCAGTTCCGAACTCTATTCGTGAAGGGGCGTTAGCCCTGGGAGCAACAAAACTTGAAGTGGCTATCAAAGTAGTATTACCTGCAGCCTTATCAGGTATTATGGCTTCCATCGTTCTTGCTGTGTCACGTGCTATCGGAGAAACTATGATTGTTTCTTTGGCAGGAGGGTCAACACCAAGATTCGATTTGGATATGACAGACTCGATTCAAACAATGACTGCTTATATTGTACAAGTTTCAACCGGTGATGCTGGATATGGAACAACCATCTATTATTCGATTTACGCAGTCGGATTTACTTTATTCCTCTTCACTCTTCTCATGAACTGGTTAGCTCATGCGATTTCAAAACGCTTTAGGGAGGAATATTAAGATGAAATATATCGATCATACATCCGTGGTTAAACGAATGAGTGGCAGGATGATTGTTAATAAAATATTTAAAACCATATTTTTCATGGCCACACTATTTGCTTTGTTATCGCTGGCAGTACTCTTTTATCGTATTGTGAGTCAAGGTGTGGGGTATTTAACTCCTGAATTCTTTACAAACTTTGGTTCGCGGTTCCCTGAAAAAGCAGGGATTAAAGCGGCATTGGTTGGATCGCTTTGGATGATGGCCGTTGTTGCACCAGTATCCTTGATTTTAGGTGTGGGTTCAGCAATTTACCTAGAAGAGTATGCTAAGAAAAACAAGATCACACAATTCATTCGCATGAATATCGCGAACTTAGCAGGCGTACCATCTGTTGTGTTTGGTTTACTCGGTTTAACGATTTTTGTACGAGCATTAGCTTTAGGGAATAGTGTTCTGGCTGCCGGATTTACGATGAGTTTGCTCATTCTGCCTGTTATTATCGTAGCTTCACAGGAATCCATTCGTTCAGTGCCGAATCATTTACGAGAAGCTTCTTATGGAATGGGAGCAACCAAGTGGCAAACCATTGTCAAAGTTGTCTTGCCTTCAGCGATTCCGGGTATCTTAACCGGTGGAATTTTAGCTTTATCCAGAGCAATTGGCGAAACAGCTCCACTTGTAGTAATTGGTATACCAGTTATTATTCAATTCTTGCCAGAAAATTTACTTAGTCAATTTACTGCAATGCCAATGCAGATCTTTGACTGGGCAAAACGTCCACAGGAAGCATTTCAACATGTAGCTTCAGCAGGAATAATCGTCTTAATGATTTTCTTGTTACTGATGAATTCAATTGCTGTGTTCATTCGAAATAAATTCCAAAAACGTTATTAAGCCGATTCGGCACGGGAGGGTTTCAAAATGGTTCAACTGAATGTAAACAAACAAAATACAACAAGTTCAACAAGCACTAAACCAGAAACGATAGATAGAAACATTGTATATGATACGCGTCAATTAAATTTATGGTATGGCGAGCACCACGCATTGAAGAACATCGATTTAGCAATCAAAGAAAATGAAGTGACTGCAATTATCGGACCTTCAGGTTGTGGGAAATCGACATATATCAAGACATTGAACCGTATGGTTGAATTAGTACCTTCGGTAAAGACTTCTGGAGAAATCATTTACAGGGATCGAAATATTTTCGATGCCGATTACGGGGTCGAAGAGTTGCGAACAAAAGTGGGAATGGTTTTTCAAAAACCAAATCCATTCCCAAAATCAATTTATGACAATATTGCCTATGGTCCGCGTATACATGGTATTAAAAACAAAAAAACCCTGGATGAAATCGTCGAGCAAAGTCTTCGCGGAGCGGCTATCTGGGATGAAGTGAAAGACCGATTGAACGAAAATGCATACGGTCTTTCGGGTGGACAACAACAGCGTATTTGTATTGCACGTGCTCTTGCAATTGAACCAGATGTGATTTTAATGGATGAGCCAACTTCTGCTCTTGATCCGATATCTACGCTTAAAGTGGAAGAACTTGTACAGGAATTGAAAAAAAACTATTCCATCATCATTGTCACGCACAATATGCAACAAGCTGCACGGATTTCAGATCAAACTGCCTTCTTCCTGAATGGAGAAGTTATCGAGTTTGATAAGACTGATACAATTTTTTCTACACCTTCTGACAAACGTACAGAAGATTACATTTCAGGACGCTTTGGATGATCCAGAAGGAGGAATTTGAATGGTAGTAAGAGAAAAATTCGAACACGAGCTAAGAGGTGTTCAGGAGCAATTTTTAATGCTTAGCAATTTAGCCATTTCTACGTTAAATAAATCAATTGATGCATTATTAAGCCACGATGTCGATGTAGCCCTATCAATCATTGAAAATGACAAGCATATTAATCGTTTGGAAGAAGAAATTAATGACCGTGTCATTTTATTGTTGGCAAAACAGCAACCGGTTGCTACGGATCTGCGTCGATTGATTGTATTATTGAAAGCTGCCCATGATATGGAACGAGTTGGAGATTATGCTGTCAATATTGCAAAAGAAAATATCCGTATTGGTAAAGCCGATTTCGTTTCACCAATCAAGAATATCGAAGAAATGCGGTCTAAAACCATTACAATGCTAACGGAAGTAATGAAAGCATTTATCGAAGAAAATATTGAAGATGCACGTAAGATTGCTGAGCTTGATGATCAAGTGGATAATTTGTATGGTCAAACCATTCAACAACTTTTAAAAGTGGGCGCTGAAAATCCGCAAATGTTAAGTCAAGTTACGCAACTGTCATTTGTATGCCGTTATTTGGAACGATCAGCCGATCATGCAACCAATATAGCGGAACAATTATTTTATTTGGTCAAAGGTCGTCATTACGAACTGAATAAGTAAATGGACGGAGAAAGACACGTTT
The DNA here is from genome assembly GCF_000411295.1 of Paenisporosarcina sp. HGH0030. Taxonomy (GTDB): domain Bacteria; phylum Bacillota; class Bacilli; order Bacillales_A; family Planococcaceae; genus Paenisporosarcina. The sequence continues at coordinate 406,153 of NZ_KE150421.1, forward strand.
TGTCTTTCTCTTTCTATGTCGAGAAATATTTCACAGTTGGTAGTAGATTTTTCAATGAGGTATGATATAATAGGTTAGTCGTATAAATCATTGCTCATAAGATTTAAAAGATTCCTGATTAGAGTGGGAGGGATAATGATGCGCGTTAACATCACACTAGCTTGCACAGATTGCGGCGAGCGCAACTATATTTCTAAGAAAAACAAGCGTAACAACCCGGAACGTCTTGAAATGAAAAAATATTGCTCACGTGAAAAGAAAATGACTTTACACCGTGAAACAAAATAAAACCATTTAACCAAAACCTGCTCAGGTTTTGGTTTTTTTCATGGAGGGAATATTATTGGAAAAGTCCACAATTCGAAAAGCAATCTTAAACGATTTAAATAATTTATTACCAGAGGTACATGAAAACCATTCATGTATGATACATAGAAAAGTACTAATGGAAGAAACGGTCAAAACAGCGCAAGTAATCGGTATCACATTATCTGCATTTCCTGAAGTAGATACATGGAAATTAATTGAAAAGTTTTGGCAACAAGGGAAAAGAGTGGCCGTTCCGAAGTGTCATCCCGCCACAAGGGAAATGACTTTTTTTGAAATAACCTCCTTTAATCAACTTGAGGTAGTATATATGAAATTAAAAGAACCGATTCCCGCCCTTACAACTAAACTGGATACGCCTCAAATTGATGTACACATTGTTCCGGGAGTCGTATTTGATCCAAAAGGATATCGTATTGGCTTTGGTGGAGGTTACTATGATCGTTATTTAAGCACATACACAGGATCAACAATCGCGATGGCTTTTGACAGACAGATTGTTGAACAAGTTCCTATCGAACAATTTGATTTACCAGTACAATGTATCTTGACCGAAACAAAACGGATTGTATGTATGAAAACGGAGTGAAAGTATGAAATCAATTTATGATGTTCTTCAATATTTAAAACGCTATGGAACTTTTATCTACACAACAGACCGTCAGGCTGATTTAGTGTTAATGGAAGATGAAATTCGCGAATTGTATAACTCGCATATGATGGAAACGCAGGATTTTCAGATGGCTATTCTATTAATTCGGCAAGAACGGTCACGTTTAAATGACAAAAACATAAAATAAAATGAAAAGACAATCTGACGAAAGTGGTCAGGTTGTTTTTGTTTTTGGTAAAATATAGGGGTGGCTTGAAAAAAATTTACTTTTTTTTAACAAAAACGAAACTTTTATATGTTTCAGCCGTCTTATAAAGGGTAACTAGGTGAAGGAAACATAGACATCTAACTATTTTACTCTTGGATTATTAACAGAAAGTTGCATGGTTGTAAAAAAAGGATTAAGATATACTAATGTTTCTTTCTTTCGTTGAATAAAATAGACTTTCTGCAATAAAGTCGCTCTTACCGTTTGTTACGGGAAATTAAATAATTCATGTGGAGGTCAGTCGTTGCCATTCTTATAAATGGGATTGCACGATGACTTTTTGCTGAAAAATTCAAAGTTTGAAAGTGATAAGGAGGATGTTAGGAATGAAGAACATAAAAATACCTAAACATTCGATTTTGGCTCTAGCCATTTTAATGACTTGGATTAAAACCTATGTGGTATACCATACGAGTTTTGATATGAAAATTGAAAATGTCATGCAAGAAGTAATTTTGTTTATAAATCCATTAAGCTTTTTGCTTTTTGTGTATGGTATCTCATTATTCTTTAAATCCGTTAAAGCCAGAAATCGATATTTATTAATTACGAGTACAATATTAGCGGTGATTTTATACGCCAACGTCGCATTTTACCGTTTCTTTAGCGATTTCATCACACTTCCGGTATTGTTCCAGACGAGCAATTTCGGAGACTTAGGTGCATCTGCAGCCGAAAGTATTTACTTCACGGATGTATTCTACTTTGTTGATGTTGCGTTATTATTTGCGGCAATTAAATGGTTGCCGAAAGTGACAGAAGTTGCAGTAAGACCAGCTATCCGTAGAGCATATTTTGTGTTGGCAGCAGCAGTTTTATTCCTGAACTTAGGATTAGCAGAAACTGAGCGTCCACAATTGTTAACTAGAAGTTTTGACCGTGAATTATTAGTGAAGAATATCGGAATGTATAATTATCATATATACGATGTTTACATTCAATCGAAATCTCATGCACAGCGAGCATTAGCTGATGGCAGCGAACTAGTAGAAGTCAATAACTATGTACGATCAAATCAAGCAGAACCTAATTACGAAGTATTTGGTACTGCTGAAGGCAAAAACTTAATTGTTGTTTCACTTGAATCACTTCAAAATTTTGTAGTGAATGAAGAAATGAACGGTGAAGTTATTACACCTTTCTTGAATGAATTAACGAAAGACAAAGATACGTATTACTTCCCGAATTTCTACCATCAAACAGGATTAGGAAAAACTTCCGATTCTGAATTCGTGGTAGAGAATAGCCTTTACCCATTAGGTGGAGGCGCAGTGTTCTTTACGAATAGTGGGAACACTTACAATTCAATGGCCGAATCATTAAATGAAAAAGGTTATTTCACAAATGTCATGCATGCGAATAACAAGAGTTTCTGGAATCGTGACATTATGTATAATGCCTTGAATGTTGAAAAATTCTATGATGTGGAAAGTTACGATATTGCTGAAGGCGATTCAGTTAACTGGGGAATGAAAGATATACCTTTCTTCGAACAATCAGTTAATCATATGGCTGAAATGGAACAACCTTTCTACTCACGATTGATTACATTGACGAATCATTATCCTTTCCATTTGGAAGAGAAAGATCAATTTATTCCTGAATACAATTCAAATTCAGGAACATTGAATCGTTACTTCCAGACAGTACGTTACATGGATGAATCAGTGAAATCTTTATTTGAAGACTTGAAAGCTAAAGGGTTATACGAGGATTCAATCATTGTCATGTACGGTGACCACTATGGTATTTCTGAAAACCATAATGAAGCGATGGCACAATATTTAGGAAAAGAAATTACACCTTTTGAAACTGCTCAATTACAACGTGTACCAATGTTCATTCATATTCCCGGATCGAACCAGGGTAAAGTTGTTGAAGAAGTTGCTGGTCAAATCGACATTCGTCCAACTATTCTACATTTATTGGGTGTAGACACAAGTAAAGATATGCAAATGGGTGCAGATATCTTTTCTAAAGACCATGAAGAATTTGTTGTATTCCGTGATGGCCGCTTTGTTACTGATAAAGTGGTTTATGCAGGAAATGTATGTTACGACAAGGAAACTGGTTTAGAAACAGAGGCTAAAGCTTGTGCACCTTACATTGAACGGGCGGCAGAAGAACTTGGATACTCAGATCAAATCATCAATGGGGATTTGCTTCGTTTTTACGATGAAAAAACAGGCAACCTGCTAATTGATGAGACTACTGAACGTAAATAATGTATTCTGTTAAAAACGTCAAAAAGTGTGGAATCACTTTTTGACGTTTTTTTATTTATTGAAACACATATCGATTCTATACGTACTACTTGTATATAGGAAAGGGGGAGTGGTGATGAGACGAAGCATTCGATACTACAGTATATTTCTTTTGCTTCTTTTAACAAGTTGCCAGCAGAATGTCTCAGAACCTTTCTTACCAGAAAAATCAATTTCCCCTGAACAAGAACAACCGAATAAAGAAGAAGATACAATTTTACCTCTATCAGAGCTGAACGGGAATTTTGAAAGCGTGATTGGCTGGGTTTCTAATGAAGAGATTCTCTATATAACAAGACAACAATCGGACTATCAAATTAATTCCTATCATATTGAAACCGGGGCTAACAAAATAATCTTTACAATTTCAGAACCTATCATTGAAGCGAGGATCCATCCGAACTTGTCTAAAATTGCTATTGTAACGTCCAGTAATTCGTTGAGCGCGTCCATACATTTTTTTTCGTTGGCAGGTCAGGAATTGGACAAGTTAACGATTGAATCATCCGAATTGTATTGGGACTGGCATCCAACTCAATCTGATGAAATTTTTTTCAGTGCATTTTATGAAGACTGGACGTTTGATTCTTTTGTCTATTCAAGCGGAACAAAAGAAATGAAACGCTTTGAAACAAATGATCCATTTGGTAAATGGGGAAAAGAATCCTCTATATACACTATTAATTGGCCAGAAAACGATTCATTAAGTGGTGGAACATTACGTGAAGTGAATACCGTGACGAAGAAGGAAGCAGAGTCGGACGCTACCAATATTATTCACGTGTCGGCTACAGATGATGTTGAAGTGCGAGTAAGTATTTCAGATGATCAGCAAAAGTTTTTGTACACACTGATACGGTATCGGGATGGGAAATCAACAACGTTCGAATTGCCGTCCATCAGTAATTACTCGCAATGGTTTGTTCCAGAAATAGAATGGCTTAGTGATGGAACTATGTTGACATATGAAGCGTCTCAATCAGGTTTAATGGATGATATCCCATCAGACTTTGATCTTGTCCAATTGTCTATTACTGAGCCTATGAAAACAATCTTGAAAGGACCTTATGAATCCTTTTCGTGCAATCCATCTGGCCAATATTGTTTAACAGGAGTTCAATTAGAAAATTTGCTAAAGGTTAAAAGTGGTGAAACATTGCCTTGGATTACATTGCAGGAATAATAAATAAAGTGCCTACGTGGCACTATTAATCGATAATTTAATTGGAACTAAATATTTTAAGATCAGTTAAAGAAAACTGTGATGATTGAATAAAAATTGAGAGAGTACTTGCGCCTACGATAAAGTAACCGAATAGTTTATCAGAGCCATAATATAAAAAAAGCTGACGTTCGTGTGAACGTCAGCTTTTTTATGGTATTAGTGTAATGCTGGTGGAAATCCGTGTTCTAAAATCGTCATCACTGTGAACCATCCAAAAATTGCAAAAGTTCCTACGTTGAAGACTAATCCTAAAAGGTTTTTCTCTTTAAATGCTTGGTAAGAACCAATTGCACCAAAGATAGCAACCAGGCCAAAAATAACCATTAATAAGTTCATTATAGACACTCCTTTTGACATCAGAAAATGAATGCCGAGTACAAGTTTTCTACCTTATTATAAGTTTTTAAATATGATTTGTCGAGGATTAAAAAGTGTCGGATATATGAACTGCGAGAATGCCGACAGAGTTTCTGCTACAATAATCTTGAGGTGATTGACATGTTAAATATACGTACGTTCCCACTAGGTCCATTGCAGACCAATTGCTATGTGGTAACCAATAAAGAAAAACAATGTTTGATCTTTGATCCAGGTGAACAAGGAGATGCTTTAATTAAAGAATTGCGGAGATTACAGGTAAAACCTTTAGCAATTATTTTAACGCATGCTCATTTCGATCATATTGGAGCTGTCGATGTAGTACGTGATGCGTTCAATGTTCAAGTCTATATACATCAGGCAGAAAAAAATTGGCTTTCTGATTCGACTAAAAATGGTTCAGCACGCTTTCGCGAATTGCCTATAGTGGAAGGAAGACCAGCAGATGTATTGATTGATGCAGATGGTAAGTTGGAAATCGGACCGTTTTCATGTCAGATGTTCCATACGCCTGGCCATTCACCTGGAAGCATTTCCTATTGGTTTGAAGAAGACGGTTTCGCAATTGTTGGCGATACATTGTTCCAAGGCAGCATAGGGAGAACGGATCTTCCTTATGGTAACCATAAAGAGTTAATTAATTCTATTCACAATAAGCTGCTTACTTTACCAGAAGAAACAATCTGCTATCCTGGACATGGTAATCCTACGACTCCTGCAGAAGAAATGGGCAATAATCCGTTTCTTAATGGATTTTGACAAAGAGGCGTGTGTCCATAGTTAAATAACCGGTTTTTATGGAGACCAAAAATCCCAAACAAAAAAGACAGCCATATGAAATGACTGTCTTTTTATAATCTTGATCAGTGTCCAGCGCCAGGTACGTAAATAAATGTCGTATAGTAAGTGAAGCCAGCAAAAAACACCGTTAAATATGCTCCAAAGATGTAAATATACATACGCTCTGAAAGGTTTAAGAAACCTAAAAGAATAAATAAACCTGTGTTTGCTAGAAATAATAATGATGCCTGATACATATCACCTAAATAAAACATAACTGCGAAAATCCCTGTCCAGAAACCCATCACTTTATACATATTGTTCATGAGTAGTCCCCTCCTTTTACAACTATACAATAATCTCTACCTCATTATAGATGATTCGGTTCCCAGATGTAAACTCTTGAATGTCTTTAGAATGTGACAGAACAGTGGAAGTTGTGAATTCTTACTTGAAAAAAGACAAAAAAATTTTCTGTTCAGTTAAGTATGTCCAAATATAATCGACATTAAATGTTTTTAAAGATGTTTCTTATATTTGTTGAAAACGTTTTACAATCTGTAAAAAACAAATGAAATGGGAATTGGAGGAATTCTAAGGGTTGATTTAACATTCTATACTTATCCATCATTTACCTCTAGTCGAAAAACGAAAATATGGTTAATCTCTAACCAGATTAGATTCGAAGAAAGACATATATTCAGTCAAACGCCAACTGTTGAAAAACTCTCTTTTCTTTTGACACTGACAACGGAAGGTATTGATGAAATTCTGGCTACCTGCAGTCAATCATTTAAAGACTTGATTCTGAATATCGATGACTTGCCATTATCAAAAGTGGTTGAATTGATGGTACATAATCCAAAGTTATTGAGAAGACCGATTTTGACAGATGGCAAGAAATTAGTGGTAGGGTATCAACCGGAACATTGGGTTCCTTTTGCGGCAAAAGTAAATTATTCCTCGCATTATAAGTAGTAAAATAAAAATTTCCTGCCTTAAAGGGTGGGGAATTTTTATTTTGCTGAAAAATATATATTTTTTATGCTTATGACTTTATAATGTCGAGAACAGGGTATGAGCGGTCCTAACCTGTTGTGGGTGAATGGTCTTATACATGAATGAATTACAGAATATTATTGAACAAAAAAGTGAAGAGTTGATTAATCGAGCAGTATTAGCACGGGCTTCTGATATTCATTTAATTCCTACATCAGGAGGGTATACAATTTATTTTCGCTTACACATAAAATTGGTCCCAGCAGGTAAGCTTCACCTGGACATCGGGGATCGTATGATTTCTTACTTCAAGTTTTTATCCTCTCTTGACATCAGTGAAAAACGAAAACCTCAAAGTGGTTCATTCCAACAAATCTTCAATACACAAGAATGTTCTTTCCGCGTTTCGACTTTACCATCTGTTCAAAATAAAGAAAGTCTTGTAATTAGAATTCAATTGCATGATGATTCTAAACCATTACAAGAACTTGCTCTTTATCGTGATGCAGCTAAATTACTGCATGACTTAATGATATCCCGTCAAGGTTTGATATGCATCACCGGACCAACTGGCTGTGGGAAAACGACAACTATGTACTCACTTACAAGTTATAGTACGCATCAATTGAATCGGCATGTCATTTCCCTGGAAGACCCGGTGGAAAACAGTCAATCCCACTTGCTTCAAATACAAGTGAACGAACGTTCTGGAATTTCCTATGCTTCAGGTTTGAAAGCGATATTACGCCATTCGCCAGATGTCATAATGATTGGAGAAATTCGTGATTCAGAAACAGCCCAAGCAGCTGTTCAAGCATCTTTAACAGGACATCTAGTTATTACGACTGTACATGCTAAGAATCCGATTGGATGTCTATATCGATTAATGGATTTGGGGATTCCGATTGATGACTTACAACAATCTATTCTTGGAATTACAAGCCAACAACTAGTAATCACTTCATATGATAGGGAAGGAGATCGAGTAACGCCTAACCGCTCTTCTTTGTATGAAATTCTGTATGGTCAAACTCTTGAAGAAGCAATCCATACGATAAAAATAGGTGGATCTTTTAACATGCCACAAAAGTATACGCTTTCCAATCAGTACGAGCGAGGAGTGAAACTGGGTGTCATTAAAGTTTCTCCCGTCACGTATTGAAGTACGAGATTGTCAAATACCCAGGAAAAAACAAGCCCAGTTTTTAAACAGACTCTCTACGCTCTTGTCTGAAGGATACACATTTTACGATTCTTTGGTAATGCTGTTGCCTCACCATGTAAAAGCAAGTGAAGAAGCACACAACAAACTTGCGGCCAACTTGAAAAATGGAGATGGAGTCACCACGTTATTGATGACATTAGGAATTCCCAAGAGTTATTTATTATCTATCCAAATGGCGGAATCCCATGGAAAATTACAGAAAGCGCTACTTTGTCTTCATACGCACATTGCTATGCTGGATCGGGCAAAAGCGAGCCTTAAAAAAGTGGTCATGTATCCTGTATTTTTATTTTGTATGCTGGCAGGGTTGTTTTTGGCATTTCGTACTTATTTTTTACCAAACATGCAGTTGCTTGCAAATTCCAGACAGAATACTGCATCTTCGAACACGATGAGTTGGACAAGCTTATTGCTGCATTTGCCAGATGTGTTAGTCACTGTCTGTCTGTTGGTCTTTATCATGGTGTTTTTGTTTCGCTGGGGAATTCAACGGTATTCTTATGAACATCAATTATCCATCTTATTAAAAACACCCATCTTATCCAATTGGATGAAATTATTTTGGACGAAAAGTTTTTCACAGGAACTTGGGACATTATTAGCCAGTGGATTATCTTTGCAACATGCTTTGGATGTTTTGAAAAAACAAAATTACCAACCTTATTTGCAAGTTATATCTACAAATATATACACATCCATTCTATTGGGAGATTCTTTGAAACAAGCAGTTCAGATAGCAGATTGTTTTATGGATGATTTTCCTACATACATTTCGCATGGTGAGGTAAGCGGACATTTAGACAGGGAGCTATTGATTTACAGTGATTTGCTGAATGAACAGACTGAAGAATCCTTGACGAAATCTTTGTCTTTTGTCCAACCTGTGTTATTTGGCGTATTAGCAATTTGTATTTTGGCTGCGTATTTATCCATTTTGTTGCCTGTTTATGGAATGATAGATTTTATTTAATAGGAGGAAGCAAGTATGAAAAAGATAAAGTGCCAAAAAGGGTTCACTTTAATTGAAATGATGGTCGTATTACTGATAATTTCCGTTCTAATATTAATCGCAATTCCCAATGTGACGAAGCATTCGGCAACGATTGATGAAAAAGGGTGCGAGGCTTATATCAAAATGGTTCAAGGGCAAGTCGAAGCATATCGGATCGATATGAAAGATGTTCCCACACTTTCAGATTTAACAGATAACGATTATTTAAATGAAGGTGAAACATCTTGTCCAAATGGTAATCAGATACAAATAGATGCAACTACCGGACTTGTATCTGTGACGGATGATGTCGCTGGATAATAAAGGCTACTCGTTGTTAGAGTTATTACTCGTTTTGACGATTGTGCTGGTCATCAGTACGAGTGTGTTGTATGCGAACAATCAGTATGTTGAAAGACACACATTTGATTTATTCTATAACCAATTGAAACTCGATGCCATACACACTCAAATGACTGCTGTGGAAGAAAAAAGGTACGTTAAACTGATTTTTAACGCAGGAGGTACTCGTTACATTGGAAGAAAATCACTATACGAACCTCTTTTCGAGAGAAATTTACCTGCAGGTTACAGTTTATCTTCCAGTAGTACTTTAACCGAGCTTGCCTATTTACCGAATGGTACAATTGAAAAATTTGGAACGATTGCATTTGTGACGCCCGGGGGCATTAAGATTGTCCGGGTCTTTATCGGGAAAGGACGGATGAGTCTTGAATAATCACCAAGGATTTTCATTCGTCGAAACGATTCTCACGGTCAGTATTCTTTTTTTGTTATTTGGGACATTGTTGCCTATGGCAAATCAAATGATGTTTAATCTTGCCGAAAAGAAAGTGGCATTGCATGTGGCAATTGCGAAAAACCAAGCAGCAACTTTAATTGAAAATGGGCAAATGTCAGGTGAAATATTTCTCGACAATGTGTCTTATTCCTGGCAATGGACAGATCCAACAATGTGTGTACGGTATGTTTTTTTTGGAGAGAGCACAGAGTCGTGCGAAACCTTTTAACGGATAGGGGATACACATTAGTCGATGCAGTCATTCAGCTTGCAGTTCTGTTGTTGTTTTCTCAACTCATTTTGTTTTATTCTGTATGGTTTACGCAAGTGGAAAAGCATTTCTTTCAATCAGTATCACTTGAATGGGAAATGTTTTCATTGGAAATGGAAAAAATCCTCTTTTCGGTCACTGTGATAGAAGAACAAGTCAATCAGACAGGAATTCGTCTGAAAAAAGATGGGGTGGAGTATGATATTGAATGTTACCCATCACTCATTCGCAAACAGAAGAATCGTTTGGGACATGAGCCTTTGTTAACGGGGGTTAAAATGTGTAAGTTTCAAGTTGATGGTGATCAAGTAATCGCCCAAGTTGAGTTTTTAAACGGACGAAAAGAGGAACGTGCATATGAAGTGTTTATATCCTCGCAATGAATCTGGATTTTTACTGCCCGTATCCATCGTTCTATTATTTGTTGTGTCCGGTATACTTCTTTACTTTGTTACTTCTTACATATCACAGATGAATATCTATGAAATGTTGGAAAGTCATTATATTTCTGCTACTATTATTAAAATGGAAAATTAGCGATAATAGTCGTTTAGTGATGATTTGTAGTGAAGTGAGCGGGGTAGGGATATGAAAAAAATTTATTTAATTGGTTTCATGGGATCAGGAAAAAGCGCTATCGGCCGACGATTAAGCTTTTCGCTAAAAATTCCTTATTACGACATGGATCAGGAGATTGTGAAAAAAATGGGGATGACAATCCCTGAAATTTTTGAAAGATACGGCGAGCCTTTTTTTCGTCAACAAGAACATGAATTTCTGAAAACCTTCAGAGATGAGTGGTGTATCGTATCGACTGGGGGAGGTGTTGCTGTTAACCCAAGCAATAGTAAAGTCATGCGTCAAACCGGTTTAGTATTGTTTTTGGATGCAACGTTTGCTGATATATGGAAACGAATTCATCGTGATGTTAACAGACCCATTGTACAATCATCTACTAAGGAAGATTTGGAAGCGTTATATACCATGCGAAAGCGTTATTATAAAGCAACTGCCCATATTACCGTAAGAACCGAAGGACGCTCGTTAAGACAGATAACTGAATATGCAGCATTTCAAGTAAATCGCTTAAAGGCGAACGATTTTTGATAATAATTATAAATCGTTCGCCTTTAGAGTGTAATAAGAAAATAGATTGCGCTTACTTTGAATCAATGTTAGGATATAGACGAAGCGGTACACGCTTTTGTTCATTGATTTCTTAATATACCAAAACGCATGTTTTGGGCGGATGAATATACGGGGAGAGAACGCGCCAGTCGCGTCGCCGAAGGAGCAAGTAGAAGCTACGAATCTCTCAGGTAAAAAAGACTCGTATAGGACGCATCTCTGGAGAATGCTATTACACTTCATAGCTACCAAAGAGGAAAGCCGATTTCAGGTAAACTTTCAGGTGCCAGGACAGAGAATTCTCTTATAAAGGGGATTCTCTGTCCTTTTTTGTGGGTACAAGATTATTCATTTTGAAATCTGGAGACCAGATCTTATAAGAAAGATTGCTTAGTGAAGAGGAGGAAAATGAAATGTCGGAAAATTTAAAACGCACGCCGTTATTTGATTCGTATAAACCGTACGGTGGCAAAACTATTGATTTTGGTGGATGGGAACTACCTGTTCAATTTTCCAGTATAAAAGAAGAACATGAAGCGGTACGCACAAAAGCAGGATTATTCGATGTCTCACATATGGGTGAAATCATCGTTCGCGGTGAAGATAGCCTTGTATATCTTCAAAAATTGCTGACAAATGACGTTTCCAAACTTCAAGATGGCCAAGCGCAGTATAATGCAATGTGCTATGAAGATGGAGGTACTGTCGATGATTTATTAGTATATAAAATTGCACAGAATGACTATTTACTTGTCGTCAATGCTTCTAATATCGAAAAAGATTTTGAGTGGATGAAAAAATTCATGATCGGTGACACCGTTGCACTTAATGTTTCAGATTCATATGGTCAACTTGCATTGCAAGGACCACTTGCAGAAAAAGTTCTGCAAAGACTGACAAAAGAAGATTTAAGCGAAATCGGCTTCTTTAAATTCAAAACAAATGTAAAACTTGGCGAATATGATGCTTTAGTGTCGCGAACAGGTTATACAGGTGAAGATGGGTTTGAAATATACGGAGAACCTGCTTCCATAGTCGCGCTATGGGACTTGATTTTGGAAGAAGGAAAAGAAGACGGAGTATTACCTTGTGGTCTAGGTGCTCGGGATACTCTTCGGTTTGAAGCATGCTTGGCACTGTATGGCCAGGAGCTTTCAAGTGATATTTCACCACTGGAAGCGGGAATTGGGTTTGCAGTGAAATTGAAAAAAGAAGATGACTTTATCGGTCAAAAAGCGCTTGTTGCACAAAAAGAAGCGGGTATCCCACGCAAATTAGTAGGATTGGAAATGATTGATAAAGGCATTCCTAGACATGGCTATACCATTTTTAAAGATGATCAAGCTATTGGAGAAGTTACAACAGGTACACAATCCCCTACGCTGAAGAAAAATATTGGCTTGGGCTTGATTGTCAGCGAATTCACGGAGCTTGGAACTGAAGTTGAAGTGGAGATTCGTGGGAAGCGCTTGAAAGCTGTTACCGTGGCAACTCCGTTTTATAAACGCCAAAAATAACTGTCGGAAAGAGGTCATGACCCAATGAAACATCGTTATTTGCCAATGACGGAACAAGATCAAAAAGAAATGTTGGATACAATTGGTGTTTCTTCTATAGATGAGCTATTCTCAGATATTCCTGAAAAAGTTCGTTTCCAAGGAGAATATCAAATTAAAGCAGCCAAATCAGAGTCTTCTTTATTAAAAGAGTTGTCTCAAATGGCTGCGAAAAATGCGGACAATAAAGCATATGCATCCTTTTTAGGTGCTGGTGTATATGACCATTACAAGCCGATTATTGTAGACCATGTTATTTCTCGTTCTGAATTCTATACAGCTTACACTCCATATCAGCCAGAAATTTCACAAGGTGAGCTTCAAGCTATTTTTGAATTCCAAACAATGATTTGTGAGTTGACTGGAATGGATTTGGCGAACTCTTCGATGTATGACGGCGGTACAGCACTTGCAGAAGCAGGAATGCTTGCAGCTGGTCATACAAAACGCAAAAAACTTCTCGTTTCCGGTGCAGTCAATCCAGAATCTCAAGACGTGGTTCGCATGTATGCATTGGGTCAATCGATTGAAGTTGTTCAGATTCCAACTAAAGACGGCGTAACTGATATTGATGCATTAAGCGAAATGATCGATGACAATACTGCTGCTGTTCTTGTTCAATATCCTAACTTCTTTGGTCAAGTGGAAGACTTGCGCAAAGTTGAAGCAGTTACACATGGAGCGAAGGCTTTGATGGTGGTTTCTTCAAACCCATTGGCACTTGGGATTTTGACTTCACCAGGTAAACTTGGTGCAGATATTGTCGTAGGTGATGCGCAGCCATTCGGTATCTCTGAGTCCTTCGGCGGACCTCACTGTGGATACTTTGCGGTTACGAATAAATTAATGCGTAAAGTTCCAGGGCGTCTAGTAGGAGAAACAACAGATGAAGTGGGACGACGTGGTTTTGTTTTAACTTTGCAAGCGCGTGAGCAACACATTCGTCGTGACAAGGCAACTTCTAACATTTGTTCGAATCAGGCATTGAATGCACTTGCTGCTTCAGTAGCAATGACTGCGCTTGGTAAAAAAGGTGTGGAGGAAATTGCCACTCAAAATATCCTGAAAACGAACTATGCGAAAAAAGCATTTGAAGCGGCAGGTTTTGAAGTAGCGTACCAAGGTCCACACTTCAACGAAATCGTTGTCAACGTTAAAACGTCTGTAACAACTATAAATAAAGAGTTGTTTAATAAAGGCATCATTGGTGGATTCGACTTAGGAAAAGTTGATGGAAAATTGGAAGGGCATGCGTTAATCGCAGTCACTGAACAACGGACGAAAGAAGAAATCGATGCACTTGTGCAAGAAATGGGGTCTTTCCGTGCATAAAGATAATCAACCATTAATTTTTGAAATGACAAAAGAAGGCCGAGTAGGCTATAGCTTACCTGATCTTGATATTCCAGAAGTAGATTTATCAACGTTGTTGCCTGAAGGTTTGCTTCGAGAAGAAGCGGCGGAACTTCCTGAGGTATCTGAACTGGATATCATGCGTCACTATACAGCACTTTCTAAGCGTAATCACGGTGTCGATTCAGGATTTTATCCATTAGGCTCTTGTACGATGAAATACAATCCGAAAATCAATGAATCAGTCGCGCGTTTCCCTGGATTCGCTAATATTCATCCACTTCAAGATGAAGAGACTGTTCAAGGTGCAATGGAATTAATGTATGATCTTCAAGAACATTTGATTGAAATTACGGGAATGGATGATTTAACGCTTCAACCGGCTGCAGGTGCTCATGGAGAGTGGACTGCTCTAATGATGATTCGTGCTTTCCATGAAGCAAACGGGGACACACATCGTACGAAAGTAATCGTACCTGACTCTGCTCATGGGACAAACCCAGCATCGGCAACGGTAGCTGGATTTGATACAATCACGGTTAAATCTGACGAAAACGGCTTGGTTGATTTAGAAGATTTAAGAAGAGTGGTTGGGGAAGATACAGCTGCGTTAATGTTAACGAACCCGAATACTTTAGGATTATTTGAAGAAAACATTTTAGAAATGGCTTCTATTATCCACGGTGTTGGTGGGAAGTTGTACTATGATGGAGCAAACTTAAATGCGGTTATGTCAAAAGCACGTCCAGGCGATATGGGCTTCGACTGTGTTCATTTAAACTTGCATAAAACATTCACAGGCCCACACGGTGGTGGTGGACCTGGATCTGGTCCAGTTGGCGTGAAGAAAGATTTGATTCCATTCTTGCCAAAACCAGTACTTGTAAAAACAGAAGAAGGCTACCACTTCGATTACAATCGTCCTCAATCAATCGGGCGAGTGAAGCCGTTCTATGGAAACTTCGGAATCAATGTACGTGCCTATACGTATATTCGTTCAATGGGTCCAGACGGATTGAAAGCCGTAACAGAATACGCTGTATTAAACGCAAACTATATGATGCGTCGTCTGCAGCCTCATTTCGACTTGCCGTATGATCGTCATTGTAAACATGAATTTGTATTGAGTGGCCGTCGTCAAAAGAAATTGGGAGTCCGTACACTCGATATGGCTAAACGACTGCTTGACTTTGGATATCATCCGCCAACAATTTACTTCCCATTAAATGTAGAAGAAGGCATGATGATCGAACCGACAGAAACAGAATCCAAAGAAACGCTAGATGCGTTCATCGATGCGATGATCCAAATAGCGAAGGAAGTCGAAGAAACACCTGAAATCGTGCAACAAGCTCCTCATACAACAGTTATTAAACGTCTGGATGAGACTAAAGCTGCCCGTACACCAGTATTACGTTATAAAAAAGCATAACTAGAAAGGGGCTGTCCAAAAATCATGAAAATGACTTTTGAGAACAGCCCCTCTTTTTTTATAAGCTAGGTTCAATGTGATGGTAGATATACCGCAAAATAGCTGTGCTCTCCGCAGGCTTGCACTTAACTAACTCGATCTGATAAAATTAAAGTTTTCTTCTGTAAAGAAAATGGAAGAAGTATTCCAACATTCGCCTTCATAGTTTTCAGGGCGAACCTTTATATAACAAGAGACTTTAAGGTTACCGGCATCTTAGATTATTTCAAACATTTAATCACCCGTTTACTGTGATAAACTTTGATAAATTGCTGATTTCTTATTATTCAAAAATTGTAAAGTTCTAACATCAAAAGATTTATCTGACATAGCATTTAATTAAAATCCAATGGATGCTTCTTCATCTTCCCAATCATTTTTCTTTGACCGTTTATTTTGTTTTTGGAGCTCTTTAATCCGTTTCTCGTAAGCAAGTTCACCGTCATAATGCCAATTCAGTGCGACTGACATATACAATTCATTTAATTGGGACATCGATAAGCCTTTGGTCAGTCTAGCCATATCATAAACTTGTTCCTCTGAGAAAATATCTTTAAGATCCATTTTTCGTAAATAGTGCTCGCGTACTGATACAGAGGGAGACGGAATTTCGTAAGCACGATCAAATCGACCGGCACGGTTTATCAATGCAGGATCAATTTTTTGCGGATAGTTGGTGGTTCCGATAATGAACAACCCTTCACGCGATTGTGTACCGTCCAGTGTATTGAGAAAGACGGAGCGGGTGTATTCCGGCATGGAATCAATATCTTCGATGACAAGAATGGCTGGTGCCAATTGCGTGACAATGCCAAATACTTCCTGAATGGAATGACTACCTGTAAATTCCGTGATTTGCCAATAAACAACCGGAGCATTAGTTGACCCTGTAATGGATTTTACTAGTGTTGTTTTTCCGTTGCCGGGAGATCCATATAATAAAATTCCCCTTTTGTAAGGTAATCCGTATTCCTTGAAAAATTGGCCATCCGCAGTAAAGAACTGATCGATAGAACGGAAGATGTCCTGTTTGATTGACTCTTCCAACATGACTTCTTCACGACTGACTACAGCATGCTCGCCGTAATTACGGCGTTTTACTCCATCCTCCGTGTCTACTAAAAAGGTAACGGACTGCATCAGCATCTGGCGCAGTTTTTCATTGATGTCCTTCAGGAATTCCAACGCTTTTTCAGCTGATTGAGCATAGCATTGGAATTCAGGCCAGGTATGGTCTGTTGTGTAGAATGAGACAACTGTCAATGCCACTTCATGATCAGGGAAATAAATGATTTGGTTCTCAAAAGTATTGCTGACTATTAAATGGTTGTCATTGGCGTCTTCCGAAGTTGCCGACACTTTACCGAGTGTTCGTGATTCATAAATATGGCTGAGTGATTCAAATGAAAGCAATCCTTTTTCCATCATTTCAAGGACATGTGCATCAAGCTGAGATATAGTCTCTCCTATATAAATATGTTGCCATGGACCTGGAAGTCTCTTCTGCAAAGTTTCGATGATTCTGCGGGAAACAAATGCGAGATCTTCATAGTGAGGCAATGAGTGTCTGGTGTCTTCTTGGTGGGTAATAAGTGTATTTGGTTTCATTGCAACCTCCAATATTATTTAGTTTACATAAATACGTTTAAGTTTAAAAAAAGTTCCTCCGTTTGGAAGAACTTTGAATGACTTATTTTGTTCTGATTTTCCCAGTCCACTGACGGAAACCGCCTTGCAGTTGGTAAATCTGGTTATAGCCTTTTTTCTTAAGGAACAATGCCGTACGTGCGCTTCTTGCACTATTTTGGCAATATAAGTATACGGGCTTGTCCGCACGAATTTCTTTGTAACGCTGACGCATTTGTGATGAAGGAATATTACGTGCTCCAAGGATATGCCCACCTTCAAATTCTTTAGGTTCACGCACATCCACAAGTTGTGCTTTACGGTATCCTTCAATAAATTGTTCTTGTGTTAAACCTGATACAGCCTTTTTTAATCGCAAAGACGAGATTAAAAAGTAAATGATCAAACCAAATAATGCAGCAGAGATAATGTATACAAATGTCAAAACAACTTTCCCCTTTCTATCTATGTACTTATTATAAAAGAAAGTGTAGCCACAATACAATCGGTTTGTTAATATGAATAGCATTGCGACATTTTGAGGAGGAAAATATTATGTCTAAACCGATTTGGTATTTTATTAATTCTGGCGCTTGCAGTCCGTCCTTCAATATGGCGCTGGATGAAGCTTTAATGGACTGGCATAGTGATGGGATCCTTCCACCTATTGTCCGATTCTATGGATGGGCACCTGCAACATTATCCATAGGTTATTTTCAAAATGTCCAAAAAGAAATCAACATGGATGCTGTCAAAGAGCATAACTTAGGTTTTGTCAGACGTCCCACCGGAGGACGTGGCGTATTGCATGAACATGAATTAACATATAGCATTATCGTCAGTGAAGACTATCAAGATATGCCTGCGACCGTCACGGAAGCTTACCGTGTGCTAAGTGAAGGGTTATTGATTGGCTTTCAGAAGCTTGGATTGAACGCCTATTTCTCGGTGCCTGATACTGATAAAATGAAGAGTGATTTAAAAAATCCAAAAAGTGCCGTCTGTTTCGATGCACCGTCATGGTATGAACTAGTTGTGGAAGGTAAAAAAGTAGCAGGAAGTGCACAAACAAGACAAAAAGGTGTCATTCTTCAACATGGAGCGATTCTTTTAGACCTGGATGAAGATAAACTAGTTTCTTTATTTAACTATCCATCGGAAGCAGTAAAAGAGCGAGTTCGTAGAGGCCTTCCGCAAAAAGCGGTGGCAATAAATCGTTTGCGGGAAACTCCAGTTACGATCGAAGAATGTGAAGAAGCATTTAAAGATGGTTTTGCTGAAGGTCTTAATGTCAATTTTCAACCATATGTGCTAACAATCGAGCAATTGGATTATGTGAAAAAGCTTGAAACTCGACGTTATGCAAATGACGAATGGACATACCGTAAATAATAGGTAAAAAGAATTAATTTGACCAAAAAATAAGTAGTATTTTCCTATAGACGTTGTGTGTGTATGTTCGAACATACATCCGCTTTATTTGATTTAGATGTCAATATATAGTACCCTAAACACAACGCGTAACACTATATGTAGTGTTTTTTCTGTTAATTAAGGAGGAGTAGTAAATGGTACTAGTTTCCAAGCAACAAATAGGGGAGTTAAACATTGAAATGTTGAATAATGACATCATTTCATTCCCTCAAGTTCATCCCATCACGAATGACATGACATTAACTCACAAAGGTGTATCTAGGTTAGTCATGATTGACCGCTATTCTTTTAAAGATACTGAAAAGAAAACACTAAAAGCAGGCGACTTTGTCGTATTGACGGTTAAGGAAGACCCGAAATTCCCTGCCCGCGGTTTGGGTTATGTTGTTTCCATCGATCATTCGACAAATAAAGTACGTGTTTTAATTGAAGAAGATTATAGAAGTGCAATTGATGATCCAATTGAGCAGGAGTCGGGTATTGTAACTCGTTCCATTAATGTCATCGAAAAACCTTTGGAAGTTTTCTATGAGCAAATTGCTAAACGCAATGCGACCGGACTTGCTTCTGTTGAAACTTCTGAAGAGAAGAAAAAAGAATGGTTTGAAAAGTTTTATCAGCAATTGGTCCAATTGAAATTTATTCCCGCAGGACGTGTGCTTTATGGAGCGGGTGCAGGAACAGACGTTACATACTTCAATTGTTACGTTATGCCCTTTGTGCCGGATTCCCGTGAAGGTATTTCCGATCACCGTAAACAAGTAATGGAAATTATGAGTCGAGGTGGGGGAGTTGGAACAAACGGATCAACTTTGCGTCCACGCAATACACTCGCTAAAGGTGTAAACGGAAAGTCATCTGGTTCTGTTTCATGGTTGGACGATATCGCAAAACTAACACATTTGGTTGAGCAAGGCGGCAGTCGCAGAGGCGCTCAAATGATTATGTTGGCAGATTGGCATCCTGACATTGCGGAATTCATCATTTCCAAAATGCAAAATCCTAGAATTCTACGTTTCCTGATTGAAAATACAAATGATGAAACTATCAAGCAATTAGCGAAAGACAAGCTTAAATTTAAAGCTCTGACACATCAAGAAGAAGCAATGTACCAAGGGATAGTAAATTACAAGACAATTCCTGGCCAGGGTGGATTCAGTGATGCAATTTTCCGTGATGCAGAAACGAAACTCCACGATGGAGGCACATATAGTGTTAACAATTCCGAATTCTTAACAGGAGCCAATATATCTGTGACATTGACCGACGATTTCATGAAAGCTGTGGAAGAAGACGGCGATCACGAGTTACGCTTCCCCGCTGTTGAAAGTTATTCAGCTGAGGAAATGGTAACGTACAATGAGAAATGGCACGAAGTCGGGGATGTACGTGAATGGGAAAAACAAGGACATGCCATCCGAACTTACCGTACGATGAAAGCGAAAGATTTGTGGAATCTCATTAACGTTTGTGCAACGTATTCTGCAGAGCCTGGCATTTTCTTTATCGACAATGCAAACGAAATGACCAATGCAAAAGCGTATGGACAACAAGTGGTTGCTACCAACCCATGTGGAGAACAACCGTTGGCACCTAATTCTGTATGTAACTTGGCAGCTGTGAATTTAGCTCAGTTTGCGAATAAAGATACAAAAACTGTCGATTTTGATAGCTTGAGAGAAACAGTACGTGTTGGAGTTCGCATGCAGGACAATGTTATTGATGCAACACCTTACTTCCTTGAAGACAATAAAAAACAAGCTTTGGGTGAACGTCGTGTTGGTCTAGGAGTAATGGGGCTTGCAGACTTACTAATTTATTGTGAAAAAGAGTACGGTTCAGTGGAAGGTAACGTTCTTGTCGACCAAATCTTCGAAACGATAGCAGTAACAGCATATGAAACATCTGCAGAACTTGCTGCAGAACGTGGAAGTTTCCCGTTCTTGCAAGGGGAAACAAATGAAGAAACTAACCGTCTGAGAGACGCTTTCATCAATACCGGATTTATGAAAAAAATGCCTGAGCATGTTCGTCAGTCTATCAAAGAAACAGGCATTCGCAACTCTCACTTGTTGACCGTAGCACCAACTGGATCAACTGGAACATTAGTGGGAGTGTCGACAGGTCTGGAACCTTATTTCTCCTTCACGTACTATCGTAGTGGCCGTTTAGGGAAATTCATCGAAGTAAAAGCGGACATTGTTCAGGAATACTTGAACGCAAACCCTGAAGCAGATGAACAAAGCTTGCCAGAATGGTTTGTTGCTTCAATGGAATTGGCACCTGAAGCGCATGCGGATGTTCAGTGCATAATTCAACGTTGGATTGACAGCTCGATTTCGAAAACTGTTAATGCACCACGTGGTTATACAGTTGAACAAGTACAAGGCGTTTATGAAAGACTTTATCGTGGTGGTGCTAAAGGCGGGACAGTTTATGTGGATGGCAGCCGTGATGCACAAGTCCTGACACTTAAAGCGGAAGAAAATGTGATGGATGAACATCATTATGAAGAAACCATCATTGGGAAACGTCCAGTTGTCCTGATCGATACAATCCAAGATCTTCGTTCAACGAATGTCACAATCGGCTCAGAAGTAGGAAACACGTGTCCTGTTTGCCGTCAGGGGACCGTAAAAGAAATGGGTGGCTGTAATACGTGTACAAATTGCGGTGCTCAATTGAAATGTGGACTTTAAGTTTAACAGTTAAAAACGCTGTTTTGAGAATGCCACTAGCAAGTAGATTTATTAGATGAAGAAAACGCACGCTGTATCCTTGGGATACAACGTGCGTTTTTTCGTTTTAGATTAATCTGTTTAACAATGAAAGAGCCGTATCAACGCTTGCAACAGTAATTATCGCTTTAATTGTACTAATTTTTTAAAAAAGCACTATATCTATGAATAGAGAGAGTGAGGTTAGTCAAAATTGAATAAATAGAAAGGATTGTGATTTGAATGAAAGGTACTCACTTCTTAACGATTTCAGTAGCACATGCTGTGGTTTTCACTATAATATTAAAGTTTTTATATGTTTTTGATTATATTCCATGGAGCCCAATAAAATGGACTAAGAGATGGCAAGTATTTTCCGACGCTCACCCATCAGTCAAATGGTTTTTTACTTTTCTGGTCGTCTTCTTGGTCATCAATCTTGCGATGGCTCTGTTCATGATTGTCAGCAAAATGCCGGCGATTGCCACGTCAATTGTTGTTGGATTTGCCATCTGGATTCTGCTGGAATGGAGTATTTATCAAGATTTTTCCCATATAAGTTGGAAGTCGGTACCGATTATTTCGGTTATTTTAATAATTTGCAGAGCCCTTGCCGAGACGATTCATTACTATGACCAAGAGGTTTATGATGACAAGAGAAAGTAGTTGCTGCAACTATTTGTTATGATAAAATGAAGGGGGCACGATGGAACTGGAGGAAAAAAGATGAAAATTCTTTGTTTAAATGGGCCTAACCTAAATCGTTTAGGAAAACGTGAACCTGCTATTTATGGACATGAAACGTTGGAAGATGTAGAGCAAAAGCTTATAACTTACGGAAAACAATCGGATATTCATGTTCAATGTAAGCAATCGAATCACGAAGGTGAACTAATTGATTGGCTGCACAATGCAGAAGATGATGGAATTAACGGCATTATTTTCAACCCTGGAGCTTATACTCATACAAGTTATGCGATACGTGATGCCATCGCTTCCATTACCGTTCCGGTAATAGAGGTTCATATTTCTAATATCCATAGCAGAGAAAGTTTTCGTCACAAATCTGTCTTGGCTCCTGAATGTGTTGGTCAAATATGTGGTCTCGGAACTTTCGGTTATACTTTAGCACTAGAAACATTTTTACATAGAAGAAAAGGGGAATCTTAAATGGAGAAATTGTCTAAATTACGTGAAGCTTTAGGGGAACACCAGATTGACGCCTTGTTAATTACAAGTGGCTACAATCGCCGGTACATAACTGATTTTACGGGGACTGCTGGTATTGCCATCGTTTCCAAAGATCAAGCTGTTTTTATTACGGATTTCCGTTACACGGAACAAGCGGCAAAACAGATTAAAAACTTTGAAATTGTCCAACATACGAAAACGATACTGGAAGAAGTAAGTGTCCAATTAGAAAAAATGAATGTGAGAAAAGTAGGTTTTGAGAAAGACGACATGAGCTATGCCATGTATGAGAGTTACAAAAAGGCAGTTAATACTGAACTTGTACCTGTATCAGGTCTTATTGAGAAAATCCGCTTGATTAAGACGCCACAAGAGATTACTATTATTAAGGCTGCCGCGGATATCGCTGAAGCGGCTTTTGAACATATCCTTACATTTATCGCACCTGGAAAAACGGAATTGGAAGTTTCTAATGAACTTGAATTCTTTATGCGCAAACAAGGAGCATCATCATCTTCATTCGATATTATTGTGGCATCTGGGCTTCGTTCTGCACTTCCACATGGTGTCGCGACGGATAAAGTCATCGAAAAAGGTGATTTTGTTACATTGGACTTCGGTGCGTTGTATAATGGATATGTATCAGACGTAACGAGAACTGTTGCTATCGGTGAACCGAGTGAGCAATTAAAAGAAATTTATCAAATTGTACTAGACTCACAACTGTTGTCTTTGGAAAAAATCAAACCAGGTATGACTGGAATTGAGGCGGATGCAATCGCTCGTGATTATATCAAATCCAAAGGTTATGGTGAAGCGTTCGGTCATTCTTTAGGACATGGTATCGGATTAGAAGTACACGAAGGCCCTGGATTATCTTTCCGTTCGGAAACTGTTCTGGAAGAAGGTATGGTAATCACAATTGAGCCGGGTATTTATTTACCTGGTGTCGGTGGGGTTCGTATTGAAGATGATGCGATTGTTACAGCTACAGGGCTTGAAAAATTAACACATTCTACAAAAGAGTTACTTATCTTATAATTTTGGAGGAACACTCATGATTTCTGTAAATGATTTTAAAACAGGTTTAACAATTGAAGTAGATGGCGGTATTTGGCGCGTACTTGATTTCCAACACGTGAAACCAGGTAAAGGTGCAGCGTTTGTTCGTTCTAAACTACGCAACATTCGTACAGGTGCAGTGAATGAAAAAACATTCCGTGCTGGAGAAAAAGTGGAGAAAGCTCAAATTGATAACCGCAAAATGCAGTATCTTTACGCAAATGGTGATACTCATAATTTCATGGATACTGACTCGTATGAACAAATTGAACTTGATTCAAAACAAATCGAGTACGAATTGAAATTCCTTCGTGAAAACATGGAAGTGCATATCATGCAATACCAAGGGGAAACGTTAGGTGTAGAATTGCCGAATACGGTTGTTTTGGAAGTTACTGAAACAGAACCTGGTATTAAAGGTGATACAGCTAGTGGCGGAACGAAACCTGCAATTTTGGAAACTGGATTATCAGTTCAAGTTCCTTTCTTCATTAACCAAGGTGATAAACTGATCATCAACACATCTGAAGCGGCTTACGTTTCAAGAGCACAATAATTAGAAAAGTGTAAAGTGCGCCTCTAGCCTGTCGTCGGCGTGGAGGGAAGGTTTCCTTTGCGACGAGTAACCGCAGGAGCAAGTGGGCGCTTGAAACTGGACATACCATAAATTTTTAAGGAAGAAAATCCTTGAAAATTTATTACTTACCTAAATAATGAATAAAAAATAAAGTTGCCAATTGCACCTAGTGCTATTGGCAACTTTTTTTCATGTCTCAGCTTCTTTTTGCATACGATGAATAGACAGAGGAGGGGACAAGTCGGAATTTATGGATGTAATTCGAGTGGCAGGAATCGGATTGATTCTTGCATTGTTACACCTTTTCTTTGAACAGACGGGGAAAAAAGAATTTTCATTCTTTTTATTTGTATTTGGGTATCTGTATATGACCGTGGAAATGTTACGTTTCCTACGTTTCTTCTTTCAAGAAATCACTACTTTTTTCGAATGGCTTACCATTTCGGTGTAAGTCATGCAAATGATCCTGGTAACGATAGTAATCATATTTCTGATGTTGTTGCTTAAACAAATCCTACCGCAATTTACACCTCTACTTTTGAGCTTTTTCTTTTTTATTTTACTCTCGAATATTTTATTTCAAACTCTTTTTCCAATCGTAAGAAACGTTCTTGAATCTGCACCTAAGGAAGCGCTCCCAATAGCCAGAGTATTGCTGATTTCTGTATTCGTGACATTTATAGGTGAAGCCTTGATTGAATGGTGCCGAAATTTAAATCTGAATACATTTGTTCCCATCATTTCGATAAGTTGTCATGTGTTGATTCTCACCTATTGGTTGCCTCTCATTCAGCAAATGTTTAACACGCTGACGCGGCTATTGATCGAATAATATAGGTGTAAAAGAGGTGAGAAGGTTCATGCTTGAACCCTTGTATGCCTATTTTTTTGGTGTAACCCGATACTTTATCGTACTGCTGATCGCTATTGTTTTTGCGATGATCATCGATATTTTATTTCCTGCAGCCAAACGATGGACAAGGTTATCCCTGTTTTGTATTGCTGTCCTGTATACATTGACGCCTGCCATTGATGCGATGCATATTATGCAGCAATTTGCGCGACAGATGGTGACGGTTTTTATGAGTGTCTACCCCGTGTTGACAGCGGGCTTGTTGATGAATAGTGGAACGATGGCATTTTCAATTTGGAACCCTGCGCTCTATGTATTTATTCAATTTACAGTGGTGCTGACCGAAAGAATCCTTATTCCATTACTTATGACCACCATATTGCTGGACTTCATTAGTCGCTTTCATCCGGCTACCCCATTTTCAAAACTGACCGATATTATTCGCACTTCTTTACTAAGTATCGTTTCAGCAGTAGTCGTCATTTATAGTTTTTTCATTTCGGTGCAAGGGTTTATTTCTTGGAATATCTCAAGTGCTGTTACGGAGCCCATCAAAAAAATCATTCAGCAAAACATCCCGTTTGTTGGTTCTTTTTTTTCTGAGAGTCTTAGTACATTTACTCGATTTTCTTCTTCAATCACTTCGATTACTGGCGGTGGCATTGCCATCACAATCCTACTGGTTGTGTTGATCCCTACTTTGAAAACCATCAGTATCGCGTTTTGCTATCGAGTAGTGGCTGCCATTATTGAACCATTCGGACCAGAGGATCTGGCCAGTTTTCTTGATGATATCGGAAAGTCGATTTTCGTTTTAAGTATCTTGTCATTTCTTATTGCCTTTGCGTTTTTCTATACAGCCATTTTCATTGTGATATTAGTAAAATTCTCCATGATGATGAGGGGTTAATGATGGCTGAATGGTTAAAGGGATTAATGTTCATTATTCTGCTGAGTGAAGTTCTTCAGGCTATCTTCCAGAAGTCTGATTCAAATGAAAAGATAGAAGAATATACGAAGCTGGGACTTGCCATGTACATGTTATTGTTTATCTCTTCTTTTTTCTATGAATAGTTGAGGAATGCTTGTCATATAGTTTATCAAATGCCTGTCTCACTTAAGAGAGGAGCGTGATTCCATCCATTAAAACGAATCGAATGAAAAGCGGGATCCTGCTCGCGAGTCTCTTGGTATTCATGGTGTTTTTCTTACTGAATGAATCCATTTTCACCAAGCAACCTAACACATCCAGTCAGTCACAAGATGCAGTAACGCTGGAACACTCATTGAAAACGGCATTGGAAAAAATGGCTGGGGTAGGTGAAGTCGAATTATTTTTTTACACAGGCATGAACGAGCCTCAACAAACAGTTACGGAAAAACCTAGCTTTGCCTTGTTTGATCAGACAACCAATGAGCAAAAAACTATTCAATCAGTATTGGTAGTAGCCACTGGAGCAGATCAAGCAAAAACCAGAATTATGTTAAAAGAATACTTAGCAGCAGTATTATTACTGCCAGAACATCGAATTGTCGTCGTCCCGATGGATGAGAAAGGGGTTTCTAAATGAAAGTCAAAAAACGTACAGTATGGATGCTAACTCTATTAAGTTTGGTAGCAGTAATTTCGGTGTATTACGTGAACGAACCTAACAATATGCCCTTTGATGGTTTAGCTATTTTCTCAGATGAAGACCTTGATCAAATGAAGGTCGAAGACACAACTGAAGATGAATCAGTTACACCAGTATATGCTCAAAGTGCGTTATTTGAAGAAATGAGAATGGAATTACTAAACGAACGCAGTGAGTTGAAAACACAATTAACAACACAAATTGCGTCAAACGAAATGTCGGCTGATGAAGTAAATGAAGCTTACTCAACTATTAACGATTTAACAGTACGCGAATCAACGGAAGCAATGCTTGAAATGCTCATTCGTTCACTAGGTTACTCAGATGCCTATGTACAGACAGATACAGGGAAAGTAGATGTAACTGTAATCGCTGATGAACTTGGAAAATCACAAGCAAATGAAATTATTCACATCGTAATGAAACAATGGGAAGATGCAAAAAAAGTAACGGTAGCATTCCAACCAGCTTCATAATGAACGAAAAGGGCCGATATGGTCCTTTTTTTCATTTTTCTTAACAAAACCATGCCGGATTAAAATCGAATCATTGCTCCTGCGGTTATTCGTCGCAAAGGAAACCTTGTTTATCAACGCCGGTGTCAGACTAAAACGGGCTTCTTCACCTTTCGGATTAGGACCAACTCTTAAAAAATTTAGGTTATCTATTTCAAATTTTCTCAATAACGTCTAAAATAGAAGAGGAACGTAATTCGATATAGGGTAAGGGGAGTTCGGTATGTTAAAAGTACAAGAAATTCGTGAAATTATTAAATTAATTGACCACTCATCCATTGATGAGTTTATTTACGAGTCAGAAGGCACGAAAGTTAAACTGAAAAAGAATGGTGTACATGTATCTACTGAAACAGTTGTACCTCAATCAAAACCAGCGGCACCTGCTGTTGAAGCTCCAGTGGCAGTAGAAGTGAATCCAACACCGGTTGCTCAAACTGTAAAAGAAACAATTGCAAATGTAGAGACGAAAGAATCAGCTGTTAATGATGAATCTCTTCTTAAAATTTCTTCACCAATGGTAGGAACTTTCTATCAGTCATCTTCACCGGATACACCGGCATATGTTCAAGTAGGTGATAAAGTAACAGAAGACGGGATTGTATGTATTGTGGAAGCGATGAAATTATTCAACGAAATCGAAGCAGAAGTGTCTGGCGAGATTGTAGAAATTTTAGTAAAAGATGGACAACTCGTAGAGTACGGCCAACCTCTGTTCTTAGTAAAAGCGAACTGAGGGGGAACGGATGATGAAAAAAGTATTAATTGCTAACCGTGGTGAAATCGCGGTTCGTATTATTCGTGCGTGTAAAGAGTTGGATATCGAAACAGTTGCCGTCTATTCGGAAGCTGATCGTGAAGCGTTGCATGTTCAAATGGCAGATGAAGCTTATTGTATCGGTCCAAAACAATCGAAAGATAGTTACTTGAACTTCAGCAATATTATCAGTGTTGCAAAGTTAACGGGTTGTGATGGCATTCATCCCGGTTATGGCTTTTTGGCAGAGAATGCGAGTTTCGCGGAGCTGTGTGAACAATGTAATATAACGTTCATCGGTCCTACTTCTGACGCTATCTCCAGAATGGGTACGAAGGATGTAGCGCGTGAAACAATGCGAAAAGCAGGCGTACCGGTTGTGCCTGGATCCACAGGTATTGTTGCGGATGAAAAAGAAGGTCTGGAAATCGCTCGTGAAATAGGATTCCCGGTCATTATTAAGGCAACTGCCGGTGGTGGCGGTAAAGGTATTCGTGTCGCACGTACGGAAGAAGAACTTGTTAAAGGCATTCAGATTACACAAAAAGAAGCAGCTGCTGCTTTTGGAAACCCTGGTGTCTATATTGAGAAGTTCATTGAAATTTTCCGTCATGTTGAAATTCAAGTTTTGGCTGATAGTTTTGGCAATGCGATTCATTTAGGGGAACGTGATTGTTCAATTCAACGCCGTATGCAAAAACTAGTAGAAGAAGCACCATCTCCAGCGCTATCCCCGGAAATTCGTAATCAGATGGGTGACGCGGCTGTTAAAGCTGCCCTAGCCGTTAATTATCGCAGTGCAGGGACAGTTGAATTTATATTCGATCACATCAATCAAAAGTTTTACTTTATGGAAATGAATACGCGTATTCAAGTTGAACATCCTGTTACTGAAATGGTAACCGGCATTGATTTGATTCAACAACAACTTAAAGTCGCTTCTGGTGAAAAATTAGCTTATACACAAGATGACGTGAAAATTAAAGGTTGGGCAATTGAGTGTCGCATTAACGCTGAAAACCCTTCGAAAAACTTCATGCCTTCAGCGGGTAAAGTTGATATGTATTTAGCGCCGGGCGGATATGGTGTACGCGTGGATTCAGCAATGTATTCAGGCTACAGCATTCCTCCTTACTATGATTCAATGGTCGCAAAACTGATTACTTATGCAGATACCCGTGAAGAAGCGGTTGCAAAAATGAAGCGTGCACTGAGTGAGTTTGTTGTAGAGGGTGTTCATACAACAATTCCTTTCCATGCAAAATTGATGGACCATGAAGAATTCAAATCTGGTGATTTCGATACGAAGTTTTTAGAGAAATACGACGTCATGAATTCCTAGGAAAGGATGATTGGAATGGCTGAAAAAACAACAACAGCTTATTTGCAAATGATTCCGTCTGGTAAAGAAGAGTTAGGAAAGATTGAAGTAGCACCAGAGGTTTTAGAAGTAATCGCTGGAATTGCCACCACAGATGTTGAGGGAGTGGCCGGTACCCGTGGAAGTTTTGCAACAGGAGTTGCCGAACGTCTCGGCAAAAAAGTTCACGGTAAAGGAATCAAGACAGAATTGACTGATCAAGGTCTATTTGTTGAAATTTATTGCACTGTGAAATACGGCGCGTCGATTCCTAAAGTAGCCAAAGAAGTTCAAAGTCAAGTGCGTCAAGCAATTTTAAATATGACGTTACTTGAAACACAAGAAGTGAATGTCCATATTACTGGCATTCAGTTCGAACAACAAAAAGAAACAACAAACGAATAACTCACAACATCGTTCGGTCTATCCGGACGGTGTTTTTTTGTTTTGATAATCAAGTTTGGGGTAACAGCACAATTTAGTGCGTAAAAAATGCGCGACATCATCCACATCCTCATAATGGAATTGCCGATAAACAAGTAGAGGACCACCAGTTATCCGCAGAGTTTACGAAAACAAAAGAAGATGACAAGTAAATACTACAAAAGCAAAGACCTTTCATGTGTGCATTCACTTGGGTAAGGTCTTTTTTCGTGTGGATAGATTGACAATCTCTTATAATGAGAGTAAATTTGAAAGACCAAAAACGAACTGTTCGATTTAGAACAGTTCGTTTAGGAAGGAATGGTGAGGAGTCAATTGGACAATGAAAATCAAAATTTAACAAAGTCCATTCAATTATTACGTTCATTTTCGAACATTCAAAAGAACATGATGAGGTTCGTCCAGAAGTCAGCGGTGGAAAATGGATTATCCATTCCCCAGTACACAATATTGATGACCATCGTCATCCATAAGGAAATGACTCAAAAAAACGTGGGCGAGAAAACCTTTCTCCCTAAAAGTACTCTGAGTCAAGCCGTAGATGGGTTGGTAAGGGAAGGTTTGCTGAACCGTCAACAAGTCGAAGGGAATCGACGGGAGGTTTTGTTGTCACTCAGCGAAAATGGATTGGCACGGATCAAAGAGATTCATATGCAAGAAAATGGCATTCACCAAACATTTCAATCGGTGGCGGAATCCCTGACTGATAAGCAATTCGAGGAACTGCTTGGTACCCATCAACAAATTACAAAGCATCTGGAAGAACTGGGACAAGAGGAGTGTTCAAATTGATAAAATTACTGAAATATTTATCCGTTTATAAGTGGCTTGTATTCGCGGTTGTCGGACTCGTATTCATTCAATCGATGGCTGACCTCTTTTTACCAACACTGATGGCGGACATCATTGATAAAGGTGTTGTTACGGGAGACACCCCTTATATATGGAAAATTGGAGGATTCATGCTGTTGGTTTCATCACTTGGAGCCACTGCATCAGTCATTGCAAGCTATTATTCTTCCAAAGCGGCTATGGGACTCGGACGTGACATTCGCAGAAAAGTCTTCAATCATGTCGGGAAGTTTTCATTGCAGGAATTTGACGAGGTGGGAACCGCTTCACTGATCACGAGAACAACGAATGACATCACGCAAGTCCAGCAAGTCGTCATCATGATGCTCAGAATGGTTGTCAGTGCACCGATCATGTTAATAGGCGGGGTCATCATGGCCGTATCGAAAGATGCCAAATTATCATTGGTGATTGTTGCCACCATGCCTGTATTGATTGGTTCCGTCCTGCTGATTCTGAAAAAAGGGGTACCCCTTTTTCAAACGGTGCAAGAACGTCTGGATCGCTTGAATCTGGTCTTACGCGAGAACCTCACGGGGATTCGCGTCATTCGCGCGTTCAATCGGGAAACCGAAGAGAAAGTGCGAATGAAGCAAGCAAATAAAGAGTTGACGGATGTTTCGATTAAAGTAAATAAAGTCATGGCGTTTTTGATGCCTGTAATGATGCTTGTCATGAACTTAACAGTCGTCGGAATCATTTGGTTCGGTGGGATTCGGATCGATAATGGAGCAATGCAAATCGGTGACCTGATGGCGTTTATCCAATACGTCATGCAAATCATGTTTGCTCTTGTCATGGCATCCATGATGTTCGTCATGATTCCACGTGCTGCTGTGTCGGCGAAACGGATTAACGAAGTACTGGAAATGAAACCGTCTTTCTTAGATGAAGGAACGGAAAAGGCAGATCGTGAAAGAGGGACGCTTGAATTTGAGCATGTGACATTCAGCTATCCAGGAGCGGAAGAACCTGCCTTATCAGACATCAGTTTTACTGCTAAACCTGGTGAAATTACCGCCATCATTGGCGGAACAGGATCTGGGAAATCAACTCTCGTCAATTTGATTCCACGGTTTTATGACATTTCAAGTGGAAGCATTCGCGTAAACGGTGTTGATATCCGTAAGGCGTCACAAGATGAAATCCGTTCGAAAATCGGTTTCGTTCCACAAAAAGCTATACTTTTCACGGGAACGATTGCCGATAACATTCGCTTCGGAAAACAGGATGCCTCGCAGGATGAAATGGAGCACGCGGCTGCTATTGCACAAGCAGATGATTTCATTGGCAAGATGAAAGAAGGCTATGCTGCAGAAATCGAACAAGGTGGCTCGAACTTGTCCGGCGGGCAAAAGCAACGGCTGTCAATAGCTAGAGCGCTCATTCGAAAACCGGATCTTTATATATTCGATGACAGCTTTTCCGCACTTGATTTCAAGACAGATGCCAAACTCCGGGCAGCCTTGAAAGATGAAACGAAAAATGCGACGGTGTTACTGGTTGCACAACGTGTCAGCACAGTGGTCGACGCGAATCGGATCATCGTGTTGGACGAAGGACGAATAGTCGGTTTGGGTACTCACCAAGAGTTGCTTGCAACAAATGATGTATACCGTGAAATCGCCTTATCACAGCTTTCAGAGGAGGAAATCGCATGACCAATCAAAAAAAACCTCAAAGTGGTGGGCCGGGGCAAGGACCTGGTGGCGGTAACATGATGATGATGGGCGGGCAAAAAGCAAAAGATTTCAAAGGGACACTGAGACGTCTTTTGACTTATTTGAAGCCGCGCCGAAATAAATTGGTTGCCGTTTTCTTTGCAGCAATCTTGAGTACCATATTTATGATCGTTGGACCAAAAATAATGGGGACGGCAATCACGGAACTATTTGAAGGTGCATACGGGAAATTCCAAGGGATACCTGGTGCAGCCATCAATTTCGATAAAATTGGGCAGATTCTTCTGGTCCTTGTTGGGCTCTATGTTTTAAGTAGCCTTTTCAACTATGTGCAACAATATATTATGTCGAGTGTTGCACAGGAAACGGTTTACGATCTAAGGGAAGACGTCAATCATAAGCTTGAAAAACTGCCGCTCAAATATTTTGATGGCCGATCAAACGGCGAAACGCTCAGCCGTATGACAAATGATATCGATACAATAGGGAGCACGTTGCAACAAAGTCTAACTCAATTCATTACCTCAATCGTGACAATATTAGGGATTATCATCATGATGCTTTCGATCAGTCCATTATTGACGCTGATATCAATTGTCAGTTTACCGCTGTCTATATTTGTGATAAAACCGATCCTGAAAAAATCCCAAAAACACTTTGCCGATCAGCAGCGTACACTTGGCCAGCTGAATGGGCACATTGAAGAAATGTATACTGGTCACCAAGTGGTTAAAGCGTTCGGGCATGAGAAAAAGTCCGTTGCTCAGTTTGATAAGGTCAATGAAGTATTGTATGAAGCGGGAAGCAAAGCTCAATTCATTTCAGGTATCATCATGCCGATGATGTTCTTCATTGGGAATTTAAGTTATGTCCTAATCAGTGTTGTGGGCGGAATTTTGGTAACGCAGCGTGCCATCTCAATAGGTGACATACAAGCTTTCATCACTTATTCAAAACAGTTTACACAACCAATCACACAAACAGCCAACATCGCGAACATCATTCAGTCCACGGTTGCAGCTGCAGAGCGGGTATTTGTACTGCTCGATGAAGCAGAAGAGATGACAGAAGTGACGACCGATAGTCTGGAGCGTGCCAATGGCGCTGTGACATTCGAACATGTGGATTTTGGGTATGAAGATGATTTGTTGATCCAAGACATGAACATCGATGTGTTGCCTGGTCAGACCGTTGCAATCGTTGGGCCTACCGGGGCAGGAAAAACGACGATGATCAATCTATTGATGAGATTTTATGAACTCAATGGCGGAAAGATCAAAATCGATGGTCTTGACACACGGAACATGTCCCGAAACGATCTCCGCAAGAGTTTTGGAATGGTTCTTCAGGATACGTGGCTCTTCAATGGAACGATCAAGGACAATATCGCGTATGGAAAAAGTGGTTCAACGGATGAAGAAATCTTCGAGGCTGCCCGTACGGCCCATGCTGATCATTTCATCCGTACGCTACCGGATGGTTATGAAACCGTGTTGAACGAAGAAGCTTCGAATATATCACAAGGGCAAAAACAACTTCTGACAATCGCACGAGCGGTCCTGGCAGATCCACCTATCATGATATTGGATGAAGCTACTTCCAGTGTGGACACACGGACGGAAATCTTCATCCAAAAGGCGATGAACCGTTTGATGGAAGACCGTACTAGCTTTGTTATTGCCCATCGTCTGTCAACGATTAAGGATGCGGATTTGATTTTGGTGATGGACCAAGGAAAAGTGATTGAACAAGGGAATCATGTTGAGTTATTGGAGAGAAATGGTTTCTATGCAGATCTTTACAATAGCCAATTCTCAGAAAAATTAGCGATTTAAATAGGAAGAGGCTCATTTCTTGATTGAAATGAGCCTCATTTTTATTGGGGGAAATGATTGAAACGCGCATAGTAATGGCCGAACTTCTTGGGCTTTCGAGCAAAGATAACGTTAATAAATAATAATAAAAAGGATAGGTTATTACGTTGGATGAGATTAAGTGATTTTCACTTCAGTCCGAAATTTGATTGAGTACTTTTTCTGAACATTCGAACTTCCCTTTGAGGATGTCTTGTGCCCGCAAAATATGCTATGATGTGTTCGAATGCATATAAAAGGAGACTACCCATGAAACGTAGAGAAGCCCGTGAAAAAGCGTTGCAAACTTTGTTTCAGTTAGAAAACACCGAGTTAACAATAGAAGATGCAATGAGCCACGTTTTAGATGGCGACAATGATCCTTTCTATGAAAAGCTTGTACGTGGAACGACTGAACAACTAACGCAAATAGATGAATCACTTAAAACAAAGTTAGAAAATTGGTCTTTGGATCGTTTACCTAAGATCGAACGCACGGTATTGCGCTTGGCAGTTTATGAATTGTTATTTATGCAGGATGCACCTTCAAAAGTAGTCATGAATGAAGCGATTGAATTATGTAAAACGTTTGGTGATGAGAAATCAAGCAAGTTTGTGAACGGAGTTCTATCTAAATATACGGTCGAGACTTCTAACTGACAGCAGGGGGAATAAAGACATGTCGAGTGCATTAATTAATGGAAAAGAAATTGGACAAGCGATACGCAATGATTTATCTGAACGTATCATTCACTTAAAAAATCAAGGCATTACTCCAGGCTTAGCGGTTATTTTAGTCGGTGACAACGCAGCTTCGAAAACCTATGTTTCTAATAAACAAAAAACGTGTGAAGCACTTGGTATGAATTCACGTTTACTTTCTTTTGAGTCAGATTTAACTGAAAGTGAACTCGTGCATACGATTCAATCACTGAATGAAGACCCAACCATTCATGGCATATTAGTACAGTTACCATTACCGAAGCACATTGGAGAATCTGCCGTATTGGCAGCCATTTCCCCAACTAAGGATGTAGATGGTTTCCATCCAATCAGTGTTGGAAAAATGATGCTCGGACAGGAGACTTTCCTTCCATGCACGCCATACGGGGTCATGAAACTTCTGGAATACTCTGGAATTGATCTTGCAGGCAAACACGCTGTTGTCATAGGACGTAGCCATATTGTAGGAAAACCAATGGGCCAATTACTTTTACAAAAAGATGCAACCGTGACATATGCGCATTCTAAGACGCCGAACCTACAAGAAATTACCTTGCAGGCTGATATTCTCGTGGTGGCAGTTGGTAAAACGAAATTCATTACGAGTGAATACGTCAAAAGCGGAGCGGTCGTCATCGATGTAGGTATGAATCGTGATGAAAACAATCGCCTGTGTGGAGATGTGGATTTTGAAGCAGTAAAAGAAAAAGCTTCATACATAACACCTGTTCCAGGCGGAGTGGGACCCATGACAATCACCATGTTAATGGCCAACACCGTACAATCTGCAGAAAATGAGTTGCGTCAAGACAAATGAAGTTAAAACAGGTAAAATAAAGGCAAGAAGCTGTTTTTCTTATAGAAAGACAGCTTTTCTATTTCTTCTTCGTGAGGAGTTTGAATGCACGTGACTGCTTCGACATATTTAACAGTGAAAGCACTGACCAAATACATAAAAAGAAAATTTGATGCGGATCCCCATTTGCGCAATGTTTATGTCAAAGGGGAACTATCCAATGTCAAAATACATACAAGCGGACACATTTACTTCACAATTAAAGACGATCAAACAAGAATGCCTGCTGTTATGTTTGCGGCACAAGCAAGAAGTTTGAAATTTAAACCGGAGAGCGGAATGAATGTTCTTTTGCAAGGTGATGTGAATGTTTATGAAGGCTCAGGCCAATATCAGTTGTATGCACAATTGATGCAGCCTGATGGTATTGGTGAACTATTTGTAGCCTTTGAACAGCTTAAAGAAAAATTGGCGAAAGAAGGACTTTTCCATCCTTCTAGAAAGAAACAGATTCCAAAATACCCTCAAAAGATTGGTGTTATTACAGCTTCAACAGGTGCAGCCATTCGGGATATTGTCACGACTTTGAGCCGCCGTTATCCTTTGGCAGAAGTTATCATTTTTCCAGCTCTGGTTCAAGGGGCCGGTGCAGCACCAAGTATCGTAAAAGCAT
The DNA here is from genome assembly GCF_000411295.1 of Paenisporosarcina sp. HGH0030. GTDB lineage: Bacteria > Bacillota > Bacilli > Bacillales_A > Planococcaceae > Paenisporosarcina. Next base: position 442,553 of record NZ_KE150421.1, read on the forward strand.
TAAAACGTGCTCATAGCTATCCGGATCTTGATGTTTGTATTGTTGGACGCGGGGGCGGGTCGATTGAAGACTTATGGGCTTTCAACGAAGAAATCGTTGCGCGGGAAATTGCGAATAGTACCATTCCTATTATTAGTGCTGTCGGACATGAAACGGATACGACAATCGCTGACTATGTCTCAGATCTTCGCGCACCAACGCCAACTGCAGCAGCAGAGCTTGCCGTACCAAATCAACTGGATTTGCTTGAACGTGTATCCAATAGAAAATCACAAATGGTATCGATTGTTACGGCTATTTTATCACAGGAGCGAAAAAGGTTGACGCGGGTGATGTCTGCATATCCACTGGCCTATCCTGAAAGATTATACCGACCGTTTGTTGAAAGACTGACCCGAGCGAATGAACAGATGGAGAGAAACGGGCGTACGATTTTCCAACAAAAACAACAACATCTTGCACAGCAAACCATGCGTCTGACATTGCAAAATCCACAAAGAATGGTTTTGCTACATCAAAAAAATGTTCAGGCTTCTCAACAACGTTTGCATATGGCAGCTCAAAAAAATGTACAAACGAAAGCTCGTTCTTTCAGTAATATGATTCAGTTACTGGAAGCATTGAACCCGCTGAAAATCATGGATCGGGGCTACAGTCTGACCTATCAAAATGATCAAGTTGTCAAATCAATTGAAGATATCAATCCAGATCAACCACTTCATATCAAATTACAAGATGGAGTCATAATCGCATCTATAGACTCTATAAACAAACAGTCTAAAGGAGAATCATCATGACAAAAACCAACGTATCTTTTGACCAAGCAATTCAACAATTAGAGGAAATTGTACGTCAGCTGGAGCAAGGCGATGTTCCTCTTGAGGATGCTATTTCACTTTATAAAAAGGGAATGGAAATGTCGACGGTATGCCACGAGAAATTGCACAATGCAGAAAAACAATTGATTTCCATCATGGATGACAGCGGAGAAAAAGTGCCATTTGAAGCCATCGAAAAAGAGGATGCATCACAATGACTTGTTTGCAAAATTTTACTGAACTGAATATTCCAGAAATAGACCGTCAATTGACCGAGCAAGTTCAGTCGATCAATGCACCGGAAATTTTGAAAGAAGCGATGAATTATTCATTGGCTGCAGGAGGCAAAAGGGTAAGGCCTTTATTTTTACTGGCTGTCTTAGACTTTTTACAAGTTAAACATACAGAAGCCTCTACAGTTGGAGCAGCTATTGAAATGGTTCATACCTATTCTCTAATCCATGATGACCTACCGAGCATGGATAATGATGATTACCGCCGTGGGAAATTAACTAACCACAAAGTTTATGGGGACGCGTTGGCGATTTTAGCTGGAGATGGATTGTTAACATATAGTTTTGGTGTACTTTCTCGTTTGAAAACAGTACCCGCAGAAGACAAACTGGAACTTATACAATTGATGAGCGAGGCTGCAGGAGCTGAAGGTATGGTTGGCGGACAAGTTTTGGATATTGAAAGCGAAAGAAAAATCATTTCTGTAGAAGAATTGGAGACCATACATATCAATAAAACGGGTGCTTTATTATCCTTTAGCATTTTAGCAGGTGCGATTTTGGCTTCGGCGGATGCCCGTACTAGAAAGGCGTTGCAAGATTTTGGTTTCCATATCGGACTGGCATTTCAAATTCAGGATGATATTTTGGATATTGAAGGAACCACAGAGTCATTAGGAAAAACTGCAGGAAAAGATGTTGCGAGTGAAAAAAATACGTACCCTGCATTATTAACACTGGATGGAGCAAAGATAAAACGAGATTGGCACTATAACCAATCTATCGAATCACTTCGCCATATTTCAAGTGAGCCTGGTCTATTGGATGAATTGGCTGCTTATATCGTTAATCGCAGCAAATAGTTAATGTTTGTACATTCGTACGACATTGATATAATGAAAGATAATAATCGCAAGTATTGTGTAAAGGTGTGTGATGTCGGTGGATTTAAATACAATTACAAGTCCATCCTTTATTAAAGAATTATCTCAAGATGAACTATTGACTTTAAGTGAAGATATTCGTTCGTTTTTAATTGAAAAATTATCGGTCACTGGTGGACATATTGGTCCTAACTTGGGTGTGGTCGAACTGACTGTATCTCTTCACCGTATTTTTAATAGTCCAGATGATAAATTTATATGGGATGTAGGACATCAAGCGTATGTCCATAAAATATTGACTGGTCGTGCAAATCAATTTGATACATTACGTCAATTTAAAGGGTTGTGCGGTTTTCCAAAGCGCAATGAAAGTGAACATGATGTTTGGGAAACAGGCCACAGCTCAACTTCGTTGTCTGCTGCGATGGGTATGGCAGCTGCACGTGATATTAAAAAAGATAAAAACCATATCATTCCCATTATCGGGGATGGAGCTCTTACAGGTGGAATGGCTTTAGAAGCACTGAATCACATTGGACATGAAAAGACCGATATGATTGTTATTTTGAATGATAATGAAATGTCGATCGCGCCTAACGTTGGCGCACTCCATACAGTATTAGGAAAACTTCGCACAGCCGGTAAATATAATAAGGCTAAAGACGAACTGGAATATTTGTTGAAAAAAATCCCGGCAGTCGGTGGAAAACTGGCAGCTACGGCGGAACGGGTTAAAGACAGTTTAAAATATTTACTAGTTTCAGGTGTGTTTTTCGAGGAACTTGGATTTACGTATTTAGGTCCTATTGACGGACATAATTACGAAGATTTGCAAGAGAATTTGTTATACGCGAAAAAAATGAAGGGACCAGTATTGGTTCATGTCATCACGAAAAAAGGCAAAGGGTACCGCCCGGCAGAAGAAGATAAAATTGGTACTTGGCATGGGACAGGTCCTTATAAAATGGAGACCGGTGCATTCGTAAAGTCTTCGACAAAAGCACCTTCATGGAGTGGATTGGTCGCTGAAACCGTGTGTAAACTTGCACGTGAAGATGAGCGGATTGTAGCTATAACACCTGCGATGCCAGTTGGTTCGAAATTAGAAGGCTTTGCGGCTGAATTCCCTGAACGCATGTATGACGTCGGCATTGCTGAACAACATGCAGCCACTATGGCGGCTGGCCTTGCCACACAAGACATGAAACCGTTTTTAGCCATCTACTCAACTTTCCTGCAACGCGCATATGACCAAGTTTTACATGATATTTGTCGTCAAAATTTAAATGTCTTCATCGGAATTGACCGTTCAGGGCTTGTTGGCGCTGACGGGGAAACCCATCAAGGCGTATTCGATATTTCATTCCTACGTCATTTGCCAAATATGGTGATCATGATGCCTAAAGATGAAAATGAAGGCCAGCATATGGTGAAAACCGCCATCGATTATAATGATGGTCCAATTGCATTGCGCTACCCTAGAGGGAATGGGCTCGGTGTTCCGATGGATGCAGAATTACATTCCATACCGATTGGTTCATGGGAAGTTTTAAGAAAAGGTTCGGATGCGGCAATTTTAACATTCGGTACCACAATCCCAATGGCTATGGAAGCGGCAGAACGCTTGGCACTTGAAGGTATCCAAGCAGAAGTTATCAATGCAAGGTTCATTAAACCACTTGATGAGGGTATGCTGCATAAATTAGTGGAACGTAATCTTCCAATATTTACTGTGGAAGAAGCGATTTTACAAGGCGGATTTGGAAGCAGCATATTGGAATTTATGCAAGACCATGAGTATACGGGCGTTTCCGTTAGTCGAATGGGCATTCCAGACCAATTTATTGAACATGGAAACGTTGATGAACTGTTAAATGAAATACATTTAAATTCGGCTGAATTAATCACCCGGATACAAAATAAAATGAATAAGATCGGTAAGGCTGGTACTCACGTATTATGATAAAAACCCCAAAAGAAAGAGTCGATGTCCTTCTAGTGGAACGTGGACTTTGTGAAACAAGAGAAAAAGCAAAACGTGCAATTATGGCGGGAACCGTATATACGAATGAACTTCGTTTGGAAAAGCCAGGTGAAAAAATCGCAATGGATTCACCTTTGCAGGTAAAAGGTAATGAATTGCGCTATGTCAGCAGAGGCGGCTTGAAGCTTGAAAAGGCATTGGAATTCTTTCAAGTGAATGTAAAAGACAAACTGATGCTCGATATTGGAGCTTCAACTGGCGGTTTCACGGATTGTGCCCTGCAAAACGGAGCGCGCCACTGTTATGCGCTAGATGTTGGCTATAATCAGCTTGCATGGAAAATCCGACAAGATGAACGTGTCACGGTTATGGAACGTACCAATTTCCGATATGTAACGGCTGCCGACCTTGCAGAAGGGATGCCTGAATTCGCGACAATCGACGTTTCATTTATATCATTGAAGCTAATTCTGCCTGTATTAAAAACTTTGCTTGTACCTGGCAGTGATGTTATTGCGCTGGTAAAGCCTCAATTTGAAGCAGGAAAAGCAAATGTCGGAAAAAAAGGTGTCGTCCGCGATGCAAAAGTCCACATAAATGTGCTTGAAACAATCGCGAACTTTGCACAACAAACCGGTTTTACTCTAAAAAATGCTTCTTTTTCACCGATTACGGGTGGGGAAGGGAACATAGAATTCCTTTTCCATTTAATAGCTACGGAAGAAAATGAAACAACCTTTACAGAGGAACACTTAAAAGAAATTGTGCGTGAAGCACATTCACAACTATCATGACACGGCCTACATTGTAGGTCGTGTTTTTCTTGTACGCAAGAGCCGTAAATGGTACGATATGAATAATTAAGCATATTTATTCATTTTAGGAGTGACCATTGATGAACAAGGGGCAACGACATATACGAATTCGGGATATAATAGCCAATCACGAAATTGAAACACAGGATGATTTAGTGGAAATCCTTAAAAATGCCGGATACAATGTGACGCAAGCAACTGTTTCCAGGGACATAAAAGAGTTACATTTAGTCAAAGTACCACTGCAGGATGGTCGATACAAATATAGCCTACCTGCGGATCAGCGTTTTAATCCAATGCAAAAACTGCACCGTGCATTAACTGATGCTTTCGTCAGCATCGATGGAGCAAGTCATTTTCTAGTAATGAAAACGTTGCCAGGGAATGCGCATGCCATTGGCTCATTGATTGACCATTTGGATTGGAAAGAAATCCTGGGTACAATTTGTGGCGATGACACGTGTTTGATTATTTGTAAAGATACAGATCAACGGGATATCATTCGGACAAGACTACTCGAAATGCTTTAAAAGAGGTGATGCATTGTGCTAAAGGAATTATCAATTAAAAACTTTGCCATTATTGAAGAAGTATCAGTGAGCTTTACTGATGGTTTGACGGTGCTGACCGGGGAAACAGGAGCGGGTAAATCCATCATTATTGATGCGGTACACCTGCTGGCCGGTGGAAGAGGTTCTCAGGAATTTATACGCCACGGTGCTAAAAAAGCAGAGCTTGAAGGCTTGTTTTTTATACAAAATCCACAACATCCTGTATTTCAAAAGCTTCAGGAAGTCGGAATCGAAGTAGACGATGATTCTGTTATTTTGAGAAGAGATATTAATGATCATGGGAAAAGCGTCTGTCGAGTAAATGGGAAATTGGTGACAATAGCCATTTTAAGAGAAATTGGTGGCTCGTTGATTGATATTCATGGACAACACGAAAGTCAGGAATTAATGGACGAGCGTTTCCATATTTCCTTGCTCGATCAATTTGCGGGAAGTAAACTTCACCGAGCGAAAGAAAGTTATAACGGTCTTTACCAGACGTACATAAAGTTAAAAAAAGAATTGGCTTCTGTCAGTGACAATGAACAACAAATTGCACAGAGGATCGATTTGTATCAATATCAAATTAATGAAATTGATGCGATACAGTTAATTGAAAATGAAGATGAAGATCTTCAACTCGAACGCAAGAAATTTCAAAACTTCCATAAGACATTCGAACGTATTTCTGCGGCATATGAAGCCTTAAATGGTGAGTCTAAAGGCTTGGACTGGATTGGAAATGCCATGAGCGAACTTGAAGATATTGCTTCTTTTGACGAGACGTACAAAGAGCAGGCTGAGCTTGTATCGAATTCTTTCTATTCCCTACAGGAAATGTCCTATCAACTAAAGAATGTGATGGACGAATCGGAATTTGATGAAGAACGATTAAATGTCATTGAAGAAAGATTAGCATCCATTCAGTCATTAAAAAGAAAATATGGGAACTCAATTGAAGAAATACTTTTATATCGACAAAAAATTGGCGATGAACTGGATGGTCTCGTGAATCGCGATGAAAGAATTCAACAACGCCAAAAAGCACTGGATCGAGTGGAAAAAGACTTGGAAGTGGAATCGAAAGAACTAACGTTAATTAGAAAAAAAGCAGCGAAAAAGCTGAGCGAAGCAATTGTGATTCAACTTCGTGAATTATTTATGGAAAAGGCTACTTTTGAAGTGATTTTTAAAACACTGAACATGTTTGATAAAAACGGAAAAGATGATGTATCTTTTTATATGTCAACCAATGTTGGTGAACCTGCCAAACCGATTTCCAAAATTGCTTCGGGCGGGGAATTGTCTAGAATGATGCTTGCCCTAAAAGGAATTTTTTCAAAACATCAAGGCATTACATCCATTATTTTTGATGAAGTGGATACAGGTGTCAGTGGACGAGTTGCTCAAGCGATTGCCGAAAAAATTGCCAACATTTCTCGTTCTTCACAAGTATTGTGTATTACACATTTGCCACAAGTAGCTGCAATGGCCGATCAACAATTATTGATTGAAAAACAAGTGATGGGCGAACGGACCATGACGAAGTTAACGGAAGTTACTGGCAAAGATCGTGTCCAGGAGTTAAGCCGTATGATGTCCGGTGCAGAAATTACATCATTGACTTTAGACCATGCAACAGAATTATTGTCGATTGCCGAGCAACGAAAAAAAATATCATATGTATAGAATCGTGAAGCACTGCTGCTACAGCATGTGCTTTTTTTTTTCGAAAATTTACCGTTCATAACAATGCTGTTCAGACACATAGTAAGAACATCCCGTTAAATGGAGGTGAAATATGCGATGTGTTGCGAATAAAAGGATTGTTACCATGTTTTTGGGATTTTTGATTCTCTTCCCGGCTCATTCATGGGCTGAGAAAAATGACAATGCTTTAATCCCGCTTGGACAGTCTATAGGTGTGCAATTGAAGTTAGAAAAACCTACATTTGTTCATGATGTACTGATTAATGACAAGTGGTGGTTTAAAAGTGGAGACCAAATAGTCTCATTTAATGAAAATTCCATCGGCTCAATTGACGATTGGAAAAAAATGAGTAAAAATGCGAATGAAGCACAAGTATCCATTGAAATTCTTCGTGAAAATAAAAGAAAATCTGTATTAGTATCAACAGATCAGTTAGAAAGTATGCTTCCTTTCATTCGCGATCACACTGAAGGAATTGGTACTATCACATACGTTGACCCAAAAACCCAAGAATATGGTGCATTGGGACATCAAATAGTGGATCAGCAAATTTCTGAAACACCACCATTTTTAGGTGGATCAATTTTTTTATCAGATATAGCCCGCATACACAAAAGCACTCCCGGTAATCCAGGATACAAAATCGCCAAACAGGCATCTGTTCATGTTCAAGCAGGAGACGTGAAAGAAAATACTGTATATGGTGTCTTTGGGGAATTGCTTGAATCGGACTTGCAAACTGGAGACGCAATTCCAACGCTAACAGCGAAACATATCAAGAAAGGATATGCTGAGCTATTAACGGCAATCGATGGAAATGACGTTAATTCTTATGATATCGAAATCATCAAAGTGGAAGAAACAACTTTCCAGTTTATCGTCACTGATAAAGAATTGATTAAAAAGACTGGCGGCATTTTGCAAGGAATGAGCGGATCTCCGATTATTCAAGATGGGAAATTTGCTGGAGCCATTACACATATGGTGGTGGACAATCCTGTAAAAGGAGCAGCCATCCCAATACAAGAAATGATGAAAAAACATCCATGAAAAAATTTTTTACCACACTGTAAAAAGTGTGGTATTTTTTTGCGTATTTGTTATGATGTATATAACGATTATTCGACATTTTGTTAGAAAAACTTGACAATAGACGAAAAATGTCTAAATCATCAGACTATGTGCTCCTTTTTCAAATCTTAAAAGGATTTACTAACAATATGTCGAATTAACTTTGCAGTGTGAAATTGGGAGAATGTGCCGTAAAAACAAACATCCATGTTCGCGAGACGTTTAAGGGGGAAATACTAATGGAAAAAATTAAAGTAGCAATCGCAGATGATAACAAAGAATTAGTAAAAACACTAGAATCTTATTTATCAAGTCATCCTCAAATTGAAGTAATTACAACAGCTCCAAATGGAAAAGTCATTCTTACCATGATGGAAAATGACTTACCAGATGTATTGTTGCTAGATATTATCATGCCTCACTTGGATGGATTGGCTGTACTGGAAATGATGCAGGCAAACGAAAATTTTGCTAAAGTACAAGTGATTATGCTGACTGCTTTCGGTCAAGAAGATGTAATGAAACAAGCAGTGGAATTAGGTGCTTCCTACTTTATGCTGAAGCCATTTGAATTTGATCGCTTAGTCAATCAAATTCTTCAAGTAGCGGGCCATAAGACAGAAAGTGCTCCACGTACGAGCGTTCTTCAGAGCCAACCACAGCAAAAAGTGAATCAAAAAATGATTGATACAACGATTACAGCAGTTATTAAAGAAATTGGTGTACCTGCTCATATCAAAGGTTACGCGTACTTACGTGAAGCTATTCACATGGTATATGAAGATATCGAATTATTGGGTTCAATCACAAAAGTCTTGTACCCTGAGATTGCGATTAAATTTAACACAACGTCATCTCGTGTAGAACGGGCAATCCGTCATGCTATTGAAGTCGCTTGGAACCGCGGAAACTATGAGTCCATCTCGAAAACATTCGGTTATACTGTTCATCACTTGAAGAGCAAATCGACAAATTCTGAGTTCATAGCAATGATTGCTGATAAAATCCGCTTAGAAAACATGGCTAGCTAATCATTGAGATGACTAGGTTTGCGGACATTCGTAAGCCAACCAATTCAACTAAAATCCGATTCAAAACCAAAATACTTTTACTAAAATGACCGATGAATTTTATTATTCATTGGTTTTTTATTTTATCGAAAGGTATGTCATATAAAGTCAACTAGAATTTTTCTTACAAACCGTATAGCTCAGTTCGCTGATCTTGCAATCCATGTCGTAGTGTTATTTCTTTATTGAATAATTCACGAAAAATTCCTTATACAAAGGAGAGCAACTAAGTAAACTTGGTATAATATGTAAAGAAGTGATGGCTATTAGAAAAAATATGGCTGGTAAATAATAAAACACAGGTAACGTCTTTCCTGCATCTGTGTTTTTTACCTCAGTTCCATGGAAAAAGATGCATATATTAGTGAAGATAGGGTAAAGAAAACTATACATACAGACAAGGTGTTGACGATAGATGATGAGAGTACCAATATACGCACATCGTGGTGCATCTGCGTATGCACTTGAAAATTCATCTGCTGCTTTTGCAAAAGCGATTGAACTGGGAGCGGATGGGTTAGAGATCGATTTACAGTTAACAAAAGATTTAGTACCTATTGTAACCCATGATATGGACTTTTGGCGCTTAGCCAGGACTCGTAGGGATGTTTCGTCAATGTATTATGAAGAAGTGAAAAAATTAAAATTAGGAACCTCTTTCTGGCGATTAGTAAATGGGGAATCTATACAAACTTTTGAGGAAGTGCTGGCTTTTGCTGCGAAAAATGAACTGGCATTGAATGTAGAATTAAAAGAAACGTTTGTGAATGCTCCAGAACAAATTGCCCTATTGTTTAAACGGACATATTCACATTTGAATATTCATTTTTCATCGTTTCATTATGATGTTTTGGAACGAATTAAAAAATGTAATCCGATGTTACAGACTGCTTATATCGGGACGAAAAAAACAAATTGGGAAGAGCTTGGCCGATTAACTGCAGCAGATGCGCTTCATATGCACAAAAGGCATTATTCGAAGAGGAAATTGGATTTGGCCTATAAAGCTAACATGCCACTAAGATTTTATGGTATTGATGGAAATGAAAAATATTTAGTTGATCCTCACCCGGTAGTTTTGGGGTGGATCACCGATTATCCCGATAAAGTATTAATGAAACAATTGAAAAAGGAATCCTGATTTCGAAATCGGGATTCCTTTTTTTAGTGGCTAACGCAATTAAAGTTAATTCTTCGTTTTTCCTTTAGCGAATTTAGCTTGTACTTTACCATTTTTCCGATCTCTATGTAGTAAGAAACCTGCAAAAAATCCAAATCCGATAACTAATAAAACAACACCTATCAGGAATTGTAACCATAAAAATGGGATGGACCCAATTAATTTTCCGAATAAGGTATCACGTATAAGTTTAATTCCACCTGCCGCCATCAATCCAGGAATCAATAACACAAGAAAAGCTAACATTCGTGCCAATAGTTTTCATCTCCTACTGCATTAAATTAAATTACTAAATTAAAGAAAGCTGTTAATTATTCAGCCGTGCATGCCGTAAGGGTGCAGATTTACGATAAACAATAGCATTTTTTAACAGAGCCAATTAAATTATAATCTAGTCTAGTTTAACACGGAATATCATTTTCGTTCCATTGCACTACCCTAGAATAATTGTCAGGTCAAACTCAATGAGGTATGATAGAGGAAGGTTTTGCAATATATTGCACACGACGAAAGAGGGATATGAATGTCCTTGCAAAATGTTTTAATCATTGGAGGCGGCGTTGGCGGAACCGCGATTTTGAAATTATTATTATCAGCTGAGTTTTTTCATGTAAAACGAGTAGTTGATATTGATGAGCGAGCACCTGCCATTCAGATTGCCAAACAACATAACATTCCAGCAAGTGCGGAATGGAAGCCTTTTTTAACTGATGATTTACATATGATTTTTGATTTGACTGGTCAGCCTGAAGTTTTTGATGAACTTTTAATGGAAAGACCCTCACAAACCGTCTTAATACCTGGGTCAGTGGCGAATATACTGATTCGCTTGATAAGAGAAAAGGACCAATTTATTCAAACGATTCGTGAAGAAACACATAAACAACAATTGATTTTTAATTCGATTGAAGAAGGTATGATAGGTATTGATGCCAATGGAAACGTCAACTTCTTCAATAAAAGTGCTGAGAGAATGACTGATATTTTAATGGACCAAGCTCTTGGTAAGCCAATTTATGATGTCATTGCTTCCAGTGAATTACCACGAACTTTTGAAACCGGCAGAACAGAAGTGAATCGCGAATTAGTACTGAGTAATGGTACGAAAATTGTCACTTCAAGATTTCCCGTCATAGATGAAAAAGGTGTCCGTATCGGGGCATTTTCAGTTTTCAAGGATATTACGGAAGTCGTTAGTTTAGCAGGTGAAATAACCAATTTAAAAGAAATACAGACCATGCTTCAAGCTATCATCCAGTCAAGTGATGATGCCATTTCCGTTGTGGATGAAGAAGGGAAGGGTATTTTGATTAACCCTGCCTATACGAGAATTACGGGGCTGGAAACAGATGATATTATCGGAAAGCCAGCAACTGCAGATATTAGCGAAGGCGAGAGTATGCATTTGAAAGTGCTGCAACTGCGTAAGCCTATCCGTGGCGTCAATATGCGTGTTGGTCCGTTAAAACGTGAAGTCATCGTGAATGTGGCACCAATCATTGTCAATAATCGATTGAAAGGAAGCGTCGGTGTCATTCATGATATGACCGAAATCCGTTCATTGATGAAAGAACTTGACCGCGCCAGAAGTATCATTCGTACACTGGAATCGAAGTACACTTTTGACGACATCATTGGTGATTCACACGAAATGAGAATTTCAATTGAACAGGCTAAGCTGGCTGCTAAAACGCCTGTTACCGTGCTATTACGAGGCGAATCCGGAACGGGGAAAGAACTTTTTGCCCATGCCATTCATAGTTCCAGTGATCGGAAGTACAATAAGTTCATTCGTGTCAATTGTGCAGCCATCGCGGAGCATCTGCTTGAAAGTGAATTGTTCGGTTACGAAGAAGATGCTTTTGCTGGGGCAAAACTCGGTGGTAAACGAGGATTATTTGAAGAAGCGAACCATGGCAGTATCTTTTTGGATGAAATTGGTGAACTTTCGAGCAACACACAAGCAAAATTGCTTCGCGTCTTGCAAGAGAATGAAATCGTTCGAGTTGGTGGTACGAAATCCATCACGATAGATGTAAGAGTAATTGCTGCAACCAATATCCATATGGAAAAAGCAATGCTAGAAGGTAAGTTCAGAGAAGATCTCTATTATCGATTGAACCGCATGCCCATTCAAATTCCACCGTTACGCAATCACAAACAAGACATTCCAGCTATTGCGGAACGTCTGTTGGTTAAGCTTAATCAAGAATATGGTCGAAACGTCGAACGGATATCCGAAGTGGCCATGCAAAGGCTGGTCGTTTATTCTTGGCCAGGAAACGTGCGGGAACTTGAAAATATTATCAGCAGGGGCATGATTTTTATGAGGCCAACTGAATCGATTTTAGATGACCATCATCTTCCATTGTCGATGTTGGAACACCAGGAACCAGACTCCAAAAAACCATTACAAGAGATATTGCCGCTTGCCGATCAAATGGAGCGTATGGAAAAAGAGATTTTATCATCAACTCTGAAAATGATGAATGGCAATAAATCTAAAACAGCTAAACATTTGGGGATTTCTCTTCGTACGCTTTATTATAAATTAGAAAAATATGAGCTAGAATAACAATGTGTGCAAATAATTGCATGGTTTGCAATCATTTGCATACCGAAAAGTACGAAATCTTGCCAAATAAAGCGTTTTCATTATTGTTAACAAGGTACGTTTTATGCTTAAATTATGAATGTTGAGGTGATTTCATTGAATCTAAACGATTTAATACGACAAGCTTCTTCTTCAGATGATAATGTAGTTGCGGTTGCATCTGCTGCTAATCTGGAAGTGCTTGAAGCGGTTAACTTGGCCATTGAGCATGACATGGCGAGTTTTCGTCTATATGATGACGAACACAAATTAAAAGAAATGATAGTCATGCACTATCCTCACTTGTTAAATCATCCGAAAATTTATACACAACACGTAAAGGATGATCAACAAGCAGCGATTGCAGCAGTCAAAGCCGTCCATTTAAATGAAGCGAATGTATTAATGAAAGGACATATTCCAACCGCTCTTATCCTAAAAGCTGTTTTGAACCCAGACTTTGGATTGCGAACGGGAAGCGTCCTATCTCATGTAGCTGCATTTGAAATTAATGGTTTTGATCGTTTGATTTTTGTTACGGATGCGGCTATGAACATTGCACCTGATTTAAAGCAAAAAGCGCAAATTGTGCAAAATGCCGTTAAGGTAGCTCACGCCGTGGGAGTCGAAACTCCTGTAGTTGCACCATTGGCTGCAGTTGAAACCGTCAACCCATCAATGCAACCAACTCTTGATGCAGCTGCTCTGGTTGCGATGAATACAAGAGGACAAATAAAAGATTGCGTGATTGATGGTCCAGTTGCTCTGGATAATGCCATTTCAGTTGAGGCGGCTCATCACAAAGGTTTGACAGGTCCACATGCTGGACAAGCAGATATTTTGCTTGTACCGAATATAGAATCAGGCAATATTTTATACAAATCACTTGTTTACTTTGCACATGCAAAAGTAGGGGCAGTGATTGTAGGGGCTAAAGCACCTATTGTCCTAACTTCTCGTTCAGACAGCGCAGAAAGTAAATTAAACTCTTTAGCATTAGCAATTTGCTCATCTAAGAATTAATGAACGACCAAATCAAAGGAGGAATTTAAAATGGAAATTTTTAAATATATGGAGACTTATGATTACGAACAATTGGTGTTCTGCCAAGATAAAACTTCAGGCTTAAAAGCAATCATCGCGATTCATGATACAACTTTAGGACCAGCATTGGGTGGTACACGCATGTGGACTTACGCTTCTGAAGAAGCTGCAATTGAAGATGCACTTCGTCTGGCTAAAGGAATGACTTACAAAAATGCTGCTGCAGGTTTAAACCTTGGTGGTGGTAAAACGGTTATTATTGGCGATCCATTAAAAGATAAAAACGAAGAAATGTTCCGCGCGTTCGGTCGTTTCATCCAAGGCTTGAACGGTCGTTACATTACAGCTGAAGATGTTGGTACAACTGTAGCTGATATGGACTTAATCCATGAAGAAACAAACTATGTAACAGGTATCTCACCTGCATTTGGTTCTTCAGGTAACCCATCTCCAGTAACTGCCTACGGCGTATACCGTGGTATGAAAGCTGCTGCAATGGAAGCTTTCGGTAGCGATTCACTTGAAGGCAAACGCATCGCTGTTCAAGGTGTTGGTAACGTTGCATACAACTTATGCCGTCACTTACATGAAGAAGGCGCGAAATTAATTGTTACGGATATCAATAAAGCAGCTGTTGATCGTGTAGTAGAAGAGTTCGGTGCTACTGCAGTGAACACGGATGAAATCTACTCTCAAGATGTAGACATCTTTGCTCCATGTGCTCTAGGCGCAATCATTAACGACGAAACAATTCCACAATTGAAAGCAAAAGTTGTTGCAGGAGCTGCAAACAACCAATTAAAAGAAACAAAACATGGCGATCAATTGCACGAACTTGGAATCGTATATGCACCTGATTATGTAATCAATGCTGGTGGCGTAATAAACGTTGCTGATGAACTATATGGCTACAACCGTGAACGTGCAATGAAACGAGTAGAAACAGTCTATGACAACATTGCTAAAGTAATGGAAATTTCACGTACACAAGGAATTCCTACATACGTTGCAGCTGACCGTTTAGCTGAAGAACGTATCGCTCGTGTTGGAAAATCACGCAGCAATTTTCTACTAAACGAAAAACATATTTTAAGCGGAAGATAATACATTGCTCTGACAACGATTTTGTAGATAGCGAGGGAATAAGCGACAAAACCTGTGCTTCTGTTTTTGCGCTAGAATCGTCGCAAAGAATTAGGTCAAACTAAAGCTTTGACCAAATTCTTTCCTGCGGAAAAACGGGCTTGCAAGTTCGTCCGCGGAAAGGGAGCTAATTCCCTCTGTTGTTATAAAAAATCGACATAATAAAGTTAACAGAGCTTGTTTAAAGAAAAGAAAAGGACAGATACTTTCATTTATGTTTGTATCTGTTCTTATCTTTAAAGACATTTTTGGGAGGAATCATTGTGCAAGAACATTCATATCGCATTCTTGTCATCAACCCGGGTTCCACATCTACAAAAATTGGTGTTTTTGAAAACGATGTTTTATTGATGGAAAAAACGATCCGACACTCTTCTGAGGAAATCGGCAAATTTTCTTCTATCATTGATCAATACGAATTTCGTAAGCAAACCATTTTAGAAGCAATGGATGAAGAAGGAATCAACATTTCGAAATTGTCAGCTGTCTGTGGCAGAGGCGGACTCCTTCGTCCAATTGAAGGCGGAACTTATGCGGTAAATGACGCAATGTTAGTAGATTTAAAAAAAGGTTTTTCAGGTCAACACGCTTCAAACTTAGGTGGGATTTTAGCATTTGAAATTGCAACAGGTTTAAATATTCCTTCTTACATTGTCGATCCAGTGGTCGTCGATGAGTTGGCTCCGATTGCACGCATTTCAGGATTCTCGTTAATCGAACGAAAATCGATTTTTCATGCATTAAATCAAAAAGCTGTTGCACGACGATATGCTAAAAAGTGCGGCAAAGCCTATGAAGACATGAGACTGATTGTAACCCATATGGGTGGCGGTATTACAATTGGTGTTCATGAGAATGGGCGGGTAATTGAAGTAAACAATGGTTTACACGGTGAAGGTCCATTCAGTCCGGAAAGAGCGGGAACAGTTCCTGCAGGCGACTTAATCGATATTTGTTTTTCTGGTGAATATTACCGTCACGAAATTATGAAGAAATTAGTCGGTCAAGGCGGATTAGTAAGCTATCTTGGAACCAATGACGCAGTGGCGGTTGAAAAACGCATTGCAAAAGGTGACAAAGAAGCTGAACTTGTTTACGAGGCAATGGCATATCAAGTTGCCCGTGAAATTGGCTCAGCTAGTGCCGTACTTGAAGGTAAAATTGACGCTATCATATTAACTGGTGGATTAGCATATGGGAAAGATTTTGTTGAATCCATTTCAAAAAGAATCAACTGGATCGCTGATGTAGTAGTCCAACCCGGAGAGAACGAATTGCAAGCATTATCTGAAGGTGCAATACGCGTATTAAATGGGGAAGAAAAAGCAAAAGTATATCCGAACCTCAAATAAAAGGAGGCCGAAAGTTATGGCTCATAATTACGATATCGTTATTCTTGGAGGCGGAACAGGCGGGTATGTAGCAGCAATCCGTGCGGCTCAATTAGGACTTAAAACAGCAATCGTTGAAAAAGGTAACTTAGGTGGAACTTGCCTACATAAAGGCTGTATTCCAAGCAAAGCCCTACTTCGCAGTGCAGAAGTATATTCGACGACAAAAAATCATGCAGCTGACTTTGGCGTAAATACTGGAGAAGTTTCATTGGATTTCTCACGTGTACAAGCCCGTAAAGAAAGCATTGTTTCCCAACTTCATCAAGGTGTTCAAGGATTAATGAAAAAAGGGAAAATTGATGTATATGAAGGTACTGGCAGAATGTTGGGACCATCAATCTTCTCGCCATCTCCAGGTGGAACGGTTTCTGTTGAAATGAACAATGGCGATGAGAATGAAATGCTAATCCCTAAAAACGTGATTATCGCAACTGGATCACGTCCACGTACATTGCCTGGTTTAACAATCGATGGAACACACGTTATGAGTTCGGACGAAGCACTGGCTATGACCGAATTGCCAAAATCAATTTTGATTGTTGGTGGCGGTGTCATTGGAATTGAATGGGCTTCAATGTTGAATGATTTTGGTGTTGAAGTAACAGTAGTTGAATATGCGGATCGCATTATTCCTACTGAGGACGCTGACATTTCAAAAGAAATGCTGAAGCTATTAGCGAAAAAAGGCATTACATTTGCTACAAGTGCAAAAGTTTTACCAGAAACATTGGAAACAGCTGAAGGCAGTGTAACAATTTCTGCCGAATTCAAAGGAGAAACAAAAACCTTTACTGCTGAAAAAATGTTGGTTTCGGTTGGCCGTCAAGCAAATGTAGAAGGTATCGGAATCGAAAATACGGATATTGTGGTTGAAAAAGGATTTATTCAAGTAAAAGACACATTCCAAACAAAAGAATCCCATATTTATGCTATTGGTGACGTAATCGGAGGATTACAATTGGCACATGTTGCTTCTCATGAAGGTATTACAGCAGTGGAACACATTGCTGGTCAAAAAACTCATGCGATTGATTACAACTTGGTGTCACGTTGTATCTACTCAAATCCAGAAGCAGCAAGCGTTGGAATTACACAACAGCAAGCTAAAGATCAAGGGTTTGATGTGAAAGTTGGTAAATTCTCATTTAAAGCCATTGGTAAAGCGCTTGTTTATGGTGAATCAGACGGCTTCGTGAAAATTATTGCCGATAAGAAAACGAATGATATTTTAGGTGTACACATGATTGGACCACACGTTACAGATATGATTTCTGAAGCGGGTCTGGCAATGGTACTAGATGCAACACCATGGGAAGTTGCTAGTACAATTCATCCGCATCCTACACTTTCAGAAGTAATGGGCGAAGCGGCGTTGGCTGTTGAAGGTAAAGCAATTCACATGTAAAAAAATCAGATTAAAAGGGGGATGTTCAGATGGTGAAAAATCGTCATGAAGAACTAGGGTTATCAAACGATGACGTACTGAAAATTTTTGAAACGATGCTTATGGCACGTCGAGTGGATGAGCGTATGTGGTTATTGAACCGTGCAGGGAAAATTCCTTTCGTTATTTCTTGTCAAGGTCAGGAAGCAACACAAGTAGGAGCTGCTTTCGCACTTGATAACACGAAAGATTATATCGCTCCTTACTACCGTGATATGGGTGTTGTTTTACACTTTGGTATGACAGCTCGTGATTTGATGCTTTCAGCTTTTGCAAAAGCTGAAGATCCAAACTCAGGTGGACGTCAAATGCCTGGTCACTTTGGACAAAAGAAAAATCGTATTTTGACAGGTTCTTCACCTGTTACTACACAACTTCCACATGCTGTTGGTGTGGCATTAGCTGGTAAAATTCAACAAAAAGACTTCATCACTTTTGTAACACTTGGTGAAGGTTCATCTAACCAAGGGGACTTCCACGAAGGATTGAACTTTGCAGGCGTTCATAAATTACCATGTATCACAATGGTAGAAAACAATAAATATGCGATTTCAGTTCCTTACGACAGACAGGTAGCAGCTAAAAACGTTTCTGACCGTGCAATTGGTTACGGCATGCCTGGATTCACTGTTGATGGAACAGATCCTTTAGAAGTTTATAAAGTAGTGAAAGAAGCTGCAGACCGCGCACGTAACGGAGAAGGCCCAAGCCTTATTGAAGCAGTATCGCATCGTTTGACAGCTCACTCATCTGATGATGATCAACGTCAATATCGTACAGCGGAAGACCTTGCTGAAGGGCAAGCTGCTGATCCAATCGGCAAATTCGCAGCGTATTTGACAGAGTTGAACATTTTGACTGAAGAAATCGAAAAAGAACTGAATGACCGTATTATGAAGGAAGTAAATGAAGCAACGGATTATGCAGAAAATGCTCCTTATGCTGCACCTGAAGATGCTTTAAAATACGTCTATGCTGAAAAAGACGGGGGGAACGCATAATGGCAGTTATGTCTTATATTGACGCGATTACACTCGCAATGAAAGAAGAGATGGAACGTGATGAAAACGTATTCGTCCTTGGTGAAGACGTAGGTCGTAAAGGCGGCGTTTTCAAAGCTACTCAAGGTTTATACGATCAATTTGGAGAACACCGTGTAATGGATACTCCATTAGCAGAATCTGCTATTGCCGGCGTTGGAATCGGTGCAGCAATGTATGGAATGCGTCCAATTGCAGAAATGCAATTTGCTGACTTTATCATGCCAGCTGTTAACCAAATCATTTCTGAAGCTTCCCGTATTCGTTACCGTTCAAATAATGACTGGTCTTGTCCAATCGTTTTCCGTGCACCTTTTGGTGGGGGAATTCATGGAGCTCTTTACCATTCACAATCTGTTGAAGCGATTTTTGCTAACCAACCAGGTTTGAAAATCGTTATTCCTTCAACACCATACGATGCTAAAGGATTATTGAAAGCTGCTATCCGTGATGAAGATCCAGTAATGTTCTTCGAGCACAAACGCGCTTACCGTTTAATCAAAGGCGAAGTGCCTGAAGATGATTACACAATCGAAATCGGAAAAGCAGACGTAAAACGTGAAGGTGAAGACATCACTGTTATCACTTACGGTCTTGCTGTCCACTTTGCACTTCAAGCTGCTGAGCGTTTAGAGCAGGATGGTATTTCTGCTCACATTCTTGATTTACGCACGATTTATCCATTGGATAAAGAAGCAATTATTGAAGCTGCTTCAAAAACAGGAAAAGTTCTTCTTGTTACTGAAGATAATATGGAAGGTAGCATCATGGGTGAAGTTGCAGCAATCATTGCTGAAAACTGCCTGTTTGATCTAGATGCACCAATTAAACGTTTGGCTGGTCCTGATGTACCGGCAATGCCTTATGCACCGACAATGGAGAAATTCTTTATGATCAATCCAGATAAAGTCGAAAAAGCAATGCGTGAACTTGCGGAATTTTAACCTGAAAGGAGGAGTTACAATTGGCAATCGAACAAATTAAAATGCCCCAGCTTGGTGAATCCGTAACAGAAGGAACAATCGAAAAATGGTTGGTTCAACCGGGTGACAAAGTGAATAAGTACGATTCACTTGCTGAAGTGAATACAGATAAAGTAACAGCTGAAATTCCTTCTTCATTTACAGGTGTAATTAAAGAACTGATAGCTACTGAAGGTCAAACTTTGGAAGTTGGCGCAGTTGTTTGTACAATCGAAACAGAAGGTGGTGCATCTTCAGAAGAATCAACATCTGAAGAAACTCCTACAGAAAAAGCAACAGCTGCAGAAATGCCTGCTGCTGAATCGAAGAAGGCTGCAGCACCGACTCCAGTTCGTGAAAAAGGTGCGAAAGCCCGTTATTCACCTGCGGTTCTGAAACTTGCTCAAGAAAACGATATCGACTTATCACTAGTGGACGGAACGGGTAATGAAGGTCGTATTACGCGTAAAGACTTGCTTGTGATTATCGAAAGCGGTAATATCCCGACGGCAAAAGCAGAACAAGCTGCTCCTAAAGCAGAAACTGCTGCACCTACTCAAAACACAGCTCAAGCTTCTAAACCAGCTGCGGCTCCTGTCAATGTACCAGTAGCTGTAGGTGATATCGAAATTCCGGTTACAGGAATTCGTAAAGCCATCGCTGCCAACATGTTGCGCAGTAAACATGAAGCACCACATGCGTGGACAATGATTGAAGTAGATGTAACAAACCTAGTACAATACCGCGATTCCATCAAAAATGAATTCAAGAAAAAAGAAGGATTCAATGTGACGTATTTCGCATTCTTCGTAAAAGCTGTTTCTCAAGCTTTAAAAGAATTCCCAATGATGAACTCAATGTGGGCTGGCGACAAAATCGTACAGAAAAAAGACATCAACATTTCAATCGCAGTTGCGACGGAAGATGCTTTATTCGTACCGGTAATTAAAAATGCTGATGAAAAAACAATCAAAGGTATCGGTCGTGAAATCAATGAATTGGCAGGCAAAGTGCGTGCTGGTAAATTGAAATCTGACGAAATGCAAGGTGGTACATTCACAGTAAATAACACCGGTTCATTCGGTTCAATTCAATCAATGGGCATCATCAATTACCCACAAGCAGCAATTCTACAAGTAGAATCAATCGTTAAACGTCCAGTAATCATGGATGGCGGTATGATTGCAGCTCGCGACATGGTTAATTTATGTTTATCTCTTGATCACCGTGTATTGGATGGCTTGGTTTGCGGACGCTTCTTAGCTCGCGTAAAAGAAATCCTTGAAAACATGACGAAAGAAAACACTTCAGTTTATTAAAAGAAAAGTGTAAAGCGCCATTCGACACCGGCGATTGAAAGGTTCCCTTTGCGACGAGTAACCGCAGGAGCAGGACCGAATTGAAAACCTGTTTTCGCATGAGGTACTGAAGCTTAGGTGCGAACTTGCGCTTGAAACTGGACAAAAAAATTACCCGATGCCGAAACTCGGTCATCGGGTTTTTTGTGCTTTTATCATGGCCCAAACTCAGTTAGACTAAGAGTGAGTAACAGATTCGAAGGAGGGAAGCGAAAGCGACCACATGACAATCGAACAAATGAAACAGGCAACTTTTCCTAAAGCGAATTTTGAAAATTGGCAAGAAGAAGCTGTTCGTACTTTAAAAGGCAAACCGTATGAACAATTGATTACACCGACTTTTGAAGGTATCGACCTCGAACCACTTTATACGGCTGAACATTTACATAAAACATTGAATCATTCCGCCGTCATTTCGCATGCGAAAAAAGAATCGACTTGGCTTGTTGCCCAAACGACAAATGCCGGTTCGGCTTCAGAATTTCTACATAAAGCAAAAGAACAATTAAATCTAGGTAACGACATGATTGTCTACAAAGCTACAGTTCCTTCATGGGCTTGGTCAGCTACTGAAATAGAGGACTTGGCTGAATTGTTGAATAGCCACCCATTCCATTTATCAATTAAAGACTCTGACGATCAAATCATGCAAGTCTTTGACAGAATGTCTCAGCAGCAGTTAGATGAACTGAATGGATACATTGAAGGTCCCGTCTCAGTTCAGTCACTTAGCAGAAATATTTCAACCAGTGCTATTCACTACGCTGGTGGTACTGCCGTTCATGAACTTGCCTATGCATTGTTGGCACTATCGAAACAAGCAGAAGAGCAAGCTGAATTAACAAAAGTCGCGACACAATTTGAAATCGACACGAACTTCTTTATGGAAATAGCTAAATTACGTGCATTCCGCGTATTATGGAAAGCGTTTTCAAGTGCATATAACCAAAAGGAAGAAGCAATTAACGTTATTGCTAATACTTCATTGAGATCATACTCACAATTAGATCCGACTGTTAATTTATTACGAGCCGGAAATGCAGCTTTTTCAGCCGTACTAGGCGGCGCAGACATCCTATCGGTTTCACCTCATGATGCATTGACAGGCACATCTCCAACGTCAGAGCGAATTGCACGCAATGTACAACTGGTCATTCGCGAAGAGACGATGGTTAATAAAATGATTGATCCTTCAGCAGGTTCATTTTATGTCGAATCATTAACTGCAGACCTTGTCAGACAATCATGGGATTTGTTCCTGAAAACATTGGATATGAATCCAGCGGAACAAGAAGATTATTTGATGTCACTGGCTAAAAACGTCCACTCATCAAGAATACAAGCAATCGCAAAACGCAAAGCTTCATTAATCGGGACGAATGTTTATGCCAATCCGTCAGATTCGATTGTCACAACTGACACTGCAAAAGAATACGGACGCTTAGCAGTTCCTTTCGAACAGCTTCGAAAACATTTCGGTGAGTTTCCACTTCAAACTGCCGTTGTCTCGTTTGGCGTTTTGAAAGACGTTAAACCGAGAGCTGATTTTGTCCAAGGTTTCCTGCAAGCTGGAGGATTAAATCCAGTCATGAGCCCAGTATTTTCTGATGCTCAATCTGCATGGCATTGGGTAAAATCTAACCAGATGGAATATGTGGTATGTGCAGCTAAGGATGAAATGACGAACGAAATTCTGCCACAGTTCTTAAATATTGCCGATCAACAAACAATAATTGATGTTGCGGGTAGACATACTGAAGAAAACAAATGGCGCGAGCAAGGTCTGAATGGTTCTATTTTTGCTAGCCAGGATGTCATTGCCAAAATGCAGCAATTGATTGATGTTAAAAAGAATGGGGGCCATGGTAATGAAGCCTGATTTCAAAGCAGTTCAACTGGAACAGTTTGTAACGCAACAACATGACTCACAAAAAGCTAACGAATCCTATTTAACGAATGAAGGCATTCGACTGGCTTCTAGATATACAAAAGAAGATGTAGAAAAACTTGATCATATGTCGGATTTTCCAGGTATTGCACCAAATACACGAGGACCTTATCCTACGATGTATGTGTCACGTCCATGGACTGTACGACAATATGCAGGATTTTCAACTGCGGAAGAAAGTAATGCCTTTTATCGCCGAAACTTGGCAATGGGACAGAAAGGGCTTTCAGTAGCCTTTGATTTGGCTACCCATCGAGGATACGATTCTGACCATGAACGGGTAACAGGCGATGTTGGGAAAGCTGGAGTAGCAATTGATTCGATAGAAGACATGAAAATTTTGTTCGATGGCATTCCTTTAGATCAAATGTCAGTATCAATGACCATGAACGGGGCGGTGTTGCCGATCTTGGCCTTTTATATTGTGACAGCAGAAGAACAGGGTGTTACGCATGAGCAATTAACGGGAACGATTCAAAATGACATTTTGAAAGAATACATGGTACGTAACACGTACATTTATCCACCGAAAATGTCGATGAAAATCATTGCGGATATTTTTGAATACACGTCGAAGTTTATGCCAAAATTCAATTCGATTTCGATTTCTGGTTACCATATGCAAGAAGCAGGTGCAACTGCTGATATCGAACTTGCTTATACATTGGCAGATGGATTGGAATATGTGAGAACTGGTTTGAAAGCAGGAATCGACATTGATTCATTTGCACCCCGATTGTCGTTTTTCTGGGCAATTGGCATGAATTATTTCATGGAAGTAGCGAAAATGCGTGCTGCTAGAAGAATATGGGCGCAAATGATGCAGACTTTTGATCCGAAGAATCCGAAATCTTTGGCACTCCGAACACATTCTCAAACGTCAGGATGGAGTTTAACGGAGCAAGATCCATTCAACAATGTGACACGTACATTAATTGAAGCAAATGCGTCAGCTATGGGGCATACGCAGTCCCTGCATACCAATGCATTGGATGAAGCAATTGCGTTACCGACGGATTTCTCAGCGCGAATTGCACGTAATACGCAGTTGTTCCTACAGGAAGAAACGATGATGACAAAAGTGATCGATCCGTGGGGAGGTTCTTATGCTGTCGAGAAATTGACGGATGAATTGATGCAAAAAGCATGGGCATTGATTGAAGAAATCGAAGAACTTGGCGGAATGGCGAAAGCGATTGAAACGGGATTACCGAAAATGAAAATCGAAGAAGCTGCTGCTAAGAAACAAGCACAAATTGACTCTGGTAAAGAAATCATCATCGGTGTCAACAAATTCCGACTTGCTGAGGAAGAACCGATTGATATCTTGAATATTGACAATACGGTCGTGCGTCAAAAACAAATCGATCGTCTTGAAAAAATGAAACAAACGCGAAACGAAAAAGACGTTCAATTGGCATTGACTGCTCTTACAAAAGCGGCTGAAACTGGGGAAGACAATTTGCTGGCATGTGCAGTTCAAGCGGCGCGTGTTCGTGCTACTCTTGGCGAAATTTCAGATGCGATTGAACGAGTATCAGGTCGACATAAGGCGGTGATT
Source organism: Paenisporosarcina sp. HGH0030 (assembly GCF_000411295.1). Lineage (GTDB taxonomy): Bacteria > Bacillota > Bacilli > Bacillales_A > Planococcaceae > Paenisporosarcina. The sequence goes on from NZ_KE150421.1 coordinate 467,357, forward strand.
CGTTCCGTGAGTGGCGTATACAGTTCAAACTTCTCAAATGAAGAAGAAATCCAGGCAGTAAAAGACATGACGGAAGACTTTAAAGAAAACGAGGGTCGCCGTCCACGAATTATTATCGCGAAAATGGGGCAGGACGGACACGATCGTGGTGCCAAAGTCATCGCGACGGCATTTGCTGATTTAGGTTTTGACGTGGATATTGGTCCGTTATTCCAAACACCAGAAGAAACAGCAAAACAAGCAGTCGAAAACGATGTGCACGTAATTGGAGTGAGTTCACTTGCAGCTGGTCATATGACCTTAGTGCCTGCACTTCAAAGTGAACTGAAGAAAATGAATCGCGAAGATATTCTTATTGTGGTTGGAGGCGTCATTCCAGCTCAAGATTATGCGTTTTTACGTGAAAATGGAGCTGCTGCAATCTTTGGTCCAGGAACTGTCATTCCGGTGGCAGCTGCGAAAGTGATAGAAGAAATCTATAGACGTCTTGGGTATGAGGAAGTGAAGGAATAATGGAAGGTCAAGAGAACCAGCAGAAAAGTGCAATGCATGTGATGGGTGGACTAAAGTCTACTCATGACGGCATGGGGCAAACGTCTCGAAAGCAATTTCGACGATCTCACAAAAAAGAGATTTCTGTCGATGATTTTTCGCGTGAAATTCGTCAAGGTTCCAGGCTCCATTTAGCTAAAGCCATCACTTTGCTTGAAAGTACCGTGATGGACGATAAACGTACTGGTCAACAGTTACTGCAGGAATTGCTGCCTCATACGGGAAATAGTATTCGTATCGGCATCACGGGTGTTCCAGGTGCGGGGAAAAGTACGTTTATCGAAGCGTTCGGGAAATATTTGTGTGACATTGGATTTAAAGTGGCTGTACTCGCCATTGATCCGAGCTCAAGCCTTACAGGTGGCAGTATTTTAGGGGATAAAACTCGAATGGAAGAACTCGTTCGACACGAAAATGCTTTCATTCGACCATCTCCTTCTGCAGGGACACTCGGCGGCGTTCACAAAAAAACTCGTGAAACGATGTTGCTTTGTGAAGCTGCAGGTTACGACGTTATCTTGATTGAAACGGTCGGTGTTGGGCAAAGTGAAACGATTGTACGCGGCATGGTCGATTTCTTTATGTTACTCGTTTTAACAGGTGCGGGGGACGAACTTCAAGGAATGAAGAAAGGCATTATGGAACTGGCCGATTTGCTGATTGTGCATAAAGCGGATGGAGACAATCTGAAAATGTCGAAAAAGACCGTTGCCGAATATGAGCAAATTCTTCATTTCCTACAACCTGCCAGTCTAGGCTGGACGACAAAAGCAATGCCTGTCTCTTCTATTGAAAAAATGGGAATACGCGAAGTTTGGGAAGTAATCGGTTCTTTTAAAGAAACGTTGACTAAATCAGGAGTTTTTGATGAACGCCGTCAGTCACAGACAAAAGAGTGGTTTCATACGATGATTTTAGATCGTCTAATGGATGAATTTTATGGAACCCCACAGACAAAATCGCAAGTGAAATTGCTGGAAAAAGAAATTTTACAAGGTGATCTGACCGTTTCACAGGCAGTTGAGCAATTATTTACAAACACGTCCAAAACCTAGATTTTGCGTGTCTATTAATGACCTGCTATTATTAATAGTGAAGTTTGAGAGGAGTTTTTCAAATGAACATGGATTTTAACTTATTGATGAATGATATAGTACGTCAGGCACGTGGTGAGATGGAAGCAAGTGGTTATGAGCAATTGACTTCTGCAGAAGATGTTGAACAAGCATTCGCCCGTCCAGGTACGTCTTTAGTGATGATTAACTCTGTATGTGGTTGTGCAGGCGGCATTGCTCGCCCTGCAGCAGCGAATGCAGTACATTACGACAAACGACCAAATCATTTAGTAACAGTATTTGCAGGACAAGATAAAGAAGCAACTGCTCAAGCTCGTATGTTGTTTGGGGATGACCATTTGCCTTCTTCACCTTCATTTGTTCTATTAAAAGATGGACAAGCTGTTGCTGATATCGGTCGCCACGAAATCGAAGGACATGACCCAATGTCAGTCATCACACACATTCAAGCACTGTTTGAAGAACATTGTGACGAGCTATAAGGAAAGGAAGAGCACTTAGTCGGTGCTCTTTTTTCTTCTTTATTTATTGACTCTACACTCGTGGGCTCACTCTTCACGTATAAAGCTAGAAGATTAAATATTTGGTTACTCTAAATGCATGTTAAGAAAAATGTTGATTTACACTTTTCGTGCGAAAGTTGGTGTACTCATGAATTTCCGGCGATTTAAAATCGGTTATCGGACATTAAAAACGGCAGTTGGCGCGAGTATAGCCATGCTTATTGCCATGTTTCTGAATTTGGATTATTATAGTTCCGCCTTCATTTTGACCGTTTTGTGCATTCAACCCACTAAACGGAAGTCACTACGTGCAGTTTATTCACGAATCATTGCCAGCATCATCGGGGTGGGGTTCGCTTTCGTATTTTTTGAAGGAATCGCGTATCATCCACTAGTTTTCGGCCTTATTTTAATATTATTTATTCCAACGCTTGTATCCTTAAGATTTCAGGATGGCTTTGTTTCTAGCGTTGTCATCCTCCTGCATTTATTTGATGCTAAAGATATGTCATGGTCACTGTTGTGGAATGAAGTTCAATTGATGATTGTCGGATTTGGCGTGGCATTGTTAGTTAACTTATACATGCCTTCAATTGAAAAAGATTTAAAAAAATATCGTTTGGATCTCGAGTCCTTGTATTCGAAGATTTTTCATGAAATCACTTCGTATTTACGAAACGGAGAATCGGATTGGGATGGAAAAGAACTTGTTGAAGCCTCTGAAGTGATTGAAAAAGGAAAAGCTCTTGCTTATCAGGATGTCGAAAACCATTTAAACCGCAGACAAAATCTGCATTACCTATATTTCGATATGCGCGAACAACAGTTCGAAATTATTGAGAGAGTCTTACCGAAAATAACTGCGTTGCCAGTCAACATTTCTCATTGTTACATTGTCGCTGACTTTATGGAAGAATTGGCGAATCACGTACATTCCGGAAATACGGCTCATAAGTTTATTTCGAAGCTAGATGAGGTTAAAGAAGACTTTGCTAAGATGCCTCTGCCGAAAGATCATGAGAACTTTTTGGCTATGGCGGCACTTTATCAATTCATCGAAGAGATGGAACAGTATTTACGTATCAAACGTAGCTTTGTTGGATTTAATATGAAAAAAAAGACAGCTTCGAAGGAGTAATAAGATTCCTTCGAAGCTGTTTTTTTAAAAGAACAAACTTAATCCAAACAAGATACTTGATAAAGCCATCATGATGATCATTAAATAGATGACAAACTTGCGGAAATTAGCATTACGCATGCGGGACAACTCCTTTAACTAGCTATTCTTAAGTTTAGTAGAAACTGAAAAAATTCTCAAGAGGTAGAGTTTTCAAAAAGAAATCGGTACAATAGAGGATGGAGAAAACAGAAGGGTGTGGCTATTTTGAAAAAGGTCGATCATATCGGCATCGCCGTTAAAAATCTAGATGAAACAATCCCTTATTATACAGAAACATTAGGTTTAACAGTTTTGAAAATCGAAGAAGTAGCTTCTGAATCAGTTCGTGTGGCATTCATTGATGCAGGTAACGTCAAACTTGAGTTACTGGAGCCAATGTCTGAACAAAGTGCCATTCACTCTTTCATTGAAAAAAAAGGGGAAGGCATTCACCACATTGCTTTTGGAGTAGAAGGCATCGACGAACGCATGATTGAACTTCGTGAAAAAGGCGTACGAATATTAAATGAACAGCCGAAGATTGGAGCGGGTGGTGCTCAAGTTGCCTTCTTGCATCCAAAGTCTTCTTTCGGTGTACTTTATGAATTGTGTGATAAAAGCGGGTTAAAGGGGTAATATACATGGACATTTATGAAAAAATCAATGATTTATATGATCGCAAGCGTGAAATAGAACTCGGCGGCGGAGACGATAGAATTGAAAAACAGCACGCTAAAGGAAAATTGACAGCACGTGAACGCATCGATTTATTGGTCGATCCAGGAACATTCGTTGAATTGAATCCATTCATTGAACACCGTACGGTCGACTTTGGCATGGACACTCAAAAAGGTCCTGGGGATGGAGTCGTTACAGGATACGGGAAAGTAAATGGTCGTGCGATTTATTTATTCTCTCAGGACTTCACAGTATTTGGCGGAGCACTTGGTGAGATGCATGCGATGAAAATTGCCAATGTCATGGACTTGGCAGCTAAAAATGGCGCACCGTTCATTGGGTTAAATGATTCTGGTGGTGCACGTATTCAAGAGGGCGTTGTGTCTCTTGATGGATATGGCCACATTTTCTATCGTAATACCATTTATTCAGGCGTCATTCCGCAAATCTCGGTCATTATGGGACCATGTGCCGGTGGAGCAGTCTATTCTCCAGCAATCACGGATTTTGTCTTTATGGTCGATAAGACAAGCCAAATGTTTATTACAGGTCCAAAAGTTATTGAAACAGTTACAGGAGAAAAAATATCTTCTGAGGACTTGGGCGGTTCAAAAGTACATAATGCCATCAGTGGAAATGCTCATTTCCGTGCTAAAACAGAGCAGGAAATACTTCAGCAGGTTAGAGATTTACTAAGTTTCTTGCCACAAAATAACGATGAGAAACCACCTCGTCTGGAAGCTGACCAAATGGATGATTATCGACCTGAATTAACGGATGTTGTACCGTTTGATGCAATTCGTCCTTACGACATTCGTATAGTTATCGAACAAGTGGTGGACCAGGATTCATTCATGGAAGTACAGAAAGAGTTTGCACGTAATATTGTAATTGGTCTGGCTCGTATTAAAGGGGAAGTCGTAGGTTTGGTGTGTAACCAGCCGAAAGTAATGGCTGGTGGTCTCGACATCAATTCTTCGGATAAAGCAGCACGTTTTATTCGATTCTGTGACTCATTCAATATTCCAATCATTACGTTTGAAGATGTAACCGGATTTTTCCCGGGAATTAAACAAGAACATGGTGGAATCATTCGTCATGGGGCGAAGATTTTGTATGCGTATTCTGAAGCAACTGTTCCGAAGATGACAGTCATTTTAAGAAAAGCATATGGTGGAGCATATGTAGCACTAAACTCTAAATCCATCGGTGCTGATCTGGTGTTCTCTTGGCCAAACGCAGAAATTGCAGTAATGGGTCCACAAGGGGCAGCAAACGTAATCTTTTCCCGGGAAATCGCGCAAAGCGACAATCCTGAACAAACGCGTGCGACAAAAATCGAGGAATATCGCGAAAAATTTGCAAACCCTTATGTAGCTGCTGCACGAGGTATGGTGGATGATGTAATCGATCCACGCGAAACGCGAATTAAACTCATTCAGGCTCTAGATATGATGCGTAATAAGAAAGAAACCCGACCAACCAAAAAACATGGCAATATCCCATTATAAAGGAGTTTTAATATGACAAACCAACGTTTAATTGATGAGTTTTTGGAACTCGTACAAATAGATTCAGAAACAAAACATGAGCAAATAATTGCACCTATCTTAAAAAGCAAAATGGAAGACCTGGGTTTTGACGTAATTGAAGACGACTCGGCTGCCCGAAGTGGCCATGGTGCTGGAAATTTAATCGCCACTTTAAAAGGAACTCTCGCAGATGTGGACACAATATATTTCACGACTCATATGGATACTGTAGTTCCCGGGAAAGGGATTAAACCTGAACTTCGCGAAGACGGCTATATTTATTCCGACGGCACAACGATTTTAGGTGCAGATGATAAAGCAGGCATTGCGGCGTTATTCGACATGATTAAACGCCTAAAAGAAGAGTCAGTTGAGCATGGGGACATTCAATTCATTATTACTGCTGGTGAAGAAAGTGGACTTGCAGGTGCAAAACAATTAGATGCTTCTCTAATCACTGCCAAATATGGATTTGCAGTCGATTCAGATGGAAAAGTCGGAGGAATCGTTACGGCAGCCCCTTACCAAGCAAAAATTGGAGCGAAGATTTTGGGCAAAACTGCACATGCAGGCGTTGCACCAGAAAAAGGAATTTCTGCCATTAACATTGCTGCGAAATCAATAGCGAAAATGACATTAGGTCGTATCGATGAAGAAACGACTGCCAATATCGGACGTTTTGAAGGTGGCGGTGCAACGAATATCGTATGCGATGAAGTGAATATTCTGGCTGAAGCACGTTCGATTGTGCCAGATAAATTGGACATTCAAACTGCTCATATGAAAACGGTATTTGAAGAGACCGCTGCTGCAATGGGTGGAAAAGCCGAAATTGATATTCAGTTAATGTATCCTGGCTTCCGTTTTGATGAAGATGAACATGTGACGCAAGTAGCCATTCAAGCAGTCAAGAACATTGGACGCACACCAAACCTAGGAACAAGTGGTGGCGGAAGTGATGCAAACATCATTGCAGGCTTCGGCATTCCTACGGTGAATTTGTCTGTTGGATATGAAGAGATTCACACGAAAAACGAACGCATGCCTGTAGAAGAACTTGAGAAATTGTCAGATTTACTCGTTGAAATTGTTAAGGTTTCCGCAAAACAAGCTTAATGCATGGCTAAAGTCGAGATTTCAGGTTAACCTGATGTCTCGATTTTTGTTATGATTATGTTCAGTACATGAAGAGGCGATGAGGAAATGATGGACATAAAACGCAATAAATCTCGTATTATTTTTCATATTGATATGAATAGTTTTTATGCGTCAGTTGAGCAATCGTATGATCCTACTTTAAAAGGGAAAGCGATTGCCATTGCCGGAAATCCAAAAGAACGAAGAGGTATTCTCGTAACTTGTTCATATGAGGCGCGTGCCCGTGGAGTCTATACAACGATGAGTGTGTGGGAAGCAAAGCGAAAATGTCCCGAACTAATATTGTTGCCTCCAAATTTCGAGCGTTATCGAATTGCATCTCGAGCGATGTTTGATTTATTAAGAACGTATACAAAACAAGTAGAACCAGTATCGATAGATGAAGGTTATATGGATGTCACAGAAATTGATAGCCCTATGTCACCCTTACAAATTGCAGCGGACATTCAGACAAGGTTAGTACAGGAGCTGGATTTGCCTTGTTCGATTGGCATTGCGCCAAATAAATTTTTAGCAAAAACGGCGTCGAATTTGAAGAAACCCATGGGGATTACGGTCCTGCGAAAGCGGGATATAGATAAAGTTTTATGGCCACTACCAGTATTGGAAATGCATGGGGTAGGCGAAAGCACTGCGAAAAAATTGAACAGTATCGGTTTGAAAACGATTGGCGATATTGCCAACGCTGAAGAAGGTTTATTGAAAGAAGCACTTGGGAAGAATGGCATTCGACTGAAAAATCGAGCTAATGGACAAGATGAACGGTTTGTCGACCCAGATTCCGTTTATGATACAAAAAGTGTAGGAAACTCCACGACATTGCCGAGTGACGAAACCGATTTACATGAACTGCGAAAAGTCTTTCAAAACTTGAGTTCGAGAGTGGCAAACCGTTTGGAAGCAAAGCGACTCGCCGGTCCAACCGTGTCCATTCAAATTAGGGATGCGGATTGGAGAAATTCATCACGCAGTCAATCGTTTCGCAATCTGCTTTATGAAAAGGATAAGATTTTTGAAGTGGCATGGTCATTGTTTACGAAAAATTGGGATGGCCAAGCTATTAGACTGCTTGGCGTGACTGTCAGTAACGTTGTAGACCGTGTAGACTTCACCGAACAATTATCCATATACAATTTTGAGGAACATGCAAAAGAAGAGCCTATATTGAAGCTGGTAGAATCTCTACAATCAAAATTCGGCAAAGATATGATTACAAGAGGACATACACAAGTTAGGAAACCGACGTATGAATCCAAGACAAGTTTCAGTAAAGATTTTTTAGATGATCACAAAGATAGGGAGAACACCTGATATGGAATTGCAATTTTTAGGCACAGGCGCAGGCATGCCTTCCAAACAACGAAATACAAGCGCACTCGTATTGAAACTGCTGCAGGAAAGAGGCACTTTTTGGTTGTTTGATTGTGGTGAAGCGACGCAGCACCAAATGCTGCATACGACCTTAAAGCCCAGAAAGCTTGAAAAAATATTTATTACCCATTTGCATGGGGACCATATTTTCGGTTTGCCTGGCTTACTGGGTTCTCGTTCTTTTATGGACGGGAAAGAACCTTTGACCATTTATGGACCTATCGGTATTGAAGAGTGGATTACTACGACTCTTCGTATATCGCGAACCGTTTTACAATATAAAGTGAACTTTGTTGAGATAGAAGAAGGCGTAATTTTCGAAGATGAGCAATTTACTGTTGAGGCTAAATTGTTGCAACATGTTATTCCTTGTTTTGGCTATCGAGTCATTCAAAAACCTTTACCACCACAATTACTGATTGAAAAGGCCATTCAACTAGGAGTACCGAAAGGACCTTTGTTGGCAAAACTAAAAAAAGGGCAGGATGTAGTTTTAGAAAATGGTCAAACTGTGTTAAGTCAGGATGTAACAGCTGGACCGGTAAATGGATTCTCTATAAGTATTCTCGGAGATACGCGTTATTGCCAGGCGTCAATTGAATTAAGCAGGGACGTTGATATCGTTATTCATGAAGCGACATTTGATGCAGGTACAGAGGAACTTGCGAAACCTTATGGCCATTCAACAATTACACAGGCAGCACAAGTTGCGAAAGTAAGTGGAGCCAAACATCTCATCGTTCAACATATCAGCGCCAGATTTTTACCCAGCCAAGCAGAAGATTTGCGAAAACAAGGATTATCCGTATTTCCTTCCATTACTGTGGCGGAAGATTTTGCGGAATATGAATGGAAGCAAGATGAATTGAAAAGAATCAAAAATAAATAAGCGTATCTGAATGAAGGAATTCAGTTACGCTTATTTTTCTTTTGCAAGACCATTTACTTTTTCTTTCTTCGATACAAATCCATGGACTTGTAGCCTTCCCCTAGAATGGTTTCCATTTCAAGTAAGCGTTTTTCTTGGGTTTCAATTTTCTTCGCGCTATACACATATCGTGCCCAATCTTTTTGATAGCCGAAAGTCAATTTATTATAAGCTTCCAGAGAATCTTCATTGCGACTTAAATATTCTTTGATATGTTCGACATATCCAATATAGTCATCGACACATTGGCTATTTTTTAGGCTGTCTGTTTTTTTAGGTTTCTTAGGCAACGATTTCAATCCCACAATTGTAAAGTTTTCATTCAGACTGACCATGCGCGAAAATTTCAGTTGACTGTTTCGAACATAACCATCTTCATCAACTGATAAATCTTCATACAATCGATCACGTTCAATAAATTCTTTATAGGTCGGATTCTTCTTTTTGGGATATGCAAAATATAGATAGCCATTGTCTTCTATCAGATTCTTGTCAATGATTGTGTTCAGTTGTTGTGTGAAATCTTTCAGTGTGAAAGTGAAGATAAATACGAACTGGTAGCGAGTATCCTTTGTGGTCGTATCATAGTGTAAATCTTCAAAATCATGGACTGTTTCTGGCTTATTTAAGATTAATTTGGTGGAATATTTATGTATGCCTAATTTTTCAATGACACTTTTAGTAGAATTCATTCTTCATTCTCCTCTGGTACTTCAATAATTTTATTATATATGAAAAATCAAATGAGCTAAAACATAATCGTATCGGCTCATAAATTCCCATAAAATTCAAAAAAACTGTGATACCATCTACTTGTTTTGTTATATTTAGAATAAACAAAATTTTCTGTATGGGGGAATCATGAGTTGGAAAATGAGAGTAAATCGAACAAGGGACCACATCGTAGACCCATGATTGATTTTGCAGACGCTGTTAACCGATCCATGGTTGGTGATTTAGGGGCTCTATCTAAAGGAGGTTGTTGGTCAACAATCATGATGGTGCCTGTGGTCATTGTAGTAATATTTCTATTGTCAAAATGTTCTTCATAACCGCACCTCACTTTTTGGAACCTGTTTCTTGGAAATCCGTTATGTACAATAAATGCAATTAAAGGAGAGATGATTATCAAGAAGAGTCTAATAGGATTTTTCGTTTTGTCATTCATTTTGTTTAGTGTTGTTGGCTGTAGTAATGAAGGTTCGCCTACATTAACCAGAGTCTATTATGATATCGTCAACTCTGAGGAAAATACTGAAGGAACCTGGATGATTATTGATGAACAAAGTTTGGCTGATATCGATCAAGCGTTCAAAGAAATTAAGTGGGACCCGAATACAATGCCATCTATGTCTCGTGAGGAAGTCGTCAAAGTAACATTGTTTCGGAAAACTGATAAGAATCTACCAGAACGTTTGGATTACTACAGCATTTGGTTCAATGCCGATGAGACGGCGACGATTATCAGTGAGAACGAAAGTGAAGGTTTTGGAAATTTGGAGCAGGAACAGACTCAGATTCTGAAAGAATATTTATTAAATACAACGGATAGAACCCTAGCTCCATAACACATTGGTAATCATGAGAAAAGAGGGGGAGTATGGATTTGAAACTGGGATTGAAAAAAGATGAGATCATATTAGCACCTCATTCAAATGAATGGGATACGGAATTTCTTAAGACAAAACATGAAATACAAAATCACACCAAGCTTGAAAGTAGCAGGATTGAACACATCGGCAGTACATCCATTAGAGGGCTAATGGAAAAACCAATAGTGGATATTGTCGTTGGTCTTGATGAAATAAAACAAATCGATAAATCATTTTCAGAAGGTCTTAAAAAAGCAGGCTTTTTAAGATTAGGTGTGGAACGACCATCAGAAGTGGTTTTTGCGAAATTTACAGATGACACATATGATATGAAAACGCATATTATCCATTTGGTTGAATATAAGAAAGAACTATGGAATAACTTAATTTTCTTCAGAGATTATTTAAACTCACACGAAGCAACTAGAAAAGAATATGAACAACTCAAATTGGAATATGTAAAAGAGAGCAATAGTGGCATTCTGGAATACACGAATCATAAGGCAGAATTCGTCAAACGCATTTATGCCATGAGATTGAAAGGTTGAGATGGGAGTGATAGTGAATGACAAGAATGAAACGCATAGCCTTTCTACTTGTATTGTCTCTACTAGTCATTTCTTTCATATCCAATCCAAGTAATCAAGAATACCAAGAATTCAGTGAAGAAACGACGGTATTAAGATTCCAGAAGATATAGAATTAGAAAGAATAAACTTTTATCTGTTTTCCACTTATTCGGTGCAAGCATTGCCTTATGAACATGGAATAGTTCACTTAGGATTCATGGGGAAATTCTTTCAAATTTTGAATGGGCAGTATGATTATCCAAGTTGGTTGGAATTTTTCAATTGATGGGGAAGAAATAGCTTTCAATATGTTGTCAGGAAGAGGAAAATAGAGATAAATGTATAGTTCACTATCATGGTTGCTTAGGCAGCCTATTTCTTTTTATAGACCTTTGGAGGTTAAGAATGATCAAAATTCGATATTTAGCAATCGTAATATATGCGGTAGTATTGGCTTCTTCCTTTACCATGTATCAGTCTCAACAAGCCAATCTGACACAAGAAGACAGAGGACGTCTGTTACCTGTCAAAATGAAATCCGTGAAATCAACCGATAGTGAAGATGAAATCCAAAGTATTGTTCGTAAGGCGGATCTGAAGGACGAGAAGATTTCGATAGCAGGTATGCAACACAGTCAAGGTGGTCAAACCCTTTATCCAGGGGGGATAATGCTCGACATGAAGCAATATAATAAAATTCTCAACCTGGATGAAAAAAATAAGCTCATTACAGTACAAAGTGGCGTCACATGGGCTGATATTCAATCTTACATAAATCCGTACGGTCTAGCTTTAAAAGTCAGTCAATCGCAAAACATTTTCACTGTTGGGGGTTCAATGAGCGTGAATGTTCATGGCCGTGATATCCGCCATCATACGCTGATTGAAACGATAGAATCATTTCGTTTACTTAATGCTGAAGGACAAATAATCAATGTGAGTCGGAATGAAAATGCAGAGTTGTTTAAACTAGTAATCGGTGGCTACGGGCTTTTCGGAGTTATCTTAGATGTGACCTTGGAATTGACAGAAGACGAACTTTATCAAGTACATACAGAATCAATTTCTTACGATGAATACACATCGTATTTCACAAAAAATGTTTTGCAAAATGATGATGTAAAAATGCATCTTGCCAGAATCTCAGTAGCACCAGATAGCTTTTTAACGGATATGTATGTAACTGATTTTTCTACTGCTTCTGAACAATCAAATTTAGAAGATTACACTTCGTTGAAACGGGAAAGTATCATTGCCATCCCTAAATTTTTCCTTGGTCTTTCACGTCTGAGTGGCTGGGGTAAAAATACATTCTGGAATATCCAAGAAGGATATAATGACCGGTTGGAGCATTCATATATGTCCAGAAATAATGTCATGAGGTCTGAGACAACTTTTATGGATTATGATAGTGCTGCAAACACAGAAGTGCTACAGGAATATTTTGTTCCGATTGATCAGTATTCTTCGTATATCGATGATTTGCGAAAATTGCTGGAAGATGAAAAAGAGTTAAACTTATTGAACATCACAGTGCGCTACGTGGGTCAAAACGAAGAATCTGTCATGTCTTACACAAAAGATGACATGTTTGCACTCGTGATTCTTATTAATCAAGGCAAGAGTGAAGAGAGTATAGAATCCACAGGTCAAATCATCAGAAAAATGATTGATGTAACGCTGGATCATGATGGGAGCTATTATTTGCCTTATTATCACTATCCGACCAGGAAACAGCTAGAAAAAGCATATCCGAGAATGAATGAATTCTTCGAGATGAAAGAAAAATACGATCCAGAAGAGCGCTTCATGAATCTTTTCTATGAGGAGTATCACAAATGAATGCAAGAAAATTTATACTTTATCAAGGTACAGTTGGAATGGCAGCAAGCATGATTTTTCCATTTTATATATTGCTGCTAAAAAATGTGGGGAACAGCTACGTTCAGTTCGGATGGGCTTATGGGCTTTTCGCATTAACTGCTGCGCTAAGTTATCCTATAATCGGGAAATTCGCTGACAAAGCAGGAGACAAAATTCTTTTAATGGTTTATTCATGGGGGATGGCATTGATTTTGCTGGTGTTCCCATTGGCTTTTGAAATCTGGCATATCTACGTACTTCAAATAATCATGGGTTTACTTGGCGCAGTCCAAAAAAACTCTGAAAAAACGATTCTGGCACGCACCGTTCAAAAAGAAACGGCTGGGAAGGAAATCGGTCGTTATCATGTTTGGACATCTATAGGAGCTGCCTTTGCTGTGATTGGAACAGGCTATTTAGTCGATTTTCTGACGATTGGCAGTATCTTTTATCTGGCATCAATCGTTTTTGCATGGAGCGGGTTTTATGTGATGAGGCTTGAAACTAAGGTTTAAACTTGGATTTTACATACACTGGGGTCTTGCTCCAGTGTTTGTTTTTTCTGATTCATGTCAATTCATTCAGCATAAAAAATTTGATTACTGTTCTTTTCTTACTGTGTTTTATATAAAATACACATAGTAGGTCTTAGATTATGCTTGTTGTCCAATGAAGATAATTAAAAATGTTACTAAAATCAAAATTGAACCTAACCACTCGTAATAGTAAGCTCTTTCTTTACATGTAAAAGCCATTCTTCAAATCCGCGAGTTATCCCCAGTAAAAAAAACAAAGCAAACATGGGAGTAGTCAAAATTAATCCTAAATTTGTTTGATTGTAAGTCCTCTCAGCCAAGCTCAACATACTTGCAATAAAAAAAAATAAATGACAAACTCGAAAGCAAGTATATAACGATTTTTATCTTGAGAAATCATTCCTCTCCATTTGCTTTTTATATTTAGTTTTTTTAAAAGTAAAATTGGGTAATAAATAGATGACTGGCAAAGGCAATGAATAACCCTATTAGCGTAAAAGCATCCATGAAGAACATCCTAATATTTGTAATTATCTTTTATAGTATTCTTCATTACTAATCAACAATCCTGCAAACTTAAATGTATTTTAAATCCGTACTGCATCACAGCGGTTGAAAATAGACGCAGTATGGTTTTGTATTTATTTTTCCAAAAATGAAGGGAAGGGATTACATTAGGTTGGTTTTTTGGAGTTATATTAGGTTTGCTTTTCGGCATGGGCGTTTACATTGACTGGAAAAGAAAGAAAATTAATAATTATCCACTTCGATTAACACACCCACATGCAAAGCCAGGCGATGATTCGAATTACCGGATGGGTGATAACAACAACTATACTGGTGGCGGGATGGATTGATACCTTTAGATTTATAGGAAGGAAGTGAATTTATGTGGTGGTTATTAATCGTACCTATTTTTTATCGCATTCATAGACGACTTCATGTAATGGAAGAAGAAGTAGCAAGATTGGATCAATTAAAGAAATCTATATTAATAAAATAATTAAAAAAACCATCCGCATGGATGGTTTTTTTTATGTTTCCAGAGTTGGCTTTCACTTTGTTAAGCTAACCATCATTTTGAAGGATAAAAGGAGTACGGTCCGATATCTTGTATCCATATTTGTGCATTTTCCCCATTCAGTTCGGCTACCCACAAATCCCCTTTGGTAGAAGCGATATCGATTTGTCTTACCCAAGTGATTTTGTTTATCGAGGGCAGGAATTGTGGGTTATAATCTCCTTGATCTTTAGAAGGAATTGTTATTTGGATTTGTTTCTGACTGTCTAGAGTTACAAAATATAATGTTGGTTTGGGTCGTTTTTTAGGGTCATTTGACCAGTCAGTTTCTTTTACTCTGGATACGATAAGAGAACGGTCGTTGACCCATGTAAATCCCATGTCTGCATAGTTTTTGGGAGTAAGGGTCAAAGTATGGTATGCAGGGAGTTCAGTTACTTTTAAATCTTTATCTTTGAAACCAA
This sequence comes from Paenisporosarcina sp. HGH0030, assembly GCF_000411295.1. Taxonomy (GTDB): domain Bacteria; phylum Bacillota; class Bacilli; order Bacillales_A; family Planococcaceae; genus Paenisporosarcina. Next base: position 482,359 of record NZ_KE150421.1, read on the forward strand.
ATACGATTCGTCCTCCGCCTGCGATATAACCGAGTAAACTGTCCTTAAATGACCACTTCGGCTGGAACTCGAGGATTACCTCATCGAGTACGGTGAATTCTTTCCCTTCTGCAGAAATTACACAAAGCATATCACTGTCCATAGAAAAGGAAGCAGTTGGTGACACAATAAAAGATATCCATTTGTTATTTGGTGAATAAGCAAACGATTGGGCATTGATTGAAGGGATTTTTACATCATTTTTCTTAAGTTCTTTTGGAATAACTAAAAATTTTTTCACGTGTTTTGTTAAGTCGCTGATGTTTTGATAACCACCCTTTAATGAAATGGTATAGAGGATTGGATGTGTCCATCCATCTGGCCTCAAGGAAGCACTTGATGATGCGATAAAGCCCTTTCCATTCGGCTGCCATTCATAATCGTCGACTCCTAGAGCGATATTATAAAAACTGGTTAAGTCAGATATGTTTAAAACACCGTCACTTTGAAAAGCCACAATACTTTCAGTTGGCGACCATTTTGGATCGTGTCCATCATAAAAAATTTTACGGTGCTTTTTGGTTTGTAAATCATATACCCACAATTCATTTTCAGTACCTTGACTTTCATTAATGGTAGCCCTTACTTCTTTTTGATAAAGAAGCATTTTACCATCAAAAGACCACTGTGGGGGATAAGGATAATTTGATTTTTGATCTGTCACTTTTTTGTCTAAACCTTTATCGTTTATCCACAAATAGCCGTCCTTAATGTAGGCGACTTTAACTGTAGAATCAGTTGGTGCCGCATTCGATATAGTAGGAAATAAAAAACAGAATATCACTAACATATGAATAAGTTTCACCATACAATCACCTCTTAGTTCATATGTTGTGCCTTATTAAAAAACTTACACTTGAGTAAATGGGAAAGTTTTTCACGTTTTCTATACTATTATGCCGTGACTTAAAGAATATAAAATGATTGAATTTGCCATTTTGTAAAAAGTGATATAATTGACTGTATGTTTCACAATAATAAATTCGGGAAAAATATAGCATGTAAAAAATATGGCTTTTTTCACAAAAAAATTTTTAATTACTGTGCAAAATTTGTCTAAAATTTAGTTGAGAAGGGGATTACATAATATGAGTTTAACGCCAAATGAAAGAATTAAATTACATGGTTTTAACAATCTAACCAAAACATTAAGTTTTAACATGTACGATATATGCTACACAAGAACTAAGGAAGAGCGCGAGGCTTATATCAACTATATTGACGAACAATATAATGCAGAGCGTCTTACGAACATCTTGACCAACGTGTCAGATATGATTGAGGCAACCATTTTAAATATTGCGCAACAAGATTATGAGCCTCAAGGTGCGAGTGTGACGATTCTTGTTTCTGAAGGACCGGTCGATGAATCACCATTGGAATCATTCAAGCAATCTCCTGGGCCGTTTCCTGATACAGTAGTAGGTCATTTGGACAAAAGTCATATAACGGTTCACACATATCCTGAGTACCATCCTGACGAAGGAATCAGTACATTCCGTGCAGATATCGATATTTCAACATGTGGAGAGATTTCTCCTCTAAAAGCTCTGAACTATTTGATTCACTCTTTTGAAACAGACGTAATGGTCATGGATTACCGCGTGCGTGGCTTTACGAGAGACGTGAAAGGTCATAAACTTTTCATAGACCATGACATCAATTCCATTCAAAATTTCATTCCTAAAAGTGTTCAGGACGTTTTCCAAATGATCGATGTGAATGTCTATCAGGAAAACATTTTCCATACAAAATGTAAACTGAAGAAATTTGACCTTAACAATTACTTATTCGGGTACAAGGAAGATGAGTTATCTGAAGAAGAAAAGATTGAGATTACGAAGAAACTGAAAAAAGAAATGGATGAAATCTTCTACGCGAAAAATATGTCTTAAATAGACAAAAAAAAGGTCCCCCAAAAAGGGTACCCTGTTCTGTTTTGATGTACAAAAGAAGAAATAACATATTAAAACGTTAATCAAATAACAACAAAAAGCACTGCAATTCAAATTGCAGTGCTTTTTCATTTTTATAGGACTCGGTTTTACAAGAAATTGGTGAATTTATTATGAGAATAACGTGACCTATTTGTTGAAAAGTATCTTGAATTGATGATGTAGCAGGAAGGGAAATGGTTGAAAAAACTCAAACAAACAGTAATTCGGTAATTCCCTTTTGGACTAAGAGTTTTCGTGGGTTTGGCATCCAATAAATCCGACTGAATTGAAAACAGTATCTTCAAACTAACAATCCAAATTATTGGAGGTTAAAAAATAGGACAAGTTTCACTCTTAATTAAGTTGGGTGCTTTTTCTTCTGCTCAAGAATATAACAAAATAACAACCTTGCAATCATAAAACATTTTTTTATTTAATAAAAAAAAATAGTCATTGACAAAAAGATTACTTCAGGAATAAAGTATGTGTAATAACAATAAACTTTCCTAAGGGAAACTTTTTTGAGGAGGGTCAAACAATGAGCGAAGAAAACAACGTTTCTAGACGCGACATCTTAAAGTTGGGATCTGCCGGGGTCATTGGGGTAGCAGGCAGTTATTTGTTAAGTACAATGACTGGATTAAATCCCGTCATTAAAGCAGCTACACACAGTGGTAATAAGCACGGCAACATGAATCACAGTAATACAATGACGGATGTTTCAAAAAGCGAAGGCTATAAGATGGCTGAAAAAGCACTTACAACGTTTGATTATGGCACAGTGAGTGTGCTACCAAATGGGCAAACGTTACGTGTTTATGAAGTTGAAGCTATTGATAAAGAAATAGAAATTGCAAAAGGGATTAAATTTCCTGGTTGGACGTATAACGGAACGATTCCTGGACCGACGTTTCGTTGTACAGAGGGTGATCTTTTACGTTTCAACTTTATTAATAAAGGCAGTCATCCTCACTCGATTCATTTTCATGGAATTCACCCACCAGAAATGGATGGATTGGAGTCTATATATCCCGGACAGACATTCACGTATGAATTTGAAGCAAAACCATATGGATTACAAATTTACCATTGCCATGTCATGCCTTTAGCTCGACATATTCATAAAGGGTTATATGGTAATTTTATTATCGATCCAAAAAAGCCAAGAGAACCGGCGTTAGAATTGAACATGGTCATGAATGGATTTGATTTGGATTTAGACGGCGAAAACGAATTTTATACGGTGAATGGATATGCGAATGCATTTATGAACCATCCGATTAAAATCAAGAAAGATCAACTTGTCCGAATATACTTAAGTAATTTAACTGAATTCGACTTATTAAATTCTTTCCACTTGCATGCTAATTACTTTACGTATTATCCAACAGGTCGAAATGATAACCCTTCACAGTTTACAGATACAATTATGCAATGTCAGGGTGAGCGAGGGATTCTGGAAGTGCGTTTTCCGTATAAAGGGAAATATATGTTTCATGCTCATGTAAGTGAGTTCGCTGAGTTAGGCTGGATGGGATTTTTCGAAGTAGAGTAAAGGAGGGTTAATAGATGAAAGTTAAATGGATTATATCAGGATTAGTACCCCTATTGTTACTTGTGGCAGTAGTTGCTTGGGTGATGATCAATGGTGCTGGTATTGAAAAAGACCCTGCCGCCCCAATCGAAGTACTAAATATTGAACGAATTAACACAACATACAGTGGGTTTGAAATATCAATCAGTAATACTGGGCCAGAGCCCCTAACGATATCTCAAGTAATAGTGAATGATTCGATATGGAATTTTGGTGTCTCTCCATCAGAATCATTAAAACGATTTGAAGAAGGGGAAATTACGATTAATTACCCTTGGGTGCAAGGCGATCCACATGTAATTAAGATAATTACTGAAAATGGAATTATTACAGAAGGTGAAATTGCAGCTGCGACACTCACTCCTGAAAGAAGCTGGAGCAATTTTCTTAATTACGGGTTTATAGGGTTTTATGTTGGTATCGTACCCATTACATTAGGTTTATTGTGGTATCCATTCATGAAACGTTTCTCACGAAAATGGATTAACGCTATTCTTGCTCTTACCGTTGGGTTACTTCTATTCTTATTTATTGGTACATTGGCTGATGGCTTTGAAATGGGTGCTGAAGCGCCTGCAGTCTTGCAAGGTACTATGGTGGTAATGCTAGGTGCAGTTCTTACTTTCTTATTATTAATTGGATTTGACCAGTATTCACAGAAAAAACAAGCATTGAAAGTTTCTTCTCCTTTTAATATCGCTTTATTAATGGCTGTCGGAATCGGGCTCCATAACTTTGGGGAAGGGCTGGCTATCGGTACTTCGTTCTCTCTTGGCGAAGCTGCACTAGGCACATTCTTAGTCATTGGCTTTACTCTTCATAACATTACTGAAGGTATAGGAATAGCAGCTCCCTTGTTGAAGATTAAACCTAGAATAAGAGACTTTGTATTATTAGGCGTAATAGCAGGTGCTCCAGCAATTATTGGTACCTGGGTTGGTGGCTTCATTTTCTCACCGATTCTCGGCGCATTGTTCTTAGGGATTGGTGCAGGTGCCATCTTACAAGTAATTTATGTCATCACTAAAATGTTAATTAACGATCATAAGAAACATTTGGAACCTACTGTTTCTTGGTTAAACTTCAGTGGTTTCACAATCGGTCTGCTAATCATGTATCTTACAGCCTTTTTCGTTAAATATTAAATTTTTCTGAGGTGAAGACGTTGCAAAAGGACCTTAATAATAACAGGAGTAATTTTGGTGCTTGGCTCGATAAACAAGAAGATATAAATATTTATTCGTTAGAAAAAGCATCAAACATCGGTTATGCAACCATTAAAAAATTATGTAACAACCAAAACTACTTACCTAGATTTTCAACCATTGCGAAAATAAATCATGGCTTAAAAATGCTCGGAAAGAATATTGAAGTGAATGATTATCTTTGAGTAACCTTTACCTTGCTTAGATACAGCTATTCAAAACATAACAATTAATAGGAGGAAATCATGATGCAAAATATAGGAATTCCAGGATTGATTTTGGTATTGGTTATTGCTCTTATCATTTTCGGACCATCTAAATTGCCTGAAATCGGAAAAGCTTTCGGTTCCACATTAAGAGAGTTCAAGAATTCAACTAAGGATCTTTTATCAGAAGAAAAAAGCGCGACTCCCAAAGAACAAGTAAATAAAGAGTAAATATTAGATAATGAAGTACGTTTAAGGAGGATTGTAGATGAAAGGTCAAAGCATGAATGTTGTTCAACATTTAGAAGAATTACGCAAGGCAATTATGATTACTCTAGGAATTTTTCTACTGTTTTTTGTGCTGGCCTTCATTTACGTTCAGGATATTTATCACTTGCTGGTCAAAGACTTGCCATTTAAGCTAGCTTTATTGGGTCCAAGCGATATATTGATGGTTTATTTAATGATTTCAAGTGTTGTCGCGTTAGCTGCTACTATGCCTGTTGCTGCACATCAAGTTTGGCGATATATTAGTCCAGGTTTGACAGAGAAGGAGCGTAAAGTGTCACTTGCGTATGTACCGGCACTATTTATTCTATTTATAATAGGAATCAGTTTTGGGTACTTTATTTTATTTCCTCTAGTGATGAGTTTTTTAATGTCATTGTCCAATGACATGTTTACTACTTTTTTCACAACAGAAAAATATTTCCGGTTTTTGTTGAATATGACTTTACCTTTTGGGTTTCTATTTGAATTGCCAGTCGTGATAATGTTTTTAACAAGTTTAGGAATAATTAATCCGAATGTTTTACAAAAAATAAGAAAGTATGCTTATTTTGTGTTGATTGTTACTTCCGTATTGATTACACCACCAGATTTCTTGTCAGATATTCTTGTGATTATTCCTTTACTCCTGTTATATGAAAGCAGTATCACATTGTCTAAATTTGTGATTAAACGACAACAAAAAATGTTAGATAAATTAGTTACGTAAGAACACACTTTTCACTAAAAGTCTAATTACCATTTCATATTTCACCCAGTAAACAAGAAAAGCCCTCAGAAAGAATTCTGTTGGCTGTGATTTTATCGCTTTTGGTTAAGTCGATCTTACTTTACATGTAATCTTATTACTTTTCACCAATTTAACCGTGAAAAAAAGTGACACGTTTAATAGTTTATACGTGAAGTGAGCCACTCTAAATTAAAGAAAAAATATTTATTGCATAATAATGTAATAGAGCCATTATCAGTAACCCTGAGTAAAAAGGTATTGGTAATGGCTCTTTTTTCTTCTCAAATATTTTAATATTTTGTTCGGATCAGTCTTAATGAATTGAGTACTACAATTAACGTTGCACCCATATCTGCAAAAATTGCCATCCATAACGTTAACCAACCCGGAATAATTAACACGAGGGCCAATACTTTTAACCCAAAGGCAAATGCAACATTTTGGTAGATGATGTTCAACGTTTTTCTGCTTAATGCAATGGTATATGGGAGTTTCTCTAAATCATCGGCCATTAAAGCGATATCAGCTGTTTCGAGCGCCGTATCGGTTCCAGCACCTCCCATTGCGATTCCAACAGTTGCACTTGCTAAAGCAGGAGCGTCATTTACTCCATCTCCAACCATAGCAACTTTACCATGCTCTTCTCTGAGTGATTTAATCACACTTAATTTGTCTTGTGGCATCAATTCAGCTCTGACATCAGTTAATTCCAGTTGCTTACCGATAGCACTGCCTGTTGCCTGATTATCGCCCGTTAACATAATAGTCTTTTGAATACCCAATTTGTGAAGCTTTTTGATGACATTTAGGCTGTTTTCTCTCACTTGATCAGCTACTGCAATGAGTCCTTTGATTTCATATTCAGTGCCCAGTAACATGACCGTCTTCCCATCCATTTGAAGAGCTTTAACTTGGGCTTCAATTGTGCTTAATATAGAGTGAGTTTCTCTAAATAAATTTGGACTTCCAATATAGATAACCTGGTCATCAATCGTCGCTTTGGCACCTTTTCCTGTGATCGATTGGAAATCCACAACCGGTACCAATTCGATTTTTTGTTTTTCAGCTTCTTTCAAGATGGCTGATGCAAGTGGGTGTTGAGAAAACTTTTCGATGGATGCTGAAAGCTGCAGAATTTCCGAAATGTTCATTTCTGATAGGGAAACAACGGACGTTACTTCAGGTGTTCCTTTTGTCAGAGTTCCAGTTTTATCGAATGCAACAACCTTCAAGCGACCGGCTTCTTCTAAATGGATACCGCCTTTAATTAACACACCATTTCTTGCGGCGTTTCCAATGGCAGTTACAATGGCTACTGGAGTTGATACTACTAAAGCACACGGGCATCCAACCACCAAGACTGCCAAGCCACGATAAATCCACTCACTCCAATCTCCACCGAGGAATAGGGGAGGGAACACAGCAACTAATAATGAAATTAACATAATGGCTGGTGTGTAATATTTAGCAAACATATCAACAAATTGTTGAGAGGGCGCTTTTTCAGCCTGAGCTTCTTCGACCAAATGAATAATCTTGGCAATTGTAGTATCTTCTACACGTTTTGTTACACGAACCTCTAATGAACCTTCTTCATTCAACGTTCCTGCATATACTTCGTCTCCGATCATTTTGTGAACCGGAACAGATTCTCCCGTAATTGATGCTTGATTAATGGATGATTGGCCAAGAATGACCTCTCCATCCATGGCAATTTTTTGACCCGGCTTCAGAATCATGACATCGCCAATTTGAATGTCTTCAACCGCCACGTCGAACTCGTTCTTTCCGCGTTTGATAATCGCAGTATTTGGTGCAATATCCATTAGAGTGCGAATAGATTGTCGTGCTTTATCCATCGAATAGCTTTCCAATGCCTCACTTATCGCAAAGAGAAAGACGACGACAGCTCCTTCTCCCCATTCACCGATAATAGCAGCACCAATCACGGCAATGGTCATCAATGTTTTCATATCAAATTGAAGTTTTGTTAAATTGACCAAACCTACTTTAATGAGATTGTAGCCACCAATTAAGATTGATAATCCGAAAATAAAGATGGTTTGATTACTCTCTTCATCATATATTACTGAAGATATGTATCCCAGAAGAAGGAGTAACGCAGAAATAAACGTCCTTTGATTCTCTCTTTTTTTCCAGAACGACTCTCTTTTCTCTTGTACTTTCTGGTTTGCCGGAACTACTTTAATACCATCAAATGCACCTGCTTTTTCTAATTCTTCTATCGAAGCATTCCCGAGAACAGTCAGTTTTGAGGCACCAAAGTTTAACTGTACATCGTTGACCGTTTCGATATCCCGTATGTTCTTTTCAAACTTAGCAGCACAATTTGTACAAGATAGTCCCTGCAATCTGTATACATTTTTGTCTTCACTCATTTGTTCCAACCTTCTTTCGAATGATCAAGTGCAATACGAACCAACTGTAGGACGTGATTGTCGACAACTGAATAAAAAACGAGTTTTCCTTCTTTTCGATATTTAGCTAATCCCATATCACGTAAATAGCGTAAATGATGAGAGGCAGTAGCTGTCGAAGTTCCAATAATATTTGCCACGTCGCAAACACACAGTTCTTTTTCAATAGTCAATGCATACGTGATTTTTAATCTTGTTGCATCAGAAAGTGCTTTAAATATTAACTCGACATTGTTGATTTCTTCAATTCTAGGTTTAACTCGCTTTATTACGTCTGTATCAAAACAAGTCGTTTCACATATATCTTTTGGACTTGTTTTCACTAATTTAGTCATTATACCCACCTCATTCAAATATCTGTTTGATTGTTACTGCTAGTGTATGCAAGGGACAGTAAATTGTCAATAATGATATTCAAATGTTTGTTTGAATATGAATTTTTTCTTGTTACAATCATGGAAAGAGACATTAGGAGGAATTAGAGTTGAAAAAATTTATCATCTTAACATTATTATTTCTTTTTATATTTAGTCCTTCTGCTTTGGGACATTCTGGACTTTCAAGTTCTACCCCTGCAAATGGAGAGGTCGTAAAAGAAGAATTATCAAGCATAACCTTACTGTTTAACACAACAGTTGAGAATACAAGTATTCTTAAAGTAATCAATGAAGATGGGGGAGAGGTACATATTGAAGAACTCTTAATAAAACAGAATGAAATGATCGGTAGGTTTTCGGAACCTTTAGAAGAAGGAGAGTTCACTGTTAACTGGAAAATAATCGGGGCAGATGGGCACCCAATTGAAAATACCTTCTCATTTAGAGTGGAGCTCCCGAAGGAAACAGATTCTGAAGTTCCCAATCAACAGAGCCCTGAAGAGATTATTTCTCCCCCTAGTGACGTTAATGATCAAAAAGTAGTTAAAGAGGCGAAAGACTCAAATAACATAATGATTAGCGCGGCTTTGTTATTGGTATTGATAGCAATTTGCACAACTTTTTGGTTGTTGAGAAAGGAAGAAAGTAAATGATTTTGATTTATTTATCTGAGACGCTATTATATTTGTGTTTTTCACTGATAACGGGTTCACTCATCTTGTCACTTATACCCGGTAGTAGAAAACCGGAAATAACCATTCGAAAACGATGGATTCAGATTTCTATTTTAGGAATTGTGATCTTTTCCCTCTTTCCGGTAATACGACTCGTACTCTTTCTTTACGAGGACATTGGGTTATGGGTAACCATACAAAATGTAATTTCTACCTTTGAAGTCGGGCAAGCATGGTCATTTACGCTGTTTGTATCAATTGCATTTTATCTGTATGTTTCCATCTTCTCGATTTTCACTAAAAAAATTCACACGGTCATTTCATTGTCCTTCACCTTTGTTCTTCTCTTAGCGTTGGGATGGGCGAGTCATTCAGCCTCTCTGAACGAGTGGAGTGGATTTGTAGCGCATTGCATCCATTTCCTAGCGGTAACAATTTGGGTCGGCATATTGATAGTAGTCAGCTGGTTTTCGGTGAATTCTGCAAACTGGTTAACATTTTTAAAATGGTTTACGCCCGTAGCCATAAGCTGCTTATTGGTAGTAGCTGCGTCAGGGTACTTTCTGATGACTTTAGTTATTGATTTGAACAATTATGCAGATACTTGGATTCTCCCATATGGACAATCTTTGCTTATTAAGCACTTAATACTTATTCCCATAATCTTTTTTGCAATTATCAACGGAATTTGGATGAAGCGAAAAATTCAAAAGGACTCAACTATTAATCCACGTAATTGGGTTAAAGCGGAGAGTTTTACTCTACTATTAATTTTCTCGGCGACAGCTGTCCTTGCACAACAAGAAGCACCACATGACATTGACTCAGAAGCTGCCAGTAATGGAATGGCGAGATTATTTAGTACAGTTTACTCCGAATCTATTTCTTTACCCATCGATGCTTCCATGGATTTAAACATGTTAGGGATTCTCTTTTTTGGACTATCCATCTGTTTCTTATCCTTTGCTTGGGTTGCGACGATGAAAAAGTTCTCGCCTCTTATAGCCTTTAGTATGAGCATTTTATGTATGATTTCCATGTATTTAGGGTTAATGAACAGTGTAGTTTTCTAATTAAAGTATATAGCAGTGTTGAACTTAAAGAATTCCAATATGAAGTTTGCAGTAATCGTAACAATTGTTGCGGTAGCTTTACTGGCTGTGATTGTAGTTATGAGTAGCAATAAAAGTCAGGAACAAGTCTCGCGATATATATAATAGATGTAATACATAAAGTGCATGGATATTTTCATTGAAAATTGTAAATGTTTAAAGAGAGCAAACCGAGGAAAAACTGCAAAGACAGTATATTCTCGGTTTTTCTATAGACAATGTATATTTCAAACTTAATAGCAATTTCATTCCTAAACTGAATCCAGAAATGAAACAATTCGCAAAATTAATGGAAGGTAATAAAATAGAAGATTGAAAAAGCAGTTCATCAAAAAAGTGTTGGTCGTAATTTTGAAGATATACCTCAAATACGCATAAGCCTGTCTTTATTGAACGAGGTTTAATACATGTAAAGGTGTGATTTTAATGAAGAAGGCTATATTTTTGGATCGTGACGGAGTTATTAATGAAGTGCTAACGGATAGAGTTAAATTTGTAAATAAGCCACATGAGCTATACTTCTTACCTGGTGTTCCAGAAGCCATTAAAAAATTGAATCCTTTCTTTGATTTCATATTTGTAGTAACTAATCAAGGCGGTGTTGGATTGGGATTCATGAAAGAAACTGAGCTCAATAAAATACATGACCATATGATTTCTGAATTAAAGAAGGAAGGGGCAGTTATTCATGACGTGGCTTATTGTCCTCATAAACCAAAATCGGGCTGCGCCTGTCGCAAGCCAAATAGCAAGTTAATTATAGATCTCAGTAAAAAGTATGATATTGATTTATTTCAATCCTACATGGTGGGAGACACCGATACAGATATTATTGCAGGGAAAAAGGCAGGGACAAAGGGAGTATTCTTGGGTAAGAGTGATCCACTTGCAGATGCTGTTTTCCCGGACTTAATAAGTGCTGTGGATTGGATTATAGAAGATGCCACTGCGAAGTAAAGCATGCTTGTTATTCGCTTTAAGAAGATAGTGTCCGCTTTAGGCAACTGTTTGTTCTTAGATTCGGTATCATACATTGTGTAGCAGATTTAGGTGTTTTCGGGATGTTAGGTGAATTTCTTGAGGATATGAAAATTGAAGATTACGGATGGATACATGTTAAAGGAACGCTTTCGTCGTCTATTATCAGCCTTTTATATCAACAATCCCTGTGTTAACTGTAAAAGGTTGAAAAAAACAACAGATCCGAAAGACCAATATGTATATAGTACATATTAATTTTTTTTGTGAAAAGAAACGTAAAAATAGCTACTTTTAACGTTTCCCTTACCACTTGTAATAAAATAGTAGAAAAGGGTGGGCTTTTCAGATGGAACAATAAATCAAGATAAGAGGAACAGTTGTAAACACTCGTTAATGAACTTGACTAATCGATGAGAACTTCATGAAAATAATTAACCCAAAGAAAATCTTGCTATGGATTCAAAAATGACTGCCTTTAATCGGCAGTCATTTCAGACTGTAGACAAACAAAGAAATGAGTGAATATAAATGTATACTATTGAAAAAGAGCCTATGCAAGTAAATGTTGATTTCCATTGCGGCAGTAGCTTTGAAATAAAGTTTGACAATTTAAAACAAAGTCCGATAATTTCTAAATAAGTTTGATCATTTATTAATAAAGTTTGATTAAAATTATCTCACCTCTATCGTTTCTTAGAATTGAGGTGATTTTTTTGTTGGATATTTATGTTAATTTCACTATAAAGATTGTGAAAAAATGTACTTAAACTAACGGAGCAGGTTAGTTCAATAAGAAGGCTTTTTTGGAATGCTGTTGAATAAGTTAATATATGTGAATTTTTGAACAAAAGGGGAAGGGGTTTTAAGGAGTGCTTTATATCAAGGGGGAAATTGAATGGATATTAATATCTTAATCTTACCAATGATTAGTACACTGTTAGGTTTGTATTTAGTTTGTCTGGGACTTTGGGAATTAAGAGTTGGTTTAGATAGAAAAAGATTTATAACCTTCTCGTTTACAGGGCTATTTTTAATCTTCATATTGCCTGATATTTTTGGACTTCAATTGATTTATAACCCTCAATAAGGGGGTCGGTTTCTAATTGGTAAATTATGTTATAATTTATTAATAACGGGGGGGTTTGAGTGATGAGAACTAAGATTTTTGAATGGATTGGTTTCATTATCGTTTGCGTCTCGTTATATGCTAATGCATCTTTTCGTGCAGATGGTACTAACACGGGGACAGGAATAAACTTAACAGTAATCGGGATGATTATGGGTGCAGTTCTTACTTGTACTTTTTTCTATATTAGGAAGTTTGGAAATAAAGGGGTACATAATAAGTCGACAAATTAACCTGCTATTTTATCTCAACTTCTTTAACTAACGGGGCTGGTTAGTTCAATAAGAATAAATATTTTTTCCGAGGGGGACTTGATGATAACGAAAAAGATAAAAAAGAGGCATTTAACTAGTGCATTACTTGTTCTTATTTTTATTTTATCTATGGCGACAAACCCAACAAAACAGGCATACCTTCAGTTTATTGGTTGGGAAGAAATACCTGAAAGTATTCATATTCAAATTGAAAGAGTCAACTTCTTTATGTTTTCAACCTACACTCCAATTGTAGCTCACGAATCTGGAATTACTCATTTGGGTATATTTGGACACTTCTATCAGATTTCAGATGGTCAGTTTGATTATCCGTGGTGGTTGGAGTTCTTCAACTAACAGGTGCTTTAGTTAAAGATCATCGGGCTGATTGTCAGCCATTTTCTTATTGAACTAACGGGGCAGGTTAGTTGAACAAAAAGGTGAGAATTCATCTCTCTTTTATGTCGAATTTGATTCATATTGTGAAAGAATGAGGAGGGGTTATAATTGGCTAATAAATATTGTCCTATATGTGGAGAGGAAAACGAATGTATGACAGGAAGAGTAGAACACGGTAACTGCTGGTGTGATACAGAAGGCGTATTTCCTATTGGAATCTTTGAGTTAGTTCCTACAGAGAGTATAAGGAAGAATTGTATATGTAAAAAATGTGTAAATAAATATAGGGACGAAGCTGTAGCTTTGAAATAAAGTTTGATCATTTAAAACAAAGTTCGATAATTTCTAATATAAAAAAGTTTGATTAAAATTATCTCACCTCGATCTTTTCTTAGAATTGAGGTGATTTTTTTGCTGGATATTTATGTTAATATCACTATAAAGATTGTGAAAAAATGTACTTAAACTAACGAGGCAGGTTAGTTGAATAAGAAAATAAAATTTTTAAATTTGCAAACCAAGCAATTATTAGATATGTGCAGGTATTCTCAACAGTAGTAATACATAATAAGGGGGAGAAAATGTGAATAAGGATAAAATAAAAGGATTTTATTATTTATGGGTTTTAGTATTATTTTTTGAGTTGGCATGGCTATATATTGTAAATTACAGTACTGATTCAGCTGATGACCTTATATTTGTGGTAACCGTAATTGCGGCTACACTTACAGTTGGGGCAGTTGGGCTAAAATTGTTCGGGGAATCAGATGATTAGAAGAAAATATATTCAACTAACGGGTGCTTTACTTCAATAAGGAGTGAAGCATTTGTTCTTATTGAACTAACGGGGCAGGTTAGTTCAATAAGTGTATTAAAAAAGTTATATTTTACCATCTGTAAAACATCTGTGTAGATGTTTTACAGATGGTTATTTTTAGTTGTATAATAACATATATATAAAATTAGATGGTGAGAGGATGGTAATCAGATGGCTGAAACTGAAAAGATAACAATAAACATGAATGTTGTGGATTTGGGAAAGGTTGATTTATTAGTTGAACAGGGGTTTTATTCTAATCGTACTGACTTTATTAAAACATCTATCCGTAATCAATTATCGATTCATGCCAATGTTGTTGATAATATCATTACTGACAAGTCATATGTAATTGGAGTTAGCCATTACAATAGAGAATCGCTAGAAAAAGTCTTGGAGCAAAATAAAATATTAGATATTAAAGTAGTTGGAATGCTGGTTTTTGCAGACGACATAGACGAAGAATTAGCGATTAAAACCATTAAATCTCTGAAAGTCTTTGGCGTACTCAAAGCAACTCCAGAGATAAAAAAAGTTTTAAAACAATAATGCTTACTTCAACTAACGGGTGCTTTACTTCATTAAGGAGTGAAGCCTTTTTTCTTATTGAACTAACGCAGCAGGTTAGTTGAAGTAAGTTCCTAAAACTCCCGAAATTTATGATATAGAAAGCTATATAATAAGAGCCGTCATGAGACGCTCTTTTTTTAATGTTGGCAGAACCGCTGTTTTTTCCTTGAAAAAGAAAAAGTTGAAACTTTTTTATAATAATCTAGCTCTAATAAGCGGAAAGGAGGTCAAATTGATGAAAGAACTTAACCTAATTAAAAAGTCGATAAAGGGAAACAAGGGATGTCTAGAGGAACTTCTTGTTATAAACGGCGATCAATTGTACCGTACTGCTTATTTGTATGTTCGAAATAGGGAAGATGCCTTGGATGTTGTTCAAGAGACATCCTATAAAGCTTTTTTATCAATTGGTAAATTGAAAAATGAAGAGTTCTTTTTAACTTGGCTAACAAAAATACTTATAAACTGTTCGTATGATGTCTTAAAAAAGAGCAAGAAAGAATTACCTTTGAACAATATGATCGAGCTTACTGCGGATAAAAGGGAAAAAAGAGAGGAGATTCTAGACTTATTAGAGGCTATTAATAGTCTAGATAAAAAGCATAAAAATGCTATCATTCTTTTTTATTTTCATGATCTCCCTATAAGTGAAGTGGCTAATGTGATGAACATACCGGAAAGTACTGTAAAAACTTATTTGAGTAGAGGGAAAGATCGATTAAAAAAATTGTTAGGAGGAATGAACTGTAATGGAGAAAAAATCATTTCGAGAAGTATATGAGAAAATTGAAGTACCTAAAGATGGTGTTTTAAATGCAATAAAGTCCGGAAAGGAACGTGCTAGTCATAATGGACCCGAAAATAAAAAAAGTACAAAAGTTGTATGGTTTTCAGTTGCTGCTGCAACTATATTTATTTCTTCAAGTTTCATTTCTCCTTCAATATCTCACGTTATGGCGGAAGTACCGTTTCTAGGAAATGTGTATACTGCTTTCAGTGATGCTGTAGGTCGAGATTTACAATCCCAAGATTTGATAACAGAATTGAATCAAACCTATAGTTATAAAGGTGTAGATGTATCTATTACAAATGCTTATTATGATGGAGCTGTCGTAGGAGTTGCTTTTTCTGTTAAAGGAAATGTAAAAACGGAAGAAGATGGAAGTGTTCAAGGGTTTTATGAAATATTTGATGGTAAAGATGGCATTTCTGATAGTAAAGAAATCGTATATATGGAGCCATCAGAGAATGGCTATATAGGGCATATACAATTAAGCTATCCAAAAACAGAATTACCTTCAGAAACTTCTTTCCCACTTGAATTTAAGAGAATAGGTACAAAGGAAGGAAGTTGGCGATTCGACGTTCCGATAAACCAATTACCATACGAGACAGTATATGTTGACAAAGGAACTAACGAAGAGGATGCAGAAATTAATGTTCATTTCGATTCAATTATTGAAGGTAAAGCATCAACAGCTATTAATTATACAGCTACTTTTCCAATTCAAGGAAAACATGATCAAGTACGACTAGAGGCATATGATGATCAAGGTAAAGAAATCAATATCTCCATAGACGGAATAGACCTAGAAACTGTCAAAGAGAACAATAGAATTATTGTTAAAGGCAGAAGTATTATTCCACAGTCTATAAAGGGAGAAACTAGTTATATAGAGGTTCTTCCTAAAGTGGCATTAAGTGAACCTGATCATTTTATTAAGTTAGATGAAGCAACTCCTGTCGAAGTTAATGCTGAAAGGCAAGATTTAGCTGTTGGAATAGAAAATATTATCAAGACAGATAAGAGCATTACTTTTGATTTCCAAATAAATAATGGTAATAACATGAATCAACACTTTACGGTTTTTAGTAATTTTGCCCGAAATGATGTCACTTTGGTTAAAGAATCAGAAAAAGAGATTTATGAGAAGCCGATTAAACACTCAGTCGAAGTAATTAACAAAGATAACTTACGCTTTACAAGCACATTTGATATTAGTGAAATTGATGATTTTAACCTAGATGACTATGTAATAAGAGTTAATATGGGTTCATTGAGTGCCAATATTCCTGTTGAGTTAGAGAAAGTTAAAATTGATTTAAATTAAATGGAAAATCTTTTAATAGCCAACCTTTGTTTATCGAGGGTTGGCTTTTTTATAAACAAAATTTAAATTGTTGAAGAAAAAGCTTTTGATAATTGGAAACTTATATCAAAGTTGTATCAACTTTAATTAGCTAAAGGAAGCTTTAGTGAGTTTGTGAATGATTACACTTAAACTAACGGGTGCTTTAGTCAATATAGAGCAACGTCATTTAATGACGTTGCTCCTTTTATTTAAAAGTACTTCTGATAATATTCTTTCCGTAACCTTCCACTTAGTTGAGCGTAAATTCGGGTAGTTTCACTCTTCTCGTGACCCAGTAGACTTTGAATGACTTCGATGGGTGCTCCATTATTCAACAGATGAGTAGCATAGCTGTGTCTGAGTTGATGGGGATGGATCTCTTTATTAATTCCAGCACGATTTGAAATCCTCTTGATGATGTACCTCATTTGGGCGACACTCATTATATGGGGGTGTCTTTCAGTGACAAAGATGGCTGGGTCATTGTCAGTGCGACTGTCCATATAGCGTTTAAGCCATATGTCGCACCGTATATTAAAATAAACTTCCCTCTCCTTATCGCCTTTTCCTCTGACTATTGCAGATCGATTGGACCAATTAATATGGTTCTTTTCTAACGAAACGATTTCTCCGATCCGACAACCCGTTGAAAACATTAACTCAAAGATTGCTTTTTCAATTGGTAAATGACAGGCTTCACGCAAAAGTTCGATTTCCATTTCGGTTAAATACTTGGGTATCCGCTTGCCCACTTTCGGTTCTTTAATTTTCGCAGCTGGATTCTTAAGTATGTTGCCTTCTTCATGGGACCATCGGAATAATGATTTCAGAAATCGGATTCTATGTGCAAGACTTGCTGGTTTTAAATGCTTCCCTGAAATCGCAAGGTATTCTTTCAATTGAATTGTGTCCAGAGTTGTTATTTCAATATCCTTAAAATATTCAATAAGTAATGACAATTGGAGCCGATAAGCCTTTAATGTCTGTGGAGAAAAGCCTTCAATCCTTTTATCAGATTCAAATGCTTCCCATGCTTTTGACAGTAGCAATTTTGTTCCCCCTCAAAAAAAGTATCGTTAAAGGAAATATTGCCATTTCTATCGAAATTAAGACATATTGATAGTTTAATAACGGGTTAGGATAGTTGAAGGGGTGAAGAGGTTGGATAGACAAAGAACATTTTTCTATGGGTTTATAGTTGGTTTTATATTAATGATTTTTCCTATACCCTCCTTTTTCTTTTGGAGAGACGTCATGGAACATGTTGAATTGATTTTTCGATATTTTGGATTTTTAATGTTAGTAGTATGTGGAATTCCATTAATTATTGATGTTATTCGAAACTTTACTATTAAATAAATCCCTGTGGAGTTCTTATTGAACTAACGGGGCAGTTTAGTTGAATAAGAAGGTTTTTTCTCGAATGTGTTGAATAAGTTAATATATGTAAATTATTGAGCAAAAGGGGTGCTTTACTTCAAGTCTGGGGAGTAGCACTTTTTTTCTTGAACTAACGGGGCAGGTTAGTTGAACAGGCAGTATGATAAAATTTATAAAGTGTCGGAGTGATTATATGAAATATACATGCCAATGTTGTGGATATAAAACTCTTAGAGAAGGAACACGGGATAGTTATGATATTTGTAAAGTTTGTTTTTGGGAAGATGATCTTGTACAAAATGAGGATCCGGATTTTGAAGGTGGGGCAAATGAAGTCTCTTTGAGACAAGCACAAAGGAATTTCAAGTTGTTTGGAGTAAGCGAAATGATATATAAAAACAATGTTGTAAAACCTGTTGTTGGGGGTTACGCCAAAGACAAAAATTTCAATCCACTATAGCGTTTTGAAATTACTTGTTCAACTAACGGGTGCTTTAGTAAAAATCTTTGGGCTGCTTTGGTAGCCCTTTTTTTCTTTTTCAACTAACGGGGCAGGTTAGTTCAATAAGTGGTGTATTTAAAGATGAAAAGGTGAGGACATGAAATGTTTAAACTGTGAAGGTTTCAATGAGAAAATACCAATAACTTCGCCTTACCAATACTTTAATCTATTAAATCAACTTAAAGCGATAATAAGCCAGGGCACACTTGTACTTATCGAAGGTAATTGTGATATAAATGATTTGAAATCTGGTGGTACTTGGCCAAACGATAATATTTACCATACTTTTCAGTGTGAAAAGTGCACTAGAAAATATCAACTTTCAATTGAAACATACCATGGGTCAAATGGCGAATGGGATATATACAAAAATTAGTATGTATTATGTATTGAACTAACGGGTGCTTTTAGTTGAAGATTCGATTTCCGAAATAATCAATCTTTTTTATAAAAGTGAATAGCAATGAACAGGTGAAACCTCTTATTTTGATCAAACTTTGTTCAAAATAAGAGGTTTGTTTTTCACCAAAAAATTGAGGATTCTCGCTAAATTTCTATCAATCTTTATTCAAAGGTTACAGTGGCGGACGCGTTTCGCGGGCACGGCTTCAGTCTCCTCGTCACTAGAAAAACCGGTGCTCCTACATCGCTTCGTCGCAAACGAATAGTGCAAACTTACATTTGCACTATTCGTTTCCTGCGGGTTCTTCAGCTCGTGCTGTTCCCGCTGAAAAGATTGGGTCCAATGGGAATTTGTTCCTAATCTTTGCGACGAGTAACCGCAGGAGCAGTTGTTTTCCGCCGCAACCACTCCAATCAAAAGAAATTGCTTCTGTAAGCGTGTCTCTGCAAAATATTTAAGTTGGAAGGTGGTTGGCTATTTCTGAAGACTCCTGCGGAAAAACGAAACAAGCTAGATCCCACAGGCTCAGCTGTCATAGACAGCTGAGCCGAGGAGGCTAGCGTTTCGTCCGCGGAAATTTCGATAGAGTGCAAAAATAAGAACTCAATTTTTATACTTTTATATTAATTATTATTCTTTTGTTTGAGGGATTTTTGCAGATAATAGAATCCCCATGCACGTCTTCAATATATTGATAAGTTTCTATAGGTTGACCAATTAAGTATAGAATCTTCTTTTGCCATGGAATTAAATGACTCCTTTAATGATTGGGGTAGGGATTGTTGTTGGGATTATATTCTTGCGTTGTATGGCTATCGTATTGATTAATGTTACATGAATAAAGCGCATTGCTTTCTTCAGTCTTTATGCAGCTCGTAGGTGGTCCGATATAAGTAGGGGGATCAAGCGGGGCGATGGCTTTTTTCCATTCCCTTTTATCCAAGCAATAGGTATGCGCCATAATACTTGCAGGTGTCAGCTTCAAAATATCGGAACCAAGAATTACTTGAGGCGTTGGGGCATCAAAGATTGCAAGTAGATGTGTGGAATCCTCTGTGGCAAATTCATAATGCCACCAGCCTTGGGGGATGTTGACAACTTCCCCTGGAGTAATTGAATAATTTTGAAATTGCCTAGTAAATGGATTTAGTAATGAAACAGCCACTGCTCCAGAAATGCAATAAACAAGCTCTTCAGCATTAGGGTGATAATGTGGCTCGACGACATTGGTGGCACTAAGGTAAATATCAAGTAAAGATAAATTCTTCAAAGTATTTAATTGCTGTTTTCCTAAAATATTTATTAAGTTTTGGTTATCTTTTTTAAAGAAAGGACTTTTATTAACATCAAAAGCAAACTGCGTATTTTTTGAGGTGTAATCAATTGGTGAACTCATAAGTCGACCTACCTTTAAACTATTGTAATATGCAGATTAAGCACATTCTTCGCATGATATGTTTTAAATTGAATTGTTGTGTAGTACGAACGAAAATTTCACAAAAAAAGAAGAAGTATTATTAACAATAAAACTAAGGCCGGGTAGAGTACCAATTCTTTTTGATTTACCTTTTGGTTGTCTAGAGATGAGAATTTTACAGAATAAACGTAATAATAAAAAATAAGGGTTATCAATTCATATAGGAATTGATAACCCTTTTGCATTGCTTCTTATTTAAATTTTTGTATTTCGAAAATGAATCCGTTAGCAAAAGGTCCTTTTGCTATTCCATAATCTTATAGCCAGCCACGTTCGTATTGGATCGGTGATTTGATTTCCGTACGCAGTTCTTTTGCTGCACGATATGGCCAGTATGGATCGCGTAATAATTCACGTGCCAAAAAGATTAAATCAGCACGATTATTCTTCAGGATTTCCTCAGCTTGAAGTGGAGAAGTAATCATCCCGACTGCACCTGTAGCAATCGGAGTCCCATGTTTAATCGTTTCAGCAAACGTAACTTGGTAGCCAGGGAATGAATCGATGGATGCAGGAACGTTTGCTCCCGAACTTACGTCAACCAAATCAACATCTTGCTCTTTCATCCACTTGGTCATCGTTACATACGCTTCTGGTGTCATGCCGCCTTCCGTATAATCATGTGCGGAAATGCGGACAAACAATGGACCTTCCCAAATGCTACGAACTGCGTCAATCACTTCGCGAAGCAAGCGGTAGCGGTTTTCGTCACTGCCCCCATATTCATCCGAACGTTTATTTGTTAATGGAGATAAAAATTCATTGATTAAGTACCCATGTGCACCGTGCAGTTCAATGACATCGAATCCAACTTCTTTGGCACGAATTGCCCCAGCCTTAAAAGCATTGACTGTATTAGCAATATCATCTTTTGACATCTCAACTGGTGTTTTATATTGGTCATTAAATGCAAGAGGGGAAGGGGCGAAAATGTCACCATCCACCGTTGATTTACGACCGGCATGTGCGAGCTGGATACCCGTTTTCGCGCCATGTAATTTCATGGATTGAACAAGTTCAGTCAAACCTGCTGTGTGCTCATCACTCCATATGCCTAAATCCTTTACAGAAATTCGGCCTTCGGGTAAGACTGCCGTTGCTTCTAAAATAATCAATCCTACTTGGCCAACTGCACGTGTTGGGTAATGGACGTGATGCCAATCTTCAACATGCCCATTTTGATTATGACTTGAATACTGGCACATCGGTGCCATCACGATTCTATTTTTGAATGTTACATTTTTGATTGAATATTCTTCGAATAATTTAGCTTTTGCCATAAAATGCTATTCCTCCTTTTATGTATATGAGGTAGTATAGCAAATTTATCCTAAATATAGCGCTTCCCAAGCTCACGGGAACGTGTTTCGGCTTCGTTCAAACAACTTCCAAGCATGTCGATAAATCCTTTTTCCTGTAAAGCTTGGATTCCGGCTTCTGTTGTCCCTCCTGGACTTGTCACATGTGCTCTAAGTGTAGCTGGTGAATCGGTTGACTGTTTTAACATTTCTGCTGAACCAGCCAAAGTTTGGACAAGTAAGTTACGTGCAACATGTGGGGCAAGCCCACTTGCGACCGCCGCTTTTTCAAAGGCTTCCACAAAATAATAGACATAAGCAGGACCGCTGCCTGATAAAGCCGTAATGACATGCAGCTGATCTTCTTCCACTTCAATGACGGAGCCAATAGTACTCAGCAGTTGCATAATTTCCTCTTTATCAGTTTGATTCATTTGTTCATTCCAGGCCACAGCACTTGCAGACATCCCGATGGTTGCGGAAGTGTTCGGCATACAACGGGCAAGTGGACGTTCGCCCAGACCTTGCTCGATTGTCGCCATTGGAACTCCTGCTAGAATCGATAACACAACAGCAGTCTTCGAAAGGTAAGGGGCAACTGCCTGCATGCCCGCCTGGACGTCTTTCGGTTTCATTGCCAAGATAATCAAATCGGCCGTTTTCAAAATTTCCTTGTCATCACAAACGAGTTGTACTCCGTATGTTTCATGAAGGGAAGTCAACTTCTTGCGATCGGATTTGTTCATAACAAATACGTTCTGCGGGGCAACAGTTGCCTCTTTCATCCAGCCATGAATCATCGCTTGGGCCATCGAACCTGCTCCAACAAATACAATCGTTTTCATTGTTACTCCTCCTTTTTTGTATAAAAAAATGCGCTCCCGTCCTAATGAAAGGACGAAAACGCATGTTTCCGCGGTACCACCTTGTTTTGCCCCACATGGAACACAACTTGTTCCTTCTTATCGCGAAGGCACGGCCATGTTTGCATGGCGGCTCAAAAGTAGGTTCATCCTGTGAGCGGGAAGTGTGTCTTTCAGCCGGTGAACACACTCTCTACATTCCTTCAACATGATTACTGTTCTTTATCAAAGCCTGAACGTTCTAAATTATTGAAATTATAGGCTTGCTTACGAAGAGTTGTCAACTGTTGAATAAAAATTCGAAAGATAATTATTTCATTGTATGCAGAGATGGGTGCAACTTTTCCATTTTTGTTCAACTTTCGTGAATTCGTTGTTACTCCTCATTTTTTTCACTAATCTTAAAAGTGACGCGAACTTGGAAAACTTGTACAATAGAGTGAATAGTGATTCATTTTAAGGAGAATGCCATATGATCCACAAACTAATATTGCCTACACCTTTTGCTGTAGGGGACGTTAATGCTTATCTTTTAAAAGGAGATACGCTTTCATTAATTGATGCAGGTCCAAAAACACCCGAAGCTTATACAGCACTGGAACGAGGGATAAAAGAAGCGGGCTATTCGTTCAATGACGTCGAGCAAGTTTTCTTGACGCACCATCACCCTGACCATGCAGGCTGGATTGACGCTTTTCCAAATGCAAAAGTATATGGGCATGTCTATAATGACCTTTGGTTGACTCGAGATCCAGCTTTTTTTGCCTACCATGATGAGTTTTATTTGGAACGTTTAATTGAAGAAGGTGTTCCAGAGAAATATCATGCGTGGGTCGAGAAAATGAAACGTCCAGTTGCTTTCATGGGAAATCGTCCACTTGATGTGACAGTGGAGGAAGGCGATGCACTTCCTGGACATCCAGGTTGGACGGTCGTTGAAACGCTTGGTCATGCACAGAGTCATGTTTCTTTTTGGCATGCTGATAGCAAAGTGATGATTGGTGGGGACCATATCTTAGAAAAAATCTCATCAAATCCTTTAATTGAGCCTCCACTTGATCCAAGTGCTAGACGTCCACAAGCCATGATTCAATACAACGAATCATTGAGAAAAGTCCTGACCATGCCAGTAGAGAAAATTTATAGTGGTCATGGCAATGAAGTATTCAATGTCCATGCATTGATTGCGCATCGCTTAGAAAAACAACATGACCGTGCGATGAAAGTACACGCGATGCTTGCTGAAGAACAACTGACCATTTTCGAAATCACACAAAAATTATTTCCATTTGTCTATGAGAAAGAACTGGGTCTGACACTTTCTGAAACCATAGGACAAGTAGACTATTTGCTTGCTGAAGAACTTGCCATCGAGTCACGCGACCAAAATGGGGTATTCACTTATGGGCAAGCCTAAAACTGTTTTGATTACAGGAGCGACAAGTGGCGTTGGGCTACAGGTTGCAAAAGATTTATGCCAACAAGGATACACTGTATATGCCACAGGTCGTTCTAAATCTGCTCTCGAAGATCTTAGATCTCACGGAATTCATGCAATTGAAGCTGACTTGCTGACAGATCAAGGTCTAGAAACTGTATTGAGTCAATGTCCGGATCCTGAGGTTGTCGTCTTTTCCGCAGGTGTGGGAACGTTTGCTTTGGCACATTATACTTCTGACCAACAAATTGATGACATGATGCGTATTAATGTAACAGCTCCCATGAAATTGACAAGCAGGATTTTACCTTTAATGATGACAAGGAAATCAGGACATCTTATTTATGTTGCGTCACAGGCTGGAAAAATCGCCACACCAAAAGCGTCTGTGTATGCAGCAACGAAGCACGCGCTTCTCGGTTACGCAAATGCTACACGAATGGAGGTCCAGCCACATGGGATTTACGTGACGACCATCAATCCGGGACCTATCGATACACCATTTCTGGATTTAGCGGATTCAACGGGTACATATAAAAGTTCACTTAAAAAGTTCTTGTTATCAGTCGGGGAAGTTTCAAGTGCGATTGTCAGAGTAATTGAACGTCCTGTACGTGAAGTGGATTTGCCTTGGTATATGGGCATTTCGAGTAAAGCATACAATATGGCTCCCGGGCTAATTGAACGCGTAGGACGAAATTTTTTCATGAAGAAATAAGAATGTAATCAAGAGCAACCAATGCGGTTGCTTTTTCAACTTGTTGACAAAAGAATATTAATCAATATAAAAGTATAAAAATTCGCATTCTTATCTCTTGCACTCAATCGAAAAAAATTATGGTCGGCTATTTCTTTCGCTTTCCGCGGACGAAACGCTAGCCTCCTCGGCTTAGCTTTCTATGACAGCTGAGCCTGTGGGGTCTAGCTTATTTAGTTTTTCCGCAGGAGTCTTCAGAAATAGCCGACCATTTTACTAATGAAATAATATGAAGGGATACGCAAACAGAAGCGAAATCCGTTGATTGGAGTGGAGGCGTCTGAAAACACCTGCTCCTGCGGTTACTCGTCGCAAAGATTAGATTAGTATACAGTTATATTCACTCTTTTTATTTTTTGTCTACAGTCTGAAGAGCAACCATTACGGTTACTCTTTTTTTTGAATAGTTAAACTTTATTAAATGTATGAGTATTCACTTGTATACATTTTTATAACATGTTATTATCTGTGTATATTAATTCATTAAATGTGAATAAACATACATTCAGGAGGAATGACAAATGAACAAAAAAGTAGTTCTCGCATACTCAGGTGGTCTAGATACATCCGTCGCAATTCCGTGGTTAAAAGAACAAGGTTACGATGTAATCGCTGTTTGTCTAGATGTAGGTGAAGGAAAAGATTTAGAATTCATTAAAAAGAAAGCACTGCAAGTCGGTGCTGTTGAAAGTTACATGATTGATGCAAAAGAAGAATTTGCGAACGAATATGCATTACTTTCACTTCAAGCACACACATGGTATGAAGGGAAATATCCATTGGTTTCGGCTTTATCCCGTCCGTTGATTTCAAAAAAATTGGTTGAAATCGCACACCAAACCGGAGCAGATGCCGTAGCTCATGGCTGTACAGGAAAAGGCAATGATCAGGTACGTTTCGAAGTATCAATCAAAGCATTGGATCCTTCCTTGGAAGTAATCGCACCTGTTCGTGCGTGGGGCTGGTCTCGTGAAGAAGAGATAGACTATGCGAAGAAAAATAACATTCCAATTCCAATAAACTTAGATAGTCCATTTTCAATAGATCAAAACTTATGGGGTCGTGCAAACGAATGCGGTATTTTAGAAGATCCTTGGGCTAAACCACCA
The DNA here is from genome assembly GCF_000411295.1 of Paenisporosarcina sp. HGH0030. Classification (GTDB taxonomy): domain Bacteria; phylum Bacillota; class Bacilli; order Bacillales_A; family Planococcaceae; genus Paenisporosarcina. Next base: position 508,465 of record NZ_KE150421.1, read on the forward strand.
GAAGCTGCATATGATTTAACCGTTGCACTAGAAGATACACCAGATACAGCCGATTTGATTGAGATTACGTTTGAACAAGGTGTACCTGTTGCGTTGGACGGAGTTTCCTATCCATTGGCTGAGCTCATTTCCGAGCTGAATGTAATCGCTGGGAAACATGGAATCGGACGTATTGACCATGTCGAAAACCGTTTAGTCGGTATCAAGTCACGTGAAGTATATGAAGTGCCTGGTGCTCACACACTATTATTAGCGCATAAAGAACTTGAAGACATTACTCTCGTTAAAGAGCTGGCTCATTTCAAACCTGTTATCGAGAAAAAATTAACTGAACTGATTTATGAAGGATTGTGGTTCTCTCCATTAAAAGTGGCACTAGAATCTTTCCTTAAAGAAACGCAAGTGTATGTCAACGGTGTGGTGCGTGTGAAACTATTTAAAGGTCATGCAATTGTTGAAGGACGTAAATCGCCAAATTCACTGTATGACGAAAAACTAGCTACTTATACTACGGATGATGAATTCAACCATGAATCTGCTGTGGGCTTCATCGAGCTATGGGGACTTCCGACAAAGGTTCATGCCATGGTTAACAAAGGAAAAGAGAAGGTGTCGGAATGACCAAACTATGGGGCGGCCGTTTTCAAAAGTCTGCTGAACAATGGGTTGATGAATTTGGCGCATCCATCGGCTTTGATCAACAACTCGTCATGGAAGATTTGACGGGCAGCATGGCACATGTAAAAATGCTTGGCGACTGCGGAATTTTACCTGCTGAAGATGTTAGCAAGATTGTCGACGGTCTGGAGCAATTGAAAGTAAAAGCAACGAATGATGAGTTGGTATTTGAAGTTGCAAACGAAGACATTCATTTAAATCTTGAAAAAATGTTGATTGATTTGATCGGGCCAGTTGGGGGCAAAATGCATACTGGACGTAGTCGAAATGACCAAGTCGCAACAGATATGCATCTCTTTTTAAAAACTCGTGTACAAGAAATTATTGAGAGCATCAAAGCATTTCAACAAGCCATACTAATGCAAGCAGAGCAACATGTTGAAACCATTGCACCTGGCTATACGCATTTGCAACGTGCGCAACCCATTTCGTTTGCTCATCATTTGATGGCATACTTCTGGATGCTTGAGCGTGATCAGGAACGTTTGTCTGAATCACTTAAACGTATTGATATTTCACCATTAGGTGCCGGCGCACTTGCAGGTACGACTTTCCCGATTGACCGTGAAAAAGCAGCCAATACCCTTGGGTTTGAGCAAGTGTACCAAAATAGCATGGATGCCGTGAGTGACCGTGATTTCATCGTGGAATTTTTAAGTAATGCCTCACTTGTGATGATGCACTTATCACGTTTCGCTGAAGAAATCATCCTTTGGTCGAGCCAGGAATTTCAATTTATTGAACTCGACGATGCATTCGCCACAGGCTCCAGCATCATGCCACAAAAGAAAAATCCGGATATGGCCGAGTTAATCCGCGGAAAGACGGGTCGTGTGTACGGGAACTTGTTTAGCCTGTTGACTACGCTTAAAGGATTGCCACTCACGTATAACAAAGATATGCAAGAAGACAAAGAAGGCATGTTCGATACGGTTCAGACTTTGAATGGATCTCTTCAAATTTTTGAAGGCATGGTAAGAACCATGACTGTCCACACAAAGCGATTAAATGAAGCGGTGCATCAAGACTTTTCAAATGCTACGGAACTTGCCGATTACTTGGCGACAAAAGGTATGCCGTTCCGAGAAGCACATGAAGTCACAGGGAAGCTCGTTTTCCTATGTATCCAACGCGGCATTTACTTGTTGGACCTTACGATAGAAGACTTGCAGGTAGCCAGTAGTTTAATTCAACCCGATATCTACGATGTACTGTCACCCGAAGCGGCAGTTAAGCGAAGAAATTCGCTTGGGGGAACTGGTTTTGACCAAGTCCGTATGCAAATTGAAAAAGCAAAATCATTAGTATGAAAACATCCCGCTTGTAAGCAGTAGCTGACAGGTGGGATGTTTTTTTAGTTTTATATTGTTCGTAGTTTTGAAAAGGTGGAAAGAAGGACATAAGTGGATGATTATAGAAATTAATCCTTAACAATTTTATTTTGAATAATCATTCAAGAAAGGTGAGAAGTAATGACGAAAAATAATAGTAGTTTAATAAGTGACATCCCAACTTCAATAGGCGCACCAGCACGACGTGCACTGGTTGGAGCTGGATATCTCCAGCTTGAGCAATTAACTAAAGTTAGTGAGGCTGAGGTTTTGAAATTACATGGAATGGGTCCGAAAGCGCTTGATATTACCCGACGCGCATTAATTGAAAAAGGATTAACTTTCGCAAATGGTTCTGAGATTAAATGACTCAATATTGATTTGAAACTTTTACTTTTTACTTTTCGTCTTCGTAGTAAGTGAAATAAAAAAATCATGTAATGGAATAGAAACGAACAATTATTGTTTTAGATGCCAGGAGGCCAAAGGATGGAACAAGTTAAAAAAGAAAAAAATGAGGTCTGGGAGTGGGCAAAAGCATTGCTCATTGCCTTTATTGCAGCTTGGCTAATTCGTTATTTCTTATTCACCCCGATTGTTGTCGACGGGGAATCAATGATGCCGACTCTTGAAAATGGAGAGCGGATGATTGTTAATAAAATCGGCTACGAAGTTGAAGGTCCAAATCGGTATGATATCGTAGTTTTCCACGCAACTGAAAAACAAGATTATATTAAAAGAGTGATTGGATTGCCAGGAGATCATGTCGCTTATAAAAATGATCAATTATTTATCAATGGTGAACCTCAAGAAGAACCCTATTTGGAATCAAATAAAAACGAAGTGAGCAGCGGTACTTTAACAGAGGATTTCACCCTTGAAGAACTGACAGGAGAGAAAGTGATTCCAGATGGTTACTTGTTTGTGATGGGAGACAATCGGAGTAACAGTACAGACAGCCGAATAATTGGTTTAGTCCCGATGAAGGAAGTCATAGGCAGCACAAGCGTTGCTTTTTGGCCACTAAATGAAATCGGTCGGGTTCAATAACTATATATGATAGGGAGAAATTTATAGTGAAAAGGTGGCAAATGAATCAATGGTTTCTCCTGATTCTATCGATATTTTTGGTGGGGTGTGCTCCAGATGTTCCCGAGATCAAGGATGGAAATTCACATGTGACAGAAGAAATGGATGAAGTTATTTCGGATTATATCGTAGAAAAATACAAGGGCATATACTATCCATCAGAGAAACAATTTGAAGTCCACAGAATCTATGGGACCAGTGAAGAAAATGGAGTAATAAACGTATACATGTGGTCATATTTCAGTGGATTCAATAAGGCAAATGGAGTCGAAAGTCAATCGGGGCACTCGTTACCTGCGTTGATACAATTGAAGAAAGCTGATTCTGGTTATGAAGTTATTAAATACATTGAACCAAAGAACGGTAATCAGTACGCTTCTTCCATAAAGAAAATGTTTCCGGAAAAATACGCAAAAATAGCAGTGCATGATGCCGAAACCATCGAGAGTTTAGAAAAAGAGATGAGTGAAAAAGTGGAAGACTGGTTAAATGAAAAATAAAGTAACTTGGTCTTTAAAAATGTAAGGCTTCTTGTTAGATGCTAGTAAACTTTTTATCGCTTAATCGAAAGGATTGAGTTCCAATGAGAAAAACTAACATACAAACCTGGACTGAAGGTTGGCAAGAAGCATACAACCGAGAAGAGGAAATCCTCTTAAAAATATTTAAAGTTGAATGGGTCGATGTTTTCCACATTGGAAGTACGTCTATTCCTTCAATCGGATATGCAAAACCGATTATAGACATTTTGCTCGTAGTGAAAAACATCGAAAAAGTGGAAGACTTCAATGACAATATGATGCTGATTGGTTATAAGCCGAGAGGTGAGAATGGCATCATGTATAGACGATACTTTACAAAAGGTAACAGTAATAGAACTCACCACTTACATATTTATCAGTTTGGACATGAAAATATCAAAAGACATCTGGATTTTAAAGCATACTTGACTACGCACCCATTGGATGCCCAGAAATATGGAGAGCTTAAAGTGAAATTAGCAGCACAGTTTCCTGATAACACATATGAGTACCAGGAGGGAAAAGAAGCATTCATCAAACAATTGATAAAAAAAGTTGAAAAGTGGACTTCGCAACAATTCTGATCTGATTCTTGGGCTACATACGTAGCTCTTTTTCTTTTGTTCAAATTCTTGTTGTTGAATAATAAATAATCAGAAAAGACAATTAATGTCTATTGCAATTAATGACAGTATGGTAATGTTAACTTTAAGTGTAATTTTTTGGATTATAAACTTAAGGTGGAGAATTGAAATGATTTCAAGTTTAGGAGTCTTAACACGTTTTCTTTATGTTGTACTCGGTATCGTTTTGTTGAGTGCTTTTGTAGGATTATTTACAAATGGTATCCAACTTGATTTCACTTTGTTTCTAGACAATGTGTGGCATATCGTCACGTCTCTTATTGCTCCTCAAAAATTAATCATTTTAGGACCGACCAACCATGAGTATTCGATTTTCTTGAATTTTTGGGATTACTACTTTTACTCATTAACCATTTTTATTTCGGCATTATGTATAGCTATTATCTTCGGTTTATTAATTACGTACTTCACAGTCCTGCTTCCCCAAAAAATAAACGATATGGTATCTAGAACCATATCGTTGTTGGAATCCTTACCCGACTTATTCATCATAATGCTCATTCAATTTTCTGTTATTTTATATTTCAAGCAAAGTGGTCATTTGTTATTTCCTGTAGCAGGCTCATCCCAGAACCAAACTTATTTCTTACCGATTGTTACGTTGGCCTTGATTCCTGCATTCATGATTTTCAGAATCAACCTTCATTTAGTAAGCGAAGAATGGAATAAATCATACGTAGAATTGGCAAGAAGTAAAGGTTTTAATAAAACGGAAATCTTCTTTTACCATGTGCTGAGAAATATCACACCAAGCATTTTTAGTCATAGTAAAACGATTGTTCTATATTTATTGTCCTCAATGGTAATTTTCGAGAAACTATTCAACATCTATGGAATCTTTACTTTTATAATGAGCTATCCAAATCCGAATGTGATCGCATTCACATTGATCATGTTTTTTGTTCCGATTTTCCTTATCTATGCAGTCATTACTAGCCTTATAGAAAAATATACTGGCCAAAGATTGGAATGGTGATTACGTGTTTATCATAAAAAGACTTCTTTTAAACAAGTTGTTTCTTTCTGGCTTCCTCACCATCAGTTGCCTGTTATTAGTCAGCACGCTATATTTTTTCTTCTTTAATGATCGAATTCCTACAGCTTCATTACTTTATGATAGCCAGGGGAAACCATTACCTGCACCTTACAGTTATAAAAACTTTCCACCCTTAGGAACTGACAATTTTGGACGTGATTTATTTATCGTCATGCTTGTAGGCGCAAAATATACAATTGCAGCGGCATTGATTATTACATTTCTCCGCGTTTTCCCATCCATTTGGATTGGGCTTATTATTCATTTCTTCCTTCAGAAAATTGAAAAACCCCTTAAATCAATAGCGGATGCATTTAATTACTTCCCAATGACTTTATTGGCCTTTCTACTATTGAACGGAATCTTAATTTCAGAAGTGGAGATGATTCTTGTAGATGGTGCCTTAATCAAAGGGCCGGAGCCATTGCCATATTTGAGCAGGATACTATTCTATTTCGTTATTTTTGCCCTTCTATTTATTCCAACAAATTCGATCTTGATTGCAAATGAAGTAAAGTCCATTTATAAGAAGGAATTTATCGAAAGTTCAAGGACGCTTGGTGCCAGTAATTGGCGAATTGTCACCAAACATATCAAACCTTTTTTAGTTCCTCAACTGGCGATTATTTTCTTAAGGGATTTCATTCACACGCTGATTTTGATGTCCCATTTAGCTGTTCTTGGGTTATTCATAGGAGGATATATGAGACGTGGAGATTTATTTGGCTTTACAAAACAAATCTCCAATTCAAACGAATGGGCTGGTTTGCTTGGAATGTGGTGGGAATTTTTATGGACATCCTATCCGTGGATTGCTTTCATTCCAATTCTGTTCATTTCGCTTCTAATCCTTTCTGCAAAAGGGATGATGGAAGGCTTGACGAGAGTATTAGCAGCTGTCGATAGCATGAGGGAGCCTGTTCAAAAACGAATTGAAATTGAAACCATTAAAGGTGATCGTCCATTTGAGAGGATTCATTTATCCAACGTTAAATTAATCAAATGAAGTGGTCTGAATATGAATTTATTCATAGTATCAAGGGAGACTTAGAATTTCTTTTTGAGGAGGGAACAGTTAGCACACCACAAAATATCTTGGTGAACGGGGCAATGGCGACTGTAAATTACAAAAAGGGCAAGGGTACCATTACTATGAAATATATTTAATAACAATGATACATACGCTTATTAACTAATAGGACTTTACTTCAAAAGAGGAATGTCTTTCTTTTATCTTTTGGCAGAGGTATTCATTACAAATTCGTAAAATGGATGTGAGAAGCCGATGAAGAATTTTACGTATATCAATATCCTTCTAATGTTAATTATCCTTCTAGTTGGTTGCAACACGGTCGGTAATGACAGTATCAAAGGAGGAACGCAAAAAGCTGATAGATATAAACTCGAGGTAAAGGGCGTAGATAATGTTGATGTTCTGGATACCCATGGAGGAGTTGAGGGCTGGGAACAAATGCAGGGTTTCTATGACAACATACAGAACGGGATTGCTTCAGATTTACGTATTGTCCACTACACGATTGAAGGAGCCCCAATAGTAACTGATTTAACATATAACGGAGAATCTCTTGAAGTGAAGAACGATTATAGCAGAGACACTTATGGAAGTGGCGAAATCATTACCAACAAATGTGGCAATATGGTTAAGGAAGCTAACGATACCAATCTTTCATATATCGCGATCGACTGTAATGGTATTCCTTATGGGATGGATACCATTTTACAAATAAGCTACGACAGCAGTGAGCAGGATCTTTTTGAGTTTGAGCTGATGTATGGAGAGGAGCTCGAAAATGAAATCAATACTTTAACAAAACAGGCGAAAAAAGAAATCACTGTAAATGAAACAGAAGTAATGGCCGATTTTGATTTACCACCACATATAAAGCAAGAGGTGTTTAATAGATTAGTGTTTGCAAATTACTTAGCTGAAAAAGATCTGAAGGCGATGTGTGATATTGAGGATATAATGAACTATCAATTAAAGGTGCACATTAACAGTGGTCAACGAGTATTTCGCTGGGCTGCATGCGACCAAAGCGTGGATGGTGTGAAATTAACAGAGGTTGCAGAATACATTATCGAGCAATCTGATAAGAAGCAAAGTGTTGAACCAGAAATCAAAGTTCAAGGTTATGTCCTAGAAATGACGAAGGATACAATGTTAATAGTTGAAGAAATTAATATGCTTGATTTTGAATGGATCAAAGTTGAACTGCCTCAATCAGATATGAATTCGTTTGTGTTTGACTTTACCAATTTAGAAGGCGTCAATACCACGGAGTTCAGTATTGGCGATAAAGTTCAAGCAACCTTAAAAGGAACTGTAAGAGGATCCAAACCAGGATCTGCAAATGTGAAAGAAATTAAGAAGATAGAGATAAATGCAAACGACTAATTTAGTGTCGGATTATTCTCCCTTTAAATGTAAAGGGGATTCTAGGATTAAACAAAAGGAGTGAGAGAATGTTTCCTATATTAGAAACTGAACGGTTAGTTTTGAGAGAACTCATTGAATCTGATGCATTAGATATATTAAATTGTTTCTCTAATTCAGATGTATTGCGTTATTACGGACAAAATCCATTAACAAGTGTAGATCAGGTAAAACAAATTGTCAGGAATTTTTCGAAGAATTACGATGAAAAAAGTGGTATTAAATGGGGAATTGAAATGAAAGGTACGGATGGAATTATCGGAACAATTGGGTTACAAGATTGGTCAAAAGGACATAAGCGAGCAGATATAAGCTATGCACTTTTTCCTGAACATTGGGGCAAAGGATATGCGACTGAAGCTGTTAGTAAAGTGATTTCCTATGGTTTTAAAGAACTTGGTTTAATGCGGATTGGAGCAGTTGTTTTCGTTGAAAATAAAGCATCTAATGAGCTATTAACAAAATTAGGCTTTGTAAAAGAAGGAACTTTGAGAAATTATATGTATCAAAATGATGTTCCGTTTGATACTGATATTTATTCTTTGTTAAAGTGAAAACCATTGGGAATAACAAATTGTTATAGAACAAACGAGTGCTTATGAGATTAAGAGCTATGATACAAATTCGCATTCACAAATTTTTTCGTTTGAAAAAATGAAATGGATTAATTCCTTTAAGCAGGTGGAGCAGAATGAAAACGTTATTAGAACTGCTACGTATCGTTATTATCTTTACATTTTTTGGTACTTTGGGTGGGGGTAATCAGGGCATGTCTATTTGTTGAAACAATATTTAAATGAATCTCAGAAAGTTGAATGTGTTGAGCTCTCTTTTTTGTAGATTGTGACTAATTATAAGAGGGGTAATGAATAATGAAACTTCTACTATCAATAGTGTTATTTGCACTTTTAGGTTATTTTCTATTTATTATGGGTCCGATCATTGGTGGGTGCATTGCTTTTGGAATTGTTGTTGGTTCCTTGGTTAAAGGGGTCTCCTTACTTAACGAAATTCACAAAAGACTTGGTATCCTTGCACCCACTCCTGATACAGACTCTAAAAATGTTATAGGAGATGATGGCTCATCAAATCATCTCAAAGATAAAGATGCTTATTTAAAATATCTAAAAGAAAAAAACAACCTTTCTTAAAGTAAAGAAAAGGCAAATTAGTTGAATAACAAATAAAGGGAAAATTGAGAATGTGGGCATCATTCAACTAAGTGCAGATGTTCTTGAACTAACTGATAGGTAAAAAGAGAATATACGACTTTATACACAAAATATGAGGTAACTTTTTGGGAGAGAAAATTTATAACTGTGATTATTAACGATCTAATTGATTCAAAATCAGAAGAACATGAAAGTTACGTTATCCAAGCTATTAATTTAGGGATATCAATTTAAAACTTAAGGGGCATAAAAAACTTAAACGTTTAATTCCTTATACAACTAACGAATGCGTTACTCTAACTCCTGTTTATAGAACAACTCACAGTGAAGATAGGCATCAACGGCATCTGTCTTCACTTTTCCTAAACTTAATCCTCTTGCTTTGTATGAAATCAACGGATGATAATAATTAATAAATATCCTCGTTCTTCCAAGTAATGACAACAGGAGTTTGATAATACCCTGTAACTTCTAAAACTAGTGATGGCCTCTTACCAGTCACTCTTTTCACATCCTCAAGAAACGCTTTTCAAGATAACTAAGCCCCTCAACAGTATGAGGCACTTTAAACTCTTACGATATGGTTTGCCTTTATCAAAAAAATGCTTGAACTTGACTTTCCCCTTTTGAAACATCCAGACCAACGACTGGATTCATTCTAAATCCTCCACATAAACTAGTAATTTGCCAGTAACACAGGCAGTCATTTATGCCGTTCGAAATCAACTTGTTCCGTTTACTTATTTAAAAATCACTTATAAAAAAATGTCCTGTCCCTTATTATGTCACTCTTGGTATAGTACTTTTGTTTTAAGCAGGTATAGAACCAAGAACAGCACAAGATACATCCTATGTTTAATTTTCAGAAAAGTGGAAATGTGGGATGATGAGGGTTAATTGGGTGATGTTTCTGAATATTGAATAAACCCCCAGTTGATACTAGATTAGTTGAAAAATTTTAATAACTTGATGTTGAAAGACAGATCAGTGTATTAAATGTGAAGTTAAGTCATCAGCACGAAACCTTTACATTTTTACAAATATATTAATCTACTATTTAGTTAGGCAGGGGAGAGGTTTAATGAGGAAAAGGAGAAACAAAAAAATTATTATTAGAATCATTGTTTCGTAAGTCATTGCACTACATATGTAATAAAGTGACTGGGAGGAAAGAAAATGGAAAAAAAAGCAAACAACAAAAGTAAGGTCTTAAAAAGCTTAGCTGTATTTGCTCTATCATCTAGTTTTATTTTAGGTTCTATTGTACAAGTACCTACTACTGCGAAAGCGGTTAGTTATTCTAATACTGAAAATATACTTGCTAATTTAACACCAGAACAAAGAGCAGCACTTAACCAGTTGACCACAAATGAATCAACAGGTCTTCAAATTTCTTCAGATACAGATTTAAATTCAACGAAACAGACTTCTGTCATTATTGAGTTTGTAAATAAGCCTGCCAAAGTCGCACAAATTGAAGCAAGTGTAGAGGGAAAACAATTATCTGCGGAAGATGCATCAAATTTAGTTGATAAAGATCATGCTACTTTCAAAAAAGATGTCCAACAATTATTATCAGAGGATAATAATAAAAAGGTAGAATTTAAAGTTAATCGTTCCTTTAAAAATGCATTTAATGGTGTTTCAATGAGTCTCCCAGCAAATCAAATTCAAAACCTATTAAAATCAAAAGTAGTAAAATCAGTTTGGAGCAACGAAACATTTACAATAGATCCACCTACCGCTGATAGCGAACAATTAAAAGCGGATGAAGCAAATGTGCCGAATTATGCGCCTTATGATGGACTAGATCGTCTACATGCAGAAGGCTTTACTGGTGAAGGAATTAAAGTCGGGATACTTGATACAGGAATGGATTACAACCATCCTGACTTAAAGGATGCCTATAAAGGCGGATTTGATTTTGTCGATGATGACAATGATCCAATGGAAACAACTTATGCCGATTGGAAAAAATCAGGTAAACCAGAAATAGGTAGTGGTCGTGCCTACTATACTGAACATGGTACACATGTTGCGGGTATTATTGGTGGCCGAGGTTTAGCTGATAGTGAATATAAAACATTAGGTGCAGCACCAGAAGCTGATCTTTATGCTTATCGTGTACTTGGTGCATATGGGTCAGGTACAACTGATGACATTTTGGCCGGAATCGATCGTGCTGTGAAGGACGGTATGGATGTTATTAATATGTCATTAGGCAATTCTTTAAATGATCCCATTTACGCGACTTCCATTGCTGTTAACAATGCCGTTTTAAGTGGGGTAACGACCGTTGTGGCAGCGGGGAATAGTGGAGATAAAATGTATACACTAGGTTCACCTGGAGCTGCTGCACTGGCACTAACGGTTGGTGCGTCTACTGTTGCACTTGATGTCTATCAATATGCTGGTGTACAGAATGGGGTCAATTATTCATTAAGACAGCTAGCAAGAAACTATAAAGATGACTTAACGCAATTAAAAGGAAAAACCTATCAACTTGTTGATGTTGGACTAGGTAGGCCTGCTGAATTTAATGGAAAGATTTTAGATGGTAATATCGCGCTCATTAAGCGGGGCTCGATTGCCTTAATAGATAAAATTAAAAATGCAAAAGCAAAAGGTGCCATTGGGGTACTTATGTATAATGATGAAATAAATAGTGCAGAAGGTCCCATCCAGACATTTTTAGGTGAATCAGTAGATGCGGTTCCTACATTCTCTGTCACAAACACGGAAGGCAAAACGATCTTAGCTGCCATAAATGCGGGTAAAACAGATATTACTTTCGGCGATTATTCGAAAGTAAAAACGTCTGGCAATGAATTAGCAGCTTTCAGTTCAAGAGGTCCATCACGTGTAAATTATGATATTAAACCAGAGGTAGTAGCACCTGGTGCTGCCATTCTTTCCACTGTTCCATTTTATATAAATGATAAAACAGTCGATGGGTCTAAACCAGAGGACTATAAATATAGCTACTCCCGTTTATCCGGTACGTCCATGGCAACACCTTATGTGGCAGGTGTATCCGCGTTACTATTACAAGCGAACGACAATCTTGAACCAGCAGACATTAAATCTATTTTAATGAATACAGCTGATCCGTTATCAAAAGATTATAGTGTATTTGAAGTCGGTAGTGGTCAAGTGGATGCCTATGAAGCCGTTCACTCAAATGTTGAGATTCAAGTAGATGATCGAACAGCTACTCTTAATCATAAAAATGAGAAAACAATAAGAGAATTAACTGGTGGATTTAGCTTTGGATCGATTGGGTTTGATGACCAGGATATTTCAGAAGTTAGAAATTTTAAGTTAAATAATCGAAGTGAAAAAGCTAAAACATTTAATGTGAATGTGAAATTCCAAACTGGAATAAGAGACTCAAAGGATGCAGCTTTAAATAATGTCACATTAGATGGGCCAACTTCAGTCAATATAGAAGGAAATAGCCAGAGAGTCATCAAATTTAATCTGTCTATTCCAAAAACAGCTGAAAAAGGAACATATGAGGGATATATCGTATTGACAAATAATGAAGATCCAACGGAAAACTACCAAATTCCATTTGGTGGACGAGTAGTAAACGAAGGAATTGATACATTTTCGATTATTAATCCTATGTACTCGGGTGATACAGCTTGGCCAGAAAATGCCATTCCTTACCTTGGATTTAATTTCCAATTAAAGTCACATTTGAGGACTTTAGATGTAGTAATACAAGATGCCAAAACGGGTGAAGATCTTGGATTATTAGGATCTTACAATGGGCATTTATTGCCTGAAAACCAACTATTAACTAATACAAGTGGATTTGCTGGGTCTTACTACCCGTTCACAGGTGATGCGAAAAATCCGATTAGCGATCAATTTGTCATTGCAAAGATGGGTCATTACAAAATAAAAATGGTTGGAACAAATAATGCTGGGAAAACATTCACAAAAGAAGCTCCTTTTATCTACGAGTTTGGAGCACCGACGATGACTTCCACTTTTGATTCGTTAGATCAAAAGGTGATTGAATATGATGTAAGTCAGCTTGATTCAAATGGACAAATGTTATATGACTTTAATATTCATCTTAATGATCCTGAAACAGAAGAGGCAAAAAGTTTAGGTATTCCTGTTGATCAATCAAGCAATTCCGTTGTTTCCTTTTACAATGGACCATGGCCATATGATCCAATCTATACGGATAAAAATGGGGATTACAAGGATCAAATCCTAGTCAAACAACAAGCAGCACCTTTAAAAGTTCAGTTCTATGCCATGGATGCAGCAAGAAACTTTACTGCAGATGCTGGGACAATGCTACGGGTAGCTTTTGTTACGAATACTCGCCCATACTATTATTTAAAAGCAAATAAACAATCTATTTCGAGTGGAGAAACGGTCAATTATTCTATCCGTTCGAACAATATTAAAAACTTAAAAACGGCAAAGATGACTATTCCGGTCATTAAAGACCATGGAGACTTAGGCACCATTAAAAATGTCGTTGTAAGTGATGCAGTGAAGCAATTTGGAGATGCAGAAGTCGCTGTAACCACCACATCAGATACGTTAAATACGTATTATACGATTATATTTAACTATTTAGGAACGAAGGCTTTACCAGAAGATATGCAGTTAGTAAATTTCGACTTACAAACATCTAACCTATATTCGAAAGGTACGACTACCAACTGGTTTGATATGGAGATGAAAGGAACGACCATCGATCAATCAAATGTACAAACAAACAATGTTTATACCTATATGGAGAGTTTTAAACTGAAACCAACCTACTCAAGGTTATGGGGTTCATTACAGTTTGAGGGTATGCTTAATCCTTTAACAGGCGGAAGGAATTTCGCAATAGACCACAGAACCATTGACGCAAAGGTTTCAGTCACCTCTTATGATGGAAAAACAGTTGTTGACGCTCCTATTACAAACAAAACGGGTAGTTACATTGCTGGTGGAATAAAAGCGGATAAAAATCCTTATACAGTGATGGTTGATGTACCAGGTCATTTTACGATGTCTAAGTCTATCGTTTTATCGTATGACGTTCGTGGTGAAATTATCGGAAGGGACATGAGTTATTTATTATCTCCAGGAAAAGCGGGAGATGTTAATAAAGATCATGTAATTGATGTATTAGATGCAATCGAACTTCAAAAAAATTGGGGTAAAAATACATCAGGGTCCGATTTGAACTTCGACGGCACTGTTGATAAAAAGGATATGGACTATGTAATTAAAAACTATGGATTACAAAATGACTCTGTTCCAAAACCCCCTAAAGCGAAAGAAACGTATAAAGGTGTAACGTTAGATGATGTATTAATTAAATTAGGATTAAAATAATCCTAAGCTAGTTTCTATAATCAAAGGAAGGACCATTTTATGACTTACTACACAGTAATTAAATAGGATTTTAAGTAGCCTTAACCCTTTATTTTATTGGGTTAAGGTTTTTTAATTACTTTTGAAATCAATCTCTCAGCTTTCAAAAAGCATCAGTTCCATAAGTGTGCATTTTAAATATCTTCCACAATCGGGGTTCAGTTCATTGATAGGTTTTCTCTGTTTTTTATTATTTCTATAATAGTTCTTAATTGTTCTTAAGAATATAGATCGTATTGAAAAAATATTTTATACCAAATTAACAGTATTCAATAGTTTTGTACAATTCCCCCAAATTTAGATTCCCTTCATTCATCATTTTCACAAAATAAATAACATAATTTTGCACAACTACATCTTTACGACTAAAAAAACTGATGAAAAAAAGCTATTTTTACCATTTATTAATGAAATATTCCCCCAATTTACACAACTCAAAATATTCTCGATAATTAGCTTATGCAATTGTAATGAATCAACGAAAATAGATGAATTCTAAATAAATTCTTAAAACCTATTAGAATCATTGTTTCGTAAATCATTTCACTACATATGTATTAAAGAGACAGAGACTGGGAGGAAAGAAAATGGCGAAAAAAGCAAACAACAAAAGTAAGGTCGTGAAAAGCTTAGCTGTATTTGCTCTATCATCTAGTTTTATTTTAAGTTCTATTGTACAAGTACCAACTACTGCGAAAGCGGTTAGCTATTCGAATACTGAAAATTTACTTGCTAATTTAACACCAGAACAAAGAGCAGCACTTAACCAAATGACTACAAATGAATCAACAGGTCTTCAAATTTCTTCTGATATTGATTTAACGACAACGGAACAAACCCATGTAATTGTCGAGTTTGCAAATAAACCAGCAAAAGTTGCTAAGATTGAAGCGGCATCAGAAGGTCAACAATTATCAGATTCTGAAGCATCAAATTTAGTTGATCAAGATCATGAAACATTTCAAAAAGATTTAGGACAAGTATTAGTTGATGAAAAGAGTAAAAAAGTAAATTATAAGATTAATCGCTCATATAAAAATGCATTAAATGGTGTTTCAATGAGTTTACCTGCAAATCAAATTCAGAATCTATTAAAATCAAAAGTTGTCAAATCAGTTTGGAGTAACGAAACGTTTACGATTGATCCGCCTGTTCAAGGAAAAGATAATGATCCATTAAAAGCAGATGAATTCAATATCGCAAATTATACACCTTATGATGGATTAAACCGTTTACATGCAGAAGGCTATACCGGTAAAGGGATTAAAGTCGGTATTCTAGATACTGGAATTGATTATAACCATCCAGATTTAAAGGATGCCTATAAAGGCGGATTTGATTTTGTCGATGATGATAATGATCCAATGGAAACAACTTATGCGGATTGGAAGAAATCAGGAAAACCTGAATCTAATGGATCATCGGTTTATTACACAGAACATGGTACTCATGTTGCTGGGATTATTGGAAGCCGTGGAGTAACGGATAGTGAGTATACAACAATTGGAGCAGCACCAGAAGCAGATATTTATGCGTACCGAGTGCTTGGACCATATGGCAGCGGACAAAGTGATGACATAATTGCAGCTGTCGATCGAGCTGTGAAGGATGATATGGATGTTATTAATATGTCATTAGGTAATTCACTTAATGATCCATTATATGCAACTTCAATTGCTGTAAACAATGCAGTATTAAGTGGAGTAACAACCGTTGTTGCAGCGGGGAATAGTGGCGATAAAAATTATACGCTAGGTTCACCAGGTGCTGCAGCCTTAGCGTTAACTGTCGGTGCATCATCTGTTGCAATTGATATTTATCAATATGCAGGTGCACATAATGGGGAGAATTACAATTTAAGACAATTATCAAAAAACTATAAAGATGATTTATCTACATTAAAAGGAAAAACTCTCCAACTTGTTGATGTGGGGCTCGGAGATCCAACGGGTTATGCGGGAAAAGACATAAAAGGGAAATTTGTACTCATGAGCCGAGGAGTTTATACATTGGACTCTAAAATTGCGTATGCCAAGGAACAAGGTGCTGCTGGCGTTATCATGTATAATGATGAAGCAAACAAGGCCGAGGGTGCAATTCAGTCCTTTTTAGGTGAATCAGTTAATGCGATTCCTTCATTCTCTGTTTCAAATGAAGAAGGATTAACGATCTTGGAAGCATTAAAAACTGGTAAAACTGATTTCACATTTGGCGATTTTACTAAGATACAAACAGCATCCGATGAGTTAGCACCATTTAGTTCTAGAGGTCCTTCTCGTGTAAATTATGATATTAAACCAGAGGTTGTCGCACCTGGAGTATCAATCCTTTCAACCGTTCCATTTTATATAAATGATAAAACTGTTGATGGTTCAAAAGCTGAAGACTACAAGTATGCTTATCAACGATTATCAGGTACATCGATGGCAACACCTTATGTGGCAGGTGTTTCAGCATTACTATTACAATCCAATAAGAGTCTCCAGCCTGAAGACATTAAATCAATTTTAATGAATACGGCTGATCCACTTTCAAAAAATTATAGTGTATTTGAAATCGGTAGTGGACGAGTAGATGCATATGAAGCAATTCATTCGAATGTTGAATTTGAAGTAGTAGATCAAACACCTACAAGTATCAATGGAAAACAAAAGTTAATCAAAGAATTAACGGGTGGAATCAGTTTTGGTTCATATGGATTTGATGACCAAGATATTAATGATTCACGTAAGATTACAGTGAATAATAGAAGTGAACAAGCAAAAACATTTAGTGTAAATGTTAAATTCCAAACAGGATTAAGAGGTTCCAAAGATGCAGCTCAAAATGGAGTGACCTTAACAGGTCCAACTTCAGTTAAAGTAAATGGAATTAATCAAAAATCAATTAAATTTGACTTGAACATTCCGAAAACAGCCGAAAAAGGAACATATGAGGGATATATCGTCTTTACAAATAATGCAGATCCAAATGAGCAATATCAAATTCCTTTTGGTGGCCGTGTAGTGTACGAGGGAATCGATACATTAGAACTACTTAATCCAATATATTCAAACAAAATAACAAACGTAACTGCATTTGATTATCCGTTTATGGCTGGTTCATTATCATTAAAATCACATATGAAAACATTAGATGTTGTCATTCAAGATCCAAAGACAGGTGAAGATTTAGGGTTAATTGGAACATTCAATACAGGCGTAATGAATGAAAATCAAGTATATACTCTTTCAAGACTAGTAGGTGCGATTTACTTCCCGTTTACAGGTGATTCAAAAAATCCGATCAGTAGTGATTATAAATTAATTAGACCTGGTCATTATAAATTGAAACTAGTAGGAACAAGTGAAAGTGGAAAAACATTCTCTAAGGCACAAGATTTTATGCTGGAGTATGGAACACCAAATTTTACATCTAGCTTTGATTCGTTAGACCAAAAGGTAATAGAGTATAGTGACAGCGATCTAGATTCAAAGGGACAAATGTTATATGACTTTAAGCTCAACATAAATGATCCTGAAATCGATGAGGCGATAAAGTACGGTATTCCCGTTGATCAATCAAGTAATTCATTTGGTTATTCGTATGCATCACCACTTCCTTCAAAACCTATTCGTGTTGATAAAAATGGTAACTATTCAGATCAAATTTTAGTTGATAGTAAATATGCAAAATTACCGATAGTGTTCTATGCTTTAGATGCTGCAAGGAATGCTTCTTCCTTCAAACACGTTGTATTTACAAAAAATACAACACCTTACTATTATTTGAAAGCAAATAAACAAAGTATAACTACTGGAGAGACGATAAATTATACAGTTCGTTCAAATAATGTTAAAAACCTAAAAACGACAAAATTAACAATGCAAGTAGAAAAGAATCAAGGTGCAATTGAAAATGTAATTGTTAACGATTCGGTTAAACAATATGGCGACGCACAAGTTTCAGTAACAACTGCACCAACAACTTGGGAAAACAAATTACAATATACGTTTACATTTACGTATTTAGGTGATAAAACATTACCTGAGGACCTACAGTTATTTAATTTTGACGTAAAAAGTCTAGATAAAAGCTATACTACAGAACCTTCAATTGGATGGGATTTCTATGGAACGACTATTGACCAATCAAATGTAGAAATGAAAAATGTTTTCACTTATATAGATAATTATTTTGTAAATGCAAAAGTTTCAAGATTAACTGGTTCAGTACAAATAGAAGGTGCGAAAAATCCAACTACAGGCGAATCGAATTATGCAATTGATCACAGGACATTAGGAACGAAAGTAACATTAACATCATTTGATGGAAAAGCTATACTTGAAGCACCAATACCATCAAAACAAGGTGATTATGTTTTTGATGGTATTAAGGCAGATACAAAGCCGTATACGATTAAAGTAGATGTTCCTGGACACTTTACAATGTATGAAACAGTAGACTACCTATTTGATGACATTCGTGGAGAATTAATAGGTAGATATTTCAGAGATTCTTTAAATGTTGCACCAGCTGGTGATGTTAATAAGGATGATGTAATCGATGTATTAGACGCAATCGAGTTACAAAAACATTGGGGAACTAATAATGTAGCTACAGATTTTAACTTCGATAAGATTGTTGATAAAAAGGATATGGATCTTCTTATTAATAACTATGAATTACAAAATAGTACAGTTCCAAATCCACCTAAAGCGAAAACTTCGTATAAAGGTTCTACATTAGATACTGTGTTAATTCAGTTAGGATTAAAATAATCCTAAGCTAGTTTCTATAATCAAATGAAGAACCATAATATGACTTACTATAGTAATTAAATAGGATCTTACGAAGCCTTAGCCCTGTATTTTATTGGGTTAAGGTTTTTTATTTACTTTTGAAATCAATCTCTCTGCGTTCAGAAAGTATCAATTCCATAAGGGGACATTTTAAATATCTGACTGACTTAAATACGATCGGGGGCTTTTCTGGATTATCCATGCAGTGCGGATGTTCCATGACGAGCTTCTTCAGGAATGAGAAATGCGCTTTTTATTTAACTAAAAGGAATTTAATAGAGGCCGGGAATTTATGAAGGGTTTACTATTAGCTATTCTAGGTGCTTTTGCTAGTTGGGTGATTTGTGGTGGTAAAAAAAGGCATATCACTTATTATAAGTGACACGCCTTTTATTCAGGATTGATTAGTAATTCCGCCATTATTAAAGCTTTATTAGTTTGATTTATTTTAATGTAATAGTTAAACAATTCTTTTATCAACAATGCAGCATTAAAAAGAGGCATACCAGTTATTGCCGGAGAAAATGCATGGTAACAACAAAACTTTTAAAAGCCTATTACCTCCATCTGATCCAACACTGACTAAAATATATACTTAATTGTTCATTCAATAGGTAACATGAGACGAAATATAGTTTCATGCGGTGAGGTTGATACCAAGAACAATTCACAATTATTAGCTTCAGCAAGTAATCGACTTAATGGTAACCCAAGTCCTAATCCCTGCTTCTTCTTTCTTTTACTGTCTCCTCGATAATATCGTTCGAAAATATAAGGAATTTCTGGTTCTGCAATCCCTTTACCATTATCTAATATATCAAGGTATAGCTTTTTGTCTTCAATAGTCATGCTTAAGGTGATTTTAGTAGTTTCTGCTCCTGCACTATTCATTAAGAGATTAAGTAGAATTTGCTTAATTTGACCTCTATCTGCTACTATTTTCAGTGGTTTGATTAAAGGAGAGGCATCAAAGTCTATATCTTTAAAACCTTCTATAGAATGAACCTGTTGCATTACCTCTTCTATTACCTCCCAGAGAGGGAATAATACAAACTCTCCATGAACAGTGCTGGATTCTAATGACGCAAAATCTAATAAATCTTCTACCATTTTTTGCATTCTCTTAGCTTCTTCTAACGTTGTTAATAAAAATTGATCTGCTGTTTCCCCTGTGACAATGCCTCCTTGGACGGCTTGAATCATCCCACGAATCGAAGTAACAGGGGTTCTTAATTCATGAGAAACGCCTGCAAGTAAATCAGTTCTCATTTGTTCAAGTTGTTGCAAACGCTTTGTCATTATCTTAAAAGAAGAAAATAGTTGTTGTAATTCAGCCTCTTTTACTTTCGATGCTGAAGGAAGATTCGGTGAGTAATCTCCTTCTGAAACTTTTCTCGCAGCTTCAGTTAATTGATGTAAGGGAAGTATTAATTTTCTAGAAAGATGATATATTACAAGCCAACCTCCAAATGCGACACCTAAAATAATAAGTACAAGAAGTCCATAAGTTTCTATATTTTCCGAAAACAATTCTGGTGAAGGGGTACTTAAATATAAAGCACCAATAACATTCCCATCTATACTTAGAGGCATGCCAACACGGAGCCATGTAACATCTTTATATTCAATTTTTTCTTTAGTTTTTTTACCGCTTAGAACACTTTCTATAGTAGGTGGTGTTTTAGCAAGAGTCTCGGATATTGATATATCTAGACTCGAAAAGTTAACAAGATTATGACCCTCTTCATTAAAAATTTGCATAAAATCTTGAGCAACAGGACGGACTACTTCCGTTGGTAAAGCAGGTATAGGAACGGGAGTGGAAGGTACGCTAGGTATTTGACCTTGGTGAAAACTGGGTTGTGATTGCACCATATTGGTAGCGTGTATGTATGAAGCGCTAAGTTGTTCAGCTCTCGCCTGGAGTATTTGAAAACTTTGTTGATTTTGATTTACTTTTAGCAATACACCAGCGATAATCCCTAAAATGATAAGAATGGCTATTAGTACACCCGCATATCTTCGAGTCCAAAAACGAAGTAAAGGGATACTTTTATCAGACTGTAAGCTAGTTAACACGTATCATATACCCCGTTCCACGTACTGTTTTAATTTCGCCCTCATCTGAAGACCAATCACACAAGTGTTGACGAATTCTTTTAATTGAAGCATCTACAGCTCTATCTGCACCGTTATAATTCATACCCCAAACATAATCCAAGAGTTGATCACGAGTAAAGCATTGATTTGGGTGTTTTCCTAGGAAAGCAAGCAGTCCCCAATCACGTGGTGACAAAGGAATTAATTCATCATAAAAAGAGGCAGTATGAGTTGTAAGATTTATTACAAGATGGCCTAATCTAATTAATTCATTATCTTCTAAATGTGAGGAACGGCGTAATACAGCTTGAACTCGAGCCACAACTTCCTCAGGATCGAATGGTTTTGTGATATAATCATCAGCCCCTTGTCCAAGCCCTGCTAGTCTTTCGGGCACACTACCTCTAGCTGTTAGGATAATGACAGGACAACTACCATATTGACGGATTTGTTTTAGAATCTCTAGCCCATCATTTTGAGGCAACATCAAATCCAAAAGTACCAATGAAGGTTTATAATTTAAAAAAAATTGAACTACATTACCTTCGCCTGAATGGGAAGCAACCGAAAAATCCTTTCTTTCCAAATATACTTTTAATATCTGAACAATTGGTAACTCGTCCTCAATAAGTAAGATGCGCTTCACTACAAAACATCCTTTCTACGATACTTTGAAAAAAAAGCTAAGTCGTTAGTGTATAGCTTGAATATGTCGGTAAAATGACAACGCTTCATTATTTTCTATCTAAGCAATTGATTTAACTGTAGGTTACTGCCCGTGTGTCAGGGTGATACACTACATTTTTTACATCGTCATATTGTTGTCACATTAATTAGATAAATTTGAAGTGTGGGAAACAACATCCCATACTAAAAATAAGGAGGAATTATTAAAATGAAAAAAATTCTATTATTAGGCGCAACGACATTAGCAGTTTCAGTATTTGCAGGATCGGCTTTAGCTTCTCCACTTTTTGAAAAGGAATCGACACCAGCCGTAGAATCGACACCAGCAGTAAAAGTGACACCAAAAGAAGAAAAGACAACAAAAGAGGAATCGACACCAACAGTTGAATCCACACCAGCAGCAGTAGTGACACCAAAAGAAGAAAAGAACACAAAAGAGGGATCGACACCAACAGTTGAATCTACACCAGCAGCAGTAGTGACACCAGCATTTGAAGCGAAAAAAAAAGAAACTGTAACAAAGTAGAAATCCAAATCAAAAAATTTTAGTGATCAGAGCTTTAAAGAGTATCCTTAACTTGGTTGCAGGTACAGAACCTCAACCAACAAAAGAAATTCGGTGCATCTAGTTAGAAACTAATCCGAATCAGCTCACTCTTTATCTGTTCAACGAAGTAGAAGTAACTGATTAGATAGTACTTTATCAACTCTTACATTAGTTGAAGACAATTCCAACTGATTGCCATGTCCTAAAAAAAACTAATTAAAGTATAGAGCAAAGCGCCCATGTGAAAACTTGGGCGCTATTTGACATTTACGAAGAAATGATTCACTACGGCTCTTAGTCATGTACATGTTTTGATCACGACCCACTTTTTAAGATGACATGAAAGCAAGTTCCGTTACTTTCATTGTCAGTAACATTAATCGTACCGTTATGCTTGTTGATAATGCTGTCAACAATTGAATGACCTAAGCCTGAACCACCCAGTTGACGGGAGCGTGATTTGTCAACACGATAAAAAGATTCAAATATTTTCTGTTTGTATTTGTCGGCATGCCGATGCCTGTATCTATAATTTTGATTGAAACCTGTTCCTTACTTAATCTGTTTACAATAACCTCAACTGTTCCGCAGTCAATATTGTACTTAATTCCGTTTTCCACCAAGGTTAAAAAGCACGATACAATAGGTCAGTGTTTCCAAAAACAACACTATATTCACAATCTAAGGTCATTGTAACATTCTTATCTTTAGTGATACGAGAAAGCTCGGAAATAATATCCTCAAAAAATCCTTTACGTAAATGCGCTGTAGCTTTAAGGTGAATAGCTTTTTCTTTTGACCATCTGTTTGATCGACTTTTACATAGTCCAAATATCTTGTCTGTAATTATTTCTTCACTTGCTCTTAAAAAATCCTCGTTCTTCGATGTTAGGACGACAGGAGTTTGATAATGTCCTGACTCTTATTATATCACTCTTGGTATAGCACTTTTGTTTTATATAGGTATAGTACCAATGACAACAAAAGTTACTACCTAAGTTTAATTTTCAGAAAAGTAGAAATGTGGGATGATGAAGTTAATTGATTGATAGTTCTGAATATTTAATAACTGGTTAATAAACTCAGTAGATGCTAGATTAGTTGAAAAATTTTAATAACCTGATGTTGAAAGACAGATCAGTGTACTAAATGTGAAGTTAAGTCATTAGCACGAAACCACCACATTTTTACAAATATATTAATCTACTATTTAGTAAGGAAAAGGGGGAAATTTTATGAGAAAGAGGAGAAACAAAAAAATTGTTAATGTAATGACCGCAGGATTGGTATCTGCAGTACTTTTGTCAACAAGTACTGTTCACTCATTTGCTTATGATGCCACCACCTCCAAAACGCCGGCCAACCAGGCGTCCAAGCAACTGCAGAACAACATGGTTGTCGACTCGCACACTGTTACCCTTATCACGGGCGAAGTTGTGACGCTGGAAAAAAACGCCGACGGCTTGCAATCAGCAACGCTTGCTCCAAACCCTGATGGAACCGAAGTAGGTGTAACCACGTTGAGTTTGGGAGACGATTTCTACCTCATCCCGGATAAGGCACAACCGTACCTAGCAGCAAATGAGCTTGACCGCGAGTTGTTTAATATCACCAAGTTGGTCGAGTACGGCTACGACGACGCTCACGTCTCCGATATCCCGTTGATCGCGACTTACTCAGGCACAGAAAGTCATACGGACGAAGCGTTAGAACAGGCTGCTCCGGCAGGTTCAAAAAAGGACAAGGTATTAGATAGCGCTAATGGTGTGGCGCTAAAGGCGAGCAAATCGATGTCGGCGAAGTTCTGGGAAGCGGTAGACGATGACAGCTCCAAAGCTGCGACCGCACCGAAACTTGCCGATGGCATAAACAAGTTGTGGCTTGACAAACCGGTGCAAGTGATGTTGGACAAGAGTGTTCCACAAATTGGAGCACCTACAGCGTGGGCAGCAGGGTATGATGGCACAGGTGTGAAAGTGGCTATCTTAGATACTGGGATCGATCCGAATCATGCTGATGTTAAAAATGCTATCGCTGAAGCGAAGAGTTTCGTACCGGGTGAAGATTATGTAGATCACCACGGGCACGGTACGCATGTTGCTTCGACTGTCGCGGGATCAGGCGCTGCTTCTGGAGGTAAATATAAGGGCGTAGCTCCTGGTGCAAAACTTCTAATTGGGAAGGTGCTTAGCAACGCAGGATCAGGTTCTACATCTAGTATCATCGAAGCAATGCAGTGGGCAGTTCAGGAAAAGGCCGATGTTGTCAGTATGAGCCTTGGTTCGGATGAACCAAGCGACGGAACAGATCCACTGAGTCAAGCGGTCAACAATTTGAGTGATACAAGCAACACACTATTTGTTATTGCTGCAGGTAATGCGGGTCCAGATAAGAGTACCATTGGTGCGCCAGGGGTAGCCGAAAAAGCATTGACCGTTGGGGCAGTTGACAAAAGCGCAAACGAATTTTTGGCTAATTTCTCAAGTCGCGGTCCTGTTATCAATAATTTCAGAGCTAAACCTGAGATTACGGCACCAGGAGTAGCAATCGTAGCTGCTCGTGCAGCAGGAACCACTATGGGTACGGCCGTTGATAACTACTACACTAGTGCCAATGGTACATCAATGGCTACACCACATGTTTCCGGTGCTGCAGCCATTCTGAAACAAAGACACCCTGATTGGTCAGGAGACCATATTAAGCAGGTATTAACTGGTACTGCAGTAGCAAATACCCGCTACTCAGCTAATCAACAAGGTGGCGGACGTGTAGATATCACGAAAGCCTTAGAGGCTAACGTGTATAGCAGTCCTGCAGTTGTCAGTATGGGAGCCGGGTTTGTTGATACTAAACTAATAGAAAAGACATATAATTATGTCAACCCAACTGACAGTGATATGACATTGAATCTCGTCATGACAGCCAAGAATGAGAATCAAACAGCGGCACCGGCTGGAATGTTCACACTCAGCAAGTCAGTGGTCACTGTCCCAGCACATGGCAACAGTGAGATGAAGGTAACATTTGATACATCGCTTGGCACTATTGCAGATTATCAAGCAGTGGTAAAAGCTACTTCAAGTGACGGTAAAATCATTAACACGACTATTGGTGGAACAAAAACAGAACCGTTAGTTGATTTAGTAATTAATGAGATCGATCGCAACGGAAAACCGGCTGGAGGCGATATGGTGTGGTTCAACCATGACACGGGGGTTGGTAAACAGGTATATCCTAATAGCAGCGGGAAGACCAGATTATCCTTGCAGCCGGGACGTTACGCGGTAATTAGTACACTAAACACAAATGACGAGGCCGGAATACCTCAGAACTATACCCTAGCCTCAGTGCCTATGATAGAGCTAAAGAGTAATGAGAAGCAAGAGATCACGTTTGATGCCCGATTAGCCAAGGAGATCAAAGTTACAACGCCTAAGGAGTCCGAAAAGCACGGTTGGAAATTCGGAGTCCGCGAGCGGATGGACACAAACCACTTCGGATTTGACTACATGAGGAATTTTATTGGCGAAACTCACGCCTACGTGTTACCAGTCAAGGCGCCAAATAATGTTGGTTTGTTCGAGTTCAACTTCCATTCGCGCAACTACGCCCCTGCTATCAAGGCAACCTATGATGACAATATGAACGAGTCGATTCCGCTTCTGCCAGTGCACTTTGCGCCTAAGTTGGACGGCGATAAGACACTCCAAGCGGTCAACGTCGGCGTGGCACTACCAGCGGATCTCAGCGGCATAGACATCCATGGAAAGCTAGCGGTCATCACCAGCGATTCGAAACAGAATCCGAGAGACCAAATAAAAGCAGTGATGGGTGCTGGCGCCGCAGGAGTGATCGTCGTCAATAACAACGGGGAGAGGTTCAATCTAGGTGTATATATAATTGACAACGTCGTCATCCCGGCCTATACTCTTGGCCAAAGCGACGGAGAAGTGCTCTTCAACAGAATCGCCAATGGTCCTACCTGGATCAAGCTGCATGGAATCGCCAACAGTCCGTACGTGTACAATTATGCGTCGATGATTAATGGTGAAATTCCGGATAATCCTGTTGACGCGGTGACAGAAGAAAACTCTACCGTTGTGAAGGCCCACTACCGCAGGCCAAATGGCTGGTTGAAGTCTGGCGACTGGGCCGTGGCATTACGTAAGGACGAAGGTGGCTTCTTTGCATTCCTTGATAAATTCGAGGAAAAAACACCGGACCGGGAAGAGTGGTACTCCACAGGCAACAAAACCGATATAAAGATTTTCAGATGGGCCCATCAGTTCTATCCAGACGTTACTGATCTTACGGGTAACATGAAGGACTCATATCGCATCTACTCGCCGGGCGACAAGAAAGAAGAGACTTGGATGGGCGCGGCGAACGCTCCATCTGGACCGGAGAATACCTCGGCGTATCGCGAGGGAGACACCTTAAACCTAAACATGAATGATTTCGGTGATAGCGAGGCGGGGCACTACGGCTGGTTTTATTCAAATAGTAAAAACAAGGTCACTTGGAGGTTGTACCAAGACGGGAATCTCAGCTCTCAGTTAGCGGACCAAAGTTCGCGTAAGTTTGCGGTCAGCTCAAACCCGGCGACTTATAAGATCACAGCGGACACATCGCACCCAGAATGGTTCGGGTTCTCTCTGGCTACAACGACCAGCACAGCTTGGACATTCAAGTCCCAGCGACCAACAGATGGGCAAGAAAACCTTGCGCTACTGTGGCCGAGGTATAACATTGGCCTAGATAATGAGAACCAGGCAAAGGGTGGCATTACCGACCACTTTGACCTGTCATTCGTCACTCAATCAGGTGCTACTCCAGACATTCAAGGGGTAGAGGTCGAAGTATCTACGGACGACGGCAACACATGGAGCAAAACAAAAGTGGATAATAGGAAAGATGGCCACTACAAAGTGTGGGTGAAAAACCCAGACACTGGCTACGTTTCGCTTCGCGTCAAGGCATGGGACGCAAACGGTAGCCAGATCGAACAGACTATAATTAAGACCTACGCTGTGGGCAAACACAAGCGGTAGTTACAATAGTTTTGCATAAAGTTCAGTGGCTTTATATAAAAAGCTACCAAGTAAATACCGGTTGCTTTAGTTAAAGATTGTGGAGTTGCTTTGGCAACTCCTTTTCTTATTGAACTCCCATATGGGTGCTCCATTATTCAACAAATGAGTAGTAGCATAGTCTTTTATATGCAATATTTAAAAGTAGAAGTGGAAAACCGTTAGATTGAGGTTTTAAAAAGTACGCAGAGTTGGAGAGGAAGTGGTTGAAGAAGTAGCTGGACAGTTAGTAGAGACACTGAAAGAAACGATGTGTGTGAAGAATATATGTACAAACTTAGGAATTGCACGATCTACCTACTATCGTTGGAAACAGGCATCTACTGATGCAAGATCTCGTCAGGCAATTGAGCGACGTATTGATGAACTTTGCCGAGAACATAAATTTCAATATGGTTATCGGAAAATTACTGCACTCTTACGTCAAGAAATACGCGTGAATCATAAAGTCATACAATGCATCATGCAAAAATATGGTTGGCAGTGTCGAGTGAAAATGAAAAAACGTAAACTAACTAGACAACCCTACTATTTCGAAGCTAATTTATTGAACCGTAATTTTGAAGCAACTGCACCTTTACATAAGCTCGTAATAGACATTACTTACTTGTCATTTGGTCAGAAACAGTTGTATCTTTCAAGTATCCAAGATTTATATAATGGCGAGATTATCGCCTATTCGATTGGTGATTGCCAAGATACTGATTTTGTGTTGAATACCTTGCCCCAACTAGATAATTTGCCCGAAGGGTGTACGCCGTACAGTGACCAAGGTTCGGTTTACACATCTTATCGATATCAACAAGCTGTTAAAGGAAAAGACATTATCATGAGCATGTCCCATAAAAGTATGCCCGCTGATAATGCCCCCATCGAATCGTTTCATTCAGCATTAAAGTCTGAAACGTTCTACTTTGACAGTTTGTTCTACGAAGGCAATCGTAGAACAAACTGTCAAAGACTATTTAAAGTATTATAACTATATCCGAATACCAACGAAACTAAACAACCAGTCGCCGATACAACACCGACAACGGGTTGGATAAATGCTTTTTTGACCTCTGTCTTAAATACAGGGGTCAGTCCTTTTTTTTTGTGAAGACTCACTATTTAAGATGACATGAAAGCAAGTTCCGTTACTTTCATTGTCGGTAACAGTAATCGTACCGTTATTCTTTTTGAGAATACTGTCAACAGTTGAAAGACCTAAGCCTGTACCACCCAGTTGACGGGAGCGTGATTTGTCAACACGATAAAAAGGTTCAAATATTTTATTTTTGTCTTTGTCGGCAATGCCGATACCAGTATCTATAATCTTGATTGAAACCTGTTCCTTACTTAATCTGTTTACAAGTACTTCAACAGTGCCGCCGTCAATATTGTACTTAATTCCGTTTTCCACAAGGTTGTAAAAAGCACGATACAATAGGTCAGTGTTTCCAAAAACAACGCTATTATCACAATCTAAGGTCATTGTAACATTCTTATCTTTCGTGATAAGAGAAAGCTCGGAAATAATATCCTCAAAAATATCTTTTAAGCAAATGCTGCGTTGCTCACGCTTATCGTCCAAATTCGTCATATCTAAAAGGCTAGAGACGAGTCCTCTCAAGCGCTTTGTCTGCTTCTCAATAACGTAAATAAGAGCATCGTATTCCTCGGTTGTATGTGTTTTTTTCTTCTTAAATACATCAACTTTTGTTTGTAACACAGCAAGAGGTGTTCTAAGCTCGTGGGCGGCACTTAGGGAAAATCTTTGTTGCATCATAAAAGAATCATTCAATTTATCCGTCATTTCATTAAATGTACTAGTAAGCTCAGCAATTTCATCATTTGTAGGCGGCACGGACAATGTTTCAAATAAATTATGCACATTTATGTTTTTTACTTGATCATTTAGCGTATCAAGTGGCTTCAATGCCTTCCCCGAAAGATAGTAGGTTGAAAATCCCCCGCTAATAATAACTAAAAGCATATAAATAATACTTTCAATTCTAAAATCTATTTTTGCTTTTTGGGAAACCTCTGATGAAACGGAAGGGGTCATACTGCTAGACGCTGCTGGAGTGCTTTCATGAATCCATCCTTCTTCGCCGACTTCTTGTGCCGGTAATACGGCACTTGCATCAATTATTGTAGCCATTTTAATAGCAGAATAATTTAATATTAAGGTAATTCCTACACAACAGACAGTTAAAAGAGCAACGGTCATAACAGTAAGTCGTAATCGAATGGGCATTTTTTTAAGCATTTTCATTACCACTCTTTTCTAATAAAAAGTAACCTTCACCGATTTTCGTTCCAATGGGGTCATAGTTTAATACAGCTTTTAGCTTCTTTCGGAGAGTTGCAATATGAACCCGAATAGCGCCACTAAAGATATCTGCATTCTGATCCCAAACATGTTCAATCAGTTCTTCTTGGCTAACCACTCTATCTTTGTGAAGCAAAAGATATTCAAACAATGCAAATTCTTTTTTTGTAAGTGCTATTTCATTGTCGTTAACAACTGTTATACGCTTTGATAAATCGATTTTAATTACATCGAATGAAAGCATACTATTTTCTTGTACAAATTTTCGTCTTAACAAGTTTCGTATTCTTGCCTCCAACTCGGCAAAATCAAATGGCTTCGCCAAATAATCATTTCCACCTATGTCTAAGCCCTTCACTTTGTCATTAACACTACTTCTTGCACTGAGAATAAGTACCTTTAATTCAGGCTTTTCATCTCGTATCTTTTCTAAAACCTCTAGCCCATCCATTTGCGGGAGGTTTAAGTCAAGTACAACCAAATCGTAATTCACTTCATATAAAAGCTCGTAAGCATCTTCACCGTTGTCACAGGTATCAACTGCATATCCATCTATTCTAAGCCCATCTGCAATTGCTTCCTGCAAATCAAGCTCGTCTTCTACAACTAGTATTCTCATCCAAAAACACCTCTTATTCTATTGTACTGTAAGTATGCGTTAAATCTATGTTAAGCGAACATCACTTAACAAGGATTTAACGTCCATTGATATACAATAGTGATACAAGTTCAGTTGAACAAAAAATGTATGTTCAAGAAAACGTAATTAATAAGATTGATTAATTAAAAACTAACATAGTAGATAGGAGTAAACAGATGTTTGAAATTAAGAATGTATCGAAACAATACAACGGCGAATTCGCTTTGAATAATATTTCCTTTACGATGGGAAAAGGGCTGAATTTTATAGTTGGTGCATCGGGTAGTGGTAAAACGACTCTTTTGAAAATCATCAGCGGTATGGAACAAGATTTTGATGGAGAAGTTTACTATTGCGGAAAGAATATTAAAGAATTAACATCTAATGAAAAAAGCTATTTTTACAACAATACCTTTGGATTTGTTTGGCAGGACTTTAATTTGCTCGAAGATTTATCGGTTTTAGACAATGTGTTGATACCACAGTATTTAAAAAATAAACAAAATCATAAGAACGCGGAAAAGGTTTTAAAAGAACTCAAAATATTTGACCTTGCACAACGAAAAGTGAACTCTCTTTCGGGCGGTCAAAAACAGCGTGTTGCCATCGCAAGAGAGCTTATGAAAAACCCAAAGGTTATTATCGCTGACGAGCCAACAAGTGCATTGGATGAAAAAAACTCAGAAACAACAATGGATATTCTGAAAGCTATTTCTAAAAACAGGACAGTTATCGTTGTAACCCACGATGTCAACTTAATTGACAGTAATTCAAACGTAATAGATTTAGATGAGGGAGAATTTGTAGCATTACCACAAAAAAATGTAACGAAAACAGAAAAACTCACATATGGTGAAAGTCATCGCTTATCGATTAAAAATGCTTTTTCAATGACCAAATCGAATGTTAAAAGTAAATTTGGACGATTTTTAGTATCAGCCCTTTCTCTAATGATTGCAGGTATCCTTTTGCTTACAACTGTAAGTGGGACAATTGAGAGCAGCAGCCAAGGTGATTTTGACGAGCTGATTGATACTTATGGTGATGGACTTAAAGATATTAGTATAGTTGGTAGCTTTACCAGTGCAGAAGGCGCAGGCGATAATCAGGAAGAAAAGCCGAACGCTGATATATCACAGGATATTGGTGGCTTATATGATCAATATGTAGGCGATGAGCGCGTTGATTTTACTGCTTTTTTACAAGCATTTGATAATATAAAAGTAACTGTTAGCGGGAAAGAATATCAAATACAAGGATCAGGTACTGTTCCGACAATCAATAAGTTAGTAGCAGGAAATATGCCGACAGGCAAAGACAATGAGGTTGTTGTTCCAAAAAGTTTTGTTAAAATGTTGGGCATATCAAACGAGCAAGCAATCGGCAAAGAAATTGATTTTAGCAGCGGTATTTTCAATTGGGACACAGGTGAGCCTGTTATAAAAGACGCATCCATTACCGCAACAATCGTAGGTGTTGCAGATAATACTGTCTCTTCTGAGTTTACTGTTGACGACTCTTTCTTCTTCAGCAAAGCTGCACTTGATGATTTGAGAAGACAAGCAGGAATTGAAAATAACGCAATGAATTTTCTTATTCGAGCGAAGACGCCAACTGATATGATTTCCATAAAAGATGAGCTTAACGCACAAGGCATTGTACCTCTTGGTCAATTTGAACTTGTCGAGGATATTGTTAGATTAAATGAGCAAACAACCGAACAGTCAGGCTCAGCAAGTATGTTCATAGGGACTTTGGCTGTCGTTATGGTTATTGCTATTTCTCTGATCACAGGTTTTATGAGACAGAGAGAATTTGCAATTTATAAAGTCAGCGGCTTTAATAGTGCTCATTTTAGTCTGCTTAACTTGACAGAAAAGATAACGGAAATCATGACAGCAATTTTGTTAATGCTTGTTACATCACCCCTTATCAATATAGCTACTAAAGGCTTGTTTAGCGCAAGTATTTTAAATTCTAAGATGTTGATTTCGGGCGTGATATTCATTGCTTTAGTAGGGGCTGCGGCTTTCTTTACAACGGCTATTTCCTTCATAATGACCAAGACAGCAATAGCTTTGAAGACAGGTGACAGATAGTGATACAGATAAATAAACTTACAAAACGATATGATCATTCACTTATTTTGGAGGATACAAGTTTTAACTTTCCAAGCCAAGGACTTGTTTGTCTTTTAGGAGCATCGGGTTCCGGTAAAAGCACTCTGCTTAATTTGGTTGCAGGCTTCGACAGTGATTACAGTGGTGATATTACGGTTTGTGGTACTTCTATCAGCAAGATGCATGCCGATGAATTGTGTGCGTATCGCAGAGAAAATATCGGGTTTATCTTTCAAAACTACCATCTTTTAAGAGGATATACCGTTCTTGAAAACATCTTGCTTTCTTGTGAGCTAAATACTGCAAGTGAAGAAGAAAATAGAGAAAATGCCAAAGAGCTGCTAAATAAACTGGGATTATCACAAAAGACTAATGAAAAAATCGAAAATCTTTCAGGCGGTCAAAAGCAACGAGTTGCTATTGCAAGAGCGTTGATTAGTAATCCTCGTATTATCTTGGCGGATGAGCCGACAGGAGCATTAGACCGTAGAAACTCCAGTGAAATTATGGGACTTTTAAAAGAGATTTCAAAAGAACGTTTGGTGATTGTGATTACGCATGACCAAAAGATTTGTAGTTTTGCAGATGAAGTCGTTCATATTGAGAAAGGGAAAATTATTGCAAAAAATACCAACACTCAAAAAGCTGTTGCTTGTGATGATAAACTCAGTTTAAATAACGCTAGTAAAGTATCTGCTTTCAAGCGGGGGCTTAAGAACTTCAAAGTGAATATTACACGCTATATGGCTGTCAGTTTGGCAATTTCCATCAGTATCCTTGTATTTATGTTGTCTTTATCTTCCGGGAATATAATGGACAAGAATATTGCGCATTTTCAAGATAAAAACACTGCCTTTAACAACGGTTATATTAAAGGTGAGGATGATGGAACAGTTATTGAATTGTTGAAATCCGATGAGCGTATCGAAAATGTGTATTACCAATACAAAATAACGGATATTACTTTAAGGATAGGCGATAAAACTGAAGCTTTAGCAGAAAAATACCCAATGGCAAAGGCTACTGAAAAGATGTCATATGGTGCTATGCCTAAAACTGATAAAAAAGAAATAGCACTTAGTCCGAGCCTCGCTAAAAAATTTGAAAATGATATTAGTAGTTTGCTTGGTAAAGAAGTTACCTTAAATTATGGAGATAAAGAATACACGCTTACGATAAGCGGCGTCTTTAACGCAGACTACGATGATTTCTTTGTAAGCTCCGATATCGAACAGGAATTTTACCAAAATGTGAAAAACGAAAAAAACTACTCCATCAGTTATGATGTAAAGAACTTTGAAGATATTGTGCCAGTCAGTCAAATGCTAGTTGACAAAAAAATCGACAGTAAAACTGCAGCCAAAGAAGTAGAAGTTTTGCAAAATACATTTAACAATCTTAGCCGTTTGTTCTTAATCGTTTCTATTTTAATCTTAGCAATTGGTTTGTTTATCAGTTCCGTATTACTGATCAAACTGCAAAATTCAAGATACAAGGAAATAGGGCTACTGTCCGCTTTGGGATATAATAAAGGAACAATACGGAAAATGATTGTCAGCGAAAATTTACTTTTAGCAACAATGTCAGCTTTATCTCAAGCTGTCCTTATTGGCTGTACGTATTTAGTCGGCATGATTTTCAATTTGGCAATTATCATCAACCCAGTACAAATCGTACTATCAATACTTTCCACAGGCGTTGTTGTAATTGTAATTAGCATGAAAGCAAGCCACAAGTTAATTTCTACAGAGCCTGCAGTAGCGTTGAGAAAGTAATGTATTTTAGTTAATCAAAATGAATTGTTAATTTCACCTAGTGTTTTAAAACTATCTTCTTGTAAATCTATATTCTGGAATACAACAGCCTTTTAGGTTGTGGTATTTTTGTGCGCACAGCAGGAAATAGTGGGTGTAATAGAAGAACACCCTACTAAAGACAATCAACAGTATTATCTTTCAAAGAGACTGACTTATTAATATCTTCTTCAACTAACGGGTGCTTTAGTTGAAGAAGGAGCAAGAAAAACAAGTGTCTTAGTTGAAGAGAAGCTATCCTATGAGGATAGCTTTTTCTTATTACCCACAAGAGGTCGTTAAAGTGTGGTTTACAAAGAGAACGTTCATAAAAAGATATTATAGTTTTGCGAACTATATAAATGACTAAATAGGGGCACTTCAAAGCAGTTCGTAAAAGTGTACTTTTCCGAACATCGCATTGGGGGTAGGTTATATTTTAATTAAAAATTAGAAGAGTAATTTTCATTCTCATCAGACATCCTTTAATAGACTAAAGAGATATACTTCCCTATAATAAATAGAAAATCGTTTACCTGGGGGTGTATTATGATTGAAGGAAAATTAATAAAATTCTATCGCGAAGAGTCAGGGCTAACTCAAGGCCTACTTGCTCAAGGAATTTGTTCCGTCACACATCTTAGCAAAATAGAACGCGGGATTACGGAGTATTCTCATGAAATTACGGATTTACTTGCAAAAAAACTTGGGATAACAATGAATATTGAACGCTCTCGCTATTTTTTCCTAAAAGAAAAACTGTTCAAATGGAATAACGCATTGATTATGATAGACTCAAAAGAAATCTATCAACTTAAAGAAGAAATAGAAAACGAATCTTTAAGATTTCTAGCTGACTTTAAAAATCAATACTATCTAATTTTGGCAAGGTATTATTTATTTGTAAATGAAAAGCCTAAAACAAAAAAAATCATAGAAACGATGAGGAATCAGTACAATGACCTTGATTCTGATGAACAAAATTTCTTAAACCACATAGACGGTATCTACATGTTTCTGACAGGTAATTTCAAGTCTTGCATTGAAACATTAAAGAAAATTGATAACAATTATTCAAACTTAGAATACTATTATCATTTGGCAATAGCCTACCATTCAATTCAATCAACTATCTTTTCCTATTTTTATGGACAAAAGGCTTTACAATTTTTCAAAAGCACATTAAATATCTTAAGAATTATTGATACAGAAACCCTACTTTTAGTCCAGCTTAATTCCAAGGAACCTTATGATATGGATGAAACCAAACAACAATACGAAAAGTTGCTGAAAGTCTGTGAATCAGTCAACTGTATTGATAGAGCGTCTAAAGTCTATCACAATATAGCATTTGAATATTTTAGAAGAAAACGATACTCCGAGGCTAAACAGTCGTATGAAAAAGCATTGGAACTAATAACTGAAAAGACATCTCATTATCTAACATCACTTAATGGGTATATTTCTACCTGCTATGAAGGGAGGCTCCTTCCCGAAGAAGAGCTTATCGAACTTTCGAAAAAAGGATTAAAATTAACAAAGCAAAATCAAGATCCTAGACAAATGGATTTTGAAATCCAACTTCATACTATCTATCAAAATGAAAAGGAGCTATATGAGTATATTGAGAAAACAGCCATTCCCATTCTCATCGCCAACGGAAATCAGTTTGTAAAACTACATTATGAAAAAAAACTGTTTTTGTATTATGTTAAATCGAACCAAAAAGAAAAAGCCTTTCAACTAGCATCCGATAAAATGACAAGTGAAAAAAGTTATTATCATTTTGAATGAAGATATTAATGATAATGAACTACTGATAGAAAGTTGGATACCTGATCCATACATAGAATAGTTAAACACCACGTTTTGCTGATTCACAGTCCGTTAAAACAAAAGCCGATTATTCCTACGCTAAGGAGTAATCGGCTTTTTATCTAGAAATCTACTTAACGTATGTTTCATCATCTTGTTGGTAGGCCACTTTGACCGAAATGATTTTAATGGTTTAGGAAAATAAATAGTCAAAAGACCCTGTAAAAAAACCCCTTTTATAGTAGTTCGGATATAGACGTCAACTTTTTTAAAAAATAAAAGCTGTTTTTGATAAAATTATTAGTCCTAAAACCCTCTTAAATAACCCCCATCGACTGCTTAAATCAAGAGGTATAGAATTCTATTAAATTCAGTGCCTATTAAATATCAACTGATCCTTCATCTAGAACAACATACTCCTGTTCAGAATCTTTAATTGGCCAAAGGAGGTTTTTTCTTTCCACATACTAGCAAACTATTAACTCCCGTATTTGTTTTAACAGTGAGTTCCCTACATCAAGACAGATCTTACTAGATGCATTTGTTTTATAAATTGCTTTTTTAGGAGGAAAATATGTTGAAAAAAAAGAACATGAAGACAGTTATAGCAACCTCTTTATCTACAGTTATGCTTGCCTCAACCTTTTATAACGTTAAAGCAATTGATAAAACATCGCTTGAAAAGACACTTGAAACCTCTTCTATTGTAAACAGTATCAATGGCGCAGATGAAAAAAAGATCACGCTTATTACAGGTGATGTCGTGACCATTAAGAAGATTGAAGGCGGTAAAAGCGTAATTAACGTGGAACCTGTTGATCGGAATGGTGCAGGTGCTCAGATTCTAAATATTGGTGAAGATACGTATGTTATTCCAGGGTCAGCTATGCCTTACCTCGCTGCTGATAAGTTAGATAAGGATTTGTTTAATGTAACGGAATTGATCGAAAATGGCTATGATGACAAAACGCTTTCGTCTCTACCCGTTATCTTAGAATATACAGAAAAAAAAGGCAAAGCCGTTCAAGTAAAAGCTGAACCAAAAGGAGCTAAAATAGCTCGCGTGTTAGAGAGTATTAACGCTGTTGCCCTCTCTGCTACCAAAAATGAAGCGGATACGTTCTGGGAAGATATCACACCTGAGGGTAAATCAAACGCGGCTTTATTTGAGCAAGGTATTGAAAAAATCTGGCTGGATGGAAAAGTGGAAGCCACTTTAGACAACAGCGTACCTCAGATTGGTGCCCCAACGGCTTGGGAATCTGGTTTTACAGGTAAAGGTGTTAAGGTGGCGGTACTCGATTCAGGTATCGATCCTAATCATCCTGATCTGGCAAGTCAGATAGACGAGGCGAAAAGCTTTGTACCCGGTGAAACGGTGAATGATGCTCATGGACACGGCACACACGTTGCTTCAACGGTACTGGGAACAGGTGCGGCATCTGGAGGGAAGAACAAAGGGGTTGCTCCTGAAGCTCGGTTGCTCGTTGGTAAAGTATTAAACGACTCAGGAAGCGGTTTGGATTCTTGGATTATTGACGGTATGGAATGGGCTTCAGACAACGCCAAGATTGTAAGCATGAGTTTGGGAAGCAGCGAGCCAAGTGACGGAACAGATCCTATGGCTCAAGCGGTAAACAGTCTAAGCAAAGACAAAGGGACACTCTTTGTCATAGCTGCCGGAAACTCAGGTTATGAAGGGGCCATCGGTTCACCAGGAGCTGCAGATGCTGCATTAACAATCGGTGCCGTTGATAAGTCAGACAACATTGCTTATTTCACTTCCAAAGGGCCTCGTTATGGAGACATGGGATTGAAACCTGACCTGTCTGCACCGGGTGTTGACATCGTTGCAGCTCGATCTGGTCTTTCATCAGGAAGCGGATCTTACAAAAGCATGAGTGGTACATCCATGGCAACTCCACATGTGGCGGGTGCTGCTGCAATCCTTCTGCAGAAGAACCC
Source organism: Paenisporosarcina sp. HGH0030 (assembly GCF_000411295.1). Taxonomy (GTDB): domain Bacteria; phylum Bacillota; class Bacilli; order Bacillales_A; family Planococcaceae; genus Paenisporosarcina. The sequence goes on from NZ_KE150421.1 coordinate 546,640, forward strand.
TGAGTGGAATGGAACTCAACTAAAAGAAGCGTTGATGAGTACGTCAAAAAAATTAGATTACTCGCCTTATCATATCGGATCGGGTCGATTGGATGTACCAGCAGCTGCATTCAGCACAGTGAGAGCAACTGGTTCTATATCATTTGGATTTTTCAAATGGCCACATGATAATGCTCAGCCTGTACAGAAAACGGTCACGTATACAAACGACAGTGACTCCGCTTTAACCTTAAATCTTCAAGCAGATTTTAAGAATACAAAAGATGATGCCGCACCAAATGGTATGTTAACCGTTTCTGAGAGTGAAATTACTATCCCGGCAAAAGGTACGAAAGACGTAACGGTAACGTTGAACCCGACACTTGGTGAATTAGGCTCTCGTTATGAAGGACACCTGACAGCAACAGATGCCGATGGCAAACAAGTGGCTCATACTTCAATGGGTATGGTAAAGGAAGAGGAAAAGTATCCGTTAACGTTTAACGCTACTGACCGTAACGGGAACCCTACCCTTACGTATGTTGGACTCGTTAACAAAAACATGGATCCTGAATTTGTTGCTGTAAACGGAACAACAGAAGTTCGTTTACCCGCTGGAACCTATTCAGCTATGTCTATGATGGAAGTAGATACTGAAACAGATCACCAAGGTGTGGCATTGGTTGGTACACCAGAGATTAAATTAGACGGTCCTCAAACAGTAGAACTTGATGCTCGACAAGCAAAAGAAATTTCAGCAGAAGTGCCGAAGAATACAGAACCAAGCTATCAGCGCATGGAATACTACCGTTCTCTTGATGGCAAAACAATGAATCACATTTATTTAATGCCTGTGTGGAACGATAAAATGTATGCTGTCCCAACAAAGGAAGTTAAGACAGGAGACTTCGAATTTTTGACTCGCTGGCGTTTAATAAAACCTTCCCTTGAGATCAATTTTAAAGGAAAAGTGTTGGATGATATTCCGTTGGCTGGAAGTACACGTCTTGATGGAAAATATAACTTATCAACCGTTTATGCAGGAAAAGGAACAGCAGTTGACTATGAGCGTCTGAAAGCAAAAGGCAAAGCGGTTGTCGTCGATCGCAACACGGAAGTTACGCCATCTGAGCAGGCCGTTGCGGCATATGCAGCGGGTGCAAAGCTGTTGATTATCGTAAACAATGAAGATAAGGAATTCAATGTGTTTGTAGGAAATCCAGATTATACAGATATTCCTCTTGCCGTGGCTGGAATCAGTAAAAGTGAAGGCGATAAAGTGATTTCAGCAGCACGTTCCGGTGACCTGAAATTGTTTGTTGAAGGTGAAGTAAATACTCCTTATGTCTATGATTTAATGGATGTGCATCAAGACCAGATTCCAAAGAATTTAAAATATGCACCATCTAACAATGAACTAGTCGAGATTGATACGCGTTACAAATCAGACCGTGAAGCACCTGGCGGAGAGTTCCGTTATGATCTGCGTCCGTACACAAGAGGAGCTGTTGGGTTTTTATACAAATTACAGTTGCCATCTGTTCGAACAGAGTGGGTTTCAGCAGTGAAAGATACACTCTGGTATCACCATACAGAAGTATTAGACAGTCCTTGGGAAGTTCGCCAGCCTGCTGTTACCTATGAAAAAGGTCAAAAGCTTCAAGAAGACTGGTTCTCACCAGTAGCTCGTCCTCGTTTGGGAGTTGGTTATTGGACACCTAACCGCCAAGGGAACTATTTACAATTTAATATTCCTGCTTGGGCAGATTCAGGGAATGGCTCTACAGGCGGTATCGGTTATGATGATTCCGTGAAAAATCAAACTCTTAAATTGTTCCAAGGAGATACCCTTCTTAGCGAAAGAAAAGGACAGGCTTTATATTTATTTAATCCAGTCCCAGAAGAAAAAACACAATACCGGTTAGTAAGTGATGCAAAGCGTGATCCGAATCGCTGGACAACATCTTTAAGTACTCATACGGAATGGACATTCTGGTCTGGAAAAGGTGAGGATTTCCAAACGTCGCTTCCGTTCTATTCTCTTGACTACAAAGTTGCAACAGATATGAACGGCAATGCATTAGCTGCACCATCCACTGCAATCGAACTTTCTGTTGCAAAACTTGATGATGTAGCGGGTTACGGTAAATTAGAGGGAGCTACATTAGAGGTTTCCTTTAATGAAGGAGAGTCATGGAAAAAAGTAAAACTTGAGCGTACAGCGGATGATCGTTGGACAGCTAAGATTAACAATCCTACGACAAACAAATATGTTTCCCTCCGTGCAACCGCTTGGGATGACCAAGGAATCAAAATTTCTCAGGAAATTATTAAGGCTTATGGTTTGAGATAACATCAATTAGATTAATAGCATACCCCTCACTAGCTGAGGGGTATGCTATTTTTAGTCCCACAATAATTATTGAAGGTAGATGCTGTAAAAACCTGCACTGAAAATCTATGGTATGACTTGTTGATTGAATGGATCCGTGACGAAAAGCTGACTGACGTTTTTCATACAGACATAACCATCAAAGCATAGCGAGCAAACAAAAGCGGCTTACTAATTACGAGTTCGCCGTTTTTGTTTTTTACCTTATTCAACTAAAGCACCCGTTAGTTTAATAAGGTTTCAACGGTATTAATCTTCAAGTAAATCTTTTTTCTCTTCTTTTGTTATTTATTCACAAAGAATTTCATTGCAAGCATTATAAATACGTTGGTCAAGAAGTCTGTTCATTACAAATTTTTTAGGAGGAAAAGAATTGAATCGTCGTGTGAATGGGAAAATGATTTTCCCTTAGAAGAAGCTATGAAGAGTGATATTCAAGGCCAACAAAGTCAAAGTGATCTAGAAAAACAAGTGGCAGAAATACAAAAACAAGTTGATTATTTAACCACTCAGATGAAGAAAAATAATTCTTGAATTACAGAAATCGATTTGAGGAATTGTTTGTAATTACTTTACTGTTCAATTTTCCACCTAAGACAATTAACCAAGTTACTGGCACGAACATAAACTGAATAAAATATTAAGGATGTGTCTAATGGAAACTTTCAACACTCTTTGTCAACAGTTCGGCCAAATTCTTAACGGAAAACCAGATATCGAAAATGGTATTTGCTCCGTAGAAATTAATCGTGATATTCCAGTCACAATTCAAGGACGTCCAGTTCGAGGAAACATTGAGACTGAAATCATGTTTGAAGATTTAGATCAATACGGGTACGCTCTTAATCGCGGAGTAACAGTTATTCTTGAAAAAGAAGTCCCTTATTTTGTTAACACACTTGTGAAAAATGGAATAATTATCAGTGCATTGCATAACAATTGGCTTTATACGAAACCCAACATCCTTTATATTAATTTTCAATCTGTAGAACCACCATTAACTTTTGCTCATAAAGTTGCAGAAGCGCTAAGGACTCTAAGGGGAAGTAGATAAAATACTTTAATTAACGCACCACGGTCTCCTGTGATTTTACTTTGTATAATAGGTCTTCTATGACAAACAACCCTGTTTTTCTTATTAAACGATTATCGACTTAGGGGATAAGTAAATGCTAGGAGAAAAAGTAATACAAACGATTACATCTGGACATGTTGGTCAAGAAGCAGATAAGTGAACTTTCTATTTTCAAACTCTATTCCATTAAAGAATATCTTAAGACTGAGTCATTGAAATGTGAAATAAAGTCGATAATTACTGGTATAACAAAAAGAATTAAGTTCAGGTTGGGTGCTTAAAGGTTCAGAGTAATAAAATGAATAGTTTAAAGTTATAAAGCATTTCCATGTAATGAGGAATGCTTTTTATTTTGTCGAAAATTAATAGGATTATTCAGAAACAATAATAATGTAATTGAAAACAATATTTTTTTATTTTAAAACGATAAATCGTGTGGTAAAGTCAAATTGACAAAAATAAAATAAGTGAGGCGCTTTTTTATGAAACGTAAACAAGGATCAATAATTTACTTAAAGTTAGATTTTTCTTATTGGAATTACAGTGCTTGCTTTGTATATTTTGGTTGCCTTGGATAGCCAGTAGAGATGCAGAAGCGAATCCAGAGACTGCTTAATTGCAATATCCTTTTTTAGTGTGTGGGTATGTATTGTCTATTCCATTTTTTGTTGCGTTGTATCAAGCATTTAAACTATTAACCTACATAGTTAGGAACAAGGCTTTCTCGGAGGTATCTGTTAACGCTTTGAGGTATATAAAGTACAGTGCAATCACAATCAGTACCTTAATTGTATTAGGAATTATATTCGTAGTTTTATTTATTGAAGGTGATGTAGCAGGTGTTATAAGCCTGGGATTAATGTGCACTTTTGCTTCAAGCGTAATTGCAACCTTTGCGGCTGTACTTCAAAAGCTTTTAAAAGGAGCTATTGATGAAAATGCTTTAACGGTATGAGTGAATAACACGGAAATTACAATTAATATTGATGTGATGCTGGCAAATTTGCCCAATAGGGGTATTAGCGTTACAGAACTTTTGTAGAGGTTTAGAGTGTCAACCCGGAGATGTTTAAGAATACCGAAATAATGAAGACACCCAAGATTATTGAAGTGGAAATATTTAACATCCGGCGGTGAACCTATGTACATACCCCTAAATCTATTTAACTACTTTACTAAGCAGGACTTACAAATATTCAGTAAAAACCTTAGGAGGCACAAATCATGAGAGCACTAAAAAAACTCGTTCGTTTTGGTTGGGAGCAGGCTTTATCATGTTTGTTTCCTGTCGTTATTTTTGCCTCTTTGGCTTTTACACAGATCATGCCACTTCCATTTCTACCACGGTATGACTGGCTACTCATCATCTGCCTTCTGATGCAGTGGTGGATGATACGTTCTGGGCTTGAAACACGGGATGAACTAAAGGTTATCACATTGTTCCACCTTATTGGACTTGCTCTTGAAATTTTCAAGGTACATATGGGCTCTTGGTCTTATCCAGAGGAAGGATATTTCAAAATTTTTGGAGTGCCTCTCTATAGCGGATTCATGTACGCAAGTGTAGCGAGTTATCTTTGCCAGGCGTGGAGGAGATTTAATGTTGAACTAGTAAAGTGGCCACCGTTTCTGGTAGTTGTACCTCTTGCAGCTGCGATTTATTTGAATTTTTTCACCCACCATTATTGGATTGACGTTCGTTGGTGGTTATCTGGACTCGTAATTATCGTCTTTTGGCAATCATGGGTCACTTACGTGGTTGATGGAACTCGTTACCGTATGCCACTCGCACTTTCTTTTGTGCTCATCGGATTTTTTATCTGGATAGCCGAAAATATCGCAACATTCTTTGGAGCTTGGGAGTATCCAAACCAAACCGATGCATGGAGTCTCGTTCACCTAGGAAAGGTGAGTTCATGGCTCCTATTAGTGATTGTTAGCTTCCTTATAGTAGCGACGTTAAAGCGGGTTAAGGGGAAAATTCCACTAGAATAGATACTAGACAATTTTTATTACTGTTCAGATCGCTTTTATAAAAAAGTCGGATAGTAAGGAATTCGACATTTTTAGGTTGAAGTACTCCTAGCGTACAAAATTCTGAATAAGATAAACTGGAAAAAGCAACGTTCGAATTGTTGCTTTTTTCTTTTTAAATAGCTTTTGATTTAACAATACTCCCGGAATGCATTTATTAGGGGTTCTTGTGAAAATATTCACTTAAACTTTAGATAGCTTAGTTGTAGATCAGTGGGCTGATAAGTCAGCTGTTACTGTTAATTAAAATAACAGGGCAGGTTAGAAATGTAGGGTTAAGTTCGATGTAACTCCATTATTATATAGGATTAATTCAGCGTAAACGTCCATTAATAATAATTTCAGAAAAATCCAAAGACAAACTCAGTAATTTTGAGTGAAATGAACCAAATCATACTCCGATATTCTGGAATAGCGTACCAGTACAAGTTCAGGTAGGTTTTATTAACGGATTCTGTTGATTTAAAATAAAGTTTGATAATTTGTAAAAAAGTTTGATAAAACCCTGTATTAATATGGGGCTTTCTTTTGACCTTTAAACTCCAGCAGTATTGTTCAATTAAAGGGCCATTTTCTGGAATAAAGCGATTGCTAAAATCACGGAATTTTGAAATAATTGTTATTAAGTTAAAGGGCAGGATTTTAGAATATGGCCGAAACATATTGTATATAAAAAAATTAACATTAGTTTCTTAATTCTTTTTATTAGGAGGAAGAGTCGGATGGAAATAAAATGGATAGGTGTTAGCGTCCTCACCGGATTCTTTCTACTGGAGCTTGGTGCAATGGCTGCGTTCAGTTACTGGGGTTATCATATCAAGACAGGGGTAGCGGTCAAAATTATACTCGCGGTTGCCACGCCACTAGTCATAGCCACTCTATGGGGTATGTTTCTCTCCCCGAAGGCGTCGCTCCCCATCTTCTCCTTTCCCATACGAACTACGCTTAAGCTGGTTGTGTTCATTGTTGCTTCCGCAGCTTTGTACGCAAGTGGGCAAAGCGCGCTCGCGGTTACTTTTCTGACGGTGTCCCTTCTTATCGTGGCAGCAGTCTTTATCTTGAAGCTTCATAAAGTAGATATGTGAAGTGGATTAGTCTAAAACCGAACTTCAATAATCGGGCGTGATTGTTGAGCAACACAGGTAGAAACTGATCAAGCTTTTTTATAAAAATCGTTCCCGTGAAATATTTAAAGAGCCTGTTTTGATCAATCTTTTTTTCAAAAACAGGCTCTTTTATATTGGGGAAATCAACTTAATAAGACGAATTTTTTGATTAAACTTTTTTATAAACCAACAGATTCCAAACCCCAAAGCTGCCAAGACTTATTCTTCACCTCTACTATATAAAAGTAGTGCAAACCAATGCCTTGGTTTGAATTATGGAGGCATTACAACTGATAGAAGAACAATTCTCGCGGCCGCCAGTTAATGATTATGGAATTGGCATCAAGATCAAGATAAGTGAATTACAATATTTTTTTAAAGTCCAGGCACTTTGCAGTTTTTTTTTAGATTCCTGTTTTTCCAATGCTTGTAAAAACCATTTCGTCGTTCCTGTTAAAATGGATACGATCCCTTGGAAATCGAACAAAAGTGATGCATTAATTCTAAAATCATGCTATATTTAGTTTGAATTAAAGATATTTGAATTAAGGATATTGTCATTGAAGATAGTTAAGTGGTGATACTATTGGTTTTAACTCAAAAAAAGTTGCTTCCTGTTTCTATTATTCTTCGTGCAGCCCAATCGATTCAGGAAGTGATCAGAAAAGATGCAGCAAGATTTGACTTGAATCCAACAGAGTTTGCTGTATTAGAATTACTCTATTATAAAGGCGATCAACCAATTCAATTGATTGGCAAAAAGGTTCTCATTTCAAGTAGTAGTATTACTTATGAGGTAGATAAGCTTGAACAGAAGAAGTTTGTTGTTCGTTGAGCATGTCCAAAATGATTGAACTACTTAATCAATTAAGTAATCAAGCAAAGAAACTATAATTTTTTTATTAATTATCTCGAATTCGAGAATTGTTAATTTGATATAAAAAGGAGGAACCATAATGAATCAATTAAAAGGAATTCACCATGTAACAGCGATTACAAGTAGTGCAGAGAAAAACTATGAATTTTTCACATATGTATTAGGAATGCGTCTAGTAAAAAAAACAGTAAATCAAGATGATATTCAAACGTATCATTTATTCTTTGCAGACGATAAAGGTTCTGCCGGTACAGATATGACGTTCTTTGATTTTCCAGGTATTCAAAAAGGAACACACGGAACGAACGAGATTTATAAAACGGCTTTTCGTGTACCGACCGATGCGGCACTTGATTATTGGGTGAAACGTTTTGATAAGTACAAAGTAAAACATACAGGCATTAAAGCAGTATTTGATAAGAAAACAATTTCATTTGTTGACTTTGATGATCAACAATATATGTTAATTTCAGATGAATTCAATGAAGGTGTTTCATCAGGGACACCTTGGCAGAACGGTCCGGTACCACTTGAATTTGCAATTACAGGTTTAGGACCTATTCATGTTCGTATCGCTCAGTATGATTATTATAAAGAAGTATTGGAAAAAGTAATGCTAATGAGTGAAATCGCAGAAGAGGGTTCTATGCATTTATTTGAAATGGGCGAAGGTGGAAATGGTGCACAAGTGATTGTGGAGCACAATACGATTTTTCCAGCAGGCCGACAAGGATTCGGTACAGTGCATCATGCAGCCTTCCGCGTGGAAGATACAAAGGTATTATATGAGTGGATCGAACGTTTGAAAGAATATGGTTTAGGTACGTCAGGGTATGTTGATCGATTCTTTTTTGAATCACTATATGCACGCGTAGCACCTGGAATCCTTTTTGAATGGGCAACAGATGGTCCTGGATTTATGGGGGACGAGCCTTACGAAACAGTAGGGGAAATATTATCGTTACCACCATTTCTTGAAGGAAAAAGAGAACAAATTGAGGCATCAGTACGACCAATCAACACGGTTCGAAGCACACTTGAAATTGAAAAAGAGTATTTGTAAGGAGGTGAAATAACAAAAAATGGGCTTTTTAACTAAATTATTTGGAGCACAAAAAATGGAGGGAAAAACAATGACAAAATTAAATATAGGTATTATTTTAGGATCAACACGTGAGGGGCGCGTAAGTCCACAAGTAGGATCATGGGTAAAAGAATTAGCAGATAAACGTGGTGACGCAAATTACACAATTATTGATATCGCGGAATATAAACTACCACTTTTAGGTGAAGCGGGCGGCGATGCATCAGGTGCAGGGGCATGGTCAGAAATCATTGCAAAACAAGACGGATTCATATTCATTGTACAAGAATACAATCACTCTATTACAGGCGCACTAAAAAATGCATTAGATTACCTACGTGATGAGTGGAATAATAAAGCAGCTGGTATTGTATCATATGGTTCTGTAGGTGGGGCTCGTGCAACAGAACATTTACGCGGGATTTTAAGTGAATTACTAGTAGCGCATGTTCGTGTACACCCAGCTCTATCACTATTTACAGACTTCGAAAACGGAACAGTATTCAAACCAGCTGAAGTTCAAGCGGCTTCAGTAAACCAAATGTTAGATCAAGTTATCCCTTGGACAACTGCATTAAACACAATACGCAAGTAATTTTCAAAGATGTAAATCATAACAAAAACCCAAAATGTACATGTTATCATGTACATTTTGGGTTTTATTGAAGTTGAATAAATTCTGAGCAAAATGATATCAAGCTGATTGAAGGTTTTGCTCAGAAATTATAGAGAAAATATTATTTACCGATTTTATAAAGAATATGAGGAAAACATGATGGACAAAATAGCTGGATAGTTAATGGCATCTAGCGCTTGCTTATCTAATGCTGGTCGGCAATTATATGCACTTAATGTAATAATTTTTCTACACCTTGTGCAAACTTACAAGTACTTTAATTTAACAATAGGCCATAGCAGTTAAGAATAACTGGTATCGTCTCCTTTTGATAAGCATTTAGTTCTCTATTTCTTTCACATCGATGAACTTAAATACAAGAAAAGTCAAAATAACACCTAGTGCACCTGCCGTCAAATAACTAACATTGAGATAATTGTTCATGACCAGCGCCATGATTGGTGGTCCAGCTGCCACGCCAATGAAACGAGCAGAACTGTAGAAAGATGAGACGGTACCGCGTTCTTCTTTATCAATATTCTCCGTTATGAGTGCGTCAAGAACAGGTAGCATGGCACCTATGGCAATTCCGACAAGGCTGGTAATAGTGAGCAAGACCCAAAGTCGGTCGGCCCATATTCCAACCATACTCACGCTCACAGATAAAGCAATTAGACAGACTAGCATCATTTTTTTCATCTTGTATAGATTGCCTTTGATCTTGCGGCCCGTAATGAAAGAAGCGATACACAACATTAATAGAGGAATGGCCAGAACGTAGCCTTTCTTAATTCCTTTCAATTCGTATTCTTTCTCCAGAATTTCCGATAGAAAGAAAAGTGTGCCGAATAAAATGAGCATAACAAAAATACCACTGAGAAAGACGGCTGATAGCCACTTTCCTTCCTCTTGGAATGTCTGCTTACTGTTGCTTAGGAACTCCTTGAATTTCTTTGGCTCCTCTTTTTCATGGGGTACTTTGATAAAGAAAAAAATAAGAACTATTGAAATAAGACTGAAAAAGGAAATGGAGAAGAATGGAAGGAACCATAAGAAAGAAGCGAAAGTAGCTCCTAATATTGGACTAATCACTTTTCCGAACGTATTCGAAGTTTCGATGATGCCAAGACATGAACTAGTTTTTTCATCATCGTCTTTATACAAATCCCCAACGAGTGGGAGGATGATCGGGAAGGCACCAGAGGCACCGATTCCCTGCAAAATTCTCCCGATGATAATCCAGGCGAAGGGGTTATCCAGTTTCCAGGAGGCGAAACCGGCAATTAATCCACCAATTAGGGCTAAAATCAAACTAGGCAATATGACAATTTTACGGCCAAATCGATCGGATAGATAGCCTGCAATTGGGATGAGGAAAATGGCTGCTATTGAGTAACTTGTGATAATCATGCTCGACTGAAACGAAGAAATACCCACCGTTTTTTCCAAAATGGGAAGAACGGGAATTAGCATTGAATTTCCTAATGTCATTACAAGTGGAATTGAAGCCATACTGACAATGCACCATGTACTGACTTTTTTTTCACTGTTTTCCATACATACACCTCAGAAAATTTCATATAGAGGAACGTATTTAGGGTCTCCAAGACGTACATTTTTATGCGGGTGCGATTTGCTAGAAAAGTGAATGATAGGCTTGGACGCCGAAATAAACGCCGAAGCAAATCATGGAAAGGGAGGATATCATGGAAATGCCTGTCAGGATGTTATTCGAAAGCACTTTGCTGGCGCTACTGGACAATAAGGACATAGTTAAATCCACCATCATAATTCCCAATAATATGGCTCCACTGCAAATGAAGATTTCATATCCTGCCAATGGTTCAGAAGACCCTACAAGGAGGGAACCATAAATACCTAACCAAAAAAGGACCGTCAAAGGGTTTAGAAACGCCATGAATAAGCCGGCTATGTATGTATGTCGAATTCGATTTGTCTTGGTCATTGTTTTTGCTTTAGTTTTGTGGAGCGCAAGCAGATTTTCAATCCCCGTATAAATGAGGACAAAGCATCCGAAAGACCAGAGCAGCGTTTGCATAAATGGTGAATCGATGAATTTAGCGATTCCGAAGTACACTAAAAGCATGTACAGGATATCGGAAGACAAGGCTCCAAGACTGAAAATCCATGCACGAAAAAAGCCTTTGTTGATGCCTGTATTTATCAGCGTAGCTTTTACTGGGCCGATAGGTGCTGCCAATGAAATTCCAAGAAATACATACGTAAAGAATGAATGCATGGAAAACCCTCCAATAAGATCATGTCTTAGCATCTTATTCAGAAGCCGTATTCTCTACAACTAATATAAAATAGTACACATAAATAATAGAATATCCCGAAAACTAAAACCGACACCACCATACCGATGATAATTCATATAATTCTAGATAAGGGCAATCACCATTTTGTATACCAATGTTTAATGATAAACAGGAACTTGTTGCTAAATCTAAAGCAGTCTTCTATCACCTTGAGTAATCTAATGAAAAATATCATTAAGCAATATAGAATTTATTGGAAATGAAAATATTTCCATCTATTTATTGAACTGGAAAAAAAGCAATGGTAAAATTAAATTTACTAAAAGTAATGGAGGTTTTCCTTTTGACAGCATCTATGAGACTTAGAATCCGAACTTTGAACCGTTAATTGCATATGGTCAAGGCTCTGCTTAAGTATGGAGTAAATGGGATTAGTCTGTCTCTTTAGGAAAACTTTATTTTTATGTTTATCAAAAAAAGAGAGGTTGAATCTACCCTCTTTTTTTGTTGTCTAAAAATAGTAATGTAACTACTCTTTTTCGATTCGAGTAAAAAGACCTTAACCATTTACTTTTCATTGTAGGAAATATACAGAAAAGGTCGTGAAGAAAATGAATATGGAATATGAAAATTGGAAAAAGAATATTATTATCTTTTTAAGTAGCCAGACGATATCACTTTTTGGTTCCTCTCTGGTTCAATATGCGATTATGTGGCATATTACACTTACTACACAATCAGGAATGATGATGACACTGTTTATTTTATGTGGATTCATCCCTACTTTTATTTTATCGCCTTTTGCCGGAGTATGGGCAGATCGATACAATCGAAAGGTACTCATCATCTTATCGGATGGATTAATTGCTGTTGCAACTCTCGTCATGGCAATTGTCTTCTTAATGGGATATGAGGCAGTTTGGCTACTTTTTGCTATGGCTGGTATTAGAGCTATAGGAGCAGGTATTCAAGGTCCAGCAGTAGGGGCTATTTTACCGCAAATTGTTCCAGAAGATAAACTGACGAAGGTAAGTGGAATTAACGGAAGTATACAGGCTATTATTATGTTCGTGTCTCCTATGGTAAGTGCGGCAATGCTGACAATGGCCACATTAGAAAGTATTTTCTTTATAGATGTGGTAACTGCAGCTATAGCAATCGTAACTTTGCTTGTATTCTTAAAAATTCAGGTACATGCAAAGGCATCCGAGGTACAAACAACAAGCTATCTTACTGATTTTAAAGCAGGTTTAACATATATTAATAACCACGCTTTTTTGAAAACGTTCTTTTTGTATTTCGCGATGTTATTTGTTTTGATGGCGCCTGCAGCATTTTTAACTCCTTTACAAGTGACTCGGAGCTTTGGTGATGATGTATGGCGGTTAACTGCAATTGAAATAGCCTTTTCGATTGGAATGATGGCAGGCGGAGGTATTATTGCTTCGTGGGGAGGCTTTTCAAATAAGGTGCATACGATGACACTTGCAAGTATTATTATGGGGGTTTGTACGATTGCATTAGGGATTATGCCAATGTTTTGGGCTTATCTACTCTTCATGGCGATATTCGGAGTGACAATGCCAGTCTTCAATACACCGACGACTGTACTGATTCAAGAGCGAGTCGAGGGTGATTACTTAGGTAGAGTATTTGGTGTATTTGGGATGATTGCTACATCTATGATGCCGATAGGAATGCTCATTTTTGGACCTATGGCAGATGTTGTGAGAGTTGAATGGATTCTATTGGGTACGGGAGTGCTTATGTTAATCCTTGGCGTGTTATTAGGAAGAAACAAAGTATTATTAAAAGCAGGTGAGCCTGTAGTTGTTCCAGAGTCATCTGATTTAACCTTATAATAAATACATTTAGAACTTGATAGCCTGGCAGAAGATATTAAATATCAAAAGAAATATGAACAGTATTGAAAAATGCATAAAAATAGTGAAAAGTAATTCAACCGAAGTGTATAATCTTTTCTTATTCAGGAACGACGAAAAATGGGATGATTGTATAATACTTAGGTTCAACTAATGGGTGCTTTACTTCAAAAAGGAGTAAAGCATTTTTTTCTTGTTCAACTACATATGGAGATTAGTTCAATATCACCTCCTCTGTAATTTTTCTAAAATGTAAATTAATGTTAATATTGAGTATATCTTGGAGGTGTAAACATGTCTTTTAAAATTATTATCCATTTATCTGTAGCATCAATGGCTTTCATCTTTTCTGCTCTAGCTTCATGGTATGAGGGAAGTAAAATATTAGATGTCTCTTGGGAATGGAAACATACAGCTATCTTTTCTGAGATGTTAAATGGTCCTGTGAAGCAAGCAAGCGATATTTTAACAATTGACTATTTTGTATATGCAGCTAAATTTTTACCTACATTTCCTTTAATTATGTTATTCAGTAGTACGTACATTCTAGTCCTTTTAGGATATATTCTACTCAAACGTAACGATAAGTTGTTTTCGTATTTCCTAATATCTATTGGCGTAATATTCTTGGTATTAAGTGGTTTTGTATCAAATTCTCCAACTATTGGTTTGAAATGTTTTTTCATAAGTTTTTTATTACTAGGGATGATTTCAATTGTTATTGCGTTAAATAGATTTATTAACAATAAGACAAGTGAAATATATTAAATTGTATTACTTATACAACTAGCTGATGCTTTAGTTAAAGATCAAGGGGCAATGAAGAAACCCTTTTCCTTATTCAACAAACTCAGCAGGTTAGTTATAAAAAGGGTTAGATTTTTGAGTCAAATATCGGGGATAAGAGGGGATTCACCTGGAAGAACTTCCATATGTAATTTTAATTTCAATTGTAACGTTTATTAGTTGGATTGATTATAGAAAGAAGGTTAAGAAAGCTGAAAGCGAAGATGAAATAAGAAAGGCATTAGTTCCCTTTCTTTTAGTAACGGTTCTATTCGTTATATCTATTTCAGTATTTCTTACCTAATTAAAAGGATGTCAACCTAATAGGAATAGCCTTACTAATTATCGTCGTTTTTTCTAGTGGTGCTGCTACACTTTGCATTCATTCATGCTACGTGATTGATTTCTGATGCGTTCGATATTTTTCGAACGCTTTTTTCTTTGAAAAATTTAGGTTTCGTGATTTTGTGCAACCTGGAGAACCGTTGTGTCTACCTGGACGAGTGTTCTGTCTACCTAGATTCCCATTCTGTCTACCTGGAGTGCCATTCCTTCAACCTGAAAGTTTCCTCATCTCAAAAATGAAAATGTTTTCCATCCATTGATTAAGAACATTCGTTCGGGGTATAATTCGTTTAAGAACATTTGTTCGTTTTAAAGGAGGAGAACATCATGTATGAACAATATCCCGATCGGAAAATCGTTTGTCTCGATATGCGGTCATTTTATGCAAGCTGTGCGGCAGCGGATGAAGGACTTGACGTGATGAAAACCCCGATTGCGATTATTGGGAATCAACAACAGAAGGGAAGCATTGTGTTAGCGGCTTCCCCACCATTAAAAAAAGAATTTGGCGTGAAGACAGGTACGCGCTTATTTGAAATACCGGATCACCCAGATATTCGGCTGATTGAACCTAAAATGGGCTTTTTCGTGCGGGTATCTATGGAAATTACCCGTTTGCTCAGTGAGTATGTGCCAAAAGAAGCGATTCATGTCTACAGCGTCGATGAAAGTTTTATTGATTTGGCAGGAACGGAGCGATTATGGGGACCTGTCGAGCAAACTATCCAGCGCATTCAGGACGATTTACTGGAGCAGTTTCAATTGCCATCTGCGATGGGCATGGGTCCGAATATGTTGATGTCGAAGCTCGCGCTTGATTTGGATGCCAAAAAAACAGGATTCGCTCGTTGGACTTATGACGATGTCCCAACGAAGTTATGGCCAGTATCTCCACTTCGTGAAATGTGGGGCATTGGACCGCGTATGGAAAAAAACTTGAATGCCATGGGGATTTTTTCAGTCGGAGATCTTGCGAAAACGAAGTTGGCGACGCTTGAAGCAAAATTCGGAGTCATGGGAAACCAACTGTACCATCACGCCTGGGGAATCGATTTATCCGACCTCGGTGCACCCCTCATAGAAGGGCAAGTCAGTTACGGAAAAGGGCAAATTCTATTTCGTGATTATCGTAAGAAGGAAGATATTCTTGCCGTTGTTCTTGAAATGACGGAAGACGTGGCAAGACGTGCGCGGGAAGCGGGGAAAGTCGGGCGTACCGTTCATCTCGGTGCCGAGTACAGTAAAGATGCCTTTGGCGGAGGGTTTCATCGTTCCCGTTCGATGGAAGAAGCCACAAACGACACAATGAAAATTTATAAAATGTGTGTGAAGTTGCTGGATGAACATTTTGATGACCGACCTGTCCGACGACTGTCCGTAACTTTGTCAAATATGGAGCCTGAGCATTCGATGCAGCTCAGCCTGTTTGAAGCGGAAAAGTGGCGAAAGCGAAAGCTAGGTTCTGCCATGGATCACATTCGCAGCAAATATGGTTCGGCCGCTTTACTGCGTGCCGTTTCCTATACAGACGCCGGAACAGCCCGAGCCCGTTCCAAGTTAATTGGGGGACATAAAGCCGAATAAAAGAAGAGGGAGATGTTACACCCTGGCCATTCTAGTATGGCCGGGGTGTGGGCGATGTGAGAAAATTCACATCGCTTATTCGAACTATTTCCCAATCCGAATAATTTCTATTTCGTATCTTCTATAAATTCCAAACATTTGCTAAACTAGTAAAGTCTGAAAAAAAGAATCGGGGGATTACTGCGTGAAAGTATTTTTAGATTTAGGGTGGTTTTTTAAAGAGAGAAAGAAACAGTATATCTTCGGCATCTTGATGCTGATGGTCGTTGCATTTTTGCAACTGCTGCCACCTAAAATAATAGGATATGTCGTCGATGAAATTAGATTGGGTACTTTAACAGGCGAAGCACTTATGAAATGGCTGCTGTTCCTGGCAGGTGCCGCTCTGGCCATGTATATCATTCGTTATTACTGGCGCACGATGATTTTTGGTTCGGCAATTTTACTTGCTCGTCAATTGCGAGAACGTTTATTCCAACATTTTACCCGCATGTCACCTAGGTTTTATCAAAAGCGCCGTGTTGGCGACTTGATGGCACATGCGACCAATGATTTATCAGCCGTTCAACAGACGGCAGGAGCGGGTGTCTTGACGCTAGTCGATTCATTGACTACAGGTGGGTTTGTTATAGCTGCGATGGCAATTACAATCAATTGGAAATTGACGCTCATTGCATTGATTCCCATGCCAATCATGGCGTATTTGACAAATTACTACGGAACAATGTTGCATAATCGTTTCCACTTTGCCCAGGAAGCCTTCTCGAATTTGAACGATAAAGCACAGGAAAGTATTTCGGGAATCAAAGTCATTAAAACATTTGGTCAGGAAAAAGAAGACATCCAAGACTTTGTAAAGTTATCGGATGACGTAGTCGAAAAGAACATACACGTAGCCAAAGTGGATTCACTATTCGATCCAACAATATCCGCAATTGTTGGTACTTCGTTTTTCCTATCAATCGTGTTCGGTGCACGATTTATCATGGCAAATGAAATGTCCATCGGGGATTTGATTGCATTTACTGCCTATCTTGGGTTACTAGTCTGGCCAATGCTAGCATTCGGTTGGTTATTCAACATTGTTGAACGAGGACGTGCTTCTTACGATCGGATTCGCGCATTGCTTGCCGAACCAATCGATATTGATGACGCGGAACATGCACTAGATGTAAAAGCGCAAGGCGACCTGGATGTTCATATCGATGAATTTAAATTCCCGGAAGATGACCGCGCTGCCTTGAAAAATGTTCACTTCACACTGAAACGTGGAGAAACGTTAGGAATTGTCGGCAAGACGGGTTCAGGGAAAACAGCTATCTTGAAATTGTTATTACGTGAATTCGAAGGATACGATGGGTGGATTACTTACGGTGGCCATTCCATCAATGCCTACAAAAAAGAACGACTGCGTTCAGCAATTGGTTATGTACCGCAAGATCATTTCTTGTTTTCAACGACGGTTGCTGGAAATATTGCCTTTGCGAATACAAGTGCTCCAATAGAAGAAGTGTATGAAGCGGCTCAGCTCGCACACATTCATGAAGACATACTGAAATTCACGAATAGTTATGAAACCATTGTCGGCGAACGAGGCGTGTCGTTATCTGGTGGACAAAAGCAACGGATTTCGATTGCCCGTGCATTGATGATGAAGCCGGAGTTGTTAATCTTGGACGATTCGCTATCTGCAGTTGATGCGCGAACAGAAGAAGCAATCCTTGAGTCGTTAAAAGCATCCCGACTGGATGAAACGACCATTATTACCGCACATCGATTGAGCGCGATTCAACATGCACATCAAATCATCGTGCTTCATGAAGGAACAATTGTTGAAAAAGGTTCCCATGAAGACCTCATGGACCAAAAAGGACGTTACTACGAAATGTATCAGTTACAACAATTAGAAGCACTTGTCGAAATGGGGGGTGAGGTGTAATGGAAGAACAGCCAAAGCTAACAGGAAAAGATCAAGGCATCATCTTAAGAAGGCTCATTTCCTATTTGAAGCCACATAAAAAGGTCATTACATTTGCGTTATTCCTACTTGGCCTTACCGTAGTCGGGGACGTTGTTGGACCTATTTTGATTAAAACGTTCATAGATGATTATTTGACCGTTCAAAACTTTCCGACAGGACCGTTAGTCGGACTGGCGAGTGCGTACTTATTCATTCAAATCTCCAATGTTTTCATCAGTTATTTCCAGCTGCTGAAATTCCAGGAGATAGCACTGAAAATCATTCAGCAAATGCGAATTGATGTTTTTACGAAAGTACAAAACCTCGGAATGCGTTATTTTGATAAAACGCCTGCCGGAAGCATTGTGTCTCGCGTAACGAATGATACGGAAGCCATTAAAGATATGTTTGTCAGTGTCTTGGTCGGGTTCTTGCAAAGTGGTTTCTTAGTGGTCGGAGTATACATCGCGATGTTCATTCTGAATGTTAAACTGGCCCTCGTTACATTATTGCTATTGCCGATATTATTTATGATTATAAAAACGTACCGTCGTTACAGCTCGGTGTTTTACCAAGATTTGCGTGAGCGATTGAGTCAATTAAATGCAAAACTGGCTGAATCCTTGCAAGGCATGTCCATGATTCAAGCATTCCGACAAGAACCGAGATTGAAAGATGAATTCAATGACATCAATGAACAGCACTGGAAAGCAGGCAAGCGTAATATCAAAATGGATAGTCTGTTGCTGCGTCCCGCGATTGATTTGGTGTATGCACTTGCGCTGATTATGTTGCTAAGCTATTTCGGGGTAACTTCATTCAGCAATACGATCGAAGTTGGTGTGATTTACGCCTTCGTGACATATATTGACCGATTCTTTGAACCGATTAATCAAGTTATGCAACGTTTATCGATTTTCCAACAAGCCATTGTAGCGGCTTCCCGTGTTTTCAAGCTACTCGATGAAAAGGAACTTGTGCCAAGTCAGGCGAACACAAATGCACGGATTGATGCTGGGAAAATTGAATTCAAAAATGTAACATTCTCTTACGATGGACAAACAGATGTATTGAAAAACATTTCCTTCACCGCGAATCCTGGGGAAACGGTAGCGCTTGTCGGCCATACCGGAAGTGGGAAAAGTTCCATCATCAATTTATTGATGCGTTTTTATGAGTTTGAACAAGGTGATATTTTGATAGATGGACAATCTGTAAAAGATTTCAAAGCTCAGGAATTACGGGATAAAATGGGACTTGTGCTACAAGATCCGTTCTTGTTCTTCGGGGATATTGAAAGCAACATTCGTTTGCACAAGCAAAGTATGACGGATGACGAAGTGCGTGCTGCTGCAGAGTTTGTTCAAGCTGACGGCTTCATCAATCTGTTGCCAGAAGGCTATAAGCAAAAAGTAACCGAGCGAGGCTCAACCTTCTCAAGTGGTCAGCGTCAACTTGTCGCATTCGCCCGTACGATGGCAACAGATCCGAAGATTTTGGTGCTGGATGAAGCAACAGCAAACATCGATACGGAAACAGAAGTGGCAATTCAATCAAGTCTTGAAAAAATGCGACAAGGACGAACAACGATTGCCATTGCCCACCGTTTGAGTACGATTCAAGATGCAGAGCTGATTTTAGTCCTTCATCAAGGCGAGGTTGTTGAACAGGGCAATCATCAACAGTTGCTTGCAAAAAAAGGCTTGTATCACAAAATGTACCTGTTGCAGAACGGCATAGTGGAAGAAGCAGTATAAAACCCATAGCTAATCAAAATGTCTATCAAATTGTAAGTAGATTTGATAGACATTTTTATATAGCAAATAATGTACAAAGGTTTGTTAAATGGAAAAATATTGTATTAATTTAAAGGGGAATCAAGGGTTCGTGTCTAATATAGAATTACTGGAAACAGTAAAGTTGTAGACAACCTCTATATGTATATCGAAATGTTGAAGTAGTACTCAAAAGGCTTTACTTTCTTAGAAAGAAAAGCCTTTTTTCTTATTGAACTAAAGCAGCAGTTTAATTAAAAAATGAAACATTTCTGAAATCTAATCGTACTAAAATAATGTAATAGGTAGCAGGGAGGGTTTATTGTTTTTGGAACAATTTTAATCATCGTGTTATTCGTAATGTTAGGAATTATTCTATCGAATGGTAAAGGCTCATTTTTAATTGCTGGATTTAACACGTTGCCACAAGAAGAAAAAAAAAATATGATACGGTTGCATTCTGTAAGTTTATGGGGAAAATGATGTTCGCTTTATCATTCAGTATGGTATTTTGGGTACTTAGTGAAGCATATGAAAACAATTGGTTATTTGTTTTTGGTCTCATATTATTTATCGGTATTGTCGTGTTTACGCTTATATACGCTAATACAGGGAATCGGTTTAAAAAGTAAATGTTTATCAGTTAATACTTGAATAGTTAATTTGAAAAAATTATTTAAACATTTGTGAAGGATTGTACTTCAATTAACGGGTGCGTTTGTTCATTAAGAGCAACCGCTATTGTGCTAACAACCAGGATTGTGGGGAATAAAACTTTGGAAGAAAAAAACCAATCGAAACTAGAAAAATGGAGAACGAAATATGGTTCATTAGCTGTTGCTTCGGGATGTTTATATTCTTTGATAGTTACTTGGGGAGAAGGCTGGTTTTTTACAGCAATAATGATTTTAGGGGTCTGCATATGTGGTGCTTTTGCATTTTTTGATTTAAAAATAGTACATACAATCGGATTGATTAAAAAGGTACAAGAATAATACCAAGTGTATTATTTGTCGATGTTCCACTCTTAAACTAACGGGCGCTTTACTTCAAGAAGGAGTGAAGCATTTTTTCTTGTTGAACTAACGAGACTGTATAGTTGAGGAAGATAAATTAGCAAAGGGAAGGGGGATGTCTTAATTCATGAATAAATTTGTAAACATCTTTGTGTTTGTAATTTAATTCTATGTTTTTTATACCTTGGCTGAGGAGTACGTAGGTTGGATAACGAGCCCTGATCACAATTTACTGTTACAGCTTATGTATCCACTTAGTATTTTTATAGTTGCAATCATAGCTACTGTGATTTCAATTAAATACATAAAGAGAAATCAAATATGATTATATGCAATAGCTTCTTTAACTAACGAAACAGGTTAGTTGAAGAACAGTTGATTTTAAAAAGGGGTGCCAAGTGAATGAAGTTAAGATTTTTTTCTTAACATTAACAGTATTATCAATTTTACTGATTTGTGGTTGTTCGACTAAACAAGATGAAGTGAATTCCAAAGGCACAGATAGCTATGAAAGAATTAGAAAAGTTGCTTGGGATTTCATCGAAGAAAAAGGTTGGGGTGGCAGTGCTATAGCGGACTGGAAAAGTGCTGATGTGAAAAAAACGATTGCTGATAATAGCTATGAATTACTGGATAAAACTTATGAAGGGAAAGAAGTATTAAGGGTATCCTTTATAGACCAAGAGGACGTTGTAGTTGGTCCACCTTTAATACTTGTTGACCCTGAAACCAATGAAGTAATAGGCTATATGCCGGGTGAATAGAAATGAATGATCTTCAACTAACGGGTGCTTTACTTTAATAAGGAGTAAGACCATTTCTTCTTCAACTAACGCAGCAGTTTAGTTGAAGAAGAAGATTTTTTGGGGAACACCAGAACTTCTAATCGGGAGGTAATTTAGTGGAAATAGTGGAAAGAAAATATAATTTGTGGTCTTTTCTTTTATGCTTGTTAGTAACGGTTCTTTCTTTACAGACTTTATATGCTTCTTATAACCATTCGTGGTCAGTTGCACCACCTGCTTCGGTTTTATTGTTGCTCACGTTTACTACTTGTTTTAT
This sequence comes from Paenisporosarcina sp. HGH0030, assembly GCF_000411295.1. Taxonomy (GTDB): domain Bacteria; phylum Bacillota; class Bacilli; order Bacillales_A; family Planococcaceae; genus Paenisporosarcina. The sequence continues at coordinate 568,496 of NZ_KE150421.1, forward strand.
GGGTATTTCGGGATTTAGAGACAAAAGCAACAGGGGAGCAAGATGGAGAAGTTGGATGACTGTCTTAATTGCATTTCCCCTTTCAGCAATTTTTCTATTAGGGATAGTAGTGAATACATTTGCAAGAGAACCCATTGCAACAACCCAATCACCCGATTCTAAAACGACAATCAACTTCTACACATTAAATGGTGGTGCAGCTACTTCTATTAGTGTAGTAGGAATAGTAGATGGTCCCCTTTGGTTCAAGAAGAATATCTACTATGATGACAATATGCACAAGGCAGATGTGGCTTGGACAAATAACGGTATTATTACAATAAATAATCACACTTTGAACTTAGATAAAGGGGAAACTTTTTCGGATTAATAATTCTTTTTACTAACGGTTACTTTAGTAAAAATCTTTGGGCTGTTTTGGTAGCCCTTTTTTCTTTTTCAACTAACGGGGCAGTTTAGTTGAAGAAACACTGAAAAGAAAGGGGCTGTAAAAATGAAATATTTATTATATGAATTGCATTTAGCTCAAAATATGGATGGCACGAATGATGAAGAATTGGATAAATTAGATAATCAATGGATGGAAAATGCAAAAAAATACAAAGAGGTATTCAATACATTATCTGATAGATTGCCTCAAGATATTTTTAATCGTTTTAACTCTTGGGGTTTTCACGATTATAGACTTATAAAAATTGAAATTGAACATAAAAGTCTCCTTCACTCAAACATTCACTTCACTGTTTCCAGTGACGATGTTTGGATATTGAGTTTTGACAATGTCTCGTTCTTTCAATTTCAACACTTGAATTATGATAATGATAAACCTATTAATAATCGTGAAATAGATGACTGGTTGTTTGAAGAATTATTACCAATTAACGAATCAACATTATCATTTGAAGTCATTTTGTCATCAGGAGGAAATATACTCTTACACTTCCCAGATAAATCGGTTTCGATGAAAAAGTTAAAATAGCTACTGCATTATTGTTCAACTAACGGGTGCTTAGTTGAAGAACATCGAGATGCTTAAGCGGTCTTTTTCTCATTGAACTAACGGGGCTGGATAGTTGAACAAGAATATTGTCTTATCATAAGGAAATACTACCTTTAAAATTAGGTAGGTGATTAGATGAAAAAAATATCAGTTATATTTTTGCTATTGCTATTAAGTTTAACAACTCTAATATTTGTAATTTGGGAAAGACCACCAAAAGCAAAGGCAATAAATGAAGAAAATGATGAATTATTAGAAGTGATTTCAGTGCCCTGTAGCCTAACATTGGAGTCTGTTGATAAAAGTCTGACGAATACAAAAGGTGTAGCATTAATCTATAAAGTGCAATTAAATCCACCAAGTTTTGCAAGAACTAATATAAGTATTCTCGCTGTTCATCTTCCTGAACCGTCTTCGTATGGAGACTTCGATAGCTATGAAGGTTTTGCGTTTGTTCCAAAAGAAATAAGTTGGCGTTTTAAGCTTTATCCAACCCCAGAGGAGAATGGTCCAAGTTGGGCTGGACGATTTGATTTAATTACAGCAGAAATGAAGAATGTCGAAGTTCAGGTGCGTCTCTCAAATTCCAAAACAGGTAAGTTAGGACCAAGTGTTCTAACAAACAGTATTAATTATTGTAAATAGTTTCTGCTTCAGCAGCAATCATGCTCATTTTATTTCCATCGATTCCACGACGAGCAAATACTATTGGGGCTTCCCTTTAATCTGTTCTTTACATCCGTAGTGTACTTTGTAAAAAGATAAAAACAGGAAAAAACAAATTTCAGGAATTTATTTACTTTATTGAATGTTTGTATTATTATAATAAATAAGTGAAATTCGTTGATTTCAAAACGAGCAAAACTGATACCATTTAAACCATTAATAAAACTAAATAGTTAATTTCTACTTATCAAGAGAGGTGGAGGGAAAGGCCCTTTGAAACCTCGGCAACAGACTCATTATGAGCACTGTGCCAATTCCTTCAAGCGATTATGCTTGGAAGATGAGTTGAGATCTTGTCACATATTTTTAATGATGAGCCTCTTCTTGCTTCCAAGAAGAGGCTTTTTTGTTTTTAGAAATATGGGTTCATTTGCTCTGTTTCAAATAGAAATGGGCATGAAAATATAAAAATAGAAGGAGTGTAAAAAATATTATGAGCAAAGTGAAAAGTTCAAATTTAGGTTATCCAAGAATTGGTGTAAAACGCGAATGGAAAAATTCACTGGAGCAGTTATGGGCAGGGAAACTAGAAAAAGAATCATTCTTAAAACAAATTGAGGAGATTCGACTAAACAATCTGCAGAAACAAAAAGATTTAGGAATTGACTTGATACCAGTTGGAGACTTTAGTTTGTATGATCATGTGCTTGATACAGCCGTTATGTTCGGATTAGTACCGAAACGCTTTGAATACGACGGCGGTAAAGTATCGCTTGAAACGTATTTTGATATAGCACGAGGCAATAAAGGTGCTGTTGCATCTGAAATGACAAAATGGTTTAACACAAACTATCACTATATTGTTCCAGAGCTTAATGAAGCAGTACCTACTCTTGTTGAAAACCGTCCACTTCAATTTTATAAAGAGGCTAAACAGAAACTTAATATCGAAGGAAAGCCTGTAATCTTGGGACCTATCACATTTGTAAAACTGTCAAAGGGTTATAAAGAAAGTGAGTTTACAGCAGTTGTTGAAAAATTTGTACCGCTTTACGCTGACATTTTACGTGAATTACAAAAAGAAGGAGTAGAGTGGGTACAAATCGATGAACCGATTTTATCTACAACGATTTCCAAAGAAGATGTTGCGTTATTTAAGGATATCTATCAAACATTGCATGATGCAGCGCCAAACATAAAGCTGATATTACAAACATATTTTGAAAGCATTGAACATTACGAAGATGTCATCTCACTTCCTGTTAAAGGAATTGGACTTGATTTTGTATATGATAATGGTCAAAATCTTGCTGCTTTGAAAAAGTATGGTTTCCCAAAAGATAAGGTTCTTGCTGCTGGTATTATTGACGGGCGAAACATATGGCGTGCGAATCTTAATGATCATTCTGCAATTCTTGCAGAGATTGCGGATGTCGTTTCAAAAGATCGTCTAATTGTACAATCTTCATCAAGCTTATTGCATGTACCTGTGACAGTTAAAAGTGAAGAAACGCTTGATGACGTCCTAAAAGGAGCATTATCATTTGCTAATGAAAAATTACATGAAATTGTTCTACTGACAAAATGCTTAAACGATGGAAAAGAAGCGATACAAAAAGAAATCAGTGCAAGTACAGAAGCGATTCAAGCGTTACAAAAATCATCATTCCGAAATAACACACAAGTTCAAGAAGACATTCAAAACTTGCATACGTATAAAGCGGAACGAAAAGCAATATTTAAAGTCCGTCAAGAGATACAAAAAGAGGCTTTTCAGTTACCACTGCTTCCAACAACAACAATCGGAAGTTTTCCGCAAACTCAAGAAGTAAGAAAGAACCGATTAAAATGGCGTAAAGGCGAGTTAACGAATACAGAATATGAAACATATATAAAAGCAGAAATTAAAAAGTGGATTGAAATTCAAGAGGAACTTGGTCTAGATGTGTTTGTACATGGGGAATTTGAACGTACAGACATGGTTGAGTATTTTGGTGAAAAATTAGATGGCTTCCAATTCACGAAATTTGGCTGGGTCCAGTCATATGGCTCGCGATGTGTGAAACCACCACTTATTTACGGTGACGTGTCATTTATAGAACCGATAACAGTTAAAGAATCCTTATATGCCCAATCAATAACTGACAAACCTGTAAAAGGAATGCTGACAGGTCCAATTACAATTTTAAACTGGTCGTTTGTACGCGATGATATTTCACGCTATGTTGTTGCCAATCAAATTGCACTTGCGCTTCGAAAAGAAGTTGAAACGCTTGAGGAAAATGGAATTCGTATGATTCAAGTTGATGAGCCGGCAATTCGTGAAGGGCTGCCGTTAAAACGTGAAAAATGGGAAGGGTATCTTGACGCTGCAGTTTATGCGTTTAAACTTGCAACAACGTCAGTACAAAACGATACACAAATTCATACCCATATGTGTTATTCGGACTTTAAAGATATTATCGATGCGATTAAAGCACTCGATGCTGATGTTATTTCGATTGAAACATCAAGAAGTCATGGTGAATTAATTCAATCGTTTGAAGAAAACACGTATGACAAAGGGATCGGTCTTGGTGTATACGACATTCATAGTCCACGTGTACCAAAGCTTGAAGAGCTGAGTAGAAACATTGATCGTGCCCTACAAGTTCTTGATCCAAATCAGTTCTGGATTAATCCTGATTGCGGTTTGAAAACACGAGGTCTTGAAGAAACGGTTGCAGCACTTAAGATAATGGTTGAAGTAGCAAAACAAACGAGAGAAAAGCTGCTCGTGAATATAGGGTCATAAACTTCCAGAGTGGAATATCCGAATAATGAAAGTGAAATAGAAAATCTTGGGACCCTTTCGCACAAGCATAGGCTGTTCCTTCTATATAAGTCCTACCTATAAAGAGTCTTTGAGACCACGGCAACAACTGAATCGAATTGTAACAGTGCCAATTACAGCAGAGCTATTCAAATCTGCTAAATAAGAGGTCAAGTATATTGAGTTAATGTAAGCATATGGGAGTTGAGTGAATGGGAGATTTGGTGAAAGAAGGTAAGGAAAAGGAAAAGGAAAAGTTTGAAGTTATCGCAAAAGCACTTGAAGGTTTGCATTTTGGAGAGCTACAAATTACGTTTCATGAAGGGAAAATTGTTCAAATAAATCGCATAGAAAAGCAACGGTTTTCTGTTTGAAAAAATTAAAATATTAAAGAAGCTCACCGGACAACTGGAGGCCTCTTGTATTCAGTAGGATTGTTTATTGACAATTCTATGGAATCAAGAGGTCTTTTTTATATCCTAGGGTTAAGAAAATAGATTGGAATAAGTTAACGATGTAAGAATCTGCAGTGAGAGTATCACTAACTGATGATCCACAATGGAGAACACCGTTTTAATGTGCATCAACATTTTTATTAGAGGAGTGATTGGGATGTATAAAATCGATACACAACTTGCTCAAATTGGAAACCGCAGTGATACGGTTACAGGGGCTGTGAATCCCCCTGTTTATTTTTCTACGGCCTATCGTCATGAAGGGCTTGGGCAATCGACGGAGTTTGATTATAGTCGTACGGGAAATCCAACACGTCAGCTCCTTGAAAATACAATATCAGATTTGGAATATGGTGATCAAGGCTTCGCCTGTAGTTCTGGAATGGCGGCAATTATGACAGTTTTGTCCCTTTTTCAATCAGGTGATGAATGGTTAGTTAGTGAAGATTTATATGGAGGTACCTATCGTTTATTAGAACAAGGATATAAAAAATGGGGATTGAAGTGTCAATACGTAAACACATGTTGTCCGGAAGCGATCGAATTAAAGATTACCCCTCAAACAAAAGCCATCTTTCTGGAAACGCCTACAAACCCCTTAATGAAGAAAACAGATATTTCCGCTGTTTCGGAAATTGCCAAGAAACACGGAATTATGCTGATTGTCGATAACACTTTCTATACGCCTCTCTTGCAACAACCAATCACACTTGGTGCTGACATTGTAATCCACAGCGCAACCAAATATTTAGGCGGTCATAATGATGTTCTTGCTGGCATTATTGTTGCTAAAGGAAAAAAACTATGTGAGGAACTAGCGCATTACCATAACAGTACGGGAGCTGTGCTTAGTCCATTTGACTCCTGGTTATTGATGCGCGGTATGAAAACTTTATCTCTACGAATGAATCGGCATGAAAAAAATGCTCGGGAAGTTGTCCTTTACCTTTCCAATCTTCAAACTGTAACCGACGTTTTTTATGCAGGAAAAGGTGGAATGATCTCTTTTCGCCTAAAAGAAGAGTCATGGATTAATCCTTTTTTACAAGGTTTATCCCTTATTACATTTGCCGAAAGCCTAGGAGGAACAGAAAGCTTCATCACCTATCCTGCCACTCAAACACATGCTGATATCCCTGAAGAGATTAGAATTCAAGCAGGTGTTTGCAATCGATTATTGCGTTTATCAGTTGGAATTGAAGATGTAGAAGATTTGCTTTCAGACCTTGAGCAAGCTTTTGTCCACATAAGAGAGGAGATGATTATGTAATGGAGAACATAGAATATTCCTTTGAAACAAGGCTTTTACACAATCGTCATAAGATTGATCCGAATACTGGCGCAGTGAGTGTAGCGATCCAACATGCGTCAACTTTTCATCAATTTGATATCGATCATTTTGGAAAATATGATTACAGTCGCAGCTCTAATCCGACAAGGAATGCGCTAGAAGAGGTAATTGCGGAACTAGAAGGTGGAACATATGGATTCGCTTTTTCTTCCGGGATAGCAGCGATTTCAACGGCATTTCTGCTTCTCTCTTCAGGGGATCATGTCGTGATTTCAGATGATGTTTATGGTGGTACCTATCGATTAATCACCGAAGTCCTGTCCCGATACGGAATTGACTATAGCTTTGTCGATATGACGGATCTGATCCAAGTAAAACAAGCCGTTAAGCCAAATACAAAAGTGTTTTATGTTGAAACACCTTCCAATCCTTTATTGAAGGTGACAGACATCAAAGCGGTTAGCAAGTTAGCAAAAGAAAATAATGCCTTAACATTCGTCGATAACACTTTTCTCACTCCAGCCTTGCAAAAACCACTTGAACTTGGGGCTGATGTTGTGCTGCATAGTGCAACCAAATTTCTATCAGGGCATAGCGATGTTGTCGCTGGGTTGGCAGTTGTCAAGGATGAGAAATTAGCGAAAAGACTGGGTTTTTTACAAAATTCGTTTGGGGCTATTCTGGGTGTTCAGGACGCATGGCTCGTGCTAAGAGGGCTCAAGACGCTATATGTCCGTCTCGAACAATCACAAAAATCTGCAATATTACTCGCCGAATTTTTACAAGGCCACCCGCTTATCGATAAGGTTTATTATCCGGGTCTAGAAAGTCATCCGCAACATCAGCTTCAAAAAAACCAGGCAGATGGTCCAGGTGCGGTTTTATCATTTGAACTTGCCAATGAGGATGCACTTCGGTCATTTGTTTCGAATGTGAAATTCCCTGTATTTGCAGTAAGCCTTGGGTCTGTAGAGACGATTTTATCGTATCCGACTAAAATGTCCCATGCGGCGATGCCAAAAGCGGAAAGAGAAAAACGTGGCATCAAAAATAGCCTTCTTCGCTTATCGGTCGGCCTTGAAAATCCGAATGATCTTATTAATGATTTTTCACAAGCCTTTCAGCATGTTCAAGATAGACAGTTTATCTATCATGGAGGAGAGAGCCAATGAGTTTTTTGGAGAAATTAAAAAACCAAATATTAATAGGTGATGGCGCCATGGGAACTCTCCTATACTCGTATGGGACGGATTGCTGCTTTGAGGAACTGAATCTATCCCATCCGGAACAAATTCAAAACGTCCATAAAGCGTATATAGGTGCAGGTGCGGATGTGATTCAGACGAACACGTATGCAGCAAATTATTTAAAGCTGCAAAGGTATGGACTGGAAGATTCGGTAAAAGAAATCAATAGTGCCGCTGTCCATAATGCCAAAATAGCAGCTAAGAACGACGCTTATGTTTTTGGGACGATTGGTGGTAATCGGGGAGTAAAGCCCAATTCTATTTCATTAGAGGACCTAAAACGAAGCTTTCGGGAACAGTTATATTGCCTTTTATTAGAAGGGGTTGATGGGATTCTCCTCGAAACTTTCTATGACCTTCAAGAGCTTGAAGCCGTTCTTACAATCACTCGTAAGGAAACAAATCTGCCAATCATTTCACAACTAGCACTTCAAGAGCCAGGGATTTTGCAAGATCAAACACCTGTCAATGAAGCATTTTTGCGGCTAGAAAATCTTGGTGCTGATGTCATTGGTCTGAATTGTCGCCTCGGACCACATCATACGTTGTTATCACTTGAACAGATTGAGATTCCAGCACATGCTTTTCTTTCTGCCTATCCAAATGCAAGTCTGCCTGCATATACGGATGGGAAATTTCATTATGAAGGTGATGCGGAGTACTTTCGAAAGTCAGCACTGGCATTCCGCAATGAAGGAGTTGGTCTTCTTGGAGGATGTTGCGGCACTACACCTGAACATATAAGAGCCATTGCTTCCGAATTGAAAAATGTGGTTCCAATTACACAAAAGGACGTAAAAATAAGACCACCTAAACAAGTTGTGGAAGTAATTTCAATAAAAAGGGATTTCCCGCCTCTTGAGAAAATTGTAAAGAAGAAACCATCGATTATTGTTGAGTTAGATCCTCCTCGGAAATTAGATACAACAAAATTTTTCATGGGAGCAAAAGCTTTAAAAGAAGTGGGAATCGATGCGATTACACTGGCTGATAACTCGCTTGCCTCTGTTCGTATTTCAAATGAGTCATTGGGTTACCTAGTTAAAACTCAACTGGCGATGCGACCACTCATCCATATAGCTTGCAGGGACCGCAACCTTATCGGTCTGCAATCCCACTTGATGGGCCTACACACTTTAGGGATGAATGATGTACTTGCGATAACGGGCGATCCAGCTAGAGTAGGCGATTTCCCAGGAGCATCTTCTGTTTATGATGTGTCATCCTTTGAGCTAATTCAAATGATAAAACAACTTAATGAAGGTTTATCTTTTTCAGGAAAAGATCTTGGCCAAAAAACTGCTTTTAGCATTGCTGCTGCTTTTAATCCAAATGTCCGTTATCTAGATAAAGCGGTGCAGCGCCTTGAAAAGAAAGTACAGCTTGGCGCCGATTATTTCATCTCACAACCTGTATTTTCAGAGGAAAAATTACTCGAAATTTACGAATCTACCAAACATCTTAATGCGCCTATATATATTGGTTTAATGCCCTTACTAAGCAGTAAAAACGCTGAGTTTCTTCATAATGAAGTACCGGGAATCAAAATCTCGAAAACGATTCGTGACCGCATGGCAAAATTTAATGATAACCCGGTTCAGGCGGTACAAGAAGGAATCGAAATTACGAAGTCTTTAATTGATACAGCATTAGACTTGTTTAATGGGATTTATTTAATTACACCATTTTTACGTTATGAACTAACCGTTGAGTTGGCTCTATATGCCCGTCAGCGTGCAAGCGAAGTGCAGAGGAACAAAATTGCCGTAAGCACCATTCATTGATTCAACTATGCAAACGGTATATCGGGGCAACATTAATTGGAATCTTTCTATTTATTTTGTTATATTTCAGATTATCAGAGCATCCAGGAATGTTTATCAATCTGATTCTTCCATATAGCTTATTTGTGGGGGATTAAGTGGAATTCTTTATTTTACTCCAATTGAAATTATGCGAGCGCTAGTAAGACTAAAGTGGATCATAGGAACTAAAAAAATGTATAAATATATTTGTTCTTATCTCGGTAGTGATCTGGTACTGTAAACAGGCATTATTACATTTTAATACTGGAAAATTGATGTAGTTAGCAATAAACGGCAAACGGCGTGTTCCTTTATTTTAACTATCCAAAAGATTAACCCTTTAGTGTTTTATTAACTAAAGGGTTTTTGTTTTCCACTATTATATATATTCACCAAACACTTCTGGTTTCCATTGATGGATTGCATGACGTTCTTTCGCAAATACTTTCTCTAAATAAATCATCGTTGTTTCTATCTTTTCGTGGCCAAGAGATATCATAATGTCGTAATTAACCTGAATTTTCTTGTTCGAGATAACCGGCTTAATCCTCTGATATACACTGGGTTTTGGCGGTTTTTTATTGTGACATATTGGAATGGTAAGAAGGATTAACGCAAAAAAGCATCCATCCAATGCAGCAGGTTAGAAGAGGGATTGATCTGTTTTCGAACGAGTTACTGGAGAACCAGATTAAACGATTTAGAAACTAGTGAACATATATTAAGCGATAATCAATTGTGAATCATCGCTTTATTACACACAATTGTATAATGACATGTTTATGATCCACCTAGTGTAATGTTCAGAAAAGGACGAGTTTTGTTACATATCCGATTATTTCAATATTTTATATCTAAATAATTTAATGGGTTAATTGGATATTTATGTTAAAATAAATTGGAGAATGTGAAGGCTTTCACTTAAACTAACGGAGCAGGTTAGTTTAACAAGAATGCAAAAATGAATTAATTGTAAAGCGGTTAAATTGGGGAGTGAAACATGAATATAATCCTTTGGCTTGTAAATGCTGTTATGTTATTTGGTGTTTGGTTGTTTGCTTCTGTCTTTCTGTCGACAGGGGATGAATGGTGGTCCTTATACACTTTTAATATGGAGGAAATATCTCCTTTCAATCTAGAAATATCTTGGCTAAATGTCTTTATATTTGGATTCATTTCTTTGGTAATTTCTTTCTTCCTTGTAAAGATAACTTCAGTAAAAAAATAACAACTTAGTTCTTCTTCAACTAACGGGTGCTTTAGTTAAAGATCATGGGTTGTTTAGGCGGCTTTTTTTCTTACTGAACTAAAGGGGCAGTTTAGTTGAACAAGGAATGGTGTTAAAATAATTACAAATTGATTGGTACGGAGGAGAATAAATGTCGATAAATAAAGCACTAGAAATTATAGAAGCTAATCAAGAAGAAGCTGATTTTATAGGTGAAATCGATGAACAGACAATTATTGATGCAGAAAATAAATTAATGGTGAAATTTCCTAAAAGTTATAGGGCGTTTTTAAAGAAATATGGTTTGGGAGATATTTTTGGACAAGAAATTTATGGTCTAGGAACTGATGAAACAGGAATCCCGAATATGATTTGGATTACCAAAGAATTAAGGGAAACAGAAGATTTGCCTAATAATCTAATTTGCTTTTATTTCGCTGATGATGGCGAGTATTTCTGCCTAGATTGTTCAAAAGTGCTGAGTAATAATGATGACAATGCACCTGTTGTTTCATTTATTGGTGGGCTTCCGATAAAGGAACAATCTTTTGAAATGATTGCAGAGAACTTTGGAGATTTTTTATCAGAGTTATTAAATAATTCTCTATAGGATTAACTGCTGAGGACTATATAGCTTAATTCAAAAGTGCTTTGCTTTAACAGGGAAGCAAGGTTTTCCTTCTTCAACTAACGGGTGCTTTAGTTGAAGATCCTCGGGCTGCTTAGGTGGCTCTTTTTTCTTGTTCAACTAAAGGGGCAGGTTAGTACAATAAGTACCGACTTGAAATATTATTTTGCATCTATTGAAGAAAGGGATTTACTACATTTCTTGATTGTGCAAAGAGATGAAATGCTAAGGTTTGATTTTGAACGTAATATAATTGAGTAAGCAGGTAGAAATTTTAGAGACCGTAAATAGTAATGAGACTTTGTAGCAAAGTTGGTAAACCCACCAACATCTCAGTGCTGCCACAAACACTCCGCTCATGTGAAGTGTATAATATTGATGGTACGAAAAGAGATGTGACAGTACCACTCAAGGAAGTTGAAAGATAGGCAGACGAGTCACGTTGAATGCTGCGTGAGGATTGAAAGGCTGAAAGATTGATGAATAAAGGGATGCAGGCGACTCGCAAAGCTAATAATTTAGATCTTTGAGAAGATAAAAAAGATATTTATAAAATATTGAGGTTTAATAAAAGGTGAGGGTTCAAGTTATGCCGAAAAACGATAATATGCTGGCCATTCTATGGATGCTGAATTCGGGCGTAAAAATAACTGCAAAACAGATATCAGAAAAGTTAGAAATAAATATACGAACAGTTTATCGGTATATTGATGCACTATGTGCCAGTGGAGTGCCTATAATATCCGATACAGGTCATAATGGCGGGTATAGCTTGCTGAATCATTTTGTCAGAGCACCTCTGCTATTTGATATTGAAGAAAAAAAGGCACTTCTTCATGCTGCTGTTTTTGCAAAAGAAGCCGGATACCCTTTGACTGAGGCATTAGGCAATGCGACATCAAAATTGAAAATGTATTCGAATCAGGAGCAGGAAAGTATACTTAGCCGTCATTTAGCCGGATTTGAAGTTATAAACCGCATGGGAGACCCTTCTGTTCAGCCGGTATTAGCGGAATTGGAGCAGGCTGTAGCAAACGAATTCTCTGTAGAAATTGATTATCGCACAAGCCATGAAGAACAATCCATGAATAGGGTGATAGACCCCTATGGAATGGTTTACTGGAACAATAAATGGTATACTGTTGCATTTTGCCACCTAAGGAATGAAATGCGCAGCTTTCGGGCAGACCGGATTCTACAAATCAAGCGTACTCAAAAAATATTTAAGCGTTCCGAAGCTTTTTCAGCCCGTGAATTTTTTATGCAAAATCTGTTACCTGATTTAGCGGGCAAGGATGGGTTAATTTCTTTAATTATCGGAGGCAGGTCAGAGGCATTGGATGACTTATGCCTGCATTGGTTTTTGGGGCATCATCTGAAAGAGCGGACATCAAATCAAGCAATCTTTTTACTTGAGGAAAAATCAATTCATACATATGTCCCTTATTTTCTCCTATCATACGGGAAATCCATTCAAGTAATCGAACCACAGAGTTTGAAAGAAAAACTTGTTGCTGTTGTGTCGGAGTTAATGGAATATTATCAAATAAAATAACTTCACTGACAGCAGATGTCAGTGAAGTTATTTTATTATGATGATAATCATTGATTACTGATGGATGGTTGGTATCACTTGATGAATTGTAAAATAAGGAGAACTTGTAAATGAATAATACGGTATATCTTTATGTGTTTGACACAATGGCAGACTGGGAAATAGGTTACTTAACTGCCGAACTGAACTCGGGAAGATATTATAAAAAAGGGTTGGCCCCATCAAAAATAGTTACCGTGGGAATTGAAAAGACTCCTGTAACTACAATGGGGGGATTGAAAATACTGCCTGACATCAAACTGGATGAGTGCAGCATTGAATGCACAGATACATTGATTTTACCCGGTGGAGATACATGGACAGAAACAATTCACCAACCCATCTTAAAAATAGTTGAGAGGTGTTTAAAGGAAGGTATATTGGTTGCAGCGATTTGTGGTGCTACAATGGGGCTTGCCCAGACAGGATTGCTGAATTCACGTTGGCATACAAGTAATGATCTGGAATACCTTAAAATGATCTGTCCCACTTACACGGGCGAAAAGTATTACAAAATGGAGTCTGCTGTAACTGATGGAAAACTGATCACTGCATCCGGAATAGCTCCGTTGGAATTTTCTGTACAAGTCTTGAAAGCTCTGGGTGTGTTTTCTTCAAAAACATTAGATGCCTGGTACAGTCTTAATAAGACTCATGAATCCAAATATTTCTATGAGTTGATGAATTCAATCCAATGAAGGTATAAGCATAAAATTGATATATTATGATCATTTAAAGGAGGAGTAAAAATGACTGAAAGCAAAAAATATATGGCAGTGTCAGGTAAATATACAAAGAATGGAACACCCAACGGCTTTACATCTATTACCCCATTTATAACAGTGAAGAATCCTTCTGAAGCAATAGAGTTCTATAAAATTGTTTTCAATGCAAGGGTAAAGGATATTACTGAATATCCAGATGGAAATGGCAATAAAATAATTGTTCATGCGGAATTAGATTTTGGAAATGGTTTTTTGCAGCTGGGAACAGCGAATCCGGCATATAAATTGGCCTTGCCGCCAGATGAAGACAATGCGTGTTATTCTTTAGGAATTTACGTAATTAATGTTGATCAGGTATTTGAAAACGCGGTAGCAAGAGGAGCAAAAGTAAGGGAACCGGTTGCAAGCTTTGTTTCAGGTGATCGATTCGGAAGTATATTGGATCCTTTTGGAGTAAGATGGTCTATTATGACTAGGATTGAAGATTTGTCAGAAGAAGAAAGTAGTCGGAGGGTTGCTGAATGGGCCAAAAGCTTTAGTGGAGAATAAATGCAATAACCGCTTTATAAAAAGTGTTAAAAGTGACAATTTGCCGAAATGATGTAATAGAAATGCTGGTGCCAAATAGTTGGCGAAAATAGAAACTTCAAAATTTTGAGGGTATCATTCCTATACTCCATCGCTAAACTAAGGAAGATTGTGAAATGTTTCACCTAAACTAACGGGTGCTTTAGTTAAAGATCAATGGGCTGCTTATGCAGCTCTTTTTTTCATGAGCGATAGATATAGATGATATGATTAAATCAAATAATCATGCAGGTAGAGTAAGAGTATTGAACTACCGCGTACAGTTGAAAATACATACATCGATGGAGGATTTATTGTGGAAGCTGAAGTATATATAAAAGATACTCCAATGTTACTTTTGTTTGGACTCATTTTCCTAGTTATATTTGGCATATGGTTAATGAAAAGAGTAAGTTCGTATGATTTTAAAAATGAAAGCACATTTTATTTTTTATGGAACAATTACGATCTAATAGGTGGCATACTTGTCGGATTAGGATTATTAATTGCCGTCATTATTTTTTAGAGAATATCATTGAGGTGACAATTTCGATTACTTATTCAACTAAACGGGGCAGTTTAGTTGAATAAGAAAAAATATTTTCCGAGGGGGCTTGATGATAATGAAAAAGATAAAGAAGAGGCATATGATTAGTGCCTTACTTGTTCTTATTTTTATTTTATCTATGGCGACAAACCCAACAAAACAGGAATACCTTCAGTTTATTGGTTTGGAAGAAATACCGGAAAGTATTCATATTTAAGTTGAAAGAGTCAACTTTTTTATGTTTTCAACCTACACTCCAATTGTAGCTCACGAATCTGGGATTACTCATCTTGGTATATTTGGACACTTCTATCAGATTTCAGATGGTCAGTTTGATTATCCGTGGTGGTTGGAGTTCTTCAACTAACGAGTGCGTTTCTAAATAAGTGGAGACATTTTTTACTAAAGTAGCAGGATAGTAAAAGAAGGTAAACCCAAAGAAATTAGAGAATAAAGTAATCATAGGGGGTGTTTGGTTTGAATAATAGACAAGAAACTCCAAAAGAAAAAAGAGAAAGATTAAGACAAAAAGAACTGATAAAAAGTCCTGGCGGTGCATTGAGAGATGGATTTAGTCGAGGTGAAAATGAAAATTTAACTGATTTAACAGGTGGTATGGGTTGGAAAGGAACAGGAATACTAATTGTTGTTTTAATAGTTGGATATGTTTTATATAAACTGTTTTTTTAAAGATTTTATTTAACCTTCTTTAACTAACGAGTGCTGCTTTAGTTAAGATCATCGGGCTGATTGTCATGGTTATTTCCAATTATGTTTATCCTTCATGATTTTGAAGAAATTATTATGGCTGAAGGGTGGATGAAGAGAAATTCAACTAGGATATATGACATATTGCCGGAAAGAATTGCGGATAGAGTCATTAAACAATTTTCTATGTCAACAGCCCAGTTTGCAGTTGCCGTATTAGTTATATTTCTATTCGTAAGTAGTTCAACCGTTATGGCAAATCAATATGTGATTCAAGGATTACTTGGTAATATTTATACTTTTACCATTATTACATTGGCTTTTTTTCTACACGCTTTTACTCATATAGGTCAATCTATCATTCTTCATTCCGTTACGCCTGGTGCATTTACTTCGTTGATTGTCATCATTCCATACAGTTCAGTTTTATATCGTTCATTATTAGTGAATGAAGTAATTACATGGGAAATTATTTTTCTATGCTTACCTTTTTGTCTCTTAATTATCCCAGTTGCTTTGCTTGCTCATTGGATTGGAAAAAAAGTAGGATAGAAATCTAATATGCTAATTTTACTAACGGGTGCTTTAGTTGAAGATCATTGAGTTGCTTTGCAGCCCTTTTCTTATTGAACTAACGGGGCAGGATAGTTGAACAAGGAATACCTATAGAATTGTTCTTTGAATAATATAAAAAGCTGATTTCTATTGTTTAAAGAAATCAGCTTTTTAGGTTTACTAGATGTGATAAGAAGACCTTGGTTAAATACTTCTTGATCACCATATACAATCTAAGATTTTATTCTACTTCCTTTAGCATTTTCTCGATAACTACTAATCGATCATTTAAATCGTTCACACTTTTTTGCAATAATACTGTATTTTCACGTTCAAGCAACAGCTTATTATTTGCCCTTTGTTCGTACCTTTTAAAAAGTTTGTTAATTATAAATAAAGTTATTAATCCAATTACTAAAATCGGTAATAAACCTATAATAAAACTCAAAATTACACTGTGTTGTATAAAAATGCTCATTATTTCATTCATCCAAACAATCCCCTTTGTATTAATTCTTCTTTTTCATAGTTAAGGTAGAAGCTAATTTAAAAATTAATTCTTCATTGATTTCGTAATTAAATGAATTAAGCATATAGTATTTGGCTGCTTTACCACTTTCTAAAATTTCCATATCACTTGAAACAAGATTTGCCTCCTCTAATTTTTGTAAATGTAGGTATAGTAACGGTCTACTCATATTTAATTCTCGTGCAAGTTGGCTAACATACTGTTTTCCTTCCGATAATACAGCAATAATTTTTAGCCTTTGTGGGTTCGATAAAGCCTCAAAAAATTTAAGTAATTGGTCTCCTGAATTAAAATATATCATATGTAAGTATTTTATTACAGGTTGTTATTAAATGCAATATAAATTATGGAAATAATCTAAGTTCCTCTAATTGTCGTGTGGGCAGTTTACTGGATAATTAAGAAAGAGTTGTTGTTCAACTAACGGGTGCTTTAGTTGAATAACCAGCTGCCTCATTTTCAGAATAGGGGGTTTAATGTTTGACTAGTAAATCACGCAAAATCTTAGGTGTTATATTAATTGTTTTGGCAATGATTCCGATTAGTAATGCGGTTAAATATTTCACATCTCCTCCCATATTAGTCGGTTATTCTGAAAATAAAGATTGGAAGGTTGAATATGTTTCAACAGGACATTATTGGGAGGCTCAGTTGTTCCCCTTGAAACAGGGTTTAGGACAACCTGAAAATTTAGTTTTTATCGAAGGCAATCAAAGGAATGAATATCCAGGTAAAGGTTCGAAAAATGAAGAACCCAACGATGCAAGATTATATTACTACTGCAATACATTAGGAAGCAGTCCGAAAGATAATGTATCTTATAAATTTGAATTCATCTCGAACAATGGACAGAAACAAATGATAAATTTAAAAAGACAAAAAGAAGAATTTTCAATTTGGAAAATATTTTAGCCTTTAATAGAGGGCATACTGAATCGATATGGTGTTCCTTCTTCAACTAACGGGGCAGGTTAGTTCAATAAGGTAAACCAAAAGGAGAATGAATTCAAATGAGTTTGACGAATTATTTAGGTTGTAATTTCACGCTTCCAATTAGCGATGAAGAAATCGAGGACTTAATTATTGTAGGTAATAACTTTTCGAGTAAATATGA
Source organism: Paenisporosarcina sp. HGH0030 (assembly GCF_000411295.1). GTDB lineage: Bacteria > Bacillota > Bacilli > Bacillales_A > Planococcaceae > Paenisporosarcina. Next base: position 585,967 of record NZ_KE150421.1, read on the forward strand.
GAGAGAAAATGTTCGTAAACACATTACAACTAAACATATTTATGAAGTAGCTACTGCTGAAAGAATAGGTCTTTCTTTATACAAAGAGGATAAAAAAAATTCACCTCACAATTACCAAAAAAAACAACAATATTTGAAAGCTTTACTTGAAATTCTGGATAGTCATCTTGAGCAAGGAGACTATTGTGAATTATATACTTGTTGGGTTGGTGAGGAATCAGAGGAAAGAAACAAGGAATTAGACCAAACAATCCAAATCAGTATGTTTGATATGGATGACATTGAAGTAGCCGAGAAAACACTACTCACAATAAAAAAGTAATTCTTCAACTAACGAGGTGCATTAGTCAAAGATCAGTGAACAGCTTAGACGGATCTTCTTTCTTATTGAACTAACGGGGCAGGTTAGTTCAATAAGTGGTGTATTTAAAGATGAAAAGGTGAGGAAATGAAATGTTTAAATTGTGAAGGTTTCAATGAGAAAATACCAATAACATCGCCTTACCAATACTTTAATCTATTAAATCAACTTAAAGCGATAATAAGCCAGGGCACACTTGTACTTATCGAAGGTAATTGTGATATAAATGATTTGAAATCTGGTGGTACTTGGCCAAACGATAATATTTACCATACTTTTCAGTGTGAAAAGTGCACTAGAAAATATCAACTTTCAATTGAAACATACCATGGGTCAAATGGCGAATGGGATATATACAAAAATTAGTATGTATTATGTATTGAACTAACGGGGCAGTTTAGTTTAATAGGGGTGGAGGGGTTATAATTGGCTAATAAATATTGTCCTATATGTGGAGAGGAAAACGAATGTATGACAGGAAGAGTAGAACACGGTAACTGCTGGTGTGATACAGAAGGCGTATTTCCTATTGGAATCTTTGAGTTAGTTCCTACAGAGAATATAAGGAAGAATTGTATATGTAAAAAATGTGTAAATAAATATAGGGATGAAGCTGTAGCTTTGAAATAAAGTTGGATCATTTAAAACAAAGTTCGATAATTTCTAATATAAAAAAGTTTGATTAAAATTATCTCACCTCGATCTTTTCTTAGAATTGAGGTGATTTTTTTGTTGGATATTTATGTTAATATCACTATAAAGATTGTGAAAAAATGTACTTAAACTAACGAGGCAGGTTAGTTCAATAGGATCTCTCGCAGATTGGAGGAGGTATATAAATGAATAAATTAATTAGATTCTTGGATAAATACCTCATAGGCAGCGTAATGATTATTTGTGGGATATTACTTTTCATAATTACTCACGGTAAACCTTTTAAAGAAGTTGAAGACTCATTAGTTGTAGCCTATGCATTTGTTATAGGTGGAATTGTACATCTACTGTTTAAAGCGATTCAGAAACGGTAGATCATATTAGTTTGTAGTTATTCAACTAACGGGTGCTTTAGTTGAAGATCAGTGAGCTGCTAGTCAGCTTTTTTCTTATTGAACTAACGGGGCAGGTTAGTTCAATAAGATGCGGGAATAGGTAAGTTGATTATCGAATACCTAAGTATCTTCGATTCGGGGGGAAGTGTATGTACGATTACATAAGTATTCATTCAGATAAATTTGCTTCATTTATTAAAACTGATGTCATTGGAAATTTCTTAATATTAAATATGAATTGCACTAAACTAAGTACATTGGTGTTTACTAAGGAGTTAAGTGGCTCCAGTATCATAATTAGAGGAATTAATGCTAATTTACAAGGTAATTATGCGTATGATTCCGCAGATGAATTTACAGGGATAAATTTAATTGAGATTGAATTTCCAGATAACTCTGATGGTGCTTTGGAGGATGAAATATTGAAAATTGCACAGAAAATTTCAAATGAGTTTTTATGGAAAATTGATTTAAGAGAGTAAATAAGTAAGCTTTCCTTATTAAAGTAACGGGTGCTTTAGTCAATATAGAGCAACGTCATTTAATGACGTTGCTCCTTTTATTTAAAAGTACTTCTGATAATATTCTTTCCGTAACCTTCCACTTAGTTGAGCGTAAATTCGGGTAGTTTCACTCTTCTCGTGACCCAGTAGACTTTGAATGACTTCGATGGGTGCTCCATTATTCAACAGATGAGTAGCATAGCTGTGTCTGAGTTGATGGGGATGGATCTCTTTATTAATTCCAGCACGATTTGAAATCCTCTTGATGATGTACCTCATTTGGGCGACACTCATTATATGGGGGTGTCTTTCAGTGACAAAGATGGCTGGGTCATTGTCAGTGCGACTGTCCATATAGCGTTTAAGCCATATGTCGCACCGTATATTAAAATAAACTTCCCTCTCCTTATCGCCTTTTCCTCTGACTATTGCAGATCGATTGGACCAATTAATATGGTTCTTTTCTAACGAAACGATTTCTCCGATCCGACAACCCGTCGAAAACATTAACTCAAAGATTGCTTTTTCAATTGGTAAATGACAGGCTTCACGCAAAAGTTCGATTTCCATTTCGGTTAAATACTTGGGTATCCGCTTGCCCACTTTCGGTTCTTTAATTTTTGCAGCTGGATTCTTAAGTATGTTGCCTTCTTCATGGGACCATCGGAATAATGATTTCAGAAATCGGATTCTATGTGCAAGACTTGCTGGTTTTAAATGCTTCCCTGAAATCGCAAGGTATTCTTTCAATTGAATTGTGTCCAGAGTTGTTATTTCAATATCCTTAAAATATTCAATAAGTAATGACAATTGGAGCCGATAAGCCTTTAAGGTCTGTGGAGAAAAGCCTTCAATCCTTTTATCAGATTCAAATGCTTCCCATGCTTTTGACAGTAGCAATTTTGTTCCCCCTCAAAAAAAGTATCGTTAAAGGAAATATTGCCATTTCTATCGAAATTAAGACATATTGATAGTTTAATAACGGGTTAGGATAGTTGAAGGGGTGAAGAGGTTGGATAGACAAAGAACCTTTTTCTATGGGTTTATAGTTGGTTTTATATTAATGATTTTTCCTATACCCTCCTTTTTCTTTTGGAGAGACGTCATGGAACATGTTGAATTGATTTTTCGATATTTTGGATTTTTAATGTTAGTAGTATGTGGAATTCCATTAATTATTGATGTTATTCGAAACTTTACTATTAAATAAATCCCTGTGGAGTTCTTATTGAACTAACGGGGCAGGTTAGTTGAACAAGGTTTTTTCAGTTTTAGATATATTTATTAGGAAAATGAATTACATACAGGTGGGGTAGAAATGAAAAATGATTTTATCAGTGAACTTGAAAATCTTTATAATACAGAATTAATGAATGAATTCCCAAACGAAGATATTGAACAGATTGAAAAAGATTTCGAGGATAGTATCTCAGAAGAAGATTGGCTGGATGCAGATTTTAATGAATTTTGTATGCTTATCGCAGGAAGTTCCTCTTATGTATTAGGTAATAAAAAAATCCCTAATAATCAACTGCAATTCCTATATAAAGACTTTTTTTCACTTTATCCTAAACATTCATTTTTAAAAGATTCTGTAAGTAATTATCCTCATTTTTATAAAGAACTTGTAAATTTTGAAAAGGCACGAGAATTATTACTCGTTATTATTCAGAATAAATAAGTCTTGATGAACTAACGAGTTCTTGAGTTGAAGATCAGTGAGCTTATTGAACTAACGGGCAGGTTAGTTCAATAAGGATTGATATAATAAATAGATTGCCATGTATAAAAACCTAATGGAGTGATACATATGGAAAGCTTTAAAGATATTTTGCCTAGACATAAAACTGATGATGATAGAGTTGAAATGATTAAAAAAATGGATAGAGATAAAATATTACCTTTACTGCCTGGCCTCCTCGAATGGATACAAGATATTAATTGGCCAGTGGCACCAAGCGTATTGGAACTGCTTTTAACTTTTCCAGAAGAAGTTGTTCCACATGTGCAAGATGTTTTATCTTCAGATGATGATAACTGGAAGTGGTATATACTTCACTTTTTAGTTATTGAATTGCCAGTAGAGTCGAGAGTTCAGTTTAAAGAGTATTTAACAAGAGTGGCCGAAACACCCACACAAAATGAACTCGAAGAAGAACTTGATGAAATCGCAAAAGAAATTTTAGAAACAATCTAAAATAAAATAATCCATTCTTCAACTAACGGGGCAGTTTAGTTGAATATATATATGAAATTATAGAACATGAAAGCTAACAGTTTTCATGTAAATTATAGTTGTTTATAAATATTGAGTAAAGAAAGAACAATAATTACAATTCCACATATCAAATAGAGATAAAAAGATTTTTTGCTATTTATTTCGGTGTTTGAAAATAGAAGAAATGATATTCCTAATAAAATGAAACCTATATCAAAAATGTATGGAAAAGATTTTATAGAAGACGAAATGAAATGAGAAAGCATTAAACCAACAGCTATGGTACTTAAAACTAGTGAATAAGCTACGTATTTACTATTTGGTCTTAGCATGTTATTTTCCTCTCCATTCTGCTATTGCTAAAATTTGTATCATGCAAAGTACATCTCATTTGCCAATGCTTTTATCTGAAATTAATAATTAAAGGTATATTTGTAATACGTACCATAAAATGGATAGTTTCATTTTTCATATTTTTTATTATTAGCCCACTTAATTCTTTGGGACGATTGTTACTCTTATTCAACTAACGGGTGCTTTACTTCAAGAAGGAGAAAAGCATTTTTTGCATTTTTTCTTATTCAACTAACGGGGCAGTTTAGTTTAATAATATTTTGTAAATGGGAAGGAGAGTATTTATGTTAATTATGCTTTGGCTTGTCGTACCGTTATTAGGAGTTGTATGGTTTTTAAATTTCACTACTTTTTTGAAGAACTTAATGAATGGAAAAAGCACTCATAACCAAAATGTTTTAGGAGCAGTCTTAACGTTTATTTTTATCTTTGCTCTAATGTACTGCTATGCTGGAACACACTAAATAAGATCAGTTCAGTTCTATTATGCTCACTACTGAATAAAAAAGATTGTGAAACATTGCACTTAAACTAACGGGTGCTTTAGTTAAACAAGACCATCATTTCGATGGTCTATTTTTACGTCCAAAACATCAATTAGATTTCGGCCATCCATTGTGAATTGTTACACTTAAACTAACGAGGCAGGTTAGTTCAATAAGAAGGCTTTTTTGGAATGTTGTTGAATAAGTTAATATATGTAAATTTTTGAACAATAGGGGAAGGTGTTCAGGAGTCTCATATTTTGCTATCTAAATACGAGATTCTTTTTTATGTTATTTCGTCATTTAATATAAAGGGGCAAATTATTGCAAAACCCTAAAGGAGCAGATTATTTGATTACCGTTTTAGAAAACATAAAGGATTTAACTTTTATATTAATATTCATTTCCAGCATTATTTATCGTAGGCAACTTAAGCTAACTAAGTGGAAAAGAAAACTTTCTAAAGGCGAAATGACAATGTATTTAATTACTACAATTGCACTTCCTATTTACGGAATTACTTATTTTATTCTTCTATTGGGAACATAAAATGCGTTGTTTTATCCAGTTATATAATAACCTTTTGTTCAGTCCTTCTAACAAAATCCTCAACGGATGCTGTTCACTGAGCTGCTTAAACAAAATCGATACGGTTTATTTAACGAAGGTTAGAGTAATTCTTCTTCAACTAACGGGGCAGTTTAGTTGAAGAACGTTTTTAAGGGTTATGGAAGATAATATCCATTAGGATTTAGGAAAAAGAATGGAGAGGTGTTTAGTGATTATAAATATCGATTTAGTAACAAGACTAATAAAGGAACAATTTCCCGAGTGGTCTCATTTAGTAATAGCACCTGTAAAAAATGGTGGAAATGATAATAGAACATTTCATTTAGGTAAGCACATGATTGTAAGGTTACCAAGTGCAGCAGGCTACGCTCCTCAAGTGGAAAAGGAACAAAAGTGGATTCCGGTATTAGCTGAAAAACTTTCCTTGTCAATTTCTATGCCAATAGCTAAAGGATATCCAAATGAAGAATATCCTTGGTCATGGTCCATATATAAGTGGCTTGAGGGAGAACACTTATCTCATAGTAATATTGATGACCTTAATCGACTTGCTAAAGACTTGGGGACATTTTTAAATGAGTTACAAGATGTTGATGTTAGTGGAGGTCCTTTAGCTGGTAGGCATAATTTTTATCGGGGTGCGTCACTAGCTATATACAATAAAGAATCCCAAGATGCTATTGAGAACAACGAAGAGACTTTTGATGTAGGTATGTTGAGTGAAATATGGAACTTAGCTTTAAATTCCGAATGGGAGTCAGAGCCTGTGTGGGTTCATGGGGATATAGCCCCTGGAAATTTGTTAGTTAAGGATGGAAAGCTCTGTGCTGTTATTGACTTTGGTATATTGGGAGTAGGAGATCCTTCATGTGATGCAGCAATGGCTTGGACTTTCTTTGATGAAACCAGTAGAAAAGTATTCAAGGATATAATAAACATGGACGAAAGAACTTGGAATAGGGCAAGAGGATGGGCTTTGTGGAAAGCATTAATAACATATGATGCCTACAAATATTCTGATAATGTGAAAGCAGAAGAAGCATATAAAACTATTTCGACAATAATAGAAGATTACAAAATAAACTTATTATGAAATCTTCTTATTCAACTAACGGGTGCTTTACTTCAATAAGGAGTGAAGCCTTTTTTCTTATTGAACTATCGGGGCAGTTTAGTTCAATAATTCGAGGGGGAATTGAGTTGAAAATTATTAAAATAATTCTTGCTTTAGTTGTAATAGCAATTTCAGCATACGGCTTAATTACTAAAGATTTTTTGTATGGTCCAATATTATCTTTATTGCTTGGAATTTTTATTGCAATTATAGGAATAGAGGAATTTAAAAATAAAGGTAAAAATAGTTTGGGTATGTTTTTTATACCAGTATCATTATTAGTTATTACGGTGGCTTTATTTAGTTTCTAATTAAATTTAGGGAGAAATTTTCAACTAATTCAGTGTAAAGTCCTAAATAAATAACCAATTCTATTAAAGTTTGTGAAGTATCTTACTTAAACTAACGGGTGCTTTAGTTAAAGATCATCGGGCTGTTTAAACAGCCATTTTTCTTATTGAACTAACGAGGCAGGTTAGTTAAATATACAAGTATATAAAATACGGATTCTTATGGTGGTAAGGTATCCAAAGGGGATTTTAAATGTGAAAAAAATATTTGTTTTGTTATTGACGTTATTTATATTTACTGGTTGTTCAAATACAACTGTCGAGAAAGAAGAAAATAAAGATTTACAAATTGCTGATGCGATGGCTTCTATCGGTGGAGTGGATGAAACATTGGATAAGCAAAAGTTAAGTTATGAAATGACTATAAGCAACGAAGGGAAATTACCAGTAGTTGAAGAATCTATTGAAATTGTTTTAACTGATTGGATTAATGAAAGACTAATGGAGAATGAAATTACAGAGAAAAAATTTAATGAAGACAACATTATGGTTAAAGGCTATGTGATTTTCGACACGAAAGATTTATCAAAAAAGGATATTTTAGAAAATGAACCGTTTATTGATGGAATTAAAATTAGCACCGAAGATGATGGGGAAATCTTTATTAAAAGTAATTTCTAATAAAAAATGTTTAATGAAACACTAAGCTCTTTTGTTAATTGTTATAAGATGCCTTATTCAACTAACGGGTGCTTTAGTTAAAGTTCATCGGATTGCTTAAGCAGCCCTTTTTTATTGAACTAACAGGGCAGGTTAGTGGAACAAGTGAGAATAGATGTTTTAATAAGAAAACCATTATAAAAACCACCAAGTTCAATGGTGGTTTAGTTTGTTTATAAGGACTATCGTGCAGATGGTAATGGTCTCTGAGTATCGACCTATACTCGGGTTTAGGATTTTGTACTTTAAGGATAATAAAAGCGATTTAATCAGTTGGATTATTATCGGATAGTTCATCTTCTCCCACATTGTCTTTCCATCCATTAAATTCACCATTTAATACAGCTTCTTTTTTGGCGGTTCGCCCAACTCCACCATTCAAAAATTTACCTTTTAAATCATAAATAGCATACTTCGTTATGAGCATATGCTTATCTTCGTAAATAGAAGCAAAAAAATAAACCTCAATATCTGGATAATCGTAAGATAAATCTCCAAAATTATACTTGTCTAGTTCTTTCTCAAGATCACGTAATTCACTACTACCATTAAGTTTTTTCCTGATATTTAATGTAGCATTTTGATATTCTTTGTACTCGTGTTCATTTTTTGACAATGAAGAATAAAATTCATCTTCTGGTTTATCTTTCGCAAACACATTCCAAGCTACGTTCAACGAGAGAAAAGTGGTTAATAAAATTATAATAAATTTGCTTTTCAAAATTTCTACACCTCCTTATTCTCATTATTCTCAGTTTCGTTAACTTCATACGAAAAATTTTATGATAAAACAGCTAAGTTATGAGCTGTTCAACTAACGGGAACTTTAGTTGAAGTTCATTCAACTGCTTTCACAGCTCTTGTTTAACTAACGGGGCAGATTAGTTGAACAAGAATATTATTTTATCTCAAGGAAATCCTACCTTAAAAAGTAGGTGATTTGATGAAAAAAGCATCAGTATTGCTATTGCTTAACAACTATGTTGTATATCCATTGGGAAAGAACACCAAGTGCAGAGGCAATAAATGAAGATAGTGTAACTAATGCTTCAAATAGTGGTGAATTAGTTAGAGACTATATTATTGCATTAACTAAAAAAGATGAAAAACTGGCGAGAACATATTTATCTTTAAATGTTAAGATTCCTGAGATCAGGGAAGAAACGCCGATAAGGGGGTTCTCGGGTCTACCTTCACCAAAAGAAAATGTTATTGTGTCCCTTGCCTATTTCGATGATGAAGAGAGTTCCAACAGAATAGCTTTTATTTGGGAAATAGCAATCAGTAAAGATGAAATAACGGATATCAATGTTGTGTATGATGGTTCCAATCCGTTTATGAATGAATTACATATCATAAAGGAATATAAAAATAAGAACAAAACAGGGATACTTACCGCATCTGAATTTCCTTTTGAAATTACTCATGTAGATGGAAATGTAAACAATGATATTCTTATGTTAAGATATAAAAATGTTAATTTTAATGGATTGTTACAGATAAAAGTAGAACCAAACACCGTTGGTTTAAAGTCATTAAAACGCGAGAATGATCAATTTTATACATTGAACAATGGAATTAAAGCATTATATCAACCAAACTATCCTCCTGGTCATCAACTTGTGTTTCACCATGCCAATTTAAAGTATTCAATCGGCTTAAAGGGTACACAAAATCAAAATATCATAGTAGATGATTTACTTAAAATTGCTAATTCAATGTTTAGGTGAAATGAAGGCATTAATCCAAGAAGGATTAATGCCTTTTTTGTTGAACTTCTTTTTCATTTTATATTTGAGAAAAGGGATGTTAATCATCCCTTTTCTTTCATAATCGTTCAGTTCTTTTTCTTGATTATTATGGATTCGTAATTAATGCTACTGACAAGCAGACTCTATTAACCTGTTGCAATTGACTACTTCTGGTTATATAAATAAATGGAACCGAACATCAGCAAAATTGCGATTGCTTTTTTTATGTTTAAAGGATATGTTTGGCCTCCGAATAAACCGAAATGGTCAATGATGGCTGAAATCAAAATTTGTCCAGCAATAATTGAAAAAAAAGCAGCGGTTACGCCAATTTTAGGAACTGACATGACCAAGATAAATACGTAAAAAGCTCCCAGCAATCCACCAATCAATTGCCATTTAGGTACTTCATTGATGGCAAACAAATTGCCTTTTCCAAAACATAGCATCGTAATCAATAAAGCAATTGTTCCGATTAAAAAGGATACAAAAGACGCTTCGATAGTGCCTACTTTCTTACCTAATCCACCGTTAACAATCGCTTGAATGCCAATTGCGACTCCTCCAGCGATTGACATCAGTAAATACATCCACTTCATCGAACACAACTCCTTCATATATTCCATAACCCTATCATACATCGAACAATGTCTATATTAAACTACTGAGTCTGTCCTCACACTCGCGGATGAGTGTAGAGTATCTTGTCTATTAAATGAAAAGAATCAAAAAATATCGTCCTTAGTTTAAATACAATTGTGTTTTTTTCTACATAAAAAAACCTCAATCAACACGGTTTTAATGGAAAGGTATATAAACACCTTTTGTATTATCTGAAAAATTAAACAAATCGTCACCGCAAAACCATCGCAATCAGAATGTGGAAACGTCAAGATTCGTGCTAGAAAGTATGGGAGTAGACAGTACAATTACTGAAAAGCGAGGTATCACGGTATGACATACTCGTTAGTGATTGATAAGAAAAAAACCATTCCATGTAACGAACAACTCGAAGCGGATGTTTTATACACAGCCACTACACTTTCCAAATATGGAGGTTGTATTGTAGACGTATATCAACAACAACAATTAGTTGGTCGCTATGAAAAGGGAAGAATGGTTGGAATATATCAAGTAGCTTAATAAAAAAAACAATGTCCTGGTGTAGTTTTGAAATAAAGATGCGATGTTTTGAATAAAGTCGCGACGTTTGCAAAAAAGTTGCGTTGATATCCGAGCAGGATTAACGCTTTTTTGGTTGAACTTATTGAACTAACGGGGCAGTTTAGTTGAATAAGAAAATGGATTTTGTTTAATCGAAGTGGAAAAATTAAGTAATCTGGAACCTTAATTCGTTTCAAGCGTATTAAAGGAAAGGTTAGAAGAAAGTAATATACGGGGTGTAGGTAAATGAGTGAACGATTTGAATTGAGTTTTAAAAATAAGGAAGTAAGAATGTGGTTTTATTTGGCGGTACCAGCGTTTATTATTGGAAGCATCATTATATTTTATGGTGAACAAAAGTATCAATATATTCGTTTGTTAGTGTTAGTAATAGCATGGACTATCTTTTATATATGGCGTTTTTTTTACCGTAAGGAACAGAAGAAAGAAGTAAAAAATTCATCCTAAGCTAACGGGTGCTTTAGTTAAAAATCATCGGGCTGATTAGCAGCCCTTTTTCTTATTGAACTAACCAAGCAGAGAGGTTAATTCAATAAGTTGTTCATGAGTACACCTAAATAAGGAGGACATTTTCTTTGCATACTGATTACAAGTGTAGCGTGAAAATTAATTTTGAAAATGGTGATGTTAAAATCGAAGTTTTAGGAGAAGGAAAAATAGTGATGAACTTTTAAATCCATTAGGAGAAACTGTAAAAAAGTATTATTACGATTTTTCGTTATTAATAAATGAAAAGATTTAAAAATGGTAAGAGTTCTAAAGAAAGCAAAATAGATTCTAGCCATACTGAAACAGAAGATTGGTTACCACTTTGTTCAACTAACGCAGCAGCTTAGTGAAAAATGGAAAATAATATATCACTCAAATAAATAATTAGGATGAATATGGTGAAGGATAAAAAGGAACGTTTAAAAGAGTTGCTAGACAAGCAAAAACAAAAAGGAATAGAAGAAGAGGAAAAAAGAGAATACGAAACTGTTTTAGAGGAAGTTAATGAGTTATTTCCGAATACTGATTCTGAAGAGGAAGTAGAAATTTTATCAAAAGAAGATTCTAAAAGAATCACAGATGAATTATTTGGAGAATTTCCATTTGGTAATAATGGAATTGAATGGACACTTATGTTTTACAAAACTATATTTTCTAACTTTATTGATTATGAAAGTGTATTAGCAGAACTAGTAATTAAAAATCATAAAGTAAATAATGAAATATGTTATATTATTGACCTTAACTTTCAACATGTCATTAAAACAAAACTGATTAAAATTATTCACAGAGTCGAAGAGGTTAGAAATTGGGACAGATATATTTATTCACCTCAAATTAAATTGATTATTGAATTCCCCTCCAATGATATAGCAGTAGGATGGAAGGAATAAGTGTCTACAACCTAAGAATGTGAAGATTTACACTTAAACTAACGGGTGCTTTAGTTAAAGATCATCGGGCTGTTTAAACAGCCCTTTTTCTTATTGAACTAACGGGGCAGTTTAGTTGAACAAGGAATTATTTGAAACCTTGTTAATAAAATTAAAGTCTAAGTGGTTAGGGGGGGAATATAGATGAAAAGACATTTGGTCTTATTTTTTTTATTGCGTTCGCTTTAGTGGGATGTGAATTAGAAACAAAAACACTTTCCCAATTCTATGAGAAAGACCTTGATGATGTAACTAAGATAGTGATAGTAGATGGGAGTTCGGGATATAAAAAAACAGTCACTGAGAATGAGATAATAAAGGAATTCTTAGGCGAAATAAAAGATATAAAGTTCATTCCAGATGAGAATCAAGAAAAAAGAGTGGGTTGGCGTTATTCAATTACTCTTTTCCAAGATGATGAACAAACATTCAAGTTCGGACTGACAGAAGTAAATGAAAATTACTATTATACTGAACCAGATATTCATCCAATCGTTGAGGATTTTTATGAAAACCTTGATGTACAAGAGAAATAATTTCTTTATTTCCTTATTCAACTAACGGGTGCTTTACTTCAAGAAGGAGTAAAGCATTTTTTGTATTTTTTCTTATTAAACTAACGGGGCAGTTTAGTTGAACAACAATTTATAACTTTAATACGTATTAAGCATCTAATTTTTCAAGGGAGTGTTATTGTGAAAAATAAAATCTCAATAAGTTTTTTATTATTTATTTTTTTACTTATTGCTGGTTGTTCTAATTATCAAGAGAGCTTTACTTTCACAGGAACAGTAGAGGAGATACTTGTTGAAGAAGAAATGTTAGTTATTAAAGAATATGGCGGGGTTGATGAAGGTAGAAAAGACGGAAAAGTATACGAAATACCTGTTGATGATGTGGAGAGATATAGCATTGGGCAGAAACTAGAAGTAACTGTCTCTTCAAAGACTGATGAAGATGTTTGGGATTTAGACCATATGAAATTCAATATAAAAACAGTCGAAAATTAAACTTCTTATTCAACTAACGGGCTTTAGTTGAAGACCCTCGGTGCTAAGATTAGAAAATTACAGTTTAAGATAATAATGCGTATTTGAGTAATTTCTAATAATTTTTTTACCTACGTTAAAATCTTGGGGGAACAGAAATGAAAAAACTCGGGTATACATTTATTATGGCAGTTATTGCTTATGTATTAGCTCAACTTTACATTATTTCTATGGATGGACATGTAAATTTTTTCTTTCTTATAGGGTCTCTTAGCGTATATTTAGTCTACTTTTTTATTGGATTTCCAACTTTATTGATTACAGAAAATAAATCATCAATTGGCGCTAGATGAAAACGATATTTCTGGGCTACATTAATTGGAACCTTTCTATTTATTTTGTTGTATTTTAGATTATCGGAGCATCCAGGCTTGTTTCTCAAACTCATCCTTCCAAATAGCTTTTTAGTTGGTGGAATAAGTGGAATTCTATTTTTTACTCCTATTGAAATGATGCGAGCACTTAAGACTAAGGTGGATCAAGGGAATTAAATTGCCAACGAATATTCAGAACGTAGGATACATCATTATAATTTTGAATTGATTGCATCCAATAAACGGCATGAAATAAACTAATGGAATTGAAGATTTGGAGAGGACCATGTGAGTGCGTGGATTGAAAGTATAAAAGTTGGTTCCACTTTAATATTAATAATTTTAAATAACCTTCTTCAACTAACGGGGCAGGTTAGTTATATAAGCTATTAACAATATCTATCCTAACGGATTGTGGAACAAGGATAAACGAAGTTAGAAGTATGGGGAAAGGTGAGATCGAAATGGAGTTCAAATATTATCTTAGTGGAATTGGCTGGGCTACTTGTATTGTGTTATTTAACTAATTGTTTAGATGATTTTCTTAAGTCATTAATGTATTTAAACTCTTTTTGTGTCCCAAAAGATGAGGTAATGAAAAAAACTAAGTGTGAATGGGAAGGTGAGCCAGAGGGAATTGTTTGGTCTTTTGAATTAAAAGAAAACCAAATACTTTTTATTGAGGTAGTGCATTATGAAGAATTAGGCAGCAAAGATAACTCTCAAACACTAATTAAAACTGAATATCCATATGATGAATTCTTAAGAATTGTTTTAATTGAGTTAGATGCCTTAATTAAAAGACACGGAATTATTGGCTACAGAGAACAATGGTATGATTTTGATTTCCCCTTGAGTACCTTCCTTAAACTGAAGCATTATACAATTAATAAGCAGAAATACCCTGTGAAAAAAGTTTCAGGAGAGCTTGATGAAGAAACAAGAAGTAACCTGAAATATGATTCTGAATTATTGTTACAAAAAATCAAATAAGTCTTATACGGGTCCTTTACTTCAATAAGGAGTGAAGCCTTTTTCTTATTGAACTAACGGGGCAGTTTAGTTGAAGAGATGAGAAATTGAAGGTGGTCAAAAACAGAAAGATAAGTAGATTTATACATATAATAAGGAATTTATCTTAGCAATATTTATCAAAAATTCTTTCTATTTATTCGTTATGATGATTTTGAGGTGAGTGAGTTGTATTACAGTGAAATAACGCAAAAAACAGTCTCTTTTATCGAAGGCAATCTGACGGAAGAAATCCAAATGGATATTTTTCCTTCCGTCATTGGTTATTCGAAATATCACTTATCACGTGTATTTAAACAAGAAACAGGGAAGTCGATTGGGGAATATATACGTTTACGTCGTTTAGCGACGGCTGCATCATTTCTGTTACAAACAGATGAATCAATTTTAACAATCGCCTTCTTATTCCGTTTTCAATCTCAAGAGGCATTTACACGAGCGTTTAAAGATGTTTACGGCTTACCGCCAGGAAAATATCGTCAGGTGATGATAGTTGTACGAATGATAAAGGAGGAGAATGATATGAACACACAAGAACAAATTCAAGGATGGAACTTAAGTGGTTCTAATCCGGAACTGTATGAATTAATAGTAGACGGGGATGTATTCCACACAGGGACAAAATCGGGATTGCTTTATGCGAAAGGTGAGGCAAATGAACAACAATTTGCGACAATGATGCAAGGTTTCCAATCAGATGATTACAAAGGAAAACGAATAAAGATGTCATGTTTCTTAAAAACAGAACAGGTGACAAAATGTGGTGCTTGGCTTCGAATTGATAATTTTTCTGGTGATACAATTCAATTTGATAATATGGATAATCGTTCTATTCAAGGTACTACAGAGTGGAATCACTATTCTATCATTTTAGATGTTCCAGAAGAAAGTGTCTCCATTCACTTTGGCGTTTTACTTATTGGCGAAGGGAAAGTATGGGCAGACGGTTTCAATTTTGAGGAAGTGAATAAGAAAGTAGCTACGACGAATATGCTTTCACAAGACCATTTACCGAAACAACCAAGTAATCTAGATTTTAATGAGTAATGACTGTAAAAATTTGATTACTTTGTAGGTAATGCTCTTATTAAACTAAATGGGCGTCGATCCAAGACGGATTAACGCTTGCTAAGAACAGAATGCAAATAAATAATATTAGGCTAAATGAATTGGCATATAGGGCTACATTGGCAGCTTATTGAGTATTTTCGACGCGTTGATCCAAGAAGGATTAACGCTTATTTTGTTGAACTTCTTCAACTAACGGGGCAGTTTAGTTTAATAAGGAACTTAATACTTTGGTAAAATTTTAGATGGAAGAAACTTGTTTTTAGGAGGATGGATTTGAAAAAAAATTTTTTGACAATGCTTTTGTTACTTATTCTAATGACCGGTTTAATTACATTAAGATTCGGTAGTGCTTTGTTTCAAGAGGGGAATCCTATACCTATACTGACTTCAATAATGGGTCTCGAACTTTCAAATAGTGATTATGAACAATTTTCTGAATCAAAGATTCGTAATAGGTATGTATCACCGAATACTGGAAATTCTCGATACAATGTCATAAAGGAATTTATGAAGGAAAAGGGATGGGATTATAAAGAACAAATGGGTTCAGGACTTGTCTTTGAAAACGATGAAGAGACCTTAGTTGTAGAAACCAAACAATATTCAAAACACTATATTTTGTGGAATATTCCAAGTGAATTTTTTAACTAACAGGTGCTTTACATCAATAAGGAGTAAAGCATTTTTTCATATTACAAAGAGACAGGATAATGTATAGGGCATTTTGTTTTATTGATAGGCCCTTAGAAATGGGCATACAATAAATGAACGAGAAAATTCCTTCGACACCTTTGTGATGCGAACCGGTGATATATCAATAAATAAAGAGGGAGCTTTGATTCTTGAAAAGAAATATTGCCTTAGTGAGTACACTTGGTTGTATGTTATTGGGTGGAATATGGATTCATCATCAGCATCAAGAAATTGTAGTTGCTTCAACTGTTAAATCTGAGAAAGAACAATCGGATGAGGTTCTGATCCAGAATACCCGGATGTTATCAAAACAAATAACAATTCAACTAAAGAAGGAACAAAATTTAGATATAGCAGGAATCAGTATAAATCACCAAAGTAAAGACATTGGTGTACGGGTAAATGGTACCCCGCAGTATCTGAATAAAGTGGAAAATGACATTAAGAGGATAGTTGAGATGTTGGCAGAAGAAACAATTTTTAAGGATTATGCAATCGGAGCTTATATTCAAATAACAAATGATAACAAAGCTGAATTAGAACAAATGGGGCAATTGAGTAAATTAATAAATACAATTCAAGAGGACCTAAAAGGTAAAGGCTTCGTAGAAATTGAAAATGTACTTATAGAAAAAAATTATAAGATGTTAATTGTGGTAATAAACACAACCATCCAAAAAAACGATTCAGCAAGCATCGATCGTGGAAAGGAAATTGAAAAAGAAGTTAAGGGCGCGTTAAAGGAAGTTAAATCCTCTTTAATAACTGAGACTGTAACAGTACAGGTTATAGTCAATAACTTTAGTCGCAAAAAAATAAATTAAATTGAAGATAAAAGTTCGTTAAATTAGTCTTCTTCAACTAACGGGGGCTTTAGTTAAAGAAGGATTATTATAAATAATACAGCATATAAATATTGTGGCATCAAATGTCAATACTAAATCAAGTGGAAATGGAGGGAATTTAATATGACACACCCAGCATTAAAAATGTACAACTACCACGTATGGGCAAATGGAGTTATAATTGATCGTTTAAAAGAACTTCCAAAGGAAATTTATCATAAGGAAATTCAGAGTGGTTTTTCTTCGGTATCAAAGGTGTTGTCTCACATTTATCTCACAGATTATGCATGGTTTGACATTATCTCAGGTAAAAGTATGAATGATGCAATGGCGTTCACGAATCAATTAAGAGAACATGTGGAAACGAAAAGTATTGAGGAAATGAAAAAAATATTTCTAGACTTAGCTGAACGAAACAAAGCACTTCTGAAAAGTCAAGAAGATATTGAAAAGTTGATTGTGGTGGATAATCCATATGCTGGGTTGCTTGAAACTTCTATTTCTGAATCGGTACTACACGTTGTCACTCACGGATCATATCACCGTGGCAATATAGCTACTATGTTGCGGCAAATGGGGCACACCTCCGTTATGCAAGATTTCGGACTTTACCTATATTCAAAATAGATGAGAGTAACTCAAGCACCATCCACTTTAAATGGAACAGTTCCTCAACTAAAGGGTGCTTTACTTCAATAAGGAGTGAAGCATTTTTCTTATTGAACTAACGGGACAGGTTAGTTGAAGAGGAAGGAGTTCTTTTATTTCATCGATCTTAGTAATATAATTAAGGAATATTTAAAGAAAGGAGTAGAAAAATGGAAAATAACTCTTTGCACATCAGAAATTACAATCGTCATAAAGAACATAATAAACGTGTAGCTGAATTTCATAAAAACCACGCTTCTCAAATAGCCAATGGAGAAAACGGAAATAGTTGGTTAGCTAAACTAGAAAGATATGTTTATAACAAAGGAATGACTCTTTTTAAGATAGTAAAAAAACATTTAATCAACTGTTCCTTTTAGGTACAGTTCTTTTTTTTGAAATTGATGATTATTTTGTTACACAGTTTAGGTCAACTCTACAATAAGTCTTCTTCAACTAACGGGTGCTTTAGTTGAAACTCAAAGAGCTGTTTTATCGGTTCTTTTTCTTATTAAACTAACGGGGCAGGTTAATGGAATGGGAGGAGTTGTATGTTCTGGGTAAAATTCGGTTTAATTGCGATAATTGTTTTTGTCCTTATTTCAATAGTCAAGCTTCTTCTGAGGAAGCTACTCAAAATTGAGAAAGTAAAATAAGAGCTATTTTCCTATAATCATATAAACGATTTACATCGAAAAATTGAAAAAGGTTTGAGAATTTTTTCTGCGATTGCTCTAATACTTCTATCTTGTGTGCTGTTGTATTATTTTGAAGATTTAATTTACCTGGTTTTAATTGCAGTAATCGTTTTTATGGTATTGGATTATTTGGTAAGAGCATTTTTCGAGTGGAAATATACACAATATCCGAAACAATCTATTTTAACTTTAACTGAAATGTTTTTAATTTTAATAGCAATAATAATCGTTATTGAATTTAAATTACTTGGTTCTTATTAAGCTAACGAGGTGCTTTAGCTGAAGATTATTTAAGCTTCTTAGACAGCTCTTTTTCCCTATTCAACTAACGGGGCAGAATACTTGAATAAGAAAAATGAAAAATATTGTTAAAATGAAAGTTCAAACCAATAGGGGGGTAATTATGATTGATGATAAAAAAATGAACCAATTTACATTAGTTGATGTTATTGAAAGGAAAATACAATTCACAAATACAAATACTATATACGATAAAACAGAGTTTAAAGATATTAATGAAGGTGAATTGCTGGCTAATTATGATATGTTGGCGGATGTTAAAGAAATGAAGGAAAATGAATTTGTAAGTAAGTACCTAAATATAATAAATAAACTTACGGTACAGTTTGAAAACGAAGAACTTACGGATAAAAGAGAGATAGAAAAAATGTCTGGATATAATAATGCCATTGTCTCTATCTTAAAGTGTATAAACCCGATTTATGAGTATTATTTAGAAGATTAGTCCATCAAAATTTAATTTGTCTTATTGAACTAACGGGTGCTTTAGTTGAATAACCAGCTGCCTCATTTTCAGAATAGGGGGATTAATGTTTGACTAGTAAATCACGCAAAATCTTAGGTGTTATATTAATTGTTTTGGCATTGATTCCGATTAGTAATGCGGTTAAATATTTCACATCTCCTCCCATATTAGTCGGTTATTCTGAAAATAAAGATTGGAAGGTTGAATATGTTTCAACAGGACATTATTGGGAGGCTCAGTTGTTCCCCTTAAAACAGGGTTTAGGACAACCTGAAAATTTAGTTTTTATCGAAGGCAATCAAAGGAATGAATATCCAGGTAAAGGTTCGAAAAATGAAGAACCCAACGATGCAAGATTATATTACTACTGCAATACATTAGGAAGCAGTCCGAAAGATAATGTATCTTATAAATTTGAATTCATCTCGAACAATGGACAGAAACAAATGATAAATTTAAAAAGACAAAAAGAAGAATTTTCAATTTGGAAAATATTTTAGCCTTTAATAGAGGGCATACTGAATCTATATGGTGTTCCTTCTTCAACTAACGGAGCAGGTTAGTTGAAGAAGTAAGATAAAAATTACATCAAAATTCAAGTGAGCATAAGATTCGAATAATTTTCTTTTAAAAAGGTGCTTGAGAGTAAATATTGTAAAGGTAAAGTGCACATAAATTCCTATCTTAAGGATTATGTGCATTGTGAATATTTGATATTTATGAATTTGTTTTTTCTGCCTCGTAATAACCTAATTTGTGGAAATTGTAAAGTTGATTAATATGCTCCTTAGGATATGCTTCTAATAATTCAAGAATTTCTTTTGCAAATTCTAATGAAGCTGTTCCATTTGCGGTCACAATTTTTCCGTCAGTAACTGCTTGCTCTAGTACATAATTCATTTCATTTCTGTAGTGATCTTTTGCATAAGTTTTCAAATCATTAAGATCATTGCTTGTATGCTTTATTTCATTTAACCATCCATTGGCTCCCATAAAAACTGTTGCATCACATATGGCCCCTAATGGAATATCCATAGTAAGTGCCTTTTCCATTATTGGAATGACGTTATTGTTTAGTGGCTTACGCCAAGAGTTTCCCCCAATTAGTATTAAACCATAAAAGATTTCAGGTATACTTTTTAAGGTGTAATCTGGAAGGACATTTAATCCGCCGATTGACTTTATAACACCCTCACTTACACTAACTATCTTAGTGATGTACTTGTCTGTATTATTTAAAAAAGCTGCTACATAAGACATTTCCCAATCAGCGAATTCCTCCAACACTACAATTAAAATCTCTTTTTTCTCAGTTTGGTTCATTCTTAATCCCTCCTAATTAATTTATAAAAATTCTATTAATTTGATACTGTCTTCAGTATATATTGTAATAGTGACAAATGATGACACAATTAGCAAAAGGATGAAAATTTTGAGTAAGGCAATTAGATTAAATGAATTAAGGCTGTATATTAATCGAGTCTAAAAGTTTAAGGTAGATGATTTAGCAAAAGAATTTAATGTTTCAAGAAGAACGATTCTTAGGGATTTAGAAGAACTAAGTATTTTAGGGGGTCCATTAATTTCAGAGGTAAGAGCTAATGGAGGATATCAAGTTTTGGAAGAAAAAAATCTACTTGCTGTCTCTTTTACAAATTAAACAATAAAAACAACATCAGAATTATTAAATAAAAAAAATTATCAATTTAGTTCAGTAAGTATTAACCCAACTACATCTAATCCAATTATTGAGATAAGAATTGAAGGAACAAAAGAGTACTTTAATGCAGTGAAGAATGAAATCAGAATACTTGTAGCTGATGCAGTTTCTTCAAAAACAAATATAAATTTTGATGTTAAAGTAAATAGAAGAAGTGAAAATGAAATAAGAGATGAAAAATGGCATCCGGTTTTCACGAGCGTAAGGGAAGAAACCGCTAAAAATTTTGAGGAATTTAAAGGGTTTGCCTATTCCTTCCACCCAGAACCTTTACAGATTATCATCAAAACAGATTTGGAAAAATCTAAGTGGTGGTGGAATTCCGATGAAAAAGTAAAAGAAATAGAAAAACATGTACTAGAGATAATTAAACTTAAAAGTGAAGAATTATTAATCGAAGAAATACCTCATGAAATCATAATAAGTGGTAAAGAGAATAAGAAATTGAATTAAAAAGAACACTTTTTTATTTGTTGAGTTAAAAGCGTTTTTCTTCTTCAACTAACGGGGCAGGTTTGTTGAAGAAGGATTATCCTCCAAGATTATCGAATAAAAGGAAACCCGGGTTGTGGAGGAGGAATAGCTTATGAAAAAAAACAGTATTATTTTCTTTGAAAGAAATTTTCCAAGTGCAAACATGATCCTTATTAAAGATCAACTGCCCATCCTTATTGATACCGGTTTTGGGAGTGAAGCGAAAGAGACAGAGCAATTAATTAAAGAAGCAGGCGTTTCACCAGAAGAATTACACCTTATTGTGAATACGCACTATCACAGTGATCATGTAGGAGGCAATTTTCATCTTCAAAAAAATTATGGTGTTTCGATTGCTACGCATAAATGGGAAGCCGATTTAATTAATTTTCGTGACCCTGAAGCCTGTAGTGCAGAATGGTTAGATCAGCCTGTAGAACCTTATCGAGTCGATACAAAGCTCTCAGATAACGATGAGATTAATACAGGAAGTAGAACCTTGAAAGTCTTGCACACACCAGGTCATACGTTAGGGCATATTTCTTTATATGAACCTGAAGAAGAGATATTAATTTGCGGGGATCTCTTTCACAAAAATGATATTGGATGGTTAAATATCTTTCGAGAGGGTGTCACATCTATCCAACGATCTATAGAAAGTTTGGATCGGTTGTCCATGCTCCGGATTCAAAAGGCATATTCAGGACATGGACCTCAAATGGAGAATCCTCTGGATGCCATTGATGCTGCAAGAGAAAGGCTTGAAAAGTGGCTCAAGATGCCAGAAAAAATTTCATGGCATGCCTGCAAGAGAATTTTTTCATTCACGTTAATCATTAAAAACGGATTGGCAAAAGAAGAAATCGATAACTACCTGCTATCGTGTGGTTGGTTCCAAGATTTTGCACGCCACTCTTTCCAACTTCAGCCAGAAGAATTTATTCAAATCCTACTCGATGAAATGATTCGCTCGGGAGCAGCAAACTGGCACAATAATCATTTAATAGCCGCCACCCCATACCAAGCACCACAAAAAAATTGGCTGAATAAGAACATAAAGCCGAAAGATTGGTAACCTCAGGGATTAGGGTCTTAACTGCAAGATAGAACGTGCAAAGCACCTAAGGCTGATGCTACAACCAGAGTGGAATTAATCTCCAATGTCAGAAACTGAAGGGCTCTTTGGCACCATAGTTCATCGACCATCCTCACACATCCGCCTCGGCCTGTATCCATTTTCATCCTCTGTGGTGCAGTGCTGAATTTGCGTTGCATGGATGGCTAACGGAACAGGATAGTTTACTAAAATGTAACTGAATTACTGTGGAAAATCCTAATCAAAAACAGCTATATGAATTCACGGGGATAAAAAAGCACTAACAATCAGTAGTGAAAAAAGGGAGAAGAAGGTTGAAATATTTTAATTATAAAAACTCTGTTTCTGCTTTAATAAAGGAAGAGAGCGAGAAAATCGAAAATGTTGACATAGAAAATGTTGCATTTTTCAAAATGATGATTGAACGATATGAAATGGCGTTGAGAATTACCAGACATTCCGTAAGAAGAAAGAAAATTATTACACAAATTAATATGTTAAAAAATAAGAATATGTTTTGGGCGAACGTCGTTACCGATAGTTCTAAAATTAGGGAAATATACATTGATGAGAATATAACTGAACGGGAGTTTGTTGAAATAATTTCTGAATTATACAAACAAGAATTTTTTATCTATGCGATTATTCCCGAATGGGAGGAGGAGTTACTTAATATTCTCTCCAACCAGTTCGTTTTAGTTAAAAACATTATATTACCTAACGTATTTCCAAAAAGCACAGGTTATGTTGGTTTCGTTAAAGACAGCCAAAAGCAAT
This sequence comes from Paenisporosarcina sp. HGH0030, assembly GCF_000411295.1. Taxonomy (GTDB): domain Bacteria; phylum Bacillota; class Bacilli; order Bacillales_A; family Planococcaceae; genus Paenisporosarcina. The sequence continues at coordinate 609,171 of NZ_KE150421.1, forward strand.
TCGTTTATGAATTTTATTTAAGGTCTATGAGTATGGCTATAGTTTTTTCAGATGAAGATGTTTCTAAGCACTTGGATAATACAAGTAACGAAAATATTGATATTCATAATATTTTCGAATCAAATGAAATCTCTCATATAACAATAGGCTCTGATGGTGGATGGTTAAATATAACTGAATACTAAACAAACGTGGGTTAATAAAGTTCTGGCAGTTCCGGAAAATCTGCAATCATCTATATTTGCTGGCGAAGCTGATTCAATTGAAGAGGCTAAAGCTAAGAGTTACATGGAAAAAGCAGTTTTCTTCAAAGGTGAAGAAAACTGCTTTTTATATTAAACTTATCAGGAGTTATGGGATTTTTAATAATTCCTTCTGTTTAATTCGGGATATCGGGGAAGAGGGTTATATTAGATATCCAATTTTATAGTTTTCGCTTTTTCAACGTGTTCACCCACGCCATCAAGAACATCACTTGTTAGAATTTCAATTGACTTAATATCATTTGTGTTTTCCAAAATAAACCCCATACTGCCTTTCTTAACATCATTTCTTTGTATTTCACCAGTCATTTCTTCGAGAAAAATGTCTTCTTCCCATGTTTTCAGCTCACCTTTATTCGTCTTAACAAAAGCAACTGGTGTGAATTTTATGTCCTTATCAGATGTATTTTTAACTTCAATTCCTACTTTAATAAAATCAAACTCTTCTTCATGAGTATAGGAATGGAAAAAGTCAATCATGCTGTAATCCGGAACGAAATGTAGCAACTTAGCATCTTTTAAAACCATTTCAACCCCACCTATATTAACTGTCTTATTTAAGAGTTTATATGATTTTAAAGTGAGTTCGCCTTTGGCATCGGTAACGGTTTCTCCAACTGTCACAAGATTAATGTCATCCGTTATTTGAGGATTCGGGACATATACATCTTCTTGTACATTAAGTTTTTTTTCCGTTTGGTCGATAGTTTTGACCTGATTCTCAGTAGCTTTGTCCTCGGTGGTATATACTGATGAACAGCCTGAAAGAACTAATAATAGAATCAAGAAAAACAAGTATCTCTTCATAGGAATCCCCCTAGCATAATAAAACACCCGTCGCATTTAGCAACGGGCTATTTTATTGTATCTGTTATTTTTTATTTTTTGTTTTATCTAAAAGATCAAAGATAATTTTGGCATTGTCTGTATTATCAATTTGTCCTGCCAATCGTTCTTTGTAAGGTCCGTAGGCAAATACTGGCACGTCTTCACCAGTGTGACCACCAGTTGTCCAGCCTGTATGAGAACGCTCATCAAAGATTTTTTCGATTGCATTATCGATATCAGTGACTTTTTTAGTCGTTGCAGCATCTTTAACAGATTGGATTTCTTGTGCTGTTAATGCTAATAGATTTTGATCTATATACGTTTTTAATGTCTTTTCAACATCTTCACCTTTAGCAATTTCAGCTGCCATAAAGTCTGGTGTGCGCTTAGCTGCTTTAATAGGCTGAGCAAACCAGTTATAAATTCCATCAGAACCAATAGAGTATCCGCCAGTTGAATGGTCAGCTGTAATAACAACTAATGTATGTTTGTCCTTTTTAGCAAAATCAATAGCGGCCTTCGCAGCTTTTTCAAAGTCTGCCATTTCACTCATTGCTCCAACTATATCATTATCATGACCGGCCCAGTCTACCTGGCTTCCTTCAACCATTAAGAAGAAACCATCTTTATCCTTGCTTAAACGTTGAATAGCTGATGTCGTCATATCTTGAAGAGAGGGAACTTCTTCTGTACGATCAATCATTTTAGGGAGACCGCCAGATGCAAACAATCCAAGAACCTGTCCTTTTTTATCTTTTGAAAGTTCCTCTTTGTTTGTTACATAACTATATCCGGATTTTTTGAATTCTTCTGTAAGATTGCGGTCAGGACGAACAAAATTTGAAGAACCGCCACCAAGGAGAACGTCAATTTTATGTTTGCCATTTATTAATTCATCGTAATAGTCATCAGCAATTGCATTCATATTTTTACGGTTTTCATCGTGTGCACCAAATGATGCTGGTGTTGCATGGGTTATTTCAGAAGTAGCGACAAGGCCAGTTGCTTTTCCATTTTCTTTGGCAGCCTCTAAAACGGTTTTCACTTCTGATTTATCGTTATCGACCCCAATTGCTGCATTATATGTTTTTACGCCAGCAGACATAGCTGTCGCAGCGGAAGCCGAATCAGTTATGTTTTGTGTTGGATCTTCCGGATAAGTCATCTGTTGTCCTATGAGATATTTATCAAATACTGTTCTTTCTACAACATTTGTTGAAGGATCATCATTAAAATAACGATAACCTGAAGTATAGGTTGACCCCATCCCATCCCCGATTAAGAAAATAACGTTTTTTATTTCCTTGTTTTCATTGCTTCTCTCTTTTTCTTCAGCTTGTACGTTGATACTGGTAATTGATGCAGCCAAACCACCTAATGCAAGAGTTGATACAACACAGATTGGAAGTAGCTTTTTCGTTATTTTAGTTTTAACCATCTGATTAACCTCCACCATTCAATTTAATATGATAACAAGTTTTACTATAAAGGTAGATTGTTAATATCCTATTAAACCAAAGTAAAAGTAAGTTAAGATGATGTAAATCTACAATATTCATTGAGTAACATTTGAAAAATAGGAGGGCTAACGATGCCCCAGGTGTCATAGTACTTGAAATGGTCATTATTTTACTGGATGTCTTATGGGAGCGTTGATCCAAGAAGGGATTAGCGTTTTTTTATTAAAATTTTTTCTAAAGAGGCAGGTTAGTTTAAGAAAAAACTTTTCTGTACTTGTTTCTTGATTACTCATTATTGAAAGTTGACATAAAACAAAAGTAAGAATAAACTGAATTTAACGTAAAAAAATTATTTTTACGTGGAGGTAATAACATGAACATAAATAAAGCAAAGAAAATGCTTGTTACTGAAACGGAACAATTGATGATGATTCGAAATTCGTTCAAATTGGAAATTTTGCAGCATTTGATTTACCCTCATTCTGCCAGCGAAGTGGCAAAGTTTATGAACCAAAGCCCTCAAAAGATGAATTATCATTTCAAGAAGCTCGAAAATGCGGGATTAATATGGAAAGTGGGAACACGCAACATACGGAACTTGGTTGAGGTACTTTATGAATCAGTAGCCGAGCAATACGTTGTGACGGAAAAAACAGATATTCAAACTGAATTTATCCAGCAATTAAAAGATCAGGGTCCATTGATGCATTTGTATGATTTGTCTGAGCAAATCAAAAAGGATACCGTCGAATTACTAAACATTGTAGATGATGCAGTTCATGTCCCGAGTGCCGCGTTGGATTTTCAAGTTCAATTTGTGAATGAAGATGAGCGCAAAGAGTTTTTGAACAAGTATATCGAGTTGGTTCACGATCTGGTTTCAAAATATCAGTCAGAAAAATCAACAGAAAACATTCATTTTAAAGCGCTAATGGCTGTATATCCAAAGATAAATGAAGGAGGAAAAGCTTAAATGAGTAAGGTTATGTTTGAAAATGAAAAAGTGGTGTACATTCCTTCGGAAAAAACTGTTCAAGAACAGACACAAATTCATACGGTAGGTACAGAGAGTCGCAAAGTCGAGATTCGGCAGGTTTCTTCCGGGTTTGGCGAAAGAAATTCTATAAAAATTCAAATGGCAGCATAAGGAGGTCAAACAAATGAGCAATGTTCCATTTGTGGTTGAAAAAAGTAACAGTGATGAAAGGTCTTACGATATTTATTCTAGATTGTTAAAGGATCGTATCATTCTAATCAGTGGTGAAATTGATGATTTGCTGGCAAGTAAAGTAATTGCACAGCTTCTATTCTTAAGTGGAGACAATCCTAATGAAGATATTCAACTATATATCAATTCACCTGGAGGATCTGTTACCGCAGGTTTTGCCATTTATGACACGATGCAGCATATTAAACCGGATGTCAGTACAACTTGCGTAGGAATGGCTGCATCCATGGGTGCATTTTTGCTTATCGGAGGGGAGTTGGGCAAAAGGTATGCCATGCCCAATAGCGAAGTTATGCTCCACCAACCTTTAGGGGGAGTTAGGGGGCAAGCTGCGGTTATGGATATCCATGCAAGGCACATTCTTGAAACGAGAACTCGTATGAACCGCATTATGTCTGAGCGTTCTAAAGTATCAATCGAAAAAATGAATGAACTGACAGATCGCGATCGTTTTTTCTTTGCCGAGGAAGCAAAAGAATTGGGATTGATTGATATCATCTTAAGTAAATAATAATTTCCAGAAGAGTTTCCTACTTCTGGAAAAGGAAGTTAACAGACATTGAGAACTGGCGCTAACGTCTTATAATTCAACGGGTGCTGTTCAAGAAACAGTCATAATATTTATAAATGATTAAACTTTCCTGTTTATTGTTCCTCTAAAAAACCGTTGGCGCGAACTGAACTGCCCCATAAAAGTTAGACACCAATCTAACTTTTATGGGGTGTTTATTTTGGCCAAATTTACAAAAGAACAAAAAATTTCAGCAGTTAAACGATACTTGGATGGCAACGAGGGATATTCAACTCTCTCAAAAGAAATTGGTGTGTCACAAGTTATTCTTCGAGAGTGGGTTGGACTTTACAAGGTTTGGGGTCCTGACATCTTTGATGTATCCTATACAACGTATTCTGCAGAGTTTAAACTGGAGGTACTAAACAATATGGCGGATACAGAAAGTTCTTCTCTCGATATTGCGGTCGAATATGGCATTACCTCACCAGCAATGATTAGAAGTTGGAGAAGAGCCTTCGAAAAAGAAGGTTACGACGCCCTGTTTCCCAATAGAAAGGTTCGTCCTCCTATGAAAAAGAAATCAGAAGATAAGAAAGAGTTAACAGAGATTGATCAGTTGAAGGAGAAGGTCAAACTTTTAGAGATGGAAAACGCGTACCTAAAAAAGTTGAAAGCTTTGGTTCAAGAACAGGAAAGGTCACAAATAAAATCAAGACGCAAGTAATCCTTGAACTGAAGCATCTCTACCAGGTCACCGACCTTATTAAAGTGGCCAGTATCAAACGGAGTGTCTATTACTACTGGGAACAGCGGTTGAATGCGCCAGACAAATATGAACTGGTAAAGAAGGCCATCACGGAGATCTACCACGAGCATAAGGGACGTTACGGGTATCGACGTATCACGATAGAACTCGAAAACAGAGGCTTCAAACATAATCCCAAGACCATCCTTCGTCTCATGAATGACATGGGACTGAAGTGCCTGGTCCGTATGAAAAAGTACCGTTCTTACAAAGGGAATGTCGGTCATATCGCTCCAAATCATCTGAATCGTGATTTCCGTGCGGATAAAATGAACCAGAAGTGGGTCACGGACGTGACAGAGTTCCACCTGTTTGGAGAGAAACGCTACCTGTCACCCATCATGGATCTGTGCAATGGGGAAATCATCGCTTTCAAGGTCATGGCACGCCCAGTATATGAACTCGTAAGTGATATGTTAGATCAGGCTTTGGAAAAGTTGTGTCCTGAGGATAACGTCATCCTCCACTCAGATCAAGGCTGGCATTATCAACATGCGAAATTCGTCAAGACACTCGATGCACACGGCATCACCCAGAGCATGTCCCGTAAGGGAAACTGTCTCGACAACGCAGCCATGGAGAGTTTCTTTGCCATCTTGAAGTCCGAACTTCTCTATCTGCAAGACTTTCGAGACATCGCTCATTTTGAGAGAGAACTGGACGAGTTTATGGATTACTACAACAACAAGCGTATCAAGGCAAAATTAAAGAACCTGAGCCCAGTGAAATACCGGAGTCAGGTCCTTAAATCTGCATAATTTTCATGTTTAACTTTTTTGGTTCAGTTCAGAACACGCCAACGGTTTTTTAGCTTTCCTTATTAATCGGGATTATTGAGAAGTACCTGCATTCACCAGAAAATAATGGCAAGTCTGGTGCAGTAACAAGAGCAGAATTAATCTCCCATAAGTGCTACCCATATTGGGTGCGACAGACTGTGATGCACCGTGGTCGTTGGTGTCAGACTCACGGGAGGGCTTTACCGCACCATAGTTCAGCGACCTTCATCTCCTAGCCGTAGTAATTTATACGGCTGGTTATTGCGATGCATGGGTGCAAACGGGGGAGGTTAGTTGTGAAATTTTGTTCTTTAAATTGGAACTTATTTGAATTTTAACCGTATGAAGTAAAGGATAGCTATCACCGAAAGCCGAATTTTAGGAAAACCACTACGATGATTGTGGTATTTCATACAGAAAGGCAATGAAATAACAGTTGAGCTGATTTTTACTGAAGTTTTTTGGAAAAGCGTAAAACGGGGAGGGAAATGTATCTTTGAACAACAGTTTTATCATAAAGTAGCGAAATCACCTGCGAAATTTTTAATATTTACAATCATCATTATTCTTTTTTTTACGGGAATCACATTTACGTTTGTGATTCCTGGATTGAAGGGATTTAGTTTGTATATTATGATTGTTTCTTTATTGATATATTTTGTGGTTGCGAACATATTTGTAGGGCTATCTAAAGAAAGAATATGGTTTGTCTTTATTGGCAGCTTGATTTTAAGTAGCCTTGGGATGGGATGGCGTTTATGGCTTGAATGGGGAGAATATAGTTTAGTTGAACATATGAATCCAGTAGTTTACGTTGGTTACCCAAGTATTATCGCTTTCATCATTACAGCAATTTATAGCTTTAGTAGTTCGTATTTGGAAAGAAAGTTAAATGAAAAAAAGCGATCTGTGTTTTGATAGGTAGTATTCGTGGACGTTTCTGTATTAGGCAGAATGCTCTTTCGCTAACTGGCAGAATTCCTGTGTACACGAATATTGCTAATCGTTATGAATGAAGATCGTATGTCTTTAATTAAGTAACGGGTGCTTTACTTTAATAGAACGGTTTAGGAGGAATGATATGAAAAATATTATACAAATTTTGTTGGGAATCACCGTTATTGGTTTGGCTACATACTCACTAATATCTCCTGAATATGACTATATATTACTTCCAATAATGAACTTGGTAATGGCTTTACTACTTGCAGTGATAGGTTTATCTGTAATGAAAGATAATCATAAAAATGTAGGTATATTATTGTTGGTTACGTCTGGACTTTTATTTGTTGTTGCAAGTGCTAAACTTATTTTCGACTAACGGATGCCATGGTCAAGTAGAGCAACGTCATTTGAGACGTTGCTTTTTTTATATTTAAAAAGTAATTCCGATAAAACTTCTTCAGCAGCCTTCAGGTTAGTAGAAAACATAAACTCAAAGATCGCTTTCTCGATAGCAAAAGTTCGATTTACCTTTACCTTTCGGTTAAAAATTTGGGTATTTTCTCCCTTTTTATTTGAAAAATCATCCATTATTCTATTTTTCAATGATTTTTTATAAGTACGTAATATGTAATTTGATTCAATTATTTCATAAATCTTTTAATTAAAACTCAACTTGTGTTAACCTATTAATTAATTAGGTTAACACAAGTCTTTTTTAGGTTAATCTTTAAGATAATAGGAAAATGAGGGAATTACATTGCAACATTTTTGGGTGGTAGGTACTGATACAGATGTTGGAAAAACGTTTATCACAACAGTATTCATGCGTCATCTCCAAATGCAGGGACATAGAGTAATACCTTACAAACCTGTACAAACGGGTGAAGTCATGGATAAAGGTCGCTATTATTATCAGGACACAACCAGTTATTTAGAATATAGCTTACATCCCTTAGCTCAAGAGGCACTGAATACATACTCTTTTTCGACACCTGCATCACCGCATTTTTCAGCGGAACTTGAAGGGGAAACTATAAAAGAAGACAGGCTGCTTAAAGCGATTGAAAAGTTAAAACTAGAATATGACACGGTTATTTGTGAGGGGGCTGGAGGACTATATGTGCCACTTCATTCGGATACTACTTTGACATTGTTAGATGTTATCCAGCAATCAGCACTTCCTGTCATACTCGTAGCAAATACGAAGCTCGGCACAATCAATCACACTTTGTTGTCTGTAAATGCGCTGAAGGCACGTAATATCGAAATACTAGGTATTGTGTTCAACAAATTCGAGCAGAGTGCATTAGAAAAAAATAATATCGACACAATACGTCGATTTACCGCTGTTCCATACGTGGTAATTGAGGCGAATCGTACGATTGAAAGCTTTGATGATGAATCGGTTTTTGAAAGGTTGTTGACCGATGACATATAAAGAACTTCAAGCCCGTGACCTTAAACATATTTGGCATCCTTGCTCACAAATGAAAGACTATGAATCCTTTCCACCGATTGTGATAGACCATGGCAAAGGGGTGTGGTTGTACGACAATCAAGGAAATCGCTATTTAGATGCAGTTTCCTCATGGTGGGTCAATTTATTTGGCCATGCGAATCCGCGTATTAGCAAGGCTTTAGCAGAGCAAGCACAAAAATTGGAGCACGTTATTTTTGCGAACTTTACCCATGAGCCTGCGATACATGTGGCTGAGAAACTCGTTGCACTGACACCAAAAGGTTTGGAAAAAGTGTTTTTTGCCGATAACGGATCCGCGGCCATTGAGGTCGCGCTAAAAATGAGCTTTCAGTACCGTGCCCAAACGAATCAGCCGAAGAAAAAACGGTTTTTAGCATTTACAAATGCCTATCATGGCGAAACACTCGGTGCCTTGTCCGTTGGAGGAGTCGGTTTATACAACGAAGTATTTGCTCCTCTGTTATTAAACGTTGTACATACACAGGGACCGGATTGTTTTCGCTGTCCTTTTGGCGAATCACCAACGACCTGCAGCGCTCCTTGTACACAGTATGTAGAAGAACAATTGAAGCAATATGCCGATACGATTTCTGCTGCCATTATTGAACCGTTAATTCAAGCGGCAGCAGGAATGAAAATGTATCCGCCTGTTTTCCTGAAAAAATTAAGGGCATTATGCGATGAATATGATGTGCATCTAATAGCTGATGAGGTGGCGGTCGGGTTTGGCCGTACGGGTACATTCTTTGCATGCGAGCAAGCTGATATTACACCGGATTTTTTATGTTTATCCAAAGGCATTACGGGTGGCTATTTACCGCTTTCCGCTGTATTGACAACGAATGAGATATTTAACGCCTTTTATGACGACTACGGAACGATGAAGGCATTTTTACATTCGCATAGTTATTCAGGTAACCCACTCGCACTACGTGTAGCACAGGAAGTATTGGCCATTTTTGAAGAAGAAGAAGTGTTGACAAAGTTAGTAGCCAAACAAGAATTGTTAAAAAAATTAGCAAAAAGAGCATTTGAACATTTACCTTATGTAGGTGAATATCGTCAAACTGGCTTCGTTGGGGCAATTGAATTAGTTGCAAATAAAGAGACGAAGTCGTCATTCCCAAGTGAAGAGCGAATCGGCTATCAAATTTATCAGCGTGCACTAGAGAAAGGGCTCCTGATCCGTCCGCTCGGTAATATTATTTATTTCATGCCACCTTATGTCATTTCAGAAGATGAAATCGAATGGATGATTGGGACAACGAGAGTAGTTATCGAACAATTTTTCAAAGACAGGGGAATATAAATTGAAAAACTCACGAACTTTATCGCTTACCCTTGTTGCGGTTTTTGCTGCAATGACCGCAATTGGCGCTTTTATTAAAATTCCGTTACCCGTTGTGCCCTTTACACTACAAATTATTGTCGTGTATTTAGCAGGTTCATTATTAGGAAGTAAGCGAGGTCTTCAAAGTCAGTTGGTTTATGTCCTCGTCGGTTTAGCGGGACTTCCTGTCTTTACTCAAGGCGGAGGTATTATGTATGTATTACAGCCGACATTTGGTTATTTAATTGGCTTCGTTGTAGGTGCATATGTGATCGGCTTCATCATTGAACGCGTCGAGCAACCTACACGCAAACACTTTATTGTTGCGAATTTGATTGGAACTGCTGTCATTTATGCGATTGGTGTACCTTATCTTTACCTGGCATTAAATCTTTGGCTGGACGTACCAACTAACCTATCACATGTACTGGCAGTAGGGCTGTTAAATACGGTAGGTGTTGACATTGCACTTGCTATTTTTACGAGTTTAATAGCTACTCGTATATATCCATTTTTGAAAACAATACATTCAACGAAAAGAGGCACACAAAATGAACTGGCAAACATTAGCTCAGGAAGTCATTGACGGTAAAGAAATAACAAATGAAGAGGCACTGGCAATTTTAACAACGGAAGATGATGAACTGCTACCCCTACTGCATGGTGCTTTTACAATCCGTAAGCATTATTACGGGAAAAAAGTGAAATTAAATATGATTATGAATGCGAAAAGTGGCTATTGCCCAGAGGACTGCGGTTATTGTTCACAATCGTCAAGATCAACTGCACCAATCGAAAAATATCCGTTTATATCCAAAGAAGAAATATTGGCAGGTGCTAAGCATGCATTTGAAAATCAAATCGGTACATTTTGTATCGTTGCAAGTGGCCGTGGTCCAACACGTAGAGACGTAAATGTTGTCAGTGAGGCAGTAGAAGAAATTAAAGAGAAATACGGATTGAAAGTATGTGCTTGCTTAGGACTTTTAAAAGAAGAACAAGCCGAGCAGCTGAAAAATGCTGGTGTCGATCGCTATAATCATAACTTAAATACATCTGAACGCCATCACGATTACATCACGACTTCACATACATATGCAGATCGTGTGAATACGGTGGAAATTGTAAAAAAACATGGTATCTCTCCATGTTCAGGAGCAATCGTTGGTATGAAAGAAACGAAGGAAGATGTAGTTGATATTACGCGTGCACTTCGCCGTCTGGATGCGGATTCGATACCAGTAAATTTCCTACATGCTATTGATGGTACAAAACTGGAAGGTACAAACGAACTGAACCCACGCTATTGCTTGAAGGTACTGGCATTGTTCCGTTTTATGAATCCAACAAAAGAGATTCGTATTTCGGGTGGTCGCGAGGTGAATCTTGGTTCACTTCAACCATTGGGTCTATATGCAGCAAACAGTATTTTCGTTGGCGATTATTTAACGACAGAAGGTCAAGCGGAGAATAAAGACTATTTAATGTTGCAAGATCTAGGCTTCGAAATAGAGCTTGCAGAAAAGCAAGCATCATTATGTGAAGCTTAACTTAATCAGGCAGTGACATATATTACATGTTTCACCAAACGACAAGGTGTTAATGGAAGATTTAAAAGTAGTGATAATGGGAAAAATAGGTAAATGTGAGTTAGAAACTACTCTGTTTAGTCTAAGTAACTTTCAAAATTCTTTTTTAAAACTATTTTTTATATAGAAGAAACCATTTTGATTTTTGTCAAAATGGTTTCTTTTAGTTTGATGCTAAAAAAACATTCCAATATTTTGAATTTTTCGGGATGAATATTACATATATTTATGTTAAAATTTTCTAGTTAACGAGACTATATTTCATATATAGGGAGGGTGATATAGGTTAGGAAGATATTTGAGCTAGTTTCAAATATTTGTGTTATTTGTGGATACATATTAAATACTGAGATTAGAAGTTGAGGGATGCCAATGTGGAACATTTTAAAGACTTGTTTAATCCTAGAGAAATCAAATAAAAAAAATATTTTTGCTTGTATTTTCGTAGCAGTAGTTATTTTTGGCTTGATGTTATTTGTGAAAACTGAGGATTTAGGAAACAAAGTTAAAGAAATATCTGGTGAATCTCAATCGCTTTCATTAGCGTTGAGTAAATTTCAAAATGTAGACGCAACTGATGACGGAAATGGCAGTGACTTATATAAGAATTTAGCACTTCAACGTCAATATGTAGCTAAGCAAAGCATGTCACTAACAATGGAACGACCAGAATTATTTGTAGATACAGCGATAGACCTTGCAAATTTAAGAGCTAACTCATTTGATATGGAGGGCTTTGATAGTGTTGCGAGTTATCTACCTACAAAAGTAGAAAATCAATTAGATCGAGTGTTTTATCAATCTATTAAGAAAACCGGAATGTCGTTTTCCATAGATTCATTATCTTTCTTTCCATTTCTTGCTTATCTATTTGGTGTACTAGGTTCAGTTTGGTTTATTTTCATGTGTATGTATTCATGTGGAATCATGATTGAGGACTTCCAACATACATCTTTAATTAAGGGGTATCCAATCACGTTTGATAAGTATGTAATAGCTAAATGTATCTCATTAATGCTCATAGTAGGTATATTTCTTCTAGAGTTATTTGTTTGCAGTCTACCGTTAATTTATTTTAAGGGATTTGGTAATCCTTCATTTCCGATTGCTATCTTTGATGGTATTTTTGAAGTTTATCCAATATACCAATATCTAGGTGTATCTATGCTTTATATGATTTTGATTTCCATTTTTACAATACTATTATCAATAATATTAAATGTTTTATTGAAGAATATGTATTTGACGCTTTTTGTGCAATTATTATTGTATATTTTCCCTATATTATTTCCAAACATGATAAACCTTGTACCGTTTAATCCGTTTAATTTTTTGAATTTTCCGGGTATTTTGAATGGGCAATCTCTCGGCCTGGCAAACCCAGTCGTCCTAAATAGCACACATGGTCTTATCTATATCGGGATTAGTATTGCCATAATGGTAGTCGCTGTAAAGTACTTCTTGACTACTGGGAAACTTAAAAAGATATAGGGGAGTGAGGAATGTTGGCGTATTTTAAGTTTGAATTTTTCCAATTTATTAGCAATAAGAAAAATATTGCAATTTATGTCATTCTACTTTTTTTCTCATGTTATTATGCACTAATAATTGCTCCAACATATAACCCTATTGAAAAAGTAGATGAAAGTGAAATTGAAGCACGGTATCTAACAAGGGAGGAATTTCTAAATAATGTTGAGTTTAGTGCAGGAACACATTTTTTAACTCTTTTTGCTATAGAAATATACCCAGAATGGAATGAATATGATAAAGGACGATTAGAAGCTATTAAACATCACAATCTGAAAGAGTATGCTGAGGCCACTTCTAAGTGGTATGCGTACGCTGATAATATGATTTTTTACAGGGGAATGGGTGTCCTATTTTATAACCCGGGGTATTACACATTTGGAAATAATTATGCAACGATGGACGGACACTATGCCTATTTACATTCTGCAAGTCGATACGAAGGATATACAGAAGGGAAATCGAGTTTATCTGTAAATGTTTTCGAAGAAAGGACAGCCTTACAAACATTGCAACGTCTGTTACACTCTTACCTTCCGCTAATTCTCATTGTTAGCTGTATATTCTTCACGGTGGATATCGTGTTGAAGGATCGCCGGAATCCAACACTGTTACAAGGCTTACCACTATCAAATTGGAGAAAGTTGCTTGTAAAAGGAGGAGTTGCCTTACTAGGTAGCATCCTATCAATTATTCCACTCTCTGTTGGTTTATTGATAATTGGTGGACGAAATGGATTTGGAGATTTTGATTTACCTGTACCGATATATTCTGCTGATGAAAAATTATTTTCAAATATAATGCTATGGGAATATCTAATACAAAACATGCTCTTTATGGTTTTCTGGTTTTTATTCATCATTTCATTACTACTTCTTGTGAGTGTAATGTTAAAAAATGAGTTTGCAAATTTATTGGTAGGTAGTGTGTTTGTTATTGCTGAATTTATCTATTTTGATAGAGGTAATGGGACAGTTTGGAATGTTCAGTGGACTCCAACGAGCTATGTTCAAGTTGGGCAAATTATCTCGGGGTATCGAAACTATCTTTATAATTCCAAAGCACTCACATTTGAAGGCGGACTCTCCATATTAGGATTGTGTACGTGTATTTTTCTGTTATCCACTTTCTTGATTAGTAATCAAAGAAAGTTTAAGCTACTTTAGTTTGATAGAGATGGAGTGAAGATATGATTGAATTAAAAAATATTGGTGTTCACTTTTCAAGTAGAGACATTTTAAAAGATGTTTCGGTGATGTTCAATCCGGGAGAAATTATTGGTTTGGTGGCTCCGAATGGGACTGGAAAGTCAACGCTTATGAATGTAATCATGAATTATATCAACCCAAACAGTGGGAAAGTCATTCTAAATCATAAGTTAGAATATACAAATAAAAAGAATGAAGTGAAAATACATCAACTAGTATCCATGATGCCTGATCAAGGTGACTTATATAATCAGATTTCGGGAAAAGAGCATTTAAAAATTTATTCCTCTATGTGGAACAGTAACCCAAAATTGATTGACAGTATAATAAATGAACTAGGAATGGCGTCATATATAGACAAGAAAACAGGAACGTATTCTTTGGGGATGCGCCAAAGACTTTGTTTTGCAATGCAAATTGTATCAGATACCCAAGTCATGTTAATGGACGAAGTGATGAACGGATTGGATCCTACTCATGTCGAACTTATTTCAAAAATACTAGTTAAAAAGAAAATCGAAGGAAAGACGATTATTGTGGCTTCTCATTTATTAGAAAACTTAGAAAAATATGCGAACCGTATTTTCTTTATGAAAAATGGAGAATTGATACTAGTCAATGCCATATCCCCAGGGTTTGAAGAAAGAGAAATCACAACCGTAAGAGTAAAAGAAATGACAGAGATGACAAAAGAAAAGTTTTCAAAAGAGTTTCCAGATACAAACGTACAATCATTGCCAAATGGCGGTACTCTATTAGATGTGCGCGGATATGATTCGGGGAAATTAGGAAATATAGTAGAGTTTCTTAATGAAAATCAATTAACAGAGTTTAGTTTCGGGAAAATAACATTAAATGACTTGTATTCAATGTATTATCAAGAAGGCTGAGGTTATAGGAAAATACCAAAGTCAGATTATGCTTACGTTCTAAGCTATCGTAATCATACTTTTATTAACTACTATACTCTTGAATTTTTAAGACAAAGATGTATGAGTAAGACGGTTTAGTCACTATGTAGGATAGTTAAGATGGGATAAAACTCATTATCGTGGGAAAGCTAGCCTTGGTGATGAAAATGAAAAATGGATGGATATTAATAATATTTATTGTTTTAGGAGTGTTTTCTTTATCTATACATTCTGAAGAGGCAACACTCTTCAGTGATGCATCTAATAAAGATGAAATACTGGAGAGTTCATATATTTCTTCTGATGTAAAGATGCCTGGAATTAGGGAGAAAGTATCCTTTGAACGGTATGAAATTGTCGCAAAGTCAACTGAAGAGAATATTACATTGTATGCAAAAAAAATGGAGGACTTAGAGAGCCAATATCGAGATTTTAAAATCGATTTCAAAGGTGAAACATACTCCAGACCTTTTTGGATGAACGTTACTAACCCTACGTATGCCCCGGAAATTTTTTACGAAGATATTAACAAAGACCAGAAGAAAGAGCTAATAATAATTTTAACGCGGGGATATGGTACTGGTGCTTTACTTGAAGAGGTTTATGTTTATAGATATACAAATGGATTGATTGACGTGCTAGTTGATGATCCTATAGCAATAATCAATAAAAACGTAAAAACCAAGTTAACGACTGAAAAAGCAGAAATAAGAATAGGTGACAAAGAATATAAAATTGATTTGGCCCCTTTACAAATAAATCCTACAAACTTATTTGAGGAAATTGCTTTTGGCGGTGTAATAAAATATGAAGTAAAAGACCAACAACTTACCGCTACACTCCCAGCTCAAATTACTGCAGCTGGCTATCTTGGTGAAATAGTTATTGTATATGAATTTCGTGACAAAATGTATCAAGCAAAAACAATTGAATTCCAACCTAGTGAGTTATTGAAAAAACGGGTGGAGTAGTTAAAAGAGCAGCGATTAAAAAATCATTGCTCTTTACTAATTAATTTATTTGTTCAATGAAAGGACCATTATGCATGTTTACTTCGAGTGACGGCTCATCTTGACGTTTCTTGAAATTTAATATTAACTACTTCTTCAGTTTCGGTATTATATTCAATTCTTACATAAACGCCGAATTCTCTGTTACCATCTTTTAACCATAATTTAAATTTTTCAATGGTTGTATTCTCTTTAGATTCGCTTCCTTCATGTAGATAGTCAATAATATCTGCATTGGGATATTTAGATTTTGTCTCTGACATAGCGAGCTGTCCCCACTTAGCGTAAGCTGGAATTTCTCCTTGTGCATTAGCAATAGACGGAATATGTGTTGGTGTTGAATTAGCTGTAATAATAATTCCAAGTGCAATAATTGTTTTTCGCATAATTAATCTCAACTCCTTTTTTATAGGATGAGTCATTTGCTTAAATTCATTCAATCCATACCTCTTTAGATGTTACTGACTCAAGGCCAGCTCGCCAATATCTCTGGTACGTAATAGAACGCGCATTTTATAAAAATATAAAATGTGCGTTCTCTCATTTTCATTAAATAATCAATTCTAGTTTTTTCGCTACTATATTATTTCAACAACTCTTTCACACAGTGATGACAACTTTTCCTTGAGCGTGACCTTCTTCAAAATACCTGAAAGCATCAGGTACTTCACTGATCTTATAACATCTATCAATAACTGGTTTTACTTTGCCGGCTTCAAGTAGTTCTTTCATAAAAATCAGATCTTTTTGGTTTGCACTTTGTAACATGGTACCCATTTTTTTATTGCTGATAAATGAATGCCAAGGTCCAAGTACCATTGCCTGGGTTAGTTGTGCACCGGCACCTCCGACCATAACATAATTTCCTTTGGGATTTAATGAACGCTTATAAGCAGAAATGGGTTTGTATCCGTTAACAGCAAGAATCAGGTCATAACGCTCCGCTTTTTTTGTGAAATCTTCCTTGGTATAGTCAATGACATGGGCTGCTCCAATCGATTGCACGATGTCCACATTTCTCGTACTGCAAACAGCAGTTACCTCAGCCCCAAAAGACTTGGCAATCTGTACTGCGAAAGTACCCACGCCACCAGAGGCACCATTAATCAATACTTTTTGACCTGACTGAATTTTGCCTTTATCCCGGAGACCCTGTAAGGCTGTGACTCCCGCCATAGGTACAGCAGCAGCTTCCACAAAGGAAATATTGGCTGGCTTTATGGCCAATGCATTTTCAGGAACAGCTACATATTCGGCAAATCCAGACCACCCACAACTAGATAGATCTCCGAATACCTCATCGCCTGGTTGAAACTGTTTAACATATTTTCCGACTGCTTCAACACGACCCGCTATGTCACCGCCAGGTATGGAGTATTTGGGTTTTAGAAGTCCGAAAGCAAAGCGGGCTAAGAACGGTTCTCCTCTCAAAAGTACCAGGTTACCATAGTTCACGGATGCTGCATGAATCTTAACGAGTACTTGATTGTCCTCGGGAGTGGGTTTTTCCACCTCTGACATTTCAAGAACATCAGGTGAACCATATTTGTAACACACAATAGCTTTCAGAATTTTTCCTCCTAATTCCCTTCGAATTCTTCCTTAAAGACTATAAAGATTGTCTTATTTATAGATATTCCAGTAAAGAGTTAATCAAGACTGGTATTTGTAAAAAATCACACTAGTTAGATTAACAACGATTGACTACAAGTAAGAGCTGGATACTTAAAAATGTTAAAAAGTCACTAGCATTTTCATTTGGACAAAAAAATGTCACAAGCATTAATGACGTCATATGACTGATTATTTGATACGATGTTAGGAGTATCGTAAAGGAGCGACTTTGATGACGACAGATATCAATTTACTATTGGCATTTGGAGCCGGATTTTTAAGCTTCATCTCGCCGTGTACTCTGCCTTTATATCCAGCATTTCTTTCTTATATAACTGGCATGACATTGGATGAATTGAAAACGAATCGAGGCATTTTGCAAAGACGAGGTATGTTGCATACTCTATTTTTCTTGATTGGTTTTTCAAGCATTTTTATTGCACTCGGATTTAGTACAAGTTTGTTCTATACGTTTTTCCAGCAGAATCAAGAATTAATCCGCCAAGTTGGTGCGATTTTTATCGTATTATTTGGTCTGCTTGTTGTGGGCGTGTTCAAACCTGAGTTTTTAATGAAAGAACGAAGAATTCAGTTTAAAAACCGACCATCCGGTTATTTAGGGACGGTATTAATAGGAATGGCCTTTGCAGCTGGATGGCAACCATGCACGGGGCCGATTTTGGCGTCAGTGTTTGTATTGGCTACAGATAACCCTGGTTCAGGTGTATGGTATATGCTTGCTTATGTTCTTGGATTCGCTATTCCGTTCTTCGTACTGTCCTTATTCATTACAAGACTTGGGTGGATTCGAAAACACAATGCGAAAATCGTGAAGATTGGCGGATATGTCATGATCGCTGTCGGGATATTACTATTCTTTGATGGGATGACATACATCATCCGTATATTAAGTCCGATTTTTGGTGACTTCCAAGGGTTTTAACAGGTAAAATAAATGGTATGAGGCAGAGGTGGTGTTGAAGATTAAATCCATATCAACTTATGAACAATGGCAGGAAGTCGTTCAACGCGAGAAGCATCTGCTGCTAATTGTGAAAACGACGAACTGCTCGGTATGTGAAGGGTTATATCCGCAAATCGCTGCACTTGAAGATGAAGTGTCCATTCCGTTTTATGTCGTGAATGCAGCAGAGGTACCTGAACTTGCAGGGCAGCTCAGTTTATTTACAGCACCGGTTGTCATATTGATGTTACAAGGAAAAGAGTATGCAAGGTATGCAAGGTTTGTACCTGTGAAAGAAGTACTAGAAAAATTACAAGAATTACAGAAATGGGAGGAATCCAATGTTTGAACTGTATAAACAAATTCCTTCACAATGGCTAATCATTGGTTCAACCATCATGGCAGTGGTCATGGGGACAATTGTGATGATGGTACGCGCGAAATCTGCGAATAGACCGGTCAGTGCGAAGAAAATAATACTGCCACCATTGTTCATGTCTACAGGGGCTTTGATGTTTGTATTTGAATATTTCCGTGTTCCTCCAATGCAAATTGCAGAGGCACTTGGTGTAGGATTGCTGTTTTCATTGGTGTTAATTTGGACGTCCAAATTCGAAGTGAAAAATAACAACATTTACTTGAAACAATCGAAAGCCTTTATTTTTATATTAATTGGTTTGCTGATTATAAGAGTCATTGCAAAAGTCATTCTAAGCTCGACGATTGATGTAGGCGAGTTAAGTGGAATGTTCTGGATCCTTGCTTTTGGCATGATAGTGCCATGGCGCATTGCGATGCTGATTCAATATAAAAATCTCGAGAAGAAAATCATCCATAATCACACAGAAAAGCCGACCTTAACTTCATAGGTCGGCTTTTTTCTATATTTGTTAGCTATTTAGCTCAATCCGCACGGGGGCCTGACGTGAGTCGCTTTTAGGTTTAAAACAAATGTTCATAAGGAGTCATATCAATTTTCATAGACTCAAGCTTTTTGCGTAGGAATTTATGATCTCGCTTCGGTGTTGCTTGAATATATCCTCGAATAATATGATCATGCTCAATGGAAGTCGCTTTTTCCTCCAAAGCAATTTGACCCACTTTACCCGCAATCTTTTGTTTAGCAACTGGTCTGAATAATTCAGGAACAGGAGTGACCAGCTCATTCAACATCAACTTTGCTTGATCTCCCCATAAGTGTAGAGACTCCTGGACGTAATGCTCTTCCCAGTCAAGTACGGATTTTCCATCATCTTTCGGCAACACTTTTAAAAACTTGCGGAACATGAAGTAGCCACCAATGGCAAACAGGCCGGCAAGTACAAATACCCAAAATACAATAAACCACAAAAACCAACCATCTAAGCCCAACATTCTCACCTCTTATACACGATTCTTCTATTATAGAAGGTTTTGGCAAAAAAAACACGCCCTATGTATCTTTTTTCTTGTTTTCTCTCTATGTAATGAGTGAAAGGAGGTGATGCAACATGGCAAACGTTGATTTCAAAGAAGCGGTTGTACGTTTAACGTATGACGCAGGACTCACTCAGGATGGGAAAATGATTAAAAAAGCGAAAACGTACCGCAATGTAAAACAAACTGCAACAGCTGACCAATTATCGGAATTAACAGGCATACTATCTAGCTTTTCATCGTTTCCGATTATCGCTGCTGAGAAAATTGAAACAGGTAATATCCAAAACTAATGGAGAGAGGAGACTAACAAATGGCACAAGTACTCGAAATGCAATTTGAAACAGCTGGTGGCAAAAAACTTTCTGTTTCCATCGATGATCCACGTGCGGATTTAACTGCACTGGAAGTGGAAACTGGGATGCAAGCAGTAATTGCAAGCGCAGTCTTTGAAGTGGATGGATTCGGTTTAGCTAATGCTTATAATGCACGTTTAATCGAACGAAATGTAACGGATCTGGTGTAATACCATAAAAGGCTGCCCCGAAAAGTGGGGCGGCCTTTTATTTTACAAGGAGGTTAAAATATGGAGCAATGGCTGAAGTTAATTCAAGAAGTAGGTTTTCCGATCTTCGTGTCGTTTTATTTGATGCACCGTGTGGAAACAAAACTTCAACTCATTCACGAAGCGTTGTTATCATTAAAAAACGGATAGACACAAATTCGTTGAAATCGCTGGATACTCCCTCCTTGAATTCATAAATCCGATTCGATAAGATGAATAGGAGCGAAAGTGGGGAGAGTCCATGACGAAACTAACAAAAGCGTTCATAGTCATAACTTTGAGCGTAATCTTATTGGCTGGATGTAATTCAAATAAGTTTAAAGCAGAAACTGACTGGGAAGTAGAATCTTTTTCACATGAATCACAACGTGGGGAAGACGTATCCTTGGATAGTTTAAAAGGGAAAGTATGGTTGGCAACATTTATTTTCACTAATTGTGAAACGGTGTGTCCGCCGATGACAATGAATATGACAATGGTGCAAGATGAATTAATCAAATTGGGTGTGGAAGATTATAAAATCGTCGCATTTAGCGTAGATCCAAAAGTGGATACACCTGAAATCTTAACAGAATACTTAGCTAAATTTAACCCACCTGACGAAACCAAATGGGAATTGCTTTCGGGTTATGATCCTGTTTATATTGAACAATTTGCGAAAGAATCATTTAAATCTTTAGTCAAAGCTGATCCTTCCTCCAATCAAGTGGTCCATGGGCAAAGCTTCTACTTAGTCGATCAAAACGGTGTAGTTGTAAAAAGCTACAATGGCTTTCAAGATGTGCAAAAAGAAGAAATCGCATCTGACATGAAAGCATTAATCGAACAAGGAAAGTAAAATGAACAGGCTAAGATAGATTTAGCTAATATTTAGTAGGATAGTTAGTCCTTTATGAGGACTAACTATCCTTTTTTTATTGATTGTTTTTGATTTTCTTCTTCAACTAATGCAGCAGGTATCTAAGGAAAAAGAATAACCATAGGTTTTCACGTTATTTTTACCATATACTGTATAACTTAACTGAGGAGTAGAACGTGCTGAAGTTAAGAATATGAATGAAACGTAACATCTTTGTTAATCTTAGATGATTCAGCAGGGAAAGAAAAATGAGAAGTATCTCACTTAACATTCACTAATTTCTTAAAAAAAGTCAGCTGTCTTTTCATACACGTCTGTCACAATAAGGATTGTAAGATCGTTTCACACTACATTTTAGGAGGAATTCGGTTATGAGAAAGAAATTGATCATTCCAGCATTGGCTTTAACTTTAGTGGGAGGAGCAGTCGTAGGTACCAGCCATATGATGCCTGCGTTTGCCAAAGACAATACAAGTAACACCAATCAAGAAGAACATCAAGATAAAGAGAACAGTGCACAATTGCAAAAAAGCGCAAAAATTTCTAGTAAAGAAGCAGAAGCCATTGCCTTAAAAAAAGTTCCCGGAACAGTGAAAGAGTCTGAGCTGGAAGAAGAGGATGGTGTCCTTATTTATGGATTTGAAGTGCAAACAACTTCAGGTGATGTAAAAGATGTCAAAGTAAATGCAAAAAATGGTGACATTTTCAAAGTTGAAAATGATGACAACGATGAAGGCGATGATGAAGGAGATGGTGAAGAAAATGATGACAACATCAAAGATCTTCAAAAAAGAGCTTCATTATCAAGTAAAGAAGCAGAAGCCATTGCTTTAAAAGAAGTTCCCGGTACAGTAAAAGATTCTGAACTAGAAGACGAAGATGGCGTCGTTGTGTATGATTTTGAAGTTCAGACAACGTCAGGAGTGAAAGATGTTAAAGTAAATGCTGAAAATGGTGATATTTTCAAAGTTGAAAATGAAAATAACGATGAAGGCGATGATGAAGAAGACGGAGAAGAAAATGATGACAACATCCAAGATCTTCAAAAGAGCGCTTCATTATCAAGTAAAGAAGCAGAAGCCATTGCTTTAAAAGAAGTTCCCGGTACAGTAAAAGATTCTGAACTAGAAGACGAAGATGGAGTCGTTGTGTATGACGTTGAAGTTAAAAAGTCTGCAGGGATTATCAAGGGTGTCAAAGTAGATGCGTCTTCAGGCAAAATCATTAAAGTTACTGACGATGAAGATAATGATGATGAAGTCGAGAATGACTAACATCAAAAATAAATCTATAAATAGTTCAAAGGAATAGATGAGCTTATTTCATCTATTCCTTTTTTCTTGCCAATTGTTATTAGTGATTTTAATTTATTCAGGTACGATTTAGAAAAAAGAGGGTCGTTGTGATTAAACAAAAGGATTTACAAAGGAGCACGAAACCGGTTAGTCGCGATGAACCACTTAAATTAGCATAAAAAAAGATGATGTTTATGCTTTTAGGAATAAATGGGCAGATGAGACCAAGACCATTTGCAAGTTAATTGGTTATTTAAGCCTTCAAATGGCGAAGTTAAGTGTTAAGTGAAAATAGATTGATGTCGAACAAAATTGTAAGGCTCACTGTTGTTCGATTACATAGACATTACCTGATTTCTTGGAGGGTTCATATTGAAGAAAATATTGTTAATTGAAGACGAAGATAGTATCTCAGAATTTTTAGAGTTAGAACTCAAACATGAAGGTTTTGATGTCAAAGTTGTCGATGATGGGAGAGAAGGCCTGGACGCAGCGATGAATCAAGAGTTTGATTTAATTTTACTCGACCTAATGCTTCCACATTTAAATGGAATTGAAATATGCCGTAGGTTAAGAGTGGTAAAAGATACACCGGTCATTATGTTAACTGCCAGAGATAGCGTTATGGACCGAGTCATGGGTTTAGATGTGGGTGCAGATGATTACGTTTCAAAGCCTTTTTCTATTGAAGAACTATTGGCCAGAATGCGTGTGATTTTTCGGAGACAGGAGAAGCATGAAGAAAGCATCGCCAAACATTTAAAGTTCAAGGAGATTGAAGTCGACACCATCTCTCGGACTGTAAAGAATAGAAGCAAAGAGGTTACATTGACAAAAAGGGAGTATGAACTTCTCTTGATGTTTATGCAAAATGTCAATCGAGTTTTAACACGTGAAATCATTTTAGAAAAAATTTGGGGATATGAGACATTTATTGAAACGAATGTGGTTGATGTATATGTTAGGTACTTACGTAACAAAATTAGTATCGAAGATGAAAACTACATCCAATCCGTTCGCGGGGTAGGGTATGTGATGAAATAATGAAGTTCAAGACGAAGTTAAAACTCAAATGGAAACTTGTTTTATGGTCGACTCTCTTAATGATGGGTTTATTTCTATCTTATAATTTATTGCAGTACTTCGTGATGAATAGTTGGATGGTTCGATACGAAGAGCAATCGATTGAGAGAAAGATGGATGCTACTCAAGAGTATTTCTCGGAGCAAGATAATCAAAACTTATCGATAAGTACGTTTAAAGAGAGTGAATCTTTTTTAGAATCTATTAATGAAAAATCAGAAACGATACGAATATATGATCGATATGGAAGAAGCGTTGTTGCAGTAAGTCAAGAGGAGGAATTAATCGTAACCGAAAAAACTGTTCAAAATGAACAGTTTGAATTACAAAAGATTGGTGATGATAGGCTCCTCGTTTTCAGAAAACCACTAGTAGGGACGAATTTTGTTGGGACAATCGAAATCGTGAAAAATCTAGAAATTTTTGATGATTTGTTAGAACAATTTGGAATGATGATGTTTTTAACAGGCATTGGCGCCTTTTTTTTAAGTTTATTAGGTGCGTTATTCCTGTCAAAACAATTTTTAAAACCCATTCAGGATATTTCATATACCTTAACGAGGATAAAGAAATATGGATTGGAAGAGAGGGTAATGGTTCATCAAAATCAAGATGAAATTGCCCAACTTGCAGTTCATTTTAATGAGCTAATGGACCAATTAGAAGAGTCTTTCAATCAACAGAGACAATTTGTGGAGGATGCTTCTCACGAACTGAGAACACCACTATCTGTATTACAGGGAAACCTTATGATGTTGGAGCGGTGGGGGAAGAACAATACTGAAGTTCTCAATAAATCATTAACTTCCTCATTACGAGAAGTTGAAAGAATGAATAAGTTAGTCAAAGAATTGTTAGAACTTTCAAGGCTTGATTCTGAAACAACGAATGATTCAAACATTACACAAATTGAGCCGAAACTTGTGATTGAAAAAGTAATAAATGATTTTAGACTGACTCATCCTGATGTTGATTTTAATCTATTCTTAGCAGATAAAGCACCGATTGCGATGACAGAAAGCCATTTAGAACAAGTCGTTACCATATTAATCGATAATGCGATTAAATACTCTGACTTCAAAAGTAAGCTAGTAATTCACTATCAGTCAAAAGATCTCGAAAATGAGATAATTGTGCAAGATTTTGGAATAGGAATATCTAAAGAAGAAATCCCATTTGTCACGCACCGATTTTATCGCGTTGAAAAATCACGAAATCGTAAAAAAGGTGGTTACGGGATTGGACTTTCCATTGCTCAAAAAATCATGGATACATACATGGGAAGTATGAGAATAGAAAGTGAGGTAGGAAAAGGAACATCCGTTACACTTACTTTTCCTAATCCAAAATGATTCAAATCGTAATGATTTTATTCCCGGTAAATACCAAAAAAACTCTTCCATATTGAAGAGTGTAGTAGGACATTTTTTACTATTAGTTCGAAATGGTGTGATTCATGAATGGATAAAAAAATTAAACTTTCGATTTTTTTAATCATCGGCTTATTTTCCTTTATCGGTTTTGGGGTAATGGCTATTTTGGTTCATGGTCAAAAAGTGATTAAATTTGATGATATAGTCATCAACTCAATTCAAGGATTAGAGACCCCTTTTTTGACGACAATCATGAGGTTTTTCACTTTCCTTGGGTCTATTACAGCCATCGTATTGTTGGCGGTTGTAATTATGTTAATTTTCTATTTTGTGTTTAAACTCAGATCAGAATTACTTTTATTTTTAGGCGTGATTGTAGGCGCGAATATCCTTTTTATCACGTTAAAACTTATTTTTCATAGAGCACGTCCAGACCTGCATCGACTCATTGAAATTACGGGGTATAGTTTTCCTAGTGGGCATTCCACGAATGCAATAGCTATCTATGGTATCCTCTCATTTATTCTGTGGCGACATATTCCCATCAAATGGGGACGAACTGTTGTAGTAATTTTAAGCGTTCTGATGATTTTAGCAATTGGTATTAGTCGAGTTTATTTAGGCGTTCATTATCCGAGTGATGTGATCGGTGGATATTTTGTTGGAGGTTTTTGGTTAATAATTAGCATTTGGCTATATCAGTTCTACAAAGAAAGGTTATATGAACGAAAACATAATCTCAAAGTTGATAAATAAGCAATGTCTTTTATCTATATCGTACAGTTTTTCATAGGACTTCACTTTTCGAAAACTCGGATGCTGCCTTTCTTACAACGCTTAACCTGAAAATCCCCAAACAAAAAGACCTTCTCAAAGTGTCCCGAGAAGGTCTTTTGCATTTTTAATATAATTCAACCAGTGCAGGATATCCTTTGGAGTGATCAATTGGTAACGCTTTCCTGTGTGTGTGAAAAATTCAGTGATAAATCGTTGCCATGAAGAAAAAAGACATCAACTGGTCCGAATGGTCGATTCATATCCCGAAAGGAAAACGGCCAGTATCGTCCTCTTCACGAAGGAATGTGAGGAACACTTGAAAGTCTATCTTGAACCTCAGTGGGACGACTTGCCATATCTGTTTCTGAATACATCCAATAGCGAGCAGATTTGCAGGCGGACCATTCAAAAGCGGTTTACGCGTTAAACCAATAAGCTTGGCATTAAGCTGACCCCACATACGCTCAGACATACGTTCGCAGCACACCTCGCCATCAAAGGGATGCCGCTCGTGTGTATCCAGACCCTGTTGGGCCATCACGATTTGAAACAGAAGCAATACTACGTAAGGCTCTACGACCATGCCCGGAAAGCCATCTATGACGAATGGATGTAATTTATATAGGGAATCTTCGCAAAAATTATATTAACGCAAATAACCTACCATTCATAAAATGCCCAAAACCCTTGAATATAAGGGTTTTGGGCATTTTTGTTTAGGTGTTAAGGTTAAGAAAAGAGGGATTAACGCAAAAACGACTGAAAATCGAGCAAATTCGAAGGAATAAATGAAGATAAGGGTTGTTTTCTATCGAGTTAAACCTGAATATAAGGGTTTTGCAGAAACGGATGAAATATATTTTATGAAATCAGCGAGAGTAATCGGTGAAGCCATTGGGAATTTAAATCAATATATTGGCGACCAGTTTGTTAAATATAGAGTGAGACATTTAATAATGAATGGAGTCTTTGAAATAGAAGGTATTCCAAAAGCAATGAGGTTTTACAGTGTGAAACTCCGTTAATCTTCTTAAACTAACGGATGCTTTAGTCAAGTAGAGCAACGTCTTTTAAGACGTTGCTACATTTACATATAAAAGTACTTCTGATAAACAACCGGTTATAGCAGGTTCAAACAGTGCAGTGGTTACAGGATTGTTCAAAAATACTTCCTACTATTTAAGAGTAAAAGTAGTAGGCGGCTTGAACGATGGTATATCTAACGTTGTTACGGTAATAACAGCAGATGATCCATTACTACCTGCTAAAAAGAACAACAATTAAAACCGCAATAATGAATGTGAAAAGCCGTTCACAGGCAGTCATTTATGCCGTTCGAAATCAACTTGTTCCGTTTTCTTATTTAAAAATCACTTATAAAAAAATGTCCTGTCCCTTATTATGTCCCTCTTGGTATAGCACTTTTGTTTTATGCAGATATAGAACCAAAGAACAGCAAAAGATACATCCTATGTTTAATTTTCAGAAAAATATAAATGTGGGATGATAAGGGTTAATTGGTTTATATTTCTGAATATTTAATGAATAAATGTTGAAAACTCCCAGTTGATACTAGATTAGTTGAAAAATTTTAATAACCTGATGTTGAAAGACAGATCAGTGTATTAAATGTGAAGTTAAGTCATTGGCACGAAACCTTTACATTTTTACAAATATATTAATTTACTTTTAGTTAGATAGGGGAGAGGAATGAGGAAAAGGAGAAACAAAAAAATTATTATTAAAATCATTGTTTCGTTCGTAATTCATTGCACTAAATGTGTAATAAAGAGACAGGGACTTGGAGGAAAGAAAATGGGGAAAAAAGCAAACAATAAAAGTAAGGTCTTAAAAAGCTTGGCTGTATTTGCTCTATCATCTAGAAACCGTAAGTTCAAGAACATTTTAGTAACAACGACGATGAGTGCTTTATTACTGTCATCTGTCATTCCGTACAACGTGCTAGCGGCATCATCAACACCAATCGATCCTTTTCATCAGGATTCGAGCGCTCCACAGTTGACGAAAGAACAGATTGCGGCATTGAATAAGTACAGCATAGGTGGTCCAGAAATTTCGTCTAAGATCAACACATCAAGCGTGGAACCTGTTCGCGTCATTGTTGAATTCAAGCAAGCACCGGCAAAAGTAGCTGTCATGCAGGCACAAGTAGCTGGAAACAAGACAACATTAGAAGAAGAAACACAAGACGTAAGCGATTCGCACAAACAGTTTCGTGCATTTGTGGATGGATTGTCTCAGCACAAAGCTGGCCTAAGTGTTAATGCAGTTACTGCGCAAACTGTAGCTAGTGAAGAAGATGCTGGAGATTCATCTGCCATCCAAATTACAATAGAATACAAGAACGCGTTAAATGGGGTTGCCATGACGCTTCCAGGAAACATGGTCGAGAGACTATTCGAATCTGGTCTTGTTAGCCATGTATTCGCAGATGAAATAGTCAAACTTGACCCGATAGAAGTGGAACAAGTGAAACAGCAAAGCGTTGAAGGGTTAAAAGAAAATTCGATCCCACTTCCGGGAATTGATGCGCTTCATAACGAAGGCATTAAAGGAAACGGCATTAAAGTCGGTGTGTTAGATACAGGAATCGATTACAATCATCCAGATTTAACGGATGTGTATAAAGGATACCGAAAACAAGAAGGCGTTGATCCAACTAAGATTAACCCGAGTTCGGTTAAAGGATGGGATTTCGTCGATAACGATGCAGATCCGATGGAAACAACATATGATGACTGGGTGAATGCAGGTAAGCCAGTCATACAAGGTCGTGAATACCCGACGTCCCACGGTACGCACGTATCTGGAACAATCGCAGCACAATCGAAAGCCAATGTCGAATATCCGGCACAAGGGGTTGCCCCTGGCGTTGACTTATTTGTCTACCGCGTACTAGGTCCTTATGGTTCTGGTGCTTCAAGCGGGATTGTTGCAGCCATTGACAAGTCCGTTAGTGACGGCATGAAAGTCATTAACCTGTCACTTGGTGCAGCGAGTAACAATCCACTATCAGCAGAAGCAATCGCGGTTAACAATGCGACACTCGTTGGTGTTACATGCGTTATTGCAGCAGGAAACTCAGGTAATTATGCATATACACTTGGCACACCTGGAGCAGCAGCGCTTCCCATCACGGTTGGTGCAAGTGACTTCTCGATGTCGATTCCGACCGCAACTGCAACAGTTGGAAACGAAACGTTCACCAACTTTAAATTGCTTGGAAAAGGGTTCAATGACCACGTGGAAACACTTGCGAATAAAACGTATCCAGTTGTGTTTGTTGGCTTAGGTGGCGAGGATGATTTCAAAGATGTTGATTTGCAGGGGAAAATAGCATTGATAGAGCGCGGAACGTATGCGCTTAATGAAAAAATTGTGAATGCACAAAAAGCAGGCGCAGTGGCGGCAATCATGTATAACAATGTCGACGGCGACATCGATAACTATTTAGCAAGTGGTGTTGGTTATATCCCAACATTCCGCATGTCAAAAGCAGACGGCGAGCGTTTAAAAGCAGCTGCTGAAACGGATTCAATTACGTTTACTGAAATCGGGTCAATAGTAACAGAAGGTAACCATTTGGCCGCTTTCAGTTCAAGAGGACCCGTTACGTCCACCTATGACATTAAACCGGACGTTGTGGCTCCTGGGGTATCGGTTTACTCGACGTATCCAGAATTTATCCACAGTCCAGAAGCAGGAATTGATTACTCACAAGCATATGCTCGTATTTCGGGTACATCAATGGCTTCTCCGCACGTAGCAGGGATTGCTGCACTGATTTTACAAGCACACCCAGATTACAAACCGGCTGATGTCAAAGCAGCGTTGATGAATAGTGCGGACAAACTAAATGGCGACTATTCCGTGTACGAAGTAGGCGCAGGTGAAGTAGATGTAGCAGAAGCTGTTCATAACGAGATGGCATTCAAGGTACAAGACACCACGATAATAGGTGATGGAAATGGTGGCTTTATAGAGAACGCGTATGAAAAAGGCGCATTGACGTTTGGTACGGTTTACAAAAAAGACGATAGCACAAATACAACAAACCGTACGATTGTCTTTGAAAACCGCGGTACCCAAGGGAAAACATTCGACGTTTCGGCAGAATATAGTAAACCGATTGATACTGTAAGTGCACATGTAAGTGACGCAGTAGCGAACAATGTAACCGTAACGACTTCTTCAGCATCTGTGACGGTCGCTGCAGGGGAGGCAACAAATGTAACGGCAACGGTTAACATACCTGCGAGCGCAGAGATGGGACAATATGAAGGGTATGTGAACATTGTCAACCATGACAATCCAAATGAACACTATCGAATTCCGTTCGCGACTCGCTTCGTTGAAAAAGGAATCGGAGACGTTGAGATCTTGTTGCCAGCAATCTCAACTCTGCATTGGAGGCATCCATATACGGCGCCTCAAACTCGCTATATCTATTTCAGATTAAACAGCCCGATGAAAGATTTATGGCCGATTATCTATGATAAAGACGGCAAAGCACTTGGAGCAAGTTCGGTAAAACCATTTAGTTTAAACGGTGCGCCTCTTGATACGGACCTAAGAGCAGTATTCTCGCCATCGTATTATCCGTTTATCGGCGATCCGAAAGATGAAAAAACAGACATCAAGCAGCCAATGGCGAAACTGCCAGAAGGTGAATATACAATCAAAGTTCGTACAACAGATGCAGATGCTGTGAGATACGAGGTCGTTAGTCAAAAGTTTATCATCGATAACACGTTACCGAAGTTGACGTTAAAAGACCATAAACCTGGCGTCTATGAGCTAAGTGATTCGGACTTTACAAATGAAAAAGGGCCAGATGGAAATATGGCTAATGCGCATTGGGTTCATGCCAACCTGTGGGATGAAGGAACGGCAAAATTAGCATCTTCAGGCTACACACAGTCTGAAAACAAGCTATATTATTACTTTAATCAAAAAGCTGTAGCGAACGGCGATTTCCCACTTGATGCAAATGGGGATACAAAATTCGGTATTGAACCATCTGATATTGAGAATGGCCCAGCAACAATCAAACTATTCCCTATTGATATGGCGAAAAATGGGGAAATTTTAAATGAATCCAATTTCTATGCATTCGTCAAAAAAGGTACACCTTATGTGATACCAACTTACGATAAGGAAAAAGTCTATCAAGATGAAACGTTGACGATGACATTAAATCTACATAACGTAAAGGATTTGATGGCTGGAAACTACAATGTTGAATTCTATGATTGGCTCTTCCAGTTCCAAAGCGTAAAAGTTAACCCAGCATTCCAGCAGTATGCGGATGCAAACGGATTCACAGTAAGTGTCGATGAACCCACTGTGAAGGAACACCCTTTATATCCAGGTATTAAAGACGAGGTGAATGCGGGCGCACATATCAGCGGTGGTGAAGATTTTAAAGGAATCAGTGGTGATACGCCATTCCTTGATGTGACATTTAAACTGATAAATGACCGTATGTACGACGTCTACTATGACACGATGAACGTCGAAGCTAATACAGTGCCATTCACGTATACACAATACGGTGAGCAAGAACCGGTTGTCATCCAATCATTCAACCATATTAACCAATATAAAATCATACCAAAGAGCAATTATGTGGTATCCTTTACCCATCTTGAAGCGTTCTATTCAAACTTTACGATGGATTATTCCATCATAGGAGCAAAAGCATACGCGCAATTGAAAGACGGGATAAAAGTGCAAGGAACGATTGACAAAAAAGGCTTTGTAGATATCGAGAATCTTCCTTTAACGAAAGATCCAATCGATATTGTCGTTGAAGCCCCTGGACATCTGAAGAGCATTCAGAAAGTGACGGTTGGTAAGAAAACACCGTGGGGCGAAGACGTCGGTGAGTATATACAAAAACAAGGTGCTCAACCAGTTGCAGCAGCCGGTGATGTAAATGGAGACGGTGTCATTGACGTGTTAGACGTGAAACAAGTTGCGAAGAAATTCGGCGTTCAAAAACCGACTGATTTCAACATCGAAGACTTGAACCACGATGGTATTGTCAATGCAACGGATATGAACTTTCTGGTTGGGAATCTATACAAATCAAACCCAGATGCAACCATCACACCAAAAGAGATGGTTGACGGAAAAGTGAGCACAGAATTCTTCAACTTGTTAGGTATTAAATCTCTTGTGAACACATTGAAAGCAACAACAAAAACGAATCATACAGCAACACTGAATTGGCTAGCAGCTGTTGATGCAACAAATGTAAAAATTGAAAAATCAACTGACGGCTTATCATGGACGGCAGCTACAACAGCAAGTCCTGTAGCAGTTGATTCAAACACAGCAGTTGTCACTGGGTTAAACGAAAACACGACTTACAAATTCCGCGTAACGGTAACAGGCGGATTAAACGCTGGTTTTTCAAATGTGGCAACTGCAACAACTGATGTCACGTTACCTCCAAACCCAACACCAACTCCAGAGCCAACGCCTGAGCCAATCACATTTGCTGATATCTCAGAACATTGGGCAAAAGAGGATATTGAATTATTAGCAACAAAAGGCATTATTAATGGACTGAAAAATGGATTATTTGAACCCGAAAAAGATATTACACGTGCAGAATTCACAGCCCTACTTGCGCGTGCTCTCGACTTGCCAAAAGCAAAGGAGCAAGAAAACTTTACAGATGTCCGACCAACGGATTGGTATGTTTCGGAACTACAATCAGCTGTTGAAGCTGGATTAATCAATGGTTACGAAGACAATACATTTAAACCAAGTATGTACATCACACGTGAACAAATGGCTGCATTAATGGGTCGTGCATACAAAATCATAGAGAAACAAGCACCAACAGTGGATGTGGATCAAGTATTGGCAAAATATATCGATCGTAAATCTATCAGTGCATGGTCCAGAGCAGACGTAGCATTAGCTATACAACTTGGCGTAATTCAAGGAAACAAGGCAAATGAATTGCAACCAAAAGAATCTGCAACAAGGGCAGAAACAGCAGTCATGCTAAAAAGATTACTGGTAGAAATTAAACTGCTGGAAGAATAGATTTGCATAAAGCGATATCCATCAAATAAAATGACAAATTATCAAAAAGGGTATGTTCAAAGTGATTTCTGAACATACCCTTTTTTGCCTCCTTCCGGCATTAAAGAGGAAAACTAAACCGGCACTGACAGAAGAATTGAATATATCGAATTTCATCGTATTTATGATGGGAAAATCAGCCAAGCTGAATGGCTATTTTACATACGTTGTGAAAAAGGTTTGTCTTAGTTTTCATATTTCTTAGAAACTGTAAGCATTAAAACTAAGTATATAATGACACCAATGTATGTAGTCTTGAAATAAAGTTGCGATGTTTATAAAAAAGATGCGATGTTTTGAATAATGTCGCGACGTTTGCAAAAAAGTTGCGTTGATCCGAGCAGGATTAACGCTTTTTTGTTGAACTTATTGAACTAACGGAGCAGGTTAGTAAAACAATATAAAAGTTAATTCGTAAATGTATTAATAATTTTAAGGAGGTAATAAATATGAAAATAGAAATTGAAGTTAAAGCATTTGGAGAAGTTGAAGTTCAAGGTATAGAAGACTCTTTTAAAGATGTTGAACTAATGGGTGTACATAAACTTTCTAAAGATACAACACTAGGTGAAGTAGAAGCTCTATTATCTAGGTTATTTGGAGAAGATGAAAATGGTTATAAAAATCCAGAACAATGTGTCGGTAATAAAATCACGATTCGTGCAAAAAAGGAAAATGGTGAAATTGTATATTTAGGTTAGAAGTTTTGTTGATATAACGGGTACTTTACTTCAAGAAGCCTTTTCTTATTGAACTAACAAGGCAGGTTAGTTCAATAAAATCATCAAATTCTAGGAGGGGATAAAGTTGAATAGGGATGTAACATTAGCAGCTTATTTAAGCTGGTTATTAATTGATTGAAATTGGTTGGTTATACGGAAAAGTTAATAGCCCATATACAACAGGTGAAATTGTTTACGTTGTGGTAGTAATTGCAGTAACAGTGTCAGTGGGTGCAGTTGGGATAAAGTCATTCGGCAATTTGAAAGGTAATTAAAATTTATTTGTTGAACTTATTGAACTAACGGGGCAGGTTAGTTGAACAAGGGAAATGATAAAATGAATACTTAAGTGTGCAAAGGAAGAGAGGATGATGATATGAATTACAAAGATTTAATGAAATCAAAAGGTTATATTTATCTGAACAATTTGTCAGAACCTGAAGAAAATGCCCTATGTATATTAATCGATAGATGTAAAATCAGTAACAAAAGTGAGGATATAGATTTAGGTGAACGATTAACAGAAGCTTATTATCCTTTTGAAGTGGATGATGGATTGCCAGCAATTCAACTTGAATTTAAGTCCTATGTATCTTATTCGGTAATAGATGAGTCATTTACAGTGGTGGATGAATATGAAGTTTTTCAAGGTGAAATATTTAAGGTTTACACCAAATCAAGATACTTAGATTTCATTAAAGCTGGAACCATAGCAGAAGATATATTTCCCGAAGACAACTTTGTACATTATCAGGTTCCTTGCTTGAATCATATAATCGATATTATTTCGTATGAAGAACCTAAAATAACTGAAAAAAAGAGAGGGTAATCTTCAACTAACGGGTGCTTTAGTTGAAGAACATCGGGCGCTTATTCAGCTCTTTCTTATTCAACTAACGTAGCAAGTTAGTTGAATAAGCATGTATATTTAGAAGTATACAAATTAGTTTACTTTTATTGTTTATGGAGACTATGTATTTTTTATGTTGATGAATGTGCAAATAGTCCCACTTATAATCTCTATGATTACCAGACAGGGCTTAATCTCGTTGGTAATTTATCTCCATTTGCTTCATAAACTAATTTTGTTAAATCTTCTTTGAGCATTTGCAGGCGTTCAGCACCTATGTTTTCAATCCAACGTTGCTCAATCTCAGTTAGTATCTTCTCTTTTGCTTTCACTACTAACCAACCTCGTTCCGTCAAAACAATAATTTTACCTCTCTTATCAGTGGGATGAGCTTTGCGCATTACATAGCCACTTTTCTCAAGATAATCCACCATTTTACTCACAGCTTGCTTTGTAATTCCTAAATATTCGGCTAGTTCTATACCTGTTGCTCCATTGGGAGTGATGCATTTAAACATAAAACCATGTACAGGTCTAATATCTCCAAATCCCAATTCACTCAATCTGTCATGTAATTCATTAATTGATGTACTAAAGGATAATGATAATAGTGATGTAAGATCCAATTCACTAAATACTTCATGATTCATACATAAAACCTCCTTAAATAAAGTCAATTAGGTTGACTTTATTTGAAACCCATTGTACTATACACCATGTAGTCAATCAAGTTGACCATAGTTCAATTATAAAAGAAATAGGATTCACCGAAACAAAATTAATACATTATGGAGGGTTCTCATGGCTAACATCGTTAAAATTAGAGGAAGTGTATTTGCACCGTATGCTTGGTTGGAACCTATTAAAGATCCTGCAACAGAAAAGATATTCGAATACACTGGTGATGCACGTGAA
Organism: Paenisporosarcina sp. HGH0030; assembly: GCF_000411295.1. GTDB lineage: Bacteria > Bacillota > Bacilli > Bacillales_A > Planococcaceae > Paenisporosarcina. Next base: position 644,606 of record NZ_KE150421.1, read on the forward strand.
TTTACACCAAACGCTGTAAACACTACACGGTCAAGATTAGAGCAAGAAGTGATTATTGATTTTTATAAAAAAGAAATTTTCACATATACAAATGCTTGTATCGTAACTGTAAAAGTTACAAATCCAGCTGGTTCTATTGATTATAAAAAAGGAAAAACAAGTACAGAAAATATTGTATGTACTAATGTTGTGTGGGGCACTGATGAAGTTTCTTTTGAAATGAGGGCAAGTGCAAGCAATCCTTTAAATGCAGCAGCACCTGCGGCTGATTATTTATTAACTATACATGTTAACAAGAGTGGTGTTGCACAAATTGAAGGTGCACATGATGGGTTCCCCTGCTATGAATTTTATAAACAAACAGATTTTGGTCCATTTGAATTAATATATACACATGATTTCAGAAAAACTGGTGACACTCCGGCAGCGCTAGCTGGGGAAATGGAATACAGTTTTAAAACGACAATCTAGATATAAATATAAGTAGAAGTTTACAAGCAGCAAATATTAAAGGAAAAGCAATAATTTATACGAAAGAAATTGCGATCTGTTTTGCTCAATGGCTCAATATTATTATCCAAAATAAAATTAAAAATCATAGAGGTGTGTCTCATGACTAATATCGTTAAAGTTAGAGCAAGTGTATTTATTCCAATGTCTTGGACTGAACCTAAGAAGGATACTCAAACAGGAAACGTGATTCAATTCGAAGGTGACTCACGTGAATTTACACCATATGCTGTAAACGCTATGCGTTCCAGGATTGAACAAGAAGTAGTTATAGATTTTTATAAAAAAGAAATCTTCACATATGCGAATACTGGCATAACAACAGAAAGAATCACAACTACTGATGGTTCCGTTAATAAAAAAACAGGAAAAGCTAGTACGGAAGGTATTTTGTGCACTGATGTTGTATGGAGGTCAGATGACGTCAAATTTCAAATGAGTGCTAGTGCTGGCAACCCATTAAATGTATATGCACCTCCCGTTGATTATCTATTAACTGTACATGTCAAAAAAGATGGTACTGTCGATATTCAAGGTGCACATGATGGATTCCCTTGTTATGAATTTTATAAGCAAGTTAACTATGGTCCGTTTGAAAAGATTCATACACATGACTTCAGAGAAACTGGTGATACAGCTGAAGCTCTAGGTGGAGACATGGAATATAGTTTTAAAAAGATATTGTAAAGCCAATAGGATTCCCTTTTTAGTGAATAAATATATAACAACATAAGAGTGAGCAACAGGAGGAAAAGAGAATGACAACAGTTTTATTTGTAAAAGCAAACGATCGCCCAGCAAACCAAGCAGTTAGTGTGAAATTATATGAGGCTTTTTTAGCAAGCTACAAAGAATCACATCCAAATAATACAGTGATAGAGCTTGATTTATTCAAGGAAGAATTGCCATATGTAGGTGTAGATATGATTAACGGTACATTTAAGGCAAGTAGAGGACTTGATTTAACAGCAGAAGAAGCAAGAGCAGTAGCTGTTGCTGATAAATATTTAGATCCATTCCTTGCAGCTGATAAAGTTGTATTTGGTTTCCCTTTATGGAATTTAACTATCCCAGCTGTACTACACACATATATTGATTACTTAAACCGTGCGGGCAAAACATTTAAATATACGCCAGAAGGTCCAGTAGGTCTTATTGGAAATAAAAAAATAGCATTATTAAACGCAAGTGGCGGTGTATATTCTGAAGGACCAAAAGCTGAAGTAGAAATGGCTGTTAAATATGTAGCAAGTATGATGAACTTCTTCGGTGTAAAAGATATGGAGAAAGTAGTGATTGAAGGTCACAGCCAATTTCCTGATAAAGCAGAAGCAATTATTGCTGCTGGGCTTGAAAAGGCTGTTAAAGTAGCAAGTACATTCTAATTAACAAAATGCTTGCCACCCTGTAGGGCAGTACCAACACTTTTATAGTGGTGGTACTGCTTTTTTTTATTCACTTATCTCATTACTTTTGGGCAATGATTGGAATTGCTATATTTGATACTATGCAACTTAAGAAGAAAGTAAAGCCTTTTTCCTTTTTGAGCTGACGGGGCAGGAGGTGATCAGGCAGTCATTTATGCGGCTCGAAATCAACTAGTTCCGTTTTCATAATTAAAAATTACTTATAAAAATATATCCTGTCCCTTATTATATCACTCTTGGTATAGTACTTTTGTTTTATGCATGTATAGAACCAATAACAGCAAGAGTTACATCTTATGTTCAATTTTCAGAAAAGTAGAAATATGGGATGATAAGGGTAAGTGGAATAAATATAAACTCAAAAAGGAGAGACGTAAATGAAAAAAAGTAAATTGAAAGCATTTAAAGTCATGTCTACTGCAGCTGTCACATCTTTACTTCTAACATCTTTAACAGCTTTTGCAGAAACGAATGAAACTTCAACCAAGTTTCAACCATTGGAAGATATAGTGGAGCAAGAAAGTAAGGATCTTTATAGTGAAGCTGTTACTAAAGAAGGTTTAATTAAAGCGTATAGCCCGAATGAAATGGTCCGCCTAATCGTTGAAGTTGAACAGCTAACTGATGTGGAGCAATCATCAAAAAATAAAAAGTCAATGATGAAGCAAAAGCAAGACAAAGTGATTGATGCAATCACTAAAACGAAAAATTCAAAAGTAAATTCCGCTACTAAAGTGAAACATCGTTATTTTGAAGGTTTTAACGGATTCAGTTTAGAAACTGAGTTTCAGAATTTGAAAGAAATCGAGTCTATTCAAGGAGTTACGAATGTACATATTGCTAAAACATTCCATGAAACGATGGCAGCTAGTAAAGAATTGGTACAAGCTCAGAAAGTTTGGGAACAATATGGCTATAAAGGTGAAGGATTAGTTGTCGCGGTCGTAGATTCTGGGATTGATCATACACACAAAGATATGAAACTTTCTGATGATGCAAAAGCGAAAGAAAAATGGACTCAAGATAAAATGGATCAAAAAATGGCAGATACAGATGTAAACGAAATTTGGTACTCAGATAAAGTCCCGACAGGTTATGATTGGGCAGACAATGATACAAATGTCATCCCTGGGTTAAATGGTAGTTCGCATGGAACACACGTTGCTGGAACAGTTGGAGCTAATGGGGACGAAGCAACTGGTGGGGTCGCTGGAATTGCTCCAGGTGTTCAACTATTAGCTGAGAAGGTATTTTCTGATAATGGCGGCGGAGCCTATGAGGATGATATTATCGCAGGAATCGAGCATGCCGTTACAATGGGTGCAGATGTTATCAATATGAGCTTAGGTGTTGATGCAGGCTATGTTAGTGAAGAAGATGATCCGACTCAAAAAGCCATTCGAGTTGCGACAGAGCGTGGAACACTAGTTGTAGTGGCAGCTGGTAATTCCGCTCATAGTACGAAAAATAATTTATTTCTTGACTCTGCTTCAAAGCCATATGCAGAAAATCCTGATATTGGTACAGTTGGTGCACCGGGTGTAGGTCCATATGCTTTATCGGTAGCATCCTATGAAAATACAAAATTGCATTTAAATACTTTAGCAGATACAGATGGTTTTCAGCTTCCTTTCCAAGATCAAACGATGTTTCCTGCAAAATATAATTTTAAACTTTCAAGATTTTTAAATCCGAATCAAGAGTATGAAATGGTGTATGCAAACGAAGGACGAAGCAAAGCTGATTTTCCCGCCAATAAAACTGGCTACATTGCAGTAATAAAATTATTAAATCAATATACTTCTTATTCTAGTATTCAATTTAACGCAGAAAGGTATGGAGCAAAAGCGGTTATCATAATACCAGCTGATAATATGGCGATTGATTATCCTTATCTAAGATTAACTGAAAATTCAATTCCAACTGCTACAACAGGTAAGGCTCCAGGCCAAGAACTATTAAATAAACTAAAAAGTGGTCAAACCGTCAAGATGAAATTAGACGGGGAAACTTGGATAGATAATGCAAAAAAAGACAACATGTCCAGTTTTTCATCCTATGGTTCTCCAAGTACATTAGATTTTAAACCAGAGATTTCGGCTCCTGGTGGAAATATTTATTCAACTGTTCCAGGAAATGATTATGAAAACATGAGCGGTACATCAATGGCAGCACCTCATGTCGCAGGCGGTTCAGCATTGTTATTGCAGGCACTTTATCAAAAAGGATTAACCCATTCAGAAGATACGGTGTTAAAAGCAAAGCTTGCTTTAATGAATACAGCTAATGTTCTCATGGATCCAAAAACAAACGGTGAAGTACCATATTCACCTCGCTTACAAGGATCTGGTTTAATGAAAATTCAAAATGCCATTAACACACCTGTCATTGTGACAAGTCGAAACACGCCTTTAGAGCAAGCTGGAGCAGTTGCTTTAAAGGAAATAGGCCAAACTACAAGCTTTAAATTAAACGTGGAAGCATTCGAAAATCCTAAGGAAAAAAATAATAGTGAGGATATCGAATACCAAGTTTTTGTAGATGTTTTAAAGGATCAGAAGGAAGTGAAAGAATATGATTTAGACACTGATGGTGACTTGGATTCCAAGGAGTATCTAACTTTAAAAAGTGAACGAATCAATGGAGCAACAGTCACTGTCAATGATAATAAAGTTACTGAAACAGAGGGAGCTCTTCTTAAAATTAAACCTGGTCAAACAAAACAGCTGACAATTAATGTTAATTTACCAGATTCCTTAAAGAAAAATAGTTTTGTAGAAGGATTTGTTCGTCTAGTTCCGGTTACCAAGGATCAAGATAAAGCCGTGCCTTTATCCGTTCCCTATATGGGCTTCTATGGAAATTGGGATGAACCACTAAATATCGATCCTCCTGCATGGGAAAAAGATGCATTTTTAGGTTATACTGCACTTTGGGATGGAACATCAGAACGTTATCCAAAGGGATATGATCCAAGTACTGGAACGTTTGATCTTAACAAAATTGCCATCTCTCCAAACTACCATCTAAATGGTATCTATTCTTCATTTACGGCTTTACGTAATCTACAAAAAACAGAAATGTTTGTTGAAGATCAATCAGGTAATATCGTTAAATATTTAGGTGACTTCAGTGAATATACAGGGACACCATGGAAATTCAGAAAGAATATCATGTCATTTGGGGACACTTATTACAATGAACTCTATTATTGGGATATGACAGATGAATCTGGACAATTTGTACAAGATGGAAATTATCAATATGTGATTAACACGACATTAGACTTTCCAGGTGCAAAACCACAGGAAGTTAAAATGCCTGTGAAAGTAGATTCGACACTACCTAAAGTTACAGACATTAATGTAACTCCAGAGGATGGAAAATACGAAATTTCCTGGAAAGGCACAGATAATGAAAACGGAAGTGGATATGTTGCTGCAATGGTTTGGGTGAACGGAAATTATTATCTACCAGGAAAAGAGTCAACATTACTATTAAACTACGAACCGAAAAATATTGTAGTAATTGGAGCAGACAACGCGTTTAACCACTCTTACACCGTTTGGGGAGATCAAAGTCCACAATATATGAGTGAATGGATGGTCCTTTCCAATTCTAGTGTATGGCCGACTAAAAATTTAAACAATAACACTCCAACTGAGCTAGATTACTTTGCCCAAAACAGATCGGACTGGACGTTTTATGTTAAAGATACAAATGGTAATATAGTCGATACGTTTGAAGTTAAAAATGAAAAAGAAGTTCATAGAAAATGGGTACCTAAACCGGATCTTCCAAATGGTAACTACTTTATTTCAGCTGATCTAGTAACAAAAGATGGTTTTAAAGTAACAACAACGTCAGTAAAAGTTACAGTTCTTCAATAACTAATAAAAAATAAAGAAAGCTAACCATAATAAAGGGTTAGCTTTCTTTGTATGTTTTCGGAATTAGGATCTAACAAAAGAATAGGTCATATATACATTCGGTAATTCATTATAGATTTCTACATAATGAAATCATGTCCGAATAACTTGAAATTCTATTATATTATTGTAATACTGATAATATTTTCAATAAATTTTTATACATATAAGTCTATGGAACTATGCATTAATTAAATAGGTTGTTTTTCTAAGTAGCGCGATAACCATCATTATTGCTATCTAGATCCGATGAATCCCCACCAAAAAAAAACACACGTAACATTATATTTAAGAGTGAAGAGCGAAGTGACTAGTCACTTCGCTTTTCTTATGTAAATATGTATGGTTGTGGATTACCGATAATAGTGAGCAGGGATGGACTCGTAACTGTTTCTAAAGCGAAACGCTGAATCCCAATCTCCACATTGTGGGGGCTGGACGCCTAAGTTCTTGATGGCTACCGGATATGAAAAGGTAATATCACCGTTGCCTATTTTAGAGGAGATGCTGTTCCTCATCCCAATCGGGGTGTTATGTCAACCTACTGTGAATGCTAGATTTAAAGTCCTTAATGTTTATTTAATAGATCATTTACAAATCTATAATATCTAAGACGTATTTTATTAACAATGCAGCTTTAATATATATATTAGTGGGGATAGCTTGAGTGGCTATCATGGTATTTGGCGAAGGAGGAGCCATTTTTCAGTATACATATTTACGCTTAAACAAGAAGGTACATTCTATGAACTCCTATTAATTAAAGATTTCAATTCAGAAGGACCAGCAGCACATAAGTGGTAGAAAGTACTGTATCAAGGGATCTATAGCAAATTTAATTAACCATTAATTTTGGAGGTTCTATATGAGGAAAAATTGGAATAAAAGGATCTTACCGATTACCATGTCCTTTGCATTGGCAAGCAGTATTATTTCGCCAAGTCTTATATCAGCTTTAGGCAGTTTCGATTTAAACTCACCCGTCATTCAAACACCCATCAATGAATATCAAGCTAGTCTTGCTCCGGGTGTAACGGAAAAACACTACAGCTTTGAAGGAAAAGATGGAAAAAAGATTGAGAGTTTCGTAGTGGATGTTGATGTACAAAATTCGAGCGTATCCATTGAAGCAGGTACACCGAATGACGGAGCAGCATTTGGCCTGCAGCCCGTTAGACAGCAAGCCAATGCAGCAAATGGCGACAACCGTAAAGTAGTGGCAGCTGTGAATGCTGATTTTTATAATATGGCTACTGGTGAACCAATAGGCGTTGTTTACAAAGATGGACAAGCATTAAAGGCTCAGTATTCAGCATCACAAAAATTCTTCGGAATCAAAAAATCTGGTGAAGCCGTCATTGGGGACTCAACTCTATATGATGGAATGAAAGATCAATTACAAGAAGCGCTGGGTGGGAATGCCATTCTCGTGAAAAATGGTCAAGTCTATCAAACTCCACAAACGGGAGCAGATAGAGAGCCTCGAACAGCGGTAGGGATTAAAGCAGACGGCGATGTATTTTTTGTCGTGGTCGACGGAAGACAAGAGGTATATTCAGCTGGAATCTCCATGCCTGAATTAGCACAATTAATGATCGATTTAGGGGCAGTAAATGCGTTAAACCTTGATGGAGGTGGGTCTTCTACCTTCACAACTCGCGAACTGGGCGGCGATAATCTTGAGGTAGACAATCAACCTTCTGACCGTTCAGAAAGAAGCGTAGCAAACTCTTGGCTGATTGTCTCGAAAGAGCCATCCGACCACCTTTTTGATTCGGCTCATATTGAACCATATGACCAATCCTTTACCCCAAGTGCCACGATTCCATTCACGGCCAAGGGAAGAGACAAATCCATGGCTTCAGCATCTCTGCCAGCCTCCGGTTTAACATGGGAATTGTCTGATTCAACCTTTGGTACGATCGATGAGAATGGAAAGTTTTTATCAAATGGAAAAACAGGACAGTTGGAAATCATCCTGAAATATCAGGGCAATCTGGTTGGAAAAAATATCGTTGAAATTGCTAAGCCTGATGAGATGTCCTTTACTTCAACAGAGCTAACAGCAGCTAAAAATAGTCAAACCAATTTAAATTTAATGACAAAATTCCAAAAGAGAAATGTACACTGGAACTCTCAAGATATGGAGTTTGACATCCCTGAAGGAATGGGAACCATTGATGAATCTGGTGTCCTCCGTACTGGAGACAAAACGGTTTCAGGGACGATTACGGCCCGCTTGAAGGGGACAAACCTTTCAGCACAAATCAATGTTTCGGTTGGAAAGCTTCCTGAAGTCTTATTTGATTTTGAAGGTGGGCTTGAGGGCTGGAAACCATCTGTTGTGGGGCGCGGTGAAAAAGCGACACTAGGTTTGGCTGCCTATCCAGCACCAGTAAGATTCGGCAATCAGTCATTGAAATTGGATTTTGATCTAACAAGTGCACAAACTGGAACCACCCTTGGAGCCTATGCAGGACCTGGCTCAAATATCGCAATTCCAGATAATCCCTCCAGCATTGGAATGTGGATTTACGCAACTCCGGATGCACAAGGTTATTGGCTGAGAATGAACATTGTGGACGGAAACGGCAAAACGCAAACCATTAATCTTAATCAAGAAAAACCAGGGATCAATTGGACAGGCTGGAAATACATCGAGGCCGACATACCAGCCTCCTTTACAGGTCCGTTCAAAATATCAGGAACACAAGCGGTAAGATTAATGGTTACGAAATCAGGAATCACCGTACCCCTGAGAAAAGGCACCATCTATATTGATAATATTAGAGCCGTATATGGAGATAAAGTGGATGACTTAAATCCTCCAGTTATCCAATCAATTAACGTAGAAGGGAAAGAATTCACGAAAAATGCGGTCAATTTGAAAGCAAATGTGAATGAATATGAAGATGATTCTTTTAAAACGGGAATTGACTGGGAAAAAATCAGATTTTTAGTAGATGGTAAAGACTACTCCAAATTAGAAGGTCATTTTTCATTTGATATGGATGGATCGGTCTCATTAAGTGGATTACAATGGGCGGATGGAACCCATCAAATAACCCTTATGGTCCCTGATAAATTCGGAAACCAAGCCGTTAAAACGGTCTATTTTACCGTGAACACTGGCGCGGCAAAGATGGAACTGGTCAAAAAACAAGATCAAGCCTTGTTAGGTGATGTGTTTGACCTAGTAGTGAAGGCTGACAATCCATCTGAAATCTCTGGCTCCACCATTAAAATGCAATTAGATAAGAACTTCCCAGTGGAAAATGTTACTTTTTCTAATGGGTTCAACACAAGTACCTCAAGCTATGATACTGAAACTGGAATACTTACATTGAATCTAATGAATAGCGGCGAAACAGCGGCAACCGCAGAAGCTGCAACGATTCAGATTCGCATTCCTGCATCGACAAAAGAAGGCAGCAAATTAACCTATGAAATGATAGAAGCTAGCTTAAGCTACACGGAGCCAAAAGAAGAAAACTTCGTTTCGACATATTCAATGGCACCAGCCAGCTTCGAAGTGAAAGGTGCCTTCGATATTATCGCAGAGCCTATATTAATCGGGAAGCCTGTTGTTATGACAGTGAAAGATATGAACAACGAGTTAATCGCTGACGCAGAAATTTTCGCCATCATCAATGGGAACACGGAGCCTGTTCTAGTAGGAAAAACAGATGAAAAAGGTGTTCTCCGTGTGGATACTATCACAAATGAAGTGAAGAACATCTCTTTATATGCTGTAAAGGATGGAAAGTATTCGTTTAAAGTAAACACGCAGACCTATCCGCCTCTTGCGGCAGTGACAGAAATAAAAAATATCCTTTCCACTCCAACAAGTGATCCTCATAAAGGAAAAGGTTTCACATGGATGTCGAGTCCGTTAGCGAAAGAAAAACCTGTTATTCAATTTGCACGAAAAAAGGATTTTGACAAGAAAGGTGAACGGTCGCTAGAAACCATCGACGGATCATCCACTAACCAGGTATTCTCTGGGGAGCAAGATCCTACGAAAAATGGAATCGTCCGAGTAAATGAAGTCACATTAAAGAAATTACAACAAGGGACAACATACGTTTATCGAGTGGGAGATGGAGAGAACTGGTCAGAGCTGCAAGAATTCACCACTTTAATGAGGAAGCAAAGCTTTGAATTTGCCGTTTTAGGTGACACGCAATCGCCAGCAGATTTAAGTGACTTTTCGAAAATTCTTGGGGATCTTGATAAAAAAGACTTATCGTTCATGATCCATGTAGGCGATCTGATTGACGAATCCTCCAAATTTAAACAATGGGATGATACATTAAATGTCTTAAGCCAATACAGCAACATTCGTTCCACCGATCTTGTTGCGGCGCTAGGAAATCATGAATACATGGGAGATGCGAATGGTCAGCTAGCAAAAGCCATCTTAAATTCCCCTGAAAATGGACCTGAGGCAGACAAAGGCGGGACATATTCGGTTGATTACAATAACATGCACATTAGCGTACTAGGATACACCGATGATACCGAGATTCTGAACAAGCAGTTAGAGTGGCTGAAACAGGATGTTACGAATTCCGATAAACCTTGGAAAATCCTTGTGACACACAAACCTCCTTATTACACAAATCCGTTTGGCGGGAATGAACTCATGAAACAAAAACTGCCACCGGTCGTCGATGAATTAGGGATTGACATCGTGTTCTCTGGCCATGATCATTCCTATGGCAGAACGAAAAAGCTGAAAGACGGAAAAGAAGATCCGAACGGAACGGTTTATGTGGTCGCCGGTACAACCGGTAAAAAGCACTATGATGCCGTGGCAGATGAGAAATTTGACTTCGTCAACATGGAAAATATCGCAATTTCATTACAAGCCAAAGTGAACAAAGATCAAATCAGCTTCACCACTGTTTCATCTGACGGTGAAACCATTGATCAATTTACAGTTGTAAATAAAGATTATCATGAAGAGTAAAAAATAATAAAGGTGCTAGATATCATCTTATGGGTGGTACTAGCACCTTTTTATTGTTAAATTTACTTGTTAGTGCACTGGGAAGAAGCTAATCAACTATATAAAAGGTGATTAGCTTCTTTTTCTATTTAAATAGACTTTTTCATTGCCCTCCTCATGGCAGAAGTGGCTCAAAATTGGGGTATTATATTCATTTGTTTTTTTAGGATATTCTATTTACCTTTGGAGAAAAAGAAAAGAGGGTAAGGGATATTATTGGGATGATGAAGGGGTTGTATTTGACCTGCAAGGGAATAAAGTTTTTTGGGATGAGATTGAAAGTATTAAATTCTCCAATGTAAAAGGTATGAAGTCTACTGCGATTTATCCTCACTATACAAATCAAAAAAAAGATTAGAATCCGTCGTAAGAAATCGATGACAACAACTGCACACTCAATTGATTGGTTTTTGATTGAAAAGCCAAGGGAATTTCACAAGAAATGGTTTTAAATGCTTCCCTGAAATCGCTAGGTATTCTTTCAATTGAATTGTGTCCAGAGTTGTTATTTCAATATCCTTAAAATATTCAATAAGTAATGACAATTGGAGCCGATAAGCCTTTAATGTCTGTGGAGAAAAGCCTTCAATCCTTTTATCAGATTCAAATGCTTCCCATGCTTTTGACAGTAGCAATTTTGTTCCTCTTAAAAAAAGTATCGTTAAAGGAAATATTGCCAATTCTATCGAAATTAAGACATATGGATAGTTTACTAACGGACAGGTTAGTTGAAGAGTTCGGTGCAAAGCGTTAGGCTTTCAAAAGATGAATGGGAATGGAGGGTTAATGTGTATTTGCTTCTTTCAATAGTTTTGAGTACGATTTTAGGATTTGCTTTACTTACTATGGGACCACTTATAGGCGGGGTCATTGCTTTTGGAATAGTTGTTGGTTGTATTTTTAGAGGATTGTATTTACTAAATGACCTACATAAAAGTATTTTATCTATATCTCCCAAAAAAGATAAAGTCCAACAGGCATATGAAAATTATTTAAAGGAACGAGATAAAGATTCTAATTAAACTGATGCGTTAGTTAGAGATCATCGGGTGATTAAGAAGCCTTTTTTTATTGAACAAACGGGGCAGTTTAGTTAAAAAAGGTTAACTTGCAGATTGTGGAGAATATGTAAATAGAGGAAAGAAGATGGGAGAGGAAGGGTAAGTAACTTGAAGAAAACAATTGGTTGGACACTTGCTTTAACTACACTTTTAATCGGAGGAGCAATCTATTATTTCATAACAGTTTCTCTCTACGAACCATCGGAAGATTTATTTGACTTCCCTATTCCTAAAAAGGCTGAACTAGTTAAAGAAAATGAACACGCGGTAATTTATGATTGGTCCAGCGCATCCGAAGAAAATGGGATACCATTTGGGTATAAATTAGTTATCAAAGCGAATGGATGGGAAAGAGTTGAGAGTTCGGATATAGATGCTTCTCCCCATTACTCAAAAGGGAATCATCAAATAAATGTGCTTTCTCTAAGAAAGCAATTGACCCTCATCATAGAGAAATAACTGACATTGAAATATTTAGAACCTTATTCAATTAACGGGTGCTTTACTTCGAGTAGGAGTGAAGCTTTTTTCTTATTTATGAAAAGATGGATACATAGATTTCAAGGCAACTTGGTTGCCTTTCAGTTAAATGAAAGCGGACCAGATAATCAACAGTAGGATAATTATATTTATGTTAATGTAAATGTTAAGTTTGTGAAGAAATTTACTTAAAGTAACGGGCAGTTAAATAATAAAGGAGTTAGTAATGAAAAATAATTTATACGAATATGTTCAACAACAATTTGTTTCTATTCCTAGCGGTACAGAATTAATACGTGATTACCGAGTTACCAACAAATGGTTAAGTGCTAATCATCAGTTAGCAATGCCTGGCTCAAGAAAAGGGCATACTGAAAAAATAATGGTTGTAGAAGTGCATGGATTTTATTTGGATAAACTACCTGTAACTGAATCGTTATATAATACCATCTTAAATAATGAGTTTGAAATTACTTTAAACGATCGTAAACCAGTGACTAATGTTTCTTGGCTAGATGCCATAAAATTTTGTAATTCTTTTTCGATACAATTAGGCTTAAAACCTGCTTATGAAATTTTAGATGATACAACGAATATTTCATGTGATTGGTCAGCAAATGGATTTCGGTTACCTACTGATGCGGAATGGCAATATGCATGTAAAGCTAATATAAATAAATATTCATATGGTAGGCTTGAAGATATAGCTTGGTATAAAGGAAACTCGGATAACAAAATTCACCCAGTAGGTTTAAAACAACCTAATTTATTTGGGTTATACGATATGATAGGGAATGTTTGGGAATGGTGTTGGGATTTATATGATATCGAGACTTATGGAGAATATCGAATTTTTAGAGGAGGTAGTTGGGCAGAGGAGGAAAGAGGGTGCGGTAGTACGTCTAGAAGACGAGGACATCCAACATTCACTATTGATGATTTAGGTTTTCGATTAGCAAGGTCTATTCTATAATTAATACCTAAACACGATACAGTTTGTTTGTATCTTCAGGACTTAAATACAATGCTCTTTGGGGTCATGCGTCTATTTATAGACATTACTCCAAAAAGCTTTTTTTATTTTGAAGGGAGTGAGATGAAGGAAGACTTCTAGTTTGATCATCAGGCTGATGAAACAGCCCTTTTTTCTTATTGAACTAACGGGGGAGGTTAGTTGAATAAAAAGGGATTTTTGGAATGGTGTTGAATAAGTTAATATATGTAAATTATTGAGACTTTTAAGCACTTTCCATTGGACAGGGGTATAAATTTAAAGGGGATGTATTATGCGTCGAAGTATTTCAGTATTATTGTTGCTGGTATTGGTATCATTTTTGCTTTCAGCTTGTGGCTATAAAACATTCGCTTTTTCTGGAGAGTCGGATAATTGGATGGCAGAATTAAAGGTTACTCAAACCGAAGACGAATATGAAGAACAGGAATTAAAAATTCAATATAAAGGCAATGACGTAGACTCTGTTGGAGAAATTAAATATATCGTAGAGACTAATGCAGGAGGTTTTAGCGGTAGCGGTTTATCATTGGAGAAAAATGGAACTCTAAAAGCTAGTGCTGAAGGTAATCCAACCAATGCCAAAATCGTTGAAGAATCTGAGGTTATAGTAACAATAGAATGGAATAGCCATACTGAAACAATCATATTAACAATCAATTAAATAATGAACTAACGTTGCTTAGTTGGTGACATAGGAGCTGCTAGTCAGCTCTTTTTCTTATTGAACTAATGGGCAGTTTAGTTAAGGGTGACCTTGCCAGTAATAAAGTAATACTTGCTGTAAAACAATTGATGATTAATATTCCTTCTTCAACTAACGAAGGCTTTAGTTAAAGATCATCGGGTTGTTTAAACAACCCTTTTTCTTATTGAACTAACAGGGCAGGTTAGTTCGATAAGAAAAGCGATAAAAATAGGTATAAGAGATATTGTTAATTACGTTCCAGAGGGGGTTACTAATGAAGTCGATCAAAGAAAAATTAGACCTATTACATAGAAAATACAGTAATCAAAGGGATGTTTAGTTTGAATAATCGACAAGAAACTCCAGAAGAAAAAAGAGAGAGATTAAGACAATAAGAACTTAAAAAAAATCCGTATGGTGCAATAAGAGATGGATTAAATCGAGGTGAAAATGAAAATATAACAGATTTAGTTGGTGATTTAGGTTGGAAAGGAACAGGAATATTAATAATTGTATTAATAGTTGGATATGTACTTTACAAATTATTATATTAAATCTGATTAATATTTCCACTTTCATATAGAAGACTTAAATATATAGGCAGACCCAAGTGAATGAAAATATCACTAGGGTCTTTTATGTTCTATTAATTAGGTTACGTCTAGAATTTTATATCCTCAGGTACCTCAATCACATGTGATTCTAGTGGATTAATTGGGTCGTGATTACGTAAACACCCAAAATTAAGACCTGTAATTGTTTCTATACTTGATATTGGAACTTGATATGTTTTATATTCACCGTAGGTAAATTCCAAATTCTCAATAAGATCTTTTTGAGTCTGTAAATAAGCAGTTGCAGAAAGGTTACCATCTTCCTTAACCATAATAGCGATTTTCCAAAACTCTGAAGGTATTTTAACACCTCTGTAAACAATGTCATCCTCCCTAAAAACTGGTCCAGTAAACACTGTCACTTTTAGATTCCAGTTTTCAGCATTATCTAAAATATAATTCTCAAGATCCAACCAGATTTTTTGATTTAAATCGCTATGTTGGGGAGCACAATTTGTGAAATGGAATGTATCCTTATTCGCCTTTTCCGCTGCATCTCCCCAAATAGGATCGCTGCGGCGGACTAGATGCCCTCGATCAAGTGGATTGTTTTTATATAATTCAGGACCACACTGGTATTCTATTTCGATACGAGGATCCAGATACCATTTATCATTACGTTGAATACTTCTCAATTGGTTTCCATCAATATTTACCACCGTATAATATGCTAAACGGCGTGACTTACTCATGACTATCGAAAAATGAGTGTAATGAAGCACCTTGCTTCCGTCTTTTAGAAGGGCAATATCCTGTTCATCACTTCGGAATGTCGGATGTGGAACCTCATAATCATCACCAAGAAATTTTGGGTCATAACCAACCGAAGCTTCATACCATGAATCATTTAATATCTCAACTATCATCTCATCAGAATTATCTTTGGTGATTTCTTGCCCTTGCACAAGTTCATTAATTAACAATTTCTGATTTTCATTCAAAGTTGTGTCCTCCTTCTTTTTATTAGGTATTCTACAACTGATTTTAAATTCCTTCTTATAAGAAGAGGACAAACTATTTTATCTTTGTAAATATCAAGACAAACAAAACCCTCTAAGAAATCAAAAAAGGCAATAACATATTTGATATATAAAAAATGTTATTGCCTTTCATTTTATTAAATTTTATAGGAATCACCAATATTAAAGTATCAGATTCATTTTTTACTGATCATTTTTTTGGTTTTTCAATAAGTCGCGAATTTCAGTAAGCAAAGCTTCTTTTGCATCTATTACTGGGCCATCCTCAACCACGGCTTCTTTTTTGCGCTGGAATTTCATCAGGATACGGATGACCATGAAGATTGCGAAGGCAACAATGAGAAAGTCCACGATGGATTGGATGAAGTTTCCGACCATCACTTCTGCATCGCCAACTGGAATAATGATTCCTGTAAAATCAATACCACCCATTAACACGCCGATCAATGGAGTTATAATATCTGCAACGAGGGAAGAGACGATTTTACCGAATGCTGCCCCGATTACAACCGCTACTGCTAAGTCCATAACATTTCCTTTTAACGCGAATTTCTTGAAATCTTGCCACATATTTTTCTCACTCCTTTGCTCTCAGTCTACAAAAAGAATAAAATATTGTAAATGCAAGCAATATGATATTTGTCAAAAAGTAGACCACAAACTAAATTGAAGTGACGGTGTCTTACCATCTGTGATAAAATGATGAAAAAAACGGGATGCGAATGTATGAAAAAACGAAAGAAAATGAAACGATTGTCTGCAGTTACAAGAGGATTGTTAATCATACTTATGGTACCCATTACAATGACTCTGTTTGTTTTGACGAGTGTGTACTGGGGAGATTTACAAAGAATTCCAATCGTCCACACACTGACTGAATCGATACAAGATGCACCCAAAAAGATGATGGATATGGACATTCCTGAAGAATATATACCGATTTACAAGGAAGCAGCGAAGGAATATGAAGTTCCATGGACGCTGTTGGCAGCACATCATCGCATTGAAACGAAATTCTCAACTATGGATCCTCTACTGTCTCCTGTAGGAGCTGAAGGACATATGCAGTTTATGCCATGTACATTTGTAGGATGGCAGCATCCTAGTTGTTCGGGTCAAGGAAAAGGGGATATATCAAAAGAAGATAAAACAAACCCAGATGTCATTGCCGAATATGGTGGATATGGTATTGACGCCAATGAGGATGGGAAAGCAGACCCATATCAGTTAGATGACGCTATATTTAGTGCAGCGAACTATTTAGCAAGTAATGGAGCAGCAAATGGTGATCTTGAACATGCTATTTACATGTACAATCGCAGTGATGAATATGTAGAAGATGTATTATATTACTATCATAAATATGAAGAAGAGCAGGGCACACAAGGACAAGCTGCTTCTTCAGAACAATAAAAAAAGAGACGTTCAATTGAACGTCTCTTTTTTGATCTTATGTTTTGCGTAGTGCTTTTAAAATCATGCTTACGATGAAGATTAAAATAACTGCACCAATAAATGCTGGAATGATTTGAATATCGGCAACTGTTGGTCCGAAGCTGAATAACATACCGCCGATCCATGCACCGATGATACCAGCAATAATGTTACCAATAATTCCGCCGGGTATGTCTTTACCTAAAATAAGCCCTGCTAACCAACCAATGATACCACCGATAATAAGGTATAAAATAAATCCCATGTTCGTCATCTCCTGTTCGATAAAGTTTAATTTAACTTGCTAGTAATTAGATATCCTCAAACGATTCACTTCAAACCATTTTTTGAAAATATTTTTTACACCATAACAATTTCATATCCTACTGCAAACGAATAATTCTACAAACCAGTTTGACTTTGCGTGCATATAATAAAAACTTCAGCGCTAATCAATAGTCTGAACAAAAACAAAAAAAGTATGTATTTTAATTTCAGATTCCGATATTTTTTTCGTTTTTAATGTCAGAAAATTCGTAAAAAGTTTTGTGAATTGAAAATTAAAGGCGTATAATTAAAAAAAGGAGTGAGTTGAGATGGACGAAATCATGATGAGAAAACTTAACCGACAGGCAATGTGGTTTGTTGTGCTTCACACGATTTTTATCTTCAATCTCGCATTCGACGTCATTGAATTTACTTAAAAATTGTGGATAGCTTGCCTATCCACAATTTTTTTACGGATTGATACATAAAAGACCGCCCAATTACATACACCAAAGTAGTCAGGAGTTTTACTATTGAAGAGACCATGGGATCGATATACATATTGTCAAGTATTTGAAAATCTTCGCGATGAGCAATTGGCTTCACCTATGGAAGCATATATGAAACACAATTTTCCTTTTCTCGGCATTAAAAGTCCGGCACGAAATGAAGCATTAAAAAACTATTTTGCTGAACATGAAATTCCCGAAAAACA
Organism: Paenisporosarcina sp. HGH0030; assembly: GCF_000411295.1. GTDB lineage: Bacteria > Bacillota > Bacilli > Bacillales_A > Planococcaceae > Paenisporosarcina. Next base: position 662,734 of record NZ_KE150421.1, read on the forward strand.
ACAATTGTTTAAAGAAGTGTGGGAAATTTATCAGCTGCCTGAAAGGGAATATCAATATGTAGCAATAGCTTTATTAAGTAAAAAAATTAAAGCATTAACATTTGAGGATTTGTCTTTCATCGAGAAACTGATAACGGAAAAATCGTGGTGGGATAGTGTCGATTCCATTGCGCCATCCATTGTTGGAGAAATTGTAAAAAAGGATAGACCAAATGGAGAAAAAGTCATGCGATTGTGGTCAGATTCAGATAATATGTGGCTGAATCGCTCAGCTATTCTGCATCAATTGAAATATAAAAATGAAACAAACGAAAACATACTGGAAGAAATCATTTTAAATCATGCAGAATCGAATGAATTTTTCATACAGAAAGCAATTGGTTGGGCATTACGGGAATACGCAAAAACCAATCCTGTATTTGTTCAACAATTTGTAGAAGTGAATGAATTGAAACCTTTAAGTAAAAGGGAAGCACTGAAACACTTCAAATGAAAAAGCAGCCAATCGGCTGCTTTTGTTATTTTACGGAGTCACTGATGAATGTGTGGTCTTTATAATACATGTTTTTCACCAATACATTTGGTCCCAGACATTTTACTGCCGGGCAATGGCAGTTCAATTCTTTTGCAAGAGGCGAGTCCAGCCATTTGTCAAAAATGATTGGTAAGGAATCACTCTTCATATTACCGAGTACAGGTGCATCTCCAAAGTCTGTGACAATGACATCACCTGAGAAAATATTGATATTCAATCTTGAACGACCGTCAGGGTCATTACGAACGGTGACATTCGTTTCTTCTTTCAACCTTTGCTGAAGATGACGATCTTCTTCACTGGCGCTGCAAGGATAAAATGGCAAAGTTCCGAAAAGCATCCAGGTGTTTTTATCACGTACATCGAGTAAGTGATGAATGGCTTGTCGTGTTTCCTCTAACGTCAATGAAGTCAAACTGCTAGCGAAATCTGAAGGGTACATAGGGTGAATTTCGTGTCTTGCGCATTTCATTTCTTCAACTACTTGGCGATGTATGTGTTCCAAGTACGGCAGTGTTTTCTTATTTAGCATCGTTTCAGCTGAAACCATGACGCCCGCATCAGATAACATGCGGCTGTTTTCAATCATGCGGTCAAAGAGTTTTGCACGTTGTTCGTACGTTGGTTTTCGTTCCATAACTGCAAATCCAGTCTCCACAAATTCGTCTACCGTTCCCCAATTATGCGAGATATGTAAAACATCAAGATAAGGAGCAATCATCATATAACGCTCAGGATCCAGTGTCAGATTCGAATTGATTTGTGTGCGAACTCCACGCTCATGCGCATATTTTAATAGTGGAAGAACATAATTCGTGACAGATTTTTTCGATAGCATCGGTTCTCCGCCTGTAATGCTGAGAGTTTGTAGATGTGGGATTTCATCTAGCCTCTTCCGCAGAAGCTCAAAAGGGAGTGCCTCGGGATCTTTGTTTTGAAGTGTATAGCCAACTGCACAATGTGCACAACGCATGTTGCATAGCGTGGTGGTCGTGAACTCGATGTTCGACAGCGTCAGCTTGCCGTGTTTTTCCATATCTAAGTAAGCTTCCCAAGGATCATAAGAAGGGGTAAGCTTTTGAATTGTTGTATTCATCAATCAATCGTCCTTTCTACAATAAGTAATTGTCGCATATCAAAAGCCTATTGAAAACGTTAGATTTTAGATTTTGTTTCGATTCAAGTAATATAAGAAGAAAAGGTGATTTTTATGGATTATCCAAATCCAATACTCCTGTATGATGGTAGCTGTGGTTTTTGTCAGCAGTCTGTCCAATTTATCCTGCAGAATGAGCGTGACGAAACCATTTGTTTCGCACCACTTCAAAGTAAATTTGCGAGTCAAATAATAAAAGAACATCCATTTTTACAATCAATAGATTCAATCGTGGTTATTAAGGGAAAAGAATTATTAGTGGAATCGGATGCGGTGATAGTATTGTCATCGTATCTCAAGTCTCCGTACCATTTGGGTACTATGTTAAAAATGCTTCCCAAATTTTCACGAGATGGATTGTATCGATTCGTAGCAAAGCACAGACACCGTTTAATTCGTAGTAACCAATCGTGTTTACTACCATCCCCCCAACAGCGTAAACGATTTGTCGGTTAATCAAAGGAGAGGTTTTAGATGTTTTTAGAAGACAATAATGAAATACGGAAAGAACTTTTTCAAACGATAGAGGGTTTGACAGATGAACAGTTCAATAAAAAACCCGCAAATGACAAATGGTCGCCAAAGCAAATCTTTGAACATCTGGTGCGCATGGAAACCGTCATTGCTACCAATATCGCAAGAGAACTTAAAAACCCGGATAGTCCGAAAGCCAGAAAAAAACCAATCGGCCTTTCAACAAATCGATTAATTAAAGTAGAAGCCCCGGGTTATACAGTTCCGACTGAAGAATACAAAACAAAAATGGAGATGCTGAAAGATCTCCATGAATCGCGACTCTTCTTATTAGATGTTTATGAATCAAGCACTAAAACCGTATTCAAAGAAAAATCATTCAAACATCCGATTTTTGGTCAAGTCCCATTGATTCAGTGGTTTCCGTTTGTCGGACTACATGAAAAAAGGCATTTAAAGCAATTGAAAAAAACGATTGAAATGTTGTAAGGTCATAAGCATTACTTATCACAACCAATAATTTTAATGTAATTTACTTATAAACTAGACTACGTTATGATAGGAAATGGAGAAAAGTCGCTACCAATAGATGAGAGCCTTTTCATAAGACAAAAGGAGGAAAAGACATGGCAAAAAGTAACTTGCATAATAGCCGTACTTCTTTCGATTTAAACGGTAAAACGTATAACTATTATCGTTTAGCAGCGTTAGAAGAGGCAGGGATCGCAAATGTTTCCCGCCTTCCTTATTCAATTAAAGTATTGCTTGAGTCCGTACTGCGCCAACATGACGGATATGTCATCAAAGATGACCACGTAGAAGAATTGGCAAAATGGGGTAAAGACGTTGACCCTGAAGCGGAAGTACCTTTCAAACCTTCACGTGTAATCCTTCAAGATTTCACTGGAGTGCCAGTAGTAGTTGACTTGGCAGCACTTCGTTCAGCTATGGCTGAAATGGGCGGAGACCCAGACAAAATCAACCCTGCAATTCCTGTTGATTTAGTTATTGACCACTCTGTACAAGTAGACAATTACGGTACAGGTGATGCACTTCGCATCAATATGGAACTTGAATTCGAACGTAATGCAGAGCGTTACCAGTTCCTTAGCTGGGCTCAAAAAGCATATGACAACTACCGTGCTGTACCACCGGCAACAGGTATCGTTCACCAAGTAAACTTAGAGTACTTGGCAAATGTTGTTCATGCTGTACAAAATGAAGATGGTACATACGAAACGTATCCAGATACATTAGTAGGTACTGACTCACATACAACAATGATCAACGGTATCGGTGTTTTAGGCTGGGGCGTAGGCGGTATCGAAGCGGAAGCGGGTATGCTTGGTCAACCTTCATACTTCCCGATTCCTGAAGTTATTGGTGTTAAATTAACTGGCGACCTTCCAAACGGAACAACTGCTACTGACTTAGCACTTAAAGTAACTGAAGTACTTCGTAAAAAAGGTGTAGTAGGGAAATTTGTTGAGTTCTTCGGAGCTGGTGTAACAAAACTTCCTCTTGCTGACCGTGCGACAATTGCCAACATGGCTCCTGAGTACGGCGCAACTTGTGGTTTCTTCCCAGTTGATGAAGAAGCACTTGATTACATGCGTTTAACTAGCCGTGACGCCGATCACATCCAAGTAGTTAAAGAATATTTAACTGCTAACGGAATGTTCTTCACAGCTGATAACGAAGATCCAACATATACAGACGTTGTAGAATTAGACTTATCTACAATCGAACCAAACATGTCTGGACCGAAACGTCCACAAGATTTGATTCCATTGTCTGAAATGAAGTCTGAATTCAACAAAGCGGTTGTTGCTCCTCAAGGCAACCAAGGATTCGGTTTATCTAAAAAAGAATTCAAGAAGTCTGCTACAGTAACGATGGCAGATGGGGCTGAAGTAACAATTCCTACAGGTGCTATTGGTATTGCTGCCATCACATCATGTACGAATACATCAAACCCATTCGTAATGTTAGGTGCGGGTCTTGTTGCTAAAAAAGCAGCTGAAAAAGGCTTGCGTCCACCAGCATACGTGAAAACTTCACTTGCACCAGGTTCTAAAGTTGTAACAGGTTACTTACGTGACGCTGGTCTATTACAACCATTGGCTGATGTAGGATTTGATTTAGTTGGTTATGGTTGTACAACATGTATCGGTAACTCGGGTCCAATGCTTCCTGAAATTGAAAAAGGCATCATTGAAAACGATCTACTTGTTACTTCTGTACTTTCAGGTAACCGTAACTTCGAAGGCCGTATTCACCCATTAGTAAAAGCTAACTACTTAGCTTCACCACCACTTGTTGTTGCTTATGCACTAGCAGGTACGGTTGATATCGACCTTCAAAATGAAGCACTTGGTCAAGACAAAGACGGCAACGATGTATTCTTTGCTGATATCTGGCCTTCAACAGAAGAAGTGAAAGAAGTTCTTCTTAAAACAGTAACACCTGAATTATTCCGTAAAGAATATGAGCGAGTTTTCAGTGAAAACGAGCGTTGGAATGCGATTGAAACATCAAATGATTCATTGTATACATTTGACGAAGATTCAACGTACATCCAAAACCCTCCTTATTTCGAAGGTTTAACAAAAGAACCAAGCGATATCCAAACGCTTGCAGGACTTCGTGTAGTTGCGAAATTCGGAGATTCAATTACAACTGACCACATTTCACCAGCTGGTGCAATTGGTAAAGATACTCCAGCAGGAAAATACTTGCGCGAACGCGGTGTGGAAGTACGCGACTTTAACTCATATGGTTCACGTCGTGGTAGCCACGAAGTTATGATGCGTGGTACGTTTGCAAACATCCGTATCCGTAACCAAATCGCAGCTGGTACAGAAGGTGGATTCACTACTTACTGGCCAAACGGAGAAATCATGGCAATCTATGATGCAGCAATGAAATACCAAGAAGACGGCACTGGCTTAGTTGTTCTTGCAGGTAAAGATTACGGTATGGGATCTTCACGCGACTGGGCAGCTAAAGGTACGAACTTACTTGGCATTAAAACTGTTATTGCTGAAAGCTACGAGCGTATTCACCGTTCTAACTTAGTTATGATGGGTGTTTTACCTCTTCAATACTTACCAGGTCAAAGTGCTGAAACACTTGGCTTAACAGGTAAAGAAGAAATCAGCGTAAACATTGCTGAAGGCGTGAAACCTCGTGATATCCTGAAAGTAACGGCTAAATCTGCTGACGGTTCTGTAAAAGAATTCGACGTGTTGGCACGTTTCGATTCAGAAGTTGAAGTTGATTACTATCGTCATGGCGGTATCCTACCAATGGTATTGCGTGACAAACTGAAAAACTAAGAATTTTTTAAAGGCTGTCCTTAGGGGCAGTCTTTTTTTGTTGTGATTCCCTTTTATAATTGTCATTCAATTTCGAACATTCATATGTTACACTTTTTGGAAGAGAGTTTGTAAGAAAGGGAATCATTACATGAACCTGCCTTTACTGAAATCAAAACTCGTACCACCCGTAACCAGTGAGATTTATATGCGACGGTCTTCTTTGACACGCACATTCAAGCAAATCGCTTCCAAAAAATGCACATTGATTACAGGTGGGGCTGGATACGGCAAAAGCTCGGCAATTGCTCAATATATTGCTGACAGCCGCGTCAATTGTTCCTGGTACTCCGTTTCTTCGGAGGATGACGACCTGGTACCTTTTTTACGCTATTTAATCGGCAGCATCCAAAGAGTGGTTCCAAGCTTTGGGCAGCAATTATTGAAAGATTGGTCCACACAGCCAGCCTTTCCCACAGAGAAAGAATTAATCGCTTGGCATGCCTGGTTTGTGAATGAACTGGATCAGATTGCTGAACCACTTGTCATTATTATCGATGACTACCAGTTAATTGATCATGTTTTCTCCGTCAATTTTATTATGGAACGAATCTTGGAACATTGTCCAATCGATGTTCATATAGTGTTGATTTCGCGCACTCGACCAAAATGGACGCAATTATTAAAGTTGAAAATGAGTGGCCAATTACTTGAAGTGAAAGAAAAGGACCTGGTCTTCACGGAAGAAGAAATACTCGTCTACTTCGAAGACTATTTCAACCGTCATTTATCAGATCATGAGTCCAAACGTATTCTAGAAATTACGGAAGGATGGGCCATTGCCATTCAATTAATGGCGGTACAGTCTGTTAGTTCGGAGAGCCCATTTGATGTGGCGATTAAACCAGCGATGGAAGATCTATTTCATTATTTATCTGATGAGGTCTTTATGAGATTTACGGAAGACGAGCAACAATGGCTTTTGCAGTTTTCAATATTCCCGACGTATTCCTTGTCATTCATTGATGATTTTTATGGGAATGCGGCTTCGGAATTTTTACAATCGTTTCGCAATCATCACGGCTTTATCCAACAACTCGGTGAGGATACAGTCTATCGGTATCATGCGTTGTTCCAGCAATATTTAATTGCCAAGTGGAAAAAATCCAATACGGAAGAATTGAAATTAGCCCAGAAAGTAGCAGCTCGCTATTTTGAGCAGCGAAACGACTCGATTCGCGCCATTCATCATGCGATTCAATGTGAAGATGCTCATTTCATTTCTCAAATCGTCATGACTGTGGCACCAAAATTATTGAAATTGGGACAATTTGATTTAATCATCGATAGTTTAAAAGAAATTCCATTACAGTCTTTCAATGAATACCCTGCGCTCTCGTTTATTGAAGGTGAAGCCAATCGCTATCGTGCTTATTATGAAAAATCAAAACAGGCGTACTTGAAATGTCTGGCACTCGCTACAGAAAAAGATGATGCCTATTATATGAGCACCGCGCATGCGGGCCTTGCACATATTTATTTAGATACAATTCAACCCGGTTTGGCAGATCCGCATCTCGCATCAGCGATTTCATTTGCGAACCAAACATCAACCATGTCGCAAACGGACATGTTCAATTTAAAACGTCAATTTGCCGAGAATCTCGTGAATTTAGGAAAAATGAGAGAAGCCAATGCGTTTATCGTCAAAGAGCAGTTACCAGGGGATCTATTGACCGATGGCAATTTGGATGCGCGAATTTTATTGAGGACGGGAAAACTATCTGCTTCCATTCATCTGCTTGAAAACCGTTTAAGGGAAGGGAATATAGTTCCCGACTCTCATCGTGAAGCTGCTGTTCTCCTCGCCCTGTTGCATGCCATGATTGGGAATCTTACTGAAGCGAGCAATTATGCGAGTAAAGGGATTGAAAGTGGCATACGTGAAAAGTCCAGTTTTGTAGAAGCTGTCGGGTTGATTCGAAAAGGACATTCAGAAAGTATCGACCGACTGCATTTGTTAGATGCACCTGAGCGTTTGTATTTGCAAGCCATCGACATAATGGACCAATTGGATGTTTCCAGAGGAAAAGCTGAGCCTTATTTGGGGTTGGCGCTGTTAAAAGCAAAGCAAGGTCTTCATCATGAGGCACTTGTCCTTGCTGAAAAAGGATTGCGGGAAACAGAGTCAGTTCAGGATTCCTGGCTGTCTGCTTATATTAAGATTGGTATTGCGATGATTTATTGCATGTATCATCAATATGATCAGGCAAATCAGTATGCCAGACAAGCAAAAGCTGACTTTGTGGCATGCGGCGATTCGTTTGGTTTAGTGGTTGCATCATTTTGGTTGAGTTTATGTTCAATGCAATTAAATGACTCTCCTCAATTTACGGAAGAAATAAAGTGCTTTTCCCGCTTTCTTTTGACCGAACAGTATACATTTTTTGTCGATAAACTAACGATGTATGGGCCGCTGGATATGCAACAAGTATACTTACTCGTTCAGCATGCTTTAAAACTGATACCTGATGATGAGGATATTCAACGCTTAAGTCAACATTTGCAACTAGATACGCAAATCAACTATCCGGGTTATACTTTGCATGTACAATTGCTTGGACCGTTAGCCATATCGCTCGGCAATGAAGAAGTGGAAGACAAAAAGTGGCAAAGGGAAAAAGCAAAGGATTTATTTGTGTATTTATTCATTCATAGAGACCGGTATGTTCCGAAAGATGAGTTGGTAGGAGAACTGTTTGTTGATCAGGATGAGAAAACCGCAAATCGGGATTTTAAAGTGGCTTTGAATGCACTTTACAATGTTCTGGAACCTAAAAGATCTCCTCGTGCAGAATCTTATTTCATCATCAGGAAACAAAATATGTATCGTATCCATCCGAAAGCCGCATTGATCAGTGACGTCCAGCAATTTCAACAACTGGCGACACAAGGATTGGAAGAACGCAATCCAAAGCAAGCCATCATTTTATTGAAGTCTGCTGCGGCGCTTTATAGAGGGTCTTTTTATTTGAACCAAAGCCCCTGTGACTGGTTCCAATTTGAGCAAGAGCAGTTTCGGCAATTGTATTTGCAAGTGATTGAAAGGCTTGCTCAAAATTCGACCAGACTGCAGGAATTCGCTCAAACGATTTATTGGGCTGAGAAACTAATTAAACTCGAACAAACGTGGGAAGAAGCCTACCGTCTTTTGATGTATGCCCACTACCAGCGACACAACCGCTCCCAAGCAATCAAATGGTATGAGCGTTGCGTGCAAATGCTGGAAAATGAATTTGAGTTAAAACCGATGGAAACGACTGAACAAATGTTTGAATTGATTACGATTGGCTATACCTGACCTGTTTCGAGCTTTTCTCGGAGCGGGTTTTTTCGTAGGTTTCAGGGGGTATTGTGTCTGGGGTTACTCGTCGCAGAAAAGATTTTGCTCTCGCGGTTACTCGTCGCATAAAAGATTGCTCCTGTTTCTGCATCGCTAGCGCTAGCTTCGAAACATGAAAGTGCGTTGCATCGCTACGCTGCATCGTCGCAGAAAATCTTTTGCTCCTGCGGTTACTCGTCGCAGAAAAGTTTTGCTCCTGTTTCTGCATCGCTAGCTTCGTCGCAGAAAAGATTTTGCTCCTGCGGTTACTCGTCGCAAAAAAATTCCACTCTGGCAGAGTGGAATTTTTTTGTAACTGTTTTGTAACTCTTGTTCTATAAGATGAACAGGAAGCAAGTAAACGCTTACAAATGCGCGAAGGGGAAGGGGATTTTCATGAAGAGAAAGTCATGGTTGTTTCTTGTTTTAATTTTTGTTCTTGTTTTTAGCTCTGCTTGTAACAAAAAGGATTCACCCGAAGCGGAAGCTGAAGGAGAAGCAACGGGCGGTACCATTAAAATCGGAGTTTTGGCATCGTTAACTGGCGCACTTGAATCATACGGTAAACAAACACAACGTGGATTTGATCTTGGCATTGAATATGCCACTGACGGAACGATGGAAGTAGCGGGCAAGAAAATTGAAATTATTTATGAAGATACGGAAACAAAACCGGAAGTAGCGGTTCAAAAAGCTACGAAATTACTGGAAGAAGATGAAGTGGACTTCATCGTTGGTTCATCAAGTTCAGGTGATACATTGGCGGTACTGCCTCTTGCTGAAGAATACGAAAAAATCATGATTGTAGAACCAGCGGTAGCGGATAGTATTACGGGTGCAGAATTCAATCCATACATCTTCCGTACGGGCCGTAACTCATCACAAGATGCGGTGGCAGGTGCTGCGGCAATCGCGAAACCAGGCGTAAAAATTGCTACATTCGCTCCTGACTATTCCTTTGGTCTGGACGGCGTTGCGGCATTTAAAAAAGCTGCAGAAGAATTAGGTGCTGAAATTGTGTTAGAAGAGTATGCAGATCCTGCAGCTACTGATTTCACTTCAAATCTACAAAAAGTGATTGAAGCAAAACCAGATTACTTGTTTGTTGTTTGGGCAGGAGCAAACTCACCTTGGAATCAAATTGCCGATTTAAAACTTCAGGAAAAAGGCATCAAAATTTCAACGGGTGCACCTGATATCCCAGCGTTGTCCATTATGGAACCATTAGTAGGCATGGAAGGCTTCTCTGTTTACTATCACACATTACCAAAAAATGATGTGAATGATTGGTTAGTAGAGAAACATAAAGAACGCTTTAACGGGGAAGTTCCTGATCTATTCACGCCAGGTGGTATGTCAGCGGCGATTGCAATAGTCGAAGCGTTGAAAAAGTCAGAAGGCAATGTGGATAGTAAAGAACTAATCGACCTTATGGAAGGTATGTCGTTCGAATCGCCTAAAGGCAAGATGACGTTCCGTGAAGAAGATCACCAGGCGTTACAAGCATTGTACTCTATCAAACTTGAAAAACAAGATGGCGTACCGTATCCAGTGCCGGTGTTAATTCGTGAATTGTCACCAGAGGAAACGGAACCACCAATTCAAAACAAATAACACGTGGAGACGGCCTGTTTAAACAGGTCTGTCTCTCTCCACGTTCAGGATTCATTCCTGCATGTGGAGAGAGACAGAAGAAAGGATGAACATCGATGACAACGATTTTAAGAACCGAAAACTTGACCATCCGTTTTGGTGGACATACAGCCGTGGATCACGTCAATTTTGAAATGCCTGAAAAACATTTCAAATCCATCATCGGACCGAATGGAGCGGGAAAAACCACTTTTTTCAATTTGATTAGCGGTGAATTAAAGCCAACCGAAGGGAAAGTATATTTCAAAAGTGAAGACATGTCCCGATTTTCTTCTGTTGACCGCACACGAAAAGGGTTAGGTCGATCTTTTCAAATCACGAATGTATTTCCCAACCTGACTGTTCTCGAGAACGTACGCCTGGCGGTGCAATCAAAAGAAAAAATTCGATATCAAATGTTACGCCATATCAAGGCGTACCCTTCACTTATTGAAAAAGCAGAACAATTGCTCGAAGTCGTCTTGCTGTTGAACAAGAAACATGCGATAGCCAGTCAATTGTCCCACGGTGAAAAACGCAAACTAGAAATTGCAATGCTGCTTGCTTTGGATACCGAAGTATTATTGTTGGACGAACCCACTGCAGGCATGTCACTCGAAGAAGTACCAGCCATTCTAGAAGTCATCAAACGGATAAAGCAACAGGAGAATAAAACAATCTTGTTGATTGAACACAAAATGGATATGATTCTGGATTTATCGGATTCCATTATGGTGCTGTTCAATGGCTCGCTTCTGGCAGACGGCACACCAGAAGAAATTATGCAAAATGAAACAGTGCAAAATGCTTATTTAGGAGGCTCCTACAATGAACACCATGCTTAAAGTTGATGGCGTCCACACCCATATCGGGCAATATCATATTTTACAAGGTATTTCGTTTGAAGCAAAAGAAGGGGAAGTCAGCGTATTGCTAGGTCGAAATGGTGCTGGAAAAACGACGACGTTGAAAACAATTCTAGGACTGACTCCTGCTTCAAAAGGACAAATCACGTTCAAAGGTCAGGATATAACCAAAAAACCGACACATGGCATCGCGAATACAGGCATTGGCTATGTACCAGAAGATCAGGGGATATTTGGCGCATTGACTGTTGAAGAAAACATGAAAGTGGCCATGCGTAAAGATGATGAAGCCACTTTGGCCAAACAGGACTATGTCTTGAACCTCTTTCCGGACTTGAAAAAATTCTGGAAAAAAGACGGGGGTCATTTGTCAGGTGGTCAAAAGCAAATGCTTGCGATGGCTAGGGCTTTTGTTGGGAACAGTCAGTTGCTGCTGATTGACGAACCATCTAAAGGTCTTGCTCCCATTGTCATTGAAAAAGTGATGGAAGCCATTATTGATATGAAAAAACATACAACGATTGTCTTGGTCGAACAGAACTTTATGATGGCAAGTCGAATCGGTGATACATATACACTCCTCGATGACGGGAAAACGGTCCAGACAGGTCTAATGCAGGAATTAATTCAAGACGAGCAAGTGAAACGAAAATATTTAGGAATCGGATAAGGAGGATCAGTCATGGAACTACTCTTGAATTTAACCATCAATGGGCTAGCCACTGGCATGTTGATTTTCCTTCTTGCTGCCGGCTTGACCTTGATTTTCGGTTTGATGGACGTACTTAACTTTGCACATGGGGGGCTATTTGCCTGGGGAGCCTACTCGTCCGTTTGGTTTTATGCGTTGACAGACAGTTTCGGCCTGGCGATTCTCGGAGCAATCGGGACGGGAATCATTCTCGGATTCATTACGGAAAAATTGATCATAACACCGGTCTATGGCAATCATATTCAACAAATCTTAATAACGTTAGGATTCATGCTTGTTTTAACTGAGCTTTTGAAAGTCGTGTTCGGTCCTAATCAGCTTCCAGCAAAAACACCGCCATACTTAACTGGAAGCTGGGAAATTGGGGATGTCATCATTATTAAATACCGAGTTTTCATCATTGTGGTTGGTTTCCTGATTTTCGGGATTTTCCAATACATTTTAAAGAAAACAAAAATCGGCTTGATTGTCCGAGCGGGAGTCATGAACAAAGAAATGGTGCAGACACTGGGAATCAACATCAAAAATGTATTTCTGTATGTCTTTATCGTTGGCGCTGCATTAGCAGCACTCGGAGGGGCACTGATGGCTCCGTATTCAGGAGTGATTTATGCAGAGATGGGCATGGAATTTGCCATCTTAGGTTTCATTGTCGTGGTTATCGGGGGAATGGGCAGTTTTCCAGGATCACTGCTTGCAGCAATTTTAGTAGGTTTAGCTGGAAGCTTTATGGCGTATTACGTTCCATCACTTTCGTTAGCCGTTAACATGATGCTGATGGCCATCGTATTAATATTCCGTCCGCAAGGATTATTCAAGGCAAAGGGGTGAAGTCATGACCAGTAAATTTCAATGGAACAATATTTTTCTATCCATTATCGCGATTGTGTTCTTCATCTTCCCTTTTGTAACGGATTCCAGGACTTGGACAATATTATTGACGCAAATTTTCATCTTTTCAATTTTGGCCATGAGTTATGACATTTTACTTGGCTATACAGGCATCGTCTCATTCGGACACGCAATGTTCTTTGGAATGGGTGCCTATACCACAGCTGTCATGCTAGACCGGATGGAACCGACCATCGGTGTCTTCATATTATCAATCGCAACCGGCATGTTCCTCGCAGGTGTCGTTAGCTTTATTGTCGGTTTGATGACACTGCGTCTGAAGAGTCATTTCTTTGCCATGCTGACACTTGCTGTATCCGGATTATTTCTCGTACTAGCAGAAAAATGGCGCAGTCTGACATCAGGAAATGATGGTTTCACGTTCCGCGCACCGGAATTCTTCAAAGATCGTATGGTTTTCTATCTCGTTACACTCGTGTGCCTTGTTGTGGTGTACTTGTTATTAAGAAGATTTGTGCAATCTCCGATGGGTCACGTGCTGGTAGCGGTACGAGAAAACGAGCAGCGAACAAAATCACTCGGATTCAAAACTCTGCACTATAAAGTGATTGCCTCCGTAGTAGCTGGCGTTGTGGCAAGTTTGGCTGGTTCGTTATATGCGGTAAGTTTACGATTCGTGAATACAAGTGTATTGACGATGGATATCACGCTGGACGCGTTGCTCATGACCATTATCGGAGGCGTCGGGACATTGATCGGCCCAATTATTGGAGCTGGTGTAATCGAATTATCCCAACATTATTTATCCGGAATGGCTAAGGACTATCCGATTTTTGAACGCTGGATCATTTTCTTCGGGATTGTCTATATCCTGGCAGTGATATTCTTCCCTTCAGGCATTGTGGGAACCGTCCGACAAGCAATTCACAAACGAAAAAACCCCGCAGTACTTGAAAAGTCGTCGTCTGGCACGGAGGGATTGTAATGCAAATTGGTATCGTCAGCACAGGTCTTTACATACCTACCCATTCCATGACAGCAGAAGAAATCTCTTTAGCCTCAGGGGTACCTTTACAGGTAGTCAAAGATAAGATGGGCATTACGAAAAAACCGATTCCAGGTCCAGACGATCATACGGTTCAGATGGGCATCTGGGCAGCAAAGGATGCTTTAGACAGAGGTCATGTCGATCCTAAATCAATTGACTGCGTGATCTATATAGGTGAAGAGCATAAGGAATACCCACTATGGACCGCAGCCATCAAAACACAGGAAGAAATCGGCGCATATCATGCATGGGGGTTTGATATCGCACTGCGTTGCGGCACAACCATACTGGCTCTTAAATTGGCTCAAAGTTTGATGCTTGCAGACGATTCCATCGACACTGTCCTGCTTGCAGGTGGATACCGAAATGGGGATTTCATCGATTATACGAACGAGCGGACCCGCTTCATGTTCAATCTCGGAGCGGGAGGTGGCGCGATGATTTTGAAAAAGAATCATGGCCACAATATTTTGCTTGAATCGGATATCATGACCGATGGATCCTTTTCGGAAGATGTCGTGGTACCAGTCGGAGGGACGAAAATGCCACTGACGAATGAAGTGTTGTCGTCGGGTTCTTACCGACTCGATGTCACTGATCCAGAAGGAATGAAAAAACGTCTGGAACAAAAATCAATGCAAAACTTTTTGAAGGTCATCCGACACTCTTTGTCGAAGAGCGGATATACAGAACAAGATATTTCTTACGTTGCCATGCTCCACATGAAAAAATCAGCACATGACTACGTGCTCAATGAACTGGGGTTAACGGAAGACCAGTCCATTTACTTGCATGAATACGGTCATATTGGCCAAATAGATCAAATCATTTCTTTGCAGCTCGCACAACAACAAGGAAAGCTTCAAAAAGGAGATATTGTCGTATTGGTTAGTGCTGGTATCGGCTATGCGTGGGGAGCAACAACAATCAAATGGGGTTCTGAATAGGGGGAGATTTAATGGCAATGCAAAAAATTTTACTCGATAATGGCGAAACGATTTCATACCGTGAACGGTACGGCGGAGAGCAAGTCGTCGTCCTAGTTCATGGGAATATGACTTCTTCTCAGCACTGGGATGTGTTGATTGATGCTCTGGACCCAAAATATAAACTGTATGCGCTTGACCTGAGAGGCTTCGGGGAATCAAGTTATCATACCCGTGTTCAAGGAATAGCTGACTTTGCCGCTGACTTGAGAGGTTTCGTGGATGCACTCGGACTTGAATCATTTCATTTAGTCGGCTGGTCTACAGGTGGTGCGATCTGTATGCAATTTGTCGCTGACAACCGAGGATACTGTGAGAAACTCGTCCTGCTTGCTTCCGCTTCAACCCGTGGGTATCCATTCTCTGGGACGAAGGCAGATGGAACACCCGATTTGCAAACTCGTCTTCAATCTATCGAAGAAGTGGAAAATGATGCAGGAAAAACAAAAGCCGTACAAGGATTATATGATACGCAAAACCGTGAAGGACTTAAAGGACTCTGGAATGCACTGATTTATACACATAAACAGCCTGACGAGAAAAAATACGATGAATATGTATCGGATATGCTGACGCAACGCAATCTGGCGGACGTATACCATTCATTAAACACGTTCAATATCAGCAATGTTCAAAACGGGCTAAGTCAAGGCACAAATCAAGCCAAGGATATCACCATTCCAGTACTTATTTTAAGAGGCGATCGTGACTATGTCGTATCTGAAGAGATGACACAGGAAATCGTGGAAGACCTTGGGGAAAACGCCACTTATATTCCATTGACTAATACTGGCCATTCACCGCTCATCGATGATTTGCCGCAACTGATACAACGAATCGAAGAATTTTTAGGTTAGGAGGCTACTATATGCGTTTAGATAAGCAAGTTGCGATTATCACTGGTGGGGCAAATGGTATCGGCTACGCATCAGTCGAGCGCTTCGCCCAAGAAGGAGCTCGTGTCATTTTGGCAGATTATGATGAATCTACCGGAGTGAAAGCAGCGGAAGAGTTAAAAGAGCAAGGCTATGATGTCATGTTCGTTCAAGTCGATGTGGCGGATCGCGACAGTGTCCAGCACATGGTCGCACAAGCGGTTGAAATTTACGGAGGCATTGATATTTTGGTGAATAATGCCGGCATCACCAGAGATGCCATGCTTGCAAAAATGGACATTGCTGACTTTCAAAGGGTTCTTGATGTCAATTTAACGGGCGTCTTTAACTGTACACAAAGCGTATTGCCACACTTAATCGAAAAAGGAAAAGGGAAAATTATTAATACTTCTTCAGTCAGTGGTGTATATGGGAATGTCGGACAGACCAATTATGCCGCTTCAAAAGCAGCGGTCGTGGGGATGACCAAATCGTGGGCAAAAGAATTGGGACGCAAAGGCATCAATGTCAATGCGGTAGCACCAGGATTCACCTTGACTGCAATGGTCGAAAAAATGCCTGATAAAATCATTGACCAAATGAAATCGATTGTTGGACTGCAACGATTGGCTGTACCGAAAGATATTGCTAATGCCTATTTATTTCTCGCATCGTCAGAATCAGATTATGTTCATGGGCATGTTCTGCATGTTGACGGTGGCATTATGATGTAAGAAAGGAAGGGTACGGATGTATAATGATCAATCCTGGTTTTTAAAACGAGCACTATTGGCACCCTCCCGTCTTGCCTGTGTTGATATCGATAGTGACCAGCAATGGACGTATGCTCAATTTGCGCGTCTCATTGAACAGTGGGTACAACGATTAACGGAAGAGAAGTTGCAACAAGGGGACCGTGTGGCGATACTTGCTGCCAATCACCCTGAGCTGCTGGCCATTTTATTTGCCTGTGGATTGAAAGGTTATATATATGTACCTTTGAATTTCAGATTAAGCCATCATGAACTCAACGATATTCTGGAAGATTGTGAACCATCAATCCTAATAACGGATGATTTATACGAAAACATAGCACTTTCATTTGATGGCAAGAAAGTCATGAACAGGGAAGTACCTTTCAATAATGAACCTTGTGTATTCGAAATGCACTCTATCCAATCTGTTTCGGCGGATGAATCGTGGATGATGATTTATACAGGAGGTACGACAGGGAAACCAAAAGGAGTACTCCTGTCCTATCACAACGTCAACTGGAACGCGTTGAACACAATTGTTAGCTGGGGGTTGTCGGAACGAGATTGCACTGTCAACTATATGCCCTTGTTCCATACAGGGGGATTGAATGCTTTGTCGATCCCAATCCTGATGGCAGGGGGAACAGTGGTAATCGGTCATCGATTTGATGCAGAACAAGCATTGAACGAAATTCTGAAACGAAAAGCAACCATTTCCTTATTCGTTCCAACGATGTATGAATTGATGACACAGTCGGAGACGTTCAAGAAACATGATTTTCCTGACGTCCGAGTGTTTTTATCAGGTGGCGCTCCGTGTCCGGTTACGGTATATGAACAATTTGAAAACAAAGGTTTACCTTTTAAAGAAGGCTATGGTCTTTCTGAAGCGGGACCAAATAATTTTGTTATCGATGTCAGAGTGGCCAAAGTCAAAAGAGGATCAGTTGGCAAAAGCATGCAATTTGTAGATACTTTGATTGTTACGAAAGACCATCAACCTGCATTAATCGGGGAAGTCGGGGAGCTTTGGATTCGTGGACGGCATGTTTTCAGGGGCTACTGGCGAAATGACAAAGAAACCGCAGCTACGATGCAAAACGAGTGGTTGAAAACCGGGGATCTGGCGAAAATTGATGCAGACGGTGATACGTATATTGTCGGACGAAAAAAAGACATGATCGTAACCGGTGGGGAGAACGTCTATCCTCAGGAAATCGAACATTGTCTACTCCTGCATCGTACAATCAGGGAAGCGGCTGTCATCGGACTCCCGGATGAGAAGTGGGGCGAAGTCGTTACCGCATTCATTTCATTGAGTGACCCTGCTCTATTTGAAGAAACTCAATTGACCGAACATTGCCGTCAATTTTTAGGAGGCTATAAAATCCCGAAAAAATTTGTGGTGTTACCGGAACTGCCGAAAACGCATGTCGGAAAAATTGATAAGAAACAACTATCAGCCTTGAAAGTCGTGTAACTGCTTTTTCTTGCTCAATTTTGTATAATGGTGCAAGAGGTGAGCAAGATGTTTGTCAGTGAAAAAGAAATTGAAATCCGTTATGCCGAAACAGACCAAATGGGTGTCGTTTACCATGCCAACTACTTGGTATGGATGGAAATCGGAAGAACCAATCTGATTGAAGATTTAGGCTACACGTATGCCGGACTGGAAAGTGAAGGCTATTTATCACCAGTGACCGATTTGAGTATCCAATATAAAGCGTCGATGAAATATGGTCAGAAAGCAACTGTTCGCACATGGGTTGAGTCTCATGGTAAACTGCGTACAACCTATGGTTACGAGATCTTACATGCGGATGGAACGGTAGCAGCAACAGCAAAGTCAGAACATGTTTTGGTGAAAAAAGAAACATTCCGACCTGTATCGCTTAAAAAAGTGAATGCAGAGTGGGACGCTACATATGCTGAAATCGCCAAGGTGAAGAGCTGATGGCTTTTGGATTGAAACGCCACGAGTTGACGGCATGGAAAGAAGCAGTCAGCAGAGGCGAGATCGCATTTTTGACGCATTACTGGCTGGATGACCGATTCCCGGGATGCAAGACGGTTACTAAAGTCGGTTGCGCTGACGTAGAACGATTGATTACGTGGGGAAAGCAATATGGCTTGAAGGCTGAATGGATCGACTACAAGGAAGCTTATCCACATTTTGATTTATTCGGACAGCATCAGGAAGCGATCTTACGTAAAGAAAATATGCTGAACCAATTGCAACGTTTTGCCAATTAGAAAACCCACTTTGAGTTGACGCTCAAAGTGGGTTTTCTCTTAGGTTTTACTTAATTAATAGTGGAAAGATGAGTATCGGTGAAGAAGATACTGAAGAAATTGGAGAACCAATAATAGAAAACTTTCTCCTAACATTAAGATTATTTAATTTGCAAATAGAAGAAATATTATATCACTTATGGAGTCTCTATACGTAAATTATGGTAAAATTAGGTGGGGGTGAATCATGTTAGAAAATCAACTGGAATCAAATAGATGGTACAAGAATCTCCTCAACAAAAAGGTTCTAGGACCAATAATTCTTATAATAGTTCTGTTTTTTGTAAAGCTGATATGGGGCGATTCAATTCTCTCCTTTACCCAAAAAAACAAGTGGTTCATTCTTATTGGCTTTGCGGCGGTAATTCTCTACATAAGTTGGGCATTTGAAGGATTTTTTAAAAAGCATAAACAAAATTTGCGGAGAACATGGTATTTCCTTTTCATTATTGGGGTTGTGCTGTTGCTTAATCAGACTGGTTTTAATGTGCAAGAATGGCAACGATACACATTGTTAGCAGGGATGTTCATCTTTGTTGATTTAGCCTTGTTTTTAACTCCAACTATTAAGAAAATCGGCGGAGCTGAAATGGAACAAATCAATGATGTGGAAAGCATCAATGAGGAAATGCAGAAGGTTATTGTTCAAACACAAAATAGAAGTTTGCAATTCACAGATATATTGGATAGGATGCAAATATCTTCTTTTGAAACTCAAGAATGGAATGAAATAGAGAATTATCAGGAGAGTTTAGAAGATTTTTTATATTCCTATGGAGAAACTTGCAGACAAAATATCACGGTATTCAAGAAAAACAATGATAATTTCTTTAGGCAAGAAGTAGGTACAATTCTTGGAGTTAATATTACGGATGAACAAATGAATTCCATAAATGAGAAAGTAGTCGTTCATATAGACAAGCATACCGTCCTCATTCCATATCTCGAAAAAATATTTCCAGTAGTCATTTCTATTGAATCGGAAAAGGAACATGTTTTGGATATTGATATAGATCATATTATTAATCTTTCTATGATACATAGTTGGTTAAAAAAACCACTTGAAGAGTGAGTCTCTTAAGTGGTCAACATTATAGATAAAAAAGTATAAGTTTGATAGAATAAGGGTAAATGATAGTAAAGGAGTGGAGAAAATGGTAGAGCGTACAAGTACAACAGAAGGTATGGTAGTAACTGTAGCTAAAAGACGCAGAGATAAGGTTAAGTCTCCTTTTTTACGAGAGAAGGCTACTCGAACAGCTCCACGAACTTCACCATCATTGTATACAAGGGATTTATTTAAGAGAAGCGATGAAGCTGTAGATCGTTTAAGAGATAGCCGTTCAATGAAGTGAAAGGGTAGCTTATGAATATTCTCAGACTTTTTTGTTTAAACCTCTCATATGTTGACCATACAGACAGTATAATTGTACAAAGCTTTGTATGGGAGTTGATGCATTGAGAGAAGAAAAGAAGAAAACTACCTTCTTAACGGATAAGCCGTCGGGAACGTTACCAAAGCGTGAAAAAGATGAGAGTTACCTTCTCAATTTGAATAAGAAAATGAAAGACAATATTAATAAATTAAAGAAGAGCAGATAGGGTTTACGGTCTATCTGTTTTTTTACATACTTTTTTGATAATTCTATATTGCTTATTGACCATTAATAGAGATGAAAAAGCAACCATCAAAAGACAAAAAAATAAGACAAAGCAGACGGAATGGATACCGTCTGCTTTGTCTTATTTTACGTATGAATATGTAAGTTCTTTTTGTTTCGGATCAACAGTGACATGTAAATCATGCCCGTCAAAATACCAAATATCTCGGTCTTCAATGTAAAAATGAATATCTTCTTCAACTAATTCAACGGATAGTTCCATCGGTTGCTCTTTCGTTACACCGAGTGAAAATCCGTCATGGAGCTGACTGGAGCCACCGTAGCGGGCGTAAAACCGAATATATTCGCCGGCTTTTGCTTCCATTTCTTCTTTAAACCATTGCATTGCTTCATGTGAAATCACGATTTTCATGCGACACCAACCTTTCGTGGTCTAATCGTATTGTATTATATCCACTTCACTTTTGGCTCGGTTCCCGCTTTGATTCGGATGATATTAGCACGATGACGGTAAAGAATGAATGCAGTAAGTAAAACAATCACTACCAACAATGGAATATCGGTTTCAAAGACAATGTTATAGATTACCGTATATAGCAAAGCAATTACTCCTAGAACCATCGAAGTTAAAGAGACCATTTTTGATATCTTCAGTACGATAAAGAAAGAAACCAGCATTAAAACGAAAATCGGCCAGTGGTACCCTAACAGAATCCCCCCTGAAGTAGCTACGGCTTTGCCTCCTTTGAAATTAGCAAAGATAGGATACATATGACCAACTACTGCAATTACGCCTAGAAATAACGGGTGAAGGCCTGTATCTACGAAGAAAGGAATTAGCGGTAGACAAGTAGCTGCAGTTCCTTTTAAAATGTCCAAAATTGACACAATTAAACCTGCTTTCAGACCTAAAGTCCGAAAAGTATTCGTTCCACCCAAATTCCCACTTCCGTGTTGACGGATATCCGTCTTGTAAAAAAGTTTCCCGATCCATAATGCGGATGGTATAGATCCTAGCAAGTAAGCTAGTAAAATAGCGATAACAGTATTCATATAGTGCTCCTTTAATAATTAGTACGAACTCTTAATATCTACAAATAGTTTATCATGTGTCACAACCTGTCACAACCTGTCACAACGCTTTAGCTGAACTTTCATTTATCCTATAAATTACCTGTTGATCATGGAATATACTACTAGACTCATTGCAAAGGTGACATTCATTCTATACAATGAAAACATCTGTTTGTTTTTTGGAGGAGAACGATTTGGCAAAAAATCAATCAATATCAGCTTATAACGACGATGCAATTCAAGTACTCGAAGGACTGGAAGCAGTTCGAAAACGTCCAGGAATGTATATTGGTTCTACGGACGCTAGAGGCTTACACCATTTAGTGTATGAAATCGTCGACAATGCAGTCGATGAAGCACTTGCTGGATTTGGTGATCATATCGTTGTCAATATACATGAAGATCAAAGTATCAGCATTCGCGACTTTGGACGCGGAATGCCTACTGGAATGCACAAAACAGGAAAACCTACACCCGAAGTTATTTTTACCATTCTGCATGCAGGCGGTAAATTTGGACAAGGAGGCTACAAAACAAGTGGTGGTTTACACGGAGTAGGTGCATCGGTAGTAAATGCGTTATCTACGTTTTTAGAAGTTACAATCCACCGCGATGGCAAAAAATATCGCCAGCGTTTTGAAAATGGTGGACACCCCGTTACAACACTTGAACAAATCGGCACAACGAAAGAATCAGGAACATCCATTCATTTCTTGCCTGATCCAACCATTTTTTCGGTTACAAAATACAATTACGAGACATTATGTGAACGTTTGAGAGAGTCTGCTTTTCTATTAAAAGGGCTTAAAATCGAACTGAATGATTTGCGTAATGGCACAAAAGACGTATTCTTTTTCGAAACCGGCATCGAAGCGTTTGTCGGTTATTTGAATGAAGAAAAAGATGTATTACATCCAGTTGCCTATGTTGAAGGGGTTCAGGATGACATCGAAGTGGAGTTTGCTTTCCAATTTAATGATGGCTACTCTGAAACGATTTTATCGTTTGTTAATAATGTCCGTACGCGTGATGGCGGAACCCATGAGACAGGCGCGAAATCTGCCTTGACGCGCGTATTCAACGAATATGCACGCAAAACAAGTCTACTTAAAGAGAAAGATAAGAACTTGGATGGAGCAGATATTCGGGAAGGAATTTCAGCAATCGTTTCAGTGCGTATTCCTGAAGCCATTCTTCAATTTGAAGGACAGACGAAAGGTAAATTAGGTACGAGTGAAGCTCGTGCAGCAGTGGATGCGGTAGTTTCCGAGAAACTGTTGTATGTTCTTGAAGAAAATGCTGAATTGAGCGCCTCACTTGTCCGTAAAGCGATTCGTGCTCAACAAGCACGAGAAGCTGCTCGTCGTGCCCGAGAAGATGCACGTAACGGCAAAAAATCAAAGAAATCAGCTTCAATCTTATCTGGAAAGCTAACGCCTGCACAATCTCGTAATGCTGCGAAAAACGAATTATATCTGGTAGAGGGTGACTCTGCCGGCGGTTCTGCGAAACAAGGACGAGACCGCAGTTTCCAAGCGATTTTGCCACTTCGAGGAAAAGTTATCAATACCGAAAAAGCAAAACTTGCGGACATCATGAAAAACGAAGAAATCTCGACGATCATCCACGCAATCGGCGGGGGAGTCGGCGCTGATTTCTCAGTTCCGGATATCGCATATGACAAAATCGTCATCATGACAGATGCCGATACGGATGGAGCACATATTCAAGTATTGCTTCTGACGTTCTTCTACCGTTATATGAAACCATTGATTGAAGCAGGAAAAGTATATATTGCTTTGCCACCCCTTTACAAAGTTTACCGCGGAGTCGGCAAAAAAGAAGTTCTTCAGTACGCTTGGACGGAAGCTGAACTTGATGAAGCCATCCGAAAAATCGGTAAAGGATATATGATCCAGCGTTATAAAGGTCTTGGTGAAATGAATGCCGGACAATTATGGGAAACAACGATGAATCCTGATACAAGAACATTGATTCGAGTAGAAATTGATGATGATGCACGTGCGGAAAGACGCATCACTACATTGATGGGTGACAAAGTTGAACCAAGAAGACGATGGATTGAAAACAATGTTAATTTTGGTCTGGATGAAGACAGCAATATTCTAGAAAACGAACTCATCCATGCTGAGGAGGATTCAGAATGACACAAACCGAACGTTATCAAGATCTACCCTTAGAAGAAGTCATCGGCGACCGGTTTGGCCGTTATAGTAAGTACATCATTCAAGATCGAGCATTACCTGATGCCCGAGATGGACTTAAACCTGTACAACGTCGTATTTTATATGCGATGTTCCATGAAGGAAATACAAATGAAAAACCGTTCCGTAAATCAGCAAAAACTGTCGGTAACGTAATCGGTAACTATCACCCACATGGTGACAGTTCCGTTTATGAAGCCATGGTAAGGATGAGTCAGGACTGGAAAGTTCGCCACATGTTGATTGAAATGCACGGGAACAACGGTTCTGTTGATGGTGATCCACCTGCTGCTATGCGTTACACGGAAGCACGTTTGTCGGCCATCGCAGGAGAAATGCTTCGTGATATCAATAAAAACACAGTTGACTTGGTACAAAACTTTGATGATTCCGAGTTGGAACCAACTGTACTGCCAGCTCGTTTCCCTAATTTACTTGTAAACGGTGCAACAGGGATTTCTGCTGGATATGCAACAGACATGCCGCCTCATGCATTGCATGAAGTGCTAGACGCTGTGTTAATGCGCATGAACAATCCTGAAGTTACTGTTAATGAATTAATGACGGTTCTGAAGGGGCCTGATTTTCCTACTGGAGGCATCATTCAAGGTGTCGATGGTATCCGAAAAGCTTACGAGACAGGAAAAGGCAAAATCGTTGTCCGCTCGAAAGCAGAAATCGAAGCTTTAAAAGGCGGTAAGGAACAAATCGTTATTACCGAAATTCCTTTTGAAATTAATAAAGCGATTTTGATCAAGAAAATAGATGAGCAACGTCTCGATAAACGTCTGGACGGTATTGCAGAGGTCCGTGATGAATCCGACCGCACTGGTTTACGTATCGTAATCGAATTGAAAAAAGATATTGATGCAAAAGGTATTTTGCAGTTCCTGTTTAAAAACACCGACTTGCAGATAGCTTACAACTTCAACATGATTGCGATTCATAACCGTCGTCCGACAATGATGACATTGACATTATTGCTTGATGCTTATATTGAGCATCAAAAAGATGTAGTGACTAGACGTTCTGCATATGACTTACAAAAAGCAAAAGACCGCATTCATATCGTGGAAGGTTTGATGAAAGCACTATCCATTTTGGATGAAGTAATTAAAACCATCCGTGCATCTCAGGATAAGCGCGATGCGAAAAATAATTTAATTCGTGCTTTTGCATTCACTGAAGCACAAGCTGAAGCGATTGTTTCTCTACAACTTTATCGTTTAACAAACACCGATATTACGGACTTGAGAAATGAAGAAGCTGAATTGCAAAAAACAATTAGTGAATTGATGGCAATATTAAATAACGAATCAAAATTGACAAAAGTCATCCAAAAAGAATTGCAAGCCATTCGTAAGCAATTCTCTGAGCCACGGAGATCCGTTATTGAAGACCAAATCGAGGAAATCAAATTAACGCTGGATGTCTTGATTCCGAGTGAAGAGGTTATGGTTACCGTGACGAAAGACGGATATGTAAAACGTACAAGTACACGTTCATACAGTGCTTCTAACGGTAAAGACTTCACAATGAAAGACTCAGATTATCTATTATTTGAGTCGATGATGAATACGCAACATCACTTGCTACTGTTCACAAGTTTAGGAAATTACATCTATCAGCCGATTCATGAACTGCCTGATATCCGTTGGAAAGACCTTGGCCAGCATATATCGAGTATCGTTTCACTTGATTCGAACGAAACAATCATCAAAGCAATTCCAATCGAAAACTTTGATGAAAACCGCTATATTCTAGCAGTTTCAAAACTGGGTCAGATTAAACGTTCTACACTGGTAGAATATCAAGTTCAGCGTTATTCACGAGCATTGAATACGATGAATTTGAAAAAAGGCGATCAAGTTATGTATATTGATCTCGTAACGGAAACCGAAGATGTCTTCATCGTTACGCATAACGGCTATGCTGTACGATTCAATATGCAGGAAGTTCCTGTTACCGGTGTGAAAACTGGTGGAGTGAAAGGGATTAACTTGAAAGATGGCGATGTTGTAGCAAATGCAACGATCATTCCAGCCGATGCACGCGGAGATTTATTCCTCGTGACCCATCGAGGCGCCGTAAAAAAAATGGCATTAAAAGAATTCGAACAAGGTACTCGTGCAAAACGAGGAGTTGTTGTGTTACGCGAATTAAAATCAAATGCTCACCGAGTAAGCGGCGTATTCTATGTTGAAGATAATGAACAAGTAATTATAGAGACAGCAAAAGGCGTTCGTGAAGTTGTTGATACGAAACCAATTCGTGTGTCAGATCGCTATTCAAACGGCTCGTTTATTGTCGATACAGACAAAGACGGGGCTGTCGTAAGATTATGGAAAGCACTGAAAACAAACGAAGATAGTAAGAAATAGAAGGGGTACAACAAGGGAGCTATAATGGCTTCCTTTGTTGTATACAGGGGATTGTATGTGGAAGAATCGTAATGTATGGATTATTTTAGTGGGGGAAATGATTGCGGGTCTTGGTCTCTGGACTGGAATCATTGGAAATTTGGAGTTTATGCAGGAACGAATTCCTTCTGATTTCCTGAAGTCAGTCATCATGGCAATTGGTTTACTTGCTGGAATTTTAGCTGGACCACTGGCCGGCAAAATAATCGACCAATCGAAGAAAAAGACGGTTTTGTTGATTTCAGGATTTGGTCGTATGATCAGTGTCAGCTTCATGCTGATTGCAATCGGAACAGGCTCCATCTGGTGGATGGTCGCCTTCATGATCAGCATCCAATTGTCGGCGGCATTTTATTTTCCAGCATTGCAGGCAACCATACCATTAGTGGTTAAAGACGAACAGTTGCTGCAAATGAATGGCTGGCATATGAATGTTGCTACTATGGCTCGTGTTATTGGAACAGCGCTTGCAGGTGTCGTATTGGTCTATTGGTCATTGGAATCGCTATATTATATGTCCATCATCGCTTATGCCGGTCTGTTGATCTTTACTTATATGCTCCGCATCGATGAAGGTCAGGATAAAGAAGCACAAGTGAAAGTTGCTTCACAAAGTAAAGGCGGATTCATGGAAGTGTTTCCGATTTTAAAATCATATCCAGCAGTCATGATGACTTTGGTCATGACGTTAATTCCTTTATTGTTTATTGGATCGTTTAACTTGCTGGTCATCAATATCAGTGAGCTGCAGGATTCATCGTCCATCAAAGGGGCAATTTATGCCGCTGAAGGTATTGCATTTATGCTGGGTACTGTTGTTGTTAAGTATATTGCAAATAAATGGCATACGAGTACGATATTATTTTTCTTTGCATTTGTAATCGGCGTTGCTGAATTAATCTTAATATTTGCAGCCAGTCCAGTTTTGTCAGTAACCGCATTTGCGGTATTTGGCTTTGCAGTGGGTAGTTTTTTCCCAACTGCTATGACAATATTCCAGAAGCAAATGCCAAAAGCGTTTCACGGCAGATTTTTCTCGTTTCGAAACATGCTCGAGCGCGTAATTTTCCAGGTCGTTTTATTGGCAACAGGAGCATTGTTGGATCTAATCGGTTTACAATGGATGGTCGTTATATTTGGGGTACTCAGTTTATCTCTAACCACAGTTTTCCTGATTCAAATGAAGAAACGTAACATCAAATTGGATACAAATGATCAAACCGCTGAAATCATATGATTTCAGCGGTTTTTTCCTGGTTTGTCTTTTTTATCCAGGAGTAAAACGTACAACCCGTCAAAATTGCTTAATTTAGTTGGTTTTTTAAATGTGAAAAGAATTTCAATAAAATCGAATCGTTGTTACCGTAAAAATGCTTCAAATGTCATGTTGTTAATGGTTTTATCATATAAATAAATTTATAGCTGGGAAGGGGGAACTAAAGATTATGGAAGAAACTATAAGTTTACAAGAATTTTTCCAAACACTTCGAAAGAGAATGCTTCTGATTTTTTCTATAACACTTTTAGTAACTACGCTGAGTGGAGTAATTAGTTTTTATTTAATAACACCGATCTACGAGTCTTCAACTCAGCTTTTAATAAATCAAGAAGACACAAACACAAACCAAATGCCTGATTTAGATATTCAAACAAATTTACAGCTAATAAATACCTATAGCATTATCATAAAAAGTCCAGCGATACTTGATCTTGTTATAAAGGAATTGGCACTTGAAAATATGACTACTCAATCATTAAACAAAAAAATAAATGTCAATAGTGAAGGCGATTCTCAAGTTGTAACAATTACTGTCCAGGATGCGGATCAATATATAGCTCGTGACATTGCCAATTCGACTGCTGACATTTTCCAGCGTGAAATAACGGATCTTATGAACATCAATAATGTGGGTATATTAGCAAAAGCCACTGCAAGTGAAAAACAAGAACCTGTAAAGCCCCAACCCATATTAAACATAGCTATTTCAATGGTTATTGGATTTTTACTTAGTATTGGGCTCGCTTTCCTTTTAGAGTACCTTGACAATACATTAACTTCGGAGCAAGACATTGAAAAGCTACTTTCCTTACCAGTGATAGGTTCTATTTCATCCATGGAGATAAAAGAACAGAAAAAAATAGCAAGACTTAATAAAATGCAGTAAAAGAAAGGAGGAGATATGAATGGCTAATCGGATGAATAAGAAAATGGAGACGCAACTAATAACAATTGAAAATTCAAAATCTCCTATTTCAGAACAGTATCGAACATTAAGAACAAACATTCAGTATTCTTCGGTAGATAAAGAATTGAAATCCATTATTATTACTTCACCAAATCCTGGAGAAGGAAAATCAACGACCATTGCAAACTTAGCTATTGTGTTTGCTCAACAAGGAAAAAAAGTGCTGCTTGTAGATGCAGATTTACGGAAACCGACAATTCACTATACCTTTAATATTAACAATACAAAAGGTTTAACAAATTTATTGATGAAAAAAGCCTCACTAGGAGATGTTATACAACAAACTCCAGTACTTAATTTGTTTCTATTACCTAGCGGAACAATTCCCCCATATCCAGCAGAACTACTTCAATCAGAAATGATGTCTCAATTGATGGACCGATTAAAAGCTAGTTTTGATTTAATTTTATTTGATACACCTCCTATACTTGCCGTAGCAGATGCACAAATACTGGCAAATAAATGTGACGGATCTATTTTGGTAGTGAAAAGTGGTTCTACAGAAAAAGAAGGAGCCGTTCGATCAAAAGATATACTAATGAGTTCAAGAAGCAAACTATTAGGAGTTGTGTTAAATAATAAAATGATGAAGGACTCACCTTATCAAACCACCTATTATTACGGTCAAATCAAGTAATTAGGTTAGCAATGGTTTCATACAAAATAATTAAATTCTTTACTAATTATTAATTGTAATATCATTTCGAAAACTAATATTCATGTTAAAGATTACTAAAAAATACATTTACGAGGATGGGAATGTTGATTGATATACACTCACACATAACTTTCGGTCTTGATGATGGCGCACGAACATTAGAAGAGAGTGTCAATATGGCTAAACAAGCTGTTTCTGAAGGGATATCTACTATTATCGCAACACCCCATCACCGACATCCTTCTTACCATAACCCCAAAGAAATAGTTGTAAAGAACGTTCTTAAGCTGAATGAAATATTTTCAGCTGCACAAATTCCTTTAACTGTATTGACTGGGCAAGAAATAAGATTATTTGGAGAACTGGAGAGTGTCTTAGATTTAGATGAAGAACTATTAACATTAAACCATTCCAAGATGATATTAATCGAACTGCCATCGTCTAATATTCCACTATATACGGAGAAGTTGTTTTATAACTTACTAGTAAAAGGAATTAAGCCCGTGATTGCACATCCAGAGCGCAATGCTGAAATTGCAAGGAATCCAGAAAAACTTTATCAATTAATAAAAAATGGTGCATATTCTCAAGTAACCGCAACAAGTGTAGCAGGCGGGTTCGGTAGAAAATTACAACGCTTGAGTATTCAAATGATTGAATATCAATTGACCCATTTTATTGGATCAGATGCACACAATCTGACTAGCCGAGTGTTTAAATGGAAAGATGCATGGAACATAGTAGATAAAAAATTAGGAATTGAGTATACGACAAACTTGAAAAAGCAATCGATTGAACTTGTTAATAATCAAAATATTAGCAAGCTACAGCCCGAGCAGATTCCAAGAAAAAAATTTTTTATTTAAATCCTACTAAAGAAAAGAGTATGTGCTCAATGACGGTAAAGAAATGGAAAACATTACTTTTTGTATTGGATTCTTTTATTGTTGCTTTTTCGATGTTTGCTAGTTATTTAATTCTATATCCCTATTTAAATGTTTTAACAGAAAAAGTGTTAATTCTAAGTGTAATAACTATTTTTTTAGCACATCATTTTTTTGCTTGGCGTTATGGACTTTATCGAAAGGTTTGGTTGTATGCTTCAATTGGTGAACTTACCTCAATAGTTCGTGCAGTGACCTATTCGATTATTTCAGTAATGCTTATGCAAGTAATAGTCAATCAAGATATTTACGTTCGCGTGTTAGTCATCACATGGATGGTTCATATTCTTTTTATTGGTGGTTCACGTTTTTCCTGGCGCTTAGCTGTTGATTTAAAGAAACGAAAATTAAACTTGAAAACAAAACGTACTTTAATAGTAGGAGCAGGAGCAGCAGGTACCATGGTGGTTCGTCAATTATTAAGAAATCAGGATAGGCAATTACAACCAGTTGGTTTTATAGATGATAATCTCTTTAAGCAAAATCTTGAAATTTATGGAGTTGAAGTATTAGGGAAAATCATTAATATTCCAGAGATTGTTGAAAGAAACAAAATCGAGTTAATTATTATTGCTATTCCCTCATTGTCTAAACAGGAAATGATTGTATTAACGAAAATTTGTGTTGGGACAGGCGTGAAAACTCAAACTATTCCTAGGATAGAAGATATTATGACTGGTAAGTTATCCGTAAATGAAATTCAAGATGTTCGTTTTGAGGACTTACTTGGGCGTGAGGAAGTAAGACTTGATATGCTCGCAATTGCAAATCAACTTACGAATAAAAAAATTCTTATAACTGGAGCAGGTGGCTCCATAGGTTCAGAAATATGCAGACAAGTGGCGAGATTCGAACCTAAAGAAATTATTCTATTAGGACATGGAGAAAATTCCATTTATAAAATTGATTTGGAAATGCGGAACCTAGCTTCATCTAATACTAAAGTTATACCAATAATTGCTGATATCCAAGATCGCAGTCGGATTTTTGAAATTATGGAGATTTATAAACCAGATGTAGTTTATCATGCAGCTGCCCACAAACATGTACCACTCATGGAATTTAATCCAAGAGAAGCAGTCAAAAATAATATTTACGGAACTCTGAATGTAGCAGAGGCAGCAAAAGAAATTGGTGTTTCCTGCTTTGTAATGATTTCGACTGATAAAGCAGTGAACCCACCAAATATAATGGGTGCGACGAAACGATTTGCAGAAATGATTATCCAAAACTTGGCGGTTAATAGTAAAACGCACTTTGCCGCTGTAAGGTTTGGAAATGTCTTAGGTTCTAGTGGAAGTGTTGTTCCTCTATTTAAAGCACAAATTGCGAAAGGCGGACCAGTCACTGTTACTGATCCTGAGATGACTAGGTATTTCATGACGATTCCTGAAGCATCGAGTCTTGTCATTCAAGCAGGAACACTTGCAACAAATGGAGAGATATTTGTCCTTGATATGGGAGAACCCGTAAAAATTGTGAACTTAGCAAAGAGTTTAATCCGCTTATCCGGGTATCAAGAAGATGAAATTGGTATAGAATTCACAGGAATTCGACCGGGTGAAAAATTATTTGAAGAATTATTAAACGAAGACGAAATTCAAAACGAACATGTTTTTCCGAAAATTTATATTGGTAAGTCCACACCAATTAACAATATAGATATGAAGAATTTATTGGATAAGATGCTTGATTTAAATAATGAGAATCTTAAAGATGTGTTACTTAAAATTGCTAATAAACAAAGCTTCCGAAGTGTAATTCAATAAAATCAATTGGTTTGAGGTGTAGAGATGAAAGGAATTATTTTAGCGGGTGGAAATGGCACAAGACTTTACCCATTTACAATATGGGGATTGCAGCCATTATTGGATTAATGCTAGGAGTCTGAATTACCTTCCTGGGCAAAAAAGCGTTCAACTGTTTATCAGGGACATGAACGACTTTCCAAAGCCAAAATCCGCAGCCAAATCCAAATCAACCAGCCATTCATCTATATAGTGAACATCGTGTTCGCGCCTAGTAACTTCACCCGGGTCACTCGCACTCAATACACCAAACTAGAATACTAGCAACCGCAGCACCCAGCGCGAATACAAAAAAATGCAATACCCATAACGAGTAGAAAGAAGGAATATCTTGTCAGGTATCCGGAACGAGAAGTCGAAGAGTGATGGGAATTCTCAACCAAATCCAAAGTCAGAGAAAATCTATCTTTCATCGCCACATATGAGTGAGGAAGGGTTTGAGCTGGCATTTGTTCAAGAGGCTTTTGATACGAATTGGATTTCACCACTTGGGGCAAATGTCGATCTGTTTGAGAAAGAGCTGGCTGAAAAAGTGGGAAGTACATCTGCAGCGGCCCTTTCATCAGGAACGGCAGCTCTTCATTTGGCTCTAAAAGCAGCTGGCGTCGAGCAAGGAGATATTGTTTTTTGTCAGTCGTTAACTTTTTCGGCGACGGCTAATCCCATCATTTATCAAAATGCCACTCCAGTTTTTATTGATAGTGATGCTGAAACGTGGAATATGAGTCCTACCGCATTAGAAGAAGCGTTCCAGAAATATCCGAAGGTGAAAGCCGTCATAGTCGTACATTTATATGGGTTATCGGCGAATATGGACCCGATCGCCCGGCTTTGCAAAAAACATCAGGTTGCATTGATTGAAGATGCGGCTGAATCGCTTGGAACCTACTACAAAGGTACGCATACTGGGACTTTTGGAGACTATGGTGTTTTTTCTTTTAATGGGAACAAAATTATTACTTCTTCAGGCGGTGGGATGATAGTTTCGGACAATGCGGAGAGGATTGCCAAGGTTCGATTCTGGGCTACACAAAGTCGAGATCCAGCAATTCACTATCAGCATAGTGAATTAGGATTTAATTACCGGATGAGTAATGTCGTTGCCGGAATTGGTCGAGGTCAGCTGAGAGTGCTAGAACAACGAGTGGCAAAGAAAAAATACATTTTTGAATTTTATCAAAAAGAGTTAAGCGGCCTGGATGGTGTGGAGTTTATGCCCATTCACGATTGGAATGAACCGAACTATTGGTTAACTGCCTTGACCCTAAGCGGAAAAGTTCGTCCACTAGACATTATGAAAGCTCTTGAAAAAGAAAACATTGAATCAAGGCCAACTTGGAAGCCGATGCACTTGCAACCATACTTCGCGAAATACGATTTTATAGGAGCCAATGTATCAGAAAAGTTATTTGAAAATGGTGTCTGTTTGCCATCTGATACAAAAATGACCGATGAGGACTTGGGAAGAGTCGTGGACACAATCAAAAAACTGTGGGGAGCCTCAAAAAATTGAAAAAGAACATTTGGATCTTCAATCATTATGCCACCGATACGTTTAAAGACCTAGGGGGACGGCATTTTTGGTTTGCTGAAAACTTAATCCGCCAAGGACATCAAGCTACCATTTTTTGTGCAAGCACGATCCATAATACAGACGAGAATATTGATACAGGGGGTCAAAAATACAAAACGGATGAAGTAAACGGCATTCCGTACGTATTTGTGAAGACTCCTAGTTATGTTGGAAATGGCAAACAACGAATTAAAAACATGATCGTATTCTATCGAAATCTGTTCCCCGTCGCAAAAGAGGTTGCAAAAATTCACGGGAAGCCTGATGTGATCCTCGCTTCAAGTGTTCATCCGCTAACTTTAATAGCGGGCATTAAACTCGCGAAAAAGTTTGGCATTCCTTGTGTTTGTGAAGTACGGGATCTATGGCCTGAGTCCTTAATCGAATATGACTCGATAAAAAGAAATAGCTTAGTCACCAATCTGCTATATCGTGGGGAAAGATGGATTTATAAAAAGTGTGACAAATTGATTTTTACGATGGAGGGTGGGAAAGATTACATAATTGAACGAGGGTGGAACAAAGAACTCGGCGGACCGATTGATTTAACGAAAGTGCATCACATTAATAATGGTGTTGATTTAGAGCGTTTCACTGAAAATATAAAGCGTTATATAGTAGTGGATCCTGATTTAAACAACCCCAAACTGTTTAAGGTTGTGTACACAGGATCGATTCGGAAGGCAAACAATGTAGATCTGGTTGTAGAAATTGCAGACATCATCCAGAAAAAAGGTGTTAATCATATAAAGTTTTTAATTTATGGGCGAGGAACAGAGAAAGAGAATTTAGAAAAATATTGTGTCGAACATGGAATTAAAAACATTCAATTTAAAGGGTTTGTCGATAAAAATCATATCCCGTATATTCTCAGTAAGTCCGATTTAAATATTGTGCAGCTTTTTTCACAAAACGGGCTCAAACGGTTTGGTACGAGTGTGAATAAAATGTTTGAATACTTTGCAAGTGGGAAACCAACGCTTTCAGGATGTGAATATGGGTACGATCTCATTCGAAAATATCAATGTGGCATTGTGATTGATAATGCTAGTACGAATCAGCTTGCGGAAGCCATTATTAACCTGTCTAATATGCCTCAGGATGAAGTTGCAATTTATAGTCAAAATGCATTAAAAGCCGCACAAGACTATGATTTTAAAGTGTTAACTAGAAAGCTTGAACAGTTACTATAATTTTATAGATTGGTGGTCAGGATGGGCTCTTTAAAGGAAAAATGGATAAGAATTCTGGAAGGATTACTTAATCAATGATTTTACATCACCAAAATTTTTAGCTGGAGAATTTTCCTTAAATACTGATCTGAGGATGTGATCTGTCTATTATTAATATTACATTTAAAAAAAAATATCTATATACACTATTCGTAATAATCGTTTTTAAAATGCTATTGGAATACGGTTACTTTTTATTTGTAAATCCAGTATTTGAATATGAAGGGTTTACTATTAAGATATCAATCTTTAAATTATTCGAATCTTACCTAGTAGTTTTCATCTTAAGTATTTTTATAATTAAATTAGAAAATCTAAGTTATCCAAGCAAAATTGTAGTATATGTACTGTTTATCAATTTACTTTTACCTATTTCATCACTTTATTGGTTACAGGATCATTCACGAGAATTTTTTCTAACCATTTCACTGTCATTTTTATTACTTTTTTATATTCTAGTAAAAACCCCAATGCTAAAACTTCCTACTTTAAAAGAGGGGAAAAATTTATCATTTTTAATATTATTTTTCTTAACCATCATTGTTTATGTTTTTTTAATCGTTACTGGTGGTCTACAAAGAATAAATTTTGACCTATCAAATGTTTATTCAACTAGAGAAGAATTTAACGCTAGTAGTGATAATTGGTTAATGGATTATTTATTGCCTTGGCAAGCGCATATAACAAATATGTTCTTGTTGATTTATGGATTGATCAGGAAAAATAGAATATTAGTTGTTATCTCCTTAATTTTACAAATTTCAATTTTTGCAATGACAGGACATAAGAGTTATCTTTTTGCGCCTATTCTTATTTTTGGAATTTATTATTTCTTTAAAAAGGGTTATCAGAATAATATATTATTTTTTATCACATCTGCCTTAATATTTTTACAAAGTACTTTATATATTTTGTACAGTATTTCTAATAACCCAAATATGTTATCGCTATTTTTAAGAAGGCTATTTTATGTTCCTGCACAGTTACATTTTTTATATTTTGATTTTTATGAGAACATGACGAAATATAAGTTGTCCGCATCTTTCCTTTCTTTTATCATTGATAATCCATATGGAACTAATCCAGTTTATTTAGTAGCACAAAAAGTATTTGGTAGAGACTTTAGCCCTAACGTAGGTATATTCGGGGATGCTTATTTGAATTTCGGAATAATTGGAATTCTCCTTTTTATGTTGATCTTAGGGGGAGTATTAAAAATATTAGATAGTGTGTCAAAAAATACTCCATTAGTTTTATCAACTGGAATTATCATCATTCCTGGAACTGCACTAGTTGATGCAGCCCTATTTACTAGTCTTTTAACTCATGGAATATTATTTGCAATTTTTGTTATATGGCTAACTAATTCCGTGGTTAACAGACACGAAAAGACTTGATGGCAAGCTCAAAAAAAAATGAGGGTGGAAAAATGGAGACTATAAAGGAAAAATTGCTTAATAAAACAGCAACACTGGGGGTCATAGGGCTAGGTTATGTTGGTCTTCCTCTTGCTGTGGAGAAGGCAAAAGCAGGGTACCGGACAATCGGATTCGATATACAAGATTCTAAAGTAGTTATGGTGAATTCCGGTATCAATTACATTGGAGATGTCGTGAACGAAGACCTTGAACAAATCGTACAATCCGGCTACCTTACCGCCACCTCAGATTTTGCACAGGTTGCACAGGCAGATTGTGTATGTATTTGTGTGCCGACACCGTTAGACCTCTATAAGCAACCGGATATTAGTTATGTGAAAGCTTCGGCAGAAAGTATTGTTCCTTATATGCATAAAGGAATGTTAATCGTTTTAGAATCTACAACCTATCCCGGTACAACAGAAGAACTCCTGAAGCCGATTTTTGAATCATCGGGTCTGAAATGTGGGGTCGATTTCTATCTTGCGTTTTCGCCTGAACGAGTCGATCCGGGGAATTTACGCTATAAAACGAAAAATACCCCCAAAGTGGTAGGGGGAATGACTGCAAAATGTACGGAAATCGCAGCGAGTTTATATGAGAGCATTTTAGAAGCACCGATTTATCGGGTTTCATCACCTGCGATTGCAGAAATGGAAAAAATCTTAGAGAACACCTACAGAAATATCAATATTGGCCTCGTCAATGAATTAGCCATTCTTTGTAACAGAATGGGTATTAATTTCTGGGAAGTGGTCGATGCTGCTGCAACGAAACCCTATGGATTTCAGGCCTTTTACCCAGGGCCAGGTTTAGGGGGCCATTGTATTCCACTAGATCCCTATTATTTATCTTGGAAAGCGCGTGAATATGGGTTTCACACGTCCATGATTGAGGCTTCCATGATGATCAATGACCGAATGCCGGAATACTGTGTGGAACGAGCAAGTAATATTTTAAACAAATCGAAAAAGGCGTTAAGTGCATCGCGCATTTTAGTCCTTGGTGTCGCGTATAAACAGGATATTGAAGATTATCGAGAAAGCCCAGCGATTCGAGTTATCGAAGTATTAGAAAAAAACGATACTGATGTGATCTATTATGATCCTTATATTTCAGAATATCGTGATGAACACGGTGTGATCAAAAAAGGTGAATCAAAATTAACTGCGGAGCTTATTGAAAGTGCTGATTTAGTAATGATCACAACTGCCCATACAAAGGTAGATTATGATTTCGTTCAGCAACATGCGAAGGCAATCTTTGATACGAAAAATGCCATGCAGAATGTTTTGAATCGAGAAAAAATCGAATTGTTGTAAGGGGAGACGAAATGGAATTTACAACAAAAGCCTACATCGAGCTGCTGGAATTATTAAGACACAACGGGTATTACTTTTGCATGTATCGCGAAAGTGAAACTGTCAAAAAATCGGTCATCATCAGGCACGATGTTGATTTCTCACTTGAAAAAGCACTAGAAATGGCCAGACTAGAACATGATCTAGCCGTGAAATCAACCTATTTCATTCTATTATCCACTAATTTTTATAATATCTTTTCAAAAGAATCCTTCGAAAAGCTAAAACAAATCCGGTCGTTAGGTCACGAAATTGGCATTCATTTTGATGAAAAACGATATGATATTCAAACTATTGAAGATATGCAGAAAGCTGTACAAATGGAAGCCAAAATTCTCGGTAACTTACTAAATACTGAAGTGAAAGTAGTTTCCATGCATCGACCTTCCAAACTCGTATTAGAAAATGATATTCAATTCCATCAAATCATCAACTCCTATTCCTCCAAGTACTTCAAAAGCATGAAATACGTATCAGATTCAAGAATGAATTGGCGAGAAGACCCGATTGAAACGGTTGAATCTGGAAAATATGAAAAGCTGCACATTCTGACCCATCCTTTCTGGTATTCTACTGAAATTGAAACAATGGAAGTTAAGCTAAAGGACTTCCTCAAACAATCGATAAGTGAACGATATGATTTTATGTATAACAATTTCACCGCATTAGATCAAGTGATTGATTGGAAGGAGATAACAGGGTGATTCGTATAAAAGATATCACAGACTTTTTAGACACTACAGAAATGCCCTACACATTTATCGGTGATTCAGAACTCACGATTCATACCTATGTTTCCATTGAAAATATTGCTGCCAATTTAATTTCATGGATTAAAGACGAGAAAAAAATGCAAGCCATTATGGGAAAAGTCATTACAAATTCGCTCATTGTCTCACTACAATTTGATACAAGTTCTTTTGAGAAGGCAAACTTTATTTTTTGTGACAATCCAAAAGCCATGTACTTTACGATACTCAATCAATTTTTTCATGAAGAGACGAAGGTTGAATTTATTAGTGCAGCATCGGTTGTTGAAACGAGGAGTATCGGTAAACAAGTTTACATTGGTCACCATTGTTATATAGGGCCAGAAGTTGTGATTTCAGACAATGTACGAATCGAAAATAATGTTTCGATCCAAGGGAAAGTCACGATTGGAAAAGATACAATCATTCGTTCAGGTGCTGTGATTGGTACTGATGGGTTCGGCTATTTTGAAAATACTGACGGGATCAATGTTAGAGTTCCCCATTTTGGCGGTGTGATCATTGGCGAAGATGTGGAAATTGGGGCGAATACGTGTATTGACAGAGGAACGTTAGGGGATGTGGAAATCGGGAATCATGTAAAAATTAACAACCTTTGTCACATCGCCCATAATGTCATCATTGAAGATCATGTCATGATTGCCGCGTTGGTCAATATCTCTGGAAGTGTGTGGATTAAGAAAAATGTTTATATCTCTCCTGCAGCGACGATTCGAAATCAAGTAACCATTGGCGCCAATAGTTTAATCGGCTTAGGTTCGGTCGTTGTAAAAGATGTGGAGGATAATGTGGTGATTGTCGGTGTGCCTGGAAAAAAAATAAGAAATCATGTGGGTGAGAAATGACGAACTTACGATTTGCCATCATCGGTTGCGGGAGGATTTCACCGAATCATCTGGCCGCCGCTATTGAAAATAAGTTAGACATTGTCGCCATTTGTGATCTCGATGAAAAGAAAATGGAGCAGACCTTTTCAACATTTGATTTAGGGGTTGCAGTAACTAAATATACGGATTATCGACAGATGCTGGCAATTGAAAAACCTGATTTAGTGGCGATTTGTACAGAAAGCGGGAAACATGGACAAATTGCATTGGATTGTATCGATTCGGGAAGCCATTTGATTATTGAAAAACCCATCGCGCTTTCTTTAGAAGAAGCTGATCAGATTATTGAAAGGGCAGAGGCGAAAAACTTAAAAGTAAGTGCTTGCCACCAAAATCGGTTTAATAAATCGGTTCAAAAATTGAGAGAAGCAGTAGAGGCAGGTCGTTTTGGTAGACTACTTCACGGAACAGCCCATATCCGCTGGAACCGTGGAGAGGACTACTACATCCAGGCACCTTGGCGAGGGACTTGGCAGCAAGACGGTGGGGCACTCATGAATCAATGCATTCATAATATTGATCTTTTGCGGTGGATGATGGGTGACGACATTGTAGAAGTTGTTGGAATGACGGATAATTTAAAGCATCCATTTATCGAGGCTGAAGATCTTGGAATTGCGTTAGTTCGATTTTCGAACGGTAGTTACGGTGTAATTGAGGGAACAACAAACATTTATCCTCAAAATTTTGAGGAAACGCTCTATGTGTTCGGGGATCAAGGGACCGTTAAAATCGGTGGGAAATCAGTAAATATTATTGAAGAATGGCTGTTTGCGGATCAATTGGACGATTCACAGGAAGTAAAAGCCAAGTATCACGAGAATCCGCCAACCGTCTATGGCTTTGGACATACGCCACTCTATGCAGACGTCATTGAGGCGATAAAACAGGACCGTGAACCATATGTGACGGCTGAAGATGGCAGAAGGGCATTAGAACTCGTCCTTGCCATTTATAAGTCAGCTGCTGAAAAGAAAAGTATCCAACTCCCACTGGAGAAGGCGAGTACATTAGATTTTATTAATTTATTTCATCGAGTTAGTGGAAGTGGGCAGGGGCATGACTGAACTCGAAAAGTATCTGCAATTCAGCGAGCAGGAAACGACCATTCCTTTATTTTCAAAAGGCTGGTGGATGGATGCGGTTTGTCCGAATGAATGGGGTGCCATCTTAATTAAAGAAAACGGCGAAATCCGTGCGTCCTTGCCATACTATCTCCAACAAATCGGAACCGAGAAAGAAATTAGAAAAGCGACGTTAACCCAAACGAATGGCATCTGGATGCGATACCCACCAGATCAAAAATACGAAAGAACACTGACGTATGAAAAAAACATGATGAATACCATCATAGATGAAATCGAGAAACTGGGGTTAACAAAATACCAACAATACTTTCATTATTCCTTTACAAACTGGCTTCCTTTTTATTGGCGTGGCTACTCGCAAACAACAAGGTATACGTATGTCATACACCATACTTCCAATTTGGATGAAGTCTATCAAAATTTCAATTCCAATATACGAAAGAATATAAGAAAAGCAGAGAAAAGCTTGCAGATTTATGAAGGTCTTGGAATCGATGAATTCTATCATTTAAATAAACTGACGTTTGAGAGGCAAAACTTAGAAATCCCCTATTCATTTGAAACGGTTTTGAGAATTGATGAAGCATGTGAACAAAGAAATGCTAGGAAAATATATTATTGCGCGGATGAGCAACATCAAATTCATGCCGCAGCTTATTTTGTTTGGGATGACGAGACGGTTTATTATTTAATGTCCGGTTCAAATCCTGACTATCGAAACAATCAATCCCTAACTTTACTGATTTATGAAGGCATTAAATTAGCAAGTAGGTTGAATCGGAAGTTTGATTTTGAAGGAAGTATGAAGCAAAATATCGAGCAGTTTTTCAGACAATTTGGTTCAAGGCAAATGCCTTACCATAATATTCATAAGGTTTTCTAGGGTTACGGACGTAATGGGTTTTCCGGGTGGAATTTATGTGGATTGGAGAGTGGCTATGCAGTTTCGTGATTTACAGGCTCAATATCAAACCTATAAACATCAAATCGATTCAGCGATTCAAGGTGTTTTATTTCATTCCAATTATATCGAAGGAAGAGAAGTAAAGGCACTCGAAGAACGATTAGCTGAATATGTGGGCGTGAAGCATTGCATCACGTGTGCGAATGGAACAGAAGCGATGACCCTTGTGCTGATGGCGTGGGGGATTGGGGAAGGCGATGCCGTTTTCATTCCAGATTTAACATTTTTCTCAACAGGAGAAGTGGTTTCGTTTTGCGGTGCAACACCGGTGTTTGTGGATGTATGTAGAGATACCTTTAACATGGATCCAACGCAACTAGAGAAGGCCATTGTTAAAACGTTAAAAGAAGGGAAAGTCACACCAAAAGTGATTATTCCTGTTGATTTATTTGGGTTACCTGCTGATCATCTTGAAATCGAGCGTATCGCAAAGAAATATCATTTACTTGTATTAGAAGACGCTGCCCAAGGCTTTGGGGGCAATATTCATGGGAAACGAGCATGCAGTTTT
The DNA here is from genome assembly GCF_000411295.1 of Paenisporosarcina sp. HGH0030. Classification (GTDB taxonomy): domain Bacteria; phylum Bacillota; class Bacilli; order Bacillales_A; family Planococcaceae; genus Paenisporosarcina. The sequence goes on from NZ_KE150421.1 coordinate 704,417, forward strand.
GGTGATGCCGCAACAACTTCTTTCTTCCCAGCGAAGCCTTTAGGTTGTTATGGAGATGGTGGGGCAATTTTTACGGATGATGATGAATTAGCAGAGTTGTTAAAGTCTTTGAAGGTTCATGGAAAAGGCGAAAGTAAGTACGACAATATTCGCATTGGGTTGAATTCGCGACTTGATACGATCCAAGCAGCCATTTTACAAGTCAAGCTTGACGCGTTCATCCAGCATGAATTGGATGACGTAAACCGAATTTATCAACTTTATAATGAAAAATTGAGCGCAATGGTTGATACACCTGCCATCCCCGATGGATTTTTATCTAGCTTTGCCCAGTATACTATTAAGCTTAAGAATAGGGAGCAACGGGATCAGTTACAACAACATCTCAATAAGAACGGGATTCCAAGTATGGTGTATTACGTGAATCCAATGCATAAACAGAAAGCATTTGTACATTTACAATTTAATGAAGAAGATTTTCAAGTTACTAACGAGCATTGTGATTGTGTTCTGTCGTTACCAATGCATCCATATTTGAAGGAAACGGATGTAGAACTTGTGGCAAAAGTGGTTTCAGACTATATCAAGAAGAGCAACTTATAGACGAGACAAATAGTGGAATATGTAATGAACGGATATTGGAGGGACCATCATCAAAAAAGTATGTCATATAACGAGTGCTCATGAACGTTATGATATTCGCATATTTGAAAAGGAATGTAAATCATTAGCAAGTCATGGCTATGATGTCTCCTTAATTGTAAATGATCAATTACCTAATGAAACAGTGGATCAAGTAAAGATCATCTCGACCAATTTTAAGCCAAAGAGCCGACTTGATCGGATGTTGAACTCCAAGAAAAAGATATTTATAAAAGCTGTGGAAGTAGATGCCGATATCTATCATTATCATGATCCTGAATTAATGCCAATCGGGAATAAGTTAAAAAAACGAGGAAAGAAAGTCATCTTTGATTCCCACGAAAATTATCCGATGCAAATTAAAGAAAAAGAATATATTCCAAAGTTTTTACGGAAGGTCATCGCAAAAATATATTTCATGTATGAAACCTATTCGATTAAACGAATTGATGCGGTTGTCTTTCCATGTACGTATAGTTTGAAAAATCCTTTTGAAAACCGGGCGAAAAAAACGGCATTTATCGATAACTTTCCCATGTTACACGAATTGTACGATCGTTTTAATGAAAAGGAAGAAAAACTAAAAAATACGATTTGTCATATTGGCACGCTAACCCATGATCGAGGTATTACGTATAACATTCAAGCTGCCTATAAAGCGAAGGTTAACTTGATATTGGGGGGCGTCTTATCCCCTGATCGTTATCTTCAAGACGTTCGTGGAATGAAAGAGTTTGCGTGTGTGGATTATAGAGGTCATGTAAATCGAGAAGAAGTAACGGATATTTTGCGAAAAAGTAGGATTGGTCTATGTACAGTTTTAAATGTTGGCCAATATAACAAAGGCGATCATTTTGCAACAAAAGTCTATGAATATATGGCGATGGGATTGCCCGTCATTATAACCGATTTTCCATATGCCAGGGAAGAATTGAAAAGATACAAATTTGGAATCCCAGTTGACCCCGAAAATGTTGATGAAATCGCAGAGGCTATTTTGTATTTATTGAAAAACCCTGACATTGCAAAAGAAATGGGGAAAAATGGCCGCTTAGCGGTGAAAGAAAAATACAATTGGAGTATCGAAGAACAAAAATTATTCCGTTTATATAAGAATCTATAATACGTAAACCATCTGCCATCGAACACGTTAGTCTTGTGTGTACACACAAAAAAATGGTTAAGTATGGTATGACTTCGTGGCTACAATCTAGAAAGCCGTTTTGGCACATCAATATTTAGTAGGGAGTACGCCATTTGAGTAAGAAAAAGTTTTTGATTGATTCACTATTAAATATTGTCGCTACAGCCATACCGATTATTATTCTTCAATTATTCACTTTACCGATTATTGGGGATCGATTAGGTGAAGAGCAATACGGTTTGGTCGTTACTTTAATCAGTCTCTTTACTGTATTGAGTTTTCCGTTCGGCAATGTGTTAAACAATATTCGATTATTAATAGATGAAGAATATAGTAAAAAGCGAATTTCTGGTGATTTCAATATTTTATTAATCAGCAGTATCGCGTTAAGCACGATTATGATGATCATTGGAACAATCTATTATGAAGGTAAGTTTTCATTCATCAGTATTAGTTTAATCGTCCTCATCTCCTGTTTAAATTTATTAAGAGAATATTTAGGCGTCAGTTTTCGGCTACAGTTAAACTATAAAAAGATTGTAATCAATAATGTGATCTTAACCATTGGCTATATTTTGGGCACTTTTTTATTTAGTTCGATGGGATACTGGCAATTCATCTTTATTTTTGGATACGGATTTAGTGTTCTCTATATCATCAAAAATTCAACCCTATTGAAAGAACCAGTTGTACGCACAGACATATTTAACTCCACTACTTATAAAAGTATCGTTCTCCTCGGCTCCTCTCTACTAACAAACGTATTAAATTATGCAGATAAACTATTAATTTTCCCATTACTTGGCCCAGCTGCGGTAACGATTTATTATACGGCGACCATCATCGGTAAAATCATGTCCATGGCCATCACGCCGATTAATGGGGTGATTTTGAGTTATATAGCGAGAATGGAAAAATTCAATCACAAAACATTCGGTTCGATTATGCTACTGACAGGGATTGTTGGCATCATTGGATATGTTTTTACGATTTGGATCAGTCCGTTTGTTCTAGGTTTTTTATATCCTGATTGGGCAAATGAGTCGTTAAAATATATTTATATTACAACCGCAACGGCTATTGTCGGTGTGATTAGTTCGGTCATCCAACCTTTTATTCTGAAATTTAACCATATCAATTGGCAGTTGATCATTAATGGCTCCAATGTGATTGTATATATGGTTTGTGCGTTTGTCTTGTATCAATTTTATGGATTAATGGGCTTTTGTATCGGGATTTTCATTTCAAGTGTGTATCAATTAATCCTCATGATTTGTATTTTTATTGTAAGTAATCGAAGAAATCAAGAAGAACATGTAATGGGTGAATAATTCTTCAAAGGGTGGAAAACGGTGAGAAATCAAAGGTTGACGCATGATCACTTAGAAACACCTTATTTTTTAATCGATGAACAGGAATTACAGTCAAATCTCAATCAGCTAGAGGAAGCACTTCAAAAACATTGGGGTAACTCGCTCATTGGCTATTCATTCAAAACGAACGGATTGCCTTGGTTATTGAATTACTTTAAAGAGCGCGGTATCTATGCAGAAGTGGTTTCAGACGATGAATATGAATTAGCGAAGAAGCTGGGGTATAAAAAAGAAAAAATCATTTATAACGGGGTCGCTAAATCAAAAGAAACGTTCATCGAAGCGGTTAAGAATGGATGTATTGTGAATGTTGATTCGCAAAGGGAGCTAGATTGGCTTAGGGAGTTGGATCGGTCTAGTGGGGAAATTTTTGAAGTTGGCATTCGCGTGAACTTTGATTTGGAGCGTGCCTGTCCTAATGAAACCGTTATGGGAGCAGAGGGTGGGCGATTTGGGTTTTGTTATGAAAATGGGGATTTGAAGAAAGCGATTGATACTGTCAATGAGCTAAAAACGATCAGCTTAACAGGCCTGCATTTACATTGCAGTACAAAGACAAGAAGTTTAAATATCTATCGAGCGATTTCGAAAATGGCCTGTGAAATTACACAAAAATATTCACTAAAGCTAAAGTATGTGGATGTCGGTGGAGGGTTTTTTGGAGGGCTTAAAGATAAACCCCAGTTTGATGAATATATCGAGGTAATTTCTTCTGAATTAAGCAAAGTCTTTAACAACGAAGATACGGTCTTAATTGTAGAACCAGGAACGTCGATTGTTTCCTCTCCATTTAGTTTTGTGACAAGTGTCGTTGATGTGAAGCAAACGAGTGCGAATCATTTTGCCACAACGGATGGTAGTCACATTAATATCAATCCACTGAAAAATAAGGGGATAAAGTTTTTTAGGGTTCAGTATAAGATTAGTGAGGATAGAAAGCTTATCGACAAACAAGTCATCTCTGGATTTACCTGCATGGAGGATGACCGAATCATGGTGCTAGAGGACGCTCCTCAAGTTTTGGTTGGGGATCAAATCATTTATGAAAAAGTTGGCGCGTATTCCATGAGTCTATCTCCGTTATTTATTAAGTTCTTTCCTGCTGTCTATGTCGAGAAAGATGGCGTGATGATGGAAGCTCGTGAAAAATGGACAGCTGATCATTATTTGTGAACATATTTCTTTGGCAATTTGGAGGAGGAAGGCGCGCTCATAACGGGGGGAAAGGTGCACATAGATACGTGCGACGTGCTTATAACCGAGGAAAAGTCACTCATAAATGCTAGAAAAACGCTCATAAACTCGAGTTTCGTGCTCATATACCCGGGTCGTTGCTCATAAACCCGAAATCGGTGCTCATAAGTAGTAGCACCACTCAGCAACTAAAGGTTCGCGCTCAAAAGAAATGAGAGGAGCTTTTCAAATGAACATATTGATTCTTAGTTGTGGAACTAGGAATAAAATCGTTCAATACTTCAAAAAAGAGCTTGAAGGAATCGGCAAGGTCTACGCGACAGATTGTAGTCCTCTCGCACCAGCACTTTATGATGCGGACCAGTACTTCATCGTTCCAAGGATGGATCATCAAGATTATTTAAGTACGATTCTAGCAATTTGTAAAAATAATGATGTCAAGGCTGTGTTTACGTTAATCGACCCGGAAATCAGTTTGTTAGCAAAACATCGAGAAGAATTTTTAAACGTAGGCACCATCCCGATTGTGTCTGATTTAGAAAACGTTGAGATGTGCTTTGATAAGTTTTCGCTGAATACATTTCTAGTAAAAAACGGTTTTCATTCAATCAAAAGCTATATTGATAAAGAAGAATTTTATCGAAATGTGGATGCTGGGGTTGTAGATTTTCCCGTATTTGTTAAACCAGTAAAGGGCAGCGCAAGTATCAATATCAATAAAGTGACATCAAAAGAGGAAGTTGAATTCTTATTTAAAAACTATAAGAATATGATGATTCAGGAATTTATAGATGGGGTTGAAATCGGCGCGGATGTGTATATAGATCTCCATTCAGGTGAACCCGTCGCCATTTTTACAAAAGAAAAGCTTGCGATGAGAGCAGGAGAAACGGATAAATCCATTTCTATCAAAGACGAAAAACTGTTTGATCTCATTAAAGATTTTGTGAAAGTGATTGGTTTTAGAGGAATCATTGACATCGACATTTTTAAAGTAAAAGGGGAATATATCATTTCGGAAGTGAATCCACGTTTTGGTGGAGGTTACCCGCATGCCTATGAAAGTGGTGTCAACATACCGAAGATGATCGTCCATAATTTACACAATCAAGTGAATGAAAATGTCATTGGTCGGTACGAAGAACGTATTCGGATGATGAAATACAACGAAATCAAGATTATTAGATAACTAGATGTTGAGAATTCAGTGGTTTGGAACGAAGATGAAGGAGCTGTGGAATATGTACACAGTCAGTAATCTGAATCTGTTTTTTAAAAGACTGATTGATCTAGTTGGTAGTGGTTTAGGATTGCTATTGTTATCACCACTGATTGTTGTGATTGTCTTGCTTATGAAAATCACAATGCCTGGTCCCGTTTTTTTTAAGCAGGAAAGGGTGGGGAAAAGCGGGGTAGACTTCCATATATTTAAATTCCGAACGATGAAGGTTGACGTGGAAGCAGAGAGAAATTTAGATTTTTCAAAGGATGAAAATCGAATTACTACATTAGGAAAATTTTTAAGAAGGACCAAAATAGACGAACTTCCGCAGCTTGTTAATGTTTTGGTAGGAGAGATGAGCTTAGTAGGACCTAGACCAACAGTTCATATACAAGTGGAGGAATATACACCGATTCAGATGCAACGCCTTCAGATGAAACCAGGAATGACAGGTCTTGCCCAAGTGAACGGAAACAATTCTATATCATGGGAACAACGAATTGAATATGATCTTTCATATATTCAAAATTATTCCATTTCACTCGATGTTAAAATCATCTGTAAAACAGTCGCGATTGTTTTATTTGGTGAAGAGAAATATAAAAGAGGTTAATTCTAAGAGCGCAATTCGACGATTAAATTGTTTTAAAACGGTAAGGAGATGGAAATGAAGACAATCCTAATTGGCTCTGTTGATTCAAGTAAAGTGGTACTTGAAGAAATGATTAGACTGAACTTTCCGGTGGATCTCGTATTTTCACTGGATGAAAAATATTCAAAAAATGTTTCTGGATATGAGCCAATTCATGAGTTGGCCGAAGCTCATCACATTCCATTTCGGAAGTTTAGAAATATAAACGAAGATCTCTATGTGAAAGAGATTACTGATCACCATCCAGATTATATTTTTGTGGTCGGATTGTCCCAACTCATAAAACCAGAAATTATTCATGCTGCAAGAATTGGAACAATCGGATTTCATCCCACTCCCCTTCCAAAATTCAGAGGAAGAGCCGCTTTAGTTTGGCAAGTCTTATTAGGCGTACGAGAAACAAAATGCTCTCTATTTTTTATAGATGAAGGCATGGACTCTGGCGATATTGTTGCACAGGAAGTGTATGTAATTGAAGATTCTGATTATGCGATTGATGTTCAAGAAAAGAGTAATGAAGCGCTTCAACGCATGATGCATCGGGCGCTACCTCAGATGTTGGATGGAACCGTTACATCGGTTAAACAGAATGAGGAAGAAGCGACCTATCTACTAAAGAGAACACCTGAAGATGGACGAATCGATTGGCAAGAACCTGTAGAATCAATTCAACGATTAATAAGGGCGGTTTCAAAACCATACCCAGGTGCTTTTTCTCATTATAATGGACAGCATAAATTGATCTTTTGGCGAGCGGATTATTTGGAAAACAAAAAATATGTCGGGATACCGGGGCAAATTGCACAAATTACGAGCGACTATATCGATATTGTTTGTAAAGGTGGGCTACTTCGAGTTTCCGAGTTTGAGAATATTGATGATGTGCAAATAAGAGCGGGCTATAAATTTAAGTGATGTTTCCCTTGGAAAGTTAAGAAACAATCAGAGGTGAATGGATGAAGGTGTTGGTATTTGCACCACACAATGATGATGAGGTATTAGGTGTTGGCGGCACGATTGCGAAGTATGCAGCGCAAGGTCATGAAGTGTTTATTTGTGAGGTCACTAAAAGTAATACAGATGAAGAGATCAAAGAAGAACGTTCAGAAGCATTAGCTGCTCATCAACTATTAGGTGTTAAGGAAACAATCTTTTTAGATTTTCCCATTGTGACTTTAAGAGAAACTCCTTTAGTGAAAATAAATGCTGAATTTCTAAAAGTTGTGGAAGATATTCGACCAAACATTGCATTTATTCCTCATAAAGGTGATATGCATATGGACCATACAGTTGTCTCTCACAGTGCAATGGTTGCATTAAGACCAATTAATGGCATTAAGGTGGAGAATATTTATGCATATGAAACCCTTTCAGAAACAGAATGGAATCTTCCCACAGTAGACAATGCCTATATGCCAAATGTATGGAGTGATATCTCGAAATTCATCGACATAAAGAAAGAAGCAATGAACTGTTATCAATCACAACTAAAACAACCGCCTCATCCTCGAACACTTGAAATCATTGAAGCATTGGCAAAGCTTAGAGGCTCAACAGTTGGTGTACCATTTGCGGAAAGTTTTATGTTAGTTAGAAGATTAATTTAATTTTTTTCTTAAACGGCTAAACCAGCACAATTGAATGGTATGATTTTTCAGGTATATTTATAGATCCACATAAAGAGCAAGAACAGAACATTAATGAGTTTAAAAGAAGCTTTGGTGGACAAGAAGTTGACGAGATAAAAGTGCTTAAAGCTCATAGTTTAAAAGGGGAAATATTCCTTCTATATGGAGGAATAAGCTTGAATATTTACGGGCAATAAAATCCACTTAATAGTTTGTAACACTTTTTTTCATTTATTAAGCTTGTCATATGTTAACTATGAAATCTTGAAAATGGGGAATAATAATTTAACTCTTGAAAGTGGAAAAATTTGTTAATAAGAAAAGCTGAATGTAGAATCAGGACGCAAAAAGAAAGATCAATGACCAATGCCATGATCTGTATTAAATGCTGATTTAAAGCTTGTAGAAATATACACTTCAGTGACATATTCTATGCAAACAAAAGAGTTCTTTAAAGTAGCGATAAAAAGTTGAGGAAATAAAAAATATATCAAGAATGGTAAATTTTTTTAAAAATCATTCTCATAAAATACTTGTAAAATCAATTCTGTCTCACTGTTACAAGTATACTTGCTTAATGAGATGTAGCTTCCTATAATTTATATTATGTCAACTAAAATTAATTTCAAATTAAAGGAGTTCTCATTTTCCCCTGAGACTCCTCTTTTCAACATGCAATTCGATAAATTACACACTATATTCAATTATGTCATTCATGAATACGTTATGATTCTTTGCGTACTCTTTTACATCGCTTATTAATTGATGATCATACGTCGCTTTATACTGAATCCGATCTAGTGGTTTATCAGTTTTGTCCAAAGTGATTTTGTCTTGTACCAGAACGTTTTTTAAACCATTTTCAATTAAATGATTCACATTTGTATTATGCTTTAACGCTAGTTGCTTTAACGCGTTTAAAACTGATTTACTGATATTTGTTCTGAATGAAACTCTATTCGAATTTGGCGTGTGAATGATTTTCCCATCGACAATTTTCCACATTGGAATCTTTCTATTGTCATCAACTACATATGGATTATCTGTATGCTGTGTCATATAGACTCTTTTATATATATGAAAGTTTTCAGAATCTGCATCTTTGTACAGTCTGTCAGAAAGTATTTGAAGACTGGTTTTTCCTCGTACCCAAATACGGTAAATCGTATGATTTTACTGATGATAGTACTTATATCAGATTTTAAGCTCCAGGAGAAATACCGCTAATAATCCTTCTGCAAAGGCTAAACTACCGGTTGTAACGTTCACTTGATATCCTTCATGACCTACCCAGCCATCGCCATCAATAACGCCACGTACAAATGATTGCAAAAACTTCTCTGAAACCATTGAAAAAGGCACATTTTAATGATTTCTTTGCTGTAATTCCGAGTGATTCAAGATCTTGTTTCATTTCTTCTGAATTAATGATTAATGTTGCTGCTGTCTTAGTTTTCCCAAATGGTGTTAGTACATAATCAGTTTCCATATAGTTGGCGATCAGTCGCAGTATACGTTCATCTTTTTGAGTAAAAAAATACTATGAAATGAATTATGAATGTGTCCATCAGTAACCAATAAACCAAGTACCCATGCCATTTCATGCGTCCAAGCCTTAAAGAAATTCTCATTCACTTGATGTTTTCTTGGTTGACCTGAATACTGTTCTCTATTCATGGGTATTCCATGTTTGTATAGAACATTACGAATTGCACGATCAGAAAGTCCGACAATTGAGTTCATTTCTTTGAAAGACATGTTATTTTTGTACAGTTTTATTATGGTTTCATCAGTTCTTCCAGGATTTCGAGGCATTGCTATTGCTCCCTTCTTCTGAAAAACTATAGTTAAATGACTCTAAATCCATTATGCGAACAAATGTTCCAGCGCTTCTATTTTGGCATTTAAAATTGGAATTTCATTTTACACAAGGCAATGTCAGTATTTGATACACAGCTAAGAAATTGGTATACTGATTGTAAGATATGAGTAAAATAAAAAAGATCGCTGGTGCGCTAACACCAACGATCGACGTAATAGCAGGTTCCCATCAAGGGGATTGGCTACAAAATGGTAGGAATAACCCATCTGAGCGGCTAACTCAAGGATGGGTTATTTTTTATGGTTAAAAGACAGAATTGACACAATCAATGCTGCGAACGATAATGCAAACATTAATGCTTCGAATACTGACATGGCACCACCCCCTTTCTAACGGGAGTGAGCCAACCACCCTTGAGTACCTATTCTATTACCTTGCTATTATAACATACGTATGTTCGTAGTTAGAGGAGCCAATGGAACCTTTTTTAATACGCGATTTCCCACAATTTATTACTTACTATTTCTTCTTCCCTATATAAAGCAAATGCGAAGAAACGCCTAACATATGCGGATTACTCGCTGTTTCTTTCAGAAGCTCCAGCAATTGAGTGTACTCTTCATCCCCACGATTTCTCCAATAATCCCATTGTTCGCTCGTCAAAAGCGTTCCAATATTGGTCGATCCAATCAAATCCAATGTCTCAAACCCTTGGGACTCCATAAATGGTTTAATATCCTCTACATTAAAGTAATATGCTCCCGTAAACCGGCCTTCCTCGCTATGATTAAACTCACCAGTCTTCATGAAATCCACTATCGCATCCATCTTATCGTTTGGACTCCAGTTCCAAGGATTCATTAAAGAGCTCAGTACATGCTTGCTTCTTGGCATAAAGGCAACAAACACAATCCCTTCCTGTTTGGTCACGCGGTACAGTTCCTGAATCGCTTTTTGTCGGTCATCTTCTTTTTGCAAATGGTACATCGGTCCAAGCGCAAGTGCAGCATCAAACTTCTCATCAGTCAAAACAGACAGGTCTCTGGCGTCGGCCACGTGAAAACCTTTAAAGTGTGCATCTAGATCCATTTCTACTGCTTTATCTTGAGCAACTTCAACCAATCTAGGGACTAAATCCGTCAATGTCACTTCATACCCTTGGTGTGCCAACCTCATGGCATATTTTCCAGGTCCCGCTCCGTTATCCAGCACACTTCCTGTTGCCGGCATATATTTCTGAATGAAATGCCAATTAATCTGAAACTCTAATGGTTCTCGGTCAAGTCTTCCCCATTCATCAAACTTGGAATAGTACTCAATAATTTTACTCATTTTCAAATCCCCTTTTTTGATCTCTTATATGTTACTCCAACCATACCCTATTAAATTTAACTGTTTGCCGCCGATTGTAATGTCTTTTTGGTTTTCAATGACTTTGGCACCCATTGCTTCGTAGAAATATTTTGAAGGATTATCTTCCAATACCCATACGAGCGCGGATGTCATATTATTTTCCTTAAGCTTCAAAAAGACTTGTTGCAGCAATTGCCTGCCCATTCCTATGCCTTGAAATTCTTCCAAGATATATAGCGTCGTAATATCAGCCATATAACCTGGATATTCTCCTGACTTTTCTTTTCCACCATCAGTAAAACCAACGATTTTCCCGTCCAGTTCAGCTACGAACACATAATTAGTTTCGTTTGAAATATTTTGAATCCACAGCTGGGTACGATTTTCATAGGAGAGTTTATTCAAAAACACTTCCGGGACGATGTCTTTATAAGTAGTTCTCCAGCAATCCACATGCACACGTGCGATCCCTTCTGCATCCGTAACGTTAGCCTCTCTGATTATCATCTTCATCGTTCCTTCCCTTTTTTTAGACGCAAAAAAACCCATCGCTCAAAAGAGACGACAGGTTTACCCTTCGTGGTACCACTCTTATTGGTTTGTAAACTGAACAAACCTTCTTAAGACTTTATTACGGAAGTGAACCGTTCAGACCTACATGTCAGCCTGACCTCTCATAAGCGAGTTGGGGAGTTTATTGACTGTCTTTCACCGACCGACAGCTCTCTGAGCAATAAATATTCCTTAATACTCTTAATCTCTGAGTTTACTTTATGGGAAAATTTTCTTAATGATACAATTGTTTGAATATTTAGTCAAGAAGATTTTTTAGATAATCAATAATTCCAAAACAACGAAACCTTCCAGTCTTTTCCTGCGTACACTTAAATAGGAGTTCGAAGGGCGGTAAGAAAATAATGAAAATCAGTAAAATTAAATCTCTACTGGCAGTAAGCCTTTTGGTCAGCACCTTTTTGTTTTATGGATGTCAGGTCTACTGGGCACATGGACAACAGGCATGCCGTTTATTGTTGGCGACACGAAGAAATATCATGATGAAAAAGGTCACACTGTCAAAGGTACCTACTCACTAACCGTAGATCTCACCAATTTGGAAAGTAATCTTGGCAAAGATTTGTACAATGATGGAACTCACCGCATTTATGTGACCCACATTCGAACGTCTGATCATGATGGTGTGTATGAAATTATTTTCAGATCAAGTGGAACATATTCGCAGAGTGGAGCTTCACTAATCTCAGGAATTCATCATGCCGGGATAAATGGAAATACATTCACATCCGAAATGTCTGCAAAAATGTCTACTGAAATTGATGGTAAGACCTATGAAAACTACCCTTTAAGTACGAGTGGGATCAATTTTAGTGACGGCGATGAATTTGGATTTTATACTGGCCCAACAGATGTCCAAGAAACTGATGGTAATATTCCGGGTGAAGTAGAATCGATGAAAATTACCGTAAGCATTCTTTATCAAAACCTCTGGAGCAAGAAGTAATCACGATTTAAAGACAATTAACATCTTTCTGCAACATGTTCTGCTTCATCGTGCAGCCCCATTGAAGTCAGCAATTCCTGTATCAATTCCCAGACCGCTTCATCATAACCAGATGTCACGATGTACCAATAATTTGCATCACGGATGAATGCCAGCTTTTCTAATTCATTGGCTTGACTCAAAAATAGACGCATTCGTTTCATTTCCTTTTCATCGCACTTTCGTTCTTCAGAAAAAGTGAAGCTCGCTTTTGAAGTCGTTTCCGAATTTTGATCCGTCACGCCGAGTCCATCCAAAGTAGCCATATGGATAGACTCAGCTCTTTCTTTTTTCACTTCATGTAAATAACTGACTACATCCACTTTCTTTGTCCCAAAAACTTCACGACAACGGGTAAGAATACGCTCCCGATCTTTTTTCCATTTTCTTGGCGCATCTTTCCCGAATTCTTTTGCCAGTTCTTGAGCTTGTTGTTCATTCTCATAACTCCATATGGTTTCCAACATCTCCACATAGGGTACTGAAAAAGCCAAATCTAAAAACTCTCGAATATTCCTTGCCATGTATCGAATCGGCGGATCATTGGTTGGCGTTACACATACAATTGGGGCTTCGGTTAAATCTGATAAGGAATGAAAATCAGTCAAAAACCCGAAATGAATTCCATCACCGCCAGTGCTAGCAAACGCAATTAAATCAGGAGGCGTAATCGCATAAGGATCAAATTGGTTGAATGGTTGAAAACCAATTTGACTAAGTGAAAGGCCTTTTTCCGCAAACTCTTCTTCCAGTTGGAACAATTGATGGATTTCACGTGGTATTTCATAGGAACCATATGATTCTTTCAATTCAACATTCCCCATTGAACTCTTCCCCCTATCTTCGTCCTTTTACATTTGTTCGATGAATTAACTGGTTAATCCTGCATTTTATGGAAAACAAAAAACAGGAAAGAATGGGTTATCTCTTTCCTGTTACATAAAATGTTCTTGTTGGGGTCCCTTCAGGAAAATGCAGATTTTCAACGTTAAGAAAATATAATGTGAAAAAGCCGCATTCCAATGGCTATGGAATCCGGCTTTCATGACGTTTTTTAATAAAACCCGTTATTCAACTATCGCGTGTTCGTTAGCTTAAGGTACTTCCGCGATATGAGTAAACAAAGCAAACGAGGTCATTATTTACTTTTATTTAAAGGAACGACTAATTCTAATTCCTTTATTTCTTCATTAAATCCTTGACTATTTGCTCGACTTGGCTTGAGTGTAAATGATTTTGGTATGGTATCCATTGGAGGCAAAGTCAGTACCATATGATGACCATAGTTCCCAACAGCCATGCCTTCCTGTAGTTTTAGTTTATCATATACATGACCATTATCATCGACTACAGAGAAATTAAACCATGGCCAACTATCGTTTTTATCCATTTCGGCAGGGTAATCAATCGTTAGGTCTATTCTTGTTGATAAAGGTGAGAATGTTACTTTGTCGGCTGTTAGTGTATACACTTCATCGACCGTTTGAGTTGTAACTTCTGGATAAAACTCAAATACATCACCTTTTATTTTTTCAAGTGGGAAAGCCACCTTCAACTTACCTTCATAGCCAAATAAATCTTCTCCATGGACCTCAATCTCAATGTTATCGCCATATTCATTATACTTAGAAAAGGTAAATTGATGATGTTCAATTATTGTTTTCGAGTTTACGTCATCTTGCCCTATTGAACCCATCGCTGGTTTAATTTCTTGTTGTCCATTAATTGTTATATAGCTAAAGCCGGCCTTTTCTTCTTTCATCGAAAGTTCTTTTTGACCTGTGTAAACAACTGTTACGATTATCCGGTTTCCATCATAAGCTGCTTCTTTTACAGTCATTGTTAAGCCGTTTTTACTATCTTGTTTATCAATTACTTTCGTAAGTTGATCGTGTTCAATTTTATCTGAGGCAATGTCTCTAAAGTCCTTATAAATTGGACCGATCACGGGGATATTTGATAATGCTTCTGCCATGCCTGTTGAAACAAATCCAGAACCAAGCAAAGATATACATAACCCACATGCAACCAAGATTGACCGTTTTGTGGTTCTTCCTATTTTTCTTTTTTTCTTGGCTTGAAAGATAGCCTCTTTCTCCCTTGCCATTAGCTTTTCAACAGGTAGATTTATATTGTCGATAGATCGATTGAATTTGTCCTTATTCATAAAGATACCCCTCCTTTAAAATGGGTCTTAGCTCTTTTTTCGCTCTATTTAAGTGTGATTTCACGGTTCCTTCCGGATAATTCATGATGGTGGCAATTTCCTTAATGGACAGATCGTGATAATACCTCAACAAAATAATGGTTTTAACAGTAGGATTTAAGAATTTAAAGGCTTCTGATAAATCCATAGAATGCATTATAAAATCAACATTTTCAGAAGCGATTAATTCAGTAAAGATTTCCTCATCATCTGTAGAAAAATGGCGGGATTCTTTGCGAATAAAATCAATCGCTTTAAAAACTAGAATTTTTGTAATCCAACTCGCAAAGCTTTCAGGTTTTTTTAATGTCTTTATTGAAATATAGGCTGTGTAAATAGTATCTTGATAGATATCAAGAGCATCTTGTTCATTTCTAACATATGCATAGGCTGTCCGATACAACTTTTGTCGAACAGAACTAATCAATTGTTCAAATGCTTCATCTTCCCCTTTTTTTGCTTTTTGTACTAATTTTGCTATATCCATTCTGGCTCTCCTCTCCGTTACACAATAAAGTCGAATGAGGAAGTAAATCGGTTGCAAAATAATTAAATGCATTAAAATTGTTATACATTATCTTTTTCCAATTCCCTTAGTCTACGATAAATTGCCGCCTGACTGATTCCTGTAATTGCACATAACTCCTTTACAGTTTTATCGGTAGTTTTACTTAATTCAATGGCATGATTCATAACTTGATGCTTATCTGTATATTTTTTAACCATTCCGCGATATTTCCCCTTTTGCTTGGCTAATTTAATTCCTGAACGCTGCTTCTCCTTAATCATTTCTCGAACTAGTTCACTAAAGGCTGCCATTACCGTTAAAAGAATTTACCAGTTGGTGTTCATTCCCAAGTTTAAAATAACAAAGTGTATGTCTCTTTCTCGAAGTTGTTCAACTAATTGCAGTAGCTGAACAGTATTTCGACCAAGACCACCAATTCGTGTCACAACTAACGTATCATTAGAAGCTATCTTGGAAAGAAGTTCATCTAATAGTGGCTTTTGTTTAGAAACGCCACTTATATTTTCCTTTACAAGTTCATCTACTCCATATTTTGTAAGTTAATCAATCTGGCTATCTAAATTTTGATCTTGTGTACTTACCCGAGCTATCCATATATCATTTTTATCCCTCTTTTAATCAATAATTTTGATAAGTGTTATTGAGAGTCTATTAAGCTATTAATATCAATGAGCCAAATTCCTGCCCTTCGTGACTTTCATGAAAATAAGCGTTATTCAATATTAACCGTATATTTATTACATCTTACTCATGAGTTAACAGATACAGCAACATTTATCATAGCCATGTTTTAATTTGTCAGTCTATATGGATAAAACGCATAGTGATATACTAACAATAGTGTTGGACTATTTTCGAAATATTAAAACACTATTAAAACACTATTAAAACTAGAGGAGTGACATGAATGGCTATTGAAGTTTATTTGAATTTTAAAGGGAATTGTCGGGAAGCTGTAGAGTATTATGCGCAGGTATTTAAAACAGAAGAACCAAAAATAATGACATTTGGTGAAATGCCGCCAAATGAAGAGTATCCATTACCTGAAGAAGCTAAAAACCTTATTATGCACACACGTTTAAACATGTGTGGCAGCGTCGTCATGTTTTCTGATACATTCCCTGGTATGCCCTTCGTTGAAGGAAATAACATTAGCCTAGCAATAGTCAGTGAGGATCTGGACGAAATCAAATCACTGTTTGATCAACTGAAAACAGGCGGAACTGTAGGCATGGATTTACAGGAAACGTTCTGGAGTAAATGTTACGGCAGTGTGAAAGATAAGTTTGGAATCGAATGGCAGTTTAATTATGGCAATGGTGGCATGTAAATACCTCCTATCTAATAATTAAATACAAAAATCCAAATAGAAACCCCGTTGAATAATGTTCAACGGGGTTTCAACTCATTTCTAAATTCTGTTATGGTCTGCTTTCCAAGAAACAATCGCTTTCTTTATATCATCTGGGGACAGGTTTTCATTGACTGCACGTTCACAAAGAGTTGGAAACTCTTGTTCACCGGCAAAACGTAAGGCAATAATTTGACCGTTACTTAGATTTGAATCTAATAATTTACCTGTTAACACAAAATGGCGCAGGTTTTCTTCTGCTCGAATTGTTCGATCTTGGTTCTTTAATGGGCTCATTCTTACCAGAATTGCGACAATTATAATACACACAACCATAAGTAACAATAGAATAGATTGCAAGATGTTTTCCCCTGCATTAAATGAGCGGACCACATTGATGATCGACACGACCAAAGTCGCAACTAATAATAAAGACAGTACATAATGATAAAGCGGGTCTACTTTTACATGTGTTTTGTAATTTTGATTTTCCATCAGTATCTCCTTCATAATCATTAATTCTTATTCCCATTTAAATGTATAACTAGCCATGATGAAAGCTCCAACTAACCAACAGCCTAATATTAGAGCATCCGCACCAAGTTCCATAAACGAAGTCCCAACATTCATCGTCTCCCGTAATGCATGGCTTAAATGAGAGATCGGTAAAACGTTAACAATCGGCTGAAGAAATTCTGGCATTTCGCGAATTGGGAAAAATACGCCTCCTAAAAACAACATGGGAAAGGATAAAAATCCTGCAATCGGTCCGGCACTTTCAGGTGTTTTAGCCACCCCTGCAATGATGAAGCCTATCGCCATAAAAGCAAGTGTCCCTAAAATAACGAATGTTATTAAACTAAGCCAAGACCCGTTTACTTGGGTTCCGTAAATAAGGTGAGCCACTCCTAATACGATAAGTGCTTGCATGCCGTTCAGCAGTAATCTGGCTGTAATTTGAGCAGCGATAAAAGTGGATGCTTTTAACGTGGTACCTTGCATTCTACGCAATATCCCGCGCTCTCTCCATGCGGCAATCTGACCTGCTACGCCATTCATGTTGTTACTCATAATCATCATGGCCAGAATTCCTGGCACCAAGAAATCAATATACTTTAAGTCTAAGGCTTCAATGCCACTTGCATGAGTCACAATGACTGGCGAGTACTTTGCTTTCTCCTTACTAATCCCATCCACGACACTATTGACAATAGTTAAACCTATTTGCGAAACCGCGACATCGGTTTCGTTGTAATATAATGGTAGCTCAAACGGCGTTGTGTTTGAAGCTGCCTTCATTTTTTTCTCATACCCGCTAGGAATCACAACAACGAGTTGAAGATTTCCTTTTTTTACTTGCTCAAGTGCTTTATCTTTATTGTCGATAATTTCAAGGTTAACTGTTTCAATCTTACCCATCGTATTTGAGAATTCTTTTGAAAGTGGTGTTTTGTCCTGATCCACTACACCAATCGAGACTGAAACTCCATTGCCGTCTCCTAAAAATGAACCGAGCATAACCATTAGAAAAATAGGGAATGCAAGCGTCCAGAAAAGAACTTGGCGATTGCGAAAAAATATTCGTAATTGTGATAACGTTAATTGCAAATAAGCTTTCATTCTTCTCTCAGACTCCTTCCTGTCATATGAATAAAGACATCTTCCAAGGTCGAAGTTCTGGTCTGAAGATTGATCAATTGGATCTGTTTTTCAGATGTAAATTGAATCAAGCTTATCAAGGTCTCTTGCAAATTGTCGGTATAAAGTACGTAGGTATCCTTATGTTTCCCAACTTGCTTCACCCCATCAAGCTTTTCAAGCTCTTCTGTCAGGAAGTTCCCTTCATACTGAAATTCTACTGCACTATCAGACTCTAAACCTTTTATGAGACCTGAAGGAGTATCTAAAGCAATCAGATTCCCTTGATCCATAATGGCAATCCGATCACAAAGAACTTGCGCTTCATCCATGTAATGGGTGGTTAATACAGTAGTCTTTCCTTTTTCTTTTAATTTCAATACGATATCCCAAAGCGTCCTTCTTGCCTGAGGATCAAGTCCAGTTGTCGGTTCATCCAAAAATAGAATCCAAGGATCATGCACGAGGGCAAGCGCAATTGCTAGTCGTTGTTTTTGACCACCCGATAGAGTCTTGATACGACTCTTTGTTTTCTCCGTTAATACCATATCCTCTATCAACTCGGGAATCGAGACGTTTTTTTGATAAAAACTTGCATATAATCTCAAAATTTCTTCAACAGTAAGTAATTCAAACAATGTGGTTGATTGTAGCTGGATCCCGATGACTTCTTTCACTTTTAACAAGTCTTTTGCAATATCAAATCCTCCGATAATCGCTGTTCCCCCATCAGTTTTTCGAAGCCCAACCATCATTTCTAAAGTGGTCGATTTTCCTGCACCATTGGGTCCGAGAAGTCCGAAAATTTCCCCTTTTTTTACGGAAAAATCAATACTATTAACTGCTGTAAAACTTCCATATTTCTTTACTAATTTTTTTACTTCGATCATCGTTTCCGTCTGATTTTGCATTGTTCACTCCCCCATCGAGTTCGTATCCAATTTTGAATTTTGCTCATAAAATGCTAGTTTTCTCTAAAAAGAACATTTGTTCGTTGTTGAAGCGTTTTCAAGTGGACTGATTGATGATTCATCATATATTCCTCACTTTCTGAAACATTGACGACTTATTACACGCTGATAAAAGCACAGCAATCGCTGTGCTTTTATCAATTTATATGCATTTAATGACTCAGTAATTCAATCAATTATTAAACCGATACTGCAACTTACGCATGCCCCTTTTTATAGAAGAAGAGGAATGCCCCAACGTTTAAACAGCAAAACCAATCAAGAAGAAGGACAGTACGAAGACATTTGCCAATAAGAAACTTGTATCCCCTTATGAAATGCTGGACTTAAAGCCAGCATTAGAATACGTCAATGGCAAGAATCGGCTAAGTGCTTGTAAATTCTCTGTTAACATAGGAATTGGCAAGTTCGAACCCGTTGTAGATTATTGCAATACCAAGAAGGCAAGGGTTACAAATCGTCCAACACTTGTGAAAACGGAAAATAATATAAAGGAAGGCATGCTTGCTACTTGAAGCTGCAAGAAATTAAATTAGTATATTCTGGATAAAGGGACAGAAATCCTGCATTATTTAGTTTCTAGCAAAAATAATTATTTTTCACATTTCTCTAGCACTATAGTGATGAACATAAAAAAACCCTTTGAACTTGTTAAAGTTCAAAGGGTTTTTGTCAATATGTCAAACTCGCTGCAACAAGCAATCCTACAACGATAGAAATCGAAAACAAACTGAATCCAATGGCTAAATTGCCATTTTCCACTTCTTTCGCCAAGTCTGTTTTTGGCGTGAGTCCATATTCCACAATCCAGTATGCGATTACTTGAGTCGCAATACCCACCAGACCCCAGATAAAGGCATCAAGCAAATTCACGCTCCCAGCCCAGACGGTATAGATGACAATGCCCAGACCGATTGCTTTCCCCCACAATTTTAAAGCCACTGCAATATTGCCTTCTTTAATCAATTTCAACTCAGAAAACTTTGTGGTAAAAGCAAAAACGGTAAGCCCCAAAAGCATGAGCAAGACGCCAACTCCAAAATGTGCTAAAAAGTTTCCAACAGTTTCTCCTGTAATGTATTCCATCATCGTTATCATCCCTTCAATCTATCTTCTATGCCAATCGGTAAAAAATATGATAAGTTATTCGTTATTGCCCCACCTGCACGTATACCAATTGCTCCCGCTTGATCATTCAGCAAAAAGCAGCCATACATCAAATGGACCTGTTTTCTGCCAGAAGTCGTCTGGACTTCTATTTGTGGCAATGGATAAAAAGCTTGATAGACTGGTAAATTATTGACGTAAGTTTTCTGGGGCTCCTCGTCGATGGTTTCGCCAGCTCCGTTGAATATTTCTACCGTATCGCCTTCACGTCCAAAAGAGGGCTTTCGGACATAGGGCATATTCATTTTTAAGAATTCATCAGGTTCCAAATAAGTTGGTAAAAAGTATTGCTCAATCACTTGATGTTCTTCAGCGGTGAAATACTGGTCATCCTCATGTAAGCCCCATATAAGTGCCTGGACTGCCTTTGATTGCAATAAAAAAGCAGAAGGAGGATTGATGACCATCACTTTTTTCTCAATAATGAGTTTGATCAGTTCCTGCCCAATGTTCTCGTCGGTCGTTGGGTCTTTGTCGTTCACTAAATGTTCGACCGGGTACGTTTGACGGTATAAAATATCGATCCGTTCCCCACTTGGAGTAAAAAGGCCAGAATCCGTGATAACCCCATTCTCCTCCACAGGTTCCGTCAGTACTTGAAGCTGGTCCAGACTGACGTATTCTGATGGCAAATCAAGGTGTTCCTGTAAGAAACGTGTCGTCCATAGATCTTCTATATTGTCACTATGGGAAGTGAAGACGATCTTAGGCGTACCAGGACGGTCTAAATGCTTCCAGGAAGCGGCAACAGCTTTCCTCATTTCTTTACGTAACAAGTCCACGCATGTTTGATTCGGATTTTCAACTCCATAGTAATTACATACATACTCGTTCGCCTGGAAAGCTTCCTTGATAAACGTCGGGGTATCGGAATTGAATTCCATTAGTTTGATTCCAGAATGTGAAACTACAAAATCAAGACGGCCAATAATGGTTTCTTGGGGAATTGTTTTCAAGCGACAATATGCTAGAGCTTCACTCGGAAAACCAAGTTGTAGGAGCGTATCATCATCTAGTTCCCTTAATAGAGGAGCTACTTTTCTGAATATTGCCCCGACTCGTTCCGCCGCTGTTCTGATTTCCTGTAATTCAGCATGTGAGTGTTTCCGAATATCCAATAAAGCATATTCTACTTCGTATAAGTCCGGGAAAAAATAAGGAACTTGTTCATATACTTTTTGTCTTTCCAAATGAAATTGTGGGTCACTCACCCGCCAAATCCTCCATTGGATCCACTGCCGATTCCTGACTTATAGCCACTTGTACCGCTTTGTGTGTTTTTGTAGTTATTGAAGTTACTCGAATAATGTGGTGATTTTCTTAACGCAGATTTGCTACTGAACATGTTCCCAAAAAGATAATATGCACCGAAATGTGAGGATCTGCTATCGTCACAATAGTAGGTTGCTTCGTTTTCATCCCATTCCCAGTCATCGCAATCGTACTCAGTAGGTTCTGGTGGCAATGAGGAATTAGATTCGTATTCATCTTGGCCACAACCGGTCATCCCTAAGGCCATAACCGACGTCGCTACGCCTGCCATCAATTTTTTTGTCTTATTCATTTATTGAGTCCCTCCATTTTATATCCGGTCTCCATTAGGTAAAGAACATAGACACGACGATCTTCATCGATTTCCGCGGAATCTTTTTCCCACTCTTGACCATTTATATAGTGGTAAACGGAACCGATTCGGGAAAGAATGTCGATGTGGTGTTCGAACTCCAGCGTTTGCAGGAGTGGATAGTTTTCTCTTTCATTAAATCTACGCATTTCCAATTTCAACGTATTGTTAAGATTGAATTCTTCTTTTTCCTTTTCGCCTTCTTTGTGCTTTTCTACATAAATCACATGCCATTCGCCTTCTATAGCAGATGATGTCTGCTTATAGACTGTTCCTTCTTTCACATAAAAATCGCATTCTCTGCGCGCAAGAACTTGATGTAAATCTATTACTTCATAGTGAAATAAAGGTTTATATGAACTGGTACGGTCATATAAACGGTATTCAAGTGACGTATTCACTTTTTCATCCATCCTTTCACAAACCTATGAATACATATACGAATCTCATCTTCATTGGTTTCATTAAAACAAAAGTCGTCAGCTTCCATTGTATAACAGGAAAAAAGAAAAAAGCGAAATCCTTGAAAAAAAGGAGTTCGCTTACTTTATAAGCAATCAATCAATTACATACACTCAAGCCATAATTTCTGGTTTTCTTTGTTCTAAAACCGGTTCTTTGTAAGAGATTTCCTCACCAGTTTCAATATCAATAAACGAACTCGTTTCATTGAACCAGCGGTCTGGTGCTTCGTGTCCCCAGAATGTCTGACGAAGTGGATCATTCAAATCCCAGCGTTTCGGTTTCAAGTCTGGGTCGGTAGTTAAGTAATCACCGGTGTAGAGTTCAATACGATGGCCATCCGGATCTCTCAAGTATAGGAAGAAGGCATTTGATAAGCCATGACGTCCTGGACCTCGTTCAATGGATTGTGCATAGCCCATACTGGCAAGAACGTCACAACAATCAAGAATGCTGATTCGGTCTGTCAGAGAGTATGCAAAATGATGAAGTTTTGGTCCTGGACCACTCATGAATGCATGGTCATGAACGGTTGGCTTGCGGTAAAGCCACGCAGCCCACAAGTCGCCATTTTCAGTTTCCGTATATTCTGAACAGGAGAAGCCTAAGTGGTCAACGTAGAAATCATAAGCTCTTTGAACGTCAGGCACTGCGCAATTAACGTGGTCAATCCGCTGAATTTTCGCTCCGCGGTATAAGTCATAGCGTTGGAGCATGCGATCGGTTGTCTTCATTTCCGCAAAAAACTCCAATGGAATTCCAGAGTTATCATGCACACGAAGTGTTCTTCCAATCGCATGCTGCGTTCCGGAAGGTAGCCATTTTGTTTTCAATCCTTTGGATTTAAAGAGCTTTTCGATTTCGTCAAGATCCTGTTCTTTCGCCACCTTGTAACTGAGTACTTCCACCATTGCTTTTTCTGCTTGTTTTAATAAAAGACTATGATGAGCATGTTCTTCGAGACCTCTTAAGTAAATATGCTGGTCATCACTTTCTGTTTCAATCATGCCTAAACCATTGACGTAAAACTCACGGGAAGCCTGTAAATTGGTTACATGAAGAACTGTCCTCGCGATTCGAATGATAGAAAAATCCATTGTGGTCACCCCCTCTGTGGTTATTTTCCGAATTGTTGAATATGATGATCGGTTATGGAAACATGAATAATTTTCTGCTCGGTATAAAATTCGAAACCGTAATGTCCGCCTTCACGGCCGATTCCCGAATATTTCGAGCCTCCAAATGGAGTTCTTAAATCACGCACATTTTGAGCGTTCACCCATAACATACCAGCTTCCACTTTATGCGCTACACGGTGACCACGCTTGATGTCATTTGTCCATACATATCCTGCAAGCCCGTAATTGATATCGTTAGCCAGTTTAATAGCTTCTTCTTCATCCTTAAATGTCATGACCGTCAGTACCGGTCCGAAAATTTCTTCCTGGGCGATGCGCATATGATTCTCTGCATTTAACAGTAGAGTCGGTGCAACAAAATTCCCTTTCGCCATTTCTTCAGGGATATCTGCCGTAATGACTTCCGCGCCTTCTTCTTTGGCAATATCCAAGTAGCTTTTCACTTTTTGATAATGACCTTTATCGATTAAGGGCCCCACTTCTGTGTCGGCTTCTAGTGGATCACCCATCTTGATTTTTGCTACACGTTTTTTCAGTGCTTCAATAAATTCATCTTTTATGGATTCCTGCACAAACAAGCGGGAGTTCGCGGTACATCTTTCCCCGTTAAAGGAATAAATTCCCCAGACGCATGCATCCATTGCCCGCTCAAAGTCAGCGTCGTCAAAGACGATAATCGGTGACTTCCCACCTAGTTCCATCGAACAGCTTTTCAAAGTATCAGCACTATTTTTAATAATAGTCGAGCCGGTTTTTGTCTCCCCTGTAAATGAAATCAGTTGAACTTCGGGATGCTTAACGAGCGCATCCCCAGCTGTCTCTCCATAGCCATGAACCACGTTGAAGACACCTTTTGGCAGGTCTGCTTTATGAATGATTTCAGCTAACAAGTTCGCCGACAGTGGCGACAGTTCTGCTGGCTTCAAAACAACCGTGTTGCCGGTTGCCAGTGCAGGAGCAACTTTCCATGTTTCCAGCATAAATGGTGCATTCCACGGAGTGATTAACCCTGCTACACCAACTGGCGTATTGATTGTATAATTGATAAATTCGTCGTCCACTTGATAGGCATCGCCGACGAGGCGGCTTTCCACCATGCGTGCATAAAACCTGAAGTTTTCCGAAGCACGGCCAACCATTTTTTTGGTCTGGCTGATTGGAAGTCCCGTATCGAGCGCTTCCAAGTAAGCAATTCTCTCTACTTCTTCATCAATTAAGTCCGCTATCCGATAAATGTATTCCATTCTTTTTGTAAGTTTCATCGTCTTCCAAGGACCATGGTCAAAGGCATCACGTGCAGCAGCTACTGCTTTATAAATGTCTTCTGCTTGTCCTTCAGCAACTTCGTTGATTTGTTCATTTGTAAACGGATTCATATTGATTATCGTATTGCCACTAGTAGCAGAAGTGAATTCCCCATTGATATAGAGTAGGATATTGTCTTGCGTTTCATGTTTAAACGCCACTTTTTCTCGTGAAGATACCATACTTATCACCTATATTCTTAAGTTTGTAGTGATCATCAACTAAGTTATTAGTTTACAGCCGCTTCCTTTGGAAGTTTTCCAAGGTCGACGAGTGTTTCGCGAACTTCTCTTTTCAGAGCCTCTGAAGGGAATCCTAAAGGCAGACGAAGTTTCGGATTGATTTTCCCCATCATGCCAAGCGCTACTTTTGCAGGTCCAGGGTTTGTATCTTTAAACAACACATCGTTTAATGGCATTAATTCGAAGTGCAAATCCTGACATCTTGCTACGTCGCCCGCTTCCCATGCATTGTATAATTCGGCCACTTTGACTGGTTCAACGTTCGCTGTTGCGCTGATGAATCCGGCCCCACCAATCGCAAGCATCGGATAGCACAGCAGTTCGATTCCTGAATACAAAAGGAAGTCTCTGCCGCAGTTCAGCAATACACGATTGACATGCTCGAAGTCTTTGTTCGCTTCTTTTACACCGACGATATTCGGGCAATCTTCCACTAAACGTTTCATCGTGCTTACTTCCATATTGACTGCAGAACGACCCGGGATATTGTAAATGATAATCGGTGTTGTCACTGAATCAGCGACTGTTTTAAAATGCTGGTAAAGGGCTTCCTGATTTGGCCTGTTGTAATAAGGCACAATTACCATCGCAGCATCAGCACCGATTTCTTCAGCGTACTTTGTCAATTCTATTGTTTCGTCATGGTTTGTCGACCCAGTTCCAGGCGCGAAAAAGACACGGCCGTCTATAGTTTCTTTTGCAAGGGCCATCACTCTTTTTCGTTCAGCCATTGTCAATGAGCTCGGTTCCCCGCTTGTTCCCGTAACGGAAATCCCATGACTGCCACTTTCAATTTGCCAGTTAATTAACTCAATAAATGCTTTTTCATCAATTGCGCCGTCTTCTGTAAACGGGGTAACGACAGGACAAATGGACCCTCTTAATTTTCTTTTCGCTTCTGTGTATGCCAAATTCATCTACTCCTTTAAGGAATTAATGTACGTCAAGGTTATTCCTGAAGTTCTTTCAGTTCACGATATTTTCCCTGGCTGTAGAGCAACGGGTCATGTTGTTCCAGTTTGACGCCCGTTACTTGCCCGATAAAAATGGTATGATCGCCAGCTACATATTCGCTATGCAGTTTACACGTCACAACTGCCAGTGAATCCGGAAGAACAGGAAGTCCTTTATATGAAGAGAACGTTATTTCATCCTCTAAATTTAACTGACCGGAGAATTGCTTGGACTCATTTACTTGTTTGGACGTCAGGATATTGACAGCAAATTGTTTTGCTTCTTTGATATGTTGCAGCATTCTAGCTCTTTCACCAATGCTGACGGCGATAAGTTTCGGGTTTAATGAAATCGACATGAACGCATTTGCGGTCATGCCATGTACCTCACCAGCGACTTCGGTCGTTATGACTGTGACACCGGTTGCGAAACTTCCCATTGCATTGCGAAACAATCGATCATCCATTTCATGTTCATCGTTGTGCATATTCTAATCTCCCTTCCACTAACTTAACGAGTCTATTATTTGACTAAGATAAAATACCCGCTTCTTTTTTCGCTCTGTTCAGGAAGTCGTTCACCATGTTTTTATATGGTTGCTTGTCGAATTGATCGTAATAAGCATTAGACATCCGCACTGGATCTCCGAAGAAATAGTACTCATACAGTGCTTGGCGGTTACCGAAGGCACTGATTGAAATATCCCATGCTAAGCGGAATAATTGAACTTTTTCCTCACCATTGATGTTGGCACCTTGCGTGTAACGATGAACTAATGTTCCGACATCCGTACTACTGAAGTCTGCTTCTGTTGGCAATGCCATCAAGCCGGATGCGCCAAGAATTTTAATGATTTCATTCATCCGTTGGTACATTTTCGGGTACCAGTTACGGGCTGCGTTCAACGGTTCAAAGTCAGGTGTCATATTGCCATATTGATCGATTTTGGCGTTGTGTTCAGCGCGGAATAGGTGAGAACGCATCACTTCCAAAATGACCATGATTTCGCTCGCTTTTTCTTTTACATGCATGAACTGATCAATTCCGATTGCTTCCATCATGTTGACGACCACACCGAGAATGAACTCTGTTTTCACCGTGTTTTTGGCGATGACTTGATGCGTCATATGTATGACCGCATTCGTTTCCGTATACGTGCGATTACAGATGTTTGTACTTTCGCTTACAAATACTCTTTCCCATGGAACAAACACGTCTTCAAACGAGATAATCGCATCACTTTCGTCAAAACGGGCACCGAGCGGATGATCCCATTTGCTCTTCCCATAGTCGAATGATTCACGAGACAGGAATTTCAGCCCTGCCGTATTATTTGGAATAGCGAATGCGAAAGCATACGGATCGTCCGTCGTTCCTGGAGTCCGATTGATAGTGGAAGGGAAAACGACCAGTTCGTCAGTGATACCACCTAAAGTGGCCAACAGGCGGCAACCGTTTACGATAATTCCGTCTGGTGTCTTTTTGGTTATACGTGCGGAAAGTGTAGGATCTTTTTGATCCGATTGAGTCAATGTCGATCGGTTCACTTGTGGGTGGATTAATGTATGAGTTAAGCTGATGTCATTTTCACGTGCATATTCATAATAGTCTCTGGCATTTTTGGCAAATTGCTTACTGCCGCCACCTTCTTGTGCGAAGAATTCACTGGCAGTACCAAAAGCCATAATGCTTGTATTTAAATAGTCTGGAGAACGTCCCATCATGCCGCCGGAAAAACCAGCCCATTCGGAATGCATTTCACGTCTTCTAAATAAATCTTCTTTGGTTTTCGGTGCAATAAAGGAAAGCCCAACTTTTTTGCCTGAAGTCGGTGAAGTATAAAGCATCTTCTCTGGCTTCTCATGTTGCAGATCATATAGTCCAGCTACACTTTCCACGACGTTTTTAAAGGCAGGGTGTGTCGTGACGTCTTCCACTTTCTCCCCGTGAATCCACACTTCAGTGTTCCGTTTTTTTATGCCTTCGATATATTCTTTTCCTGTACGAGCGCCCATTTAATTCCCTCCTATTTCGGTTCTATCTATACTGACTTTGATAGTAATTTTAATTTTCAAATTTTTACATCTAAAACGATGCATAAATCAGAGCATAGTCTTCTATTTAAATCGTGCATGGATATTATTTTGCTTATATGTGCCGGCCTCACTGAATTCGATCAGTTCCATCGACAATGCCAAGTAACGTTTGGACATGAGTTCCGAAAAATGATTTTTCAATACGGCAAATAATGCAACGCAAGCTTCTTTTTTAACTTCTACCGAACGTCCTGCTCCTATTTTCAACACGGCATGGACAAAAGCATCGTCTTCAGACCCGTCAGCAACCCGGTAATCTTTTAATTCAATTGCCCTTGAACGGATGCCCCCTATAGGGAAAACGGAGTCCCGTGAAATGAGGACCTTATGAACTTCTTCAAATAGCAGCGCGATATTCGCCTCATTTTTGATATTATCCGTATATTCCACTGTAAAATGCGGCATGCGGTTTCCTCCTGTTCACGTTACCGGTTCGAGAACGCTTCATCCCCGATAATGGTATTGACCAATCGTCCGATTCCTTCAATTTCTGTCACGACTTCATCACCGACAGCAGTATCGACGGACCCTTTAGGAGTGCCTGTAAGAATGACATCATTCTCACTCAATGTCATGAAGCTGCTTAAATATTCTATGAGCGTCGGAATATCAAAAATCATATCCGCTGTCGTTCCTTCTTGAACAAGCTTGTTATTGACATGGGTAGTCAACTTCAATTCCATCGGATTGGCCACATCATTCGCATCGATGAGCCAAGGACCAAATGGTGTACACGTATCGCGGTTTTTGACACGCAAATTCGGACGGTAATAGTTTTCAAGATAATCTCGAATCGCGTAATCATTTGCTACACTGTAACCTTTGACATACTGATAAGCCTCTTCTTTTTTTACATTGCGAGCAGTCTTTCCGATAATGACGGCCAATTCGCATTCATAATGCATGTACGTGACGTCAGAAGGGCGACGGGTATATGCATTATGGCCGATAAACGTATTCGGTCCCTTCAGAAAAACCAATGGTTCTGATGGTGCATCAAATGCCAGTTCGGCTGCGTGATCCGCGTAGTTAAGCCCTAAAGCAAATACGGTACGCGGGACGATTGGCGTCAACCATACAACATCACGTTCTTCTACAATCCGTCCGTCATCAAGCTTCAGGCGGCCTTCCCATTCAATCGCTTTGTGGATTGCGCCTTCACAGGATATCCGTGCTGTTCTCATTGCGGCCACCTCCGGTTGAAAGATTCTTCGTCAACCAGTTCATTTTCTAGTTTGCCGACACCCTCTATCTCAATCCGGACTTTATCTCCGACTATTGCAAGTGGCGCATCTTCTGGTACCCCTACGAGCAATACGTCTCCTGGACTCAATGTCATAAATTCAGTCACGTCAGCAAGTAAACGGGCAACGGGGCGAATTAAATTCTTTGTTGAATTTTCCTGTCGCAGTTCATTGTTGATGAACACACGGATGGTTACATCATCCGGATTTTTCATTTCGTCCCTATCAATAACCCATGGTCCGATTGGACAAAATCCATCGCGGCATTTTTGTTGTACAGCTGGACGGAATAGGCTTGTATGCGGAACGCTCACGTCGTTAACGATCGTATAGCCTGCCACATAATCCATTGCTGTTTCTTCCGTTACCGCAACTGCTGTTTTGCCGATGACAATTCCAAGTGAAGCACCCATTTCAAGTTTCGATTCGCTTTTAGGAACTGGTATGCCTGCTCCATATCGATTCAATGTATTTTCAGGTTTAATGTATAAAACAGGAGCAACTGGAGGCGAAAGGTATGGTTTATCATTGACCTTATCACCAAGTCTTTCAAGGCCACCATGAAAGTTCAATAATGTACCATAAACCGTTCCAGTAACGGGGTTGTCCAAGGGTATATCGTTTATACCAAACTCATTACCTTCAAATTCGATTGAATTTGTTTCTGTATTCACAGATACGGAAGATAATTCTCTTGAATCAGTTCTTTTGATCTTTGCATTAAGCATTCGAATCACTCCTTAAGTTATTAAACTAGTTGTTTATCGGTTCAATAACTACAAGTATATAAAATTGAACATGTTTAAGAATGAGACTCATTCAGAACTCACTTTGAAAAGGCATCCTGAATCAAACAGACAATAAGGCTTTATCACTGGTAAGTTTTTCGCCACGTATACGTTGGAATTCATCCATTAGTTTAGGAATGGTCAAATTCTTCTTCTCTTGTGCGTCAAATTCCAAAATAATTTGTCCTTTGTCCATCATGATTAATCTATTTCCTAAGTCCAAAGCTTGTTGCATATTATGCGTGATCATCAGCGTGGTTAGTTGATCCTTTTCAACCAGTTGTTTTGTTAAATTGGTAATCAGTTCCGCACGGGAAGGATCCAGTGCCGCTGTATGTTCATCCAATAGTAAAATCGACGGTTGTGTAAAGGTTGCCATTAATAGAGAAAGAGCTTGTCTTTCACCACCTGAAAGCAAACCCACTTTCGCATTCAAGCGGTTTTCAAGATTTAAATGAAGTGTTTCAAGAGATGTACGAAATAATTCCCGTCGTTTCCTGTCAACACCGATTCTTAATAAACGTTTCTTATTGCGTGAATAGGCCATTGCTAGATTTTCTTCGATTGTCATCGAAGGTGCTGTACCAGCCATCGGGTCTTGAAATACACGTCCAATCATCTGCGAACGCTTATACTCCGGCATTCTTGTAACATTTTTATTGGAGATTTCTATTTCACCAAAATCAGGAGACAAAGCGCCGGAAATCATATTCAACATAGTGGATTTCCCTGCGCCATTGCTTCCGATAACCGTCATGAAATCACCTGGATTTAAATGGAGATTAATCTGGTCCAAAGCGATTTTTTCATCTGGTGTGGCTTCATTGAATAATTTGTTAATCTGGACGAGTTTCAGCAACTGCAGCTCCCCCTTTTGAACGCGATTGAAACTCCATTAACCGTTCCGCATGCCGTTTGGCTTTTCTGCTTTTCTCTCTTCGTTTATCAAAGTATTGAGGGAGGATCAATGCGCCGATTACAATAACCGCTGTAATCAATTTCATGTCTCCCGTATCAAGAAAGTCCACTCTCAGTGCCCATCCGAGTACAATTCGATAAATAATAGCTCCTGCTATAACGGCAAATGTCGTACGGACAATGGTTTTCGTCCCGAATATTGCTTCACCGATAATTACGGAAGCTAGACCAATGATGATCATTCCTATTCCCATCCCAATATCGGCAAACTTCGCATATTGAGCAATCAATGCACCTGAGAATGCCACCAGAGCATTGGAGAAACCAAGTCCTACAATAATGAGTGTGTCAGTATTGGCTGACAGGCTACGGATCATTTTCTTATTATCGCCGGTCGCTCTAATCGCTAGGCCAATTTCGGTTCTTAAGAACCAATCAACCACAAATTTAATGAGCAACACGATGATGGTCATAATGAATAATGTACCCCAGGTAGCTGGCAAATGCTGTACCCCCAGCATGCTGAGGAAATTATTCACCGCGGTGTCGATTCCAAGAGAACCCCAAAAAGATTGGAATTGATTGAACATTGACTCTGCATTTAGTAAAGGGATATTCGGACGACCTATGGAATTTTCCGAGGTCAGTCCCATTATTCGAAGATTAAGGGAATACAACGCAATCATCATCAAAATCCCGGAAAGTAGAGCATTGATTTTCCCTTTCGTATGTAGAAGGCCGGTGACACAGCCTGCAAGAAAACCGACAATGACGGCAAGCGCCGTCGCTGCCACTGGATGATATCCTAAGGTGATCATCGTGGCAGCAACCGCAGCTCCTGATACAAAACTTCCGTCAACGGTTAAATCCGGAAAATCCAAAACACGAAATGAAATATATACACCAAGTGCCATGATTGCATAGATGATTCCTTGCTCCACAGAGCCAAATACTGCTGAAAACATGTAGAATCACCTCCTGATTTATTTGCTGAATTCAGCTTTCCACTCGTCTTTTATCTCAAGTCCGATTGTTTCCGCTGTATCTTTGTTCATGATGAATTTTAACTTTTGTGGAATGTCTACTGGAATTTCGGCTGGCTTACTTTCACCTTTAAGGATTTTCACAGCTTTTTGACCAGCTTCGTACCCGATGTCATAGTATTCAAATCCATATGCAGCTAAACCGCCTCGTTTAACAGAATCGAATTCACCGACCATCATCGGCAATTTATTTTCATTTGCGACGGCAATGACCGATTCAAGCGCAGAAACAACAGTATTATCTGTAATGATGTACAAAGAGTCTACTTTGCCGATCAATGATTCTGTTGCTTGTTTTACATCTGCAGACGTTGCAACCGATGCCTCAACAACCGTCATATCCATATCTTTCAGCATCGCCTTGACCGCATCCACTTGGGCACGTGAATTTTGCTCTCCTGAGTTGAAAACCATCCCAACTTTTTTAGCTCCTAATTCCTCTTTCAGGAACTTCATCGTATTGGAAATCGCATCAGGATGACTATCAATCGTTCCTGTTACATTACCGCCCGGTTTTTCCATCGATTCGACAAGCTCTGCCCCAACTGCATCTGTTACTGAAGTGAAGACAATTGGAATATCACTTGTTTTACTCAAAGCAGCCTGTGCACTTGGTGTTGAATTTGCAAAAATTAAATCAACATTCGCACTGACAAGGTTGTCTGCTATAGTCGTGTTGATACTTGGATCACCTTGTGCAATTTGAACATCGTACTCTGCTTCAATCCCTGCATCTTCCAAAGCTTTTTTGAAGCCATCGTAAGCTGCATTTAAGGAAGGGTGCTCGACAATTTGTGTTACACCAATCTTGAATGTCTTATTTTCACTTGATGAATTCGTCTTTTCCCCATCTCCACATGCCCCTAGAAGCAATGCGGAACCGAGTAGTACAACTCCGATTTTTTTCAGACCATACTTCATTACAATTCCCCCTACAAGATTAGTTATATTTTCAAACTTGAAACCAAAGGAATGAATGCTACTGTGAAAAATTGTTTCTCGATTCAAATGATTAATAAATCTTTCTTCTTAGCAGGTGCGGCATGGATGGCTTGTCCGATTAATCCTTCCACCGCTTCAAGCATGCCCTCACCCATTCCCGGATGAGCATAATGAGGGAATTTGACGTCTTCTTCTTTTGCGGCCATTTCTAGTAACTGCACAAAGGAACTGGACATTTCGATAGCCCCTTCTCCGATCATATGAATCCCGCTAATAATTTCTGTTGCGGGATCGGAAATCACTTTGATGAAACCATCCTTTTTTCCAGTTATGGCTGCGTAGCCGTTGCCGCCAAGAGGGTATTGACTGACCCGAACATCGAACCCAAAGTTGCGGGCGTTCACTTCAGTAAGACCAACCGAAACAATCGGTGGAATGGTATGTGCCACAATAGGCATGAAAGTCATGTCGACTTCAGGTTTATGTCCGACAATCGCTTCAACCGCAGCTTTTCCTTGTTTAATTGCTTTAATTGCCATCAAAGGACCTTCGGTTACATCTCCTATTGCGTAAATGGATGGAATCGATGAACGCATAGATGCGTCGACGTGAATGTAGCCTTCCTCCGTTTGTGCAACACCGATGCGGCCTATGCCAAGTGGTTTAATATTTGGTTTTCGGTATCCCGTTACAAAAAGATGAGAGCCGTGAATCGTTTCTTCGACGTTTTTGTCATTTTTGAACGTAACAGCAATTTCATGATCATGATCTTCAGTAGAGAGCAATTGAGCATCTTTATAGATATTTATTTTTCTACGTTTAAATAAACGTAGCAATTCTTTATGGATGGATTCATCAAAAGCAAAATTTGCTTTGTCCTCAAATAGAATGCTCACTTTTGCACCCAGTGCCGCAAAACTAGAAGCCACTTCAAGGGCAATATAATCCTGTCCTGAAACGACCAAGTGCTCTGGCATTTCATTGAGTTCAAATATTTCGTGTGATAACAGTATTCGTTTACTTTTTACTTTGATGGAGTCCGGCAGAATTGGAGAACTCCCGGTTGCAATGATCGCCTGCTCGAATTCAAAAATATCGAACTGATGACCATTTTCTACACCGATTTTGTCTGCTCCGAGAAAAGTAGCTTTGCCTTGAATCACTTCAATTTTATTGTTTTTACAGAGACTTTCGACGCCTGTTCTAAGACCATTAATTGCTTTGTCTTTATAACTCAGCAGCTTAGTCAAATTGAAAGTATCATCACCTTCACCAATCCCAAGTTCGTGTAAATGGTCCGTTTCTTCCCGTTTCTTTGCCGCGTGGGTAAAGATTTTTGAAGGGATACAGCCTTTGTTCAGACAAACCCCGCCCATGTAGGACTGTTCAATCAAAGTAACCGACAACCCAAGCTGCGCACCTCGTATCGCTGCAGAATATCCACCCGGTCCCCCGCCGATGATGATGAGATTTCGTTGTTGACTGATTTCACCGACAACCATATTAAATCATCTCCATCATCAGTTTATGTGGGTGTTCAATAAGGCTCGCAAAGCGGTTTGTAAATGCTACAGCGGTTGCACCATCTGCGACTCTGTGGTCAAAAGCCATGGAAAGTGTCATGATATGACCAATGACAATTTCATCCAGCTCATTGACGATCGGCTGTTTTTTAGTTTTATGGAAAGCAATCAATGCCGTTTCCGGATAGTTGATAATAGGTGTAGCCCCTGTACTACCCAGCGGACCGACATTACTTACAGTAAATGTGCTGTTCTGCATTTCAAACGGCTGCAGTTTCCCGGAAACCGCTCTTTCTGTCAAATCTTTTACATCTGCATGAATCGTTTTAATCGATTTCTTATCCGCATCGTGAACGACAGGAACAATCAAGCCGCTATCTGTGTTTGTGGCGATCCCGATATGATAATTTTTCTTAAGAAGAATCCGACTGTTCTCTTCATCAAGTTCAGCATTGAAAATTGGGAAGTCTTTTAATGAAATTACTAGAGCTTTAATGAGGAAAGCAGAGACGCTGACCGATTCACCGGACGCTTTCAATTCTTCTCTCATTTTAAATAAGTTCGTCATGTTCACTTCATCAAAATGGGTAACATGCGGAATTGTGAATAATGATTTCGTCATCTTTTCCGCAATTTTTTTGCGTATGCCTTTAAACGGAATTTCATCAGGTGTTTCCTGACGAACTGCTGACTGAGGGACCGCCATAACTGATTCTTGATAAGTTTCAGTTTGATGACCTTTCAGGAATCGATAAACATCTTCCTCCGTCACTCTTCCAGATGGATCAGATGCTTGGACATCTTCTATATTAATGTTATGTTCACGCGCAATTTTACGAGTGTATGGCGCTGCCAAGACACGGGTGAAAGTCGTCTGAATATTCTTCTCTTTAAAGACAGTTGGAGTAATCATTTCGTTTTTTACTTCCTGTTTCATTTCAGGGGATGTTTTTTGTACTGTTTTTACTGATTCATCCGCTTCGATATAAATCAGGCTAGTTCCGACTCTAACCGTTTCGCCGGCATCGATAATGATTTTTTTTACGATACCTGAGCAGGGAGAAGTAAGTTCTGCAACCATTTTATCGGTCTGTACTTCAACAAGTGGTTGATCCGTACGTACGGAGTCCCCAACTTTAACCAAGTAATGGACAATCTCTCCTTCGGTCATCCCTTCTCCAATGTCATGTAGTTTTACTTCGAGCATGGCATTTCCCCCTTAAAAATGAACCACTTTTTCAATCCCTTCAACAATACGGGCAGGTGTAGGAAGGTAATGTTCTTCCAAAGTGAAGAAAGGAACAGGAACATCAAAGCCCGTAACTCTTTCGATTGGAGCACGTAAATATAGGAACGACGTGTCATTGATTATGGACACAATATCATTACCGAGCCCTCCGGTATGATGCGCTTCATGAATAATAACCGCTCTTGTCGTCTTTTGGACGGACTGTGCAATAATGTCCCGATCAATCGGATAGAGTGTACGAAGATCGATAATTTCACAACTGATGCCTTTTTTCTCTGCCTGTACGGCCGCTTTTTCAGCGATTGCAACCATGGCACCCCATGCAATCAAAGTGACATCCGTACCTTCACGGACGACTTTTCCTTTGCCAATTTCCACAGTATATTTTCCAACAGGTACTTCTTCTCTTTGCGAACGATAGTTTTTCATCGTTTCCAGGACCAGTACCGGGTCTGGATCTTCCATAGCTGCAATCAGTAACCCTTTTGCATCATACGGATTTGAAGGGCAGACAACTTTTATTCCCGGCATATGAGTGAACAAAGTTTCTGTACTATCGGAATGGATTTCAGGTGCACGAATTCCCGCTCCGTATGGGGCCCTGATGACCATAGGTACCGTAAAATGTGACATTGAACGCATACGGATACGGGAAACATGGGTCATGATTTGTTCGTATGCGGGATAGATAAAACCAAGGAACTGTATTTCCGCAATCGGTTTGAATCCGTTAACAGCAAGACCAATGGACGTTCCAATGATGCCGGATTCAGCTAGTGGGGTATCCACTACACGGTCGGCTCCGAACTTTTCCTGAAGTCCTTCTGTCGCACGGAACACTCCTCCATTTTTCCCGATGTCTTCACCCAGGATGATGGTACGATCATCCTCTTCAAGCAATAATCGCATGCCATCATTAATTGCCTGGATCATCGTCATCTGGGTTGTCTGTGCCTCTTCATGATTTGACTCTTTCATTGTCGTCATCCTGTTACCGCCTCCCCAAATGTGCAAGATATGCTTCTTTCTGTTCAGCGAGTTGAACGGGCAATACTGCGAATACATGATTGAAAACATCTTCCACGTTTGGCGGTGGGTAGTTTTCCATTTCATCGACAGCCGCTTCGACTTCATTCGCTGTTTTTTCTGTCATTTCCTTAATCCACTGTTCATCCCAGTAGCCATAGTTTTTCATGAACAATTCCATACGTTCCATAGGGTCAACAATATGCTGGCCATGTTCCGCAGGGCGATATTTCGATGGATCATCCGCAGTCGTGTGAGCACCTTTTCGCCATGTAACTGCTTCTATTAATGTCGGTCCATCTCCATTACGTGCACGGTCAAATGCTTTTTTCGTTTCAAAGTAGACCGCCAGACAATCATTTCCGTCAATACGGACACCTGGTATTCCATAAGCAACTGACTTTTGTGCAATCGTCTTGGAATTCATTTGTTTTTCCATCGGAACTGAAATCGCATAGCCGTTATTTTGATTGAAGAAAACGACTGGAACTTTGAATACGCTCGCAAAATTCAGTCCTTCATGAAAGTCACCTTCTGAAGTGGCTCCGTCCCCGAAATAAGCAATGGAGGCATTTTTTGTTCCTTTCAGCTTTTCTGCCCAAGCTGCACCCGCAGCATGAGGCAGTTGAGTAGCAATCGGTACAGCTGGAGGGAAAATATTTCTACCTTCAGGTGGTACACACCCTTCTACTCTTCCATTCCAATACAAAAATGTTCTAGTCATGCTTTTTCCAAAAGTCAGGGTCGCACCATGGTCACGATAAGTCGGGAAGACCCAGTCATTCTCCTCAAGCGCTAACGCACTTCCTACCTGTGCTGCTTCTTGCCCTTCGAAAGGCGCGTATGTACCAAGTCGCCCTTGTCGTTGCAAGTTAATAGATTTTCTGTCATATGTGCGGATACGCAGCATGTTGTAATACAATTCTTTTACCAATTTTTCATCAATCGTATTTTTATAACTTTCATCAACGAGAACGCCTTGATCGTCTATTATTCTTTTGATCGGATAGTTTTGTTCCACTTAACTTGCCTCCATTCAGGATAAGTTGCGTATGGACCACTTTGGTTTAGCTGGTGCTGTGTAGAAGCTATTTCGCTTCGATCTTTCCACAATTCGTT
This sequence comes from Paenisporosarcina sp. HGH0030, assembly GCF_000411295.1. Taxonomy (GTDB): domain Bacteria; phylum Bacillota; class Bacilli; order Bacillales_A; family Planococcaceae; genus Paenisporosarcina. Next base: position 742,541 of record NZ_KE150421.1, read on the forward strand.
TTTCACACATCTCATTTGCGGATTCTTCTGTTGTTTTGCCGCTGCTGCTCGCTTCCTTGAACACTTCCAAAATCGCATCATAAATATGTTTTGTTTTGGCAAGTACACGTTCATGATTAATCCCGTACAACTCATCAGCTACTTGAATAAGGCCGCCGGAATTGACGATATAATCAGGAGCGTATAAAATTCCTTTTTCGTGTAACATTTTCCCGTGGGTGTCGTTCAGCAATTGATTGTTAGCTGCACCAACGATTGCTTTTACTTTAAACTGAGCGATTGTATTGTCATTGATGATTCCTCCAAATGCACAAGGAACGAATATATCTGCCTGCTGTGAATAGATATCTTCTTTTGCTATCACGGTCACTTTGCCGGCAGTTGTTGCTGCTTTTGCTTTAATGGCATCTATACTATCCTGATGGATATCTGTTACGAAAATTTCAGCACCAGCTTCAAGCAATCCGCATGCAACTTTAAATCCAACCTTTCCGAGGCCTTGAATGGCGTAGGTGTGTCCGCCCAATTCATCGTTTCCAAAGAGCATATGATTGGTCGCTTTAATGCCGTATAGGACACCTGCTGCCGTCGGAATAGATGAATCCCCGCCACCACCATATTCAACCGGAAGGCCGTTAATGAAATTGGTTTCTTTTGAAGCGTGTATGAAATCATCCATTGCCGTACCCATATCTGTTCCTGTATAAAAACGGCCACCTAAAGAATTGACAAATTGACCGAATGCACGGAACAGTTCAGGTGACTTATCTGTTTTCGGATCACCGATTATGACTGCTTTTCCGCCTCCAAAATCAACATCTGCGGCAGCGCATTTGTAAGTCATCCCTTTTGACAATCGCAGAACATCTTCCAGTGCCTCGTCCATACTGTTATAAGGTTGCATACGGCATCCGCCGAGTGCAGGACCGAGTGTTGTATTATGGATTGCAATGATGGCACGCAAACCAGTGGAAGGATCATTACAAAAAACCACTTGCTCATGCGCACTCATTTTATCGAAGAGTTCAAATTCTTTAGCCATTGATGTTCTTTCTGCAACTTTCATTCGAAAGGCCTCCTTAAAATCTATCACTTAAATTTGCTAAATTTAGACTGACGCTTCTTTTAACTTATTAGCTATTGTTTCTTTTGATAGGATGACTTGCATGACTTCACCTTTCCCAATTACACCTAAATGATTTCGTGCCGTCACTTTTGTCTTAACAAAATTGTCGCGAAGTTCGATCACATTAGCTGTCAAAGACACGACTGAACCAAGAGGGGATGCAGCAATATGTTTCAGTTGGACTGATGCACCCATTCCCTCTTCATGCTCTTCCAAAAAAGGAAGAATGATTTTTCTTGAAACCCACTCCATATGGTATGTCATTGCTACTGTTGAATAGACAGGGTGAACGACTTCACCTTCAAATGCAGCATACATATCCTCTGTCACAATGATTTCAATCGATTCTTCTCTGCCTAACTCCAGTCCTCGTTTCATGCTCTATCTCCTACTTACTATTTAGTTTATGTACATGTTATGAACGAAATCGTAGATTAATAGAAAAAAGTTTATATTCCAGCAAGATTTTCAAATATACAAAACCTAAATGTAAACGCTTACAAGGCGATGTTAAAAATCATTTGTGGAAAGCCCACTTTGGTTTCATGGCTGTAGTGAAAAAGCCATTTCTATTCCTTTTGTTTTCAATTCTCTCGTCACACATCATATTTGCAGCTTCCATCGTCGAAATTCCATTTTTTGTAGCCATCTCGTATACTTCTAAAATGGCATCATAGATATGCCTTGTTTTAGCAAGTACTCTTGCATGATTAATGCCATACAATTCATCAGCTACCTGAATCAGTCCGCCTGAATTGATAATATAATCTGGTGCGTACAGAATGCCCTTTTGCTGAAGTCTTCTGCCATGCGTTTCATTTAGCAATTGATTGTTAGCAGATCCTGCTATTGCTTTCACCTGGAACTGTTCAATTGTCTGATCGTTAATGATTCCTCCAAGTGCACAAGGGACAAATACATCCGCTTCCTGTGAATAGATATCTTCACTTCCAACAACCTTCACTGTTCCCAATGTAGTTGAGGCTAATTCTTCTATTATTCTCAGACTTTCATGACTGATATCGGTTACATAGAGATGAGCCCCTTCTTCAAGTAAACTGATGGCAACTTTTGATCCTACTTTTCCTAAACCTTGAATGGCGTATGTTCTTCCTCCCAAGTCCGGCTTGCCAAAAAGTGATTGATTCGTTGCCTTTATGCCATAAAGAACACCCGCTGCCGTAGGAACAGAGGAATCGCCCCCACCTCCATATGCCACTGGTAGACCTACAATGTAATGTGTCTCTTTTGAAGCGTGTATGAAATCTTCCATGGTCGTACCCATATCCGTCCCAGTATAAAATCTGCCACCTAATGAATTTATAAATTGACCGAATGCCCGAAACAACTCAGGTGATTTATCTGATTTCGGATCCCCGATAATAACTGCTTTTCCTCCACCAAAATCCACACCTGCAGCCGCACATTTATAGCTCATTCCTTTGGATAATCTGAGGGCATCTTCGAGTGCCTCTTCGACGCTTCGATATGGATGCATCCGACATCCCCCTAAAGCGGGTCCTACCGTTGTGTTATGGATGGCAATAATCGCACGGAGACCGGTTGATGGATCATTACAAAAAACTACTTGTTCATGCTCTGCCATCCTTTCAAAGAGTTCAAATTCGCCAGACAATGGAATGCTTTTAGCAGTTTCCATCCATTAATCCCCCTCTTAAGCCAAAGACGTAACATCCATTTTACTTTACATAATAAAATTATCGACTTTTAAATTCATTCATTTCTTTAATCCATTGTATGATGCATTTCATCGTATAACACTATTTCAACGTAATATTATCAAAATGTAATATTATAGTCAATACAATAATCGGAAAACTCTATATTTTTGGAATTAATAGATACTTATTTTTGAAAAGTCATCTTTTGCATTTTCAATTCGTTCAACAAGTGCTTATTGTATGCAGGTTTATAATGTTAAATGAACAATTAGATAGAGAAAGAGCCCTTCCTTTGTTAGCGACTTGGAAGGGCTTTTGATTTACGGTGTACCACTCACGATTCATCTGGACCTGTGAGAAATACTGGAACAAATAACAAATACGATGTGTTCCCGTTATTCATATTTTCTATTGAGTATTTGATTCAATTCTATTGAAGTTCGGTTGATTTGATGGTTTGCTTCATCCAACATGCTCTCTACCAATTCCTTGACACTCGGGATATGGTCAATCAAACCAGCTATCTGACCGCTATTGATAAAACCGTTTTCCAAATCGCCATCCATTGCACCTTTGACGTGATGCTTTTCGGTAGTCATTTCACCGTATTGTGCTAAGGACATGCCCTGTTGTTCATGTTCGTCCAGTTTCTGCGAATAAGGTGTCTTCAAGATTCTTCTCAGCATTCCTACACTGCGTCCTACAATAATCGTTGCTGTATCACTCGCATTCACTAAACTGTTCTTATAGTTGTCGTGGAATGGTGCTTCTTTGGTGGCAATCAATCGTGTTCCAATTTGAACACCGCTCGCCCCCAGCATCAGTGCAGCCGCGAGTCCTTTACCGTCTCCGATACCACCAGCTGCAATAACGGGGAGTTGGACATTTTTCACAATCTGAGGAATGAGTGTGAATGTCGTTAATTCAAGACTGGAATTGATACCCGCAGCTTCAAATCCTTCCGCCACTAGAAGATCGGCACCTGCCGCTTCCGCTTTTTGTGCATGTTTTACGGAAGCTACAAGAACAATCACTTTCACACCATGCTCATGTAAAGTCTGAATAAAAGGAACTGGGTTTCCAGCTGATAAAGAAACAATTGGAATGCCATGTTTAATAACGAGCCCAATTAATTCATTTGTATATGGAGAGACATTAATGGCGATGTTGATCGCGAAGTTTCGTTTCGTCAGTTGTTTCGTTTGAAGGATAATTTGTTCCACTTCGTCAGGTGTCATCGTTCCACACCCGATCGTTCCTAATCCACCAGCTTCGGACATAGCAGAAGTTAACGGGGCATTGCTTATATTCCCCATCCCCCCCTGTATAATTGGGTAGTCAATTTGCAACATCTCACAAACATATTTCATTTTCCATTCACCTCTACTAGAATATGTTATAGTAATTGTAGTTGAAAGACAATTGCGTGAATTCAAATTGGGGGTAATAGTGTTGATTATTTCATTTAAAGGAAATACACCTAAACTAGCTTCAACGGTATTCGTTGCGCCAGGAGCTAAAATTATCGGAGAAGTAATAGTAGGGGAAGAATCGACTATTTGGTTCAACGCCGTTTTACGTGGAGATGAAGGACTTATTTCGATTGGAAAAAGATGCAGTATTCAAGACAATTCTACGATTCATTTGTATGAAGATGCGCCTGTTATAGTTGAAGACGAAGTAACAGTTGGCCATAATGTCATCTTACACGGCTGTAAAATTGGAAAACGTTCGATCATCGGCATGGGTTCCACCATACTGGATCATGCTGAAATCGGGGAAGAATGCATCATCGGTGCCAATACATTAATTCCTCCCGGCAAAAAATTTCCACCGCGTTCATTAGTTGTGGGATCGCCAGGAAAAGTAGTTAGGGAACTGAGCGATAAAGACTTTGAAATTATCCAGCTTTCCATTGATACGTATGTTCAAAAAGGATACGACTACCGAGAAATTCTTCAAAGCAAAGAAACTGAATAAGTAAAAACTGGGAACTGGGCTGCCAACAGATAACTGATTCCGCTTCACATTAAAAATGATCAGCAATCTGCACCTAATTTTTCTAACGGGTTCTATTGAGGGGTGTATCATCTCAATAGAACCCTGTTTTCTTCATCTAATTATCCCCCTTTAATTAGACAGTAAGGTTTCAATACTTTTTCTTCAAAAATACATATTTTATTCCACATATCACTTCTTATAACCTAAAACCTTTCCTTTCACATTTTCAATCGGCAATACTCCAAAATCTTTACTATCGGTACTTCTCCACCAGTTATCTCCCAAGACAAATACAGTGTTCGCTTCAACTTTTACAGGCTCCATAGTTGTTGCAAAGTATTCTTTCCAAGATTCATCGTCACTTCTATTAGCAGGGTCGGATTCTTTGAAAAATTCTTCTTCATTCTGACCTCTACTCAACGCTTTAGAATAAAAAGTATCTAGTTTCTTGCCATCAATAAATACTTGACCGTTCTTAATCTCTACGGTTTCGCCCTCTAGCCCAACTACTCTTGAAATGTAATACTCAGGCATATTGAAGTCGGGATTGCTTTCTATAGTGAAGTCGGGTGATTTGAAGTAAATAACATCTCCGCGTTTAATTTCCTTGTCATCAGGATCAACGACTAAACGGGGATGAGCCAATGTTTCATAATCGTGGTCACCTCTATCCATATTGTCGTAATCCCATTCCAATAATAATGAATTTTCAAGAGGTTCTACCAATTCGACTTCTGGTTTTGTGCCTTTGTCTGTAATCGTTTGCATTTCATTCGAAGTAACCTCTTGTGAACACGCAGTCAATAATACTGCCACACCAATCAGTAAATACTTTTTCAACTCAGCCATCTCCTTCATTTATATTATACCAAAAATATCCATTTGATAATTAAAATTAAAGAATATTCTGTGAACAATAAACATAAAAAAACGCTGGAATTTAATCAGCGTCTGTCTTAACGTTTATATATAATATCTTCCCAAGAATACACTTTGTCAGTGATTCAAAGAAGATTAATGAATATCTTTCTTTTTGAACCTACCGCCACTAACTTCCACCACTTCATATATCGTTACAAATGCATTGACGTCAATTTCCTGTATGATTTCTTTCATTTTACTTTCTTCCAAGCGATTAATTACACAAGTGATTTCTTTAAATTGCTCATTTGAGTAGCCGCCTTCAACAATGCTATATGTGGCTCCACGGCCTAAGCGGTCACGAATTGTCTCTACCATGATTTCGGGTTGATTCGTAATAATTTTAAAGGTTTTAGAACCACTTAAACCTTCTTCAACAATGTGAATAACTTTAGAAGCAATAAAGTAAGCGATTGCCGATAAGATAGCCCCTTGAAAACCGAAAACTAACGAAACAACAATAAAGACAAAGACGTTTAAAAATAAGATAAGATCGCTTGTTCCAAAAGGTAATTTTCTAGATAGTAATACGGCTAACATATCAATTCCATCTAAGGCGCCACCATTTCGTAATGCTAAACCCATACCGAAACCTATTATAATACCGCCGACAACGGTTACTAACAAAGTATCGCCATGAATGATGGTTGATACTCCGTGCATAAGGATCGTGCCAACTGCTAAGGATGCTATCCCGATTACTGAGTATATAGCAAAACGCTTACCGATTTGCTTATAACCTAAAAATACGAACGGGAGATTAAGTATTGCAATAAGTGCTCCTAAAGGCAAATCGAACAATTCTGACCCAACAATACTTAGGCCTGTCACACCACCATCTGAGACATTGTTCGGGATTAATACCGCTTCTAGTCCATATGCAGTAATAAAGCCCCCAATAATGACCAATAGTGCTCGCAAAATAATTTTAAGATTTTTTTGCTTTGCGATTGTTTTCTTATTAATTTTCTCGTTTAATGTCTCTTTCATCAAATTTCCCCTAACATAAATTACATGGATTGATAACATATTTTTTACCTTGTTTTATTTATTTTAACATACCAATAAAGTAAAGAACCGTTTTTTCACCTTAATAACACCTGATTCAAGCTTTCAATCATCCATTATTATCGTCATCATTTAGATTATTATTTTCATGGGAGTTATATAAGGGTGAGTCCCTCCGAACTTTAAAACAATTGTGTTTTCGTATTAAATTCCTCGTAATTATGTTTAAATTCTTCTTCAGTTACAGCGTCGACATTATTTGCTCGGTCCTCCGAAACGACAAGGTATCCACCTAGCATTATTTAGGTGAGAACTGTACGACGACCATAAGACCCCCCCTAAAAGGGGAACCGATTACAGCATTTTTTTAGATATCCATTCATATTGAATATCAGGTAAATTCTCTTCATTTTCATGTCCTCTACCGATGATTTCAAATCCATGTTTTTCGTAAAATCGTTGTGCATTTTCATTTACTTCAAATGTGTATAATGTTAATCTCCCACTTGATTGTGCTTTTACTTTATCTAGTAATGAATGACCTATACCAATTCCTTGGTAATCTATATGAATATATAATTGGCTTATTTCCATTTCATTATAGACAATCATTCCAACTACTTTTTCATCAATTAACGCTAAATCTATTTGAAACTGTTCAGGTAATATATGATTTAAAAAATATACGTGATTTTCAAAGCTGTGAATTTCTTTCTGACCAATAGCCTGTTCCTTACTATCTCGCCACATATCCACTGTTTGTTCAGCATATTTGGCGTTGTACTGAGTAATTATCAATTTATGATGGTTCATTACAAAATCTCCTTCAGTTTTGTTAACTGCTCTATATGTTGTTTTATGTTAGTAAGTTGGATTAGAAAAAGAGCTGACTACGCAGCTCACTGAATTAAATTGATTATTTAACGAGTGGAGATGTCTGTATTTCCCATTCGGTAGGTCCTTCGTTAGTTTCAATAAATTTTCTCCAATATTCTCCACTTTGTTTATCAAAAATAATAATATTGCTGTCGTTTGGTGAAATTAATTCATATCTGTTTTGCTCTTCATCCTTAGTTGTTCCATTGGTTGAAGTATCTCTTATTGCTCCTGAAATTTGAAACGACGAATAAAGAATGGAAATACTTAAAACTACAATTGCCCCTGTTAAAAATAATCTCGTCGTTTTCTCGTTCAATATGTAACCCCCATTAATTTTTAAATTGTATTTTAGAAACCTAATTTTGGTTTTACATGAACATTCTACATAGTTGATTAGTTATCATGTTTTTATATTCTTCAACTAATCAAGCCCCACACAACGGCTATTATTTCGTTTTCATATAAATAAAAAATGACCAACAAATCAATTTATAATTTGTTGGTGATCTTTATCACATATTTATTGTTTGAGATGAATGGTTTCATTGGTCAGCGATGTTTCTAATTTGTTAATTAAAAATTCCTTTTGACTCACTCACTCATTAAAGGATGGTCATCCGCATCATATGATTTGTCTTTCCACCGCATATCATTGTCTTCTTGGAATACCTCTTCAAAGAATTGACTTGCTGATTGAGCAAGCAATTTATAGTATTGTTCGAACAACAGTGCCGCATGATGACCATTCCATATTTCCGGAAGCAACTCTTTCGGAAGTCCAGGATCTGCGAAGAGAAATTTTCGGTATTCATGAACAAGCTTCGTGCGTTCCACAAAACATTCGGCATCCGACATCTGGCCTTTGCTCATCATGCTTTGATGGACGATGAACTGTTTGCTGTAGGTCGAAATGAATTCCTGATATTTCATTTCTATCTCTTGAAGGGGCCAGCTTTTTTCGACAAGTGATCGATCTGCTTGCGGTCCTTTATATGAGGACACGAAGAAATCTGCATAATCTTGAATCTCATACTTTTCAATTAGAAGATTCACTTCTTTTTCAAGATTGTTCGGTGAAATCCAGCAACCGTTTGAAAAGCTGCCAAACCCGCTCCATAACAGTTCTTTACGAAGTTCATCGCGAATCTGTCTCTTTTCTTCAGGAATCGTATACATCAGCATACGCCATTTCCCATCCCACTCGTCTGGTGTTAATTTGAATATGCGGACTGCCGCTTCTTCCATACGGGCTTCACCACGTGGGGTCAAGAAATAATAACTCTTATTGCCTTTTTTTTCAGACTCAATCCATCCTTGCTTCATCATTCTGGAAACCGCTACGCGCACGGATTGTTCATTATGTCCAAATTCTTTTAACAGGCGAATTAAACTACCAATCCATATTTTGTTTCCGTAATGCCGAATGTAATCACCATAAATTGTAAAAATCATGGATTGTGTGTTTGCCAATTCATTTCACTCTTTCTTTTTTGCTATTCAACATATATCAAGATTTATTCCATTTTTCATTATATCGTTATATTACTAAAATGAACATTAAATCCCAGTGAATATTGGACGACGTTTTTCACTAAATGCGTTTAAAGCTTCTATACGATCAGTAGTCGGAATCACCAACTCATAAGCTTTCGACTCAATAGCTAACCCTGTCTGCAAGTCTGTATTCATTCCAGTTGAAATAGCGTACTTTGCCTGTTTAATCGCAACAGGACCATTTTTCATCATATTTAAAGCGAACTGCTCGCATGTTTCTAGCAACTGTTTTTTCTCTACGACTTTTAATACGATGCCAAGTTCGACACCTTCCTCAGCTGTGAACTTTCTAGCCGTGAAAATCAGTTCTTTTGCTTTCATTTCTCCTACAAGTCTTGGAAGTCGTTGAGTACCCCCAGCACCTGGGATGATGGCCCAGCTTGTTTCGGTTAATCCCATCTGAACATCTTTTGCTGCAATTGAAAAATCACAGGCAATCATCAATTCAAAACCCCCACCAAAAGCATAGCCATTTACGGCAGCAATCGTGGGCTGAGGAAGATTTGCGATGCTATTAAATACATCTCTAATAGCTCTCACATTTCTTCGAACTTCGGTTTCAGTCAGCGTCTTGCGTTCTTTTAAATCGGCTCCGGCACTGAATGCTTTATCCCCAGCTCCAGTGAAAATAACAACACGAACATCTGGATCAAGAGAGATTGAATCTGTCACCGATTGCAGTTCCTGAAGCGTTTCGAAATTAAAGCAGTTCAAAGCTTGTTCTCTATTAATGGTCACATACCCGATATGGTTTTCTTTTCTATATAGAACAGTTGACATACTGCTCCTCCCTCCAAATAATAAGTGCAGCAGTTTTAAATCATTCAAGTCTTGCTTTATTCAATCTCGGAAATCGTTACAGAACTATTAGCATTATAAGTAAATGCTGGTGAATACCCCGTTTTCTCTGTGATATGTTGCCATTTTTATAACTGAGGGGCAGCCTTATTTGGACATTTGAACTTATTCCGATATATTCTCGATAATTGTTGCGATTCCCTGACCGACTCCGATACACATCGTAGCCAGGCCATATTGAACGTTCTCTCTTTTCATTTCATATAAAAGTGTGGTTAATATTCTTGCGCCACTGGCACCAAGAGGGTGACCAAAAGCAATCGCACCACCATTAACATTCACTTTTTTATCGTCCAGCTCTAATTGCTTTATACACTCTAGCGACTGTGAGGCAAAAGCTTCATTTAATTCAACCAATCCAATATCATTTGCAGTCAGACCGGTTCGTTCCAATACTTTTCTCGTCGCGTAAATAGGACCTAGCCCCATCACATTTGGTTCGAGGCCAGCTGTAGCACCGGCCACGTATTTCGCCAGAGGTATTAAGTTCAATTCTTTCGCTTTTTCTGCACTCATCAGCAACAAAGCAGACGCACCGTCATTCACCCCTGAAGCGTTCCCTGCCGTAACCGTACCATCTTTAAAAATCGGTTTCAGCTGACTGAGTTTCTCAAAAGTAGTATCCGGACGAGGATGCTCATCCTGCTTCACCACTACGTTATTTCCTTTTCGGTCCACATAAACAACCGGAACAATTTCATCAGCAAAACGGTTTTCTTCCAATGCTTTTTTAGCTCGTTGCTGGCTTTCAAAAGCAAATTGATCCTGACTCGCTCGTGTAATTTTGAATCGCTGTGCTACATTTTCCGCAGTCTCGGGCATCGAGTCCGTTCCGTACATCTCTTTTAACTTACTATTGGTAAAGCGCCAACCAATTGTAGTATCCTGCAATTCCATATTGCCTCTGGGGAATGCTTGAGTTGGTTTTGCCATGACCAGTGGTGCGCGCGTCATGCTTTCAGTACCACCAGCGATGTAAACATCTCCATCTCCGACTGCAATGGCTCTCGCCGCATACATAACAGCGTCAAGACCTGAACCGCACAGACGATTTATCGTGGTGCCTGCCACTTCAACCGGAAGTCCTGCTAATAATGCAGACATACGTGCAACATTGCGGTTATCTTCTCCTGCCTGATTGGCATTCCCTAAAACAACTTCTTCAATTTGTGAAGTTATCAGACCTGGATTACGCTCAATCAATGCCTTGATCACGACTGCTCCCAAGTCATCAGGTCGCACATCTTTTAATGCACCGTTATATCTTCCAATAGGGGTTCTTACTGCGTCTACGATGACCACTTCTCTCATTTCTTGACCCACTCTTCTTCTATTGTATAGTCGTATACACCTTTGCCGGTTTTTCGTCCGAGACGTCCCGCTTTTACATATTGTTCAAGGAGCGGTGCCGGGCGGTATTTCTCCCCGAGCTTTGCATGTAAATAGTTTAAGTTGTTTAGGCGAGTGTCGAGTCCCACCAAATCTACAAGTTCGAATGGACCCATTGGATAATTTAAGCCGAGCTTAATTGCTTTATCAATTTCTTCAGGTGTGCCAAGTCCTTCCTGAAGCATGTAGAAGGCTTCGTTACCAACGAGGGCACTAATCCTACTAGTAACAAATCCCGGGAATTCATTGATAACAACCGTTTCTTTGCCCATCTTTTCTGCAACTTCTTTGATTGTTTTGGCAGTTTCATCACTCGTTTCCAAGCCACGGACAATTTCAACAAGCGGCATTTTATGTACAGGATTGAAAAAATGCATCGCTATCGTTTTATCAGGTCGTTTTGCAAATGAAGCAATTTCTGTCGGACTCATCGTTGACGTATTCGTCGCGAAATAACAATGAGCAGGTGCGTGTTCTTCCATTGTTTCAAACACTCGTTTTTTTATAGCTATCTCTTCAGGAACCGCTTCAATAATCAAATCTGCTTCTCGTGCAGCTTCGGATAAGTCAGGTTGAAAACTTAAGTTCCGCAATGCATTTGAAGCATGATCAGAAGTTATTTTTCCAAGCGCTATCCCTTTTTCAAACATCCGTTCAATTTCCTTTTTTGCATTTTCCAATGCATGTTCATGTATGTCGACTACAGTTAGGTCAAAACCACCAACTGCGCCAACATAAGCAATTCCTCTGCCCATCAAACCTGAACCGACGACAACAATACGATTAATCACGAGATATTCCTCCTTTTGAGGTGAAAGAATACGGACAGGGGGTTGGATAACTCCCTGTCCGTCATTTAAAAGATTTTATAGACCGAACGGATTTAAAGGACGGCTACCATAGTACGATAAAATACTTTTCGTTTCTGTATAAAGGTCCAATGTTTCTATGCATAGTTCGCGCCCAAATCCAGATTGTTTATAGCCACCAAAAGGCGTTCCAGGGAAGGCAGAGAACGGACAGTTGACCATAACGATTCCAGCTTGAATCTGATTGGCAACGCGAGTAGCACGTGCTCCGTCTTTAGACCAGACAGCCGAACCTAATCCGAACTCAGTATCGTTTGCTAGGCGGATCGCTTCTTTTTCATCTTTGAATTTCATCACAACGACAACTGGTCCGAAGATTTCATCTGTTACAGCCTTCATGTCGTGATTTACGTTTGCGATGATTGTCGGCTCATACCAGAAACCATTTTCATAGCCTTCTGGTTTCGCGACATTTCCTCCGACAAGGATTGCCGCTCCTTCTTTTTTAGCGGATTGAACATAGCCATCAATTGTTTCAAGTTGTGCTTGATCAATAATTGCTCCTACGTGTGTACCTTTATCAAACGGATTGCCCATCTGTAATTTCTTCGCTTTTTCTACAAACTTGTTCATGAATTCATCGTAAATGTCTTCATGGACGTATAAACGAGAACGTGCCTCACATGATTGGCCCGAATTATAGAAAATGCCAAATAATGAACCATCAACCGCAGCATCAATATCTGCATCTTCAAATACTAGACTTGGAGATTTACCGCCAAGCTCCAATGTCACGCGTTTTAACGTTTCAGAAGCTCTACCCATAATGTCTTTCCCGATTGGTGTAGAACCTGTAAACGCAACTTTATTTACTCGTGGATGCTCCACTAAGAAGTTTCCGACTTCCGCTCCCGAACCTGGAATCACGTTCACTACGCCTGCAGGAACCCCTGCTTCGAGACAGATTTCTCCAAGGATAATTGCAGTAAGTGGAGTAAGAGATGCCGGTTTGACAATTACTGAACATCCTACAGCTATTGCAGGTGCGATTTTCCATGCTGCCATCATTAGCGGATAGTTCCATGGAATGATTTGAGCGCAAACTCCAACGGGCTCTTTCTCCGTATAGTTGTGGAATTGACCCGGTACGTTATTTACTGTGCCGCGATGCCCAACGATTGCGCCTGCGTAAAACTCAAAATCTTCGATGGCTTGAGACACTTGCCCTTGTGCTGCATGAAGCGATTTACCAGTATCAAGCATTTCCAATTCCACCAGCTCATTGAAACGAGAGCGCATGATTCCTGCAATTTTATTCAATACCTGCGCACGGCGCCCAATCGGGTAGAGCTTCCACTTTCCATGGTCAAAAGAATTACGTGCCGCTTCAACTGCTTTTTCAGCATCTTCTTTAGAAGCTTTTGCCACTTCCGCAATCAATTCACCAGTAGCCGGATTGAAAGTTTTAATCGTTTCACCATTGCTACTGTTCACTTTTTCACCATTAATAATTAAATGATAAAAATCACGTTTCATTGATTCTTTCTCAAGCTGATTTTCTTTGATCGTTGCCATGTCATTACTCCCCCTATTGTCCTGAAAAGACAGGTTTTCGTTTTTCCATAAATGCATTGACACCTTCACGGTGATCTTTTGTAAGTCCTGCTATCCGTTGCCCTTGAGCTTCATGTTCAAGGTAATCTTCAAACGAAAGTTCTGGAACCGCTTTCAAATACCGTTTAATCAATCCGACTGCTTTCGTCGGTAAAGAGGCAATGCGTTTTGCAAAAGCAGTTACGTCTTCTTCCCAGCTTTCCGATGAGATAAGTTGTGTTGCCAGTCCCATATTAAATGCATCTTCTGCTTTCAGTTTTTCACCCAATATTGAAAGTTCTATAGCCTTCGCTTCACCCACCAGGCGTGTTAAATAATAGAGATTCCCTGAATCGGGAATGAGACCGACATGGATAAACGCATTAATAAAACTTGCGCGCTCTGAGACAAGCCTGAAATCACAAGCAAGTGCTAAACTAAAGCCAGCTCCCGCCGCAACTCCATTTACAGCTGCAATAATTGGTTTTTCACACTGCCTGATTTGCTTCATCATCGGACCATAATGGTCACGCAAGACTTGACCGTGATCCATCTTTTCATCGACTTCAGACAAATCCTGTCCAGAACAAAATGCCCTTCCTTCTCCTGAAATAACAATGCAGCGAACTTGTTCATCGTTAGAGGCAGTTTTGATTGCGTCTTTCACTTCTCGGTTCATTTGAGCGACAAATGCGTTCAAACTGTCCGGTCTATTTAAATAGAGCCATGCAATACCGTCTTTGACGTCGTAACGGATCGTCTCAAACATTCAACACACTCCTTACTTCCCTTTATAATCCGGTTTTCTCTTTTCAACAAATGCATTCATACCTTCTTTTTGGTCCTGAGTCGAGAACAGCAAATAGAAGTTTTTCCGTTCATACTGCATGCCTTCAAATAAGGAAGAATCAACTGCCTTGTTTACAGAATCTTTGATAAGACGTAAGGATAGAGGCGGTTGCTTGGCAAGTTTGTTTGCGAACTTCATACACTCCTCCATCAGTAGTTCTGGTGCCACAATTTTATTGACGACTCCATATTTTAAAGCTTTATTCGCTGAAATACGCTCGCCCGTCCATAGCCACTCTAAAGCTTTTGTCCGTCCGGCAAGTTTCGTCAAGCGCTGTGTTCCACCTGCTCCGGGCATGACACCAAGACCTACTTCAGGGAATGAGAACTCTGTTCCACTGGCTGTAATTAGAACGTCACAACATAGTGCAAGCTCAAATCCTCCGCCGAAAACAAATCCTTTTACTGCACCAATAATCGGCTTCTTAATGAGCGCCAACCGATCCCAATCGGCAAATTGATTCAGCAGTTCCAGA
This sequence comes from Paenisporosarcina sp. HGH0030, assembly GCF_000411295.1. Lineage (GTDB taxonomy): Bacteria > Bacillota > Bacilli > Bacillales_A > Planococcaceae > Paenisporosarcina. Next base: position 757,686 of record NZ_KE150421.1, read on the forward strand.
CTGATTGAATCATCATTCGTCATTTCGTCGATGTCCGCTCCTGCCGAGAAAGCTCGGCCCTTACCAGCCAACACCATCACGCGCACCTGGTCATCTCGATCAAAACCTTCCATCGCCTCGACCAGTTCCCTTACCATTTTCCGGTTCAAGGAATTCAACTGACGCGGGCGGTTCAGCTCGATTAACGCCACGTTTCCTTCAATGGAAGTTTCAATGAATTCAAACGCGTTCATTACGCATCTTCACCAATCATCAATGTAACTAGATTCCCTGCAAACCCCATTAGGTCTTTACCGGAAGCTTTACCTTCAGCAGAACGCATACCATGTTGCATTGATTCCATATCATCGTAAATCATCTCGCACATAAGGTAATATTTGCTTTCTCCTCCCATTGGAGAACCAGAGAATTTGGTCACTTTCATTTCGCGCAGACCAGGAATTTTTGCTGTCAGCGGTCCATGGACATTGAAGTAATGATCATCGAAAGCCTCTTTGTTTTCAGGGTGTTTGTATAATGCGATTAATTTAGCCATTATTTTCTCCTCACTTTACATGTTGGTAGAGACCGGTTTCATGGCCTCAAATACGTTTTTGCAACTCTTGCAATATAGAATACTTCGACATGCGGTTGGTCCAAAGATATTGTCCATTGTCACGTAGGTGGACCCGCAATAGGCGCAATCAACATGCCAACTTCCATCTTCTTTAAAATGACGCGGAGGTGGTGCAATTCCAAACGCCCTTAAATTCTTATGTCCTTTTTCTGTAATACGATCTGATGTCCATGGTGGATGTAATGCGAATTCCACTTCAACTTCACCGACATCTAGTAATTCTTTTATAGCACTTATGGTATTTTTCTTGATAATTTCTAGTGCGGGACAACCTAAAAAGGTTGGTAGAAGAACAACTTTCACATGATTTCCATCCGTTGTAACTTCACCGATCATACCGAGATCAAAGATGCTGACCGTGTCTATTTCTGGATCTTTCACGTTCAGCAGAGCTTCATAAATCCGCTCAACCGACACTTCTGTAAATACAGTCATGTTGCCTCCTCCTTTCCCGATCTTTTACCAGACGGCGGCTGTATCGAGCTTGTAAACTTCTGAAAGAGTCGTTAGAGCCTCCTCCAGATCTTTTGTGTGTTGTCCATTTCGTCCGTTTTTTACTGGATGATCAGGAATTTTCAACATTTGCATGTGCACCGCTAGCATCATTGGTTCGATGCTTATTTGCCATTTTTGTTTCAATTCTTCCTCACTTCCGATAAGCCCACTAGATTCGATCGCTTGTTTTTGATCGCCGTAAGAGAAAACATCTCCGAAATCATCCATCACACGGGTGATAGCATTGTTCATTTTCTTTTTTGCTACATCTGTAGAATTCATCAATTGCTTGAACCACGTATCCCAGTGCAGGCGGTGATAATAAAGTTCCATTCTCACTTTTACAGCTACTTCCGCAAGAGGTTGGTAGGAGCTTTCGCATAAAGAGTCGATTTTCACTTTTTTTGCTTGTGTATATAAATAACTTCGTGCAACCGCATATGCCCAATCATAATGGGGAGTTTCCAAATAATATCCTTGCCCGTTCACGCGTTCTGTTAAAATACTGTTTTTTCTATCCGATGCTAGGCGAAAATGAGCCAGATCATCCGCTTTTCCTGCACCCAGATTTTCAAGAAGTGAGTAATACATTGCCGCATGCCCCATCGTATCCTGGCTGATTGAAGAATAAGCGATGTCCGCTTCAATATGAGGAGCAAGTCCTAACCATTCCGATCCACGAAACGAGTATAAAAAGTCATCATCAGCCAACTGGAATAACAAACTTTTTACCGCTCCTGTATATTCCGGGCTCATCACTGAGTCAGCATTGTTCATTTTCTATCGCCTCCCCATGACAAGATTTCTTTTTCATCCAGCATTTCCTGTTCATATTGACGCCATTTCTTTTTCAAGTAACCATACCCTTTGGTCGTGCGGTACTCTTTGTTTTCTAGGCGGTTAAGTGTCAATTTTTCTTCAGCATTCATTCGTTTAATGTGCTTACGGTTGATGATCCAAATGTCAGCAACAGGCTCACGTCGCATAAAGTTTTCCTGCGCTAAAATTAGCGCCATATCTTCATTCGGAGCCAGTAAACTGAATTGGTGCTGGAAAGCTGAGCTCGGTGTTCGTTTGCTAAAAATTTCATATTCCTGATAAAATGTTTTCTCTTCTCCCACTTCACCTGACTCCTTTCACTAACTTATATTCGCACTGAGTGCATCCCGTACCCATGAATTATATTCATAAGAATGTCGACGTAAATTTAGTCGTGCTTCCGAACGTTGCCCCTGATTTTTTATGATTTTCTTAAATTCATTCCAATCCGGCTGCTGATAGGACCATAAATTGCTATCTTTATCGAAATGGAAGGTCGGATCCGGTATGGTCAATCCCAGTGAAAGTATTCGTGGCATATATTTATCAAAAAAGATTTGCCTGAATTCTTCATTTGTTTTCGTCCGGATTTTATATTTAATTGTTAAATCTTGTTTGGATGAACCGGTCGTTTCCTTACTAGCGGGCCCGAAGAACATAAGAAGTGGTTCCCACCAACGATTAAGGGCCTCCTGAACCATCGCTTTCTGTTCATCTGTTCCTTCAGCTAACGCTAAGATGATGGATTCACCATGTTGAGCATGGAATACTTCTTCTGCACAGATTCGTTGCAGTGCTCTTGCGTACGGACCATATGAAGCTTTAAGCATATCTGTTTGGGTAATAATCGCGGCACCGTCAACTAGCCATCCAATAATCCCTGCATCTGCCCACGTTTTCGTTTCCATATGAAAAACATTATGAAACTTCAAATCTCCATTAAATAGATCCTGCATTAAGTCTGCACGGGTTTTGTTATATGGTGCCAGTAAGTCCTCCGTTACACGAAGCAGAAGCTGCCCATGCCCCATCTCGTCCTGTACCTTAGCCATAATTCCGAGTTTTCGGTTCAAAGAAGGAGCTTTAGGTACCCATTCTTTTTCAGGTAAAGCTCCCATAATTTCGCTCATGCCGTGCATCGAAATTAGCTTTATGAGTGTCTGTCTATATTCTTCTGGCATCCAGTCATCCGCTTCAATTTTGTCACCAGCTTCAATGCGTTTGATAAAATGTGCATACTGCTTTTCTTCATTCGAGGTGTTTACATTTGTCATATTGAACCCTCCTTATCTTAAGATATGCGAAGTTGATGTTTCACATAACGTTATACATACGTTAATTAATTACTTTGTTACATTGAATTGAATGCCTATTTTATATGTTTATTATTTCACCAATTCTGCAGTTTTAGAATTCACCTTTTCCATAACTGACGTACTATGAAGTGGCTGAACTTTTGAAGATGGATCAATATAAACTTTTGCATTGCTAATTGCTGTTGGAGCCTCTCCAAAACCTGAAGCAATCAGTTTTACTTTGCCTTCATATGTGCAAATATCTCCCGCAGCGAAAATGCCAGGAATACCAGTTTCCATTCTTGAATTTACGACAATGCTGTTTTTCTCAAGAGTCATGCCCCAGTTCTTGATGGGACCAAGTGACGATACAAATCCATAATTGACTAGTACAGCATCTACATCAATGATAGTTCTTTCGTTGCTTTTTACTTCTTTCAATACAACCTGTGTAATGCGGTCTTCTCCACTTAACTCTGCAGGGACGAAGGGAGTCAGCACTGTTACAGAGGAGTTTTTCATCTTTTCCACTGTGTTTTCATGTGCTCGGAATTTATCGCGACGGTGAGCAATGGATACTTTCTGTGCGATTGGCTCCAGCATGAGTGCCCAGTCAACTGCAGAATCTCCCCCACCAAAAACATGTACTTTTTTCCCGGCAAATTGTTGTAAATCATTGATCAAATAATGAAGATTGCTTTCTTCAAATTTCAATGTATCTTCCAAATCCAGTTTCTTCGGATGGAATGCTCCATTACCTGCTGTTATCAATATGGTTTTTGAATAATGGATGCCCTTACTCGTTATAAGCTTAAATGTGCCATCGGCTTGTCTTTCAAGTGCCTCCACCTCTTGATTCAAACAAATCGTTTGTTCAAATTGACCCATTTGTTCTAGTAAGTTATCAATAAGTTTTTGTGCAGATATTTTCGGAAAACCGGCAACATCATAAATATATTTTTCTGGATACAACGCAGACAATTGCCCTCCAAGTTGCGGGAGGCTTTCAATAATTTTGCAGGACATATTACGGAGTCCAGCATAAAAGGCGGAGAATAAACCGATGGGTCCTCCCCCAATAATCGTTACGTCATACACTTCCCGATCATGAGACATTATCATTTCCCCCTACATTATCGTTCGTTCTTTAATAGCACAGTAAAAAAACATTTCGTTTTTATATATAACACTTTATATACGTTTTGCTATAATTCTGTAATACTTACTTTAGATTAATAGCGGGAGAGTTAGATGTCAATAATAATTTCAGAAAATTCCAAATGGAATACTCCTTCATCTTTCATCGCAATTCCTAACCCCGTTCCAAGAATAGGGTTAATAATAGAAAATATTAAAATGAAGCCAAAATAAAAAGCCCCGCCAAATTTGGCGAGGCCTTGTCTCTTTTCTAGCTTTGTTAATCGATGTTGTTGGTTGCTTATCGTACATTTGCGCACATCATTAAACAGCCCTTAAAGTGCTTTATCGTCAATTGAATTTAACCATTGTTCAATTGGGCCGATTACGGATTCAACGCAACCATCTTCGAATGGTGAAATCAAATTGGCTTCTTTTACAAGTCCTGTAAACGACAGACTTCCTCCAATTTTACATAAGTGTACATAATCTGCCCAAGCTTGCTCACGGTCTTCTAACGTTCGTTTGAAGAACTGGAATGCACAGATTTGAGCCAATGTATAATCAATATAATAGAACGGACTTTGATAAATATGGCCTTGTCGTTGCCAGAACCCACCTCTGTTTAAGTAGTCATTACCGTCATAATCACGGTGTGGCAAATATTTTTCCTCAAGCTCACTCCAAGCCTTTTTACGTTCAGCTGGCGATGCCTCCGGATTTTCATAAACAAAGTGTTGGAATTCATCCACAGCCACCCCATATGGCAAGAATTCAAGCGAACTGCTTAAATGGGAAAATTTGTATTTATCCGTATCCTCCTTAAAGAAGTTTTCCATCCATGGCCAAGTAAGAAATTCCATACTCATAGAATGAATTTCACACGCTTCGTATGTTGGCCAATTATATTCAGGGATTTCAAAATGACGACTTGAATACACTTGGAATGCGTGTCCCGCTTCATGTGTGAGAACATCTATATCTCCAGATGTACCGTTAAAGTTAGAAAAAATGAAAGGTGCTTTGTAATCTTCGATATACGAACAGTACCCACCGCTTGCTTTCCCTTTTTTCGCGACAAGATCCATCAAGTTATTGTCTATCATGAAATCAAAGAATTCACTTGTTTCCTTCGACAATTCATCATACATTTTTTTGCCACCATCTATGATCCACTCCGGTGAACCTTTTGGTGTGGCATTTCCGGTTTTGTAATTGATTGATTCATCGTAGTATTTGAAATCATCTACCCCGATGCGAGCCTGCTGACGTTCTTTTAACTTGGATGCCAACGGAACAATGAAATCCTTGACCTGATCACGGAAGTTCATGACCATTTTCGCGTCATAATCTGTGCGAATCATACGATAATAGCCCAGTTCCACAAAGTTTTTGTATCCTAATGTACGGGCAATTTCCGTTCGAACTTTTACCAAATCATCAAAAATCCGATCGAGTTGCTGCTCGTTTTCTGCGAAAAAGCTAAAGTAGGCGTCTTTTGCCCGTTTCCTCATGTCACGGTCTGTAGATTCAGTGAATGGCTGCATCTGTGCCAAGGTACGCTCTTCATTTTCAAAATTGATTTTGGCAGACGCAATCAATTGTTGATATTCTGATGAGAGTTTATTCTCTTTTTGCATCATTGGAATGACTTCAGAAGAAAAAGATTTAATCTGTGCTTCCGCAATGGCAAATAATTGAGTGCCCCACTTTTCTTCCAACTCGTTACGGAAAGATGAGCTCACCAGTGACTTATAATATTTTGTAATTAAATCATCTACTTTTGGACTTAGTTCATCGAAGTAGTCCCGTTCCGCTTTGTAAAACTCGTCATTCGTGTCAATTGAATTTCTGATGTAGACAATGTTCATCATCGTTCCCACATGGTTTCTGATATCATTGATTTGCTTCATTACTTCACTTTGTACTTCAACAGTTTCGGAGTCATTAAACTCAGTTAATGCTTCATTAAACTGCGTTTCAATCTGTTCGAATTCAGGTCGTGTATACGCAAATTCTTCAAATTTTGTTACCATCCTAAACATCCCCTATTATTTTCAAATCGCAATCTAAGAATTTTTAATCATTTGATTACGTCTACTCATAAATAGTTTACTATTAATTCATTTATGACAACAAGAAAAATTATTTTATTTAGAATGTTAGGTATATTTATTCTGACCACTGGTTTTGTTGTTCTTCTGTCGCTACTAACTGTAAGTCGTCAGCTGTTATTGTAATGATTTGATAGTCATGACGTTCTGCATATTTCATGGCCAGTTCTTTCATAAACTTTGGTGAACCTTCATTTTCCTCATCATAAATGATCAGTAGACCGTCAGAATTTCGTATTATGAATTTATTCTTTTCTATAAATTGCCAAGGTCCTTCATAAGGTTTTTTCGTCACACTTGTTTGAAAATCAGCATTTGAACAAATCGTTTGATACATTTCTTTTTTGCTGTCATTCCAGTTCTTTTCTTGCTCAAGAAAAGGCGTAATGACTGCGTATTTTAAATGCGGGAATGATTGCTTCAAATCAATAACCAATTGCGCTGCCCACGTTTCGACCCCTAACTGCCCGCTGACAATAACCCATTCCAGTCCATCGTCAATTAGTTCAAGAAGACGATTTTCTAATGCCTTCTTTATAAAACCTACGCCTGGATGTTTATCGTCGAAAACACCAATCTCGTGCTGTTTATAACCTGTAATCACTAATCTTTTAATCATTTGAAAACCTCCGTGTCACTAACGTATCTATATAGTATTTTAGCATTTAATAGAAACAACAGTTTGGAGAACAACGTCCAGGTTATCAAAAAATAAAGACCCTCCAATTTCAGAGGGTCCGTATATCATAGATTATATTAAAAACATGGCTACGATTGTTGTAACAACCAACCCGATTGTCACTGGAAGAAGGTTTCTTCTCGCAAGTTCAAATGGATCGACACCACAGATAGCTGCCGCTGGAATAAGAGCCCATGGAACCAACGTCCCTCCACCAACCCATATGGCTGCAATTTGACCAAGAGCGGTCAAAGTAGCTGCACCTGCACCGATTGCATTAGCAAAGATAGTGGCAACAGAACCTACCAGAGAAATACCCGAGAACCCCGAGCCATCCAAGCCAGTTATTGCGCCAACAATCGTCAAAGTAACTGCACCGACTTCTTTACTTAACGGAACGAGTGATGCAAGAGCTACACCAAGGTCGTTGACGATGCCATGTGAAGTCTTCGGCAATAGTTCACCGATTATTTTATTGAACCCTGCATCTCCCAGATAAAAGAATGCAGCAATCGGAATGACTGCACCGAACACTTTAAAACCGAATTGAAAACCTTCAATAAAGTAACTTGTAGCTTTTTCAAGCCCTTTATTTTTATGGCTGACTATTGTAATGAATAAGAGGATGAAAACAGATGTACCACCTATCAATGCGGTTGCATCGCCACCCTGTAAATCAAGAATGGACATCGCAATCACGTCAAGTGCAAACAGGACAGGGATCAGGAGTGCAAAAAAGCGCTTTTGTCCTGCGGATAACAACGTTAATTGATGTTCAGTAGGTTCCGTTGTTGGCATGGCTGATATTCCTGTAGTTGCTGTTAACAATCCGGATTTTAAGTCTCGTTTCAAGAAATAAAACGCGGTAATGGTAGTCACGAGCCCCATCACAATAACTAGCGGAATACTTGCACTGATGACATCACCAACTGGAAGCCCCGCAGCATCCGCGGTCAATTTTGGTGCTCCTTGAATAATGAAATCTCCTGATAACGCAATTCCGTGCCCGAATAAGTTCATTGCCATGGCAACCCCAAGTGCAGGCAAGCCTACACGAAGTGCGATTGGAAGTAATACAGCGCCCATCAACGCTACAGCTGGAGACGGCCAGAAAAACCATGAAATGACCATCATTAAGATTCCGATTGTCCAATAAGCCAATGCAGGGGTCTTAATGAGTTTCGAAAACGGTGAAATCATCACATCATTGATTCCGGTCGTTGTCAGAACTTTACTCATCGCGACAATAATTGAGATAACAAGTATCGTTGGCAATAATTCTGTAATCGCGAAAATGAAGCTGTTAAAAATACTACTGATTGAGCCACTCAAAGAGCCAGTGGCAGTAATGGCAATTAGAAAAATACCGACGATACTTACAATGGTTGTATCACGTCTCATCACCATAAAGCCGATGATTAAAAAGATAAAAACGACATAAATCCAATGCAACGCTGTTAATTCAACACCCATCAGATTTCTTCTCCTTTCTTGCATCCTTTTGTTTGAAGAGGGTATCCCTACTTCAAGATGTTCTATAGGATATGTGCAGCAAGAAAAGTGGTGTGAGGAATGCCCAAGAATTTGAGAGACAAAAAACACCGCTCAATTAAGTGAGCGGTGTGATAAGTACTATTAAAAATCAAAGTTATCTGGATCTGGACCTACACGTTTGTTTTCATTGAGTGAAGAAATTTTCTCCATTTCTTCTGCCGAAAGCTCAAAGTCAAATATAGATGCATTTTCAACAATACGATGTTCATTGATTGATTTTGGAATGGTCACAACATCATTTTGAAGATCCCAACGCAAGATGATTTGTGCCACGGATTTTCCATGTGTCTCAGCAATTTCTTTAAGTTTCACATCATCAAGTAATTGCCCTTGCATAAGGGGTGACCAAGCTTCAAGTTGAATATTGTTTTGTTGGCAAAATGCACGCAGGTCTTCCTGACTCAATTTAGGATGGTATTCAACTTGATTGACCATCGGAACGATTGTTGCATCTTTCATTACATCTTTTAGGTGATGAATATGGAAATTACTTACTCCAATTGCTTTTACACGGTTTTCAGTATAGATAGTTTCAAGTGCTCGCCAAGTATCTTTATACTTTCCTTCTACTGGCCAGTGAATTAAGTATAGATCTAAGTAATCCAAGCCTAATTTTTTTAGACTTGTTTCATAAGCGTCCAAAGTAGTTTCGTATCCGAAATCTGCATTCCACACTTTAGAAGTGATAAATAATTCTTCTCGTGAAATACCGGTTTCTATCATTCCCTGACGGATTCCTTCACCCACTCCTTCTTCATTTTGATACACTGCAGCAGTATCAATGCTGCGGTATCCCTTTAAGATAGCAGTCTTCACAGCTTCTATTACCTCTGTTCCTTCTTCAACTTTAAAAACGCCTAATCCGAACCAAGGCATTTTGATTCCATTATGTAAAGTTGTACATGCTTGCAAGTTATTTTTCATTTTTGTTATTCCTCCAGTGTCTACATATTTTACACTTTCCCATTCTCTCTTTTTTCATTTAACACTTCAATTAATTGACCTTACCAATATAATTTCCATGAATAATAAACGCTCTTTTCCTTGAAAACACTGATTTGTTATACACTTGCATTATGCAAATTAATACAATGTAATATACTTGCATTTTACAACAATAATACAATACTTGTTAAACTCAAGTAACTTACAATGAATATGTTTGTATTCCACAGCTATTACACATAAGAAAAACCATCCCCTGTTTGTGAACTGCCCCATAAAAGTTAGACACCAATCTAACTTTTATGGGGTGTTTATTTTGGCCAAATTTACAAAAGAACAAAAAATTTCAGCAGTTAAACGATACTTGGATGGCAACGAGGGATATTCAACTCTCTCAAAAGAAATTGGTGTGTCACAAGTTATTCTTCGAGAGTGGGTTGGACTTTACAAGGTTTGGGGTCCTGACATCTTTGATGTATCCTATACAACGTATTCTGCAGAGTTTAAACTGGAGGTACTAAACAATATGGCGGATACAGAAAGTTCTTCTCTCGATATTGCGGTCGAATATGGCATTACCTCACCAGCAATGATTAGAAGTTGGAGAAGAGCCTTCGAAAAAGAAGGTTACGACGCCCTGTTTCCCAATAGAAAGGTTCGTCCTCCTATGAAAAAGAAATCAGAAGATAAGAAAGAGTTAACAGAGATTGATCAGTTGAAGGAGAAGGTCAAACTTTTAGAGATGGAAAACGCGTACCTAAAAAAGTTGAAAGCTTTGGTTCAAGAACAGGAAAGGTCACAAATAAAATCAAGACGCAAGTAATCCTTGAACTGAAGCATCTCTACCAGGTCACCGACCTTATTAAAGTGGCCAGTATCAAACGGAGTGTCTATTACTACTGGGAACAGCGGTTGAATGCGCCAGACAAATATGAACTGGTAAAGAAGGCCATCACGGAGATCTACCACGAGCATAAGGGACGTTACGGGTATCGACGTATCACGATAGAACTCGAAAACAGAGGCTTCAAACATAATCCCAAGACCATCCTTCGTCTCATGAATGACATGGGACTGAAGTGCCTGGTCCGTATGAAAAAGTACCGTTCTTACAAAGGGAATGTCGGTCATATCGCTCCAAATCATCTGAATCGTGATTTCCGTGCGGATAAAATGAACCAGAAGTGGGTCACGGACGTGACAGAGTTCCACCTGTTTGGAGAGAAACGCTACCTGTCACCCATCATGGATCTGTGCAATGGGGAAATCATCGCTTTCAAGGTCATGGCACGCCCAGTATATGAACTCGTAAGTGATATGTTAGATCAGGCTTTGGAAAAGTTGTGTCCTGAGGATAACGTCATCCTCCACTCAGATCAAGGCTGGCATTATCAACATGCGAAATTCGTCAAGACACTCGATGCACACGGCATCACCCAGAGCATGTCCCGTAAGGGAAACTGTCTCGACAACGCAGCCATGGAGAGTTTCTTTGCCATCTTGAAGTCCGAACTTCTCTATCTGCAAGACTTTCGAGACATCGCTCATTTTGAGAGAGAACTGGACGAGTTTATGGATTACTACAACAACAAGCGTATCAAGGCAAAATTAAAGAACCTGAGCCCAGTGAAATACCGGAGTCAGGTCCTTAAATCTGCATAATTTTCATGTTTAACTTTTTTGGTTCAGTTCATTTGTTGGGAATGGCTTACTTCTTAACCTAAATCTTTACCGTAAACAATTTCATCTTCATCCTGCACATCCACCGCATTAATGATATGTACTGATGTGCGTAAATACATTTTTGCGGTATCATCTGTTAACACCCAGCGTTCATCTGGCATCAATTCAAAAGGCACCATACGGGTTTCTTTTGATTTTACTGAGCCTACCATTTCAATGGTGTGTTTCGCCACACACTCTTCAGTTACATCAAAATCACTGTCTTCCCGATGCCCTTCTTTTCTCAACAATACTTCTAATTTAATGAACTCAATAACTTGTTCGCTTTGACCACCATTAATATAAATTTTACCTGATAGTGATTCTCCGTGCGCAATTTCAGGTTTGTCTACAACAGTATCTACTTTCATTGAACCAATACCGATTGTAGACAAAAACTTTTTCAACATCATGTCTTCCTCCCTGTCATAGAAACCATTCCATCCATTCCAATTGATTCACTTATCTCATGTCCATTATCAATAATGATGATCAAGCTCTGTTTCATGTCGATTGTATCTACGCTTAAATAACTTATAAATATGCGTGACCAATACTTTAAGTAAAGCATACCCTGGAATCCCTAAAATTACGCCTGGAACTCCAAACAATGAACCCGCAGTCAATAAAACAAAAATAATGGTAATTGGATGTATATGTAGTGATTTACCCATAATCTGAGGAGAAATAAACTTCCCTTCTACTAATTGTACGACTGTCCACACAATCGCCAATTTAAACAGCATGAATGGGGAAGTTACGATAGCAATCACAGCTGCTGGTGCGATTGCAATAATCGGTCCTAAATAGGGCACTACACTAGTAATCATGGCTAAAACCCCTAGAAGCAAAGCATAGTCCATACCAATAATAACGAAACCGATGAACACCATAAATCCAATGCACATCGCGATCAAAATTTGTCCTTGAATATATGCACTGATTTGTTTGTCTGCATCTTTCATTACCTGACGTGTATCTTCTCTCATGCGTGGAGGCAATAAATTCAGAATATATTGCGGTAACTTTTCGCCGTCTTTCAACAAGTAAAACAAAATAAATGGCACGGTTACAATCGCCAATATTAAACCTGTCAAAGTGGAGATTACTTTCCCAATCCCACTAGCAACTCCACCCACAGCATCCTGGAGGGTATTTCCAATATCCTCAGGTAGTTGCTGCAGTATTATATTTACATCAAATTCAAGATTAGCATAGTAACTCGAAAAGATTGATGTTTTAAGAAAGGCATCAATAGATATGACAAGTTCCTTGAAGTATCCAGGGAAATCTTGAATCAAATTCGTTAACTGCGTTTTTAGGAACGGAAACACAAGTAAGATTAATAAGGTGATGAGGCCGATTAACCCTAAGAAAATAATAAGAATGCCCCAGATTTTCGGTATTTTCAACCGTATCAAAAGCCGCAGTAAAGGACGTAAAAGGTAATACCCAATGGTTGCTAAAATGACAGGCAATACGACATTCGCCAAAAACACTTGCATGGGATAAAAAACAAACGAAACGACATCAAAGATCCATATAATCAAACCCAATAATAAGATCAATAACATTAAATATAGTGTATTCCTCCCACCTAGAAACTGAATGAATCTAGTAGAAAAAAAGGATGTTTTTTCTGGTTGCATATCATGTCCCCACTTTCGAATTCTCATAATCTTAAGAATGATTACGATAAAACTAATTTTACAGGAAAATTGCGCTGATAATCAATTTATCAACGCAATCGCATTCCTAGGAATTCGCTTAAAGCCTGCTTATTTTCATCTAGATTTATTTCAATGACAGATCCTACACCCGGATAAGACCCAAAATCATAACTATGTTCCACAGGGATGGTCATTTTATTAATGTCTACTCCCCCGCTGAACGCCAGGCTTAGTACTCGTTTGACTTCATCTGTAGATGAGTAATCAGACTGGACATAACCATGTATGGCCCCTGCAAATTTCGGGTAATGAGCAGCATTGGAAGGACTCATGATTTCATCTTTTAATGCTTCCATAACTTTTTGCTGTCTCTCAACTCGTCCGAAATCCCCTTCAGCATCTGCGCGGAACCGTGCATATCCTAAAAGTTCCTTCCCATTCAACTGTTGAACTCCAGGTTCAAGTGAAACCCCAATTTTCTCGGACATCGCTTTTTCGACATCTATTTCGACACCGTCTGGTGCAACAATATCAACCAACGATTCAAAGCTTTTAAAATCTATCAGCGCATAATGGTGGATTGGCACGCCGAACATACTTGAAATCGTATCCTTGACAAGTTGTACGTCACCTAAGTAGTATGCAGTATTCAGCTTATAGGATTTGTATCCTGGAATTTGAGCGTAAATATCTCGCATGAACGACACAACATTCACTTCGTCGGTTTCTTTATTCCACGAAACCAGCATCATTGTATCAGAACGGGATTGTTCTTCTCCCCGAGTATCTACACCAAGAACCAAAACATTCTCAATGGATGGGTTTTTCACATCCATCGGATCACCTGTGAACTCAATATCATTTTTCCCTTTATTGGAAGCCAGCTCTTGACCAGCTTTAAATTGAACGAATGAATATATAGCTACTCCTATTGCAGCCAAAAATAGAAGAGTCATAAAAAATCTACCGAAACGAAACTTTCTTTTCCTTCTCATGGAACGACGATTTGGAACTTGTTCTTCCAAAACGCTCCCCCCTTTCATATCTTTCATATAATAGAACGAAATAAGTCCAAAAAAGTTGCTTTTTTTCCTCTTCAATCATAGTTGTTGAGCACAGAGGATGCAAGTGCTACAATACGGTCTATGCAGGTTTGAGAGGAGTTTTATAAATGGAAATAGCTACATTTGCAGGCGGTTGTTTTTGGTGTATGGTCAAGCCCTTTGATCAATGGGATGGAATAGAGTCCGTCATTTCAGGTTATATGGGTGGACATGTTGAGAATCCTACATATGAAGACGTGAAAAAAGGAGATTCAGGGCATCTTGAGGTCGTACAAATTCAGTTTGACCCATCTGTTTTTACATATAAACAATTACTTGAAATTTTTTGGCAGCAAATTGATCCAACGGATGACGGAGGTCAATTCCAGGACCGCGGAGAATCTTATAAAACAGCGATTTTCACACATTCCGATGAACAAGTGGAAATAGCGAATGAATCAAAACAAGCACTCGCTGAGAGCGGACGTTTCTCCAAACCAATCGTCACACCAATCCATCCTGCGGAAACATTTTATATCGCAGAAGACTATCATCAAGATTACTATAAAAAAGAACCGGATCATTACGCAGAAGATCGCGCTATGTCCGGCCGTGATGAATTCATCCAAGAGAATTGGAAGAAGTAATTCGATTTCTAGCCTTGCGCTTGCAAGGCTTTTTTATTTAGGCACGCTTATCGCACATTCGCGCTAGTCGCATGTTCTGCAAGAACTCACAAATATCAAATGCTTTCTTTAACATGACCTTTATTTAAAAGGACCGTGACTATAAACATTCCTATAATTAAAGCGAGCAAGACAAAGAACGTCATTTGATGTGTTCCGCTCCAATCGTATAAAATACCGATTGCCAAAGGAACAAGCCCTCCCATGATAAAACCGCCTGTCTGAACCATTGCCGTCCATGCGTTCGCTTCTATTGCATCTGTCGTTTCATCGAGTGGTAGCAGTAATGCAAGCGGGAACAATACACCAAGTGTAAATCCAAGGAGAATCGCTGCCGGCCAAATCAGTGTCATATTCCCTGTCAATAACAAAACAATTCCAATGGTCCCGATAATGAGCGCGGAATAAATCCAAAATGATCGGATCGGAAATTTCTCAAGTAGTAAAGGGATGAAAATGTTTGTTACTATTTGTGCGACTGTCAAAACACTGATAACTGAACCAGCTTCAACCACATTAAATCCTAGTTCACTCGCTGCAGATGCAAGCCATGTCGTCAATGAGAAAAACAATGAAGCTTGAAAACCAAAAAACAATAAAATAAGCCATGCTCTCGTATTTGTCCACGGCGAACGGAATGATGCTGTCACATTTTCTCGTTCAATCGGAACAGCGATTTCTTTTTCTGGCTTCATGGCAACGACCCAAACCAAGTATGCCAACAATGCTAACGAAGACCAGAAAGCTAGGGCATACTCCCATTCTTCACCGATCTTGACATATAATATACCGGTTAAACCAGCACTCAATGTTGCACCAGCACCCATACCTAGTGAATAGATTCCTATAGCTGAAGCAGTACGAGAAGGGAATTTTTCTTTAATTAATGATGATAAAATAGGTCCGATAATTGCAATGGCAACACCTATTACAAAAGCAGTCACCAATAGTGATACATAGTCATTTAACCATGCACGTAATAAAGTAAGCACACCTATTAAGACGATTAATAAAGAAATGCCTCTTCTTTGTCCGAACTTATTCAGCCAGTGAACAGCCAATGGTGCGAATAATCCCATACAGATTACGGGAACCGCCGTTAACAAACTTACTTCACTGTTCGTCAAATTTAAATCATTACGGATTGTGTCCAGTAATGGCCCGATTGATGTAATAGCAGGTCGTAAATTTAAGGCAATCAAAAAGATGGCAATTAATAATGATGTCATTGATTTTTGGGAATTCATAATCTCCGCCCTCTATAATTAAAATAGTTCTCCACCAAGTAAATCATATCAGACGTCCGACCACAACTATGAAACTTTGTATCTAGCATGCAAACTTGTGTTCCCTTTTGATAATTTGTACAATAAATGATGAAAGGGTGAATAAATTGAAACTCATTCAATGGAGTTACACGAAAAGATACCAAGTGAAAGCTATTTTTGATGAATTTCCAAATATGATTCTCGTATTCAGGACGATAGGGTCCTATTATTTTATATTTACTACAAAAGGATCGATAGACAATCGATATCCAACTAGAAAAGATTATGTTGAAATGGAACTGTTGGTAAATGAGCAGCTGCAAACGCTGCAATCCTACATAAATCGCAAGTCACCACTCGAAATGAAGTGGGTTGACGAATGGTTGCAAAAAAAAGAACTTCCACTTACACAATTGGAAGTCCTTTCTCATAAAGAATAATTTGCTTGCGTCCAAGCGATTTTGCGATGTAAAGCGCTTGGTCTGCACGTTTCAATAAATCTTCCAGTGATTGCTGGATATCATATTCATGCACACCAGCCGAAAATGATAACGGTACTGGATCCATTCGGTATTTCAACAATTCTTCATTGCAGCAATCTTGTATTGAAAGTAATTGACGGTGAATTTCCTGCGTGTTGCTGTTTTGAAAAAGAATAATAAATTCTTCTCCCCCCCACCTCGCAACGACATTCAGATCATGAATTTTCCGTCTTAATAGGCTGGCAAAAGTTTGGAGGGCAATATCCCCAAATGTATGCCCGTATTGATCGTTGATGTTCTTGAAATGATCCAGATCCAATATCGCCAAAGTAAAAGACTGTCCGCTCACTTCAAAACGATTTTGAGCCTTACGGATTTCCTCCACCATTTTCCGTCGATTAAATAGTGACGTTAAGTGATCGGTAATGGAAAGCTCCTTTACTTGTTCGACCAAACGTTCCAACTCCTCATGGCTCCTATGAAGCAAAATCTCAATTTCTTTTCGCTCGGTAATATCGATATGTGTCCAATCATGCGCTTTGCGAATCTCGATTGTCACGCTCCAAAGATTTTCCACGACCCAAAACCCAACGATTTTGGAGATATATGTTCTACTTCTTGTTTTCCGTTGTCCAATACCCGGTGCATAAAAATTATAGGTCCATTCCAAGTCATTTCATGAAAAGGCGTTTCAAACACTTTTTCCATATTACCCATAATACACCAACTATCTAATACACTTATTATAACTGAAAGCAAAAATTAAGGCTACCTAATTAAGGAATACCAATCACGTGCATCCTGTATTTCCTTCATTGTCAATTGGTGTCCGTTGTTATACCATTTTTCCTGAACTTTAGCGCCTTGAACACGTAATACATCAATTAACTCCTGCGTCTCTTTTTGAGGAATAATGGGATCATTTGTTCCTGCCCCAATAAAAATATGTGCATTCTGTATTTCTTTTACTGTGTTGTTTCGATATGGCACCATTGCATGGAATAAAATCGCTCGATCGACAATTTTCTCATATTTCATCAGCAATGTTGCTGCAATATTTGCTCCATTGGAATAGCCAATAACTGTGACAAGGTCAGTGTTCGGTGCATAATGCGATAAAGCTTCCTTAAGGAACGTATGGAGTTCTTCTGCGCGGTAAAACAAATCTTTCTCGTCAAAAATACCTTCTGCTAGACGGCGGAAGTATCGTGGCATGTCCCCCTCCAAAACATTTCCACGAACTCCAAGTAAGGATGCTGTCGGATCGATATGTTTTCCCAGATTAATCAAATCATGTTCATTTCCACCTGTACCGTGTAGCAATATCAAGACGTTTTTTTTATTTGTTCCTTCAATAAATATGTGTTGATGTGTTTCATTCATCGTTATCCCCTCCTTCTTTTCATTTTATCTTGAATTCAAGATATATTCCACTCTTAAAGTTTGAGCATTCTTATACCCTTTCATGATATAATAGAAGCATTGTGAAAAATAAGGAGGTTCAAACATGATTGCTGTAAGTAATGTAAGTTTACGCTTCGGAGATCGTAAGCTTTTCGAAGACGTCAATATAAAATTCAACCCAGGTAACTGTTACGGATTAATTGGTGCTAACGGTGCGGGAAAATCAACTTTTATTAAAATCTTATCAGGTGACATTGATACACAAGAAGGTAATGTCATCATGAACCCGAACGAACGTATGGCTGTCCTAAAACAAAATCACTTCGAATATGAAGAGTATCCTGTTTTGGAAACAGTTATGATGGGTCATAAACGTTTGTATGAAGTCATGAATGAAAAGAATGCCATCTATATGAAAGAAGATTTCTCTGATGAAGATGGCATGCGTGCTGCTGAACTTGAAGGTGAGTTTGCTGACATGAACGGATGGGAAGCGGAATCAGAAGCGGCTATCCTTCTTCAAGGTTTGGGAATTGGTGAAGAATTCCACACGAAAAAAATGGCAGATTTAACTGGTTCTGAAAAAGTGAAAGTGCTATTGGCACAAGCTCTATTCGGCAAACCTGATGTACTTTTACTCGATGAGCCTACTAACCATCTGGACTTAAAAGCGATTCAATGGTTGGAAGAATTCCTAATCAACTTTGAAAATACTGTTATCGTCGTTTCCCATGACCGTCACTTCCTTAATAAAGTTTGTACACATATTGCCGATCTTGATTTCGGTAAAATTCAAGTGTATGTCGGAAACTATGATTTCTGGTATGAATCAAGCCAATTGGCATTAAAAATGTCTCAAGATCAGAACAGTAAAAAAGAAGAGAAAATCAAAGAACTTCAAGCGTTCATTGCACGATTCAGTGCCAATGCCTCGAAGTCTAAGCAAGCTACTTCTCGTAAAAAAATGTTGGATAAAATCGAATTGGACGATATCCGACCTTCATCACGTAAGTATCCATATGTAAACTTCCAAATGGGCCGTGACATCGGAAATGATGTATTGTCCGTTCAAGATATTACAATGGAACATGAAGGCCAAACATTATTTAAAAACATTCATTTCTCCGTAAATAAAGATGACAAAATCATCTTGATCGGTGATCCAATTGCAAAATCTTCTTTACTACGTGTATTGGCTGAAGAAGTGCAACCTGTTGAAGGTTCAATTCGTTGGGGTGTCACAACTACTCGTTCATACTTCCCTATCGACTACAGTGAATACTTCACTGGAAAAGAAAATTCTTTAGTTGATTGGTTACGCCAATATTCTCCAGATGACGAAAGCGAAACATTTTTACGAGGGTTCCTTGGACGCATGTTGTTCTCTGGCGAAGAAGTAAAGAAAAAACCTGCTGTACTATCAGGTGGAGAAAAAGTTCGTTGTATGCTTTCTAAAATGATGTTAGCCAACGCTAACGTTTTACTGTTGGATGAACCGACTAACCACTTAGACTTGGAATCAATTCAAGCACTGAACAATGGATTAATTGCTTTCAAAGGCGCAATGATTTTCACTTCTCATGACCATCAGTTCATTCAAACAATTGCTAATCGTGTAATTGAAATCATGCCTGATGGATCAATTTTGGATAAACAATTATCATTTGATGAATTTTTAGAGTGGAAAGAAGCACAAGGAATTAAATCATAATACAGATAAAAGTGCGAAGGAATTTCTCCTTCGCACTTTTTAATTTGATTTTTTTATAAATCGACCAAGTAATGATCGTGCAGGTAATTTACCGAGCAGCCCATCGCTGGTTTCGGAAATTTTTTTCAAGGCATCCAGTAACTTTTGATCACCAACCCAGTGCTCTTCCAGTATTTCAGGAGAAAATTTATTCAATAGTAAATTTACAACGAACGTGGCCACTATGATGTCATCAATAAATCCACCTGGCCCAATCAAACCTTCAGGTATTACATCAATTGGTGCAATAAAATACAAAATCCCACTTCCGATTAAAGCTTTGCTTTTCCCGTCAATGCGTTGATCCAGCATGGATTTTGTGAGCAAATGAAACAAATCAGGTGCAAATAATAAATACGGCGCAAATTTACTCGCACCACCTGAGCGTGTTGCTAAAAATGTGGTAATTTTTTCGCGTAATTTTTCATAAAAGTCCTGTTGTTTTCTTGGTGTAGGCAGTTCATGTTTCAGTTCATATTGTGTCATGATCATTCTCCTTCCATACCAGTTACTATACCAAAAAAACAGAAGGTTGAAACGTTTCGACCCTTTCAAACGTCTACTGTATAAATTACTTAGAGGAGGTCCATGATATGTCAGCATTCAAATTTCCCATAGTTTTGGTGTTAATGCTCCTATTAAGTGCTTGTAGTGAAAAATCTACAGATGACTCCCCTATTGACACCGGTACTCCATCAGACGAAATTCGAGAAGAAGTTCCTCAGACCGAAGATTCTGCTGAAGAAAAAATCGATCTAAAACGATTTTTTATGAAGGATGGATCTGTTGCAAAATATTTAGGTGACGGCAACGAATATGCCAGTTATCAGGCACGCACTCAATGGCACAATGATAATACAGTATCAGTATATGAGGATAACGGTGGCACAGTCGTAATCCGCACTTTTCGAATTACAGAGGATTCGATTCATTTAATTAAAGAGCAGGCTGAGTATTATGAAACATACTCTCCTACCGATGAAGAACTGCAGTCGTTGCCTATCATTTCCACAATTCTTCAAACACCAATTGAACCAGGAACAACGTTTGATGAATGGACAGTCGTAAGTATTGACCAAACACTTGATACACCATACAAAACGTTTGACGATGTCATTGTGTTAGAGAAAACGGACGAAAGTGGTGCGGTCCAACGTAAATATTTTGTTCAAGATTTCGGTGAAATCAAACGGGAATTTATCATGCAGGACAACGATACAGAATTCAGCGTGACTTCTACGCTTGAGTCTATAGACTGATTCATGCTGGATTTTATACAAGACCCTGTTAAATGGATGGCTGTATATCGTACATTTGCGCTTGCCGCATGAGCCAACAAGTATGAAAACCACATACTTGCAGTCTCATTCTTCGAAAGATCTGATCCAGCGGTTACTCGTCGCAAATGAAATCTTCGTTTTATTTTAATATCGACAACATTAATTAATATGGTGTTCGATAATCTGTTAATCATATTGTTAATAGTAAAGGAGTGCCACTACTGCGGTAAAACCCCGCAGTGAGTACAAAGGAACGAAGGCTAATAACGCCACCTCCCTGCTCCTGCGGTTACTCGTCGCAAAGAATAAGACTGCTCCTGCGGTTACTCGTCGCAAAGAATAAGACTGCTCCTGCGGTTACTCGTCAGAAAATGCAATTTTTGTGGCAACGCCTTCGCGACCAACATCCTGTTGGCCCGAGTAGGCTTGCTATTTCGTCCGCTGAAAGGGCACAGATTCCATTTTTAGACATCAACCGTGAAAGTTAACAAAGTCATATAAAAAAAAAGAAGAGGCAATCCGATTTCGGAAGCCTCTTTTACATTGTTAAATTAAACTTTAGTTACATTAGCAGCTTGTGGTCCGCGGTTGCCATCGACAACTTCGAACTCAACTTTTTGGCCTTCATCAAGTGTTTTGAAGCCATCTCCTTGGATTGCTGAGAAATGAACGAACACATCGTTTTCTCCCTCAATTTCAATGAAACCGAAACCTTTTTCTGAATTGAACCATTTTACTGTACCTTGTTTCATGAACAAAACCTCCAAAAAAATAAAGTTAACAATCGTGATTATTTGTTGTAAACCTAAAAAACCACACATTCAACAGTACCAGCAAACGCCAATCACTACTGAAAATATGTGAGTTCAGGTCTCCGGTAAAACAATTTCAATTGTTAAGAATATTATATCACTTGCCCAACATCTGTCAATTTTATTCTTTGTATTTTCATAGCTTTTTATGTCATTTACATTTGTTTAGGAATCCCATTAATGAGCCACAAAACGCCATGATACACTTGTAAATCATCATCACACGCTTCACAAAATTCCTGTTCGTCTTCTGTCCAGAAAGCCCAACAAGCTCCTTTTTGACTCGCTTCATTTGGATAAGATTTCCTGAGTTTTTCAAGCAGTGAATTCAAAAAAATACTCGCTTCTGCTTCATTCACAAACACCTTTTTTTCAATGATGGTTGCTTCCCAACCAGAGAACATCCACCATGGTTCGTAGCCAGCTTTCATATAGATGATTTCATTCATGATTAATCCATCCTTTTCTTTCAATCCTTAATCTCATTTTAGCAAACGATTTTCTAACGTCTAGTCATTCGCTCGTTTCTCTTTTCACCCTTTCATTTTTCAATAAACCTTATAACAATTCGAAATGATTGATAACTGGATAAAATTAATATAAGTTTAGTCATAACAAGGATGAAACCTTTTGTTGCGCCAACCGTATGTATTAGATAAGAACTCTTAAGGAGGGTTTCAACATGATCGATATAAAATATTTTATAACTCGACAATTTCTCGGTTTCCCTATATTTATAGGTAGTTGGATCGGATTTCAGTCAGGATTAAATTTAAACTTCATGCTTTCTGGCTTATTGGCGATTGGAACATATGCTGTCTCCAATCAAGTAATCAAAGTCGTTCAATCAAGGTTGATTGTTTCCAAATATGGTTTAACCTTTGCTGAATATCGACATATCAGAATGCAATTAAAAGAAGCGAAATTTAAACTTAATCAATTAAATGGATACTTCCTGAAAGTTCGCTCCATAAGAGCATTTAAGCAACTTTTTGAAATGAATCGTTTGGCGAAGCGTATTTTTCAAATTGTCAAAACCAATCCAAAAAAGTTTTATCAAGCAGAGCCATTTTTCTATGCACATCTGGACACTGCAGTGGAACTCACTTCTAAATATACTTTACTTGTTTCACAGCCAGTTAAAGCAGCAGATGTTCAAATAGCCCTTCAGGACACACGGGAAACTTTGCTGGAACTTAATCAGGTAATGGAACAAGACCTTCGACAAGTGTTGTCTTCTGATATTGAACATTTAAAAATGGAACTAGATTTCGCCAAAATCTCAATGAAGAATCATGCATCACCTTTACTATTGAAAGGAGAAACACCAGATGACTCAAAATCCATCGACTTCTAACCAAACGAAAACTATAGATGATTTACTTCATTCACCTTTTGATATGCAACCTCAAAAGATGTCACAAGATCCTATCAACGAAAAGCTTCCAGTAAAGATTTTGGATCGATTGTCCGAAGAAGAAAAGCAAAAAGCATTGGCTCTTGCTACTCAAATACCTGCAGGAAATTATGAAGCCATTCTCACATATGGAGCCAATGCACAAACGGAATTGTCTTCGTTTTCTCACCAGATGCTGGACCATGTGCAAAAGAAAGATATCGGTCCTGTAGGGGATATTTTGAAAGATCTGATGGACAAGCTCGGGCAATTAAATCCTGAAGAACTATCTAACCAAAAAAAGTCTGGGATTAAACGGTTATTCGGCAAAGTCTCCCGTTCTGTTCAAGAATTAATGACAAAATATCAAAAACTGAGCACTCAAATCGATAGAATCGGCATCCAACTCGAACACTCCAAACGTGGCCTGATTGAAGATGTTCAAATGCTTGATAAATTGTATGACCAAAATAAAGCGTATTTTCAAGCATTGAATATTTATATTGCAGCGGCTGAAATCAAACGGGATGAAATTCTAAATGAAACAATCCCTGCCCTGCGTCAAAAAGCGGAAGCTTCTTCTGACCAAATGGCTTATCAGGAAGTCAATGATATGGCTCAATTTTTAGATCGTCTGGAAAAGCGTCTATATGATTTACAACTTTCTCGTCAAATCACGATTCAAAGCGCTCCGCAGATTCGAATGATCCAACAAACAAATCAGACGTTAGCTGAGAAAATTCAATCATCTGTTATGACGTCCATTCCATTATGGAAAAATCAGATTGCCATTGCTTTGACACTTAACCGTCAAATGAAAGCTGTAGAAGCTCAAAAACAAGTAACCAAAACAACAAATGATTTATTACTGAAAAACTCCGAAATGTTGAAAATCAACAGTCTTGAAACCGCTAAAGAAAACGAACGCGGCATTGTAGAAATTGAGACGTTGAAACAAACGCAGGAAAACTTGCTGCAAACGATTGAAGAAACACTGCGTATTCAAGCTGATGGTCGTGTGAAACGTAAAGCGGCTGAAGTAGAAATTGCACGTATGGAAGAACAATTGAAACAGAGATTGTTAATCGTCCATCAAGAACAAGAAAACCGTCCTCGCTAATGAGGACGGTTTTTTATTGTGTCACTTTACTACGAGATATAACATTCGTCGCAACAGTCTTAATGTCTGTGTTGTGAACTCATCGACATTTCTGGCAGTTGCGGTTCTTGGCCCGAACATCATTTGAAATAATTGCATTTGTTCTTCCACAGGTTGCTCTGCACTTAAATACAAATGAAGCATATGAATCCCTTTTTTCTCGATTTCAATGACTGCTTCTGCTGTATCAACTATACCATTTGCGGCGTATCCATAAGCCGAAGGTTCTCCATCGGAAAAAAGCAAAAGAAATTTATGCTTCTCAGGGCGTTTCTGAAGTCTTTCCGCCATCCAGCGAATAGCCAAGCCATCCCGATTATCTTCGTGCGCTTCAAGCGATAGAATTTCAGCTGCATGATCCTTCAAACCGTCCTCCACTTGATGACAAAATAAAAATGTATTAGGTTGATTTAGTTCTGAGGCTTCATAAGCATCTTCATAGTAGGAAACTATATCATGCCGAATACCTAAATCCCGCAATACATCATGAAATAAAAGTACGGCTTTTTTCGTATCTTCCATTTTATCAATCATTGAAGCTGAGCTATCTATCAATAGGCCAAAAACCGCATCTAAAGGTAACGATGGATTATTTTTTTTATAGAATGGTTTTGGACGCTGTTCAGTTAACAATGAGGTTAGGTTCGGCATTAACCTACCTTTTGATAAATTTGTCCGTTTACTCGCTAGCTTTTGATCAATCCGTTTTCGCATTTCTTTTGTAAAAGCTTTCACAAACGGCTTTTGTTCTGCACGAATGGTTAAAATTTTGCTTTTCATCGAAGAAACTTCTTGAAGATCTATTCTTTTTTCCTCAATTGTCACGAATTGATGCTCATCACCGAATCGCTTGCCTGATTGTTTCGAGTATTTCTTTTCAGCACTACCATCTATTGTGGCATCTTGTTTCGATTTTTTATTGGAATTGGAAAAACCGACCCCTTCGCTTTGAATTTCATTGGAATCTTCCCCTTCTTCAAATCGGCCATTGTCTGTCTTCCCTTTATTTCCTTTTGATAAATCAAATTCTAAATGCGGCCCAGCCTGTTTCTCACTTTCACGATGCCACGACCTGAACATTTCTTCAATGGATTCCTTTGCAGTTTGATTGTCCGAATTTTGCTGATCGATTTCATGCTGACCTTTGGTTTCAAAAGCAGGTTCCATTAAGTTTTCATGTAGTGTCATGAACGTATGAGTCAAGTCCTTAGTCGACTCTTCTTCCAAGACATAGAGAATCTCCAGACAGATTTTGCAGCAGTCAGCTGTTGATTTTGCATCGTAAATAAATTCCCATTTTGCAAGGACTCTTTGGTAGTAGTCAGGATAATCTCCCGTTAACGCTGTGGCTTGCGAACCTTTACGAAGTGCTATATACAAATAATTAAATAGACTATCACTGATAAACCCTTTGTTGAAATTGACACTCATTTGCTGTTCATGGTAGGTCGTATAGACATCTTCCCTTACAGTAAATGCCTTGTCGGTACCGGGACGTTCTTGTCGGATCAAGTTGGAAAGTCTGAATTCTTCAGCACTCAAAGCGAGCTGCAAAGCAAATTCTTTTAGTGGAAAGTGCTCGACTTCTTTCTTGTATCGATCCCATGAAGGAAGATCAAAATGGCTCCAAAAACCAGCTGTCAGTAAATACAAATCGGACAGTTGTCCATTCTGCACAATATCAGGTTCCCGATGTTGCCAAAAATGGCTCATTGAAATCGCGCCTTCTTTCGGACGAAATTCCATCAATTTACGAACGGTCAATGTTAAATACGGTGCACGGCTTAATGCTCTCGCTAAATGTTCCAATTGAATCATTCGTCTTGCATTTACCGTTTCATTGTTAAATTGAATAAATCGATTGACTGATGACAATTAACATCCCTCATTTCACCCAAGTATTCGCGAGTTCCATGACTAATTCTTTTTCACTATCATCATCTAACTTCTCCGCAATGGCATAACGTATTGCACGAAGTGGATCAATGTGTTGAGCAAGTTCTGTAGCATCAAGTAAACTGCGAATGGAAGCAGCTTCTTCACTTAATAAACCATTTTGAACTTGAATGAACATATCTTCAGAGAGATGAAGCATTGTTTTTATCAGGTTATGTGATGCTTGAGGATATTCACGAACGAATAATTCTCGAAGGGGTTCACCGGTTAAATACGGGATGGCAAAAGAAATAAAACGATTTTTCAATGCTTCATTTAAAGGTGAAGTTCCGATATATCCCTCATTTATTGCGGCTATTACGGTAAAGTCTTTGTGTGCTTTCAACACTTCACCAGTATAAGGATTTGTCAGCATACGTCGGTGATCAAGGACACTATGCAGAATTGGCAAAGTTTCAGGTTTCGCCATATTAATTTCATCTATATATAAAATATGTCCGTATCTCATCGCCTTAATTACGGGACCTTCTACAAAATCAATATTAGTTTGTCCATTAGCCTGCACCAACGTTTTAAAGCCAAGAAGTGCTTCTGCATCCAAGTCAACAGAACAGTTGATACTGTGCATTGGTTGAGCGAAATACAATGAAATTGACTCAGCTAATTTCGTTTTCCCAGATCCTGAAGGTCCTTTCAGTAAAACGTTTTTTTGTAGTACAACACTCAGTAAAAGATCCTCCCATAAATGAGGTAAAGGTGACATATACCCACCTTGTCCGATCAATGTTGAATGATCTTCTGAATGTGTTCTCTGTTTCCGAGAAGTTTGTGATTGTAAAATCAGTGATTGTGCATCCAATTATTATTCCTCCTAAAGAAAAGCGTACGGCTCCCCTCTTCATAAACTAAGCTCTGTCCTACTTTTTCTATTGGTTATCGTACATTTGCGGTAGCCGCATGTTTCGCATTGGCCCAAATGAATTGTTGTTGCGTGGCGTTTTTAACCTTCGTTCCTTTGCATGCTAGGCGCAAATGCACTCAAACAAATGATTGTTATTTATTATGAACATTGTTTTACAAAATTTAATGTTATTAACATAATGGGAATAAGCATCACTCCTGCGGAAAAACGGTCTGGCGAGACCCCACAGTGAGGCACGAGTGAGGAGCTCGTCAGTTCGTCCGCGGAAAGGGCGCAGATTCCCAATTTTTTATATAAATCAATTGTAAAAGTTAGCATAGCTAAAAACAAAAAAACCGATGAAAGATTCATCGGTTATTCAAAATATTCTTTATAAAAGCCACCGATGTGACCACTATTATCTACAACGAAAATGAACTCTTCTGTTTCATTTTTTACTTCATATGATTTTCCGACAGTCAGTACATTCGATACAGAGAATTTTGCCGCGTTTGTATGAACGCAAGTGACTGTTTTAAGTGTAGGTGTCTCTTTCCAAACATTATGTAACATAATTCATCTCCTCAATTCTTACTCTCTCTAGTATAAGCATGCACTTAAAGATTATCAACAATCCATCATTCATAATTCGTTCAGTAGCCGGTGAAAAGTGTTGGCCAGGTTGACAGAAAGCTTTCCCAGGTAGACAGTTTGCCGCTCCAGGTAGACAGAATCGCTTTCCAGGTTGCACAAAATCAATTAAATGACAAAATCTCCTCAAGTTTGCACAAATCGAAACAAAAAAGCAGCTTCGCATAATTATGCGAAGCTGCTTCCTATTTCTTAAGACTCCAACAACAAGTCTTCAGGGTTTTCGATTAATTCTTTAACAGTTTTCAAGAATCCAACTGAATCTTTTCCATCGATTACACGGTGGTCATAAGATAGAGCCACATACATCATCGGACGGATTTGAACTTCGTCACCGATAGCTACTGGGCGTTTTTGGATTGTATGCATTCCAAGAATACCTACTTGAGTACCGTTCAAAATTGGCGTAGACATTAGAGAACCGAAGACTCCACCATTTGTGATAGTGAATGATCCACCTGTCATATCAGAAATTTGAAGCTTCTTGTCACGAGCTTTTTTAGCTAACTCGCCGATTGTCGCTTCGATTTCTGCGAAGTTTTTACGGTCTGTATCGCGAACGATTGGTACAACTAATCCTTCTTCAGTTGATACCGCAATACCTACATCATAGAACTGTTTCAATAGGATTTCGTCCCCATCAAGTTCTGCGTTAACATAAGGGTATTTCTTAAGCGCAGAAGTAACGGCTTTCGTGAAGAATGACATGAATCCTAAACGGACATCATGATCTTCAAAGAATTTATCTTTCTTGCGAGAACGCAAAGCCATAACATTTGTCATGTCGATTTCGTTGAAAGTAGTCAACATCGCAGTTGATTGCTTAACTTCCAACAAACGGTTAGCGATTGTTTGACGGCGACGAGACATTTTCTCGCGTTTCACACGGCTATCGTCTGCTTTTGGTGCAGCAACTGCTTTTGGAGCCGTTGGTGCTGCTGGTGCTTGTTTAGGAGCATTTGA
This sequence comes from Paenisporosarcina sp. HGH0030, assembly GCF_000411295.1. Taxonomy (GTDB): domain Bacteria; phylum Bacillota; class Bacilli; order Bacillales_A; family Planococcaceae; genus Paenisporosarcina. The sequence continues at coordinate 786,423 of NZ_KE150421.1, forward strand.
GTGTGCTTCCACGTCTTGTACGCGAACGCGACCCATTGGATCTACAGTTGAAACTGCTTGTAAATCAATTCCTTTTTCACGAGCAAGTTTACGTGCAGCTGGACTTGCAATTGTGCGATCTGTTGAAGAAGATTCATCTTTAGCAACTGGTGCCGCTTGTTGTTTAGGAGCTGCTTCAACATCTTTTACTGGTGCGTCAGCTTCTGCAGGATCAGCTTCAACCGGGCTCTTAGTCGTGCTACCAGAACCTGAACCTTCACCAACAACAGCAATCACTTGGCCAACTTCGACTGTATCGCCTTCAGCAAAAAGTAGTTCTTGGACTACTCCTGCTTCTTCTGAAATGACTTCAACGTTTACTTTATCAGTTTCAAGCTCAACGATGAATTCACCTTTTTCAACTGTATCGCCTGGTTGTTTCAACCATTGTGCGATTGTTCCTTCTGTAATTGATTCTGCTAATTCGGGTACTTTAATTTCTGCCACTATATTTTCCTCCTCTAATCAATACGTTCTAAAGTGAAACGGCTTCTTCAATAATGCGGGATTGTTCTGTTTTATGTGTTTCACCATCGCCCTCAGCTGGACTTGAACGTTTCACACGTCCAATATATCTAACACTCTTCGTTCCAGCTAAATCACGTAAGTATGGATCTGCAAATGTCCAAGAGCCCATGTTTTGTGGTTCTTCTTGTACCCAAGCGATTTCTTTTGCATTTGGATAACGTTCAACAATTGCTTGAATTTTTTCAGAAGGGAATGGATATAATTGTTCAACTTTAATCAAGTGAAGATGGTCGAAATCCTTGCCATCTTTTACTTTATCAGCTAAATCAATCGCCATTTTCCCACTTGCCAATAAAATTCTTTCCACTTTATCTGTTTGCTCACCAAGACCTCGTTGTTCCAGAACAGTGTCAAACTGGCCAGTTGTAAGGTCTGCTACTTCAGCACCCACAAGTGGATGACGAAGCAATGATTTAGGCGAAACAATAATTAAAGGTCTCATCGTTTCTTCTCCAAGCATTTTCGCTTGTCGACGTAAAATATGGAAATAGTTCGCAGCACTTGATAGATTTGCAATTGTCCAGTTATTTTCTCCGGCCATTTGTAAATAACGCTCTAAACGAGCACTTGAATGCTCTGGGCCTTGACCTTCATACGCATGTGGAAGTAACATGACCAATCCGGATTTTTGACCCCATTTTGAACGGCTAGCAGAGATAAATTGATCAAACATAACTTGCGCCATGTTTGCGAAATCCCCGTATTGTGCTTCCCAAATGACTAATGCTTTTTCGTTTTCTAAGTTATATCCAAATTCATAACCGACAACCGCTGCTTCAGTCAATGGACTGTTGTATACCACAAATGATGCTTTTGCATCTGAAATATGGTGTAAAGGAACAAGTTCTGCTCCAGTTTTTTCATCGTGTAAAACAAGATGTCTGTGTGCAAAAGTTCCACGCTGAGCATCTTGACCAGTCAATCGAATCGGATTACCTTCTTGGATAATCGAACCAAATGCTAATGTTTCTGCATGCGCCCAATCGATTTTTCCTTTTCCTTTAAAAGGTTCTTCACGACGTTTAAGAATTTTTTCAAGTTTCTTAAATGCCGAGAATTCTGAAGGCCATGATAATAATTCAGCATTCATTTTTACAAGTGTTTCTTCTTTCACACCTGTAGGAACTTCCGGATATCCATTCAATACAACTTCAGGGATGACAATATCCTGATGTACTGCTTCAGGCACTTCTCTTACACGATCATAAGCAGCTTGCATTGTTTTTTGAACGTCAGTAGCAAGTTTTTTCACATCTGTATCTGCCACAACTTTATCAGCAACCAATTGCTTGCCGTATAGTTCACGTACAGTTGGATGTTTGTGAATAGCATGATACATTGTTGGGTTTGTTACCAACGGCTCATCCATTTCATTGTGACCGAAACGACGGTAACCGATTAAATCGATTAGGATGTCTTTACCAAACTGTTCACGATATTCAAATGCCAGACGTGCGACTGCAATTACTGCTTCAACATCGTCAGCATTAACATGGACAACCGGTACTTCATATCCCTTGGCAGGGTCAGAAGAATAATGAGTTGAACGTGAATCGTAATATTCTGTTGTGAAACCAATCATGTTGTTGGCAATGATATGAATTGATCCACCAGTTTGGAATCCACGAATACGGCTATAGTTTAACGTTTCCGTTACGATACCTTGACCTGGGAATGCTGCATCTCCATGAATCAACACGGAATAAGCTGCTTTTGGATTTTGAACAGGTACACCTGTTTTTGTCGTTTTTTCTTGCGCTGCGCGAGTTTGTCCAGTAACGATTGGACTAACTACTTCCAAGTGAGAAGGATTATAAGCAAGTTTTACTTTTAGACCAGATTTAGCAGTATGCGTTGCACCCATGTGGTATTTCACGTCGCCAAACCAGCCAGTCGTAATTTTCAATGAATCATCTTTTGGCAAGAACGATTCATTTGGAACATGTGCAAAATCTGCAAACATCATGTCGTATGGCTTGTTAATAATGTGTGTTAAGACATTTAAGCGTCCACGGTGAGCCATACCGATTAGAATTTGTTCCGTTTGATATTTTTCGGATTGTCGAACTAATTCATCAAGCAAGACGACTAAGGTATCCAACCCTTCAATCGAGAATCGTTTAGCACCGACAAAAGTACGATGGATGAATTTTTCAAATCCTTCAATTTCCGAAAGACGTTTAAGCAACGCTTGACGTTCTTCAGTCGATAAAGTTAATTTCATAGAAGAAGATTCGATTTTTGATTGAATCCACTGACGTTCTTGTGGATTGATAATATGAGCGAATTCATAAGCAATCTTATCCGTATAGAAAGATTTCAAATGCTCAATTACTTGCAAGCCATTTTGAATATCTTTTGGAGCATTTTTCATTAATAAAGAAGCTGGAATCTCGATAAGATCAGCATCTGTCAATCCATATGAAGAAGGATCCAATCTTGTTGAATCTTTTGGTCGATCATTTAACGGATAAATATCCGCAGCTAAATGACCATGTGCGCGAATAGCGTCAGCTAATTGTACAGCTGCCAATACTTTGCCTACATGGTTCGGATCAACTTGCCCAGCTGCAGAGAAATCGACAAGATTTTCATCTGTAGATGGAGCCCCATACTGTTTAAAAAGTTCACCTAGTTCTGCGTCAACAGATTCTGGTGATTGCATGAACGTATCGTACATTTCCAATACATAACCTAAATTCGGACCAGAAAGTTTAGTCCATGGTGACCCGTTCGGTGACCCGTTTTTTGACATTTAGAAAACCCTCCAACTTTTGCCAAGCGGCATTTCCTATTTCTATTTAATAATCTACATTATTTTATCACGTTAGTTCTTGATATCAAAGGAATCGAACGCAATGCAAATGGCAGAACATTTTTTCCATTTCAATCTTACTACTCTCATAGGAAAATACAATGCTTTTTAGTAAATTAAGCAAACTTTTTCGTTAAGTCGAAATAACCCGTCATTTAGACAAGGATTCATCATTCTATTAGAGGAAGAACGAGTGAAAAAGTTGAGCCTTTTCCTAGTTCGCTTTTTACGGTTATAGATCCTCTCGCATTTTCCACAAGCATCTTTACAATACTTAATCCTAAACCGCTTCCGCCTAAATCGCGGGAACGGGCCATATCGACCCGATAAAATCGGTCGAATATTTTTGTCTCATGCTGTGGATCTATACCAATCCCCTGATCTTGTACATGGACAATAATATATTTTGTCTTGCGTTCATATGAGATATGAACTCGAGCAGGCTCTGTACTATACCGGATTGCATTGATTAACAGGTTTCGCATAATTTGTTGGTAAGCATTTGAGGAAATGAGTACATGCAATGACCGATCTATGGGAATTTTATGTTCAATGTATGCCGTTGGATAAACTTGAACTAGTTCTTCTATCACTTCTTCGGTTTGCTCGAGAATATTTGTTGGTGGTTGAGCTTTCATTTGTTCCCCACGCGCAAGTTCCAACATTTCATCAACCAACGTTTTCATTTGATGTACTTCTCGTAAAGATATTCCTAGTGACTCTTCCAAAATTTCCGGGTCATCTTTTCCCCACCGGTTCAATAAGGATAAATGCCCTTCCACTACTTGTATGGGAGTGCGTAATTCATGAGAAGCATCTGCCATGAACTGCTGCTGCTGTTCAAATGAATACTTCAATTTGGCCATCATGCTTTCATATACAATGATTAACTCGCCAATTTCATCTTTTGCGTCGTAGGAAATCGTTAATTCTTTTTCAAAACCATGAGCAACTACGTCATCCATAGTCATTTTCAAATCCTTGAGTGGCTTTAATAAGTAAGAAGCCAGAATGTACCCGATCCACCCAGACAACAGCAAAGCGCATACACTGAATAACAGCATCGCTGTCAAAATGTACGTCTTAGTGGATTGAAATGACTTTAACGGGTGCTCGAGTTGTATATACCCTTTAAATCGGCCGAGTCTAACGTTCCCGATTGCAGAAATGGATGAATTATCATAATCATTGAGAGCATAACCTTCTTCAGGAACATCGATATCTTTAAATGCTTTGAAAGTAGAAGTGTTATTGATTTGAAGCACTTCAATTCCATCAGCATTCAACAATCTCACGGTCTGGTCTTTATCGACAATTGATTTCATTAACCCTGTATTGGACTGAATGTCCTGAACGGTCAAAAAAGGACCTTGAGATTCAAAAAATGCCGTTAAATCCTGCATCGTTCGATTCACTTCTTGTTCTTCTTGTTGATACAACCAACCTTTTAATGCCACATATAAGATTATGCTCATAGTAGCGAAACTTAAAAAGATTACGGCTGCAGAACTGATTGCCCATTTTTTCTTCAACGATTGAGAAGCGATTTTCTGATTCAACTTTTTCCACTCATTCATTCACGCATCACATATCCGACCCCTCTGACCGTTTCGATATAGCTGGTTGCATGCTGGGGTAACTTTGAGCGTAAATGACGAATATAAACATCCACAACATTCGTTTCGATATCGGCTAAATATCCCCATACATTTTCTAGAATCAAATCTCTTGTTACCACACGATTTTTTTGTTGCATCAAATACACCAATAAATCATATTCAGTTTTGGTCAGTTCAATATTTTGTTCGGCGACTTTTACAGTATGGGCATCCGTGTCGACTATAATATCTTTTATTTGCAGGCGCGCGGTCTCATGATTTAACGTGCTGGCTCTTCTTAAAACCGAGCGTATTCGAGCTAGTAATTCTTCAATCGCAAACGGTTTAACAATATAATCATCCGCACCCGCATCTAGCCCAGCTACACGGTCAATTACAGCATCCCGAGCTGTAATTAACAATATAGGTATTTGAGAAAATGAACGGATGCGCCGGCACACTTCAATTCCGTTCAGTTCCGGTAGCATTACATCCAGCAGGACAACGTCAAAATCATGAGTTTTGGCTGCCTCCAAACCTTCTCTTCCAGATATAACATGGACAACATCAAAATTCTCATGTCGCAACTCGAGCTCGATAAACCGAGCAATGTTTTTTTCATCTTCAACTAGTAGGACGCGGCTGTTCATCATCTTACCCTCTTCCATATTTTCAAAAGAACCGCTCCAATTATCGGACCGGTTCTCTAAGATTTATTCTGAAAAATAAAGGTATTGATTTTTCCCCATGCCTTTCACCTCGTATAAAGCTTTATCCGCTTTTTTCAACAATTCATCAATAGTGTTTCCATTTTCAGGGAAGTAGACAATACCGATTGAAGTTGTAGGATGAAATGCCTGTTGTTTTATAAACCATCCTTTTTTTAAGGACGACCTGATGTTATGTATGATTTGATTGGTTTGTTCTAATCGTTTATCCATGTCCATACACAAATCTGTTAATACAATAACGAACTCATCACCACCAATTCGTGCAACCATGTCCTGTTGACGTACATTCTTTAATAAAGCTTCTCCAAACTTCCGAATGAATTCATCACCAACATCATGCCCGTAAGAGTCATTAATCGATTTGAAATCATCTCCATCCAAATAAAGGACGGCAATCGAAGTTTTCTTACATTCAGCACTATGGACTAATTTAGGAAATGCTTTCATTAAAAAACTACGATTGGGTAATTGCGTAAGGCTATCATGATAGGCCATAAACGTTAGATGGTCTTCAAGATTTTTACGTTCCGTAATATCTCTGGATACTATGACGTGTTGTAGTTTATCTTGATGTTCACGATTTTTCACCGCAACGATCGAGGTTTCAGTCCAAAGTTTAGATTCGTCTTTTCGGACGAACTGCAATTCCAGACGAATTTCATCATCCTCATTTACTCGTTTTGTAATGTCATCATCCCAAGTATCTTGAAATGGGCACGGCAACATATCACTGAACTTCTTGTTTGCCATGTCTTCTTTGGAAAAACCCAAAATACGACAGTGAGAAGGCGAAGTATATAAAATGTAGCCATTTTCATCCGTAATCGCGATTAAGTCATTTGTATTTTCAGTAATCAGATTAAACGTTTTTTCAATTGATTGAAGTTCAATCATCACATTCTTTTTTTCAGTAATATCAAATTGAATGATTAATACATTTTCAATGTTTTGCTGTTTATTATATAGCGGAATAACCGTTGTATCTCCCCAGTAAAACGTACCATCTACTGCTCGGTGCCGAAGTTCGCCGCGCCAAATTTTATCTTTAAAAACATCTCGCCACATGCGTTTCAATTGGAAGTCATTGTACTGATCTACCTGTAAAACCGTGATATGTTTACCTTTGATGTCTTTTCTCGCATTACCTGAAATATCTTCGAACAATTCATTAACATATTCAATGTAACCCTTTCGATTGGTCATTAATACCATGGCTGCCTTACTGATGGCACGTTTATAGCTCTCCAAAACATGTCTAGTATTACGCAGGCTTTCTTTTAAGACCACTTCGTCTGTAACTTCCTGAAGCAAAATATACATCGCTACATTTTCTCCGTTTTTCATAATCGGAGAGTAACTAACTAAAAATGTCCCTTTGTCTCCTGTCGATTTCATTCGTTTTACAAGTACTGAAGATTTTCCTTCGCCACGTAAATTGGAATAAAAGTGATGTTCCACTGAACTGCGTTCTTTGATAGGAACGAAAGGCAAGTTAAGGAAATGTTTACCTCGCCATTCCTTGAGTCGATAGCCAAACACTTCTTCGAATTTAGGGTTCATATCGAAAATCTTGCCTTCATTCGTTACGACAATGGTCGGATCTACATTCATATTCAGGAGTGATTGCATAAATAAATATTTTTCTTCAATTTCTTTCTGAAACGATACTTCCTTTGTAATCGCCAGTATATATGTACCTGAATCTGTGATTATTGGCTTTACAATTGTCTCATTAACCAACTCTAAATCTGAAAACAAAAAGAAATCTTGATAAGCTATGACTTTATTTTCATTAATCGCTTGCATGTAGTGCGTCTGAATTGATTCACAATGGGAAGCGGACACCATTTCGTGCAATTTTGATTGAATTGGGTTTTCTTTGAAAATGAGTCTAGCACTATGATTGACAAATAAGTATTCAAACGAGTGTTCCTTTTGAATTAAAAAGAACACTAAATCTGTAGAATCGCCATATAATAAATCAAACTGTGCTTGAGTGAAAAAATATTCCATTACATTTCATCTCCTACATGTCCGATTCGCTAGACCATCCATCTTTTACTTTTTGTTTTGCCAGTTGTTCTAATTCTTTATATTCCTCTATTTCATCATCATGAAGGATCTTGGAGTTCCAGTTGAACTCCCCATCTTCAGATAGTATTCCAGTATAGGTAGCAAAAAACGTAGCATTTCCTATCAGTGAAAGCTGCGAAGAAGTATCGCTTTGTTCAATCGCACACTTAACAAATCCTCCTGGATTATAGACCGTCGTTTCCCCACGAGGAACGAGTTTAATTGTGGCAGCTACTAAAGCAGAAGCTGTCATGGCTGTTCCACAAGCATTTGTAAATCCTACACCACGTTCATAAGTCCGCACAAAAATACTAGTATCATCTACTGGGTGAACAAAGCTTACATTTACACCATCAGGGAAAAAGATATTTTCTCTATTAAATGATGCAGCAAGTTGTTCTTGAAAATGGGTATCTTCAATATACTGAATAGGAACTATACCTATTAAGTGAGGATTCGGAACCGACACTGCGGTAAAGTGAATATCGGAAGAAAACTCGGGCATTATCTCATTGATGATTTGATGGCTATTTTTATAGATCATTGGTAGTGAAGACAGCTCAAATGATACCGGTGAAATTTCTACTGAATATGTATCTATACTGTTGAAAATAGAATCTACTTTTCGTACAGTCAAGTCTGCTTTCATTGTTTCTATTGTTGCAGTCTGTTTACCAGTCTTGTTTAATACAAATCTCGCCACACATCTTAATCCATTGCCACACATGGATGCTTCTGAACCATCCGCATTATAGACGCGCATTCTCGCATCCACACGGGTCGATGGCGAAATAATCAATAAACCGTCCGCTCCATTTTCTTTTGAAGGATCGCACATCTTCTGTGCAGTTAAGGGCCAATTGTATGTTGTGTTTTCTACTTCTTCATGTAAATAGAACGTATTGCCTGAACCGTGGACTTTATGAAATATTAAGGTCATGATAATCCCTCCAGATACTCTATCTTTTCATCATAAATCTAAACGAAAACGGTTACAACTATTCGTTCAAATTAAAGGCATAATCTTGTAACAAAACTTACACATTTTTAACGTATTTTTTTCTTTGCATTTTGAAAAAAAATTAGTATAGTAAGAATGCAAACAAACAATTTCATAAAGCGATTTTATTCACCATAAATCGTGAGGGAAGGCAAATGGTGCGCCACCAGCAAATATGACTGGTTCTAGTGGGTTCGATTCCCACCCCGAAATTTTTTATGCAACACAAAATGAAAAATTTCGAGGGGTTAGAACCAGACATCTGTCTTGATCTACCCTGGTACGGAGGCGTTAATTATGATTAAACGACGAGAATTACACGAATGCACTACTTTATTCGAGTATTTATCACACCCATCTGTCTTCCCTTTTGTTCGTCACAAAGCGACTTCTGCTGATGAATTTATGTTCATGACGAAACAGATAATGGAAGAAGAAGAGCGTGGAGAAGTAATTTCACGCACAATTACTGACGATTACGGAATGCCAATTGGGACCATTAATTTATATGACATTCAAGATCATGCAGGTTTTCTTGGGACATGGATTGGTCACCCTTTCCAAGGAAAAGGTTTTAATCAAAAAGCAAAAAACTTATTTTTGGAAGAGCTGTTTTATCAGCATAATATCAATACAGTATTCCTACGGATTAAAAAGCATAACGAAAAATCCATTCGTGCTGCTGAAAAATTGCCTTACACGATGAATGCAAAAGAAAGTCACCCTGCTTTATTGGAAGAAATCAATGCAGGTGCACATCAATATGAGTTATATCAAATCCCTAAAGATTTATTCTACATGGCAACGGCTGCTTCTAGGTTCACTGGAGAAGAAGAAGAAGAACAAGCGATGTAAGAACAAAAGCGGAAAGCGTCTCTCTAGCCTGGCGCTGGAAGCAGACATAGAATTCCTCTAAAAAATGAATATATCTGTTAATGCCTTTGCTTTATTAAATAAAAAAATACCGTCCACACACGTTTATGGTGTGTGGACGGTATTTTATTTTGCGTATGAAGTAATAAGACTGACCATTTCATTCGGCGTTTTTGGAAATTCTGAACTTTCCATTACTTGTTGGATATGTTCTGTGCGTTCTTTAACATCTTCCAACGCAGCCATAAATGATGCTGGGGTTACTTCTTCTTCTTCAATTACAGATGCCCACCCATGTTTCTTAAATATCTGGGCATTTAAAAGTTGATCTCCACGACTTTGTAGTTTTGTTAATGGGATTAACAACATCGGTTTGCGCAAGGCTAAAAATTCAAAAATGGAATTTGACCCTGCTCGGGAGATAATTATATTAGCGGCATGCAACAAATCAGGCAATTCGTGTGTCACATATTCATATTGTTTATACCCTCTTATGTTGTTTAATGATTCATCCAATTTGCCTTTTCCACACAAGTGAATGACATCATATTTTTCAAGCAACTTAGGAAGATTACTTCGAATGGCATCATTCACTACTGCTGAGCCTTGACTGCCACCCATAATGAGTAGAACGGGTTTAAAACCTTCAAAACCACACAGACGCATTCCCGTTTCTTTTCTCCCTTCAAACAATTCCGAGCGAATAATGGAGCCAGAACAACTGGACTTTTCTGATGGTAAGTGCTTTAACGTTTCCTGGAAGACTGTAAAAATATGATGGGCAAATGGCATCGCGATTTTATTTGCCAGTCCTGGAGTTACGTCAGATTCGTGAATTACAACTGGAATGTTAGCTATTTTACCTGCCATTACGACAGGAACGGATACAAATCCACCTTTTGAGAAAATTACGGAAGGTTTTACTTTTTTTAATATGAATAAAGCTTCCAGTAATCCTTTCATGACTCTTAGTGGATCCGTGAAGTTTTTGACGGAGGCATAACGTCTTAATTTGCCACTTGAAATGGCATGATACGTAATATGAGGAAAAGCATCGCGAATCAATTCCAATTCAATGCCATCTTTGGAACCGATGTAATGTATTTCAAATGATTGCTCTTCTAATGTCGGGATAATTGCCTGGTTCAATGAAACATGACCAGCAGTTCCCCCTCCTGTTAATACAATGGTTTTTTTCTTCATGTGTAAAGCTCCTATCTAATAAGCCACTCGATCGTTATAAAAATCATGAGGCAATTTGGCAAAATCAAGCTGCTCTTATAATCTACCCTTTACATAATATACACCATTTAAAGCTTTAACATGAACGTTATCTTCAAAACGATGGAATCCATTCACATATTGTAAAAGTGAATAATACGACTATTTCCATATCCACGAACCCTTAGAAAAATATGATATACTGGGGAAAATTTGTAGAAATTCAAGGTGATCACATATGTATGAAACTTCAAATCTAAAAGAAAAATGGTCACGGATGCTTAAAATTATTTTTCCGATTTTAGTGACTCAAGTGGCATTATACTTAATTACTTTTTTTGATATTTTAATGTCAAGCAGGTATGGGAGTGAGGACTTGGCTGGAGTTGCGGTAGGCTCCTCATTATGGATACCTGTTTATACCGGACTGGCAGGTATATTATTGGCAATTACCCCTATTGTCGCTCAACTAGTTGGAGCGAAAAAAAAGGAAGAAGTCCGACTGGTTGTCCAACAAGGTTTATTTCTGTCTCTTGGGTTGTCCGTCCTTACCTTAATTGTCTTATTTTTTGTTTTAGAACCGATCTTGCAATCTATGACATTGGAGAACCGTGTAGAAGAAGTTGCCAGTTCGTTTATAAAAGCGATTAGCATCGGCATTATCCCATTATTTGCTTACAATGTTTTGCGTTCGTACATGGACGCGCTTGGAAAAACAAGAGTTTCCATGATTATCACCTTATTATCTGCACCTATAAACGTGTTTTTTAATTATTTATTGATTTTCGGAAATTTTGGCTTTCCGGAACTGGGAGGGGCCGGAGCTGGTTATGCTTCTGCCATTACCTACTGGCTCATTTTTCTTATAGCAGTTGGAGTGGTACATAAACAAAAACCTTTTCAGCAATATGAGCTTTTCAGAAATTGGCAACGTGTACAGTATTCAAAATGGCGCGATATCAGTAAAATTGGTGTTCCTATTGGTTTGTCAATCTTTGCGGAAACAAGTATCTTTTCTGCAGTTACGTTGATGATGAGTACGTATAGTACGGCAGTTATATCCGCCCATCAGATTGCTTTGAACTTTACCTCATTAATGTATATGGTTCCATTAAGCATTTCTATTGGTACTACTGTCCTGGTTGGATATGAAGTTGGAGCGAAGCGCTTTAAAGATGCAAAAATTTATAGCTGGTTAAGTGTTAGTACTGCAGTAATGTTCAGTTTCCTCTCAGCATGTATTTTGTTCTTTTTCAAGGAACAAATTGCCGAATTGTATACTACAGACGAAACGGTCATCCAATTAACCATACAATTCTTTATTTTTGCAGCACTATTTCAATTATCCGATGCGATACAAGCACCAGTGCAAGGAGCTTTACGAGGTTATAAGGATGTAAATGTTACATTCATCATGGCCATTATTTCCTATTGGATCATTGGTTTGCCAGTAGGCTATCTCCTATCGAAGTTCACGGAATTTGGACCGTTTGGATATTGGATTGGTTTAATTGTTGGTTTATCTGCCGGTGCCATCACTTTATCCTTAAGACTCATCCGTATTCAGCGCAAAAAAGATGCCGCGTCCCTTTAGGACTGCGTCATCTCAGCTTGTTGACAAGAGAATATTAATCAATATAAAAGTATAAAAATTCGCATTCTTATCTTTTGCACTCTATCGAAAAAATTTATGGTCGGCTATTTCTTTCGCTTTCCGTGGACGAAACGCTAGACTCCTCGGCTCAGCTGTTAATGACAGCTGAGCCTGTGGGGTCTAGCTTATTTCGTTTTTCCGCAGGAGTCTTCAGAAATTGCCGACCATCTTACTAATGAAATAATATGAAGAGATACGTAAACAGAAGCGAAATCTGTTGATTGGAGTGGAGGCGGCGGAAAACAACTGCTCCTGCGGTAACTCCTCGCAAAGATTAGGACCAAATTGCCTTTGGTCCCAATCTTTTCAGCGGGAACAGCACGAGCTGAAGGCCCCGCAGGAAACGAATAGTGCAAATGTAGTTTGCACTATTTGTTTGCGACGAAGCTAGCGAAGCGATGCAGGAGCACCGGTTTTTCTAGTGACGAGGAGACTAAAGCCGTGCCCGCGAAACGCGTCCGCCGCAAAGGAAATCAACATTTTCTTGCATACGCTCTTTTTCATTAGTATACTTTTACATTCACTCTTTTTATTTTTTGTCTACAGTCTAAGATGTCGCGTCCCTTTAGGACTGCGTCATCTTTTTTTCGTATGAATATCCTTAATTATGGGATGCGCAAAAGCAAAAAGAACGGTTTTCAGCAATTCGAAAACGGTTCTTTTTTTTGGCTCTGTTAAGTTTTATGGTTGATTTTTTTATAAAAATTATAGGGAATCTGCTTCCTTTCCGCGGACGAACAGGCAAGCATCCTCGGACGAATAGGATGTTGGTCACGAAGGCGTTGTCGAAAAATGAGACCCACAAGTATGTGATTTTCATACTCGTTGGCTCATGCGGAACTTTCGGCTAGCGCAAATGTACGATTAACTACCATATCGTTTAACAGAGCCTATATTGTTAAGATTTCAGGAGTTCCCGATAGATTTTGAGATATTGCTGCGAAGATGATGACCAGCTAAAATCAAGATCCATTGCGTGCCCTACTAAGTTTCTCCATTTGTTAGGCTGGAAGCGGAAAAGTGCAACCGCTCGCTCAATCGTATATAGCAATTCGTGGGCATTATAATTAGCAAAGCTGAATCCATTTCCTTCTTCGGTTATTTCATTATAAGGAATAACGGTATCCTTCAGCCCACCTGTTTCTCGGACGAGCGGCAAGGTTCCATAGCGAAGTGCGAGCAACTGTCCTATGCCGCACGGCTCAAATTGGGATGGCATCAGAAAAAGATCGGAACCGGCATAAATTTTTCGTGCCAATGCTTCATCAAAATATAGGTTTGCTGAAACTTTATCGGGATAAACTTCTTCAAAATACCTGAATGACTCTTCATACTGCTGATCGCCAGTACCTAATAACACAATCTGGACATTCAAACCGATGATTTCATGGAAGACATGTAGAATCAGATCTATGCCTTTTTGATCAACTAGTCTGGTAACCATAGAAATTACTGGTATATCAGCGTTTATAGGAAGCCCGAGTGATTCCTGAAGGTGCTTTTTATTTACAGACTTCCCCTTATAATCGTCGAATGGAAGGAATAAATTTTCATCACGTTTAGGATCATAGGAGTCATTGTCAATTCCGTTCACGATTCCACGAATATCGGCGCCTCTCTTTCGTAAAAACCCATCAAGTCTTTCTCCATAAAAGGGAGACTGTATTTCGTATGCATAGGTTGAACTTACAGTAGTCAAGCGATCAGCAAAGGCCAGTCCTCCTTTAAGGTAACTGACATCCCCATAAAACTCTAAGCCATCCATGTGAAAATAAAGTTCGCTTAAATCCAGTAAATCGGAAAGCACTGATTTAGCATATACACCTTGGTAACGTAAATTATGAATGGTAAACACGGTTTTGATTTCCTGATAATATGGATTATTTTCATAATGGGCCTTTAAAAGAACAGGAATCAAGCCTGTTTGCCAATCATGGCAATGGATGATATCTGGTCGTTCCTCTAAGAATGGCAAAGCCTCCAGCACGGCTCGAGAAAAGAAGGCGAAACGCTCACCATCATCCCCAAAGCCATAACTGCCATGCCTTTTAAAATAATATTCGTTATCGAGAAAGTATACTGTTATCCCCTGATAATGCAGTTTTTCAATACCACAAAATTGACGTCTCCACCCTAAAGGCACTTCAATGCTTTTGATCCATTGCATTTGTTCTTGAAAATGTAACGGAAGATCGCCATACTTCGGTAATATAACACTGACGTTGGTTCCCTTTTCATGTAAAGATAGAGGCAAGGCGCCTATGACATCACCAAGTCCCCCGGTCTTAATAAATGGGACGCACTCTGAGGCTGCAAATAAAACATTCATGCTGGGTCCCTCCAGTTTAAACTACTTCTTCTTTTTTGATTACCGTCGGCTTATTTCTCGCTGTAATGATTTGATTCCTTGTTATGATTACTTGTTTATCAGTAATAACATTTTCGATATGGGCTCCGTCTTCAATCTCACCTCTTTGCATAATGATACTGTTTTTAACGACAGCACCTTTCCTTACTTTTACGCCACGGAAAATAATACTATTTTCGACGGTTCCTTCAATAATACATCCATTGGCAATTAAGGAATTAGAAACCTTTGAGGAATTTGCATATTCGGCAGGTGCTTCATGTTTAATTTTAGTGAAAACTTCCCATGAATCATAAAAATAGTTACGAAGAATTTCTGGGTTAAGAAATACCATACTACTAGCATGGTATGTTTCTAAGGAGTGAATAAACGGCATATTACCAGTGAATTCATATCCTTGCACTTTAAGATTTATCAAATTTGCTTTTACAATATCTTTCAAAAAATCATATTCATCATACTCAATACAATTCTTAATTAAATCTATTAATAATTGCTTTTTAATCACATATGTTTCCAAACATATATGGTCACCTTTCTTAGGTGACGTATAAAGGTTTATATCACGGACTTCGCCGTTTGAATCTAGTGAACATTGATGATAAAGAGGTCTTTTCACTGACTCCCCATCATAATCCTTATACAGAACTGTAATATCAGCTTCATTACTTTCGTGTTCTTTAATCACTTCGTTAAAGTCTATTTTACAAATATGATGACCAGGAGCAATAATTACTGTATCTGCAGTTGCCCGTTGGAAAAATTCTAAATGATCGTAGAACTGCTGTAAATCTCCTTTAATTTTTTCATCGGGATGAATTGAAGGAAGAATGAATAAACCTTGTGAACGGTGATCAAGATCCCATTCCTTTCCAGAACCTAGATGATCCATCAACGATCGATATTTATCTTTTGTGAATATCGCAACCTTGCTGACGCTAACATTCATAAAGTTAGACATTGTGAAATCTATCATACGATAGCGTCCTCCAAATGGTACGGAAGCCAGACAACGATGCTGGGTCAGTTCTTTTAAAATAGGCCTTTCATTTACGAGATTAATTACACCTAATACATTCCTCATTTAAGGCTACCTCCTATTATAAAGATTGCAGCAAAGCACTTTCCGAAGAAATCCGCTGATTTTCACCAATTAAGGTAAGCCCTTGTTTAGAGTCAAAGACTATTGCTCCATCTTCGATAGTTGTACCGCTACCGATTATAGCCCTTTCGATTATTACATTTTTCCCGATTTTCACATTTGGCATTATTACGGAATCCTTTACGATAGAGCCGCTTCCAACTTGGACATTATAGGAAAGAACAGAATGATCGACCTTCCCAAATACCAAACACCCTTCATTGACTAATGATTGTGTCACATCAGCATCCTCAGATATATATTGTGGAGGGTGGTTGGCATTCCCTGCATATATTTGCCAATTCGGGTCTCCTAGCTTGAATACAGATGGTTCTTCCAATAAATCCATATGCGCTTCCCACAGGCTTTCAATCGTACCGACATCTTTCCAATAGCCTTCAAATCGATACGCTTGTAAATTTGCTTCATCATTCAGCATCTTTGGAATAATGTCTTTTCCAAAGTCATTAGTCGAACTGCTATCCTGTTCGTCTTCTGTTAAATACTTTTTGAGATGATTCCAGTTAAAGAGATACACACCCATCGAAGCCAAATTACTTTTTGGATGTTTAGGTTTTTCATCAAATTCAATAATTTTATCAGTTTCGTTTGTATTCATTATGCCAAAGCGATTTGCTTCTTCCCAAGGTACCTCTATGACAGCAATGGTCGCATGTGCACCCTTATTAATATGATCTTCAAGCATTTTATTATAATCCATCTTGTAAATATGATCTCCTGAGATAACAAGTACATATTCTGGGTCATTATGATCAATAAAATGGAAATTTTGATATACAGCATTTGCAGTTCCTTTGTACCATACACCACCGTCTTTCCCCTGATAAGGTGGAAGTATAGAAACCCCGCCGTTATTACGGTCAAGATCCCACGGGCGGCCGTTACCAATATATGAATTCAAAATATGCGGACGATATTGGGTAAGTATGCCGACTGTATCAATACCTGAATGTGTACAGTTGCTTAAGGTAAAATCGATAATCCGGTATTTGCCTCCAAAGGGTACTGCGGGTTTAGCTAAGTCACTCGTCAATTCCCCGAGTCTTGAACCCTGACCACCTGCTAAAAGCATTGCAACCCATTTTTTAGATGCCATTTGTATTGAATCCCCTTTGCCTTGTTTTTGTTTCTTTCATGAATATAGCAATCCCTAGCGGCGGTACGGTTATTTCCAGGCTGCAGGGCTGATTATGAAGCGGGATCTTACTGGCATGCATCGGGGTGGAGTTCAGCTGTCCCGATCCGCCAAATGATGCGGCATCACTATTAAATGCTTCAAAATATTTCCCATTGGACGGAACCCCAATTTGATAGTTATGGTAAACATCGGCTGAAAAATTACAAACAACAATGCAATAATCCCCCTTCCGTTTTCCTTTTCTCATAAAAGTAATCACGCTTTGTTCTGCATTGTCTGCATCAATCCATTGAAAGCCAGCTTGCTCATGATCCAGACGCCATAGGGAATTG
The DNA here is from genome assembly GCF_000411295.1 of Paenisporosarcina sp. HGH0030. Taxonomy (GTDB): domain Bacteria; phylum Bacillota; class Bacilli; order Bacillales_A; family Planococcaceae; genus Paenisporosarcina. Next base: position 803,955 of record NZ_KE150421.1, read on the forward strand.
GTTTCCTGATAAAATTTATTTAATTCTTTATAGTATCGATAAAAAGTGGAGTGAGCGTCAAAATCTAAAAGCTTCCAATCCATTTCTTGTCGGTATTTCCATTCGTCAAACTGCCCAAATTCACTACCCATAAATAAAAGTTTTTTTCCTGGATGCGCGAATAAATAGCCAAATAAGAGGCGTAAATTTGCGAATTTTTGCCAATAGTCGCCTGGCATTTTATTTACTAATGACCTTTTTCCATGAACCATTTCATCATGTGAAAATGGAAGGACAAAATTTTCCGAAAATGCATAGAAAAATGAAAACGTTAAAAGGTGATGATGCTTTGGTCGTTCGTTTATATCAAGCTTCATATATTTAAGTAAGTCATTTGACCAGCCCATATTCCATTTATAATTGAATCCAAGACCGCCTGTACTAGTGGGACTCGTAACCAGCGGCCATTCGGTAGCTTCCTCTGCCATCATAAGGGCACCAGGATACTTCTGGAAAATAGTTTCATTTAACTTTTTCAAGAATTCGATTGCTTCAAGATTTTCTCCGCCACCATACTGATTCTTCAATTTTACAGGAAGTGGATTATCATGATTAAGATAAATCATTGACGAAACGGCATCAATCCGAAATCCATCAACATGATAGATATCCATCCAAAACATTGCGTTTGAGATTAGGAAGCTGATGACTTCGGGCTTGCTATAGTCAAAGCTATACGTTCCCCAGATTGGCCTCTCGGCGCGCATGGGATCTGCTGATTCGAAGAGAGGCGTTCCGTCGAACCTCCCAAGACCATGGCCATCTTTGCAAAAATGGGCAGGCACCCAATCAAGAATTACACCAAGGCCCTTCTGATGGCATTTGTCTATAAAATACATTAATTGCTCAGGTGTACCGTATCTGCTAGTTACTGAATAATATCCAGTTATCTGGTAACCCCATGAACCATCGTACGGATGCTCCATGACAGGCATCAACTCAATATGTGTAAAGCCATTATCAATTGCATAATCGACTAATTCGTCTGCAAGTTCTTGATAACTATAAAACTCACCATTTTCTTTTTGTTTCCATGAAGCCAAGTGAACTTCGTAAATCATCATCGGTTTGTTGTAAATATCTTTCTTTATTCGCTGTGTCATCCATTTTTGATCTTGCCATTCAAATGTAGTTAAATTGTAGATGATAGATGCTGTAGCAGGTCGCTGCTCCGAATAAAAGGCATACGGGTCTGCTTTTAATTCCTTCCGCCCATCCGGTCCTGTAACCTCATATTTATAAATGTCTCCATGTGCAAGCTCGGGAATAAATAGTACCCATATTCCAGAATTAGATAAACGGTCCATTCGGTTCTGGGTACCATTCCAATTATTAAAATTACCCACGACGGATACCTGCTTTGCATGTGGAGCCCAAACCGCAAAACGCACACCTTGAAAATCGTTCTCATGAATGATATGAGCGCCGAGCATTTTATAGCTTTCAAACAGTGTTCCTTCATGGAAAAGATATACATCAAAATCACTTGGGTATGGCCGGTTATTCAACTCAATAATTCCTTCCATTTCAACACCTCTTTCATCCTATGATTATTTCTATTTATTTACCATTTCTTCTCTTTAATTATTCGCCATCTATCAAAAAACACCTTTAAATTGTTTAGATTTTTGTAATAATTAAGAATTTTAGACAAAATAAAAAATCCTTCATGGATTGGAGGATTTTTTATAACATTCTATTTTCGTGAACTCTTCTTATATTCGGGTAGCTGTACATTAGTTATTAGCTGAGTTCCCACACACCATACTTTTTCAAATTTTGAGAATGACTGATGTCAAAAGTGGATAAAAAATATATTATTTCTGTTCCAAAAGAAACTTTAAGTTTAAACCTGTATGTTAATCTCAATCATTTCCTGTCAATTGTGAAGTAGGCATACTTATCATACGGTTTAAAAACAGATAGGAGAGGGAGACGGACCAAGCTAGTGGTGTGTTGCCATTTGGCACATTTTTCCCGCCAATATATAATTCAGGAACTGCCCAATTATTTGGTACGATTCGTTCCGTTTTATTTACATATTCATAAGCCTTATCATACATGCCCAGTTCAAAATAGCACAATCCTAGCCAAGGTAGTCCGAAGCACCATTCAGCTTCGCTTCCTTCGTTGTAATACTGATCGTTCTGATATCGAATACAGCCATATGTCCGCTCAAGGCGTTCGGAGACCAACTCGACTATCTTAAGCGCCGTTTTCCTTTCAACTATCCGATACGGATAGATAAGTGAAAGCAGCGATAAGTCTGTTTCTTTCGTTTCACTTTCCCGTGGTAAAAGAAACCGCAGCGTCTCCTCACCTTTTTGAATCAGTTCATCCTTAACATTAACGAGCATTTTCACCGCACGCAGGCCTGCCACGCATGCACCTACACTTGAAGCATGCAGTTCCATATTCTCTTCCCACATTCCATTATCCTTTGCCTGCCAGTATTGAAGACACTCTAGATAGTCAACAAGTTTCTGGACAATAGCGAGATCTTTGTCATCACGGATAACCTTTTGTCCGTGGCTCACACCCACCCCTACTCCCCATAAGAACGCTCCAATTGCATCATTCTGAGCATGCCCCCATTCTTGGCTCATTTCCTTTAATTCTGTGGAATACCGTGAGTGAATATATTCAAAAAGATAAACCGGTTTTTGTTCACGGTGAATGTCGATTTTCCATTCATAGGTTTTAAATAGATCAAATAATGCATGATATGCTTTTTCATACCGCTCAGATTGGCTTTGCAAAAAAGGCAACACCGTATATACGACATCACGTATCCAAACAAAATTGTAGTCCTTTGAAATACTGGCAGTGTAAGCACCGTTCGATAAGCGCATCCGATCTAAAACCTCAATTGCATTGTTGATTTTCATATATTAAAACCTCCTATTAAATTCTACCTTTATGGTGATTGTTCACCATTTGCGTTTATTCTAGACAAACTTTTCCACCCAATATATAAAAGCGTTTCCATTATGCATTTAATAAGCCCACAAAAGAAGTTTAAATATTTATATTTTATGTAGTAGAATGTTAATTGGATAAGCAAGCAGACCAAATTCATCGAATAAACCGACTCAAATTTAACGTGCTCCTCCGGAATTTGGGACATGCGCAAATGTACGATAAACATCTAGAACGTTAAAGAAGACCAATTCAAAAAAGAGCAGAATCTGCTCCCTTTCCGTGGACGAACTGGCAATCCTTCTCGCTCGTCCCTCACTGTGGGGTCTTGCCTGCCCGTGATTCTGCCGGAGTGTCGCAGATTCCCTTTCAAGTTCCAAGAAACTTGTTTCATAAGCTATAGAAAAGCCCTGTTAAAGATTGCTTCTATTGATTAACGAGAGAGTGGATTTGCGCCTAGCGTAAATGTACGATAATCGGAAAGTAAGATTAGAGCCTAAAAAAATAGAACAAAAAAAGCCATCTCAACGTATTGAGATGGCTTTTTGTATTATTTTTGAATGAATTGTTGTGTCCAGTAATTACCGTTTGCATCGTATCCAATACCAATATGAGTATAAGTACCGTTCATGATATTTGCGCGATGTCCTGGTGATTCCATCCATCCTTTAACGACTTCAGCTGCCGTTTTTTGACCCATTGCGATATTTTCAGCAGCAGCCTTGTATTGAATGCCTTTAGCTTTCATTTGATCGAATGGGGATCCCATTGTTGGACTTGTATGTGAGAAATAGTTATTCTTGCTCATATCTGCTGATTTTGCACGAGCAGAGTCCATCAAAGCAGCATCAGTTGCTAGTGGTTTCAATCCTTCTTTTGCACGTTCTTGATTCGTCAATGTAAGAACTTGTTGTTCAATTGAAGAAACATTACCTGATGCTTGTGCTGCAGGAGCTGCCGGAGCTGCCGGTTTTTCAGCAGTTTGTGTATTTGTTGCTGGCTTTTGAGCCACCGGTTTTGCAGCAGGTGCTGCAGGTGTTGCTTTTTGTGCAGCAGGCTTAGCTGTTTCAGCTGGTTTCTGTGCAACTGGGTTTTCTTGAGTAGTTTTAAACCCTGCAGCATATAGCTGCGTATAAAGTTGATCTAACAACTGTTTTTCTATATTTGAAGACTCCACCGGTTTTGCTAGAGTACGTGCTGACCAGTTATTAGTATTCTGAGTCTGACACGTGGGGTTATTTGATGAAAATGAAGCTTCTGCGGTCGTACCTTGACTGAATGAGAACACCATAGCTCCCATTGTTAAACCTAGTAACATTTTTTTCATTTGTTATTCCCTCCTCTGCCACCTAGTCTATCGGCTAAATCTATGAAAAAAATACCCATTCATTTCCACCGTTTCCATCAGAAATGAAAATGTACTCTCATAGTGGTTTACACGACATTAAAATTGCGTGGTCTTAGGATAATTACCATATCTTTCATTAAATTAGCTATTGACGGGCTGATAAACAGCCTCATAAACCTTCTTTAACCTCTCTTTTTATACAGGAAAGAGGCTACTTCTATCGATTCTATCAAAAGTAATATGTAATTATACAACTGTGCTTGGGTGAGTGAGCTCTTCTGATAATTGATTCATTTTCAATCAACTTAGTTCCTTGACGATATGGGAACAATGATTGAAAAGCTTGTATCATTTCATTCATGGCCGATCACACACTTCCTGGAACTTGCCATTGCACAATTTGTTCTCCAATTTGCTCTTTACATGCCGCAAGAAAGAGTAGGGTCAAAGGTAGTTTGACCCTATTCTTTGCGACGAGTAACCACAGGAGCAACCTTTTAGGCGACGAGTAACCGCAGGAGAAGCACTTTGGAAGTGTGAGATCCACAACTATATGATTTTCAAACTTGTTGGCTCATGAGGAATGTGATGCTAGCGCAAATGTACGATATAAGCAGTAAAGTTTAATAGAGCCTTTAAAATGTAAATAGCACAAAAAAAGCCATCTCAACGAATTGAGATGGCTTTGTGTATTATTTTTGAATGAATTGTTGTGTCCAGTAATTACCGTTTGCATTGTATCCAATACCAATATGAGTATAAGAACCATTCATGATATTTGCGCGATGTCCTGGTGATTCCATCCATCCTTTAACGACTTCAGCAGCCGTTCTTTGACCCATTGCGATATTTTCAGCAGCAGCCTTGTATTGAATGCCTTTAGCTTTCATTTGATCGAATGGAGATCCCATTGTTGGACTTGTATGAGAGAAATAGTTATTCTTGCTCATATCTGCTGATTTTGCACGAGCAGTGTCCATCAAAGCAGCATCAGTAGCAAGGGGTTTTAATCCGCCTTTAGCACGCTCTTGATTCGTCAATGTAAGAACTTGTTGTTCAATTGACGAAATATTACCTGTTGAAGGTGGTGTTATTGGGGCAGCTGGTTTTGCTGGGACTGCCGGTTTTGCTGGGACAGCCGGTTTTGCTGGGACAGCTGGTTTTGCTGGGACAGCTGGTTTT
>NZ_KE150421.1:809477-1034129 GCF_000411295.1 Paenisporosarcina sp. HGH0030
CTGGGACAGCTGGTTTTGCTGGGACAGCTGGTTTTTGTGTTGGAACTTTAAATCCTGCAGCAAATAGCTGTGCATAAAGTTGATCTATCAATTGTTTTTCCATGGCTGAGTTCGCCACCGGTTTTACTAGAGTACGTGTTGACCAGTCATAACTTGTATTAGTTAGACACGTGGGTTGATTTGATGAAAATGAAGCTTCTGCGGTCGTACCTTGACTGAATGAGAACACCATAGCTCCCATTGTTAAACCTAGTAACATTTTTTTCATTTGTTATTCCCTCCTCTGCCACCTAGTCTATCGGCTAAAACTATGAAAAAAATACCCATTCATTTCCACTGTTGCCAGAAGAAATGAAAAGGTACTCTTCAAGCGGTTTACACGACATCAATATTGAGTGGTTTTAGGGAAATTACCATATCTTTCATTGAATTAACTATTGACGGACTGATAAACAGCCTCATAAACCTTCTTTAACCCCTCTTTTTCTACAGAAATGAGGCTACTTCTATCGATTCTATCAAAAGCAATTTGTAATTTTTCATCAGCGCTTTTCCTAACACGTGGGTGGGTGAGCTCATCTAATAATTCGATTCTTATGCTGTCTGATAATTGATCCATCGTTTCAATCAACTTAGTTCCTTGACGATATGGGAACAATGATTGATAAGCTAGTATCGTTTCATTCATGACTTAATCACTCGCTTCCTGGAACTTGCAGTTGTGCAATTTGTTCACCAATGACTATAATTGATGGCTCCATTTTCACATACTCAGGCAACCACTGCACCATTCCATACGAATATTGGAAAAGCATAGGGTTTTTCATGCCAATGATAGGAACGTAACCTTTCATGCGATATACGGAAGACGGCAATGTACGTAACCATTCTTCAAACTCTTCTTTATCAATCGATTGTTTAAATGTAACTAGTCTTGTGGACAAGGCAAGTTCTTCACCGATACGGGCTTGATTAACATCTGTCTTTTGCACAGTGCCTTTCATTCTTTCTAACATGGCAAACGGACATTTTCCGTGAGATGTTTGAATAATTGTCGCAGAAGGATTGAAACTTTGTAATTCATATGTAATTTTCGCCTGTTGTGCATCAGACAGCAAATCCATTTTATTGGCTAACAATAAGTGCGCATGACGAATTTGTTCCAAAAAGAGAGCACGAATTTGTGGACGTAATGCTTGACGATCTAACCAAAGCAAGCTGTCAACCACTGTCACGATTCCTTTGACATTTAATTGTTTCGCAAATAATGGTGAATAGACAGCATCCAGCGCTTCAACAGGATGTGCTGCACCGGTTGTTTCAATAATCAGTACATCGAATGCTTCGCCTGCCAACAATGTTTGTAATTGAGCCTCTGTCTGTTCAGAGCCTGTACAGCAGATGCATCCTTCCAACATTTCCTTCAATGGAATGTCTTCATCTACTGCCTGAGAATCAAATGGAAGTTTTCCTAGTTCATTCATCAATATCGCGGGTTTTAATCCTTTTTCTTTCAACTGTCGAATCGTATCTGTTAATAATGAGGTTTTTCCGCTTCCCAAAAAACCGCTGAATAAATAAACGTCTTTCATCGTGTACGCCCTTTCTGGTGAAAAAAGCTGGCCTCAAGTTGCAGGCCAGCTTTTGTTTATTTTGCTAGTTCTTCTAATACCAAATCTTTTGCTTTCAAAAGTTGTGGATCATCCTTTTTGATTTTCACACGTAAACGGTCCATTAAGGCAAACGTAGAATCACCCGTCAAGACGCCCGTTTCTTCAAGTTTTGCTTCTTTTTGAACTTGTTTTACAGCAGCTTCAGTTTGATCATCAAACAGTCCATCCACTTTTCCTGTATCAATGCCAATTGCAGTAAGCATTTCTTCTGCAGCTTTCACTTGATCAGATAAAACGCCATTTTTCATTTCGATAGACGCATCCAAAAACGCAAGCTGCGTATAAGCTGGATATTCTACTTTCACGTCAGGGGCAATCCCTTTTTCGTGAATCCAATTGCCTTCAGGAGTTAACCATTTCGCAGTTGTGAATTTCATATTAGATCCATCTTTTAATTCATTTGCTGTTTGTACCGTTCCCTTACCGAATGAATTTAAGCCTACCAATTTTGTACCGGCCGATTCACTCATTGCAGCTGCAAGAATCTCAGAAGCAGAAGCACTACCTTCATCTATTAATAAAGAAACAGGTACTTTAACTTTCGTTCCATTCGTTGCATAGTAAATTTCTGCTTCCTTCCCTTTTTCCTGGGTCTGGAATAAAGGTTTGCCATCATCAACAAACAAATTGGAGATATCAATAGCTGAAGTCAACAAGCCACCTGGATTTTGGCGTACGTCCAGCACTAATGCTTTCATTCCCGCTTCCTCCATATCAGTTATGGCTGCAAGCAGTTCATCATACGTATTGGTTGAGAAACTTGTAATTTGAATGTGTGCAACTTTACCTTCCAATAGCTCTGCATAAACAGTTTCAATCGGAATTTCGTCACGCACAATTTCAATTTCAAGCGGTTCTTTCATTTCACCACGTTGAATAGTCAACGAAACGGATGTGCCTTTTTCTCCACGAATCAGCAATACGGCTTCTGAAGCACTCATACCATGAATGTTTTTCCCATCAACAGCAATGATTTTGTCATTTGGCAAAATCCCTGCTTTTTCAGCTGGTGAATTTTTAATGGGTGACACTACAGAGATAACTCCATTGCGTTCTTGTATTTCAGCACCGATACCCTGGAAACTTGAAGAAATACTTTCTTCGAATTGAGCAGCCTCATCTTGGTTCATATAATCGGAGTAAGGATCCCCCAGGGCTTCAATCATTCCATTGATTGCTCCATTGACAATAGCGTCTTGGTCAATATCAGCGTAGTAGCCAGCCTTCAATTCATCATACGCCTGGTATAACTTTGTAAACTCTCTTCTTTCAGGAGCTCCGACTTCGACTACCTTTTCATCGCCAAATGTTAAAGCAAAAATCGTTAATCCTGCTGTACTCAAAATTAATGTGAAAATCAGCATGATGAAAAAGAAAGGTTTCAAGCGTATATACTTTCCTGCTGGTCCATCATGTTGTACATGTTCCGGTTGTTCAGGTTGTCCTTCTGTTTGTTCCGTATTGTTTTTCATTTCCTCCAAGTCATTCACCACTTTCAAATCGAAACCATTAAAATAAATGCTTCAATAGTTATGTATAGTTTATCAGTTACTTCAAGTAAACGGAAAGAAAAAGGCTGTCAAAAAATGATATGACAGCCTTTTAAAATATTCTAATTAATCTTGAATTGCAGCATCCAATGCTACTTCAATCATGTCGTTAAATGTCAATTGACGTTCTTCAGAAGATGTTACTTCCCCTGTTAACAAGTGATCACTTACTGTTAGGATTGAAAGAGCTTGACGGCCAAATTTAGCTGCTAATGTATACAGAGCAGCTGACTCCATTTCAAGTGCCAAAATTCCATATTGAGCCCATTTTTCATGCTCAGCATGCTCGTTGTAGAATACATCCTCAGTGAATACATTACCTACTTTTAGATTCAAGCCTTTTTCTTTACCAGCATTGTAAGCTTTTAATAGTAAATCGAAATCTGCTGTCGGTGCAAAGGTAACGCCGTTGAAAATGATATCGTTCATTTTGGAATCCGTTGAAGCACTTTGTGCAATGATTACATCACGGAGTTTAACGTCTTGGTGAATTGAACCACAAGTCCCTACACGAATTAATTTTTGAACATCATATTCAGCCATTAATTCTGTAACGTAAATCGAAATTGAAGGTACGCCCATTCCTGTTCCTTGTACAGAAATACGTTTCCCTTTGTAAGTTCCAGTGTATCCGAACATATTACGTACTTCATTGTACTGAACAACGTCTTCCAAAAACGTTTCTGCAATGTATTTAGCACGTAGTGGATCTCCCGGTAATAAAATCGTATCAGCGATATCGCCTTTTTTAGCATTAATATGAACACTCATCTTTGTAACCTCACTTTATAAACATTTCCGTACTATCATACTGTTTTTTGTGTCGATATGCAAACTGTGTTAAACGTAACGAGCAATTTCCTGATTTAATCGGGACTCAAGAGATGATAAATCAGTTTTTGACAAAGTCATACGGATATATGACTCATCCATATTCAGTGCTTCCGAGAACAAGCTACCCAAGCCTCGCACTTTACGATCGACTTGGATAAGTAATTCAACCTGATCCAATCCTTTTGGAATAAACGTAAGTTCAATTTCATCAAATTTCCCTCTAAATGGTCCAGATGCTACAAAAAACTCGAATTCCTGAACGAAAGGAGTAATACCTCTGTATGCACGCGGTGCTTCTTCACAATCCACTTTACGTAATTTAAGACCTAAATTTTGAGCAGCAGTCAACCCAGCCTGTACAAAAGCATTCGGTCGGATTTCAATTATATCTTTATCTCCAGGATCCACTGCATTTTTAATGTCAAGACCGGTTTGTAACCAAACTCTCGTTCTTCCCATGGTGACCGGAGTAATGAGCGGAAGATTGAATGAAAATGGAAATGCCTTTTTCTCTCCTTTTTCAATCGTGAATGGTTCGTTTAATTTGTGTGAATAAATTGCGACTGAATCTGTGTATTTATTGTCGTTCGATTCGCGTTCGTACGTGGTATAAACTTTAATATAAATACTATCCACGTTTTGAGATGTGTTTCCCCCAACCACTTCAGTGACTCCTGAGATCAATTCACCTGCAACAAAAGCAGAATCGTTCAGTTTTGTATCTACTCTTGCATTACCCACACCTACAGATGCTAATACTTTATTGAAAATCGACATATACATTCCTCCTAATTAGTTTCTATACATATTTACGATTGAGAAAGGACATTTGTTTCATATAACGACCAAATTTCATCAAAAATACTTGCGCTCATATCGGGGTGCGCCAATTCTTCAATGTAACGGGAAATTTCTTCAAAATCGGAAGATTGCTTTGGGAAAGGCAAATCCTGAAACATAACTTCCGCAAACATAGCCTTAAGATCCGATTTTGGTCCTCCTCTGAAAGTCAGGGTGTATTTATAGAATGTATGATTCATATTAACCTCCAAAGAAAGTGTTCTTATATTCTATATATACAGGTTTTCCAACATAAAGTAAAAGTCTAAGCAGAGGAAAAAGCTAAACTCTTAGTTATTCGAGTTTAGCTTTTCCTTTAAAAGTAACTTAAATATTCACTGTATCCTTCTTCTTGCAACTTCTCTTTCGGAATGAATTTCAATGCCGCTGAATTAATGCAATAACGTAAACCTTCAGGACCTGGCCCATCCGGAAAAACGTGTCCTAAATGCGAATTGGCTGTTTTACTTCTTACTTCAGTCCTAGTCATGCCGTGAGAAACATCCGTATGTTCAGTTACTTCCGGACCATCGATAGGCTTAGTGAAACTTGGCCATCCGCAGCCAGCATCATATTTATCTTTTGAACTGAACAAGGGTATTCCGGAAACAATATCAACATAAATACCTTCATTAAAATGTTGATCAAATTCATTGCGATGTGGCGGCTCTGTTCCATTTTCTTGAGTTACGTGATATTGCATAGGTGTCAGTTTATTTTTTAAATCTTCTTTAGTCATTTTTGGTCACCCCACATTTTTTGTTTAAATCCTGCTCTTCCGGATCCTACCTGATACCGTTCGTAGTGTGTTGGATTTTTTTTATAATAGTCCTGATGATACTGTTCTGCTGGATAAAATGCTTTCACTTCCACAATCGGGGTGACAATTGGATGCGAGAATTTTCCGCTGTCTTGTAATTCTTGTTTGGATCTTTCAGCAATCTGTCTTTGTTCTTCACTATGGTAAAAAATTGCGGTCTCATAGGATGATCCGCGATCAAAAAATTGACCTCCAGGATCTGTCGGGTCAATTTGCATCCAAAACAGTTCAACAAGTTGTTCGTAAGGAAACAAATTTGAATCAAAGGTAATCTGTACAGCTTCTTTATGTCCAGTAGAATTCGTGCATACTTGTTCGTACGTCGGATTCTCTACATCTCCACCTGTATATCCTGAAATAACTGAATGGATGCCTTCATACGAGTCAAATGGCTTCACCATGCACCAGAAACATCCACCTGCAAATGTTGCTTTTTCAATGGTCATGAGTAGACCTCCTTTAGTTACTCGGAACAAGTATCTCGAGAGTGATTTCATCTTTTTGTAGATTAAATTCTTTTGCTTTAACTTTCACATTGGATTTCATCGGAATACGGGATAGATCGATATACACATCTTCTTCATCCGGTCGTACAATCATCCATTCAGGCAAAGTTACGGAATCCTTCAGTAAGTTTAACACGTATTTTGGATCAAGCTCTAATGGACCGACTTCTACGCCTGTTTGAACCAGTCTCAAGTTGCCATTCGGCTCGACCAGCGGATCAAATTTCATGATGACGGGAAGTTTGGTTGAAAAAATAGTAAGTTCAGTAGACAGAAGTATTTGATCCTCCACACTTAGAACGACTGGCATCGGCTTTATATTTATCGCTTCACTTATGTACGAATTAGCAATGCCTTCAAAATCTTCTTTGGTGGTCTTTAGCGTCAACACATTTCCATCGGAAGTTGCCTGTGGTTCAGGAATAATCGTTTTTTCAGAAGGTGAAGTCATCCAAATAACAAAAACAACTACAGAAGTGATTATTAGTGCAATTAATAGTAAAAAAGCAACTTTCCATCCATTCATTAATATGTCAACTCCTTAAAAATCCTTTTCCCCTTTTGCTAAGTGTTTTAAACCGCAAGATTCAAGGGATTCCAGTATGCGGTCTTTCATTTGTTCATAGCCTTTACTATTTGGATGAAAAAAATCCGTATGATATACCATGTTTTCGTTCGAGTTGAATAAATCGCTTACAGGTACAAAACAAGCATTTACGTCGGTGTAAGAAGTGTTAAGAATTGCTTCGTTCCAATTCATCATGATTTGATCAAACTCATTTTTTTCATTTGTCACAACCGTAAACGGATTGTATAAGCCAACCATGAGAATGGGTGAATTCGGGTTGACTTTTCTGATTTCCATGAGAATTTCCGAATAACGCTCAGAGAATTTCACTAACTCTTTCTGAAAAGCAGCAATTCGCAATTGAAATAAATCTTGCTTGACGATGCGCATGATGTCGTTTCCACCGATTGTCACAATGATTAAATCAGCTTCCTGAATGGGTTCGTTAATGTCACCAGATTTAAGTTGCTTCAATAATTGGTCACTTCGCTTTCCCCTCTTCGCTTCGTTCCTTAAGTCAACTTCACGGATTCCTTGAAAATTTTCCATTTCAGACGCCAGGCGTCCCAAATACCCTCCCAATTTCCGTTCATCCCCTACTCCTTGTGTTAAAGAATCGCCTAAACCAACTAGCATGATATCATCTGGAAAGAACGTTTCACTTATAAAGAAATCTTTCATTGCAAATGGTTGTCTTGATGAAAAATCGGGGCTGCTTATTTGGCCAAATTGACATCCTGTCAAGATGAATACGCTCACCAAGATGACAAGTATCAATCGTTTTATCATTTTCCCTCTCCCTCTCATTATAAAAGCAGGGATCTCTCCCTGCTCGTTTCCTTCTTTATTCGACGGTGTACATAAAACCAATAGCGCCCATACCAGTATGGGTACTAACAATTGGCGTCGTATATCCTATTGAAACATCATGAAAACTGGATTCCTCAATTAATTTTTTCAATGGATCTGCCATCGCAAAGCCGTTAGCTTGGGAGATGCCCACAGCTTTCACTTTTTTACCTTTTGTGTCTTCTAAAAACTGCTTATATAAATATTGAACCACTTGTTTATGGCTTCTTGCTTTATGGACGGGAGTGTATTCTCCTCCTTCTAGCGAGGCAATTGGTTTAATTGACAACAATGAGCCTACTAATGCTTTCCCTTTGCCAATACGGCCACCTTTAACCAAATTTTCCAACGTATCAACAACAACAAAAAGATTTGTGTTCTCACGCATGATGTCCAGCTTCTTTACAATTTCCTCAACTGTCGCACCTTGTTGTGCCAATTGTGCTGCTTCTAAAACTTGAAATGATAAAGCATATGAAATAAATCGTGAGTCAATCACTGTTACGTCAGAATTGGTCATTTCAGCAGCTGCTTGTGCTGATTTAACCGTTCCACTCATACCACCAGTCATGTGTATGGAAATGATTTGATCCCCATTCTTCCCTAACTCATCGTAGAGTTCCTGGAATACGCCAACTGCCGGCTGTGAACTTTTTGGCAGTTCCTTTGATGTCTTCATCATTTCCAAAAACGAATCTCCCTGGATGTCCACTCTATCAATGTATGTCTTTCCATCGATTTGTATCGTTAAGGGTACAACATGGATTGAATGCTGAGTAATTTGTTCAGCCGTTAAATCTGCTGTTGAATCGGTTACGATATGTATTTTCGCCAAGCCGGTCACACCTTTCTCTTCATATAGTTATTATAAAAAAGATTTGAAGGAAATGTAAACTATTAGAGCTGTCCAATATGAGCCATGTACTTACAAAACAGACGATTGTCATCAGCATCAAATTTTTGAGTGTTGTAACAGCTCTACTTCATTTGAAATTTTTTGTTGGACAAGATCAATCAATTCTTTTCGAAGGTGCTTTTCGTCCGCTTTAAAATACCGTCAGCCCATTTCTTAGGCTGACGGTGTACAAGTACATCATAATCTTCTGTTGACAAAAGATGGCGTTGATTTTGCACTTTACGTAAATCTTTCAAACTAAAGGGCAAATAACCAAATAAAAATGAAAAAGTCCGTACAGAATTAAACAAGCTCCTGCACCCTGTTTTTCTTTTTATAAATCATGTATTGGTATTGTAACCCGCTATCTGTTGTAATGGTTTCTGAAGTGGAAGCAACATCCCAGCCGTCTTCATAAGGAGGGAAAAACGTATCTCCTTCAAACTCATTCTGAATAAGCGTGACATAAATCAAGTCTGTATATGGTAGGACTTCCTTAAAAATTTGCTCCCCACCAATGACCATGACTTCTTCATGATGCTTTCTTGCAATCTCAATCGCTTCTTCAATCGAATGGACAACGGTTACTCCTTCAGGATTATAAGAAGTATTCCTTGTAATCACTATGTTCAAACGGCCAGGCAAAGGACGTCCAATGGATTCAAACGTATTGCGTCCCATCACAATGGCCTTCCCCATCGTTTTTTCCTTAAAATAAGCCAGTTCATTTGGAATATGCCATGGCATTTTATTATCCTTGCCAATTACGCGATTCATATCATGTGCAACGATTAATGAAATCATAAAACTCCTTCTCTCTACACCGCAATCGGTGCTTTAATTCGTGGATGTGGATTGTATCCTTCTACTGAAATATCCGAGGTTTCCAAATCAAATATGGACTTCTTATCACTTGAAATCGACAATGTGGGCAAATCACGAGGCTCCCTCGCAAGTTGTTCATTCACTTGATCCATATGATTTGAATAAATGTGCGCGTCGCCTAGTGTATGGACAAATTCGCCGACTTCCAGATTGCATTCCCTTGCAATCAAATGGGTCAATAAAGCGTAAGAAGCAATGTTAAAAGGTACACCCAAGAACACATCAGCACTGCGCTGATACAATTGACATGACAGCTTGTTGTCGGCAACATAAAACTGGAAAAATGTATGACACGGAGGCAAGGCCATTTGATCGACTTCAGATGGATTCCATGCAGTGACAATATGTCGTCTAGAATCTGGATTGTTTTTTAGTGACGTGATGAGATTCTTCAACTGATCAATTGATGTCCCATCAGCCGATGGCCATGAACGCCATTGACGGCCATACACAGGACCTAGGTCCCCATAGTTTTTCGCAAACTCATCATCGGACAGAATTTTCTCTCTGAAAACGGTCATTTGTTCATCCACAATTTGCTGAAATGCTTCATCTTGGGCTGCACGCAAACCAAAGTCCGTCATATCCGGACCATTATAGTCTTCGCTATTTACCCATTTTTCAAAAGCCCATTCATCCCAAATATGGTTGTTTTCAGCGATTAACGTTTTTACATTGGTATCCCCTTTTAAAAACCAAAGCAATTCAGAAACAATCAATCTCATTGCTGTCCGTTTTGTTGTCATTAAAGGAAATCCTTTCGTTAAATCGAAACGCATTTGATAGCCGAAAATACTTTTTGTACCGGTTCCCGTACGGTCATCTTTTACTGCACCATTAGCCAGAATTGTTTTACAAAGTTGCAAATACTGATCCATATATATAACCTCCAGAAATTTAGATGTGAAAAAACCTTTTTCAGCGACATGCATTGAAAAAGGTCTTATGCATTATGATAACCACTTTGGTGGCATGTTTTTCGACCAATAAATATCACCTAACATGTAGTGTTTGGCGAATTCATCTGACGATGTATGGTAATGAAAATTAAAATAATAACCGTCTTGAGGTCGGTTCTCCGTTCTTACATGAAAACGGATTACATCGGATTTCGTTGTTGTATCAAAAATGTGGAAAATCTTTTCACTGTGATCCCCGGATGGGTTTTCACTAATTGCCAATGAGTTGAGTGTTTTGTTGTCCATTTCAAATAAAGTCATTTCAATCGCTTCTTGAATTTTCGGGAAGATGACTTCGTCAAATTCATTGGTGATAACGGGACCAATACGTGAGCCGAACTTAACTAATGATTGCTCTTTTGCTTGAACAATGGCATCTTCAAGAAAAGTAGATGGTGCTTCTTCAGACCATTCCACAGCATATGTAGGTTGCGTATTGTGGGAAGAAATCGATTTTTGGTTCGCTTTTTCATCCAGTAAGTTTTCCCAAATTACATGGTTAGGCGATATTACACCAAATGTCAGAAGTGCAACTGCAATTACTAACGTTTTCTGAATCCAATTTTTCATCCATTATCACCTTCAAGTTTGTACAATTTTTAACAAGATTCTATAAGTTATACGAATTGAATCACGAAAAGGTTTCATCTTTCTATAATTCATTGTACAATAAAAATGTAGAAATCGCTTCGTTTTTTAAGTAGGAGGAATTATTATGGACATGCATACAGTGATTGGAATTGGAATGTTACTTTTGCTCGCGTACTTGACTTCTTTAAACTTTACAGACTGAACATGAAAAGCTGCAACTCATTCATTGAGTTGCAGCTTTTTCTATGAATCCATAATGAAATTTTGTATTTGGCCGTTTGATTTGTTCAAAACCAAACTGTTCGAACCAAGGTGAGCCAAAATGCGCCTTTAACACTACTCGCTTTTTAGCAACGCGTTTTGCTTCCTCTACCCATTCTTCGTTTAAAGCATCCTGAATCCCCAATGCCCGCAACGGACTTATATTTACTGACTCCGTAATCGAAGTTTCAAACATAGGGTCCATATAAATGACATCAACAGATTTGTCTGCTAGCTGCTTCAAATAAGTAACAGCATCAGAAGAAATCACTTGAATACGATTCATGAGGCTTTGATATTCCGTATGATCAGTTCGCCCTCTATGAAAAGCTTCTTTTAAAATAAACGCAAGCACAGGATTAGCTTCGCAGCCATGAATGGTGCCAGTCTCCCCTACTGCATACGCGGCCAACAAACTATCTGATGCATAACCAAGTGTACAATCCAAGAAAGAATCCCCGGTTTGCAGTTGACATACATCCAGCAAAGGATCATGTTCTCCTCTTGACACTCGTTTCAATCGGAACATTGCGGAGCTTGGATGATAAAAGAACGGTTCTTTTGAGTTTAACGCATGATACTCCCAGCGACTTTTAGCCGCCACGAGCACATAACTTTGATAATGTTGCTGTAATTGTGTGACGGTTCTTTTCTGACGGTCAACATAAGACAATCCCAACTTCGCTGATGCATTTTTCGCGAACTGTATCGTCAAATCGGTTGGCCTGCCAGCAGTAGTTACAATCGCTTTCACGCAGATGTAACTTGGTTCAATACTTGAACTAAATGATCTTTGATTTGTTCCATCGGAAACCCTTCAATTTGTTCACGCGGAATGAAGTAAGCTAGTTGACCATCTTTCACAACTGCAATTGAAGGTGAACTTGGTGGCACTTCTTCAAAGTAAGTGCGCATTTGATAAGTCGCTTCCTGGTCCTGTCCTGCAAAAACAGTTACCAAATGTTCAGGCTTATTTTCCACTTCTGTTAATGCCTCAGAGACTGCCGGACGTGCCAATCCAGCTGCACAACCACAAACGGAATTAATTACGACTAAAGATGTTCCTTTAACCTCCGCCATATGTTCATTCACCATATCGGCAGTCGTCAATTCCTTGAAGCCAACATTCACTAGTTCTGCTCTCATGGGTTTAACTACTTCTTTCATGTATTCATCGTATGCATTCATATATTTCGCCTCTTTCGTTTTCAATTGCTATATTTGGCGTAATCTTTTTCAATCTTTATCATAACGTGTATTTCGAATGATTTCACTTATTCTAGATGTTTTAATAGAAATGGTAATGAGAATTGCAAAAATGTTAGCAAATGTGATACGAATCACTTATGCTAACATTTTCCCAAAAAACTTCACTTAAAAACTACTGATTTCTCGCTTCAGTCATCTGTTTCCAAACAGAGCCTTTTGCTTCTTCGCCTTGCTCGATGCGGGCAATGGCCATATTGACTTGGAGCTTCACTTCAAATTCAGTATCCTCTTTCGCCTGATGAAGGGCAGGTAAAGAATTTTCAGTTCCTGTCTCATATAAGTACATTGCCGCGCGCCAGCGTACGAGTTTATTTTTATCAGCTAAAGCATGTTGCATCGCTTTTTCAAATTGTGGGAACCCAAGATCGCTCATGCAATCTCCTGCTGTCCGTCTAACTGATGGACTTTTATCCTGTAACGCCTTTTCCATATAATGAATGACTTCTTCGTTATCAATCATACCTAGATAAACGGTAGCTAGTCGGCGAATTGACATTTGTTCATCTTCCAATGCTTTGGCCAGTAGTGGCAAGTCTTCGACTGATGGGTCTGCAATTTGATCAAGCAATTGGAATCGTTCTTCCCATGCATCTACTTGGAATTCTTCGAGACTTACTTTGTGACCACGAACAATCGTTTCATTTTTCGGACTCTTCGCTGCTTCTACCAACATACTCAGACGAGAATCAGGATAAGTGGCTTCGATTTCTTCTTTGATCTGTTCGGCAATTTCTTTTATCTCACCGTAACGGACTCCGAAATCTGTCCATTTGCGCTGCAATATATAGTTTTCATCCTGATCTTGCATGCTTGCATTCATGGCTTCAACAAACCGAGGAGACAGGCCGATACGTTCTTCAGATGTTTGGTCAAATATTTTCACTTGAAGAGGAATTCCTTTGATTTGTTGTACATGTACATAAACTTCCCCGAAGTGTTCGTCCACTTGTACTTCACTTGCAATGGCTTGGTCATTTTCGCCAAATACGTTTCGTACTTCAGCTAATATTTGTTCCCAGTCATTTTTAGCCAACCGTTCAATCGCTAAAAAATCCGCTACATGATAAATCCCTTTAACGCCAGGTATATTTAAAATGGAGACGATTTCCTGAGGTGCCTCTGACGTTTCATCCTTTTTATAATTAAAACTTTTTCCAAAAGGAAGTTCATGGTCAACAATTACTTTCATGGTATTCGGACTTGGTGTCGGTTCAATTGTGAGTATTTTCATGCAAAACGCCTCCTACTTGGATATTATCATGACCCAATAATTTCTTGCAGATAACCCCATCGCTCAATTAAGTGGTTATATTGCTCATTTAAAGCCTCGAGTTGATTCGTTGCTTTTTGTAATTTTTCGAAGTCTGCACCCGCAGATTCCACTTCTTTTTCGGCAACGATAATCGCCTCTTCTATTTTTTCGATATCTGATTCAATGGTTTCCCATTCTTTTTGTTCTTTGAATGACAATTTTTTCTTTTGTTCTTTCGGCTTTACAGGTTCGGTTTTTTCGATAACAACCGTATCTTCCACAATCACTTCAGGAGATTGCAGTAAAAAGTCAGAATAAATTTCCTGTACTTCTCGAGTATTCCCTTTGCCGTCTAGTACCCATAATTTTTTCGCAATACGATCCAAGAAGAAACGATCATGCGAAATTGTGATGACAACACCTGGGAATTGTTCGATGAAATCTTCCAACACCGACAATGTTTGAATGTCCAGGTCATTTGTTGGCTCATCCAATAGCAAGACATTTGGTTGTTCCATAAGAAGTTTTAGCAAATGAAGTCTTTTGCGTTCTCCACCAGACAATTTCCCAATTGGCGTTCCATGAACTTTTAGTGGGAACAAGAATCGTTCAAGCATTTGGGCAGCTGAATGTCTTACTCCATCCGATCCTTCAATATCATTTGAAGACTCTCGAACATATTCAATCATACGAGTGTTCGGATTCATTGGTGGGATGGTTTGCTCGAAATGAGCGATTTTGACCGTTTGCCCAATACTCAATTCACCACTGTCTGGCTCTATTTTTTCTGCCAGCATATTGATTAATGTACTTTTCCCGGCACCATTTGGTCCAACAATACCAATTCGATCTCCTGGTTGCAGTAAAAACGAAAAATCTTTGATGATTTGTTTTCCTGCATATGCTTTTGATAAATCAATGCCTTCAAGCACTTTTTTACCTAATCGCGTCGTTGCCAGTTTCATGTCTAGAGATGTGTTGTCATTGTTACGGTCCATTTGGTCGTCCAATTGCTCAAATCGCTGAATACGCGCTTTTTGTTTAGTTGTTCTCGCTTTGGCACCGCGTCGGATCCATTTCAGTTCAGAACGGAATCGGTTCTGCAATTTCAATTGAGAAGATGCTGCCATTTCTTCACGAATGGCTTTCGCTTCCAAATAATCTCCATAATTTCCACGGTGAGTGTACATTGTTTGGTCAGCAATTTCATAAATATGAGTAGATACGCCATCCAGGAAATATCTATCATGGGTTACGAATATAATAGCACTGGACAAACGTGCCAAGCTTTCTTGTAACCATTCTGATGATTGAACATCCAAATGGTTGGTAGGCTCGTCCAATAATATTAAGTCTGCAGGTTCTATTAATACTTTAGCTAACGCCACACGTTTCAATTGTCCACCCGAAAGTTCATTTACTTTTTGGTCGAACATATCAATTCCAAGTTTCGATAAGGCTGTTTTAGCGACTGCATTGATATCCCAAGCATTATATTGGTCCATTTCCTGCTGTATTTTCATGTAGGCGTCCTGATTTTCGACAGATGACGAATCTTCAGTTAATTTTTCAAGAGCATCTTCGTACTTTCTATTAATCTGTAATACAGGTGCATCTCCACTGAACACCGCTTGTAATACCGTTAAATCCTCTGCGAATTGAGGGTCCTGTTCTAAAAACGATATACGGTATTGGTTCGGATGGTCCATTGAGAGTTGATCTGCCTCTATCTGATTGGCAAGAATGGAAAGAAACGTTGATTTACCTGTTCCATTAACACCAATCAGTCCAGCACGTTCGCCAGCGTATATTGTAAAATCGATGTTTTCAAATAACGTTTTTTCTCCAACCGTTTTTGTTAAGTTTGATACGATTAAATGGCTCATTTTTCTTCACTCGTTTCTATTTTCAGTTGGTCGATAAATGCCAACATAAATTCATGACGCTGCAACGCTAATTTTTTTCCTGTTTCGGTTACCATTAAATCTTTCAGTAAAAGCAATTTCTCGTAAAAATGTGTGACGGATGCTGTTTCTTTATTGCGGTATTCCGATACGGACATGTTCATTCTTGCCGTTTCAGACCAATCGTACAACTTTCTACCCTTAGCTCCGCCATATGCAAACGTTCTGGCGATTCCCACCGCACCGATTGCATCCAGACGATCTGCATCACGGACAATCTTGGCTTCAATTGTTTTGGCTTCTTTTTCGTGTCCACCACTGAAGGAAACAGATTCAATAATCTCAACTATTTGTTGTCGATCACTCAATGGCAAGTCTAGTTCGTCCAAAATGGCATTTTCTTTCGCCTTGCCTTCTATGCCACTATATTTAACATCACTGACATCATGAAGAAGTACAGCTAGTTCTATTAAATCTGTACGAACGGTCCCTTCTTCCTGACTGATGATTTGGGCGTTTTTTCTCACACGTTCAATATGTTGAAAATCATGACTTGCGTCAAATTGATTGTATATATCTTTTACTAGTCGTTCACATTTTTCAATCGCATTCAATTTGATCTTCCTTCCTTAACAGACAATACTTCACTATTAGTATCATTGCATAAATCAAGCTCAAACCGCAACACACTGAATCGACAGAAAATTGACTAGTTTCGACAATTCATGTATAGTATATCCATCCATTCACGGAATATTTTGTAATCTGTGGTTGTGGAAATTGACATTTCACTCGAATAGTATGAGGAGGAACGTTCATGCACCAAGGCAAGGTAAAATGGTTCAACAATGAAAAAGGTTACGGATTTATTGAATACAATGATGGTGAAGATGTGTTCGTCCATTTTACTGGAATTCAAGGTGATGGATTCCGAACGTTAGATGAAGGTCAAGTTGTCTCCTTCGAAATTATCGATGGCAATCGAGGTCCACAAGCCGCAAACGTTCTATTGATTACATAATAAAGTCGACCCACCAATCAGATGATTGGTGGGTTTTATATGGTAGACTATTTGGTTTTTACTTTATTGAGTTCTTGCCCTAGAAACTGCAATTGGTCACCAACGGTACAGCTATTTATACAGAAACGGTGAGCCAATGTTTTTCCGCCGTTTATCTTGAGTTCTCTTTTAATGAAGCAACCATCGCAATAAGTCTCAAGCAAATCGTCAATTTCACTGATTACTGTTAGTTTGTTCAAAATTGCTTCATCCTTTCATAGAAGTCACACACTTCTTAATTTTACACTCTATTCACTAAGAAAGTGCTACTTTATCTTACACCCTCATTGCTTTTGCTTGCAACTGACATTATAATAGTCAAGTTGGAAATCAACACGTTTTTTCGCGGTTCGTAACCTTCTCGCGTTATCAAAACTTCAGGAGGATATCTATGTTTAATGAAGTACTTGGATTAGGATTTGCAATAGTCAATATGATATTCGTGTTAATCATGTATAAATTTTTTGGAAGAACGGGATTATTTGTCTGGGTTGGATTCGCCACTGTTTTAGCAAATATACAAGTAACAAAGCTTATTGAAATTTTTGGCTTGACCGCTACACTCGGCAATGCCATTTATGGAAGCATTTTTTTGGTAACTGACATTTTAAATGAAAAATACGGCAAGAAAGAAGCCAAAAAAGCAGTATGGTTAGGTTTCACTTCTTTATTAATGATGACTGCCATCATGCAATTCGTCATCCAGTTCCAGCCAGCCCCTGATGATATTGCACAGGAATCCCTATCGACGATTTTCGGATTGATTCCGCGTATTGCACTTGGAAGTATGATTGCCTATCTTGTCAGTCAATACACCGATGTTCTCATTTTCAGTTTCATACGCAAACTGTTTCCATCTGACGGTGCATTCTGGATTCGCAATAATGGATCGACTATGCTCAGTCAATTACTGGATACACTAATTTTCACCTCTATTGCTTTCTTAGGTGTTTACCCTACTGAAGTTTGGTTAAGTGTATTTGTATCAACTTATGTCTTGAAGTTCTTGGTGTCTATACTCGGAACGCCTTTTGGTTACATGGCCAAACGAATGACACCGCTGGATGAAAAATAAGGAGTTGTTTTCATGCTTGAAGTGTATATTGATGGAGCAAGTGCAGGAAACCCAGGTCCGAGCGGTATTGGTATATTCATCAAAGGCGAAGGTCATCAACTTCGCTTTTCAGAATATATAGGGATTTATGATAATCATACGACAGAATTCATTGCCTTATTACGAGGTCTTGAAGAAGCACAGAAGCTGTCAAAAGAATTGATATCCGTCAGATCAGATTCACAGATTGTTGTTGCTGCCGTTGAAAAACGATACGCTAAAAACCCAGTGTTTAAGGAATTGCTCGATAAGGCACTTGAAATTGCCGATACTTTTGATTTCTTCTTTATTAAATGGGTGCCGGACAGCTCTAATCTAACTGCCGATCAATTAGCACGAAAAGCCATTATAAAACAAAAGGACTCATAAGCGTAATACGCTTTTGAGTCCTTTTGTCTCTTTTTATTAATGGTTTGTGTTATATGTGAGCAATACAATAAAAGCTTCCGAAATATTAACCCTTCAGCTAAATTGCAGTGCATCTAATCATTAATTTTGCACAAAAAAACAGATTCTCCGAAGAGAATCTGTTTATAGGTTATTCTTAAAATTAAGCTTTGTTTACGTTAGTAGCTTGTAGGCCACGTTGTCCTTGCTCGATTTCAAAAGTAACTTCTTGACCTTCGTCAAGAGATTTGAAACCTTCGCTTTGGATAGCGCTGAAATGTACGAATACATCGTCTCCGCCGTCACGTTCGATGAATCCAAAACCTTTTTCTGAGTTAAACCATTTTACTTTACCTTGTTCCATGTGTGTTTCCTCCTCGTGTACTAAGTACACATTGTGTTACTATCCTTGCTCAAATCGTGGAGATAAAATCTCTTACAAGTCTTACTCTTATCCGAACAAAAATAATCCTCTATAAATGTAACATGAAACCTGGGTTAATGCAAATGAAAAGTTCATGTATTTTCCTAAAAATCAGTTTTTTATTAAGAATTATTTTCCATCAAATTTGCTCAATAGAGCTCCGATAGCCCCGCTGTATCCATTGTCACTCAAAAACACTGGTGTCCTGTTTTTTCGTCTTGTATAGCTACCAATAACCTTTTGAAGAGGGTCGTTTTCTGCCAGAGTTGATCCAATATATACAATATGTTCCACATTTTCAGCATCAGCACATTGAATACTTAAAGTTGAAATGACTTCACCAACCAGACCTTGAACTGTCGCTAGAATATCTTCTCTTGACCGTTCAAGGAACGGCCTTAATCCTGCATCACCAAAATTGCTTGCAGTCAGCCCTCCATCAATAGGCGTTTTATTGCCATAATAGATATCACTTACCAACATGTCGACTTCAGCGCGGCTTCCAGTGGCAGATAGCTCAACAATTTGTTTGAACTCATTAACGCCAGTCATTAATGCTGACATTCCAAGTAATGTCCCCCCACCAATTCCAGTCCCGGCAATTCGTACATGAGCATCTCCTTTAAGAGAATGAATGGATGTACCAGTTCCGATATTGGTGATGACAGCTTCTTCGAAATTTTGGCCGTCCTTTTTCAACTGATATTTGACACCAGCAACTGTTGCATCAAATTCCACCAGATAATGTAGATTTTCATGGGATTTCAAAAAAGTCTTTAATTGTTCAGCACGGCCACCGGTAAGTCCGATTTGAATATCATCTTTAAATGTAGTAATCCAATCACTTACCTTTTGCAAATCTGCGGAAGGAAAGTGTATCAAATTCAACTGTTGGTCTTCTTCAAAGTAAGCGATTTTGGTTAAAGTACCACCGACATCTATTCCAATTGCTTGTACCATATCTATTCTCCTTTAAACACACGAAAAAGCGTCGCTTTCGGGCGACGCTCAAAGTTGTTATGTGCGATTGCTCTCTGCCACTTGTTTTACACGTTCTACGAATTCGACAATTACTTTGTCATTGCCAAATAACAAGAATAGTTTAATGAACCATTTTAACGGATTATTTGTGGTTATATAAACAAATTTCGTTTTAGAATCAGGTAATGCTTCGACTTCATATTTCGCAGTAATCTCAAATAATTTCGCAAGCGTAAATGCTACTTTCATATGTTTGTGAGTTGGAGTGTTTTCGTATTCGGTAACGTGCACATCATAGGCTTCTACACGATTGCCTTCACGGTATTCTTGGCGATAAACACTGCCCACAACTTCTTGCGTTTCAGTGACGGGCGTATTGCTGACTACTTT
This sequence comes from Paenisporosarcina sp. HGH0030, assembly GCF_000411295.1. Lineage (GTDB taxonomy): Bacteria > Bacillota > Bacilli > Bacillales_A > Planococcaceae > Paenisporosarcina. The sequence goes on from NZ_KE150421.1 coordinate 829,490, forward strand.
CGGCATGATTTGTTGCATCTTTTCCAAGTCGCCGTCCAAATACTTCCACACATCTTCAATTGGTGCATCAATAACAATTGATTTCGTCCATCGTTTCAAGTGGACACTTCCTCTCAAACTTCATACATATAGTTTAGAGAAAACTCCACATTTAGACAACCTCTTATTTTCGATACACATGTATTTTATAGGCACTCCATTGTTCTTCCAACTCTCTCATGTGAACGGTTTTCCATGGGTTGAAAAATACTTGACCATTTTTATTGAAGAAGTAGTTTTGATCGATATGGAAACTTGCATGAATGATTTGATTTTTGTCATCTTTCCACACGAGGATATCATGTTGGAAAATGGCATCCATGGACAAAGGCACTTCTTTATAACCAAGTTGTGTCAGGCCATTAATAAATGTGGTCGGGTGAACCCATTCCTTAATAATCCAGTCTAACGTATAACCCTCCTGAATCGATGCCGCAGCAAATAAAGTGGATGACAAACAATTGGCTCCATGTTCATTTGGATACGTGTTGACATATGTACTTGTGACACTTTCCGTAGGTACATACGGATCAAATATTCCTGGAGTATCGTAATCAAAGGCAATGCGATTCAGTAAATCCGATTTTAACGACTTCGGCAATTGGTTCCATACTTCTTTCTGAATAGCTGTGTATTGTCGACTATTCGAAAAAAATTCGTATGGTGCCAACAGCGATTTAGCAGGCTCTCTCAAAATCCCTTCGAAATAACGAGCTTCAAATACCAGTCCTCTTCCTACCTGTTGCTGAATTTTCAATATCGCTGTCTTTACCTTTTGATCCAAAGAAGGAAAGACACGATGTGGCAAGACAACTACTGTAGTAATGTCTTTCGACAATGTCCAATACGTGTAGCAGCTGGCATATGAAACCGCAGTATATGTCGGATGCTTCATAAATTCTTCTTTTGAAAAAAGTAAACAATTCTTGCCAAACTCTTTCAATAAATGTTTATCTTGCTCTCTTAGAAAGAACACATCTTTTTCTGGGATGAATGCCTCTTCCCATTTTTCCAATTTCCCTTGACTCAAATTAATACGCTTACTCAAAAAAACCACCAACCTCTATAGATTCCTACCTATACTACCAATACTTCATGACGTTCCTGTAACATTCACTTTACAATCAAGTCCTTCTGAACCGCACTGTCCTTTGCAAGCAAACCTTTGTCTAAAATCATTTGAATCACCAGTTCTTTTTGAGTTTCCCCAAATTGCAGGATGATTCGATCACTTTTTAGTTGAACGATATGACCTTCACCAAATTTCTTATGAACAATCTTAAGACCAACTGTCATTTCTCGTATTTCACGAATGGTATTTGGATTCTCGGGGTCTACCTGTTTCGTCACAGCTTCACTTTGTTTCGAATTTTTCAGCAGAATGCTTCTTACTTCACTAATAAACCGCGATTCAACCTTTTCTTTCCCATCCTTCTCTGCATACGTCAACAATTCCAGATGTTGTCGTGCTCTCGTCATTCCCACGTAAAATAAGCGTCTCGCTTCCTCAAGCTTTTCGGTGTCCCGCTGGTCTTCGTCAGATGGAATCGTTCCATTATGACAATCAATCATGTACACATGATCGAATTCCAACCCTTTTGCACTGTGAAAAGTGGATAACGTGACGGCGTTTGGATCTTTGATCTTTTTTGCTTTTTGCGTAAGCTCATCCAATTCTTTTAATCGCTTGGCAAATGCCTCCATCGTCGTGAATGGCTCAGCGATTTGTTCGAGTGTACGGATCATGTCGAGAAGCACTTCAATACGAAATCCAAATTTCTCTGCACGGTTTTGTAAAACTTGTTCATAACCGAGTTTTTCTCTTATTAAACGAATGACGCTTTTCGGACGCGATTCTTTCATTTGCTCATAGATCGTTGCATAGCTCTGCAATGATTTAATTTGATAATCCTTTAACGGGACGTGTCTAGAAAGAAGCTGAAAGACATTTCCTGCTTCTTCAATGCGCTCAAATTTGCGAATTTGGTCGTTTGATAAATACAGATTGAATTTCCGTGCAATTTTCAGGAAAATATCTTTTCGTTCTAAATTAAAACTTAATCGCATGAAATTCAATATATCGTCAACTACCCAATGAGAAAAAAATCGTTGATCGACATCTTTCATATAAAACGGAATGCCTCTTCGTTCCAACTCGCTTATATAAAGAATGGCACTTGCATTATTCCGGAAAAGAATGGCTGCACTGCTCGTTTCCTTTAAATCAAGCAGTCCATATATGACATATCTCATTTGGGCTTGATCGTCATGCAATCGTTTCAATTCAATATCCAATACAGGGCTGTTTTTTGTAAACATTTCTTTCTTGTACCTGATAGTGTTTCTTTTGATGAATTGATTGGCAACCGAGACGATATTGGCAGATGAACGATAGTTTTGTTCCATCTTCAATATTTTGGCGTCTGGATACGTCTCTTTAAAGTTAAGTAAGTATGAAGGGTCTGCAGCTCGCCACGAATAAATCGTTTGATCATCATCTGCCACGACACATAAATTCCGATGCCCTTCAACAAGCTTTTCAACAATTGCATGTTGAACTCTCGAAGTATCTTGGCTTTCATCTGTTAACACGTAATCATACAATTTCGAGAAACTTTCCATGATGTGTCTGTCTGTAGATAAAGCTTCGTAAGCAATTACGAGCAAATCATCAAAATCCAGCCAAAGATGAGAAGGATTTTGTGTTTTAATCGCTTCATATTGAATCGCAATTTTTACGGCTTCCGGATTTGGAAGTGCTTCGTCTTTCCATCGTGCTTCTGGAATCATTTTGTTTTTGATGAAACTGATAAACTGAATCATCTCTTGCAACTGATCGTCAGTACAATCTTCTTTTAGCGCTTGTTTATATAAATCCTTCAGAATTTGTGATTTCATCGGTGCATTATTGGTAGGAGTTCCTTCTATTAATGTAAATGAAATCCCTTGGCTCTTTAAAAAGCGTGATGTAATCGAAAAAGCCAAGCTATGAATGGTTGAAAAAGCGACTTGATTTAATGAAGGAAAAAACTGTTCAAAGCGTGATTTCATATCTTGGGCAGAAGCTCGACTGAATGTTATGGCTTTAATACGTCGGGGTTCTACACCTTTCTCTTCAATTAAATATCCTATGCGCATAATCAACGTCGTTGTCTTACCGGAACCTGGACATGCCAATAACAGAAGTGGTCCTTCCGTTTGGCAAACTGCTTTTTGTTGTACTTTATTTAAATGAACATTATGACTGATCGCTTGTCTTTCAAAAAACGTAGGCATTCTTAGACTCCTTTACAAGAAAAAAATCGCTATCTTTTTATAGATAACGATTTTACATATTTTCGAGTATAACAGAACGTTTATTCTATGGCGAACGTTCATCACGCCTAATAAAAAGAGAATAAAAGGATTTATGCTTGAATTGCTTTAAGTGTTTCTCCTGTTTCCAAATAACTTTTCAAATTGCTCATAATTGCCGGCCATCCGTTATTAGCCCCCAAAAAAGTATCTGATGAATCGACTATATCACTTACCGCTAAATTCGAGTGAATGAGCGTAAGTTTCACTGTATCATCCATCTCTTTTAGTGAAAATGTAACGACTGAGGGTTCATTACGTAAAGTAGGATTCTCAGGAGCTGACCACGTATACGACAGCTTTTCATAGGGAATGACTTCCACAAGTTCACCTGTTACATCCAGTTTTTCTGCTCTAAAAAAAGAAACATACTCTCCCAATTTCCAAGATGATTGAAGTTTACTACCAAAGAAATAGCGCTCGGTATCTTCACTGTTTGTCAGTGCTTGCCAAAGTCTTTCCGGGTTGGTTCGGATATACGTGGTATAAACAAAAGTTTGGTTTGACAATTTCTTTCACCCCCACTAAGTATGTTAAAGTAATTTCAAATGATTTTATCAATATTATACTTCAAGAGAAGGTGAAAAGATGTCCCGTTTCAATCATGGCGTTCTGTTATTTAATGGGCAAGCTGGACAGGACTCTGAAGAAGAAGCTTTATCACTTGTCGTTCCGGTTATTGCGACCCATTGTCACAAACTGACCATTGTACAGACATTATCTCCTGACGAGTTTAAACAAGCATGCATGGACGCATCGTATGCGGATGTTTTATTTATAATGGGTGGAGATGGAACGCTGCATACAGCTGTTCAAGTATTAGAAAAGATTGAAAATCTCCCTATCATCGGTTTACTTCCTGGAGGGACATGCAATGATTTTGCACGTACATTAGACATCCCGCCTTTTCTTAAAGAAGCAGCTGAAACAATTGTTACCGGAGTCGTTCAAGATGTAGATTTAGCACAAATAAATGATGGCTTATTTATGAACTTCGCTGGAATTGGATTAATTGCCGACGCTTCCGAGAACATTAATCCCAATCTCAAAGAAAAGTACGGTAAGCTAAGCTATTTCATGAGTGCTTTACAAACGTTTAGTCAAAGTGAACCGTTTTCTATTCATTTGGAGATTGATGGCACTACGTATAATGAAGAAGCTGTCATGTTACTCGTTATGAATGGAAAATCCATCGGAACCCATCGCTTCCCTCTCGACATCATTGATCCTAGTGATGGACAATTGGATGTGGTGCTCATACAATCGTCAACTATGGCAGCCATACGTGAATGGTTTTCATTAAATCAACCAGATATAATGCCGGATGATTTGAAGAATGTGACCCATTATACCGGTAAACATATTGTGATTCGTACCGATGAACCGAAAAAAGTGGATACTGACGGAGAGATTTATTTAGAAACGCCTGTTGAAATAACAGTAAAGCCAAAATCCGTTCGATTTTTGGTGCCGAATAAGAACAATTAAAAAAGCAGCTGCCTTTTTGGCAACTGCTTTTCGTTTTATTTTTAGTTTACATAATATTATTATCTTATTATTTGTTAGCGATATGAACTTTTAACAGTTTTCCTTTGATTGTCGTGTTTCTCATTTGCTTCAATACGAGCGGTCCTTTACCATTCAATATTTCCACATAAGAAACATTATCCTGAATGGTAATGATGCCGATGTCTTGTGCAGTCATTCCATCAAGTTTTGCAATGGTCCCAACAAAGTCCACAGCACGGATTTTCTTTTTCTTCCCGCCGTTAAAATACAATTTCGTAATATCTTCATTTAATTGTTCTTTCTTATCCACTTTGATTTCAGGTTGCTCATTCATTTTTTGTTTAAATGCAGCTTTCGCTCTAACTACTTGTTCTTTTGAAGGAGCATCTTTCAACGGGATGTCAAAACCAATATACTTTTCAACCGATGCAAGGAAACGATCTTCGTAAGGTGTAACAAGTGTAATTGCTTTACCGACTTCGCCTGCTCTACCTGTTCGACCAGTACGATGAACGTAGCTTTCATTTTCCAAAGGCATATCGTAATTGATGACATGCGTAATACGGTCAATATCAATTCCTCGAGCAGCAACATCAGTAGCGATTAAATAGCGGAAATCCCCACGTTTGAAATCGTTCATTACATCGAAACGCTCATTTTGTTCCATCCCGCCATGAATTTTATCAACTGTATAGCCTTCATCATCCAGTAAGTCCACCAACTGATCGACGTTATCTTTCGTACGGCAAAAAATGATACAGCTATCTGGATTTTCTACCATCGTAATATCTTTCAGCAACGCAAATTTCTCTGCTTCTTTTACGATATATACAGAGTGCTCTATTTGTTGGTTTACACTTTCTGTTTTTTCAATTTCGATGTCCACCGGATTGTCCATATATTTATGGCATAGTTTTTCCACGTCTTTTGGAAGTGTTGCCGAGAACAACATCGTTAATCGTTTTTTTGGCAAGTGACTGATTATGGACTCGACCAATTCAATAAAGCCCATGCTCAACATTTCGTCCGCTTCGTCAATGACAAGAATTTCAACTTTGCTTAAATCCAGTGTATGGCGCTCAATGTGATCCATGACACGACCTGGGGTTCCCACAACAACATGTGATTTTTGTTTTAACTCAGTGCGTTGAAAAGCGAATGGCTGTTTCCCATAAATCGCCGTAGCTTTAATACGCTTAAAACGACCAAAACTCATGATATCTTGCGAAACTTGCATAGCTAATTCGCGTGTCGGGGTTAATACTAAAGCTTGTGGTTTGTTTTCATCCCAGTCCACCATCTCACAAATCGGAATACCGAAAGCAGCTGTTTTACCACTTCCTGTTTGAGATTTAACTGAAACATCCCGCTTTGATAGTGCTGTAGGTATCACTTTTGATTGCACTTCTGTTGGGGATGTAAATCCCAGACCTTCGAGTGCGCGAATTATGTCGTCTGAAATACCAAAATCTTTAAATTGTGTGTTTATCATTAAAATCTCCCTTTATTTAAGAGTTGTCCACTCTTCTTTGTATCATAAGTATACCAATGAATCGGGTGTGATAGATTAAAACTGAAAACTATGTTATAATAGATACATAATAACTTCATAATACGACAAATTTTCATAAGAATCTTTCGACTTGTTTCGAGTAGTTTGTATTCGACATGACATCAGTGTTATAGAAATGGGGAATTCAAATGACGTTCCAAAAACATGAAAAAGAAGTATCTGAATTTGTACAAGCACGAAGAATTCGTGAAAAAATCACATTCGTTCGTCGTGATGTAGAAGTTGAAGGAGCTATCTTCAAAATCCTTGAAAATTCTTGCATCGTTGAAATTTCTCAAGAAGACGCAAAAAAAATTGGTGCCGCATCAACTTTAACAGTAGTATCACATAAAAATTATAAAGTATTCTCATAAAACAAAAAACGAAGAGCAAATTGCTTTTCGTTTTTTTGTTGATTATTTTTATTTTAGCTAAGTCAATTTATTGTCCACTGGATAAGCCGTAATCCAGTCACTATAACTGCCTACATATAATTTCACTTTTGGATATCCCGCTTCTTTAAGCATTGCATATAGAGGAGCTGCAGTTACTCCACTCCCGCAATACACCGTGATATCTTCATCTTGCTTAACAACCGCTTCTACTTCCGATAAAACATCGACTGCTTCTTTAAAACGACCATCTTCTTTCAACAGTTCCCAGTCCAAATTTCTCGCAGTCGGAATATGACCAGCTACTGAATCAATCGGCTCATGAATGCCTGCATATCTTTCTGCTGATCGGGCATCCAGAAGAACACCATTTGACGTTTCCGATACTACTTTTACTTGCTCGCGAGTCGAAAGAATGTCTTCATTCCACTGAAGGATTAATGTCGAAGCCGGGTATGACGATGTTTCAGTTGACACTTCTAAACCCATTTCAACCAATTCTTCATAGCCTTCCTTCACCAATGTTACTTGTGGGAAACCTGCGAAACAAAACATCCAGTAAGCTCGAGGTGCAAATGGCATTCCGCCTTGGTCATAAATCACGACATGATCTGTATACTGTAAACCATTTGATTCAAAAAGATATTTCAACTTGTCTTTGTCAGGCAGTGGATGACGTCCATTTGTCTTATTCATATCGGATAAATCTTTTTCTAGATCAAGATAGATGGCACCAGCTATATGACCTTTATCATATAGCTTTTTGCCAGCATTAGGATCTTGTAGTGAAAAGCGAGTATCAATCCATCGAACATTAGATTCTTTCAGTTCTTTTGCAGACTTCCAAACTTTACCCATCAGCTCATTCCCCTTCAGATAAATTCTTGTAAACAGCTTTCCACTCTTCAAGGCGGCTACCTTCTTGCATTGCCGCTCTTTCAGAGTCAAGTTGTTGCAGTGACTCACGGAGTAAATGTTGTCTTAATCCTTCTGCTTCCAAATCAATTACACCTCTAGCCCAATCTCTCATGCGGACATTTTGAGTATTTAAATATTTCTCAGCTTCCGGTTTTGTTGCATCCTGCAATGCATCTCTTAGCTTTTCTTTTTCATTTTTCTCGAAGAAAGATTTATTGTTTTTATAATGTGACTTCACATGTGAATACTTAGTTGAATCCTCGAAAGGTCCTTCAAAATCAAGTAGTTTTGCTTCCGCTATTTCATACGGCATAAATGAAAAACTGTTGTTGCTTTCTTTCAGTTCATGCATTTCATCTTTTTGTCGTTGTTGCAGTGCTTTGCCAATCCATTGATTTAAACGGAAATTCGTTACACGCATTTCCTGCTCAAAATCAAAACTTAACATGGCAAGTGTTTCTTTCAAGGCAAAATCAAGTGCTTCTACTGATGATTTGTTCGAAAAAACAGACGGGTTATACGATTCTTTAAAGAAGTCGGGGTATCTGTAATAGACTCTTTGCAATACATAGTAAAGCAGTTCGTCCAGTTCCTGATAGGAATTTTTTGTGATTACTCCTGCAGCTGAACTCGTAAAACGTTGACGGATCTTTTGTTCCAACAGACGTAGTTCCTGCAACCGTTCTTCTTTTCTGGATAGATTGACTTCAGTTTGTTCAATCAAGGAAGCCAATCGGGCAACTGTTTTCTCCGTTTCTTCAGCGAGTGCTTGAACAGCCATAGCTTTTAAATCTTCGGACAAAAATTGTTCGAAAGATTGTTCGAAAACTTCCATTCCTGAATTCAATTGAACCGACTCTTCTTTTTCTTTTAGCGCTTGAAGGCTCGAAACTCCATATACTCGTGGGAAGCGTATACCGAATCGTTGCAATTCATTCGTCACATAATTTTTGACATCATTTGCTTCCTCTTCGTTTGCAGCCAAGTCAATGGCGTTCACGATAAAGAACATTTTATCCAATTCAAAGGCATCTTTCACGCGACCAAGCTGAATCAAAAATTCTCTATCAGCACGAGCAAATGCGTGATTATAATACGTAATGAAAAGAATAGCGTCCGCATTACGGATGTATTCAAATGCCACGCCTGTGTGTCGTGCATTAATAGAGTCTGCTCCTGGCGTATCCACCAGAGTGACCCCCATTCTCGTTAACTGACAATCATAGTAGAAATCAATGGTATCGACAAAACAGCTCTTGTTTTCCTGGGCAACAAACGCTTCAAATTCATCTCTATTTACGCGCAAAGTTTCACCAAGTTGTTCTTTGAACGTAGAATACCCTTCTTTAAAAGCACGAATGAATGCTTTGTGTACTTGCAAGCCTTCGTTTTCTAAAGTCATATTTTCTATATCGGTCGCCTTTTTGTACGCTTCATCTAAAGAAACGACATTGATTCCGATGGCATGGAATGAAGAAGCAACATCTTCAAAAAATTGATCTTTCGTTTTCAGCTTTACATCAGCTGTTTCGTGCGGATGATGTTCAGTGACGGGACGAATCTTATTTATTGCGGCAGTTGTTGGATTTGGGGAAACTGGCAACACATTTGCCCCCATTAAAGCATTTGAGAACGACGATTTGCCTGCACTAAAAGCCCCGAATAAGGCAATGGTAAAGTCCTGTTTCTCAAGACGCTGAGATTTAGTTTGCAGATACTGTGCAACCTCAGAGAAGCCTTGGATATGTTCAATCTGATTGGCAATGTATTTCGCACGTGACAGTGTATCATTCACTGCAATACCTACAGTTTCCGGTCTGTCAGACGGATGTTCCATAACATTATCTTCCGTGTCTTTTTCGACAATCATGGAAGAATCGAAAGGTACCATTTGTTGTTCAGCCAACTCATGATTTTGCACCCATTTTTTCACCAACTCAGCAGAGTTACTATTCGTATTTCTTGAAGGGTTGTCCCATTCTTTTGTGAAACCTACATGCTGTTTATGCAATTGTTCCAGCGTTTCAATCGCTAATAATTTTTCTTGATAAGCACGAGATTTAGAATCAGCTTGACCAAAATCATCTTCCGGTAAGTCCTCTATAACTTTTACGTGCACGTTTTTCCAGCCATCGGTTTGTTGGATGAACCATTTTTTCGTCGCATCTGTAACTCGGTTAGCAAAATTCAATACAGAATCAGCGGTAACCAGTGACCCTTTTTGAATTTGTTCATCAATAATTTGTATAGGTGGATGGAATTCCATCTGATCAATTGCCAGTGATTGTTCATCACTCAATAAGCCCACATCTTTTAAAGACTGTTTCATTAATGAACGCATATGTCCGGCAATTTGAGATTGTATGACCGTATCGTATTCTTTTTCGACTAGCTGTCCACGAGTATTTCTCTCTTCTTCCGTTTTCTTCCCACTGAAGAATAGGCCAACCTTAAAGTTTTCTTGTTTTGCTTCCAAATACGACTTTAATTTGTCTCGTAACTCGTATGGCATCATGGTGGCATTATCCAGTAAATTTTTTCGATTGGCTTCAAAGTTATCTGACCACGCTTTAGAACTAAGTAATTTGGCTTGGTTTTGATAGTGTGCGGCCGTCTTTCTGATTTCTTCTTTATCTTCCCATTCATCCTCAGATAGTACGTTGGCGAAAGTTGACTGGCACTCTTCTATTTCATCCGTTAAATATTCAAGATGTTCATCGTGTAATTTGATTAATGTATTGGTCGACGACTTCACTAATTGGTCTTGCCAATTATTCATGCTGTACATCACGATTTCCCGAACTTCGGTAAAGTCGTTGTAAGGATGATTGGCATCTTTTAAAGAAGTGAAAAAGATATCTTTTGGTATTACGCCCCATGCCTTGAAGGAGTCGTGTACAGACTCTTTAAATTGCGTAAACGTCAACTCATTTTCACGGTGTTTATCAATCTGATTTACAATCAAATAGAGATTGTCGTTATATTTCATAAGTTGTTTTGTAAACCCAAAGTTCAACTCTGATTGTACGTGGTTATAGTCCATCATATAGAAAACGATATCTGCCAAGTGTAACGATGATTCTGTCGACATACGGTGTGCATCGTCAGTAGAATCAACTCCTGGTGTATCCATGACCGTTATTCCTTCAGGTAGGACCGAAGATTCATGTCCAATTTCAATTTGCGAAACTGCATGTCCATCCTTACAAAATTCTTTTACCGTTTCAAAATCATAATCTCCCGAAAATTTAACTGGTTGTTGATCTTGCATGTACACAATGGCAAAATCGTTTGTTGCTTTATGTATTTTAACGATATTCGCGCTTGTTGGTATGGGACTGGATGGAAGGAGTTGCTCTCCCGTCAAGGCGTTGATCATACTCGACTTGCCCGCAGAAAAGTGACCTGCAAAACCAATTGTAAATTCCCGGTTCATTAATTTTTGTGAGAACAAATTCGTTTTGTTCATTCGTTCCACATCGTCTACTTCTTTAAATAATGTATAGGCTCTTGCCGTTTCTTGTAATAGGTGATTAATTTGATCTTCAAATGAATGCATTCTTGGTTGAACTCCTTTATCAAAAACTATGTCTATCATATCATGTTTAAAACTGTCGCATCTTGTAGAAATGTAAGTTGTTGCGAATTTATGGAGAAGACTTCTATGATACATGAAAGTCCAGGAACACGAAAAGACCGGTAACGGAATTTCCGCACCGGTCTTTCTTCTGTTCATTTACTCTTTCACTGTTATTACTGGAAACTTGACGTTCATTAAAACATTGAAAGCAAACAGGATAACGCTGATTACGACTAGCGTAGCACCTATTGAAATAAATGTTACTGCCTGCTCTGCTCCGCTGAGTAAGAGTGTAGACAGGCCAACCATCATTAGTAGCAGGCCGATGTTAGATGCCCAAAAATGTACTTTGGCAAGCGTATGATTTCCCGCTTTTGGAAATAAATAATAAATGAGTCCCGCTAGTGCAAATGAAACCCAACCTAATAAACTGATGTGAACATGGACGCCTTTAAGCGTATAGTCATGCCCCATGGACATATACATGCCCAGTATTACGCCAATGGTAAAATAAACGACCGAAACCTTGATAAATTTAATTCCCACGCCTCATTCTCTCCTTTCAAAGTAAAAACATTAAAATTCCTTTATATAATGTATTTTTGAAAGTATAAGACTATTCATTAACGAACTATTAATCACATTTACAGGTTCTGTTAAATAAGAAATAAATCGATAATAATCTAAGAATTCTTACATTCGAAAATCTTAATCAAAAGGTTGCTCTAATTCATACTTCAATGGTATGTTTTTAAGCGGATTACATTATAAGGAGGCTTTTTATGAAGAAAAAAAGATTATCACTATATATCGGGTTGGCTTCGATGGTATTTTTGACTGCATGTGGAAACGATAATGCAAAAGAATCAGCCAAATCAACTACAGCTTGGGATACAATCCAAGAAGAAGGTTCAATAACTGTTGCAACTTCTGGTACACTTTTCCCAACTTCTTACCGAGACGAACAATCGGATGAATTAACTGGATTTGAAGTGGAAGTTGTACGTGAACTCGCAAAACGCTTGGAGTTGGATATAGAGTTCAAAGAACTTGGATTTGATGAAATGCTTACAAGTGTCAAAACTGGGCAAGTTGATTTAGCCGCCAATGACATTGAAATCAGCGAAGACAGACTTGAAAATTTCATCTTCTCCACTCCGATTAAATATTCATATGGCACAGCAGTAGTTCGCAAGGATGATTTATCAGGCATTAAATCTTTGGAAGATTTAAAAGGTAAAAAAGCGGCTGGGGCATCTACATCAGTTTATATGGAAATGGCCCGTCAATATGGAGCAGAAGAAGTTACGTATGATAATGTACCGAACGAAGTTTACTTACGTGACGTATCCATTGGGCGAACAGACGTTATTTTAAATGATTATTATCTTCAAACACTTGCTGTAGCTGCATTTCCTGAATTGAACATCACCATTCATCCGGATATCAAATACAGTCCATCCAAGATTGGTCTTGTCATCAACAAAGAAAATTCAGAGCTCGAAGACAACGTGAATCGAGTGTTGAAAGAAATGCTTGAAGATGGAACCATCAGTGAAATTTCCGCAAAATTCTTTAATGGTGCGGATGTTTCCAAAGAAGTTAATATTGATTAATTGAGCCAGGGGGATTAACGGATGAATGAAATTGAATGGGGACTTCTATTTGATCCTCAATTAGCTCTTGATTCTTTCCCCTACGTTCTTAGTGGCATTTGGTATACGCTTCTCATCGCAATTGTCAGTATGGTAGTCGGACTGATTATCGGATTTTTCATTGCTCTGGCAAGAACATCAAATCTCCCGTTCTTACAATGGCCAGCGAGATTGTACATTTCATTTATGAGAGGCGTTCCAATTCTGGTCATACTGTTCTTGTTATACTTTGGGTTTCCAGTCATCGGAGTTGAATTTACTGCGATGCAGGCTGCGCTGATTGGATTCAGTTTGAATAGCGCGGCATACATGGCTGAAATTCTTAGATCTTCACTATCTTCCGTTGATATTGGACAATGGGAATCTTCCAAAGCTCTTGGACTTACGTATTGGCAGTCCATGAGAAGAATTATTCTCCCACAATCCGTAAGAATCGCCGTACCTCCACTATCCAATGTATTAATGGATTTAATCAAAGCCTCTTCATTGGCAGCAATGATTACGGTGCCAGAAATGTTTCAAAAAGCACGAAGCGTTGGGGCAAGGGAATATGATTTATTAACCCTACTCATCCTTGTAGCTCTTATGTACTGGGCGATTTGTTCAGTCATGACTGTTCTACAGAACTATTTGGAAAAACGTTATGCGAAATATCTTTGAATTCGATGTACCGTTCTTGAATCCAAAGTAATGAATAAGTATTTTCAAACGAATAAGGAGCCAAAACATAAACTGTTTTGGCTCCTTTCAGCTTGTTGACAAAAGAATATTAATCAATATAAAAGTATAAAAATTCGCATTCTTATCTATTGCACTCTATCGAAAAAATTTATGGTCGGCTATTTCTTTCGCTTTCCGCGGACGAAACGCTAGCCTCCTCGGCTCAGCTGTCTACGACAGCTGAGCCTGTGGGGTCTAGCTTATTTCGTTTTTCCGCAGGAGTCTTCAGAAATAGCCGACCATCTTTCTAATGAAATAATATGAAGATATACGCTTACAGAAGTAAAGTCTGTTGATTGTGGAGGCGGCGACTTCAGCGGGAACAGCACGAGCTGAAGGCCCCGCAGGAACGTAGTGACGAGGAGACTGAAGCCGTGCCCGCGAAACGCGTCCGCCGCAATGGAAATCAACATTTTCTTACATACGCTCTTTTTCATTAGTATACAGTTATATTCACTCTTTTTATTGTTTGTCTACAGTCTGAAGGAGACAACTATCAGGGATTTACATTCTTTCCTCTAGGTTTCTATTTCTAAGACCACGAAATGTTTTCGGAATATTATTGAAATTAATATTCGTTCTCGAGATGCAGTGAAAAAACCTTCCCAACGTCTGAACTGCCCCATAAAAGTTAGACACCAATCTAACTTTTATGGGGTGTTTATTTTGGCCAAATTTACAAAAGAACAAAAAATTTCAGCAGTTAAACGATACTTGGATGGCAACGAGGGATATTCAACTCTCTCAAAAGAAATTGGTGTGTCACAAGTTATTCTTCGAGAGTGGGTTGGACTTTACAAGGTTTGGGGTCCTGACATCTTTGATGTATCCTATACAACGTATTCTGCAGAGTTTAAACTGGAGGTACTAAACAATATGGCGGATACAGAAAGTTCTTCTCTCGATATTGCGGTCGAATATGGCATTACCTCACCAGCAATGATTAGAAGTTGGAGAAGAGCCTTCGAAAAAGAAGGTTACGACGCCCTGTTTCCCAATAGAAAGGTTCGTCCTCCTATGAAAAAGAAATCAGAAGATAAGAAAGAGTTAACAGAGATTGATCAGTTGAAGGAGAAGGTCAAACTTTTAGAGATGGAAAACGCGTACCTAAAAAAGTTGAAAGCTTTGGTTCAAGAACAGGAAAGGTCACAAATAAAATCAAGACGCAAGTAATCCTTGAACTGAAGCATCTCTACCAGGTCACCGACCTTATTAAAGTGGCCAGTATCAAACGGAGTGTCTATTACTACTGGGAACAGCGGTTGAATGCGCCAGACAAATATGAACTGGTAAAGAAGGCCATCACGGAGATCTACCACGAGCATAAGGGACGTTACGGGTATCGACGTATCACGATAGAACTCGAAAACAGAGGCTTCAAACATAATCCCAAGACCATCCTTCGTCTCATGAATGACATGGGACTGAAGTGCCTGGTCCGTATGAAAAAGTACCGTTCTTACAAAGGGAATGTCGGTCATATCGCTCCAAATCATCTGAATCGTGATTTCCGTGCGGATAAAATGAACCAGAAGTGGGTCACGGACGTGACAGAGTTCCACCTGTTTGGAGAGAAACGCTACCTGTCACCCATCATGGATCTGTGCAATGGGGAAATCATCGCTTTCAAGGTCATGGCACGCCCAGTATATGAACTCGTAAGTGATATGTTAGATCAGGCTTTGGAAAAGTTGTGTCCTGAGGATAACGTCATCCTCCACTCAGATCAAGGCTGGCATTATCAACATGCGAAATTCGTCAAGACACTCGATGCACACGGCATCACCCAGAGCATGTCCCGTAAGGGAAACTGTCTCGACAACGCAGCCATGGAGAGTTTCTTTGCCATCTTGAAGTCCGAACTTCTCTATCTGCAAGACTTTCGAGACATCGCTCATTTTGAGAGAGAACTGGACGAGTTTATGGATTACTACAACAACAAGCGTATCAAGGCAAAATTAAAGAACCTGAGCCCAGTGAAATACCGGAGTCAGGTCCTTAAATCTGCATAATTTTCATGTTTAACTTTTTTGGTTCAGTTCAGTCATCAGGAAGGCTTTTTATACAATTTTTATGGCTTTTATTTCTCCAAAACTTGGTTAATGATTATATGTGGTTTGCTGTTATTCAAGTTTTTATAGATACAGCTGTTCGGTTTTTCACTTAAGGTTTCTGCGAACGCAATCGCCAATTCCGTTTCACCAATAACATGGACTTCTTTCCAGCCTCGCTCTTTCTTCAATTTTTTAACATTTGCTGCCATCCCTTTATAAAATCTGTGCAAATTTTCTTTTAGTCGGGACTCGATAAAATCAACTTTACTGCCCCCAATTTTATGAGGTCCAGTTGGATCCATATCTTTATCCTGACCCCAAAATTCAAGTTTCGGGTCGAAAATATATACCATATCTTCTTTAACAAATCCCATCGAAGTATCCAAAACACGGACTTCACCGAAACTCGGCAAAATTATTCCCGCTTCTGGATATGCTTTGTACATATATTCAAATTGTTCAACCACAGGACGATCTTCCCAATGGAAACCTGATTTTACTGGCACTTGAACATAATGAACGGACCATAAAGGTGGATTTTCCGAGGCAAATATAACAGCCCCTTTGTGCAAATCATCTTTGTTTTGTTCAATTTCATCCATCACTTTTTTCTTGGTTTCCTTAAAGTACTTAAGCTCAGTATCTTTTTCAGAAGCATTTAGACTCTTATCAATTTCTTTTAAGCCATTTTTCAAATGTATTTTCCATGCTCCATTTAATTGGTCAGGATCGCCTGGATTTGTATTCAAATAAACACTCAATACATTACGATCACCGCTACGATGGTCCTTTAAATCCTGGATTTCTTTGCTCAATCCCATAATGATTAAACCTCCTTGATATTCTCTACGCTTGTAGGATGCCCCGAGAGCCTTGAAATTAATAGTACTTCCTTCTATTCATTTTTCTTACCGCTTTTTACATGATGTATTAAATAAGCCACAAACGTGTCATCTCTTACTAACCATGCCGAATGATTTCTTTTTAAGTGATTTTCTACTTCATCAAAGCTTGTAAATTTCTGGTCTAATATATGGTTATTATGATCAATTTTCCATTCTTGATCACTGATTGCATGAATAAAGAATGTTTCTTCCATAATATTTTTATAAAGAGATCCGAATGATGATTTTTTCAGGTTATATCGATTTCGCTGTGCATCTTCACGAATTGGTTCCAACTGAAACGTATCCGTCACAAACTGCTTGTATGCTGAATCAGTTAATGAACTACCGGATGCTTTGGCGTGCCCACCACCACCGTATCTTCCCGCTATTTCTGATACATCAACATGGTCATGAACTGTTCGAAACCCCACTCTCTTTCCACCCATATTTAAAATCACGATATAATCGAGATGTGGATATACTTTGCCCAAGTCATTTCCGAGTTCTGAATGATATGATTCTGCATAAACAATACCAACCAAATGCTCTCCAACCTGTGCTTGTACGATTTCTTTTTTCTTGCGTCTTATATAGCGTTCGATCTTATTTTCTTCCATGTCCAGTAGTTTCTTTTCAAAATCGTCAAAATCGAAATGATCGATAATTCTAAGCCGTTCAATCATTTTTTCTTCGAATTCTTCTATTGAAATTAAATAAAAGAGCGCATTCAATCGTTGCGCTTCAAAGTTTTCATTTTTCTCCCATTCCCATGTATCATACTGTCTGACAAGCTCAACAAACTCTGAAATGGCTTCCCTGTTCTCCAATAATTGTTGAGACACAAGGTAATGATGAAATAAAGAAGTTGCAGAAGTTAATTTTCCTTGTTCATCTTCAACCAGAACATGTCCCCACTCATAATCATTGAAGTGAAGTGATGTTTTATGATGATCGATAAGTTGGACATTTCCAGTAGTTTGATAAAAATCATTCAGCTTTTGTTCATTTTCTTTATTTACAGACAGGTCAGTTATGAATAATAGCGTGTTTTTGTCATCATTCTCCAAAAACCAACCAACTTCACGATCCAGACTTGATACCGAATTATATCTGACCTTCACCTGCTTGCCAAAAGCAAGTTTCGCGAGAATCCCACACCCAACTCCATCTAGATCGTTGTGCGACAAAAGTTTATACAATTGATTCACCTCAACAGATAGTATGGATAAAAATGTTGAAAATTATTGATACTTTTTTTGTTCATATTAACAAATTCGACTAATTGATAGGTAGGATGATTAAGACGTGATGACTTATCATTTTTATTCTTGGAGTGCATTTAATTCAAGAGTGATACCCAAAATCAAAGACAAACAAAAAAACACCAAAGAGAAGGTTATCTTCTCTTTGGTATCTTTCTCATAGAACTCTACTTATTACTGTTACCTTTAATGTTCAGATATAGTTTACCTTTTGCCGTCTGGCGTGTTTCGTTATTGAAGCTATCGACTGCTTTTACTTCGATTACCGCACCATTAGCTACTGTACCTTTTGGAACCGTATAATAGCCAACATAATGGCCGTTCGCTTGCTCTGTCATTGGCAATTCTGTAGCGTTTTGAAGTTGTCCGCCCATATTTGTTAGTGGCATATGGATTACAAAAGTTGATTTTAATCCAGGTTCACTATCAAATTCGATTTTGACAGTCTTGCCAGTTTTAAGATTGAGATCTTGGTCTGGTTTTAAGTTTGTAATGTCAGGTGAAACATATTTTGCATGTACTGTCACTGTTTTCGACATGCTGTTGTTTGCTTTATCTCTTGCTACAACAGTAATTTCATTTGCACCAGTATCCAAAAGTATACGTTTTGAATATTTTCCGTTTACAACTGCTGCAATTTGACCGTTTACTTTCACCCAATCAAGGTTGGCATCTGCGACACTACCTTCTACTGTAACCGTTTCCCGATTTGTTTTATCTCCGTTTTTCGGGCTGTCGATTGTTAGATTTGGTTTCACTGTGTCCAAGATAACAGATACCGGAGCAGATTCGCCCGTTACTTTACCATCAAGAGATGAAGTCGCTGTAAATACATTCAATCCTTCTGTCAATTCGGTTTGAATGGCAAATTTACCATCATTTCCTACTACTACAGAACCTGCAACTCCACCATTATTTTTAAGTTTAATTGTTGTTGTAGGTGATGCACTGCCTTCAATAGTAATAGCTGACTTATTCGTTGCTAAATCAGAAGTTGGCGAAGTAATGACAGGTGCACTTACTTCATAACTTACACGAGCACGGATCATATAGTTTCCTTCCTCTGCAGGGGAAGCTGTCCATGTACCTGAAACAGATTGGTAACTTCTTTCCGCGTTTGTTCCATCTTCATCAGCAGCAAGTCCTGGTGAGTTTGGATTCGCAACTGTTTGTCTGTAAACCATGTAGAAGTCACCATTTACAACGATGTTATGTTCAGATAAGTCTACTACCGTCCATTGACCGTTGCGTAATGCTGTTGCATTAATTGATTCTGTGAGTTTTTTACCTGGTGTTCCATCAGGACCAGTAGCATCCCAAACTTCCACTGCAAATGCTGTTCCACCTGGTACTGGCCACTCAGTGTCCCAGAAACGGAATACGCCATCAGTAACAATGCCATTTTCTTTCCCTTCAGGAAGAGACATTTTCACTGCCCAAGCATTACCCGCTGCATTGAATGCGTGTGCATTTTCAGCTGTTCCATCATCATAACCAATTTCACCACCTGGATATGTGTAGAACGGATCAAGTGCAAGACTTAATTCAAGTGCGTTTGCACCGATTGTAACGGATGTTTCTTTACTATGGTAGCCGCGTGCAATTACCTTGAGTGTATAATTTCCTTCGTAAGCTGTGATGCTGTAGTTTCCTGATGCATCTGTTTCAACAGGAGTGATATTGGCATCTTCAACAAGTAGAAGTGTCGCGCCTTCGATTCCTTCTCCTGTCGATTCGTCAGTAATTGTTCCACTTACAGTGTTTTGTGCAATTTCATCCAAAGTGAAATTCGCTTGTGCTGTTGCGTCAGCTTCGATTGTCACCGTCTGTTGATTTGTGTGGTATCCATAAGCTTCCGCTTTCATTTTGAATGTACCAGGAACATGCGTCATTGAATATGTGCCATCTGCAGGATTTGTATATACTGAACGTCCTGATTCAAGCACACTGACTTGTGCACCAATAGGCAATAAAGTCGGATTAATCGGTGCCTCAGATACTGGCAATTCTTCTTTTACAGGCATTGAAGGTCTGATTTTTGTTGGATCAATCGCTTCTTTCATTGCTTCTTTATCATCAACTTTGATTAAGTCTAGACCAATGTTGCCTTTATTATCTTTTGAAACATTCTCAGTTTGGGCAATATCGGTTAAAGCAACATCATCGATATACCAACCGTCTCTCACAACACTGCCATCGGAGAATGCATTGAATGCCAAGTAAACTCGTTGTCCACTATACGCTGACAAGTCTACTTCACCATCTATCCATGAACCCGAATCACCTTGGTACTTCTGTAATTGAGTCCACTCTTGTTGGTCAGTGGAAATAAAAACATGACCATAATCCCATGCTCTTCCTGTTGAAGATTGTTCAAAATTATGCCAGTGTTTAAACTGCAGATACGAATTACCTTCTGGCAGATCAACTGGAGGGAGAACAAGTGTTGCGTTCATGTTACTGTCATACTTACCTTCTAAATTTGTTGCATATACTTTTTCACCAGATGCCGCATTTCCTGGTCCAGAAGTAGGAACTCCCCACTCCCAGCTGTTCATATTTCCGAATGAACTCCAGCCTGTTGCAGCAGTTTCAAAATCTTGGAAGTAACCAACAGTAATACCCGGTTTCACTTCAACCAAATATTCTTCACTATTGACAACGTTGTTTCCGAAATCATTGATGATCCATTTATAAGTGAATGATCCCCCTGTTACTGAAGTTCCAGGAACCGTAACAGCGTATTCACCAACTTTGTAGTCTCCAGAAATTCGTGGAGCCACCATAGTTTGCCATTCATTGTTTCCATCCAAATAACTTAATTCAACTGATGAAACGCTGATGTTATCTGTTACTGTTACAGCCAAGTCTAGATCCATACCTTCATACGTTTCTATAGGAGAACTATGTTCAAAGACTGGTGCTTCATCATCTTCACCTTGTTTCGTAACTTGTCCACCAATTTTTCCAATACCGTTCATGATTGAAGACACCGCTTCATACGCATTAACTAAACCATATCCATACCCGTGATTCGGTGTTTGTGGATATTGTGAGTCAGTTAATGGGATTGCTGTTTCAAGTAAAATTTGTTCCATTTCTTCAACGGTTAAGTTAGCGTTTACTTGGCGCAACAATGCCGCGACCCCGGATATAGCTGGTCCAGCCATTGATGTTCCATTCCAGCCGCCTTCATAGCCACCACCAGGTACAGAAGAACGGATATTTACTCCTGGAGCCGAGATATCTGGTTTGATTTCAGCATAAGGAGAAGGTCCTCGTAAAGAGAAATTACCTACTACGTTGTTAATATCAGTTGCACCTGTTGCAAATGATTCAGGATAGTTTGCAGGTGATGCAACAGAACCCGGACCACCTGGATTTGTTGGCGTTGTGTTTCCTGCTGAAAATTCAGGGAAAATTTCTGCTGCACGCCAGTTTCTGACTACATCACGATACCATTCGTCAAGACCTGGACCACCGCCCCACGAGTTGTTTACAACATCTGGTGCTAAGTCTACGCGTGCATTTCCTTCAGAATCTGTTGGTGCTAAAATCCATTGTGCAGCTTCTAATAAATCCGCATCTGTACCACCATTTGCAGTAAAAGCTTTTACAGAAATGAATTTAGCACCAGGAGCTACTCCAACCTGGTTGGAACCGTTTGTTTCACTACCTACCATTGTTCCAGTCACGTGAGTACCATGACCATGATCATCATAAGGTGTAGCTCGTCCAGCTGTAGCGTCAAACCAGTTAAAGTCATGATCTGTTTGACCTGTTGAAGAATTATAACCACGGTATTTTTCTTTTAATGCTGGATGATCCCATTGAACCCCCGTATCAATGCTCGCTACAACCGTTCCTGCTCCATCAATTCCCATCGCCCATACATCTGGAGCTTTAACGCGTTGAACATTCCATTCAATATTGGCAACTTCAGATTCAGGCGCCACAGCTTCTTTCGTTTTTGTTGTGAAAAGTTGTCGCATTTCATTCGGTAGCACTTTTTCAACTTCTGCAAATGATGCTACCTTTTCTGCAACTTCTTTCGTTGCTGTTACAGCCATCCCATTTACAATATAATACGAATTAATATCCTTAACATTTCCTTTAGCTTCTTCTTGTTCAAGATAATCTTTTACATTTTGCTGCTCTTGAAGGGAAGTCGCTTTTAGCTCAGACACTAATGCAGAACGCTGGACCATTAATGATTTTTTAGAAGATAATTTCGCTTTTTTAGAACTTTTCCTAGCCTCTTCCACCACTTTTTTCGTATCCGCTTTTTCTTTGAATTTTATTAAGAAGGTAACTTTCTCATCTTCTTTAAAATCCGACAGCAAACGTTTGCTCACTTTTTCGATTGTATTCACGTTCGAATTATTAAGCGACTGGTGCAGTTTACTAGTTGTTTCGGCACTCGCGACTCCAGGTGCGATTAGAGACAAGGTCATGAGTAAAGAAACAGCAATGTTGAAAGACTTTTTAGAACTAATTTTCTTCGTCATCTTCTTTCCTCCCTTTTAATCTTCCTTTCTTGCCTTTCGTAAAGCGGATTGCATTTTACATTCCCACAAAAATGACCAAACAAAAACACCTATGGCCCCCTTTCCCTAATTATTTAGGCAAACAGTATCAGTGGTGTCGATCGTGAAGCTCTAGTTGTTAATCAAACTATAAAAGAAAGAAAGTAGTTTTTTTGTCATAATTTGTCGCTAAAATTCATCGTTTTCAGAATTGATATTTAGTACCTATCTGGAGTTGGGTATAATGATACATTACATGATTTAATACGAGATCAATAAAATTCTATAACCTCATGCTAGGATTGAGTTTTGATGTATAGATATTATTTCCCAATCACTACTCTATGTATAAAAAACCTATAAAATAAGTAATATAGACTAATTGCTTGCATAATTGGGAAATTTGTATGTTCTTATGAGTTTTCCTCATACAAGACTTTTGTGCTATTTAATCCCCTTTGAATTTCCATTTTACAGTTAAATAAATGGCTAAATTTTCAAGTTTATCCTACTGCTTTAACAAATTTTTGAATTTCTTATTTAAGGTAAACTACTCCTCCTTCAAAACTATATTTTTATAAAAGTTTCATTTGCACCTATGCCTAAAGAACCAACTTTACAATAATTGGAAATTTATTTATTTTAAAAATTATGTTAGTATACTCGTTCTAAAACAAAAAAAAATATAAAAAGTCACCTTGTCAAACTCTCATCTCTTATTAATGAGTAATGATATTGGTGGAAAGTCTGGATTGGTTGCAACTGATTATCCCACTTTATCTCTATAATTCCCTTTTCAAAGCCAACAAAAAAAGAAGCTCATGTTGCCTGAGCTTCTTTTTTTGTTGACCTATATATATGTAATCCATAATCTCTGCTTTATATACATCTATGTTCTGCATCCCGAGATCTTTTGCTTTTTGTAATACCGCTTGCTTATCATATGGTACCCGTACAAGTTGAACACTGATACTGTTTCCAACATGCTCGATAATTCCGTATGAAGTTGAATATCCTCAAAAACCGCTTCCAGGGCAGGCATATTTCCATGAATATCTGAAATAATTGCAATTCTCTTCATGTGCGTCCCCCCATAGCAATCCTCCGATATTATGAATTCAATTTATATAAACGAGAATACTTTTCCTCCAAATACTCAGCAAGATATGTTGCGTTCAACCCTTCACCTGTAGCTTCTGTTAGAATTTCCAAGGGCTTTTTCATACTGCCGTGACGGTGTACTTTATCTGTCAGCCAGTTTTTCACTGGTTCCAAATCACCATTAGCACATAATTCATCGAAGTTAGGCAAATCTTTCAACATCGCTGCTTTTAATTGAGATGCATACATATAGCCGAGTGCGTAAGATGGGAAATAACCGAAGGCCCCTCCGGCCCAGTGCACATCCTGCAAAATTCCTTCTCCATCATTGGAAGGTTTAACCCCCAAATACTCTTCATATTTATCGTTCCAGATTTGAGGCAGATCTTCTACTTTCATGTCTCCATTGAAGAGACCTTTTTCAATTTCATAACGAATCATGATATGCAATGGATATGTTAACTCATCCGCTTCAATTCGAATAAGCGAAGATTTTGATTCATTGATTGCTGCCAGGAAATCTTCAACTGCAATATGACCAAACTGTTCCGGAGCATAGGACTGAAGTGTTTCATAATTATGCTCCCAGAACTTTTCATTACGCCCGACAAAATTCTCGTAAAACAAGGATTGGGATTCATGAATACCCATAGATGTGCCACTTGCTAATGGGAGACCTTCGAGTTCCTCTGCGATATTTTGTTCATATAGTGCATGGCCACATTCATGAATCGTTCCAAATACCGCTGAACGGAAATCATTCTCATCATATTTTGTTGTAATGCGGACATCTCCACGGTTCAAACCAGTAGCAAAAGGATGGACCGTTTCGTCCAAGCGTCCCGCTTCGAAATCATAACCTAGCTGCTTTAAAATATCCAAGCTGAATTGCTTTTGTTTATCTTTCGGGAACGTCTTGAATAAGAAATTAGTTTTTGGTTGATTTTGAGAATCTGCAATCTTTTTCGCCAATGGCACGATTCGGTTTCTTAATTCGCCAAATACTTCATCCAATATTTCAGTTGTCATTCCTGGTTCATATTCATCAAGGAGCGTATTGTAAGGATTGTTATCCTTTACACCCCAATAAGTAACGAATCTTTTTGTCGTTTCTACGATTTCTTTTAAATACGGATAGAACATCTTAAAGTCCGATTTGTCTTTTGCTTCTTCCCATGCGGATTCAGATTTCGAAGTCAAAATTACAAATGCTTTGTATTCATCAGCAGGAATTTTTTTGTTCATATCATATTCTTTTTTTACTTTTTTGTACGTTTGTTTTGTAATTGGATCCAGTGATTCTAAATTATTTTCAAGTTCTTCAAGCATGCCCGCCAGTTCATCAGATGTTTGCATTGCAAATAATTCTGATGACATTGTCCCTATCACTTCGGAACGTTGATTGACTCCTTTTTTCGGAGCACCAGTACGTAAATCCCAATACATCAGACCAATTACTTCCGTGTAGGCCTGCATTTTTTTAACATAGTCTATAAATCTCTCTGTCGTTTCCATAAATATCCCCCTTAACAATTCAAACACCTCTCTCATTTTACCATAATGACTGAAAAGTTCTTCAATTCTTTACAAAAAAACAAGACCATTTATCAGGGATAAGTGGTCTTGTTTTTTAAAGTATTATTTGAGTCACGGAAATTTTTTATCAGCCATTGCAATTCTAATTGGGATATAGGTTTTACTTGACATACACTTTACCAGCGGCTGTTCGACGAGATTCATTTCCATAAGCATCTCTCAACGCCACTTCGATCACAGCACCGTTGATCCTGTCTTTTGGTGCCTTCCAGGTACCAACATAGTGACCTTTTCCTTGTTCTGTTAATGGTATTTCAACAGAAGCGGCGGTTGCGGATGCAAAGGCTGAAGGTACGCTTAACGAGAAGAAACCACTAATTCCTGGCTCACTATCTAGTTCGACGGTCAACGTCGTACCCCTTTTTATCACCACATCTTGAGCTGGTTTTAAGTTTTCGATCGCAGGTGGATTAAACTTGGCGTAAACAGTGACTACATTGCTAGTTTCGTTTCCAGCACGGTCCTTTGCAGTGACAGTAAATTTATTTTCTCCATTATTGAGCAGTACATCTAGGGAGTAGAAGCCATCTTTTGTGACATTCACTTTTTGACCATTTATAGTGACTTCTGCTAGATATGGATCGGTCGCTTTTCCTTCGATCGTAACTGCTTGTTTATTTGTCTTTAAGCCATCAGCAGGTTTGGTGGTTAGTTCTGGTTTTGCTTGGTCAAGGGTAATCTTCACTGGCTCGGACGGATCCGTACTGCCTCGATCAGTAGAAGATGAAGCTGTCAGCACGTTCTCACCATCTTGAAGGGTAACATCTACAGAGAAGGTACCATCCTTTTTAGCTGTTGTGATAGCTACTTCTTCGCCTTTATTGAAAAGATGAACTTGAGTAGTTGGTGAAGCGGTCCCTTCTACTGTGAAAGTAGATTGATTGGTGTGGGCTGCATCTTTAGGCGTTGTGATCACTGGAGCCGACGCATCATATTTTACCCGTGCCCGAATCATTACGTTTTCGTAACGGTCTGGGGAGAAAACTCCGTCAACCAGTTGCCAGCTGCGACTAGCGGTTGGACTGCTTTTATCAACACCGAGTCCTGGTGTATTCGGGTAGGAGCCTACTTGGATATAGACCATATAGAAGGTGTCGGTTACCACGACTCCTTCGCTTTCCAGATCGACAACCGTCCATTCTCCATTACGCAGAGCAGTCGCATCAAATGGACCCGCAATTTTTTTACCAGGAGTATTATTTGGTCCATTATCATAGATGGCAACCTTAAAGGCTGTTCTACCTGGATCCGGCCAACTTTCATCCCAGAAGCGGAATAGACCAGCGGTGACTAAGGCGCTTTTTTTACCTTCAGGTAAAAACATTTTTACAGCCCAACCATCTCCAGCAGTAAACGAAGCATTATGATTTTCTGCTGTCCCATCATCATAGCCGATCTCATCAGGATAGCCGACAAATGGTTGTAACGGAACGTTTTGTTCGATATTTCCGTTTGCTGGTATGGTGATCGTGATATCTTGACTATGATAGAAAGGCGCGGTTACATGCAAGGAATAGGTTCCTTCATAGGCAGTGATGGAAAAGTGTCCGTTTTCATCTGTTTGTACAGGTTGAATGAGCGCGTCTTCGAGCAGAGAGAGCGTTGCGTTAGCTAGCGGCTGACCTGTTTGCTTATTTGTGACAGTTCCGCTAACCGTTCCTTTCGGGATCGGGTTTATAGTAAAGTTGGCTTCTACTGTACCATTTTTAGGAATCGTCACTCGTTGATCTGCAGATTCATATCCATATGTTTCAGCACGTAAGGTGAACTCACCAGCAGGATGAGTCATACCATAGCTACCATCCGCTGGGTTGGTGGCAACAGAACGTCCTGATTCGAGCACGCTCACTGTAGCTCCAAGTGGCAGGGACATGGGTTGGACTGCTGTCGGCGTGATTGTCGCGGCGGGTGCCATCACGTTTTGTATTTTGGTTGGTTGGATGGTATCCGGGTTGACTGCTTTTTTATTGGTTTGTGGCTCATTTTCCAGTTGTTTAGCTAACAGTTTTTGTTGTTGTACATCTTCTAGTTCTACATTGGCTGTGGTATGTGGTGTATTGCTTAAGGCGACATCATCGATATACCAACCTGCGCTCCCATAAGCAGCGTCTGTAGTGACGTTAAAGGCGATATAGATTTGTTGACCAGCATATGCGGATAGATCGATCTGGCGCTCCGTCCATGTGTCAGATTTACCAGTGAAGCGGGACAGCTGTTGCCAATTTTGTTTGTCTGTCGACACAAGCACATGACCATAGTCGGCGAAGCCGTCCGCTGTGGCGTTGTCAAGTCGATACCAGTCTTTAAACTGTAGATAGGCGTTACCTTCAGGCAAGTCGATTGGAGGCATCATCAAGTTCATATTGGCATAGTTGGCATAGTTGCCATTTAATTTGGTTCCGTATACTTTTTCACCAGAAGCGGCCATTCCTGGTCCACCGGTAGGTACTCCCCACTCCCAGCTGTTGTTGGTACCGTAGGAGATCCAACCACTTGGTTGAGATTCAAAATCTTGATGGTACCCGGTGCTGATTCCAGATTTGACTGGTACTGCGTAATTGTCAGAAGTAACCACATGTTGCGCATAGTCCGTGATGCGCCAATGATAGGTAAGGGTTGGGACCTGTACGGCATCAGCCGGAATCACGGCTTGGTAAGTTCCGCTCTTATAGTCACCTGCTGTACGAGTTGCAGCTACAGTTTGCCATTCGGCAGATTCGCTTGCACGATATTTTAGCTCAACACTTCTTACATTGACATTATCTTGTACTTGAATAGTAAGAGGTAATGTCATATTCGCATATAATTCAGTTGGAGCGGTATGCTGATAAGTTGGATTCTCTGTATCTTGACCTTCACGAACCACTTGTCCCTGAACTCGGCCTATTCCGTTGACAATGGCGGAGACAGCGTTATAGGCGTTTACTAGACCATGACCATAACCATTGTTTGGTGAAGTTGGATAGGTGGAGTCAGTTAATGGTATTGCCGAATTCATTAAAATTGCTTCCATTTCATCAACGGTAAGAGAGGCATTCGCCTGCTTCATCAAAGCAACGACTCCAGCAACGGCTGGTGCAGCCATCGAAGTTCCTTGCATGCCTCGATATAGACTACCTGGTACGGAAGATCGGATGGCCACACCTGGAGCGGAAATGTCTGGCTTCCCTTCTCCATATGGCGAAGGACCGCGTGAGGAGAAACCAGCAATCCGATTCTCACTATCAGTTGCGCCAACAGCGAACGATTCCGGATAGTTGGCTGGGATAGAGATGCTTCCAGCATTCGGACCGACATTTCCAGCAGAGAAATTAGGGAAAATATCGGCTGCACGCCAGTTTTGCACCATTAGGCGGTACCATTCATTTATTCCATTTCCACCGCCCCAGGAGTTGTTCACTACGTCAGGTGCTTTTTCTGGATGTGGGTTGCCTTCTGCATCTTTTGGAGCTAGAATCCATTCTCCAGCTTTCAGTAGATCTTCGGCGGTTCCACCGGCCGAGGTAAAGGCTTTCACCGCGATCCATTTTGCACCTGGAGCGACACCGATTTGGTTCGTGCCATTAGGCTCAGAACCCACCATCGTACCCACGGTGTGAGTTCCGTGACCAAGATCATCAAAAGGTGCAGATTTTCCCGTAATAGCGTCATACCAGTTGTAAGTGTTATCAGGTTGATTTGGATTGGCTGGGTTGTAACCCCGATACTTTTCTTTTAAAGCAGGGTGATTCCACTGGACTCCTGTATCGATACTAGCGACTACAGTTCCCGCACCATCAATGCCCATATTCCAGACATGTGGTACGTCGATTTTTGCAATATTCCATTCGATTGAAGTGGTGTCTGCTTGGGTATCAGCTGTTGGTTGGATGGGTGTTTTACTGCTTTCATTTGAGATCAGCTGTACCGTTTCGTTGGGCTGGATTTTTTCGACTTCAGGGAAGGCAGCAAGCTTCTCCATCACTTCTTTGGTTCCTGTCACCGCCATGCCATTGACGATATAGAAGGATTGAAACTCTTTGACATTTCCCTTCTTTTTTTCTTGATCCAGATAGGTTTTGATCGAGTATTGAGTTTCGCTAGCTTTAGTGCGAAGGGAAGAAACGACAGCAGAGCGTTTCATCAATTCGGTTTTGGCAGCCGTTTGTTTTTGAGCTTTAGCCTTTTTAGCTGTTTCGGTGGCAACTTCTTTTGTATCCACTTGATCTTTTAATTTTACTAAAAAGGTAACCGTATCATTCTCACTAAACTGATCATTCAGTTTTTTATCTACCTTTGCTTTCACGTTTTCAGATGCTACATCCGAACTTTCAAGAAGAGAAATACTTTCTTCGGAGTTGGAATTAGCAAAGGTGAGTTGAGTTAGAAAGGTTGAGAGCAACAATAATGCACATAAAATAAAACTAAATGCAATGCGGTAATGTCTGTTCCTTTTTATCAATTTGATTTCCCCCCTAAAATTTGCTTACATTAAGACTTCATTTTAGAATCATCTTTCACCTTTCACCTAAAAGGTAAGTGAAAGATGATTCTATCAATCTATGATTTACTGAGGTTTTACGTTGACATACACTTTACCAGCGGCTGTTTGACGAGATTCGTTTCCATGATCATCTCTCATCACCACTTCGATCACAGCACCGTTGATTTTTTCTTTTGGTGCCTTCCAGATACCAACATAGTGACCTTTTCCTTGCTCTGTTAATGGTATTTCAACAGAAGTGGCGGCTGTCGTTGCGGTTGCAAAGGTTGAAGGTAATCGGACCAAGAAGAAGCCATTAATTCCTTGCTCACTATCTAGTTCGACGGTCAACGTTTTACCCGTTTTTATCACCACATTTTGAGCTGGTTTTAAGTTTTCGATCGCAGGTAGATTAAACTTGGCGTAAACAGTGACTTCCTTGCTAGTTTCGTTTCCAGCACGATCCTTTGCAGTGACAGTAAATTTATTTTCTCCATTATTGAGTAGTACGCGTAGGGAGTAGGAGCCATCTTCTGTGAGATTCGCATTTTGACCATTTATAGTGACTTCTGCTAGATATGGATCGGTCGCTTTTCCTTCGACCGTAACCGCTTTCTGATTCGTTTTGAAGCCTTCAGCAGGTTTGGTGGTTAGTTCTGGTTTTGCTTGGTCAAGGATGATCTTCACTGGCTCGGACGGATCTGTACTACCTCGATCAGTAGAAGAGGTAGCTGTCAGCTCGTTTTCACCATCTTGAAGGGTAACATCTACAGAGAAGGTACCATCCTTTCTAGCTGTTGTGGCAGCAACTTCTTCGCCTTTATTGAAAAGATGAACTTGAGTAGTTGGTGAAGCTTTCCCTTCTACTGTGAAAGTAGATTGATTGGTGTGGGCTGCATCTTTAGGCGTTGTAATCACTGGAACCGACGCTTCATATTTTACCCGTGCCCGAATCATAAAGTTTCCAGTCGTTCTACCCCATGGCCCTTCCACCTTTTGCCAGCTACGACCCGCGCTTGGACTGCTTTGATCAATAGCAAGACCTGGTGTATTCGGGGCGACGCCTACTTGGATATAGACCATATAGAAGTCGTCGTTTACTAGAACTGGGTTTACCAGATCGACAACCGTCCATTCTCCATTACGCAGAGCAGTCGCATCTAATGGACCCGCCAATTTTCTACCAGGAGCACCATTCGGTCCACTGGTATCATAGATGGCAACCTTAAAGGCTGTTCCACCTGGATCCGGCCAACTTTCATCCCAAAAGCGGAAGAGACCAGCGGTGACGAAGGCGCTATTTTTGCCTTTAGGTAGAGACATTTTTACAGCCGCAACGTTGTTTTCTGCATTAGGAGCACCGAAAGCGCGAGCGTTTTCCGCTGTCCCATCATCATAGCCGATCTCATCAGGATAGCCGATAAATGGTTGTAACGGAACATTTTGTTCGATATTTCCACTTTCTAGGATAGTGATCGTTAAATCTTGGCTATGATAGATAGGCCCAGATACATGTAAGGTATAGGTTCCTTCATAGGCAGTGATGGAAAAGTGTCCGTTTTCATCTGTTTGTACAGGTTGAATGAGCGCGTCTTCGAGCAGAGAGAGTGTTGCGTTAGCTAGTGGCTCACCTGTTTGCTTGTTTGTGACAGTTCCGCTAACCGTTCCTTTTGGGATCGGGTTTAAGGTAAAGTTGGCTTCTACTGTACCATTTTTAGGAATCGTCACTCGTTGATCTGCAGATTCATATCCATATGTTTCAGCACGTAAGGTGAACTCACCAGAAGGATGAGAATTAATAACATAGCTACCATCAATTGGGTTGGTGGTAACAGAACGTCCTGATTCGAGCACACTTACTGTAGCTCCAAGTGGCAGGGACATGGGTTGGACTGCTGTCGGCGTGATCGTGGCGGTAGGTGCCATCACGTTTTGTATTTTGGTTGGTTGGATGGTATCCGGGTTGACTGCTTTTTTATTGGTTTGTAGCTCATTTTCCAGTTGTCTAGCTAACATTTTTTGTTGTTGTACATCTTCTAGTTCTACATTGGCTGTGGTAAGTGGTGTATTACTTAAGGCGACATCATCGATATACCAACCTGCTCTCTCGCCAATCTCGTCTGTGGTGACGTTAAAGGCGACATAGATTTGTTGACCAGCATATGCGGATAGATCGATTTGGCGCTCCGTCCATGTCATAGAGTTACCAGTGAACCTCGACAGCAGTTGCCAGTTTTGTTTATCTGTCGACACAAGCACATAACCATAATCGTAGCCGCTTTCAATTTGATACCAGTCTTTAAACTGCAGATAGGCGTTACCTTCAGGCAGGACGATTGGAGGCATCATCAAGCTCATATTGGCAAAATTGTTATAGTTACCATCTAAATTGGTTCCGTACACTTTTTCACCAGAAGCGGCCTTTTCCGGTCCAGAGTCAAAGGCAGGCACTCCCCACTCCCAAGTGTTTTTGGTACCGTAGGAGATCCAACCAATTGGTTGAGATTCAAAATCTTGATGGTAACCGGTGTTGATTCCAGATTTGACTGGTACTGCGTAATTGTCAGAAGTAACCACGTGTTCCCCATGGTCCGTGATGCGCCAATGATAGGTAAGGGTTGGGACCTGTACGGCATCAGCCGGAATCACGGCCTGGTACGTTCCGCTCTTATAGTCACCTGCGGTAAGAGTTGCCGCCGCTGTTTGCCATTCGGCAGTTTCGCTTGCACGATATTGTAGCTCTACACTTCTTACACTGACAGTGTCTTGTACTTGAACAGTAAGAGGTAATGTCATATTCGAATATGTTTCAGATGGAGCGGTATGCTGATAAGTTGGATCCTCAGTATCTTGACCTTCACGAACCACTTGTCCCTGAACTCGGCCAAGTCCGCTGACAATGGAGGAGACAGCGTTATAGGCGTTTACTAGACCATAACCATAACCATTGTTTGGTGAATCTGGATAGGTGGAATCAGTTAATGGCATTGCCGTATCATGTAAAATTTGTTCAATTTCATCAACAGTAATAGATGGATTCGCCTGCTTCATCAAGGCAACGACTCCAGCAACGTGTGATGCACCCGCCGAAGTCCCATTCAATGCTTGATAGCCGCTACCTGACCAGGCAGAGCGGACGCCCACACCTGGAGCGGAAATGTCTGGCTTCATTTCTCCATATGGCGAAGGACCGCGTGGGGAGAAATAAGCACGCTGATTATTACTATCCGTTACGCCAACAGCGAACGATTCCGGATAGTTGGCCGGGTTCCAGATGTTTCCCTCAGTCAAACCTGCTCCATTTCCAGCAACGAACACAGGGAAAATCTCAGCTGCACGCCAGTTTTGCACCATTGGACGGTACCATTCATCGTTTTCTGCTAGTCGTTTACCCCAGGCGTTGTTCACTAAGTCAGGTGCTTTTTCTGGATGTGGGTTGCCTTCTGCATCTTTTGGAGCTAGAATCCATTCTCCAGCTTCCAGTAGATCGACTTGGGTTCCGGTTCCACCTCGACTGTTAAAGGCTTTCACGGCGATCCATTTTGCACCTGGAGCAACCCCAATTTGATTTGAACCATTAGGTCCAGAACCTACCATGATTCCTGTGACGTGGGTACCTTGTTCAGCGTCATCATATGGAGCCGACTTCCCATTAACAGCATCAAACCAGTTGAAGGTATTGTCAGGTTGATCTGGATTAGCTGGGTTGTAACCTCGATACTTTTCTTTTAACGTAGGGTGATTCCACTGGACTCCTGTATCGATACTAGCGACTACAGTTCCCGTACCATCAAAGCCCATATTCCAGGCTTGTGGTGCGTCGATTTTTGCTATATTCCATTCGATTGAAGTGGTGCCTGCTTGGGTATCAGCTGTTGGTTGGATATCAACTATTGGTTGGTTGGATGTTTCACTGCCTTCATTTGAGGCCAGCTGTACCGTTTCGTTGGGTGTTATTTTTTCGACTTCTGGGAAGGTAGCAAGCT
Organism: Paenisporosarcina sp. HGH0030; assembly: GCF_000411295.1. Classification (GTDB taxonomy): domain Bacteria; phylum Bacillota; class Bacilli; order Bacillales_A; family Planococcaceae; genus Paenisporosarcina. The sequence goes on from NZ_KE150421.1 coordinate 863,083, forward strand.
TCTCCATCACTTCTTTGGTTCCTGTTACCGCCATGCCATTGACGATATAGAAGGATTGAAACTCTTCGACATTTCCCTTCTTTTTTTCTTGATCCAGATAGGTTTTAATCGAGTATTGAGTTTCGCTAGCTTTAGCGCGAAGGGAAGAAACGACAGCAGAGCGTTTCATCAATTCGGTTTTGGCAGCAGTTTGTTCTTGAGCTTTAGCTTTTTTAGCTGTTTCAATGGCAACTTCTTTTGTATCCACTTGATCTTTAAGTTTTAATAAAAAAGTAACCGTTTCATTCTTACTAAACTGATCATTCAGTTTTTTATCTACCTTTTCTTTCATGTTTTTAGAAGCTACATCAGAACTTTCAAGCATAGAAATACTTGCTTTGGAGTTGGAATTAGCAAATGTGAGTTGAGGTAGAAAGGTAGTGAGCAACAATAATGCACATAAAATAAAACTAAATACGACGCGGTCATGTCTGTTCCTTTTCATCAATTCGACTCCTCTCTGAAATCGCTTACATTAAGACTTGAGTTACAAGGATATTTTTAACTGTTGTAGATGACCACCGACTTTCTATGGATAGATTTGATCTTTGACCTTTGCTCTCTTTTCCCCCCTTGCATGATAATGAATACAATTCGAAGTGTACATCCGCCTTAAAAAATAGTAAATTGGGGGATTTCACATGAAACTATTAATATATTTTTTGAAAATTCAATACTAAAAAATGTTAGTTAAGTCCTTATTTCAAAAGAATTTTCAGTTATTTTGTAGAAGAATGTTGTGAATATTGTCTGAAATTTTAGTTTTTTAATGAACTTAGTTTTAAAATCTGGGGGAATATAGAAATTTCTCGTAATTTTTTAGAAATAAATTTAACAATAATAGATTAAAACAGGAAAAAAGTTCTAATTGTTGATATTCCAGATAAATAAAAAAACCTTGATAACATATTGTTTACCAAGGCTCTGTATATAGTGGTTCACCCACATGTTAATTAGAAAAATCAAAGTAATTTCGCATTAATAATTTTGGCAAGCTCATTAAATCTTCAAATGAAATCTATTTCCCAATTTTCTTCGTATCAATTAGGAATAATTGGTCTTCAACCTGCCGTTAGTTTAAGTGAAGACCTTCACAATCTCAATGACATATTCAAACTCGAATAATCTAATAAAACACCCCTTTAGATAACCATATCCAAAGGGATATAACGGTACATCTTTTTTATAAACGGTACGACTTTATTTCAAAGCTACACCATGGGGAGAAACTGGAGCACCTCATAAAGGATTTTGTACGAAACAATATTTGAAAGGAAATCGCACTACTCCCCTTCAATGCTAACTTCCAAAAAATTTAATAAAAAACTGAAGACAAACTCAAAAAATGCGAGTTTGTCTTCAGTCTGAGCCTATTTATCAGGATGGGCTTTACTTTATACCCATGATATTTCTACTGGGAGTATATGTGTAAAATCTGTACTCAATTGCTTTTCATCATCATTCAGTAACAAGTGGATGGATCCATGATCGGCAGATGTCCGTATCAAACGGCCAATTCCTTGTTGAAGGCGTAACAACATAAACGGCAATTCGACTTCTGCAAAAGGATCATTAGAAAATTTTCGTTTCGCATCGAACAAAGGATCATGCGGAGGGAAAGGTAAATCAAATATAATCACGCGTGTTAAAGCTTCTGCAGGCAAATCAAGCCCTTCCCATAAATGGTATGAACATAATGTAGCGATATGCCCAGCTTGGAAATCACGCACAATGGATGATAATTCACGTTCTCCTTCAAAAACCATACCCATTCTTTCTTCAACTGAAAGGGAATTTTCAAAATTCACCATATCACTCTTCGACTTGAACAATAACAAAGTGGGCTCTTTAGATTGCAAGAGTAGTTCTCGTGCTTTCTTTGCTTTCGTTTCACTATCGACAGAATGACCAAATATCTGCATTACTTGGTCGTAATCAAATGGAGATGGAACACTAAACGAATGGTACTGATCGATACCCAAAGCATCTGAAATATAGGTGAAGTCTTTATTAACCGATAAAGTGGCTGAAGAGAAAACAACAGGTAATTTATTTGTGAATAATTTTTCATTTAAAATATCTGTTACTAGACGTGGCATGATGACTAATGTCTCAATACCGTCTTTTTCTTCCAACCAATCGACCGCATCTCCATTTTGAACAAATAATTGGAGTGAAAATACATATTGTTCCAAGTATTCTTCTACCATACGAAGATCATATTCATCAATCGTATAAAGCTCTGATTCAAATACAAATTCTTCTAAAATTTGTTCTACTAATTTCACAAGCTGTTGGCCAAGCTGAAGAACACGGTCTGTTTTATCTATATGGAGACGTTCTCCTTCTTCACCATGTGCATGAGTAAGCAATTCTTTGAAGAAATCATCATGTAAGTCCTGCAATCTTTCTAGCAATTGCAATGTCTTTTCACGTACGCCATCTTGTGCGACACGGTCAATCAATGACACAAGCGTTTGGCTCTGTACTTCATAAGTCAATGCACGTTGAGCAGCGAATTCCAATAAATGACCTTCATCCAGTACAATCATCGAAACGTCAGGAAGTAAAGGCATTTGTCCTTCACGTACACGCGATTCTTTTGTCCAAATGTGTTCCATTAAGAAATCATGCGAACAAATAATCAAATCTCCAGCTTCACGGTAATTTTGTCGATGAATAGTTTGACCGCAACGGTTGCGGATATCACAAACGGCACATTGCTGAATCGGATGATAATTTACTTTTTGCCAATCCTCGTCACTGACATCCGGAAAAGCACTGCGCTCTCCGTATGGGTAAACCGATTGGAGCGACTGATGACCGTACACAAAATCAGGAATTCCATCTTCAATTTGTTCCAGGAATTCTTCATCATTCGTTTTTTGTTCGTGCTCAAGTCTCTTTAAACATAAATATTGGTCACGTGATTTTGCTAGACGGACATCAATGTTCCATCCTAGTGAATCTTGTAATTTTTGAATATCTCCTTCTTTTTTAACGAGCTGATCAATTAACGTCTCATCAGCACACGAAATCAAAGCAGGTTTTCCTGTGTATCGCGCATAGGAAATTGCCGGAAGTAAATAAGCAATCGTCTTCCCTGTTCCTACGCCAGCTTCGGCAAACAAAACATTTTTATTTTTCAAAGATTTTTCAATCTGATAGGCCATATAAATCTGCTCATCACGACATTCGAATCCTTTTTCAGGAAGTTCATCATAAAGAACGTCTCCCATCCAATCACCTAGTGATTCAAAAAAAGAGCGGTCTTTCGTTAGTGCAAATGGTAATGTTTGCTTCATAGTGATCCCCTTTCAAACGATAAGAAAACGGATAGGTTGACCTATCCGTTTTGGGTGCTATTCACGAGGTGATTTTTTACCCCAATATTGAAAATAGTTTGTTTCGATAAATCCATTAAATAATTTGCGTTTCTTAGTCGCTTTACGCCCGTATAACGTTTCGAAGTCTGCCATTGATGACAACATATAAACAGACCATGTAGGGTAACTATCCATTATACGCCCCATATCATGAATCATGTCTTCAATCGTTTCTTTTTCTCCGATACGCTCACCATAAGGTGGATTTCCAATCATAACACCGTCCAAAGACGAAGTTGTGAAATCTCTTAACTGACGCTGTTTAAAATGAATTAAATCGGCAAAGCCAGCTTCAATTGCATTGTTTTTTGCAACATCAATCATTCGCGCATCTATATCAGAACCTGTGATATCTAATGGCTGATCATAGTTCGCTAACTCTTCAGCTTCCAAGCGAACATCTTCCCATATTTTTTTTGACATCCATGGCCAGTCTTCACTAATAAAGCTACGGTTATACCCTGGAGCTAAGTTTTGACCAATCATCGCTGCCTCAATAGGAATTGTCCCAGACCCACAGAATGGATCAACAAACGGACGATTAGGATTCCATTTTGAAATATAGACCAGTGCAGCAGCCAATGTTTCTTTTAATGGAGCTTCCCCTTGATCTAAGCGATACCCTCGTTTATGTAAACCGACACCACTTGTATCAATGCTTAATTTTACTTGGTCTTTAAGTATACTAACTTCAATCTTAAATGTTGCACCGGACTCATCCAAAAAACCAATTCGTTTATGAGCCAATTTTAAACGTTCCACAATGGCCTTCTTAACAATTGCCTGACAATCGGGCACACTGAATAATTTTGATTTAACTGATTTCCCTTGAACAGGAAAAGCTGCATCTACCGGTAAATATTTTTCCCAAGGAATCGCTTTTGTTTGTTCAAATAATTGATCAAACGTGGTGGCTCTAAAGTCACCAGCTATTATTTTGACACGGTCCGCTACTCGTAGCCACATGTTGGCACGGGCAATGGCATGCTCGTCCCCTTCAAAATATATTTTTCCGTTTTCAGTCTGGGTTTCATACCCTAATTTTTTTACTTCATCTGCTACAATGGATTCTAACCCCATTGCTGATGTTGCTACTAATCGATGAGTCGTCATCATCTCATCCTTTCTTTTAACGATCATTGTTTCATTTATTTGCTTATTTATTAATAAAAGCTCTCCGAATTAGTGGAGAGCTTGTGTAGTCAAGTATACCCATTAGAAAACCCAATAAGCCATGTTTTGTTATCACGTACTCAAGCGGCTGATGCCTCGTACAAGTGAGTAGTAATCATCTATCTACAGACATTGTCTGTCCCTCAATTCGTTCAATTCCTGCATGAGAGTGCCCCTACCATAATTTGGGTTTCTCGCTCGTGGGGTTTACCTCGTTCCACCTGAAACGTTTCCGAATCAGCTCCGTCACTGTGGCACTTTCAGAGAACATAGACCATATCCGAAGACTTAGGTGTTGTTCCCGCCGTCAGCTGTAACACTGCCTTAGCTTATTTTTTGGCTAAGCACGAACACTACGGTCATCTCAGAACCGTGCGAGCATGGACTTTCCTCTACAACGTCAAGCGTTGCAGCGATTACCTGGATTATCTAAATGGTTTCTTCATTATACTTGATATTCATGTAATAAACAATCCATCCTTGGAATGTTGAATTATTCGTACAACTTACTGCCGAATACATGTTTTTCTAGATTTGAAAGTCTCTTTAAAATATCAAAGTTAGTTGTTCCTGTTGAAGGTGCAGCAACTTGACGTCTTGGAGCTTCATCCAATTCGTCTCTCAATCGTCTATTTTCAGCTTTTAGTGTTTCAATTGTTTGCATAAAAGTATTGTAATCTTGAATGACTTCATCCAAGAACTGATCTACTTCATCTTGGTGATAGCCGCGTAATCCAGTTTTAAATTCTTTTTCTAAAATGACTTCTGGCGTCAATTTCATATCCATAATACATCGTCCTTCCATTGTTCATGCATGGATTTATTATAGCATAAAGAACGTTTTGTCGTTCATTTCCTCACTCATTTTCTGTCGAAACCTGCGCTTGCCCGGGAAATAGTTTGTTTCTTGATTATTCGTTCCAAACGCTTTTTACATGCATGTGTTCTTCTCTCTTTTTGTTGTTCTTTTAAAATCGGAGTTTTTTGTATGAGGATCAATGCTTCTTCAACATGAAGTTTGGCAAGATCAAAATCTTTTTTCACGTGTTCCGCTATTTTCGCCAGCTCTTCATACGTTTTTATTTTCAAACCATCTTGTACGTATCCGAGTGCCTTTTCAAATACTTCGTAAGCAAGGTCGTATTGCTTCGTGCGTTTATATTCATAGCCTAAATAGTAAAACGCCATAGCAGCTTCATCAGTACTATATTGGGTTGTAATTTGCTCAAAAACACTTTGCCCTTTTTCAAAGTCTTTCAGATCCGAAAACCATTTTCCAATGTTCGTTGATGAGATACTAGAATCGATGTACTGCTCTTTCAAAATCAATTTTGTCGTGTGAATAAACAATGTAAGTAATGAGAGGATGTCCCATTCGTTGTGGTGTAGAACTTTTAATAAGGTCGCCGGATTCCCGCTTTTTACAGCATCCATATAAATAATCGGAGCCAGATGTCCTGGAATATCCCCAACACGTTTAAATCCAAGTTTATCTTCTTCAATTTTTGTTAGTTTGAATTGATCCAGTTCATTCCGCCAAACTCTTCTAGACCCATGAAGTAAATCGATATGTGTAGGATCAGACAGTTTAGGTAGATGCTCTCGGTTCATTGTCCATCGTGTTTGCAATTGGGGCCAATCAAAACTTTTGCCATTATACGTTACGACGGTCTGGCCAGCTTTCCATAAGCCTGACTCGTACAACATTGCCGCTTCATGGCTCGGATCCGCTAAAACATGTTGAGTCATCTCAAAATGATCTTTATTCCATATTAACTGCCCGATTAAGAATATGTAGGTACCTGTTCCTTTTAGACCTGTTGTTTCCGTATCAAAAAAAACAACATGCTGTCCATCTGTTGATATGGGGTGAACACCTTGAAAAGAATTCCACAATGCGAAAGCATCGAAGACTTCTTTTAATTGAAAATCACCGTGACAATATGTCCGGTCATAAACTATCTTTTTTTCAAAAACGATACCAAAATCATTTTCGATGATTTTCAGACCTGCCCGTTCCCACTCTTCCGTATACTTCGGTTTTTCTGGTATGACGAAAGGAGCCAGCGATTGAGATTTCGTTGGCTTTTTCTTAATCAGTTTCTTCATTTGTAAGAGATTTTTTTCAAATGACATACGGATCACCAGTTGATTCTAATTGTAAATAAGCTAGAAGTTTCAACACTTCATCTTTCATTCCAACGCTTGCTTCCTGGGGTCCGATGCATGCGGGACAACCTTGATCACACGGGCACGCCTCGACATGCTGTTCGACGTGTCCAAGTAATTCAGGCCAAACGTCAAATACGCGTTCACTGATGCCGATCCCTCCTGGGTAGCTATCATAAACGAAAAATGTAGGGAGTTCAGCATGAATCGATTTCACTTGTGGTACAACATGAATATCGCGACGATCACAATGGACGAACAATGGGATGAACGATGCGATGGAAGTCGCTGCACCTGTCATGGCATCTGTGAGCATTGCATCCGTCCAGCCAGAGGGTCGATTGAAACTTAACCAACTCGATGAAGTATGCAATTCTTCCGGAGGAAGCTGGATAGGGCCTGACCCGATATTGTCATGTGTATCAAACCGAATTTTTTTGAATATGGTCGCCATCGCTAAAATCGATACATCCCCAAAAAACACAGAGCCGTGTTTAAACGTTTTTTCTTTGTCTTCACTCATCACTTTTAATTCAACTGCAAGATTTGCATCTGTAAAGTAGTCTACATCCACTTCTCTTACAAAGGCTTTCTTTTCTTCCCAGTCCAGCTTTTCCACTTGGAACTGAATGCCCTGATGCAAATAAATCGCTTCTTCATGCAATAATGTCATCGCACTGTAACGATCCATTTCTCCAATAACTTTAGTTGCAGCAGGGATGGTTTGGTCAATAATTACGACATTTTCCTGAGAGGCAGAACGTAAACTGATTTCATGTGCAGGAAAACGATCACTCATCCAATGCCATTTGTCAGAGGTTCGAACCAATATTCCTTCTTCTTCCAAATAGGCAAGTAACTCTTGTATTTCAAATTCCCCGTACTGTTCAGTCGTTTTGAAAGGCAATTCAAAAGAAGCACACTTTAAATGATCCATCAATATAACTAAATTGTCTGGATGAATGCGGGCTTCTTCTGGAGATTGACCGAGTAAGAATGAAGGGTGATTCACAATATATTGATCAAGTGCAGTTGATTGCGCAACATATATTATCAAGGCCTCATCCTGTCTACGTCCTGCACGGCCCGCCTGTTGCCAAGCACTTGCAATATTCCCAGGGTAACCGGTCATGATGCAGGCTTGGAGCTGACCAATATCCACACCCAGTTCCAATGCGTTTGTACTGACTACAGTCTGAATTGTTCCATCCCGCAAACCTTTTTCAATTTGTCGCCGTTCAGAAGGTAAATACCCTCCTCGGTAGCCACGAATGGATTCATCATTTATTTTTTTCTTGGATAATTCTTTTAAGTACGTGACAAGCATCTCAACACGTACCCTGCTTTTCGCAAATACGATGGTTTGAATCCCTTCCTTGTATAGGCGTTTAGCTAGATCTCGAACTTCGAGAATAGCGCTACGTCTGACACCAAAGGTTGGGTGAACGATTGGCGGATTATAAAAAATGAAATTTTTCTTACCCGACGGTGCACCGTTTTCATCGATCAGTGTATGAGTTTCATTAGTTAATGATTCGGCCAGTTCTTTCGGGTTTGCAATTGTTGCCGAAGTACAAATAAAAACCGGATTACTTCCATAATATTGACAGATGCGTTTTAATCGACGCAAAACATGTGCCACGTGACTTCCAAACACGCCTTTGTATGTATGCAGCTCATCGACCACTATATACTTCAAATTTTCGAACAAGGAAACCCATTTCGTATGATGAGGTAATATACCCGAATGGAGCATATCAGGATTGGTCAAAACAATATGACCAGCCTTTCTTACTTTCGTACGAATTGCCGGTGAAGTGTCGCCATCATAGGTGTAACTCAAAATATCTTGATTCATTTGTTCAATCAATAAATTCAAGTCGGATTTTTGGTCTTGAGCGAGCGCTTTCGTGGGAAATAAATAAAGTGCCCTTGAAGAACTGTCTTCGACGATTGATTGAAGGACAGGCAAATGATAGCAAAGGGATTTCCCCGAAGCAGTGGGGGTGATGGCTGTAAAGGATTGACCCATACGCGCTATATCATATGCAATTCTCTGATGGCTATAGAGTTGTGTAATGCCCCGTTCGTTCAGTGCCTGCTGGATGGACGGATGTAAATCTTCGGGGAAATCAGACAAGAATGCCTCTTTTTTCTCAATCGTATGCCAATGAACAATTCGTTCTCGCATGACCGGGTCTTGCTTCCATTCACTTAATATGTCATTAATTGATTGTTTCCTGATCAAGCTTTTCACCTTCTTGCTCTATGGCATGTATAAAAGTTTGCAACGTGTAACAAGTTGACTGTATAGACTGCGCAAACCTCTTTTTTCCAGTCTCTTTATAAAATGATTGAACGACATATTGATTGAAAGCTTCAATTGCCGCATCTATTTGTTGGATTCGCATATACTTCGGACGGTGATGGTTAATCCAAGAGTTGGCATTTGCTCTCCATTCAATTAGGAAAGCATGCCAATAATCGGCATGGGGCTTCACTTGTGAAAAAAAATCAGGAGATGCCTCCCTATCACGCATCTCTTGATGACGTATTAGACAGTTTTGACTTTCTTCCAAAATTAATTTAGTATGTTCGTTTAACTTCATGTTCTCAGCCCCTTTGTTACTGTTTATAGTAACAAAAAAAAGTGGTTTTAACCACTTTTTTGCGAACAGGTATTCCATTCTATCATTTGTTCCGTTTCTTTTAATGCTTTTCCTACTTGATGCCCTTTATCGATGACAGTTTGCGTTTGTGTAGATCTTTCCTGTATAAATCGTGCTTCCAAGATATGTTCAAGTAATGACAATTGTTCAATCAATTCTTCTATACGTTTCATGCTGCATCCCTCCAGTTGTTAGTGAAGTTCTCCATAACATGATGAAATCCTTTGCCAACGACAAAACTAGAAGGATTAAGCTAATACTTACAACAATTCGACACACAAACTATGAAACCTTAAAGCGCGAATCACGTCTAGTAGGGTGTGGTTATGATAAACTGGTATGCGAGGTGACGAGCATGGCATTTAACTACCCGAATGGTAAGATTTATACGCCCACAAAAAATAATTCGGAAAAACGTGCAAAGAAGGATTATACCTTCAGTAACCGGGGAAAAACCTTAGAGGATGAGATTAATGAAACAAATGACTTTTATATGCAAAAAGGTACGGCAGTCATTCATAAAAAACCTGTACCTATCCAAGTAGTAAAAGTAGAATATCCTTCCCGAAGTGCAGCTGTCATAAGAGAAGCCTATTATCGGACTGCTTCGACAACAGACTTTAATGGTGTATGGCAAGGCATTCATGTGGATTTTGAAGCGAAAGAAACGAAAAATAAAACTTCCTTCCCTTTAAAGAATATCCATGCTCATCAAATTGACCACATGCGACTGGTAACGGAACAGAAAGGTCTTACCTTTTTAATCGTTCGTTTTTCATCCATCAATCGATATTTCATTTTACCTTATCGTCCCCTTCAAGATGCATGGGATGAAATGTGTAAAGGTGGTCGCAAATCAATTCCGTTCGAATTTTTCGAACAACATGCCTTTGAAATAGTCCCAGGAGCTTATCCTCCAATTGACTATTTGCGGGGAGTAACAAAGATGCTTTCAGAGGAATCTGTGAAGCCGTGAAAGTGAGGAGACGTTCGTGAGCGAAAAAGCTAACTCTCGTGGACAACGAAGAAAAGAATTAGAAAAACAAAAGAAATCGAAAAAAAGAAGTACAACAGGTTGGTTTAAACGTATTATTATGGCCATTCTCATTATTGGATTGGCAGGACTGTTATTCGGTGGAGGACTCTTTGTTTATTACGCAAGCTCTGCACCAGAATTAGATGAAGAATCATTAAAGGACCCAATTTCATCTGAGTTTTATGATGTAAATGGCGATGTCTTTGCAACAATTGGATCCGAAAACCGAGATTATGTGAATTACGAAGATATCCCTAAAGAAATGGAAGAAGCCATATTGGCTACTGAAGACGCTCGTTTCTATAAACATAACGGAATTGATTTTTACCGCCTTGGTGGAGCAATTCTTGCTAACATTACAAGTGGATTTGGTTCTCAAGGTGCTAGTACTTTAACACAACAAGTGATAAAAAATTCATTTTTACAAAATGAAAAAACGTTAAAACGTAAAGCTCAAGAAGCTTATCTTGCTTATCAACTTGAACAAAAGTATGAAAAAGAAGAAATTTTTGAGATGTACTTCAACAAAGTCTTAATGTCAGGAAATATTTATGGATTTGGGACTGCATCTGAAAGCTTTTTCGGAAAAGAATTAAAAGACTTGGAGCTACACGAAATGGCGATGTTGGCCGGAATGCCTCAAAGTCCGAACAACTACAATCCTTTCAAGCATCCCGAAGCCGCAGAAAAACGTCGAAATATCGTTTTACGCCTGATGGAACAGCATGGGAAAATTACAAAAGCTGAAATGGAAGAAGCACAAGCGATTCCAATAACTGAAGGTTTACTAGCTGAAGAAAATCGCAAACCTTCGAATTCTACCAAGTATCTTGCCTTTTTGGATATTGTATTGAATGAACTGGCAGCTAAAAGCTCAGATGATTCTTTAGCTGATGGATTGAAAGTCTATACGACGCTTGATCCACAAGCTCAGGGTTCAGTAGAAGAGGCTTTTTCAGGAGATAACTTCCCTACTCAAGAAATGCAAGCAGGAATGACCGTATTGGATACGAAAACAGGTGCCATTGTTGCAGTAGGTGGCGGTCGTGATTATGGCCCAAGCTTCGAATTTAACTACGCGCAAGATGTTTCAAAACGTGGTATTGGTTCAACTGTTAAACCGATCCTGGATTATGGTCCTGCCATCGAATATTTGAATTGGTCTACTGGTCACACCCTGGTTGATGAAAAAATGAATTATTCAAATTCAGATCAACAAATTTACAATTTCGATAATGAATATCTGGGAGCTATGACAGCGCGTGAAGCATTGTATCGTTCTCGAAATATACCAGCTGTTAAAGCCTTCAAAGAAGTCGAAAGTGGTGACCGCAAAGAATTTGCCAATAATTTAGGCATTACTGGTGACTATCTCGATTATGAATCTGCTGCGATTGGAGCAACTACCGGAATCAACACGATTAAGTTGGCAGCGTCATATGCAGCTTTCGGGAATGACGGCATGTACTCAGACCCTTACACTATTAGTGAAATTGTTTATCGTGATGGAGAAACGAAGAAAACATTTAAACCTAAATCAAAACCAGCCATGAAAGATTCAACTGCTTTTATGGTGACCGATATGCTTCGAGATGTAGTTAGTGAGCGCAGAGGCGCATCTGGTAAAGCAGCAATCATTCCAGGCTTGGATGTTGCAGGTAAAACAGGAACCACCAACTATACATCCAAAGAATTTAATGATTATAATTTGCCTGAAGGCTCAGCTCCGGATATTTGGTTTGCTGGTTATACGACAAATTATTCAATCGCCGTTTGGACTGGTTATAAAGAACGTAAACAAGCAATCAATACAGCCGATTCAACTGAACGCACTTTCGCCCAAAGATTGTTTAAAGATGTTATGACAAATATATCTGCAGACAAAGATACACCACGCTTTAAACGACCAAATTCAGTTGTAGAAGCAACTGTTGAAGTGGGCACTTCCCCTCTTCGTCTTGCAAGTGAATTTACACCGGACAGCTTGAAACGAACAGAATTATTTGTTCGTGGAACTGAACCAACTAAAGTTTCCGAGGAATATGAACAAATTGAAGTGGAAGCACCATCAAATTTCAAAGCTGAATACAGTGAAGGCGATCAATCAGCTACATTATCCTGGAAGCACAAAGCACCAAAACGTGATAAAGACAAAGTGGATGTAGCATTTGAAGTTTCGTTTGCAGTGGATGGAGGCACTCCTTCGGTTCTACAAACCACTAGCCAGGAAGGCTTGATTGTCACAGGCATTACTCCAGGCAGTACCTATACATTTACTGTAGTGGCAATAGCAGAAGGAGTACGAAGCGAACCAGCTAGTACAACACTTGAAATTGATGCCGTTGAAGTACCTGAACCGGAAATTCCTGGTGAAGGGAATGGCAATGGTAACGGGAACGGAAATGGTAATGGTAACGGCGGGTCAGATGGCGATGGAACGACACCTCCACCTGAAGACGGGACGACACCACCTGTCGATGGGACAACGCCACCTCCTGAAGGTGAAACTCCCCCACCGCCAGAAGATGGTGGCGATGATGGATCAACTGAAGGTGCCGCAAACAGTACAGAAAATAAGACAGAAGCGAGAACCGCCTCAATATCGAATTCTGATTCCTCTATAAGCCCATAATATAAAAAAAGAAGCAGATCCTTTTTAAGGATCTGCTTCTTTTTAGTTGGATTTTATGCGCAATCGAGCAATTTTCTTAATTGTTTCATCGAATAACTCATTTAACTGACTAGAAGCTACATAGCGATTCGAATTCGTAATGATAAATATATATCGTTCTTTCCCGTTTAGAGGAATGATTTCGTAGTCTTGAATCTCATCAGGCTTAAAACTTGTTGATTCTGATACTTGAACCAATAAATCTTCATATAGCTTAATGCCTAAAAGCATCTGCTCATGAACACCCTTATTTTTCAGTTTAAAAGCATCTTGTATCATTTCTTTTAAAGTCGACCATTGACTTAGAATGCCGCTAAGATGTTCTTTATGTGCATGTTTGGCATCAAATCGAATCAAATTTCTACCAATCCTTTGTTTAGCCGTTTTTTCCCTTCACGACACAAGGACAACAGTGGACACACTGGACATTGGGGATTTTGTGCTTTGCAATGATAACGACCGAAGAAAATGAGTTGGTGATGTGTTCTTGACCACTTGTCCATCGGCGTCTTTTTCATGATTGTTTCTTCAACTTGCAGAACCGAATCTTTCCAGCGACAGAGACCCAGACGTTTTGTCACTCGCTCCACATGTGTATCCACTGCCAATGCAGGGATATCAAACGCAACTGAAACGACAACATTTGCTGTTTTACGACCCACTCCAGGAAGTGTGGTTAACAAATCACGATTGGCAGGAACTTCACCATCAAATTGTTCAAGCAGCATTCGACTCAAAGCTTGTATGTTTTTTGCTTTGTTACGAAACAATCCAATTGAACGGATATCATCCTGTAGTTCTTCCAGTGGCACACTTAAATAATCTTCCGGGGTTTGATACTTTGCGAATAAAGCCGGGGTCACTTTATTTACGAGTACATCCGTACATTGTGCAGAAAGCAATGTGGCGATTGTCAGCTCAAATGGATTGTCGTGAACGAGCTCACAATGAGCATCAGGGAACATTCTATCCATTTCTGATAAACAATACTCCCATTGACCTTTTGTCAGCATATTTTCACTTCCCTACTCTCGCTCTTCTAACCAATTATAGAATGGTACTTTATTTGATTTTTGCGGTTGCGTTGGTGGCGATGTTCTTTCCGGAACTGTGCGGAATTGACTTGCTTGTTTTTCAACATCCTGCATAGTTTTGACATTTTTCTTTTTCCACTCAAACAAAATGCGATCAATGTAGCGTAAGCTCATTTTTTGTGCAAGTACAGCTTCTTTCAATGCTGCTCGAATCAACTCGGGTGATTGCTGATCTTGATCCATCCACATTGCAATAGTTTCACTTTCCATAGGGGAAAGGAAACGCCCGAATTCTTGTTCGAACAATCGGAAAATCTCGCCTTCTTGTTCTTTTTGAGTCATTACTTTCTGTGAAGTTTTTTCTTCCAGAACTGTGTCAATCAACCGATTCCATAATGAGTGAAACGAAAAGGCTTCAATCAATACTCCTTTATCATCATATCTTTGTTGTATCGATAAATACCCTTTTTGGAACAATCTTTGCATATGTCGACTTACTTGTTCCGATGTAAAATGGGAACGTTCCACTAAATCATCTGGCGTGGGAAAATGATTTCCCTTATCGATAAACGCCACCATATGAAGAATTAAAAAGGCTTCATCATCCTGGATATCACACTTTTTGTAATGTTGAAAAAAGAGCTGGGAAATGGTTACATTTCCCTGCTCTGTCCACATACGGAGCCGATCTGGCTGTTGCTGTTGCATACCCGAACTCTCCTTTGTACTTATATTATTGATAAAAAACTCATGTTACGAATTTTAGCTGTTTTCTTTACTTTCCTACATGTCTAGTTCCGAAGCCCAGCTCGTACCTTCCACCGTCGGAGTCGAGCTAGCGTGGGCTTCTGCACTTTTCTTGTTTATGGATATAAACGGTTTAATAAGCGTGGGAACGGAATCGCTTCACGGACGTGTTCTGCTCCACTGATCCATGCTACTGTGCGCTCTAATCCTAGTCCGAATCCTGAGTGTGGCACGGAGCCTTGTTTACGCAGTTCCAAGTACCATGCATATGCTTTTTCATCCAGTTCGTGTTCTGCAAGACGTTGTTTCAATAAATCGTAATCGTGAATACGTTCTGAACCACCGATGATTTCGCCATAGCCTTCAGGTGCAATTAAGTCCGCACATAAAACGACATCATCACGTTCTGGGTGTGGCTGCATATAGAATGGTTTAATACCAATCGGATAATGCGTGATGAATACAGGCTTGTCATAATGTTCAGCAATTGCAGTTTCATGTGGTGAGCCAAAATCATCACCCCATTGAATATCATCAAACCCTTTTTCATTTAAGAATGTGATGGCATCGTCATAAGAAATACGTGGGAAAGGAGCTTGAATATGTTCAAGTTTCGTTACGTCACGATCAAGACGCTCCAACTCCAACTTACAGTTTTTCAGGACTGATTGAACAACGTATGAAACATATTGCTCTTGCACCACAAGATTTTCTTCAAATTCCGTGAAAGCCATTTCCGGCTCGATCATCCAGAATTCAATCAGATGGCGACGTGTTTTTGATTTTTCAGCGCGGAAAGTAGGACCGAATGAGAACACTTTTCCAAGTGCCATAGCAGCCGCTTCCATATAAAGTTGACCTGATTGAGAAAGATATGCATCTTCATCAAAATATTTGGTCTGGAACAATTCAGAAGTTCCTTCAGGAGCAGATCCTGTTAAAATCGGCGGATCTACTTTTGCAAATCCATTTTCATTGAAAAATTCATAAGTTGCACGGATGACTTCATTACGGATTTTCATAATGGCATGTTGTTTACGTGAACGCAACCATAAATGACGGTTATCCATCAAAAATTCAGTTCCATGTTCTTTTGGTGTGATTGGGAAATCTACTGCTTCGTGAATGACTTCGATATCTTTCACTTGAAGTTCAAAGCCAAACGAAGAACGCTCATCTTTAGTAACTTCTCCGACAACGTACATTGACGTTTCCTGTGTTAAAGATTTTGCTTTGATAAATAATTCTTCTGCCACATCTGCCTTAACAACAACGCCTTGTACGAAGCCAGAACCATCACGTAGTTGCAAGAATGCAATCTTTCCACTTGAACGTTTATTGGCTAACCAAGCACCTAATTTTACTGTTTCGCCTAAGTGTTTTGGCATTTCGTGAATCATAATTTTTTTCATAAATTCCTCCAGAAATTACAGCAAACCATCTTGCCATTTTGATCGTACAAATGTATCTATACGTGACACTGCTTCTTCAAGTAAGTCGAGTGAAGTTGCGTAGGATAATCGAATTGTTGATGGGGCTCCAAAACCAGAACCCGGAATGACCGCTACATTTGCCTCAGTCAGTAGTGCTTCTACAAATGTGTCAACTGAATCATAACCTGTTTTTGATGCTGCTTCAGAAACATCTGGAAATAAATAGAATGCTCCTTGTGGTTTTAATACTTTGAAACCTGGAATAGCTACTATTTGCGGGAAAATAATTTCAAGACGTGATTCAAACGCAGAACGCATTTCTTCTACTGTGTCCTGAGGACCATTATACGCTTCAATTGTAGCGTATTGAGAAGTAGTGACAGGGTTTGATGTGGAATGGCTCGCTAAGTCTGTCATTGCTGTAATGATTTCCTTGTTGCCCGCTGCATAGCCTATACGCCATCCTGTCATGGAATGTGATTTAGACACACCATTGATAATAATCGTACGCTCTTTTGCATCGTCTGAAAGTTGAGCAATGGAAATATGTTTGGCATCTCCATAAATCAATTTTTCATAAATTTCGTCAGATATTATCCAGATGTTCGCTTCTTTACAAACTTCTGCAATTTCCTGCAATTCAGTTTTTGAGTAAATCATCCCGGTTGGGTTACTTGGAGAATTCAAGATAACGGCACGAGTCTTGTCAGTGATTGCTTGTTTAATTTGTTTGGCAGTGATTTTGTATTGTTGTTCAGCTGTACCTTCAATATAAATAGGTACGCCTCCTGCAAGTTTCACTTGTTCTGGATAACTTACCCAATAAGGGATGGGAATGATTACTTCGTCATTTTCATTTAATAGTACTTGGAACAATGTGTATAAAACATGTTTCGCACCAATACCAATCAAAATTTCAGACGGTTGATATGTGATTTGTTGATCACGCTGTAACTTGTTGATAATTGCTTTTTTTAATGCTGGCAAACCGCCTGCTGGTGTATATTTTGTATAACCATCATTCATCGACTTAAATGCCGCATCCAAAATGTTTTGAGGAGTATTATAATCGGGCTCGCCTGCGCCAAGACCAATCACATCAATACCTTGTTCTTTTAATTCCTTTGCTTTTGCTGTAATGGCAAGTGTTGTTGACGGTGTCAATGTCTGAACACGGTTAGCTAATATAGGTTTCATCATCGATTGTCCCCTTTTACATATTCAATATACGTTTCCACCATTTTCCATTTTCAAATAATAAATAAACGTAATTAAGCTTGTCGTTTTCATTTAAAAATGTAATTTCCCATACTGCATGATTTTGTTCCCAGCCAAGTTTAGTATGTAGCACCTCTTTGACTTCAAATTCATCTTGTACAGTTTTAATGGCTTGTTTTTTCGAAATGCCATCTTTCATAAGCACTTCTTCAATTTTTAATTTTTGATTGGAGGAAGGAATAAAAACAGCTTTTTCTTCTCCGTTTTCATCGTTTCCAAGTACAGTAATATATGTATTTGTACTACTGTACACCTGTGAATCTGTCACTTCTGTTAACATTTTCTCACTAATTGCCAATTGTTCAGCATCCTGTTTTGCGCTTCTGAAAGGTTGTCCTGCTTTCCAGATGACAAACAAGCTGATACAAAGAGTTAATGAAAGAATAAATACACTGATAAAAATAAACCATTTTTTCATTTCTGCACCTTACGTTTTATAAATTGTGAAAACGGCTTTCTCATGATTATCTTTTTCAAGTGCCAGGCCAAACATTAAATTTCTTTGTTTCAAAGTGCGATTCAAGGCGTCCACAATTTTATACAAGTCTGATTGATAGTCAACCGTAACTGTTGATATTACTTCAATTCTGCTTTCCATTTTGTAACCCCTACTTTCTTCGCTCATACTTTCTCATTATACCAATTTTCAAGGTCCAAGACCATATCTTCTAGGGATACTTTCTTAACTGGGATATCTGGCAAAGCACTAATAAACTCTTTCCCATAAGATTTCGACTCAATTCTGCGATCGAGGACAATAAATACGCCACGATCGGTTGATGAACGAATTAGACGGCCAAAACCTTGACGGAATCTAAGAATCGCTTCCGGCAATGCCAGTGATGTAAATGAATTGATTCCTTGTTTGGTCAGACGGTCAGCTTGTGTTTTGAAGACAGGCTCATCCGGTGAAGAAAACGGCAACCGTACCAAGATGACTGCAGTTAATGCATCTCCCGGTACATCGACACCCTCCCAAAAACTATTCGTACCAAACAATACGGACTTTCGGAACCTCTGGAATGATTTCAATAATTTCATGCGGCTACCTGATGTCATGCCTTGGGCGAATAACATATAATCTTCAAGCAATCCTGTATCTTGAATTAAATCGACTGTTTTTCGCAACATGTCCTGTGATGTGAAGAGCACAAAACATCGGCCTTCCGTAATCAGAACCGTTTGAATGACTGCATCGGCAACTGCTTCGATAAAATCAGATTGTGAGACATGCTGAATATCCGGCATATCATCGACAATGAATAAATTGGCTCCTTGGTAAAAATCTTTTGGCGCAGAGTAATTTTTTATGGACACCGTCTCTGGAAGCCCCAGTTGATTGACGATGAAACGATTATTTCCTGGGACTGATAACGTACCTGACGTCCAGACGATGCCAGCACTGCCTCTCCAATCGTTAAATATTTCATTGACCGCCTGTGTACTGTCAATCGGTTTTTTATACACTTGCAGGCTACCTGGAATGCTTCTGCGATCCATTTCCACCCATACTGAATGTTCTGCAGGAGAAGCTAGGAAAATATCGACCCATTCACCTGTCTTGATTTTCATTTCGTTCAACCAATATTGCCATTCGGCAGCAACTAGTTTATCGGCATGTGTTGATTCAAGCTGACTTTTAGACATTCTCTCGAGTAAGTGTTGGGCAATTGTCACCCACCTTTGAAGGTATTGGTAAACTTCATCGAGCAATTCATAATCCAGATCTAAATCTTCGAACAAAATCGTTTGTTTCGAATGAGATTTTGTCGCAGTCTTACGGCGGACACTCTGAATAATGGATTGAATCGCTTCATCAAACTTGTCACTACACCTCATATAAATCCGATCAAGTTCATCGAACGAATAAATCACATCCACCCCATGTTTCTCCAAAACATTGGCGAAAGAAAAGGTTAATTGTTCCTGATCGCGGGTTCCAAGTTGACCAAATACATATTTCCACTGCGTGTATGAAAAGATTCTTTCATCACGTGTATTCGCAGCTTGTACAAATTGATGTGCTTCATCAATAATAAATCCACTGATTTCATTCTTGAGTAATGGTTCCAGCCTATGCCGATCAGTAAAGAGCATGGCATGGTTGGTAATAAGAATATCTGCATGCTGACTTTGAAGCAATGCATATGCATGGAAATCATGGTCATTCACTTCCGTTGTCTTAACGGAAAATGCATTTTTCCGGACTTTGTCGAGGAAAAATTGACCGCCACTTGAAACGTTCAGTTCCCCAACATCACCTGTAGAAGTTCTTGTTAACCAAACTAACAGCTGGCAAATAGCAAACGTTTCATCATAAGATTCGTCTTTTGCACGCAGTAATTCCTCGAAACGGTGCAAGTCGAGATAATGTCTAGCACCTTTCAAAATCGCAACTTGAACACTATTTTTTACAATGGCTTCTAATTTCGGTATTTCAACGTCATATAGTTGCTCCATTAAGTGAGTAGTGTACGTGCTGATTAATACTTTTTTGTTTTGTTGTTTTGCATAGAAGTAACTTGGAATTAAATAACTTAGCGTCTTTCCGAGTCCCGTCGATGCTTCAATGGCCAGTTCATTTTTTTCCTGAAAGGTTTGCCATATGGCATCCATCATCTGAAACTGCCCTTCACGTTCTTTGAAGTCCTGTAACCCTTCTGAAAAATAGAGACGTTTCTGGTTCTTGGTTTCAGGATAGAAAATGGAAGATTCCACTGGACCTTGCATGAAATACTTCTGTCGAAGCGGAATGCCTTTATAAAAATCGTAATTTTCGGATTTGAGCATCTTTCGCTTTCTTTGAAGAGCTTCGAAAAATAAAGCAGAGATGTCGAATTTCATCTGAAAAGATCGTTTATGAATTAGTTCTAATGTTTGAATCGGCAGTTTTTCAATTTCTTTCATACACTCTATAAATAATTCAGCGGTCGCATAGGCATCATCGTCTGCACGATGGGCATTTGTTAGTTGGATGCCCCGCTCTTGGGTAATATCCTGTAATTTATAACTGAAAGACGTCGGAAACAGTAAGCGTGACAGTTCAACGGTATCCATTTTTTTGCCTTTCCATAAAGGGAATCCCGTACGCTTGAATTCGGCTTGT
The DNA here is from genome assembly GCF_000411295.1 of Paenisporosarcina sp. HGH0030. Classification (GTDB taxonomy): domain Bacteria; phylum Bacillota; class Bacilli; order Bacillales_A; family Planococcaceae; genus Paenisporosarcina. Next base: position 883,824 of record NZ_KE150421.1, read on the forward strand.
ACAAAAGATAAATCAAAATTCGTATTATGCGCAACAAAGATACAATCTTCCAGCATGTCATAAATGTCTCCGGCCACATCTTCAAAAATCGGTGCATCTTTGACGTCATCATCTGAAATATTGGTCAAGTCTTGTATGAATAAAGGGATTTTTTTACCTGGTTGAATGAAGGTTGAAAAAGTAGATTGGATTTGCCAATCTCGTACGAATACAACGGCAAATTGAATCATCCGATCCCCTTTTGCAGGCGAATGACCCGTCGTTTCAATATCTACAACGGCATAAGTAGGGCTTAACATAAAATATCAGCTCACAATTTAGACTTCTAACAAAAAAATTGTATCACAAAACATCTATGGAAGTGTAACTGACACGATGTGATGAGGTCTATTTCAAGAAGGAGGTTATTGCCAAATGGACATATGGAAACATTTCACCGCCATTTTTATCCTGGCTTTTTCATTATCTGCTTGCAAAACGGAATAAGAGGTACTTCGTGACCAACATCCTGTTGGCCCAAGTAAGCTTGCTAGTTCGTCTGCGGAAAGGGCGCAGATTCCATTTTTAATAAATTTAAAAAAGCCAAAGAAAATAATAATATCGCATTTTCCACAAAAATGGTAGATGAAAAAGAAATGATTGAAACATTACGATTCACCCTATAAAAAGACACTATTCCAGACTGGATTCCGGTTTGCTTTTGACTTCCCCCTGTATAACTTACCTGAGGGAAAAAACCTCCCGATGTTGTAAATTTGGCAGGTTCCTTCATTTTACTCCGTTTAATTTCATCATTCCTTATAATCAAAAAGGTTATTTGGAATTTTTATGGAATATATATTTATATCTATTACATTATTCTCATTCCGAATAACTTTTAAGATTATTTGAAAGGAAGTTGGCTTATAAAAAAAGAGAAAAAGATAAGAATCATATACTCACTCATATCATTAACAATGATATCAGTTATTTTGTTTATGCTTTATTTGAATAGCTGGCATCAAAAACAATACTTTCTAGATAATATCCAATATCCCTTAGTCGAATTACAAGGAATTTTGCAACAACAAGAAACAGAAGGTTGGAACAACCCTCAGATTGTTTCGAACCAATTAAATCTTATTCTTGATGATCTATGGTATGGAACGGCTTCCCATACATTCCCCTCCAAAGGACTGAGTAAAGAAGAAATGGAAACCATCCAAAAGATTGCTTCTGCATTAAATCAATTACCGACAAATTCAAATTACCAACTAAGCACTTGGACAGAAGAAGATATAAAGAAAGCTCAATTTGTAAATCAAGCACTAATTAAAGCTGAACTGAAAATGGAGAATACAATTTCTGTTGACTGGGACTACTTCATGGCGCAATGTGAAATATTGCAACAAGAATTACTATTTATTAATCAACCTTGAGCAGTTACCTAAAATGAATTACATCATAAAAAAGAGGAAAGAAGTGAGATCACTTCTTTCCTCTTTTTATTCTGTACATGTTGAAATACAGTTTTTACTTACATTACTGTTGCTTCAGGTTCGTAGCTGATGATTTCACGAATTGAATTATTCTCACCCATGATGGCAACAGTTGGTTTATGTTCTTTTGCTTCATCGTTCATCACGTATGCATACGACAAAATAATGACGACGTCGCCTTTTTGAACAAGACGGGCAGCTGCTCCATTAACACAAATAACTCCACTGCCTCTTTCGCCGGCAATGATATACGTTTCAAAACGTGCACCGTTATTGTTGTTTACGATATGCACTTTTTCATTTGGCAGCATACCGACTGCATCCAAAAGATTTTGATCGATAGTGATACTGCCTACATAATTTAAATCCGCTTCGGTCACGACAGCGCGGTGAATTTTTGAATTTAACATCATTCGTAACATGGATTATTCTCCTTTATTGTTCAAAATTAAATTATCGATCAGCCGTGCTTTTTCGAAAAAGACAGCTACCGCTAAAATAATGGACTTGTTATTTGATAAATTATTTGTCAGGTAGGGATAGCTCAACAGTTCCACATAATCAATATTCCCAGACGTGCCATTTTCGATGTGTTGTATGGTTACTAATGTAGCTTTCTCGGCATCCTGGTTCTTTTGATAATCTTCCAGTCCCATTTGTATCGCTTGTTGGATAAGTGGCGCTTCGACACGTTCTTTTTCACTTAAGAATACATTTCTTGAACTTTTAGCTAAACCGTCCTCTTCCCTAACTGTTGGGACTCTGCGAACTTCGAGAGGGAAATTATAATCTCTTACATACGTTTCAATGATAGCTAGTTGCTGAGCATCTTTTTGGCCAAAATATACTTTAGTCGGCTCAACTAGATGGAAAAGCTTTGTGACAACTTTCAAGACACCATCAAAATGTCCAGGTCTTGAAGCACCACAAAGAACATCAGCTTGAGCACCTGCACGGATTGTAATTCCGCCATCTTGCGGATACATTTCTTCCGCTTGCGGGAAGAACAACAAATCGACTCCTGCCTCAACGGCCATTTTCGTATCCCTTTCTAAATCTCGGGGATATCTGTCCAAATCCTCATTCGGACCAAATTGTGCAGGATTGACAAAAATACTCATGATCACAAAGTCATTTTCTTCTCTTGCATGTTTAACTAAAGACATATGCCCTTCATGCAAAAAGCCCATCGTTGGCACAAAGCCGATGCTTTTACCGGCTTGTTTCGCTGCTTTTACGTTTTCTTTTAGATCGTTGATTAACTGAACTTGAATCATTGTTTTCCTCCGTATAACTGTTGGAATTCTTCATCTTTCATTGTGAATCGGTGTTCAACTGCTGGAAATTCACCAGATTTCACTTCATCAACATATTGTGTCAAGCCGTCTTCAATTTCTTTGCCTGCACTCGCATAAGCTTTAACAAACTTAGGCATATGATGGCTACCATAAGTCACGGTGTCATGGAATACTAGAACCTGACCATCCGTTTCAGCGCCAGCCCCAATGCCGATGACAGGAATCGTCAAAGATTCTGTGATTGTTTTAGCGAGTTGGTAAGGAATACATTCCAGAACTACCATAATGGCACCTGCCGCTTCACATGCCTTGGCATCTTCAATTAGTTTTTGAGCAGCTTCCGCAGTTTTCCCTTGTACTTTATAGCCACCTGATACGCTTGCAGATTGTGGAAGCAACCCAAGATGAGCCACTACGGGAATACCAGTACGTGACAATAAACGGATGACGTCGATCATTTCATCCGCACCTTCAATTTTCAGTGCTTGTGCATTTGTTTCCTGGAAAAGGCGAATGGCATTCGAAAGTGTAGTGTCCGTTGTCCCGTGGTAGGTTCCAAATGGCATATCCACTACAAGGAAGGTATCTTTTGCACCGCGTCTTGTTGCTTTTCCATGATGAATCATATCTTCCATTGTGACAGGAATCGTCGAATCATATCCAAGCACAACCATGCCCAGGGAATCTCCCACAAGCAAAATTTCAACGCCTGCACTTTCTGCAATTTTTGCAGATGGATAGTCATAAGCAGTTAACATAATAATTTTATCGTTCTCTTTTTTCATATTAATAAAATCGGTCGTCGTTTTCATTTCCTAGCTCCTCTCTTCGGAGAGAAAACCAAAATAAAAACCCTACTGACCAGGAATGGACAGAAGGGTTGCGTAGGATAAGTAATTGGTTTCCTCCGTCCCTGTCGATTAAGATCAAGGCAGAATTATTAAATTTATAAAGATCTTCTTGTATTCATCAGGTGCAGTTCTACAAAGATACTGCCCTTCGCTTTTACTATAACAGAAATAAATTGCACATTCCATCTTGATTTACTTTTCTTAATTTTGTATTTCGATATCAGCAGAGTAAATTCCGTGAATCTGACCATCGTCGGTTTTGACTTGTAATACCCCATCATTTGTAATGCCGAGAGCCAAGCCTTCAATTTGCTGATTAATCATGCTCGCTTTTATTCGTTTACCGAGTGTGCACGAATAACTTTCCCATAGGATCTTCAATGGCTCAAAACCGTGCGTTATATATAAATCTGTATAAATTTCTAAATGATGCAAAATTCGTGCAATCAGTTGAGCACGATCGACTGGTTGTCCAGAAACCATTTGAATGGAAGTGGCGATCGATTGTATTTCTTCAGGGAAATCTGTTTCTAACTGGTTAACATTCACTCCGATTCCCAAAATGATGGCATGAACACGGTCCATGTCGGCCTGGAGCTCTGTCAATATTCCAGTACATTTCTTCCCATTTATTAATAGGTCATTCGGCCATTTAATCTCTGCGCGAATGCCTGCTATATCTTCTATGGCTCTTGTGACTGCTACTGCTGCAACCAACGTGAACTGCGGTGCTTTTGTAGGCGGTATTTCCGGTCGAATGATTATACTCATCCAAATGCCTTTTCCTTGAGTAGAGGTCCATGCTCGTGCCAAACGACCTTTTCCTGCCGTTTGTTCTTCACAAACGACAATCGAGCCATCAGGTGCTCCCGATTGTGCAAGTCGATGGGCGATAGGCTGAGTCGAAGGGCAAGTTTCTTCATAATGAATTGACTGGCCAAACCGTTTGGATGTCAAATACTGATTAATTTTGGCGGCTTGCAATGAGTCTGGAGAGGATGTCAATACATATCCTTTTTTCTTAATGGAATTAATCACAAATCCTTCTTCTTCAAGTTCCTTAATATGTTTCCAAATAGCTGTTCGAGATAATCCAAATTCATCTGCTAATTGTTGGCCCGAGACAGGCTGACCCTTTGCAGATAATAAACGTTTCTTAATTTCATATTTCACTGTTGGATTCATTCATTATCCATTCCTTTATTTTGGTAGCATCATTCACTACTTTTTTATGAAGCACAGCCATTTCAATCTCTGCCAATGCTTCTTTGAGCCAAGGACCACCACGCTTGCTAAACCAATCCATCAAGTCTTTCCCTGAAATGACAAGATCAGCTTTTGATTGAATTGGTAAGGAACGCTTGAGTTTTATTATTGTATCGATTGGCATCGGTGGGATCTTATCTCTCAATACATGAACGAGGCTCTCCGCCTTGATAAGAATATCTTCATTAAAAGAGTATAGGTCATCTCTCGTAAACAAACGTTCAAATCGAATTTGAGTGGCTTTAACCAGTTGACCAATTTGTTGTTTCGATTCATTCGATAATTTAAACGTTCTGGTCAGTTCGGACACAGATGAGGTTTCCTGCAATAAACAAAGAAAGGACCAACATATCAAGCTGTTGCGAGGATTTCCTAGTTGCGCCCATTTTTCATGTTGGAATGGGAAACCTCCTGGCAATTGATCGGACAATTTGCTTGTGACGAGATAGCTCATTCCATTTTGTAAGTTCGAGCTATCCCACATTTTTTCAAGTTCAGCAGTCACTCGTTCAACAGATACATATGTAAGATTTTCCGCGCAAAATTGGATGGCTTCCAACGATTTGTCGTCAATTGTAAAACCGAGCTGAGCACTGAAACGTACAGCTCTTAGCATACGTAGAGCATCTTCCTGAAAACGATCAGTAGGATTGCCGACAGTTCGAATGATTCGGTTTTCTAAATCAAGTCTTCCATCGAACAAATCGATAATCTGAAAACTTTCAGTCATGGCTAGTGCGTTCATTGTGAAGTCTCTACGCTTCAAATCTTCTTCGAGAGACAGGACAAACTTTACATCCGTTGGTCTTCGGTAATCTGCATATTCCCCGTCGCTCCTAAATGTTGTGACTTCAATGGGAATATGACTTTCGAGAACAAGGATAGTTCCATGGGCAAGTCCGACATCGACCGTCCGTTTGAATATTTTTTTTACTTGTTCTGGTAAAGCGCTGGAAGCGATGTCGATATCATTGGCTTCTTTTTGACGCAAAAAATCGCGCACTGCTCCTCCAACAAATACGGCTTCATATCCATTTTCTTTCAGCTTTTTTATAATTGCTGTACCAGCTTGCCAATGTTCAGTTGTTAACATATTGACGAACCACTTTCTCGTACAGTTTTTCGTATTGGTTCACGATGATTGAAGAATGGAATTTTCGAGACACCGCTTCAATGGAAGCATTTCTCATGCGTTTATGTAAGTCATTATTCTTTAATATCTTCAAAGCATTACATGCCACTGCTTCAACATCGTTTAAAGGGACAATGTAGCCATTTTCTCCGTGGTCTATTACTTCTGGTATTCCGCCTACATTTGTGCCGATACAAGGTACTCCACAGGCCATTGCTTCTAATAATACCAACCCGAACGCTTCCTTTTCCGACAGAAGTAATTTCAAATCACTTATAGAGTACAATTCAGACACATTATTCTGTTTTCCTAAAAACAGCACATCATTTTGTAATCCCAAGGAATCGACTTGTTTAATGATGTTATTCATTTCAGGCCCATCTCCGACAAGAAGTAATTTAGATGGCATTTCTTTTCGTATATAAGCAAAACTTGAAACAACATCTTCAACATGCTTCACCTTTCGGAAATTCGAAACATGAATGACTACCTTTTCATCCTCATGAATATTGAAATAAGACTTTACATTCGTTGATTTAGATGGAACATATTCGCGTTCATCAACAAAATTATAGATGGTTTCAATCGTCTGAGATGGTTGTATTAATTGATACGTTTCTTCCTTCAATGAATTGGAAACTGCCGTTACCACATCTGATTTTTCAATTCCATAGCGGATGGCACCTGTAAGAGATGAATCGTAACCCAAAACACTAATATCTGTACCATGCAATGTTGTCACGATTCCCACATTTTGTGCGGCCATGTCACGTGCCAGCACTGCACATACCGCATGTGGAATAGCATAATGCACATGCAGTATGTCTAAGTTTTCTTTTTGGACCACTTCAGCCATTTTACTCGCCAGGGCGATATCGTAAGGAGCATATTGAAAGACAGAATAACTGTTTACTTCCACTTGATGAAAGAAAATATTTGGAACCATGCGATTTAACCGAAAAGGCATGCTGGAAGTAATGAAATGAATTTCATGACCACGCTCTGCAAGGAGCTTCCCCAGTTCAGTTGCGATTACTCCTGACCCCCCTACTGTTGGATAGCAGGTGATGCCAATTTTCAATTTCTTCATGAAACCACTTCCTTTCTTAAGAACGTCTTTCTTGTAGTAATCGCCAATCAATAAAGCCTTTTTGCAGACCTTTTAATAAAACTTCTGCAGTGCCCATATTGGTAGCCAAAGGAATTTGATACACATCACATAATCGAATCAACGCAGTCACATCAGGCTCATGAGGTTGGGCAGTCAACGGATCACGGAAGAATATAATCATATCCATTTCATTTTTTGCAACCATGGCACCTATTTGCTGGTCGCCTCCAAGTGGACCCGACTGAAAACGGATTACGGCTAAACCTGTTTCATCGATAATCCGTTGTCCCGTGGTTCCTGTAGCGTAGAGTTCATGCTCATCCAAAATGTCACGATAAGCAGTCACAAACTGGATCAGATCATCTTTTTTACGGTCATGCGCAATTAAAGCTATTTTCATGAGGTTCGCATCCTATCATTTATAAAATGTTTTCGAGTCCGTACACAAGTTCTTTTAAATCCATCACCTGGTTTATAGAAAATGTAACGCCAGACATAAAAGATTGTCGATTGAAAGAATCATGTCGCAGTGTGAACAGCTGCCCATCTCCACCAAACATAACTTGTTGGTGAGCTACCATTCCAGGTAGTCTTACGCTATGTATTGGTATTCCATCATAGGATGCACCTCTTGCACCTGGCAACGTTTCTTCCTCTAATGGATGTCCTTGTTTATGTGCTGGTCGTACTTCCGCAATCATTTGAGCTGTTTTATAAGCTGTACCAGATGGGGCATCTAGTTTTTGATCATGGTGCATCTCAATGATTTCAACATCCGGAAAATAAGCAGCAGCCATGGATGCGAATTTCATCATCAATACGGCACCTATCGCAAAATTAGGTGCAATAATGCAACCTAATTCATTATCCTTTGCAATTTTCGTGCATAACTCTAGTTGTGCTTCGCTAAACCCTGTTGTGCCGATTACTGGTCTTACATCATTTTGCAAACACATCGTCGTGTGTTCAAAGACTTGATGGGGTGTAGTCAAGTCCAAGAAAACATCTGGTCTGATTGCTGAGATCAGACTATCTAGATTCAAAAATACGGGTACATCATAGCCTGCAGGAAATTCTGGAGACTCACTTAATAGATCTCCTATTTCTTTATGATCAAGTACTGCCACTAATTCCATATTCTCATTATTCATGATAGTATGTACAGCTTCTTGTCCCATTTTGCCTCGTGGTCCACCTATAGCAACTCGAATCATTATTCTTCCTCCTTTAACGTCCAACGATTTTTATCTCTTGAGTTAAATTTGTCCATTACACGGTCATGTGCTCGTTGCATATCAATGTTCTCAGAATTGGCAAAACAGATAAGAACGAACAGCAAATCGCCTAATTCTTCTTCCATGCTCTTTTTTGCTTCAGTCAATTTTTTCTTCTTTATACCATGCACATGTTGAACTTCCCTTGCCAATTCACCTAGTTCTTCAGTCATTCGTGCAAGCATTTCAAAGGGAGGAAAATAACCTTCTTTAAATTTCCCAATATAATCGTCGACTTCTTTTTGCAAAGTTTGAATAGTTTTCTCATTCGTCATTCTTTTCACGCTCCTATCCTTATCCTAATAATAAGGAATGATGTTGTCAAAATACTAAAAATGAATGATAATAGCGAAGGATTCTTTTTCAGAAAATGGGGTGTTTCAGTGTTGAAAGGCATTAAGTTTAAAAATATATTTTTCATTATGTTAGGAGCAGCAATATTCAGCTTTGGTTTTGTTCATTTTAACATTCAAAACGAGCTTGGTGAGGGTGGATTTAGTGGAATCACCTTAATATTATTTTTTGCATTCAAACTAGATCCAGCTTTAATGAATTTGCTACTTAATATTCCCATGTTTATTCTGGGGTGGCGCCTTCTAGGGCAAAAAGTATTTGTATATACAATCATCGGGACTGTCTCCGTATCAGTATTTTTAAAGATTTTTCAAATCTATGAAATCAATATACATATACAAGATGATTTGTTCCTCGCTGCCCTTTTTGCAGGAGTTTTTGTTGGCGTGGGGCTTGGTATCATTTTCAGATATGGCGGCACGACAGGAGGCGTGGATATCATTGCCAGACTGGCGCATAAATACTTTGGCTGGAGTATGGGAAAAACGATGTTCATGTTTGATGCAGCGGTCATTCTACTTTCCTGGTTAACATTCTTGGATTCACGTTCCATGATGTATACGTTAGTGGCGGTCTTTATTGGAGCGCGGGTGATTGATTTTGTGCAGGAAGGTGCTTATGCAGCACGTGGTGCATTTATTATTTCGGAATTCCAAAGTGAGATTGCAGATCGAATCGCAAACGATATGGAACGAGGCGTAACCGTATTAAGAGGTTTTGGACATTTTACTAAATCTGACCGTGAAGTCTTGTATTGTGTGGTAGGTAAGAACGAAATTGTCCGCTTAAAAAGCATCATCACATCCATAGATCCCCATGCCTTTGTTTCAATGACTGAAGTACATGACGTTATGGGCGAAGGATTTACGTTGGATGAACAAAAACGTCCACTGGATTAAGCAAATGATATAAGTTAGTTGGGATATAAAAAACTCACGTGGCATGTCAATCATGCACGTGAGTTTTTTTTGATTCTATTCGTCTCGGCTCATGCCTGTATAAATTAACACTAAACGTAACAACTCAAGAACCCCTACAGCAGCTGCAGCAACGTACGTCATAGCAGCGGCATTCAATACTTTACGTGCATGTTTTTCTTCTTCGTTACGGATGACTCCGAGAGTAACGATTTGAGTCATGGCACGGCTTGAAGCATTGAATTCTACTGGCAATGTAACAATTTGGAACAATAACCCTACGGCTAACAAAACAATTCCCAATAACAACATATTGGACATGCTTGCAAAAATCCCGATCATCACGAAAATCCATGATGCATTTGAAGAGAAGTTTGCTACAGGTACTAACATGTGGCGGAATTTCAAAAATGAATAAGCTTCTTTATGCTGAATCGCATGTCCAACTTCATGGGCAGCAATTGCAGTACCAGCGACTGAAGCTTCATGATAATTGTGCGAAGATAATGCGACAATTTTCGTCATAGGATTGTAGTGATCGCTCAAGTAACCGCGACTTTCAACCACTTTAACATCTTGTAAACCGTTTTGATCTAAAATTAAACGTGCTACCTGAGCACCAGTCATCCCAGATGTAGAACGTACTTTTGAGTATTTTTTATAGGTACTCTTTACTTTATATTGCGCGTAAATTGGTAACAATAATAATACGGCAAAATATATCAAAAAACCCAAATGGATCATCTCCCTATTTTCTATCTACCACTTATTTTATCTGCCCTGCAATAAATGAGCAACTATTTAGGCTGCTAAAGTGGTGACGATTTAGTGACCTTAATCGCAAGTAATATACAAGCGATTGATAACCAGAATGTAAAATAGCCGATTGCCTGAAAATGTTCGCTCAAGCTACGATAAATTGGCATTTGTCCAAAGACATAGTCAATAACATCATTATGTAACGTCCAGATCGATGCTATCAAAATATGTTTCCACGTGAATTTATAGTTAGGTATATATAGTACTGCTTGTAAGGCCATCGCAAAATGACTCGCAATCAACATCCATCCGACCGCACCAATTGGACTCCCTTCAAATTGTGTCCAAATGTTCATTACTACTGCCCATAATCCATATTTTACGAGCGTAATCAAAGCGAGAGCTTCAATAAGCTTGAAATTTCGATTAATCAGCCATCCAAATAGAGCAATTGAGAAAAATAAGCTGGCTGTGGGACTATCGGGTACGAAAATCAAGAAAATCGGATCCGTTATTGCAAGTTGCCACCCATACCAGTAATACCCATAAGCAGTTCCTAAAATATTTACGATGAGCAACAACCACATGAATGATTTATGAAATAATATGAATTTAATTTGAGTAAGTAAAGTATTCACTTCCTACGACTCCTTTATGTACAAAAAAAGAGCCAGTTTCCTGACTCTCTTTTTAAAATCAATTATGGTGTTAACTCATCAATGAATGTAGCTAACTCTTTTAATTCTTCTTCAGTACCTTTGAACGAGCCAGCTGGCATTGTACCTTTACCATTTTTCGCGATTTCCATAATTTCTTCAGCCGTTTTATCAGTAGCTGCTAAAGATGGACCGATACCACCTTCAAATGCATTACCGTGACAGCCTATACAAGATGCTTCAGAGTAAATTTTATACCCTTCCGCTTCTGTGTCGAATTGTGCTTCTTCACGAATTTCACCTTGAGCTTTTGCTGCTTCCCAGTCATGGTTGACCACTGATTCCCAAGTAAGGTAAATCATTGATGCCAATGCAAGTAGCATAAATGCCGTTGGTAAAGGACGTTTAAATGGACGACGTTCTGGACCTTTGTCCAAGAATGGTGCAAGCATTAGTGCACCAAACGCAAGTCCTGGAATAACGATTGCTCCGATAACATTGTATGGACCAGAAGCAAATTCATATTTTAACAATTGATATAAGAACAAGAAATACCAGTCCGGTAGTGGAATGTAACCTGTATCTGTTGGATCCGCTTGGCGTTCAAGTGGTGATGGATGTGCAACAGTCAAGATTAAATAACCAATTAAGAAAACGGAACCAACCAACCATTCTTTCAATAAAAAGTTTGGCCAGAAAGCTTCTGTTTTACCCGGATACTCGGAATAGTCTTTTGGAATATTCGGTTTGCGATTAGCAGGTACACGAGAATCCCCGACAAATTTCATCCCTTTTCCGCGATGCATATTGTCCCCTCCTTTTAGAAATCATCAAAGACGCTGTTTTTTTACAACGGTCCTGAAATACCTTGTTTACGAATCATGATAAAGTGTGCTGCAAGCAACCCAAGCAAAGCAGCTGGTAAGAAGAATACATGAATCGCAAAGAATCGTGTTAGCGTTTGTGCACCGAGAATGTGTTCATCGCCGGCTAACAAGGTTTTAATAGCTCCTCCGATAAATGGCACGGATGCAGCAATTTCAATACCTACTTTCGTTGCAAACAACGCTTTCATGTCCCAAGGAAGTAGGTAACCCGTGAATCCTAAACCTAACATGACGCCTAAAATCAATACGCCGACAACCCAGTTAAGTTCACGAGGTTTTTTATAAGAACCTGTAAAGAATACACGTAATGTATGAAGGAAAATCATAACGATTACAAGTGAAGCTCCCCAGTGATGCATACCACGCACAATTTCACCGAATGCTACTTCGTTTTGTAAGTAGTAAACGGATTTCCATGCATTTTCAATATCTGGCGTATAGTACATTGTTAAAAACATACCCGAAAGAATTTGAATCACAGTGACGAAGAACGTTAAGCCCCCGAAACAATAAACGAATGCTGAAAAATGATGTGCAGGGTTAACGTGCTCTGGAACTTCATGATCTGCAATATCACGCCAAATAGGAGTAATATCCAGACGTTCATCCACCCAATCATAAATCTTATTTAGCACTGACGTCGTACCCCCTTACTTTAAACTAATGTATTTGGTCGTGTTTTACCGATTTGTAAAAGACCATCTTTCACACGTACTTCGAACTCATCCAACGGACCTAGAGGTGGTGTTTTTGGTACGTTCTTACCATTCTTCTCATATCGACCACCGTGACATGGACAGAAGAATTGGTCCGGGTGATCCGGGCTACCTGCCCAGTTTACCGTACAACCTAAATGTTTACATACTGGAGATAGCGCGATAATTTTGTCGCCCTTTTTGTAAACCCATGCAGTGCTTGTGACTTCAGATGTATACCATGCATCTACTTGTTCAAATGAAAAGTCTACGCGTTCCGGCACATCAGTGATATCAGCCACTTTTTTATCAGTTGGTACAAAGTCTCCGCCTCCAGCTTTTTGCAATACTGGATCGATTGCAAAACGAACCATCGGCATTAACATACCTGCAGCCATAAACCCACCAACACCGGTTAGTGTGTAGTTTAGGAATTGACGTCTTGATACACGATTGTTACTCATCCTTTTCCCCCCTCTAACTTTAAAGGTCAGTCCAACGGACATACTTATACAAAAAATAGTAAAACTAGGACAGTTCTATGATAGCTCAATAAAAAACGGAGGTCAATATTCCTTTAGTTGCGAACATCTACTTTGTGAACATTTCTTGAAGCTTATTGAACTGCCTATTCCCAGCGATTTGCAAATACCGGAATTATTTGTCTCAATTGATCTTCCAGAACGGATTGACGCAATTTCTGGTCCATGTGTTCAAGTGGTATAGAAGGCGTATAAATAACGTTTAATTCACTTACTTCATTTCCCCACGTCATATCGCATGAAACAAAAAACAAGTGCTTAAAGCCCGCTTCATTCAATGTTTCCGTCCATTCATTCCCTAATTGTTGCCTATTGGAACGCTTCGTATACGATATCGGTGGCATTAACACCACTCGTCCTTTAAATTGATTTTCGATAAAAGCGGTAAGAGACATCAAAAATTCAGCGCTTGATGCATTTTGTTTCAGTTGGCTGGCTTGTCCATCGATTAGTAACAAAGGGATTACGGCTGTATCAACAAATTCTTTCTGTTCTAAAAATACATTTATATCTTTTGAGTTCCAGTACATATCTTCATTTCCTCTCAACAAAAAACTTCATCGCATATACGATGAAGTTAAGATTTGGATGATTCTTTCATCCCTTGTAGCAATTTAGACAATTCAAAAAATCGTTCTTTATCATTGGCGTCCAAAGCTTCATCAATTTGTTTCAATATATGTTCTTCTCTAAATGAATTCATGCTGACTTTAAGCACTTCTTCAGCTATAAGACGATCTTTGTCGTTAATATGCAGGTATTTCGGCATAAATGGATTTTCTTCCAAAACCGCCAAATACTCTGAACTTGGTGGTACATTTGGAAAATTCAACTGAATAAACATGTCTTCATTTGGATTTAAACGTAAGTCGTGAAATGATTTCTCGGCATCTGCAGTCATTAAATTTCCTTTGTAAAAGCGAAAAGGCACGCCATTCGACTCTGTAACAGACATAACCATCGCTCTTGGGCAGTAATGTGCTTCTTCTACAAAATGTACTTTTTGGAGTAAATCATCATGACTTAACAAATAATTGAGGATCCATACGCATTCTCGTCGTTTCATTTGATATCGTTTCAAAAACCAACGCACAAATTCTTTCTTTTCCATCACAGAAACAGATGCGGTCATACTACTCCTCCTTTCACGACAATGATTCAATCAGGTCTTGCCATCTTTCTTCATGAGGTTGTAAAAGAACTAATTGTCTACCTATTTCTAGGGCTTCATCACGTTTTCCTTCTTCCAGCAGAAAATAAACGTATTTTTCCATGAACAACGGGTCTTCCTTATGATCAGTATATGCCAAAGAATAAAAATCGTATGCACGTTCAAAATTTTCTTCTTTCGCATAGGCATCAGCCGCAAATGGGTATAACGCAGACCAATCATCTTGATTATTTGAAATGATCTCAATCAATTCAATGACATCCTGATCGCGTTCTTCTGCGTGTAAATATGACACTAGAGTCAACGTCGCTTCCATATATTCTGGGTCCAGTGCGATTGCCTGACGCAAATGCTGTTCAGCTTCTATCACTTTACCTAGTTTCAAGGCCATTTTGCCGGCAAATAAATACAATTCCTTATCATATTCATCACGACTTAATCCTTCTAGAATTGCCTGGTATGCTTGTTCATGGTCTTCAAGCATGCTATAGGCTTGCGACAGGAGCAAGTGTGCAGAGAAATAGTCTGGGTCCAATGTCTTTACTTCGTTCAGTTTACGAACCGATAAATCATACTGCCCCGCTTGGAATGCGGCATAAGCATAACCAAAAAGTAAATCTGGCGTAACATGGTTTGACAGTGATTCTTCGTAAAAAGGAATGGCATCTTCATATGCCGCTCCAGCACTGTAAACTTCCGCTAAACGTTCGGATAAACGTACCCCGGCAATTTCATCTGTTGTGGTTTTTAAGTTTTCATATAGTCGTGCAGCTTCGAGATACTTTCCTGTTTCAAGTAAAAGTTCCGCTTTGGCAAAAATCAATAAAGGCTCTCCCGGCAATAGTGCGAGTGCTTGGTTGATTTTTTGCTCTGCCGATTCGTAAAACCCCTGCATTTGATAATAATCAGCTAGACTCAGTAATGCTTGTGGATATTCTTCCTCATGCTCTTCAATGCTTGTCAGCAAAAGTAAGGCTTCATCTTCCTCGTCAATTTCCATGAGTATCTGTGCTCTATCAATCTTGATTTGCGCTTCTTTTGGAAACAAAAACTGAAGGTGTTCCAGTATTTGTTCACCTTCTTTTAAATATCCAGCTTGAACTAGCATATTTGCAATCTCATATTGAGCATCAGGTTCCCCTGAAAGTTGCAATGTTTCGATTAAAGACTGTATGGTCTGCAAATCGCCCGCTTCAATCGCTTCAATAAATTGTTGACTTATTTCCATCTCCATCACCCGTTCTCTTTCTATTCATACCATATGCTACATCACGACTACCCCATTCACAAGAAAAAACTCCCCGCTAGCGGAGAGTTTCACAAGTTGACACATTTCGCAAATGATCAAAGAAGTTGGGGTAAGATACAGAAATGCACGAAGCATGTTCAATTTCGATAGGTCCTGTCGAAATCACTGAAGCGATTGCGCCCATCATTCCGATGCGATGGTCTCCATAAGACTGTAGAACCCCTCCTGTAAGAGTAACAGGACCATTTATGACCATTCCGTCTTCGGTAGCCTCGATATCGGCACCTAATTTCTTTAACTCATCTACAACTGCTGTAATGCGGTCTGTTTCTTTTACTTTTAATTCCTCTGCATCTTTAATCACCGTCGTACCCTGAGCTTGGGTCGCCAGTAATGCAATGATTGGAATTTCATCAATCAAGCGGGGAATTAACTCTCCGCCGATTTCAATGCCTTTGAGCTGTGAAGATTGTATCGACAGACGTCCTATTGGCTCTTCATCCCCGCCGTTTTCCAATTCAACATCCAACTTGGCTCCCATTTGTTGCAACACATCGAGAATGCCGGTGCGTGTTGGATTTAAACCGACATGTTCCAAGTGGATGCTACTGTCTTTCGCAATTGCTCCTGCCACCAAAAAGAATGCAGCTGAGGATATATCTCCTGGCACTTCAATATGTGTTGCAGAAAGCTTTTGACCACCCTGGAGTTGAATGACTCCATCCTGACAAGTGATGTCAGCACCAAATTGGCGTAACATACGCTCGGTATGGTCTCGTGAAACTTCTGATTCCCGTACTGTCGTCACACCATTCGCTTGAAGACCAGCAAGAAGGATGGCTGATTTTACTTGCGCGCTGGCAACAGGCATAGTGTAGTCTATTGCAGTCAACTCAGTGCCTTGTATTGCAAGTGGAGTGAACTGCCCCCCACTTCTGCCAGAGATTTGTGCACCCATTTGCCTTAAAGGTTCGATTACACGCTTCATCGGTCTTTTAGCGATTGATTCATCCCCTACAAGAACGCTGTGAACGTTAGATCCGGCTAATATTCCAAGCATTAAACGAGTAGTTGTCCCAGAATTTCCTGTGTCCAAAATTTCAGAAGGTTCTTTCCAACTTTCCATCCCATCGCTCGTAATCGTAACCTGATTGCCATTCACTTGAATATCGACACCTAATTTTTGAAAACAGGAAATTGTACTTAAACAATCATCTCCAAGCAAAAAACCATTAACCGTTGTTTTACCTTTTGCCATTGCCCCGAACATGATAGAGCGATGAGAAATTGATTTGTCTCCAGGAACTCTAACTGTTCCACGAAGGGCTACTTGCTCTGCTTGTAATTTTATGGAGTCCTTCAATCCATTCACATCCTTATATTCTTATTGGATAATAATTGCTCAGTATAAATTCATCTTTTTTCTTCGCAGATTTGAGAAGCTATACTCTCTCTTTATAGACTATCTTAAACGATTTAGTTAATCGTACATTTGCGTAAGCGTTGGTCTCATGCTTAACGCTCATGTGGGTGACCAACATCATGTTGGCCCGAGGAGGCTTGCCATTCGTCCGCGGAAAGAGAGCAGACTCACTCTATGATATATACGTTTCGTAGATTGTTTCATTTGCAATACAACCGCCCGCTTTATTTCGGTCTTCGATTGTCTGAAAGCTGATGACCAAAATCCCAAAAACATCTTCCCTCGTTTCAACAATTCGCAAGTTTGTAATGCTGATCATGTGTTTTGCCAGAAGTCCTGTTATTTCAGAAATGACACCAGGATAATCAGGAACATCCACATACAGATCAAATACAGAATACATGGCGCCTTGTGAAGTAATCGGCAATTCATCTCTGACGTATTTGGCTCTTGAAAAGTAGTGCTCTATATTTGAAGGTTCCGCTTCCATAAGCAACGTTTTTACTGTGTCCATTTCTTTTTGCCATTTTGTCAATTGATTGACCAATTCGATTCGATTTTGAATGGTTATATCTCTCCACATCACAGGATTCGATGAAGCAATCCGTGTGATATCCCGAAAACCACCTGCTGCCAATTGGCGAGTGAAGGGAAATTCTTCATTCTCACTGGATAATTGGTGAACCAAGGACGCAGCGACCAAATGTGGAAAATGACTGACTACAGCGGTCATATGATCGTGTTCAGACGCAGAGACTCGGAGAATCTTCCCCTTTGTCGGTTGCAACAACATTTCAAGGGTATGAATTTTTTCTTCATCTTCCTGTTCCAATGGAGTAAGCATGTAGTAGGCATTTTCAAATAAATGAGCCTTCGCTGCTTCAACACCACTTTTGTGTGAACCGGCCATTGGATGTCCTCCAATAAATGTAAGGCCAAGTTTTTTAAGTGATTTTGCTTTTTCCATGATGATTTTCTTTGTACTGCCGGTATCTGTAAGGATGACACCTTTTTTAAGCTGCCAATGCTGTGCTTCGTTCATTAACTGAAGCGTGGCATTGACTGGAGTCGCAAATACAATGATATCTGCCATTCTTGCAGAATCTTTTATACTGAGTGCCATGTCATGAATGACACCTAATTTTTTGGCTTTACGAACGGTGTGTGAGTCTGAATCAAAGCCAATTACTTTCACTTCAGGATTCTTTTGAATGGCCAATGCCAATGAACCACCAATTAAACCCAGACCTACGATTAGAACATGCGTTGTCATGCAAATACCTCTAATTCTTTTAAAACATCCGCCAACGCTTTTAAGAATGCATCATTTTGTTGAGTCGTACCTATAGTGATTCGAATATATCCCGGTGTTCCAAGTGCATTTCCACTACGGATAATAAAGCCTTTTTTAAGGAGACCTTCAAATACTGTATCGGCGTCAGCTTTTACTTGAAGAAGTACAAAGTTTCCTTGAGTGGGATACATATGTAGGTCATGTTTTGTGGCATATTCATTAAATTGCTGTTTTCCTAATTCGTTTTTGATAATACATTCCTTAAGAAATGCCGTATCTTGAAGTGCCGTCAATGCAGCGCCTTGACTGATTACTGTATTGTTGAATGGTTCACGGACCGGATCCAGACGAGCAATCAGTTCCTTTTGTGCCACTGCATAACCGACTCGAAAACCTGCAAGTCCATATGCTTTCGAAAACGTTCGCAAAATAATGACATTGCCATGATCTTTTAAGAGATCAACGGATTCTTTGTATGCGGGGTCAGTTACGAATTCGTAATAGGCTTCGTCAATCACTATAAGTACTTCTTCGGGAACTTTTTGAATGAATTGTTCCATCTGCTGATGATTGATTAGCGTACCTGTCGGATTATTTGGAGAACACAACCAAACGATTGCTGTTTTTTCATCGATTTGGCGAACCATTTCTTCCAGGTCATGAGCCCCGTCTTTCAATTGAACTTCACGAACCTCTGCACCCTCAATCACCGCATTATGTCGATATTGTGGGAAAGTAGGAATTGCCATGACAGTATTAACTCCTGGCTGAAGCAAAGCACGAGAAATCATCATGATAATTTCATCCGATCCATTTCCAAATAACAATTGTTCTTCTGCCACACCTACCGTTTCTGCCAAAGCATGACGTAAACCACTTGCGTATCCATCTGGATAAATGGCATGATTTATCGCTTGGTTTTCCAGGAATTCACGGACTTTTGGAGATGTTCCAAAAGGGTTTTCATTCGAAGCGAGCTTCACGATATGATCTAAGCCATAGATCTTTTTCACTTCATCGATTGAACGTCCTGGTTGATATGGTTTCATCCCTGTTAATTGGTTTTTCCACTTCATCGTCATTCGCCTCTACCTTCTTACTTATTGTTTGTTATTAAATCAGGTCGTAATTTAACTGCATCGTTCATGTATACATGATGAATATCGCGTTGCGATTTTTCCGTATTGACGTGCATCAATACACGTATACACAATGGCATCGCGCCTGGTACATCCATTTCATGGGTACACATAACAGGTACGTATGTCCATTCAGGAATACTTCGGACAGCTTTTGCAGGAAATGCAGAAGCTATATCAGTTGTCGTTGAAACCACGACAGATGCAACATCCTCAGGACTGATTTGGTTTTCTCTAGCCATTGTCAAAACAAGCTTCTCTGTCTCAATTAAAATATGAGATGTCGAATCTTCTGGTATGGTGGTCGCTCCTCGAATACCACGAATCATTTATGTACCTCCTTACTCCATTTTCGTAATTGTTCATGTGCCCGTACTACTTCTTCAACGGGGACAATTTTCATACATGGTTTTCCGATTTGTTCGAGTAGAACAAAATGAAGATCACCAAAAGAAGCCTTTTTATCACGTTTCATATAAGGAATGAGTTGATCGATTTCCTGCTTTAAAACAGGTTCAAATGAATACCCAAAACCGTTCAAAGCATTAAAAAGCTTTTTGGCTGTTCCTTCTTTGAGCGACAGTAGTTTTTCACTTAACTGAAGTGAAATCACAAGTCCAATTGCAACGGATTCCCCGTGCGTTATATTTCCGTATCCAACTGACGCTTCAATTGCGTGTCCATAAGTATGTCCTAAATTCAGATATTTCCTTACGGATTGCTCAAACTCATCCGCTTTCACTATATCAGCCTTTACTTGAATGCCTTTAACCAAGAAAGATAACTTCTGTTCTTCTGATATATTTTCAAGAGATTGATAAGAAAGCAAATCTTCCAACCAATTCTTATCCGAGATTAGAGCATGTTTTATTACTTCAGCCATCCCTGATAATACTTGTTGATTAGGCAACGTGGCTAATGTCGAAATATCAAAAATGACAGCTTCAGGCTGATAAAACGAGCCGATCATATTTTTCCCTTGCGGATGATTGACTGCCGTTTTCCCTCCAACTGCACTATCATGAGCTAAAATAGTTGTCGGTAATTGTATAAAAGGAATCCCTCGCATGAATGTAGAGGCAACAAAACCTACTACATCACCACATGCTCCACCGCCAAAAGCGAAAAGAATTGATTTTCTGGTACACCCTTTTTCGAGCAAAAACGACTGACATGCCATAAAGGTCTCCATAGATTTACTGGATTCCCCTGCAGGCAACCGACATATATGAACGGATGTATCCAAAAACGATTGGAGAGGTTTCAGCAATTTGTCCAAATGCAGATTGGCAACTGCTTCGTCGACAAAGATTACCACATGATCTGCATGTTTAATTTGCTTTTCATATAAAGCCAATGCAGGCTCGTATATGAATGAACCTACATGAACTTTGTATGATTTGCTTTCCGTGTCGATTGAAATAGTATGCATTCTTTAGAACTCCTTTGTATAGGCACGGTGCTGGTTGATTGAATTGAGAAGTTGTGGCATTTGATCACTATGGAATTGTTCCAAAATGGCATTGGCAATTTCCCACGCTACGACATGCTCTGCAACAACAGAGGCTGCAGGTACAGCACAACTATCTGAACGTTCTATACTAGCTTTAAATGGTTCTTTCGTAGATATATCGACACTTTGAAGAGGTTTATATAGAGTTGGAATGGGTTTCATTACACCTCGGACGACAATTGGCATTCCAGTGGACATGCCACCTTCCAGTCCTCCTAGTCGATTTGTTGTTCTGGTATACCCTTGTTCCTCATTCCAAACAATTTCGTCATGTACTTGACTGCCTGGTTTACGAGCCATTTCAAATCCTAATCCAACTTCAACACCTTTGAATGCATTAATGCTCATTACTGCCATTGCAAGTTTGGCATCGAGTTTACGATCATAGTGAACATAGCTTCCTATTCCAGCTGGCATACCCTCCACAATGACTTCCACAACTCCACCGATAGAATCGCCGTTTTCTTTTGCTTCATCAATTGCTTTGACCATTAATTCTGAGGCCTGTGGGTCCAAGCAATAAACAGGATCCGCTTCAATGATTTCACGAATTTGCTTTACATCTAGACCTTCCCAAGCGGATGGATCTGCTTTTATGCCACCGATTTCTGTCACGTGCGAAACAATGTTGATCCCCAATTCCGAAAGTAACTGTTTTGCCACTGCACCAACAGCCACACGAACAGTCGTTTCTCGCGCGGAAGAACGTTCCAAAACGTTTCTTAAATCTGAATGACCATATTTCATGCCGCCGACTAAATCCGCATGCCCTGGTCGAGGACGCGTAATTTGTCGTTTGATATCTTCTGGGTTCAATCCTTCTTCCAATGGTTCAATTCCCATGACATGTGTCCAGTGCTTCCAATCGTCGTTTGTAACCACCAGAGCAACTGGTGAACCTAATGTCTTACCGTGACGCACACCTGAAGTTATATCAACCGTATCGGTTTCAATTTGCATACGTCTGCCACGTCCATGACCACCTTGTCTTCTTTTTAAATCCTTATTGATCATTTCTGCTGTAATGGTTAATTGTGCGGGTAATCCTTCTATAATGGCGGTCAATTGTGGACCGTGAGATTCTCCAGCTGTTAAATAACGCATAACACTTTCCCCCTTCAACTCGCTAAAGTATTTTAAGTAACACTATAACACAAACCGATTTCATTTTCATCGTTCTTGAAAATATTAAAAAAAGTCCGAAAATTCCTTCGGACGATTTTACTTACTATTTTCATTATAGGCTATTTTAAACTTAACTGTTATATATAGTCCATTTGCGCTTGTTGCACATTTCAAGAATGAGCCTACAAGTATGAAAACAACTATTATGTATGCAAATATAGTTCCATTATATCGCAAAGCTATATTTGCTTAAAATAAAAAGCAGTCAAATGAAAAATCATTTGACTGCTAAGTTAATTAGTTTACCCAGTTGTTAGCGTCTTTTGAATAAGAAACTAGTTCTTCTTCTTTGAAGAATAAACCGATTTCACGAACAGCGCTATCTGCAGAGTCAGAACCGTGAATGATGTTTTTGCCAACAGTTACTGCAAAATCGCCACGGATTGTTCCTGGAGCAGATTCTTTAGGGTTAGTAGCACCTACTAATAAACGAGAAGTAGCGATTACATTTTCGCCTTCCCAAACCATTGCGAAAACTGGTCCAGAAGTAATGAAGTCTACCAATTCACCGAAGAACGGACGCTCTTTGTGCTCGCCGTAGTGTTCGCCAGCAAGTTCAGGTGTGATTTGCATTAATTTTGCTCCAACAAGTTGGAAGCCTTTGTTTTCGAAACGACCAACGATTTCACCGATTAGGTTACGTTGTACGCCATCAGGTTTTACCATTAAGAAAGTTCTTTCCATAATTAACACTCCTTCAATTGTATGTTAGAGATTTATCCCCAAAATAGTTATGGATACTTTATCCACCGTAAAAAATATTACCATTGTCTCTTCGTTTGTTCAACACATTAAAATTTACGCTTGCCCATATATAGTGCAATATCTCGTAATGATTTTTTTGCACGCGACGCTGGAAGTGCATCGATTTCTTTTAAAGCTTTCTGCAAATACCGGTTGCTGATTGCTTTGGACTTCTCAATTGCATCTGATTCCCGAATCTTTTTAACGAGTGCTAAACGCTCTGTTTCAGTCATATTTCCTGATAGAGCATGTTCAAGATCTGGTCTGAATTCCGGCAAATCTTTCAAGAACAAAATCGGTAAAGTTATATTACCTTGTATCAAATCAGATCCGGCAGGTTTGCCTAATTCTTTATCAGTAGACGTAATATCCAAAATATCATCAATTATTTGGAATGACATGCCGACATAATATCCAAACCGCTTCAGATGATTGACGGTTTTTTCATCGGCTCCCGAGACAACTGCGCCGAGCTGACAGCTTGAGGAAATCAACAACGCTGTTTTTCTTTTAATCCGTCTAAAATAATCCTGAAGGCGTTGATCCAATTTGAATTTGTCTTCAATTTGAATGATTTCTCCTAGGCATATTTCAACCATTGTATAAGATAGGATTTGATGCGCTTTTGGATTTTGGATGTTCGTTATGTATTCAAGAGCACGGGCAAAAATAAAATCGCCGGTATACATGGCGACTCGATTATTCCACTGTGCTTTTACCGTTAATTGTCCACGTCTCATTTCGGAATCATCTATTACATCATCATGTACCAATGAGGCCATATGAATAAGCTCCAGTGGGACGGCGACATGTTTAATTTGGTCAATTTGATAATTTCCAAACTTAGCTGCCAACAAAACAAAAACGGGCCGAATTCGCTTTCCGCCCGCATGCAATAAATGAAGAGAAGCTTCATTGAGTAAGTCTGAAGACGAATTCACCGCTATTTCCAATTCTTTTTCGATGAGATCTAAATCTGAACGCATATCAGAATAGAGCATCTTCAACTTCATCTTTTCCACAACAATTAACCTTCTCCCGCTATTTAAACTTTTTTAATGCCAATATGTCTCGCAGCTGCTCCGCCGCTATATGGCTTGTATTCAACTTGTTTGAATCCAGCATGTTCAAGCATTTTTGCAAGTGCCTTCATTCCTGGGAAATCTTTTGCCGATTCTTGTAACCAAGAATACTCTTTGTAGCTTTTGGCGAAAAACTTACCAAAGACAGGCATCACATATTTGAAATAAAAGCGAAACAGTTGTTTATAAACTGGCAACTCCGACTGCGAAGTTTCAAGACATACAAACATACCACCCGGTTTCAGGACGCGATGCATTTCTTTTAAAACCTGCATATAATCCGGTACATTTCGCAAACCAAATCCAATCGTAACATAGTCAAAGGTATGATCCGGATAAGGTAAATCCATCGCATTGCCATGAACAAGCTCAATCTGAGGATAATCTTTCACTTTTTCCATACCGACATTCAACATATTTTGACTGAAATCCAGTCCTATCGCTTTACCAGAGGACCCTACAGCTTGACCCATTGAAATCGTCCAATCGGCTGTACCGCAGCAAACATCCAATGTGGTGCTTCCTGGTTCAACTTTCATTCGCGACATCGTATCTTCACGCCATTTTATATGTTGTTGAAAACTGATGACTGAATTCATCTTATCGTAATTCCCTGAAATTTTTTCAAATACTTCATGGACACGTTGCTCTTTTGTTTTGGTCATGCCTAGGTCACCTTTCTCTCATGACTGACACTTGTTCATTCAAGCGGAGTTTGTACAAATCTAATAAGTATTTTCGGACAGGATGGCTTAATAGATGAGATTGTGAAATGTCTTCCATCATTTTGATTTTTTGATTAGAAAGTTCATGGTTCAGTAAGACGAGCCAGGAGTGTGAAAAATCAAATTCATCTTCGCTATCTGCTAACGACTCTTGAAAACGAGAACTTTTCCCTTGTTTCACTAGATCCAACTCGTATTCTAATCGATGAATCATTAAGCCTCGACGAACAAATGATTGATATCCCACGTACTCAAAGTGTTCATGAAATTGAACAATAGATAAACTTTCAATGGTCTGAATGGTTTCCATCCATTGATCAAATGATTGCTTTACGTTGTCATAGACAGATGCCTTTTTCTCACTGATATCGATAATGCCATTGGATAATGAACGTATCAAATCTATATTGGAGAGTTTGGCTAACATTTGGTAATAGAGACCACTATAGTAATCTCCGGCCAGCACAGTTAATTGCTGACTTTTGGACGAAGCATTTAATTCTTTAATCTGATCATGTGCCGCTAATGCACTATAAATGACTGCAACCGAAATAGCTGATTGTTCCTGCTCATCATTCCAATGCTCTCCATTCAAATATGGCAGAAGCAAAAAAAATAATCGGTCTTCGCGAAGATCCGGTTCGCCCGTATGGATACGAAGAGTCCGATGACGGACAGACATCAATATTTTCGACTTAAATTGTTCGATTGTTTGTTGAATGAATTGTTCGTTCATCGTACGTGCTCCATTTCGCTATATTGCCGGTGTCGTATTTTGTCATTATAGCACAGCAACGCTAGTCCTTCACGTAGACTGGACCTATTTTTTCGTTTCACTGTGAATCGTGCCATGAGTTGTTCGAATTTCTGCTTTCCCACGGATTTTCATCGCTGAAGTATGTTCAGTAAATTGTGCAATCATAACTTCGCCACGATCCAGTTTTTCTGAGTGATGAAATTTTGTGTCTGTGCCTCTAGTAAGTCCGATTACGTGAACACCATCTTCTTCTGCGCGGATTACGATATACTCCGTTTGTGCCATTCAGCATCCTCCTCCATGAACTTTATTGTCTATTTATCATAGCATAACCTAACTTTGTAAGTTTACTTGCTTAATTCATTTGAATGAACGATAAAATCTCACTACGTTTAATATCGTCTTCTTCGTAGACCCCACGTGCAACTGCCGTGACGGTTTTAGCTCCAGGTTTTTTTATACCTCGCATCGTCATGCACATATGTTCAGCCTCGATCACTACATATACACCATAAGGATTTAGCATCTCCATAATCGAATCTGCAATCGTAGACGTAATACGTTCTTGTAATTGCGGACGTCTTGCTGTTGTCTCTACTGCTCTCGCCAATTTGCTTAAGCCTGTAACGACTCCATCTCTCGGAATATAGGCGATATGCGCTTTTCCGTAAAAAGGAACTAAGTGATGTTCACACATCGAATGAAACGGAATGTCTTTTACTAAAACCAGCTCTTCATGGTCTTCATGGAAAACGGTTTTAAAGTATTCTTTAGGGTCTTCCTGCAGCCCTGAAAACATTTCAGCATACATCTTTGCCACACGTTTTGGCGTTTCAAGTAATCCTTCACGTTCTGGGTCTTCGCCTACTGCTTCCAGAATCATTTTCACTGCTTCTTCTATTTTTTGTAAATTTACTTTTGACATGATGGACGCCTCCTGAAATAATCACAACGCAAGCCAGATTGTTTTATGAGTTACTGCACTTTACTAATGCAGACGACACAAATCGAGCTTTAATCCTCAAAGAATAAAATGAAATTGAGAGATATGTAATGAATATAAATAATACTACTGAATCGTAGCATACCATCAAATGTTACGCAAAAACGCTTCATTCGTCTAGATTCTTTTTTAAAAAGAGAAAAGCTCTTATCTGGAGCGACACTGTAAACTGAAAAAAAGCTTCCAAAATATAAGGTGCTAGCGAAAATATATGTTAATTAAAAGTATCGTTTAACTAAACCAAATAAAAAAAGAACGACTTCTGTGAGAATTCACAAAAGCCGTTCTTATGTAGGTTCAGACACGTATTATTTTACCGCGTCCTTAAGCGCTTTACCTGGTTTGAAAGCAGGTACTTTGCTTGCAGCGATTTCGATTTCTTTACCTGTTTGTGGGTTACGACCCTTACGAGCAGCACGTTCACGAACTTCAAAGTTACCAAAACCAATTAGCTGGATTTTTTCACCCTTTGCAAGAGCATCTTGAATTGTATCAAATAACGCATCAACTGCTTTAGAAGCATCTTTTTTCGAAAGATCTGCAGCTTCAGCTACAGAGTTCACTAATTCTGTTTTATTCACACCATTCACCTCCTCTCAAAGGGGATGGAACCTCAATCATGTAAAAAGAGTATCATAACCAAAAAGCCTACGCAACAATATTTCCACCACAATTTCCAACTTCATGCAGAAAATGCCCTCATAACAAAAAAGAACGGGACTTTTCGCATAGTAAAATGCGATGCCCCGTTCTTTTTTATAGAATAAAGGTGACGCTCCCGCGATCGCCTTCGTTTACCATTCGTTCAATCGTCTCACGCATGCGTCTCTTCGCATGAGTTGGAACAGCTTCTGTTTTGAATTTCATGCTTTCCTTCAGCATTTCGTGAAGTGGAGTACCGAATAAAGATGTTTGCCATAAGGCATCACGGTTGTGCAGGTAGGCATCTTTTAAATCTTTTAATAACTGTTGACTATGGAATTCCGAGCCAATCAATGGTGAGAACTCTGCATCCATATCTACACGGATAATGTGTAGTGAAGGTGCTTTTGCTTTCATCCGGACACCAAAGAAATTATTTTCTTTAATTAACTCTGGTGCTGAAGGCGTGAAATCTTCCATTGTCGGTAGAGTCACACCATAACCACTTTCTTTTGCCATTTCAATGGCTTCGTGGAACCTTAAATATGATTTTTTTGCATATGATGCTTCTTTTACGTATAAAAGCCAATCTTTTTTCGAGACAATCGGCTCTTCCAGGAAGTCCTGATATACCGATTGAAACGCATCATCTGTTAAATCGATTTGAATGGATGCTTTTCCTTTACCTGCATTCACTTCAATGACTTCAGCGTTTGCAACGTGAGGTTCTTCAGATAAAAATGTAGCCAGATCTTTCACATCTCTGATTTTTGCAACTTGTTGAGACCAAGAATCCAAAGAATTTTGAATCGATTGTTTAAGTGGATGATCACTTTCCAATACATCCATCCATTCCGGTTTCAAAAGTTCAAATGTTGTCACTGGAAACTCATACAGCGCTTCTTTCAATACCCATTGAATCTCTTGGACTGTCATTTGATCCACAGCTGTCGCAATGACCGGCACGTTGTATTTGTCACATAATTCCTGGCGCAATGCATGAGTTTGATCATGAGCCGGGAATCGGGTATTCAGAACAACTACAAAAGGTTTTCCAATCTCTTTTAACTGACCGATAATTTCTTCTTCAACACCCTCGACTGCTGATCTCGGAATGTCGTTAACCGAACCGTCTGTTGTCATTACAATCCCAATTGTAGAATGGTCACGGATAACTTTATCTGTGCCGATTCTTGCAGCTTCCTGGAACGGGATTGGTTCATGATGCCATGGTGTGTGAACGTACTTCGGACCGTTCTCATCTTCATGGCCTTTTACACCCTCAATAATATATCCTACACAATCCGCCAGGCGAATATGGAATCGGAATGCGTCGTCACCCACTTGAATGCTAGTACCATGAGCTGGCACAAATTTCGGTTCAGCTGTCATAATTACTGCACCAGGAGAGCTCTGAGGTAGTTCATCTTGTGCACGGATTCGGTCCACTTCGTCCGTCATATTCGGAATTACTAAACTTTCCATTACCCGCTTTACAAAAGTAGATTTTCCTACTCGTACCGGTCCAACAACACCAATGTATACATCTCCATTTGTCCGTTCGGCTATTTGTTGATAAAGCTCTTCAGCCATATCGTTGCCCCCTTTCCTACGCACTTTATCGTATGCACAAAAAAAACGTTTCATGCATATGCACGAAACGTTTCTCTTTATTTCTTTAAATTCTAGTTCAATAAGTAGCATAAAAATAGCCGAGGAGGTCAATGCGGCGTAGTTTTCGAGCACCGCAGCGTATGTTCTCAATACGTGAGGAGCAAGAAACAAGCCAACGAAGAGATCTGATAGCTATTTTTAGCGGATCTATTTAACTTCCTTTTGTAGAAATTCTGGTTCATTCTTTTCATTGACAGTGTATGGTAGCGAGTAAGCTGGCAAAACAGGGTATTTGTCTACCAATAGATAACGAATATCTTCACCAGGTTTGACATCTGGTTTATCTTCTTGGAGGATGCGATTTAACTCAATCGAGTAATCGATATAAATAGACCCATCTCCCGTTGCAACTAATGGGAGATTTACGTTTGAATATGGACTAGGTACTGTTTGTTCCTCTTTGTAACCCATGATTTTGTAATCCAGTTTATATACATTTTCCGCGACTTGTTCCGCTATAGGCCCATACCCATTTGCGCCAAGTTTAATATTTAATTCTCTTATTTTTTCAGCAGAACGTAAATCAACCAATTTGACCGTTGGATTTTCTTCGACATCCATGATGACATATTGAAACAAACCACCATTTTCGTACGAATTTGGAGGAATTTCACTTAAATAAGCCGGAACAATCTTTTCGAAATCAATCGGATATTTAATGTATTGATCAACATCTTGATCCCTTGTTTTAATAGGCAATAAACCATCTGTAGTCTCTTGGAATTTTTCTACAGCGGCTTGTACTGAAGCCAATTGTTCTTCATCGGGTCTTTGATTTTCTACCCGTTCCGATTCGGGATACATACATCCCGACAACAATATTGCAATGAGGATTAATAGACTTAATTGTGATATTTTCTTCATGATTTTCTTACGCCCCCCCTGTTGGACCGCTAAATACGATATATATCATACATAAGAATCCAATGATTAGAAGTACATATGAAACAAGTGCAAATAGAAATTTAATAACACGATTATTGATTTTATTTCGACTGACATAAATTAAGCACATAGAAATCATCATGAAGCCCATTGCAGCAAACGAAATCCACATTTTGTCTAGTGATGACATAAAATTAACCACCTTTCACTATCTCTCAACGAATAAGTATAACACGAAAAAACAAGAGGTACAGACGCTCTACCCCTTGTTTTGTGACGATTTATAGATACTCGAATAAATCTTCCATTTCATGTTTCTTCACGCGATCCATTAACTGATCAACTGCTGATTTTGGATCTACTTGTTCAAATAACACGGCATAAAGAGCACTGGTGATCGGCATGGGAACATCATGGAATTTCGACAACTGGTATGCAGCTTTTGTGGTGCGTACACCTTCAACAACCATTCCCATTTGCTCCAACACTTCATCCAGGTTCATCCCTTTACCCAGCATGCTGCCAGCCCGCCAATTTCGAGAATGAACGCTTGTACAGGTCACAATTAAGTCCCCAATGCCTGTTAAGCCTGAGAACGTTAAGGGATTGGCACCCATTTTTGTTCCTAAGCGGGCAATTTCAGCAAGTCCTCTTGTTATTAGAGCAGCCTTGGCATTATCACCGTATCCCAATCCATCAGTTATTCCTGCAGCCAGTGCAATGATATTTTTCAATGCACCGCCCATTTCTACTCCAATGACATCAGAATTGGTATATACGCGGAAGTATCCATGCATAAACAAATCCTGTACTTTTTCAGCATATTGAATATTTTCGCACGCTGCTGTCACGGTAGTCGGGTGTTTCAAAACTACTTCTTCGGCATGACTCGGACCCGATAGAACTACAATTTCTTCTATCAAGTGAGCGGGCAATTCTTCCCTCATCACTTCAGAAATACGTTTTAATGAGTCTGGTTCAATACCTTTTGACACGTGAACAAAAAGAATAGGTTCCTGTATCCACTCTTTGATATTGCGGCATACTTCACGAATGCCTTTCGTCGGAACAGCCATGACCACTATTTTCCCATGTCTGGCTGCTTCTTCTAGGGATGAAGTAGCTATCAACGAATCTGGTAATACAGTTCCAGGTAGATACTTTTCATTTGTATGTTGCTGATTGATTTCGTTTGCCTGATCTTCACGGTGCGACCATAGCAAACAATCATGACCGTTTTCTGCAAGAACAATACTTAACGCTGTCCCCCAGCTTCCGGCACCTAAAACGACTACTTTTTCCATGTTAGCAACTCTCCTACTGAAACAAATTACGTTCTAGCGCGTGTAATAAGACGAATTGGTGTCCCTTCAAAATCGAAAGATTCACGAATTCTATTTTCAAGGAAGCGTTCATATGAGAAATGCATGATTTCTGGTTCGTTCACAAACACGACAAATGTCGGTGGCTTGATCGCAACTTGTGTAGCGTAATAAATACGCAGACGACGGCCTTTGTCTGTCGGTGCAGGGTTACGTGCAACTGAATCCTCAATTACTTCGTTCAAGACACTAGAAGTAACACGCATTGCATGGTTTTCACTGACACGGTTGATAATTGGTAAAATTGAATGCACACGCTGATTAGTTTTTGCGGATACGAAAATGATTGGTGCATAATCGAGGAATAAGAAATGTTCACGAATCATTTTTGTTGTTTTGTTCATCGTTTTCTCATCTTTTTCAACAGCATCCCATTTATTTACGACGATAATGACTGCTTTACCCGCTTCGTGTGCGTAGCCGGCAATTTTTTTATCTTGTTCCTGAATACCTTCTTCAGCGTTTAATACGACTAAAACAACGTCGGAACGTTCAATTGCACGAAGAGCACGAAGCACACTGTATTTCTCAGTCGTTTCGTAAACTTTCCCTTTTTTACGCATACCAGCTGTATCGATGATGACATATGGCTGGTCTTCATATTCATATTGAGTATCGATTGCGTCGCGTGTAGTACCTGCGATTTCGCTTACGATGACTCGTTCATCCCCAAGGAAGCTGTTCACTAAAGAAGACTTCCCTACATTCGGACGACCGATGAGTGAGAATTTGATGACATTCTCTGGATATTCTTCTTCACCCTGTTCAGGGAAGTTTTTTGCCACTTCATCGAGCAGATCCCCTAATCCAAGACCATGGGAACCAGAGATCGGGAATGGTTCACCGAATCCAAGTGAATAGAAATCATAAATCATGGAACGCATGTCTGGATTATCTATTTTATTGATTGCCAGCACGACTGGTTTTTTTGTTTTATACAATATTTTCGCCACTTGTTCATCAGCAGCAGTTACACCTTCACGACCATTGGTAAGGAAGATGATGACATCTGCTTCCTGGATCGCGATTTCTGCTTGCTGACGGATTTGTTCCAAAAATGGCTCGTCCCCAATTTCGATACCGCCTGTATCGATTATATTGAATTCATGAGTCAGCCAATCTGCCGAGCTGTATAAACGATCGCGTGTGATTCCTGGGATATCCTCTACGATTGATATACGTTCCCCTACAATCCTGTTAAAGATTGTGGACTTTCCGACATTCGGCCGGCCTACGATAGCTACTACCGGTTTAGACATATATAATTCATCCTTCCAACTTCTTCTCTAAAGTATTATACATGAGAAAAACACAGGTTGCACCCCAATGGTGAAAGCAAGTATATTTCGTATACTGATATCCGGACTATTTCAAGAAAATATCAGTGCACGTAAAGTGTAAAACGCCATGATAGCTCGACTTCATGGAATGTTGAAAAGTCCAAGTTAGTCGGAATTCGACGTTTCATGGTGAAAAACATTGTTCGAACGGCAATGGGTGCAGTATTCCAATTTTTATGCTTTTGTACATTTAATATATCCAACAAAAATAAAAGAGATGCAGACAGTGGAGAATGTCTGCATCTCTTTATTATTTTCGATTGGCATATGTATGAGTATCTATTCCTCGGAGAGTGAGATAGTGATATAAATCACCTGATATGATTAAAGAAGATTGTTGTAACTCCTGAATAGATTCAGCCCCAAGAGAAACCATCAACATCGTTAAATCTTCATTCATGTGCTTAATTTCTTGAATGGTTGCTTCTTCCCCATCCTCAACCAACTTCTTTAATAAGACGCCGGCAAGGCCAACCGAAGAAGCTCCCAGTGCTAAACACTTCACGACATCGAGAGCGTGCTGGACACCTCCCGATGCAATCACGGGTAGCATTGAGGACGTTACTGAAGAGGTTTCTATCAAAGCAGCAGCAGTAGGAATACCCCATTCATTGAAATAGGACAGTTTCCTTTGTCTACGCTCATTTTCAATTGCCGCAAAGTTCGTTCCGCCAAATCCACCTACATCAATGGCAGCTACATTAATTTCCTGAAGTTTAATCGCAGTTTCCTTTGAAATGCCAAAACCAGTTTCTTTAACAATTACCGGTACTGTCAATTCATTTACAATTGATTCAATCCTGGATAAAGCTCCTTTGAAATCTCGATCTCCTTCAGGCATTGTCAATTCCTGGATAACATTCAAATGAATCTGTATTG
The DNA here is from genome assembly GCF_000411295.1 of Paenisporosarcina sp. HGH0030. Lineage (GTDB taxonomy): Bacteria > Bacillota > Bacilli > Bacillales_A > Planococcaceae > Paenisporosarcina. The sequence continues at coordinate 917,131 of NZ_KE150421.1, forward strand.
CATTGGCCTCCAACATATCGACTGCTCGTTTTGCTTGGTCAACTGTAGCCTCACTACCCAAATTGGCAAGTATCACACCATTCGGATTCTCTTTTCTCACAGTCGAGTATGTAGCTATTTCTTCGGGATTTTTAAGCGCCGCCATTTGAGATCCAACGGCCATGGGAATATTCATTTCTTTGGAGATACGGGATAGTTGGCTATTTAACTCAGCCGTTTTAGCTCCTCCGCCACCGGTCATTGCATTAATAAAAAAAGGCGAACCAAAAACAAGTTCGCCCAGTTGAGTCTGCAATGACACACTGTCCCAATTACTGTCAGGCAGTGCTTGATGAACAAAACGAACATCATCTAACCATGTCTCTCTTGATTGTCCTGTAGACAACGCATGCTTTATATGGTCCAATTTTCGTTCAGCTCTAGTCATAAGATTACTCCGTTATTTAAAGTTTTTTAATTTATCACCAATAACATCACTGATTGAGAAACCTTTTGCTTCTTCAGGCATTTCATAATCAGTGCCTGAATAACCATCTTCCTTCTCCAACAAATCTTTAATGCTTAGTGACAATCGTTTATCTTGTTTGTTTACGTCCAATACTTTCACTTGCACTTCTTGGCCATCTTTTAACACTTCATGAGGCGTGCCGATATGTGAATGGGCAATTTGAGAAATATGAACCAATCCTTCTATTCCAGGGAATACTTCAATAAAAGCACCATATGAAACTAGTCTTTTTACAGTCCCTGTATGAACAGACCCTCTTGGCGCCTTATCTTCGATGCCTTCCCAAGGTCCAGGAAGTGTATCTTTAATGGATAAAGAAATGCGCTCACTGTCCCGGTCAACAGAAAGAACTTTGACTTTTACTTCCTGGCCTTCCTGGATAACGTCAGAAACTTGCTCAACATGTTCATGGGATAATTGTGAAATATGAACAAGTCCATCGACACCACCAAGATCAACAAACGCTCCAAAAGCAGCAATTCTTTGAACGGTACCAGTTAGCTCATCACCTGGATGAATATGATCGAGTACACTTTTTTTATTCGATTGTTTTTGTTCTTCCACCACTGCACGATGGGATAAAATCAAACGATTTTTTTCTTTTTCCATTTCAACGATCTTGAATGTCAGCACTTTGCCTTTGTAATCGTCAAATGATTCCACAAAGTGATCTTCGACCAGTGAAGCGGGAACAAATCCACGTAATCCAAGATCAACAACTAGTCCACCTTTTACTACGTCTTTTACTTCAGCTTCGATAATTTCCCCACTGACGAATTTTTGTTCCAAAGAATCCCAAGCTTCAGCAGCATCAACTTTACGTTTTGATAACACAAAATTGTCATCTTCTACTTTTGTAATAATTAGTTGCAATTCATCTCCAATTGAAACGACGTCAGAAGCTTTTTCAATGTGCAAGCTTGACAGTTCACTAATCGGGATTATTCCATCAAACGGTGCACCCTCAATTGTGACAGTTACTGCCTTTTCTTCAACTTGGGCAACCGTACCTTTCACAAAACTTCCTTCACGGAAATCCTGGTTTTCCTGCAAGTTCATTTCCTCAGACATATAGCATCCTCCTTCACAACGTTCCAATCTTTATTTTATGCGAATTCTTTAATAAAAACAAAAATTTTCACTTTTTCATAACAAAAATTACATTTATTATACTTTGTTTTCATCCAATAATTTTTGGATACGTTCCATGATGACTGTTGTTACTTCATCTGCAGAAGCTTTTTGATCGCGATAAGGTTGCATGATAATGGGTTCACCGTAAACAACTTTCAAACGTTTAAATGGCTTGTAAGGACCAATGATGGCACAAGGAACTACGTCTGCCTCACCTTTCAGAGCAAAAAAACCGGCACCGGAAAACCCTTTCCCAAGCTCACCATTTTTACTGCGTGTGCCCTCCGGGAATATTCCCATCACGTCCCCGCCTTTTAAAATAGCTAAAGCCCTTCTTAATGCTTCACGGTCACTCAAACCTCGTTTGACAGGAAAAGCGTTCACTTTTGGCAATAATGGTTTCAGGATGGGCATGTTAAATAACTCTTCTTTTGCCATGAAATGTACAGGTCGTGGCGACGTAATACCGACAACAGGCGGATCAAGAGCGTCAATATGATTGGTACATATAAGAATCCCGCCTGTTTTAGGGAAATGTTCCAACCCTTTTATATCAAAACGATAAACCGGATATAAAGCCGTCCACACAAGTGATTTAGCAAATTTGTATAAGTTCACTTAGCTCATCCTCTCTTTAGCTAACTGAATGATCTGTTGTGCAGCTTCCTGAATGTTTAGATGTGTTGTATCCAAATAAATAGCATCTACTGCTTGTACAAGTGGAGAAGCTTCACGTTCGCTATCGAATTTGTCACGTGCTTCAATTTCTTCTTTCAACTGGTCGACATTGGATTTAATTCCACGTTGCTCATTATCCAATTGACGTCTTTTTGCCCGTTCATCGACAGAAGCAGACATGAAGATTTTCAATTCAGCATCAACGAGTACATGAGTACCAATATCTCGTCCGTCCATCACAACGCCACCATTTTCAGCCATTTTCTGTTGGCGTTTGACCATTTCTTCTCTCAATGCTGCGTGTGCAGAAACAGCAGAAACCAAAGAAGTCACAACATTTGATCGGATCGCGTCCGAAACGTCTTCGCCATCCAGATAGACAAGTTGTCGATTATATGACGGTTTCAAATCAATTTCAGTATCAAGAAGGAGTCCTGTTAATTCTTCTTCACTTTCTAAATCTATGTGATGTTCAATTGCTTTATACGTGATTGCTCGATACATGGCTCCTGTATCAATATATGTATAACCAAGTTCTTCAGCCGCCAATTTTGCAATTGTACTTTTCCCCGCAGCAGCTGGTCCATCAATCGCAATTTGAATATTGTTTTTCATGAAATCCACTCCTAAACTTTCTCACACATATTGTACCACATGGATAAAAAAAAAAGCCCACGAGAATGAGCTTTGTTGCTTGTTGACAAAAGAATATTAATCAATATAAAAGTATAAAAATTCGCATTCTTATCTCTTGACTCTATCGAAATATATTATGGTCGGCTATTTCTTTCGCTTTCCGCGGACGAAACGCTAGCCTCCTCGTCTCAGCTGTCTATGACAGCTGACCCTGTGGGGTCTAGCTTGTTTCGTTTTTCCGCAGGAGTCTTCAGAAATAGCCGAACATGTTACTACTAAAATAATATGAAGAGATACGCAAACAGAAGCGAAATCTGTTGGAGTCTGAAAAGCCCACGGGAGTATGCTTTGTTGCTTGTATATTAAAAATCTGCGAAAGGATTTCTAATCAATCTCTCACGAGGGATTTCACATAATGATTAATATAATATCTCGGATTTTAACACTTCATGTGTCTCCGTATCAATCAATATGCGGAATGTGTGACTTTGTGTATCTGTGTCTTTTAGAAGGATTAATTCATAGCAAAGTCTTTGTTGAAGTGTTTCATTTTCCGTATAGGCCAGTCGTTCTTTTTCAATTGTCACCTGTTCAGTGAAATAATCATCCCATTTTATCGGAATTTGTTTTTGGTCAGGCAACGTTTCCTTTTGAATATATTCCATCGTGTTCACACCAAGAATTTCACCATCATCTTTCGCCAATTTCATTTGAATGGCATCAGCATAAATCCGAGCTTTATTTGTTGGATTCAACCTTACAAAAACAACATGCCAGACGAGATGATTTTCACGTGTTTCCACTAGTTCAACATCATCAAATCCAAATGACTTGACAGCTCTCTCAGCTTTTTCTTTGATTTGTTCTGGGGGAATGCGATCTTTTCCAATTGGACGTTCAATTAACAAAGATAGTAAATGTCCACCTTTTTTGGTGTAATCCGTGTAACCAGTTCGAATCCCTTCGTTAAATTGAATATGATAGAAAGGATATGCAGCTCCTTTTTTACTCGACGTGGTCACTAATTTTGCATTTTTAAACTTCGGAAACATTTCTTTCATCGTTTTTTCAACATATTGCTTTGTTACTGGTTTATCCACAATAGACTTTAACTCTTTTTTCTTAAGGTCGTCTGATTCACTTGCAGTTAAAGGGAAGTCACTTTCGGAATAACCTTTTACCGTACTGGATAAAGCTGTCCATTTTTTTGAAGGCTTCTCTGCTTTGACGTCTTTTTGCCACTTTTGGAAAGATTGTTGACTTGCTAGCAATTCCGTTGAGGCATTTTGCCATTCGTAGGAAAACTCATCCAAATTTTTTGCTACATTATTTGTCACTTTTAACCATTGCTCTTCAGGTACTTTATCCTCACTTTTTAGTTTTGCATAATCACCGAGGCGTCCGAGGTAATTCATCCATTCATTTGAAAAATCCCTATCGAGTGGTAGTGAAGCAATGTCGTCTTTTATTTCGGAAGATAGTCTCCAGATATCTTCAAGTGGTTCTGCTTGTGCGGCTTTGTCACTGAAGACGGTTGCACTTTGAATAGATTTTTGCAGCTCACTCATTTTTTCTGAAGCATCCGTCATTCGACTTGTATATTGATTCCGAAGGTTATTTTGCAAATCTTGTTCGTTTTGTTTGGAGTTATATAAAAATACACCCATAACAATCAAGGCAAGAGCTAATATACTTGATAAAATCTTCATGTCTTTCCTCCTCACTCACAGAATATATGTTTTCCTATTGTTTTGATTTGCGGACGAGACCAAATCCAATCACTTGTTGCAGTGTCTGGATTGAAATAATAAAGTGCATTTTCAGTAGGATCCCAACCATTCAATGCATCTAGTACAGCTTCTTTAGCGCGTGCATTTGGAGTCAACCATATTTGACCATCAGCAACTGCGGTAAATGCCCTAGGCTGAAAGATTACCCCACTTACAGTATTCGGAAACTTGGGATCTTCCACACGATTTAAAATTACTGCTGCAACAGCAACTTGCCCCTCGTATGGTTCTCCCCGTGATTCACCATAAACAGCATTGGCCATAAGCTGTAAATCTTGTTCAGAATATTTAGCTGGTAATTGTACCTGCTCAGGTTTTTTAGCTCCTTGATTCGTCCCTTTCTTAACCTGTTGTTCTAAAGGAATATTGCCGTAGTGAGTAAATTGATTTCCTTTATTTATTTGATCTTTTACATACTTTTTATGATAGGTGGACTCTTTTGCTAGCCTCGATTTGGTTTTTTGCCCTGCCACACCGTCAACTGGCAAGCCAAACTTCTCTTGAAAATTACGTAGTGCCCAGTAAGTACCGTAGCCGAATTTTCCGTCTATCTTATTTTTGTAGAAACCGATATATTGTAATCGTGCTTGCAATTCTAATACATCATCTCCGTAAGCACCCATTTCAATCACTTGATCCGAAAAGGCTTCTGATTGCTGGGGTGCGCTGACCGATAATGTCAGCATACATAAAGTGATAAACCAAATTAACCATTTGTTTTTTCGCATACACATTCTCCTTTTTCTTAGAATGAGGAATCATGCGTTTTTTATACAAAAAAAAACCAATTTATTAAAATTGGTTTCACAAACTTTCACTTATATCTTCTTGTTTATTAAAATGTTGAACCGTTAATAAATGCGCTTTTTTTACTTTTGCTAAACATAACCACCATAAAAACAACATGAACGGAATCATGAAATACATGGAAATCGATTTAATTGATAGTATCCCGTTATAGACCATATGCAAGCACAAAGGTGCCAGCAAAGCGATAAACAAAAGAGGCTTGGAAGATTCACTTAAAGCAAATTTTGCACGTCCCAGATAATATCCCATTACCACTCCAAAAATAGCATGACTTGAAACCGGCAATAACGCTCGCAAAAAAGCGGTATCCAATCCAAAAGTAAATATGTAAAGAATATTTTCAACCGTAGCAAAACCAAGTGATACACTAGCACCGTATAATATCCCGTCATACGGGTCATCAAATTCAACGTGCTGGTAAATGGCCATAACCAAAACGAGCCACTTAAAAAACTCCTCTAATAAACTGGTGAATAATACGTTTCGTATAAACATTGATTGAAAAATATGTTCAACTTCAAACACATGTTGTATGAAGAGAATAGGAAACGTTAAAATAGCACCATAGATAAATGTATGAAACAATGTACGAGAAGGCTCTGATGAAATTTGGTTACGCAAATAAAAATAACTGAATAACGCAAGCCCTGGAGCGATTGCGACAGATAATAATAGTATCAAGTTGCTCTCGCCTCCCTTTTATTGGTTTAATTATATCATTCTTATGTCAGTTGTTGGATGGATGGAGGTAGTAAGAAATGAAAAAAATAGTTGTTATTCATACTGGTGGAACGATTTCCATGCATGTTCAAGATGAATCTGGGGCGGTAGTTCCTGGCGATTCCAATCCGTTAACTGCTGAAATCGATAAATTGAAGGAATATGCCGATATTCATGAAATTGAAGCATTTAATTACCCATCACCACATATGACCCCGACAGAAATGTTAAAACTGAAACAAATTATTGATCTGCAATCGACAGAAAATCATGTAGATGGCTTCGTCATTACACATGGGACAGATACTCTGGAAGAAACAGCTTATTTTCTAGATCTCACTGTAAAAAGCAATATTCCGATTATCTTGACAGGTGCCATGCGTTCTTCAAATGAAATTGGTGCAGATGGCGTTTATAATCTGTTATCAGCAGTACGGGTAGCGATTACTGCAGACGCAAATGGCAAAGGAGTTCTGGTTGTTATGAATGATGAAATCCATACAGCCCAGAACGTAACAAAAACATCAACAAGTAACGTATCAACATTCCAAAGTCCTCAATATGGACCAATCGGACTCATTTCAAAAACGACTATTCATTTTCATCATACACCCAACTCGCGTGAATCATTTGAAGTGGATGACGTGTCACCAAAAGTAGCATTACTTAAAATCTATGCTGGCATGGATGCAGACTTGCTGATGCATGTTGCAAATTCGGGCTATAGCGGAGTTGTTTTGGAAGGATTGGGGCAAGGAAACGTTCCGCCTGCAATTATACCCGCTATTAAACAACTTATTCTGCAAAAGATTCCCGTTGTTTTGGTTTCCAGATGTTACAACGGCATTGCGCAGCCCGTGTATGGTTATGTAGGTGGAGGGAAAATGCTAGAAGAAATGGGCGTGTTATTTGCACATGGACTCAGTGGTCAGAAAGCACGAATTAAACTGTTGATAGCGCTATCTGATGCTCGATGCTCACAATCCCTTCAAACCATTTTTGAATATTAATTTTCCTTTTGAACACTTTTAATTCTACATAAGAAAAAGCTGCTGACCACTCAGCAGCTTTTTTTTGATTTGATCGCGTCCGCAATTAACTCGCCGTGAAAGCGACCATTTTCAATGAAAATTTCATTTGCATTATTTCCTGCCGCTAAAACACCAGCAATATACAAGTTTTCAATATTGGACTCCATCGTCAATTCATTTAACAATGGTCTGCCGGAAGCTTCGTCAATATGCACACCCATTTGGCGCAGGAAGTCATGATCCGGATGATACCCAATCATAGCAAAAACGAAATCATTTTTAAGGGTGATGACTTGATCTGGTTTGCGTATCCGTACTTCTTCTTGTCCAATTTCTTCAACGTGTGAATCAAATAGCATGGTGATTTCACCACTGCGAACCAAGCCATCAAATTCAGGCAGTATCCACGGTTTCACGCTACTTGAATAAGTACTACCCCTATATACGACAGTTACTCTGGCCCCTGCTTTATTTAACTCTAAAGCTGCATCAATACTCGAATTTTTACCCCCTATAACCACTACATCGGTATCAAAATAAGGATGACCTTCCTTGAAGTAATGGCTTACTTTCGGTAACTCTTCTCCTGGTATACCAAGAAAATTCGGGTGGTCATAATATCCGGTTGCAATCACTACATGTTCAGTTTTATAGGTAGATTTTGTTGTATATACTTCAAACATATTTTTGATTTTCTCAACTCGTTGAACCGTTTCGAATTTGCGGACGTGTAATTTTTTCATTTTTACCACTTCGCGGTAATAAACAAGTGCCTGATTTCGTTTTGGTTTACGTCCTTCAATAATGAACGGTACATCCCCGATTGACAGTTTTTCACTTGTACTAAAAAAAGTTTGATGAGTAGGGTACTTATAAATCGCTTCCACGACATTCCCTTTTTCAATTATGACGGGTGAAAGCCCGATATTTTGTAAAGATATTGCAGCTGCGAGACCACAAGGACCCCCACCTACAATGATTGCATCTACTTTCTCCATCATTTTACACTTCCTCTATATAAAAATCTCCTATCTAATGATTGGAGAACTAACTGTACAATACAACTAATTGGCATCGTTTTTTCCTCAATCCAATAATCCCATACACTGATGCTTGGTCCGAGAATATTATGATTCATGCAACAAGTTCTGCACTGATCGCTCATCAAAATATAGAAATGCCTGCAAAATATCCTGTTGAATTTGTGAAACTCAATTTTCAGCATGCTGATTAAACGGTCTGGAAGATTCTTTTTTTAACAATTATTGTAAACGTCGTGTATGTGCTGCGAGAACATTTTAAAAATCTTTATTTTTAATGGTCAAGATGTGGCATTCTGCAGGTGCACCCAATCTGAGAGGGATAAAAGTTGTACCGAAGCCATTACTGATTAAAGTAAATTCATCTCGACCTTTTATCAACTCACCTTTTTGGTAATATCCCCATTTTCCTAATCGAATCTGTCCTCCATGAGTATGACCAGCCAATAACACGTCAGAATTGTAACGGTCTTTTACTTTATGAAAGACAAACGGAGTGTGTGAAACAAAGACAATCGGGTCTTCTTCAGGTACCTTGGCAAAACTTTTACTAATGTTCGCTCTTCCAGAAGATACATCCTCTATGCCAACAATCCAGATATGATGAGCATTCGTTTTTACGCAGACTGCTTCATTTTCTAAAATTATTCCACCCACATTTTGAATATATTTTCGGATATGGTGTTCTCCCACTTCACGGTCATTATTACCCCAAACGTAATAAATAGGACCGATTTTAGCCAGTTGTTTAATATTGTCTTCAATTTGCCCTAAAGGTACACCACTTTCCGCCAGATCTCCACCTATAATCACTGCATGTATATCTGTTCCGACTTCCTCAACTAAATGATTCGTTATTTTCCTTCGATGAATATCGGAAATGAAAAACAGGCGGAATGGATGCTCATCCTTATAACTGGATATGTCAATTTGCTGGTGACGTATATTCGTCTCAAAAGCTTTTTTCACCATAATCAATGGTATACATAAAGTAAAGCCTATAATTGTTGCCAAATAACGCATGTATTCACCTCTGAATCAAAATAAAAAGAGGAGGGTTTCCCCTTCCCCTTACTTGTATGAAAGTTGTATTTCGATCAATCTTCTTCCATATGCAATACGCGGAATCCAGAACGGTCAAGTTCTTTCAAGAATTTTTGTACATTATCACGTTTCTCGATTTTCAACACGATACGTCTCAATAATTTGTCTGATTCATCAAATGTAACTAATGAAATCACAGATTCATGGAACTTTTGAATAATGTCTCCTACGCGGGCTATCTGTCCCTCTGTCTCTACAGACGTAAATGTTATGCGAACGCCAGGACTATCCATTCCAAAAGCACTTCTGAATTGATCCATGATATCAAATCGAGTGACAAGACCTAAAAAGCGATTTTCTTCCACTACCGCTATAATTGGAAAGTCATTTAGTTGAAGTAGAGAATCTTCAAAAACGTCATCAATGGATAAATAGATTTCCGATCTTGTCACAACGTCCATTAAAGACGTGCTTGCAAGAAAATCTTCTTTGTTTAAACCACTGTAATAAAATGCACGGTAAACAATATATCGATTTAAAATACCTTTATAATGGCCATTTTCCAATACTGGCAATGCATCGATTTGATTTTTTTCCAATATGTCCAGTGCCGCTTGCACCGACTCTGATGTTTGAATTGAAATACATTTTTCCTTTGGAATCATTACACTTTTCGCAAACATGCTGTCACCTCAATCTATATTGATTATTAACCTATTCTACAAAACTCACTCTTATCCTCTTTATAATACAAAAATTTATGGAAGAATCAATGTTTGCCCAGTTGAAATCGAGTCTGATGAAAGTCCATTTGCAGATTTGATTTTTTCGACGGCATCTGGTGAATTGTAATAATTCATGGCAATTCGGTAAAGTGTTTCACCTGGTTTAACGACATGTGTCTTGGAATCTGAGGATTGTTCTTCATCCTGTGTTGTGTCAGTCTCTTCTTCAACTTCTTCGGTTTCTGTTACTACTTCTTCTGGTGTTTCTTCTTTGGTTTGTTGTTCAGTTGTTGAAGATTCTTCCGCATTCTCCTTTTCAGTGTTTTCTTCAGCAGACGCTTCTGACTCAGTGTTTTGAGAATCTTCTTCACTTGCTACATCTTCTTCATTTTGTTCATATTTGACTTGGCTATCGTCTTGAACTGTTGTTTCATTCGCATTCGGCTCATAAAATGCAAAAACATAGATCAGAAATGAAACAGGTATCAGAATAAAGAATAAGAACAGGATGGGTAACAATAAATTGCGTTTTTCTTTCTTCTTTTTAGGATCAACATTCGTTGAACGTCTGGAAGCACGTGTATTGGGTTTTTCATCACCATTTAATTGTATGGGTTTACGATGTTCTTCAATTTTATTTTGATAATCATCTTTATTCATAGCTGTAAACTCCTATTCTACTTTTCATCTTTATTTATTATGACGAAATTTGGAGAAAAAGTAAAATAAACCTCTAACAGTTTCGTTGGAACAATGCTGAAATTCTTTTTTCCCAAGCATTCAGTATTAATTTGGCTGCTGGTTGTTCCGATGAATTTACGATATTCTCTTTATTTAATCCGCATTTCGAACAACAATTTTCTGGCCTTTCCTTAAGTTGCTGTCCAAACACTTCAACGATTTGCTGTCGAATGCAAGAAGAATTCGTTAAAATGTCTTTCATCAAATAAATCTGCTGAATCTTTTGCTGTTTTAATTGATGCAAAATATCGATGGTCTCCTCAACTGATTTGCGTGGTAACCAATAGGTTAATATTCGTACATGCGTTTCAGATAACACGCCAATCTCCACTAATTGACTAGGATGTTGTCCGTTTTGCTGAAATTCTTTATACAATCTGACATGTGTCTCTTCGGGAAAATCGTTCGTAGCCACGAAAATCGAATAATCTTCATCATCTCGAGTAAAAAACATTGTGGCCAGTGAATCAAGGCCATCTCTTCCAGCACGCCCAACTTCCTGAGCGTAATTGGCAACCGATGACGGAAAATGATCATGAATGATTTGCCGCACATCATCTTTATGTACACCCATTCCAAAGGCATTTGTCGCACACACCCAATCAATTTCACCATTCAAAAACTGCTGTTGAATAAACATCCTATCGACTTGTTCCATTCCTGCATGGTATGAGGCAATACGGATGCCCTTCGCATTTAATTTCAGAGCATATTCGTCTGCTTTTCTGCGTGATTGCGTATACAGAATTCCCGGACCGGTAAAGCGCTCTATTTGTTCTGCGATAAGATCAAACTTATGCTCCTGGGAATCAACTTCAACCGCTTCATATCGAATATTTGGTCGATCGAGTGCTTGGATATGGATTGATGGCTGGCGCATATTCAATTGAGTGGTGATATCTTCAATAACCTTTGGTGTCGCTGTCGCAGTTAACGCAAGGATTGGAGGGCGTCCGCTAAAAGATAACCAATCACTCAATCGCAAATAGTCCGGTCTAAAGTCGAATCCCCATTGTGATATGCAATGAGCTTCATCCGCAACAACTAAAGAAATCTTCATGGTCATTAGCTTAGCTTTCACTTGTTCTTGCATCATCATTTCAGGAGATAGAAAAATGAATTTATATGTTTCCATTCTCTGCAAAAGCGCATTTTTTTCAGGTGGAGTCAAAAATGAATTTACCGCAACGACTCGCCTCTCCCCCATTTTTTTCAGTTGTTCAACTTGATCCTGCATTAATGATAGCAAGGGCGAAATAATGATGACGCTATGCGGTAAAAGATATCCCGGTAGCTGATAACAAAGTGATTTACCCATTCCTGTAGGTAAAATTGCAAGAACATCTTCTTTATTGATAATACTTTTTATGATTTCTTTTTGACCTTGCCTAAACGTACGATAACCAAATTTATCATATAGAACTTTCTCCAGATTTGACGTCAATTCGATTCCCCTCCTATAGCCAAAAGCAACCTTAGTTGAAAGTACGTATAACTTGGGAAAACGTCTTTTAGCGTCCGTAATTTTTTAGTTTCTTGTTGTTTAATTTTTTGAATGAGCGTCGGAACATCCTCGCTCGGAAAAAACATCTCTACTGATAATAATGATCCATTCATCGCCATCTCTACAAAATGATCTTCTATTGTGCTTGTCTTTAGTTGGCGCATTGAACTAATTTCTTCAAATGAATAGCCTTTTTGGTACAAATCTGAGGTTTTCTTAGCTGATTCAGTTAATGGAGTTGATACTTTGATATCTTCAGTCATTCTCGTTAATAGACTCAAAGATGGTCTGATAGAAATTTCATCTAGTATAATATGTAAACTTTCTTGCAGACGGATTTGAAGATCCATTTCATCTTCCTCCAACGCGCGGGAAAGCTGTTGCCATGTCACTCCACTTACCTCATATCCAGTCAAACGATGACTGAGAATTACTAAATGAAGTTCGGATAACTTGTCCGACTGGCACACACTGAGCAGTTCTTCATAATATTTTGAAATGAACTCATTTGACTTGTAAGTAAAGTCATGCAAAAAATGACGAACCCATTGTTGAATCTTTTCATCTTTCTGGATGGGTGTGAACGTCCATTTTTTTGCGTTAACATGCGAGAGTGTTTGAGTAACTAACGATAAACGTTGAAAGAAAATGCGTTCATTTCCTCTATATAACCAGCCATTCAACTGCAATGATGGCATTTCCTTCAACTTTTCTTTTCCCAAGAGCGTTAGTTTGGGAATAGATTGCTCGTTGACAATCAGCAAGTTTGACTGAATCATTTGTTGCACATATTGTTCATATGTTGGTTTTGTGAGTTTTGGAAAAAGTGAAAAGTAATTGGTCAGTCCATAACTTTTAACATCTTGGATGGTTTGACCCGAACGTTTACCTCTAATTAGGTGAAACGGGGCTGAAATTGTACGTTCTTCATTTAATCGATTGACCATATGTAAGATGATTTGTTGGAATAGCACAAGACTTCCTCCAATTTAATATGTATTTAGGTTGAAAATTGAGGAAAACATGATTAGAATAAATACGAAAAGCTTTTTCAAGCGAACGGAGAAAAAGGAGAGGTTTTAACATGGCGAAGTATACTATTGTAGATAAAGATACTTGTATCGCTTGTGGCGCATGTGGCGCAGCTGCACCTGATATTTACGATTATGATGATGAAGGCATTGCCTTTGTTATTTTAGATGATAACATGGGAACAACTCAAGTTCCAGATGAACTCGAAGAAGATATGCAAGATGCATTTGAAGGCTGCCCTACGGATTCCATTAAAGTTGCCGAAGAATCATTTGACGGAGATGCATTAAAATACGAATAGGAAAAAGCTGCGAATTTCTTCGCAGCTTTTTTTTTTCATTAATATAGCTTTATTAATATAATGTCGTTTATCGCACATTTGCGCTAGCCGCATGTTACGCATGAGCCAACAAGTATGAAAACCGCATACTTGTTGGTCTTACACTTCAAAAGTGCTGTGCCTGCGGTTACTCGTCGCAAAGAGTACGGTCAAATTTCCTTTGACCTTACTCTTACTTGCGGCATGCTGTGCGCAAATGGACTCTTTCTGATCAATCTCTAGTATTTTTTCACATAGCCTAATAATGATTATTATTATGAAAATTGAGCTCGTTGTTTATCCAACCACGTTTTCATCGTCTTGAACAAAACAATGATGATGGCGGACAACAGCAACCCTTTAATTAAGTTGAATGGTAAAATCCCTAGCACAATGGTATCACGCAATGCAGAACCAGTAAGTGCTGGCATATTCAAGAAATAAGTGTACATCGGTAAAAATACCGCGTAATTTAACACGCTCATTCCGATTGCCATGGCAAGGATTCCCACAATCAGACCAATTGCCAAACCTTTCGTATTTGAAACTTTACGATAAATTGCATATACAGGAAGCATGAACAAAATGCTCGTTACAAAATTGGCAATTTCCCCAACAGGAACACCTGTTGGACTACCACTGAAAATCCAATATAGAACATTTTTAAATAGTGCTACTAAAATCCCAGCTACAGGTCCCATAGTAATTGCCGCAATAAGTGCTGGCACATCGCTGAAATCGACTTTTAAAAATGGTGGTAATGCAGGTAACGGAAAATTAAATAGCATTAAAACAAATGAAATACTACTTAACATGGCTACTGCAATCATGACACGCAGTTTGTTGTTCTTCATAAAAACTCTCTCCTTTTGCCGATCCACTCCACAAGAAGAAAAGTTCGTCCGCTTTGTCCCATCAAAAATCCCCTAAGCCGTTATCGCTTAAGGGAGTAGAAAGGCGCACTTAAATAGGCGTCTCGTTAAATGACAGAACGAAAAACGACCGCACCTTCACCTTCTCCCATCCAGACTATACTGTCGGCTTTGGAATCACACCAAATCCTGCCTTACGGCTCGCGGGCTTAAGAAAACGTTCTTCTATTACCGCCGATCGGGAATTTCACCCTGCCCCGAAGATGAATCAATATTAACTTACATTGTTTACTATAAGAAAAAAAGAACCATTTGTAAACTACTTGAGCCTACGTATGGTTCTTTTTTATTAATAAATTTCTATCCAATTGTCAATTTGAAACATGTAAAACCTTATTCCCAAACATATTTATTCGCTCCAACAGGACTTTCAACGGGCTTACTGAAATCGAATCCATTCCAAGTCAATGGTGCGATATTTTCAAACTGAACGTCGTTCCCAAAACTTCCATTCGTCAATAGAATCCCTTCGATTAAATGAGAAGCTACTTGAGGATCCATTAGTTCTAAGTTCAATTCCTCTGTAAACCGGATACGATTTATCCCTTGTTCATTGCTCACTTCAAAATTGATGCCTTCGGGAATTACACTCTGTAGATAATCACTCTGAGATGTTTTCATTTCATTCATCGCTTCTTGAACGTCCGAATGAGTTTCGTTCATGTTCGGTACCAAAAATTGATTTCCGTTTTCATTTCTATACAGATAGAAACTCGTAAACGTGTTCCCACTTGTCAATGCTCGCGGTTTCATAGGACCAACCTGATCAAATTCAGCTTGACTTCCATCTTCATTTTGAAAAACAACTTGGTTGTAGCCATAAAACGTTTCTTGAATTGATTCGGTATACGCATTTATGGTTGCACTCGACAAATCGTAATCATGTGTAGATGGCAACTTGTGAATCAATTGATTCTGTTGTTCTTTAAATTCACCTTCGAATGGATGGAATTCAGCAAATCCAAGTGCGGATTCAACTAATTCACCAGCATATTGATTATACAAATCCAAACTCGTTGGCTCTGCATTTCCTAAATCATTCGCAATGGTCCGGCTCGGAATAAGTACCGTTAAGGGTACAACGATTCCATCATTCGACAACATGCCAATGTGAAAGACTGTGTGTTCTTTTGCATCTACTGGGTAGACAGATGTGAGAACGGCACCTTGACGAGCAAATGTAGGAGACGTTTCCTCATCACTGGTTATGCCCGCACTATCGTTTGCAGATTCTTTACTATTTGAAAACATTTGATTCGATGTATCATCCGCGCTTTCTTCTTCAAGTTTAGCGGAACTATCTGTAACAGCTATCTCTGACATGGTCTTATCCTCATTTTGCGGATTATTGAGAAAACTTGCTACAAGTATTGTCAAGGTAGCCATCGCTGCAACTGCTACAGCTGATGGAATCCATTGTTTACGTTTTTTGTTTTTGCTATCGGCCAATCTTGGATCTTGCTGCAAACGTTTCAATACTTCGTCTTTGGAGCGTGTATCATGTATTTTGGGCACTTGGCTAAGTAACTCGTCAATCTTTTGTTCACTCCATTTATTGTTGCTCACCGTGAACTTGCCTCCTATCCGAATGCCCTGATAAGCGATCCCTAAGTTTATGGATTGCCCGATGTTGTGTGGTCTTTACTTTCCCTTCCGTCCATCCGAGAACTTGTGCTGTCTCCGTAATGGATAGGTCTTGAAAGTATCGCATGACAATAACCATTTTTTGATCGCCAGTGCATTCATCTAATACGTCCAGCAATTGCTTCATATCATCATTCATTTCGACTAATTCATCGGGCAGAGCTTCATTGGATCTCAGCTCTTGTTTTTCCCAGTCAAAAAAGTCAAAAGCATGACGCTTGCGTACAGACGACTTTCGAAAATGATCAATCGCAACGTTTTTGGCAATCGAAAATAACCAAGTCTTTTCGGAACTTTTCCCTTCGAATCGGCTGTATGCTTTTAAAACTCTAACATATACTTCATGCATTAAGTCTTCGGCTGTCTGTCTATTTTTAACAATATACAGCAAGAACTGAAATACGTCTTGATGATATTGATCATAGAGCCTGTGAAAAACGGAGTCATTCATGAACTCCCCCCGTTCATAAAATTAGTCGTTACAACAAATAAAAAGTTACATTTTTTTTATTGGTAATGTAAAGGTAAATTTGGTTCCAACATTTTCTTCACTCATTACTGAAATCACACCATCATGGGCTTCCACCATATTTTTGGCAATGGCAAGACCCAAACCAGTCCCACCTTTTCCTCTTGTTCTCGATTTATCTGCTTTGTAAAAACGCTCAAACACATACGGCAGATCTTCAACTGGTATTCCCGAACCTGTGTCTTCCACGCTAATTTTCACGAATGCATTGTGTTGTTCGACACATACCGTGACTTTTCCTTCATTCGGTGTATGACGGATAGCGTTATCAATCAGATTGGTCAAAACTTGTTCAATACGATCTTCGTCCACTTCTGTAGTCAATTTCTGAGAGACGGCAGAATCGAATTTCAAATCAATGTGTGATTCCTTCGCTACTTGTGCGAATTTTTGTGTAATTCTTTCGATGACTGGGGAAACAGCAACATTCTCTTTATACAGACGCATCCTACCTGATTCCATACGGGCTAAGTCCAATAAATCAGTAACGAGCCGTCCCATGCGTTGGGATTCTTCATAAATAATTTTTATCATTTCGTCTCGTTCTTCTTCAGATGATACAACATCATCTATAATGGCTTCGCTATACCCTTGCAACATCGCAATAGGGGTTCTGAGTTCATGAGACACATTCGCTATGAAGTCAGAGCGTAATCGATCCAGTCGATGTTGTTCAGTCATATCCCGCAATACAGCAACGGCTCCCCTAATTGAATCGCCACTGTACAATGGACTGATTGTAATGGCAAAATAGCTTCCTTCCATTTCGAGTTCTTCATTAATTTCTTCTTCCATATGAAGGACATGGTCGAGCATGTGATCCATTTCAACAGGTATCGGCTGACCATTATTCGTACCCATGCGGAAAAACCATTTTTGTAACAATTTTTCAGCTTGTGGATTGCTTAGTAAAATCGTATGATCACGATTAAACGTAATGACGGCATCTGTCATCGACGTCAAAATACTGGATAGCTGTTCCTTCTCTTGATTGATCACTTCTAAATGATGCTTTAATTGTCTTCCCATCTGGTTAAATGCATTTGCCAACTGGCCAATTTCATCATTTTGATGTGAAGGAAGTTTTGTATCAAAGTTTCCTTTCGATAATTCAAATGCGGCTTCACGCATTTTACGCAGTGGTGATGTGATCCGGGTAGAAAGGAAAAAAGCAAAGAATGTCGTTAAGATAAATGCGATAAAAGCAGAGAGAAAGACGATATTCGTCGTTTCTTTTGTAGTTTTATGAATGACATCCAAGCTTTGATAAATGAATACGGCTCCATGAACTTCGTTTTCAACATTCAATGGAGAAGCCAATACGATAAATGGTTCCATTTGACTTTTATTTTGCAGAGATGGCAGCATCATTTCTTTAATGATTGGTTGTGATGATTCGAAAACATTTCCAAGCGTTTGATCTCTCATAATATATTTTTTTATTTCTTCTCCATTTTCCCCTTCATGCAAGGCAAGAGATACTTCACGCGGTTCTTTTGCAATCAGTGCATTCGTTTCTGGGCCAAGGACGTCAGAAATAATAGAGAGAGATGCATCAACATTTTCATGATCATCTACAATACGGGCAATTGTACTCGCTTCCTGCCGTAAGGATGCTTCAGCTTGCTCGCTATGATAGTTCCCTAAAAATTCAAGCATTAAGACCGTAATGATAAACAATACAAACGAAACGAGAAGCAATATGGTTACCCATAGCTTCCCGACAACGCTGTTCCATATTCTATTCATTGACAACCTCGAATTTATAGCCTACTCCCCATACAGTTACAATCATTTTTGCGGCTTTTTCGGATACACGGTTCAATTTCTCACGTAATCGTTTCACATGGGTATCGACTGTACGCAAATCACCAAAGAAATCGTAATGCCAAACTTCTTTCAGCAATTGTTCACGGTCGAACACTTTATCCGGAGCTTTCGCTAAAAAGTAAAGTAGCTCATACTCCTTCGGTGTCAAGTTCACTTCTGTTCCATCCGCTGTGACGCGATGTGCATCATGGTCAATCGTTAGATGCGGAAATACCACCAAATCTTTTGAAGAAGAGGTTGTAGTAATTGGTGAAATTGTCACGGAGCGTCTTAAGACGGCCTTAATACGAAGAACGACTTCGCGCGGGCTAAATGGTTTGACTATGTAATCATCCGCACCTAATTCAAATCCTTGAACGCGGTTTGCTTCTTCGCCTTTGGCAGTTAATAAAAGAATCGGTGTTGCTTTAAGTTCACGAAGTTCGGCAAGGACTTCCAAGCCGTCTTTCTCTGGCATCATCACATCCAACAGGATACAGTGATATTCTTTTTCAAGTGCCATTTCTAGTGCCATGGCTCCATTTTCAGCTTCGTCCACTTCATATCCTTCACGCTCTAAATACATTTTCAATAATCGACGAATGCGGTCTTCGTCATCTACAACTAAAACAGCAATATGTTCCGACATAGTGTTACCCCTCTCGTCCTGACTCTACCAATTATTGTACAATTACATGCTCTAAAATGAAAGAAAAGCCCTTCCCTCGGAAGGAAAAGGCTTGTCATTTTATGCGTATGAGTGTAACCCGGCAATAATTAGGTTAACAGCAATTAAGTTAAACATAATAATAATGAAGCCTATGACAGCCAACCATGCAGATTTTTCGCCATGCCAGCCTCGTGATAATCGAAGATGCAGGAAAGCTGCATAGAATAGCCATGTGATGAGAGCCCAAACTTCCTTCGGATCCCAACCCCAGAATCTTGACCAGGCTTCATGTGCCCAGATCATCGCAAATATCAGTGCACCAAGCGTAAACACAGGGAATCCGATGGACACAGCACGATAACCGATTTCATCCATTAACTGCGAATTGGCCTTTTGGGCAAAAGGTTTCAGAACAGCTGAAATTGGTTTGCGAATGATTAGCCTGATTAATCCATAAATAATAACCCCAAACACTAATGACCAAGTAACCGTCGTTAATTTTTTCGCATTAACAAGTGGAGGCATTTCGGCAACTGGTGCCATAGTTCCAGGTGTCAAAGACTCATACTCATTCATTCCGAATAGAGGTGGTGCATTATACGTAATTTCTTTTTCTTTTTCTTCTTTATCTACATAGCTGAATTTTGCTTCGTAATCCATCACGGTAAATGTAGTAGTTGAAGCAACAAAGCCTAATGTTAAGACGAGTGTAAACATGACCGTTTCCAACCAAAAACTTTGTTTTGATTTCTTCGTAATGTCAACATTCTTCAGTAAGTAAATCAAACCAGCCACGGCACTGATTGCTAGAATGGCTTCACCGAGTGCAGCCGTAATAACATGGACTGTTAACCAATAGCTTTTCAACGCCGGAATCAAAGGATTAATGTCGCGCGGGAACATGCTCGCATATGCAATAATGATGATTGCAATTGGTAATGCGAACAGTCCGAGTGATGGTGTCCGGTAAATGAAAAAGATTAAAATAAACGCACCAACTACCATCATGCCAAAAGCGGTTGTAAACTCAAATAAGTTACTTACCGGAGCATGTCCAGCAGCTATCCAACGAGTGATGAAGTAAGCCAAGTTTGCGATGAATCCAACAATCGTTACAATAATACCGATGCGTCCCCATCGCTTCTCAGAAGCTGATGCTTCTGACTTTGACCCTTTCACTGCTCCACCGAAAAATAATGTTGCAATCAAATAACAAACAAATGCAAAAAACAATAAATTCCCACTTATCGAGACGAGTGTCATGACGACTTCTCACCATCCTTTTTGAGCTCATGTGATTCAGAGTCCTGTTGATCCATGTATGGAGGCAGTTGTGCTACTTCCGTTAGCTGATCCAACTCTTTTTTAATAGCAAACCAGTTTTTATTCGTATGGGCAGCGACAGCAACCTGTCCATCTTTCGTTTCATGAATCCATATTCTACGGTGATTGAAGTAAGATCCTTGCGCAACCCCGATCATGAAAATCAAGCCACCTAAAGCTAAAATCCATAATGTTTTATCTTTCCGTATCGTGAGACCGGAAACATCACGCGTATCTACATTTTGGAATTCAAGTTTATATTCATTATCCCCAAGCGGCTCCACAGTTTGTTTTATCGCCACAAAACTGGTTTCCCCTTCAGGAGTTTCAGGTGTCTTCATTTCCACTAAAAATGCAGGGTTGTTCGGAACTGGAGACTTCGTTTGAGGCTCTCCCTTTTCAAATCCAGAAAAATCCGGATAATATCCTAACAATTTTACAGAAGACCCATTACCTAAATCATAAGTAGTTTTTGGATTCGTCAAATCGATGGAAAGATCACCTAAAGATTCGCCAGTCGCTTTATTTGATAGATTAAAATGCATTGTGCGAAGTTCATCCAAACGGAAGTCCATTTGATAAACAGAAAAACCTTCAAATTTCAAAGGATGATTCACCTGAATGGATTCTTTTTTCACTTCTTCAAGATTATCAGTTTGACCAGGTAATGCAGTTTCTGGTTTTTTATATAAAACTACATTTGTCTGATAGTTAGATGCAATCGTTCCGACACGATCAATAGCATCTCCGAATACTTCGTCTGATTTTTCTTTATCGTAAGTTTCAAGAATAAATTCTTTACTTTCCAAGTAATAACCAGGTGCTTCCGGAATGGCCCGTGTTTCACCTTCGCGAATCCACATCGTTTCATCCACATAGAATCCTGGTAATGCCCTCAGCATAACCCCGAACAGGAAAATAATAAGACCAACATGATTAACATAAGGACCCCATCTTGAAAAGCGACCTTTTTCCGCCAGTAACGCTCCGTCTTCTCGCTTCACGTTATAACGGAGTTCTTTTAGCTTAGCTTCACTTTTTGTAAACGTTTCTTCTATGGAACTGATGCCACCAAGAGCAAAAAGACGTTGACGTTTCATAAAGCTTTCATGTCTTTTCGTGCGTTGTTTTTTCAAAGAGTTGTATAAAGGAATAAAACGGTCCAAACTTGCAACGATAAGGGAAATACCAAGCATCCCGATTAACGTCTGGAACCACCATGAGCCATATAGATCTGATAAGCCCAATTCGTAATAGATCTTCCCAAACGTTCCATACACTCTTTCATAATAAGCGGCTATATCCGCTTCTGTTGTTGCTGGAACGTAAAGTACTTGCGGTAGAATTGTTCCGATGGCAGCTGCCACCAAAATCATGATAATAATCGTTACTCCGATTTTAACACTTGAAAAGAAGTTCCATATCTTATCAATAATCGATTTGTTGTATGTTTGCGAACGGCGTGCAGAACCTTCGTAACGCATATCCGCTAATTTTAAATCTTTTGCTTCTTTTGTGAGGGGCCGACCACAGTTCCCACATAACACTGTTCCTTCTGGATTTTCATGCCCACAAGCACAAATGATGTTGTTCATATGATTGACTCCTTAATCGGGACGTATCTGCTCCATAAAATGAGCGATGTCCTGTTCTGTCATCTCTCCGCGTACGATCTTCTCAATTTTACCTTCAGGATTGATTAACAAAGTCGTTGGAAGCGGATCAATGTTGTATGTTTCCATCACACTTTTCGTTTTATCAATAACAATCGGGAAATCCAGTCCATACTGGTCAGCAAACTGTTCTACTTCAAAATTGGATTGCGCGATGTTTACAGCCAATATTTCAACACCTTGTTCTTTAAATACTTCGTATTGACGATCCATTGCGGGCATTTCTTTTGCACACGGCTTACACCATGTACCCCAGAAATTTAGAAAGACCCCTTGTCCTTTATAATCTGACAAGCGATGCTCTTCCCCATTTAAATCCACCAAAGTGAAATCCGGTGCTTCGTCCCCAACGCCTAGAACATCCACCTTGTCTTTAGAAGCATTGTTGTAAATAGTGTAAATGATTGCTACTACCAGAACAGACAAAATCAATGTCCGTATCAAAAATCTTTTTTGTTTCGTCTGAGCCATTTTTATACCCTCCTACATGACGAAATAATCATTTATCATTATAACAAAGAAAAGCGGTTGCTAAGACCGCACATTTGAAGGGTTTGTGAACGTTTTCAGGTATTCCGAAAACCTCTAAATTATTTGTGAATAGATTTAAGCAATTTCCAATACCTACTAATTATGAACCAATTTTTCCTGTTTCAGCCATAACACGCAGTAATTTCACTTCATGGGACGTCAACTCACGTGATTCACCTGCATTAAGACCATGAAGCGTCAAGAAAGCAAAGCGTTCACGTTTCAATTTTTGCACAGGGAAACCGATGGCATCGAACATGCGACGAACTTGACGGTTTTTACCCTCATGAATCGTGATTTCAATAATTGCCTTGCTTTGTTTTGGATCAGCCGATAATAATTTGACACGGGCTGGAGCTGTCTTTCCGTCTTCTAGTACAATTCCACGTTCTAACGGTCGGAGTTGCTCTTTCACTGGGATTCCTTTAACTCGTGCAACATACGTCTTATCAATTTTGAATTTAGGATGAGTCAGCGTATATGATAAATCGCCATCATTCGTCATGATTAAAAGACCCGATGTCTCATAATCTAAACGCCCCACCGGAAATAGTCGTTCTGGTATGTGCGGAAATAAATCTGCAACCGTTTTACGTCCTTTGTCATCCGTCACTGCCGAAATAATTCCTCTTGGTTTATATAATAAATAATAAACCTTTTGCTCTTTTTCCAACTTCACGCCATCTACTTCAACTGTATCTGATGCAGATACTTTTGTTCCAAGTTCTTTGACAACTTGTCCATTCACTTTCACTTTTCCTTCTAAAATCAGTTGCTCGGATTTTCTTCGTGACGCAACCCCAGCATGTGCTAACATTTTTTGTAATCTTTCCATACTTTCACCTCATCGTCGATTCCTATACTCTTTAAAAATTATGTCACACTTTCGCTCAAAACAAAAGAAGACCGCTTATTTAATAAGCAGTCTTCGTCATTCATTCCGCTCAATATGTACTTTTTTTGTAAGTATGGTTTTCCCGTTTATTTGTACTTCCCATTTTGCCATCTTTTGAGACGCTTTCGCCCGATTCAAAACGACAAGATGCGAAACTTGTTCATCTTTGTGTTTTAGAATGTAGGCTGACTTGTCAGCTTTCATCACCAATCCACCTGGTAAATCATATGAGCCTTTTTTAATGACTTGAACTCTATCATATTGTGCAAAGACGTTCTCTGCAAGTTGCATGTGCATTTGCCAATCATTCGATTGGTTCAATGTAACAACAATCACTTCTTCGTCTCCATCTTTGAAATACGTTGCAAGTGTTCTACCTGCTGTTTTCGTAAATCCTGTTTTCCCGGCAATCGCTTTCGTTTCCAAGCGAACGAGCTTATGTTTGTTATCCCAGTACTTCCCGTCTTGTTTGAAATGGGGTGCAGTTAAGATCGGTTTGAGTTCTTTATTCTCCATTGCGATTTTCAACATAAGAGCTGTGTCATAAGCGGTAGATAAGTGTTCCTCGTGGTGTAATCCTGATGGGTTTTCAAAGTGTGTATCTTTTAATCCCATAATTTTTGCTTTTTCATTCATCAATTTAACGAAGCCTTCAACTGATCCTCCTGCATGCTCTGCTAGAGCAACTGCTGCATCGTTACCAGACCTCAGCATTAATCCATAAAGCAATACATCAACGGCTGTTTCTTCTCCATTTTTAAGATAAATGGATGAACCTTCTTGCGATGTGGCTACAGGAGAAATTTTGACCTTTTCTTTTAAATCTACTTCATCCGCCACGACAACCGCTGTCCACATTTTTGTTAAGCTGGCAATCGGCATTTTTTGGTCTTCACCACTTCCTGCCAATAACCGTCCTGTCTTCGCATCAATTACTGCATAAGCAGATCCCTGCGCCTCAGATAATCGAGGGTACAACAGACTTACACCTACCAGGAGAATCACTAACAATATCAACCATTTATTTCGCAACCAGCAGCACCTTTCGCTTCTTATTCTTGTTGTTCCCCAAAAGCTTCCTGGAACTTTGTCATGAATAAATCTGTTTGGTCATCATCTTCCGTCCCTTGTGTTTCCGGTAACGGCGGCAACTCATTCATATCATTTAATCCAAATACATTTAAAAACTCTTTCGTGGTACCGTACAGGATGGCACGCCCTGTACCTTCAGCTCGACCGACTTCCTGAATCAGACCTTTAAGGCTTAACGTGTGTAATGGTCTTTCACTCTTCACGCCCCGTAAGTCTTCAATCTCGATTCGTGTAATCGGTTGTTTGTAGGCAACAATCGCCAACACTTCCAATGAAGCCTGTGAAAGAGGTTGATTCGTTGGGTTTTCAACGAGACGTTGAATGGTTTCTGCGTTTTGTTTTTTTGAAATTAGTTGATATGTACCGGCTAATTCTTTTAATTCAATTCCGCGGTTTTTGGATTTTGTATAGTCATCCTGTAATTTCTCTAATGCTTCTTTTACCTCTATAGATGTTGCACCAGTTAAATTTTCAATCTGTTTACTTGATAACCCTTCGTCTCCTGTGACAAAAAGTAAACTTTCAATTCTACTCATCAATAGGCTCAAAAGATTCTTCCTCCCATCGATCATTTATTAGATTAACTGTCAGATCATCAAAATTCTGACGTTGTTCGACCATTACCATTTGTCTTTTCATAAGTTCCAGCAAAGATAAAAATGTGACAACCAGAGTTGGTTTGTCTTCTGATGGAAAAAGTTCTGAAAAAGAACAACTTCCGCCTCGGGATTTCAAAGTCTTGAAGACACTTTTCATTTGGTCCTTAATGGATAGTTCTTGTCGAGTAATTTTGGTGGCAAGCGGGGCTTTCAATCGTTTCCTTCTCAGCATTTTCTGAAAAGCACCCAACATGTCATAGACATTCAAAGGATCATCAAATGCAGTTAATTGTTGAGTTGGCTGATAGTCGGTCAAGTCACTTGGTGCTCTTGTAAAGACTTGTGCTCTTTGTTCTTCTAATTGCTGCAGATTCTCAGCTGCTTCTTTATACTTCCGATACTCAATCAGACGATTCACCAATTCTTCCCTTGGGTCATTCATATCAAGGGCAAGTTCGTCATCATCCAATTCACCTTCGTGAATCGGAAGCAGCATTTTACTTTTGATTGCAAGCAGGGATGCGGCCATTACTAAATATTCACTTGCTTCATTCAATTCAAGCACTTGCATAGCACGAATATGTTCCATGTACTGTAAAGTTAAATCAGCCATTGGAATATCATATATATCAATTTCCAAACGATGGATTAAGTGCAATAATAAATCGAGAGGACCTTCAAAAGCGTCCAATTTTACTTCATAAGACATGTTAAGATCACCCGATCAAATAGATTCAAATTTTAGTATAGAGGAAGTGTGAGAAGAATGCATCCGTTGTTTCACCCACTTTTTGTGCAGTTTGTCATATATTTTAATGAGCACGAGGATTTTTTTGAATGCCACGAAGTGTTGGAAGAATACTGGAAAGAAATTGCACCGAAAGATAAAACACATCCGCTTACTGCTTGGATTTTGCTCTCGACAGGAATGTATCACTGGCGAAGGGGTAATTTCAATGGCGCGAAAAGATCACTGGCCAAATCATACGATCGTTTCCATCTGAATGGTACGAGTGCTTTTTATGAAGGCATTAACTTTTCAAGACTTATCGTGAATTTGGAACAATCACTAGAATCCATTGAAAATAATACATCTTTTCAGCCATTTAAAATACAAGTCGATTCATCTGAGTTATCATCAGCCATCCTACAACAACCAGCATTAGAAGCACTAACAGGTGATCAACTCATACACAAGCATATGCTCCGGGATCGTTCAGAAATACTTAATGCCCGTGAAGAAAAAAGAAGGAACAGACATTAAATGTCTGTTCCTTCTTGCTGGATTGTGCACTTATCTATGAATGGTTTTGTCGATTCAGCAGCCTTTATTTCTGTACATGGAAGGAAATTTTGCACTTTGGATACCATTTCTTTTCCAATCCCTTCACCTCTAAATGAAGGTGAAACAGTTATATGCTGAATCAAACACTCTGTATCTGTAGTTTCTATGCCAATCAAGCCCACAAAATCTTCCTCTTTTTTCCACATAAACAAATGCCAGTTCGGATTATTTTCATAGGTTTGAATGGTTTCTTGTAATTTTTTTAAATCTTTTTCTTGTGGCATAAACGACAGGAGACCCATCGCAATTTTTTCACATATTTTTTTATATCGTACTAACATAATAAATCCCTCATTTTTGATTCCGCTTCAGCACAATGACTATCCTACATCATTTGCAATAAAACTTCAACTCGCAATCCATTATTTAACAGTTTATTGGTTCGGTGCAATAAATATCCAATAAAGAACTCCCCAAACAATACTTATTAATAGGATAAATAAATATAATTTGTTATTGTTTCTTTTCATGAGTGTGCACCTACCGTCTCATCTTGTAAAGAACAATCCAACTTTACGAGATCTTCATAAGTTTCTCTCTTAATGACAATGCGATGATTGCCCTCCTCCACGAACACGACAGCGGGTCTAGGAAGCCTGTTATAATTGCTGGCCATCGAATATCCGTATGCCCCTGTGCAGAATACAGCGAGTATATCTCCCGCTTCTACTATTGGCAAAGAAATGTCTTCGATCAGTTTATCGCCTGATTCACAACATTTACCGGCTACTGTGTAGGTTTTAGTGGCTTCAACTGTCATTTTGTTCGCAACAGCCGCATCATATTTTGCTTGATAAAGTGCAGGACGAATATTGTCTGACATTCCGCCATCTACAGCCAAGTAATTTCTGACACCCGGCACTTCTTTTTGAGATCCAATCGAATATAAAGTAGTTCCTGCGTCACCTACTAGTGAACGGCCAGGTTCAATCCAAATCTCAGGCATTGGATACTTTGCTTCGCCGATTTCAGAACGTATGGATTTAATCATGTCTTCTACATAAATTGCGGGTTGAAGTGGTTTATCTTCTTCTGTATAGCGGATGCCAAAACCGCCCCCTAAGTTTAAAACTGGGCAAACAAAGTCATAACTCTTTTTCCAGGAAAGCATTTTCCCAATTAGTTTTTTTGCTGCCAAGGAGAAAGCAACAGTATCAAAAATTTGTGAACCAATATGACAATGCATGCCTAGTAATTGAATAGATTCTTCATCTTTTACTGCATGGAACGCTTCATCTGCCTGGCCATTATTCAGATCAAAACCAAATTTTGAATCAGCTTGTCCTGTCGTGATATAGTCATGCGTATGCGCTTCAATACCTGGCGTCACACGTAATAAAATATTTACTTGTTTTTTAAGGATTTCTGTTAATCTCTTTAACTGTTCTATTTCATAAAAATTATCAACCACAATACATCCAATACCCGAATTCAATGCAAAGACTAATTCATCATCACTCTTATTATTGCCATGAAAATGAATTCGTTCCACTGGAAAACCGGCATGAATGGCTGTATACAATTCGCCTCCAGACACAACGTCCAAAGACAGTCCTTCTTCAGCTGCAAGCTGATACATTGCAATACTTGAGAAAGCCTTACTCGCATAAGCTACTTGAGCTTCAACTTGCTCACGTTCAAATGTGTGAATAAAAGCACGTGCCCGTTCTTTTATTAATGCTGTATCGTAAACAAATAATGGTGTTCCATAGTTTTTTGCTAATGTCATTGCAGAAGTTCCACCAATTGTTAAGTGACCATGTTCATCCACGGACTGTGTTCCAAATAAATGCATCTTCATCTCTCCCAGTGGTAAGTGGTTTTTCAATATAAGAACTTTACCATAGGGAAAGACTCCGATGCAATGAGTGGATTACGAACGTTTGCGCTTAGGCGAGTGAACAATGAATGGTCTGAGTGCGCCATTTGATGTAGGAAAGCGAACCAGAATGCGTGCCAATGCTTTAGGGAAAAATGGAACGAGCGGCCACAAATAAGGGACTCCCATCGGCTTAATTGAAACCAGGTACATGAAAACGAATAGGATTCCAATGAAAAAGCCATTGGACCCAAATATGACGGTAGCAATAAGCATCACATTTCGGAATAACTTGGCGGCAACACTCAATTCATAAGAAGGTAATGCAAATGTTAAAATGGCTGATACCGCTGTATATAACACTACTTCAGGAATGAAAAGTCCGACATCGATTGCAATTTGACCAATAATAATGGCCGCTACTAAGCCCATTGCCGTGGAAAGAGGTGTAGGGGTATGAATGGCTGCTAGCCTCAAAAATTCAAGACCTAAATCAGCGATCACGATTTGAAGAAAAAGCGGGACCTCTCCATTCTCTTTTGGACCAATGTAGGAAAGAAACTCAGGGACTCGATCTGGTTCCACCACTAATAAATACCAGAAAGGCAAAAGTGTTAAACTCAGGAAAAATCCCGAGAAGCGAAGTATGCGGACAAACGTTCCTATCAAAGGAGCTTGTCGATATTCTTCTGCATGTTGCAAATGATGAAAAATCGTTGTTGGAACTAAAATTACGGAAGGAGAGGTGTCCACGATAATCGCAATATGACCTTCCAATAAATGAGCTGCACATGTATCAGCACGTTCTGTATAGCGGACAAATGGGACAGGATGGAACTTTTGCTTGAATATCCATTCTTCTAGCGACTTGTCTGTCATTGTCAACCCATCGTGATGGATTTTTTTCATACGTTTGCGGATATAATCGATATGCTGTTCATTCGCTACACCTTTAATAAAAGCGATGACCGTATCCGTTTGACCACGAGTGGAAAGCTTTGTTAATTCGAAGCGAAGCGAGACATCCCGGATTCTTCTTCGAATTAATGCCGTATTTTGTAAAATATTTTCCGTGAAGCCATCACGAGATCCGCGAATGACTTTTTCATTATCAGGCTCATCGGGTTGTCTTCCTGGATATGAACGAACATCGATTGTGAAAACATAACCACCAGATGTTACAATACCAAGCTGTCCACTTAAAATTGCGGACAGCCAGGCATCTTTAGAGTCATAGATTGTGACTGAATGATATGGAAAATAACTATTCATTGCTTCAATTTCATGAATCTCTAATTTATGTTTCACTTGAGATGTCGTGCTCTGTGTTAACGTCAAAATTTGTGTAAGCGTCGTAGAATCAATCAACCCATTCATATAGACAAATAATGATGGTATTGACCAAACGTGTGCGTTTTTGACACCAACATCGAAGCTTTCTCCCTTTCCAAACTTGGAATACACAAAGGATTCAGCATCCTGGATATTGGCAAAAAGTGACTTATCTATTGAGATCCATCCTTTAATGTCGCCTGTTTAGGCATCATCCAACTTTTCAGTTGCTTAAGTATTTTCTTTTCCAACCTGGAAACTTGCACTTGTGAAATACCGAGTCTTTCCGCAATATCACTTTGCGTACAGTCCAAGTAGTAGCGTAAATAGATAATCATTTGTTCCCTTTTTCCGAGTTTCGATAAAATATCTCGCAATGGAATGTGATCAAACGAGCGCTCCGAACGTTCGTCTCTTAATTGATCCATCAGAGTTAAGGCGTCCCCTTCACTTTCAAATAATTGTTCATGAAGAGAAGCTGGATCTCTTAATGCATCGGAAGCTAAAACCACTTCATCCATCGTCACATCAAGCGTTGTGGCAAGTTCCGACAAGGAGGGTTGGCGTTCATGTAGCCGAATAAATTCATCGGTTGCATGACGAATTTTAAAACTCAATTCCCGGATGGAACGACTTACTTTAACCATGCCGTCATCTCGCAGGAACCGTTGTATTTCCCCAATAATCATTGGAACAGCATAAGTGGAAAATTTAACTTCGTACGATAAATCGAATTTGTCGACAGATTTCATTAACCCTATACAACCGATTTGAAATAGATCCTCTAAATCCGCTCCCCGTGAAGCGAATCGTTGGACGATGGACCAGACAAGACGGGTATTTCCTTCTACCATGGTTTGTCTGGCAATTTTGTCTCCCTGTTGAGACAAAAAGATCAATTCACGCATTTTTTCTTGAGTCAACAACACGGGTTGTTGTCCGATAGGCGTCGTCATCGTTCACCTAAAACGAAGTTGGATTGTATGGGTAAAAATTCCTTCGTAAAGGTAATCGCAGTTCCTTTCTGAGGCTCTGACCATACCGACAAATGATCCGAGAAACTTTCCATAATGGTAAAGCCCATCCCGGAGCGTTCTCTCTCCGGTTTTGATGTATAAAGAGGTTCCATCGCTTGCTCGAGGTTTGGAATGCCTCTGCCTTCATCGCTGATGGTCATCGTGATTGATTGTCCATTTCTTTTGGCACGTATGGTTACGATGCCCTCCCCATCTTCTTCATATCCATGAATGATGGCGTTCGTCACTGCTTCAGAAACAATTGTTTTAAACTCAGCTAATTCATCAATGGTTGGGTCAAGAGATGCAATAAAGCTCGTCATCACCATACGTGCCAAACCTTCATTTTCACTAATGGCAATAAACGATAGCGTCATTTCATTGTCCATTTAAAATACCCCCTAACTGTGCGATTGTTTCTTCTTCTGTTGTTGGCCAAACATAGGAACCGAGACCAGAATATTGAAAGATTTTTTTCATCGTTTCAGAAGGATGTAAAATAACTGTTTGTCCATTAGTAGGGACAAAATCTCTCATTCTTCCTAAGATAAGTCCAATACCTGCACTGTCCATAAAATGTAAGTCTTGCAAGTTCCATATGATGGCGCGAAGAGTTCCTCTATAAAGAGATTGTGAAATTTCGTCACGGATTGTTTGTGTGGCATGATGGTCAAGCTCGCCCTTTAAGCGAATAATAGCTATACCATCTTCGACAAATAAAAGTTGATGTTTCATCTAGTAACTCCTCCTTTCCGTGACTATTCGAGGTGAGCTACTCCAATTCCTTGTCGTTGACAAATAAAGGTTAAACCTCTTAATTCTCGACAGAAATTGCAACATTCTATTCATTAACAGTATGGAAAATCTTTCATACATTTAAACATCAGAGAAGAAAAAAGGTTTTACTTTTTTGTAGGCATTTACGTTTTGAGCTAAAAGACACTTCCTGTGCTGAGACATGATTTCGAAATGAAAACTGAAGCATAAGGTTTTCAGTTCGCTGTGGACGCCTCATTTGCTGCACCCTGATTTAGAGAATAAAGAGGATGGGGTTGTGACTGTGTCACAACCCCATCCTCTTTTGTTAGATCACCTTGCGGCTTTGTAAAATCATTGAACTAACTTGATCCGTTAGTCTAGCAAGGAATATGTAGTACAATTCCAATGCCTTGCACTTACTTTACTTTTTCCTTCCCACCCCTTCTTCTGCAATTCCTTTGCAATTAACATATTAAAAAAACCATGTCCTACTAAAGCTATCGATTTATGCTCATGTGCATAATCAATTAGCAGTTGGACAGCCAATCCTGCCCTGTCTTTCGCCTGACGGAAAGACTCGCATTCGTTAGAATATCCACTAAACCACAGTAATCTTAAAATCACTGCCCAGATATTTGGCTTTAATCTTACATTAAATAATTTAGTTGGAATTGAAGGTAACTCTGTTTCTCTAAATAAACAATCAGAAACTATTTTCACTTTTGTATTTAATAACCTTGCTGATTCAACTGACCTTTTTAAATTGCTGGATAAAACAATTTTTGCAGTAGTTACTTTTTCAAGCGTTTCCGACGGGTATAATGACTCTTCAAACACGCCGTTAAAGTCATATTTTCCCACCCATTTCTTAAACTCCATACAAGTCATTTTATTATTTTCAGTCAGTAGTGATCTTCCATGCCGAATCAATGAAATTTCCATATACATCTCCTTGTAATAACAATGATTTTTGTACTAATAACTTGTTATTTTCTATAAAAAGATTAACCATCCTTGTTTAACCAAGCTCGATGTACGTCTATTAAAGTACACGTTAGTTTAAAAATACCATAAAAAAAGCGATCTCCGGAGAGACCGCTTTGATGATTTAGATTATTGAGTGATGATTTCTTCGATTAATTTTGGTGCTTTGGTTGGTTCTTTTGAGAACTCAATATATTTGTACAATATCTCCATAACTTTTTCTACATTTTGAGTGTTAGAGTGGATTGTTGCAAGGGACTCGCCCTCTTTAACAGAGTCGCCAACTTTTTTGTGAAGAACGATGCCGACTGCCAAATCAATTTCAGATTCTTTTGTCGCACGTCCCGCTCCAAGAATCATAGCAGCTGTACCAATTTCGTCAGCTTCAATGAAAGAGATATATCCGCTTTCTTTTGAAGGGACTTCAAACGTATATTGAGCTTGTGGCAACAATTCTGGTGAGTCTACAACTGCTGGATTTCCACCTTGACCTTCAATGAAATTTTTCAGGATTTCAATCGCTGATCCATTTTCAATCACTTCAAGAAGCATACCGCGTGCTTCTTCCAAATCTTTTGCTTTGCCACCGACCACGACCATTTGACTTCCTAGGACCATGCATAGTTCTGTTAAATCTTCAGGACCTTTACCGCGAAGTGTATCAATCGCTTCTTTCACTTCTAGTGAATTACCAATCGCAAACCCTAAAGGTTGGCTCATGTCAGAGATTATTGCCATTGTTTGGCGACCTACGTTGTTGCCGATCTGCACCATCGCTGTTGCTAGGGCACGTGCATCTTCAACAGTTTTCATGAACGCGCCTTCGCCAGTTTTCACATCAAGAACGATGGCATCTGCACCCGCTGCGATTTTCTTACTCATAATCGAGCTTGCGATTAACGGAATGCTGTTAACAGTTCCCGTAACATCACGAAGCGCATATAATTTTTTGTCTGCAGGAGTCAAATTACCACTTTGACCGATTACGGCAAGCTTCATTTCATTAACTTGTTTCGTAAATTGTTCAGTCGTCAATTCAACATGGAAGCCTTCAATTGCTTCTAGTTTGTCAATCGTACCACCTGTATGACCTAGGCCACGACCACTCATTTTAGCAACTGGCACACCACATGCTGCCACTAAAGGTCCAAGCACTAATGTGGTAGTGTCACCCACGCCTCCAGTTGAATGCTTATCCACTTTAATACCTTCAATGCCAGACAAGTCAATCTGATCGCCTGACTCTACCATGGCAATTGTTAAATCTGCACGTTCGCGATCGTT
Organism: Paenisporosarcina sp. HGH0030; assembly: GCF_000411295.1. Lineage (GTDB taxonomy): Bacteria > Bacillota > Bacilli > Bacillales_A > Planococcaceae > Paenisporosarcina. The sequence continues at coordinate 951,079 of NZ_KE150421.1, forward strand.
CATGTCCTGGAAATAAATAGCCATCATTAAAGCACTCACTTGATAATCGGGAATGCTTCCGTTTGTATATTGCTCAATGAAAAAACGAATTTCTTCAGTTGTTAATTCCACGCCATCACGTTTTTTTTCAATTAAATCAACCATTCTCATGAATATTCACCTATCCTTCAGTTTAAGTGGGAAAGGAAACTGCGGCCAAATTTAGGCATAGAAACATTAAAGTTTTCCGCAATTGTCGCCCCTATATCGGCAAATGTTTCGCTTAGTGGAAGTTCTTTGCCTTCCGTAAAGCGAGGTGAATAAGCCAGCACCGGTACAAATTCACGTGTATGATCCGTACCTGGGAAGGTAGGGTCATTTCCGTGGTCCGCTGTGATAATTAGTAATTCTTCATCTGTCAAAGCATCCAACACTTCTGGCATACGTGCATCGAAAGCTTCCAATGCTTCTCCGTAACCGATTGGATCACGACGGTGACCATACAATGCGTCAAAATCCACAAGATTCAAGAAACTGATGCCATGGAAATCTCTTTTCACGACTTCAGCCAACTTGTCCATTCCGTCCATATTATCTTTTGTACGCAATGACTCAGTTACACCTTCATTGTTGTAAATATCCGAGATTTTACCAATAGCAATCACATCATAATTTGCATCTTTTAATTCGTTCATCACTGTACGTTCAAACGGTTTCAACGCATAGTCATGACGATTCGTTGTACGCTTGAATTCGCCAGGTTGTCCGATGAATGGACGTGCAATAACGCGTCCTACTAAAAATTCGGGTTCAAGTGTTAATTCGCGTGCAATTTCACAGATTTTATATAGTTCTTCTAAAGGGATAATTTCTTCGTGAGCAGCAATTTGCAATACTGGATCTGCAGATGTATAAACGATAATTGCACCTGTTTCCATATGCTCTTGTCCTAACTCGTCCAAGATTTCCGTACCACTTGCTGGTTTATTGCCAATGACTTTACGTCCTGTCTTTTCTTCCAAAGCATTGATTAATTCATCAGGGAATCCGTCTGGGTACACTTTAAACGGTTGATTAATGTTAAGTCCCATGATTTCCCAGTGACCTGTCATTGTATCTTTACCTACTGACGCTTCCTGCATTTTTCCATAATGAGATGAAGGAATCGTTACAGGCTGAATACCTTGGAATGGACGAATATTGGAAAGTCCCATTTTTTCAAGGTTTGGCATGTTCAAGCCATTCATTTTTTCTGCAATATGTCCCAGTGTATCGGAACCTGTGTCTCCGAAAGATTGGGCATCTGGTGCTTCGCCAATTCCAACGGAGTCTAGAACAACTAAGTGAATGCGTTTAAATGATTTATGTGTCATACATATCCTCCTTCAACTTCTACTCATATCTTATCAAACGTTTGGAAAAAATACACGTCAGACTTCTGACGAATTAAGTCGAATTATGCGCGCGGATGAAATTGTTTATACACATCTTTCAAACGGGTTTTACTGACATGCGTATAAATCTGAGTCGTCGAGATGTCTGCATGTCCTAGCATTTCCTGTACAGCGCGTAAATCTGCTCCATTTTCAATTAAATGTGTGGCAAATGAGTGGCGCATAGTATGAGGCGTAATATCATTTTGAATGCCCGCTTGTATAGAGTATTCTTTCATAAGCTTCCAGACCCCTTGTCTGGTCAATCCTTTTCCTCGCTGGTTAACAAAAATAACGTCGGTGCGATGTGTTGGTTTAATCAGTTTTGGACGACCTTCTTTTAAATATTGTTCACATGCTGCCAGTGCTGTTCGTCCAAGAGGAATGATTCTCTCTTTTCCGCCTTTACCGAAGCATCGAACAAATCCCATCGTTAAATGTAAATCTTCCATATTTAATGTAATACATTCACTAATCCGCATTCCCGTCCCGTAAAGAATCTCGAGCAATGCACGATCCCGTAGCCCTTGAGGTTTCCCCAAGTTGGGTGCCGCAATCAATTCCTCTACTTCTTCAATTGACAATATTTTCGGAAGTGTACGATCCATTTGTGGCATTTCCAAGTGGACCGAGGGATCTGAACCGGATACTTTTTCCCGCAGTAAAAACTGATGGAATGACCGGATTGACGAAATATGACGGGCTAATGTTCGCGAAGATTTACCACTCGTCTTTAACGATTGCAAGTGTGAAAGAATATGAATTCGCTCGACGTCGTTCAAAGTGGATAATTGCTGTACTTTAGAAAGGTCCTTAATATATGCAAGTAAATCTCGTTCGTACGAAGTTAAAGTATTGGTTGATAATTGTCTTTCTACACGTAGAAAATGAAGATAATCTGCGACTGCATCTTGCATTTCTTTCATAATGATACCTCCCTGTAAAAACACTTTTATGTATATATATGGACAATATATTTTTATTAATGAAAACATAAAAAAGGATAGCAATTCTGCCATCCTTTTGTTTTACAGTATAACATGTCTGTGTCGAGCTAGAAGCGATGTTTTCCGCTTTTCTGTTACTCAGACTCCTCTTTTTCATCCTGGGTATCGTGGCAGCGCCAACAAATACCATGGAACGTCAACCTGTGGTCTTTAATACGGAAATTCCATCTTTTTTCAACAACGACTTCCACATCTTCCAGCAAGTCCTCCTGGATTTCATCTACAGCTCCACATTCAATACATACGAGATGGTGATGGAAGTGTGCTGCACCTTCCTGACGCAAGTCGTATCTTGAAACGCCGTCTCCAAAGTTAATTTTATCGACAACTTTTAATTCGGTAAGAAGTTCAAGCGTTCGATATACTGTTGCAAGTCCAATATCAGGTGCTTTATTTTTAACGAGAAGATATACATCTTCTGCGCTCAGATGATCTTCTTCATTTTCAAGAAGCACTCTAACTGTCGCTTCACGCTGTGGCGTCAGTTTATAGCTCGCACCATGAAGCTGCTTTTTTATCCGGTCAATACGGCTCTCCATGTGACGCCCCCCCAAACTTCCTTCATTATACCAAATTGGTCTTTCCCTTTACAAGATAGAGAAAGTTATCCACATGATAATAATTATAATCTAAAATTGATTATAAACCATGAATATAAGGAAGGACAAACAATTCAAGTCCAATTAATACAAAATAGATTAGACTTAGTACGCCTATACCTTTAAAACTGCGGGCTTGTTTGAATTGATTATACGATGGTGGTGGGACAAGTAAAAATCCAATCAGTAGTAATAAAGAACAATAAATTAACTGGAATGGGAACCACCATAATGCATATGCCCAAAATTCTGTTTCCTGTGCAATTAAAAAACCTGAGCAAATTCCCCAAAAAACAGCTCTCATTGTACCTATTAATAGAATGGTATATTTCAGGATTAAATGAGTAGCAAAAAGTAGGAATAATAAAATCGTAACGAGTTGCGGGAGAATTGAATCAAAACCACTTGGTATGTTTTCATTCAAAAGTCTTGGGTCTATCCAATGTATGACTCTTTCAACTTGATCAAAAGGCATTTTTGAATACAGCCATAACCCACCTAAATAACCGATGACTAGCAATCCTAGTAAATAAAATATTGGGAAAGAGCGAGTCAACATCTGCCACCTACCTTTCATAGAGTAGCTTATGCGTGTCCCACTATCAATCATTCATCGATTTTGTAAATATTCCTTAGCCCAAAGAACACTATATGCTGTTTTTGCATCAAAGATTTGGCCAGACTTCATCATTCCTTCTGCTTCTTCTAAGGTTGCCTCGATTATCTCAACAAACTCATCTTCATCCAGTGATGCCGCGTTTTCAATTTTTGACAATCCTTCTGCCACATATAGGTGAATAATTTCGTCTGCAAAGCCCGGAGAAGTTGCGAACGATTGAATGTGTGTCAATTTCTCACAACCGTACCCTGTTTCTTCTTCCAGTTCTCTTCTTGCCGTTACTTCCGGCTCTTCTCCTGGCTCTAGTTTCCCTGCAGGCGTCTCAATCAGAGAACGTTCGAGCGCTTTTCGATATTGCTCGACAAAGACAATTTTACCTTCGTCTGTAATCGGTACAATGGCAACCGCTCCAGGGTGTTTAACCAATTCACGCTTCGAAGTCATACCATTTGGCAATGTTACTTCATCCACTCGAAGAGAAATAACTTTCCCTTCATAAATCGGTGTTGACGATATAGATTTCTCTTCATATTTTTTCATATTTTTCGCCCTTTCTGTTTGTCTATTTTCAAAGACAATTGTACCATGTATGAAATGAGGAGGCTGACTGATGAATAAACGCGAACTTGGACAAAGTGGAATAATGGTATCGGAAATCGGACTGGGTTGTATGTCTCTTCCGACAAATCAACGTGAAGCCCAACTAATAGTGGATGCAGCCATTGAACATGGAATTACATACTTTGATACAGCGGATCTATATGATAAAGGTAAAAATGAAGATGTTGTTGGACACGCTCTGAAAGGCAAACGACAAGACATCATTTTGGCTTCGAAGGTGGGTAACAAGTGGAATGAAGATGCTTCAGGTTGGACGTGGGATTCATCAAAGTCATATATCACGTCTCAAATTAAAGAAAGTCTACAAAGGCTTCAAACCGATTATTTAGATCTATATCAATTACACGGAGGCACGATGGAAGATGATTTAGAAGAAGCAGTCGATGCTTTTGAATCTTTAAAAAAAGAAGGTTTAATTCGAGCATACGGCATTTCATCCATACGCCCGAATGTCATTCATCGTTTCCTACGTAACGGTAAAGCAAGCTCTGTCATGATGCAATACAGCATGTTAGACCGCAGACCCGAAGAATGGTTTGACATGATTGCATCACATAGTGGTTCTGTTGTCACCCGGGGTTCTCTAGCAAAAGGTCTGCTTACGCCTGATGCATTGAAACGTGCCGAAAAATCGGATGGATACGGAGAATACAAAAAAGAAGCTTTAATAGAAACACTTTCACAACTCACTCAAACCACTCAAAATCTTCATAGTGCGGCATTGGCATTTGTTCTTCAATACGACCAAGTGTCCGCTATCTTAGCTGGAGCAAGCTCAGTAAATCAATTAGTGGAAACGATGCAAGCATATCATCAGCCTATGACCCCTGAGCAACTAGCACACTTGAAGGAATACTTAAGAGCAGATATTTACAAAGACCATCGCCTTTAAAAGTCGTTATATTCTAAATCTCGCCTTTATAGATTGAAACCTACCTATTTGTTAAAACGTATACATATGGATTCAAGGAGGCGATATGAATGACTAAGTTTATTGATGACTTTGCCGGTGCACTCTATGATATCTTCAATTTTGCGTTAAGGAGTATGTGTTATTTTATCGCAGGTATGATCATCGTTGGCGTCCCTCTTTACTTAATTTCAATGATTTTTGATATTTTTAATTAAATAGTTCGCTGATGATGGCAAAACAAAAAGGACTTCAAAAATTCGAAGTCCTTTTTTCTTAAAATTTATTACCCTTCATTCCATACTCATCTAGAAGTTCAGCAAAGGATTTGTTTTTCTCTTTTTGTTTACGATCAAATTCAGCTTGCGCGAGGCGTTCTTCTTCCTGTTGACGCTCTGTATCCTGTAACTGCTTTTTAGCTAACTTCAGTTTTTCAAGCACATCCCCTTGCAGTTGATCGGACAATGTGTTGCCTGATGATTGTTCAGATCGCTCAGGTTGTCTGCGTTGTTGCTGTTGTTGTTTCTTTTTTGCCATATTTTTTCACCTTCTACCTATGCTCTTTTCACAATTGTAGCGACACCTTGTCCGCCACCAATACATAAAGTTGCTAACCCTGTCTTCGCATCTTGTCTAGCCATTTCATGAAGCAGAGAAACGAAAATACGTGCACCACTCGCGCCGATTGGATGTCCGAGAGCTATTGCACCACCATTAACATTCAGCTTGTCATGATCAAATGCAAGCTCGCGATCTACAGCAATTGATTGTGCTGCAAAAGCTTCATTTGCTTCCACTAAGTCAATATCCGCCATTGATAGGCCTGATTTTTCAAAAACATTTTTCACTGCTTTAACAGGGCCAATTCCCATAACGGATGGATCAACTCCAGCTGATGCGTTCGCTACGATCGTTGCTAATGGTGTTAAACCTAACTCATCTGCTTTTTCTTTAGACATAACGATAACCGCTGCTGCTCCGTCGTTAATACCGGAAGCATTCCCAGCAGTGACACTGCCTTCTTTTTTAAACGCTGGTCGCAATTTACCTAACTTCTCTGCTGAAGTCCCACGTTTTGGATATTCGTCCGTATCAAATACGATTGGGTCTCCTTTGCGTTGTGGAATTTCGACAGCAACGATTTCTTCTTTAAATTTCCCGCCGTCAATCGCCTGAACTGCACGTTCCTGTGAACGAGCTGAGAATTCATCTTGTTGTTCACGTGTAATTTCGTAACTGTCACATAAATTTTCTGCTGTTATGCCCATATGGTAATCATTGAAAGCACACCATAAGCCGTCAGAAATCATGCTATCCACCACTTTTTGGTCGCCCATTCGGAAACCTTCACGCGCATTTTTCAACAAATACGGAGCTTGGCTCATGTTTTCCATTCCACCTGCCACAACAATGTCCGCATCTCCTGCGATAATAGCCTGTGTTGCCAAATGAATCGCTTTCAATCCTGATCCACACACTTTATTAATTGTCATGGAAGGAATTGTTTCATGAAGACCTGCAAGAATCGATGCTTGTCTAGCAGGGTTCTGTCCCAAACCAGCTTGCAAAACATTCCCCATGATCACTTCACTCACTTGATTTGGTTCTAGACCCGCTTTTTCTAATGCTTCTTTTATGACAATCGCACCTAACTTTGTAGCCGGTACGTCTTTTAATGCCCCTTGGAAAGAACCTATTGCTGTACGGACAGCACTTACTACAACCACTTCTCTTGTTGACATTGAAAATCCCCCTAATCCCCTAAGAAAATATATTTGCTAGCACCCCTATCTCATCATTACAATAGAATAAAGGAGGGATGATATGTTTAGTTTACCAAACAATGTGACAATTATCGAGGTCGGTCCAAGAGATGGTCTTCAGAATGAGAAAAATGAGGTTTCAACCGAAAATAAGCTTGCATTTATTCAAGCATTACAAACAGCTGGAATAGAAGAAATGGAAATCACTTCGTTTGTATCTCCAAAATGGGTCCCACAAATGGCCGATGCAACCGAGATTGTACAAGGGGTTCACAAGCAAGGACGTCAAATCGTGCTAACACCCAACTCTAAAGGAGTGGAACGTGCACTTTCTGCAGGAGCAAAAAATGTAGCAGTTTTTGTAGGTGTCAGTAATACATTCAATTTAAAGAACATAAATAAAACAACGGCGCAAAGCATGCAGGAATTAAAACCTGTTATCATCGATTTAAAACAACAAGGAATTTTTGTTCGGGCATGTATCTCTACGGCTTTTTATTGTCCGTATGAAGGGAAAATCGACATTAATGAAACGGTGGCTTTATGCAAAGAGTTCGCAAGCTGGGGTATTGACGAACTTAGTGTTGCCGATACAATCGGCATGGCGAATCCACAGGAAAGTTATGAATTATTCACATTACTGATTCGCGAAATTCCACAAGTTTTGATGAATGCACATTTCCACGACACACGAAAAATGGGCTTAGCAAATATTTACGCGGCTCTTCTTGCAGGTGTAACACGATTCGATACATCAGCTGGTGGACTGGGTGGTTGTCCTTTTGCGCCCGGGGCAACAGGAAATGTAGCAACTGAAGATGTCGTGAATATGTTACATACAATGGGAGTAAACACAGGAATTGATCTGAATAAATTATGTAAAGCGGTTTCTATTATAGCTCCTCACGTTTCGAGACCGATAGATACGGGCATGTTTAGATTATACGAATTAAATCAAGCATAGGAGGATTTCCCATGAAGCGTCGCATTCTTTGGATCACCAGTATTCTCTCGAGTATTATGACCGCAGGAGCGGCGATTTTTGGTTTTGTGTTTACAAACCGACTCATGTATCTGAAGAAAAAAGATGATGCGTTTATATTAAATCGTGAAATTACTGCGAAAAGATTCGATGAGGCTTGGTTCAATATTGTACGAAAAACGGAGAAATGGATTGACAGCCCTAATGGCTACCCAGTTAAAGCAATTTTCCTGGAACCTTTGGATACAAATAACTTCGTCGTCATTTGCCACGGTGTCACAGAAAACAAAATAAATTCAGTAAAATATGCCCGTCTCTTTGAACGGTTGGGTTTTAATTCAGTTGTATATGATCATCGTCGGCATGGTGATTCTGGGGGTAAAACAACGAGTTTCGGTCACTATGAAAAAATGGATTTACAGGTAATAGTCAACGCAGTTAAAAACTATGCCGGTGAAGACGCAATCATTGGGATTCATGGGGAGTCGATGGGAGCCGCTACAACCATTCTGTATGCTGGAACTTTGGAAGATCAAGCTCATTTTTATATATCTGATTGTGCGTTTTCAGATTTTACCGATCAACTACTGTACTTAATGAAAAAAGAAACACCACTTCGTTCAAGTCTTGCAATAAAATTGGCGGATGTCTTTTTACGGGTACGGGACGGATATTCCATGAAACTTGTATCACCTAGAGAAGCAGTATCTCATATCGAGAAACCGGTTTTATTCATTCATAGTTTACCTGATGATTTCATTTTGCCTGAAATGACTAAAGAGCTGTATGAGTTGAAACAAGGACCAAAACAATTAAAACTATTTGAAATTGGTCCCCATGCACAATCATATAATCAAAATGCTGAGGAATATGAAAAAACAGTCGCAGAATTCCTTCACACCTATGATCTTTTACCAACATTATAAAAACATAAGTCGTATTACCTATAAGAACTAGATATAATAACCAATAAAAAATAGCACTCACGGAGTGCTATTTTTTATTTTTGCATTTTATTCATTTGGTTCATCATTTGTTTCACTTGTTTTTCAGATGGTTTACGACCCATTTGAGCCATCATCATGCGAAGCATTTGTTCATTGATTGGTGGGTTCTCTTTTAAATACTTCATCATATATTGACGGGCGCCATAAAAACCGATTACAGCTCCACCTACTAACGCCACGATGATTAAAGTAATTGCTAACCATAATTGCATTGTTGTTTTCCCCCTTCTCGGTGATTAACCTTACTTTCTATCTCCAAGAAGGATTATACAACAAAACCCTTCTCCTTACTAGGCGAAGTCTAGAATTTCTGTAAATGAATGAATGGATCCTACTTTGATTGGCTTAAGCCAGCCAAAGGATGCTTCTTCTTGCTGGAAAGCCATATAGCAATCACTAGAATCGGAAAACCCTGCAAATAAATCCAAATCAAGCATATGGGACCCCTTACACCACACATGTACACAATATGGTTCAAACTTCATTTGAATGGAGCCTTTTAATGGATGTTCAAGCAACAGTTTATGCATATCCTGTTCGTTATGCGAAAACAAACGACTTAGTTTTCTCTCCAAACTTTGTTTGATGAATTCTTCATCTATTTTCTCGCACACATATGTCATCTCATTATGGTCCTGGTTACTTTGCATATTGTCTCTTCCCAGTATTTCCTGAAGCATTTTTTCCCGGCCTAAAACGAAAGGTTGGTATGCTTTTTTAATGTGAAAAATTTTATATGTGCGCATATGTTAAACCCCCACTTTTTTTATTAAGTATAAAGGGTGCTCTTCGCTAAAGTTGTCGAACTGCGATTCTGCTTGGTCACTTTTATTGACGAAAAAAAACAAGCAGTGGCGAATGCACACTACTTGTTTTTTTATTATTTATTCAATAAAGATTTCACACGCGCTACTACGTTTTCTTTAGAGAAACCAAATTCTTTCATAACGATTTCTCCTGGTGCGCTTGCACCAAAACGATCGATTCCTAACACACTGCCTTCGTCACCTGTGTAACGTTCCCAGCCAAATGATACGCCCATTTCGATAGCCAAACGTTTTTTGACCGTTTTCGGCAAGACACTATTTTTATATTCGGCATCTTGCTGTTCAAAGCGATCCCATGACGGCATCGAAATAACTGCTACATCAATTCCTTCTTCTGCTAACAGTTGTTGTGCATCCACAGCAAGTGAAACTTCAGAACCAGTTGCTAAGAGCAATGCGTCTGCCAGTTCTTTGTTTGCAGGAGAAACAACATAAGCCCCTTTTGCAACACCTTCAGCTGCTCGAGCAGCAGAGTGTTCTAGAACCGGTAAGTTTTGTCTAGATAAAATCAACGCTGTTGGCACTGATTTAGATGAAACAGCTAATTTCCAAGCTTCTGCCGATTCGTTGGCATCTGCCGGACGAATGACGGACAAGTTTGGCATAGCACGCAATGATGCCAATTGTTCAACCGGCTCATGCGTTGGACCATCTTCTCCAACTGCAATACTGTCATGTGTAAATACATAAGTAACAGGAAGTCCCATTAATGCTGATAAACGTACAGCTGGTCGTACATAATCGCTGAATACGAAGAATGTACCGCCAAATACGTGTAAACCACCATGTAGGGCCATACCGTTCAAGGCAGCACCCATCGCAAATTCACGAACACCGAACCAAATGTTACGGCCTTCGTACGAGTCACTTGAGAAATCACCCGCACCTTTGATTGTCGTCTTATTTGAACCAGCTAAATCCGCACTTCCTCCGAAGAATGAAGGGACAGTTTTTGCGATTGCATTCAAAACGTCACCAGAAGATGAACGAGTTGCATGAGAAGTACCAACTTCATAAACTGGAATTTCTGAATCGTAATTTTCAGGAAGATCCCCTTTAATTGCAAGCTCCAACTGTTGTGCAAGCTCTGGATATTCTGATTTATAAGATGCAAATTGTTCGTTCCAAGAAGCTTCATTTACCCCGCCAAGTTTTTCAGCTGACTCTTTGAAAGCAGCATAAACTTCTTCCGGTACATGGAAGTCTTGTTCGAAAGTCCATTTGTAGCTTTCTTTTGTAAGCAGTGCCTCATCTTTACCTAATGGCGCGCCGTGAACATCTGATTTACCAGATTTGTTTGGAGAGCCAAAACCAATGATCGTTTTCACTTCAATAAGAGTTGGTTGTCCTTTATGGTTTTTAGCCGTTTCAATAGCATTTGAAAGATCTTCTAGTGAATTCCCATCTGCTACATGCAAATAGTTCCAACCATAAGACTCAAAGCGTTTCTGAATTTTTTCAGAGAAAGATTTATTCAAATCCCCGTCCAACGAGATATCATTACTGTCGTACAATACAATCAGTTTATCCAATTGCAAGTGTCCTGCTAGTGAAATGGCTTCCGCAGCAACACCTTCCATTAAGTCCCCATCACCACATAAAGCATAAGTGTAATGATCTACAACTTCATGGTTCGGTTTATTGTAAACCGCAGCTAAATGGCGCTCAGCCATTGCCATACCAACTGACATAGCTATCCCTTGTCCAAGTGGTCCTGTTGTAGCTTCAACTCCAGCAGTATGACCGTATTCAGGATGTCCTGGTGTTTTAGAATTCCATTGTCGGAAGTTTTTAAGCTCTTCCATTGGTAAATCATAACCACCTAAGTGCAATAAGCTATAAAGCAACATGGAACCATGGCCCGCTGATAATACAAAACGGTCACGATTAAACCAGTTAGGATTTTCCGGATTATGACGTAAATGTTTCGTCCAAAGAGTATAAGCCATAGGGGCTGCACCCATTGGTAAACCTGGATGACCTGAATTTGCTTTTTCAATCGCATCGATTGATAACGTGCGGATAGTACTGATGGCTAAATGATCTACGTGTTGAGACATACTTGACATCCTTTCTGATACAGAAGTTTTCTTCATTCCTTAGTGTAGTCAACTTTTGATAAACTGACAACGGTTAGCAAATGTTGATTTAATTCAGAAATTTCTTTTCTTTTAACGCTTTCACTTTATCTGGTGTAACATCATTTCCTTCTGGATCAACCACTTTAACATTTTCAATGGTACTTCTCATAGATGAACGAAACGTTTCAAGATATTCTTTTCGTAAGGACGTTTGTTCTTTCGCTTCTTCTATACTAAGACCCACAGACTTGGATTTTTTGGACAATTCATTAATTCGTGAAATTTTATCAGGAGATAACATTCAATACACACCTTCCTTCTAATAACCTTATTAAAAGGTATGCAAAAAAGACTTGGAGCGCAAGTATTTAGCCTCCAAATCTTTCTTTATACTCAATATATCTTCGATGAACTGTGGCTTTGCTCACAGGAAAACCGAAACCTCTCAGTGTCGAAGCAATTTCTTCATAGGTCAGTCCGTTATTTCGCAATTTCACAATTTCTTCGATAGGAATATCTTTTCGTTCTCTTCCTTCTGGATTCCCTTGATCTCTGAGATTTTTTTCAGGCTTGAAACCGTGTTCTACTGCCCTTCTCATCCCTCTACGAATTTTCGCATTATGCAATTTCCGTTGGTATTCTTCTACCAGCGCTAAAATTTCCAACATCATCGTATCCATTTCATTCAATCGGATTGAACCGCCATCGTTTAAAGAAATAACTTGAACCTCTAATTTTTTTAGCATATGTAAAATAGCCATTCGTGAATTGCCTCGTCCCAACCTTGTTTCATCCTGAATTAAAACGGTTGAAATTGAATGTTGTTTTACATAATCCAGTAAATCAAGCAATCCTTCTCGTTCTACAGAGTAACCACTATGTTGATCAATGAATACGTCCCAGACAAAATAATTCTGTTCTAGAGCGAACTGGCGTAATTCTTCTTCTTGGCGGGACAGCGACGTCTCCTGAGCCTCTTTTTCCGTACTGACACGGCAATATAATACAACGGAATTAGAATTATCCATCACTCTGTGTCTCCCGCATATTCCACTCCATGATCTGGTGCGTATTGCTGTAGAGAGTCTGGAATAATTAAAGAATCACCTGAATGAATCATTTGTGAATTTAGGTTGTTTGCTACCATCACTTCAGAAATCCAATCCTGTTTTGGTGTATTACCACGATATTTTTCAGATAGCGTCCAGAGTGTATCTCCGTCTTTTATGTAGATTTCATTGTAAGATTCCTCATGGTTAACATTAAAGAGCACAAAAAATAGTGTGCAACCCAAAGTTACTGCTACTAATAAAGAAATAAATTGATTGTTTTTTATCCAATTCATGTTGTTTCCTCCTCGAACCGAATGTTTGTTCGGAATATATGCTCTCACTATAAACCGAACACTTGTTTCTTGTCAACAATAATTAGAACCTATGTTTGCATTTTTACAGTCGGATTGTTATACTACTCTTAGATGAAAGAGACAACCATTTAGGTGAAGAGGTGAACTAGTTGAAAAAAGTTTCGAAACGACAAGAAGATATATTAGCTTTTATAAAAGATGAAGTTCGAAAAAAAGGGTATCCACCTTCCGTACGTGAAATCGGCGAAGCGGTTGGACTTGCTTCTAGCTCGACAGTTCATGGTCACTTAGCTCGATTGGAAAGCAAAGGATTAATAAGACGCGACCCTACAAAGCCACGTGCTATTGAAATTTTAGAGCTTGATAACGTTACAGAAATACGACCAAACGTTGTTAATGTGCCTTTGATCGGTAAAGTTACTGCAGGATTGCCTATTACTGCCATTGAAAATATTGAAGAGTTCTTCCCTCTTCCTGAGACTTTCGGAACTTCAGAAGACAATCTCTTCATGCTGGAAATTATGGGAGATAGTATGATAGAAGCCGGAATTTTAAATGGTGACTATGTTGTCGTGAAACAGCAGCAAACTGCAAATAATGGTGATATCGTTGTTGCCATGACTGAAGATGATGAAGCTACTGTTAAACGGTTCTTTAAAGAAAAATCATATTTCCGCCTTCAACCTGAAAACTCATCAATGGAGCCAATAATCGTTGAACAAGTTTCGATACTTGGTAAAGTCGTTGGGGTTTATCGTCAAATCCATTAAATTATTAATAAAAGGCTGGTCCATTTGTCTAATGCATAGACTTTGGATTAGCCTTTTTTGTGAAATTATATCAATTGTATGTAAATCTTAGTTGAATTATCACTCTTAAAATAATCTTGTAGACTTATGGTGACTATGCTATACTAGTAAATGAGCCGATATCACGCCGACTGACATTTTCATCTTCAGTCGGCCTTTTTGTGCACTTTTTTTGTGTTAAACTGAATTTCCGAAATTTTAATAGTTTACTTTAACCCTTTATCCTTTAAATACTGTGTATTTCTTCTTGCTTTAAAACGAACATCATTGTTTTTCCACCAGGCCCACATAGATGCTGCAAAAGTAATGAAAGCCGTAATCTCCGTATCACTGATGGGCAATGGACTATTACCTTTTATGACCAAATATTGATTGAGCCAAGCTAATAAAAGAACTACTGTCCGAACGATCATCATTTTATCAAACGGGGCGTGATTATTTGTTTCGCTCACAAGTAAACCTCCTTATTATTTTGGTGTTAGCTCATCATATGACAATAAGTTGGGAGCTAGTATTAATTCCCTTATTTTTTTGAAATAAAATTGGATATTTCTTTTGATTCCACTAAAAAAATTCACAAAAAGACGAAAAACGCCCCATATATGGAGGCGTTTTTCGTCTTTTGTTTAATTATGTTGTCGCTTTATCAGCTTTTTTTATTTGTTTACTTCTTAACTGACCACATGCAGCATCAATATCTGCACCTTGTTCATGACGTACTCCACAGTTAATTCCTTTTTTCTTCAGTGCATCGTAAAACGCACTGATTGCTTCTGGCGTACTTTGTTGATATTGGCCGTGCTCATCAACCGGGTTATAAGGAATTAAATTGACATATGAAAGGTGACGCTTGTTTTCAAGCAATTTGGCTAGTTTCACCGCTTCTTCCACATGATCGTTTACATCGCGTAACAGGATATATTCAAATGTAATTCGTCGGTTTGTTTTTTCTAAATAGTAATCAATCGCATCCATTAATTTTTCAATTGGATAAGCTTTATTGATTTTCATGATTCGTGTACGCAATTCATTTGTCGGTGCATGAATTGAAATTGCGAGGTTAACTTGCAAACCTTCATCAGCATAGTCATAAATTTTAGGAACAATACCACTTGTTGATACGGTGATATGACGCGCCCCAATCGCAAGTCCTTTTTGTGAGTTTACTACATTTAGGAAACTCATCAAATTTGAATAGTTATCAAAAGGTTCGCCAATTCCCATTACAACAATATGGCTCACTCTCTCGTCTTTTTTCACTGTATCCAAATGTTGCTGAACTTTCATGATTTGCTCCACAATTTCTCCTGAAGATAAATCACGACTCTTTTTCAGTAAACCACTTGCACAAAAACTACATCCGATGTTACATCCAACTTGCGTCGTCACACAGACTGATAAGCCATACTTGAATCTCATCAGAACAGTTTCAATTAAATTTCCATCTTTCATTTTAAACAGGAATTTAATGGTACCGTCTGCAGATTCCTGCTTAACGCTTTGTTCTAGTGTATAAAGAACGAAGTTTTCTTCCAGTAAATGAATACATTCTTTACTGATGTTTGCCATTTGTGAAAACTCAGTAATACGCTTTATATATAACCAATCCCAAATTTGCTCTGCTCGGTATTTTTTTTGTCCGTTATCTAAAAGCCATGCTGTCAGCTGTTCCAATGTCAATCCAAAAATAGATGTTTTCATTTGATATCCTCTTTTCATAAAACAAAATCAGTACTCATTCTACTAGAAACAAGCGAACATAACAACTGATTGAATTTTCAATGATACTTTCTTTCATTATGAACTTAAACACATTCTTTATTCTCGAATGAATTTTATCCACTTTATGAACAAAACCCTACCGAATAATAAGTAGGGTTTTGTCAATGCTTACTTTATATGTGCTTTAATCCACCAGTCGATATGATTTAGTTCAAATAGAAGGATAACGCTTATAGGACTTATGTGAAGTACTTCTTTTCGCGCCATAAGATCGATTAAATTTTCTTTAGTCATTGGGTAATTTACTGAATCGAAATAAGCCATCAAACTTTTAACACCTTGGACTTTTCGCAATTAATCACCTCCCGCTAAAAAGAAGGCTTAACGACAGTTACTAAATTCATTACTCATACTACTTTATACCCACAAACTGTACATTTAACCCAATTACAAACCTATTGACTAAGAAAAAATATTATATTTTATTAATTCTTCTCGTCTGTCATATAATTTAGATTTTCTTTTCAGGTAGAAATTAGCTAATTTTGGGAACAAGTTTAATCAAAGTTCCCTTGCAGTTGTAAGAATAAAACCTTCTATACAGAGCACATTAGACTCTAGGAGGTGAACACCCATGAAAAACAACAAAAAAACATTGAATGAAAGAACGCATAACCCCTTTGGAACCTACAAAACCCCCAACAATCAGAAAGAGGAATTTGCTGTTACAGAATTTGATTCCAACCCTAAAAATATTGTTAACAACAAAAACAAGAATCAACAAACCAACAAGATAAATAAATAATACGATTTAAAGGTGAGACCTATATGGTATCTCAACCTAATTTATGTTGTATCCTAAATATGCAAAATTATTGCAGGTCTTTCATGAATTTTTTTCCGTAAAAAAAAACGTTGGAAGTCTTAAAGACTCCAACGTTTTTTCTTAGTACATTTTCAAATATTGTTCGCGTTCCCATGGGTGTACAGACGTACGGAACATATCCCACTCGATTTCTTTGGAATCTACGAAGTTTGCATATATATGCTCACCCAGCGCTTCACGTATCGTACTATTTTTTTCAAGTTCTTCTAAAGCTAGGTGTAAATTAGCTGGAAGATCCTCTACACCATTTGCAAGACGTTCTTCTTTATTCATTACATAAATGTTGCGATCAACTGCTTTTGGTGGAGTTAGTTTGTTTTTCACTCCATCAAGACCAGCTTTTAATATTACTGCCATTGCTAAGTAAGGGTTAGCAGCTGGATCCACTGAACGCACTTCTACTCGTGTACTTACTCCGCGTGAAGATGGGATACGGATTAGTGGGCTACGGTTTTGTGCAGACCATGCAACGTAACATGGAGCTTCGTATCCAGGTACTAGACGTTTGTAAGAATTTACTGTCGGATTAGTAATCGCTGTAAATCCTTGAACGTGTTTCAGAATACCTGCCATGAATTGATAAGCTGTTTCACTTAACTTCAGGTCACCCGTCTCGTCAAAGAACGCATTCTCTTTACCTTTAAATAATGAAACGTTCATATGCATCCCTGATCCATTCACACCAAACAATGGTTTAGGCATGAATGTCGCATGCAATCCGTGTTTACGGGCAATTGTCTTAACAACTAATTTAAACGTTTGAATATTATCACATGCAGTTACAGCATCTGCATATTTAAAGTCAATTTCATGTTGACCTGGAGCTACTTCGTGATGAGAAGCTTCGATTTCAAAGCCCATTTCTTCTAATTCTAGAACGATATCACGTCGGCAGTTCTCCCCTAAATCCATTGGTGCTAAGTCAAAATAGCCACCAGCGTCATTTAGTTCAAGCGTAGGCTCACCGTGTTCATCTAATTTGAATAAGAAAAATTCTGGCTCTGGCCCTAAATTGAAATCTGTAAAGCCTAACTCTTCCATTTCTTTTAATACACGTTTTAAGTTACTGCGGGGATCTCCTGGGAATGGTGACCCATCAGCTTTATTTACGTCACAGATCAATCTTGCAACTTTCCCTTTACCAGTAATCCACGGGAAGACTACCCATGTGTTCAAATCTGGCACTAAATACATATCAGACTCTTCAATTCGTACGAAACCTTCGATTGAAGAACCATCAAACATCATTTTATTGTCGAGAGCTTTCTCAAGCTGGCTTACAGGTATCTCAACATTTTTAATCGTCCCAAGAATATCAGTAAATTGTAAACGGATAAAATTAACCTCTTGCTCTTTAACAAACTTATGAATGTCGCCTTTTGTGTACTTGCTCACTTCTTGTCACTCTCCCAATTATTATTTATATATTTATAATGCTCGTTTAATGGTAAAAACGAGATAAATCCCCTTGTCTTAAAGAAGCCTTCTGATATCTTCCTGCCTGTTGCATTTCCATACGTAAGATATTACGTAATTCAGCATCCGTTAATTGAGCTTTCGCTTCCTGGATAATTGGCTGGTTTTTCATTTCAAACAATTTCTTTATTCCAGCCATATTGATTCCTTGCTCAAGAAAATCTTTGATTTCAAGTAGAGTGTCGACATCAATCAATGAAAACATTCGTCGATTACCTTCAGTACGGGCTGGATGTATCAAATCATGATCCTCATAATAGCGAATTTGCCGTGCAGTCAACTCTGTCAGCTGCATGACGATGCTAATTGGTAATAATGGCATTGACCTTCTTAATTGCTGACTCACAAAGCTCACCTCCGCTTTCACAAGTCTTATCATAATATATGTGAGGTTTCCTGTCAAGTTCATGTCATATTATCTAACATGAAAAAAATCCTCCAAAATAGGAGGACGATTTTATTTTTCAAGATCTTCTGATTGCAATTGTTGTACCGCTGACAGAATCGCGAATTTCACATGTTCATATGTTAATCCACCTTGGATATATGCTGTATAGGGAGGTCTGATGGGACCGTCTGCTGTTAATTCGATACTGGAGCCTTGAATAAAAGTACCGGCAGCCATAATGACATCATCTTCATATCCTGGCATATATGCGGGCTCGGGTGCGAAATGTGCATTAATTGGAGAATTGGCTTGAATAGCTTTGCAAAAACGTATCATTTGTTCAGCCGTTTTAAAAGATACGGACTGGATGAGGTCTGTGCGTTTTTCCATGTAATGAGGAGACGTATCCATGCCGATGCTTTCAAGCATCGCTGAAGTAAAGATGGCACCTTTGACAGCTTGTGCAACAACATGTGGTGCCAAGAAAAATCCTTGATACATATCAGCTAATGTATTTAAGGATGCGCCTGCCTCTCCTCCTATACCCGGAGAAGTCATGCGGTAAGCACACATATCTACATACCTTTTTTTACCAGCAATATATCCTCCGATTTTTGCTAGGCCACCCCCTGGATTTTTAATAAGGGACCCGGCCATCAAATCGACTCCAACGTTAGTCGGTTCAAGCTCTTCTACAAATTCTCCATAACAGTTATCAACAAAAATAATAGCTTGCGGTTTTAAGGTCCGAATTTTTTTTGTCATCACTTCAATTTGTTCAATGGTAAACGACGGGCGGTTTGCATACCCTTTTGAACGTTGAATTGCTATGACTTTCGTTTTCTCAGATATGGCTAGTTCCACTTTGGTCCAATCGATTTGTCCGTCTTCTTGTAAATCGACATGTTGATAGGAGATATTAAAGTCCTTTAATGACCCCGTGTCCTTTTCTCCCCCATCTACAATTGATTGCAATGTATCATATGGCTTACCTGTTATATATAATAGTTCGTCACCAGGACGGAGCACTCCAAATAAACTGATTGTTATAGCATGTGTTCCGGAAATAATCTGTGCTCTGACGAGTGCTGCTTCGCTCCCGAACACTTCAGCATAAACTCTTTCCAGATTATCTCTTCCTTCATCGTCGTAGCCATACCCAGTCGAAGGATGTAAATGAAAATCGCTGACTTGGTTATTGCGAAATGCAGTAATAACTTTTTCCTGATTAAAAAAAGCGATATGATCAGCCGCTTCATGTTGAGCAGAAACGAGTTGTTCCATTTGCTTGGCTTCATTTAATAATTTTGGTGTCAAAATTGTTCGAAATGTCATGATATATGCCTCAATTCTTCTATTTTCCTTTTTCATCTTATCAGTCCCACTACTATCGTCAACTAATTATATTGATAGCTAGCTGAAAAGTATTGTAATTAACTGAAAATCTGCTACAATTTAATCCGTTCTATTGAATTCTGGAGGAATGTGAAGTGGCTTGGGAAGTATTAAGTATTATTGGAACAATTGCGTTCGCGGTTTCTGGTGCAATTGTTGCCATGGAAGAAGAATATGATTTATTCGGGGTGTATTTACTTGGAATTGTAACAGCCTTTGGTGGTGGAGCAATTCGAAATTTACTTATAGGTGTACCGGTATCTGCACTTTGGGAGCAGGAAATGATGTTCCAAATTGCCTTTGTTGCGATTACCGCAGTCTTCTTATTCCCACAAAACTTATTGAAACATTGGAATCGTTGGGGAAATTTCTTCGATGCAATCGGCTTGTCTGCTTTTGCCATTCAAGGTGCCTTGTTCGCTGTTCAGCTCGGATTGCCAATTAACGCAACGGTAGTGGCTGCTGTCCTGACTGGTTCGGGTGGTGGTATCGTCCGTGATGTCCTAGCGAAACGAAAACCTTTAATCTTGCAAAATGAAGTATATGCAGTATGGGCAGCGATTACTGGATTAGTTATTGGGGTGGGACTAGCCGAAAGCGACGTATCACTTTATGTATTGTTCATGATTACAACAGCTTTACGTGTTGTTTCATATATGAATAAATGGCGCCTGCCATTTCGTTCTTTACAACAAACTGAAAAAACAGCTTAACTCATTATTCGAGTTAAGCTGTTTTTTTATAGTTCTACTTCACCTTTCCAATCCAACATGCCACCAGAAAGGTTTGTTACGTCAAAGCCTTGTGATTCCAAGAACTGACAAGCTTGTCCACTGCGTCCACCAGAGCGACATACTATGACATATTCTTTCGTTTTATCTAATTCTTGGTGTTTATATTCAACTAACCCCAATGGTAAATGTTGCGCACCAGGAATCATACCGTTAGCAACTTCATCAGCTTCACGTACATCTATCATATGAACTGTTTCCCCTGCATCAAGTCTTGCTTGTAACTCTTCAGGTTGAATCGTTTTCATGTTTGTTCCTCCAATCAATTAAATACAACCCTTATGATATATCCTAGCGGGTATACAATCAAACAATTGATTATGCTTCGTCAGTGGAAATAGAAATTGCTTTCGCCGGTACAAACGTAGAAATGGCATGTTTATAAATCAATTGCTGCTTCCCTTCTGATTCCAGCAACACTGTGAAATTATCATAAGATTTAATAAGTCCTTTTAGTTGGTAACCGTTTAATAAAAAGACCGTCACAAATATATTATTTTTTCTTACTTGATTTAAAAATGTATCTTGCATATTGATCGATTTCATTGTTTAGTTCCTCCAATTTCAACTCACGTATTGGTTGTAAATTTATTATCACTGATAGTATTCGCTTTTAATGATGGGATTCCTGCATAATGCTCGGAAGAATTTCCGATAAAGTAATCTCTGGTTCAATCCAAACGACAGGCAGCTTATTGCGGAAATAAGTTAATTGTCTCTTTGCATATCGGCGTGAATTTTGCTTAATTTGTTCGATGGCTTCTGCCAATGAAATTTCTTCTCTGAAATAAGAGAATATTTCTTTATAACCAATAGCCTGTACTGACTGAGTATCCCTGATATCATTATCCCATAGAAGCTTCGCTTCCTGGACCAAACCTCGTTCGATCATGCGGTCGACACGCAAATTAATGCGCTCATAGAGAATTTCCCTTTCAACATCAAGTCCGAGAATCACATGCCGATACATAGGTTCATGTCCCTGGTTTTGTGGTTCGGCAGATTTAGTTGTATCCGAATGCTCTGCGATTTCTAACGCCCTTACCACTCTGCGTGTATTATTAGGATGAATCTCCGCGGCACTTCGAGGGTCCACCTGTTTAAGTTTCTCATGCAACGCAAGGGGGCCCAGTTCTGCAAGTTGTTCATAATATTTGTTGCGGATGGTCTCATCAACCCGCTCCTCAGTAAATTGAAAATCATATAAAACAGATTGTACATAAAGCCCGGTACCGCCAATTAGAATAGGCAATTTTCCTTTTGCTCTAATTTCTGCGATTTTTGCTCGTACTATTTTTTGGTATTCTGCTACCGAGAAAGATTCATCTGGCTGTTTTATATCCAGTAAATGGTGAGGAATCCCTTCCATTTCGTCTGATGTGATTTTGGCTGTGCCGATATCAAGTCCTTTATAAACTTGCATGGAATCACCATTAATTACTTCCCCGTCCAGCAATTTAGCAAGCTTAATTGATAGGGCTGTTTTACCGGATGCGGTAGGTCCAACTATGGCTAACACTTCTAATTCATTCATTTTTTCTCCATCCAATTAATAATGAGTTCAAATGTTTCTTCTTTATTAATCTCGTTTAGTAATTCGTGTCTTTTTCCTTCAATTAAAACAACCGTAATATCAGTAAGTCCTGCTTTCTTATATTTTTCAGCAACTTCCCAAAGTTGATTACCATTTTGACTGACGGGATCCAACGCACCAGATATCATCAAAATTGGGAGTTGTTTTGGAATGTCATCCATCCCTTTCATTTCATGTATCTTATTTATGCCTGTGATTAAATCAACAAAGAATTGGTTACTTGCTACAAATCCACAATAAGGATCATCAATATACTTTTGGACTTCAACAGAATCTGTCGATAACCAATCAAATTCTGTTTTAGCATCTATAACACCTTTATTGAATTTTCCGAACGTCAACTTGTTCAATAATGGATTCTCAATTTGAGTTCCTTTTACTCGAGCAAATCCCTTGGCGATCAATTTCCCAACTTTACCAGAGAAACCAGCAGGACCTCCTGTACCAGATAAAACGATTTTTGAAATGGAGTGGCCATATTTTTGTATATAGCGTCTGCCAATGAATGAACCCATGCTGTGAGCAAAAAGAATGGGACTTTCACAAGTAAAATCTTTTCTAACATCCTGTAAAACTTCCCGGACATCTTCTGTCACTCGATCAAAGCCGTCCTTTTCTGCAAAGAATCCCTTTTGATTATTTTTTTGTCCAGTGAAACCATGCCCTCGATGGTCATGCCCAGACACGACATATCCTTTGGTAACCAAAAATTGTGCAAACTCTTCATATCGTCCGATATGCTCCGCCATGCCATGCAATATATGGATATGACCAATTGGTGGGTTCTGGGGTTTATAGACAACTGTATAGACTTCATGTCCATCTGACATCTTTACATAATGGATGCTTTTCGTCATTATGCATGCTCCTCTCGGAATGATGTTGCTGCATTCAGTTGATTTTCTAAATCAACAAGATAATATTCCAATTGATCTTCCGTGTAGCCAAGTTGTGCTTTCATCATTTGACACACTTGTTTTTTATACGAATAAACTTCTTCAATGTTGAAATATAAATCTCCAGTTCTACGGACAAAAAAATCTGACGGTGTACAAGTCATTTCGAATTGTATTCCATACGCAAGTCTAGCAGCTAGTGGCAGTGGCAAATCAAAGACATTTCCCTGTAGAACGCTCGCGTAGGCAAATAAATGATCGACATTTGTTCCATAAAAAGATGCCAGTTGGAGAGCCTCGTCATACGTTAAGCCATACCGTTGACCTTCCAGAGCTTTCATTTCAACAAAAGATGAAAAACGATTTGATCCACCTACATCTCCCCCTGATAATGGAAGATTTTTTGTTATGGAGGCACCATAAGAAAAAGTGGATTTTTTAATTACACGATCGACAACCATCTCCGCCATTTTGCGATATCCTGTCAGTTTGCCACCAGCAATCGTAATCAGACCGCTTGACGATTCCCAAATTTCATCTTTGCGGGAAATTTCGGATGGATCTTTTCCTTCTTCAAAAATAAGTGGCCTTACACCGGCCCATGTCGACTCAACTTGTTGCGGAGTCAATCTTATACTTGGAAACATAGATGTAATGGCTTCTAATATGTAAGTCACATCTTTACTGGTTGCAACAGGATTCTTCGGGTCATTGTCGTAAAATGTGTCCGTGGTACCGACATAGGTTTTGCCATTACGGGGTATCGCAAATATCATGCGCCCATCGTGTGTATCAAAATAAACCGCTTGCTTTAACGGGAAATCCGTTTGATCCACTACAACATGTATACCCTTTGTCATTCGAAGCTGTTTGCCATTTTCAATTGAATCTTTTGCACGGACTTGATCTACCCAAGGACCAGTTGCATTAACAACCTGAGTGGCATGAATCGTCGCTAGTTCTCCGGATAGTTGATCTACTACTTCTACGCCGACATTTCGACCTTGTTCATAAATGAAGGACTCGGCTTTCACATAGTTTACGCAAACGGCTCCTTTTTCAGCCGCTTTTTTTATGACTTCAATTGTCAAACGCGCATCATCAGTACGATACTCCACGTAGTATCCCGCACCACGAAGTCCTTTTGTTTTCAACAGGGGTTCTTTCTTCACCGTTTCTTCTGATGTTAACATTTTACGGCGTTCATCCCGTTTGACTCCCGCCAAGAAATCATAAACGCGAAGTCCGGCTGAAGTCGAAAGCGGTCCAAATGTTCCGCCTTTATGAAACGGTAATAGCATCCACTCTGGTTCTGTTATATGAACTGCATTTTCATATACGATTTCACGCTCTTTCCCCACTTCCGCCACCATCTGAACTTCGAATTGCTTCAGATAACGAAGTCCTCCGTGAACAAGTTTGGTGGATCGACTGGACGTACCTGCAGCGAAATCCTGCATTTCAACTAAAGCTACTGACAGACCTCGAGTGACGGCGTCAAGTGCAATTCCTGCACCCGTAACCCCTCCACCGATGACTAATAAATCGAATTGAAACGTATTTAAAGTCTTGATTTGTTTTGGACGTCCAATTGCTGAAAACATGACGATCTCCCCTTATTTAAACAGTCGAGTTGCTTCCACTGCTTTTTGCCAACCTCTGTAAAGTTCTTGTCGCTTCGTTTCTTCCATTTGAGGTGTATATGTTTTTTTGCTGCTGCGCATTTTTTCGATTTCTTTTAGATCCGACCAAAAACCAGTAGCTAATCCTGCCAAGTAAGCAGCACCTAGAGCTGTTGATTCGTTTAATTTCGCTAATTCAACATCAAGCTGAAGCAAATCGCTTTGGAACTGCATCAAAAATTCATTATTAACTGCGCCACCGTCTACACGTAACGTTTCTACTTTCATGCCCGCATCCTGTTCCATAGCATCAAGAACATCTTTTGTCTGGTAGGCAAGCGATTCGATTGTAGCGCGAATGAAATGTTCTTTTGAAGTACCTCGAGTTAATCCGAAAATTGCACCTCGGGCATCTGAATCCCAGTAGGGTGTACCGAGTCCAACAAAAGCCGGTACAACGTATACCCCGTCTGTTGAATCTACTTTTTTAGCATACGATTCACTGTCAGCAGCATTTTTCACCATTCGAAGCCCATCACGCAACCATTGAATGGCAGATCCTGCAACAAACACACTTCCTTCCAATGCATACGTAACTTGACCTTCCACTCCCCATGCGATTGTTGTCAACAAACCATTATCCGATGTAACTGCGGTTTCACCAGTATTTAATAACATAAAACAGCCCGTACCGTAAGTGTTTTTCGCCATCCCTTTGTCAAAGCAGCATTGACCAAAAAGTGCCGCCTGTTGATCTCCAGCAACCCCGGCTATTGGCACCGCAGCTCCATAGAAAACAGCTGGATCAGTTTTTGTATACACTTCAGAAGAGGATGCCACTTTTGGAAGCATAGTTAATGGAATATTTAATTTCTCGCAAATTTCTTCATCCCATTTTAAGTCATGGATATTAAATAATAATGTCCGTGACGCATTTGAGTAATCGGTCGTATGTACTTTCTCACCTGACAACTTCCAAATCAACCACGTATCAATCGTTCCAAATAACAAATCCCCTTGATCCGCTAAATCTTTAGCACCATCAACATTTTCCAAGATCCATTTAACTTTTGTCCCTGAAAAATAGGGATCTAAACGTAGGCCAGTTTTTTGCTGAAACCACTTTTCCAAATCTTCCTCTTTCAGTTCGTCCACAATTTTTTGTGTTTGCCGGGATTGCCAAACAATGGCATTATAAATCGGGCGACCGGTCTTTTTGTTCCACACAACGGTCGTTTCGCGTTGATTCGTAATACCAATACCATCAATCTCTGTCTGTTGAATACCACTCTCAGTCAATACTGCGGCAATTACCGATAGGACTGAACCCCAGATTTCATTTGCGTTATGTTCGACCCAGCCCGGCTTAGGAAAATACTGCTGAAATTCTTTTTGTGCCGTATGTACAATTTCACCTTTTTGATTAAATAGGATTGCTCTGGAACTCGTTGTTCCCTGGTCAATCGCCATTATATACTCGCCCATACTTAATCCTCCTCGAAAGATCATTCCTGACAACTAATGCATCGTGCCATTTTTTAAGAAATTATTTCCTCTAATTATACTGTTTTTCCTAAATGATTGTACATGAAACGCGCCTTGTGATTTATCGTGAAATTTAGTTAATAAGTTTTTCTTTATGATATGAATTTCGCTGCACTATCAAGCTTTCTAAAATAAATTCACACTATTCTGTAGTTGCTTTATTGAACGTTGTCGCATATAGTTGTTCTAAGGAAACTTTTTTTCGATTAGGAAATAATTATTTTTATATAAAAATATGACGTATATAGATATTTAATTATCAGGAGGGATTAGAAATGACAACAGCTATTGCCGTAAGCGATTTATTTGTATCATACAACGGAAACGAAGCGTTAAGAAATGTCAGTTTTACAGTCGAAGAAGGAAATTTGGTTGGCATCATAGGACCCAATGGAGCAGGGAAATCCACCCTGCTGAAAGCTTTATTGAATCTCATTAAAAAAGATACAGGTAAAGTTGAAATACTCGGAAAATCGATAAAGGAAATGAAGACGAAAGTTGCTTATGTTCCTCAACGCAGCAATATTGACTGGGATTTCCCGATTACCGTTATGGACACAGTCCTAATTGGCACCTATCCAAACTTAGGAATTTTCAATCGTCCTAAAAAAGAACATAAAGCTTGGGCTTTAGAATGTTTAAAGAAAGTTGGCATGGCCGATTATGGCAATCGCCAAATTGGTGAGCTATCAGGCGGACAGCAACAAAGAGTATTTCTAGCGCGTGCATTGGTACAAAAACCTGAAATGTATTTTCTGGACGAACCATTCGTAGGTGTTGATGTAACGAGTGAAGAAAAAATCATTTCCATTTTGAAAGAACTTCGCGATAGCGGAAAAACAGTCGTTGTTGTTCACCATGATTTGAGCAAAGCAAGCGATTATTTTAATGAATTGATTTTGCTTAATAAAGAATTGATTGAGCACGGCATTGTCGAGAAAGTATTTCAACCTGCCGTACTGAACAAAGCCTACACCAATCAATTCTCTCCAATTGTAGGCACGGAGGTGACATCATGATGAATTTTATTGATGCTATAATTCAATATGAATTTTTACAAAAGGCCTTGCTCACGTCGATAATGGTCGGAATTATTTGCGGGGTTATAGGATGCTTTATTATTTTACGGGGCATGGCCTTAATGGGAGATGCAATTTCTCACGCAGTCCTTCCAGGTGTGGCATTGTCTTACATGTTAGGAATTAACTTTTTCATTGGTGCTGTCTTTACAGGGATTCTGACTGCCATCGGCATCGGATTTATCAGCCAAAACAGTCGAATTAAAAATGACGTATCAATTGGTATTATGTTTACTGCTGCATTTGCCTCTGGGATTATTCTCATTACGCTTATGAAAAGCAGTACTGATTTGTACCATATCCTATTCGGGAATGTACTGGCCGTTAGACCGACAGAAATGTTGTCAACATTGGTGATTGGAATCTTTGTGCTAATCAGTATCTTTGTCTTTTATAAAGAACTTCTTGTCAGTTCATTTGATCCGACGATGGCAGCAGCATATGGACTTCCTACAAAAGCCATTCATTACTTTTTAATGGCGCTACTGACTTTGGTGACAGTCGCTTCTTTACAAACCGTAGGAATTATTCTGGTGGTGGCAATGCTCATCACTCCGGCCTCGACAGCTTATTTGTTAACTGATCGACTGTGGGTAATGATTTATCTATCAGCTGGAATTGGTATATTATCATCCATACTCGGCTTATATTTCAGCTACACATATAATTTGGCTTCAGGTGCAACAATTGTACTTGCTGCAACTGTATTATTCATTCTCGCCTTTTTATTTTCGCCGAAGCAAGGATTGGTCTGGAGATCACTAAAAAGTGCTCGAAAACGAGAACTGCATTCTCAATCTTAATTATTTTTGGAGGATAAACATGAAAAAAACACTATATTTATTAAGCACGATGAGTATTCTATTGCTGCTACTACTTTCAGGTTGTACAAAAGAAAATGGAAATGAAACAGATGACAATGGGAAAATTCAAGTCGTAGCTACCTATTCGATCATTTACGATATCGTTAAAAACGTTGGCGGCGATCGAGTCGAAGTTCATACACTAGCACCCGTTGGTTCAAATCCGCATGAGTACGATCCATTGCCAAAAGATGTGCAATTGACTACTGATGCAGATGTTGTCTTTTACAATGGTCTAAATCTTGAAGGAGGAAACTCTTGGTTTGAGAAACTCCTCCTTACGGCAGGAAAGTCCGAAAAAGATGCACCGGTTTTCCGATTAAGTGAAGGTGTGGAACCTAAACATCTAACGACTAAAGGCAAAGAATCAGAAGAAGATCCTCATGCATGGTTGGACATCCGTAACGGCATTAAATATGCTGAAAACGCCAAAAATGCATTAGTGAAAGTCGATCCAGATCATGCGGCTGAATACGAAAAAAATGCGGAAGCCTATATTGCTGAATTGAAGAAGTTACATGAAGAAGCAGTTGCCCGTTTCAACGAAATTCCTCAAGAAAAAAGAGTTTTAATTACCAGTGAAGGTGCTTTTAAATATTTTTCAGAGGCATATGGATTTGAAGCGGCTTATATTTGGGAAATTAATTCAGAAAACCAGGGCTCCCCTGAACAAGTAAGTAAAGTCGTTGATTATATCCGCTCTAAAGAAGATCCAGTACTTTTCGTGGAAACGAGCATCGATCCACGTAGTATGGAGTCCGTGTCTGCTGAAACTGGTGTACCGATTTACGGAAAAGTTTTCACCGACTCCATCGGCAAGCCCGGTGAAGATGGCGACACATATATCAAGATGATGGAATGGAATATTGATACAATCTTCAAAGGCTTGACTGAAAAATAATGGGGTCGCTTCGACGTTGATTTATCGTTTACCCTACCGATTGTGATATGACGTGGTATACTTGTAGCTGGCGTGAAGGGTAAAGATCAATAATATTTTCCCAAATGTGCATGTCTTTTACAGACAATCGAATCGAGAAGGTGAAATCAATGATTGAAATAAAAACATCAACATTAAGTGATGGAGAATTAAATCGTGGCGTTTTTGCTACGCGTGATATTAAAAAAGGTGAACTGATTCACGAAGCACCAGTTTTACCCTACCCAAATGAAGAGCATGAGCATGTGGAAAAGACGTTGCTTGCGGACTATGCATTTGAATATGGCATAAACCATACTGCATTAGTGCTCGGTTATGGCATGCTATTCAATCATTCGTATCAACCGAATGCTGTGTATGACATTAACTTTGATAATCACACGTTTGATTTCTTCGCTTACAAAGATATTAAAGCTGGAGAAGAAGTTTTGATTAACTATAATGGTGAAGTCGATAATGAAGATCCATTGTGGTTTAACAAAGAAAACCCAACAACTGACTAGTTTTCTAGTCAAGTGTTGGGTTTTTTTATGATGTTCGATATGATTTCAATGTTGTTTTAATTGATGCATATGTGCCGATTGCTGCAGCACTATAGAAAAAACCCATGAATATTCCAGCAGAAAGGTTATCGGGATGACTGATGAAAATCGAAATGAATAAACCAATCAAGGTTGCACAAGTAGGGATATATTTTGAAGGTACGTGAACAAGGAATTTTAGGATGAGGAGCAATATTATAATTACAGGGATAGCCCATAGTGCATCCCAAACATTTGTATGTATGATTGGAAACTCAGCCATTGAATAGTCTCCTTTAGCAAATTACTTTTTACAAAGCATTACCGTGAGGGACAGTTGTTATACATTGATTTTTTCGAGGCGATTATTCACAAATAAGTGAACTTGTTTTCGGTTCTACCTTTTTGAGCAAAAATCATCTAATTTCCTTAGCTGATGTGACTCTTTCAGATTTCTTCATTTTTATAAATGAAAACAATTCTCTAAAAAAGATATAATATCCAAGCAACATTAAAACTATCATTGAATATGCAATCGTAGGGTACTCATTAAATATTTAATCTCGTTGACCAATGATAAAATAATGTACCATTATTAATATAATCAAATAGTATATTACTGAAATCATTTGATTATGTTTTTTGAAAATCAATAAAGATATTAAATATAAAACACCAGCTAGAGCAAAGGTCTCCAAAAAAGCAATCGCAAATACTGTTATTTCCCTT
This sequence comes from Paenisporosarcina sp. HGH0030, assembly GCF_000411295.1. Classification (GTDB taxonomy): domain Bacteria; phylum Bacillota; class Bacilli; order Bacillales_A; family Planococcaceae; genus Paenisporosarcina. The sequence continues at coordinate 981,529 of NZ_KE150421.1, forward strand.
TCCACTATTAACACACCCCTTAAAAAATTTGTTCCTTATTAATATGATATTTCACAATATCTTCATCAAAATCCTTTACCCCTAAAGTAAATTTCTTTTTCTGCTAACCTGCCACGTGTTAGTTCAATAAGAAAAAGAGCTGCCTAAGCACCCCGATGATCTTTTACTAAAGCATTAGTAACAGTTAGTTCAATATCTAGTTGATGTTTAATATGATTGTTTCAGTATGGCCATTCCATTCTATTGTCACTACAACCTCAGCTTCTTCAATGATTTTGGCATTTGTTGGGTTAGCCTCTTTACTAGCTTTAAACGTTCCGTTTTCCTCCAATGTTAAACCGCTTCCACCAAAACCTCCTGCATTAGTCTCAACGTTATATTCAATTTCTCCAACTGAATTTACATCGTTTCCTTTATATTGAAGTTTTAATTCCTGTTCTTCCCATTCATCTTCGGTTTGAGTAACCTTTAATTCTCCCGTCCAATTATCAGACTCTCCAGAGAAATCGAAAGTTTTATAGCCACATGCTGATAGCAAAAATGATACCAATACCAGCAACAATAATGCTGAAATCCTTCGACGCATAATACATCCCCTTTTGCTTTTAAAATACAAATTTATACCCCAAGCCCGATGATCAGTTAATCACCACTTAAAAACTTCAATGATTTACATATATTAACTTATTGAATACCATTCCAATAATCCCTTCATATAGAACTAAACTTCCTCGTTTTTAGAATAAGAAATGCAAAGGTATGAATTAACTTGTATTCCATTAATAATTTATGCTGGCTATGTTTTTGGGGAGAATGATTACTAATTTAGTGATAATTAAAACAAGGAGAAATACAAATCAACTTAATCCAGTATTAAAATAATTTCTTATTGAACTAATCGGTTCAGTGAGTGACAAAAAAAGAGCTGTTTAGGCAGCTCTTTAATCTTTAAAAAAGCTTTCGTTAGTTCAACAACTCATAAATCATAAGGTTGAAATACAAGCGATTTTCCTTGAGCATTTTGTCACGATTGAAAAGCACCCGTCCACAATAGTTATCTTCCAGATATAACGGGCTCTAGGAATAGAAAAAACCCCGTATAGGTCACTTTTTTAAAGTGTCCACTATTAGGGGTTCAGTTCATGGTTCAGTAATCATCTCTGTTATTTCTATTCAATAAAGTTTATTTTATTTTCCTGACACCATTCAATCGCAATTTGTTTAAAACACTCATCACGGTATGAATACCATTGATCTTCTATTTCAAAATCTATTATTTTGTCCTTAAACCTTCTAAAGGCACCCTTACCCTTAATGGCCCTTAATAAAGATTCCTGCATCCGTTGATCCCTTACTTTTAAACTGAAGTTTTCCATTATTTCATATTCATTCACTGCATATTTAGTAGGTAACTCTATATAGTTTTCAAAGTTTTTAACCACATCAATTGCATTCATTCTATTTTCTTGTTCCCATTCAGGTAAATGATCAAATGGTTCTTCGTCTTCGGCAGCTCTCAAGTCCTCAGATGTAACTATAATTATTTCACCCGTATTAATATTTAGTAATGAACGTGACTCTTCAAACTGTACTTCCATTTCCTCAATTATATCTTTTAGACTGACTTGTATATTCATTATTAGATCACCTTTAGAAGTTTTTTACTATCCCGATAGTTAAACAAAGACTGTTTATTTATTATTCGTTACTGATTCATTTATTTTATTAACTTACAACCTCCTTGATTCCATTTCTTTAATCATAATACATATCTCCTTGTTTAACTAACCTGCTTAAGTTACTTGAATAAGAAAAAGCGATCCTTCTTTATTGAAGAATCGCACCCGTTAGTGAAAAGTCGACCTAAAGTCTAAATTTATTCAATAGTATATGAGTGAAATCAATAATGATAGAAGTATAACGATTATCGTACCGAAAATTCAAATCGCTTTTTGAAATGCACCCTCCGAAGATAATGCAAAACTACAAAATTTTTCAATATCCATTGTCTTCTTCTATTTTTTCATGTAACCCACCAACATCACGGATTTCAAACTTTCCAATTTTGCCTTCTTCCGAGAGAATTGCCATCCCTTGTATCTCGTGACGTGAAACCTCCCCAACGTTATTTTTATATTCCACCTGAGCAGTAAAGTCATAATTTTTTGGTGCAGACTTGTTTTCACTTTGAGTCACTTGTATATCGCTAACTTTCATTTGATAACGCACTTCCTCTAGTTCCGTACCAAAGTGGAACTGGAAAGCCTGATTAGTAGGAATAAGGTGTTCATAAGCATAGTCCATAAAGTAAGGTCCATATGTTTTTTTCACTAATTCCTCGTAGGCAAGGGATTCAGGAGAATCTGCTGGAAGTCCGAAGCCTGCCGAACCTTCTGGCAAGCTTTGACTAATTTCATCCATTTTTTTATTAATGTTTTTTTGGATAAGAATATATTCCTCATTAGGAACCGTAAATTCGGATTCAAGAATTGCCTGGACCGCTGCCTTATTTTTATCTTCATCAGCAATTTCAGCAGCCAAATGATTAGTAGGATTTTCAGTTTTAACTAAACTAAAAATGAGGAAACAAGCCACTGCAACCATTGCTATAGAAATGAAAATCGGCGCTACATATCGTTTTTCCCTTCCTACTTTATCTTGCAGTTTTAGTAGACTATTTCTTCGTGCTTCATTGGAACGGTCAATATGCTGCATTTTCTGGAAATGTTCATCAAATTCTTTTGATGGATCCATTAATAAAACCTTCCTTTCCATGAAATTCTTCTCTTAATGCCTCAAATCCCCGGGTCATTTTTGTTTTCACCTTTGCTTCTGTCCAACCCAATATATAGGCCGTCTCTTTAATGGAACATTCATTCACTTTTCTGAGAATCAGCACATCTCTATAATCTTTCTTCAGTCTGCTTAAGGCGGCGTGTAACTTTGCAAGATCCTCGTTCGTTTCTGCAGTGCCCTCAGGCGTAGGGGTCTTATGGTCGATGTCGTTTTCATTTCCCCATTTAAAAAACTGGATGATTCTTTTTCTTCTAAAGTAATCATAGGTAACATTTCGTGCTATTTTCAAAAGCCATGTTAAGACTGAAGCTCGATTGTTAAAATGGTTCAGGCTCTTTATCGCTTTACAAAACGTTTCCTGCGTCAAATCTTCAGCGGTTTCTTTATGACGTACCAGCAGATAAATAAAGTGATAAACCTTGTCACTATAATCTAAATACAACCGTTCTACATCCTCTTCCATAAATTTCAACTCCTCTTAACAATCATAGACGAACGAAAGAATGAAAAGTATCGTTATCATAATCAAAATGTAAGTGCTTTTATCAACATGGAGAACTAATGAATGTAGATATCAAACACAAAAACACCCAACTAAGAGGTCAGGTGTTTGCACTAAATATAATAAGGGTTCTTCAACTAAAGCACCCGTTAGTAAAAAAGAATTCTAATATGAACACTCACAGTGCAAGAATTAAAAAACGGGCGAAATCAAAGTTTCGTCCGCAGAAGTTTTACTTATTTATTGTATAATTCATCATATCTCTTAAAGAACACAGCCATCCACGTTTCAACTCACTTTGGAATGCGTATTCTAGAACCGCCCCCTGAAAGTTTTATACCTTCTTCCACTAAACTTCCCCTTTAGTTGAAGAAGAAAAAGGCTTAACTCCTTATTCAAGTAAAACAGCCGTAAGTTGAACAACACAAAAAAACCGACATTTTATTGTCGGTTTCTGAATTAATTTTATATAACCTTATTTACTATCTGTTTTTACTACTTTAAAACCATTTACACCTTCATTTTCAACCACATGTTTAAGAATTGACAATTTGTTATTCCAAAACTGTTCATAATATGAAAGCCATAGTTTTAATTCTGCTAAGGGTTCTGGTTGCAACTGATAAATTTTTTCCCTACCAACTTTTTTTCCGCTTACTAAATTTGCTTCTGAAAGGATAAATAGATGTTTTGCAACGGCTGTCCGACTAATTGGAAAATGAGATGTTATTTCTGAGATTGGTAATTCCTTGTTAGCAAGTAATCGAAGTACCTCTCTTCTAGTTGGATCAGCAATAGCTTGAAATACATCATGCTTTGCTGCTGTCATTTATCCTTCAACTACCTTTCGAAGTCGTTCATTTACAATTCCGACCCAGCCATTGTCCATTCTGTCACGAATAATAGAACTTTTCTCGTTCGCTTTTGGAAGAACAGTATCAGGAGATTTCCAACCACTGTGTATAAGTGTAAACTCCGTCTTCTCATCCAGCTCTTTTAAAAGAAACGTAACCACCCAACCTTCTGTATCCCATGAAAAAGAAACTTTGGTTGGTTCATCAATTTCTAATACTTTGCAAGGAGATGGACCGAATGGGGATTGTATATGAAATTCATGTCCTACTTTAGGTTCAAAATCGTTTTGCATAAACCAAATTGCAATTCCCTCCGAAGTAGAAACCGTTTCCCACACTTTTTGTATAGGTGCTTCAAAAGTAACAATCTGCTTAATATCTTGTATTGTTTCCAAAATTATATTCTCCTTTATTATTAAATAAAACCTTTTGGTTATATATCAGATAATATAACACCTTTTGGTTTTATGTCAAAGAGGATTTCTCATATTTATTCTTCTTTTCAATAATTTTTATTCAACTAACCTGCCCCGTTAGTTTAAGTGTAACATTTCACAATATATTGCCGAAATCTACTTGATGTTTTGGACGTAAAAATAGACCATCGAAATGATGGTCTTGTTTAAACTAAAGCACCCGTAAGTTGAATAAGCAGTAAATCAATTTAGTTTTTCCACCAGTTCGGATATGAACTCCACCATTCTTCTGCTTCTTCTAAAGAATAATAAATACGAGTCCTATTAATAGGCGAGCTTCCACCTATTTTTGTTTTGTTTGTGATAACTACACATTAAAACGATTCTTGAATATGCTAGGTAAGAATGTAAATTATTACTCGAACTTGGAAAGAGGTATATTATGATTCAACTATCGGGGATGCCCTTTCAACAAAGTGACATGTGGTCGTCTGGTAGTATTGAAAGTATGATCATTCAACGGATGATTGAAGATACAGTCGTTTACTCGTATCAATCCATAGGTGAATTATCGTTTGAGCTTAAGTTACGAAAAAATATCATATTAAGTGCAAGAGCCATGAATCAAAGCAATGTGCGGTTTGAAACACTTGAAAATTCCCGTGGTAATCCTCAGTACTGGCATATGACGAGTACCGGCGGATTCCTGCTGCGGCATGGAGTAAAACCATCAGACGCGATTCAAGATATCTACATGAACAGTTCACAATATGCTTTTGAATGTGCTACGGCAATGATCATTATCTATTACCATGCGGTCCTAAACACTATGGGAGAATCCTTATTTAATCAATTATTTCAAAACATCTATTTATACAGCTGGCAAAATGATTCTGAACTCCAAATAAAACCGTATTATACAGACCATTTTTTGCCTGGAGATGTCGTATATTTTGAAAATCCGGACTTCGACCCGAGAACCCCTCACTGGAGAGGGGAGAATGCCGTTGTTTTAGGAGATGGTACGTATTTTGGTCATGGGTTAGGAATAATGACAGCTGAACAAATGATTCATGCTCTGAATCAAACCAGAATGCCAGGGGCAAATCAATCAGCCTATCTGACAAATGTAGTTGCAAGACCATCTTTTAAACATTTGGCGAAACTTTCGATGTCGCAACCAGGTTATTTGATTCAAAATTACCAACATATCGTCCATCATAACGAAAGTTCGATTCCAATTGATCGATACATGTTCTAATCGTAATCGTATCGTTCCCTGAGCCATACTGTGAATAAAAAACACAATAACAATTGTCACATTTCAAAAAAGTTATGTCTCACTACTTTACAAACTTTGAGAAAAAGTTTTCTGCCGAGAAGCTAATTCCACCATTTTATCCGCCATTATCCCGTAACCCCTGCCTACTTCCGGTCTTTGTGAAGAAAAAATCACTGCGTAATAAGGTGGTTCAGGAGTTTTTGCAATTCCACTCATATGTAAGTCCCACTAAAAAATCACTTTTGAAACAATATTAGAAATTTAAACATGATTTCAGCTCACCTTGTTCAACTAACCTGCCCCGTTAGTTGAATAAGAAATGGTCTTAATCCTTATTGAAGTAAAGCACGCGTTAACAGGCATGTTAGGATATTTGTTTACTTCACACAAGAAAAAGCCAATACAACTGGAATTCGCTGTCTTCTTACAAATTCTTCTTCGCTACTGAAATGTTCACGTTTTGGTGTACCTTCACGTAAATCTAGCACTGTAAAGCCAACTTGTCTAAGTGCTATAAAATAATTTTCAATTGTACGATGATACTTAACCACTATTTGATCAATCCAAGGCTCTTTTCTTTCACCCTCACGGAAATAGTCATCAACAATCCAATTACCGCGTTTGTCCCCAGATTGCTTACTAACAAATGATGAAGTTGTTAGTGGATGCTGGATACTAAAAGCAAATCTTCCGTTTCCTTTAAGTGTTTTATGAACATCTTGAAACAGGCGGTTAATGTCTGAAACATAATGGAATGCAAATCGAGATGTTACAATATCAAATGCCTCTGTCGGATAGTCATAAGATTCCATTGTTTCAAAGTGTATTGTCCCGTTTGGTTCAAGTACGTTAGAGCGTGCCACTTCCACCATTTGTTCCGAACCTTCAACTCCTGTGTAGTTTTTTGCCCCTAACTGTAAGAGTTCTTTTCCGAACGAGGCATCACCACATCCTAAATCTAAGACGCTTTTATCTTGAATGTTCCCAATTAATTCATAGATAATTGGACCTTCAATGGCATTATTTGGACTATCTTGTCTGTTTCTTCTTTTCATGTAATTTGAAAAAAAATCTGTTTGATCGTAAACATTTGATCCTCTGAATTCCATCGAAACGTCTCCTCATCTAATTAATTCTCTTTTACTAAACTAATTTGAGATGTCAGGCGATTCATCGCTAAATGCACAAATTAATGTATTCTATCACATGTTTATTAGAATAGACAAGCTTACTTTCCAGAAAAAATTCAACTAATATTAACTACTCTTTATTGAACTAAACTGCCTCGTTAGTTCAATAAAAAAGTGACTTAACCTCGACTTGAGGTAAAGCACCCACCGTTTGCTTAATTAGACGATACTCTCTCTGTAAAAATCCACTAAATCAGGGTCCTTTTCCTCTAAAATGTCTTCAAAGCTATCCCAACCCTGCTTACTTATAAACCCAGCTTCCTGTGATGTAATTGGAATAAGCCAGGTCATTAGAATTGAAGAGTTTGTATCAATATCGTAGCTATGGAAGCTATCATGAAAATAAACTGGAATGCTGGAATATAAAGCTTCAAGGTTCGAATCATCAAATAATGAACCGTACGGACCTATTACATCCCCTCTCAAGAGAGCAGAGTGATCTTTAAGAATGGACATACCAACCTGGTGGAGAATACCTGGTATGCCTTCATCCCCAAATTCCGAATAAGAAACCATTATTAACTCTTGACGAATCTCCATTTCATTTTCAGGCGATGCCAAAATATGATTGCTCAATCCTAACGTGGAGTAGGTCGTAGTTTTTTGGAAGGGACCTTTGCTAAATTTAACAATTTGGAATGGTAATTCTGCACTTTCCGCATCATCCCCAAACCCATAAAGAATTTCACCTAAATTATCTTCTAAAAACTCAATAAATGTTTTCATTTTTACCTCCAGAATAAATAATTTTGGATTAATTCTGTCTAGCACTAATTCCACTGTGATTCAATTTTATCATTTTAATTCTTATTATATTAACCTGCCATGTTAGTTGAATAAGGTTATTTCATTTTTTCTAAAATCAGATAATCCTTTGTTTTTAAGATTGAAATAGAATTTTTATTTGTAAAATTAATTAAATCTATAAATACGTTGTCGGGTTCGAAATTAACAACATGAATGTTAAATCCCTTTTTGATTTTTATAATAGCACCTTTGTTTGTCCAACCTAATCGTTTAAATTTTATCTTAATTATTTGATTGGGATATATTACTTTTTTATAGAGAGGAATTGCTAAGAATAATGGTTGATACGTCAGAAAACCGTCATTTATTTCAAACTTGTATCGAATAAAGAATGATACAACAAGAAAAACAAGAACTACTATTTGAAAATATAATAACCCTTTGGAAAAATTAAATCCTGTAATATTTGAAATTAATAAACCCATCATCATCGCAAATAAAAATCCTATAACTCCTCGCTGACCTTTTGCATTATATACCAACTTTATTCCCTCCTCTTATTTGATTTAAAATAAACTTACAAATTCATTTAACTCACCATATTCTTTGAACGTTCAGTAATTCCTGTTCATTGAATTCCATTCTATAAATATCAGGTTTTGATGTGCTATGTAAAAAATTTAAGTCATAGGTGCTATCGAAATATCCCATCATCAAGGTCATAATAGCCCCGTGAGTTCCTATAACTACTTTTTTATTTCTCAAAGTATCTAATAGTTCTTTTAAAACTTTTATTGCTCTTTCTTGACAATCAGCATTTGATTCTCCTCCCTCTAAGGAGAAATTCGAATCGAAAAACGACTTTTCCAAAATCTGAACCAATTCCTTATCAGCTAATCTTTTGATTTCAGAAGAAAATATCCTCTCTTTTAAATCCTCAAAGACTAAAACTTCTTGCCCTATTTGTTGAGCTATCTTTTCAACAGTCAATATTGAACGTAGGTATGGGCTTGAAACAACTGTATCGATTTTTTCATCTTTCAATATGTCAGTTACTCGTTGAGCATCTAAATAACCTTTTTCGGTTAATCCTCTTGTTCTATCATTTCCTTCTTTTGGCGACTCACCGTGTCTCACCATATAAAAAACTGTACTCAATATATTCCCCCCCAATAAGTTTCTCTTATTTTTCCTTCTTCAACTCTACTGCTACGTTAGTTTATTAAGAAAAAGAGTTGCTTTAAGCTGACCGATGTTCTTCAACTAAAGCACCCGTTACTTTAAGTACATTTCTTATTATTCCGTGAAATGGATACTAATAAATTTCTGTTCGATACTTTTCGATGACTGCTGTTGTCAAAATCCCTGTTTTATAAAAATGACTCACATAAACACTTACCATCATTTCATTTTCTTCCGTAATCTCCATATTCCATAATACGCGATTGATAATGCCTGCTAGTTCTTCAGGATTCGCATACATTGTATTCCATGCCCGGACTTGCAATTCTAATTCATCACTCAATGCGGCTACTTCGAGTTGTTCTGTTGGCACCGGTTCACTAAACTGTGCATACGGATTTTCGTATACGTTCGTGTAAATGAACTTGATTGGATTGTACTCATCTAACTCATACGTAAAGCATTCATTCCCAACTGTAACAATTATATTATTCTTTCCAAATTCAATCTTTCCGTTTTCTAATACCATATTTTCCGAAAAGGATTGAATAGAACACTTCACATCTGGTGTAATCAAAAAATAGCTATATTCCAGATTCAGCTGTGTAATGTACTCTGCAAGTGATGTCTTTTCAATCCTACCTTCATCTCTCAATGTTGCATAAGTAATCGGACGATAATAATACTGGACATCCATCTCTTTAATTTCGATTGTCCACTCTGCATCAGGACATTCAAACAGCACACGGAAAGCAAACCCATCATCTGTTTTCTGTAACTCATTGTAAATGAACCATTGCCCAACTTGGATTGGTTCATCTGTTTCTTCTGCTATAACATTTTGAAAAATGAAATGAATAAGTGATTTGGATGAAAACCCACCCTCTGTATTGACGTATAGATGAAGCGTTTTATCCTCTCGTTCAATTCGTTCAATGGTTGAATCATGCAAACTTTCCGCAAAGACCTCTTGAACTGTAGTTGGTAAATAGGTAACAGTCTGCTTTGTCTGTTCATATGCAGCATCTAAAATTTGTTCAAATTCCTTGTCTGCTTCTCGCATCCATTGCAAATAATCATCACGTACTTGTTTTGGTAATGTCGGTTGATTTAAAGTAGCATTTTCCACGAATGGAATGAAACGGCTTGGCAAGACTGCCAGCAATCTCGCTTTTACGTCTTCAAGTTCTTCTTTTAAACGCGCAATGAGATCGTACCTTTCTTCTATTGCTTCTTTTCGTGCTACTTCCCAATTTTGGTCGGATTCATGAATTGGCAGTAAATTACACATTAAAAATCTTTCTTTAACTTCTTTCGATATACTCCACATAACTTCACCTCAAATAGTTTTTTTAGTGGGTTCTTTTTAGTAATCTAACCAATTATGTTGGGTCAATGTTTCAATTATTACTCTGTGGTAATGACGATTGTTTTATTTACACTAACCTGCTTCGTTAGATCAATAAGGAAAATGGCTGCTTGAGCATCTTGTCAAAAATTTACTCATCTTCTTTTTGATGATTAGGTAAAAATAATGCAATCAAAATAATTAGTCCAATTAATAACTGAAAACTAGGGAGACCAGATAGAAACCCTTTGTTGTAACTATCAATAATTCTCATTGCCTGAAAAGAAATAAAAATTATCATAAGTATTATTAACGCAATTCGATACTTAAATTTAATACTCATTTTTTAACTCCCTTTCTAAATACTGTTCAAAACTGCCCCGATAATTCAAGTAGGAAAAGAGTTGCCTTCAGCAGCCCAATGATATTCAACTAAAGCATTCGACTCCAAGTAGACATAACACCCGGATTGGGAAGTATTCGATTTCATTACTCCACAAGAAAAGCTGCCCTTTAAAGGCAGCTGGCTTCACATTTGTATATATACCAACTGACATAATGTTAAATAAAAAAATCGTCCGTTCAATCGGACGATTTTTTCTTATTGTGCTACTTCGCTGGCAATGCTTGATTCAGCTAAGCCAACTTCTTTAAGTACCTTACTTAATTCAGCGTCAGCCTCTTCAAATTTTGCATTTGCCTCATCTAATACAACGTCACCTTCCGCAGCTAATGCGTCTGCTTTCATTGTATAAGCTTCTTGTAATTTGTTTAATGCTGAGTCAATTGTTTCTTGATGATCTTTTAATTCAGCCGGAACTTCTAATTCTTCTACTTTAACCGCAGTATTTGCAGCAGCTGTTTTTGCAGCATCCCGCATTTTTTTAAGCTCAGCAGCTTCTGGAGGTGCTTCTAAATCTATATTTTCATAAGCATTTAGTTCTGCATCTACAGCATTAATAGATTGAGAGATTGATAAGTAAAACTTCATCATATCTCCAGCTGGGTTCGCTTTTTCTTTAGATGTAGTTTCTTCAGATTTAGTTCCTTCAGTCGTTGTAACTTTTTTCTCTTCTTCGTCTTCAGTACAAGCTGCAAGAACTAAAGAAAGTGAAGCAATAATAGTTTTTTCATCATTCAATCTCCTTTAACCTTGGGAATATTTAGTTATATTACCACGGATAAACTCACATGTAAATTAATTACCAAATAGTTCGCCATTTAGTAACGTTTTATTCAAAGATTTTATAAAGCCCGATTCAATCACTGAACCGAAGGGTTTTGTTCAGAAAACCAGATTAATTTGTACTCTACAATTCTGAGTTACATCATTCCACTACCATCCATAACGTTTACTAAGGCAATGTTGTCTCCAGTAATTTCAAAAGCTTCTTCTTTATCTGTATCGTTAACTAAATCAATAATGTATTCAGACATAATTAACCCCGATCTGTTCTTGTATTTATTTTTTCCCCAATTTTATTGTTCAACTAACCTGCCCCGTTAGTTGAAGTAGAAAGAGTGCTTAAACAACCCAAGCAATTCACCTATGTTTCCCTAGATGAGTATCTTATTGTTGATGCCACTTTAATTAAACGGAGGGAACAACATGGGATACTTTGTTACTGTAGAACCTGGTGTAAAGATATATGTAGAGGATGTAAACCCGGAGGGAAATAAAACAATACTATTTATACATGGTTGGCCATTAAACCATAAGCAGTATGAATATCAGTTTGATGTTCTTCCAGCAATGGGATATCGATGTATAGGCATCGACTGGAGGGGGTTCGGTAATTCGGATAAACCATTCCATGGCTACAACTTTGACAGATTGGCAGATGATATCCATGCAGTAGTAGTCGCGTTGCAGTTAAAAGACTTCACACTAGCTGGACACTCTACAGGAGGGGCAATCTCGATTCGATATATGGCTCGACACCAAGGTTATGGAGTATCCAAACTTGTCCTCATAGACGCGCAATCTCCGTATAGTGTTCAAGAAGAAGTTGCAAATATGTTCATTTCAGGATCACTTAATGATCGACCTAAAATGTTGCAGGGATTAAATGATCTCTTCTTCTTCCAGTATCTTACCACCCCATTATCGGACTGGTTTTTTCAGCTAGGATTACAGGCAGCTGGTTGGTCGACTGTAGCAGTCATGAAGACACTAAGAGATGAGAACGTGTACTATGATCTTGACAAAATACTAGTACCTACACTGATTATTCACGGAATACATGATAAAATTGTTCCGTTTGATAAAGCTCAGGAAACAAATACGCTAATAAAAAATTCACTGCTTGTTCCATTTCAATACAGCGGTCATGGTCCTTTTTGGGAAGAACGTGAGAAGTTTAACCAGCTATTGATGCAATTTATTGGCTAATAGTTCACTTCAGCTAACGGATAACGATTTTTTTTAACCGCTCATGTCATGGGCGGTTTTCCTTTGTAAAAATCAACAATAAACGATAACAGAGCCTTTAATTAAATCTTTCTAATTCTCTCCTCCTTTTTATTCACCATCGATTGTTGTTCCTTCTTTATCTGCCCTGTTAGTTGAATAAGCACCTTATCTTTTAATACACATTATGGTCGAACTGCGTACTAAGACCTTCACTCCCATAAGACAAGGTCCACAAAACATGGTGTACCCATATATTGATAAAAAGGAGTGAAAGCAAATTGAATCAAAATTCTGTGCAGCCTTCTGCAAACATGGAAGTATTAAACGACATTTTGAAAGCAATTAATGGTGAATATACAGCAATTGCCTGCTATGAATTATTAGCGAACCAGGCTCAGAACGCCGAAATAAAAAATCGTATTCTTGAAATCAGAAATGATGAAATCAGACACTATGAAACCTTTTGGCAACTTTATATTTCTTTGACGGGAAAACAACCTACTCCACAAATCACAAAACAATGTTCTGCAGATTATAAAAGTGGGATACTTGCTGCATTCATAGATGAACAGGAGACTGTAGACTTCTATCACGATATAGCGCGAAGTACTAATAATCCTGTTATTAAAGATGCTTTCACGCAAGCTTCTGCTGATGAACAAAATCATGCGGTTTGGTTTTTATATTTCATGAATCATCATTAATTGTTTAGCAGCCGGCTATCACGTCGGCTTTTTTTCTTGCACCTTATGTGTCAAATGCGACATAAAAACTCCCATTCTCTTCTTCAACTAAACTGCTGCGTTAGTTGAATAATAAAAATGCTTTGCATCTTTATTGAAGTAAAGCACTCCGTTAGTTCAACAATAACCCATCTTTTAGTTATCGGTTATTTTTGATTTATGAAACGTTAAAATTCTATTAACACTGCTACCTATATTTCCTATCCATGCCCCTAAAAAAGACACAAATGTGTTGAATATTAAAATCATTTACATCAGATACTCTTCCAGTTGGGTAAATGTATTGAATTACTTCAATTAGCAGGTACAGCCATTCGCCGTTCTAGTCTAGGCGGACATATAAATAACAGTGGGCATTCTTAATCTTGTGTCTATTGTTCATTTTTTCACGGTAGATGAAAGAAAGATTATCTTAATCATATAGGGATTTAAAAATATTATTGATTAACTTGTTAGGAATTGTTTATGGAGATTGATAAATACCTGCAAAATGCTAGGACGTATATTTCTACTTTCATTTCTCATACTAAAGAACAAAAGGAGTGATATCTATGGCGAAACGGACTAAGAAAAATGACGCAGAACAAAAGAATAAACAAGGGTTTGACTCCAGCAAAACAGATTCAGAATTCTCCAAAGAATTTGGCAGTGCAAATGCTAATCGAGCGAAAAAAGAAAAGGCGAAAAAAGAAAAAGCATCCAAAAACCAAGGGGAATGGAAAGGAATGCATTGATTGTTTTATCAAGATTTCAAAAACACCCCTCCCTCATAGGATGTATGGCGTTTCCAATGAACAGGATATAACTCTTTTGATCTACAGCGTGGATTTTTTTATAAACTTTCCACAACATCATATCCACTCTCAAAATCTGATAAATCTACCATTTATTCAAAGAAAACCCTTATAATGAACTGCACCTCCAATTGTTAGTTGTGTCTAACGATTGAAGGTGCAGTTTTTTGACCCCCAAAAAGTTCAATTAGAAATGGTTTCACTCCGTTTTGAAGTAAAGTACCCGATAATTGAATAAGGGTAATAATCTCAATTTTTTATTCTAAGGTAATTTTCAAGTTCCTTAAATGGAGAAGCATAGGAATCATTAAATTTCTTTATATGATTAACCCAGACCAATTACGGTCGAGGAATGGGTGTATCTGAGTGGTATCTGAAATACTATACAGATTAATTAAGAAATAAAGGGTTTCCCATATCAAATAGTCATCGTCTAACTTAAATAACATCTCAATGACAATTGGTAAATAGTTAAACTCTTCTTCAGAAGTCATTCCCTTAGTAATTGATTCAAAAAAATTACTGAAATACCACTCGTCTTTATCTAATTTATCTTCCCATTCTTGATATATAATCAATAACTTTTGTCCGATTTAATCACATCCCGAAGTTAATAATGCTATAAAAACATTTTATCACTTTATATTGAACTAACTTGTCCCGTTAGTTGAATAAGAAAAAAGAGCTGACACTTTGCACTGCACCCTTCTTCTTCACTCGGTTTAGAAAGTCTTAATCCGTTTATAAGCTTCCGTATGTCTTATCTAAGCGCAAATTTCCGGTTAATTATTTTGGGTTTCCGATGCTTTTCAACTATTCTAACCTAAAAATCATGTGGTATAATTAACCATTAATGTTGAGAGGGGAATTATAATGGACACAGGCGATAAAGTAACCATAACGGTAGAAACAATAGTTCATGCACCCGTTGAAAAAGTGTGGGAATTTTGGACAGAACCAAAGCATATAACGAAATGGACGTTTGCTTCTGAAGACTGGCACGCACCAATTGCCGAAAATGATGTAAGGGTTGGCGGAAGATTCCATACAAGAATGGAAGCAAAGGATGGAAGCTTTGGATTTGATTTTGGTGGAGTTTATGATGAAATTAGAATAAATGAATTTATTTCTTACACTCTTGGAGATGGTAGGAAAGTTACGATCACGTTTGTTAGTCAAGAAAACGACACTAAGATAATTGAAGTTTTTGAAGGAGAAGCCACTCATTCCATTGAGCAGCAAAAAGCAGGCTGGCAGGCGATTCTAGAAAATTTCAAAAGATATAGCGAACTTTCTAAAGAAAATTAAAAATACTTCGGACTTGAGATTGAATAAAAATTATTCAAAAGCTTATTGTTACCTTCCTTTGGAAAGGTTTTTTTATGTTAACCATTTTTAAACTTACTAAGAGGAATAACGTCTGGGAACGTATCATAAACCTCTATTTTCCTTTCTTCTTCTTCAACTAACCTACCCAATTAGTTGAACAAGAAGAAAGAGCCGTATAGGAGTCCTCCTTGTTTGATAATGAGTCAATGACAGTTGACACTCATGATCATACAAGAGGGCTCTTTTTCGTTCAAGACCTCGAACATTCTTCAAACAGGAAAGCTGCCCTGTTAGTTGAAGAAGAATTAAGGCTCATCTCTGGGTCCTCTTTTTATGCACTGTTTTTCATGGGAGTTCACTAACTTCAACATTAAAGAACGTCAAACCTTCTTCGATCAACACACCGATACGAAGCTAATTTTTAACATCTTACATGTTTTCGTTTAAAACCCAGCCTCCCTTTATCAATTTCTTTTTGAATACTTTCGTAAGCGTTTAGGATACTGCTTTTTTTCTTGTCCCGTTTGACTTCTACTGTACCTACTGCCTTTGCGGTCTCGACTGCCTTTTCATGGTGAGGCAAATATGAAGTCCCCACAGTGTATAGAAAATTATTCATAGCTGATTTCGTTCGTTCTGGGGAATCGTGAATCTTATTTTTTACAAGATCAAGCATATTTGAAATCTTGCTTTCGGAAAATTCATTGTCTATGCGATTACCTAAAAGCCAGCAGTAGCAACTCCAGCCCGCTGACATTCTCAGTTCTTGACCGCTTGCAATCCATTTATCAGCAACGTCTTGTGCAATATCAGACTCTGATAAAGTTACTGCAACCACATAATCGGACAGCATATAAAAATATGCTGCATCCATCCACCGATCAAAATCCGTCTCAGTCATGGCTTTTGGATCTGCAATAATGCCTGCAAAGTACATTGCATCGTAGTTACCTGTGGAATAAAGCTCGTCAGCTAAATGTTGATTTATTCTTATCTTCTTTGCAATTGGTTTCATAGCGCCTGTAGCTACGCCAAAAAGAGGCTCGTGCGCACCATTAGATAAGTATATTTTTTTCGTTCGTTCCTTACCGAGGGCTTCAAGCTCCTGCATAACTGTTTTGAAATCCATAGTTTTGCACTTCCTTCCTTATTAATAATTTCATTGTAACAACTATTTACTGAAATATTAAATCATATAAAAATAAGGTCAACCTTTAAAAACTTGTTGACCTTATAATACGAAAGCACATTTTAGTTTAAGTACAATACTTCACAATCTTGCATCCTTGGATAAATTACTATTACTAAATGTTTGATATGTAAAAAAAGGGAACCCTGCTAACCAGGAGGTTCCCTTTTTTATTAGTGAGATAAAAAATACAAAATAACGTTTGGAAAAAAACAGGCTGAGGTTTGGGTTTCAGCTTTTTTCAACCGACAACTGTTACATTACCTATAGGAGTGCATTGAATGAATATAGTTGGTAACCAGTACCTATAACTAAAAATGTTGTAGCACCAAAAGGCAAAATCACAAAAACCTCCAGAATTAATAATAGCTCTTAGACAACCTAACCACTATAAACACTATCACATGTTCCAGCTGCTGGTTCATAATAACAATGATTTTTAAATTGACCAGCATAAGGTTGACCGTACCATGTTGGAGGGCATGGTGCATATGGATTAAAATACCATAGAGCATATTTCCCTGGATGGTCTCTCCAATAATCTAAATTCTTTTTTGCTAATCTTTTTTCAACAGATCTCGCTCTTTCATAAAATAAATTACCTTTTTGAACCGCTTCAAAAGAATAATTTCCTCCTTGTACTTGAAAAATTACATCTGAAATTGTTCTTAAATCTCTAAAGTCTAAACAATCGGCTTTAAGACGATTAACAATTACATTTCCAACATATAACATTCCTTGCTGTCCTTCACCTTCGGCTTCTGCCCTCATCATCCTTGCCATTAAGTCAATGTCTGAACTTTTGTATTTTACTCTTGGCATTTATTCACCCCAACAATATAGTATGAAAAAAAACCTACCTTGTGTCATTGTAAACTTAGTTTTAATGCTACAGTTTCTAAGTAATATGAAAACTTAGACAAACCTTTTTTCTCAACGTATGTCAAATAGCCATTCAGCTTGGCGGATTTCCCGAATACTGCAGAACGTATCAGGGCTAGAAAGCGGCATAATAGTACAGAATTAAAACATCAAACCCTCTAATAACTAAGCAAAAAGCATAAGTAAATGAGAAAACCTCATTTATTTATGCTACGGTTCAGCGTTTTAGTGCTAGGAGGCAAAAAAGGGTATGTTCAGAAATCACTTTGAACATACCCTTTTTGATAATTTGTCATTTTATTTGATGAATATCGCTTTATGCAAATCTATTCTTCCAGCAGTTTAATTTCTACCAGTAACCTTTTTAGCATGACTGCTGTCTCTGCCCTTGTTGCAGATTCTTTTGGTTGCAATTCATTTGCCTTGTTTCCTTGAATTACGCCAAGTTGTATAGCTAATGCTACGTCTGCTCTGGACCATGCACTGATAGATTTACGATCTATATATTTTGCCAATACTTGATCCACATCCATTGTTGGTGCTTGTTTCTCTATGATTTTGTATGCACGACCCATTAATGCAGCCATTTGTTCACGTGTGATGTACATACTTGGTTTAAATGTATTGTCTTCGTAACCATTGATTAATCCTGCTTCAACAGCTGATTGTAGTTCCGAAACATACCAATCCGTTGGTCGGACATCTGTAAAGTTTTCTTGCTCCGTCGCTTTTGGCAAGTCGAGAGCACGCGCAAGTAGGGCTGTGAATTCTGCACGTGTAATATCTTTTTCGGGTGCAAATAATCCATTTTTCAGTCCATTAATAATGCCTTTTGTTGCTAATAATTCAATATCCTCTTTTGCCCAATGTTCTGAGATATCAGCAAAAGTGATTGGTTCAGGCGTTGGCTCTGGAGTTGGTGTTGGGTTTGGTTCTGGATTTGGCGTTGACCCGTTAAGCTTAATGACTTCTTTCTCGACAAGATTGCTTTCTGTAGTTACTTGAACGGTAAAGGATACATTGTTGGTCAATGCTTCTTTCGTTTTATACGTATTCGAATACTTTCCTGATTCGTCAGCTGTGAATTCGTCGATATACATCAAATTTTCGGATGTAAGAACATTTCCTTTGAAAACTGTAATCGTCATTACTTTATTGGCATATTTGGCATCATGTCCACTAGTTGTAAATGTGCCATCTTCATTATTGGTTGTTGCAGCAAGTGTTAATAATGGGATACATAGGCTTATTACAACTGTTGCGATGAACATACATATTAATTTTTTCATCCTTAACCTCCATCTAACTTCATTCGTACTTAGAAAGTTATCAGCGAGAAGATTACTTCCCGCTGAACAGAACAATTGATTATCTTAATACAGGACGTTTTAATGTTTCATCCCATTTCCAAACCGTTTCAAAATCCCAACCTAATAACTCACTGTACGTCTCAATCGTTTCGATTTCTTCTTTTGTTTTACTTAATCCTGACACACTGGATCCAGCATTTTCTTTTGTTTTTTCCACATTAACGATCGATCCATTATAGGCAAAGTTATTTTCCAAAATTGCAGTATGTCCGCTTAATATACGACCGACGACTCTATTCGCATATGGAGATGTTACAGTTCCATTTAATGCAATCGTATTTTTCACAGCTGTATTGTTGTAACCATATCCGGAAATACCACCTGCATTACTCTTAGTGGCACTCACTTTACCAGTAGCATACACATTCTCTGTCAAACTTCCAGAATTTGTGATACCTACCAGTCCACCAGCTTGACTCCCAGTTGCCGATACATCTGCGTTGGAGTAACTATTTCGTATTACAGCATTTGAGTACCCAACTAATCCACCTACTGTATTGGCCCCAGTTACTTTACCTGTCGAATAACTATTTTCGATCGTCCCATTGTTAAGATTCACTAGTACACCAGTTTGAGATGCGCCAGTTTCTCCGGTTACATCTACATTCACCATCGCGATGTTATGGATAGTTCCACCATTTAAATGAATAAGAGCACCTGAAGTTGATTTGAAGTTAATCAGCTTTTTCCCGTTACCATCAAGTGTTCCCATAAATGGTGCATCAACAGCAAATGGTGTTAATACTTCTCCTGTTAAATCAATATCATTTTCCAAAGTATACTTTTCATTTAAATGATCATCGATTTGCTTAAGGTCTTCCACCGTTCTGATCATGTAGAATCCATTTTCATCCTGATCCAATGATGGTTTTCCTGCCCCACTGTTTTCCGTAAGTTCTTTATTCCCTATTAATATAGGTCGATCTGCGTTTTCATCCCACGTCCATACGTGATTAAAATCCCAGTCAAGATCTTCAAACGTTGCTTGGTCTTTAAGGGCATCTTCACTCTTACCAAGACCTTTTTCATTATTTGGATCTTCCTGAGTGATTGCCTCTTTGCTGACAATCATCTTCTCTTTTGCGATGTTATTTTCTAATTCCGCCTTTTCGCCAGCCAACACTCTTCCTACAATTCTATTAGCTGCGGTAGTCGTAATTACTGAAGTATTCAATGCAGCACTGTTCTGTATCACTGTATCACCATAGGCGTAACCACTGATTCCACCCGCATTGCTTGCTCCTGCTGTTACAGTACCAGTTGCATATACATTTTCTGTAATACTTCCACGGTTCGTAATCCCAACCAAACCACCCGCTTGTTTTTCATTTGCTTTTACATTGGCGGTTGAATAACTGTTTCTAATTATTCCATTTGAATAGCCAACCAGGCCGCCGACAGTCGACTGTCCCTTGATAGCTCCTGTCGTGTAGGAGTTTTCAATCGTCCCATTATTTACATCTACCAGAATTCCTACATCATTCGTTCCTGTAGCAATGTTCACATCCAAAACAGCGATATTTTTGATCGTGCCGTTATTAATCCGGAATAATCCAGCACCATTTGTTGAAATATCAACACCTGTTATAAAATGTCCATTTCCATCAAAAACTCCACTGAATGGGGTGGCATCGGATCCAATTGCAGTAATTACATCCTGGTTTCCAATGATATCTTTTGTTAGGATATAATGTTTATCCGGATAATATTGGATTTTCTCCAAGTCTTGAACTGTATCAACTTTATATGGATTTTCTGCAGTACCTTCTCCATCCATCGCTTCTCTTACAATTCTAGAAGGGAAAATAGGATTTTGATTCGTCAAATTGTCCCAAACAAAAAGTTTCACCGTATTTTGATCATTATAAATAAGTGGTTTGTCGAAATTGATGATTTGTTCACGACCAAGTCCCTCTAATGCTACCTCTTTAATCTGTGCATCGATAAGCTTTGTACCTGTTGCATCATAGGTAGCACCAATCACAGTAACTTGATCACTTGAATCCGGATAGTTTAATAAACCAACTCCATTAAACTCTCCATCCTCCACATCTACACTTGATAATTCCATATGGCTTTCCGGCGGAGTCAATGTAAATTCATCAATAACAGTTCCGGCATTATTGTAGGCTTTAATCGTTAAGGAATCTTCATTAGCTTCCAGAATCACGCCAGTCTGAACATTTTCATCGTAAACTACGTTATCCCAATCATAGACTTCATTGTCATAAAATTTAGGACCAGATGAACCCATTGTAATAAACGTAGTCCCTAAGTTCATCGCGTCTTGGTTATTATTCATGACACCGTCTCTAATGGTGGTACGTTTATATACATGGTCATGCCCGCCAATATAAAGGCTTACTCCCAATTGTTGAAGTTTCTTAGATATTTGTGCTCTACCTGTACTCATCCCAGCATCATCGCTATGTGAACCACCATAATACGGGAAATGCCCCATCACAATTTTCCATTTCTTATTGGTTGCTCTCATGTCTTGCTCAAGCCACTCTAATTGCTTATCCGTGAAGTCCATCGAGTTTAATACAGCGATGTGTGCGTCTCCATAGTCAAACGAATAATTCCCTTCTTTTTTCGTCCCTTTGCCATTTTCAGGTAAGTTGAAGAAATTCGTGTATGAGCTTGCATCAACATCTTGTATGACTTCATGATTCCCAATCATGTTTGCTGATAACAAATTCAGGTCTTTGTAGATATACTTCATTACATCCGTCCAAGCATCAGTCATACCAGCTGAATTCACCAAGTCACCAACTTGGATCATTAGCTTGCCGTTTGCATTGTTTTGTTTCAATACATCCAGCATGTCAGTATAAAGCTTAAAGCTTTCTGGATTTCGGTCCGGAACTTGGAGATCCCCCATAAGGTAAATCGTTGTATCCTCTGATTCAGGAGCTGTTTCAAATGAATACGCTTGTCCCCATGGACCTTCCGGAGTCAGGCCATATCGGTATTGATAAGTTGTCCCTCTTTTTAAATCCGCTAAATCTGCCTCATGTGAAGCTAGTACTCTATAACTACTATTGTCTATATTTTCCCCATATGCAGATTCAAAATAAGAAACCTTTGTTTCCATGACACTTGCATTGCTCCAATCTTTTTCGGAAGTAGGCATATACTGAACATGGGCTTCCTTCAGAACACTGTCCGTAACCAGTGTTATGCCTACTTCTTCATCCGTTGCCCCAACATTTACAGTTGGCGTAAATTCATTTAAAATTTTGTCTCCATCTAGACTAGTATCATCAACCAATATTCTGACTGTGTTAACCCGTGAATTTCCTGCTGAATCCGTCGTATAGTATCTAACAAAGTATTCGCCGTATTCCTCTACCACGAAATGATTATCCACTATTTCCGCCATGCCTTTAGAATCGAAAACTTCTGCTTTCACATTAGGAGTTTCACCACTATCATCAATTGATGTTGCATCAGGAATTTCCACTGTATCACCTAACTGAACAGTAGAAGGCAATTCCCCGTTTATGACGATGTCAGGAGCGTAGTCAGTTCCTTTCGTTACTTCACCAACCCAGAACGGTGCACTAAGTATTTCATCTCCATCTTTCTGGAAAGTTCGAACGAAGAAATATTCCCCATCACTGGATGGTATCGACTCATCTAATACAAACTCATTGTTATTAATATCCTTATATTCTTTTACAATCTCACCGTTGTTTGTATAGATAGTGACATTGTCAATAAGATCCTCTGTGTCTGGATCTTTCAATAAAACATTAAGATTAAGTTCTTTTGTGTCCCCAGAGAGTATAGAACCCATTATATTTCCATTAGCTGAGTAACCTAATTCAAAATTTTCATCGAAAGTAACATACGTACGGCGGTTCGCCATTGCATCGTAAATACTTTCTCTGGTTAATTCATCTGTCCAAACACCTGTTAAAGCAGGATTTCCGCTTCCCCAATTGGCACTGTGTTCATCCCCTCCATAGGAAGGAGAAAGGTGCCACCCATTATCTAAAGCTTGGACGAATGTGTCAAAATAACGTGAAACTTTATATTCAAACAACGTAACGTTATCATCTATGTCTTTATTTAAATGACCAAAGCCATTGAAATTGCCTTTACTATTTGGATCGGGATGATTGAATTGTGCAATTGCACCTTCTTCTTCTGCAAGACGACCATAAAATGTTGGAAGATCATACATTAATTCGCCCATTCCAAATTGTCCAGTTGCCCCTTTTCCATATGTTCTAGGAAACCATTCTGTATTGAACAAATTGATATGCCCAGCATTGTCATACCAAGTTACTTCAACACCAGGTATTGTTACAAGACTGTCAGAATTCAATCTATCAAGCTCTGATCGAGAAAACTTGTATTCATCCGAGTAAGAATCTGTGTAGCTTTCCAGATAGTCATTACCAGTAGTTATATCAAACGTCACATCATGTTCCGATGTACTGTAAAAATCAAGATTCGTATTTTCCGCCACATGATTAACAGCATCCTCCGGGAACAACACACCATCACTAATGGAAGTATGCGAATGCAACTCCCCCGTAAATAACTTCAGATCTAAATACTCTGCCCTTTCACTGTCCGGTGCACTCTCATCCCCTGCAGCATAGGCAGGAATCGTTTGCATCATCAAAGCTAACGGCATTAACAAAGCTATGCTCTTTCTCATTAGAACACTACTCTTTTTTCTCACTTGTAAACCCCTTTCTTTTGGTCGTGCAATCACTCACACAATTCTCACACAATCTAATATTTATCATATTGATGCTTTTATTTTCCATATTTCGGATAATTCTTAACGAAATTTACTATAAGTTAACAAAACTTAGTATATTTTCAACAAAATCATTCATCCAAACCCAATAATAAAAACACTCCTTCTACCTTTTCAGGCGGAAGGAGTGTTTTGTGATTTTCTATTATGTGCTGTACAGTTGAGAAAAATTATTCTAGTCTTTCGGCAACTCCGGGCTGATCGGATCATTCACATTGGTATGCGACTGATTGATTAAATCAATCCTTTTGATAAGAAAAGGATGTATCGGAAAACTTGGATTCAATTAATAGTATTAAATCCTGAATGTCCTGCTTGGTGGCTGGTTGTTTATTAGCGTTCAACTTATAACCAAGTTCTCCATTAACCTCTATTGTTCCCCACTCTAGATCACCTATAGTGTAGATTCCAACTTGGCGTAATCGCATTTCAAGATTTTCAGTAGTAAGTCTCATTTTTTTCATGTTTTCTTCATTTATGGTCCCATTTTCAATTACTAATATTGATTTTCCTGTAAGAAGTTTTTCTACCCCTTCAAACTTTATTTTAAGATACTGGATTACAAACACTGTAAGTATGAGAACAGAAGCAACACCAAATGTGTTCCAAAGTCCTTGGTTCTCGATAGGACGACTAAGTAAAGGTCCAATCGTAATCATTATAACAAGTTCGGAGACGGTCATTTGAGAAATGGAATTTCTTCCAGCTAGTCTTAATAAGAGCACTCCCACTACAACAATGAGAACTGCATTCCAAATCAAATTTAATTCCATATTACCAACCCTTTTTTGATTAGTTTTCCCAAAGGACTAATATAATATACATTTAATATAGAGGGTGTAAGGATTAAAACGAGAATTTCCATTTGGTGCAGAAGAGGCAGTAAATCCGGGTATTCCCAGATTTTGTGGTGAAATCCATAAAATGGACCAGCTAAACGATTAACAGACCAAATAATTGATCCTTATTGAAGTAAAGCACCCGTTAGTTGAATAAGAATTTCCTTTTTGACTTACCTTCTGAACGATCGTCTGATCCGATGTACATGCAAATAAAGATACAGCTAAAAAAGTCATCTTCTAGTGAAGAATCTATTAATTCCTTGATTGTTGCCGGTTTACCCCAAATAAACTCACGATAAAAGTTAATCCAGCGACAATTGGAACAATCTCAAATGAGTTTATATTAAACAACCAATAAGGGATAGGTACACTAAATGAAGAAGAATTAGGTGCTACATTTAAGAAAATCGTGTATGTGACTGGACTATAAAAGGATAGAATTAGTAATGGACATGTTATGCATAGAAACAGTGGTATATTAATTTTAAACGACCAAAATTTTATAAAGATTAGGGAACTATATTAGCCAAACAAAAAGGGGACAATCGAGTTGAACCAATACGTAGATAGAGGATTATACGTTGCTTCAAAATCTTGTTTTATTATCTGTTGATAATGGAAAGCAACCAGTAGCAATGCAAGCAAACCTATAACCCATAGTAATTTCAAGGCAATTTCTTTAAAGTCTTGACGCATTTATTAAACCCTCTCCTTTATGGAATCTTCCTATTGTATTCTCCTCAATCGTAGAAAACCAATCATTCGTGTTTTTTATTTCATTAAATCAGCCTACATTTTAGAATTTAGCCAACCGTCTTTGTACTCTTTATTGAACTAAACTGCCCCCGTTAGTTGAAGAAGTTCAACAAAATAAGCGTTAATCCTTCTTGGATCAACACTTCGAAAATACTCAATAAGCTGCCAATGTAGCCCTCTATGCCAATTCATTGTGTTTGTATTGATTCCCAGAAAAATTTATCCATATAAGTCCGTATTATTAGTTCAAATGGTTTTAAAAACTCAAGCCTAAAACACATCAAATTTGCTTTACATTTACGGTGTAATAACTTTAAACGGGGCAGCGAGCGTGAATTGCTTTTCTTTTGATAACTCACTATGCACCCGTTAGTTGAAGTTGCTTAACTTGATTGGATCATTTTTCGTGGATATTTCACTCTCATTTTTCTACCTAAAACGCTACCTTTCTGGATTTTATTCGAGTTTGCACCTCATATAATACTTTTGAAACCGCCCCCCCTGAGAGCTGAAGGAAAAAAAGCTGTTTATCTACTCGTATTGGTTGAAATTTGTATCCTTTGGCATAACGGATGTAATATACGCTATTTCTTCTTCACTAAGATTAGGGGCAAAAAATTCCGTTCCCCAATGTTCAGAATGAAACATCGTAGTATCACCTTTGCTTAAGAAAATAGAGAACCATTTGATATTCTCCGTTTCAGCTATGTGATCATAAAGAAGATGATGTGAAATATCGTACGTCAGGATTCCTCGGAAAATGGTTAATTTCATATCTTCTGGCAACTCAGGATCGTCTTGAACTAAGGCTTTCGTTTCCTTAATCACTTCTTTTTCTTCATTCCAACAATGGATCTCGATGGTATCCGATTTCTCAATGAAGTATTTCATTAACGGAACCCAGTACTCATAATCTTCAGGCATCGGATTAGGATTAGGGAATTCTGGAATGGTGAAATGCAATTGGTATTTCATGTTTTAACTCACCTTCCCTTCTATAGATCAACAATAAAGTATATTTACCGAACGTTTCACTTTTAAAGAAAGCTTATCATTGGCTGATTCGTCCGCCATCCATCGATTCGATTACTCAACTGGCATGTATAGTCCATACACAACCAGTTGACATAGCATCACAATCGGGAAGTATTCCTTTTATTCAACTAAAGCACCCGTTAGCACAATAAGACCGCTTATGCTTTAACATTTGATTTTATATTTTCAACAATTACGATTAAAAAATATAAAAGAATTAATGCGATAGAAATACCCAGATATAATTCAAATTTTGATAAAAACATTTCTTTTGTCCAACCGTCTTCTGGCAATAAAAATGTAGCTAAAAAATTGGAGATTCCTATACCATCATTCACTTCAGGAATTAAACTTTTAGTGTAATTTTGACCTAAAGCAACACTTGAAAGAATTGCGAATGCGATCATTGGTATTACTGCTTGAGACATTTTCATTTTTCTCTTTGAAATAAAAACTCCCGCTATAATTCCGTACAACAATATAATGAAAATCAATAAATCCCTCCCTAATTATTCCCTTAATGTTATTACGGTTTAAATGTCTATAAGTTCCAATTTACGATTTTTCTTATTCAACTAACATGCCCCGTTAGTTTAATAACATAGAAATCCAAAAACGGTCTGATGTATTTAATAAACCCACAACACTTGAAGCTATTTCATCAAAATCATCTTCTGTTTTTGCATTCTCAAAATCAAACCATATTCCTTCTTCATCAACTGATTTTGCTCCTAACCTAAACCGATTGTTTAGATGATGAGCAGTTGCTTTGTTTGGTGGGATTTTTTCTCCCCAACTCATAGTTACACCTTCTATTGGACACGTTGCCAATTCAACTACAATTGAACCACCCCATCTGTTGAATTGGATAGTAATTAAATCTATAATCTTTTCATTTGTCCGTCTAAAGTGAGGAAACGACCCTTTAAATTCTTGTTTTCTTAAAACCGGTGTCACAATTTTTTTCAAGGCATTATCCATCATTTTTCTTTGATTCGATTCCATTTTTTCTCCTTTCTCAGGTTAATTTGTTCAACTAACCTGCCCAGTTAGCTCAATAAGAAAAAATGCTTTACTCCTTCTTGAAGTAAAGCACTCGTTAATTTAATAAGAGGAGTAGAGGAGTTATGAATTCATCAATTTGTTGAATTTTTTGTCGTAAAGACTTCGCTTTAAAAAATCTGAACGCCAATAATCATATAAATCTTTTCGACTTGCTTTTAGAAAAGTTTTTAATACTTTTTTTAATTCAGAGTTATAAGGAAATAGGACGTCTTTACCTAAGCTGTAACCTTTACTAAAGTAAAATGCTGCAGATTCATATTCTTTAATTTCTTGATATAAATAGCCTATGAATATAAATCCACTAGCTAATTCTTCTACTTCGAAATCTTCGTCATTTAATTTACTTTTTAAAAACTCTATCGCTCTTAATTTTTTCTTCCTCGAAAACAAACCGTACAAAGAATTAGCTTGTTCTACTACTTCAATATATTTTTTTGAAGGGTCTTTTAATTTGTATTTGTCTTTCATTTAATCACCTATCTCCTTAAAACCTTTTTACACTATCATTTTCTTAATAGAATTATTAGGTTCAATCATCTGTTTTAAATGCAAGTTTTCTATTATTGGAATGTTTAATGCATTGCTCTTACCTTTGAAAATTCTTCCATTGAATATCCAATCTTAACATCTTCTTTATTACAGAAAAACATATCCATCATCCTCTGTTAAGGTTACCAAAAGAAACTACTACTTTTAACACTAACCTGCCCCGTTAGTTTAAGTGTAACATTTCACAATGGATTTCTGAGATCTACTTGATGATTCGGATAAAAAATAGACCATCGAAATGATGGTCTTGTTTAACTAAAGCACCCGTTAGTCAAATAAATTCCATTTAACCTTCTAGCTTAGCTCTTCTTTCAAGAAGTAGTAATTTACCAGCCCATACGAGAACATAAAGAAGTAATATGTGCAAGATGATGTCCACTATGCCAAGCGTAAATTCCTATATTTTCACCTACTGAAACTCCGCCTAAATCCGGATGTATAAATGTCTTTTCAATATCAGCAGGACTTAGACTACGTAAAAGTTTGACCCAGCGTATGTGCAATGCTTCTAGCAGAGATAGTGAAATATCAACTGGTAATTTGTAGTCAGGAAGTTCTGCCCATTTCCCTTCGTCATAAGGCTTGATTACAGGATTTTCTTCAGTAAGAGCCAATTTAAAACGAACATAGGCATTCATATGACTATCCGCTAAGTGATGCACTACTTGACGAACAGTCCATCCTCCTGAACGATAAGGTGTATCAAGCTGTTCATTATCCAAGTCTCTTACAACCTCTCGTAATAATCCAGGTAAATCTTCAATCTCATTTATCCAACCTTCTGTCATAATATTAGTAATCTCACCATCAAGCTGAAATTTTCCAATTGGATATTTCGCTTCCACCTCTAGTTCCTCCTTTAAAAATCCTGCGCAAATTTTTTTCTATTACATTTAGCTACTAACTTAAATAATAATGTTCTAAGCACACAGCACAATGATTAAGCTCTTTATCATTACCTTTAAATCCTTTACACCTACGTTACCTTCTTCAACTAACCTGCCCCGTTAGTTTAAGTGTATCATTTCACAATGGATGGCCGAAATCTACTTGATGTTTTGGACGTAAAACTAGACCATCGAAATGATGGTCTTGTTTAACTAAAGCACCCGTTAGTTGAAGAAGGAATATCAATTATTTCTAAAGAGATAAAGCTGGCTTGAGTAATTTCGGTTAATTATCATCTGGAATTGTTTATCATGTAGTTACTTATGGTATTATAAAAGCATGTTAAAAACTGGAAGGGGACTATAGGTTCTTCACAGACTTTTGTGAAACCAATGGTTGGATTTAATAAGATTAAACTAGGGGAGTTTTCCAATTATGAAAATTTCGAAAAATAATCTTTTTATTTTTATGATTGCTTTTGTTATCGCTTTAGCGTTTACAAAGTTATCTGCAACAAGTGATTTTAAAAGTATGATGTATTCTGCTGTGTATTTATTTGTATTGATTCCAATTGGATTTGTAACAATAAAATCCATAAACCGTATCTTTGATGTGGTTGTACTAAAATTTAATAAGGGTTGAGATTATATAGTCTCTTCCCGGGTTTACAAGAGAATAATAAAAGACATTCATCGTTCATTGATGAATGTCTTTTATTCTCTTTATGGTTCAAAAATCTACGACTAAAACGTGATAGCTAATGATTTAGCCCTTGACCGTCACGGACGATCCGTCCGCAAACATCGATTCTGTTACTCAACTGGATTGTATAACGTATGCACGCTTGGTTGACATAACACCACAATTAGGGAGTATTCAACTTCATAACTCAATAAGAAAAAGCCGCCTTGTAAAGGCAGCTGGTTGTTCAACTAAAGCACCCGTTAGTTCAATAAGAAGGAGTCGCCAATACAACTCCTTAGTTAAATTAAAACGAGCACTCATTTGCATATTTTAAGGAAGCCAATCATGACAATTATTAGCTAATTGCTGCAAATCCTCTATAAATGTACTACGTTATATCCATCACAAACAGCATGATGCACTTGTAATGAAATTGGCAACAACGTTTTATCTTTCATATTTAAATATTTCCCCCCTGTAATGATGGGTAATAAAAAGTCGCTATCATTATTTATATTTAGGTTAAAGCCAGTAAAACTAACCCAAGGAATACTAGATATAGGAAAAGAATTTTTGGGTTCATTATCTTTTGTAAAGAGACCTTTAACTTCAGCGTATTGCTTTATATCACTTTGATAGTTTTTATAAAAGACAGTAAATTCATTAGAAAACTCCGTCCATATGCTTGAGAATGATTTATTATCACTGTGGAAGATTGTATAACTTGGAATCATTTTATCCCAATACCCTAGAACACCCTCATCATTAAAGCAAGTTCTAAATTCTTCATGAGAATTTACTGTCTTGCTGATCATGTAAATAAAAGTAGGGTATAGCTTAATTCCCTTGGTACGAAGCTGTTCCAATAACGTTGTGATGTCTATATTTGCTGTTATGCTAAAGGTACACTTTAGATTTAAATAATGCTCGAAATACGGGTTTCTATCCCATTTTTCTTTATCAATTAAATTAAACTTCACTTGATTAGCCTCCTAAAATTGTGTTTTTTATTTTTAGGAGGCTAATCATCTGCTTTCACCAATCTCCTCACCTCTTAATAATTCTTCGTTTAAAATACTAAATCAAACGCAGCACTTATTCCACTAACCTGCTTCGTTAGTTGAATAAGAAAAAGGCTTTAACCCTTATTGAAGTAAAGCACCCGTTAGTTGAAGAAGAGATCCATTTTACAGGTAATTAACTTGTGCGTATTGAATAGATTGTGTAAAGGGGTGATTAAGTGGTAAGTAAAGAAAAATGGAAACGATGGCGTTTCCCAACTTTATTACTAGGGGCTGTTGGAATATCTGGACTGGGGGATTTTGTATTTTTGGTCGCTATAAATTTATTAGTGTATCAAATGACAGAATCCGCAGCAGCTGTGGCTGGTCTGTGGATTGTTGGACCACTTGCATCGATTTTCACGAGATTTTGGGCTGGGAGCATTATTGATCGTGCTAATCGCAAAAAGTTAATGATATGGACGGACTTGATTCGGGCATTATTAATCGCTTTGGTCCCTTTTATGCCTACCGTATGGGAGATATACATATTGTTGTGGTTTGTGAGCATGGCGAAAGCATTTTTTGCACCTGCATCGCTTACCTATATTACGGAACTTGTTCCAGCTGAACAACGCAAACAATTTAATGCATTTTATTCCTTAACAAGCTCTGGTGCATTTATTGTAGGACCCGCGATTGCAGGGGTGCTTTTTGTCATTGGTTCAGTGTATTTAGCAATCTTTTTAAATGCAATCTCTTTTTTAATATCAGCAATTTTGTTTTTATTTTTACCTGATCAACAGAAAGAAAAAACATCATTTAAAAATCCATTGTCTTTTTCAGCTATTAGAGAAGACGCAAAAACCGTTATTGCTTTTGGAAAAAAAACACCCGTTTTTATGCTAGTACTTGCTTTGTATTTAGGAACACTGTTCACAACATTTGCTATGGATACGCAAGAAGTTGTCTTTACTCAGCGAGTAGTTGGGCTATCAGAGCTGGATTATAGTTTGCTCATTAGTATTACAGGCATAGGATCTATTTTAGGCGCATTGACGGTGGCGTCTTATTCAAAAAAACTATCCATTCGTTTTCTTTTTGGTGGAGGACTTCTTCTAATGTCACTTGGTTACTTACTGTATGCCTTCAGTACGTCATTCACAATGATTACAATAGGGTTCGTAATATTGGGGTTTTTTAATTCTTTTGCAAACACTGGCTACAACACATTTTATCAATTTCATGTTCCGATTGAAATTATGGGGAGGGTGACTAGCTTTTATGGACTCATCCAAAGTGCAGGGCAAATCCTTTTGGTAATAGTCGTTGGTATCATAGCAGATATTTTTCCACTCCGATATACAATTATCACATTATCTCTGGTGAATTTCTTCTCTATAATTGGCCTGATCGTACTAATGAAACATCGTATCTATCAGTCGATTTTTAGTGAAGTGGAGAACAATGAAAAGATGACTGCATAAAAAATGCTACTTTTTCTTATTGAACTAACCTGCCCCATTAGTTCAATAAGAAAAAAAGAGCTGACTCGTATGCAGTTGTTTACTGTGGAAAAAATGCTTATTCACATTCTTTAGCGGTCTATTATTTTGAAATAACGATATATTTTGTTTAATTTCTCGTCATGCTTTCCCTTCGGATTTTCCATATTCCCAAATTCAAAAAACTTCACTCTTTTTATCCCAACATAATTAAATAAGGCCTTCTTCATTAATACTTTGTGCGCATTATTCAACCAGAACAAAGGATAATACGTTGGCCCCTTCATCGTTGAAATACAAACAACAGACTTCCCCTTCAAAAGTCCTTCTGGCAGAAGTCCGCCCTTGTCTTTGTAGGCAAATTCTGAAGCAAACATTTGGTCTATATACCCCAAAAGCATAGCTGGAGGACGTCCCCACCAGATCGGATATATGAAAACTATTTTATCGGCCCAAATAATTTGTTCTCTATACTTTTCAAGTTGGGGATCGGAGTGCATATCCCTTCTGCGTTTTTTCTCATTGAAAACTAGGATCGGATTAAACTCCTCTTTATATAAATCCAGCACCTTTATCTCCGCTTTATTGGGGTTCTCACTGCTTCCTTGGATGACCTTTTGAAAAAATGCATAACTTAGGCTCTGATGATTTGGATGCGTATATATAACAAGCGTTTTCATTGTGCCACCTCTTTACTTATCATTTGATAAACAAATCGTAACACACTCTTTTTTAGTTATCAAATGATAATTGTATTATAACAACTATTTTGTTATATTGTCAGTAAGAGGTGATCCTTCTGGACAAAAAAGCTTTATTTCATAAATTTGTGGCCTTTACTACTTCTGTACATCAAGTGACGCATGAAATTACAAAAGATGTTAAATCCGATTCTATTACCCCCGTTCAACATAGTATTCTTGAATATATAGCGGTTAGTCAGCCCGTTACCATTAGTCAAATTAGTGATTGTCAGAATATGTCCATGCCTAACACGAGCCGTGAACTGAAAAAACTAAGCGAAAAAAATCTATGCGAAAAATTTGCCGTTGCCGAGGATCGACGAAAGCAATATATCCGTCTTTCCAAAGAAGGCGAAGTCATGATGAACGAAGCCTTTAAACATATAGAAGCCCGTTTCCTGCAACGGATAAAGGAGGCATCCAATGAAGATTTGGAAGAAATTAACCGGTCGCTGGATGTGCTTCACTCAAAAGTGTTTTATTCAAGTAAATCCTTGTGAAGGTGAATTGCCTGCTGTACCGCCAAATAAACGACGACAAGCTCTTACCCTAAATGGGAGGAGCTCGTCTTTTAACTTGCAAGAAAATCTCTATCCCGTTACTTGAATAAGAGAAAGACTTTACTCCTTATTGAAGTAAGCGCCAGTTTATGGAATGTTTTATGTGATTTTTCTTAAAGAAAAGCACCCATTGATTGATCCCGTTTCCTAACTTATACGGCGATTGGCTTGTGCTACCCCTAAAACAGAAAAAGGCTAAATCATAAGATTTAACCTTTTCCCTATTTGGAATTTCTATTTATCAAATAACTTAAGCCTACATAGTCCAGTGCTATTAAACTTATAAAAAGCAAAAGACGATTTAACCTTTTTAGTGGCTAAATCGTCTTTTTTTTATAAAATAGCCCCGAAGTTTTTTAACAATAAGAAGACATTCCAATTATCGAAACCACTTCTAGAGCAGCGTCGGTTCCGCAAAGGGCAACGATTCCTGCTCGTATTTATTTATTTTTGAGCCCCATCATACTTAAATTCCCACTTTAAAGTCATTGGTTCATAGAACTTTTCTACATCTTCAGCGTGACGAGATAGATCAGGTTCGCTGATTTGAAAAGTTAATTCATAATTTCCAGGTTCAGGTAATAAAACATTAGAAGCATAATGTGGGTCACCTGCTACCATTTGATACAATTGCCCTTGATCTACATCTTCATCTGTATCAAGATTATGTATCTTATAGCCAATTGTTAGATATGGAATCCATTCACCTTCATGAAATCCAAAAGAATTGTCTTTTGCTGCATGAATGTCGGCTTCTAAGTGAATGTTTCCTTCTTTTCCTCCACGCTCAACAGGAGCTACTTCAACTGAATGGGGCAAATAAACAGCATTAATCTCCATTCCATTTTTAATTACCTGACCAATCATTATATCCTCTCCAGCTTGACCTTCATGTTCAGAACCATGTTCTTTCTGATTAGTGCAAGCCGATAATACTAGAATTACTAATGAT
The DNA here is from genome assembly GCF_000411295.1 of Paenisporosarcina sp. HGH0030. Lineage (GTDB taxonomy): Bacteria > Bacillota > Bacilli > Bacillales_A > Planococcaceae > Paenisporosarcina. The sequence goes on from NZ_KE150421.1 coordinate 1,015,926, forward strand.
GCCAAAAATAAGATTAAGTATCTTTTCACAAGCTATCCCTCCCCATATCGATTTTATTTATCATTTCTAAACTTTGTTCGAACTGCTCATTTTAATTCCAGAGTTTTTTCAACGGAACTCGGAATTTTGTATCTCTAAGTCTGTTAATAGTTAAGGAAAATAAATGATCTATTTTAAAGTATTGATCCAAGCTTAAACTATAAATCTGTCTTTCTCTTAGTAACAAGCAAAATGCGCTTGTATAAAGGGTAAGGCTCATTACATTGATATTACCTGAGAGAAGAAAATTTATATGCATAAAGAGACAAGTCAGAATCGATGGAAGTATCATAAATCCTGCGATGAGGAACAAACCAAGCATCATTTGAACGATGGGAATGGAATAATTTAAACCCATCACGTGCTTTAAAGCTACCTCGTCAATAAGGAATTTATAAAAATCTGGTACATTAGGTTTATCTAATGCTTTCAGCAGATAATCACTAAGAAATACTCCGGGTTGAGCAAACCACGAATGCCCTGTGGAACCTCCTTTTCCCAAAATCTTCGTAACTCCCGCTAAAAGCCAACCTAACCCAAATAGAATACGCATTAAAACGACTAAAGATTGAAACACGTGTTTTCCAAGTTTGTTTTGATCTGTAGTATGGAATATATCTTTAGCAACTACTTCATTTTGCATCATAAAGTCCTCCTGAATATTTTTAGAACGAAGTAGAATCAGTACTGATAATCATAAGAAAAGTTCATCGACAATCCAAAACTATTTTTTGTAAAACAACCGATTAATAAACCTATACCTACCAATAGTTTCCCCAAGTTTCTAAAAAGTTAAATGTGTGATAACGAATAGCTAAATTTTTCAGAAATATCACCCGCTAGCCATGAAACACGTTTATTCGAGTTACACATGTAACACAGCTTCGATACCATGTTTTCCTCCTATTTTTCAAAGTAAAAAGCACAAAAGATATCATAACACAATTGATAATGATTTTCATTGTCAATTACATCCATGCAGTATCATAGCTTCGCTTGTCGAGATCTACTTCCCAACCAGCCTCAAACATGCTTCTTCACGGATCATCATCCCACGCACCCGTACGTCCTACCCTTGGCTACTGATATCTTAAATCCAATAAAAATAAGGTCAACCAGTAAAAACTGGTTGACCTTATAATACGAAAGCATTCGTTAGTTTAAGTGCAATCTTTCACAATCTTATATTCTGACCATTTGATGACAAAAATGCTGCCTACATGACGCTCTAGTCTTTAACTCAAGCATTCTTAATTTGCAGTTGATAGACCTCAATTAGTTATTAATGATCTCAATAATTTTTTGTTGAGCATCTTTAGCTTCAGGGATAGGCATTACAACAAACGCATGGTTCATTTTTGGATAAACAAATGTAATGTTCTCAATTCCTTGCTCTGTTAGTTTTTCATCAAGTTTTATAGCATCTGGATATAAACCTTCGTGTGTTCCAATAAAGTGAGTGATTTTCCCAAGTCCTTTAAAGTTACCGTAGATTGGACTAATTAATGGGTCATCTATGTTCTTATCAGCTGCCCAAATCTTTGTAATCACTTCCATTCCTCCAATAGCCAACATTGGGTCCTTTTTTTCATATTCAGGTATAAGAGGGTTATCAAGTCCCATATCAACACATGCAGATAGCAAAATGATATCTTTTGGTTGAGGTATATTGTTCGTCTTTAAAAGTTGTGCCAAACCAAGTGATATATTTCCGCCTGCCGAATCCCCCATGATGGTCAATTGTTTAGGACTTTCAACGGTTCCAAGGACTTCTTTATATAGGTTTAAGAGTTTTGGGTAGGTGTGCTGATAATTAAAATTAGGTACTTTAGGATAAATAGGAGCAATAATTTTCGCATTTAATGATTGAGCCATTTTATCCATGAACCTCCAGTGAAAAATTAAAGGTTGATTAGTCCAGGCCCCTCCATGTATATAAAGAATTACTTTTTGTCCCAAAGATTTTTGGTCATTTAATGTGAAAACCTTTATGTCCTCAATTACTTGCTCCTTAATATCACTGGAAAATTTAGCATTCCCTATAACATATGGCTTAATATTTTCAGTTCCCCTTTGTTTTACGAACTGCGAGGTGTTTTCAATAGTGGAAAAACCCTTTTTTGTATTTCGCAAAGTTAGATATTTTTCAAAAAGATAACTTTGTATAGAACGTTTTTTGCTGTAAATTTGTAAACTCATTTTTATATCCCCTTTCACAAACCCCTTTTTTATTGATCATTCTGTTCAGTTTATGAAATAACGTTAATAGTTATTTTTCTCTTCATCAGAAGTTTTCAACAAAATTGAAAGCATGTTTTGAATAGAACGTAGGATTCTAATCTTCTTTTCAAGTTGTTATTCACAATACCCTGTTAAACACCAATTCTATTTTTAATTTACATATATTAACTTATTCAATACCATTTTAAAAATACTCCTTCTTGAAGTAAACCCGTTACTGAATACGAGAAAAACTAACCCTCATTGCTAATGGATAATAAATTCCCCAGATATTTAAATAACAATTAAGACAATTATCCAACTGAATACGGTAATACCTAATAAAAGATTTCTGATTTTACTTCGTGTTTCTTTAGTACAACTATTTAAGTATCGACGAGTTCCTAACCCAATCGACCAAGTAACTATAAGGATTAAAGACAAAATAATTATAAATTTTGCATTAGGGAATGTATCGTTTAATACAGCTACAACTAAACCATTCAAACCAAAATATAAAAGTAAAGTAAGTGCTAAGCCATAACCACATAAAAACCACGTACTATTTTTATTCATCTTGTCCCTCCTATTAACTACAATAAAACTCCATTTCAACTATACTGCCTCTTTAGTTGAATAAGAAAAAAGAGCTGACTAGGCAGCTCTCTGATCTTTACCACATGCACACGTTAAATAAATAAAAGTAAATAGCTATTGATAATTAATACTTATACTCTGACGTGCTTAAATTATAACTAACATAGGTTCCGCCAATAAAATCGTGAATTGACCTTTTGTCTTCTCTAAAAATAATCATAAAGATACTCACCACCGCTGATAATCCAAAAGAGACAAAACCAATTAGACCACGTCCAATTACTTCTCTCATAACCATATTTGAAAGTTTGACATTATCACCATCTAATCGTTTTACTTTAATTTTGCACATTCGCTTACCCAAAGAATAACCAATCCATAAGACTGGTAAGATAGTTAAATACAATGTATAAAACAATTGAAAAGATAAACCAGACGTCCAATTAACATTGTATTCACCTTTTAGGATCATCAAAACAACACCTCCAAGAATGACAATAATGCTAAATTCCACTATAAAGGCAAATGCTCTCACTATTAGACCAGCAGGGTTTTTCGTCTCCACTCTATTTCCTCCAATCCAATGAAATGTGATTCAATATTTCAATCTCATCTCCTAGCACTATCGTGGAACCTTGACTGTGATTTGAGCTTGTTGATTCAACGTCATATGTGGCAGTACAAATGTTTTCAAAATAATGTCACCATTACCTTTTGTATCATTAAAGTATAATTTATATTTATTCTTACCAATCGCTTTAGGATAACCTCCATCTGCTATTAAATCATTCCCGTCTGTGTCTTCCACACTTAATTGATTCATTTCAAAATTCGATCCAAATGGGAATGAACTTGTTGATTCAAAGTAAAGGGCATACTTACCATTTTCTTCTTCGACTTTTGTCACCACAATGTCGCCCATTTCACCTTGTGAAATTGTTAAAGGTAATTGATTTTCTTCTAAAGTAGCTGTAATCTCCTTCCTTTCTATAACTAACGGCATAAAGAATGGACTAATTGTAAGATCAGTTACTTTCTCACTAATTGGTTCGAATACATATTCTAAAAGCATACTCTCAGCATCTCCTGAACCCGACGAATTAATCATCGGTATAACTGTTCCGTCTTGGTCTAATAGGTGTAGCTGAAGTACCTGATGTTCATTCATGATTTCTTCAACAGTCCCTTTATATAAAATGTGCAGACTTACAGCTGAATTTGTACTCTCAAATTTTTTCACTTCATAGGAAAGGCCATCTAATTCAGTTTTTTGCCCTGTGGTTAAATTAATACTATTATTATTTGTTTTTTTTACATGTGTTTCAAAATGCCAATCACCTTCTGTCTTACCAATTTGATGTATGGCAACGGATAAGTCAAACTCATTCGGTAAAGGCTTCGTTGGATGAACTTGAATGAGTCCGGAATATTGCCCGTTTGGTAGATACTCCCCTGTCATATTTTCCGAAAAGTTAATTACTTCCCCGTTTACTTCAATATGAAGTGGGTAAATTTCTTCTGCCTTGTCTTGAACGAATGAAAATGCAAGGCGTGAACCATCATATAATACATCCTGAATTGTTAATGAAACCCCATTACTCGTTAATGTTTCATTTAGCGACATTGCATTTTTATCATTGATTGCAACTTGCAAACCTTTATCACCAACTGATGTAAAAATTGAATAGAGTATTGGTACTTTTGCAAGGACACTTGCCATCGTTGGTGAAATAAATCCTGAGCCAATGATTAAACCAAATGCGGCAGCACTTGAAAGCAGTAGCATCATTACTTTTTTAGGCGCAACTTTTTTTTGGCTAGCTCTTAGCCCTTCTTCAATCGCTGCATCTAACTTTTGAAAAGGTACTTGAATTGAATCAATTGATTTTTTAATATCCTTGTTCATTCACTTGTCCCCCTTGATAAAACTGTTTTAACTTTTGAATTGCTCTGTGTAAATTCGACTTCACTGTGCCTTCTGGACAGTTTAAGTAATCTGCTATTTGTTGAACTGGTAAATCCCTATAATATCGAAGAATAATGACCGTTTTATATTTTTCTTCTAGCTGTTCGATTGCTTGTAATAAATCCATTTTTTCTTCAATCCGCATATCGGGAGACTGTTTTTCCACCATTTCCTCTTTGAGTAGGATGATTTTCGATTTTTTTCGCAAAACATCGAGTGCTGTATTGATAAGAATCTTCGTAAGCCATGTATTGAAATACTTTTCTTTTTTTACAGTACTCATATTTACAAAGGCTTTCGTGATTGTTTCTTGAACAATATCTAAAGCATCATTTTCGTTCTTTACATATAAATAAGCCATCTTGTAAAGCTTTTCTTTATCGATTTCAATTAAATGAAGAAATGCTTTTTTGTCGCCTTGCTGAGCCTTTTTAAATAGACTTTGATTAAACACAAAGTACCCTCCATTTCCTTTACAATTGTTAGATGAATGAAACTCCCCTTTCGTTTCAAATTTTCAACGTTTTTTTGTAGCCATACAGAAAACGCTTCTACTGCTCGCAGAAACGTGGATAGAATTATGATTAATTTAACCCCTATTCAGCTAACCTGCTCCGTTAGTTCAATAAGAAAAAAAGCTTCACTCCTTAATGGAGTAAAGCACCCGTTGGTTCAACAACTTATCGTTTGTAACTCTATTCTAAGCACCAGTTCTCGACGCTTTATTTTTTTTTATTCTCCAAAAAAGTGAAAAAATAAGGAGAAGAAATCCTACAACAACTCCTATAATTTGGTCTAATAAAAGTTCTTCAGTTCTAAAGTAACGAAGAATAAAAGTTCCACCAAATATTAAAAGAATCATACAAGCCAATTGAATAAGATATGTGTTAATTTTCATCAGCTACCTCCTAACCCTCAATAAGTTAACATAAAACCAGAAACAGTAGCCTCAAAGGATGGCTGCTGTTTTTCAACATAAGCACCCGTTACTTCGTATATTACTTTGAACGAAAGAATCCGGATCAAATGGGTTAAACTTTTTGTTTTTTTCTTTTATCCAATAAATAGAAGGCTATCGCTGCTATGAATAAACCCGTACTTAGCCATAAAGCTATTCCATTTCAATTTCCATTAAAAAGGGTGATATTGGTAAGCGTGATGAGATGCATTAAAACAATTAGAATTAATAAACCAGTTGACGTTTTCAGATTACCACTCCATTCTGTGTACTTATTCATTTCTTACTTAGACTTTTAATTCCAACATCGAGATAAAAAAAGTAAAAACTCATTTTTCAAGCTACAAAGTAATGGTTTTTATTAGTTGATTTAAATTACTTCAGTTAAAAAGTTCAGCAAATTTATATACTCAAAACATAGCATAAGCATAACATTAAAAATCCCTTAGTTGGATATATTTAGAATATTTTTTGAACTAACCTGGTCCGTTAGTTCGGTTGTCGAATCGGAGAAATCATTTCGTTAGAAAGGAACCATATTAATTGGTCCAATCGATCTGCTTAAACGCTATATGGAGAGTCGCACAGAAAATGCCCTGGCCATCTTCGTCACAGTAAGACATCCCCATAAAATGAATGTCGCTCAAATGAGATACATCATCAAGAAGATTACATATCGTCCTGGAAAAGAGATCCATCCCCATCTACTTAGAAACAGCTATGCTACTCATTTGTTGAATATTGGAACACCCATTGAAGTCGTTCAAAGTCTTCTGGGACACGAGAAGAGCGCCCCCCTCTGATTTACGCTCAACTAAGCGAAAGACTAAGGAAAGAGTATTATCAGAAGTACTTTAAAATGTAAAAAGGGCAACGTCATAATTGACATTGCCCAAATTGACTAAAGCGCGCTTTAGTTGAAGAAGGAATATTAGCATGCTCTAGTTACATAGGTTAATTTTAGCAATAGTAATAAAAAATTGAACGATTTAACTTCTTAAAACAGCTTTAATCGAATATTTAAATATCGAATTACATTGGGGAGTGAAACATGGGGGCTATTAATGGAAAAGATTATATTTACCGATTAAACCAGCTTAACAATGAGATTTGGTACGACGGTGAAAAAATTGAGGGGTTGCTCTCGGAACACCCTGCATTCAAAGGACTTATTCAGTCAAAAGCGGCTCTTTATGATTTGCAACATGACCCAAAAATAAAAGATGAGATGACTTTTATTTCCCCAGTCTCAGGTGAACGTATTGGTCTTTCGTTTTTGCAACCAAAAACGAAAGAGGACTTAATAAGAAGAAGAAAGATGATTGAACATTGGGCTAGGTATTCAGGTGGTGTCATGGGAAGAAGCCCAGATTATTTGAACACAGTTTTAATGAGCTTTGCCTCTTCGGTATCCTTTTTAAAAAATAAAGACAAATGTTTTCCGAATAATCTGCAAGCGTTTTATGAATTGGCTAGGGAAAATGACCTGTCGTTTACACATACCTTTGTTTCACCACAAGTGAATCGTTCTGAAATCTACTTTGAAGATACCGATGAGCCACCAATCGCCGCAAAAGTTATTGATACAAATGAAGAAGGAATCATCATTAAAGGAGCCCGTCTTCTTGCTACGCAAGGTGGTTTAACTGATGAGTTATTAGTATTTAGCGTTGGTAAATTTCTATTTAATGAAGATGAAGCTTTTGCTTTTTCGATCCCTTCTAACACGAAAGGAATAAAGTTTATTTGTAGGGATTCATTCATCGGAGGACAATCTTCTTTTAATTATCCATTAAGCTCGCGATTCGAAGAAATGGATTCTATCGTTGTCTTTGACAATGTATTAGTACCTTGGAATAGGGTATTTTATTACAACAATGCGGAAGTAGCCGAAGAATTCCCAATTCAAAGCTCTTTCAATCCCTTTACTAAGCACCAAGTTTTGAATAGACAAATTGTAAAAATAGAGTTCGTCTTAGGTATTGCTGAGCTTCTTATCGAAACGATTAATATTAACGGGTATCAACATATTCAAGAAAAGATGTCAGAAATCATCATTGGTCTAGAAACGATGAAAGCCTTGTTAGAAAAATCGGAGAATAACGCAAAATTAGATGAATGGGGATATATGCGTCCAGATATTTTCCCGCTTCAAGTTGCCGGTAACATTTTCCCTAAAATTTATCCTCGTTTCACTGAAATTATCCAGTTAATCGGAGCTAGTGGAATGATTACATTGCCAACTGAAAAAGCATTTCATTCTATTATTAGAAATGACTTAGATATTTATCTTCAAGGAGCAAATAAGACCGCAGAGGAACGTGTAAAAATATTTCGTTTAGCTTGGGATCTAACAATGAGTTCATTCGGAACTAGACAAACCCAATATGAGCGATACTTTTTTGGTGACCCAATTCGATTATCAAGCGATTTATATAAGAAATATCCAAAAAATGAATATGTAGAGGTAATTAGTAATTTCTTAAATCTAAAATAAGAAGAATAACAGAAGTTCAACTATTGTCTTAAATACAGGTTTGAATATTCCTTTTAGGATCGAAATAGAACGCTCAATCTTTTTATACATTGAGCGTTCTTTTATTTTTGCTAGGATTCCATGCACTTTTAACAATATTTTTGATTTCTTTAAATCCTCTAAATCAACATTAAATTCACTATGTCTTAATGATAAGTGGTAAGAAATTTCTGATTCTTTCACTTCCTATATATCAGTCCAACTCTCTTCTTCTTTAATCCAAAAAAGCTGCATTAAAACAGCACTGCACCTCAGAGGATGAAAATGTATTCAGAACGGTTATAGATTACTACGGCTAGGAAATGAAGGTCGTTGAACTATGGTGCCATACAGCCCTCCCGTTAGTCTGACTCCAACAAACACTGTGTATCACGCTATGTCGCGCCTTCTTATTGAACTAAACTGCCCCGTTAGTTGAATAAGAAAAAAAGCTGCCAAGGCAGCCTAATGATCTTTAACTAAAGCACCCGTTAGTGAAAAGCGTCTCTGTTTAATACAGAAACATCTCTAATATTCACTTATCTTTAAGAACTACGGTTTGTCTTTCACTTTTCCACTTGAAATACGTATAAATTAATTGGACTATTAGGGTAACTATTAAAAGTACCAATAAAAATACGCTAAAATTTGACTGGATATCCAATACAAACAGCTGGATTGATAAAAATATAACAACAGGAATCATCCACAAAGTTCGAATGAACTTCTTTCTATAATTCAACTTCCAATAATTAAATCCACCATCACGACCATTTTTCACTAATTCCACCACCTTTAGTTGTTACTTCTCTGTGAATGTTCGGAGTTCCTTCTTCAACTATCCTGCCCCGTTAGTTCAATAAGAAAAATGGCGATCTTTAACTAAAGCACCCGTTAGCTTTTTAAGATTTTTATAAATAAGCCCATTCTTAATCAGCATTTACAGGCAACTTAACATTCTGACGTCGAATTCCAAAACCTAAAGCAATGGCAGCCCCAATGCAACTAAACAGACAACCAGCAAACAAAAACAATGACGGATCTGATTCACCGATTAATACAGAAGCTATTCCTCCAATGACCGGGAAAAGGGCGACCATATAACCACTTTGAGATCCCCCAATTGTTTCTACAAGCTTTAAGTAGAACAACCAGGCAGCGAACGAAGCAACCAGGGTTAAATAAAGCAACGCGGATACGTATGAAACAGATGTTGGAATTGTTATTTCTTGTCCTTGAATCAATACAATGGACCCCATTAATATACTGGCTACTGTAAATCCAATGGCATTCGCATAGATAGGATCAACCCTCCTACTGGCATTTCTTGCCGAGCTGGCGTCACCAACTGCTGTAAGAAGCGTACCTATGAAAGCAACCACAATTCCTTTTATCTCATTAAACCCTTGAAAATTGTTCAATGTGGGATAAATGAGAATACATACGCCCAATACCCCAAAAACCCCCCCAATTAAAACGCGTGAATGTAATTTTTCTTTTAAAAAAACTCGGAGAGCGATTGGAGTCAGTATCACTTTTAACGAGAAGACCAATGTTACTATTGCCGCAGAACTCAAAATGGTGGCGTAATAAAAGCACAGGTAGCTTAATGCAAAGTTACATATACCGAACACTATTACAAACGGGATATCTTTTCTTTTTGGTCTCCCCTTTGGTCTAAGGAACCATACAAGAACTAAAAATAATAAGGCTGTAATAATTAAACGATAGGTTAAGGATAATTCCAAACTGACAGGTGTTCCTTGGATTTTCACCGCAATAAAATTAAGTCCCCACACGATTAAGCAAAATATATACATAAACTTTGTCATTGCATTGCCTCTTTCTGCTGTTTAACTTGCTATGTTAATCAACTGCTCAAGTAAGTAATTGTAACAAAACTCACGAGTTTATGTTCTTATTTAATTGATTAAATTAACCATTTATTGATTAATTTCCTTATTGAGTTAACCTGCCCCGTTAGTTGAATAAGAAAAATTAGTATAGGTTTATGAACATAGAATTATGGTCAGAGTTTTGTGACGCGGAATTTATTTTAATGATATTTTGAAAAACACTATTGTCGTGTCCAGATAAGGACGAGCTTTGCTACATAGGGGATTAATAATTATTCCCAGTCAGAGCTTGACTAATATTCCAAAAATATCAGAGTGGTGTAGAAGGTATAAATTACCTTCTTTTTCTTTGCCTAATCCATGTTATGATTCGTTAGGTGCTTTACATTTTCAAATAATAAGATATTAAAATACTGATAGAAAACCTAGGAGGAAAACATACATGAAGAAACTAATATCGTTAGTTCTGCTGATGTCTTTATTCAGTGGTGTATCATCAGTTAGTGCAATCACAACATTTAAGGAACCACCTTTTCAAGCATATAAAGTAACCCAAGGAGATTCATTTTGGTTTATTGCTAATAGATACGGATTAGATTACAAAAAATTAATGGAGCTAAACCCAACAGTTGATCCTATGCAAATGAAAGTTGGATCAGTGATTCAACTAAAACCAGCTTCACAATCAACTCCAACTCCAACTCCACCAACCACAGCTTCATCTGCTCTTTCAGCATATGAACAACAAGTGGTTACATTGGTAAATCAAGAACGTGCAAAAGTTTCTCTTCCTGCTTTGAAAGTTGATGCGAAATTATCTGAAGTCGCAGGCATCAAATCACAAGATATGAAAAACCTTAATACTATGTCTCATGACGGAACTTATGGATCACCTTTCGATATGATGAAACATTTTGGAGTTACTTATAAATCAGCTGGCGAAAATATTGCTCAAGGTCAAACAACCCCTGCAGAAGTCATGAAAGCTTGGATGAATTCTCCTGGTCATAAAGCTAACATCTTGAGTAAAAACTTTACTCATATCGGAGTTGGCCATGTAGCAAGTGGAAACTATTGGACTCAACAATTTATAGGAAAATAAGAGAAAGAAGTGTGGTTAATTCCATGCTTCTTTTTTTATCTGTCTTATTATATTGTCGAAACATTTTAAATAATTTTATCCTTTGAGGGTAGCTTTTTCTTATTGCTTATAAGAGTTCGTAAAAGTGACGTTAAAAAGTGAACGTTCATTAAAAGGTATTATAGTATTGCGAACTATGTAAATGACTAAATAGGAGCAATTCAAAGCAGTTCGTAAAAGTGCCCCTTTAGTTGAATAAGAAAAAAAGCTGTCTAAACAGCTAAATGATCTTCAAGTAAAGCACCCGTTCTTATTCACCAAAAAATATAATTTATGAAGCTTATAATAAACGTTGTTACCGCCAAATAACCCCCCATTCTTACTTCCTTGTTTTTAAAACTTAATTCAAATCGTTCACTCATATACTCCACCCCATTTATATCTTTCTTCAACTAACCTGCCCCGTCAGTTGAATAAGAAATCCTTTTCAGAAAAGTCACTCCATAAATCTATATCATTAACTTCATATTTCTTTTTTTAACCTATTAACCATAAGTTCCAACTCGGTTTTCAAATTATTAATAAGATATTTCTTAATTTCTATGGTATTTGCAGTCTCCCATCTGTCACGTGGTATACCTATGTGGGCAATGTTTTATCACTTAATAGCACCTATTCTATTCGGGGGTGGTTAAAATCATCCGTCATCAACAACGTATTCTTCGATTCTGTTCAAAAGATCCGTAAAGCCGTTCAAGGTTTTAATTGTCATATCAATGAAACACCAGAAGCTACTATTAATCGGCTATGTATTCAATTCTAAATGTTTTCCACCGGATATATATCCAAACTATTCTATTAAAACTGAATTTTCTTGAAATATATTTTATCTTATCCTATACTAGTAACGATTGAGATTGAGAGTTGAGGAGATGAAAAATACTGATGGATTTTTGAACGATTGATGTCGCAAACAGAGACGGCAGCTTCAAATGACAAGTATCAATTTATATTCGGAGGGATGGGAACGAATTGAAGAAAAGGAAACACTGTTACAAGCGAATATTTAGTATTGTAGCAACATTACTTATGGTATTTTCATTACTATCACCAGGATTCGCGGATGCTGAATCAATAAAGCCATCAAACCGTTATGTAAATGATCACCAAACTGCTGCAGAGGTAAAGGTAAGCAATCGTTTACTGGATACGTTTAAAAAAGATGATAAAGTAACTTTTTTAATCAAATTTAATGAAAAAGCAGATACAGCAAATGCTATAAAGCGGGCGAAAGCGATTGCGAAGCAAGAAAAATTAACGGCGAATAAAGAAGAGTTTATCCAACGCTCTGCAGTAGTATCTGAGTTAAAAGCTACTGCACACGTAGAGCAGCAAAACGTTTTAAAATATCTTAAACAAGAAGAACTTAAAGGGAATGTCGAATCTTTTAATTCCTATTTTATCGTCAATGGTATGGCTGTTACAGCGACGAAAGAGGTTGCAGAAAAGATAGCAACCTTTTCCGAAGTTGAAAAAGTACTGCCAAACGAAACAAGACAATTATTTGCTTCAACAACTAAAGAGGAAAGCCTTAATTCAAATCTAGCGAATGTAGAGTGGAACGCTGAGAGAGTTGGAGCTCCGGCTTTATGGGAAAAAGGAATCGACGGTTCAGGTGTTGTTGTAGCGAGTATTGATACCGGTGTTCAATTGGATCACCCCGCATTAAAGGAAAAGTATCGCGGCTATAATGCAGCAACCGGAGAAGTTGATCACGACTTTAATTGGTTTGATGCCACAGCCGGACTATCGAGTCCATATGATGATTTAGGACATGGAACACATGTGACTGGGACAATGGTCGGCAGTGAACCAGATGGATCTAACAAAATAGGTGTAGCACCGGGCGCAAAATGGATTGCTGTTAAGGCATTCTCGGAGACTAGCGGAAGTGATGCCAATCTATTGGCTGCAGCAGAGTGGATTTTAGCACCAACAGATGCAAATGGGAATACCCGCGTTGACATGGCACCTGATATTGTTAACAACTCATGGGGTGGCGGACCAGGTCTTGATGAATGGTATCGGGATGTAGTAAGAGAATGGAGAAATGCCGGGATATTTCCTACTTTCGCAGTTGGAAACACAGGCATGACTAATGATGGCGGACCTGGATCAGTCGCCAATCCAGCAAACTATCCCGAATCATTTGCAGTGGGAGCAACGGATAGTAATGATATCGTTGGAGACTTTTCATTACGCGGCCCTTCACCATATGGTGAAATAAAGCCTGATATTTCAGCGCCTGGAGCGAATATTCGTTCATCGATACCTCGCAGTGATTACGAAGGCGGTTGGAATGGATCATCGATGGCGGCCCCCGCTGTATCGGCAGTTGTAGCATTATTATATGAAGTAAATGCAAGTTTATCGGTTGATGAAATAGAAAAAATTTTAATAGAAACAGCAAAGCCTTTAACGGATAAGGAATATCCAGAATCACCAAATAACGGGTACGGCTATGGATTAGTCAATGCATACAATGCGGTATCTTCTATTAGTGATGGTCTAGGGACTTTGGAAGGAAAAGTGGTCCAAACGAATTTTGATTTGCCGATAAGCGGTAAAGTAAGCGTGCTTGAAAGTAGACAGTACATCAACACAAATCCTGAAAATGGCTCTTATAAACTCCCGCATGCTGCTGGTAAATTTACAGTTCAAGCCGAAGCATATGGATATCAATCTAAACAGCAATCAGTAACGTTTGAAAAAGATAAAGCTATACACGCAGATTTCACATTGAATGAAATCCCAAAAGGAACTATAAGTGGTGTGATTACCGATAAAATCTCGGGGGAAGTTGTTGAAGGTGTGACATTACTCCTTATGGAAGATGCCAATATTACACCTGTGGCTACGGATAGGGACGGTAAATATGAACTTACTGCTATTGAAGGAACTTATACGTTGAGAGCCATGAGAAGCGGCTATCACAGTCAAGATGTTGATATTACAATAAAAGGAAATGAACATGCGGTTGATATTGTTCTTGATCCTTTTTACACGTATCCTGGCGGCGAAATTGGCTACGATAATGGAAAAGTTGATAGTGGCAGTATGTATTTTGGCGGTGGAGCTGGCTGGGCAGTAAAAATGTCATTGCCAGAGAATAAGAAATCAGCGATTGTCACAGATGGTGTGTTTCACTTAAAGGATAAAAAATACTCAGAAACACATGGGACGGAATTTAATGTGGAAGTATGGGATGCCTCTGGGCGCGATGGGTTACCGGGTAAGAAACTTGCTGGCCCGATAGCCGCTGAAGCTGTATTGGATGACTGGACAGTAGTTGATTTAACCGATTACAATATCAAGGTTGATGGAGACTTTTATATGGTGTATGTCCAAACACTGAATTATCCGGAGGCACTTGGTTTAGCAACCGACAACGGTAATCCATATATGGAGAGAAGCTATCAATATCTTGATGGCGAATTTTATCCAGCATTTGTTGAAGACGGTAATTATATGATCCGTGCACGTGTTAGTTATGAAGTAGACAAGCCATCAATTACTTCGCCAAAACAGGATGAAGTATTCAAAGACGAAAACATCACGGTAGAAGGAACTGCCTCACCTTCAACAACGATTAAGCTGATGAATAATAATGAAGAAGTAGGTACTGCAAAAGTTGGCGATGAAGGCAAATTTTCAATCCCAATGAAAATTAAAGATGGTAAAAATAGTTTAACAGCAGTCTCCATGTTGAATGGGAAAATGACGGGAAAATCGAATCCTGTTATTGTTTCACTACTATCCAAGGATCTTGGTCCTGGCCCTGGACCTGGTCCGGTTGATCCTAAACCAGAAATACCACCAGCATTCACAGATATTACAAATACTTTCGCAAAAGATGAAATTAATAAGCTCGCAGCGAAGGGAATTATCCAAGGGAAAACGGGAACTACCTTTGCACCAAACGCACAAATTACGCGTGCAGAATTCACCGTATTACTTGCTCGCGCGC
This sequence comes from Paenisporosarcina sp. HGH0030, assembly GCF_000411295.1. Classification (GTDB taxonomy): domain Bacteria; phylum Bacillota; class Bacilli; order Bacillales_A; family Planococcaceae; genus Paenisporosarcina. Next base: position 1,031,185 of record NZ_KE150421.1, read on the forward strand.
TAAACCTTCCGTTGAAGACGTACGAGGGCAAGTTTGAGGATGTGAACACAAGTAAAAAGTGGGCATTTGCAGGGATTGAAGCAGCCGCCAATGCAGGCATTGTGAACGGAATGAAGGATGGTAAATTTAATCCAGACGCTCCGATTAAACGTGAAGAAATCGCGGCAATGGTTGTAAGAGCAGTTGAGATTAAAGATAAAATAAAACTAGACAACCTAGAAAAACCAGCTAATTTTAAAGACCATCAATTAATTGGTGCATATGCAATTGATTCTGTCTATAAAGCAACTGCACTAGGTGTTATTAAAGGTAACGAAGGTCAGTTCAATCCTAAAAACAACGCAACACGTGCTGAAGCAGCAGTTATGCTCTATCGTACATTGGACACACTTAAACTACTAGACTGATTTGAAAAAGAAGAGCCGAGTAATTTCGGCTCATTTTTTAATGCACTCTAAAAAAGTACCGATATAATTAAAATCTAATACAATTAGAAATATTGATAATCACTGTATGCCATTAATATGGAAGAAACGTATGGCCAGTACAAATTCATGGTTTCCCCCTTATCAAACCGCACGTGCCCTATTTAGGCATACGGCTTACCAATATGTTACAACGAGGTTCTAGTGTGATGCATTTCAGGTATTTTGCATCTTGTGAATGCGGAGAGGCGAAAAATACTCTTCACTTTTCATTTTGAAGCGAAACTTGTCTTGATCATATTTTTGTTTTGCCTTGATTTTCTTCTCTTTTGCGAAATCATCGAGTGTTGTACCGTATGATTTGTTGAGGTACAACCATAGACAATGAAGCCTCATTTTATTCACCCTCCCCAGTAATTCGACGAGTAGTAGTTATAGAAGTTTCAATACACCAAAGCATGATTTGAGTGCTTAACTTGTAAAAAACTCGCATATCCAGACACGTAATGGCGCGATTCGGTAATGGTTTCACAAATAATCCCCCTCAAAATAAGAACATTCGTTCTTGCAGTGAGGGGGATTCTAATATTTGTCTAGTGAGTATGTCTTGCTTTTATCGGTAAATCATGGATATAGGTTTCAATTTCTTTTTGATCGAGCCGCCACCAATCACACCAATTTTGAGGGTTTTCATGATTTCATCAATGGTTGCCCCGGCATTTAAGCAGCCTTCCTGTGATAGCAAATGCATTCATCGCAGCGACTGATTATTGATATGGCTAATCCCATAATGGTGTACTTACCCTAACTGGCGTTTAAATACTTTAATGGCGAAGAAGTAAGCGATGACCATGATGCCGACGCACCAGGCAAGCGCAATCCAGATATCGTTGCCAACAGACCCTTCATACAAAAGGGCACGAATCGCATTCACGATTGAAGTCACGGGCTGGTTCTCAGCGAACGCACGGACAATTTTAGGCATGGTTTCGGTGGGGACAAAGGCCGAACTGATAAACGGTAGGAAAATCAGCGGGTACGAGTAGGCTGTCGCCCCTTCCATAGACCCCGCTGTCAATCCGGGAATGACCGCCAGCCATGTCAGCGCCAGTGTAAACAGCCCGAGTATCCCAGCTACCGCGAGCCAATCCAGGATATCCGCGCTGGAACGGAAGCCCATCAAGAGCGCGACGAGGATAACCACCACGATAGTTAGCGCATTGGAAACAAGCGAGGTCAACACGTGAGCCCACAATACCGACGAGCGCTTGATGGGCATGGTAATGAAACGCGACATCAGCCCGCTCTTTACATCCGTGAACAGCCGTACAGAAGTGTAAGCGACGCCGGATGCGATAGCCATCAGCAAGATTCCCGGCAATAAATAATTGACGTAGTTGTCCGTGCCTGTCTCTATGGCGCCGCCAAATACGTAGACAAACAGCAGCAGCATCATAATCGGCGTAATCGCCACCGTGATAATCGTATCCGGGCTGCGCATGATGTTGCGCATTAAACGTCCTAGTAATACCCCTGTTTTGCTTTTCATTTACATCTCCTCCTTTTTGCCGATGATCGCGAGGAAAATTTCCTCTAATGTCGGCTGCTTCTCGATGTACTCCACTTTCGCTGGCGGGAACATCTCCTTGAGTTCGGTAAGGGTTCCGGTCGTGATGATTTTTCCGCCATGCAGGATGGCGATACGGTCCGCCAGTTGTTCGGCTTCCTCCAGGTACTGGGTCGTCAGCAAGATGGTCGTGCCGCCGCCGGCAAGCTCCTTGACGGTATCCCAGACTTCAATCCGCGCTTCGGGGTCAAGCCCTGTCGTAGGTTCGTCGAGAAAAATGACTGCTGGCGTCCCGATCAGGCTCATGGCGATGTCAAGCCGGCGCTTCATCCCGCCTGAATATTTGTCTGCCCGGCGGTTGGCCGCATCGGTCAGGCTGAATCTTGCAAGCAAATTGTCGGCGACTTGAGCGGGATTGGAAACTCCCCGCAACTTGGCGATCATCATCAGGTTTTCCCGCCCGGTGAGCATCCCGTCTAAAGCTGCGAACTGCCCTGTCAGGCTGATACTCTGGCGAACATGATCCGGTTGACGCTGGATGTCAAAGCCGCAAATACCTACTTCGCCGCCATCGGCCTTCATCAGCGTCGAGAGGATGTTGACTATCGTCGTCTTGCCCGCTCCATTTGAGCCCAGCAGTGCGAAAATTTCGCCACGCTGTACCTCAAAATCTACTCCCTTTAAGACTTCCTTGTCTTTAAAGGATTTTTTTAACCCTTTTACAGAAATCGCTGCATTGCTCATACTTTTTTCCTCCTTATAAAATACTCTTCTATTTAGTCTGACTGATAATCTGTACAACTTATTACTAGGTGAAAATATAACTGAATGGCGAATGTGGCAATTCACATTTGTAATCAGCTATTCAGTCGGTATTATCTATTGAATTTATTTTTTCCCAATCGCTTCATGATACTCTGATTCAAATCTTCACGATACTTGGCGACATAGGT
>NZ_KE150421.1:1035644-1308824 GCF_000411295.1 Paenisporosarcina sp. HGH0030
ATCTTATGAAGCTAGATTGACTTTAAGACGTTGATTTTTGATGATACAAAATCCCATTTTCTCCAAAATAATTCAAGTTCCTGTCGGCCAGACTCATTAAGTGAGTAAAACTTTCGGGGCGGCCCCATATCTGACGGTTTCTTTTCTATGCTCACCAGTTTTTTCTTTTCTAATCGCACAAGGATGGTGTAGACCGTCCCTTCCACGACTTCAGTAAATCCAAGATCGTTCAGGCGGCGGGTAATCTCGTAGCCATAGGTTTCATGGCGGCTGATGATTTCCAGCACGCAGCCTTCCAGCGAACCCTTCAGCATTTCAGTTAAATTTTCCATGTTCAGTTCCTCCTCTATTTCGTCTGACTTATATTCAGTATAACTTAGTACTAAGGGGAGATTTTTACTGAATAGCTTTTGCGAAATCACGCTATTCAGTATTGCTTATTACATGTATATCGTAACACCGAGTAGCGGAGGTGTCAACTATTTTCCTTAATAATATTTTTGCAACCTCACTATTCAGTGATGTCGGTATCCAGTGTGACCTACTACAGGTATATCGTAACACGTAGTAGATGGACTGTCAACTGGGTTTTCTAAATATTTATAAAACCAGCAATCCCCATGAGATACAGCCGATTTTCTTTATGGAGCTTTTACTTCCTCCTATGCTTCTTTCAAAAAAAGTTTGATCAAAAACAGTTCGCAAACCCATATTTCACGATAGAAAGAAGCCATTTTGAAAAAAGATTGATCATGGCATTTTAATTTGTTATTAGTTATTTCGTTTTTTAAAAAAAGTTTGAGCATTTTTTAGTAGTCCTTATTCAACTAATGTATCCTTTTGTTAAAAAGTATTTATTAGGATTTATTGTTAAAACAATCTTCACAAATGAACCTACCTTCGTTGCTTAAATATGCTTTTATTTCAGTAAAACCTTTTCGCTTAGGATAACGCATTTTCACAAAAACAACGTCGTCTTCCTTAATCTCTTTATCACAAATAGTACATTTGGGTTTTTCCCACAACAATTAAATCACCTCTAAACTCAAATTACTTTCCAATTTATACTTCACATCGTTATATATTTCTATTGCTTGTTCATAAATATCATCATTTGGGTCGATTTGATAATTTTCAGCACTATCACTTAGATGAAAAATCCCCTTTCATCTATCACTAAAGTACCTGAAATTTGGTCATTATAGATAAATGTTATCGTTATCGCCTTTTCATAATTAATTTGTTGGTTTGTTTGTCCACTATAATCTATTTGATTGTAAGCCTTCACAAGTGACTGAACAGTTTCTTTATCTACTTTGTTATATCCCTGGTACAAACTCTGTCCAAAGCCAATATCAAAGTAATCTGCTCTAATTTGTTTTACAGAGTTATTATTACATCCGCTTACAATTAAAAATACAATTATTATAATAGACATAAATAATAATCTCCTCACAATTTCACTCCCTCCAAGCTACGCTGATGAAAATCTTCTAAAACTTACCTGCTTTTTCTTTAATACGTTTGAAATGAATAGAGGTTCCAATTTTAAATAAATTTTCCATTTGAAAAAAAATCCATTTTTTCTAATTGAACTAACCTGCCTCGTTAGTTGAATAAGAATGAAGAGCTTTCATTACAGCCCAACTATCTTTAACTAAAGCATCCGTTTGATTCCACATAATAATTATTTATTCGGTATAATTTTTTACACTTTTCCAAAAGGACTCTGAATTATCCATTTTTTCCAAACTTGTCCTTTGTGAAATGTTTTTTAAAAGTGTAAAAAACAGCGGAAAATAATTTTTAGAATTCGTTTACATGAATATGACTTCGAAAGACAAACTAATACGAAACTAAATTAAGAAAGGAAGATGGAATGTGGGCAGAGATGATAATAAAGCTACAAGTAATAACAAAAACAGTTTACCTCAAACGCCAAAAAGCTTAAAAATCCCACAAAGTCTTATCAAAGAAGAAACAGCTAGTGAATTTGCAGAAATAGGTTCCAAAGCGTTGAAAGTTTTAAACACATCCACTCATCAAAAAATTGCACCAGATCGTATTAGAGCAGAACTCGCTAGTGAATTTGCAGAAATAGGTACCCGAGCGTTAAGAGGTAAAAACACATCCATCCTATACACAACAAAGAAAGAGTAGCATTGATAAAACGCAGTAGTAATAAATGAGCTCCAAGAATTTGTCGTGGTGTAAACCTGTTATTAATTCACGATAGATAAACCTTTTCTTTTAATATTCTCATTTAAAAAGCGACCGAATATGTAAATTCGGTCGCTTTCTGATTCTTCATTATTTAGTGTTCGTTTAAACAATATCATTTGTAAATCGATCTATATCACTACATAACGCGTTTGAACATTTTTTCAATTTCGTATGTGGAGAAATGAACAATTACAGGGCGGCCGTGCGGACATGTAAATGGATGCTCGGCATGTTTAAGATCTTCCATCAGTTTGACCATATCTTCTCTCGTCAAATAGTGATTGGCTTTAATGGAACGTTTGCAACTCATCATAATGGCTGCATCTTCGCGTAATTTCTTGATGTCCGTTTTACGGGTTGTCAGTACTTGTTCAACGAGTTCTTTTACAATCTCTTCTTCGAACCCTTTCGGAAACCATACGGGGTACTCCCGCACAATAAACGTTGTCGGGCCGAACTCTTCGAGAAAAATCCCAACTTCTTCAAGTTCATTTGCCGATTCTTTTAATCGAAGTGCTTCGTCAGCAGAATAATGCATGGACAGAGGGATGAGCAGAGATTGTCTTTCATTCGACTGCACATCTCCTACCTTCTCACGGAAAAATTCATATTTAATCCGTTCCTGTGCCGCATGTTGATCGATTAAGTAAAAACCATCAGCACTTTGGGCTACGATATACGTTCCGTGGATTTGTCCGACGATATCCAACTCCGGAAAAGGTTCCTTGGACGATACTGGTACCAGATGGTCGATTGATGGCTCAGGTGAAGATTGGACCGGTTCCATCTGCTCTTTCACCATTAACGATTCTGGACTTTTATTGAAAGTCTGCATCGGCTGGAATGGAGCAGATGTTGTTGGTGTTGGTGTTGGTCTTGATTTCCACAAATCCATTTGTTCGCTTGGCGCAACCATCTTTTTCGGTTTTTCTGCAATTTCAGGTGCCCGCATAACGGATCTCAAACTCTTCCGAATCGTTTCCTCGACCAACTGTTGCAACTCTTTTTCTTTGCTCAAACGAATTTGTTGTTTCGAAGGATGAACGTTAACATCTGTTAAATATGGATCGCCTTCTATATGAAGGATAACCAGTGGAAAGCGTTCAATCGGCAAAAACGTGTGGTAAGCATTGACGATTGATTGCTGGACACTATAATGTTTTACCCAACGTCCATTGACAAATAGAGTCAGGTAATTTTTCGAAGCGCGTGTGATTTCCGGTAATGACGCATAGCCATGGATTCGGTAATCTGCTGATTCCCCTTCAAAAGGAATCATTTTTTTTGCGATGGCCATGCCATAAATAGCTGCAACGACTTGTTGCAAATCACCCCGACCATTTGTATGAAGAAGCACTTGTTCTCCATGTGTCAGTTTAAAAGCGATAGACGGATAGCATAGTGCAAGTCGATTAAGTAAATCAATGATATGCCCAAGTTCCGTCTGGATCGTTTTCATATATTTCAAACGGGCCGGAGTATTAAAAAACAACTGCGACACTTTGATATCTGTACCTTTACGAAGTGCGCCTGCCTGTTGTTTTTTTAAGTGACCCCCTTCTATCTCGATGCTTGTCCCTGTGGAAACACCGTCTGAAGTCCATAAAGAAACTTTGGATACCGATGAAATACTGGCCAGTGCTTCTCCACGGAATCCGAGTGTTCGAATTCGGAACAGATCATGTTCATTTGAGATTTTGCTCGTCGCATGTCGTGAGAATGAAAGAATTGCATCCTCTCCATCCATCCCGCTTCCGTTATCCGTTATTTGAATGGTCTGCAGTCCCGCTTCTTCCAAATACACATCAATGGAAGTGCTGCCAGCATCAATTGCGTTCTCAACGAGTTCTTTCACGACGGAAGCAGGTCGTTCCACCACTTCTCCCGCAGCGATTTTATTTGATAAAGGTTCGTCCATTAATCGTATTTGTCCCATAGGGTCCGCTCCTTTCTGAATCGTTTATTTACCGATTTTTTGTTGCAATTCATATAAGAACTGAAGTGCCTTCATCGGTGTTGTTCCGGAAATATCCAAATCTCTTATGGTTGTCAGGACATCCTCTTGCTGAGGTTCTTTTGAAATATTCTCAGCATCTTTCTTCGTTTCTTGGAAGAATGTTAATTGTTCATTTACAGAAGACTGTGTATCTTTAAGATTATGTTCCTTACCAGTTTCAAGCTCTTGAAGAATGTCTCTTGCCCTAGCAAGAATCGGTTCAGGTAACTGAGCCAGTTCCGCCACATGGATCCCGTAACTCTTATCAGCTGGACCATTTTTCACTTTGTGTAAAAAGACCACTTTGCCACTCTGCTCGACCGCAGCTACATGAACATTGCGTAATTTATCCAGCTGTTTTTCGAGCTGCGTTAATTCATGGTAGTGTGTTGAAAATAAGGTATTTGCACGAATTTCATGATGAATGTATTCCATCATTGCTTGAGCGAGAGCCATCCCATCGTAAGTGGACGTACCCCTACCAATTTCATCGAACAGCAAGAGGCTGCGTTCAGTCGCATGCGTTATTGCGTATGTGGATTCCAGCATTTCGACCATGAAGGTACTTTGACCAGCTGCTAAATCATCCGCTGCACCAATACGTGTAAAAATTTGATCGGTCACAGGCAGCAATGCTTGTTCTGCCGGCACGTAGCAACCCATTTGCCCCATAATGACCGTAATAGCCACTTGTCGCATGAATGTACTTTTACCAGACATATTGGGTCCTGTAATGAGCAACATATTCTCTTCGGATGTCAGGGCACAATCATTCGGTACATAATGCTGTTTGTTCATCATTTTTTCAACTACAGGATGACGTCCGTTAACGATATTCAGTTCCAAACCGTCATGAAACTTTGGTTTAGTCAGTCGATATTGGTCAGACACTTCAGCAAAACTCGTAAATACATCGAGTTCACTTACCTTGGCTGCCAGTTGCTGAACTTGTGGAATGTATTGTTTCACTTGTTCACGTATGTCGACGAAAAGAGAATACTCCAATGCTAAACTTTCTTCTTCTGCTGTTAAAATCAAAGACTCTTTTTCTTTCAGTTCATCCGTAATATATCGTTCCGCATTAGCTAACGTTTGTTTTCTTTCGTAGCGTGCCATATCAGCCAAGTGAATATTTGATTTTGTGATTTCAATGAAATACCCAAAGATACGGTTATAGCCTATTTTAAGCCCTTTGATGCCAGTCCGTTCCCGTTCCTTCAACTCGAGAGCAGCAATCCAGTCTTTGCCGTTCTTCTTCGCATAGCGGAGCTCGTCCAAGCGTTCGTGAAAACCGTCACGGATGATATCCCCTTCTTTAACTGAAAGAGGTGGATGATCGGCGATTGCTTCTTGCAGCAAACTCAAAAGCTCTTCACACTCATCTAACTGGTCAGCCGCTTTTTTAAGCGCAGGTTTACCACTTTCAATCAATTGGGTTTTAATCAATGGAATTTGAAGAATCGATTGTCTTAATTGACTTAAGTCCCGGCCACTAGCAGTGCCAAAAGAAATGCGACCAATCAAACGTTCCAAATCATATACTTCTTTTAAGCTTTCTCGAATATCCGCTCGGGAGAAATAGGCTTCCAGCATTTCAGTGACGATTTCCAAGCGCTCTTCAATTTTCATACGATTTGCTAAAGGTTGATGCAACCACTGCTTTAATTTGCGTCCACCCATAGCGGTCATTGTTTCATCGAGCAACCAGTATAGTGAACCTTTTTGATCACCACCACGAATGGATTGAACCAGCTCTAAATTGCGTTTGGAATGAAAATCTATCGTCAAAAGCTCCTCGCGTTCCTGGAATTGGAATGCTTGAATATGCTCAAGTGAACGTTTTTGTGTGCGGTGTAAATAGTTCACCAATCGTCGACAAGCTCCACGCACCTCGACTGGATTATGTTCCGTAAAGGATTCATCAGCTTGTGCTTCGAGTTGGGTCTCTTCGATGGATAGTAAAATGGAATGCACGTCAGCCAAATCTGACAGTAGCACAAACAGTTGCTCAGGTACAACGAGTTCCCGGATGGATAACGTTTGCAATTCTTGAATTAAATTCTTTTCAGTGCCTGTTAATATCGCGCTAGTACCTTCGCCTGTCGATAAATCCAAATAAGCATAAGCAAAGCGATTTTCATCCAGTTCTTCTGCCGAAGCGATAAAATGATTGCTTTTGCCATCCATATTTTTACCTTCAATAATCGTACCAGGTGTAATTAAACGAACAACTTCACGCTTAACGACTCCTTTTGCTTGTTTAGGATCTTCCGTTTGCTCACAAATTGCCACGCGGTGACCTTTTTGAATGAGTGTTTCTATATAATTTTGCGCTGCGTGATGTGGCACACCACACATAGGAATGCGGTCTTTACTTCCTCCATCACGACTCGTCAGTGTGATTTCAAGTATTTGTGATGCATTGATGGCATCATCGAAAAATAATTCATAAAAATCGCCCAATCGGAAAAACAAAAAGGCGTCTGTATATTCGGATTTAACTTGTAAGTATTGTTGAATCATAGGTGTATAGGTGTTCATGTCAAAACCTCTTTCAAATACTAGCGATTCTTTCATTATAACTTAACTTTCACAGTGGTTAAACAACCATGATCTTACAAAGGAACGTGCATATGTATAAAGTGAAGAAAAAATTATCGGCAATCTCTAAAAACTGCAACCAAGTTGTGAATTTAAAATTAATAGCGAAGTGACTGCGTCACCTCGCTAATGTTTTATTTCTTATGTTCATCGGAAAGTAGATGAAGTCCAATGGTCATAAAAAAAAGCCGGATTTCGTGCCCCGGCTTAAGAGAATGATGAGGACTCTTTAGCATCACTAAATGTTGAAGTTGACGATGAAGATGAACTTTCGTCTTTATATGACCATTCTTCCTCGTAATCACCTGGTTGAACTTGAATAACAACTGTTGTTTCACCAACAACTTCTGCATGCAATTCTCTTTCTACTGTTACTTTAAATTGCTCGCCATCCGGTGTAATGATGGCTTCCGTGCAATTCGGTTGTTGTATGACACGTACATGTATGTCCTCAACACCTTGTGAATCATCTTCACGATAATGAAGTTTAATACGCTCTCTGTATGGTACTGTTTCTGAAAATACAGAGGTTTTAGAATGGTCGTGATGTGCATACCACACATTGATGTCGTACTTTCCAGACACTTCCACAAATTTACCATGTTTCTTCGCTTGGTGAGTGTGATTAATAACCCAACACCCTAAAATGCTAGAAGGGTTATTTGGTGGACGTAACGTTTCACTAGCTTCTGCTCTCTTTTTACCTTTCGCCACGACTGCTTTCGTCACGATTTGACGGGTATATTTCAAAGCCATCCTCCTTCGTTCGATTCCTTTTCATCATATGCAGGCTGTGCCCATTAGGTGATAGGAATTGTGGAAAGCGCCAATTTTCTCGACACCGCTTGTTTCCGCTTGAGGGCTTGAAGCTTATGAGCGTGCTGGCGCTTGGAACTAGACATTATGAAAGGATGATTTAATAATGATTGAAACCATCGATGGAAAAGAAAAACTGCTCCCTCTTATATAGAAGGAACAGTTTTATTTGCGTTTTATGAGCAACTGCCTGGTTTAGTATTTTGTACTCTTGAACCTGTTTCTCCGCGAAGTAAATCGCCTTCCGTTGATTCGATGATTTGGTTTGTTACATTGTTGGCAATAGTATTTGCTACTAATTGAAGTAAATCATTTACATCCCCTTGTGATTGCTTGAATTCTTGAACAATCGGGATTTCATCAATTTCTTCTTCGATTTTCTCGATTTTACCTTCAATTAATGTTAATGCTTTTTCTTTACCGTAATGTTGGAAATTAACTGCTTGTTTTTGAAGACTCTTCAAACTCGCAATTTTTTCACGGATTTTTTGATTTTCATTAATTTGCGCTTCCGCACGTTTAAAGAAATCCACTTCTTCTGTTTGTGCAATCATATCTGCGATTTCTTTAGCTTTTGCAATAATATCATCTTTTGTATATTTCGTTGTCATAAGACACCCACTTCTTGGCCTGATAGAACTTCGATTAATTCGCCTTCTAGAGACCATGTTTTTGTATTTGTAATCTTCACGTGAACCAATTTACCGATAATATCATTCGGACCTTCAAAATTCACTAGCTTGCTTGTTCTTGTATAACCCGCAAGTACCGCTGAATTTTTCTTACTTTCACCTTCAACCAATACTTCAACAATTTGGCCATCATAAGCCTGCATTGTCTCTGCTGATAATTTGTTGACAAGATTGTTTAACCTTTGCAAACGTTGTTTCTTCACATCCATCGGAACATTATCTTCCATTTTGGCAGCCGGTGTCCCTTCACGAGGTGAATAGATATACGTATAGGCATGTTCAAACCCAACTTCTTCATATAAAGACATGGTTTCCTCAAACTGCTCGTCCGTTTCGTTCGGGAATCCGACAATAATATCCGTAGTCAATGCCGCATCAGGAATCGCAACTTTAATTTTGCTGACCAATTCCAAATATTGTTCACGGTTATATTTACGGGCCATTAGTTTTAGCATACTGGAGGAACCTGATTGGACAGGTAAATGAATATGTTCCACTAGATTTCCACGCTTCGCGAGCACTTCAATCAAGTGATCGTCAAAATCTCGTGGATGGCTTGTTGTAAAACGAATGCGTGGCATATCGATTTGACGAAGATCATTCATCAAATCACCCAGTCGATATGTAAGATCGTCGAAATCTTTCCCATATGCATTCACATTTTGCCCAAGTAAAGTGACTTCTTTATATCCTTGTGCCGCTAGCTGTCTGATTTCCTGTATGATATCTTCAGGTCTGCGGCTCCGTTCTTTTCCTCTTGTATATGGAACAATACAGTACGTACAGAATTTGTCGCATCCATACATAATATTGACCCACGCTTTGATTTCGCCACGTCGGACTTTAGGCAAACTTTCGATGACGTCTCCTTCTTTTGACCACACCTCAATGACCATTTCTTTTGACAGATAGGCTTCATTTAAAATGTGAGGCAAACGATGAATATTGTGAGTACCGAAAATCATGTCGACTTGATTATAAGTTTTTAATATTTTATTGACAACTGATTCCTCTTGAGACATGCAACCACAAACACCGATCAACACATCTGGATTATCACGTTTAATCTTTTTGTAGTGGCCAAGTTCACCAAACACCTTATTCTCGGCATTCTCACGGATGGCACATGTGTTCAGCAAGATGACATTTGCTTCTTGTACACTCTGAGTTGGCGTATAGCCCAGTTGCAGGAATATACCTGCCATTACTTCTGTATCGTGTTCATTCATTTGACATCCGAATGTCCGAATGAAAAACTTACGACCTTGTCCCATTCCCAAAAATTCAGGTTGAATCGCAAAATCTTTATGGTAAGCTACTTCTTCTTTACCACGTTTCTTTGCTTCTTTCAAAGATGGTGCCACATAAACTGATTGGAAATACTTACTGTAGTCTTTTTCCGTTTTATTCGTTTCTTTTACTTGTGAATTATGTAAGCGTTGCTCTTCGTTCATAAAATTGCTCCTTTCATCCTGTACACCCATCAGACGAAAACTTCATTCCTCTATTATACTGATACGGCATGTGTTCCTACAAGATGTCAGCTGCAATTGTCGGTGTTTCGACAAAAAAACTGCCGATTTTCACCGGCAGTTCAATTCTTACAAAAATTCTTTTACAAGTTCATCGAAATCTCTTTGGCTCATCATTAAATCTTCTGTTGATAATGGCGTTTCAGCGTAGCCTGACACCATTTCCTGATAAGAAGGTTGTTCGTTGTTTTGATAGATGATGCCTGTTACAAGGCTTTCATGTTCCATTAACGTTGCCATTGCTTGTGGACGGTTGGATGAATCGTATCCTTCGACAGTTGAAAGTTTTGTGATGCGTTCCTTGAACCAATCATATGTGTTTATTTTGTTGTAAGTAACACATGGACTGAATACGTTGATGAACGAAAATCCTTTATGGTTAATTCCAGCTTCAATGATACTTGTCAATTCTTTTAAATCGGAAGAGAATCCTTGTGCTACAAATGTTGCACCAGACGTTAAAGCCATTTCCAGTGGAGCAAGAGAAGGTTCAATCGCACCTCCAGGCGTAGATTTCGTTTTGAAACCTGCTGCTGAACGAGGCGATGTTTGCCCTTTTGTCAGACCGTAAATCTGATTATCCATGACGATATATGTGATATCGATATTTCGGCGAATCGCGTGGATTGTATGTCCCATCCCGATCGCAAAACCATCTCCATCTCCACCTGAAGCAATTACGTTCAAATCACGATTAGCCATTTTCAAACCTTGAGCAATCGGAAGTGCACGACCGTGAATCCCGTGGAATCCGTATGAATGTATATATCCAGAAATTCGACCTGAGCAACCAATTCCGGAAATAACCGCTAAATCTGTTGGTTCGATCCCTACATTAGCTGCTGCACGTTGAATAGCTGCCTGTACGGAAAAGTCGCCACAGCCTGGACACCAGTTGGGTTTTACATTATTGCGAAAATCTTTAAATGTTACCATCTGAGAGCAACTCCTTTACGCGATTCGTTAATTCTCTTGGCAAGAAAGGTGTTCCATCATATTTTAATACGTTCACGATTTTGTCATGAGCGCCAACATTCATTTTAATAATATTTGCCAGTTGACCAGTTGCATTATTTTCAACGACCAGTACTTTTTTCGCAGCCTCAATAAGTGGTGAAACATGTGCAGTCGGGAAAGGCTGGATTAAACGGATATGTGCATGATTAGCACGAATACCTTGTGCATTTAAATTCGCCTGAACTTCTTCTAGTACCCCTCGAGTCGAATTGAAGCCCACTAACAGGACATCCGCTTCTTCATGAGGTGCATATACATGAACAGGGTTCGGGAAATTGACATGCTCCATTTTTCTCATACGCTTGTCCATTTGCAGTTGACGATTTGCAGCCGATTCAGAAGGCTTGCCAGTTTCGTCGTGTTCAACACCAGTAACGTGGTGAATTCCATTTTTCATTCCAGGAATGACACGAGGAGACACACCATCTTCCGTCACTTCGTAGCGTTTAAAGTATGATTTATCTTCGGCAGCTACTAATTCTTCTTCCACTTTTAGACGGCCTCTGCGAAGTGCCACTTTGCTGTAATCAAATGGTTCCACCGTTTGTTTACCTAACGATAGCTGTAAATCGGATAAAATAATAACAGGCAGTTGTAATTCTTCCGCAATATTAAACGCTTCAATTGTATCGAAAAATGCTTCTTTGCCCGTACTTGGAGCGATGACCACTTTTGGGATCTCCCCGTGTGTACCATAAATCATCTGCATTAAATCGGATTGTTCTTGTTTCGTCGGCAAACCTGTTGATGGGCCACCACGTTGTGTATCAACAATGACGAGCGGTTGCTCGGTCATACCTGACAAACCGATTGCTTCCATCATTAAAGATAAACCAGGACCCGCAGAAGCAGTAAATGAACGAACCCCACCGTAGTTTGCGCCAATCGCCATGGTTGCAGCGGCAATTTCATCCTCAGTTTGAATTACAGCCCCACCAAATTTCGGCAATTTCTTAATCAAGTATTCCATTATTTCAGATGCAGGAGTAATAGGATAGGCTGCCATAAATCTAACACCAGCTGCAAGTGCACCTAAAGCGATAGCATCGTTTCCAATCATAAACAAACGATGTTTCCCATCTGCAGGCTCAAGTTCCCACTCACCAATCCGATCGCCCAAATGTTGCGCCATCACTTCATAACCTTGTTGGATCGCTTGCATGTTTTTTTCAACAATTGTCTCGCCTTTGCGGCCGAAAATTTCATCGACTACGCTTTGGAAAACAGTTTTATCCAAATTTAACAAAGCGGATGTAGCACCAATTGCCACCATGTTTTTCATTAAAGACGTGCCGAGTTCAGATGCAATTTCCGTAAACGGAACGCTGTACATGGTCGCAACACAATCTTCTGGGTGTTCGGGATTAAATTTCGTATCAGCCAAAATGACGCTTGAAGCTGTCAGTTCTTTATAGTTTACATCAATTGTTTCTTGGTCAAATGCAACTAAAATATCTAAATCATCTGGTATTGTGCGAACTTCTGTCGTTCGTACACAGATTTTATTATTCGTGTGTCCACCTTTAATACGTGAAGAAAAGTGACGATAGCCGTACAAGAAATACCCTAAGCGATTCATCGCCATTGAGAAAATTTCTCCGGTACTTTCGATTCCTTCCCCTTGTTGCCCACCGACTTTCCATGAAAGCTGATGTAACATATGCAAACAACTCCTTAACAGATCAGGTAATAACCTCTATTTTCCTACATAAGTTTATCACTTAATTGCTTCATTCACTATAAAATAGCGGTAGTTTTTTGAAATTCAGACCTTTGGAGGAAGCCAAATTAGTAATTTGTGCTGAAAATACGTAAAAACCCAACCTCTTTTGAGATTGGGTTAGTTTACAATTAAGTAAGAATAGCGCTTTACGCTTTTCTTATTGTGCTCTTGTACGTTTTTCAACTAAAAGCTTAATAGCTGTCCGGTCTTCCCCAGAGATCACAATATCTGTAAATGCCGGAGAACAAATTAAATCGGTGCCACTCGGCGCGACAAAGCCACGTGCAATTGCAACTGCTTTTACCGCTTGATTAAGTGCTCCTGCTCCAACTGCTTGCATTTCTGCATACCCTTTTTCACGGATGACTGCAACTAATGCACCTGCAACTGAGTTTGGATTAGATCTTGAAGATACTTTTAATGATTCCACTACGATTCCTCCTTGTCCTTGCTGACCGTTGGACGATTAAGATGTCCTTAAGTCACTGTATGCAAGATAAGAGAAAGATAGAAGAAATTATCCTCTGAAAGGATAATCTTCGTTGATATAAATACGTTCAAACGAAGTGGCTTTTCCTGTTTGGTTATCCAACTCTACGAAAAATGCGCTGAGTACAGATCTTCCTGACTTTGGTACCTCAAAACGAGCGGGCATATTCGTCTGGAAACGATACAGTACATCTTCTTTCTTCATCCCAAGTACGCCGTCGTAAGGACCTGTCATCCCGACGTCCGTGATGTACGCTGTTCCATTTGGATAAATGCGGGCATCTGCTGTCTGGACATGTGTATGCGTACCAACAACGGCGGATACTTCCCCATCTAAATGCCAACCCATCGCTATTTTTTCACTCGTTGCTTCTGCATGAAAATCAACAAAAATCAGTGGAGATATTTGCTTTGCTTCATTTACAAGCTCAGTCGCTTTTTTGAATGGATCATCATGTGGCGGTAAAAATGTACGGCCATGCAAATTAATCACGGATAACGTATGACCGTTTTTTGTAATAGTCGTCATGCCCTTACCCGGTGCTTCATCTGAAAAGTTTGCCGGACGAATTAAATAATCAGTATCATCAATGAAATCAAAAATTTCTTTTTGATCCCATGTATGGTTCCCCATCGTCACAACGTCGACTCCCATATAAAGCAAATCTTGAAATATCTTTTGAGTTATGCCTCGACCTGCTGCAGCATTTTCGCCATTTGCAATGACCACGTCTGGTTGATATTTTCTTTTCAATCTTGGTAAATAATCTTCTACTGCATCGCGACCAATCGATCCAACGATGTCTCCAATAAATAATACTTTCATTTTCATTCCTTCTTTCATTTCCGTTGGCTCTGCTGTTGGTTGTTGATATTCCGCAAAACGGCTATCACCTTATTGGTGAATATTTCTTTAATGTAAGAATATCCTAAAAAACTTTTACTATCATAAAAAGTAAAAAAAGGCCTCAGATCGAAGCCCTTTTTACTTATTTAGCGTATTCAACGGCGCGAGTTTCTCGAATGACCGTTACTTTAATATGACCAGGGTAATCCAGTTCTTCTTCAATTCGTTTACGGATATCACGTGCCAAACGATGTGCTGTAATATCATCAATTTGTTCCGGACGAACCATAATGCGAATTTCGCGACCTGCTTGAATGGCAAATGATTTCTCAACACCATCATATGACTCTGAAATTTCTTCCAGCTTCTCAAGACGACGAATGTAATTTTCTAACGTTTCACTACGTGCACCAGGACGTGCTGCTGACAATGCATCGGCTGCGGCTACTAACACTGCAATAACAGATGTTGCTTCTGTATCCCCATGATGGGAAGCGATACTGTTAATGACGACTGGATGCTCTTTATACTTCGTAGCAAGTTCCACACCAATTTCAACGTGGCTACCTTCCACTTCGTGGTCGATTGCTTTCCCGATATCGTGTAGAAGTCCTGCACGACGTGCAAGTGTTACATCCTCGCCAAGTTCAGCTGCAAGCAATCCAGCTAAAAATGCCACTTCTTTTGAGTGCTTCAGGACGTTTTGACCATAACTCGTGCGGTAACGCATCCGACCCATGATTTTAATTAAATCTGGATGTAAATTATGAATGCCAATATCAAATGTCGTTTGTTCACCGATTTCACGAATTTGTTCATCAACTTCTCGTCTTGATTTTTCGACCATTTCTTCAATACGTGCCGGGTGAATACGTCCATCTTGCACTAATTTTTCAAGTGCGAGACGTGCTGTTTCACGACGAATCGGATCAAAACCAGAAAGAATAACTGCTTCAGGTGTATCATCGATTATTAAATCGATACCTGTCAATGTTTCGAGAGTTCGAATATTTCGACCTTCTCGTCCAATGATGCGGCCTTTCATTTCATCATTTGGCAAGTTTACGACTGATACAGTCGTTTCTGCTACATGGTCTGCCGCGAAGCGTTGTAGAGCTATTGACAAGATTTCACGTGCTTTCTTGTCTGACTCTTCTTTCGCACGCGTTTCGGATTCTTTCGTCATAACTGCGATGTCCGTTGCTAATTCATTTTCTACTTGCTGTAGAATGATGCCTTTCGCTTCTTCACGTGTTAATGCAGAAATGCGTTCAAGTTCTGTTTGTTGTTTGGCAACTAATTCTGCCACTCTGCTTTCCATCTGCTCGATATGCTGTTGTCTCTCAGTCAGAGCGTCATCTTTACGCTCTAGACCCGCTTCTCTTTTGTTAAGAGCATCATCCTTACGGTCAAGGTTTTCTTCTCTTTGCAAGTACCGATTTTCCTGTTTTTGCAGTTCAGATCGGCGTTCACGGATGTCAGATTCTGCTTCAGATCTCAATTTGTGAGTTTCATCTTTTGCTTCTAGTAATGCTTCTTTTTTAAGAGCTTCCGCTTCTCGCTTCGCTTCGTCTACGATAAGCACCGCAGACTGCTTCGCACCAGTCACTTTTGAATCGTTCACATTTTTAATTAAAATATAGCTAACAACGGCACCGACGATAAGACCAAGCAAAGCGGAGATGAGTACTGTTTCAATCATTTGAACACCTCCTCTTGCTATTTCATTTTCATGTTCAGTCGGCTCATATATGGAGTCATCCACAATACTGCCAAATGGTTTCATTTAAGAGATTATACAAGTTTAATTGTATAGATGTAAAAATACTCTGTCAAGGATTCACGAGTGTCCTTAAAGGAAAATAGCCTGCCGATTTTTACGGCAGGCTACTACTTAAATCTTATTTTTCATCTAGTAATAACTCAAACTCTTCATCTTCTTCTTCCTCATGAGCTGCAATTGTGTAAGCTGTGGCCATCATGCCATAAGCTGCACGGATTTTTTGAGCAATCTCATTACGTGTTGAAGGATTATCTTTAAGGAATTGTTTTGCATTTTCGCGTCCTTGGCCTAAACGATCATCGTTATATGCATACCAAGAACCGCTCTTGTTCACGATGTCCATTTCGACTCCTAAATCAACGATTTCACCTTCACGTGAAATCCCTTGTCCATACATAACATCGACTTCCGCAGTACGGAATGGAGGTGCTACTTTGTTTTTAACGACTTTAATTTTCGTTTTGTTCCCCATGAAATCGTTACCCGACTTGATGGCTTCTGCACGACGGACTTCTAGACGCACTGAACTATAGAATTTAAGTGCGCGCCCACCAGGTGTTACCTCCGGGTTACCGAACATAACGCCGACTTTTTCACGAATTTGGTTGATGAAGATTGCCGTAGTTTTTGACTTGCTGATTGCACCAGACAATTTACGTAAAGCTTGTGACATCAAGCGCGCTTGAAGACCTACGTGAGAGTCACCCATATCGCCTTCAATTTCAGCTTTAGGTACAAGTGCAGCAACTGAGTCAATAACAACGATATCAACTGCACCACTACGTACAAGTGCTTCACAAATTTCTAATGCCTGTTCACCTGTATCTGGTTGTGATAATAATAATTCATCTATGTTTACGCCTAAATTTTGTGCATAAATTGGATCAAGCGCATGTTCAGCATCGATGAAAGCTGCTTGTCCACCAGCTGCTTGTGCTTCTGCAATCGCATGAAGTGCCACAGTTGTTTTACCTGAGCTTTCAGGTCCATAAATTTCAATAATACGTCCTCTTGGATATCCGCCCACACCAAGTGCCACGTCAAGTGCAAGAGATCCGCTGGAAGTAGTCAATACTTCACGATCAGTTTTTTCGCCAAGTTTCATAATAGAACCTTTACCGAATTGTTTCTCAATTTGTTTTAACGCCATGTCTAACGCTGCTTTACGATCGCTCAAGAATGGTTCCTCCTTTGATTTAAACACTAATTTAACTTCTGTCTCTACTATACTTGGTTTATGAGAAATATACAAGAAAAAAGCGAACGTTTATTCGGTTTATTTTTTTATCATATTTAATGACAAGCTCATCATTATTCAAAAGGCTCTATAAAACTATTATTGTAGATTATTAAAAAATATAGAAGGAATCGGTTCCCTTTCCGTGTACGAGCAGATTGGTTAGTTGCTCCCAAATCGCGAAAGTTGATTTCAAATTTGAAAAAGTTGCTCCAAAACCAGTGAGAGTTAATCCCCTTTTCGAAAAGTAGAACAGTCCACAATGCCGCAATCGCATGAAGCTGGAGACCCACAAGTATGTGGTGTTCATTCTTGTTGGCTAGTGAGGAACATTCTTTTTACAGTGCCTATCAAAAAAGGAGCAATCTTTATGAGAATGATTGCTCCTTTACAAATCTATTATTGTGCTTGATTGTTTGATAGCAATTGAATCAAATAATGGAACGTCCTCATCACTGCTCTCAGACGATTGGTATTACGCATATCGCTTAAATGCAGTTCGTGAGTCACCACATCATCATTAGGAAGGCTGATTGCGATCCACACAGTGCCTGCTGGCTTATTATCATGAGAGTTAGGACCAGCTGCACCTGTCAGTCCGACGCCTATATCCGTTTGGAACATTGCTTTCACCCTACTGGCCATGGCAGTCGCACATTCAGCACTCACAACTCCATATTGGTCGATGATGTCTTTTGAGACTCCGAGCTGATTCATTTTCGACTCCGCTGTGTATGTAACCACACCACCAACCAATGTTTGACTTACACCAGGGATGGCAGCCAGTTCTGATTGGAATAATCCAGCAGTCAAACTTTCAGCTGCCGATATCGTCAATCCTTGCTCTATTAATAATTTGCTTGCACTTGATGCAAGCGAGTCATCGTTGTAACCGTATAAATAATCTCCTACGCGTGAAAGTAATACTTGTTCAGTTTCTTGAATCAATTTTAGGGCTTCTTCTTCTGTAGAAGTTTTGGCGGTAATCCGCAAAGTGACTTCCCCATCGGAAGCTAGTGGCGCAATAGTTGGATTAGTTTGGGCATCCAGTAAATCCATAATCCGTGTTTCAAGCTCCGCTTCACCGATTCCATAAAAACGAAGGACGTGTGAAATAATCACTTCTCCTTGATTCAGCCATTTCGCCAAAACGGGCTTTGCTTCTAATTGAAACATTGGTTCCATTTCTTTAGGTGGTCCAGGCAGAAGGATATACACATGGTTTCCTTTTGAATAGAACATCCCCGGAGCCATACCGTTATGATTAGCCAACACTTCACAGCCATCAAGTACAAGAGCCTGCTTCTTGTTGTTTTCAGTCATCGGAAGGTTTATACGGTTAAAGAATGCTTCAATGGAAATCAGTGCGGTCTCGTCCATAACGAGGTCCGTTCCTACGTGCCTTGCAATAGTTTCTTTCGTCAAGTCGTCCTTGGTTGGACCAAGTCCTCCAGAGAATACAATTAGATCCGCTCGTGTTTCAGCCAATTCAATCGCTTGTTTTAAACGCTCCGCGTTATCACCAACTACCGTATGATAATAGACATTGACACCCAGTTCAGCCAGTTGACTCGAAATATAGCGTGCATTTGTATTTGTGATTTGTCCAAGCAACAGTTCAGATCCTACTGCAATAATTTCAGCATTCATCTACATTCACGCCCCTATTTTGAGTCGAGTAACACACGGCGGTTTGCATAGAAGTAATCCCATCCAGACCAAACCGTAAAGAACAATGACACATACAACATGATTGAAGCGAATGGAATAGAGAACATTTCAAAAATAATATTGTGAAGTAGCAATGCGGAAATCGCGACAATTTGAGTCCACATCTTGATTTTCCCCAATTGTTTCGCTGCCACAACTTCACCTTCTTCTGCAAGAATTAAACGAAGTCCCGTAACAGCAAATTCGCGGCTGATTATTATGATAACAATCCAAGCAGGTGCGAATCCAAGTTCTACAAGGATGATCAAGGCTGCTGAAACCAATAATTTATCAGCTAGTGGATCCAGGAACTTACCCATATTCGTTACCAGGTTATGTTTACGCGCATAATATCCATCAATAAAGTCCGTTACTGATGCAAAAATAAAAATGATTGCGCCAATTAAATGTTCAACTGGTATAGTTGATCCTAAAAATGTAACATCACCCCAGCCAAAATCAACTAACATGAAAACAACAAATATTGGGATCATGATGATTCTTGAAACCGTAATTTGATTTGGTATATTCATTTTTGTCTCCTCTCGATTCAAAGAAAATAGCCATCTTGTTAGAGATGACTATTGCTGTTTTGAAAATTGAATCATCATATTTTGAACAACTTTTTCTGCTGGTGAAATTCCATACTCCACTTTTTCGTCATTGACAAAGACATCTATTTGCGATGCTGATCCAACTCGAATACGCGCCGAAGGTAAATCACTTAGATCTAGGTTAACCGTTTCTCCCACGGCTAATTCACGACCCAGCATTTCTACACCGGATGGATTTTTAACACCAACCCATGTTCTGCCTCGTGCAACAATTTTCACTGAAAATGTTTCGGCTCCTGTAAGCGTATAATTAGTTGTTTCACCATCACCATCAATTGCACCCATTTCAATTTTCTGAGTCGGTACTGGCTCTACATCTTCTGGTACTTCCGGCTCTTCTTCAACCGGAGGTTCATCTTCGGTCGGAGTTTCATCTCCGGTCGGAGGTTCAATAGACACTTCGTCCTCGACAGCGTCCTCAGATGGGTCATCATTTTTCGCTAAATTTTGATAGGAAAACCAAAAAATCACGATACCAATAATAATGAATAGTGCCACTACGATCATCGGGATCATCTCGTTCATACTATTCGATGATCTTCCAATCGGTCGGCGTCTAGAAGGGGCAGACGTCATCGTTTGACGCACTTCTTCACTCGTGGAAGAAGGTACTTCCTGCTTATACGACTCTAGCAATTCATCAGAATTCAATCCAACTGCATCAGCATATTGCTTAATAAATGCTCGAACATAAAACGGACCCGGCATCATGCTGTAGTTGCCTTCTTCGATACCGGCAAGATAACGTTTTTGTATTTTCGTCATTTCCTGCAAGTCATCCAAACTATATCCTTTTGCCGTTCTCGCCTCTTTAAGACGAGTTCCTAATTCAGTCAACTAAAACACCTGCCTGTTAAAAGTTAAAACCACCGAAGCCGTCCAAGTTACCTCTTTCAGACATCATCTGGTTTTTTTCCATCATTTCGTATGTTATTTCTTCATCTGGTTCGTGTCGCAATTCAATAATGTAATCAAAGTCTTCAATCGTGTAATCTGATTGTTGAACGAACATATCAGGATGTTCAACTACTTTAATTGACGGGAGGCGCATCATTTCACGCACCAACTGTAAATGACGTTCATCTGTAGATTGTCTCGTCACGATTCCGTCCAGGATAAATATATTGTTATCACTGAATTCGTCTCCTGCCAATTGGCTACGGACGGTTTGTTTAATCATGGTTGAAGATAAAAACACCCATTTTTTATTTGCACTGACGCTAGCAGCAACAACTGATTCGGTTTTTCCTACTCGAGGCATTCCACGAATCCCGATTAATTTATGTCCTTCTTGCTTAAACAATTCTGCCATAAAATCGACGAGTAGACCTAATTCATCCCGAACAAAACGAAATGTTTTTCGATCATCCGCATCTCGTTGTATGTATCGACCGTGTCTGACTGCTAAAATGTCACGTAGTTTCGGTTCCCGGAACTTTGTAACTTTTATCGTTTCCATCGTTGAAACAATCAATTCAAAACGTTCAATTTGCTCATCATTCTCTGCACGAAGCAACAACCCTCGTCTGCCCTGGTCTACACCGTTAATTGTCACAATGTTAACACGAAGCATACCAAGTAAAGAGGCAATATCCCCAAGCAATCCTGGACGGTTTATTTGTATTTCATATTCAAAATACCATTCGCGCATAATGTAACGACCTTTCCGCCTAACTTATTGAAGGAGCAAGTATTTTTCAACAAAAATCCTCCTAATGCGACACCTTTCAAGTCTTTCTCAATAGATGACGTTTCCAAACTACTCTAGGTTCTATCATAGCTGATTTATGTACGTAAGAAAAGGAAAAAAGAAAAGAAGGAACAATGTCCTTCTTTTCTTTTACTGTACAGTTTTTTGTTGAACTAATTTGACGACCATGTTCGCCAATGCATGTTGTTCATCTTCAGTAGCAACTGACCATAAATCCGACAAAACACGCTCTTGTTCGTTCTTAGGATCCACATTTTTGGCTAAGTAATCGCCGATTTCATAAGCTGTTGATTGGATGGCTTTTTTAGTCATCCCAGTTGATTCGGCGTTCATTACATTTACACCCAGAAAGTGTGTCCATTTTTGCCAGTTTTCAAGTAAGGCCATGTCCATTCCTCCTTTTCACAAACAGTATGTGCAAAAAAAGAATTTATATGTACCAACCGCCATTTACCCGGAGCACTTGACCCGTTATATAATCCGCATTTCCACTGGTTAAAAAAGTTACAAGATTAGCTACGTCCTGAGGTTTACCGAATGTTTGAAGAGGAATCTCATCTTCAAGCGCTATTCTTTCTCCCGCATCGAATGCTTCATTCATTTTCGTATCAATGATTCCTGGGGCAATAACATTGACTCGAACTCCAGATGCCCCTGATTCCTTCGCATAAGCTTTTACGAAAGCATGCTGCGCACCTTTGACTGCTGAATAAACAGTTTCTCCAGCCGCTCCAGTTTCTCCCCATATCGAGCCGATAAAGTTTATATAAGACCGGTCGTGCCGTCTTAATTTAGGAGCTAGCTGACCGATGATTGTCATAGGTGCTTGCACATGCGTTCGCCACACCATTTCCATTTCTTGAGGTGTGGTCTCTTCAAGTAATTTATACAAAGCCTGACCAGATGCAAAGACAATCGTTTGAACTTCAAAAAGTTGTGTACAAATAAAATGGATTGCTTTATTGTCAGCAAGGTCTCCTTGAATGACATGAAATTCTTGGTTCGGATAAAGATCTTGTAAATGTGATATTAATTGATCAATGGACTGTTTGTTTTCATTGAAATGTAAATACAAACTCCAGCCATGTTTGGACATGTCATATGCAATGGCTTGCCCTATTTCACCCGATGCCCCAAAAATGCAGGCAAATTTCTTCATGATGCCGATTGCTCTTTCTTCGGAAGAACAGAAAATACAGTCTGTTGTTCTTCACCTTGTATGGATTTGAAAGCTTGTTGCAAGTCCTCAACAGTCATCTTCTCAAGAGAAGGAACAGCATCAAATAAATCCATATCATTAAATGCGTAACGAGTAAATTGGTTCGCAATAAATTCCACTGAATTTAAGGCACGAAGGAAATATCCAATTTTCTTCTTGCGGACACGGTCTAAATCGCTTTGTCCAAATGGCCATTTCTCTTCAACTTTTTTCAGTTCTTTTTTAATTGCTTCAATTAATTCTTTCGGCATTGAAGTGTCAGAACCAATCAAAGCAAAGCCATAGCCTTTTTCCAATGTGAAATCAAAAGCATACGATTCATCGATCCAGCCTTTTTCATAGGCTTCCACATAGAAGTCCGAAGATCGGCCAAAAATCAATTCCAATGCAAGTTGAATTCCCAGCTCGTGTTTCATCATGGCATCGCCTTGCAGAGAAGTTTCTTTCGCTTTTAGTCCAATATATACTTTTGGTTTCTGAACATCCATTAACAATTTATTTTCATGTTTTGCAACTTCCAATGGTTCTTCAGGAAAAGCGCGTTGGATCGGTTGTGGTTCGGCAAATTCTTTTTTAGACTGATTTTCTCGGATATAAGTCATCATTTTTTCCGGATCTACTGCGCCAACAACGAACAATAACATATTTGACGGATGGTAGAACGTTTCATAACAAGTATATAAATGCTCAGCAGTAATTTTATCAATCGAATCGATTGTTCCTGCAATATCGATTTTCACGGGATGATCTCTGTACATATTTTCAATAGTGCCAAAATACAATCGCCAGTCAGGTTGATCATCATACATCGTGATTTCTTGACCGATAATCCCTTTTTCTTTTTCAACAGTTGCTTGTGTGAAGTAAGGCTCCTGCACAAAATTCAAGAGCGTTTCCGTGTTTTCATACAAGTGATCCGTTGAGGAAAATAAATACGCTGTACGGGTAAAGGAAGTAAATGCATTGGCAGATGCCCCATATCCACTAAATTTCTGAAATACGTCGCCGTCTTCTTTTTCAAACATTTTATGTTCCAGGAAATGAGCAATTCCATCCGGGACAGTAATTTGCTCTGACTCACCTAACGGCACGAAAGTACGATCAATTGCCCCATACTTTGTTGTAAAGGTCACAAATGTTTTCGAGAAGCCTTTTTTAGGCAAGATATATACTTCCAGACCATTATTCATTTTTTCATGGTACATTTTTTCATCCAATTGTTTAAAGTGAAGCTCCTTCATGCGACAGCTCCTCCTTTCCAGACAAGAAATAAACAAGTTCTTTATTAATTGATTTTGCCATTTCCTGAATATCTTCTTTCGTGACTGATGTCCACTTTTCAACCCATGAATCAACTGAGAATTTTTCATCAAGGTCTTTGTATTGATCATAAATCTCGATTTGTCCTCGAGCAGAATCAAGCGCTTCTTTTAATTGATTCTTCAACATGGCAACAGTTTGATCGATTTCATTTTTTGAAATCTCCCCATTTTTCATTGCCTCCAATTGTTCATCAATTAAACGCACTGCTTTTTCTTGTTTACTCGCATCAATTCCAGCAAGAACAAATACTAATCCATATGCTGAAGAGAATGAACTTGACACATAATAAGCCATGCTTTCTTTTTCACGAACGTTCAGGAACAACTTCGCATGAGGATATCCACCGAAAATGCCATTCGTAATTTGCATTTTTGGAAAATCAGGATGCGTAAACGTAACGGGTGTATTGTACCCAATATGCAATTTCCCTTGCTTCATTTCTTGTTGTTCGTTAACTTTATTTTTCTCAGCGGTTTTATGCTCAATATTTTCATGAACATTTTTTTGCTTTTTCGATCGTGCTTTGAAAGGAAATGCTTGTTTCAGCTTGGCAGTCATTTCTTCTACATCCACGTCACCCACAACATAAATATCCAACTCATCTTCTTCTAGCATTTTCTTGTAGGCTTTAAATAAGGATTCCTTGGTAATCGCATTAACATCTTTGATGGTCCCGTTTGCACCAATAGAAGCTGGGTTATTTGGTCGCATTAATTCAACCAGTCGCTGTTGTGCATATCGGGTTTTATCATCGTATATTGACTCAATACGTTGAATGACTGTATCTTTTTCACGTTTTACAATCGATTCTTTGAATGTTCCCTGCTCCAGATTTGGGCTGAAAAGAACCGTTTGCATAAGATTAATTACTTGATCCAACACTCCACCAGTAGACAAATATTGATCATTGACAGACTCAGCAAGCAAAGTGACAGAATGATCACTCCCCTTTTTGCTTGAGTCTAAATACATAATCGTCCCGTAAAGCTCATCTAAATGGCTCCGGAAAGCTGAATTGGATGGGAAAAGCTCATTACTATGCAACAATACATTTGAAAGTACTGAACGTTCTGAAGCAGATTGATTAGTCAATAATTGTTTGAATTTAAATGAAAAGTTTACAGTTTTAAATTGATCTGTAGGCCTAATATGTAGATGGATGCCTGGTTGTAACTCGATTGTTTGAAACATCGAAATCCCTCCTATTTCATTAATATGCCATACCATATCTTTCACTATACATTGTGCTGGTAAATGATTGCAAATAGCTCGTGAAAAAATATAAGTCTTACGTCCCATAAATACCTCTTGCTAGGGATCCAAATATCTGTTGTCAATTAATTCCTGAATCTTAATCACCGGTGAACAAAAGAATTGTTCATTGAAAAAAATGTAAATCCAGTGAAACTTTCCTATTAGCTATTCGTAGTTAAATTAGGAGGTGATATTTTTTGGAGTTTAGTTCAAAAATAGATAAATTTTTCGTTGGAATCATATCAATCACAGTATTTATTATCCTTGGCGTATTTTTGTTTCCTCTGCTTTTAGATTATGATAGAACGAGTATTGATACCATTACTGTACTTTCCTTATGTGTGTTATCAATTGGGGTACTATTGTGGTCTGCTTTTTCTATTAAATACGTCCTATATAATGACCACTTGTTTGTAAAAGGTGGGTTATTTAAAAGTCGAATCCCATATGAAGATATAACAAGGATTTCTCCCACAACTGAAATCTTTACTGGTTACCGCTTGTTATCATCAAAACAAGGTATTGAATTATTTTATAAATCAGCAACTTTAGGAAGTGTGAAGATTTCACCTAAAGACATTGACCTTTTCATTTTCGAATTAGAGAAACGTGCGCCAAATGTACAAATTGATAAAACAACTCAGTAAATTACCATTAACTAAATGTGTAAACAAAAAATGAAAGGACCAGGCAAAATGCCCGGTCCTTTTAAGATCGATTTTATCGTTTCCCTTTTATATAAGGTGTTCCTATAGCCTTTGGTGCATTTGCTTTACCAATGAATCCTGCTAAGGCAAGGATTGTTAAGACATAAGGTAAAATCAGTAAGAAAACACTTGGAATTTCGCTGATTATCGGCAATGATCCACCGACAATACTTAACGCTTGAGCAAACCCAAAGAACAAAGCTGCCCCCATCGCACCCAGGGGATGCCACTTACCAAAGATCATTGCAGCAAGTGCCATAAATCCTTGTCCATTGATTGTTGAATGACTGAAGTCCAATGAAATCGACTGTGAATAAATCGCGCCACCGATACCGGCTAAACCACCTGAAATCATGACAGCAATATAACGCATACGTGTTACATTTATTCCCATTGTATCAGCGGCCATTGGATGTTCGCCTACAGCACGAAGACGCAGACCGAATGGAGTGTAATACAGGACAACCCATGCTAGAATAGCAATCCCAATTGCTAAAACAGAAGTCCAATAGACGTTCTGGAAAAACATCGGGCCTAAAATTGGAATATCTTTTAAGAACGGAATATCGTCACGCAAGAATCGTTCTTGAACAAAGTCTGTTTGTCCTTTTCCGTAAATCATTTTTACTAGGAACAAACAAAGCGCCACTGCCAATAAGTTAATTGCTACACCAGAAACGACTTGATCCGCACGGAATGATACAGAAGCCACGGCATGCAGTAATGAAAATAATGAAGCGACAACCATAGCAGCAAGAAGAGCCATCCACTCTGTACCTTGTCCAAATATATGAACGAAAGATAAGTTAAATAGAATACCAATGAAAGCACCCATGACCATGAGTCCTTCCAATCCAATGTTTACTACACCAGAACGCTCAGAGAAAACCCCACCGATAGCGGTTAAAATTAGAGGCGCTGCATAAGCAATGGCTGCAGGGATTAGAAAATATAATACTTCCAAGAAACTCATGTTACTTCGCCTCCTTTTTCTTGCTGAAGCGTTCAACAAATAATCGAATGACGTAGCCTGAAGCTACGAAGAAAATGATAATCGCAATGACAATAGATACGATTTCGGTAGGAATACCCGCTTCATTTGGCATATTTAAAGCTCCATATTTTAATGAACCAAATAATGCTGCCCCGAAAATAACACCAAGTGGCGTGTTAGCACCAAGTAGTGCAACCGCAATACCATCAAAACCAATACCTGTAAAGCCGCCTTTAACAGAAGCATATTCAAACGTACCCAATGCTTCCATCGCTCCACCTAGACCAGCAAAGGCACCAGAAATGACCATTGCTAGAATGATATTTTTATTGACGTTCATTCCCGCATATTCTGAAGCATTTTGGTTTAAACCAACTGCTTTCAATTCAAATCCGCGAGTTGTTTTCTCTAAAATTAACCACATTACTAAAACCATGGCAAGTGCTATTAGAATTCCGTAATGAAGACGTGAGAAATCTGTCATGTTTTCAAGGAATTCTGAACGAAGTGACGCCGTTGGGTGAATTGCCCCCGTATTGTCTCCTCCATTAGAAAACGTTTTCACTAATGCGTTTGTTGTGTGAAGTGCTATATAGTTCATCATGATTGTGACAATTACTTCATGGACTTTAAAGCGAGCTTTAAGAAGTCCAGGAATGAAGCCCCATAACGCTCCCGCTCCAGCTGCCGCAATTAACGCAAGTGGCAAGTGAATGTATTTTGGAAAATCAAAGGCAACTCCTACATACGCCGCTGCAAACCAGCCAACGATTAATTGTCCTTCAACGCCAATGTTAAATAGTCCTGTACGGAATGCAAATGCAACCGCTAAACCAGCAAGAATGTATGGTGTAATTTGTCGGACGGTTTCACCCATCGTATAAACATCACCAAAAATTCCGTTCCATAATGCTGCATAGCCAGCGACTGGATCGTATCCACTAACTAACATAACAATTGCCCCTACAAGTAATCCCAGAATAACGGAAATGACAGGAACAAGAATATTAACTAAACGATTAGACATGGGAGCTGCCCTCCTCTTTCACTTGATTTGTCATAGCGCCTTTTTTCGATTGACCCGCCATTAACAATCCAAGTTCTTGTTCGTTTGTTTGAAGAGGATCCAAAGTATCCACGATTTGCCCATCATATATGACCGCAATACGATCAGATACGTTCATGACTTCATCTAATTCAAATGAAATTAACAAGACAGCTTTTCCTTTATCGCGTTGTTCGATTAAACGCTGATGAATAAATTCAATCGCACCGACGTCCAATCCGCGGGTAGGCAGAGCGGCAATCAGTAAATCCGGATCCCTATCAATTTCACGGCCGATAATGGCTTTTTGTTGATTACCACCTGATAATGCACGTGCAGGTTCATGATCTCCCTGAGTACGCACATCGTATTTTTGAATGATTTCATTCGCTTTTTTCGAAATGGTCGAATAATTCATAAAGCCATTTTTTGAATTTGGGCTTGTATAATACGTTTGTAAAGCAATGTTATGACCTATTGGGAAATCAAGGACAAGACCATGTTTATGACGATCTTGAGGAATATGACCAACACCAGATTCCGTAATCTTGCGTGGTCGTTTACCTGTAATATCTTGACCATTCATGAAAACTTGTCCGCTTTTCACTTTACGCAGACCAGTAATTGCTTCAATCAATTCCGATTGACCATTTCCGTCAATACCGGCAATTCCGACAATTTCACCTTTACGAACATTTAGGTTAAGGCCTCTTACTTTTTCAATCCCCCGGTAATCAGTAACCACTAAATCTTTCACGTCCAGAACATCTGTCGTAGGGTTAGCAGGACCTTTGACTGTTTTAAATTCCACTTGACGTCCAACCATCAAGGAAGCAAGTTCATTGGGGTTTGTCTCAGCAGTCACCACTGTACCGATGCCTTGCCCTTTTCGAATAACCGTCACACGGTCCGAAACATCCATAATCTCTTTTAATTTATGAGTAATTAAGATAATAGATTTTCCTTCTTCAATTAAGCGACGCATAATCTGAATTAATTCCGTAATTTCTTGTGGAGTCAGAGATGCAGTCGGTTCATCAAAAATTAATATTTCAGCGCCACGATACAATGTTTTCAAAATCTCAACACGTTGTTGCATACCAACTGAAATGTCTTCAATTTTTGCATACGGGTCGACGTCTAATCCATAAAGTTCAGACAGCTCTTGTACTTTTTTAGCAGCAGTTTTCACAGAAATCATACCAAACTTAGTTGGCTCACTACCTAAAATGATGTTTTCTGTAACAGAAAAATCTTCAACTAACATGAAATGTTGGTGAACCATCCCGATTCCGAGGTTATTCGCAACATTTGGATCCGTAATCTTAACTTCTTGACCACGAACACGGATTTCTCCGCCTTCTGGCTGGTAAAGGCCGAAGAGTACGTTCATCAACGTCGATTTCCCTGCACCATTCTCACCGAGAAGAGCATGAATTTCGCCTTGTTTAAGTTGAAGGGTAATGTTGTCATTTGCAACGAAATTTCCGAACTCTTTTCGGATATTCAGCATTTCAATAACGTGTTCCAATATATTCACTCCCTTAGGCACTTTTTAAATGAAAATTAAATTAACACAGGAAAGGCTTTATCTATAAAACCTTTCATCTATTAATTTATTAAGGGCAATAAAAACATCATAAAGACCGGAAATCCGGTCTTTATGATGACTTATTCAAGTGTTAAATTACTCTACAGTTTCAGGAACTGTTACTTCGCCATCAGCGATTTTCTTAGCATACTCATCGATTTGAGCTAAAACATCATCTGGAATTGCTCCACGAGAATCCGCTAAGCCAACGCCATCTTCAGCTAAACCGTAAACTGTTGTTTCGCCACCTGGGAATTTATCTTCTGCAGCCAATTTAGAAATGTTTTGTACAGCTACGTCAACGCGTTTTAACATTGAAGTTAATGTTATGTTATCGTCGCCAACAGCACCTTCGTCATATTGGTCAGAGTCAACACCAATTACCCAAACATAAGCATCTGGATCTTTAGTTTTCAATTCTTTAGCTTCTGCGAATACACCGTTACCAGTACCACCTGCAGCGTGGAAAATAATATCTACGCCTGAAGAATACATGCGGTTAGCAGTTGTTTTACCAAGTTCAGCTTTGTCAAATGCACCTGTGTACTGAACATCAACTTCGATGCTTGGATCGACAGCTTTTACGCCTTCAAGGAATCCAGCTTCAAAACGTTCGATTACAGGGATATCCATACCACCAACGAAACCGATTTTTTTCGATTTAGTCATTAATGCTGCAGCAACACCTGCAAGGTAAGAACCTTCTTGCTCTTTGAATAATACTGAAGCAACATTTGGTTGATCTACTACTGCATCAATAATAGCAAGATGATTATCAGGTTTTTGAGTTGCGATTTCATTTACTGATTTCTCCATTAAGAAACCAATTCCGAATACTAAATCAAAGTTACGACGTACTAAGAGATTTAAGTTTGTGTTGTAGTCAGCGTCCGATTGTGATTGTAAGTAATCAATTCCACCATCGCCTTTTTCAAGACCATTGTCTGCACCAAATGCTTCTAAACCTTCCCAAGCAGATTGGTTGAATGATTTATCGTCTACTCCACCAACGTCAGTTACCATTGCTACTGAGAAATCAATTGCTTCTTTTTCTCCAGCAGAACCGTTACCTTCATTCTTATCTTTGTCAGTACCACATGCTCCTAGAATTGTACTAGCAGCTAATACCATCGATAAAGCTAAACCAAATTTACGCTTTGTCAATTTGAGACCCCCCAAAAAATGTTTTTTCTTATTAGCAGGAAGTTTGATGTTTTACACCCTTTTACGGACTACATGGAAACTGAATTTGTCAGCTCTAAAATAGTTTTTTGAATATAATACTACTTGATCTTTGTCATTATAATGTAATTGCTTCAGAACTAGTAACGCCGTTTCAGGTTCACACTCTAAAATCGGAGATGCCACTTCGTGGTAGCCTGTTGGGTCGATAAAAGTAACAGCATAAGTTACCCGGATTTCCCCGGATTCTTCAATTGCTGTGAAAATCGATCCTTCTTGCCTACTTAAAAAATCAGAAGGCAAATACTTTGCGGGAACTTTGTCCACACAATACACAACTGGTTCACCATTTGCTGTCCTTACACGTTCAATTGTAATGACTGATTCGTCAATTTCGCAATGAAAGCGTTTTATATCATCTTCAGACGGAAGCGCTTCCATAGAACTCAAATAAATAGTACCTGGTTCCATGCCCACTTTCCGTATCATAGAGGAGATACTTGTTAAATGTTCGATACCAGAAGTGAAAACTGGTTTCGAATTAACAAATGTACCTACACCATGACGTCTTACGATAACATTTTCTTCTTCCAACAGTCTAAGTGCTTCACGAAGTGTCGCACGACTGATTCCAAGTGATTTGGCCAGTTCAAATTCTGAAGGCAATTTTTCCTTCTCTTCGAATACACCGTTTGCAATATCGTCTTTAAGACGATCGATCACTTGAAGATACAAATGACGATGATCTGTTTTTATTGACATACATATCACCACCAACAGCAGAGATCAGACATCTGATGTAAAACTTTCCTACTAATCAGACATACTATACCACTTTTATTTGTGTAAATAAATAGATTTTTGGGTATTTACGAAAAGTTTCGTAAAAAACTTAATTTTTTTGTAATGCTTTTGTCATATAAAAGATCTTATGTTATGTCATCTTGCTTGGATTGAAGAACTTGTCTTGGCTTGCTACCTTCATAAGGTCCAATCACTCCGCGCATTTCCATCTGATCGATAATTCGTGCCGCTCTTGAATAGCCGACTCGGAATCTTCGTTGCAATAAAGAAACCGATGCTGTTTGCATATCCGTAACGAGTTGCACAGCTTCATCATATAAATCATCCGTCTGTTCATCCACTGATACTTCTTCAATTTCGGTTGGAATCATTTCTTCTTGATATTGTGCTTTTTGCTGAGCAATTGCAAAATCAACTACTTTTTCTACTTCCTGATCCGATAAGAAAGCTCCCTGTACGCGGACTGGTTTCGATGCACCGGCTGCTAAAAATAACATATCTCCACGGCCAAGTAGTTTCTCTGCTCCCCCCATATCCAAAATCGTACGGGAATCAATGGAAGACGAAACAGCAAACGCAATTCGTGAAGGAATATTCGCTTTAATTACCCCTGTAATAACATCCACACTTGGACGTTGCGTCGCAATAATTAAATGTATCCCAGCCGCCCGAGCCATTTGTGCAAGTCTTGTAATTGAATCTTCCACGTCGTTGGATGCGACCATCATCAAATCTGCCAATTCGTCTACAATGACTACAATATAAGGTAACTGGGGATGTTTTTCATCGTTCTCTTCATTCCACTTACGAATGTGATCGTTATATCCTTCTATATTGCGTGTACCTGTATGAGAAAATAGATCATATCGACGTTCCATTTCTGACACCACTTTTTTAAGTGCCTGAGATGCTTTTCGAGGATCTGTTACGACAGGTGCCAACAAATGAGGAATTCCGTTGTAAACATTCAACTCGACCATTTTCGGGTCAATCATCATCATTTTCACTTCGTGAGGTTTCGCACGCATAATGATACTAACAATAATGCCGTTAATACATACACTTTTCCCGCTTCCGGTCGAACCGGCAACCAGTAGATGAGGCATTTTATTTAATTCCGCAAGAACAGCTTGTCCGGTAATATCACGACCAAGTCCGATCATCAATTTCGCATCTGGTTTATTGTTTTCTTTTGCTTCCAGCACTTCACGTAAACTTACGATGGCTACTTCCTGATTCGGTACTTCTATTCCGATTGCGGATTTTCCAGGAATCG
This sequence comes from Paenisporosarcina sp. HGH0030, assembly GCF_000411295.1. Taxonomy (GTDB): domain Bacteria; phylum Bacillota; class Bacilli; order Bacillales_A; family Planococcaceae; genus Paenisporosarcina. The sequence continues at coordinate 1,068,031 of NZ_KE150421.1, forward strand.
GGGCCTCAATTCGGATATCCCGAGCTGCAAGAGCTAATGCCAGGTCATCACTGAGACTGACAATCTTACTTACTTTCACACCAGTGTCAGGCAAAACTTCATATTTTGTAACTGCAGGACCTAAATGCACTTGCGTCACACGAGCTTTGACACCAAAGCTGTTAAACGTCTTCTCCAGTTTTTTTGCATTGGCTTGAATGATTGAATATTCACCGCTTTGATCACTATGTGGTGGTGCATTTAAAAGAGAAGCAGCAGGAAGTTGGTAATCTTTATTTTCCATCACTGCTTCTGATACAGAATCGAATACTTTTTCATTTAATTCTTCATTTTTCTCTATTTCTGGCTCCGGCTTTATTTCAACAACTTTCTCTGCACGTTCGGAAAAGGCAGATATAATTGGCGAAGTATGAACGGGTTCAGGTTCTCTGAGGGTTGTAGCGACTTCTAGATCTTGTGCAACTGGAGGCGAACTCTCGGATTTTTTCCGTTTGTCACTTCTTCGTTGCACTTTTGGAGCAGCAGCTTTTGTTTTTCTCTTTTGTGTCATCATGGCCGACCAATTCTTTTTCCAAATCGGTACCTGGCTGGCTAAATAAGGAACGAGTGCTTTACCAGACAGCAGAATAAAGCCAATCATAACTAGCAGCCATGCGGCAATAGTCGCCCCGCCAGAATCAAACAGGACATGGAATGTGGCAAAAAGAAATGCCCCCAATATCCCGCCCCCCAACGATTGGTCACGGTTAACAATTCCTTCGCTTTCAATCAATATTCGCCATGTTTCACGAAGAACAGAATCGCTTATAAGTGCGCCACCTTGAAACAATTGTTCAAATAATGCTAAGTGGCTGAAAAGTGTCAAGCTGCCTAAGATACTGAATAGTCCTAAAACAATTCGATTATTCATTCCAGGTACGGCTCGGTTAATCATCATCATGAGTGCAATGACAATACATAATAATGGAACTGCAAAATGCCAATTTCCAAAGAAAAACCTGGCGATTGACGAAAAAATGAAGCCAACAGCTCCTAATTCAAAAAAAGTAATGATGCCGAGTCCGATTATCAGTAAGCCAGCAATTTCATACATGAGTGGATGTATAGAAGTGGGCTTTTTCTTTTTAACAACCTTTTTCTTTCTTCTTGTCACTTCGATCACCTTCTTTGGTTAGTTAATTAGTGAAAAGCATTTAAAGCGATATACATATGAAGACTACTCCACTGTTCAAAGCTCGGTCGTCTTAAGTGCTTTCATCTTTATGTGAAAGAAAAAGGATTTCCTGCCGCTACAAATAGCGAGGAAATCCTTCCGTTTTTCACCTTAATATTCCATAATAATCGGGATGATCATCGGACGTCTTTTCGTTTTTTGGTATAAGTACGAATTTAAGGTATCACGTATTTCTTGTTTTATGTTTGTCCATTCGAACGTTTCTTTGCTGACATATTTCTCAACGATTTTCTTCACTAACTCAGCTGATTCATCCATAAGCTGTTCAGACTCACGTACGTAGACAAATCCACGGGATAAGATTTCTGGACCAGATGCAATTTTCTTTTGTGCGCGGTTTAAGGTAACGACTACGATAAAGATACCGTCTTGTGACAGAAGTTTACGGTCACGCAGAACGATGTTCCCAACGTCTCCTATTCCAATACCATCGATTAACACGTTACCTGCCTGAACGCGGCCGCTCATACGCATTTTACCAGCTTTATATTCGACAATATCCCCTTTATCTGCAATAAAGATTTGTGACTTGGCCAAACCAGTAGCCTGGGCAAGTTTTGAGTGAGCCATCAGCATGCGGTATTCACCTTGAATCGGGATAAAGAATTTAGGTTTCATCAAGTTCAGCATCATTTTTAAATCTTCTTGGCTGCCATGTCCGGAAACATGCACTTTTTTACTGGCAGTTAAAACTTTTGCACCAGTTTTTGCTAAGTGATTCATTGTTTTAAACATCGCAACTTCCATACCTGGTGACGGAGTGAATGTAATTAACACTGTGTCTGTATCTTTGATTTTCACATCTTTATGATGTTTTCTAACCATTTTTTCAAGCGCTTCAAGAGGTTCCCCTTGGTTACCCGAAACGATAATAACTACTTCATCATCTGCATAATTGCCGATTTCTTTGATTGAAATTAATGTTTCTTCATCAATTTTCAAGTATTCGAGACGTTTTCCAACATCAAAGACGTTTTCCAATGTTTTACCTACAACCGCTACTTTGCGTTTTGACTCAATTGCTGTGTCAAACACTTGTTGGATACGAATGAAGTTAGAAGAATACAAGGAAACTAGAATACGGCCTTTTGCACCGTGGAAAGTTTCCGAAAGTTGTTCTTCAATCACCGATTCAGGAGTTGTGTATCCAGGTCGCTCCGCTTCAGTAGAATCAGACATTAAAATAAATACCCCTTCTTCACCAAGACCAGCCATTTTAGCGATGTCTGGACGGTAACTCCCTTTAGCAGATTGGTCGAATTTAAATTCTCCCGTATGCACAATCGCGCCCTCAGATGTATGGAAGACAATCCCTAAAGAATCGGGAATACTATGTGTTGTATGGAAAAATGTAACATGAGTCGATTTGAAGTTCATGCGACTTTTGTTAGTCACTTCAAAGAATTTTACAGGCTGTGCGGCCGGCAATTCTTTCAGATGCTCTTTTGCTAAGGCAATCGTCAAACGAGAACCGTAGACTGGTGCATGGATCTTGTTCAACAAATACGAAATTGAGCCGATTGCATCTTCATGCCCGTGTGTTAAAAAGATTCCTTTTACGCGCGCTTTATTTTCTTCTAAGTATGTTACGTCCGGAATGACAATATCAATTCCAAGCATTTCGTCTTCAGGGAACATGAGTCCACTGTCTACGACAAAGATTTCTTCATCTATTTCTACTACGTACATTGCTTTTCCGATTTCCCCAACTCCACCGAGGGGGATAATACGGATGGTTTCATTTATTGTTTTAGTCACTTGCTTTCCTCCTAAAAATTACCCGATCAACATCCACTAGTAATCATTATACGGGACGTATGACAACAGTACAAACAAAAAAAGGTCAGCTGAACACTGACCTTTCAAAATTTATTTAAAACTTTTTCTTTTTGCCTCATATTTCGCCCAAGCTTGATCGAAATCTTGCTTCTCATCACTCGTCATTTCAACAAGCGGAAGTCGAACTGATCCAACATCTAAACCCAGTTTAGATAATGCATATTTCACTGGCACGGGATTCGGTTTTGCAAAGAGTGCACGAATGAGTGGTAACATCGCATGGTGTATTTCCGCTGCATCAGTGTGTCTGCCTTCTTCAAAAGCACGAATTAACTTTTGCATATCTTCGCCTACAATATGAGAAGCTACAGACACTACACCTGCACCTCCGATTGAAAGCAATGGCAAAGTTAATCCATCATCCCCACTATAAACTGCGAAATCTGCCTGGCATTCTGAAATAATATCAGACATTTGCTCCAAATTCCCGCCAGCCTCTTTGATTGCTTGGATGTTTGAAATCTTACTTAATGCCAGAACCGTATCTGGCAACATATTAACTACTGAACGACCCGGTATATTATAAAGAAGTACAGGCAATTTCGTTTCATTCGCGATCGTTTTAAAATGCTCATACATCCCTCGTTGATCCGGCTTATTGTAATACGGAGTAACGAGCATAATGCCATCCACTCCGGCTTCTTCAGCTATTTTGGTCAGTTCGATTGATGCTCTCGTGCTATTGCTACCAGTACCTGCATAGACTGGGATTCGTTTGTTAACTGATTCTACAGTAAAACGGATTAAGTCTGCTTTTTCTTGATTCGTTAATGTAGGAGATTCTCCCGTTGTTCCACAGACCACAATCGAGTCTGTGCCAGTTGCGATTAAATATTCGATAAGTTTTGCGACCATTTCAAAATGTATGGAGCCATCTGGTAAGAATGGTGTGACCATCGCAGTAGATACGCGACCGATATTCATAAGAATCTCCCCTTTTAAATAATTCCGTCTTCAATCATTGCTTCAGCTATTTGGATTGAGTTCAATGCTGCACCTTTTAATAAATTATCTGCAACAATCCACATGTGGAACCCTTTGTCATTTGACAGATCTTTTCGAATGCGACCAACGAAAACTGCATCTTGACCTTCTGCAAACAAAGGCATAGGGTATTGTTGTTTCGCAGGATTATCAAGTACTTCAATACCTTTTGCAGCTTCTAAAATGGACCTTATATCAGCAACGCTTACGCCCTCTTTATCGACTTCAATAAAGACAGACTCAGAGTGGCCAGATACAACCGGCAATCGTACACATGTAGCTGCAACCGATAAATCCGGAGCATGCATGATTTTCTTCGTTTCATTAATCATTTTCATTTCTTCCAGTGTAAAGCCATTATCATCAAATGTATCAATTTGAGGAATAGCATTGAACGCGATTGGATAATGTGTCTCAGCACTTTTAACTGGCAATACTTGAGCCACTGCATTTTTAGTTTCCCCAAATGTAGCACTTTGGGCTTCGAGCTCATTAATTGCAACAGCTCCAGCACCTGAAACAGCTTGATACGTGGAAACGATCACATTATTCAAACCAAACGCTTCTTTAATTGGTTGCAATGCACAAACCATTTGAATCGTCGAACAGTTTGGATTGGCTATGATGCCATTGTGCAATTTAAGATCTTGACGATTCACTTCAGGCACGACGAGTGGAATATCTTTATCCATTCGGAATGCACTTGTGTTGTCGATAACGACTGCCCCACGTTTAGCCGCTTCTGGCGCAAGGACTTTCGAAACTGATCCTCCTGCGCTGAATAATGCAATATCAACACCCTCAAATGCCTCAGGTGTCGCTTCTTCAATCGTATAAGATTTCCCTTTGAATTCAATGTTTTTTCCGGCTGAACGTTTTGAAGCCAGGAACTTTATATGTTGAATTGGAAAATTTCGTTTTACGAGTTGTTCCATCATTTTCTCTCCAACTGCACCGGTTGCACCGACAACAGCTACTGTGTAGCTTTTAGCCATGACACTCACTCCCTCTAGCCAACTAATTGGTCATAATGACGGTATTGTATCATAAACTTGCGTGATTGTGCATGAAAATTAATCCGATTGCCCGTGTTGGATTAATAAGGGTTGAAGTTGTTGATGTTCTAGAGCTTTGACAATCGTTGGTAGAATCTGATTGAAATCGGAGATGAGGGAGTTTGGTTTTTTATATGGATCATCCTGACCGAATGGAATGAAGTAAATGTGTTTGGCATTTATTAATCTCATGACGTTTACGCCATTTAATCCAAGTGCATCATTAGTTGAAATGCCAAGGACGACAGGTCGACCGATTCGCATGGTTGCTTTGGCAGCCATCAAAACAGGTGAATCCGTTATTGCATTAGCTAAGCGACTGATTGAATTGCCCGTTATTGGTGCAATGACCATGCAATCAAGTGGCGCTTTTGGTCCGAGTGGTTCTGCATCGGCAATAGTGGAAATTACTTTTGCCCCAGCAGCATCCTCTATTTTTCTTACCCATTCATCCCCTGTGCCAAAGCGAGTGGCAGCTACTAGCACGGAATGTGAAACGACTGGTACAACCACTGCACCCTGTTCTCTCAAAATAGTGATTTTCGGAACTACTTCTTCATACGTACAATGTGATGCTGTTATACCGAACCCTATTCTTTTACCTGTTAGCACACCGTTCCTCCTTAGATATCTTTAGCTGATTCTGTCAAACATTTAAACAATATTTTTGATGCATCTTCTTTCAAAAATTGCCCTGGCAAAGAAGTACAGAGGCGATAGCATTCAGCATAATCGCCCTCCAATTCTAAGCAGCCAGGAGCGGAAGCAATATCATAAAACCGTTTGCTGGTTTTTAGTAACGATTGATAATCTTCTGTTAACCATTTCGCAGGAATTGTGTTGATGAATATTGCCTGATCACAGGAAATTCCTTTTTCTAATTTTTTCACTTCGTAGCCCATCGCCTGAGCTTCAGCCAATTGGACTGGTGAGCGTACGACTATCAGTGGATGTGCATCCATCCGTTTAAGCTGTGTCGCCAGCAATTTTGCTACTCGCCCGAAACCGGATATCATAAATTGTTTGCCTGCAACGGTTTCATGTTCTTCTAGATAATAGGCAGCAATAAATCCTTCTGCCGTTAACTTTGCATTCAACCAAATAAATTGTTCATCTTCAAGGTAGGCTACTGTATTCAGTTCACTTGCTTCAAAAAAGCGTGTCCACTCTGGAGATAATTTTCCGATGAAACATTTTTTTACGTTTTGAAAAAATTCCATTCCAATTGTATCGGTTACAATTTCAAGTGGCTGAATAGGTAAGACCATGATTTCTGGTTGAAAAGACAACAAATCCCGTTCCACTTGATAACTCCATGCTTTGGATGGGATATATAATACTTGCTCGTCAATGTTTTTCAACAAAGTAGCAAGCTTTTCCATGCGAGGATCCGTACCTATGACACACCATTTTCGGTTCGTCATATGGATTGATCCGCATGTAGATGAGACGTCTTAGTGAAGAGTATCCGATGTTCACCGATAAGGACGATATCTTCCCAAGCAATGTAGACATTTTGACTGGTTGATTTCGATTTAAAGGGCCGATTGCCTTGTTCTTTTAATACGAGAAATCCAATGATTTTTCCACTCGTTGGCTCAAATAGTAATTCAGTATCAGCAAGCAATCCAAATCGTTTGCCGTCTTCAACTTGGATTAATTCTTTTACCGCCAATTCTGATAGCAACATATGACTCCTCCTCCATGTTCATCTCCTTAAATATATGCAAAAAAAGACCACATGTTCACACGAAAAGCAGAAAGCGCTACTTTAGCTCGACTCCGACGGTGGAAGAAACGAATCGGAAACCCGTTTCCGAATGAGGTTCTGAAGCGGAGGTGCGAGCTGGCGCTTGGAGCTAGACATCACGAAATGTGAAGATGGCCAATTTAGACCGACGCCGGCGCTGGAAGGGCCGATTCGAAAGCTTGCTTTCGAAAGAGGTTTAGGAGGGAAGGCGAAAGCGCGACATCGTGTCGCTACGCCTTCATGACCCACATCCTGTGGGCCCAAGCTTAGGTGCGGTCTGGCCTTCGGAGCTAGACATCAAGAAATGTGAAGAAGGTCATGTTAAACCAACTTCTACCGTGGAAGGTGTTAAGGACAAAGAGGGGTGGACTGTGACTAAGTCACTTCGTCCACCCCTCAACAATTGTTGATATTTCAGTCTTAAATAGAGCCTAAATTTTAATGTCAGTTTTTTGATACGCACCCTTAGTTTTTTAAGTCAAACTGGTTTGCTACTTTTCTCAAGAAGTAATGCTCTATGTTCTTTTGCCAGGGTCATCAACACAAATTTATTGGACTTAATCAAATTATTAATTCTATCTGCTTCGTAACATGCACTATTGTATAAAGTGTTATCAATTATTCCGACAGCTAACGCATCTTCGAGTTCATCAGCATCTAACTGAATAATTTCTCCTGATGGTAGTACAACAATATCTAGAAATAAGTCGTCCAACCAAGGTATATCATTTTCACAACCATTGCTTTGACAGATATCAATATACCACTGAACAACCTCGCCTTTAGAATCGAACATCGTTGTTAATGAATGGCTTTTTCCACTTGGGAAATGTTGTAGCCAACTATAACCGTCATTAACAATACAAACATTTCTTTCACCGTATTTAACAAATAACGGCTCTGAAACACGATGAACTTTTAGTAAAGTAACATATCCTTGAAACTCTTCGGTATCAAGAAAAGATTGTATATATTCTCTTTTTGTTACTCTCTTCCATCCTGAACGGTCACCATATTTCCTTTTTAACAAGTTCTCAACCCCTAAAAGAAAATACACTCTCATATTCCTTGTTAAACTAACTGGTTTTAGTAATTTAAGAAGGTAGTGTAAAAATGGATACGTACTTAATGAATGATAAGTTTCAATGATTGGCAATCAGTCAATTGTATCAGCATCTCTAAAGGGAATTGTGACACTCCCGCCGAAAAACTGACTTTCGAGACCCTGGAGAGCTTAAGCTCGAAGCGGCTCGGGAGTTAGTCTGCAGGAAAGATTAGGACCAAAGGTTGATTGGGTCTAATCTTTCCTACGAAGCAGTGCAGCAATGTAGAGCACGGGTTTTAGTAAATTCCCTACATATTTCATATCTAAATCAAATTAAAAAGACTGCAAACAAACTCAAAAATAAGAGTTTGTCTACAGTCTGAGACAATTACAAAGGATTAGTCTTTTGGTGTAATGATTGAGATGGCTGGTTGAATGGTAAAAATATCCGTTACGAGTTTCTGTACTTGATGGATATGCACTTCATCAATCGACTCCAATACTTCATCATACGTTTTATGTTCATTGAAAATTAATTCATTTTTCCCATTGCGATTCATTCGAGCGTTCGTGCTCTCTAAACCGAGCATTAAATTTCCTTTTAATTGCTCTTTTGCATTGTTCACTTCTGTATCGGTAACCCCTTCATCCACCACTTTTTGAATGGTTTCATAAATGGTTTCCTGGAGTTTCTGCAATTGATTGCTGGAAGTCCCTCCATAAATAGCAACGGATCCTGCATCTTCATATGAAGAATGATACGAATAGATGGAGTAAGCCAACGCTTTTTCTTCACGGACTTCCTGGAACAGACGGGAAGACATATTTCCACCCAGAATATTATTCAATACAACAAGATCATAAATATGCTTATCTTTCACGCTTAGTCCAGGATAGCCAAGACATATATGCCCTTGTTCCGTTTCGCGTGATTTACGTGATTCACCCGGTTGGAAAACTGGTGTGTCAAACGATGGACGAGCAGACATTGCAGTACTTGATCTGAATTGACCGAATAAGGAATCAGTGTAATCGATCAAGCCATCCGGAATATTCCCCGCGATAGAAATCACAATATGTTCAGGTCGATAATGATGATCCATAAATTGATGGATTGAATCTTTGTTGAACGTTTCGAGTGATTCTTTAGTCCCCAAAATCGATGCACCTAGCGTCTGGTTGGGATACATCACATTCCATAATTGTTCATGGACATCATCATCAGGTGTATCTTCTACCATCAGTATTTCTTCTAATACCACTTGGCGTTCTTTCTCTAATTCCTGTTCATCAAACTGAGAATGGAAAAACATATCTGCCAATACCGAAATGGCATGCTTCGCATGATGGTCTAATACTTTTGCATAATAGCAGGTTTGTTCTTTTGATGTAAATGCATTGACATGACCACCAATACGATCGAACTCTTCAGCAATCTGACGAGCAGACCGAGTAGCAGTTCCTTTAAAAAGCATATGTTCGATAAAATGAGTTAAGCCATTTTCTTCAGGTTTTTCATGTCTAGATCCAACATCAACCCATACTCCGACAGCAACTGATCGGACATGTGGGATGTGTTCATAGACAATACGCACACCGTTTTGACTTGTTCTTTTTTGTAACACACTAAAAGCCCCCAAACTTTAGAAAAAAGGTTGCCATTCACTGATTGGCAACCTTTTTTCTTTGTTTACTATTAAGAAAGAATAAACTTTTTTTCAGTTGTTTTCTTTTTTCAAGTTTAGCTATATATAAGCTCCAAACGCCTGTCAGGATTACGTGACGTTTCTCGCTATTCTTATATTATGCTTCCTCTTTTTCTGCCGCTTCTTTTTCTTCTTTTACGACAATTTTACGCGACAAGTTCACGCGACCTTGGTTATCAATTTCAATAACTTTGACGAACATTTCATCGCCAAGTTTTAAAACATCTTCAACTGCTTTCGTACGTTCTTCCTGGATTTCAGAAATATGAAGTAGTCCATCTTTACCAGGGAAGATTTCTAGGAATGCACCGAATTTTTCAATACGTTTCACTTTAGCCATATAGTATTCACCAACAGCTGCTTCGCGCACGATATTTTCAATGATTTCTTTTGCACGTGCATTCATTTCCTGGTCAATTGAAGAAATGTAAATCGTACCATCTTGCTCTGTATCGATTTTCACGCCAGTTTCATCGATGATTTTGTTGATTTGCTTACCACCCGGTCCAATAACGTCACGGATCTTATCAGGATTGATTTTTATCATGATAATTTTCGGTGCATATTGAGACAAATTCGTGCGTGGTTCAGAGATTGTTGCCATCATACTATCTAAAATATGCATACGGCCGATTTTTGCTTGTGTCAATGCCTCTTCTAAAATGCTGCGAGACAAGCCATCAATTTTAATATCCATTTGAAGTGCCGTAACACCTTTAGCAGTACCGGCTACTTTGAAGTCCATATCACCTAAGTGATCTTCCATTCCTTGAATATCCGAAAGAACAGAATAATGCTCACCGCGCTTGATAAGACCCATAGCAATACCTGCAACTGGTGCTTTAATTGGAACACCCGCATCCATCATGGCAAGAGTTGATGCACAAATACTTGCTTGAGAAGTAGAACCGTTTGATTCCAATACCTCAGAAACTAAACGAATTGTGTATGGGAAATCTTTTTCATCAGGAATAACAGCAACAAGTGCACGCTCACCTAAAGCACCATGACCGATTTCGCGACGACCTGGTCCACGGATAGGTCCTGTTTCCCCAACACTGAATTGAGGGAAATTATAATGATGCATGAAACGTTTCGATTCTTCGATTCCTAAACCATCGATGATTTGAACATCGCCTAATGCACCTAAAGTAGCAATACTAAGTGCTTGCGTTTGCCCACGAGTAAACAATCCAGAACCATGAGTACGAGGCAAAATCCCTGTCTCAGATGATAATGGACGGATCTCATCTAATTTACGGCCATCGGGACGAACTTTATCTTCTGTAATTAAACGGCGAACTTCTTCTTTCACCATTTTATCTAAAATTTGGCGAACTTGTTTTAGTGTTGCTTCATCAGCTTCACGTTCAACGTAGATCGCTACAACTTCTTCTTTAACTTCAGTGATTGCTAATTCGCGAGCATGTTTTTCATAAACTTGAATGGCACTGTTTAATTTTGTTTCGCACATTTCACTAATTTCGGCAGAAAGTTCAGCATCAAGCTCGTAAAGTTTGATGTCCGTTTTCTCTTTACCCATAACCGCGACTACTTCTTCTTGGAACGCGATTAATTTTTTGATTTCTTCATGACCGAACATAATCGCTTCCAACATTACTTCCTCAGGAACTTCAAGTGCCCCTGCCTCAACCATGTTGATTGCCTCTTTTGTACCAGCAACAATTAAATCAATTGTACTAACTGCCAATTGTGCTTGATTAGGGTTAATGATAAATTGACCCTCAATCAATCCTACTTGTACGCCTGCAATCGGGCCATCGAAAGGAATATCAGAAACAGATAATGCTAAAGAAGATCCTAACATCGCAGCCATTTCAGTCGTGCAATCTTGATCTTTAGACATAACGATTGAAATAACTTGAACTTCATTACGGAATCCATCAGGGAATAACGGACGGATTGGACGGTCAATTAGGCGACTCGTCAATACTGCGTTTTCTGATGGGCGTCCTTCACGTTTAATGAAACCACCTGGAATTTTCCCTGCTGCGTAAAGACGCTCTTCATAGTTACATGTAAGTGGGAAGAAATCTAATGGCTTAGGATGTTTTGAAGCAGTAGCTGTTGAAAGAACTGTAGAATCTCCGTAACGGACCATAACAGCACCGTTAGCTTGTTTTGCATATTTGCCTACTTCTACTTGCAATGGACGACCTGCCCATTCGAAATTAAAAATTTGTTTTTCTGTCATTGAATGAACTCCTCTCGTACTAAAAATCCTATTAAATTTAGTTGTATGTATCATTAGTAGTGTATCAAAAAAGCGTTTATCATGCGATAAATTATAAAATTGTCATTGAGAGTTGGTTCTATACAAAGAAATCTTTTTGAACATAAAGAAAAAGCGGGACGAATCCCGCTTTCACTAAAATGCATCTTATCGACGTAAACCAAGTTTAGCGATCAAGTCACGGTAACGTGATACTTCGTTTTCACGTAAGTATTTTAACAAGTTACGACGACGTCCTACCATTTTGAATAGGCCACGACGTGAGTGGTGATCTTTCTTGTGTGTACGCAAATGCTCGTTCAAGTTATTAATCTCTTCTGTTAACACAGCGATTTGAATGTCTGCAGAACCAGTGTCGCTTTCATGAGTACGATACTCAGCGATAAGTTCATTTTTACGTTCTTGTGTAATTGCCATCCGGTTCACCTCCAATACTCTCATAATATCCCCAATTACCGAGCAAGCGTTGGTGAATCGCCTTGCCAAGCAACGGTTAAGCATATCTCTATGCACTTAAAAATAGTAGCACAGTTTAGATGGATATGCAACTGTTACTTCAACTCTTGAAAAAACGAAATGGCCGTTTGTTTATCCTTTTCAATTTGTTGTTTCAAGGAGTCGATACCATCAAATTTGCGTTCATCCCGGATATGATGATACCAATCCAAGGATACTTCTTCTCCATAGATGTTCTTATCAAAATTAAACAAATGGACTTCAATCGTTAATTTTTTTTCATCCGGGTTTTTAAAAGTCGGTTTATATCCTACATTACAAACGCCATCCACCCATTCGTCTTGAATGAACATGCGCACGGCGTAAACACCCGTTGCTGGAATGTACGACCCTTCTTTTGCCTGTATATTCGCTGTTGGAAAACCGATTGTACGACCTCGTTTATCCCCATGAACAACGACACCTGGAATTTGGAATGGTCTGCCAAGTAATTCATGGACTTTTTCCATATCTCCCTCGGTCAAGGCTTGGCGAATTCGTGTGGAACTGATTTTTTCCTGTTCATCCGATTTTTTCTCCACAACCGAAACGTCAAAATCATCATTCGCCAATTGAGTCATCACATTCATATCACCTTTTCCGAATGCACCGAATGTAAAATCAAAACCTGCGGTGACGTGTTTTATATGCAATTGACGAATGAACGTTTGAACGAATTTTTCTGGAGTCAGCTGAGCGAAATCTGAAGTGAAACGAACAACGAATGCTGTATCGACCCCCATGGATTCAAGCAATTCCATTTTTTGATCCAAGGGCGTTATATAAAATACTTTCTCATTACGCTTACCTAGAACAATGGAAGGATGCGGGTCGAACGTCATGACCGCTAATTTAAGTCCCCGTTCAGTTGCGATTTTCTGAGCATGTCCAATCACTTCTCGATGACCTAAATGAACGCCATCAAAAAAGCCAATCGCTAAAGAAAAAGGACCAGATATTACTGAATCATTGAGGTGATGTGGATATGATAAGTGCACAATGTTCATTCTGTATCTCCTCCTAATCGATTAAACATTTTTTCTGGTTTCATCTTGCCTTCTTTGGTCGGATGGTTGACATAAACAGCAACAGCCTTTTCCTCCACGGTAAAGACAATACGGTCATGATTCTTCAGTGCATCAATGGCATCCAATACCTGACCATTCTGAACCGATTTCATCAAAAACGGTGGTACTTCAAATTTCGGCATATCTTGAAGTGCATAATCCAAGTCATACAATTTCTCAGTCAATATGTTATTTTCGACCAGTTCCTGTACTTGATTCAGCGTCAGACAATCTTCAGCGGTGAATGTACCAGAAGCCGTGCGAACTAGTTTTGACATATGTGCTGGATAGCCTAGTTTTTCACCAATTTGTACAGCCAGCGTTCGTATATACGTACCTTTGCTGCATGATACGCGAATATTGAAGGTAACAAGTTCTCCAGAAAAAATATCCTCTTCACTAAGCAGAGATAGTTCATAAATCTTTACTTGTCTGCTAGGTCGTTCAACGGATTGGCCGGCTCTAGCATATTCATATAGTTTCTTTCCATTCACTTTTACTGCCGAGTACATCGGTGGCGTTTGCTCAATCGTACCAGTCAAGGAAAGTAAAGAATCAAGGATTTGCTGTCGTGAGAAATGCTTGTTGGATTCATCCGCCTCTACCACTTCACCGTCTGCGTCCTCTGTGGTTGTTGCAGTACCAATTGTCACTTCTGCTTCGTATATTTTCCCTGCATTTGTAAGATACTCCGCTACTTTGGTTGATTCCCCTAAACAAATGGGCAAGACTCCTTCCACACTTGGATCGAGAGTTCCTGTATGACCGATGCGTTTCATTTTTAAAATTTTTCGTAACTTAAAGACGCAATCGTGTGACGTCATCCCTTGTTCTTTCCATAGCGGAAGAATGCCGTTTTGCATTCGTTCCCACTCCTTTAATTATGTAATTTAGAAAAAGCCTGCTTATAAAAAGCAGACTTCTTTTTGTTACTCAGTTTCTTCAGTTGTATCATTAATCTGTTTAAGTAAAGTGTCAATTTTGTTTCCGTAAGCAGATGACTCGTCAAATTCAAACATAAGTTCAGGTGTCTTACGTAATCGAATTCGTTGGCCAATTTCAGTACGGATAAATCCTTTAGCTTTAGCTAAACCTTTTAATGTTTCTTGACGTTTTCTATCGTCACCTAGAACAGTAATATAGACCGTCGCTTGTTGTAAATCACCAGTAACTTCTACATCAGTTACAGTGACAAACCCAATGCGGGGATCTTTAAGTCTACGAGCAATAATTTCGCCTAATTCTTTCTTCATTTGTTCTGCTACTCGATTTGAGCGATTCGCCATGATGGCTTCACCTCTGTTCTATCTATAAATGTTCACGGATGGTTTCCGTTCGTTCCCATTCTGGATTTGACTCCAAGTAATGTATGGCGTGGGTCAACTCACGGTCGCTTGCATCAATTGATGAAGCTACACAAACAATCGCAATACGCGTTCTTTGCCATTTATCTTGATGATCTACTTCAGAAATAGATACGTTAAACTTTTGCTTCGTTCGAGTAAGCATGCGCTGTAGAACAGCGCGCTTCTCTTTTAACGAGTGCGACGTCGGAATGATGAACTCGCATTCCGCGTAGGCAATCATTTGCGTTTAATTTCTTCCATTACGAATGCTTCAATAATGTCGCCTTCTTTAACATCATTGTAGTTTTTCACAGTGATCCCACATTCATACCCACGAGCGACTTCTTTTACATCATCTTTGAAGCGTTTTAGTGACTCTAACTCACCTTCAAATACAACGATGCTGTCACGAATGACACGAACGCCACTATCTCGGCTGATTTTACCTTCTGTTACATAACTTCCGGCAATCGTACCGATTTTCGTAACTTTGAACGTTTCACGAACTTCAGCCTGACCGATAATTTTTTCTTGGAATTCAGGATCAAGTAAGCCAGTCATTGCCGCTTCAATTTCCTCAATTACTTTATAAATTACACGGTGCAGACGAATGTCTACGCCTTCAGCCTCAGCTGCACGTTTTGCATTGGTATCAGGTCGTACGTTGAAACCAATAACAATTGCATTGGAAGCTGCAGCAAGTGAAATATCTGATTCAGTAATTGCACCAGCACCAGTATGGATGATGCGAACATTAACGCCTTCAACGTCAAGCTTCATCAGAGATGCGGCCATTGCTTCAACAGATCCTTGTACGTCTGCTTTCACAATCAGATTTAATTCTTTCATTTCACCTTGTTTCATTTGGTCAAATAAGTTATCAAGCGTCACACGTGTTTTTTCAGAGCGTTGAGCTTGAAGCGCAGTGGATGCACGTGATTCCCCTACTTGACGTGCTGTTTTCTCATCTTCGAATACTACAAAACGGTCACCAGCTTGAGGCACATCATTCAATCCTGTAATTTCAACAGGTGTACTTGGACCTGCTTCTTTCACACGACGACCTAAATCATTGACCATTGCACGTACGCGACCGAAAGTATGACCGACTACGATTGGGTCTCCAACTTTAAGCGTTCCATCTTGCACTAGAAGTGTAGCAACTGAACCGCGACCTTTATCAAGTTGAGCTTCAATTACTGTTCCAATTGCACGACGTTTAGAATCCGCTTTTAGTTCTGCAACTTCTGAAACTAATAAAACCATTTCAAGTAAGTTGTCAATTCCCTCACCTTTTAGTGCTGAGATTGGTGCGAAAATTGTATCGCCGCCCCATTCTTCAGATACTAAACCATGTTCAGTCAATTCTTGCATTACACGTTCAGGATTAGCAGATGGTTTATCCATTTTATTCACAGCAACGATAATTGGCACTTCAGCCGCCTTGGCATGATTGATTGCTTCAATCGTTTGAGGCATTACACCGTCATCTGCTGCAACTACTAAAATGGTAATATCGGTTACTTTGGCACCACGAGCACGCATTGTTGTGAAAGCCGCGTGACCAGGAGTATCCAGGAAAGTGATTTTCTTGCCGTTTTCAACAACTTGGTATGCACCAATATGTTGTGTAATCCCGCCAGCTTCGCCAGCTGTCACTTTTGTATTACGGATAGAATCTAGAAGTGTTGTTTTACCATGGTCAACGTGACCCATAATTGTTACAACTGGTGGACGTTCTTTTTGAACGCCTTGTTCTTCTGCTTCACCTTCGAAATAGCCTTCTAAATCCGAAATATCAACGCGGATTTCTTCTTCTACTTCAACACCATAATCGGTACAGATCAATTCAATTGCATCTTTATCCAATTCTTGGTTGATTGTTGCCATCACGCCAAGCAAGAATAATTTTTTGATAATTTCAGATGGCTCTCTGCCTAATTTTTTTGCCAGTTCAGCCACTGTCAATGATTCATAGAATGTGATTTTTTCAGGTAATTCTTTTTCTTTTCTTGGTACTGGAGGAGCAACAGGTTGACGGTTTTGTTTCCCTTTGTTTCTTCCAGCGCGATTACCAGTGCCTGGACGGTGATTTCC
This sequence comes from Paenisporosarcina sp. HGH0030, assembly GCF_000411295.1. GTDB lineage: Bacteria > Bacillota > Bacilli > Bacillales_A > Planococcaceae > Paenisporosarcina. Next base: position 1,084,903 of record NZ_KE150421.1, read on the forward strand.
GCCGCCACCTGGACGTCCACCAAATCCTGAACCTGCAGGACGGTTTTGTCCGAAGACTTTCTTTTCTTTTGATTGTGCACCTTGATCTTGTTTACGGCTGTCCCCTGTAGCAGTTGCTGCAGGTTTTTGCTTGTCACGAGAAGGTGTATTCGTCATCCCACGGCTTTGACCAGATGATGGTTTAGCTGGTGTACTTGGTTTATTTCCTTGATAACCACTTCCAGCTGGACGATCCCCTTGTGGGCGATTCCCTTGATATCCACTACCTTGTGGGCGGCTGCCTTGTGAACCAGACCCTTGTGGACGATTGCCTTGAGGACGGTCACTTTGTGGACGGTTGCCTTGTGAACCTGAACCCTGTGGACGGCTGCCTTGTGAACCTGAACCCTGTGGGCGATTTCCTTGATAACCAGAACTTTGGGGACGGCTGTTTTGAGAACCTGAACCCTGTGGACGATTGTTGCTTTGTGGTGCAGTTTTATGAGCAGGAGCAGACGGTTTCTTGTAGACAGAGTCCAACTTCGAAACTGCGTCGCCTTCTAATGTCGACATATGATTCGTCACTTGTACGTTCAACTTACTTAATTGCTCAATAACTTCTTTACTCGTTTTATTTATTTGCTTTGCATATTCATGGACGCGTAATTTGGTCATTTGGTCACCCCCGGTTAAATTCGTTGAGAAGTCCGGACAGTTTTTTAGCGAAACCGTCGTCAGTAATTGCGAGTACCACGCGGGCCTCTTTTCCTGTAGCATGTCCGAGATCAGAACGATCACCGAAAACATGTAACTCAACGTTGTATGTGTTGCATTTATCTTGAATTTTTTTCATCGTATTGTCTGATGCATCTGAAGAGATGATAACGAGTTTCGCACGGTTAGTACGAATATCTTTGACTACAAGCTCTTCTCCAGATATCAACATTCTTGCACGCACTGCCAGACCAATCAATTGTAAGATTCGTTGCTGTGTATTCATATAATTTGCTCTCTTTCAATCACAGTTAACAATTCTTCAAAAATGCTTTCTGGTATTTTTGCTTCCAATTGACTATCCAGCACTTTGCGTTTTTTAGCGATTTCTACTGCCTGCTTGGTTTTGGAGACATACGCTCCACGACCAGACTTTTTGCCAGTTAGATCGACTGAAACTTCGCCTTCTTTTGATCGTACAACTCGAATCATTTCTTTTTTAGGAAACATTTCGCCTGTTGCCACGCATTTTCGTAAAGGTATTTTCTTTTGACTAGACATCAAAATTCACCCTCTTCGCTTATTCTTCGTCATCTTTATATAAATCAAAATTGTCATCGATATTTTCTTCATACTCTTCATCTTCAAGGTCGAAGTTTTCAGAAGCATGGGCAGATGGGTAAATACCTAATTCGCGAGCATCTGTTTCACTCTTGATATCGATTTTCCATCCAGTCAATTTAGCTGCTAGACGTGCATTTTGTCCACGTTTACCAATGGCTAAAGATAATTGATAGTCAGGTACTACCACTGTTGTAGATTTCTCTTCTTCATGGACTTGAACATCTAATACTTTAGATGGGCTAAGTGCATTGGCAACAAATACCACTGGATCTTCAGACCATTCCACAATATCAATCTTTTCACCATTCAACTCATTAACGATTGTTTGAACGCGAGAACCTTTTGCACCTACGCAAGAACCTACTGGATCTACATCATCATTATGGGCAACAACTGATATTTTCGATCGATCGCCAGCTTCACGAGCGATTGATTTTATTTCTACGATGCCATCGTATATTTCAGGAACTTCCATTTCAAATAGACGACGAAGTAATCCAGGGTGTGTACGAGATACAAATACTTGTGGTCCACGAGTTGTACGTTCTACTTTCGTGATATACACTTTAATGCGCTCATGCGGACGGTATGTTTCAGTTTGAATTTGTTCATTCACCGGTAATACCGCTTCAACTTTACCAAGTCCTACATAAATATTACGAGCATCCAGACGCTCAACAACACCATTTACGATATCTTCTTCGCGATCAACATACTCTTCATAAATCAATCCACGTTCTGCTTCACGAACACGTTGTGTAACCACTTGTTTAGCAGTCTGTGCCGCGATACGTCCGAAGTTTCTAGGTGTTACTTCTTGTTCTACAATATCTCCCAGTTCAAACGCAGGATTTACTTGTTTCGCGTCTTCTAATGAAATATGTAGTCGGTCATCCAACACTTCTTCCATTACATCCTTGCGTGAGTAAACCTTCATCGAACCATTATCCAGATTCAAATCAACACGTACGTTTTGTGCTTGATTAAAATTGCGTTTATACGCTGTAACAAGCGCCGCTTCAATCGCTTCAATTAGTACATCTCGTGAAATTCCTTTTTGTTTTTCAAGAGCTATTAAAGCATCCAGCAACTCATTTGCCATTATTTTTCACTCCTACATTCACATTATGCAGAGAAATTAATCGCTAAACGCGCGAATGCAATTTTCTCTTTTGTAAGTTGAACTTTAATTTTTCTAGTTTTAATTCGAACTTCCATTTCTAAGCCTTGTTCGCTATAAGCAGTCAAAAAGCCTTCAAACTCTTTTTCTTTCAGGCCATTCACCAGTTCATATGTTTTCACATGAATGAATTGACCAACTGCACGTTCGAAGTCACTCTCTTTGTTCAATGGACGTTCTGCCCCAGGTGAAGAAACTTCTAAAAAGTAGTTTTGCTCAATTGGATCCTTTGCATCCAACACTTCGCTGATACGTTCGCTTACAAGCGCACAATGCTCAATGTCAATGCCACCTTGAGGAGTATCTACATAAATACGTAAAAACCAATTACGACCTTCTTTTACGAACTCCGTATCAACGAGCTCCAAATTCAACTCTTCAACAATGGGCGTCACAAGCTTTTCTACTTCGGTTAATATTTTGCTCATATATGCCTCCCGCTGCAACTTATTTTCGACATAACAAACAGAAAAGAGCGGGAAATCCCACTCTTTTGCCGTAAATCTATCAACAACTTGTTATACAAATGATACCATACGAATGCTCGCAGTGCAAATCAGGCCTAGAATAGCGACAATTGATTCGCATCTGGCATGCCTTCGAGACAACCAAGTTGATCCATGTATTCAATCAATGTTTTGGAAACACGTCCACGTTGTCCTAAATCTTCTTTCGATAGGAACTCGCCATTTTTCCGTGCTTCCACAATCGTTTTGGCTACGTTTGTTCCGAGTCCAGGAATCGCATCGAAAGGTGGAATCAATCCTTTGCCATCAATGACAAATTCAGCCGCCTTTGATTCGTAGAGATCCACTTTTTTAAAGTGGTAACCACGTTCACACATCTCCAAGGCAATTTCCAGAACCGTCAACAAGCTTTTTTCTTTCGGAGCGGCATCCAATCCTTTGGCATTAATCTCATCAATTTTTGCACGGATCGATGCAGAACCTTTCGTCATAGCGTGCAAGTCAAAATCTGCTGCGCGTACTGTGAAATATGCTGCGTAGTAAAGGATCGGGAAATGTACTTTGAAATATGCAATTCGAACAGCCATTAATACATAAGCGGCTGCATGGGCTTTCGGGAACATGTACTTAATCTTTTTACACGCTTCGATATACCATGCAGGAACGCCATTTGCCTTCATGTCTTCTTCAAATTCCGGAGTTAACCCTTTCCCTTTACGCACAGATTCCATAATTTTAAATGCCAGAGACGGTTCAAGACCCTGGTAAATTAAATACACCATGATATCATCCCGGCAACCAATTACATCCGAAAGCTGACAAGTCCCATTTTGAATAAGTTCCTGTGCATTTCCAAGCCACACGTCAGTACCATGAGATAGTCCTGAGATTTGAACAAGTTCAGAGAAAGTGGATGGTTTCGTTTCTTCCAACATTTGACGAACAAAACGTGTACCAAACTCAGGAATCCCGAGTGTACCCGTCTTACAGCCAATTTGTTCCTGTGTTACTCCAAGTGACTCCGTTCCACTGAAAATCTTCATTACTTCAGGGTCATCCGTTGGAATCGTTTTTGGATCGATGCCAGACAAGTCCTGTAACATCCGGATAGCTGTCGGATCATCGTGTCCCAGGATATCAAGTTTCAATAAGTTATCATGGATGGAATGGAAGTCAAAGTGAGTTGTTTTCCACTCGGAGTCCTGTGCATCAGCAGGGAACTGAATCGGTGAAAAATCGAAAATATCCATGTAATCCGGGACAACAATGATTCCCCCTGGATGTTGTCCTGTCGAACGTTTAACTCCAGTACACCCTTGAACAAGTCGGTCGATTTCAGCGCCACGTATTGTTAAGTTGTGATCATTCGCATAACCACGTACGTAGCCGTATGCTGTTTTCTCAGCAACCGTTCCAATCGTACCTGCACGATAAACATTGTCTTCACCAAAAAGTACTTTCGTGTAGTTATGTGCAATCGGCTGATATTCTCCACTAAAGTTCAAATCGATATCGGGTACTTTATCCCCTTTAAATCCAAGAAACGTTTCGAAAGGAATATCTTGACCATCTTTTTTGTAAGGTATTTCACAATGCGGGCAGACTTTGTTTGGCAAATCAAAGCCTGAACTGACAGATCCATCATCAAAGAATTCAGCATGCTGGCATGAAGGACATACATAATGTGGCGGCAATGGATTCACTTCCGTAATTTCCATTAACGTCGCTACAAGAGAAGATCCAACGGAACCACGGGAACCTACTAAGTAGCCGTCATCCAAAGATTTCTTTACTAGCTTATGAGAAATCAAATAAATAACTGCAAATCCGTGTCCAATAATGGAAGTAAGTTCTTTTTCAATACGGGCTTCCACAATTTCCGGCAATGAATCTCCGTAAATCTGTCTTGCCATCGCATAGCTCAATTCTCGAACTTCTTCATCAGAACCTTCGATTTTCGGCGTATACAAATCATCTTTAATCGGTTTGATGTCTCCGATTCTCTCCGAAATTTTATGGCTGTTCTCCACAACAATTTGTTTCGCGGTTTCTTCACCCAGGAAGGCGAAAGCGTCCAACATTTCATTTGTAGTACGGAAATGAACTTTCGGTAACTTGTGGCGGTTCAGTGGATTGGCTCCACCTTGCCCTCCAATTAGAATCTGTCTAAAAATCGCATCGTTCTCGTTTACATAATGGACATTTCCAGTTGCGACTACCGGACGTGCAATTTTTTTGCCCAGTTTAATCATTTTTCGAATGATGTCTTCAAGATTCCATTCATCTCTCACAAGCTCGAGTTCAATTAAATGTGCGTAAACTTCTTTCGGATGGACTTCCAAGTAATCATAGAATTTTGCAATTCCCTCGACTTCTTCAGGAGATTTCTGCATTAACCCTTCGAATACTTCCCCTTTATCACACCCGGAACCAATCAACAGCCCTTTACGATGCTTGACTAGAACGGAACGCGGGATCCTCGGAACCCGGAAAAATGTGTTCATATGGGAATACGAGACTAGTTTAAACAAGTTTTTCAATCCGTCTTCATCCGTGGCAAGAAGCGTGCAGTGAGATGGACGCGCTCTCTTGTACGACTCTCCATTACCTGTTTGATGGTTGAACTCGTCGTGATAGTGAATCCCTTTTTGTTCAGCTTCTTTCAACAAGTTCAACAGTAAGTAGCCCGTGGCTTCCGTATCATAGATTGCCCGATGATGCTGGGTGAGCTCGATATTGAACTTTTTGGCCATCGTGTTTAATCGATGGTTTTTCATTTCCGGATGAAGGAAACGTGATAATTCCAACGTATCGATGACAGGATGGACCGTTTGTTCCAGACCGACTTTCTTATAGCCTACGTACAGGAAACCCATATCGAATGACGCATTATGTGCAACCATGATGCTATCGCCGATCCAATCGTGGAAGCGCTTGATGACGTCTTCAATATCCGGTGCATCACGCACCATATCATCGGTGATACCCGTCAAATCGATGGTAGTAGCAGACAATGGATGATGCGGATTTGCAAAGCTTTCGAATTTGTCGATGACTTGACCATCTTTGATTTTCACAGCTGCAAGCTCAATAATGGTATCGTATACCGCAGAAAGGCCTGTCGTTTCAACGTCGAATACGACATAGGTTGCATCCGCTAGTGCTCGATGCTCCTCTTCATAGGCAATGTTTACTCCGTCATTGACCATGTAGATTTCCAATCCATAAATGATTTTAATACCATGTTTTTTTCCGGCTGCATAAGCATCCGGGAAGGATTGAACAACAGCATGATCCGTAATTGCGACAGCGGGGTGTCCCCATTTGGCTGCCTGACTTACCAAGGCATCTACAGAAGAGACCGCGTCCATCTGACTCATTGGTGTGTGTAAATGAAGTTCAATCCTTTTTTCATCTTCTGGAGCAGTATCTTTTCTGGAATCCACTTTAATTTCCATAATATCCTGTGCCATTATGATCAAGTCTCGAACGAATGTATCGTTCTGTACTGAACCACGGACTTTTAGCCATGTCCCTTTTTTCAGCAGACCCATAAGCTCTGCATCTTCTTTGTCCCGGGAAAACATTTTAACAAGAATCGAGTCTGTGTAATCTGTAACTTTGACTGTTAATAATGAGCGGCCGCTTCGAAGTTCTTTTACCTCAACATCAAAAACAAAGCCTTCAATCGTGATGCGTCTTTCTTCATCCTGAATTTGCTTGATTTCCATAATTGGCTCGTCCGCTTTAATCGGGGTACCCAGTTGGAAGGGGCCATTCAAGGTTACCCCAGGATTTGATGCACGATCTTTTTCACGTTTCTGCATATCAGCCAATGCTTTCTTGCCCAGCTCTTCTTCTTCGATTCTTCGTTGCTCCATAAACGCTTGCTGTGCTTCTGCCAGTTCTGCCTCTTGTTCGATAAATTTAAAATCAATCGGTAAGATTGGGAAACCATACGAAGCATAGACATCAGCAATTTTAGACGCATATTTGCCTTTCAGTGTACGGAATTCAATTTCCTGTGCACACGTAAAATGGACGGTCTGACCATTGAAAGATGGAATTTGTGCATGTAGAAGATTTCGTAGAGGAGGCGACATATCATCAATTTCCTGCAATACAAACGGCCAGTAAGAAGCGATTAACTCAGCATCGACATGAGGTGATTCACAAGTAAGTGATAATTTTATATCCGCAATGCCAGCAAACTTTTCACGTAACCGCATATTGAATAGTTGAAACATGTTATAAGGCAATAGTTTCTCAACTTCTATAGTAAAACGCCATACACGCTCTTTTTTATGTACCGTCATACGACTTAGGGAAGCCGATTCAAAATGAGTCATGTATTCATCAGCGGTAAGTTCCAATTGTTGTAATAATAGTTGTAACCTTTTTTTGGCATCTTGTTCGTTACTCATACTCTATGCCTCCTTTCTTTCATAAGAAAAAGAAAGGAAGACCCGATTTCAAGGTCTTCCTTTTGATTAATCGTTTAATGACGAAAAGAAAGCTTGAAGATGGTCAACTACCTCTTCTTTTTTCCATTCAAATGCTTCGCCAGTTTTTCTTATTTTCACTTCGACTAAACCTTCGGCTGCTTTTTTACCGACTGTTATTCGGATCGGTAAACCGATTAAATCTGAATCGGCAAATTTCACACCCGCACGTTCAGCACGGTCATCATATAACACATCGTAGCGATATGATTTCATTAAATTATATAATTCATCAGAAAGAGCAACTTGTGCTTCGTCCTTTGTATTTACAGGCACTAAATGTACATTATATGGCGCGATTGCACTTGGCCAGATAAATCCTTTATCATCTTGGAACTGTTCCGCAACAGCAGCCATGACACGGGAAACCCCAATACCGTAACACCCCATAATATAAGGCTGTGAACGGCCATTATCATCAAGGAAAGTTCCGTTCATCGGTTCAGAGTAGGTTGTACCAAGTTTAAAGACGTGTCCTACTTCAATTCCTTTAGCGAAAACGATTGTTCCATTGCCGTCAGGAGAAGCGTCGCCTTCCATGATGAAACGTAAATCTTCATACTGGTCTACTGCAAAATCACGTTCTGGATTAACATTCGTTAAATGGAATCCAGCAACATTTGCTCCACATACGCCATTACGAATCGACGCTACAGCATGATCAGCAATGACTTTTACACCTAATGGAATTTTTACAGGACCTAGAGACCCAACTTCACATTGAAGCAAGTTTTGCACCTCTTCTTCAGATGCAAACTCTACCACTTTTGCCTGCAATGTATTTTTAACTTTTATATCATTGATTTCGTGATCTCCGCGAGCGAGAACCAATACTAATTCCCCATCCACGTTAAACACCAACGTTTTGATACATTGTTGAGCATCTAGATTCAGGAAGCTCGCTACTTGCTCAATCGTTTTTTGGTCAGGAGTAGCTACTTTCTCGACCTCTTTTAGCTCTTCTGTTGATGCTGCATATGAAACTTTAACTTCAGCCATTTCAATATTAGCAGCAAAGTCAGATGCGTCAGAATATGCAATCGTATCTTCCCCGATTTCAGAAAGGACCATGAATTCATGCGTATCTTTTCCACCGATTGCTCCTGAATCCGCAATAACCGCACGGAAATTCAATCCTAATCTAGAGAAAATATTTGAATAAGCTTTGACCATGTCTTCATAAGTCTGATCTAAACTCTCACGTGTAGCATGGAAAGAGTAAGCATCTTTCATAAGAAACTCACGGCCACGAAGCAAGCCAAAACGAGGGCGTTTTTCGTCACGGAATTTCGTTTGAATCTGGTAAAGAGTTAAAGGTAATTTTTTATATGACTTGATTTCGTCACGAAGCAAAGAAGTAATGACTTCTTCATGTGTTGCCCCCAAAGCGAAATCACGATTGTGTCGATCTTTTAAACGCATTAATTCCGGACCATATGAATACCAACGTCCAGTTTCTTGCCATAGTTCAGCTTGTTGCATCGCAGGCATTAATACTTCAACACCATTGATAGCATCCATTTCTTCCCGAACAATGCTCTCTACTTTTTGAAGAACGCGTTTTCCAAGAGGTAAGAAAGAATAAATGCCACTTGTATTTTGACGAATAAACCCTGCACGAAGTAGCAGCTGATGCGACTTAACGTCGGCATCAGCTGGAGTTTCACGAAGTGTAGGGATGAATGTAAGACTTTGTTTCATAAGTTAAAAGCTCCTCATACCATCCGTAGATTAAATTTTAAAAGAAAAATCTTTGTATATCATTCCATGTAACAACAACCATCAGCACCATCAATAACATTATGCCGACAAAATGGATCATTCCTTCTTTTTGTCGGTCCAATGGTTTCCCTCGAATCGCTTCAAATAAGAAGAATAATAATCGTCCACCATCCAATGCCGGAAGTGGTAGTAAATTCATGATACCTAAGTTAATGCTTAGAATAGCTGCCCAATTCATTAGATTGAAAACACCATATTGTGCCACTGCTTCGGTTGCTTTATAAATTCCTACTGGTCCTGACAAAGCATCAATTGTAAACTGTCCAGTTACCAACATGCCAAGGAGTTCAAAAATTTTCGCAATCCAAGTGATGGTTTGATCAGCACCGAAAGCTAATGCTTTCAAAGGATTTTTTTCAACTGGACTTTCATATATAACTCCAATTTGTCCATACTTTTCGCCGTCTTTTTCTACGGTTTTTGGTGTGATAGTTGAAGAAATGGTTTCACCATCTCGTACGTATTCAAACGTTAATTCTTCTCCTGCACTAGCTTGTACCTTTGCAGCGAGATCTTGCCATTTATTAATGGGCTGACCATCAATTTTAGTAACTAAATCTCCGTCCTGCATACCGGCTGCAAGGGCAGGGCTATCATCAGAGACTCCCGAAATAACAGGCTCGTAAGTCGGAACCCCTTGCAACAAGCCAATTGCCAAGAAGATGAAGAAAGATAAAATAAAGTTAAATAAAGGACCAGCAAAAATGGTCATAGCACGCTTGCCAAGTGATTTCGAACCAAATTGGCGATCATAAGGTGCTATTAATGTTTCTTTGCCATTCTCTACGATTACGGCTTTGCGTGAAACATTATATCGTACTAAACGTTCATCTTCATCGTATCCTTCAATCCAGAGTTCTTTTTCCAAATCGGAACGTTCAGTTTCCAAAAACAACATGTCTTGTTGTTGTTTATTATGATTGAGGACGATTTTACGAACTTCTTCTTTTGAGTTTAACATGAGTCCGACACGGAATCCTGGCTGTAATTCAACCGAATCCATATCTTCTCCAGCCATTCGCACATATCCACCAAGAGGCAGAAGACGAATGGTATAAAGAGTTTCCCCTTTTGTGATTCCAAGTATTTTTGGACCAAAGCCAATTGCAAATTCACGTACCATGATTCCGGCACGTTTGGCAAAAATAAAGTGACCTAGTTCATGAAAAAATACTAGTGAACCAAATATCAGGATAAAAGCAATGGTTGTCTCCATAAAGTCCCACCTTTTTTACAGCATTTCGCCGTCATCATTCTTTCATCATTTTATCATGTTTCGAACATCTTTTCTCGTAATTGCATCCACATGCAATATCGTTTCCAAATCCGGAGTACTAATAAGCGTATGTTTGTCCATAACTCGTTCAATGCATTCTTCTATTTGGAGGAATCGAATCTCTCCATTTAAAAACAAGGCAACGGCTGCTTCATTTGCAGCATTCAAAACTGTGGTCATTGTACCACCCGCCCGACCTGCATCGTATGCAAGTTTTAATGCATGAAAACGTTCCATATTCATTTCTTCAAAATGAAGTTTGCCTATTTCAACAAGATTTAAACGTTTTGCACTTTTTCTTGGAAGCCTGTCCGGATAAGAAAGAGCATATTGAATGGGAACACGCATATCTGGTGTCCCAAGTTGTGCCATTACACTTGTGTCATGGAATTCCACCATTGAATGAATGATACTCTCCCTATGCAAGACAACTTCAATATCATCATAAGGCATGTCGAAAAGCACTTGTGCTTCAATCACTTCTAAACCTTTGTTCATCATTGTTGCAGAATCAATCGTAATTTTTGCGCCCATGGACCAGTTAGGATGACTCAACGCATCCTGTACTGTTACGTTCTCCAATTCTTTCCGCGTACGGTCACGGAAGCTACCTCCGGATGCCGTTAAAATCAACCTGCTTACTTGGCTTCTCTTTTCACCATTCATCGATTGGAAAAGAGCTGAATGCTCGCTATCAACCGGTAAAATAGTTGCTTTGTATTTCTCTGCCGCAGTCATCACCAAATGCCCCGCTGTAACCAGCGTTTCTTTGTTTGCGAGAGCAATTGTCTTTCGTTGTTTTATTGCCTCTAACGTCGCTTCAAGACCAACACTACCCAAAACAGCATTTACTAAAATGGACGCATCTGGGTGAGTCGCAACGTCGATCAATCCATTGCTACCATATGCAAGTTCAATGCTCGGAAATTCCTTCTTAAGTGAAATTGCATCAACTTCTTCTTGAACAGATACAAGTGTAGGATTAAATTCACGAATTATTTCTCTAGTCTTTTCAAGATTGCGTCCAGCAGAAAAAGCCACTAGTTTAAATTGATGTGGATGTTCTCTTATGATGTCAATCGTTTGAATACCGATAGAGCCTGTTGCTCCCAATAAACTAATCAGCTTTGTCATAAACGTCAAATCCCCTTAACCAGCAAAATGCAAGAAATGTAAAAGTGGTAACACAAATAATAAGCTATCGAATCTGTCTAAAATTCCTCCGTGTCCAGGTAAGATATCACCTGAATCCTTAACGTTGTAGTGGCGCTTAAGTGCCGATTCAACCAAATCGCCCATTTGACCAAAAATGGAAGCTAGTATCGTCACAATGACCAGAATCGTATAGGACGAACTGATTGGGTAAATCCATTGGAAAAGTAAAGCAAAAATAATAGCCGTCAAGATTCCTCCGATAAATCCTTCAATGGTTTTATTAGGAGAAATATCAGGCCACAATTTCTTTTTACCAAATTTTTTCCCAGTAAAATAAGCTCCTGAATCGGTTGTCCAAATAACCAGCAAGGCATAAATGACATATTCAATGCCATCCATACGCGTTTCAATGAAATAGAAAAATCCGATTCCAATATATAATACGCCCATAATAGAAAATGCAGCATCTTCAAATGTGTAGCGATTCTTCACGACAACGGTGTAGATAAGTAATAAAAGTACAGCAATAAGTGCTAAATCTATTTTGGTATACCCCGTTGTTTCCATTAATGGTATCGACCATTGATTAGGCGTTAGAAAAACAAATAATGCAAGAAGAGCGATTGCTCCATGAACTGAAAAAATGGTATGACCTTTCATACGTAATAATTCAAATAATCCGATTGCCGCCATAGCGTAAACGAGAAGTGTAAAAGGAAGACCTCCTAGCCAAACAATCGGAATGAATAATGCAGCTCCAATTACTGCAGTGATGATGCGTTGTTTCAATTTGTTTCTTCTCCCTTCAATCCTCCATAACGGCGATTTCGGTTTTGGTAACTATCCACTGCGTCGAGCAAGCAGCTTTCGTCAAAATCTGGCCACAGCGTATCCGTAAACCAGAACTCTGTATAGGCCAATTGCCAAAGCATAAAGTTGCTGAGACGAACCTCTCCGCTTGTGCGGATAAGTAAATCAGGTTCGGGTAACTCACAGGTCATTAAATGCTGTGAAATTAAATCTTCCGTTACGTCGCTATAGCTAAGCGAACCCTCTTCAACGAGTTGTGCAATTTTTTGCATCGCTTGTGCAATCTCTGCACGACTTCCATAATTCAAAGCAAAGTTCAATATTAGTCCCGTATTATCTTTAGTTGCTTCCATTGCTTTGCGAACAGCATTATGTGTATGTCGAGGTAATGTTTCACTTTCACCCATCATGACCACACGCACATTTTGTTCGATCAGCTCGGGTAGATAAGTACCTAAAAACTCTTCGGGTAATCGCATAATAAAATCAACTTCAAGTTTTGGTCGTTTCCAATTCTCAGTCGAAAATGCATATACGGTTAATACGCCTACACCTAAATCATTGGCAAGTCGAGTAATTTTCCGAACCGTTTTCATACCTTCATGATGACCGGCTACTCGTGGAAGAGCCCGTTTCTTCGCCCATCTCCCATTGCCATCCATAATAATCGCAATGTGTTCAGGTATTTGTTCTTTTTTAGAATGCGAAATACGCTCCGCCAGCGATTGATTTTGTCGTTCGGGTTTTCTCCGAATGAGTTTATGTAACATGCTGAATCCTCCACTTTACTCGCTTATCGGAATGTCGTCTTTCCTATCATATCAAAAATCGATGGAATTTACTTCTTTCCCATAAAAAAAGACGTCCTATGAAATAGGAACGTCTTAATCGAAAAAAAGTTCAAAAACTTAAACTTCCAAAATTTCTTTCTCTTTATCTTTGGCAACTTGGTCAATTTGAACAATATAATCATCAGTTAGTTTTTGAACATTTTCAGAAAATCCGCGCAAATCGTCTTCTGTGATTTCGCTTTTCTTCTCTAATTTTTTCAATTCATCATTCGCATCACGGCGGATGTTACGAATGCCGACTTTTGCTTCTTCTGCTTCTTTTTTGACTAATTTCACTAAGTCTTTACGACGTTCTTCTGTCAAAGCTGGTATAGCAATACGGATTAATGTACCATCATTTGATGGGGAAATCCCTAAATCTGATTTTTGAATTGCTTTTTCGATGTCACCAAGAGCAGTCTTGTCATAAGGTTGAATTGTCAGTAAACGTGCTTCAGGTGTCGCGATTCCGGCAATCTGGTTGATTGGCGTCGGTGCACCATAATAATCAACAAAGATTTTATCCAATAAAGAAGCACTCGCACGACCCGCACGAATTGTTGAAAGTTCACGACTTAAAGCTTGAATCGCTTTTGTCATTCTTTCTTTTGTTTGATCAATCACTTGTTTTGACATTACGTATTCCTCCTAACGATCGTACCAATTGTTTCACCTAAAACGGCACGTTTAATATTTCCATTCTCCATAATTGAGAATACTATGAGAGGGATATCATTGTCCATACATAGTGTTGAAGCAGTCGAATCCATTACTTGCAAGCCTTGTTGAATGACATCGAGGAATGAAAGAGTGTCATACTTAATGGCATCGCTATTTGTTTTTGGATCAGCTGAGTAGACGCCATCCACATTGTTTTTGCCCATTAAAATAACATCTGCCTCAATTTCTGCAGCACGCAGCGCAGCTGTCGTATCAGTAGAGAAGTAAGGATTCCCTGTTCCAGCAGCAAAAATAACGACTCTTTTCTTCTCTAAATGGCGGATTGCTTTTCTACGAATATAAGGTTCAGCTACTTGACGCATTTCAATTGATGATTGAACGCGTGTTTCAATGCCTGATTTTTCAAGTGAATCTTGCAGTGCTAAAGAATTCATAACAGTAGCTAACATGCCCATATAGTCCGCAGTTGCACGGTCCATACCCATTTCACTACCTACTTTACCGCGCCAGATATTTCCGCCGCCAACTACAACAGCAACTTCAACACCTAACTCTACAACTTCTTTCACTTGATCAGCTACGGATTTAATGATTTGAGGAGAAAGTCCAAAACCTTGTTCTCCTGCTAAAGCTTCTCCGCTTAATTTTAACACGACTCGATTGTATTTAGTCTCGCTCATGGGTAGCCTCCATTACACTTTTTTCTCGAAAAATAGGGAACACAAAATCGTGCTCCCCGGAGTAATAATATATTCGTTTAGTATTAACCTTTGTTAACTTGGCTCATAACTTCTTCAGCAAAGTTATCTTGGCGTTTTTCGATTCCTTCACCAACAGCGTAACGTACGAATTCAGTAACAGTACCGCCCGTAGATTTCACGAACTCACGAACTTTTTGATCTGAATTTTTAACGAATGATTGGTCAAGCAAACAAACGTCTTCGAAATATTTACCAAGGCGGCCTTCAACCATTTTAGCTACGATGTTTTCTGGTTTGCCTTCGTTTAGAGCTTGCTCAGTCAAGATTTTACGCTCGCGGTCAACTTCTTCTTCAGACACTTCGTCACGAGAAATATAAGTTGGGTTTAAAGCTGCAACGTGCATTGCAACATCTTTAGCTGCTTGAGCATCAGTAGATCCTTCAAGAGTTACAAGTACGCCAATGCGGCCACCCATGTGTAGGTAAGGACCAAAAGCATCGTTGTCTGTTTTTGTGCGAACAACAAAACGACGTAATGTAATTTTTTCACCGATTTTTGCAATCGCATTTGAAATGTGATCTGCAACAGTTAAACCGTTAGACATTGTAGAAGCATTTGCTACTTCAACTGTTTCTGGTTTAGTAGCAAGCAAGTGCTCAGCCAATTCTTTAACTAATGTTTGGAAACCTTCGTTTTTAGCAACGAAATCTGTTTCAGCATTAACTTCAAGAAGAACAGCGTCATTACCTTGCTCTAAAATGTAAGTAGTACCTTCTGCAGCGATACGATCAGCTTTTTTAGCTGCGCTAGAAAGACCTTTTTCACGTAAAAAGTCTACTGCTGCATCGATATCTCCGTTTACTTCTACTAACGCTTTTTTACAGTCCATCATACCTGCGCCTGTTTTTTCGCGTAATTCTTTAACCATTTGTGCTGTAACTGCCATTGTTGTTTCCTCCTATTCAAGTATCAACTCTGTGTTATTTCTCAAAAAAAGGTGATAAGGGGTTTAGCCACTTATCACCTGTAACATACGTGGGGATTACTCAGCAGCTTCAGCTGGAGTTAGATCTTCACCTTGTTTTGACTCAAGTAACGCATCAGCCATTTTACCAGTTAATAATTTAACGGCACGAATAGCATCGTCGTTTGCAGGAATTACATAGTCGATTTCATCTGGGTCACAGTTTGTATCAACGATTCCAACTAGAGGGATGTTTAATTTAATAGCTTCTGCAACAGCAATACGCTCTTTACGAGGGTCTACTACGAACATTACGTCCGGTACACCTTTCATGTCGCGAATACCGCCTAAGAATTTAACAAGACGTTCGTGTTCTTTTTTAAGTTGAACAACTTCTTTTTTAGGAAGCACAGTGAAAGTACCGTCTTCTTCCATTTTTTCGATCGCTTTCAAACGGTTTACACGTTTTTGGATCGTACCGAAGTTTGTTAATGTACCACCTAACCAACGTTGGTTAACATAGTACATACCTGAGCGTTCTGCTTCTTCTTTGATAGCTTCTTGTGCTTGTTTTTTCGTACCAACGAAAAGAACTTTACCACCGTCTGCTCCAACTTGGCGCATGAAGTCATATGCTTCTTCTAACTTCTTAACCGTTTTTTGTAGATCGATGATGTAGATTCCGTTACGTTCCACAAAAATGTATTTCTTCATTTTCGGGTTCCAACGGCGAGTTTGGTGACCAAAGTGTACACCAGCTTCAAGTAATTGTTTCATAGAAATTACTGACATGTTTTGTTTCCTCCTGATATGGTTTTTTTCCTCCGCATTCTTCAACTAGAGCTCAAGACCTTAACTTTGTTAAGGACCACTTGTCACTATCCAAATGCGTGTGTGATAACACCATTTGATAATATACCATATCTAGACTAACCTCGCAAGTGTTTCTAACAAAAATCTACAAACAATAATAGTTCGGCTTACTAATCGCAGTTTTTTTGAATACAGTTAGAGTCTGACGTAGGCTCGATTTTATCGTTTTCCAACTAAGGTTGCTATTTTCCCAATTAAACTTTCATATTTTCCATCTAAGCCTTCAATTATTCCAACTAAACTTCTACTCACCTTTAAAGCTAGAAAAAACGACCACAAAGGCTGAGCCTTTGTGGTCGTTTGGTTTTACTTATTTTAATTTTAATTGAGCTAATTCGTTCAAGAATTTATCGTTCAATACTTTGATGTATGTTCCTTTCATTCCTAAAGAACGAGATTCGATAACACCAGCACTTTCCAATTTACGTAAAGCATTAACGATTACAGAACGAGTAATACCGACGCGGTCAGCAATTTTTGATGCTACAAGCAAACCTTCATTTCCGTCAAGTTCTTCGAAAATATGTTCAATAGCTTCTAATTCACTGTATGACAAAGAGTTAATCGCCATTTGTACGACTGCTTTGCTGCGAGCTTCTACTTCAATTTGTTCTGATTTTTCACGTAGGATTTCCATCCCAACAACAGTTGCACCGTATTCACCAAGAATTAAATCATCATCATGGAATTCAGCTTTCAAACGTCCAAGAATTAATGTTCCAAGACGTTCCCCACCACCGATGATTGGAACGATTGTAGTTAAACCTTCTTTGAATAACTCACGATTCTCAACAGGGAAAACTGTATGTTCGCTGTACACATCCAAGTTAGAAGATGTTTCATTTACGTTAAAAAGGTTTTTCGTATATTCTTCAGGGAATTGACGCTCTTCCA
This sequence comes from Paenisporosarcina sp. HGH0030, assembly GCF_000411295.1. Taxonomy (GTDB): domain Bacteria; phylum Bacillota; class Bacilli; order Bacillales_A; family Planococcaceae; genus Paenisporosarcina. The sequence continues at coordinate 1,102,336 of NZ_KE150421.1, forward strand.
TCATTTTGATCATGCGCTCGTTCTCAATTTGTTGATTGATGTCGAATCCTAGGAGCTTTCCTTTACGGCTAACGATAAACACGTTACATTCGATTACATTGCTAAGAGTTGTTGCCATTTCTTTAAAGTTTACTGGCTTCCCAGCAGACGCTTGAAGCATCGAGTTAATTTTTCTTGTTTTTCCTAATAAATTCATTAATGTGGCCTCCTATATTGGGTACTGCTATTTATTAAATATTCTAAAGGTTTTTAATTGTTTTGGGAATAGATATAACTTACATTACAAAATAAATTGTGACAAATCTTTGTTTTTTACGATATTTCCAAGTTTTTGGTCGACATATGCAGGAGTTATGTCGATATGCGCGGGAGCAATGTCAGAAGCCTCATAAGAAAGCTCTTCAAGTAACTTCTCCAAAATCGTATGCAATCGACGTGCACCTATATTATCGGACTCTTGATTCACTTCTGTTGCAATTTCAGCAATTCGCTCAATTGCACTGTCAGTAAATTCAAGCGTTACCCCTTCAGTTTCCAGCAAAGATTTGTACTGGCGTATCAATGAATGATCTGGTTCTTTCAAAATACGAACAAAATCATCTTTTGATAATTTTTCAAGTTCCACACGGACGGGGAAGCGTCCTTGTAGTTCCGGTATTAAATCCGAAGGCTTTGCTGTGTGAAATGCTCCAGCAGCTACGAAAAGCATGTAGTCAGTTTTGACTGCACCATACTTCGTCTGAACGGTCGATCCTTCTACAATCGGTAATATATCACGTTGTACACCTTCACGCGAAACATCCGCAGATGAACCGTTGCCCCCCTTGCTCGCAATCTTATCGATTTCATCAATAAAAATGATTCCCGTTTGCTCGGCACGTTCGATGGATTTTTGAGCTACTTCCTCTGAGTCGATAAGCTTGTGAGCTTCTTCTAGAGTTAAGACTCGTCGTGCATCTTTCACTTGCAAGCGGCGCTTTTTCTTTTTCTTCGGCATCAGGTTAGATAATGCATCTTGCATATTCTGCCCCATACTTTCCATCCCAGAGCCTTGGAAGGCATCAAACATGGAAGGAGCCTGTTCTGTAACTTCTACGTTTACCCATTCATCTTCCAATTTCCCGTCTCTTAAGTCTTCGGCAATTTGGGAGCGTTTTAAACGAATGTCTGTATCGTCATTTGCAGGTTCTTCCTGTTCTGCTTTTTGACCAAATAACATTTCAAATGGATTTTGCGTATTATGTTTCTTTTTCAAGGATGGTACGAGAAGACGGACGATGGCATCATTCGCCAATCGCTCAGCTTGTGCTTTTACGCCTTCAGTCATTTCTTCTTTGACTATACGTACAGCCGCTTCTGTTAAATCACGAACCATTGATTCCACGTCACGGCCAACATAGCCAACTTCTGTAAACTTGGTGGCTTCTACTTTGATAAACGGTGCGTTCGTAAGTTTAGCTATTCTTCTCGCAATTTCCGTTTTACCGACACCAGTAGGACCAATCATCAGTATATTTTTCGGTATAACTTCATTTTTCATCTCATCAGACAACAAACTTCTACGATAGCGATTTCGCAACGCTACAGCTACTGATTTTTTAGCTTCTTTTTGTCCGACAATAAAACGGTCTAAGTGCTCGGTTATTTGTTTTGGTGTTAACTGTTGTTTAATCATTCACTTAACGCCTCCACAATAATTTGATGATTGGTAAATACACAAATATCAGCTGCAGTTGTAAGTGCTGCTTTGGCAATTTCGGTGGCATTCAATGTTTCACCAGCATATTGTTTCAGTGCACGTCCTGCTGCCAATGCAAAATTCCCACCAGAACCGATTGCTAAAATGCCATCATCGGGTTCAATTACTTCACCAGTACCTGAAACCAATAAAAGTGTTTCTTTATTCATCACGAGCAACATCGCTTCAAGTCTTCGTAACATTTTGTCGCCTCTCCATTGTTGGGCAAGTTCGACTGCAGCTCTTTGTAAGTTGCCATCGTATTCCATCAATTTCGCTTCAAACATTTCAAATAACGTAAAAGCGTCTGCCACTGATCCAGCAAAACCTGCAAGCACTCGACCGTTGTATAAGCGTCTTACTTTTTTTGCTGTATGCTTCATGACAACTTGATTTCCTAAAGTAACTTGACCATCGCCAGACATTGCAGATTTTCCTTTATGCTGAATCGCAAAAATCGTGGTTGCATGTATTTCTCCCATGAAGTTCACCTCTCGTTTAGCTCATCCTTCATTATGCTCTAGGATGTGCATTCATATAAGTTCTTCGCAAATGTTCTTTCGTTACGTGTGTATAAACTTGTGTCGAAGACAAATGACTATGCCCAAGTAATTCTTGGACAGTACGCAAGTCGGCTCCATTGTTCAGTAAATGTGTTGCAAATGTATGCCGCAACATATGCGGATAGATTTTAGTATGCAATGCTGCTTTTTCCACTAAGTCGCTCAGTATATATCTAACACCACGCGGAGTCAAAGGCTGACCACGCATATTTGTAAATACAAAATTGTGTTTAGCTTGTTTCATTAATTTAGGACGCGCTTCGTCCATATAGAGTTCCAACGCATCTTGAGCAAACTGACCAAACGGTACATATCTCTCTTTTCTGCCTTTACCCATTACTCTCATGATGCCGAGACGCTTATCAATATCGCGTTCTTCCAAAGATGTTAACTCGCTTACCCGAATTCCGGTTGCATACAACATTTCAAGGATTGCCCGATTACGAAGCACCATGGGTTCTTCGCCTTCAGTTGCCTGGAATAGTTGTTGTAACTCTTCTTCATAAAAAAAATGAGGAAGTCGTTCCTCTTTTTTGGGATGATATAACGAGCGAAATGCATCTTCTTTTAAACCGAATTCCCGGTTGCCAAACTTGAAGAAAGAACGGATCGCAGATATTTTTCTGGAAATCGAAGTACGTGAAAGTGATTCATCGTACAGTTTTGTCACATACAGTCTAGCGTGAATATATTCGACATCATGTAAGCTTGTAATACCTTCTGATTGTAAAAAATCAAAAAAGTACAGTAAGTCTGATTCGTATTCTCGAACAGTGTGTTCTGAATAGTTCTTTTCAAGCTGGATATAGCTTTTAAATTGAGACAAAGCTTCTAACGGAGTCATAGGTGTCTGCACCTCCAAATAGTTAAAGCGCCAGGAACCGTCCCGTCTTGAAACAGCCGGAGCAGCTGGATGGCAAAACACGTGAAAAATGAATTGTATACGAATTTATAAATATGACAAAGTAAAAAGCCTCTAAATTATAACAATAATTAGAGGCTTTCAGCAATTAAATCGAATATGAATTCATAAAATTTTGAATTGTGCCGAGTGCACGTTCAGCTTGCTTCTCTCCACGCTTTTCTTTCGTTTTGTACCGTTGCGGCAAAGCAGGGAATAAACCAAAGTTGACGTTCATCGGTTGGAAGTTTTTCGGATCAGCTTCTGTAATATAGCGAGCCATACTGCCTAGTGCGGTAGCTTCAGGGAACACAAGCAATTCTTCCCCCAAAGCTAATCTTGCAGCGTTTATCCCTGCTATCAAGCCACTTCCGGCTGATTCAACATATCCTTCAACACCTGTCATTTGTCCCGCAAAGAACAATTGATCATTTGTCTTTAGTTGATATGTAGGTTTCAAAACTCTTGGTGAATTGATGAACGTATTACGGTGCATCACTCCGTAGCGGACGATTTCCACATCTTCCAAACCTGGAATTAACTGCAAAACTTGTTTTTGTGGACCCCATTTTAAATGTGTCTGAAATCCGACAATGTTGTACAAAGTGCCTGCTGCATCATCTTGTCTCAACTGTACAACGGCAAAAGGAACCTTACCAGTTTTCGGATCTTCCAGTCCAACTGGCTTCATTGGACCGAATAATAAAGTCTTTTTCCCACGTTCAGCCATCACTTCGAACGGCATACAACCTTCGAAATAAATTTCTTTTTCGAATTCTTTCAAAGGCACTACTTCAGCAGAAATCAGAGCTTCATAAAAACGGTCAAACTCTTCTTCCGTCATCGGACAATTGATGTATGCTGCTTCCCCTTTATCATAACGGGATTTCACATAAACCTTGTCCATGTTAATACTGTCTTTTTCAACTATTGGGGCAGCTGCATCATAAAAGTATAAATAATCCTGACCAGTCAGTTGTTGTATCTTTTCAGCCAAAGCCTGAGAAGTTAATGGTCCTGTAGCAATAATGGTAATGCCTTCAGGAATTTCAGTTACTTCCTCATTGATGACTTCAACAAGAGGATGATTTTTCACTTTTTCTGTTACATACCCCGCAAATTCATGACGATCTACCGCAAGAGCGCCGCCCGCAGGGACAGCACATTGATCTGCAGCACCCATTATAACGGAGTCCAGCATTCTCATTTCTTCTTTAATGACGCCGACAGCATTAGTTAATGTGTTCGCACGTAAAGAATTTGAACATACTAACTCTGCGAATTTATCCGTGTGATGAGCAGCTGTTTGTTTAACCGGGCGCATTTCGTACAATCGAACCCGTACACCTCTTTTGGCGATTTGCCACGCAGCTTCACTTCCTGCAAGACCTGCTCCAATTACATTGACGATTGTCAATTCCTACACCAACCTTTTCTATACAATCTGAGAAAAATAGAAACTTTCACAGATTTTTATTTCTTTTTTTCTATGTACAGCTCCAAACATCAGTCCAGTTAGCCCACTAAGGACCAACTGGACTGACACTTGTTGCTTATCTTTTTTATGCTTGTGTATCTTCCTTGTAATCACAAGAAGTACACTGGATTTGAATACCTTTTTTCAGTTTTTTCTCTACTAGCAATTCGCTACATTTCGGACATGGGCGGCTGATTGGCTTGTCCCATGAAACGAATTCACAAGTTGGATAGCGATCGCATCCATAAAAAATACGTTTCGATTTACTTTTACGTTCAACGACTTCGCCTTCCTTACAGCTTGGACACGTCACTCCGATATTTTTAACGATTGCTTTTGTATTACGGCAATCCGGGAAGTTGCTACATGCCATGAATTTTCCATATCTGCCTAATTTAAAGACCATTGGAGATTCACATTTTTCGCAATTTTCTCCTGCCGGCTCATCCTTGATTACGACTTTCTCCATCTCTTTGTCTGCGTGTGTTACATGCTTTTCAAAGTCTCTGTAGAACTTATCAATGATGTGAACCCATTTTTCCTGTCCTTCTTCGACACTGTCCAAATCTTTTTCCATCTGGGCAGTAAACTCGATGTCAATAATGTCCGGGAAAAACTCCAACACGAGCTGATGGACAATGCCACCAAGTTCAGTTGGCACAAAACGCTTTGCATCGAGTGATACATATCCGCGCTTTTGTATTGTATCAAGCGTAGGTGCATATGTCGAAGGACGGCCTATCCCAAGCTCTTCAAGCGTTTTAACAAGTCGGGCCTCCGAATAACGTGGTGGTGGTTGTGTGAAATGTTGCTTCGGCTCAATTTCAAGCTTCTTCACAAAATCGCCTTTTTCCATTTCCGGTAATATACGATCTTTTTCTTCTACTTGATCATCGTTGCCTTCTACATATAATTTCATGAAACCAGGGAATTTCACTTGTGAACCATTCGCACGGAATACAACATTTTCATTTGTTAAATCAACCGTCACAGTATCTAATACTGCTGAAGACATCTGGCTCGCCAAGAAACGTTCCCAAATCAACTTGTAGAGACGGAATAAATCTTTTGAAAGAATTGATTTCAGCTGATCAGGAGATCTCAATACGCTCGTAGGACGAATCGCTTCATGGGCATCCTGAGATTTGCTCGATTGTTTAGTCGGTCCTGTTGAAGTGGTGACATATTCCTTGCCATATTCCCCTTCTATAAAACTGTGTGCATCTTTCTTCGCTGTATCGGAAATTCGGGTAGAATCTGTACGCATATACGTAATCAAACCGACAGTACCTTCTTTTCCAACATTCAAACCTTCATATAGCTGTTGAGCAAGCATCATTGTTTTTCGTGCTCGGAAGTTTAACTTGCGTGCCGCTTCCTGTTGAAGGGATGATGTAGTAAACGATGGCGCTGGGTTACGTTTACGTTCTTTTTTAACAACGCTCGTGACTTCGAACTTGTCGCCTTTAAGTTGTTTCAAGATTTCTTTTACTTGGCCTTCGTTTGTCAACTTGACCTTTTCATTTCCATTGCCGAAGTACATCGCGTCAAATGATTTTTTGCCTTTTTCAAAGCTACCTTCGATTGACCAGTATTCTTCAGGCTGGAAATTCTTAATCTCATTCTCACGGTCAATGATTAGTCTTAACGCAACGGATTGCACGCGACCTGCAGATAGACCTTTTTTGACTTTCTTCCATAGAATCGGACTGATGTTATAACCAACCAACCTATCCAAAATACGACGGGCTTGTTGTGCATCTACCAAGTCCATATCAATGGGACGGGGGTTTTTAAACGATTCTTTAATTGCGTCTTTTGTAATTTCATTAAAAACGACGCGACAATCTGATTCAATATCAATGTTCAATGAATTCGCTAGATGCCAAGCAATTGCTTCGCCTTCGCGATCGGGGTCAGCCGCGAGATAAATTTTCTTCGCTTTTTTGGCTGCTGATTTCAGATCCTGCATAACTGGGCCTTTACCACGAATCGTGATGTACTTTGGTGTGTATTCATTTTCTACGTCTACACCCATTTGACTACGTGGCAAATCACGAACATGACCAAGTGATGCTTTTACTTTGTACTTTTTGCCAAGATAACGTTCAATCGTTTTCGCTTTGGCTGGCGATTCCACAATCACTAAAAAATCCGACATGTATGTGCCTCCTCATAGAGGTTCCTAATAAATCAATAAAAGAAATACCTGTTGCAAAATGTATAACAGATTTTACTATAATGCAAGCGTGACTTTATTGGGGTACAAAAAAATTCAAAATGATTAATTTAGCGAACTTTGACACCTTCTTTACTTTTTCTTGCTTTATTACAATAGAAGGAACTATATCTAAATTCATTATGTTGGTCACTATTTGGTCACTCGGTGACGGTTAAATACAAAATAAAAAACGCCCTTCCACACAAACTGTGGAGGGGCTTTAGTTTTAATCCTGCATTAAATAAACTTCAAGAAGTTCCTCTGTTCGATTACGCAAACGAACATTAAGGTACCGCCTATTTTGCTCGTATCCCCCATAAAAAAACGTATACTCGGTGGTCGTTTCATCACGCCCTACACGCAGAAGTTTCATTTTGTTCTCACGTAAATACTGTTTCGTTTCCTTTAAATCATTTCGCACTGCCTTGATTGCCTTTTCGACTACTGCAATATACGGCCGTCCTAATTTGAATGCCCCTTTTTCAAAAACTTCTCTATCCCGTTCCAGAATAATGAGCACCATTGGCAAATAAATCATGTTTTCAAATTGCGGTAAACTCTCAGCTGGTATTATGGCCGTCATAAGAATGACCCCATTGCTTCCATTGTATATGCATCGGGTCGGTCATCAACAGGAGACTCCTTAGATGTTTTTTCAAAATTGAATGTGCCTCCAGAGCCTTCAAATTTCTCACGTCTAATATCTTCTTCGATTAGCTTCTTCACATATTTGCTGAAATTACGTTTCTTATTTGAAATTGGATTCAACTTTTCTGCATGTTCCAGCATCTTGATATCCAGTTCGTCCGTTAAGTTAAAACTGACAGTCTTGTTCATCCTGGTGCTACTCATCCACTATATGCTCCTTTCGCTAGTTCATAAAATCCAACCGCATTGGCATAGACGGGATGAAGTTTGGCAAAACCATCACCTCGATTCATGCCAGGCACTAAAATTTCTGCGTTTGTATAATGTTCGCTCAAGTAAGGCGCAATTCCTTCCGAAATTCCTCCGCAGATATAAACTTTGTCATTTTTATGCCATTTCAATTTGGTCGTGTTTCGGATGATTCCTCGAGCAATTGAAGCCAAATCCTCTTTATTCTTCACAGTTTCCATACCGAAATTAAATGTATCGCTGGCATTGTTGATATGTTTTTTATCCATAATTGTGGCAGCATTCACGGTTCCACTGCCAATATCAATGATACGGACAGTACCCATTGTTGGATTGCTCCAAAATGCTCCGCTACCTTCTGGAGCCACCCCGACTTTATCAATCGTAATCTTCCGGTGAGTCCCATTTACCGTTATCGTATGAGTACCTTCGAGCATGTCGCATATGGCATTCTTCTCAGCGGGTTTATGGCGTTTAATTGGTTGGCCTGTCACAATAGCCACGTTTTCAAAGTGTGGACAATAGCGATTCAGGTAACGATTAATTCCCAGTAGAACGCGGATTTTAGTATCTTCATGGGCTTTGCTATCGCCGTACATCGTGCCGTTCCCAAAATCATCTTCGTATTCCGCAATGGATCCAGCATAGCCTCTCCGTCCATCGATTTCAAACTCCATATCGTCAGATCCAAACTGTTCCTCTACATCACGTTCAAACCAGTCGCAGATATTCGTCTTAAATTCATCAGTTCCGAACGGTCCCACCACTTTCCCTTTATGATTACCCGCATCGAACCCCAATACTAATCTTCTCATTTGAACCCATCCTTTCGTTTTTCCCTACATTTGCCCTACTATTCTATAAATCTGACGTGTTGTTTATGACAAATGTAGGGAACTTTTTCCGCGGGGTTCTAACCCTCTCCCCCACCGCGTATACTGATTTATCTTTAGGAATTTAATTACCCGTAGGAATTATTCCCACAGAAAACACACAAAAATGGAGGTTGAGTATGGAAAGAGGGAAGGGGACAGTGAGAAAGGTGAGATCAGACAAGAAAGTGGATGTGAAACCAACGATGTCGGTCGAATTAAAAAACCAACTTTACACGTTTTCGTATCTGTGCGAACTGCCAGTGAAGGATGTAGCTGAACGACTTTGTGAAATGGCCACAACATCCGAGTACATTATAGAAGATATCCGCCAGTGGTTTAGACGGGAATATCGATTTAAAAACCATATCACCAGTGGTTACCTGGAACGTCCTCGATTGAAGCTGATATTTAAGGGAGAGACAGGGAAAGTAACTATTAAATTTAAACAAGAAGCTTTTGACGCTCTTAGTTTACTCGCATTTTCACTTGACCTCCCTCCTACCACCACAGCAACCGTATTAATCAAACGTACTCTCTTCCATCGAGAATTCATGGAGCAATTCATTCATTCGGAACTACGTCATTTAAACGATCAACAAAGAAACAAAGTAAAGCTTTATTTAAGACAAATTTGGGGGTTTAGATAATGAGTATTAGTATTGGGGTGGTTTTCCCAGTCCTGGCAATCTCTTATTGTGCAGCGGTCGCTACGATAGGATTTAAGAGTGTGTATGACGATTCCAAACGGGATATTGATGAGCCGTTCGATGAAGCGTTACCCGAACATCGTTTTTTACTTGGCGATACGTTAGGTTTGGGAATGGCGGCCACGGGATACGGTCTTGCCTGCGCGGATGATATGACCGATAAATTATTTGATTCCACTTTCATGCAACGACTAATAAACAAATGCCGAAAATTGCAGATTCGACCTGACGGGGAATACTTCGAGTTTAAATATGGGGAAAGGCATGACAACGGCTGGAATGGATATACTACCGATAAAGACATACCGAAATACAAACCGGGTAAATTTGAAATGGAGGTATAGGTGTGGAAGAACACATTGACTACCTAAAAAGCCAACTCGACCAAACGCAACGATGGTTAGAAAATGAATCAGAATTACGATCGGCAAACGTGGTCAATATGATAATAAAAGGCATGATTGAGACGGAACGACAAATAGAAGAAATGGAGGGGAAGGCATAAGCCTTTCTCTTTTTTTGTGCAAATAAAAAAGCCCCACCTGTTGAAGAGTGAGACTTGTCCTAATTTTTCAGGGTGTTATTTGAAGTACTGAGAGTAAAACGTTCATATATGTTGAAGGATTTAATTCGATACCAATGAAAAGTACAGATAATACTAATAACAGCCCAATAAAAGAATTAGTCAATTTTTTAATTACAATACCAGCCATTGAAAAAATCACTACAATCATTATAAATTGTGTAAGCATTTCCTGGATTGGTTCCAAAGAAATATTAATCATTCTGTTCTCCTTTCTGAGGATAGATCCTTCTCATTCGAGTAAGAAATCCTCGCTCTCTTATTCGTTTTACTGCAGTTATCCTAGTCTTTAATACGAGTACTTCGGTTTCTTCCCATGATGAATCTGTAATCACGGCAAGCCAATTTTCATTGGCACATTCAGCGAGATAGGCTCGTACATAGCCGATGACAATGGACTTCTCTCGTTTTAGACAGGACCACACTCGCTGGACTTGATGTTCGTTCATTAACTCATTTGAAATCATAATGTTTGTTTAATACCTTTTTAAACTTACTATACTAGAAAATTGGTTATTTTTGGAGGTTTTTCTTTCGTCAAGTTTCGACATTTGGGCAAATAAAAAAGCACCTGTTTAAAGGTGCAGACTACTAGAATTCTATAACAAAGCTAACATCCGAACTTTCGATCGCATACTTTCTGGCCTCTTCATTAGAAACACCCATTTTAGTTAAAGCGTAAACTAGTCCATTAGGACCTTCACCACCATAACCAGAGGAAAACCCTCCACTTAATAACATAGTCTCCTCTGTGCCTTCTATAATAGTTTCATATTCTACACTTTGACCGTCTCTTTTATGTGTTACGCGTTTTATGTCTCCTAATTTCCCTAAGTTTTCATCAAAAAACTCTTTTTGCTGACGAGTATTTCCATTAAAATTGCGAATCATAATTACCACTCCTAATAGTTGATAAGTATATGATTCGACATACATTTCCAAAAACCTCTTTAATTAGGAAAATCACACAATCAAAAAAGCACCTGGTTAGAGGTGCTTGAGTAGTTAATTCCAAATAGCTATGACGGCAACTATGACCCCTGCGAGTGCAAGAGCAGTAGTTACATAAAATTTTCGATCTTCTTTCCTTGCAGCATTAATTTTATTTTCGTAATCAGAGAATTTGTCACCAATTGTTTTCTCAATCTTCGTGTGAAGGTGATCAATTTTTTCAGAAAGAAGTTTTTCCTGAGATTCTAAACGGATTTCCATTGTTTTTTCGAGCGTGTCAATTTTTCCGTCTATATACTCTTTTGGATTGATTTCCATTTGGTCACCTCTTTCATTACTCATACTCCAAGTATCTTCAATCTTATGTCCTTTAAATTTATTTGAAGCAGTAAGTTCTATTACATTAGAGCTTGATTCGCTCATAACTTTATATCCAACTTCTTAAAAGCTAATTTTGTTTTAATCAGCTTATTGTGATCATGATTGTATAAGAAGTTTAAGTCACTACCATCTTCCACTTCATTTTCTGAAAAGGCTATTTCAAGGAAGTAATAATCTTCAATGAAATCACCTATATAATCTGATTCAGCATCGATAGCTAAGGGACATAGGAAGTTAAAGGAATCCTTACTTTGTAAATCTTCACTGCAATGAAAAAAAGCAGTTGATACAACTTCGGAACTAATCCCTCCAAGATGTTTGAAAAGATTTACATAAATATAAAAGTCTTTTGGGAAACTGTAAAAAGAGCTTTTAAGCTGATTTAACCCAGTTAACGTAAATTCCACATGGATATCAGTTTTACCATGTGGATTGTATTCTATGTATCCAGTTTCCTTTGAGTTGGGGCTGTATACTGAAAAATTTGATATTCCCGGCAGAAAATTTACATCACTCATTTTTCATCACCCTTAATAAATATTTTTTAATTATTGTCATTATACCTCATATTATTAAACTCCTTCAAATATATATATAAGCCCCACTCCATTAAGAGTAGGGCCTTGGTTTTTCTCATTCAGTTTTCCCAGTAATGTATCCACGATCGATTGCCACCCACAACACTTCATGAGAGTCTGCTTCAGTAAATGTTCCGGATTCGACTTTTTCACGCCATGTTTTAGCGAGAGCAGGATTCTTCTGTTCGAATCGTTTAAGCACACGAAGAATTGCATTCTTTCCTTCATTCGTAGAAAACTTCAGTATCTTTGTCACTGTGATTTCCTCCTCTTCTTTTTCAATTGGTTTGGATACACCTTTGACATCTTGAGTGCACGCTTGCAACTCTTTTTCTACATCCTGAATAAACGACTGTAGGTCCTTTCCAACAGCAGCCAATCCTTTTTTGGGATCAATCTTTCGGCCAGGATCCAAAATGTAATGTGCAGTAATATGTTTTCGTGGATTCAGATAATATGTGTAGCAAAGATATGCGTTGTACCACACGTACTTCTCGTAAGCTTTTATGTTATTAATTTTTCCGCCATAGCAAAGCTCGACACCGGCGGCTGCACGGTTTGCGTCATGGCCATATAGCGTATTGTCTACTTTCGTACCGAATAATACATGGTAAGCGATCTCGTCCAGGGGTACACACTCTATGATTTCAATATCATCGATAAATGTATGGGCTGAGGAGACCTGCAACAACGGCACTGAATTAGCCGTACTATCCATCCATCCAACATTACCGCGAGCTGAGGATCCTGGATTTCCGGAGTCGTGATCTACGATAAAGAAAACGCCCAGGTTTTTTAAACCTGGACGTCTGCGGGATTTATTCGGTAAATATTTTCGTGTAATTGGGAATTTCATAAGGAATGTCATTTTATTTTTCCTCCAATTCTGTTTCCTTTAGTTCCACGTCTACTTTCGTCCCGATTAGTTCTTCTCCGATTTGTTTCTGTAGCCTTGTAGGGATGCTTGGACTCGAGTCTATTACTTTTAGTTTTTCAGCAAGATTTGTAGGAACCAGCACATCTAATTGTGCTAAGTTTTCTAAAATCGACAATCCCTCATTCGCGATATAAAAAATGACGGTCGCATAAGTAACTGCGCCGCCCATACCAAGTATTTGATCAATTACATTTGCAAGGATTATTACTCCGAAGACTAATATCTTGCGAGCATATCCAAACAAACTTTTCCGACTCCACAAGTTGCCGTTTTTTATGGCTTTTGCAATTCCGGTCAAAATGTCAACAAACATAAGTAATGCCAATAAGTGAAGGAACTTCACGTCACCGAATAAGTAAAATCGCACAACATCCAAATGTTCCAAACTGAATCCTCCAGCGTTCAATAATAAAGTACTCATTTCTCAATCATCCCTTCGTTTTTGAATAAACAAAAAGAACGCCCGGATGGACGTTCTATTTAAAGTTATTATATTTGTTGAGATTTTATTATCGTTATACGTCTATCAGTTTCAATTGACTTATGTTCAATTAGTAATTCTTCCATTCTCAAATGTAATGTCAGATTGTTTAACTTTATAGATAAATATATAAACGATAATGTTATTCTTACTTTTGTTATAAAGTCGTCACTTGTTCCAAGACCGTAAAATGCGTAATCTTTTTCTAATTCAGTTTTTTCCTCTTTGGATAGAGGTGATACAATCTCATTTAATTCTTTCTCTGTGAAATTGAAATCAAGTTGATGTGCATATTTGTTCCGAAAATCATTTAATTTCATGATGGAGGAAAATAATCCTTGTTCAATTAATCCCAATGAATAAGCAAGTTTCAATTTATCTGAAAGATATCGGACATTTAATTTTTCTGGGTATTTCATACACTTATTTATTAGTAGATATAGTTCTTGTTCAATGTAAATATGTGCACGTAGTACAATTACAAGTAAGTCTTGATGATTTGTTTCATCCATAAATCTCTGTCTAGATTGACTGAAATCTTTTACATCATTTTGTTTTATTAATTCTTCTAAATCCATAAGAATTCCACTCCTCTTTTCATCCAATATTCGACAAAAGAGGAAGGAATCCTTTTTCGAAGACATAAAAAATACACCTCAATGGGTGTTATTGATGTTTCGTTTAATGATCCTGAATTTCTTCAATCCATAAAGAATACACCTTACTATTCTGAAGGTGCCTCTTCCTGTACCGGTATTCCATTAGGATACTTGATTGATAGCGTTTCTGCGGATTCCGTTTCGGTAATCCAGCCCTTCGCTAACGCATTAATAATTTGAGCCTCTGTAAAATTAGTTGCTGCATACGTTTTAATTTCTACATGATAACTTTCATTTGTTGCCTCAAAAGTTCTCATGCCATCGATGTAAATCGAATATGAATACCCTCGTACTAATCGTTGTCTTAGTGTCTCTGCCATTTTCTTATGCCCCCAATGTCTCAAATATGAAATTTATATCATCTTGCATTCCTGCATCCCTTGCCTTTAAAATCTCGTTTTCTGCTTCTAATTCCGAAATTTTCACACTAAACGGTTTTTCCGGAACAATTTCATTTCCTGGATCAGTCGGATCTGGATAACTAAACTCCAATTCCTTCGTAACCACATTCACACGATAACCTGTACACTCAGCAAAATCCTGTGCAAACGATCCGAATGGTAATTCGAGAACGTCGAATGTGTCACGGTTACGTTCGGAAAGTGCTTTATGAATTAAAACATCTTCTTCAACCGTTGTTTCTCTAATACCAAAAGCATTTTGTACAGGTAAGATATGCAAAATCACTTGACCTGTTAATTTATCAAAGTAAAGTTTTCTTGGTAAGTTCAACGTATTACCTCCTATTCTTCTGCATCCCAAATCATTGTTCCCGTACTAAAAGCTTGTACAGTGAATCCGTTGGCGGTAAACCCTGTAATAGTAGGAAAGTTTGAGTTAGTTAGTAGCACATCTTTCATAGCAACCTCAAAACCATTCACTGTAATTCTTGAATGGAGACCTGTACCGTAAACCCCAACGGATGAATGAGCATGAACATTTCTAGGCTTAAAAGGTAGACCAGAAATTGTATTAACTCCCGAAACTAGAGACACTGTTCCACCAGCTACCTGTTTAACAGGCAACGTAGAAACTGCACTCGCCATAACCTCAAACGTATCTGCATCATTCACCGCCCCACCTTTAGCACGAATAGCCGTACCTAACTTACTCTTAACCGCAGGTATATACGTTGTCTGCACGTCCTGTGTCGCTTTCACGGCACTCAATACGTCAGCATCGGTTGCAAGTCGTTTTTCGAATGTGTAAGTGAATACTTCGCTACCCATTTCTATAGTCAAGGTATTCTCAGATATACTTTCTACATACGGATATTTAGCGGCTATGTCCTGCGCAACGGATAACGTTACGCCTGTTGTAAAACCGTCATATTCTGCTTTTGAAATCTTGTATGTTCTGAAACCACTTACTTCTAATTTATCTCCTGCGGCTCCTTGATACGCCAATTGGGAACTGTATAATCCAGTCGTAGGCGTACCCACTACTTTTAATGCGCTAATAATTGGTATCGTTGTACCAACATTAGCAACGCTATAACCACCTGTTTTCGCGGTTATTTTTTTCGATGATGATACACCGCCATAAGACTGCGCCATTTCTAATCCTGCGGGTGTGTTTTTCGCTTTTACGTCTACAATGGATATGAAATATGTTTCTGCTAACTCCTTGATGGCAGATTTTGGCGTTACATATATACCGGATGCATTATTGGCCGTAAGTTCCACTAATCCTTTAGATAGGAAATTTTTTGTAGGCAAATTGGAAACTGTGAAATTCTGATTAAACTCCGCTAACGTAGAAAACGCGCTTAAGCTACCTATCAAATTCACAATATTGTATTTCCCATGCTTCACATCATCCCATTGCGCTTGCGTCAATCCTGCGGTTAAACTCTGACCACTCGTTGCGGTTTTCGTGCCGATTGTAACACCGTTCACTTTTTCGGTAATTGTGGACATCGCACCGTCTGTCGTGATTGCGTAGGCGAGTATGTTTGATGGTGTCGTTTTCTGACCGATTGAGCCTTGCGGTACGGAAATTGTCGTGACCGTCCATGTTCCGCTAAATAATACGCTTGTAGCACCTTTTCGGATTGTCAACGGCACTGACATATTCATCGTTAAATCGAATAAGGAGGACGGATTCGTCCCTGTACCTACCGTAATTGGCAAACCCCATGTATCACCATTATTCGTTGATTCGATGCGTTTCGTAGTACCTGCATCATCGTAAGTAATGAACAATTTACCCGATTTATTTGTGGTCAATGACCCGTTGATACCAGGAACAAGTTTCTGCATCGCTGACCACGAAACACCGCCATCAAATGATTTACTGAAACGGATATATTTTGTTGTCGGATGAGTTGCATCGAATCCATCCCACACATCGGCAATAAGACCATTCGATAATCCGTTGATGGATTGCGGTACGAATATCGCTGATGGGTTGGATTGGATATAGGATTCAGATAATTGGTATATAATAGTTTCCGAAATCCATGCACTTCCTGTATACCTGTCACAACTGATAACACTTCCAGAAGTATAGACTTTCTGGAGTGTAATAATTGGTAAACCATCCTTTACTACAACACTCGGATTGGATGAATTAATCGAAGTGGAATTATCGAAAGTTCTTTGTTCAACTACACCCCACGCAACGCTACCGTCTGTGGCAATCGTTCCTTTTGCGTATCTGATGTTGAATGAGTTGGCGTAGGTTGCGTTTTTACTCGCCCATGTTGCGTGTAGTTCTGTGCCTGCTTCGTTCTTTTCAATCGAAATTCCACTAAACGCCGTCTGCGCAATATCTATCGTAATATTAGGTGACGATATATCAACATCGGTTTGCGTAGTCGCTTCAATCGTTTTGGTATAAACCGCGGTAGCAGCTGCAAATGTAAAAATTACATGAATTTTCGTTCCTACGCTTGTAAGCGACCATTGAGCATTCGCTTGGCTTAGGGATATATAACAAAGTCGTGACCACGTTGAACCGTTATTTTGTGATTTGTAAAAATGAATCCCCGTGCCACTTTGCCATACTGCGTTTATCAGCCACCCATTACTCAACCGAACGAGTTTACGTCCTCCATTTTCACTCGTATCATCTGCTCTAGCAACCACCGTTGCATCTAAAACTGTTGGCATTTATTCACCTCCTAAGCTCCTAAAATCGTGTTAACGCTTGAAACTAAATTACCTCTAGCACCGTTGAATGCTAATCCAATTTCTTGCAACGCACCTTCTGTGTTGGGTGACGTATAGTAGTTTCCAGCATCGGTAATTGACAGCTGACTCGCGTTTGATGGAATCGTAGGCTTGTTTGTTAAATCTGTGTAACTACCGCTGAAGCTTGATTTGCCATTAGCTAAATCATATGCGGCTTTCACGCTTTTTGCCGTTGCTGCCTTCGCGACCGATGAACTTGATGTGGAGTCTTCCAACATCACAATCCCTTTTACTGTTGTGGAAGCGTCAGAAGGTGATTGAGCATTTTCTTGTCCAGGTAACAATTTACCTGTTAATGGATCTATAAGAGCAACGTTTTCGTCAATCTTTCGAAAGTTTTCGTTCAACATCGTTTCTATATTGAATGTATCCGCGCCATCCATTAAGGGATTCTTTAGATACAAATCAAGATTAGTTGTGTTTTCTGGCATCTATACTGCACCTCCTGCGAATTTATTGAGTGTTAATGTTTCTACCTCAGCGAGTGTCATGACGTTGTTTATGTCCTGAATTAGGAGATATTTAAAGAAGTATTCAATGACCAGGTGAGCAGGAATGATCTCTCGTAAAGCGTTCTGCACATCAGTAAGATTTGAAGGAATACCTAAATTTGAATTAAAACGGATTCCAACTACACCTGGCCCATCTGTGACCTCAATGTCCCCGTTATACCAGGACTCCGCGACATTCTTTACAAGGGTTGCAGTTGTGACACCAGTTCCCCTTACCTTTGATTTCAATACAGAACGACGTTGATCGATAGGCTTTGTGGAATCTACGAAAATACCGAAAGTTTTTTCCCATCTTTCTAGACCCCAAGTGGCGGTGTCTAGAAAGAACTGTTCGAGCACGCCATCAACCGAATTTTCAATGTCTGTCATGACCACCGTATCCGCATGCACCAGCTGCACAAAATCTTCAATCTGCTTATAGAATGAAGGGAGCTCTTTCCAAAGCTCCTCTTTAACCTCTTCTACAGTCTTCATGTGAAACTCACCACGCCTGCTACTCCCACTTCTTCAAAGGTAGGTTGAATATTGGCTGTACTACCATTGACCAGAAGGTTTGCGAAATCAATGATTGGTGGAAGATCTAAAAGAATATTCGCTATCCGTGTATAACGGATTAGTTCAGGTGCTCCGGTCACTTCGTTTGTGACAAAGGCTACTGATTTTAAATACTCTTCAAGCCCTTCAGTAAACTGAGCTATTACGTCCCCTAACGTTGCGCCAGGAGCCAGTGTCAATGTAGCGGAAACATTGATGAGTTTTGTTGTTGCTGAGGTAACAGTCACCTCGGCTCCAATCGGTCTTTCACTCTCGATTAAATCCCTTGCTGCCGTTACAACAGAACCGTCAACAGGTGTGCGTTCTTCGCCTAATAAAATAACCTTTACTGTGTTCGGTCCATTCCACAAAGGAACGACTTTTGCAGCGCCTACACCTGGAACAGATAGGGCCCATTGTTCATAATGGAAAGCGTTGCCGCTTGTCGCTTGTTTCTGTACACGGATAGTAAGTCGATTTCGTAAGCTTTCATCTGATTCGGTATCAATCGCTGTAGTCTGTACCCCCGCCAGAGTGACTGAACCTAAGTTCTCTATCGGCTCTAAAGGAAGAAGCTCTCCCATAACGTTATTACTTTCCGTTCCTGTCTGTTCTGCCAAAAGTTGATAATATCCTACAGAAGTTCGTGCAGTTGAGGTGAATATCAAATTATTAATAGTGAATCTGGTACCTATTGGTATATCTAAACGTGCTCCTGTTGCATCTTCAATAATTGCAAAACGGACTGCAGACGTGGCAATCTTTCGGTAGACACCAAACTCTGCGGCACGTCTTGTTAGATTTTCGCCTACCGCTGTATCAGCAAAGGTAAGATTCATGAATACGTCTAGGTACGAATAGAGCTCTGCCATTTTTGGAGCGATGTAAACCGTAGCCGAATAAATGACCGACCCTTCTCTCTTATCCAGCGTGTCTGGAATAAGTTCGAGTATTTCATCTCTAATGGCTTCAAATGTTCTTTCCTCAAACAATCGTAATGCCTCCTTTCAGTACTTCAACATCTCCATAAATCGTGATAGCTGTAAATGATACGGTTGCGTTATCTCCATCAAACTCCAAAACGAAATTCTCAATATCTGTTATCCGTTCATCTTGAAGCACCGTCTCTTTAATTCTCCTTGGAAGTTCACCAGCTACGAAAAGCCTTTCACGACCTATCATGTTTTCAAATCCAAAATCTTCAGAGTAAATTAAATGAGCAAAACGATCTGTGCTTAATGACACTAATATAGATTGTTCAATGGCTTGTCTTCCATCAATGAATCCTGTAATTCTGCCTTTGATCAAATCAATCTTGTAAGTTCTAGTGGGTAAGGAAGATTCATCTAACACTTCAACTTCTTCGTTAATTGAAAACTCTCCTAAAGGAAGAACCATTATTCCACCACCTTATCTAAGACTACAAATTGATGGCCACCTTGAACGCGAAGTAATACCACTTTGTCACCTTTTTTTAAACCGGTTCGAACTGGTGTTTTCGCTGAAAGTGCTGAAGAACCACCATGATCATGCTCTAAATCAACCTCATATTTTGTTACTCGTTCCGTCATTATCAAGAATTCTTTTGTAAGCTTTAGCTTCTGATGAATCTCTATTTCTATTGGATTGTCTTTTGAAACCGTACCAATTAACACGTTAACTGGATTACTAGCATTAAATGCATTCAAGGCTATTCTTTTTATAACATCAATATTCACTAAATCACCTTCACTTCTAAAGACATCGTGTGGACTCCGGCACTCCATTTATGCGAACATTCATTTACCAAGAAATACTCTTTAATCCCTAATTTTTCAATGTAAATTAGAATAAAGCTACCAGCACGAACTTTCCAATGTCCCAAACAATCTACACTTAATGATTTGGTTTCACGATTGCGAAGCTTTATAAAGCGATCTAAGAGGTCTTTGATTTGCGCTTCAGTCATGTTCTCATCGACCTTCTGAAACACTTGCAATCTACCCCATTTCGCAATGTTCGCACTGTCTTGTGCGATATACACTTCACGTTTACCTGTTTTCTTGTTGTCATGTACAAGTTTCACTCGGTTATATGTTTCTTCATCAATTGATTTTTTATAATTAAAATCAAAAAGCAGACTACCCTCTCCGATAAAGAAGTCGTCTGCTGCAATTTTCATATTATTGATGTTTCGTAAATCTAAAGCACCAAAATTATCAAACAAAACAAAGTTTCGATTGGTTGCAATCAATGTTGAATCGAGAAACTTTGTAGCGACATCTAATGCTTTTTTATCATCCTCAATTATTCCAGGTACTTTATAACCTGTATCTTCTAGTATTCCGATTTTTAATTTGGCATCAGACGCAATTTTTTTAATAGCAGTTGTAGCAGTAGTCGATGGGAATACAAAAGTGTCGTTATACATTAGGTACTTTAATTGGTCATATGCTTTAACGCTCACTGCGCCTTCTTTTTTGAAGCTAACTTCAAACACGTAACCATAAAAAACTTTTTCTTTTCCATCCATAACACGGATTACGTCACCACTATTTACAGGATGCTTTAATGGTTCAGTTAATATTAGGTCTACATTTAGAGCCCCAACTTTACCAATACGCGCCGTTTTCCATTCAACAGAAGATACAGGCATATCCCAAACCGTACCATTGCGATTATCAATTAATACTTCCATTGATCACTCCTCATTTCGGTGGGAGTTTAAGTTTCAAACCAATCGGTAACGACCTAAACTGACTATCTTTGATTCCATTTAAATTGGCTATTTCTCGGAATCGAGAGCCATTAC
The DNA here is from genome assembly GCF_000411295.1 of Paenisporosarcina sp. HGH0030. Taxonomy (GTDB): domain Bacteria; phylum Bacillota; class Bacilli; order Bacillales_A; family Planococcaceae; genus Paenisporosarcina. Next base: position 1,123,316 of record NZ_KE150421.1, read on the forward strand.
CAAGAAACTTTTGAGCAACCTTCCAAAGACTATCCCCTTTAACAAGAGAGTACGTTTTCGGCTGCGGTTTAGTATTCTGTCTTGCCGGTGTTGTTTTATTTATAACCTGTGTTTTAGATGTTGCAGACTTTTTCACAACTTTCATCTTTTGTGGAGAAAAGGAGACATATTTTAAAAGTGACAGTGTGAAATTCACATCAGCACTTCCACCAGTCTCGTCATAGTCGAATTTTTCAATTGTCACTAATTCATTAATTGAAAATGAGCCATCTACATAAATGTACCTAACAGGCATTTTATTCAGTTGCCATCTTTTTATCGTGTCGATATAGTATTGCGGATCGCGATAAGCGGATGATGAATATTGAGAGTCATCAGATGGAAAGTAAGATACTAATTCGAAACTTTCAAGCTGAACATCTTTTGGAACATTAATTTTTCCGGCCTTGGATATTGAAAACTTTTCACCATCACCTGAAATTGAACCACCAACCTTTTCAGGATTAATCGGTAGTCGGAAGCCTTCCTGATCATTGTTGGCACTGAAATAAATACCATGCGCCATTATGCATAAGCCCCCTCTACCGATTCATTCATACTGTTTGTAAGACTTTCGTTTATCTTACTAAGAAGCTTGTCGATATCAGCTTCTTCACGAATGTTCATATCGCCAAAAGTAACTGAAGGTTGGAGTGTTACGAAGTTCTGAATAGAACGAATATCCGCCAACTCTTTCAAAAGCTTCAAATCTTCATCGGAAATACTAATATCATCATCAATTTTTCCAATAGAGTCCAATTTACCGCCAGTCGGATTCTTTCCTTTTGCCCCGCCGTCAGCCCCTAATAGGTTGCTCGGAATTGCTTTTAAATTTGGCATAGCTGTATTATCTGATGACTTGGGTGTAGAAAAACTAGGCATCTTTAAATTAGACCCTGCAGTTTGCCCAGCTTTATAAGCTCCTGGTAGGCTCTTTAAATCCATGCGCGAAATACTAACTACATCTTTACTGCTAATTGGAGCTTTTAAATTACCTGCCAGTGATTTAAGACCATTAGATACTACACTACTCGCTCCGGCACTCAACTTGCCGATTTTTCCTATTTCAACACCTGGAATGAGATTCAACGCTGCTGAAATCCCGTTAATGGCACTGATTGCAATGTTTGCCCCATTCACAAATGCCTGTCCTAATGCATTTGCCACATTATCAAACGAACCTCCTATTGCGACCATGTGATTAATCACAGACATGGCTAAATCATAGAATAATTTTTGGACTGCATACGTTGGATCTATAAATACATTCACCAAAAACTCAGCAAATGTTGCAATTGCATTCCATGTTATTGCGATGATGTTCCAAATTACCGCTCCCAGCGCGTAGAATAGACCTCCTACAAAACCGAGAATTTGTTCTGTGGTCACACCGAAGTACATGAGAATCCCGATTAAAGCAATTACGGCAAGGATTACTAATGTGATTGGCCAATAAGCAATTGCCCATGCAGCTGCTTGTGCAAGAATGGGTTCGAGCATCAACCAAAGTTTTATTAACATGAAGTTAAAATAACCAATAATCACAGGGAAATAGACGGCAATTAATATAGCTAAACCTGCTGCTATTACTGGCCAATATTCTGCCACTGCATTAAACGCAGTGTAAATGTAGCCCATGAAGTCAAGCAAAATCATTAACCCCGCCACGCTCAATGTGACGAAGCTCATAACTTGACCTGAAAGAGTAGTGAATGTATCCGAATTTACAAAGTCATTGAAACGAACAAACAAAGGTTCAAAAGCAACTTTTGTTTTGTTTGACATTGAATTCATCGCCTGTCCAAATGTTAATGGCATGGATTCGAATTTTTTGTTTGTTTCATCTGCTGCTGCAAACATCGCATTTTTGATTACTGCAGCAGTAATCTTTCCTTCTGAAGCCATCTTCTTAATACTACCTACAGGAACCTTCATGTAATCTGCAATATTTTGGACGATTGGCTGCGCATTATCGAGAACAGCATTCAATTCTTCGCCCTGAAGCTTACCTGCTGCCATCGCTTGGGTTAATTGAAGCATTACAGAGCTAACACCTTCCGCGGAAGTACCAGCAATTACAAACGTCTTGTTAATTTGTTCGCTGAAATTGATTAAGTCCTGATTTGATGAAAAAGCGGCAGAGGCTTGCATGCCCAATTTCGATACAGAATCCGCTGTTAACTGATAGACGCCTCGAGAACGCTGAGCTGATTGGAAAATCATATCCTGCAATTGCTTTGTTGTTTGTAAACCATCATTCATGAGATCTAAACGAGCCTTAGTTGAAACAGCTTCATCCGCAGTTCCTATGAATTTCTTAAACCCTTCAGTTAAGCTTTGGAGCGAAATATAAGCTGCTGCGGCCCCGGCAAAACTCGCGAAAAAGGTTTTTACTGAACCTGTCGCATGGTAGGCGGGGCCTGAAAGATTAGCCAAATTATTACTGAGCGAATTTACACCATTCTGTCCTGCTGAACTCGTAGCTGATTGAAAACGGGCCATATCAGCCGAAGCTGAATTAATTGATTTTCGCGCTTGAGCCAGTCCCTTTGTATCTAAGTTACTAGCTGAACTATCCATTTTCTCCATTACTCTGACGGTTTGATCCATAGCTCGCATCATTTTCATTAAAGGGCCTGTTAGTTTATCTTGAAGCGCCAGAGAGGTTTGTACTCCCGACATATCTCTCACCACCTTTTTTTATACAAAAAAAGAACACCATAAAAGGCGTTCTTTTGATTTATCGTATAATTTATAAATTGAATTCTTTTTGTGGTTCTTGGTTTCTGTAGTCAAACACAAGATCGTTTGGAGTTGTCGCTTTCAATTTTTTGTGAAGTTGATCATCGAACTTTTTGGTTACACCGGTCATCAAAGAAGGCATTGAGAATGTTATGTTTTTTAATTGCATATCTGAAGATACATATGACACCACATATAAATGTGATTTTTTAGTAGACTTCTTATTCCCAATACCGGATAAACCACCAAGAATCAATCCCGCTGGTCCAAATAACAATCCACCAGCAGCGCCGCGACCAATTACACTCTTGCTTTTTTCTACAAATTCCTCTTCTGTTGTCTGTAAAGTATCAATAATGTTAGTAAGCGGAATTGTAAAGGTTGAAGCGGCAATTTTTTTGAAACCGCTGAATCCTTTTTCAACAATAATGAAATTTTGGTCATCAAACGTCAATTCTATTTGAGCATTCAGGTCTTTCAATGGCAAACCATCAATTAAACTAACTATTGCTTTCATATATTTCCCTCCAATTGTTACCATACACACATTATACGGTAACAATGGTGGTTATATACTATATTATCGTCTAGGAATTTTAGCGGCTTCTGCTTTTTCTTTTTCCAATTGGACTTTAATACTCGCAATGACGAATGCTTTTTCTTTTCGAGGGAGATCCGCAAATTCTTGTGGAAACTTATTGAACCTGTGGAGAGCATAGTGAGCGTAGACGGCTTCACTGTCCAGTTCACCATCCTCTCCATCAATTAGTTTTTTGCTTCTTCGATTTCCTCATCCAAAGATGTATCAAGACCGCTAATCTCGATAACTTTTTCGAGGATTTGATTTGCTTCACCTACATAAAACAATTTGCCGTATAAGTTATCAGAACCCAATACTCCATATGAATCCTGTAGTTCCTTATCGTTTAAGTCAGGGTGTACAACCGATGCAATGCATAACTCTCGATTGTATTTTGTGACATCAAAAACGCGCTCCTGTTTACCTTTTCTTCCGGCTTTGTTTTTAAAGCAGCGCTCATTGATTTTATCAGCTTCCTCAGAAGGTACCGCACGCAATACAATCGCTTCCTCGAAACGATCAAGTTTCAGTGATTCATTTTCGATTTCTTTTACATTACCTTTTAAAAATGATTTAAATTTGCTCATGTTGATGTTCCCCCTATTAGTTCGTTACTTTGAATTGATTTAAGAAATCGAAGTCGTCGTACGTAAACGGAATTTCTTCTTTTAAAACGTCGTCTGCTTCACCATCAAGAAGTGCAATAGTAGCACTATCCGGGACGATGTTTTTAATAATCGTAGTCTGCTTTCCTGCAGCACTTGTTACATCGTCATTAACAACCATTGCGTCAAACATAGGTGATTTCCCGGTACGCAAATATTCAAGAGCCATCGCACGCATTTCTGGACGATGGTAGTAGACAGTCATGCTTCCAGTACCCTTCGCCCCTACAATCTTGCTACCGTCCATGCGAGCCCCAACTCGTTTTACATCTGCTTTGGTGTATTCAATTTTTGCATCGAACTTTGTAATCTCCGCATATTCCAAGGACAGACCGTTGATTGTTAAATAAAGAGTACCTTCTTTACCGCTTACTGCGTTTTCTGTGTGCATGATTCTCGTCATTTTTAAGCACCTCCCATTATTTACACGCTACAGTCATGTAGAGTTTTTCCATTGCGTCATTAAACTCGATTCCCATGTTAACTACTACGGCATCTTTGTCATTACCTTCGAAAATGGCAATGTCTTCAGTTACGTAATCGATTGAAGCACTTTGAACTAATGGGTCTAAAACAACTTTCATCAATTGTTGTTTAAACAAATCTCGTCCATTTGCATCATTTGTCACTTTTCCGATAAAGAAAGTGGAAAATACATGCTGAGTATTATTCGAGATAATATCCATGGCACGCACAATTTTGTTTTTTCGGAAATCCTTGCTCTTTTCTTGAGTGAAGGAACGGAATGTATTAATATCCTGTTCAACAACTACACTCCCGTTGTTGAATGTATAAACGATGTGGCCATCTTGCAAAGCTTGAACAATTTCATCATGCGTTTTACGTTCAGAATCAATCGCACCAGGGTATTCAACATATGTTAGTGAGTTAGTAGTAGCGTTAGCATAAGCACCTGCATAGAAGTAAAGTGACTCTTTTGCAGTTAACACTTCATTACCTTCAAGCGTCACACCATTAAGGACAGAATTTACACCTTCATGATCTGCAGAGTTGAAATTGTTAGTTACCAACGTTACATTTTTCCCTTGCTGTTCACGCCACTCTTTTACTTTCAACGCGTACAAAAGTTTAATCGTATCGTCGGTAGTCCCGACAGCAACCACTTTAAAGTCCTGTGTATCCAAACCAGAAACGGCCGTCGCATGTGATTCATTTGTTGCTGTTACAGTCGTACCACCCGCAAGAGTTAAAGTAGCATCTGCAACTGGTAATGCACCTGTATATGAAACGAATGCATTAGGTACCAATTCAGAAGTGTTTGCTACAACTTGAGAATCGACTTGATCACCATCATAAAAGGTCTTAACTGTTGAAGTACCGCCTAAACCAACCGTTACAGTAACGCGAATTTTATTACCATCAACACCGCCATGTTTTGCTGTGGTCACGAATGTTCCACTAGTCGCCGTTGCCTTTGAACCTACACCATTTAGGTTATAAACAATTACTTGTCCAGTAGCTTTAAATGCTTCGCGAATTGGTGTAATATCCCCTAGACTTTTACCAAACAACTCTTTGAATTTCGAGTTAGATGTCACTTTAATGAATTTACCAACTTCGCCCCAATCAAGAGCGAGAGGGATAACAACAGGACCCGCTGAATCCAAACCTGCGGCAACTAGATCGTTTGTTTCGAAGTTAATGTACGCACCTGGACGTACTTTGTTTTGAGTTTCCCAATTACCACCTGCCATTATTATTTATCCTCCTTCGGTTTTAAATCCTTCAATTCCTTTGATTTCCAGTCTTTTAATGTCGTAGCAACATGTTCTTTTGAATATGACTGTCCATCTATTAGTAAAACATTGAGTAATAAGCGCTCATTTGAATCTTTAGAAGCATCCAAAAAAGCTTCTTTGCTGTACTTGACAACAACCTCTTCTGTTTTCTCAACGATTTGTTTATTTTTGGTCAACGGTCACACCTCCTAATGATTGCATTGCTGTTTCGTCTACAACTTCACGTAGCAAGGCTTTAACTGTAAATGTGATAACTAACACATCATCTACAACTTGACCTTCTATTTGGTGAGTATGGTGCTTGTCAGCAATAAGTTGAAACTCAGTCTGGAACGTCTCAAGAACTAAATCACATTCACTTCTACGGTCTTCTGAAAGAGGAAAGTAGGTGACATTGATTGAGTAGGTTCGCGCGACTTGTTTACCCAGTAGTTTTTCTTGAGCGTTATTAAAAATGAGTACCAAAAAAGCAGGAGTTATTAACCCCTGCCGAATTGGTTCATCGTATACTTTTAGATTTCCAAACACTAACTTGATCTGTTGGATAATGAGAGATTTTAAATTATTCACCAAAGATTCGTCTCATCTCCTTTTCAACTTCCTTTTTCCACATGTTAGGTGCAATACGATCCATTTCATCTTTCGTCAATTTCAACATGAACCTTCCTTCTACCCAACCAATCGTTTTGCCAAAACGAACAATACGATGACCATTTTCAACGAATGAAGCGTATTCCAATTGGTTGTATATAAGAATGGTGTACGTATCGCCCTTTTTAACAATGTGGTACTTCCAGTTGTTACGTAAGTCACCCGTTTCTACAGGCGACATTTTTTTCACTTTACGAATAGCTAATTGAGCAATACGTTTAGCAACCTTCAAGTGTATCTCGTGTGAAGCTTTGTTTAATTCAATAAGATTCTGTTTCATGAGTTTCATTTCACTGAATTCAAAACCCATTACGCAAACGCCTTTCGGATTAAAAGCACTTCCTGGTGAGATACATAAACAAATGGCTCTTTTGCTGATTCGTATTTAGTACCATTAATGATGAAACCATCACCTGCAAGCACGTCATACGCTGGTGAAAGAAATAGCTTCACGTCATACTCAATCAGATTCGCATCACCTTGAGTTGAAGTGTTGAGTGTTGTGGAAGATGTGCGACACGGTACGTCAATGTGCTTTGTAACCCATTGCATACCATCAGCACCACTGGGTTTCGTGTATGGCTCATATCGCTTAATCTCTGCGGTCTTATCATACATATACTCAACAGCTTTAATCGCTTTAGCCATCATGTCACGAATAGTCATGCTACCACCTCATCTGGCGAAACTTATTCAACTGGCTTTTATAATCATTGATTAATTGCTCTGTTGTCAGCTCACTAAATGATGCACTTGTAGAACCAAACGAAACTTGAACGTCACCCTCTTTAATTGATTTAACAATTTGAGCTTCGTCTGGAGTTTGTTTCTTGATTTCGCCATTGATTAGATCAATTACCATATTCGCATGAACGAATGTTAAACCTGGAGGAACTGAAGCAATATTGCAGTAGGTGAGAATACTTTGTCCCACCTCTGCAACATGCATTGCTAACACTGTGTCGTCTGGAAGTTTATCCGCTGGCAGTTTTGCCTTAATGATTTCAAAAACATCCATGATTGCCCCTCCTTACTCTGTTGGAGCTTCCGATAATGCCTTTACAAGAACTTCTTTTTTAGCGTCTGCTTCATAGGAAATTTCAAGTCTATCAAGCTCTGCTTTTAATTGGTCCTTCGTCATTTTTTCGAAAGGATTAACCTCATCATCTTCAACAACTTCAACAATATTTTCGTTTACGTGTGCTTTATCCATCTCAAATTCTTCGTTAGGAGAATAAGTCTGTCCGTTATAACGAACTGGGACCTCTTTAACTTTTACTATCATAATGATTTGGCCTCCTCTTTATGCGATTGGTTGTGCTTGGAATACTTCGTCAGCTGCAGGGAATGATGGAATAGCTGTTGCTACTGCTTTTGTCCAAGTCGATACTGGATCAACGTTTTCCTCATAAACCATTGCTAATACATTTCCAACTTTAGAAATATCGATAGATGGGTCACGAGTTAAGCGGATTTCTTCAGCAGTTGGACCGAATAACGTTTCACCAAGAATGCCATCTCCGAACATAACGAATGAATTGTTAGGGAAGTAGCGGTTTAGTGTATACGTACCGTTTGCAGCTTGCTTACGGAATTTCGCATCATAGACTGCAATTTGTGGTAAGTCATGTTGCGCCATGAATGCATTTAAATCTGCACGAGATGCAATACGGCCTGAACCAGTACCAAACAAAGCAGAAATCACTTTCGGATGCTTAAGCAATGAGCTAAGCACCGCATTCGATGTTAACGCACGAGTAGCTGGAGATGCTAAAGCCGACTGCCAACGAATTAAATCATCTAATGGATCCGAAGAAGAATCAGTCCATAAATCGGTTCCTGCTAGAGCTTCTTTATTTGCTGAAGGCACCCCATAGTCAATAGCTGTGTTCAAGCCGTTCTCAGCTAGCGTTAATGTTCCTTTAGCAAGAACCTCCATACGCATTTGCTCGATACGAGCGTTAACACCAGCAACTAATGTGTCAATGTCGTTGTACACGTTTTTCATTAGATAGTTTTGTTCCGCTTGGTTACGTGGATTTTCTAATGCAATGATCTCTTTTTCAGTTACCGGGATTTTACGTTTAATTAATGCAGCCTCTAAAGCCATTTTGCTTGCTTCACGAGAACCAATCTCTGCTTCAGTATCAAAAGCATGTACAGAAGCAACTACTGGTGTACGTCCCGCACCTTTAATCAAATCAAATTCTAATGATTGCTTTTTCACTTCCGGGAAAAGTGTTGCTCCTAAAAGTGTTGGGTATTGACGGTCTTGAAGGTAATTTAATACCTCAGCTTGTTTAAATAGATCTAATACATTCGGCATAATTCATTTCCTCTTTTCTGTGGTTTTTATTTTATCGGAATGTGATTTTTGTTAATGCTGTTTTAGCTGCTGCTGCAGGTGCAACCGGTAATCGTAATTCAAGAATATAACCCTCTACGATTAACGCACCTGGTTGTGGCCCAGTTGTTACATCTACATCTGTTAGCAAGATACCTTTTGCAGTCGCATCATTTAAAGGCAGGATTGTTCCAGCTTTAACAATTTTACGACCATTTGCATCTGTTGCTACCCCAGCTTGTTCTACTTGAGTCGTGAACGATTGAAAATTAGCACTTGCTAAAAAATTGACTTGTGTAACTGTTTCTTTTTTGAAATACATTAAAATTTCTCCTCTCTTAACTCCAAATTGTTGTTTCTACTGGCTTACTTTGTTCATTGGCGCTTTTAGCAAAGTTTGCACCTACACTAACAGGAGGTTCATTCCCTGGATTGCTTCCACCTGCAGGTTTAGTTCCCGCAATCTTGGCACCCGGTGTTTCTGGAACAAACAAAAAAGACTTCGATTCTTGCAGGGTTTTAATCTGCTCATCCAGTCCTTTTGTGACGTTTCCGTCTGCGCCTAATTCAATTGTGTTCTTGTCGATAAGCGTTGCAACGAGATCAGCATCATGAACCTTTCCTGCTAATGCTAATTTAAGAGCACTAGTTAGTTGGGTTTCTTTGATTTTCGCTTCAAAGTCCTGCTTATCTTGATTGTACTTCGTTTCAAGCTCAGTGAATTTCGTTTGAAGATCCGCACTGCCCTCTGCTTGTTTCTTTAATTCTTTCAGGTCCTTATCACGTTGAGCTAGTTGAGCCTTTACATCATCCAGGCTAGTGGTTACATCGGTTAATTTCTGCTTATTCCCTTCAACCGTTTTGCCATGCTCACCCATGATTTTATCAATGGCTTCTTTCTCAAGACCTAAAGCTTCTAAAAATTCGCGTTTCATTTATCTTCCTCCTAGTGGTTTACGATTGTTTTACGTGGTTACGTCCACGAACCGCTTTGATAGTTAACGTCCACAAATGCTAAGATGACGAATTTGCTATTTAACCGATAGCTCGAAGATGATGGACCACCTTACCCTTTCCTGCGAGAGCGCATGAATGTATGAGTAAACCAGTGTGAATTTTTAGTTGCTCGTTTTGGCAGGTTATACAACACAGGTTTCCAATCTACGAAATGCTCTTGATTAGAAAATGCAGCCGGTGTCTTCGACCTACTTAACTTGTAAAGTATCTTCAAGATAATTGCTAAAATCGCTAACTGAAAGAGAATCAATGTCCATCACCACCTTTAAGTCAATTTGTTTACAGGAAACCTGAAGTGATCGTCTTGTCAAATTGTTTAATGACTTTACCGATGTCATGTACTTTTTTTGCATCTACAGTTACATGGGTAGTAGTCGAAGTAAGCCTTTGATGTTTTAACTCTTTCAAAATATCTTTCAGGGAATTGTCAATGGACTTCAAATACTTCTCTGTTTTATCCACTTGTACCACTCCTTTCGATGAATAGCGTATACATTTTCCCCACAAAATCCTGTTCGCTTACTTTTTGTAAGTTTTCGCTATGACTACGTTTCTGACTTCATACATTTTTTATACATTTCGCATAATCACATGAATAGCTGAAAGCCTTGATACGACTTATTTCTGTAAAAACTTTTAGTTTACGTAATAAGCTATTATGGGAAGCTACGATGAATAACGTATTCAATCTACTCGTATTGTTCGATCCACTTTTCATAAGTTATTGAATCTATTAGACCATCTTTTGACTGGCGCTTTTCTTGCTCCATGTACTCTGATTCATCGAACCAAGGAATGGTAGTTGTACGACAACGCACATGAAACGGATTAGCATTAATACCCGGCCGATAATCTTTAACGTTGTAAATCTCACCATCTTGCTCTCTACAAACGTTTGAAGTTTTCATATCAAGTGTTGCTAGAACCTCATATTTCTCTAAATCAGAATCAACATAACTGTTTTGAGCAGCTAGGCCATGAAAGAAATTAGATTCTGTTCTCACCAAGGCTTCAGCACGTGAATAAACAACGTCGGTCTTTTCCATAATCTCTTTTGTTACTCGACTAATTGAATGACCTGAAGCAAAGCTTCTCTCAAGCGCTTTACGAACACTTGCAATTGAATCGTCTTGATGTCCCCATATACGCTTGGAGAACTCTTTTCCACTCCAATTGTAAGTAAGGAGTTCTTTAATTGTTTCATTAGTTAAGATGTCCACCGTACCTGGTACACCAGCCATTGCAAAGTCATACATGAAATGTTGATAAGAACTCTTATACACTTCAGCCAATCCTGTATATGTGTATTCCTGCAGCCCTTTTGAGCCACCATATAGATCTAACATGGTCATTTCTATTTTAGCGTTCAGTGCTTCAAGTCTTGAGATACGAACTCGGAAACTGATTGCCTTTAATAAATTCTCATAACGAGGGTTGCCGGAAAGCGACATTTCACGAAAACGTTTAAGGTCGACTTCATTGAATTCTTTCAGTTCCTTCGATGTAAGGTACTTCCTTGCTTCGGCTAATGTAATATGGTTGTCTGTTGAATAACGAGCATAGAACGCATCAATTTGACGAATTACATCTTGTTGAGCTTGGCGCAAACTATCATCCATTCGAGCAAGATACTTATCAGCTATGATCTGTGATTCAATCTCACGTTGTATGGCTCGTTCTTCCCAATACTTAGGCATCAGCCTTCACATCTTTCGCCGGGACCTTATTGAAAGTATCTTGATAACCTTCAATTTCTTTTTGTTCTTCTGCCTTTTGTTTATCAATTCGTTTTTCAACTTCATCTGTGTACCAAGGATGGTTTTCTCTAATTGTTTTATCATCGAGAATACCAACTGAATTAGAACAATCAGTGATTACTTCCGATTCATTGATGATGATGTCACGATTGAAAATGATATCCGCTGATTCTTTTGTGAAGTCTACATTTTTAGTCATAAGTAAATATTGATTCACAAACCACAAGAGATGTTCAATTGATGATTGGAATTCTGACTCTAGAATATTGCAATCCATATCCAAATCAGAATAGCGATAGCGTAAAGCTACACCAGAAGCGTTTCCTAATTCAGAATCTGTAGTATCAACACCACGACCAAATTCATAAATCGATTTACGGTCACGATCTAATTCTTTCTCAGTTGCATCAGTTTGAGGAGTAGCCTGTAGTTTATCTACATCACCATTTTCATCAAGCTTAACTGCTCTATAACGATTTAAATCGCTAATGAATTCACTTAAACTGACTCCGCCGTAATTCACTAATTTGTAAATGAATTGAGGTATGTCGGCTAATAAATCGGCATTTGTTGATGCTTGAGTGTTGTAGTTATCGACTAATGACTTGATCGAATCAATTAATGGCTGCTCTTCCTCGTTGTACTTAAACGGAATTAAAGGAATACGTGTCCATAAGAAAGGTTTATCATCGATTGTGAAGTGTTGAGTTGATTCAATACCTGCTGGCACGTCTGCAATCAGTTTCACACCATCAAAGACAAAATAGTTAATTCCATTTTCATGGTGATACTCTACCTTTTCCTGAACTTCCTTTTTCCCATTCATGTATATCGTTACTTGATACACTCTCAAGAAAGATGCAATTTCTGTATGCTCATCATCTTTCCAAAACGGCAATATCTGTTCGGAAGGAAACTTCTTGAATGATAGCAGCCCTTCCTCATCGATATAGGTATACAGATACGCAATACCTTTGTTGATGGCCTCTTTACCAGTGTTCTTTAATTTCTTCAAAAACTTGCGGTTAAAAACTTCTTTTAGCTCTTTTGCATAAGCTTCATTTTCTGTAGCAACCGTCGGCTCTTTAGATAATAAGTAACCAATCTTCTGATCTACTAATTTCTTCGCAAATCCATGTTCTAACTTAACGTTCGATTTCCAAGAAATATCCTGCACTTTATCTCTTTGGATATCTGTTTTGTTTAGGTAATAAGCTTCCCCGGCGATCATTCCTTTGCGAACATCGCTTGCTTGCCAGTCTTTTAAATCTTTTACTAGCATCTCATTATCAGAAATAACACCATCTACCATATTTCTTACGATGTCATTTAACTGTTCGTAATAGGGCTTTCCGAAAATGTCTACAACCGTCATCTACTCACCTCATTTCAATACTGAAACAGAATTGTCGTTATAAAGTATTGTGTTTACAAAATAACGATCCGCATCCATTTGATGGTCATTCTGTTTAACTGGTTTGTCTTCTCCACGTTCCATTGCTTTCTCATCCCATACATACGATGTAATTTCACGTAACGACTCTTTGCAGCAGTCGTTGTATTTAATTAACCCGGTACTCAATGCTGTGGCCATGTTACGAATGCCTTCTAATACATCATTCTTAGCTTTTCTTACAACCCAACCACGTTTCTTTAGCAAAATAATAAAAGAACTTGCCGATGGATCCACGACGATTACTTTCGTCAGTCCATTTACAAATTCCTCAAGATCTTTTGCATATTCATCATCTGTTTTTTGCACTTTCTTTTTGCGAGCATCGTGGTGATACTCTTTAACTTTGTACCAGGTGCCGTCATGCAATCCCCATAAACCGAATGCCATCGGGTTTTGTGTACCATAGTCACAGGAAACGTAGTACTTCGAGTATTTCCGTTCAGTCGTTTTAACTTTATTTCTGGCTTCTTCGTACATACTGAAGATGATGCCCTCGGCCATAACCCATAAGCCCAGGATGAACCGCTGATAAAACAGACCGCTATACATACGTTTGTAACGATTCTTTGTCTTCTCATCTAGTGAGAGGTTATCATCCATCGTAAAGTGAATGTGCAGCATCTTTTTGTCTTTTCGTTGGTCTAACCACTTCTCTTTAAACCAATGATAAGGACCAGCAGGGTTACAGTTATACCAGAACTTAGCACCCTCAACAGAACATCGAGCGGTAGCTTGAGAAACAAATGATTCAGGCATTAATGCAACTTCATCGAAGAACATACCAGCAAGTGTTATCCCTTGAATCAAGTCTTGAGAACCTTCATCTTTTCCGCCAAACACATAGAAATGATTGGTTTTCCCTTGGAAAGACACCGTTAACATGTTATCTGCTCGATGATCTTTTACAGTGTAACCTCTCGCCTTTAACATTCGTTTAAGAGGAGTCACTACGTTACGACGAAAGGAACCAATTGTTTTACCGGCCATCCCGAAATTTTCATCTTGGAACATCTCCATTGCCCACATAACGTAGGATAGTGACATAACAACCGTTTTACCTGCACGTACTGACCCGTCGCAAATAATACCATCTTTATCTTTATGAGGTGAATTTGGTTTCCACCACGTTAATACCTTCAGTTGCTTCTTAGAGAATGGTTTGAATTTGAATGGAGCAGGTTTACGTTTCTTGCTCATCATCACCACTCCAAATCTCTTCAACCTTGCCGTTTAACGCTTCTATGAAACCATCATCCTCGTATTCTTCTTCCTCATCACCACTTATTTTAGTGATTTCTGCTTTTGTTCGTACAATGCCAATTTCCATTTGCTCTAGATTCAATCGGCGCTCATCATGAACATGGGCCTGCTCATCAAACTGTTTAATCAGATTCCGAAGCTCTGCCATAGCCCGGGACTGAACGCTTAAATAGGCATAATACTGTTCATAGGCAAAAGACACTTTGTGCGACTCGCTGCCTCCTCCTTCACCCCAGCTACTTCCTGACTCTTCTTTTAAATGATCATCGCCACTAGAAACCCACATTACTTTTTGAGCACGGATTATGGCAGTGAACTGAATAACAATCTGATCCCAAATTAAATCAATTGGATCCGCCTGTCTCACTTCATCCATTATTTCCAAAAACTCTTCTGGGAGGTGCCTCGCATAGAAACCATGTTTCAGAGCATTTGAGTTTCGTTTCGGAGGAGCTGCTTTTCTGTTACCGTTGTTCCCTTTAGCATTGTCATTACCAGAAGGAGCGCCACGTTTTTGTTTAGTAACGTTACCTTTCGCAATAGTTACGTTACCTTTCATTTGTTCATCCCATTTGTCTTGATTCTTCCACTTACGTATTTGAGTATCAGAGACATCTAATTCAGCAGCAATATCTTTTAATAATTTCTTACCATTCGATTGCTTATAAATTTCAAATGCCTTGTCACGGACTGGACTTCTTGCTCTTGCCATTTAATTGATCACCCACCTCCGTCATGCTAAATGCTTTTTAAGACATAACAAAAAGCCACACCCCGAAGGATGTGACCAAGCTTAATAATTTTTTATAAATACAACTGAATTTTGAGGTGCAATAAAAATTACTTCACCTAATTCATTGTAAAAATAATATGCATCATTTAAATATACGATTTCAGAAACATTTTGAACATCTTGTGTTGATGTACCCTCTGTTCCATAACTTACTGCTACTTTATAATTCACTTATTTCACCTCCCACTGACAATATTCGCCATTAATCTCAGGAAGTCCTTTAATCTAACGCTATATGAAAGGAATTTCCTGATTTTTGTCGAAATGTAAACTTAAAGGAGGTGAAGTTTAAATGGATATGCGATATGTCAATTCCTCAAACTTGGTGAGAGTTGGATATGATGCATCAGATCAGACACTTAGAATTGAATTTCGAAGTGGCACTTATGACTATTTTAATGTTCCTGCTCATGTCTATTCTGGTTTATTAAATGCATCTTCTCATGGAAGTTATCATGCGCAACATATTAAAGACGTCTACGGATATAGACGCCTCTAATCTTGGTTTACAATAATAATTGCCGGTCCAGTGAAATGTTGTTCTCCTTGACCGGTTGTTATTGTTACTTTCTCGTATGGTTCAATATTCAGGTGAGCTATTCCTTCTCGCTGCAATAATTCATCTGTTATATCTTTTGTAGATTTTTCCAAAGTCATACCACCTTTTTCTTTTTATTATGTGTACCCTAGTAAATTTTATTCACAACTCAACTCAATACCAACAGAAAAAACGCCCAGACGTTTGCCCAAGCGTTTTATTATTTCTTATTTTGTTTTACTAACTTAGTATAACCACCAACACCACTACCCACGCGTTACTGAATACTCCTTATTTAAAGAGTACCACATCATGTGTCAATGGTGCGCGCATCATTTTGTCACATTTTGCAAGGATGTTTCTAATATACCCGTCCGAGTAATTAAGTTCCTTCGCAATCTCTTTTGTTCTCATGTTTTTAACGTAACGCATGACCGTGATTTTATGATCAAGACCAGTTAGTTTGTCTAAAGTTTTTTCATAATCTTCTTTCATTTCGTTGTAATGTTCCAAACGTTTTAAAATACCATGTTTTTTGTTATGAAGGTGCTCAATTCGCTCGATAGCTTCTTTAGAACCAAAATTGTGAGCACCAACGCTACCTAACATGATTCCACCTTTACCGAACCAGTAATCCATGTCTGCATCGACTCTTTCTAAATCCAATTCAATCAATTCGATTTCGGTGCAAAGGTCTAGATAGTTTAATATTGCTCTCATTTTCCTATCCCCTTTTTATGAAATAAAAAAGAGGACACCAAAACAGCTATGTGCTGTTGGTGTCCTCCTGTTTACAGGTTGGACTAAAATCTATATTCAAATTCACCATTGTCGCCAACTATTATTTCTTTTTTGTACAATAACTCGGCTAAGGCTTCGCGATACAAAATAATATGATTAGGATATTTCATCTTAAAGTAATCCTTAATTTCATTAGTTTGATGAACAGAATTACTTAAAACAAATGCTACTATTTCATTTTTGGCTCCCGAAAATTCTTTACTATTTCTCATGTTATTAAGATTTTCATTATGCGAGAAATTATTTTTCAATAATTCTTCAACTTTTTCATAGAATTCTTCAGGTTTGTCATCTGGTTTAATACCTTTCATTAATTCATGTAAAGAACTCAACAAAGTTAAATTTTCATTATTCATTCCTTCAATCTTCGTTAAACCTGTTTCTAACTCTTCTGAGAAACTAGAAGATTTATCAACAATTTTTTTAAGTTTTTCAATTTCTTTTTTCATATCGTACACATTTTGTTTTTGCCCAGAAACATCCCAAAGTGTAATCAGAATCGCAATTATAGCAAGTACAATCGAAAGTAAAAGACTTGCATTAGAAAGACCAGTAATTGCGGTTTTTTGATTAAAAAGTGCTAGTCCCCCTACTAAACATGAAATAGCAATTAAAAATGAAATACAGTACTTAAAATGGATCTTTAATTTAATCAAGTTAATCTCATGTGTATTATCATCGTTCAAAACGCTTCCCCCTCATCCCACTTAACGCGGGTCACCTTTCCTTGATGTGTGGTAATTTTCGTTTCTGCAAAAGCTGGTAGCTCAGAGATCTTCGCTTTTCCTTCTGATACAATAATCACACAATTAACAGGTAGTTCCATTATATCAATATTTAGAAATCCCTGGGAATCTATTTTTACATCTTTCATTCTCATTATTAATTCTCCTCACAATACATTTTGTAGTACTATTTAATTAGTAAATTTTACAAGGTGGTGAAATCGTGGAATACACGAATATGTTTGAAGGCGTAAATTTTAATCAAATGCAATTTATCTGGCCTCTTATTATCCTTTTTGTTACTATCATGCTTTTTGCATTTATTTATAAACTTCTGTTTCAATGGATATTGCCACGCGGAATATTTAATTTCCTTATAGGTCCAATTTGTTTATTCGGCTTTTATGTTTGGTTGATTCCAATGAATTTAGGTTTTTATGAATTCTTTAAATGATTCACAAGGGTGCTTTTTAGTTACCCTTGATGGAAACCTTTTCGTTGATCTGTTCGGTCATAGTTCATTTTTCTCCTTCGATATTACAATTGACTATTATGTCGAATAAAGTAGTTATTTTCATACCTTGTTCCCTACTATTACCATTTTTGTAATGTTATAATAGATTAAATATTCAGAAAGGGGGATCGTAATATGAAAATGAAAATTAAACTTTTTGTATCTGCTTTATGCCTTTCAGTAGTTTTCGTTGCACCAAGCGTATCTGCAGGCGGGTTAAGTGATACAAATTTTGGGCCTTGGACAGGATGCAGTGGAAATAAGCCTTGTTATGACAATGACTAAATTGAAGATAATTTTAATTATTAGTAGAAAGAGCAGCCAACGTTTTATTGGCTGTTTTCTTTTATTTATTGACAATCTTCACTTTATTTTCTATTTTTCTTTTATATAATTTTCTCCAATATTTCGTTTCACATAATGTGTCAACGGTGCGTATGGTTGAACTACGAATTAAACTTTACTGTACATATAACTTAAATTTTCCATACAGTTGAATAATCTTTTATATTCTGGACATCTTAGTTCCTGTATGGAAAATTTTTAAGTAGTTAGGGAGTGCGATTATGGGAATACTAAGTGGAAACCCAAAAGATGAACCGTTACATTATGGTGAAGTGTTTGCTATTTGGACGAATTTAGCTACAAACAACGGCTTAATTGCTGCATATCAAACATTTATTAATCACACAGGTGATGAAGATTTAGAAAAAATCATCGAAGAATCAATTCAAGTTATGAAAGATGAAAACAAACAATTGGAAAAAATAGTTAAAATTAACGGTATTGGACTTCCTCCCGCACCACCTGAACGACCAGTTGCGAGACTAGAGGATATTCCTATTGGAGCACGATTTAACGATCCTGAAATCAGTGCTGCACTCTCAATGGATTGCGCAGCTGGTTTAGTCGCATGCAGTCAAGCAATGGGTCAGTGCATTAGAGAAGATATTGCTTTAATGTACGGTCAGTTCCATATGAGCAAAGCACAATTAGGAGCGAAACTATTGCGATTAAACAAAGAAAAAGGTTGGCTTGTTCCTCCACCACTACATGTAGATTTTCCGGATAAATAATATTAATTCTTGGAGCAATCTAATGATTGCTCTTTTTTTCTTACGACAGATAATGTATCTACTGCGTAGTATCGTTGTACTGTTGGTTAGATTAAATCGAATAACGTAGCTTCATGCTCCTTTGGTTGCACTGCGTTATAACCTTCTTCGACTGCATCAAATAAACGAATATAAGAGGCTTCCCGATTATTCAATTTATCCTTTGCATTTGTATAGATGGCATCTGTCTTAGCATCGTAATGAACGACTTCTAGCACTTCAAAAACTAATTCCGATAGGTCAGATTGCTCGAACTTACTATCACATTTCAAGTGCTGCCACCATCTAAATAATGGCGCATTAACTGTTTGTCCAACATAGCAACTCATAGTACGTTTATTAGTAATTTTGTAAATGTAGCCTACTAATATGCCGTTTTGTTCTTTGATACATACATGATCCTCTTTATCTATCCATTCTTGTTGCTCTTTTTGTTCACTAGCTTCTTTACAGTCCGTTGAACAAAAATCACCGTTGCGATTTCTCAATACATTTTTTTCGCCAATAACAGTTGTTGTATTATTGCACCAGCAACACTGGACATTCACTTCACCGTATAGCCTGTTATACCAATACTCGTCACTTTCAGTGAGATACAAGTACTGCGTTCCTGCTAGTGCGTTTTTCGGCTTACGTAATGGCAAATCGGGATATTTTTCTTTAAGATACTGCTTTGCTTCATTTCTATCTTTCGCTATAAAGACATCTTGTTCGATATTATCAATATTGTTATAGCTATATGGAGAATCAACAACCTCTTTTAATCTATAAAACCAGTAATTCATGAAGCGCCTCCTTACTTCACATAATTAGTCAACGGTCCGATAACTCTGAAATTCCACAGGAACATTTTCATATTGTTGTTCCATACGATCACTTCTGGTTCATGTTTTCGCGATCTACAATCGCCACGTAGAATAAAAGCATGTTTGCAACAAACAAGACAAATCCCGTTACGAACAAATATGGATTATCAAATCCCGTGATGGCCAACACGATACCGAACATCATTGTTAACACATAAAGGACTAATGCTAAGGTGTTAAGTCGTTTATTATTAATGGCTTCTCCACTCCTATTTTCATCTGGCTTGGATGCTGCAAAGAATATTGATGACCGTCCATACGAATAACAGTCGGCACACCTTTTTTCACATTTAAGATTTCGACCTCAACAGTAATTTTGGAGGTAGCCATATTGCTACCTAGCTACTTCTTCTGGTATAACTTTATGTTCTGATACGGATCGTCTAGACTTGTCACTCTATGATTTCGAATGTAATTATGAGAGTGGACTATTTTTTCTCGTTCAATTTCCAAGCTACTTTCAATTAGATCAATTGGTGAATGGTCCAATCAGCTTTATAAATTAGATAAGCAATTTTTTTCTTTTTCAAGTCCTTTTTAGTCAGAAAGCTCCATCGCTTTATAGACTTCGTATTTGCCACTTTTCTTCAAGTTAGTAATTCTGGAAGCCAGAGTCATTTCTGTTTTTCCTAATCCTAATGACAAATCTCTTATGTTATCAATCTCCCAGAACTTGCAAAGATAAATGAGTTCATCTTCCGTAAATCTTTTACCATGACGAGTGTGGTATTTAGGATGGTATTTCATTCGGCCCTGGTCATCATATTTAACTGATCCATCTATGAGCGACATATGTTCCACTCCTGATTCCGTTGCGATTAGTATTTTATGCAAACAACGACGCGTGGTGAGAGACTGTAAAATTTTCTTACTGTGAGTTCCACAACCTGGCTATCGTCCTGCCAAATTATTTTGTTTAGCCCGTCTTTTACGCCCTTCACATAATTATCCACGTCAGGTTTACTTGTTGGCCTTAACTCTCCATTTTCAATCAAGGCTTGTTTCGGCTTTGTCTGAAGAACTTTAGGCGTTGATCTATACACATCAATGAATAAATAAATTGGACCTTTAATTAGTTCTTTCGGTGCGTTTTGAGAGGCAACCAGTTTCACATACTGTTTAAAGTCGCGTGACTTCAAAGGGTCATACAAAACCGTTTTACCTGTGAATGTCTTACCGGCACGTGGGCGACCTTGCGCGACGGGTTCGCCCATGATTTCAAATAATATTGTTTTCAAAAAATCAATCCCATCTGCAATTTTTTATAAAAATAGGGGCACCAGGCCCCTAATGATTAGTCGATGATGACTACTCTTTTTGCAATAATTTCATCAGCCAATGCATGCTCTAAGTACTCGGCAATGTTCGCCATTGCATTCAACTCCCAAGCACCTCCATCCGCTTCAAAAAGACCAACACGGCCACCATCTTTAAGTCGTAAAACGAACTCTGATTCTGGTTGTGATACTTCCGCAAATGTTCTGAATGGTTTTAAAGTGACTGGATTCGGTACATTCACATTCCCTACAGTTGCAACGCCAGTCTTCGCGGTTACTCGTTGTGTAACTCCGTCATCTTGTGTTTGTACTGAATTTTCTTCAATGATGGAACTGACCACTTTCAATACTTGCTCTTTATCTGTATTTGGTACAAAGCAAGCTTGCAGCATGATTTGGAATTTCTCACGGTCAACAAACTGCTCAAAAGTAATGCTTGGTAGTAATGCACCCGCCTTTACATAAGTACGACGGTCATTCACATCATTTAAAGCATCGAAAACGTTTACCTTTGTTGGGGATTCCACATGGATCATCACTGGGCGTTCGTGGTCGAAGCTTGATTTCACATAATCCACTAGACCTGATAAGCTGCGAACATTGATTGCAGAAACTTCTTGTTCTTTGTCCAAACGGTACAATTGGTTTGTTGAGTAAACCTTTCCGGCAGCTTCGATTGTTTCAGGACGTTTTAGTTCCAATAAGTACGATACGAATTCTTTTAACATTTCAATTTCCTCTTTTCGGTTTTTAGTTTTTGGGTTTGATAGATTAATAGATTTTATTTAAATTGGACTACTTTTTTATTTACTGGTTCTTCTGCAGGTATTGGTTTGCCAAGATGGTCTAATACTTCACCATCATTACTGATGTAGGCTTGTCCAGGAATACCACTCTTAAGTTCTGCGCCAGTGATATCACCTTCAGGAGTGAAGTCAATAATTAATTCGGACTCAACCCCCACAGACGGTGAAAGGGCAGATTTTGCATCAACCAGGACATTTGCCAAGTTACGACGTTCATTTGCTTTGAGAGTCATCGTGATAGTTACTTTGCGAGCTTTCTTATGGTCCGTGTTTGGATCCGAAATGTTTTCAAGAACTTTTTGAAGTTCGATGTTTACTTTTTCCGCTAAAGCACCGTTTGCAAATGTATTTAAATCAATGATTTTTTTCATGAGATTTCCTCCTGGTTGGTTGAATTGGTATTCCGTTTTTGTTTGTACCTGGGCGGTCGTTTCTCCACCCATTCCTTTTGTAATTGCGAATTTCATCAACACTTAAATGTCCACAAACAGTGATAATTTGGCGGTCCACGTCTTTGTAAAGCGTTGTGATGTTCAATGGGTTTTCTTCCTCCCAACAAACTTCATTTGGCACCATTTATGATTTCCGTTTGTATGAACTGGACTCACTTGTTCGAATCCAGTATCGATCATATTTCTGCGCATTTTCCGAAACTTAGCATCCGATACTCCAAATGCTTGCTTGTGTATCACGCCATTCTTTACCGTTTTGTAGGGGTTGAAGATTAGCGTCATGAGTCATCGCCTTCTAGCAAGTTAGGATGCTCGTAAATATTTCCTAACACTATTAATTCGTCAAATGGACTCCACAGTGGAACCGCATCTCTGCCGTTGTCTATCCACCAACGACCTTCGTACATTTTCACTTGACCTATGAAGTCTTCATTTATATGGATACCGATAGTGACTAGCTCTCGAAGTACGATATCCCCTTCATAAATTTCCAAACCGTTCTTGTCGTGCAATCCTGTGAATTGACCGATAGACTCTGGATGCACTTCGAATTCTCCGTAGTTTGAAATGATGAAATATTCGATTTTTCCATCCGTGTACTTAACGTCCATCACCCCAAAACCTTCAACCCACTGACTGTCAGCGCACAACTTTTCAACTGAGTAGCCACGAACCTTAATCTCTCGCATCAATGCCACCCCTTAAAACAGGAATCTAGCAAGCTATTAATATAACTAAGCTCGTCCACTCTTTTTTTAGCTGCTTGTACTGGTTTGGACAAGTCGTGCATAGACTGTCTTAAAGTATCTAAGTTTTGTTTGGCGACTATTAAAGAACGAGCAATTTCATTTCCATTTGAGCATTGCTTTCGCACCGTTAGTCTCACGCCTGCACCGCGTGATTTTGAGACGATAAATGCGTACTGGTGGCGAAACCCCTTGTCGCTTCCAACAGCCGCAACAGAGAATGTGTTGATGATGTGAGCGTTACGTTCGATTTCAGCTACGCTTTTAGAACCTGTATTCTTGTAATTTTCGCTATATCGATTCATACGGATCCTCCTACTCGTAATCTCGTTTAATGCGTTCGATGGTTACTAGATTTAATACCGAATGATAGTCCAGACTGTCTAAAGACTCGCCGTTACGACCTTCTTCGATGCCCATGGACTTTAATTCACGGATAAATGCTTGGCGCATGCCTTCTGGCGACATTGGAGCAACTTGTGGTTTCATTCAAACACCTTCTTTTCAGGTTTATGGTTATTCTTTAACACCAAGTTTTTCAAGGAGAAGCCTTCTTTGCTCTTCCATTTCTGGTGAAACAGTATTTTCTACAACAATTTCTCCAGCACGTTCTTTCTTCTGTTCATCAAGCCACTCTGGAACTTTCTCTTCCTTTAGTGGTTTGCGATGGTGAAATGATTGTTGTTTCCGTTGTAACCTAATCGCTTCTACTTCCTCGATTGAAGAAATCTTTCGATTCGTCCAATCTCTTAAGATGGATTCCACGTAATTCCACTTCAGAACACCATTTTCAATTGCTATTTTCATAGCATGAATAATGAGCTCTTCTGATAAGTCATCAATC
This sequence comes from Paenisporosarcina sp. HGH0030, assembly GCF_000411295.1. GTDB lineage: Bacteria > Bacillota > Bacilli > Bacillales_A > Planococcaceae > Paenisporosarcina. The sequence goes on from NZ_KE150421.1 coordinate 1,147,064, forward strand.
CAACCATTTACTTTTTCACCTACATAAGGAGTCAATGCTCCAAATCCATTTTGTTCGTAAAAGCGAAAAGGAGAAATTGGAATTTCGAAGGATCCAGTTGATGCGTTTTTCTTTTCATTTTCTTTTTCTTTTTCCTTTTCTCTTTTCTCTTTTCTCTTTTCTCTTATATCCATACTGCTTGGATACTGTATAGATACTTTATTAAACTCAGTGTTTTCAATGCTTTCACGGTACTTTTCAATAAAAGGGGAAAACTTGACTCCCTTCAATTCATCTTCAACTCGTTTGACTACCTTCGGACTGTTATTCCAATTGTGCTTGCTCCAGTTGAGCAGCATTACTTCTTTTGTAGGTTCGTTGTAAATGATTTTTTCATAGTCCGTAAATCGATTTAGCAACTTCTCCACCGTTTCACGGTTATAACCAGTTTCCGTTTCGATAATCCTTTTTGGCAGCTCGTATATTCCGATTTGATTTGCTTTGCTGTTGGTCATCAAGTAGATATAGAAGTACTTCTCTTCGGGTGTTAGATCCAGAACAAAAGCATCTTGCCAATAGCTAACCTGGACACTTCTGTATTTGCTCACTTTGCAAAATCCTTTCTCACGGAATGTGAATCATTTTCCCGGTGACTTTTGCGACTTCATTACGAATTAGTTGCTCATTGCTATTCGAATCTGACAGATGCAACAACCAAATTTCCTGGAGTTTGGTAAGGTCATTTGCTTTTAAGAAATCAATGACGTTTTCCAGACTGAAATGCGATTTCATCACTCGCTTCTTCATTGACTTATGCAGTCCGTTTGCGACATTTCTATTAAGAAGATCTGTGCAGTAATTGCATTCAAGCATGAGATGGGTAAGCCCCTGGAATCTGTATTTGATGTAATAAGTGTCAGTGGCGAACAGTAGCTTGTCTCCTGCAGTATTTGCAAGAAGAAAGCCGAATGGCTCTGACACGTCATGCTGCACATCAAAAGGCAATATGGTCCATGTGCCGATTTTGAATTGCGTCTTTACCTCTACACCGTGAATCCGATGATGAGTGATTCCGATGGCACTTTTTGTACCGGGTGACATGTAGCAATCAATGCCAGCCTTTAACACTTCACTCATTCCGGAACAGTGATCTTTGTGCTCATGAGTAACTAAACAGGCTGCAATGTCTGATGTTTTGAAATTCAATTTGCGTTGTATTTGCTTGAATGAAATACCGCATTCAAGAAGCAAAGGCGTGTGACCATCCGTTATGTGATAACAATTGCCTTTGCTTCCTGTTGCGAGAGTTTGGATCGTTATCATTACCAGTTAGGTGCGTCGTCTGTAACGACTTCTTTTTGTGATTCATCAACTTTTGTTTCTTCTAAAATCTCGCCTGTCTCATCGTCACAAGGGACTTCAATGCCTTCAACATCAATAATTTCTTGGTTTGCATTACCTTGAATCTCTTCAGCAAGTTGAGCTTCTTCTGCAACATCATCACTTGCATGGATATGTTTCATCACGAGTGAGTTGTCGTCTGAAGCATTTAAGAACTTTTTACAAGCACGATTGATAACAGTTCGTTTCGCCATCTCTTGTGGGAATTTTTTGTGAGTCGAGCTTTCCCCTTTGGGATTCATCTTCGATTGGCCCCAAGCTTTTTCAATTTCAGCAAATGTCATAAGCTCGTTGTATACCGTTCCGTCATGTTCAATAATCGTGCAGTACGCACCAATGATAGGTTTGTCTTGATTTCCGAATTTTTGTTTGTGTTTTAACTCTGTAACTCGACCATTAACAATCTCGTAATCTACTTCATCACCTTCATAGATAACGGATGCGTCAATCGATTTTGCGCCTGTAACTCGTTGAGTAACGGCCATTGTGCCGAAGTAAGATCGTTGGAACGTAAGGGTCTTTCCATAAACGATGAAGTAGCCTTGTTTCTTGGCTGGATTTAGTCCCTGTACAACCATATCTAGCAAGCTATTTGCAATACTGTCCTTGCTACATGTCTGAAGTGCAGGTGTTTGGTTACGATCCTTCACGTCTTGCAGGATTAGCCAAGCTGATTTCATAGCATTCTCAGGGCTGTAGTTTGCAGGGAAATGAAGCTCTCCACTCTCTTGGAACTGTTTTACTTTTGCTGCTACGATATCGACCGTATCTTTTTTGACCATCGCTAATTGGTTTGGGTTACTCATTATTGTTTCCTCCTTAAATTTCTTCGAATTTTAGTTTTAGAAGACCAATTTCGTTATCTAAAATATTTATTGCAGCTTCTTTCAATTCATTTATGACTCCTGTTTCATATGGCATTTTCGTTGCAGATGAACCAGAATCGAAACGAACAGAATCAATTTCTTTTGATTCCAAGAACAATTTCTTTTCTTCAAGTACCTTGATTTGAGATAAAATTTTTCGACCTTTATCTACACGCTCGCCCATGTATTCAAGTGTTTTTCCGTCCATTAGTTACCCTCCACTCTTAACTGCTTATCATTCTCAGAAACTACTAAGCTGATTAACTGTGAATCAGAATCAATCAATCTAGTAACGGCTTCGGCATTGTCGACGAAAATTGGAGCACGAATGCCATAATGAGTAGCTAAAGTATTGATGATGTCAATTCCGACATTGATTCGAGCTGCATTATTTAAGGAACTAAATGGAACACCTTTGTAAGTCGTTTCACATACTTCTTGAAGCCCACCATTGATTTGTACAGCAAACATTTTGAAACGTGCATGCTGGAATTTTGAGTTGATACGTTCTTCCAATAGCTCTACTTTTGCTCTAATGAATTGCTCAGTCAGGTACAAGTGGTGCTCAAGTTTTTCGAACTCACCTCCCAGCAACTTCTCCTGGTCTGATAGATCCGCAATACGTGTTTGAATGGATTCAATATTGGCGAATTTCGCAAGTTCAACTTGAATATTTGTTTTCTCTTGTTTGAGTCCTGAAAGGGTTGTTTCAACATCACGAACCGCCTGTTGAGCGTGCTCTTTTAAGTTCTGAATCTCTTGAAGAATTGTTTGTTTACGTGATAAGAGAGATTGATAATCTGTGCTTTCAGAAACATCCTTTACAGACCGTTCTTGAGCAGAAAGTTGCTCAGTGAGCTTTTGTACTGATTTCACTTTTTCATCATAATTCGGTTGGGTCTTATCGATTTCAGCATTGTATCTTTCGATTTCTCCCAACACTTTTTCTCGTTTACCTTTAATAGCCATGCCACGATCGTTGATACTTTTTAGTTTGGAAGACTTTTCTGTGTTGAATTGTTCTAAAGCTTTTTGACGTGCTGCACCAACTTCATCTTCCGGCAACGCTTGTCCACATGCTGGGCATTCACACGCAACTTCATGTCTAAATTCCAAAGCTTTAACATGGTTAAAGTCAGCCAGTAATTGGGTGCGTTCTTCATCTAACCGATTTAACTGTTGGTTAGCGAACGTGATTGACTGCTTGAATCCGTTAATTTCAGCACACATGATTGAGGCATTTGACTGTTCTTCTTGCAGTTTTGCGCGAATTTGGTAGACCTTTTCTTTTGAGTCTGATTCATAGTCACGTTTCATATTCAGGAAGTCATTCTCTATATTTTGAAGATCTCGTTCTTTCTCCAGAACTGTTGTGCCGTTTTTGATTTTGGCAATTAGAGAGACATTTACATCTATTTCTGTATCGATTTCAGTTACTTTAGTTTTCAAACTATCAATGTCTACATCCATTTCTGGAATGGACTTTTGTGCTTCATCGATGCGAACCGGTATACGTTCGAGCTCGTCATTGATTTCTTTGCGACGTGATGCAAGGATTTTTCGATAATCCTCAATCTTCTTGCCTTTTAAAATAAGTGGTAATGCTTTCAATTCATTGTTCAGTTGAAACACTTCATCGTCAGAAATGTCACCGCAGATTTGAAGCAACGTTGCTCTACGGTCCTGCCACTTCATTTGTTCATTGAAAAATGTTGGAGAAGTAAGAAGCTTGAATACGTCCTCTTGCACAATCGAATCCACTGTATCTGTGTATTCTTTCTTCTTACTTGGAACACCATCAACGAAGTAATCTGTCTCATGGCCAGTGAACTCTTGCGTAGCTGCACCACGTTTACGAGTCCATCTTTCTTTGTACACTTTTCGTAAAGTGACTGGTGATCCATCGACAGTGAATGATGCTTCTACTTCATGATTTAAGTTATGAATCTCTTTACCGTTTACTAGAGTTTTAATAGAAAAATCCTTTTTGTTTTGACTGTCCTTATCGAACAGCAACCAGATAAACGAATCAAAAAGTGTTGTCTTTCCTGTTTCGTTATCCCCGAATACTCTAACGTTTTTGGCACATGGTTCGAATGTGAATTGTTTAACGCCCTTAAAGTTAATTAGGTTTAAAGACAGTAGCTTTACTTCTTTCATGATTGTGCCTCCCTTGATTTTTTGGAGGTCCTCGCTTATCCTGTAAGTGTGTAGTTTTGCGAGTACCGAAGTCCGTTGTTAGAGCAGCGGACTTTATTCATTTTCCTCATCAACTGTTTTGTTTCTTCCCCAACTCACTACTAAATTCCAACCTTTGATTGTCACGCTGTAGCCATGTTTGAGAAATAAATCGTGAGCAGCTGTAATTGATTTGTGACCACCGAAACCACTATCACTGAACAACTTCGAAAAATTTCCTTTGTTTGCTTCAACCTGTATGTCAGCACACATCTTCGCGAATATTTCTGATTTCGCAAATTCTTCATTGAAGACTGCAGTTTTTTCTTGTGCCATCTCACGCATTAAATTAACGTTTGGAATACTAGTCATATACTTTGCACCACCTTTTGAGTAAGTTCCATGAACCGATCTTTATCCCCCTTATCCAATGCTTCATCAATCATTTGTTCATATGAAAATTCCGCTTGAGCCTTTACCAGGTGTTGAGTAACTTGTTCTGCAAATTCACGATCTTTGTAATTAATTTGAAGATACTTTGGAATAAATGCGTTTGTTTCCAGGACATTCAAATATTCAAGTTCATTTGTTTGCGGAAAGTTCAGTTGCAAATACATATCTTCTTCAGGATTTAACCGCATATCGTGAAACGCTTTTTCAGCATTAGCAGTCATCAACTCTCCTTTATAAAAGCGAAACGGCACGCCATTTGATTCGGAAACCGACATCACCATTGCTCTCGGACAGTAATGTGCTTCTTCTACAAAATGTACATTTTTCATTATTTCGTCATGGGTTAGTAAATAAGACAGGATCCACTTGCATTCAGCGCGCTTCATTTGATAGCGTTTCAAAAGCCAACGAACAAACACTTTTTTGTCCTCTACAGAAACTGTTGAGTTCATTTTTTAGGATTCACCTCACGCCACGTCATTCCTAGACAGAAAATCAACGGAATCCCGACAACTGCCCATATAAATACTTGTCCTTCAAATGTCATCGAATAAACTCTCCCTTCAGTAATTCCATGAGTTTAATTTGACCTTTTCCAGTGACGAGGGTTGTATTACTTTGAACATCGCCTTCTGTCCGGGAAATGATGGTTGGTGATACTTTAAACAATCCTTGCTCAATATAATTTTGTTTCGGATTATTCTTTTCACGACCTTGCTTTATCAGGTAGCCTTTATCGCGCAGCCACTGCATGAGCTTGTTGCGGCCGATGTTAATCCCGTGCTTTTCGTAAATCAGTTTTGCAAAGGCTCCTACACTAATTGCTCCATCGCTAATGGCAACCACCTTGCCGAAATCCGTATAAGGTTTTTCTTCATGTATTTGCGTTTCAAGTTGAAGAATTTTTTTCTGCTGGAAGTCCATCGCTCTTTTGATAATCATTTCAGGACTGTTCCACATTTTTTCTACTTGTAAGAAATACTGCCGTGCTTCTTTGCCTCTAACTGACCGTTGAATCATTGCAATTTCTTTGGCCATGTCGAGTTTGATTTGGTGGTCGGTGAATTCAGTAAAAGGATTACGTGGATTATTGGTTGCTCTTTTTTGAGCGACCAATATAAAATCTATATTTTCTTGGAAACCGTACTCGACCATCCTAGGAAACCAATCTTTATAAGCCGTTTTCACTTCCAAAAACTCATGAAGTTCACGACCACTTAACGTGATATCTCCATTTTCGTTTTGTGATGTTGGGATTAGTTCGTTCATAATGAGATTTCCTCCCCTGTAATCCATTGATCAATTGCATCCAAATCGAATATCAAAATTCTCTCAGTGGGACGAATGCATGGAATTTTTTTCTCACGCAGTAATCTAAAGATTGTTCCTTCACTCATTGGGCAGCCGATTGTATCGAGATACTTAACCAATTCTTTCGCCCCTCTAATCCTTCTCATTTTCTTCACTCCTTTACATCTCACTTTCGTTCCGTCATCGGCTCGGAACCACAGCTCACATTACATCAGGACCTTCATTGGGTAAGTGCCACACCACGTTTATAAATTCCGTTTATATTCTATTTCAAATGGACTTACATTCACAAACTCTATTTAAAATGGAATTACTGGGTAAAAAAATATCTTCTATTTTTTTATCAAGTAATTCACTGATCATAAACATTTCGTTGGCATTGAATTGCTTCTTGCCATTTTCCTTATAAACATAAGTCGAAATGTCGATATCTAGAATTTCAGCCATTTTTTTTTGAGTAAGCCCACCTTCTTTTCGTAAGCGAATGAGTTCCCACTGTTTCACTTCATCACCTCGTTTCTTTCGATAAACCAATATTAATCCATTAAAAATGGAATGTCAATGAATATTTTCATTAAAAATGGAATATAATAATAATTAATTGCATTTTCACCTCTAAAACTTCATTATAAATAGAGTGTGGATAGATGGAAAAGGGGGGTAAGATTAATTGGGAACGGATAATTTAGACAAGTATATCGGGGGAAAGATTAAAGAGTATAGAAATAAAAAAGGCCTAACTCAGAAGGAGTTAGGTAACAAAATAGGAGTTGGACATACGACTGTTTCTGCTTACGAAAAAGGAACAATCACGCTTAATATGAATACTTTGTTTGCAATTGCTGAGGTATTAGATATCAAAGTAGACGACTTATTTCCAGAGAGAAATACTGATGAACCATACCTTCAAAGAACAAAGGATATGTTCACAAAAAATTTAGAAGCAAAAGAAATGAATTTTTTAAAAGAGTTAATAGATAAAACTGTAGCAATGAATGAAGATGAAAGAAGAAAATTTTTAGAAAGCATTCAGTTTACTGTCGACTACTACGACAAAATGAATAACAGTAATTAGGGTTTTTCTTTCGGTGGTATCTCTTTGTTAATTAATTCAACGAACTCAACCAATAATTGTATTACATCATCTGTCATTCAATATCGCCACCTTAAAAGTAAATAATGAATTGAGGGTGTCTGTTTGGCTTATAAAGTCGGAAGATGCCTACTTCGTGAATTATTAACAGCTGCAAAAATGGAACAAACTGATCTAGCCAGGAAGTTGAATGTGACCCCTCCGCAAATAAATAAGTACGTTAAAAATAAACAAGGGATGTCACTTCAAGTTGCCAAAAATATTGCAGCTATACTTAATTGTCATATAGACGATTTATACGAGTGGATCGAAGTAGGCGATAATGAGTAGATTTTTGCGGTCTACTCTCGACCCGGATTAGCCAAACAGCTTATTTTCAATATATCAGAAAATTATTGTCAATTGTTTGATAAGCATCACTTAATTTACTTTTTTAATGAAAAACATCACTTTCTGTCAGTAATGGATAAATAACTGAATTTATTGTACCATAAAATAGGAACGGATGTTCTATTTTCATTACAGATATTAGAAATATTATTCGCACTAAAGAAAGGAGCAGTATTCATGACATCATACAAAGAAATTGAAAAAGGAAAGTACAAAGTATTTGTTGAACTTGGTTACGATGATTTTGGAAAACGAATAAGAAAAACAAAAACCATTCAGGCCACTTCCAACCGTGATCTCAACAAAAAGATTAAAGAGTTCGAACTAAACTGTATCGCTAAATATGAAACAGGCGATATTGAGGAAATTAACTTTAATTATTGCTTCGACCGATGGTGGAAAAATCATGTATTATTGCATTTGTCACCAGGTTCGCGTGACGGCTATTTTTATTTCATTGACGACTTAATAGCTTATTTTGGCAACATGAAAATGAAAAAAATAAAGACGTTCCATATTGAAGAATTTTTTATTGAACAGCGAGCTCATAAGAAAAAAAGCTTAAATAATAAATTGTCCATGTTGAAGAGTATTTTTCGGAAAGCACGATACTGGGGACTAATTGATTCCAATCCAACTATTGATTTCAAGTTGCCCAAAGAAAAAAAGATTGAACGAGAAATCTACGATAAATCCGAACTCAAAGAACTGTTTGTTGCCGTTGGGAAGTTACGAGAGCGAGATCGTATTATGATTAAGCTGGCCGCAGTTGGTGGTCTAAGACGAGGAGAAGTTTTAGGGATTGCTTTTGAAGATATTGATTTCACCCAGAATGGTATCCATATCACTAAAAGTTTAAATTATGATCGAGTGCTTAAAGAAAAGTTTATCGGCCCTACTAAGGGTCGTAAAAAAAGATTTGTGACCTTTCCTGAACAACTTATGAAAGAACTCAAAGTTTTTTATTTTAAACAACGTGAAATGAAATTGCAGATGGGATCCTTGTGGGAAACAATCGACGGTTTTGATTTAATTTTTAGGTCTAGAGATATGTCCATAATGCATCCAATCACATTCACAAACCAGTGGACAAAAGTTTGTAAGCGATTAGGTCTGAAACCCATCGCTCTACATGACCTCAGACATTCTTCAGCATCGTATTTAATCGCTGGAGGAGAACGCGTAGATGTTGTTCAAAAGCGACTCGGACATGCTAATTATGAGACTACAATGAACACATACAACCATACCAACAAAGACGATCAAGATAAAGCTGCGGATGTATTCGATGATGTTTTATAAATTATGGTCACCATTTGGTCACTCTTCTCTTTTTCCAGTGGAACGCTCCTATGTGAATCCCCTTATATCACTGATTTCTCTATACACTTTTTAAAATGGTTGCATTTTTTACTATAATGCAACCATTTTTCATTACATTGTTCAATTTTGAATAGACAATCCTTGAAAATCTTCTACAATTTGATAGCCATTCCAGATTGGTTTAGCCCCATCTAATAGCGACCGGTTGGGTCCGAGTGACAGCATTGAGGTGATGGGACCAGGGACACAATAGACATCTTTTCCATTGTCCAAAGCATGTTGGAGGGTACTGACTGTTCCACTTTTTTCTTTTGCCTCTGTTACAACCAGTGCTTGAGAAATACCGCTGATTAGCCGGTTTCGCATAGGAAAATACCATTTTTGCGGGGTGACGTACGGTGGATACTCCGTCAAAGTTAAATGATGCTTTTCCATGATCGTATATAACTGGTCATTCTCTTTGGGATAGCGGGTGAAGTGACCATGACCAAGGATTCCGATGGTTTTTCCACCAAGATTATGAGTTGCCTGATGAGCCATTGCATCAGCACCTTTCGCCATGCCACTGACAATGACCATATCATACTCAATAAGTGGAGGAAGAATCAATGACATCGAAGCTCTCGAATAGTCCGTTGCGTCTCTCGCACCAACGACGGACACGTAATATTTCATCGTTAAATAATCAATATTGCCTTTCGCGTAAAGAATTGTTGGCGGGTCATAAAGTGTTCTTAATTGTTTGGGATAATTAGGATGGTTAAATGGGATTGGGGTAATGTTATTCGAGTTATATGCTTGTATAAGGGGGGTTTCAAGCACTTTTGCATATGCATCTTTAAATTTCCTGGCACGTTCAGGAGTCAGTCTCAATAATTTCGAAAGCTGATTGATATCCATTGCCTCGCATGATGCTAATTCAGAATCTACTTGAAGTAGGGGCTCCAAGCGATTTAGAGGGATTGGCAAAACGTAGTGAAGCGCCAATAAACGATGATGAAATGATAGATTGATCATGCATTTCCTCCTTTTTTATAGATAAAGAAGCGAAACATCCGACGATGCGTCGCTTTCTTTTATATTAATCTGTTATTTATAAATTGACCAGTTTTCGACTACTTTCGACTTCTACTTTTCTGAGTTTCTTCTATATAAATTAGATGTTAGAACCGCTTGTTATAAAGAATTATATTATTAGACAAAATCAAAAAAGCCCGAAACGTTGATTTAACAACGTTTCGAGCATTTATTTTAGATTAATGTGTTTTACATTGATCGTACAAGCCTTTTTCTTTAATCACTTTGATTAAAGTTTCACCAATAACAGATGGAGTAGCTGCAACTTCCATGCCAGCTTCATTCATCGCTTTGATTTTGTCAGCAGCTGTACCTTTACCACCAGAGATAATCGCACCGGCATGGCCCATACGTTTACCTTCAGGAGCTGTTTGTCCACCAATGAATCCTACTACAGGTTTAGTCATGTTAGTTTTGATCCACTCAGCAGCTTCTTCTTCAGCTGTTCCGCCGATCTCACCAATCATTACTACTGCATACGTATCTGGATCTTCATTGAATGCAGATAATGCATCGATGAAGTCAGTTCCGTTTACTGGGTCTCCACCAATACCTACAGCTGTACTTTGTCCAATACCTTCTTGAGAAAGTTGGTGTACTGCTTCATAAGTTAGTGTACCAGAACGAGAAACTACGCCTACATGGCCTTTTTTGTGAATGTATCCTGGCATAATACCAATTTTACATTCTTCAGGTGTAATAACACCTGGGCAGTTCGGTCCGACTAAACGAGTTTTCTTGCCTTCCATATAGCGTTTAACTTTTACCATATCAAGAACAGGAATGTGTTCAGTAATACAAATCGCCATATCCAAGTCAGCATCTACTGCTTCAAGAATAGCATCTGCAGCGAATGGAGCTGGAACATAAATAACGGACACGTTAGCGCCAGTTGCTTTCACAGCTTCTTCTACTGTATTGAAAACGGGTACGCCTTCAGCTTCAGTTCCGCCTTTACCTGGAGTTACACCAGCGACGATTTTTGTACCATATTCAAGCATTTGCTTTGTATGGAAAAGAGCTGTTGATCCCGTAATACCTTGCACGAGTACTTTCGTATCTTTGTTAATATAAACGCTCATCTTTTGTCCCTGCCTTTCTTAGCCTACAAGTTCAACAATTTTTTGCGCGCCATCAGCCATAGAGCCAGCCGCAATAATGTTTAAGCCAGATTCATTCAATAATTTCTTCCCAAGTTCTACGTTTGTACCTTCCAAACGAACAACTAAAGGTACTTGCAATCCAACTTCTTTCGCAGCTGTTATTACGCCTTCAGCGATAACGTCACACTTCATGATTCCGCCAAAGATGTTAACGAAGATCCCTTTAACATTTTTGTCTGAAAGAATGATTTTGAATGCTTCCGTTACTTTCTCAGCTGTCGCACCGCCCCCAACGTCAAGGAAGTTAGCGGGTGATCCGCCGTAGTAGCTGATTGTATCCATTGTTGCCATAGCTAGTCCAGCACCGTTAACCATACATCCGATGTTGCCATCCAATGAGATATAGCTTAAGTCATATTTAGAAGCTTCGATTTCTTTTGCATCTTCTTCGTCATAGTCGCGTAATTCCAAAATGTCTTTATGACGGTATAAAGCATTAGCGTCGAAGTTAAACTTCGCGTCAAGTGCCATAACGTCTCCACCACCTGTTACAACTAGTGGATTGATTTCAACGATTGCCGCATCTTTTTCAACAAACACTTGGTAAAGACCAAGCATGAATTTCACAGCTTTGTTTACTAGCTTAGCTGGAATGTTCATGTTGAAAGCCATACGACGAGCTTGGAAGCCTGTTAATCCAATAACTGGATCGATTACTTCTTTGAAGATTTTTTCAGGAGTTGCTTCAGCAACTTCTTCAATGTCCATTCCGCCCTCTTCAGAACCCATAAGAGTTACACGTGAAGTTGCACGGTCAAGTACTAAACCTAAGTAGTACTCTTTCTTAATGTCGCAGCCTTCTTCAACTAGAAGACGCTTGATTTCTTTTCCTTCAGGACCTGTCTGATGAGTGACAAGGACTTTACCAAGAAGTTCCTTCGCGTATGTACGAACTTCATCCAAGTTCTTCGCGATTTTAACACCGCCAGCTTTACCACGACCACCTGCGTGGATTTGAGCTTTCACCACGACAACTTCAGTGCCTAGTTCTTTTGCAGCTTTTACTGCTTCTTCAGGAGAAAAAGCAACTAAACCGTTCGACACTGCGACACCATATTGTCTGAGGAGTTGTTTACCTTGATATTCATGGATATTCATTTTACATCCTCCAATCAAACTTCTGTCAAGTAATTTACTACCTTAACCATTGTATAAAACCTGTCATACAATGTCCACACTTGTCCTTAATATTACTGAAACATCGAATATTCTGTACTTTTTTGTCGAAAAAAGAGTTTTTCTATTTATTCATGCCATGCGACTTGTCAATCCGGTAAATAAATGCAAACACTTCTGCAACCGCTTGATACAACTCTTCAGGAATCGATTCATTAATATCCAATTGGCCAAGCAGCGACACTAAACTAGGATCTTCTTGTATGGGAATTTTATGTTCATGTGCTTTTTTTATTAGATTTTCAGCAATTACACCTTTGCCTTTAGCTATGACTGTCGGGGCATTTTCTACATTCTGTTTATATGTCAATGCGACAGCTTCTTTGATGGTCTTGTTTTCTTCCCTCATATTAGAACATCCACTCCCCACTTGCTTACTTGCGCCTCTGTCAATATTGGATGGGGCTCCGGTTGCTTTATATAACTTTTCATAAATACGCCTGATAATTGATAATTTAACGAGCTAAGACCTGTTTTAAGCGCTTCTCTGAACTGTTCTGCATAAGGCATTAATGCATCACTTTCGTTAAAAATATTAATTGTGATAACACGATTTTGTATTTGCATATCAATTACAGTCTCTTTCAAAGAAGCTAAGTCCAGATAAAACATGACACGGGCATAATTGGAATCGATTTTCCCATCCTCTTTCATTTGACCATTCCATTGCAGTGAGGCATCCATGCGTTTTCCGAGAAAATCCAGTGGAACTTGCATAAGAAACTGATGTTGAGGACCATTTTCACCCGATAATATTTGCATCCCATTCAACCGGGAAACAATCATTTCTGCTGTTTCTTTCAACGTGGTTGCAATCGCTTGATTTTGTAGTAATGCCAGCAATTGGGGTTTAAGCGAATCACTTAATTGGCTCAGATTCGCTCCTTTCGCTAATTTTGCTTCGTAAGCAAATCCGATATTGCCAAGTATTTGTTTCATTGCTTGTTCGATCGCTATGCTGTTTATTCCAGATTGAATTGTAGCTTCTGCTGTAATAAAAGCTTGCTGAACGGGTAGTTGATTGGATTTACTAGATAGCAGTGTTAATTGTTCAAATACCTTTGCGTCCAACTCTTTACCGTTCAAGGAAGTTAATATGGACAACACATAATCCTTTGGTGTAAACAATTTCTGGTCAGTGTGAAATGGTTGGGATTGACTTGCTTCGGCAAATGCCTTTAATACTTCATTTATTAAAGACTTTATAGCCGTATTCCATTCTCGCGTTTGAGGTGCTATCTGCACTACTTTTTGAATCAGTTGTTGGATTTCATCTTTTCCTTCCGCTGATAGAAGTTGATTCTGTTGAATCATGTTTTGAAGAAATTTCAATAGTTCCTGAGCTCGAACTGGGTTTTGCAATTGAAGAAGTAGTTGTCCAACTTGCAAACCTTGCCCATCAGCTGGTGATTCAATGGATGTTACTTGTGAACTTAACCAGTTGGCAAGTGTTGCTTGTTTTGGGACAAGTCCAACGTCTTTCAACAAATTCAACAATGCCAGCTTGTCACTTTCGCTTGTTTTCTGTGATTGTAATCGTTCAATCACTTGTCCGAGTATTGCCCCGCCAAGTTCATTTGAGAAAGGCTGAGATATTTGCGCTAATGCTTTATCAAGGTTTCCCTTTTGGCTGGATGGAATGGACGTATCATTTTGTAACGCTATATTAAATGCATCCAATAGCTGATGTAAGCCATTCTTATCTTGTCCGCTGATTAACGTGCGAAAGTTTTCATTCGTAAATAATAAATTGAGCTCACTCAGTTTCTGAATCGCCAACAAACCTTCTGCCATTTTAACCTGTGGTGGGATTTCTTTCAGCCATTGTTCTGCCAATAGTAACTGTTCTTTAGATAGAGGTATTTTCTCTTTGACCATCTGTTGCACAATACTCTGCATTTCGGTTGTTTTCGGCAACTGAAGAGAGTCCATTAACTGCTTCGTTTGACTGGATGTGGCTTTGGAAGAGTTTAGAGCGTCTGTCACTACCTTTAATTGCAAAGTTGCTTTATCACCTACTATTTGAAAGTAATGAGCATCTCCGGCTTTTAAAGGAACTTCTAATATCGCCATCATTTTTTGATTTCCCACTTGAACTTCGGCTCTTTGGTCAGGAAATAATTTTTTCACACTCCCATGAACCACTTGACCGTGTTTTAACGAGAAAACCTGTTCACTTGTGACTGCGGTTCGAATGGATTGCTGTATTGTGGATGACATGCTCAAACCGCCTTTATGAAATCATGGATTTTATAGGTTCAAATGATTTTCTATGAATGGGCGTTGGACCAAACTCACTCAAAGCTTCCAAATGTAAAGCTGTCCCGTATCCGGCATTTTTCGAAAAATGATATTCTGGATAGATTTTATCAAACTCATCCATTATTTCATCACGCGTTGTTTTTGCTAATATCGATGCTGCAGCGATGGCCAGACTCTTGGCATCCCCTTTGATGATCGAGTGTTGTGATGTTGTTGTAGGCAGCTTCATGGCGTCAACCAGTAAGACGTGCGGTTCTATCGACAAGTTGTCAACTGCTTTCATCATGGATAACCGTGTCGCTTCGTAGATATTTAAGGTATCAATTTGATCAACTTCTTGAATATGTATGGAATAACAATGTGCATGTTTTTTAATGACTTCTGCGAAACTCTGTCTTTTACTGCGTGACAGCTGTTTGGAGTCATTTATCCCAAAAAGTTCGCTCGGGTAATCCTTGAAAATGACAGCCGCAGTTACGACAGGACCAGCAAGTGGACCTCTCCCTGCTTCATCTATGCCAGCTACCAAATCATTCATCGATAGCTTGTGACTATTGTCAAAATGAATCTTTTCTTCATGTTCAAGTTGAACTTTTTTCTCCATTTCCAGTCTCTTTAGCCAGGACGCGACCAGCTTTTGAACACCCGTCCGTTGATCGTTCATAAGTTCATTCGTCCAGTCATTAGGTTCTGATGTGTTCCTAAGTTGTTCTGAAATTGCCTTTATTGTTAGCATTCCGCTTCACCTCTTAGTCTGTGTTTTTCATACTTGTTGGCTCATCCGGAACTTACGGCTAACCTATAGATACGATAAACAATCAGATTATTTAACAACGCCTTGTGTTTATAAAAAAACCTTTCTTACCCGAAGGTAAAAAAGGTTACTGTTCAGGTTCTGATACCAATTCATCCACAATATCAAACGTCAATTTACCGAGATGTTGCCCACGGATATCACGTACAATAAGTTGCGCAACTTGATCATAATCGATTTCCCCACCACCTGCGTAGGCACGTCTAAGTTTCCCGATATGGTCAAATGTGACAACTAAGTCCTCATCTACTTCAGATAATTTGTAGCGTTCTTCCATACGTTTTGGATAATGTGCAGCTAAGAACTTCAGACCATATACAGCCAAGTCTTCCATATTGGTTATGGTGTCTTTGATTGCACCTGTCAACGCCAGTTTGTAACCTACAGCCTGGTCTTCAAACTTCGGCCACAGGATACCTGGTGTATCCAAAAGCTCTAGTTCTTTCCCAACTTTTATCCACTGTTGGGCTTTTGTGATACCAGGCGTATTGCCCGTTTTAGCTAGATTCTTCTTCGCCAGACGGTTGATTAACGTTGATTTACCAACGTTAGGAATCCCGACGATCATCGCACGAATAGCTCGTGGTTTGATTCCACGAAGGCGCATACGCTCCCACTTTTCGAACAACAGCTCACTTGCTGCTTTGGTCACAACTTGTAACCCTTTGCCTTCAAGCGAATTGATGGCAACAGCACGGTGCCCACGTTCTTCAAAATATTGAATCCACTTTTTCGTTTGAAAATCATCAGCCATGTCCATTTTATTTAAAATCAAAAGACGTGTCTTCTGCCCGATCACTTCATCAATCATCGGATTTCGTGAAGACAGCGGCAATCTTGCATCAATCAATTCAAATATAATATCGACTAATTTTAATTTTTCCGTAACTTCACGACGAGCTTTCGCCATATGACCCGGAAACCATTGAATGGTCATTTTCTAATCTCCTCCTGTGTTACTCAACAAGTCCCATTTCAGTTGGTGGCCAGAAAATAACTTTCGTACTGCCTATTATTTCTTCCATTGGCACCACACCGATAATTCGGCTGTCTTTACTGTATCTTCGGTTGTCCCCCATGACAAATACATGCCCTTCAGGAACAACTTCCATTTGAATCAGTTCTTCAAGTGTAAAATCTTCTGTTAATGTACCTTCAATAATATCTTTTTTATATGCGTCCAAGTATGGTTCCGGTTGAGGTTTCCCATTGATATAAAGCTGATCATTTTTATAAGCGATATGATCTCCTGGTACACCGATGACACGTTTAATGTAATCCTTCTTCTCAGGTGCATGGAACACGACGATATCGAAACGGTCTGGTTCCCCCACTTCATAGCCGATTTTGTTGACAATCATCCGATCTCCGTCTTCAAGAGTCGGCATCATCGATTCCCCATCAACTACGATTGGTGTAAA
Source organism: Paenisporosarcina sp. HGH0030 (assembly GCF_000411295.1). GTDB lineage: Bacteria > Bacillota > Bacilli > Bacillales_A > Planococcaceae > Paenisporosarcina. The sequence continues at coordinate 1,163,971 of NZ_KE150421.1, forward strand.
TAAAAAATAACGAATAAGCCAGGCTAGTCCAAATGCGATAAGCAAAGCTTTTGACCATTCCCATAACTCATTTTTCTCTTTTTTCGTCTGTTCCATTTTGTTGCCCCCTTGCGTCAATTACTTATATTGTACAAGTATTTATAAAGACAAGCAAAAAGAAAGAGAGCTTGTTAGCCAAGCTCCCTTTCTGATTTGATAATTATCGAATTTCTTTAATACGAGCTGCTTTACCACGTAATTCACGTAGGTAGTACAATTTCGCACGACGTACTTTACCACGACGAAGAACTTCTAAACGAGCAATTTTTGGTGTGTGTACAGGGAATGTACGTTCAACACCTACACCGTAAGAAATTTTACGAACTGTGAAAGTCGAGCTTACACCGCCACCGCGACGTTTAATAACAATACCTTCATACATTTGAATACGTTCGCGAGTTCCCTCAACGACCTTAACGTGTACACGTACAGTGTCACCAGGACGGAATTCAGGAAGATCCGTACGAAGTTGTTCTTTAGTAATTTCAGTAATAATGTTTTGCATGGTTTTCTCTCCTTAGACAGATGCTCATGCCAGCGACTATGGCTGCAGCGGAACACCGTAATTCAGCACTTCACATAGAAGTACAGAATAGATGATACCACAATTCATCGAAGCTAGCAAGGCAAATTAGTTGTTTTTTTCATTCTCCCACCGTGCGATGAGCTTTTGCTCAGCTGCTGTCAATTCATGATTGCACAACAAATCTGGCCGTCTGCTCCACGTACGATATAAAGACTGTTCACTGCGCCATTGATCAATGTGTGCATGATTTCCTGAAAGTAATACGTCTGGCACTTTCAGCCCTCTGAAATCGGCAGGACGTGTATATTGTGGATGTTCAAGCAATCCAGTTGAAAATGAATCCTGTACGGGTGACTCTCCATTTCCAAGTACGCCAGGTAACAATCGCACGACACTATCGATGACAGTCATTGCACCAAGTTCTCCACCAGTCAAAACAAAATCCCCAATCGAGATTTCATCCGTCACCAAGTGTTCGCGGATTCGTTCATCATAACCCTCATAATGTCCACACAAAAACACTAACTCTTCTTCAAGCGCCAATTCTTCAGCTTTCGCTTGAGTAAAGCGCTCCCCTTGAGGACACATCAAAATGATGCGAGGTTTCTTGGAGCTAGCGGTAATTGCCTCCACGGCTTGAAATAAAGGTTCTGGCTTTAACACCATGCCTGCACCGCCACCATATGGATAATCGTCCACCTGGTTATGTTTATTGCCCGAATACGTACGGAAATCAGTTACTGCCAGTGAGACTGCCTGCTTTTCCTGTGCTTTTTTTAAAATCGAAGATCCGAAGACACCATTAAACATGTCCGGGAATAACGACAACACATGAATACGCATCATGACAATAAGCCGTCCAATACATCAATGACGATTTTCTTTTCATCGACATCAATTTCTTTTACTACATCTTCAATATAAGGAATGTAATGAGCTTTCCCTTTTGCAGGCGTTACGGTCCAAACATCATTTGCTCCCGTTTGCAAAATATCCGTCACCACTCCAATTTCCTGTCCATTCAGGCCAAACACAGTACAACCTAGGATTTCATGGAAATAGTACTCGTCCCCTTCTAAATCGGACAACTGATTTTCAGACACTTTTAAAATGCCGTCCCGGAACTCTTGCACCATTTCAATCGTCAAATAGCCTTCGAATGTCAATAAATCAAAGTTCTTATGTTGACGGTGACTTGCAACAGTTAACACTAGAGGCGATTTTCCATCTTTGAACAAAGACAGCTTATTACCTACTGCATAACGCTCTTCAGGAAAATCTGTACTTGAAATGACGCGCACTTCTCCACGAATTCCATGTGTATTAACAATTTTACCGACGTTATACCAATTCATTAAAATCACTCCCGATTTAAAGTGCAAAAAAGGAAGGAACCATGAGCTCCCTCCTTTGCGTCTTAATCTAAAATGTCGACATACGTCTTCTTTTTGTGGTGACTGCTTGCTGCTGAATAAACAATGGTACGGATTGCTTTCGCAACACGACCTTGCTTACCAATAACTTTCCCCATATCTTCAGCATGGACAGAAAGTTTGTAGACAATACGGTTTGCATTTTCGTCTAATTCAACACGAACTTCTTCCGGATAATCAACTAATGGTTTAACAATTGTTTCAATCAGCTGCTTCATTATGCTGCCCCCGATTATTTAGCGTTTTTTGCGTTATGGAATTTCTCCATGATACCTTGTTCAGAGAACAAGTTACGTACTGTATCAGATGGTTTAGCACCAGTTGATAACCATTTCAACGCTAATTCTTCGTTGATTTTAACTTCAGCTGGTTTTGTTAATGGGTTGTAAGTACCAACTGTTTCGATTTGACGGCCGTCACGTGGAGCGCGAGCGTCAGCAACAACAATACGATAGAAAGGAGATTTTTTAGCTCCCATACGTTTTAAGCGAATTTTAACTGCCATGTTTAATAGCACCTCCGAATAGTTTCACACAAGATAGTATATTATCAAGGATTTATTTGTTTGTAAAGTGTTTTTTCTTAACACCTAATATTTTGCCTGAAAAATCACTTGAAAAGGGAATCCAAGCCAGGCATTTTCATCTTTTTCTTGCCTTTTTGTTGTTGCATGTTCGACATTTGCTTCATCATTTTCTTCATGTCTTCGAATTGCTTAAGCAAACGGTTCACGTCTTGAATAGACGTTCCAGATCCTTTTGCAATTCGTTTTTTCCGACTGGAGTTAATGATATCCGGTGTCGTTTTTTCTTGAGGTGTCATAGCGTAAATAATCGCTTCTACACGCCCCATTTGTTTTTCATCAACTTTGGCATTTTCTAGCCCTTTGATTTTACCTGCCCCGGGAAGCATTTTAATGATGTCCTCAAGAGGACCCATTTTCTTCACTTGGTTCAGTTGTTCAACAAAATCATCTAACGTAAAGCTTTGAGTTCTGAATTTCTCTTCCAACTCTTTCGCTTTTTCTTCATCTACGTTAGCTTGAGCTTTTTCAATCAACGACAACATGTCACCCATCCCTAAAATACGGGAAGCCATACGCTCAGGGTGGAAAGGTTCAAGGGCATCCATTTTTTCACCCATCCCGACAAATTTAATCGGTTTTTGAGCTACTGAACGAATGGAAAGTGCTGCACCACCACGTGTGTCCCCATCAAGTTTCGTTAGGACAACACCTGTAATGCCGATGCTTTCGTTGAAGCTTTGAGCAACGTTGACAGCATCTTGACCTGTCATTGAATCTACCACTAGGAACACTTCATCCGGTTCCTTCAATGCACGAATGTCTTTCAATTCTTGCATAAGGTCCTCGTCGATGTGTAAACGTCCCGCAGTATCAATGATAATGACATCGTTGTGATCTTCTTTTGATTTCTCAAGAGCTTGACGGACGATTTCAACAGGAGAAACTTCTGTCCCTAATGAAAATACAGGCAACGATAACTGCTTACCAATTGTTTGCAATTGTTGGATGGCTGCTGGACGATAAATATCCGCTGCTACCAATAAAGGATTACGGTTATATTTTTTACGCAAAATATTCGCCAATTTCCCGGTAGTGGTTGTTTTACCAGCACCTTGCAAACCGACCATCATTATAACGGTTGGTGGTTTTTTCGCAAACTGAATCGGGCTTTGTTCCCCACCCATCAATTCAGTCAATTCATCTTTTACGATTTTGATGACTTGTTGACCTGGAGTCAAACTCTTCATGACATCCACGCCAACTGCACGCTCACTTACTTTTTTGACGAATTCTTTGACTACTTTTAAGTTTACGTCTGCTTCGATTAAAGCAAAACGGACTTCTCTCATCATTTCTTTGACGTCTGCTTCGGAAACTTTACCTTTACCTTTAATACGTTGGATGGTTCCTTGCAGCCGCTCGGCTAATCCTTCAAATGCCATGCATGCCGCCTCCTAATCCGATTCTTTTAGCATCTCAATCAATTCAGAAGCTAGTTCTTTATTGACTGATTCCGCTTGAATTACTTGTTGTAATTGATTCATTACAAGTTGGCGTTGCTGAAATTTTTCCAGTAATTTAAGTTTTTCTTCGTATTCTTCTAACATCGCTTCTGTGCGACGAATATTATCATAGACAGCTTGTCTTGAGATTTCGTATTCGTCAGCTATTTCACCCAGTGAGTGATCATCCAGATAATAAAGATGCATATAGCTTCGTTGTTTATCGGTCAGCAAAGACTGATAAAAATCATATAGAAAGTTCATACGTGTCGTTTTTTCAAGTAGCATTGTGATCTCTCCCACCTACAACTTCCTACATGTATCATATCGAGCATTACTTTGAGCGTCAAGTATTTTTACTTGTCTACTTAGTATCTTCCGCTTCTTCCTGCTCCAGACCTTCTGCAAATAAACCGTATACATATTTCTCCGTATCGAAAGGCTGTAAATCGTCCATTTTTTCTCCGAGCCCTACAAATTTAACCGGGATGTGCAATTTGTTACGGATTGCCAGAACAATTCCGCCTTTTGCTGTTCCATCTAACTTTGTCAGAACAATTCCTGTTACATTTGTTGCATCTTTGAATGCTTGTGCTTGGACTAATGCATTTTGACCTGTTGTCGCATCAAGTGCAAGCAACACTTCGTGTGGAGCACCTGGTACTTCACGTTCGATTACGCGATGAACTTTTTGCAATTCATTCATCAAGTTCACTTTGTTTTGCAATCGACCAGCCGTATCACAAATCAATACGTCAATCCCTTTGCTTTTCGCTGAACGTACCGCATCGTACATAACCGCTGCAGGATCTGACCCTTCGGATTGTTTAATTACTTCAACTCCTACGCGGTCTCCCCAAACTTGCAGTTGATCAATTGCACCCGCACGGAAAGTATCTCCAGCTGCCAGCATGACAGTTTTTCCTTGTTGTTTCAGGCGATGTGCAAGTTTACCAATGGTTGTTGTTTTTCCAACGCCGTTTACCCCTACAAACAAAATAACCGTTAAGCCATCTTCCTGAATAAGGAGTTCGTTTGATTCTTCTTCACCAGATTCGTATATTTCTACTAACTTCTCAGAAATCACAGATTGAATACCAGCAGTGTCTTTCATGTTTTTACGTTGAACCTCAAATCTCAACGCATCCATCAATTCCATTACCGTTTCAACCCCAACATCGGCTTGAAGCAATAAATCTTCCAGTTCCTCAAAGAAATCCTCATCCACTTTACGGTACTTCGCCACTAAATCATTCACTTTGGAAGTAAATTGATTGCGTGTTTTAGATAATCCATCCTTGAATTTTTCGGATATAGAAACCGATTCACTGGTTCCTGTTAATTTTTCTTTCATTTTTTTAAAGAAACTCAAGCTCTTTCGCTCCCTTGTGCGACAAGTGTCGGTTGATCTTCTTGCATTTTGACAGATACCAATTTAGAAATACCTGATTCCTGCATGGTAATTCCATATAGAACATCTGCACCTTCCATCGTACCTTTGCGATGGGTGATAACGATAAACTGTGTATCTTGACTAAATTTTTTCAAGTATTGACTGTAACGAATTACATTTGATTCATCCAGTGCCGCTTCTACTTCATCCAGAATACAGAACGGTACAGGACGAATGTTTAGAATGGCAAACAATAAGGCAATGGCTGTGAGCGCACGCTCTCCACCTGAAAGCAAACTTAAATTTTGTCGCTTTTTCCCAGGAGGCTGGGCAACGATTTCGATGCCAGTTTCCAGCATATCTGAAGGATCGGTCAATACTAAATCCGCTTGGCCACCACCAAACAATTCTCGGAAGACGCGGCCGAATTGCGCCCGAATGGCGTAGAATGTATCACTGAAACGCAACGTCATTTCTTCATCCATTTCTTTAATAGCTTCATGCAATGTTTCTTTTGCATCCAATAAATCCTGACGTTGATCGGTCAGGAAAGCATGACGCTCAGAAACTCGTTCGAATTCTTCAATGGAGGCTACATTCACAGGACCCAACTCTTCAATGGATTGCTTCAGCAGTTTCACTTTTTTTCGTGAAACGTCTTCTTCAAATGTATCCATATCTGGCAGTTCCAATTCATCCAATGTCAGATGATAGTTTTCTTCCAGCTGGGTATGCAGCGTATGCTGTTCAACGTCAAAACGATTCAGCTTCACTTCAGCGGCTCTCAAAGCGTCCAACTGTTGTTTATGCAAATGTTGATTTTTCTTCAGTTGCAGTTCAACCTGTTGTAGTTGGACATGAATTTGTCCACGTTTTTCTTTGCCTACGGTAATACGATCAACAAGTGTTTGCTTTTTCTCTTTCCACTCAATCAGTTGCTGGTCAATTTCTTCCGGAGTTGGACCCATTTGATTGTCACCAGATTCATACCATTGCATTTCCTGTTTGGCGTGATCAAGCTTTTGCGAAACTTTTTGTTGTTTTTCCTGCAAATCGACAACTACATCGTTGGAAACATTCAATTGCTCGGTTAAAACCGCCTGTTTTGAACGAAGTTCAGCCATTTGTTCTGTTAATTGATCCCGTTCATTCAGCGTCTGTGATTTGAGATTGGTTAACCGATTGATTGTATCATTCAGTGTTTCCAGTTCATTCTTTAATTCATGAAGACGTTGCTGAGCTTGATTTTTCTTTTCTTTTGCTTGTTCATGTCGACTTGAAACATCTTTTGTTTCCGAATTGGAAATAAATGCTCGTTCATTAAGACGCTTGAAAGCGGTTTCGAGTTCACGAAGATTAGAACTTAGTTCCAATTCCTGCGCTCTGCGTTGTTCCCCTTCGGTACGCATACTTTCAAGTAACTCAACTTGTTGGTCAATAGACTTTTTCAGTGTGGCCACTTGAGATTCAGCTGTAAGAATGGACTGATCCATCGCTTTTAATTTCATTGAAAGTTCATCCAGCTCGGCTTTCCTTGAGAAGACAGAAGACTGTTGCTTAGTGAATCCTCCGGTCAATGAACCGCCTGCATTGACGATATCTCCATCCAGTGTAACAACTCGGTAGCGATATTGAATGGATTTGGCAATTTGGGAAGCCCCTTGCAAATCTTTGACCACAATGACATTTCCAAGTAAATTTTCGACAATGGATTTTGACGATGGATCAAAGGAAACGAGTTCATCCGCTGTTTGAACGAAAGAAGGATGACCTCCAATGCTTCTCAATGTATCCGCTTGTATTTTTCTCGACTTCATGACCGTCTTCGGAAGGAATGTAGCACGGCCAGAGCGTTTGTTTTTCAAAAACGCAATAGCTTTTCGCGCATCTTGATCCGACTCGGTAACTATATGTTGCATAGCTCCACCAAGCGCTGTCTCGAGCGCTTTTGTATATTCAGGCTTTACTTGAATAAGCTCTGCTACCGCACCTGTAATGCCGGACAGTTCGCCCTTTTCACGCGCAACCAATACTTCTTTGACGCCTTGGAAGAAACCAGAGAAATCCGCTTCCAGTGCTTCTAACGATTCTTTTCTTGCTTTCAACTGTTGTTGGTGTTGATAAGCTTGATATAGCATCGATTGCTTGGAATCAAGTTTCTCTTTTTCTTTCGAGAAAGCCTCTTGACGTTTTTTGTAATCAGTCAGGTTTTTGTCCAGTTCACTTCGAATTTGTGATAACTGCTTATCCACTTGCTTCTTTTGTATCTCGACAGTTGATAAGTCTGAAGTAATCTGTTCATATTCATTCGTCATTTTATCTTTGAATTCATGTTGTTGAAGAAGCTGTTGCTCCAAATGTTTCAGTTCATTTTTGACAGTCGCTTCTTCATTTAACAAATCAATATATGTTGACTTATGATCTTCGATTTCCACTTCAATCTCTGCACTGGATTGTTTCAACAAATGATCCAACTGTTTGACTTCCTGTTGGACATTTCGCAATTCCGTTCTTGCTTTCGAGGTAGCGGCTTGCTTTAGTTCCAACTGGGTCGTTAACTGGTTTTTCTCTTCTTCAAGTTCATCAATGGTTAAGCGTAGTTTATCGATTTGCTGGTCCATATTTTGACGCTTTTCAGCCATCAATTGTTTACGCCCATCCCAGCGCTCAAGCTCGGAACTGGCTTCAACAAGTGATTCCTGTGAATCATCAATTAATCGGTCCTGCTCTGTCAATTGCTCACGAACCGTATGTAACTCAGTTTCCATTTTAGCTATGAGGTCTTCCAGTTCCTTTTCTTGCTTTTCGAAGACTTCCACTTCCTGCTTAACTTCACCTAAGCGTTTTTCAACACGTACCAAATCAAAAGCAATTAACCCTAAGTCAACGTCCTTTAATTCTTCGGACATGCGCAAATAATCGGTGGCTGCTGACGCTTGCATTTGAAGCGGCTCCATCCGACTATCCAGTTCGTGTAAAATATCCAGCACTCTGTGTAAATTGTCATCGGTTTCAAACAATTTGTTCTCGGCTTTCTTTTTACGCAATTTATATTTTAGAACACCCGCAGCTTCTTCAAAAATAGAACGGCGGTCTTCTGGACGACTGTTGAGAATTTCATCCACTCGTCCTTGTGAAATAATCGAAAAGGCTTCTTTACCTAGCCCGGAATCCATAAATAAATCATTAATATCTTTTAATCTACAAGTTTGTTTATTTAATAAGTATTCACTATCGCCCGAACGAAACACGCGTCTCGTGACACTGATCTCGTTGTAATCCAATGGCAAGCGCTCATCTGAGTTATCAAGTATAAGAGTAACTTCTGCAAAATTAAGCGCTTTTCGTGAGTCGCTTCCTGCAAAAATGACATCTTCCATTTTGGCGCCGCGAAGTGATTTTGCGGACTGTTCTCCCAAAACCCATCGAATGGCATCCGTTACATTACTTTTCCCACTTCCATTTGGACCGACCACTGCGGTCACGCCTGGTACAAAATCAATGCCAATTCGATCCGCAAACGATTTAAATCCAATGACTTCAAGTCGCTTTAGGAACAAATTTAGCCCTCCTGTCTGCTTGCAACTTGGCCTTGTATGCGAATAATCGCTACTTGGGCCGCTTTTTGTTCAGCTTCTTTTTTAGACTTGCCTTTACCTTCACCCAACTCGGTGTTGCCTAATCTCACACTGGAGACAAACGTTCGATTGTGGGCAGGTCCCTTTTCTTCTACAATTTCATAGTTCAATGCACCATTGTTCATTTGTTGAACCATTTCTTGTAACTGACTCTTGTAATCCATCACATGCGAAAAAGCACCGATTTCGACTTTTGGAAACACAACTTGTTCCAAAAACTTCACAACAGGTTGTAAGCCTTGATCTAAATATAGTGCGCCGACAAATGACTCAAACACATCTGCAAGAAGTGCTGGTCTTTCGCGTCCACCTGTAATCTCTTCTCCCTTACCTAAAAGCACATACTTCCCAAAGTTTAATTCATTCGCAAATAAAACGAGTGACGGTTCGCAAACGATCGCCGCACGTAATTTGGTCAATTCACCTTCGCTCATGGCAGTAAACTTTTGAAATAAGTATTGAGAGACAGAGAGTTCAAGAACAGCGTCACCTAGAAATTCAAGTCGCTCATTGTCCGTGTAAAATTTCCGTCGATGCTCATTCACATAGGATGAATGGGTAAATGATTGATAAAGAAGTTCAGGGTTTTGAAATTGAACTCCTAATTCTTGCTGTAATACCGCAAATGATTGCTTGACTGTTTCGGAAAATGTTCCGTTTTTTTGAGGAGTTCCTCTACGTTTACCCGTCATCTATATAATCTGCCTTCCTTTAGTTTCTACGGTCTAGTTTACCCGTTTGTCCTGTAATGTGCAAAAAGAAATAGAGACGCGATAGACCATTCTTAAAGAATGTCTATCGCGTCTCGCAAGTGAATAATTGCTTATCCTTGTTTGCTTTCGATATAAGTAACTGCATTTCCTACAGTACTGATCTGTTCAGCATCTTCATCTGAAATCTCCATGTCGAACTCATCTTCCAATTCCATTACAAGTTCAACTACATCTAGAGAGTCAGCACCTAAATCATCACGGAAAGAAGCTTCCATTTTCACTTCGCTCTCGTCTACACCTAAACGATCTACGATTACTTTTGTTACGCGCTCTACTACTGTTGCCACTAAAGTCACCTCCCCTCAATGATTATACAAAAAACCACGCTTACTTCATAGAGGATAATTACATTATCATTCCGCCATCGACATGAAGCGTTTGACCTGTAATGTAGTTCGAATCATCGGAAGCCAAAAATACAACCGCTTTTGCTACATCTTCAGGATTACCTAGCTTCGCCAACGGAATTTGAGTCAGCATTTGCGATTTCATTTCTTCGGACAGTTCGTCTGTCATATCAGTAGTGATGAATCCTGGTGCAATAGCGTTGACATTAATGTTACGACTAGCCAATTCTTTCGCAGTTGTTTTCGTCAATCCAATAACACCCGCTTTAGCCGCTACATAGTTAGCTTGACCCGCATTACCTGAAACGCCGACAATCGATGCAATATTGACGATTCTGCCAGCACGTTGCTTCATCATTTGGCGAGTAACGGCTTTCGTACACAAAAATACACCTTTTAGATTTGTGTTGATCACGTCGTCCCACTCATTTTCTTTCATACGCATTAAGAGATTGTCGCGTGTAATCCCAGCATTGTTGACTAAAATATCGATACTGCCGTAACGGCTCATTGTTTCAGCAATCATTGCAGATACACTTTCTGCATCGCTGACACTTGCCTGAATGGCGAAAGCTTCTCCACCATTTGCAAGTATGTCATTCACAACTTCTTCAGCTTTTGCTTGGCTGCCGCTGTAGTTCACAGCAATGCGTGCCCCTTCTTTAGCTAAATACTTTGCGATTTCAGCACCAATTCCTCGTGAAGCTCCAGTGACGATTGCCGTTTTCCCCATTAATTTCCCCATTACGCCCACTCCTTTGCTGCCTCAATTACTTGCTCAACAGTTTCGTTATCATAAGCTGCATAAACGACTGCCGATCGATCAATTTTTTTCACTAATCCACTCAGAACTTTACCAGGTCCACATTCAATGAATGTGTTTACGCCTAAGTCCAATAATGCACGGATTGATTCTTCGAAACGCACAGGTGAATAAAGTTGTTCAACCAGTAGCTGTTTCATTTCCTCAGCCGATGTTACAGGTCCGGCAGTAACATTTGAAATAACAGGAACATCTGTATTATGCATGTCCAGTTCATTTAATGCATTCTCCAGTTTCGATGCTGCAGGTCTCATAAGCTCAGAGTGGAACGGTCCGCTGACAACCAGTGGGATCGCTCGTTTAGCTCCAGCTTCTTTTGCTTGCAGACAGGCTTTTTCAACGCCGGCTTTTGTTCCTGATATGACGATTTGGCCAGGACAATTCAAGTTTGCGAGTTGGACAACTTCACCCTCAGCTGTCACTTGATCCGTTACCATTTTTAGAGCATCAGCTTCCATACCGAGAATGGCAGCCATAGCCCCTAGTCCAGCAGGTACCGCTTCATTCATAAATAACCCACGTTGATGGACAATTTTCACACCGTCTTCAAAAGACATAACGCCTGATGCAACAAGTGCTGAATATTCTCCAAGACTATGACCTATTGTATAATCTGGTTTTAAACCAGCAGCTTGCAGAAGTTCAGATACCATTGTGCTTGTTGTCAAAAGTGCGGGCTGTGCATTATAAGTGTACGTCAATTCTTCAACCGGTCCTTCCAACATCAGCGTTGAAAGGGAGAATCCCAATTGCTCATCGGCTTTATCATAAAACGCCTTGTTACCTGTATTGCTCTGAACCAATTCATTCCCCATGCCAATCGCTTGAGATCCTTGTCCTGGAAAAATAAATGCAATTTTTGTCATTTAGTTTTACCTCCTTCAATAGTTGAATGGATTGTGCCACACACATCAAATTCAACCATTGTACGTGCCTGGCGGATTGCGTTCATTACGGCATTGGCATTGGAAGACCCATGTGCTTTGATGACAGGTGCTTTCAGACCAAATAATGCAGCGCCTCCGTATTCGGTATAATCCATTTTGTTTTTTAGACCACGTAAATCATCTTTGACTAGATAAGCGGATATTTTTGATTTCGTAGAAGCGCCAAATACTCCTTTTAACATACTGAAAAAGCTAGCTGCAGTTCCTTCTATTGACTTCAATACCATGTTGCCTGTAAAACCATCCGTCACAACAACATCAGCGACATTCATCAGTAAATCTCGTGATTCCACGTTCCCAACGAAGTTAATCGGTGCTTGTTGTAATTGACTAAAAGCAGCCTTCGTTAATTCATTTCCTTTTGTTTCTTCCGTCCCGATGTTCAGCAATCCAACTCGTGGTGATTCGATCCCACGTACTTTTGCCGCATAAATACTCCCCATAATACCGAACTGAACCAAATGCTCAGGCTTCGCATCAGAATTTGCTCCCAAATCGAGCATAACAAATCCTTGTCCATCGATTGTCGGCAATGTTGGAGCAAGTGCAGGGCGCTCAATTCCTTCAATTCGACCTACGATGAAAAGTCCAGCAGCCATTAATGCTCCCGTGTTACCAGCAGATACACACGCATTGGCTTCTCCGTTTTTCACGGCTTCCGCCATGCGAACCATCGAAGCATCTTTTTTCCGACGAATCGCTCTTACAGGCTCATCGTCTGCTTCTATTTTTTCTTCTGTATGTATAAGTGTTAACCGTTCATGAGTTGAAAGAAACGGTTTCACCTTTTCTTCATGACCGTATAAAAGAATATGGATATCTTCGAATTGCTCCAGTGCTTTTAAAACACCTTCCACGATTTCTTTAGGTGCGTGGTCTCCACCCATTGCGTCTACTGCGATTCTCATGATACATCACCTTTACCATGCTCATTTGTGCGATACATTTCAAAATGTCCTTCAAAAACAATTTCATTTTCGACAGTTGAAGTGACTTCGACAAATGTGCGATTTTTATCTTGATCTTTTTTTGTCACTGCTGCTTTTGCAATAACGCGATCTCCAAGTTTGACTGGTTTAACAAAAGACAAATTCGATTTCACAGTCAACGCTAACTCATCATTAATGACAGCCACTGCCAACGAATTGGCCTGAGCGAATAAATGATGCCCACGTGCGATTCGATTTCGTTTGAATACATGTTCCGTTTTAACGTCAAACAATGAAATTGCTCGGACATCCAACTCAATGTCTACCATTTCACCGATTACTTCATTTAACGGCAATGAACGTACCTCATCTTCAAAAGATTTCGAAGCGACATGTTTTATGCGCTCGCGTAACTCGGGAATTGATAATTCCAATCGATCCAATCGTATTGTCTGGACACTTACGCTAAACTGGCCTGCCAGCTCTTCATCCGTGATGAAGGGATTATTTTTTATCGTATCTATTAACAGTTGTTGACGTTCTTTTTTTGAGCGTTTCATATGGTCACCATCCGATATTAGCACTTGGTACTAATATCAGTATATTAATACAACAAAAAGAATGCAAGGATTCTATGAAAGTTCATACTTCAAATGGAGCATCAAAAGAGTGCATTTTTCAAAGGCGAGCAATTTTTTCGGGCCATCTAAGAAAAGAAGAAGTTAAAGAATATTTCATACAGACTAATTGATGCATAGCGTTTAATTTTTCTCTTGGTGGCATTGGTGCCATAATAGAGACAAGCAAAAGAAATCGTAACTAAACCAATAAAACACACGATCAACTGCATTGATAAACGTACTAAAGGGGAATGTGAAAAATGAACTGGATGCCGGATAGAAATGCCAAAAAAGCGATCTATAAACAGCTTGCGGAATATATCGAAGCCGGAATTGCGGATGGAACTTTTCCGCATGATGAACCACTTCCGTCGGAAAGGTTCTTGGCTAAGGAATATAACATTAACCGCAGTACAGTTGTGTCTGCATACGACGAATTGGAATCCAATGGGCTTATCCAAAGAAAAAGAGGAAGCGGTACAACAATAAATAAAGACATATGGGGGATTACGAAGAAACGGATTCCGAGTTGGAATCGATATATTGAGGCTGGCTCTATATTGCCTAATTTAGCCGTAACCCAAAAAATCCGAAAAGAAGTGGCTGATCATAAATTGATCAATTTAGCGAGTGGAGAATTGTCGGAAGACCTCTTCCCACAGGCCACACTGAGAAGCATTGCATCAAACAGATCATTTTTCGGAAGCTTGGGCTATGATCACCCTCAAGGGAATGTGATATTAAGAAATACAATTGCAAAACATGTGATTCATCAAAGGAAAATGGAGGGAACAGATCCGTCCTCAATCCTTATTACCTCTGGTGCACAGCAAGCTTTGCATTTAGTCATCCAATGCCTGTTAAAGCCAGGTGATGCAGTAGCTATAGAGAATCCATCGTATTCTTACAGTCTCCCTATATTCAAATCTGCAGGTATCAGGACCTATTATTTGCCCATGGACACGGAAGGAATTAATCCGGATGACTTAGTATCCTTATATAAAAAGCATAAAATCAGAATGATTTTCTTGAATCCCGCTTTCCAAAATCCAACTGGAACATTTCTATCCCAGAGTAGAAGAAAAGCTGTTTTGGACATATCATCTAAGTACGGAATTCCTATTGTGGAAGATGATCCATACAGTTTATCTTCCTTTAGGGGTGATGAAGTCACCACCTTAAAGTCGATGGACACCCAAGGGAATGTCCTGTATATAAGTTCATTATCAAAAATCGTGGCTTCCGGATTGAGGATTGGCTGGATCATAGGTCCAAAAGCGGTGATTGAACGATTGACAGATGCGAAGCAGCAGATTGATTTTGGACATTCGAGTTTCACTCAATGGATTGCAAATGATTTCCTGGAATCAGAAGACTTTCCTGCACATATAAAAAGGTTAAACATGCAGTTGAAAAAGCGAAGAGATCAAATAGCCAAAAGCCTTGAATTTTTTCTTGGGAAACAAGTCGATTTTCATGCTCCCGAAGGAGGAATTCATATCTGGTGCAAGCTGAATATAGAATTTAATGAAATGAAACTGCTGGAAGAATCCATAAAAAGAGGGATTATATTCGTTCCTGGAACAACAATGGGTTCAGAAAAAGGATATGTCCGTTTTACATTTGCTAGAGAAAATGAAGGAAATATACATGAAGGAATAAAACGATTTGCAGAAGCCTTGCAAGTGGTTCAAGAGTAATTTATTTTTGAAAATAGCACAAAAGTGGATGGTATAATTAATACCGAAATGGATGGTCATAAATTTAGTAAATCCTTTATAATTATATGCGATAGGGCAGTAGGAAAAGTAGAAATACATTTTTTATATCATATGTAATCATTTCAATGTTTGAATGTAAGGATATATTCTAAACAAGGTTTACGATAAAGATGACATTCAAGGAGGAAATATGAACATTCTCATTTTATTAATTATCGTTTCCATAATTTTGGTAATCGCTCTGGTAAGTACACTTTTAGTTACAAAAGAAAGAGACGCTGTTTATAGTAGTGAAAAAAGTATGACTAAACTTGGATTGATGTATAGCGCCTTACTTCCACTAATAATTATTGTAGCGTTGATTTTTTGGTTTTAAAATAAATACCATTTGAATGGTTTGACTATTCAACATGGAGAAATCGCACAGGAAAATGCTCCTGTGCGATTTTTTGCGTACAATGTAGTTCGACTCGAGTCACCACGCTAATAATTAATGGCTTTGGCGCATAGCAAGCCGCAAGAATGAAAATGGTCAAAGGTAGTTTGACCTGCAGCTTGTTGACAAAAGAATAATAATTAATCTAAAAGTATAAAAATTGAGTTCTTATTTTTTGCACTCTATCGAAATAGATTGTGGTCGGCTATATCTTTCGCTTTCCGCGGACGAAACGCTAGCCTCCTCGGTTCAACTGTCTATGACAGCTGAGCCTGTGGGGTCTAACTTGTTTCGTTTTTCCGCAGGAGTCTTCAGAAATAGCCAACCACCTTCCAACTTATATATTTTACAGAGACACGATTACAGAAGCAATTTCTTTTGATTGGAGTGGAGGCGACTTGTTGGCATGCGGTACGTGCGGCATGCGCAAATGGACGATAAACAACCATACCATTTAACAGAGCTTAATTAATCAATCCGTTCTCCATCCATGGCACCAGATTTTTCCAAGTAGTTCCGCAAACACTTTGTCTCATCACTTGTCCAAAATTCATCTGAGGAAATAAATCTTTCAGCGTCTTGTCTTGCAGTTTCTAGTGCACGGTAGTCATGGACGAGGTCTGCCATCTTGAACTCTGGCATCCCGCTTTGTTTCCGACCGAAAAAATCACCTGCTCCACGAAGTTCCAGATCTTTTTCAGCAAGTTTGAATCCATCATTGGTTTCTGTCATTGACGTCATTCGTTCTTTACCTTCCTCGGATTTCGGATCAGCCAATAAAATACAATAGGACTGTTCAGAGCCACGCCCTACACGACCGCGAAGCTGATGAAGTTGGGCCAAACCAAAACGTTCTGCATCATAAATAACCATAAACGTGGCATTCGGAACATTCACCCCTACTTCTACTACTGTAGTGGATACGAGAACTTGAACTTCCCCATCACTGAATGCCCTCATCACTTCATCTTTTTCACTCGAATGCAAACGGCCATGCATCAGACCTACCTTATATTTCTGATGGAAAATGGAAGACAATTGTTCGTAAACTTCCACTGCATTCTGCACATCCAGTTTATCCGATTCTTCAATGAGTGGACAAATGACGTAGGCTTGTCTACCAGCTTGAAGTTCTACCACCATGCGTTTAATGATTTGATCAAAAAGCTCCTTTTTAACCCAATGCGTTTCAATCTCTTTTCGCCCAGCTGGCATTTCATCAATAATGGATACATCCATTTCACCAAAAGCTGTAATCGCCAGTGTGCGGGGAATCGGTGTTGCCGTCATGAATAATACATCCGGGTTCATTCCTTTGTCCCGCAGCACCCTACGCTGTTCCACACCGAATCTATGTTGTTCATCGGTAATGACGAGACCAAGTTTCTTAAATTCTACGTCCGGCTGAATAAGTGCGTGTGTTCCTATGAGCAAGTCAATCTCCCCATTTTGAAGTTGCTCCAGTAAAATTCTTCTTGCTTTTGTTTTGGTGGAACCGGTTAATAGTGCCATACGTATCCCCAGAGGTGACAACCAATCATGGAGTGACGCGGCATGTTGCTCTGCCAAAATTTCCGTTGGAGCCATCATGGCGCCCTGGTAGCCTGCGGTAATCACTGCATACAAACCAATCGCAGCAACAACCGTTTTACCCGAACCAACATCACCTTGAAGCAAGCGGTTCATACGGTGTGGCTCTTTTAAATCTTTACATATTTCATTGACTACCCGCTTTTGAGCATTCGTCAGTTCGTATGGAAGTGCAGCAATTAAGTCTTTTAATTTCTGGACATCATAGGCAATGGAGAGCCCTTTATTTTGTTCTTTACGCGCTTTTTTTATCGCTTGCATTTTCAATTGGAACTGCAATAATTCTTCATAAACAAATCGTCTGCGTGCCTGTTTCACATGTTCGGCAGATTTCGGGAAGTGTATCCCTTCCAGCGCTTCATGCACTGGTAAAAGTTTATAAGTTTCTCTTAAGCTATGTGGCAGACATTCTTCTAAATCGTTTGCCACTTCCTGCAAAGCCTGATGCATAAATTTACGGAAAGTTTTTTGATGAAGAGATCCTTTCAGGCTATACATGGGCTCAAAATCCACATTGTCCGTTTTGGGTCCTGGCGAAAAATTGGATACGCTGATCGCCTGACGACCTCGATCCCATTTACCTGTTACCGTTATGATTTGACCGCTGGTTATTTTATTCTTCAAGTATGCCTGATTAAAAAAGACCACTTTAATTAAATGTGGTCCTACGAGAAGTCTAATTTGCATACGAGATTTGTTTTTCCCTAAAAAAAGAACGGAAGGTTCACTTTCGACCCTTCCCTCCACTGTTATCCGTTCATTATGTGGTGTTTCTGAGATGTTTTTTAAACGAAAATCTTCATGACGATATGGAAATGTCATGACTAAATCCAGTAAAGTAACAATGCCCATGTCATTCAGTGTTTTTTCTGTTTCGCCACCAATACCTTTTAAACTACTGACTGCCTGAAGTGCTTTATCAGACACCTTTTACAAATTCAGCACCAAAGATTCTTTCTGCTAGTGCTCTTCCTGTAGGTGTCGCAGCTAAACCGCCCTGCGCAGTTTCTTTTAATGCAGTTGGCATTGTTTGACCAATTTTAAACATGGCATCAATAACTTCATCACAAGGTATACGGCTAGTCACGCCTGCTAGAGCCATATCTGCAGCAACCAATGCGTTTGCAGCTCCCATCGCATTGCGTTTAACACATGGAACTTCTACTAATCCCGCAACAGGATCACAGACTAGACCCAGCATATTCTTCATCGTTATCGCAAAAGCTTCCGAACATTGCTGTGGAGTACCGCCGGACATTTCAACAATCGCTGCCGCTGCCATCGCCGCTGCTGATCCTACTTCCGCCTGACATCCTCCAGCAGCTCCTGAAATGGATGCATTGTTAGCTACCACGAATCCAAAAGCTCCTGAAGTGAACAAGTAACGTATCATTTCTTCACGTGTAGGATTCAATTGATTTTGCACAGCGAATAAAGTACCAGGCACTACGCCTGCTGAACCTGCAGTCGGTGTTGCACAAATCGTCCCCATAGCCGCATTTACTTCGTTAGTTGCTACAGCTTTACTAACTGCATCAATCAACAATGTGCCAGAAAGCGTTTTGCCTTTTTTCATGTAATTTTGAAGTAGCACTGCGTCTCCTCCAGTTAAACCTGAAGTGGATTGAACGCCTTTCAATCCTTTTTCAACTGCTTCTTCCATGACCGTCAAGTTGCGGTCCATTTGATTCATGATGTCTTCACGGCTTCTTCGTGTAACCAACATTTCCTGCTCAATCATCAACTCAGAAATCAATTTATTTTCACTGTTAGCCAAAGCGACCAATTCTTTTACATTACGAAATAGAACATTCATTTATATAACTCCTTTAATCTGCAATTTTCGTTACTTGTGTGATATAAGGCAATTGTGAGATTTGCAATAACACATGATCTTCGATTGGCTCGTCCACTTCAATAACCATTAACGCCCTCTGACCTTGCTCTTTTCTAGACACTTCCATATGTCCAATATTGATATTTTGTTCCGCCAGACAGCTTGCTACTTTTGCAATACTCCCTGGTTTATCATCATGTACAACTAAAATTGCAGAATGATTTCCTGATAAGCGAAGCGGGAAACCATTTAATTCACTGATTTCGATTTTTCCGCCACCAATGGAAATGCCGATTAGTTCCATTTCGCCTGAATCGTCGCCAATGACAATACGTGCTGTATTGGGATGCTCAGTGTGACCGCTTTCTGGGATGAATTCAAATGTCATGCCAATATCTTTTGCCAGCTCAAACGAAGTTTTGATGCGTTCATCAAACGTGTCAAAACCAAGTAATCCCCCAACAATGGCAATGTCTGTCCCGTGCCCTTTGTATGTTTCGGCAAAAGAGCCATATAAATAAATTTTTGCCCACTTTGGCTGTCTGCCAAATAATTCGCGGGTCACCAGACCAATTCTTGCTGCACCTGCTGTATGTGAAGATGAAGGGCCAATCATGACTGGACCAATAATATCAAAGACTGATTTAAACTTCATTTTAATAACCCCTTTGTTTCGAATTTCTACTAACAGTTTACAATATAAGTGCACATTAAACAAAAGTAATAGAATCCGCTTACATTTATGTGTCAAGCCATGTTAAATATTGCTGTTGAGATTCCGCAAAATAGCTACGCTTTCTTAGGGCGAGCGTCAAGACTCCTCAGGCCAACAGGATGTTGGTCACGAAGGCGTTGCCACACGAAGTGCGTACTTAGTCTTCGTTCTTATGTTCGCTTCTGCGGGGTCTCGACTGTTTCGCTATCCCTCAGGAGTCTTCGCTGTTTTGGATCCTGTAGTTACTCGTCGGAAAGATATTGGCCATTCGTCCAATATCTTTCCTGCGGGTTAAGCATGTCCAAGTGAGAATCCACAGAGAACGAATTGTGCAAAATTGCTTTTGTACAATTCGTTTGCGACGAAGATAGCGTACCTATGCAACGCACTTTCATGTTTCGAAGCTAGTAGAGCGATGTAGAAACAGGAGCACAGATTTTTTCGCGTGAGGAGGCTCACGAACTGCACGCAGAATGCGTCCGCTCGTAACGGAAATCAATAGTCTAGTTTAACAGAGCTTTGTATAAAAAAGCAGTGAACCGAATTGATTCACTGCTTTTGTGTATTATTCTACTGAGATGATGTATGGATATAACGGTTGTTTCCCATTATAAACTTCCACATCTGCATGAGAGAATTTCTCTTCTACAAATGCAGCCAACTCGTTGGCATCGACTTCCGTAACGTCTTCGCCGTAAATGATGGTAATGATTTCTGCATCTTCATCAACCATATCCTTGAGAAGTGTTTGAGAAACTTCTTCGAGTGAAGGTGTGGCAAGAATAATCTTCCCTTCTGAAATCGCCATGAAGTCATCCTTCTGGATTTCAACACCATCGATGGAAGTATCACGAACCGCAAACGTTACTTGGCCAGTTTTGACGTGTGCAAAAGCTTCAGTCATTGTTGCTTTGTTGTCTTCAACAGAAGCTTCCGGATTGAATGCTAACAATGCCGCCATTCCTTGAGGAACAGATTTTGTTGGTACTACTGCCGCTTCAATACCCATCACTTCTGCAGCTTGCTCAGCTGCCATGATTATATTTTTGTTGTTCGGCAAAATAAGAACTCTTTCAGCGCCAACCGCTTCAATCGCTTTGACGATATCTTCCGTAGAAGGGTTCATTGTTTGACCGCCCTCAATGACTGCACTTGCACCTACACTTTTCAGAAGTTCGGAAATTCCTTCACCCATCGCAACGGTAACCACTGCATACGGATGTTTTTTTGCAGGAGCGGCAGTCGGTTGATCTTTTTTGTAATCATCTCCAACAATTTCAGCATGCTGCTGACGCATGTTTTCAATCTTGATTTTGATAAGATCGCCATATTTCTGACCATAGCTTAAACAATTACCAGGTTGTTCAGAGTGGATATGTACCTTTGCAATCTCGTCATCCGAAATAACCAGCAATGAATCACCGAATTGACTCAAACCTTCGCGGAAGTCATTTTCATTGAAAGGATGTTCTGCTACTTTTTCTGGAATGAATTTCACCATGAACTCCGTACAGTATCCAAATTCAATGTCCGATGTATCCATGAAGCCCTGAACATTTTTATGATGTTCCGCACTTACAAGATCATCCATTGAATAAGCAGAGGTCTTCTCAGGTAATTTCTCGCCTTTCATCGAAGCAATGAAACCTTCATAAACGAACACAAGACCTTGTCCACCAGAATCAACTACACCAACTTCCTTTAATACCGGAAGTAAATCAGGCGTACGTGCCAAAGACGCTTTTGCTTCTTTAAGCAACTCATCCATCACAACAATGACATCGTCTTCATGTTCTGCAACTTCAACCGCTTTTTTAGCAGAATCTTTTGCTACGGTCAAAATAGTTCCTTCCACTGGTTTCATGACTGCTTTATAAGCCATATCCACACCATGTTGGAATGCGTGGGCAAACTCTTTTGCCGTCAAAGATGATTTAGTTTCAACATCTTTTCCGAATCCACGGAAAAGTTGGGATAAAATAACGCCCGAGTTCCCACGGGCACCCATCAACAATCCTTTTGATAGTGCTTGTGCTGTTTTTCCAATATGAGCAACTGCATGTGCTTCTGTTTCTTTTGCTCCAGAAGACATGGATAAGTTCATGTTCGTTCCCGTGTCACCATCGGGAACAGGAAAGACGTTTAGCGCATCCACATAATCTGCATTCTGAAATAGATGATGGGCACCCATTTTCACCATTTCTGCAAATTGAATTCCGTCTAAAGACTTCATATCCTACTTCCTCCTCTTATGGGTTCGTAACACGAACTCCTTGAACGTAAATATTTACTGATTTCACTGCTAGTCCTAATGTCTTATTTAATGTGTATTTAACTTTCGATTGAACTTGATAAGCTACTTCTGACACTTTAGTGCCGTAGCTGATGATGATGTACATATCTATGTGAAGATCCTCGCCATTTTGGCGTACAAGTACACCCTTAGCAAAATTTTCTTTACGTAAAATATCCGTTAAACCATCTCGAATTTGGTGTTTAGTAGCCATTCCTACAATTCCATAACACTCAATAGCTGCTCCACCTGCAATTTGGGCAACGACGTCATTTGAAATATCAATTTGACCGAATTCGTTTTTTAACTCAATTGACATAGAGTATGCCTCCTTATAAGTCCTTTTTGACTACCCATTATTGTACTACACAAAGTCCTTTAATAAAAGAAAACGTTAACATCTCCTGCATTTGTCTGTAAAGGCTTTTTTCTTGAAAGAGGGGTTAAAACTTGTTGCAAAGAAATTTACTATATGTTAAATTATTAAAGTATGTGAAATATCGAACTGAAAAAAATCTTTCAGCTTCTTTTTTGAGGAGGAAAATAGTATGCCAAAAGTATGTGTAATTTCAGGGCGCAAAGCTCGTGCTGGTAACGCTCGTTCTCACGCAATGAACTCAACAAAACGTACTTGGGGAGCTAACCTACAAAAAGTTCGTATTCTTGTAGACGGCAAACCAAAACGTGTATGGGTTTCTGCGAGAGCATTGAAATCTGGAAAAGTTGAGCGCGTTTAATCTTCGCGCCCATAAGTAATGCCAGACTGACATAAGTCAGTCTGGCATTTTTTCGTTCCTCTTCTTCGGTTTATCCTCGGTATTCATCCAACCTAAACACATTCTTACAAACCCACTTACAAATTTCGGTAATCTAAACGTATAAACACGCATGCTTTCACTCCTTCTTATTGATCTGAGCTACGTATTAATAAACATATGCCAGATGTAAAGGAGATAGACCCTTGTTCGTCCAATACTTCATTACTTGTAAACCGGGAAATGCCCATTTCAATCGTCTCATCGCTGACATTATATTTCATACCTGCTAATGTCACGTGTTCCACGCTTCCTTGAAAGGCAAAAAAAGATACAAATGGAAACTGTTGATCCTTCGTTAACTTGGTTACACCAGGAGTCAGCAGCTTCATTTCATTCCATTTGTTGCGTATTGTAAATTGAATGGAGGCATTGTCCGTTTGAAAACGATAAACACTGTTAAGTACAGCCATAAAGTGATCTAATCGACCACCCGTCACACCTGTCAGTACAATATGATCAGGTTCGAAAGTCAATGACTCGTCGATTGCTAAATCGGTATCCGTTTCATTCTTTTCTGCAGGTGCAACTTTCACTGACGCTACTTGGTTTTTCAATTTCGAAAATTCTTCCGGTGACAATGAATCAAAATCACCTATAGCCACGTCCGGAAGAATTCCACTTTCGATTAAATAAATAGCACCTTTGTCTGCACCGATAAAAATAATTTCATCGTTATTTTTTAGGGTCGCAAAATCAGCTAATTCATCAGCTGGTCCACCTGCGCAAATTACGGCCGTCTTCATCCGCGGATTGCTCGTTCGCCTGCTTCTTTAATTTCCTGTAATGCAGCAGTACGATCCGTTTTACTGTAAATTGCTGAACCGGCTACAAAAATGGTCGCGCCTGCCTCTGCACAAGGAATAATGGTCTCAGCATTAATACCACCATCAATTTCAATTTCAATATTCAATCCTTTTTCTTTAATTATGTCAGAAAGTTGTTGAACTTTCGGAACGACCGAATGAATGAACTTCTGTCCACCGAAACCTGGATTGACCGTCATGAACAACACCATATCGATGTCGTCAAGAATATGTTGGATGCTTTCAACCGGCGTATGTGGATTTAATACCACACCTGGTTTCACTCCAAACGAACGGATTAATTGAATGGTACGGTGAAGGTGAGTACACGCTTCAACATGAACCGTAATGTAATCGGCACCAGCTTTTGCAAATGACTCAATATACAAATCCGGATTTTCAATCATTAAATGAACGTCTAAAGGAAGATCCGTTACAGGTCTTAAAGCTTCCACCACAATTGGACCCATCGTAATGTTAGGCACGAAATGTCCGTCCATTACATCGATATGGATTAATTCCGCACCAGCTTTTTCGACTTCTATTACTTCTTCAGCCAATTTCGAAAAATTAGCAGCAAGGATAGATGGAGCAATTTTTATCATATTAATACCTCGGCTTTCGATCGTTTATTTCATCTAAAAACTTCATGTAATGTTTGTATCGATAATCTTTGATTTCTCCGGTTTCCAGTGCAGCAAGAACTGCACATTTCGGTTCACTTATGTGTAGGCACCCTCTGAATTTACATCGTTCTGACGCCTCGCGGAATTCAGGAAAACAATCGGATAACTGCTCTTTTTCAATCTCATCGAAATCAAAGGAACTGAATCCCGGAGTATCCGCTAGTAACCCCTCACATACTTCTAAAAGTTCTACATGGCGAGTCGTATGTTTCCCCCGTCCAAGGGCTTCCGAAATAATACCTGTCTTTAAATTCAACGATGGCAGCACTGTATTTAACAGTGTAGATTTTCCTACACCGGATTGTCCTGCCAAAACGCTGATTTTTCCTTTCAGGATCGGAGCGATATTGGACACCAGATCATCATCATCCTTATAGGTTTCAAGCATTTCATATCCAATCGCACGATAATCATCCAAATAAGGCTGGATTTTACTCATCTCTTCTTCAGAAAGTAAATCTGTTTTTGTCAGACAAATAATTGGCTCTACATTAAATGACTCCACGACAACAAGAAAGCGATCCAGCAATAATGGATTGAAATCGGGTTCAGTCAGGGAAAACACCAGTAAGGCTTGGTCAATATTGGCAATAGGTGGGCGTACGAGTGCATTTTTACGTTCATGCACCACTGTTATCGTGCCGTCTGAACCGCTTTCCACTTCATAATCGACAAAGTCCCCAACTAGCGGGTTGACACCACGATTTCTGAATACACCGCGTCCACGGCATTGTATAAATTGTTCTCCGTCCTGAACATAGTAAAATCCACTAAGTGCTTTTCGTATTTGTCCTGTTGGCATTGTATACCTCCCTATTCGAAGCTGTCATACTCGATTATTTCATCTACGATGACTTTCGAGTCGACCATTATTCGATATGCTCCTTTTTGTCCTTCTTCAATTTTCAATTGAATTTGTTGCTTTTTGTTTTCAGTGAGTACATATTCCTCTACTGGTTCTGTCAGTGAGTGTGTTTGATCTTGCAGATAAATTCGTACGATCTGCTCAGTGCCCGGATCATCTGGTTCATATGGGATTTCTACTGTTGTCACAAACGTTTTAATTTGTTTGGCGGCAGGACCTTTTGATAAAACGATTTCAATCGAACTGCCTAGTTCAAGTTTTGTGCCCGCAACTGGATTTTGTGAAATGACAAATCCTTCCGGTACATCTTCAGAATACTCTTCTTTAATGATGCGAATATCAAACCCGGATGATCGAGCATAGTCATTCAACGTTTTCTCGTTGTATTGTCTTCTCAAATCAATCACACTTTGCAACTCCGGTCCTTTACTCACAGTGAAAACAAGATCGGTCTCATCCGGAATGACTTCGGAGAACTCAGATGGACTTTGAGAGATAATGCGCCCCTCAGGCTCATCCGAGAATACTTCGTCTGCTTTGATGGACTTGAATTTTTGCGAAGCCAGTAATTCTTTCACTACGTTGTATTCACGTCCGGCATAGTCTGCAAGCGTCACTGACTCTTTCCCACTTGAAATAATGAATTCAATTTCAGTTGCTTCTTCCCGGATTTTTCCTGCTTGTGGGATTGTCCGAATAACTTGGCCTTCCTCAACTTCTTCCGACGATTCCTGTTTTTCATTTCCTGCAATGAATCCAACTTCTTCCACCTTATCGATTGCTTCACTTAATGGCAAATTCGCTACGTCCGGAACTTCGATTTTTTTGGGACCAAATATCCCTGGAAATGCCACAACAATCACTAAACCTGCAAGCAATAAAAATGCAAGAATGCCCACTATCCATGGCCATTTTTTCTTCTTCTTTTTTTCTTCCACAACGGGAGGTACTACCACCGGTTCTTTTTTAAGATGTTTTGTCTTTGCTAATGAATCGTAACTAGCATCTTTGATGACCGGCATTGCTTTTGTAGCCCCATCATCATCTAAAGGAATCTCAAAAGCTTTCTCATTTGCGCGCTCTTCCGATAAAACATTTTGCAAATCTCGCTGCATTTCTTCTACATTCTGATAACGGTTACGTGGATCTTTCGCCGTCGCTTTCATGACAACATTTTCAAGGCTTTGTGGAATGCTTGGTACTGCTGCCCGAACCGATGGTGTATCGGTTTGTAAATGTTTCAACGCAATGGATACCGCTGACTCTCCTGAAAAAGGAAGCTTGCCGATAAGTAATTCATACAACACAATTCCAAGCGCATAAATATCCGATTTTTTTGTTGCTGTACCACCACGAGCTTGTTCAGGTGATAAATAATGGACAGTGCCTAACACGGAATTGGTCTGGGTAAATGAAGTTGCACTCAAAGCCATCGCAATTCCAAAGTCCGTGATTTTAACATGATGGGTACCATCCATCAAAATATTTTGGGGCTTGATATCACGATGAATGATTTGATTTTGATGAGCATGTGCAATCGCAGACGTTAATTGCTTCATGATAGTTACAGCTTCATTCGGTGACAGAGGTGCTGCATCAGTAATATATTGTTTCAAGGTCTTCCCTTCAACAAATTCCATGACCAAATAGTGAATGTCCCCATCTTCACCTACATCGAAAATATTGACGATGTTCGGATGAGTCAAACTGGTAGCTGAAAGTGCTTCACGCTGGAATCTACGATGTAAATCATCTTCATTAGAGAAGTCGTATCGTAAGACTTTTATTGCGACATCCCGATCGAGAATCATGTCGTGTGCGAGGTAAACATTGGACATGCCCCCTCCACCGATCATTTCGAGAACTTTATATCGACCGCTGATTCTTTTGCCTAAGAGCACGACTACACCTCCTCTTTCGTATTTGTGATTAAAACGAGAGAGATGTTATCTTCTCCACCTTTTTCATTGGCAAGATTCACTAAACGGGATCCTTTTTCACCAACTGAAAGATTGGTCTTTAAAATATTCGTCATGTCATCCATTGATAATTTGTTACTTAATCCATCAGAACATAATAATAAGTAAGAATATGTAGGAATCTGAATTGAAATAAAGTCCGGCTCGATGCTTTTTTGCGTTCCTAATGATTTCGTAATCAAATTTTTCTTCGGATGACTTTCTGCTTCTTCTTCGCTGATTTCTCCACTTTCCACTAAGACATTAACAAAAGAATGGTCTCTTGTTAATTGCTTCATTTTCCCCTCATGCCATTCATAGGCCCGACTATCTCCGATATGACAAAGAATTTTTTCGGCATCTGTTAATATAACTGCCAGGAAAGTAGTACCCATCCCTTGGCAATCCTCGTGTCTTAGGGAATAATCAAAAATGCTACTATTGATTTTCTTTACGGCCTGTAAAAACCACTCTTTGATGGATTCCTCAGTAGAAAATTGATTCAAGGCAGCGCTTTCAAAACTTTCTCCGATTTTTGTGATAGCCATCTCACTTGCGATATCACCAGCATTGTGTCCGCCCATGCCATCAGCAATGACGCCTAAACGGACAAAATCCGATCGCACGAAAACTGCCGCGCGATCTTCATTCACCGATCTTTTTTTACCAATATCACTTAATACCGTGTATTTCATCAATGGTCACTCCGTTTCTTGTTGATGCTTCTCGCAAGAAGTAGTCTGCAAGCTGCATCAATATCAGAGCCGTGTTCACGACGGTTTGTAACTGAAAGTCCGTTGGTGCATACGATTCATACTATAAAAATATGTTGGTATGCATCACTTTACTTCTTTATTTCACTTCTTTTGAAGATAACTCTTTTTTCCGAAAAGCGGCAACAAAGAAACCATCGCTATTGAAATCCTGAGGGAAAATATGAATCATACCATTGCTTGTCAGGTGATGATAGGCTTCTGGTAATACATTCAGTTCATCCAGCATCATGTCTGTATGGTTTGCAAGAAATTCTTGAACAGTTCCATTATTTTCAACCTCATCAATGGTACATGTACTGTAGACGATCAGTCCGTTTGGTTTGATTAACTTGTACGCTTCATCAAGTAATCGAATCTGGATATTATGCAATGAAGCAAAATCTTCCTGCTTCTTTGTATACTTAATATCGGGTTTTCGACGGATGACACCCAAGCCACTGCACGGAGCATCGACAAGTATTCGGTCAAACGATTGTTCTTCATATTCATTTGTCAGTTCACGGCTGTCCCATGTACGGGTTTCAACGTTTTCAAAACCTAGTCTTGTAGCTTGATCGGCTATAAGTTTTACTTTATGTGGATGCAAATCCACAGATACCAGAGATCCTTGACCGTTCAACTTTTCAGCGATATGCATCGATTTTCCACCAGGAGCCGCACACATATCCAAAACTCTTTGCCCTGGTTCAATCTGAAGTGCATAAGTAGGGATCATGGAACTTTCATCTTGAATTGAAACAGCACCATATTGATAAGCTTTCGTTTTGGCAACTTGCCCTTTTTCAATGTGCAAGCATTCAGGTATCACTTCGCTTTGGTGTGCTACAATTCCTTCGTCAAGCAACATATCAATTGCCTCATCCACTGAAATGCGTGTGGTGTTGACGCGAACGGTATGTGCAGGAGGAATATTGTTTTCAAAAGCCATTGTCTCAGCTTGTTCGAAACCAAATTGTTTCACCCATCGTTCAATGAGCCATAATGGATGACTTGCTTCAATTGATAGTCGTTCAATTGGATCCGCAATATCCTCAGTCGAGCGAACTCCTTGTCGTAGAATGCCTCTTAAAATGCCATTAACCAATCCAGCTGTCCCTTTGTGACTGCGTTTCTTGGCAATTTCAACAGCTTCATTGACAGCAGCATGATTCGGAATTCGGTCCAAATAATGAATTTGATAAAGTGAAAGTCTTAATAACTGGCGAACCCAATCATCCAGCTTTCCTTTGATGAACGGTTGTAGATAGTAATCAAGCGTCATCTTGTGTTGCAGCGTACCATAAGTAATTTCCGTTAATAACCCACGGTCTTTTGGTTCAATATCATATTTTTCTATGGTCTGATGAAGTAACAAATTACTGTACGCTTGATTTTTTTCAATTGCCATCAAGATTGATAATGCGGCATCGCGTACATTTCCGTTCCACATTCTATAACTTTTTGAGCTCATTCAAACTGATCCCCAATCTGTAATTTAGAACCAGTGCCTCGTAGAAATTCTTCTGCAGACATTTTTTTCTTTCCTGCTGGTTGTAATTCGGTAATTTCAAAAGCTAGTTTATCGCCTGTTTGCACAATCACTCGATCAACTTTCAATTCAACGACTGTACCTACAGGTTGCGAGTAAGTTTGTTGACTCGGTTGACCCCACCATATTTTCACGTTTTCCTGTTTCAACGTGGTATAGGCAACTGGCCAAGGATTAAGACCACGTACCAAATTATAAATGTCCTGTGCCGACTGTTTCCAATCAATTCGTTCTTGTTCTCTTGAAATATTGCGGGCAAATGTCACAAGGCTTTCATCCTGAACCAATCTTGCATTTGAGCCATTAATAATGGTCGGTAATGTTTCTTTTAACAAGTCACGTCCAACGACACTCAATTTTTCAAAAAGAACTCCTGTTGTATCGGATTGTTCAATCGGTATCGATTTTTGTGAAATAATATCACCAGCGTCCAATTTTTGCGCCATATACATGATGGTCACACCTGTTTCTGTCTGACCATCAATCACAGCTTGATGTATCGGAGCACCCCCACGATATGCAGGAAGCAAAGAAGCATGTACATTCAGACAGCCATATTTAGGTGCTTCCAGAATTTCTTTAGGAAGTAACTGACCAAACGCAGCCGTTACCACAATATCCGGTTGTAAAGAAAGAATTTCATCTAGTTGTGGTGAACCTTTTAGTTTTTCAGGCTGAATGACAGGTAATCCAAGACGTAACGCTTCTTTTTTAACAGGAGTTGGTGTCAATACTTTTTTACGCCCTACAGGACGGTCTGGCTGAGTTACAACAGCTAAAATGGAATAGCCTTCTTCATGTAGCATGGTTAGAATCGGTACTGAGAACTCTGGAGTCCCCATAAATACTAAAGAGGTCAAATCAATTCCTCCTCCTCAGTTTCAAGCTCAGATGGATCGACGACGCGAATTATTTTCGAATCAAACAATACGCCATCCAAATGATCGATTTCATGTAGAATGGCTCTTGCTTCATAATCTTCAGCCTCGAGTTCATACCACGTGCCGTCTCTTTCCTGTGCTTTTATCTGTACGAAATATGGACGTTCAACTTCGCCATAAAGTTCTGGGAAACTGAGGCAACCTTCCACTTCTATGGCTTCCCCTTCCGTATCAACTACCAAAGGATTGATCATCTCAATGATGTCTTCCCCTTCTCCTAAGTCTACAATTGCAACGCGAAGCAACTCTCCCACTTGTGGGGCTGCTATTCCTATGCCATCTGACTCAAGCATGGTCTCATACATATCATCAAGTAACGTTGCAAGTTTCTGATCGAACTCTGTCACTTCTTTTGTTGGAGTTGTTAATATTTCATTTGGATGTAATACGATTTTTCGAATCGTCAAAGATTATTCCTCATTTCATTTCCGCTCACATGATGGATGAAGGGTTTAAGTCAATGGACATTAAAATCCCTTTTTTTATCCAGTCCGTCCGGTAAATACGCGTTAATTGCTGCAATACTTCCGGGAGCGTCGGTTCTTTTTTGTATTTTATCAAACATTGATAGCGATATCTATTTTGCAAACGACTAATAGACGATGCCGTCGGGCCAATAATTTCAGATTGCGGAGATAAATTATCACGGAGCCAGTTTGCTGTTTTATGTGCATATTCCGCAGTCATCAAAACATCTTCATGCGTGATTTGAATCAGCACGACATATGTGAATGGAGGATATAAAAATTGTTTCCGGTTCATCATTTCCTGATTGTAAAATGGGACAAAGTCGTGCTGTTGTGCGAATTGAATAGCATAGTGTTCGGGGGTGTAGGTTTGCACGATGACTTCCCCTGCTTTATCATGCCTTCCAGCTCTTCCACTGACTTGGGTTAATAATTGGAACGTTTTTTCGGCAGCTCTGAAATCCGCTAAATGAAGCGTTGTATCAGCTGACAAGACCCCTACTAATGTGATATTTGGGAAATCAAGACCTTTGGCAATCATTTGCGTGCCAAGCAGAATATCGGCTTTTCCTTCTCCGAACAGATTCAGAATGTGTTCATGTGATCCTTTTTTTCGAGTGGTATCCACGTCCATACGCAGTACCCTTGCAGTTGGAAACAATCGGGCAATTTCTTCTTCTACTTTTTGAGTACCTGTTCCAAAGAATCGGATATGCTCACTGCTGCATTCTGGACAAGTAGTAGGCACTTGGGACTCTTCACCACAATAGTGACATTTAATCTTTTCCTGATGGCGATGATAGGTCATGGAAATATCACAGTTTGGACATTCTACCACGGTACCACAATCCCGACAGAGAACAAATGACGAGTGACCACGACGATTCAGGAACAACACCATCTGTTCCTGCTTGTCCAGTCTCACATTGATCGCTTCTGCCAGTTCCAGAGAAAACATGGAGCGGTTGCCGTTTTTCAATTGCTCTCGCATATCGACGACAGACACTTCAGGTAATGCCTGTTCTTTTGGTCTGTTGGCCAACGTCAACAAAGCATAATTCCCTTTTTTGGCACGTGCAAATGACTCAAGTGACGGCGTGGCACTTCCTAAAATAACTGGACATTTGTGATATTCACTTCGCCAGATTGCAACATCTCGTGCATGATAACGAGGTGAATCGTCCTGCTTATAAGTTCCTTCATGTTCCTCGTCCAAAATGATGATGCCAACATTTTGAAATGGAGCAAATATGGCTGAACGGGCACCCACGACCACTTTTACTTCGCCGCGTTTGATTTTTCGCCATTCATCGTATTTTTCCCCAGTCGATAATCCACTATGCAATACAGCCACAAGTGAACCAAAACGTTCTTTAAAGCGATTGGTCATTTGTGGCGTAAGTGAAATCTCAGGTACCAGAACGATGGCTTCTTTATCGTCCATCAATGAACGCTCAATCGCCTGTAAATAGACTTCTGTCTTGCCACTGCCCGTAATGCCATGAAGAAGAAAAGTTCTAGCATCCTGTTCGTCATATGAATGGATGATTTCACTCAGTGCGAGGTGTTGTTCATTTGTTAAAGCAAGTTTTGTTGTTACATTTATCGTTCTGTCCGCATACGGATCCCGGTAGATTTCTTCCATTTGCATTGATGCTGCGCCTTTTTCTAAAACCGCTTGTAAGACCGCGTTTGTCGTACTGAGACGTTTCAATAAATCTGCTGAGACAATTCGTTCTCCTGCATGATCCATCATCCATTTGACAACATCTTTTTGCTTCTTGGCTTGGTTGGAAATGCTGTCATAAATCAGGTTCAAACGTTCCATATCAGATTCGATGTGAATCATTCTTACTTTTTTTACGGCAGTTTTTTGTTTGACCGATGTTTCCAGTGCCAAAATGTCTTCCTTCACCAATTTTTTGATGAGTGCAAGCAATTCTTTCGGTTCATCTACTTTTAACTCTACTTGGTCTTTTTGCTGAAACAAGGCTTGTACACTTTGCGGAAGCTCCGCATGATGATCAACAATTCGCACTATCTTTTCATACTTCGCACGTAACGCCGAAGGCAACATGACTTGAAGGGCATCAATTTCGTAACATAAAGTATGTCGTTTCAACCACTTTGTCATTTCGAGCATTTCCTGGGTCAATATCGGTTCAATATCGAGCAGTTCACCAATCGGTTTTTGTTTTTCCGCAGGGACATCCGTGTCACTTTTTAGTGCCGTAACAAATCCAAGAACTTGCCGATTGCCAAAAGGAACTTTAACCCGACTGCCACTTTCAATCAGGTCTTGAAACTTTTCAGGGACCACGTAATCAAATGGTCGATCAATGGGATAAGCCGCTACGTCAACAATGACTTCAGCGTACATAATGTAAATCTTTCTCACGGGCCAAAACGGTCTCGAACAATTTATTAGCCAATTGTTTTTTCGTCATATTGTCAAAATGCTGGACATAATTTTCTTTGCCAATCAGCACAACAGTATTGGTGTCTGTCCCAAAACCGCTATCCTCTTTTGTAACATCATTAGCTACAATATAATCCGCATTTTTCTTTGAAAGTTTTCCTTGTGCATACATCTCGACATCGTTTGTTTCAGCAGCGAAACCGATCAACAGTTGATGCGTTTTCTTTTGCCCAAGTGTCATGAGGATATCGGTAGTGCGTTCAAGTTCTAGGGTAGAGTCACCAGCTTGTTTCTTCATTTTTTGCCCAAATACAAACTTTGGACGATAATCTGCGACAGCTGCCGTTTTCACGACAATATCAGCATCATCAAAATGCTGTAACACGGCTTGCAGCATTTCTTCTGCACTTTCCACATTCTCAACAGTTACCCCTGAAGGAATTGGCAATGAAACGGGACCAGAGACAAGAACCGTTTCCGCTCCAAGTTTTGTCGCTGCTTCAGCCAGCGCATAGCCCATTTTCCCTGAGGAAAAGTTAGTCAAAAATCGTACTGGATCTATTCGCTCACGTGTTGGACCTGCAGTAATCACAACTTTTTTGCCTATCAACGGCAATTCTTTCGGCTGAAAAAATGCGTCGACCAATGCCACGATTTTTTCTGGTTCTTCCAATCTTCCTTTTCCTACATACCCACAAGCCAAAAAACCTTCTGACGGTTCAATGAATTCATAACCATCTGCTGCTAGAGTGGAAATATTTCGTTTCACTGCGGGGTGATCGTACATATGTACATTCATAGCTGGTGCAATCCAAACCTTGGCGGTGGTAGCTAACAGGGTCGTCGTCAGCATATCGTCACCAAGTCCATTGGCAAGTTTGCCGATGACGTTCGCTGTTGCAGGTGCCACGATAACTAAATCTGCCCAATCTGCCAGGTTGATATGTGCGATGACATTTGAATCTTTTTCATCAAATGTATCTGTATAAACATCATTACGAGACATTACTTGAAAGCTCAGTGGCTGCACAAACTTTGTGGCAGATTCGGTCATGATGACTTTGACATCCGCTCCTGCTTGCGACAATTTACTAACAAGGGCAACAGCTTTATAAACTGCAATACCACCAGCTACGCACAATAAGATTTTTTTGTTTGCTAGCATGAACAATCTTCCTTTCTCAAACAACAAACTCCCAAAGCATCTGACTGTCTTAGGGAGTTTTTTGGGTAAATACTATTTTTTAAATTTCGTCTTCGTAAATAGTTGCTTCGTCTTGAACTTCTTTTGTTAAAGCGCCTGATGCCACTTCTTCCAATGCTCTGCCTACATACTTCAAGGACACATACGACTCAAGACGCTCTCCGCCTTCTTCTTGTAATTGGCGAGCACGTTTTGAAGCCAAACTCACTAGTGAGTATTTTGAATCGATTTTGCTTTTTAATGAATCAACTGATGGATATAACATTAATATTCCCCTTCCAGCATAGCTAGGTATCTTTTTTCAACGCGTTCCCGACGGCAATGTTCGGCAGTGACAATGGCATTTACACGATCGCAAGCCAATTGCACTTCGTCATTTTCGACGACATAATCGTACAAGTTCATCATTTCAAGTTCTTGTCGTGCTGCTAAAATTCGTGAAGCAATCACATCTTCTGTTTCTGTTCCACGACCTACCAGACGTTGTTGCAGTTCCGTTAAACTTGGTGGAGCCAGGAAAATAAATAAGCCGTCTGGTACTTTATCGCGAACTTGCGATGCACCTTGCACTTCAATTTCCAGAAATACATCCCGACCGGCATCCAATGTCTCGTTTACATAATCTAACGGAGTTCCATAATAGTTCCCAACATAAGAAGCGTATTCTAATAAACGGCCTTCTCCGATTAGTTGTTCAAAATCCTCGTGGGATTTAAAAAAATAATCGACACCATCGACTTCGCCTTCACGCGGCTTTCTTGTCGTCATTGAAATCGAATATTCATAATTTGTGTCAGGCTGTGAAAACAATTCTTTTCGCACAGTACCTTTCCCGACACCTGATGGCCCTGAAAGGACGATTAATAATCCACGTTCTTTTCGCATTCAATCCCTCTTTTTATCTATTCGGCTTGATCTATCACACGTGTCACCATGGTTTCAGCATGGACTGCAGATAAAACCACATGTTCACTATCCATAACAAATATCGCGCGGGTTTTTTTACCATAAGTTGCGTCAATCAAAAACCCTTTGTCCCTTGCCTCTTGAACGAGACGCTTAATCGGCGCAGATTCAGGCTGCAAGATGGAGATGATTCGTTCAACTGCGACCACACTACCGTTTCCGATATTAATAAACTTAAGAGTTGGCACAGTCGTTCCTCCTAAAGAGCTTCAACTTTCTTTGTTACACACTTAGGCAATTATATCACATTTCCCTTGTAAAATGATAAGATAGAGCAAAACGTTTTGAAAGAGGAATACTTATGGCATTTGATGGCTTATTTACAAAAGCAATGACGCACGAACTTCAACAATTGGTATCCGGAAGAATTTCGAAAATACACCAACCTAACTCACAAGAAATTGTGTTGCATATCCGTGCGGCCGGAAAAAACAGCCGCTTACTTATTTCCATCCACCCTTCCTACTCACGCATTCATGTTACGAATGAAGCGATTGATAACCCTTCAGAACCACCAATGTTTTGCATGTTATTACGAAAACATCTGGAAGGTGGATTCATTTCATCCATTTCCCAACTTGAAATGGATCGCGTGATTATTTTGCGTGTAGAAAGTAAAAATGAAATTGGGGACGACATGGTACGGGAACTCCATATCGAAATCATGGGCCGACACAGCAATGTCATTTTGGTGGATCCTGAACGAAATCTAATTTTGGACAGTTTAAAACATCTATCGCCTTCTGTGAACAGCTATAGAACGATTTTGCCAGGTCAACCACATATCGCACCACCGAAACAAGATAAAGTGAACCCATATGAAGTGGACGAATCATTGTTGAACGAATTGCTGGATACAGACGATGTTTCCAAAGCCGTTCTGTCTCAGCTTGCTGGCTTTTCTCCACTGCAGGCAAAAGAACTTGCTTATCGTCTAGCTGACAGCAACGAATCCAAATATGAAGTGTATCGCAAATTCCTCGATGAATTTGATAATGCTCAACCTAAAGGTACGTATGTGGAAAGTGGCAATAAAGCCATTTTCTCAAGTGTTGATCTTTCACACATCGAAGGCAACCAAGTACACTATGATTCGCTTGGTTTATTGCTAGATAAAGTGTACTTTGCACGCGCAGAACGTGATCGAGTAAAACAGCAAGCAGGCGATTTGGAACGCTGGTTGCAAAATGAACTCGACAAGTTGAAATTAAAAATGAAGAAACTCGCGAAAGAAAAATCAAACGCAGAAAAACTGGAAACGTTCCAACTCCATGGCGAACTTTTGATGGCCAACCTCTATACGCTCGAAAAAGGAATGACCGAAGCTCAAGTGATAAATTATTACGATGAAGAGAATGCCGTCATCACCATCCCATTGAGCCTTAGAAAAACGCCGGTTGAAAATGCACAAAGTTTTTTCACAAAATACAACAAAGCCAAAACCGCTTTATTGAAAACGCAACAACAAATGGATAAAACCAAAGACGATATCGATTATTTGGAAATGCTGCAACAACAAGTCATGCAAGCATCTCCACAGGATATTGAAGAGATTCGCGAAGAACTTGCCGAACAAGGCTGGATGAAAGCCCGCATTTCGAAAAAGAAAAAGAAAGTCGTGAAACCAACACCTGAAAATTTCGTATCCTCTACAGGATTGCCAATTTCGGTAGGAAAAAATAACAAGCAAAATGATTATTTAACATTTAAAATCGCTAATAAATCACAAACTTGGTTCCATACAAAAGATATTCCTGGATCCCATGTCGTCATTCATGACAATGAACCGGATGAAACGTCGATTTTGGAAGCAGCGAGACTGGCAGCTTATTTCAGTAAAGCACGTGACTCTTCTTCCGTGCCGGTGGATTATACAGAAGTACGCCATGTAAAAAAACCGAATGGCTCAAAACCCGGATTCGTTATTTATTTTGAACAAAAGACGGTTTTTGTGACACCAAGTGAAGATTTAGTGAGGAACCTTCGAAAATAAGATACACGAAAGCCATCCAACAAATTGTTGGATGGCTTTTTCTGATAACTTTTAAAAGCAAAAAACACCATTCTATAGTGTATGATAAGAACGGTAAATTGGAACCAGTGAAAGTGGGAAGTACTCATGTTTCTAACAATATTTTTTTATATAATGGCCCCCTTGCTTGCTATTAACTTTGCAAGAACAGGGATTCATATGATAAATGGTAAATTTGTTGAGGAACTAGAACAAACTTTAGAGAAGAATAGTAAACTTCGTTTTCTCAATACAATTTTCATTTTCGGGTTTTTTGTCATTCTTCTCAAAATGATTTTCCCTCTGAAAGTGGCCAATGTTTTAATAAAAATTGTTTATTTTACTTTGGGGATCTTATTCGTCATATTAGCGTTATTAATGATGTATATAATCATTACTGATGGGAATTCAATTATTTCAGAAGTCAGAAAAGATATGTAAGATTAAAAATAGGATGCCTGTGTGCAACAAGTGCACTGGCATCCTATTTTTTGATGGATTTATTTATATGTAACTGAAATTCAGTCCGTCTTTATAGCTTCCCATATTTCAGTTTTTCGTGCCACTCCATCAGCTTAGGTTTGTCATCGTCAGCGATTTGCTTCGCAAGTGTTGCCTCTTCGATTAATGCATCAAAGTTTGTTAAGCTGACATATGGAATTCCTGCTTCTTCAAATAATTCGTCCGCTCGTTTTAAATGATAAGTAAAAATACACACCACACCCAGAACTTCGCAACCTTGCTGTTCCAGCGCACGAACGGCCTCGATGCTGCTACCACCTGTCGAAATCAAATCTTCAACGACAATCACTTTTTGGCCAGGTACAATTTTTCCTTCAATTTGATTGCCACGTCCATGCTCTTTTGCTTTTGAACGAACATAGACCATAGGCAAATTAAGGGCATCACTTACCCACGCAGCGTGTGGAATGCCCGCTGTCGCCGTCCCAGCTACTACTTCTGTTTGTGGGAAAAACTCACGGATATTTGCCGCTAAAGCTTCGGCAATTTGTTTACGTACAGTTGGACTCGACATGGTCAAACGGTTGTCACAATAAATTGGTGAAGATATTCCAGAAGTCCATGTAAATGGATCTTGAGGTCGTAATTCCACAGCACCTATCGACAATAATGCTCCTGCTATTTCATGTTGCTGACTTTTCATTGTAAAACCTCCCATTGTTGTTTCACCAAATGATATGTCTCTACTGGATTTTCCGATTGAGTGATGGCTCGGCCTACTACAATCAAGGAAGAACCTTCTTTACATGCCACATCAGGTGTCGCGATACGAATTTGGTCATGTTCTGAACCATCCGTCAATCGTATTCCCGGTGTTACTCGCAAGAAGTCATCCCCGCAAACTCGTTTAATGTCTGCCGCTTCCAATACCGAACAAACGACTCCATCGAGACCTGCCTGTTTTGAAAGGCTTGCATAATGCCGAACAGATTCCTGTAAAGTTAAATTGATTTTCTGTTCATTTATCATTTGCTGTTCGCTTGTTGAGGTCAATTGTGTAACCCCGATAAGTAATGGTCGTTGTTTTCCTGTTGCAGTTCCCGCTTCTAGTCCTTCTAATGCACTCTCCATCATTTGCAACCCACCTGCTGCATGGACGTTCACCATATCTGCACCAAGCTTAGCAAGACCGCGCATGGCGGATTTGACTGTATTCGGAATATCGTGCAGTTTCAAATCCAGGAAAACGTCGTGTCCCATTCCTTTTAAGTCCGTTACGATCGATGGTCCTTCTTGTAAATAAAGTTCCATGCCAACTTTGACAAACAGTTTATCATCGAACGGCTTCAAAAAGTGGATGACCTCATTTTTTGTTGAAAAATCAAGCGCTATTATAGGGTTTTGATTGTTCATCGGTGACTCCTCCCCACTAATTCTGAGATATGATTCAGACCTAACCAATCGAGTTTCTCAGGTAATTGATCAATGATCGTCGGACAAACAAATGGATCAACGAAGTTTGCTGTTCCTACAGCTACGGCACTTGCGCCTGCCGACATGAAATCAATGACATCGTCAACCGTCGCAACGCCCCCCATTCCGATGATCGGAATAGACACTTGTTTGGCAACTTCATACACCATACGCAAAGCTACCGGTTTGACTGCAGGACCCGATAAGCCTCCAGTCCCGTTGGCAATGACAGGTCTCCCTGTTCTTGTATCCAGTCGCATTCCAATGAGCGTATTAATCATCGTTATGCCATCAGCCCCTCCAGCTTCAACTGCTCGAGCAATTTCACCTATATCGGTTACGTTCGGGGATAATTTTACATAAACAGGAACTTCCGAAACTTCTTTTACGGCGGCAGTCAGTTCTGCAGCAACCGACGGATCGGTTCCAAATGTAATGCCTCC
The DNA here is from genome assembly GCF_000411295.1 of Paenisporosarcina sp. HGH0030. Lineage (GTDB taxonomy): Bacteria > Bacillota > Bacilli > Bacillales_A > Planococcaceae > Paenisporosarcina. The sequence continues at coordinate 1,203,879 of NZ_KE150421.1, forward strand.
GCATTTTACGTTCGGACAAGAAATATTCAATTCCAAAGCATGGACATTTTTTGCTTTTGATATATGTTTCGCAACTTCCACATAATCTTCCGTCAACGTGCCGGCAACATTTGCAATGATCGGCACATCATATTGCTCCAGCCACTTCAGCTCTTCAGCAATCACTTTTTCCAGACCTGGATTTTGAAGTCCAATTGCATTCAGCATTCCAGATGAAGTTTCTGCAACACGTGGTGTAGGATTTCCTAAACGCGTCTCAAGTGTCGTTGCTTTGATCATAATCGATCCAAGTTTTGATAAGTCATACAACCGAGCATATTCTTTGCCAAATCCGAAACACCCGGAAGCTGGCATAATTGGATTTTTCAATGATAATCCTGGTAATTCTATCGCTAATCGATTCATACGGACACCACCCCTGCAGGAAATACTGGACCATCCGAGCACACTTTTACATAGTCCACTTCTGTTTGATCAGTGGTTTTGCAGACACAAGCGAAACAAGCTCCAAGTCCGCAACCCATGCGTTCTTCAAACGATAGAAACCCTTTTCGATCCGGATACATATTCTGAATTGCCGCAAGCATTCCAGTTGGACCACACGTGAAGTATGATGAAAATTCGGGTTGTAATTCAGATAGCACCGTCGTGACAAATCCTTGTTGACCGTGTGATCCATCTACTGTAACAATATGCGTTTCACCAAGTTCTCGGAAGAAATCTTCGTAAAAGACAGCTTCTTTTGACTGGAAGCCAAGTACATGAATCGGTTTGACACCTTTATCAACAAGTCTTTTAGATAGTTCATATAAAGGAGGAACACCGATTCCCCCTCCAATCAACACAACTGTTTCACCGGGTGTTGCTTCCTCAACGGGAAAGCCGTTGCCAAGAGGTCCCAAAACATCTATTTCTTCTCCAACCATTTTAAGCGCGAGCAATGAAGTTCCTCGGCCTTCAGCACGATAAATCATTGTGAACTCCGACACATCTCGGTCAATTGACGCAATGCTGATTGGTCTGCGGAGCAAAGGCTCATAGCTATCCGAAACACGGATGTGAACAAATTGACCCGGACTTGTCATGTCCTGTACAAGTTGGCCACTCACCGTCATTTCGAAAATATTTTGAGCGATCTCTTTATGTTTGACGATGCGCATGCGCTCTTGTTTAATCATCCAAAAACCCCCTGTGTCGGCATCTCCTCGGCTTGGAATGTCATCGATTCAATGACTCGTAACATCGCTTCTGCTGTGTCCAGCGACGTTAAGCAAGGAATTCCATTTTCTACAGACTCACGTCGGATTCGGAACCCATCACTCTCTGGCAATTTACCTTTTGTTAACGTGTTAATGACGAACTGGGCATCTCCTTTTTGGATGTAGTCCAGTAAAGTTGGACCTTCACTGCCAATTTTATTAACTGTTGTAACCGGTATTCCCGCTTCTTTTAAGGCATTTGCCGTTCCTTCAGTAGCAAGAATTCTGTAACCGATCGACGTGAAGCGATTCGCAATCGATACTGCTTCTTCTTTATCCTTGTCGGCGATTGTCATCAATACTGAACCGTGATCTTTGATTTCCATTCCTGCAGCCACTAAGCCTTTATAAAGTGCTTTTTCAAGCGTGATATCTTTCCCCATGACTTCCCCGGTCGATTTCATTTCAGGTCCCAATGTAATATCCACTCGGCGCAGTTTCGCAAAGCTGAATACTGGCACTTTCACGAAAACACCTCTAGGTGAAGGCGCAAGTCCATTTGCAATTCCTTGAGAAGGGAGCGATTGTCCCAAAATTGCTTTTGTCGCAATCTTCGCCATTGGAATATTCGTAATCTTACTTAGGAAAGGAACCGTTCGGCTTGAACGTGGATTCACTTCAATCACATAAACTTCGCCTTTAGAGATAACATATTGGATATTCAGTAAACCAATGATGTTCAGGCCTTTTGCAAGTCGAGTCGTGTAATCCACGAGCGTATTCACTTGTTCGCACGTTAAATTCTGTGGTGGATAGACTGCAATCGAGTCACCCGAGTGAACACCCGCTCGTTCGATATGTTCCATAATTCCTGGAATGCATACATTTTCTCCGTCTGAGATGGCATCGACTTCAATTTCGGTACCAGTTAAATAACGGTCGACCAATACTGGATGTTCCGGACTTGCCTGAACTGCATGCTCCATGTAATGAGCAAGTTCTTCTTGATTGTAAACAATTTGCATAGCACGTCCGCCTAAGACGTATGAAGGACGAACTAGTACCGGATAGCCGATTTCATTGCCGATTGCCACTGCTTGTTCTGATGAAACAGCTGTCTTGCCCATTGGTTGTGGGATACCGATTTCATGCAGTGCACGTTCAAATTTATCGCGATTTTCTGCACGGTCCAGATCTTCCAAAGAAGTTCCCAGGATTTGAACACCACGTTCCTGCAGTTTATCCGCTAAGTTGATGGCTGTTTGTCCTCCGAACTGAACGACAACGCCTTTTGGTTGTTCCAGATCCACTATGTGCATGACATCTTCAATTGTTAAAGGTTCAAAATAAAGCTTGTCCGAGATGGAGAAATCCGTTGATACTGTTTCTGGGTTGCTATTGATAATGATGGCTTCATAACCTGCTTCTTTGATTGCCCATACAGAATGTACGGTTGCATAGTCAAACTCGACACCTTGACCGATTCGGATTGGTCCTGAACCAAGCACGATGACACTTTCTTTATCTGTCTTGATTGATTCATTTTCATCTTCGTATGTTCCGTAGAAATAAGGTGTTTCCGATTCAAATTCTGCCGCACATGTATCCACCATTTTAAAGACTGGAATCAAGTTCATTTCTTTTCTCCAGTTGTAGATAGTCAATTCATCGCTATTCCATAATGCTGCTAGCGTCGCATCTGCAAACCCCATGCGCTTCGCCTTTTTCGCCACTTCGAAATCAAACGGATGGCTAGAAACCACTTCTTCGTACTTCACGATATTTTGAAATTTATTGAGGAAGAATAAATCGATTTGACTCCACTCATGTATGGTGTCAATCGTGACTCCTCGTCTTAAAGCTTCCCCGATGAAGAACAGTCGTTCATCACCTGCACGTCGGATACGTTTTTCAATCCATTCATCTGACATGGCATCCGCGTTTTTCAGATCTAAATGGAATTGACCTGTCTCAAGTGAACGCACGGCTTTCAGAATAGATTCCTCGAACGTTCTTCCCATCGCCATTACTTCTCCTGTTGCTTTCATTTGTGTACCTAAATTTCGTTTAGCCGATTCGAATTTATCAAATGGCCAGCGCGGAATTTTAGTAACGACATAATCGAGCGCAGGCTCAAAGCATGCATAAGTTTTGCCGGTAACCGGATTCATCATTTCATCCAGTGTCAAACCGACAGCAATTTTAGCAGCCAGTTTGGCGATTGGGTAACCTGTCGCTTTTGAAGCCAGTGCAGACGAACGGCTTACCCTTGGATTCACTTCAATGATGTAGTAGTTGAAGCTGTATGGATCCAGTGCTAATTGAACATTACAGCCACCTTCGATTTTTAATGCGCGGATAATTTTAAGGGAGACATTGCGCAACATTTGATACTCACGGTCTGATAAAGTCTGACTTGGCGCAACGACGATGGAATCTCCTGTATGAATACCTACCGGGTCAACGTTTTCCATGTTACAGACTACGATGGCATTGTCATTGGAGTCTCTCATAACCTCGTATTCTACTTCTTTGAAGCCAGCGATTGATTTTTCAAGTAGACACTGAGTAACAGGACTGTATTTCAGACCACTCGTCACTGTTTCAAGAAGCTCTTCGTCGTTGTGGCATATTCCTCCACCAGTTCCCCCAAGCGTAAATGCAGGACGGACGATGACAGGGTAACCGATTCGTTTAACGAATGCCTCGGCTTCCTGCATGTTATGAATGATGTCACTTTCTGGAACGGGTTCGTTCAAGTCGTTCATCAGTGTACGGAATAAATCACGATCTTCCGCTTTATGAATAGCTTCCAATTTCGTGCCTAGTATTTCAATGTTCAACTCTTGCAGAATTCCTGATTCGTCCAATTCAATCGCCATGTTCAAGCCAGTTTGTCCACCTAAAGTAGGTAGAAGGGCATCTGGACGTTCTTTGCGTAAAATTCGACTTACGAAATCCAATGTAATCGGTTCGATATAGACTTTGTCCGCAATTTCAGTATCAGTCATGATAGTTGCTGGATTTGAGTTGATGAGAATGACACGATAGCCTTCTTCTTTTAAAGCTAGACAAGCTTGTGTTCCAGCATAGTCAAATTCAGCTGCTTGACCGATGACAATCGGACCGGATCCGATGACGAGAATGGTTTCTATATCTTTACGTTTAGGCATGTTTTTTTTCCCCTTTCACATTGGCGTTCATTAATTCGATGAATCGATCAAATAAGTGATTGGAATCTTCTGGTCCAGGTGATGCTTCAGGATGGTATTGCACTGTAAAAGCGGCAGCATCCAAATGTTTTAAGCCTTCCACTGTGCCGTCATTCAAGGCAGTGTGCGTAACTTTCAAACGCGTTTCTTTCAGTGATTCAGGATCCACTGCATAGCCATGGTTTTGGGAAGTCATTTCCGTTTTGCCAGACTCCAAATCTTTTACTGGATGATTTGCTCCACGGTGTCCAAATTTCAGTTTGAATGTATCTCCGCCACTTGCAAGGGCAAAGAGTTGATGACCGAGGCAAATTCCGAATATCGGAATCTTCCCGATTAAATTCTGTATCATCGTGATTGCTTCTGGAACGTCTTTTGGATCTCCAGGGCCATTTGAAAGCATAATGCCGTCGGGATAAATTGCCATGATTTCTTCAGCAGTTGTGTTATACGGTACAACGACCACATCACAGTCCCGTTTGTTCAGTTCACGTAAAATCCCATGTTTCATTCCGAAATCGACGAGTACTACACGCTTACCTCGTCCAGGACTTGGATAAGGACGTTTCGTTGACACTTGTTTCACTTGATCCGTCGGGAATGTCGTATTCTTTAATCGTGCGACTACTTCTTCCACTTGTATATCAGCACCCGCTTCACTGATATGGCCTTTTACCGAACCAAATTCACGAATAATTCGCGTCAGTTTACGTGTATCCACTCCTTCAATGCCGGGAATGTTTTTCACTACGAACAAGTCATTGAGTGTCGCATCGCTTCTGAAGTTGGATGGTGTGTTTGCCAGTTCACGGACAACCATTCCTTTGATTGCCGGTTCGATTGATTCAAAATCATCTCGATTTATTCCGTAATTGCCGATCAATGGATAAGTCATCGTAACAATTTGACCGCAGTAAGATGGGTCCGATAGAGTCTCCTGGTAGCCTGTCATACCCGTCGTGAAAACGACTTCTCCTTCACTGGCATTCAAACTTCCGAATGCAGTTCCATTAAACACATCTCCAGTTTCTAAAATGAGGCTTCTTTTCATCATTATTTCTCCTCCTGCCAAATTACATTACCTTCAAACATCGTCATAACCGGCCAACCAGTACATGTCCAATTTTGGAACGGTGTATTTTTTCCTTTTGACACAAATGTTGCAGTTTCAATATTTTGTTCTCTCGACAAGTCTATGAATACTAAGTCCGCTGATTCGCCCATATGCAGACGACCATAAGGCAGTCCGAAAACATCTGCCGGTTTTCTCGTCATCCATTCAACCAATTGAGCTAACGTCCATTTTCCACTTTTCACAAAATGGGTATACAGCAACGGGAAAGCTGTTTCCAATCCGACGATTCCAAATGGTGCTTGTTCCATGCCGTTGCCTTTTTCCTGTTCTGTATGAGGGGCATGATCTGTGGCGATAAAATCAAGTGTCCCATCTTCCAATCCTTTGATTAAAGCTTGCAAATCTTCTTTAGCTCGCAGTGGTGGATTCATTTTCCAGTTCCCATCGTTTCCTGGAATGTCGTCTTCACATAATAGTAGGTGGTGTGGACTGACTTCAGCAGTTACTCGAACCCCAGCCTTTTTGGCATCTCTGATTACTCGGACAGATTCTTTCGTACTTACGTGGCAAACATGATAGTGTGCCCCTGCTGCTTCAGCTAGTAAAATATCTCTCGCAATATGCACAGATTCCGCGATGGATGGAATCCCTTTAAGACCCAATTCTTTATTTTTCGTCCCTTCGTGCATGACGCCTGCGTAAATCAATGTATTGTCTTCGCAATGGGCAACAATCGGCATATTCAGCTTCGCTGCGTCCTTCATTGCTTCAAACATCATGCCAGCCTGTTGTACACCTACTCCATCATCCGTAAAAGCAAATGCACCATGTTCTTTCAAGGCAGCCAAATCTGTTCGTTCTTTCCCGGCTTCTCGAATCGTAATCGAGGCATAAGGCAGTACGCGAATCACTGCATTCTCTTCAATCAGACGGTTGACATGACTCAGATTTTCTACCGTATCCGGTACTGGTCTAGTATTTGGCATTGCGCAAATGGTAGTGAAACCGCCTTTTGCCGCGGCATGTGTACCCGTTTGAATCGTTTCTTTTTGCTCGCCACCCGGCTCGCGTAAGTGGACATGGACATCGATGAATCCTGCAGAAACGAAATGTCCTTTGCCGTCTATGATTTCATCCGCTTCTGGTGTTGCTTTAGGATTCACTTCTATAATACGTCCATTGTCGATCAGGATGGATCCCTCCATCAATTCGTTATTGTCATTGAGCAATTTAATGTTTTGTATGAATTTTTTCATCATGATCTCCCCTTCAAAACGGATTCCAGTATGGCCATGCGTATGAACACACCGTTATGCATTTGTTTAAATATGCGTGATTTTTCACTTTCCACTAGCTCGTCTGCTATTTCCACATCCCGGTTAATTGGCGCAGGATGCATGATGATGGCCGTCGGCTTCAATTTTTCATAACGTGATTGAGTCAAACCATATGTTTGATGATATCTTTCCTTTGAAAAATCAGACTGGGTATCGTGCCGCTCATGTTGCACTCGTAAAAGCATCACTACATCCGCACTCGGTAGTATGTTGTCCCATGTGTTTGCTGCATCGAAGTTGCCTTGCCATTCAGGGGGACAAAGGAACGTGACATGAGCACCTAATCTTGTCAGCGCTTCCGCATTCGATTTGGCTACCCGACTATGTCCAATATCCCCAACGATTGCTATTTGTAGCCCTTCAAACTTTCCAAACTCTTGTTGGATGGTAAAAAGATCAAGCAAACATTGAGTAGGGTGCTGACCCGAGCCATCTCCACCATTGATGATCGCTACGTTGACTCCATCTAGTAGCCCTTCATAGAAACCATCTTGTTCATGCCTTATGACCACTGCATCCACACCGATTGCTTCTAATGTTTTTACTGTGTCGTATAAAGTTTCACCTTTTAGCGTGCTCGATGTTCCCGCTTCGAATGGTAGTACGTGCAGTCCGAGTTTCCGCTCTGCCATCTCAAAACTCATTTTTGTTCGTGTACTCGGTTCAAAAAATAAATTCGCTACCGTGTATTGTTTAGTCCAATCAGCGGAAACTTGCTGTTGAAATTGTGATGCACGACTTAATATCGTTTGTATGTCCGTATTGTTTAGGTCTTTCATGCTTAATAGATGCTTCACTTTTATAGCCTCCCGTATTTCTAAAAGAAAACCTCTCAACAAGTGTTGAGAGGCTGTAGGGGTACCTTCAAGCAAAGATCCATGTTGTCACGGAACTCTACCAGTTGGTTTCCCTTTTCCTGCCTCTCTGGACTAGGTATTAAAAGGATGTTGTATTTGATTTATCATCTAATGAATCGATGGCTTCTTGCGGTCTACCTGGTAGGACTAAGTTTAGTAGAACACCCACCAAGGCAGCCAATGCCATTCCACCGACTTCAAACGTTTCGGTGAAATGTAATTTCGCTCCTCCAATCCCGATTACCAGGATGATGGATGAAATGACCAAGTTACGCTTGTCTCCAAAATCAATCTTGTTATCAACCAACATACGCAGGCCTGAGGACGCAATAATCCCGAAGAGCAAAATCGAAATTCCGCCAAGCACTGGAGTTGGAATCGTTGCAATGAGTGCCATGACTTTGCCGAAGAATGAAAAGACGATAGCAAGAATAGCCGCTCCCCCAATGACATACACGCTGTATACTCGGGTAATCGCTAGCACTCCGATGTTTTCACCGTAGGTTGTTTTCGGAGGTCCTCCCAACAGACCGCTGATGAAAGTACCAAGACCGTCACCGAGCAATGAACGATGAAGTCCTGGCTCTTTTATGTAATTGCGGTTTACGATTTTCCCTAAAACCAATTGATGACCGATATGTTCTGAAATGGTCACAATCGCGATTGGTACCATCAACCAAAGCAATGTCGGTGTGATGATAAATTCATAGTGAACTCCGGGAATCAGGAATTCAGGAGCTGACAACCAGTTTGCTTTTGTTACTGGTTCGAAGTTGACAATACCGATAATCAAGGAGTACACGTAACCAACGATGATTCCGATTAGAACCGGCATTAAGCTGATGATTCCTCTGAAGAACAATGTCGCGACAACGGCTGCAGCCAATGTCACCAAAGCAGCAGAGAAGTGCAACATGCTGTATTCTTTTATTCCGTCCAAATCCGGATCGATGTTCATCGCCATATCGATGGCAACAGGAGATAATGCCAAGCCGATAACTATGATCACGGGCGCAACCACGATTGGCGGTAAAATTTTCATAATCCATTTATAGCCTGTTTTCCAAATTATCAAAGACACGATAAAGTAGACGATTGCGACGAATAGACTGCCAACCATGGCACTTCCGATTCCACCTTCTTTTGTAGCCATTTGAATCGGTAAGATGAAGGCAAATGAAGAACCTAGATAAGCTGGAACTTGAAATTTCGTTACGAACATAAAGATCAGTGTCGCAATACCGCTAGTCAATAACGCAATCGCTGGACTTAGACCAACCAATTGTGGAACCAGTATTGTCGCCCCAAACATGGCGAACATATGTTGGATACTTAGTGTTGTCAGCTTACCTGCAGACGGCCTATCATGTATGTCCAAAACTGTTTGTGTGTTTGCCATCCCATTCTCCTCCAATCATCTATTCGTAAATTGTCACACTGTCTTCATGATCTGTTTCCTGCAAACGGACCACGATTCTTTCCAAGCTTGCCGTCGGGATATTTTTCCCGACATAGTCTGCGCGTACTGGCAATTCCCGATGACCCCGATCGATTAAGACTGCCAATTGAATTTGTGATGGTCTTCCCAAATCCATGACCGCATCCATTGCGGCTCTTACTGTTCGGCCAGTATACAATACATCATCAACCAAAATAACTTTCTGGTTGGTCACAACATGTTGAATATCCACTTGTTGAACGAGTGGCTCTTTGTTTTCAGTTTTCATGGATAGGTCGTCTCTGTATAATGTAATATCCAGCTCGCCTGCTTTGATTGACTTTCCTTCAATTTTTTCAATTTTGGCAGCCAGCCGATTCGCCAAATAAGCGCCTCTAGTTTTGATGCCGACGAGAATGCAATTCTCTATTCCTTTGTTGCGTTCAATAATTTCATGAGCAATCCGTGTCAAAGCACGGTTAATTGCTTGTTCATCCAAAATATTCGCTTTTTCAACCATTGCAGATTCTCCTTTAATTAGAAAAGCGTAAAGCGTCTTTCTCGGGCTGCCGCTTGTAGCTAGTCATTATTTTTTTCAAAATAAAAACCCTCTCGTCCGAAAATGGATGAGAGGGTGTGAATGCAGAAAATTAGGCGTATAGTAACACACAGCATGTGTTTATATACGTTCACTGTTACCTTCTCAGCCTCTCTGGACTGTTTTTAAAGGTGTTCTATTAAATTTTGTATTGTTTAGGAATTTCGAGTATGAGCTTTGAATTACGCTCTACACTTTTTATAAGTATAGATTTACTTTTCTTTGCTGTCAACATCTGATTTCATTTCTTCTAGCAAAGCCTGGAACACTGCAGGCAACGGCGCTTCAAATTCCAAGTACTCTTCCGTACGAGGATGAATGAAACCTAGAACCCCGGCATGCAACGCTTGACCGTCAAAATCAATCGTTTTTTTCGGTCCATACTTAGGGTCACCTGCAAGCGGGAAACCAATGTATTTCATATGCACACGAATCTGATGTGTACGGCCTGTTTCCAGACGGCACTCAACCAATGTGAAGTTGCCAAAGCGTTCCAAAACACGGAAATGCGTTACGGCATGTTTACCTTTATCAATGACAGCCATGCTTTGACGATCACGTGCATCACGTCCGATTGGTGCATCAACAGTTCCTTTGTCATGTGGAATATGCCCATGGACTAAAGCTGTATATTTTCGAGTAACTGTCTTTTTCACCAATTGATCTACTAATGATTCATGCGCTTTATCATTTTTTGCAACCATTAATAAGCCTGAAGTATCTTTATCGATACGGTGTACAATTCCTGGACGCATAACACCATTAATACCCGACAAATCCTTCACTTGATGCATCAAACCATTTACAAGTGTCCCTGAAGTATGGCCAGGAGCAGGATGTACGACCATGCCGCGTGGTTTATTCACCACTAAAACATCTTCATCTTCATAAACGATTTCAAGGTTTAAGTCTTCTGCTTCGATATCCAGAATTTCTGCATCCGGTACAGTAACATTAATAACATCATTTGGTTTTACTTTGTAATTCGATTTTGCTGATTCGCCGTTGACCAGAACCGCTCCGTCTTTCAGCCAAATTTGAATTTGACTGCGAGACCAATCCGCTTCAAGTGTTGCCAATGCTTTATCGATTCGTTCACCTTTTTGTTGTTCTGAAATCTTATACGTAAAATCTTCCATCTATTCACCTTTTCTCTTTGCAGCTTTTTCTGCTTTTTCTTCAAAATACAATACGATGATGAGCATAATCACGCCGATGGTTAATGCTGCATCAGCAACGTTAAAAATCGGGAATTCATAATTAATGACCGGGATAAGAACGTCAGCAAAATCCACTACTTCACCACGGAACACACGATCAATAAAATTCCCAAGAGTACCACCAAGTAAAACCATCAAACTTAATTGAAAGTATGGCTTTCCTTTTGCTTCTTTATGAAAGTAATACAAAATACCAATGACCACGACGATGGTGACGATTGTAAATAGCCACATCTGCCCTTCCAACATTCCCCACGCCGCTCCACGATTGCGATGGGAAAGTAAAGCAAATGTAGGGTCCATTAAGACAATTCGTTCACCTATCTCCATATTTTTTACAACTAACCATTTTGTCCATTGATCAATCGCCACAACGGCAATTGCTACTAAATAAAAAATGTACACGTATGTTCCTCCGTTACGCAAGTATCTTAGCTAGTTTAACACATAACATGAACAGACAGAAAGAGCTGCCCGAAAAGGGCAGCTCTTTCAAATGGAGGATTACTTTGTCCGGCTATGTTCGAAAGCCAGCTCCTCCTATATTTTATACGTAATATTTTTCTACTACATCTGCACATCGTGGACATAATGTTGGATGTTTTTCGTTTTCTCCCACCTTGGAAGAAATCGTCCAGCATCGTTCACATTTTTCACCTTGTGCTTTAGTAACGACAACAGAAGAAACTTCAAGGTTTAAAGCATCCGCTGGTGCATCTTCTTTTGAACCTGCAAGTGTAAAGTCCGACACGATAAAGAATTGTGCAAAGTCCACTTTGCTTGCATCAAATGCTTCCACTAATTCTTTTTTCACATAAAGCGTAACTTTTGCTTCAAGTGACTTACCGATAACTTTCGCATTACGCGCTTCTTCCAAAGCTTTCAATACATCGTCACGCACCAGCATCAATTGTTGATACTTCGTACGTAAACCTGCAAATGAATCATGAGTTGTCGCTTCAGGGAAGTCAGTCAGTTGTACACTTTCTTCTGTTTCTTGTGTCATGAAGACCCATAGCTCATCCGTCGTATGCGGTAAAATTGGTGTTGTCACTTTCAACAATGCGATCAAAGTATCGTACATGACAGTTTGCATCGCACGACGATGTGAATTGTCTTCACCTTCGATATAAACAACATCTTTTGCAATATCCAAGTAGAATGAGCTCAAATCAGACGATACAAAATTGTTTACAGCATGGTAAACGCTTGGGAAGTCATACTTGTCATAAGCTTTGCGAACAGTTTCGATCAAATCTTGCAGTTTCATGAACATGTATTGATCTACTTCACGTAAATCTTCATAAGCAACGCGATCGGTCTGTGGATTGAAGTCCGATACATTCCCATGAAGGAAACGGAAGGTATTACGGATTTTACGGTAAACTTCAGCAACTTGCTTGAAATTCGAGTCCGTTACGCGAACGTCTGCAGTGTAATCGACAGATGCTACCCATAGACGAAGAATGTCAGCACCTAGTTGATTCATGACTTTAGCAGGGTCGATTACGTTTCCGATCGACTTACTCATCTTGCGCCCTTCTCCATCAAGTGTGAAACCATGACTCAATAATCCTTTGTACGGAGCGTGGCCGCTGATGGCAACACTTGTCGTTAACGAGGAATTAAACCATCCACGATATTGATCCGATCCCTCCAAATATAAGTCAGCAGGATACGAAAGATCTTCACGCTCATCAAGTACAGCTTGGTGAGAAGATCCTGAATCAAACCAAACATCCATAATATCCGTTTCTTTTGTGAAGCGGCCGTTTGGACTATTTGGGTGTGTGAATCCTTCTGGAAGCAAGTCTTTCGCTTCACGTTCGAACCACACCGTTGAACCGTGTTCACGGAACATTTTTGAAACATGGGCAATCGTTTCTTCTGTTAAAATTGGTTCTCCATCTTCCGCATAGAAGACAGGGATTGGAACACCCCATACACGTTGTCGTGAGATACACCAGTCTCCACGGTCACGGACCATGTTGAAGAGACGAGTCTCACCCCATGCTGGAGTGAATGATGTATCCTTAATTGCTTTTAATAATTGGTCGCGGAATGCTTCAACTGAAGCAAACCACTGAGCTGTTGCACGGAAAATAACCGGCTTTTTAGTGCGCCAGTCATGAGGTGCCGAGTGTGTAAAGAATGTAAGTTTTTCTAATGCACCAGCAGCATCCAAAGCTTCTGTGATAACTTTATTGGCTTTATCATAGAATAACCCTTCGAAGCCAGGTGCTTCAGCAGTCAATACGCCACGGTCATCGATCGGTGAAAGTACTTCAAGTCCATACGCTTTACCAACTTGGAAGTCTTCTTCCCCGTGTCCAGGAGCTGTATGAACACATCCAGTACCGCCCTCGTCCGTTACATGGTCCCCGAGCATTACAAGCGAATCACGATCATATAAAGGGTGTTTGGCTACCATGCGATCCATTTGTTCACCTTTTAATGTCTGAACAATCTCATAAGAATCCCATTCAAGCGCAGTTACCACAGTCTCCAGTAATGCTTTTGCTACAAGGTAGCGCGTTGATGCAACTTCCACAATTACATAGTCGAATTCCGGATTGACTGAAATTCCAAGATTAGCTGGAATTGTCCAAGGTGTAGTCGTCCAAATAATAATTTTAGTACCTTCAGCAACTACGCCTTTACCATCTGTCACTTCAAAACTTACGTAGATAGAAGGAGATTTTTTGTCCTGGTATTCGATTTCAGCTTCTGCTAAAGCAGATTCACTTGATGGAGACCAATAAACTGGTTTTAAACCTTTATAGATATAGCCTTTACGTGCCATTTCACCGAACACTTCAATTTGACGGGATTCATACGCTGGTTTCAATGTCACATATGGATTTTCCCAATCACCTTGCACACCAAGACGTTTAAATTGTTCACGTTGACGGTCAATTTGTTCATAAGCATATGTTTCACACAAGTTCCGGAACTCTGCTACAGTCATTTCTTTGCGATTGACACCTTTATTCGTTAAAGCTTGCTCAATCGGAAGACCGTGCGTATCCCAACCAGGAACATACGGTGCATAATAACCAGTCATAGATTTGTGTCGTACAATCATGTCTTTAAGCACTTTGTTCATAGCATGACCCATGTGAATATCGCCGTTCGCATATGGAGGACCGTCATGTAAAATGAAACTCGGGCGGTCTTTGGTACGCTCCAGTACTTTTTCATAAAGTTTCATTTCATTCCATTTTTCTTGCATCGCCGGTTCACGTGTAGGTAAACCACCGCGCATTGGGAACTCAGTTTTTGGCATCAATAACGTATTTTTATATTCCAATTAAAAAACCTCCTTTTAATGTGACAAGCGCAATGCTTGCAGGGACAATCAACTTAAACTAAACAAAAAAACTCCTCATCCCAATGAAGGGACGAGAAGTTATAACTCGCGGTACCACCCTAATTGCAACATGAAGAAGTTGCCAGCTTAGATCACGTTAACGGTGTGAATCCGAAATCACTTACAAAATCAAGTTCAGCGATTTTACTCAAGAGTGATTTTCATTTGATTGCCGCCTGTCCGGGCTTCCACCATCCCCGGATCGCTTTTCTGTGCTTTCAAACTACTGTCTCTTTCAGCGTATTAATATAAAATAATGTGTATAGTTTCACTATGTCTAGCTACAAACGCCTGCTATATAGACGTTCTTCGCTTTTCTTATAATATGTAGATATTATAGGGAATGATTCCATAATCGTCAAGCTGTGCTTAGTCTTCTTTTGAATCCATTCTTTCCAGCTGAGTTGTGTCCACTTCATATTGCATCAAGTGATCCCAATCATCAGTGTTAATTAAATCAAGTTGTGCTTCCACCAACATTTTGAAACGATTACGGAAAACTTTTGATTGCTTTTTCAAATCTTCGATCTCGAGGGCAATGCGGCGAGCTTTCGTCAACGCTTCATTTACGATACGGTCCGCATTTTTCTCAGCTTCTTTAACAATTAACTTTGCTTCTTTTTGAGAGTTTCGACGTACTTCTTCTGCAGCTTCTTGTGCAACCACGATTGACTTCTGAAGTGTCATTTCAATAGTTGTGAAATGGCCAACTCGCTCACTTGACGACTTCAATTTCTCTTCCAATTCTTTTTTATCTTTGATTAGAAGTTCGAAATCTTTAATCACTTGGTCCAAAAATTCGTTGACTTCATCTTCATTATAGCCTCGGAACCCCCGACCAAACTCTTTGTTATGAATATCTAGTGGTGATAGCGGCATTTCAAAAATCTCCCCTTTACTTACTGCATCATTTCCCACTATTATACCGTTCATTGTGGTTGATGACATCAATAATTCGAATTTTCTTGAATATATTTCACGAATTTTGTTCGATTCGCCCTATTTGTAGTCGTATTTTGTCTTTCTTTGTACGTCCTTCAATCATGCCAATCCGAATTCTCCCATAGCCCCTAATAGATAGCAAATCGGATTCATGCAGTTCGAATGATGGTTGTTCGCGAACAGTCCAGTTCACTTTCACTTTTCCGCCATGAACCAACAGCGATGCTTTCTGTCTGGAAACATTAAATAGAGAAGCGATGATGGTATCAATTCGCATTGAGCTTACCGTATGCGTTTCCTCCACCCAAACATCCTGGTTTTCTAAATAGGAATGATCAGGTTGCAGTTCTTCAACATGAACTTTGGCTTTGCCAATGGAGGTAAGATGCATCCGCACAAAATCTGCAACTTCCGAAGCTACCGCAAATTCAATTCGATTGTCGTCAACGCGAATATCTCCGAATTTTGATCGATCCAATCCTAATGACATAAGGGAGCCTAAAACATCGGGGTGCTCAATGTTGATGAATTTCGAAGGGTATTTAATCGAAAACATTGTGATGTCATAGTCATCATCAGTCGCAGCGAAATATGAAGGGGAAATAAGCATACGTTTTCTTTCAGCTTCCGGAAATTCACCAAAAGCCGTCGTTAACACATCTCCATTCTGACCGATAAGGGCATGTACGATAAATTGCTGTCTTGGATCTAAAAAATCAGTCAACTTTGGCGCATAGCGATCCTGTGTCTCCCTAAGCCATCCGCTGACTTGTTCGATAAATGATTGTTCGTCTTTACGGAAATGTTGCAAAACTTGTTCCATCTTTGCTCTTCCTTTCAATGGTCAAAAAAAGCCCCACGAAAGTGAGGCAATCTGTTAGACAAGTCCACTTAAAGTTGCCAATCCTCCACGTGCGAGGTTTAAAACAAGTATAGCCACAATTGGCGATACATCAATCATTCCAAAAGGTGGGATAAAGCGTCTGAACACTTCTAAGTACGGTTCGCATATTTTTTCAAACATCCGACCGATACTCGATTCTTTCACACTTGGTACCCAAGACATGAAAATATAGATGATCAGTAAAATTGAATACACATAAATTGCTTCATTAAGTATATAAATTACAAAATCCATAAGAACTAATTACACCTCAATTATTGTATGTCATCATAAAAGTAGTCGGAAATGGCTCCAGCCACTTCAACGGTATCGGGTGCACACAAGAAAATATCGGTGCCAATTCGCTGAATATCTCCGCCTAAAGCATACACGGTTCCACTTAAAAAATCCACAATCCGAATTCCCTGATCTTTATCGATACGTTGTAAATTGACCACAACTGCACGTTTGTTTTTCAAATGCTCCGAAATATCTTGTGCTTCAGCATACACCCGTGGTTCCACCAAGATTACTTTTGAAGATTTTTGTAAGTTTTGGAGGCTCACAATGTTTGGCGTTGTATTTGACTCTGCTTGCACAACTCTTCTTTCCTTTGTCGTTTTGCGAACAGTCGGTTGAGGCATTGGCTGAGACTCTTTTCTGCGTTCATTCGTTGTTGGAATTTCTTCTTCTTCATCTAAGTAAAAAAAGTTTTTGAATTTATTTTTCATACTCATGTAAGATCCTCACTTTCATCTCCGACTAGTGCTGTACCGATTCGGACGTATGTGGCGCCTTCTTCTATTGCGATTTCAAAATCATTCGACATGCCCATAGATAATTCTGTACAAGGTGCATGTACATAGCCTTTGCTGGCTATATTCATTTGCATGTCCTTGAGAGATTTAAAGACATTGCGAATCACTTGTTCATCAGACGTATTTGGTGCCATAGTCATTAATCCAATGATGCGTATTTGATGATGGTCACTTAAAGATTCAATGAATGAATGAACATCCCTCAATTCAATGCCATGCTTAGCTTGTTCACCGGAAACATTGACCTGAACAAAGCAATCAATCTTTTGGGTTACCCTTTTTTGAATTTCGTCAGCTAGGCTCATTCGATCCAATGAGTGCAAAACCTGAACATTGTTTATGACTTGCTTAACTTTGCGTGTTTGTAATGAGCCGATATAATGCCAGATTGCGGGCGTGTCAATTTCAGCTTGTTTTGCCAGCAAACCCTCCGGACGATTTTCTCCAAGATGATTAAGTCCTGCATATAGGGCTTCCTGCGTTCTCTCTACAGTAACAGATTTAGTGACTGCTATAATATGAACATCGTTGATAGAACGATTGGCACGGGCACATGCCTGACTGATTTGCTGTTGTATTTGTTGAAGTTTACGCTGTATTGGCATTTTTAGAAGTTCCTAACTTTTTGATATGGGTATTGTCTATATATTGTACCAATCAAGCGTTGAATATTCAATGCTTATCCCTGTTCAGAACCTCTGGACTGAACGATGACAACATCTTTACCAATGACTTTAATATCTGATAATCTGATAACAATTGTTGGACGATTGCCTGAAAACAATTCTAGCATCTTTTTCGGTTCTGCCAGGAAAAAAGATTCAATCGTTCCATTTTCTTTTGAAATTCTAGCGTCATTAACGAAGCCGAGCATGCGGCCATCACTTGCCTCAATAAATTCCTTCTGTTGGATATCAGTAAATTTCAACGGTCATTCCCCCTTTCTACAGTTTATGTTCATAAACAAAAAATAAAGCTTTTATTCCAGAAAAGGAATAAAAGCTTTATTGATTCATCTGTAATCAATGTTGTATTCTTCTTTTATGACACGGATGGCGTGTTTCTCCAACCTTGAAATCTGAGCCTGGGAAATTCCCAATTCTTTAGCGATTTCAGTTTGGGTTTCACCATAATAATAACGTTTAGCTAATATTTTTTGCTCCCGAATGTCTAGCTTGCTTATGCTTTCTTTCATAAAAACATAAGTGGACCAGGATTCTTCTGACACTTGCTCATCTTTTAACTGATCGAGCATGAATACCGGGTCTCCCCCGTCGTGATAAATAGGCTCCTGCAACGAAATGGGTTCTTGAATGGCATCCAAAGCAAATAGAATATCTTCATGGGGAATATCAATCATCTCTGACAATTGCTGTAAAGTGGGTTCATGTAAATGTTCTGCGATATACTGCTCTTTGGCTTTCATTGACTTATATGCAATATCTCGCAAAGACCTTGATACACGTACCGGATGATGATCACGCAAATGTCTTCTGATTTCTCCAATTATCATAGGCACTGCATACGTTGAAAAACGCACATTGTGTTTTAAATCAAAGTTTTCAATTGATTTGATCAGGCCTATACAGCCCACTTGAAACAAGTCATCAGCTTGTTCTCCTCTGTAGGCAAAACGCTGGACTAAACTGAGGACCAATCGTAAGTTACCCATCACAAGCTCTTCTCTTGCTAATTCATCTCCACTTTGAAACCTTATAAAAGTTTGTGTCATCACTTCGTTTGATAAAACAGGTAGCTTTGACGTATCTACACCACATAATTCGACTTTTGTACGTACCATCGCTTTTTCCTCCGAACTGTTTAACACTGTGATACATATCAGTGTGTCCGCCTCGTAAGAAACTATGCGTTTTGCAATACGTCCAATTTCATCCATTAAGCTGTTGGTTGATTTAATTCTTCTCTCAAATCATGAATAATTTTCTTTTCCAATCGGGAAATATAAGACTGAGATATCCCAAGCATATCTGCAACTTCTTTTTGAGTCATTTCTTCTTGACCATTTAATCCGAAACGACATTCCATAATATATTTTTCCCTCTTTTCTAATAAATCAATTGCAGAAAACATAAATTGACGTTCAATCTTTTTCTCAACGTCCTCTGCAATAATATGTTCATCAGTGCCTAAAATATCCGAAAGTAACAATTCATTGCCATCAGCATCCGAGTTTAATGGTTCGTCAAAAGAAACTTCAGATTTTAATCTGCTCGTTTTTCGAAGATGCATCAGAATTTCATTTTCAATACAACGTGAAGCATATGTGGCGAGCTTAATTTTCTTTTCTGTATTGAATGTCTCAATCGCTTTAATAAGTCCAATCGAGCCAATGCTGATTAAATCTTCAATATGTGTACCAGTATTTTCGAAACGTCTTGCAATATAGACAACAAGCCTCAAATTTCGCTCAATCAACGTGTCACGAGCAGAAAGACTGCCATTCATAAACGCATCAATCGTTTTTGCTTCTTCTTCACGATTCATTGGATGTGGCAATGACTCACTACCGCCAATATAGTATGTTCCTTTACTACGCCATCGACTCCATAGCTCGATCAGTCTGTTCCAAATTTTCATTAACATAGCATTCGCCCTCCCATGATTAGCTGAATAATGTTGAAGCATGCAAAATAACATCTGTTTGACGTGGAAAATGTTTGCTGTTTTTAGTCAGAACGATATAACACGGCGCCAATGATTGCTCAATTTTTGTTTTCAAACGGATATGATCAACTTTAATGCCAATTGCCCATGTCGATTCATTTTGAACGGTCTGGAGACGAATCAATCTCAATTGAGAGCGAAATGGTAAAGGAACATCTTTAAAATTTTCAGATGAACTTCCTTCAAAATCGTAAAGATACTGCCACAAATCCATTGGGAGGTATGATTTCATTTTTTCTGCAGAAATAAAATGAACAGGATTGCCTGACAACGGTTCTATGCATTGGTTGCCAGTGTCTGAATATGAGGTGAGTTGAAATTCTTGTTGAAACAAGCGAATGGTCACTTGACCGACATACGAATCTTTCAAGGCCGTCAGATTGACACGGAACCAATTTTTTCTGACACCCATTAAACTAAACACCAACACACTACCTGCAACCATCAAAACTACATACCAGCTGGCATTGGCTAAAAGTGGCTGTATGACTGTCAGTAGACCACCGGCAAACAAAGCCCCAATTAAAGTATTTGTTGCTGCCAGTATCCAATTGGTGCGATTCATTCCAAAAGCAATTGTCGTCATAACTACAAAGGTTGCAACGATTGAAAGGAAACTACCACCAAACAGAACAACACTTACACCACCAATAAATGCACTGAGCCATAATCGCCAAGACTTTTGATGAAACGAACCCATTTTGTTTGAAAAGGAAAGTAATGAAAAATTAATGAGTGTATTAATCGAGATCAAGACTTCAGCATACATTTTCTCACCTCCTACAAATAAGGTATCACTTGTCCGTCGCAAAACATGTCAGTTCTTGTATCTCTATTAAAAAAATCTACGACAAAAAAAGCCCAACTTAGTAGCAATTTAAGCTACTTAAGTTGGGCTTCTAATTTATATTCTTCTTCACTTTTCGTTATTAGTTTCTCTTTTGACGGTTGCGCAAGAACGTAGGAATATCTAACGTATCTTCTTGATGTGAAGTTTGTTGCTCTCTTCTTGGTGCTTCTTGTTGGTAAGAAGGTGCTTCCTCACGTCTAGATTCACGAGTTGGAACATGTTGTGGTTGTTGAGGAGCTTGAGCTTGTTGAGCACGCCCTGCACCAAATCCACCACTTCTTGTTGTCCGATGAGTAATTTGTTCTTCGTTAAATCCAGTAGCAATTACTGTTACGATAATTTCATCTTTCAAATTATCATTGATTACAGAACCGAAAATCATATTAACATCTTCATCAGACGCAGATGCAACGATATCAGCCGCTTCTTGAACTTCAAATAAGCTTAAGTTTGAACCGCCAGTGATGTTCATTAAAACACCCTTAGCTCCGTCAATTGATGTTTCAAGAAGAGGACTTGAAATGGCCTTCTTCGCAGCTTCAGCAGCACGGTTTTCACCAGAAGAAATACCGATACCCATAAGAGCAGAACCTTTGTTTGACATAATAGTTTTAACGTCAGCAAAGTCCAAGTTAATTAAACCAGGTACGGCAATCAAATCCGAAATACCTTGTACACCTTGACGAAGAACGTTATCCGCTTCACGGAATGCTTCCAACATCGGTGTGTTTTTATCAACAATTTCAAGTAATCGATCATTAGGAATAACGATTAATGTATCAACCGCTTCCTTCATCGATCCGATACCGCCAATTGCCTGAGTAGAACGCTTACGACCTTCAAATGTGAATGGACGAGTTACAACACCTACTGTCAAAGCACCAATTTCACGTGCAATTTGTGCAATTACAGGTGCAGCACCTGTTCCAGTTCCGCCACCCATACCAGCTGTAACGAAAACCATATCAGCACCACGTAAAGCTTCTTCGATTTGTTCTTTGCTTTCTTCAGCAGCTTTTTTACCTACTTCAGGGTTCGCTCCTGCACCAAGTCCACGCGTCAATTTCGCGCCGATTTGTAACTTCACTTCTGCTTTTGATAAATTCAATGCTTGTGCATCTGTATTGACTGCAATAAATTCTACACCTTTAACTCCGTGTTCAATCATACGGTTTACAGCGTTATTTCCGCCACCACCGACACCAATGACTTTGATGACGGCAAGTTGGTCTACACTTGTATCAAACTCCAACATCGCATTTCCTCCTTCAATTACAAATAGTCTCTAAGTTTATTATTCGAAAAATTTATCGAGGAATTTGCGAGCTTTCCCCATCACGCCTTCTTTGTCTTCTTCTTTTGTCTGTGTTTGCTGTTTTTGTTTTTTGGGAGCTGGTGAATGTTGTTCAGGTTTTTTTGGTTGCCCTAACGCACTGTTTCCACCGAATCGGTTAAAGAATTGATCTTCCATATAAGCGTAGCGTATTAACCCGACTGCTGTAGCGTAACCCGGTTCACGTACTCCGATATACTCAGGTGTATAAAGTCTGACGCGAGTTTGCAAAATATGGCGAGCCAATTGGGAAAGCCCTTCTAATTTTGCAACCCCACCCGTAATGACCACTCCACCAGGTAAATCTTGAAGACCCATACGATAGAATTCTTCTAAGACTAATTCAAATAACTCTTCTAAACGAACGCCAATAATCTCAGATATGTATCTTTGACTATATTGTTCTTTCATTTCTGCACCAATCACAGGAACTTCAAACAATTCATCGTCAGATGCATCATCATAAAAGGCATGTCCATATTGATGTTTAATTTTTTCCGCTTGTTCAGTTGGTGTTTTCAAGACAATCGATAAATCTTTAGTTAAATGATCCCCACCGACCGGCAATACGGATGTGTGTGTTAAATGACCATCTTGGAAGACAGCAATCGTAGTTGAACCGCCACCAATATCAATGAATGCGGTTCCATGATTTTTTTCATCTTCTGATAATGCAAAATAGCCAGAAGCGAGTGGTTGCAAATATATTTCACGGATTTGAAGACCCGCACGCTCCACACAACGTAAAACATTATGTAAAATCGTTTTTGATGTCGTCATCATTGTTCCATCCATTTCTAGACGGATACCAATCATGCCGCGAGGATCTTTAATTTCATCCAGATGATCCACAATAAATTGTTTGGGTACTAAATTGACTAATTCTCTTTCAGGCGGAATCGACATCACTTGGGCCGAGTCTATCACGCGATCTAAATCATCATCGGTAATTTCACGATTCTCACTATTAACTGCCACCACGCCTTTAACTTGATGCAACATGGCTTGATTTGCAGGAATTCCTAACACGACTTCGTTTATAGACATTCCGATCATTCGTTCAGCTTGGTCGATTGCTTTTTTAATGGACTGCACGGTCGCATCAATATCGACAATTGCACCTTTTCTAATTCCGTTTGATTTTACATTCCCAACGCCAATAACGTTTAGGGAACCGTTCGTCATCTCTCCGATAAGGACCTTAATTGATGAAGAACCAATATCGAGAGAAACATATAATTCTGTCTGATTCAATCCGTGGCACCTCCTTCAACAACTCTTTACTCATCATTCTATTGCATTCTATCAAGCTTGTCTAAGTAAAATCGTCAAAAGTTGTAAATTTTCCTTCTATTCGACTGTTTTTTAGTCAATAGTCCCTTTTCTTTCCGTCCATCTTGTCAATAATATCCGTCGAATCACTGCTATATTTTGGAATAGTCTTACTCCGAAAGCGAAAATAGCTGCCAAATACAAGTCAACGCCTAAATGTACGCCAAGAAAAGCTAGTCCCGCAGCTAGCGCAATATTGAAGAAAAATCCAGATACGAACACTTTGTCATCATATACATGTTGAAGTTGTGCTCGAATACCTCCAAACAATGTATCAAGCGCTGCTAAAACTGCTATTGATAAATAGTTTTCATACACCGAAGGGATTTGAATATCAGTTAGTAATCCGAGAGATATACCCAAGATTAATCCTAGTAATGGTAGCCACATATGTTAGTCCCCTTTCGATGTATTTTTCAAGTAGTCATTTTCAATGGACTGATCATAAGCTGGAATACTTATTTGCTCTTTTGGTTCGCCTATCTTTAAAGTCAGATTATCGATAAAGAAGTCGTCAGCAATCATAGAAGATTGTAGATGGTTGTATAGCTTTTCAGCGTCATCCATGGTCTCCGTTCCAATTCTAATTTTAAATGGCGGAGTTCTGACATTTAAACTATTAACTGTAGTCTGCCCATTAATATCCCTGATTGGTGAGGAATGAATAATGCGTTTACCATCGATTGAAACAGCATGCCCGTTAAAACGGTTAATTTCATTAAGCAAGCGAACGAGTAAATCTGGTGAGATACCCGTTACATTGTCACCAAGTGCAATTCCTTCCAAAGAAGGTTCAATTACTAGTTCCAATCCAGGTCCTGTCACTACGGTCAAACCCGCTTTTGCTCTTAACGTTTCAAGCGTTTCGTTCAATGCTTGCGCAGGGCTCTCGGACTGCAAATTTTCATACTTTGTGATGGTTTCATTAACATCTCTAATTTCTGACAAAAGCTCTGAATGCAGTTGTTTTTCTGTGGACAGCTCTTGCCTGATTTCCCAAATATCACGCGTATCCCGTGATTCTGGTTTTTGTACCGTATTGTATTGTACCGCAACCATAAAACCTACAATTAATAAGATAAACGTGAAGCGGACATAAACACCTTGTTTCATTGAACCGCTCCTTCCTTTCATGTAAAGAGGTTGTCCATGCTTGCTTGTCCATGCCATTCTAAAAGTAGCGGTGGTGTACTAGAGTGGCGCTATCCGCTTTTCTAGGTCTAACTCCAAACGCCAGCCCGCTCCTAAGCTTCAGACCCTCATGCGAAAGCAAGCCTTCGAATCGGGTCTTCCAGCGCCGGAGTCAGGCTAGAGTGGCGCTTTCCGCTTTTCTTATAACGCTGGCATTTGTATTTTTGATTTTTCTTCGATTGTTACCACAATATTATCATTAAGCAATTGATCCAGCACACCACCAGTGAGTTTCAATGATGGCATTAATACAGTTGGATCACCTATTGCCTCAATAACGAATGGAGCAGGGAACTGTTTTCCATCAATCGTTATGACCGGACCGTTGCATTTTATGTACGAATTGGCTTGCAATCTTTGTCCATTGATGGATATTGCTTGTGCTCCAGATATTTTCAGTTCATTCAGCACCTGGAATACATGACTTTCGTGAACAATATAGTCATTTGGATTGACTGAAGCCGGATCGT
This sequence comes from Paenisporosarcina sp. HGH0030, assembly GCF_000411295.1. Lineage (GTDB taxonomy): Bacteria > Bacillota > Bacilli > Bacillales_A > Planococcaceae > Paenisporosarcina. Next base: position 1,228,689 of record NZ_KE150421.1, read on the forward strand.
ACTCGGCATCTTCAAGCTGAACTATTACCCCTTCACCTGTGGAAGGAAGAATTCCTAGAAGTAATCGTAAATCTTCCGCTTCATCTATCAGACTCTCGTACTGCTCTTCACTTCCTGACAGTGATTTTTCAATCTCGCGAACTTGTTGTTGTCTCGCCACTAATTCTGTTTCCAACTCTTTATTTCGTTCTTTTTGCTGAATAAGGTCTTCCCTGTAGCGTTCCTCATGTTCAAAATACTTGCTGCTGGTAGGCTCTCCGCTCATCTTTTTACTGCTCGAAAGACTATAGGAATAGGCTAAAATAAAGCCTAGCACTAGGCACACTAAAGAAAAGATAATGCGTTTGTTCACAACCGAACGATTAGGCTTATTCTGGAGTTTCTTCAACTTCCTCCTCCTCCTTTGACTGTGGATTATACATATCTGCATATGTCTGGAAGAAGGATCCCACTTCTATATCAATGACACCTTTTTCAGATTCACCGATTTGAGCAATGATTGATGGATAATAATTCATTTTTTCAGCAAATGACGGAATTACGGCCCTAACTTCAAATCCGTCATTCATAAATAATCGAATGCGGTAAGGGTCTGCCTTAGATGGAACAGATTCTATCTGTGAAATCATGGACAAAACTTCACCGTTTAATTTGGCAAGTTCCTTCACCATACGAGTCAATGCTTTTGGATTATCAAACGCACTTAATACAGGTGCATCGACCGGCGCCATGTTTTCAGAGGTATGATACACAGTTCCATTTTCAAGTACCAAATCAAAGCCATCTTCTGTTTGTACATAGGCTGCTTTTTTCCACTCTTTTAATTCAATTGTTACCGCCGTTAAACCGCTTCGCTTAACTGTGACATCTTGAATCCATTCATTTTTTTGTAAAATTTCTTCGGCATTACTTGTCCGGATTTCCCACATGGATTGTCCTTTTTGAATACCACTTCGATCAATATATTCGTCACTTGTCGCTAAATTAGACCCTTTCACGACAATGGTTTGAACGTGACTATACGGAGATTGAAAATAGAGGAGACCAAGTAAAGTTAATAGGAAAAAGACGAGCAATAACGTGAACTTGCGATTTGTTCTCTTTTTTCTGCGCTCTCTCAGCGTCGGTATACGGTCTTCAATGTCGATAATTTTATCCACGTTATTCACTCCTTCCTATCTATCAGTCTTTTGAAAATCGTAGAATTAGCCCGACAATGAGCCAGGTTGAAAGTAAAGATGAGCCACCGTAACTAATAAATGGTAATGTTACACCTGTTACTGGGAATAAGCCAATGACCACCCCAATATTTAAAAATATTTGGAAACCAATCATCGATTGAATTCCTGCAATCGCATAAAAACCTACTTTGGTTGGCGCCAATACGGCTAGTCTATATCCTGTGTACAAGAACAGGCAGAACAACCCAATTAACAAGAAAGCACCGATAAAGCCCATTTCCTCCACAATAATTGAGAAAATGAAATCATTTTGTGGTTCGGGCAAATAAAGGAACTTCTGTCGACTTTGGCCGAAGCCGTGACCAAACAATCCCGATGGTCCGATCGCCATTAAAGATTGGGTACCTTGAAAACCGCTATTCAATGCATCTTCCCATGGATCGAGGAAGGCATATATACGCTTTAATCTGTAAGGTGCAGAAATGATCAAGCCAACGAGAGCCAATACGCCAATGGACCCAATACCAACGAAGAAGCGCACCGGAAACCCCGCGATGAACAACAGGGAAAATCCACCCACAATTAACAGAAAAGCTGAACCAAAATCCGGCTGGACCAATATGATTCCAGCGGGAACCAAACAAATCAGTATGGGCTGAACATAGCGTCTTTTGAGTCCAGTAGACTTTTGTGCCAGCATGCAAGCTAGAAATCCAATGACTGAAATCTTGACGAATTCAGCAGGTTGCAAGCTGAAACCGGCGATTTGAATCCAGCTTTGGGATCCATTCCTTACAATCCCTAGACCGGGGATGTACACCGAAAAAAGCAGAAGAATGGATAAAATATAAGCAATCTTCCAGAATTTCCGATTGCTCAGGAACGTCATTTTCGACATAACAAGTGCACATAACATCCCCAAGGTGCCGAACATTGCCTGTTTCCAGAAGAATGGCAAACTGTCTTGGTAATGCACTTTCCCCCAGTAAGAGCCGGCAGAGTAAACAAAAAAATAGCCAATGACAGTTAATAGTAAACTAGTAAACAGAAAAACATTTGTCGGTCTTTTCTGCAGTTTTGGCATCCCTTCGTCTGTTATTCTTATTAGTTGATTTGAAAGACTGCTTGGATGAAATCGTCTCCACGCAACTCAAAGTTTGCATATTGATCCCAACTCGCACAAGCTGGTGAAAGCAGAATGACATCATGTGGTTTTGATAACTCAGTTGCGACATGAACGGCTTGTTGAATATTCTCGACTTTTTCCAAACCTTTAACTCCACATGATTCGGCAAATTCAATAAGACGCTCAGCAGTTTCTCCAAATGTCACGATAACTTTCACGTTCCCCATATACTCACGCATTTCCTCAAATGAATGGCCGCGATCTAATCCACCAGCAATTAATATGATAGGTTCCTTGAAGGCTGCGAGCGCACTCTTGGTTGCTAAAGTATTCGTTGCTTTCGAATCATTGAAGAACTTGCGTTGCTTCCATTCGCGTACGAATTGTGTGCGATGTTTTACTCCAGTAAAGGACGTCAAGACATGCTCAATTGTTTCTTTTGGACAAGACATTAAAATGGATGTAGCAACTGCAGCTAAAATGTTTTCTAGATTGTGTTCTCCAGGCAAAGCAATTGATTTTCTTTCAAGGAATGGTTCGCCGAGCCAATAGATACGTTCAGCATCCGCACTGATTCCATCTTGACGACGTCCTTTAGTTGAAAACGGCAAAAGTTTTGCTTTAGTTTTGCTTGCATAATTAACCACTGCTGGTTGATCTGCATTGTAAATGAAAATATCTTCAGACGTTTGATTTTTGGTGACTGCAAATTTTGCTTCGCCATATTCTTCGAAAGATCCGTGATAATCCAAATGGGCTTCATATAAATTAGTCAAAATCGAGATTTTCGGTTTGAATTGATCAATACCCATCAATTGGAATGATGATAATTCTGTTACGATGATTTGGTCCGTCTGTGCCTCTTGCGCAACTGAACAAGCTACCGTACCGATATTGCCAGCGATTAATGGCTTTTGACCACCTTGATTCAATATATGGAAAAGTAAGGTAGTAGTGGTTGTTTTACCATTCGAACCTGTAATGCCGATAAACGGAGCCTCGCTTATTAAATAGGCAAGTTCTATTTCTGTCCAAACCGGTATTCCCCGGGAAATAGCGTCACTGACAATCGGGTTGTGATAAGGAATACCAGGATTTTTAATTACATATTCGAATCCTTCGTCCAGCAAATCCTCAGGATGTCTTCCGCAAATGACGGTAATTCCTTTACTCAATAAATTCTGTGCATCTTGACTTTCCTCAAACGGTTTCGCGTCATTGACGGTAACAAAAGCACCTAATTTGTGGAGCAGCTCCGCAGCTGCGACGCCGCTTTTTGCAAGTCCCAGTACCAGTACTTTTTTAGATGTAAATTGTGTAATGCTTTTCATTTATAATACCTCCATCATAACGACAATAAAGGCTGCAAGGAATGCCGTTGACCAAAAGACGACGACAACTTTCCATTCAGACCAGCCGGATAATTCAAAATGGTGATGAAGAGGACTCATTTTAAATATTCGTTTTCCAGTCGTTTTAAAACTGATGACTTGTAAAATTACTGACAGCGTCTCTGCAACGAATATGATCCCAACAAGCAGCAACAAAAGCTCTTGCTTAACTAAAATCGAAACCATCGCCAGAGCTCCACCTAGTGCGAGCGAACCAGTATCCCCCATAAATAATTTAGCAGGATTTGCATTGAAAATTAAGAAACCAAGAAGTGCGCCTGTTACGGCAAACGCGAAAATCGCAATATCTTGTTGATTGTAATACATGGCCAATACGCCAAATGTCGTAAAAGCAATGGAGGCTGTTCCTGAAACTAAGCCGTCCAGTCCATCTGTCAAATTGACTGCATTCGAGAATCCTACCAGCCAAAACACCATGAATAATACATAGGCAAAGCCAAGATCAACTGACCAGTCCGTGAACGGTATACCTACTGTAGTTTCAAATGGACCTTGCTTTAACAAGAAGAAAGAGGCTACGGCAATAACGATTTGCCCTATCAATTTTTGTAAGGATGTTAATCCTAAATTTCTTTTTAATACAACTTTAATAAAGTCATCCAAAAAGCCAATGACGCCAAAACCGACAAACACGATGACTAAAACAATCGTTTGTGTGGTTAACATTTCCAAATAAAAAGCAACGCCTAGAGTCGTGAGGACAATGGAAACAATAAAAACAAGCCCTCCCATCGTAGGGGTGCCGGCTTTTTTCATATGGGATTGAGGACCTTCCTCACGGATACTTTGACCAAACTTCATTCGCTTTAATGCCGGAATGAAAAGTGGAGTTAACAGTATCGTAAGGAAAAAGCCAATCCCTACAATCATAAGTGTTGTTGCGAGTGTCATATGTATTCTCCTTCAAATAAACGATGGTTGTCGTTATTACTATTATTCACCTAAGTATAAATGAACCGTACCGTCTACAGACAGTAAACTGTCTGCTTTTGGAAGCTGGGAGATGATTTTATTTCCCGTCCCGTGCCATTCAATTCTGAAAGGCTCTTCCATTTTAATCACTTTATTTTTCTCGAGACCTACTAGTTCAGGTACTCGCAATTGCATTGCATCTCCCCAACGATACTCTTTTTCAAGTTGATCTTTGGCAGAATTCTTGAATCCAATAAAAGGAGCACTATCTTCAATGATTTGTCCTACAATCGGTGCAGCAATAACTCCACCGAACTGCAACACGTGTTTTGGATTATCTATGGCGATATATACTACGATTTCAGGGTCGTTAGCCGGTGCAAAGCCAATAAACGAAACAATGTATTGCCCTTCTACATAGCGACCGTTAACAGCCTTTTGAGCAGTCCCTGTTTTCCCTCCAATGCGCATCGTATCGCGGAATGCATTTCGGCCTGAGCCGTTCGCCACAACTGATTCCAATGCTTCACGAACTTGTTTGGATGTTTCTTCAGAAATAACCTGTCTTACTTTCGTTGGTTTGTTTTCCTTTATCACTTCGTTCGTTTGTTCATTGTAAATTCGATTTACAACATAGGGTTGAAACAAAGTACCGCCATTGACAGCAGCTGATACTGCCTGAACTTGTTGAATGGGTGTTGTTGATATTCCTTGGCCGAACGATGTAGTCGCATGTTCGACTGGTCCATAACTTCCTTTAGAAAACAGAATTCCTGAGGATTCACCAGCAATGGATGATCCTGTTTTTTGCCCAAAACCAAAATCACGTATGTATTGCGACAGCTTGTCACGTCCAACACGTTGACCTAGTTCAATAAAGCCTGGGTTACAAGAGTTTTCAACCACTTCCAAAAAAGTCTGATGCTTATGACCTTCCCTTTTCCAGCATCGCAACCTTGCGCCTTCGACAATCGCATACCCCGGATCATAAAAAGCTTCTTTTTTTAAATCCACTTTCCCTTCTTCAAGAGCAGCTGCAAGCGTGATTATTTTGAAAGTTGAACCAGGTTCAAATGTCATCGACACCGGCAAGTTCTGATTATAAACGCTAGGACTCACTTTGTCATATTGTAAAGGATGGAAAGTCGGGAACGAAGCTAATCCCAGAATCGCTCCTGTTTTTGGATTCATGGCAATTCCCATCGCCTGATCAGCATCATATTTCTTCATTGCCTGGGATAATTCTCTTTCTATCACTTCTTGGACATCTAAATCAATCGTCAAATCGATCGTCGAACCATCCTTTCCTTTCCCCCATTCGTCATTTACATGGGGCAAGGAAGTGCCTTTTGCATCTGTAAATAATCTGAGCGTTGATTCTGTCGATGTCAAAAATTCATTGTATTGATATTCAATACCGGCTAGACCTTCATGATCGTATCCAGTGAACCCCAATAACCGAGACAATATTTCATCATGGGGATAATCTCGAACATAGTCAACCCCTGTATATAAACCAGGAATTTTTAAGGATTGGATTTCAATCGCTTTACCGAGCTCTATATTCTTTCCTGCAGGCGCCAATTTTATTAGGAATGTTTTTTTACTCATCTGCTCAACCAGTTTATTTTCGTCAATATTAAGAGCTTTGCTTAGTTTTGCAGCAGCACTCTCAACATCTTCATTTTGAGCAGGCATAAAATACAGCGTCGGTGAGAGCTTGCTTCCTACAATTAATTCACCATCACGATCGCGAATGTTGCCTCTTGTCTGTGAAAATGGAATTTCACGATCCCAATTCTCTTCTGCTTTCTCAGTAAGCCATTCATATTGAAAAAATTGCATGTAAATCAATTTCCCCAATGATGCAATACTTAAGCAAAAAAAGAGGAGAACCATTGTCCGAACTCTGATTTTCAATTGCTGAGGCACTCCTGCCTTCATTTTAACCACACCTTGTTTTTTAACAACGTATGATAGGAATGGAGTGCCTATTCAATATTTAATCTTGCGGAAGTGTTTCTTCTCCATCTTTAACCGGCAGTGGTTCTATTTTTTTATTGGTTTCTTCCGGTGTTTCCAATTTAATAACGATCGGGGTCTGTTCGTTTGCGACCGACCCTTTGGAAACACTTTGACTTACGACATATCCTTCTCCGACGACTTCAATGTTTAATCCGGAAAGCTTTTGGTATACCCAAATATGACGTTTAGACCAATTCGTAAAGTCCGGTATCGTGATAGGACCTTGTGTTTTCAACAGGACCAGACTCCCTGGAAGAATTTCAGTACCAGCAGCTGGAAACTGCTCTTGAACTTTGCCACTCTCTCCGATAGTCACTGCATTCATTTTATGTTCAAGCATGGTACTTTGAGCCATCGCCAAATCTTTATCTTTCACATCCGGCAGTGTCACTGATGGAATGGATTTTACTTGCTGTGGTTTGATGTTCATGTATTTCAAACTATTTTCAGTCACGGATTTGAATATTTCCGAAACAGGAATGGACCCCACTTCACCATCTTTTAATTTCGGTTTGGAAACCGCTACATATACCACCAACTGTGGATCTTCTGCGGGAGCCATGCCAAGGAATGAATACAAATAGTTTTCATACCCTTTCTGATAGCGTCCAAACTCATCCGGAATTTCCGCAGTTCCCGTTTTTCCGGCCACCGTATAATCCGTCAGTTCAAATCTTTTAGCCGTCCCGTGTTCAGCCGTAACCGTAGAGGCCAATAACTCCCGCATTTTTTTTGCAGTTTCCGCAGAAATAGGTTTACCTGCTTGTTCCGGTTTTGAGTCATGCATGACCTCATTGGTAGAGGGGTTTACTATTTTTTCGATAACATACGGTTTCATCATGACTCCATCATTAGCAATGGCTGTTTCGGCTTGAATCAGTTGCATAGGGGTCACAGTGGATCCTTGACCAAACGTAGAAACCAGACGGTCGATCGGCCACTTACTGATAATTTCCCCGCTTGCTTCATTTGGCAGGTCAATGCCTGTTTTCTTGCCGAAGCCAAATTTGTCCAAGTATTCAAGGAAGACGGTGTCACCCAGTCTCTCTAGTAAATAAGCCATGGCAACGTTTGAGGATCGTTGGAATCCTTCTTCAAACGTAATCGTACCCCATCCGGTACGATTGTGGTCACGGATTGTTCGGTCGAGTAATGTATATTGTCCCGATTGGTACCAAGCGTTCGGATCCCATTTGCCTTCTTCCATGGCAGCAGCAACCGTAAACGTCTTCATCGTGGAACCTGGTTCTATCGTATTTTCAATAGTTTCATTCAACCAGTTTGTTGTCAGTCCTTCACGTGTTTCCGGATCGAAAGAGGGACGCTGGCTCATGGCCAGAATTTTACCCGTCTTCGGGTCTGCGACCATCGCTACTATTTTCTCAGGATTATACTGTTCCTCAACACGACTCATGGCATCTTCAAGGAAATTCTGGACTGTTTTATCCAGCGTCAGATGAATGTTATGCCCATCCTGTGCAGGCGTCACCATTTCTTCAGAATTCGGTAGTAGATACCCCCATAAATCACTTTCGTATTGCACTTTCCCATTTTTCCCAGTTAATTGCTTGTTATAAATCGATTCAAGACCCATTTTACCTACTGTCTGGAAAGTGCCATCTTCCTGTTCTTCTTTCACGGCAAAACCAATTAAATGAGACGCAAATGTCCCATTTGGGTAAAAACGTTTTAAATCTTTGACAAAAACGAGACCAGGCAATTTATGCTCCGAAATTTTCGTCATGACTTCATGACTGATATCTCTGCCAGCAGAACCAAATTCAACTTGATAAACGCCTTCTTTCGATAAACGTTCCATTATTTTCTCTTTTGATAATGGAATGTATTCAGCAAGTACAGTTGCCGTTTTCTCCACATCATTTACATGTTGTGGATTTTTTGCATCTGCCGTTGCTTCTGGACTGAGCACCGCTACTAATCGGTAGCTCAATGTATCTTCCGCAATAATTTCACCGTTTTTATCGAGAATTTTACCTCGACTCGAAGTAATCACTTGTTCTCTTTCATATTTAGCGGCTGCTTTTGCTGCAAGCGCTTGCCCATCCGCTTCTCCCGTGACCTGAATAAATATCATCCTTGACAACAATAGAAAAAAGAGCCCTCCGTAGAACAATAACATCAGAAAGGCTCCCCATTGAAATCGAAATTTCTTCTTCATTGTCCCGGTACGACCTTCACATTTTGCTCGTTCAGTTTCAAGCCAAGTGCTTTAGCTTTTTCCCAAACTCGCTCATACTTTGAGAGCTCACTAACTTGAATGGACAAATCTGTATTCTGTTTTTTTGTTTCATCGATTTGCTGTTCAATTGATCGAATGTCTTGAGCAGATGTGTGAATGCTTGCTTGTGTCTGTAAAATCATCACACAAAACAATGCAACGATGGATACGAAGACTGCAAATAATATTTTCTCACCTTTAGTAAAAATTTTCCGTTCCGGCTTAGTGGACGGATGGATGGCAGGCTGTGGATTAACGACAGGCTGCTTTATGTAAGTTGTTTGTGTTTTTGCGTGCATTGCCATTTAGACACGTCCTTCATCCTTTATTTTTTCTGCGATTCGTAGCTTCGCTGATCGAGAGCGATTATTGTGAAGTAATTCTTCTTCACTTGGTAATATCGGTTTTCTTGTTACTAATTTCAACATAGGTTCCATGCCTTCTGGGATGACCGGTAAATTTGGTGGTAGATCCGGGTATGAGGCTGCTTCTTTGAAAATGGTTTTCGTAATGCGGTCCTCCAGTGAGTGGAAAGTGATAACGCTGATACGTCCATTTAATGCAAGCAAATCGAGTGCATCTTGGAGTGATTGTTCAGCAGCTCCTAGTTCATCATTCACTGCAATCCGAATTGCTTGGAATACGCGTTTCGCAGGATGTCCGCCTTTTCTTCTGGCAGGTGCAGGGATCCCATCTTTAATTAATTCTACAAGTTGTCCTGTTGTTTCGATTGGTGCATGTTTTCTGGCTTCTTCAATCTTGCGAGCGATCTGTTTTGAGAATTTCTCTTCACCATAGCGATAGAAAATGCGAACCAAATCATTGAATTCCCATTCGTTGACCACGTGATAGGCCGAAAGTGGCGCAGAAGTATCCATACGCATGTCCAAAGGTGCATCATGGTTGTAACTAAATCCACGTTCCGGCGTATCGAGTTGTGGTGATGAAACACCTAGGTCATACAGGATCCCATCCACTTTTTCGATGCCAAGTTCGTGAAGCTTTTCTTTTATGAAGCGGAAATTCGCATGTACAAAGATTACTTTGTGCAAATGATCCGACAGACGAATTTTCGCATTTTCGATTGCGATTGTGTCTTGATCAAAGCAAATCAATCTTCCTTGATCGTTTAACTGTTGTACTAAATATTCACTATGTCCCGCTCCACCAAGGGTGCAGTCAACATATGTACCGTCTGGACGAATGTTCAATCCGTCAACGGTTTCTTGAAGCAATACGGTTGTATGGTTGAACAACTGTTCGTCCTCCTAAATTTTGTTTTGTCTAACTTCGAATCTCAACTCACTCCTAAGCTTCAGTCTCTCATGCGAAAGCAGGCTTTCGCATCGAGCTTTCGATCGCTGGAGTTGAGCTTACATGGGCATATCTGTTTTCCTTAGATATCAAAGCCAATCATATTTTCAGCTAAATCGTTAAATGAGTCCTCGGATTCATCAAAATAGGATGTCCAAGAATCTTTTGCCCAAATCTCAATTCGATTTGAAACGCCAAGAACGATACATTCTTTTTCCACATTTGCATGGGATAGTAATGTACTTGGGATATTGATGCGACCTTGCTTATCGATTTCAACTTCTGTTGCTCCTGAAAAGAAGAATCGCGTAAATGCACGGGCATCTTTTTTAGTTACAGGCAAAGCCTTTAATTTTTCTTCAAGTTTTCGCCATTCATTCATAGGATAGCCGAATAAGCAGTTATCAAGACCTCTTGTAATTACAAACGTCTCTTCAAGGTGCTCACGAAATTTTGCCGGTATAATAAGACGGCCCTTCGCATCAACACTATGTTGATATTCTCCCATGAACATCCTACTCACCCCACTTATTGTCATTAATGTACCACATCCCCCCACTTTCCTCCACCATTTTTATATTTTTTTTTCATTACACGATGAAATGTGTAAATAGTACTTGCTGAAACAACCTAAAAGCCTTTTACCCCATAGAAAAAAGCCGTCTCTTTAACCGAGACGGCTTCAGCTTGTTGACAAAAGAATATTAATCAATATAAAAGTATAAAAATCCGCATTCTTATCTTTTACACTCTATCAAAAAATATTATGGTCGGCTATTTCTTTCGCTTTCCGCGGACGAAACGCTAGCCTCCTCGGCTCAGCTGTCTATGACAGCTGAACCTGCGGGGTCTAGCTTATTTCGTTTTTCCGCAGGAGTCTTCAGAAATAGCCGACCATCTTAGTAATGAAATAATATGAAGAGATACGCAAACAGAAGCGAAATCCGTTGATTGGAGTAACAATAATTCTTATACATATCAACATTAATAGTTAACAGACTTAAGAATTAATACGAAATAACTTTATGCTTTCCGTTAAATTCAAACGGTTGAGATAAAAGATCATCAATTAACGTAGGGCCCACTTCATTTAAGAACAATAATGGACTAAACCAACGTTCCTGTAACTTATATTCCGGGAAAAGAAACCCTTCAATATGATTGTACTTACGAAGCTTCACTTCATGACGCAACAAATTGGCATCTTCTATTTTACGGCTCAAGTAACTAAATTGGTTGTTATGAATCGCCAAATTTTTCTCCGTCAGAACGGAAAGCGAAGTAGATGCTTGTGTTGTGGCTAAATGATTTGTTAGTTTTTCGTAATGCTCAACCAGTGTCTGCTGGATTTCCCGAATTATTTCTTCCGCCACATCATCTTTAACATCATCCATAAAGTCCTGTTTATGCATTTGCATTTGTCCGTTGAAAACACTTTCCAGTGGTAAATCAAGCTCATTCAAATACTGTTTGGACTTTCTGTCAATAATGGTCATAGATAAGCGAGGCACGATGACAGGTAATTCCATATCAAAATGTTCGAACATGGTTTTGAAAGTTGCCCAATACGCCAGTTCACCCGGGCCACCAATGAATGCTAAGACAGGGAATACCATTTCCTGCATTAACGGACGTGTCACTACATTGTTGCTCAAGCGTTCTGGATAATTTTTTGCAATGTCCAATAATTCATGTTTAGTGAAAGAGAGACCCGCAGCTTCATTTTTAAACGTCCCATCGAAGTGCTTTAATAAAAATCGTTCTCCATTTTCTACGATGAATAAGTTACCACTGTCTTCGGAAGCTTGAATAGGTTGACCGTATCCCGCTTGCTGAAAACGATTTTCCTGTTCGACAACAAGTGATGCAATTTCTTGCGCTTGGTCTATCATCTTCTCAAAATAAGGAGATTCATAGCGTCGAAGGGGTTCGAATGCTGCATCAATCAGCAACAAGCCTTCATTGGCAAAAAAGTCATGCATCATTACGGTGAAAAATTGACTATAGGTTGAAGTTTGTTCGGCAACTTTCAAATACTTTTGAAGCAATACTTTCGTATAAGCCGTTTCCGTGAATTGTTTAAAGACGTCACGAATAAAAGACTGTAATTTCCCGGTCTCAAGCATACTCTCAGACGCCATTTGTTTACGATTAGGTCGAACATTATAGGTTTGTTTTTGTAAAGTCCCCCGTAATGGCGTGAAAGTAGAGTTTATTTCGTCTAAGTCATGGTCTTCTCCCGCAATCCAAAAAACAGGTACGACTGGAACACCTAAAGCTTCCCGTTGCTGTTTGGCCAACAGGACAATTGATATCGCTTTATGTACAGAATAAAGTGGTCCAGTAAGTAATCCCGCTTGTTGTCCTCCAATAACGACAAGGGCATTTTCTTCCAACTCTTTCAAATGAAAATCCACTTTTTCGCTATGAAGCAAATTCGCCATATAGTCACGGATTACTTTTGTCAGTTGTGTTCGGTCTATACGGTGCGATTTTAATGTCATTGCACGATTCACAAAAGATGTTTGGTTCGGTAAATTATGAAAATAAGCAGAAAGCTCTTCCTTTTGAGCATAAAAATCAGTCATGAAAGAACTGCTATTCGGTTGATCAATTTGGTCAAATTTCATCGTGGTAACTCCTTTTGTTTCTAAATACAAATCGAGTATAGCATTTGACGGCACGCCTGGAAAAACAAACGACTTATCAGCATTAATTCATGTATTCTATTACTTTTATCACAAGTCCTCCACACCAGATAATAAAATAAGAAAAGCTGAGAACTAAAAACAAAATTCTCCAAATTTTACGGAGCAAGGTCAATAATTCTATTTCCTTCTTCGACTTCCATTCCAGTATTGTCAGCAAGACACTCGTGATTAAGGCCAAACCAACTATAATACCCATCGTTTCTATATGAAACAAAGATTTGAGTGCTACAGGAATTGACATGAACAGAAGAAAGGTTGTTATATCTGCTGCATGGCCAAAAGCTCTAGACATTTTCTTTGTCAATTTCAATGAAATGATATAAACCACAATGAACATGAATAGAGGCATAACGATAAGGAAACTGACCATTGCTTGAATAATATTAGTCATGAGATTGACCAATTTCATCAATCGCCAATACTAAATGGTATAGCGTTCGCAACACCGGCAAATCTCTATCTCTAGTTGCAGCCATTTGAAGTAGTGCCCCTACGATTGGTTCAATTTCAGTTGTTCGATGATTAAGTCGATCTTGTAACATGGAAGAATTATTTTTGGCTGTTTTTATACAAAGTGCTTTTACTTCCTCAAAAGTCAGCAGTTGCGATATCTCTGCAAAAACACTTTCAATTTCATAAAATATTGTTTTCATCAGGAAATAGGCATGAGAGTTTGTAAGCAGTTCACCATTCGTTATTTGTAAAACCGCAGTGATTGGGTTAATACAGGCGTTTAATATTGCTTTGCGTAATACAATTCCATAAGCATCTTCTGCTAGCTCAATGTGAAATAAAGGACTTTCAAATAAGGTAAAGTCCAAATGGTTTGTTTTCTTTATGTATGGAGCAATCTTTGTGACACCGATTCCTTTATGGACGACTATCGACGAATCCTCTTTCATGGCGCCGTGTTCAATGGTCGCTATATAAACCGGGTGATTGTTAAATTGGTTAACCCACTGTAAGTGAGCAAGTCCATTTTGAGTAAATAACAAAGCCGTTGACTCAGGCAAAGACTTCAAATGGGGTTCAATTGAAGATAAATGGTGATATTTAACCGCAATGATCCATAAAGCATCTGTAGGAGCTTGGTTGAACTCTGTACTGGCAAACACTTTTGTATGCACAGTTTCACCATCAGGTTGAATGCGAGTAATTCCTTTGGTACATAGAGTAACTGCTTGTTCATGAGTTCTTGTTATGTAGGTAATTTCATGTTTTTGTTCACTCAAGTATGAGCCAATCAGCAAACCGATTGCACCCGCTCCAACAATGACCACTTTCAATGCACATTCAACTCCCAAATGAAAAGCGCAATGCGCCATTCTAGCTAGTCTATTTCTATTATCTATCAGAAAAGGCCTACCGACAAACGGCAGACCTTTCGTCTTTCTCATGATTATACTGGATAAACTGGATGTTTACGAGGTGGTTGTGGAATATGTTTCGTACTATAGGCACGGTAACGCATCGCCAGCACTTCACGTAAATTACTAGGCGCCACAATTTCATCAATAATCATTTCTGAAGCTAATTTGTAAATATCAATTTGCTCTTTATATTCCTGATGTTTTTCCTGAACAAATTTCAAACGCTCTTTCGGATCTTCAATGGCTTCTATCTTGTTTGAAAATACAGCATTCACTGCAGCCTCGGGACCCATTACTGCAATTTGAGCAGTTGGCAGTGCTATACACACATCCGGCTCAAATGCAGGGCCAGCCATTGCATAGAGACCAGCTCCATATGCTTTACGAACGATAACAGAAATTTTAGGCACTGTTGCTGAGCTCATGGCCATAATCAGTTTCGCACCATGTCGAATAATGCCTGCACGCTCAACTTTTGTACCAATCATAAATCCTGGTACGTCTGCCAGGAACAACAATGGAATACCAAACGCATCACACAAATTGATGAATTTTGCTGCTTTGTCAGCCGAGTCCACGAATAATACGCCGCCTTTGGCTTTCGGTTGATTAGCGATAATCCCAACAGCTTGACCCTCAATTCGTGCTAGTCCAGTGATGATTTCAGTCGCAAACAATTTCTTGATATCAAATAATGAACCTTCGTCAATTAATTGATCAATCGCTTCGTACATATCAAATGGTGCATTTTGATTTTCAGGGATTATTGCTTCCAGCGTACGGCCATCTTTTACCGCTTTTGGTTCAACCACTTTTGGCATTTCCGTAAAATTCGCTGGGAAGTATGCTAAATAACGACGAGCTTCAGAAATGGCTTCTTGTTCTGATGATGCCAAAACGTCTCCGCATCCGCTAACTGAACAGTGCATGCGTGCGCCGCCCATTTCCTCCAATGTCACTTTTTCCCCAATTACTTTTTCAGCCATACGCGGCGAACCTAAATACATGGATGCATTTCCTTCAACCATGATGACGATATCGCAAAACGCCGGGATGTACGCACCACCTGCAGCTGATGGACCGAATAGCAAACAAATTTGAGGTACAAAACCAGACATACGAACTTGATTGTGGAAGATCTTACCTGCTCCACGACGATTTGGGAACATATCTAGTTGATCAGTAATTCGCGCTCCAGCAGAATCGACCAAATATAGCATCGGTACACGGTTTTTCTCTGCAATTTCCTGAATTCGAATGATTTTCTCAACTGTACGTGATCCCCATGAACCCGCTTTTACTGTCGAATCATTGGCCATTACACAAACTTGTTGACCTCCGACCTTACCTGTCGCCGTTACGACGCCATCTGCAGGCAAGTCACCTGCTTCACAATTTGCAAAGCGACCATCTTCTAAATACTCACCATCATCAAAAAGCAATGCTAAACGTTCACGAACAAATAATTTATTTTGCTCTTTCATTTTTTCATGATATTTTGAATGGCCTCCCGCAAAAATACCAGTCAGTTTTTCTTCTAAGCGTTCGTTATAAGTTGTCTTAACCGTCATGTATGTTACCCCCTTTGTTTCAATCCCACTTGCCCCATGTAATTTTTATTCGAATGTTACTAGTACATCGCCTTCATTAACGAAATCGCCAATTTGCGCATCAATTTTCGCAATTTTACCAGCTGTTTCTGCTTCAACTGGAATTTCCATTTTCATTGATTCTAAAATCATAACCGTTTGTCCTGCAGTTACTTCTTCGCCTACTGCTACAGTAATATTGAAAACTGTACCGGCCATTGTTGATTGAATTTGTTTCATGTTATTTTTCCTCCTTTTGTTGTTCAAGCCATTGTGGTAATACCGCTGTTGTATATGTGCCGTTCATAAACGCTTCCGCTCCTAAAAATTCCTGGAACAATGCAACATTCGTTTTTACTCCTTCAATCGTAACCGATGAAAAGAATGTTTGCGCTTTTTTTACTGCCTGTTCACGAGATTCTGATTGAATGATGACTTTAGCAATCATTGGATCGTAAAAAGGAGTTACTGTGTTTCCTTCTTCATAACCTGCATCAATACGAATGTCTTCTTTAGTTCCCCAATCCAGCTTGTTGATTTTTCCTGGTGAAGGGAAGAACGTTTTTGGGTCTTCTGCGTAAATCCGGAATTCTAAAGCATGCCCGGAGGAATGAATGTCTGCTTGATTGGGAATCGGTAAAGCCTCCCCTTGTGCCACTTGCAATTGCCATTCCACTAAATCAAGTCCAGTAACGGCTTCCGTCACCGGATGCTCCACTTGAAGTCGAGTGTTCATTTCCAAGAAGTAGAATTCATTGTTTTCATCCACGATGAATTCCACAGTTCCAGCATTGCGATAATTCACCGCTTTTGCCGCATCAACTGCAGCTTTAAGCAACCGTTCACGTGCAGGCTGTGGGAAATTCGGTGATGGTGATTCTTCAATTACTTTCTGATTACGTCGTTGTACTGAACAATTGCGTTCAAACAAATGAACAATATTACCATGAGTGTCACCAAAAATCTGCACTTCAATGTGACGCCCGCCGGAAATGTATTTTTCCAAAAAGACCACGTCATCTCCGAAGTAAGCCTTCGCACGAGTTTTCACAGAAACGAAATTCTGACTGAGCGCTTGCTCATCATCACAGCGAATCATGCCAATTCCGCCACCACCACTGCTTGCTTTAAGCATAATCGGATAGCCAATTCTTTGCGCTTCTTCCAACGCCGCTTCCAACGTAAGTACTCCTTCATCCGTCCCTGGTACCACTGGCACTCCTGCAGCTTGCATCGTTTGACGTGAGCCAATTTTATCGCCCATTTTATCGATAGTTTCTGGCTCGGGACCAATGAAAATCATGCCCTCTTCTTCAATCTTCCTTGCAAAACTTGCATTCTCTGAAAGCAGACCATAGCCTGGATGAATGGCGTCAACCCCTTCACGCTTAGCCAAGGCTAAAATATCATCCACTTTCAAGTAAGATTGTTGAACTTGGCTTGGACCTATCAAGAATGCTGAATCAGCTTCTTTTACATAAGGTAATTCCGCGTCCGCTTCTGCATAAATTGCCACTGTTTCAATATGTAACTTCTTACATGTTTCGATAATTCGTCGTGCAATTTCTCCCCTGTTTGCAATTAAAATTTTCTTCATATGTTGTCCCCCTATGCTGTTTGAACATGAAACCCCATCTTCAATAGTCTATACGAAAAATGAAAACGATTTCAACCTTTGAATGAAGAAATATTCAAACTAGACAAACAAATTTAAAAAGACCGCCCCTTTAAAGATACAATCTTCAAAGAAACGGTCGATATTTTATTATCAATTCTTTTGACTAATAAATGGACTTTCCAGACAAACACGCTGAATTTGCTGGACGAATGTTTTCAGTTGCGCATGTTCCTTTTGTAGCCTATCATGCGCTTCCAGCAGTTCATCATAACTGGTCATCGCTTGTTTTAAGTGTGTATGCATTGGATGTTGATATTTTTGTTTTGCATGGTTCAAGTCCTGTCCATAAGTATGTCTCAGCGTTTTATTCCACCTGAAGCCGCAAGCCTGTTTCGTACGAGATAGTTTTTCAGCAGCCACTTCAAATGCATGAATTTGCGTGCCTCCGTTTTTAACTATTTCCAAAACAGTGGATGCTAATTTATGGTCATCCTCAGCAGTCCATTGATCTTTTCTTTTAACTTGAGTCATAGATTCTTCACCTCGCGTTTTTTTCTACTATATGCGCAAATAGAAAGAATAGAAGTTGAGGTTTAAAAAGTACAAAAAATGTGTCTTTAAAGTAACTTTGATGATCGCAACAATGCAACGCACTTTCATGTTTCGAAGCTAGCGTAGCGATGCAGAAACAGAAACAGAAGCACAGGCTTTTAGGTTTTTCCGCAGGAAAGAAGCGGGCCAAAGGTTTTGATTTGGACCGCTTCTATACGACGAGTAACCGCAGGAGCACAGGTGTTTGTCGCAGTTTCCCTTACTATCAACACCATCGTATAACAGAGCCTATGTATAAAAATCTAAGTAATACGTTATTTTTTCCGCGATAAGAATTTTTGAACAGCCACGTGATGCTCCTGCGCTTCCCAAAGTAGTGAACAGTTTTTAACTTCTTCATTAATTTGGCTCAGTAGATTTTGACCAATCCATTTACGGATTAACATTTGTTTATAAGCACGGTGAACAGAAGCCTCTACTTTTTTCATCTCGGATAGAAATCTCTCCATAGCTTGTTCCTTATCACCTTCATAAACTTGTGTAGCCCACCCATTAGCAAGTAACACAGCTGCTGAGTAAGGTTTTGATTCACACAGCATATGCATAGCTACATCTTGTCTTGCTAATTTTTCAAATAAATAGGTTCCTCCGCCCCAGCCGCTTGTAATAGCTAGAGAGCCTTGAATAAACCCTGCTTTGGCTTTTGACGAGACTAGCCGGAAATCACATGCGGTAGCAATCTCGCAACCACCTCCTACAGCGTGCCCATTGACAAGTGCTATGACAGGCACAGGAAGAGTGGCAACTCGATAAAGAACATTAGCCATCCGATCAAGCATTGGGAAGGCTTCTTGCGCCGTCTGGAGACCGTGAAAGACGGATAAATCTCCACCAGAACAAAACGCTTCATCCCCTTCACCGGTAATAACAACAAATTGTATAGTTGAATCATTATGTACATTTGAAACTAGTTTCTCAAGACCATCTATGACTTCATGATTGATTGCATTTCGAATTTCAGGGCGTTTAATAGTAAAACGTAGAATATTATCTTCTCGATTAATTGCAAATGTCATGTAAGCTCCTCCTTGAAAATAGAGAAAAAGGCCACCGGAGAGCCATGGTCTCTCTGGTAGCCTTATAGAACAAATACTGAATTATTTGCTCAATACTTCTTTCCCTTTGTATTGTCCGCATGATTTACAAACATGGTGAGCCAATTTTGATTCACCACAGTTTGGGCAAGCTACCATTCCTGGTAGAGATAATTTGAAATGCGTACGACGTTTTCTTTTTACTGTTTTAGAAGTCTTTCTAAACGGTACAGCCATTGGTGGCACCTCCTTACAGATCGTTTATTCGTCTGTTTGATCAAAATACTTTGCTAAATCAGCAAGTCTAGGATCCAATTTTTTATGTTCATTCTCTTCTTTAGCAGACAATTCCTCATCAGTTAAGTATGACCAGCTTTTTCCGCCCGGAATCGGTTGATGCTCTGCATCTTCCTTAAACACTTGTATCGGAATTTCGACAAGAATCAATTCTTCAAATACAGGGT
Source organism: Paenisporosarcina sp. HGH0030 (assembly GCF_000411295.1). Lineage (GTDB taxonomy): Bacteria > Bacillota > Bacilli > Bacillales_A > Planococcaceae > Paenisporosarcina. The sequence goes on from NZ_KE150421.1 coordinate 1,248,296, forward strand.
CGACATTAACAACATCGCCTTCTACATAATGAATTTCTCCATCGTCTTCCTTATGTGTTTCCGACCAGCTGAAAATCTCATCTGTTTGAATATCAAACGGATACTCAACATCTTCCCACGTGCGAGCACATGGTAAGGTAAGGGTGCCTGTCAGTTGAAAATGACAAGTCATTTGCGCTGCACCAAATGTGCAGTGCCCTTTTACATGAACGGGTGAAATTTTCCGGATGTCCGGGTTACGTTCCATCACTTCATCCAATTGAATCGTTTCATCAATTGGCATCCCGTCATGGCGATATTTAGATAGTTGATGAATTGCCCATTTCATTCGTTTATCACCTCAAGACAACAAAGTTGATTATATAATGCAGAAAATTGGATGTCAAGATAATTTCTTGTCACTCCTTTTTTTGACCCGTATAATCTAGAGTAAATGATATAAGGGGGTCACAAGCTTGAAAGCAACTGGTGTAGTCGTCGAACATAATCCGTTTCATAACGGACACTTCTATCATATCAAAGAATCTCGCAAGAAGACAGCCGCAGATATTATTATTGCTGTTATGAGCGGGAATTTTTTGCAACGAGGAGAACCTGCCCTGGTGGATAAATGGTCCAGGACAGAAATGGCTCTAAAAGCTGGCGTAGATATCGTAATCGAGCTCCCTTACGTTTTTGCAACTGCACAAGCCAGTGACTTTGCACGTGGTTCAATTACACTGCTGGAAGCCCTTGAATGCGAAGCATTTTGTTTTGGAAGTGAGGAAGGGACAATTGAGCCTTTTACACGCTCATATGATGTCCTTACTACACAACAAGAGGCTTACCAAAATTCGATTAAACAATACATGCAACTTGGATTAAGTTATCCAAAAGCATTAAACGAAGCTTATTCAGACATCACAACACACTTAAACTTGCCATTAGTTGACTTATCAAAACCAAATAATATTCTCGGTTATCACTATATTGAAGCAGCCTGTCAGATGCAGGCACATATCAAGCCTGTAACCATTCAACGAATCGTGGCGAATTATCATGATAATGTTGATCAAGACCAATCCATCGCAAGCGCTACAGGTATCCGTAAGGCTCTATTCGACGATGGCTCGATTGAAGCATTGGGAAAATTCATGCCACACACCTCATTGGAACAACTATTGAAGTGGAAAGACTCTATAGGGGTATTTGGCAGTTGGCAACAGTTCTGGCCCCTTCTACGACATACGATTATCCGTTCATCAACAAAAAACCTTGCTTCATATGCTGAAGTAACAGAAGGTATCGAGCATCTAATTCATGAAGCGGCAAGGGAATGCGAAACATTTGAAGATTTTATGAGCCGGGTAAAATCGAAGCGTTATACGTGGACACGCATACAACGAATGCTTACTCATATTTATACAGGCTTTACGTGGGAATCATTGAAAGAACATCAAAAGCCTACGTATTTACGGGTTCTTGGCATGACTCAAAATGGACAAAAGTATTTGAGTGAAAAGAAAAAGAATCTTTCATTGCCACTCGTCAGTCGAGTTGCTGCAACAAAAGATTCTTTATTGGATTTAGACATTCATGCATCTGATTTATATCAATTGGGATTGCAATCACCAAAAATCAAACAACCGGTTGGAATGGATTATCGCAAACCACCGATTATATTATAGTTTATTAATTTTCATAAACATTCGTAATATATAACCGGGTGCGTTGGACTTTAACCAACTGCACCATAGCCCTACGAAAAAAACTTGGCGAAGTGACTTTGTCACTTTGCCAAGTTTTTAATTGTTCGGTTATGGTATTGCTACGTACAGACTTATAGAACAGTCGGAACCTATTCAACTTCACATTAGTGGAACTAGATTACTTTTTCTGTTCTAGCTTATCTAAATAAGCGAGTGCATCATCAACTGTTTTCACAGGCACGATTTTCATCGTCGAGCCTATTTTTTCTGCTGATTCTTTTGCATCCAAATAATTTGATCTCAGTGTAGGATTATTTTTCAATACTTCCTCTGGTAACTCATCGTCAGGTGCAAAGAAAATCTCGATATCTTCTTTATCGGCAGCAATGACTTTCAAGTCAATTCCACCGATCCGTCCCACCTCACCGTTTTCCTGCATGGTTCCGGTTCCCGCGATTTTATAACCTTTTGTTAGATCCTCATCCAGTAACTGGTTCAAAATTTCCAATGTAAACATTAGTCCTGCAGATGGTCCTCCGATTTCGTCTGCCTTAATATTTACTTTCGGTGTAGTCGTGATTTCTTTATCATCAGTAAAAGTGATTCCTAGACCAGCTCGGCTCTCATCAGTAGGAATCGGCTTCAATTCAACTTCAACTGAATCTTTTTCTCCGTCACGTTCAATATGCAGTGTGACAATATCGCCTAATTTTTTCTGTTTTAAATAATCGATAATCCCTTGTTGATTATCACTCTTGACGTCATCGATTTGCAAGATTCGATCTCCAGGACTAAGTAAGCCGTCAGCCGCACCTTTCGGCAAGACATTTAAAACAAAGACACCTTTGGTTGTAATTTCATAAGGTTTACCGGCTTTTTTGAATGCCACTTCTATCGCATTAAATTGTGATTGCGACATAAGATGGAGTTGACGAACATTATATTCTTCGTCATCCTCGTCAGGATTTCTAACTTGATTGGTTTGTAATATCTCTTGTTGGTCGGACACTTTCGCCCATGCATAAGTAAGAGGCGTTGCTTTCGATAAAGCGATGGTCATTAAACTCATCGACCCAGTATCATCCTCATCTCCACTTTCTACATCTACAAGCGGTTCAAGTGGATACGCCCCTCCGGGTTTTGTGATGTAAGCATCGACGGGATAAACTGTCCCGCTTATAAGTAAAATACAAACGATGAAAAAGCCAATTGTACTTTTCTTTGGCATGTACCCTCACCTCCATGATGACAAGCTTACTTTTTGCATATACATAGTGTAGCACTTTCACTTTACTTCTGACAAAACGGTTGAAACGGGGAAATTTCACATGCTACATAAGACCAATTTATTCATTTGTTGGTTTCTCATGATTTTGTTTATCTTCATGCCTGGGATAGCTCATCAAGGTTCACAGCTCGGACTTCAGGTTTTTCTTAAACGTCTTTTACCATATTTATTACCTTACTTAGTCGTTTCTCAATGGCTACTGTATGAACTCTACAAAAAAAATAAATGGCAATCCCACGTTGGCAACAGCATCAAAGTATATGCGATAGGAGCGTTTGGTGGATTCCCTACCGGTGCGGCAACTATTTCGACCTTGTCGCAGGCAAGCATGATCAGTAAGCGTCATGCAAGTCACTTACTTGGAATTTGCCATGCGCCTAGCCCCATGTTTGTGGTAGGCGTGGTTGGGAGTCAATTTCTGTTATCCGCCAACACAGGTATTCTATTAATGGTACTTTTACATACGATCAATTTGTTATTTTTAGTTTTCCTTCATTTATTCATTCCACTACCAAGCATCTCAAAAAATGATAACATAGCCAAGCCAGTTACTTCCCCTTTAAGCGAAGGGATTCACCAAGCTGCCTCCATTTTGCTTTTGGTAGCTACTACGGTAGTCTTCTTCACTACTATCAGTACAGTTATCAGGGAAATAATGGGGGTCGTGTTCAATGGTATCCCTCATCAGGTAACAGTTTTCATTTATTCACTATTTGAGATGACTGCAGGGCTCGAAGTTGCACATCAATTATTTAATATGGCACCCTTTTTTCCTCTTCTGGCAGTAATCATTCTATCTTTCAATGGTTTAAGCATACATATGCAAATCATGGTGTTGGCGAAATCAGCCAAACTTTCGTTAAAACCTTATGTCGTATATCGACTGATTCATTTTCTTCTATTTGTTGGGTGTTGTTATTTAATACTTTAAAAGAAAGGGCATTGGATGCAGATGCTCAAGAGCTTCTCCTGAAATCTAAGCTTTATTGAAAAAAGGTGCTTGCAACAGGACATATGAAAAGAATCACGCAAAATCATTGCGTGATTCATTCTAATCCAAATTTCATTTTCAAGGCTTCTTCTACAGGTTTAGGTACAAGTTCAGAAATATCGCCACCATATTTCGCCACTTCTTTAACAATGCTCGAACTTAAAAATGAATATTGATTATTCGTCATGATGAAAAATGTTTCGATATTGTCATTTAATACACGGTTCATGGACGTAATCTGCATTTCGTATTCGAAATCGGATACCGCCCTTAATCCACGTACAATGGCATGTGCATTGACACTTTTAGCGTACTCGACAAGTAAGCCAGAAAAAGAATCCACACGGACATTAGGCAAAGTTGCTGTCACTTCACTAATTAATGCCATACGTTCTTCAATCGTAAAAAGTGGTTTTTTAGAGGAGTTATTTAGTACGACCACGTGTATTTCGTCAAATACGGAAGCACCTCGTTTGATGATATCTAAATGACCGAATGTAACAGGATCAAAACTCCCTGGTACGACTGCAATTTTAGTCATGGTGTTCTCCTTCTTCCTGTCGATAAATCGAAATTATGGTACTGCCATAAAGTTCTTGTCTTGTTAGAGTAAATGACCCATATGTATTTGGCAAATCTACACCTTTTTCGTGTTCACACAAAATGATTGCATCATCAGTCAATAAGTTTTTTTCCACAAACTGCTCGATCAATTCATAATACCCAACTTTTTGATAGGGTGGATCTAAAAACAGCAAGTCCACTCGTACTTGTCTTTTCTCCAAAGCTTTAATTGCACGTGTAGCATCTGCTTTGTATACTTCCGAGCGATTATCTAGTTTGCATTTCTTTAGATTCTCATGAATCGTTTGTATAGCACGCGGATCTTTTTCGATAAAAATGCACGTATCTATGCCCCTACTGAGCGATTCGATACCGAGCCCCCCACTTCCTGCGAATAAATCCACAGCAAGCCCTCCTTCAAAGTATGGACCGATCATATTGAAAATTGATTCTTTCACTTTATCAGTTGTTGGTCGTGTACCCGCACCAGGCACCGCTTTTAATGGGAGTCCTTTTTGTTCTCCGGAAATTACTCTCATGACGTTCCTCCTTGTCCGATTCATCGGTTATTGAAAAGCCATTTCTGACTTTATTTTCATATGCTTCATGCTACAAGCCATGATAAGATGGCTATTGAAAGGATGTGTTATTTTCTCATGATTCAACGCTTTATTGAACTAGGAGAAGGTTATAGCGATATTTATGAATGGATTGAATTATTAAAAACCAACGAGCACCGTTTTCATCGTGTATGTATTTTGACATCCGTATCGAAAGACGTCAAAAAATTGAGCATCGCTCTTATATTAAAACCTGTAGATGATAGTAAATTCACGCCGATTTACTTCTGTCGCGAAGGGATTGAATACTCGGAAGAAAAACCGAGCAAACGCATCCAACTAATTGAAAAAACGCTGCAGGAAAGAAATTATTCCCCACACCGTCTCGAAGTTAAGCATTCATCTTATTTTGCTGAGCCCGCTTTGTACCATCAATATTTAATCGGGTTGTTTAGATTGCATCACATTTTGCCGCCTTTAAGCTAAGTTATAAGCCCGTTTTATAGTCATATTCTTTTGCTTTGTCCGGTTTAGAATTTTCATATTCAGTTTTGACAAACGGACGGTAGGAAGGACTGACTTCTTTTACAAACGGGAGTTTTTGTAATTTCGTTGAAATCGCTTCAATTTGATCGAGGTCGCAATACATTACGACATACTTTAATTTTCGGGAAATATATTGAACATGTCCATATTTCCTCAGCGACTTCGCTTGTTTTAAATGATGTACATATACAATTAATCCTTGTCGTTCATTCATGCGAGTTCCCTCTTTTCTTACTTAAAAGAATACCATATGAAAGAAAACGTTCGCAACCGCTTGAAGCTGACAGTTTGCTATACTTTCCTTTATAATGGGGAAAGCAAGTTTGCATGAGGAGGAATTAGACATGGGAAAGAAAACGAAAGTAGCATTCGCAATCGCCGCAGCTGGTGCTGCTGCCTGGGCAGGCTCTAAAGCCATCTCAAAACCTCAAAAACGCCCTGATAAAGAAGCACTTCAATATGAACATCCGATTATCTTAGCTCATCGTGGAGGTTCTCTGATTGCTCCAGAAAACTCCATGATAGCTTTCAAAAAAGCAGCTGAACTTGGAGTTCATGGATTTGAAATCGATATTCGCTTGACAAAAGATGAAGAAATCGTGGTTTTCCATGACGAATATGTAGATCGTACCACTGACGGTGCAGGACGTGTTGCAGATATGACACTTTCTGAACTTAAGGCTTTTGATCTGGGTTATCAGTTTATTAATGAGCAGCAAGAATATGAATATCGTGGACAAGGCTTAACTGCTATCACGCTACGTGAGCTATTTGAAGCATTCCCACAAATGTTGATTAACATCGATATGAAGGATTCTCCTGAAACGTATGAAGGTAGCTTGATTCCTTCAAAATTATGGCGTTTGATAGAAGAACTTGGTGCTCAAAACCGTGTGGTTGTCACGAGCTTCCATGACGAGCAAATCGATCGTTTCAACCTGTATGCTCAAAATTCGGTGGCACTTGGTGCAGGAGAAAACGAAGTGCGTAAAGCGTATTCTGCCTACACAAGTCAGTTCGGACATTTGTATCATCCTCGTGTAGACGTCTTTCAAATTCCAGTGAAATCCGGTGTTTTCCCACTTGATGGAGAAGGTTTTATCAACTTCCTGAGCAAACTGAATGTTCCCGTTCACTACTGGACAATCAATGATCCTCAAGTAATGCAGCGTTTGTTGCAATCAGGTGCAAAAGGAATTGTTACAGATCGTCCAGATTTAGCCGTTGCGTTACTGGCAGAACATATTGCATAAGAAAATGTGTATAAGCTAAAACTTTCTTTAAGAATAAGAAAAAGGATGTGCACATTACGCGCACATCCTTTTGTTATGTCCGGCTCAAGAGCAGTTACGCACCCAAGCTACAATCTTTTATTTAAGCTGAACAGCCACAAGAACCACCAGTTCCACAGCTTCCTGTACTACAAGAAGAGGCAGCTGAAGCGAAGAACGGATTGCTGACAGGGACCTTGACAGATTCAGATACAGTTTTTCCTATTAATAAGCTGACTTCATCCAACAAATCTTGCAATTCGTTTTCAGCCAGTCTTAAATTAGCGACACGTTCATTCATATCAAGTGCGCGTTTTTGTACTCGAATAGACTTCATCACGTGCTGATAGTCCGGATGATACTTTCCGAAGCGTTGAACATCTTCATACTGCTCTTTTAAACGAGAAAAAGAAGCAATCTGTCTATTTAATAATTCGTCTGTATAAACGGCGAAATATGCTTCTTTGAAGCGTTCTACTTGCTCGGAGGATAAAATCATCTGTGTTAAACTATCTCCTTCATCCATGATGTTTGCCCATTCTGATGTCATCATCATCGGACATTCCTCCAATCTATTTTAATCATAACAGATTGGACTCATAAAATAAAAGACCTGCATTTGCTAAAAGTTAGGAGAAACAACATGAAAAAATCAGTACGTAATCAACTCGAAAACATATTAATTCATGCATCAACCGAAGATGTCTCTACGTTATCAAAATGGTTGGAAGGCTTTGAGAAGAAACAAAGTGGTGATCTTTCCACTTATTTAGGCGCTACTTTGCATATGGAGAAGAAATTAAGCGATGATTCTTGCACGATATCCATCCCAATAACTCCTTATATTCATAACACTCTTCATATCCCTCACGGTGGTATTCTGGCCGTTATGCTTGATACCGCGATGGGTGTCCTCGCAAATCATTCACTATCTGAAGAATTTGCCGCTGTAACCATGAACTTATCCATTAACTATTTGGCGACGGCCACGGAAGGTCATTTACATGCACGTGCTACTTTTTCACATAAAGGACGCCAGACGATGGTGGTTACCGGTGAAATTACGGACGACAATGGCAAGAAGCTTGCGGTTGGCAATGGATCATTTTTCGTGGTTCCCCGCCATCGGTAACGTCGATAATATTAGCAGAACGGTTTGTTCGTCTGAAAAAGGGATAACTTGATCGCCAATATGTTGAGTGGACTCATGACCCTTCCCTGCTATACAGAGTAAATCTCCAGGTTTGCAATACCGAAGCGCTTGTTGAATCGCAGCTGCTCGATCGACTTCGATATGGATCTTGGAAGTCTCCGGCAAATTTCCAACGATTTGCTGGCAGATTTTCAGAGGATCCTCTAATCGGGGGTTATCTGATGTCACCCACATGCTATGTGAGTAAAATGCTGCAATCTCTCCCATAGCACTTCGCTTCGCTTGGTCGCGATTTCCTCCGCATCCGAATACAACAAGTAATCGTCCTTCAGTAATTCTTGATGCTGAAGAAAGTAGATGTTGCAGAGCTTCTGGTGTATGCGCATAATCTATGACTACTTGAAAAGGTTTTTTTAAGATGAATTGAAATCTGCCAGGGGGTAAAGTAATGTTGGGGAGTAGCGGAATAATTGATGACATCGGAATATCCAATTGTCGTATAGTCGCAATTGCAGCCGCTATATTTGAGATATTATAGAGTCCTGTAAAACCAACTTCCACGTCATAGCCATCACAATCTCCTTCATCGAATATTGTCACATTCGTTGATACTGGCTTTATTTCTTTCAGCTGGATGAATTCTTCGCCAAACCAATTCAGTTCTTTCGTGCATTCTTTTCCTTTTTCCAACCAAAAAGAATCGTCTTTATTCACAACAACTTTTCGGCTTATATCCATTAATTTGCATTTTGCTTTTTTATAGGACTCAATGCCTTCATGATCTTCAAGATGATCATGTCCTAGATTTAGAAATACCCCTTGTTGGATTGAACAATGGTCCAGTCGGTGCTGTGCTAATCCCATCGATGAAGCTTCAATTATGACATGTGTAATGTTCATTTTTAACAGTCGGGCAAAGGTTTGATGGAGATGTGAAGCAGACCATGTAGTGAGTGATGGAAAATTCTCATCAACTTTTTTTCCATTTATAAAAAGTCCTAATGTACCGATTACTGCTGTTTGGTAGCCAAGCATCGTGAGCATTTGACCTATCATATGGCTTACCGTTGTCTTACCATTGGTTCCAGTCACCGCCACCACGTGCAATTGTTTTGATGGATTCCCATGAACACGGGCACAAGCATGAGAAAGAAAGGTCCTAGTGTTTGGCACGATGCCAAACGCCACCTCTCTACACATTTTTTCATGTTCTCGATCTTCCGCAATAATACAGACCGCCCCGTTTTCGATTGCCTCATTTATATAAGTAGCACCATTGGCATTTTTCCCTTTAATAACTACAAAGACATCACCGGCTTGAATTTCCTTGGAATTTTCTTTGACCCCACATATGATTTCATTAAAGGATCCGTGTAACCACGTACACGGCCAGTCTTTTAATAAATCGGCAATGACCAAAGTCATTGTACCCCTCCTACACAAAATGAAATTGACCGAATACATTACAGTCAAGGTACGTTCATCGTATGTAAGCATGCGGGAAAATGTCACTCATGATTAATAAGGAGCGGGTTTGATGATTGTGCAAAAATTCGGAGGCATAGCGGTGAGAGATGCAGCATCGCGGGCAGTATGTATTCAACATATTAAAGAAGGTTTAGCCAAATATAAATCGGTTCTGGTGGTTGTTTCAGCAATGGGGCGTCATGGGGATCCTTATTCCACCGATACACTGATTCGAATAACGGACGCATTTCAAATTGCACCAGAATCAAAAGATGTTGCCGCTATTTGCGGAGAGCTCCTGGCCTCTTCCGTTCTATCAGCAGAATGTTTAAAGCAACAGATTCCGTGTCAATTAGCGTATGGCATACAGGCTGGTATCTACACGGATGACCATTTTGGAGATGCTTCAATTATTAAAACATCTAAAAAAGTCATTAAAGAATTGCTCCAGCATGTACCATGTGTAATTGTACCAGGGTTTCAAGGAATTACGACAGATCATCGCTTTACGACACTTGGACGCGGTGGCAGTGATTTAACTGCAATCGTGATGGCCAATTTATTCGATGCCGAGGCGGTTGAATTTTATAAAGATGTACCAGGTGTCATGTCCGGTGATCCAAAAAACTCGGAAAATGTATATAAATTACCGAAAGTTTCGTATGAAAAGCTTCAGCAGCTTTGTGAAACTGAGACACACCCACTGATACAAAAAAAAGCAGTGGACATGGCGGCTAAGCACCAAATTCCACTGCATATTCGTCCTTTCGGTTCTTCAGAAGAAGGAACATGGATAAACTCCGCTGCTCATTGACCTTTTCTGACATTCATCTCGCGTTTTACAAAGTTTTGCGTATAATATTTGCCAAATGTTCCTACGCCCAGGTGGGTAAAATCTTCTTTTAGCAAAACTTCTCTATGATCTGAAGAATTTAACCAACCATTTACAACTTCTGCTGAATCATAATAATTCGCTGCAAGGTTTTCAGCTGCACTGTCATAAACAATAAGCGACTCTTCCAAACGGTTTTCCAAATCCCCAAAATCCGGTGACTCATGAGAAAAATAATTTTGCATCGCCATATCTTCACTATGTTTGCTTGCAACAAGTCCAAGAGCATCATCTTCAATAACTGTATTTACGGAATGACGTGAACGATACACGTTCGTCAATTCAAATAATTGGCGTTCATTTGATGCATCAATAGATTTTTGCAATGTCGTTGAAGGTACTTTAGGTGCTAAGTAGTCACCTTTGTAAGTCATTTCATAAGGCTGATGGAGAACAAGTGTCTTTGGATCAGTAAAACGAATGGCTTCCACTTCTTGGTCTTCTTCATCCATATAAATTTGGGCAAAAAGCCCATCGAATTTAATTAATAATCGGTTCGTCATATCTTGGTCGTTGATGGTGAATGTATAAACATTCGAATCGATTTGCACGGTAATTTCCGACTCGATTATAGTAAAGCGGTATAAATCATCAATGGATTGCCCAACTTGATAGGGTGAGGCATCAAGGCTTTCTCCTGCAATATATATTTGAGTTATGGTGTCCCCGTTAACGCCTACCATCATATAAGAATCGAGTGACCTATTGTACACCCACCATTCATATCCGTAAGCTGAAGGCTCGATTCGGTTAGGTTCCCCAAATGATTCCACCACTTTTTTAGTATGTTGTCCAATAAGCGTAGATAGTCCTTTTTCTGGTCTTGGGACTGATTCTTCCCCAGATGGGGGTAATAAGTTTTCCTGTGGCAAAGCTTGCCCTGTTGGACCGGGCGCTTCCAATAAATCATTTTCTTGAACAGTTTGGTCGGAATAAAAAATGACAGTCATGATAATAGCTAATAAAATTAAGATTCTAACCAATACTTTCAATAAGACAACTCCTCATAAGGAAAATGATGAGTCTATTATATCAGTGTAAAGCGTATTGACACAATGTTGTCATTGCAACAGATGCAAAATTGCACTATTATAAAATGGAACGCGTTACTTAGGGTAAAGCATGTATAAGGAGGACGATTTTATGTATTTTGAAAACACAGGTATTGAAAATACAGCAGCTGATTTACAATTATTAGATGATATTATGTTAAACCACGGTCTTGTACGTGAAGGTCAATGGGATTACGAACGTGTTACTTATGACAAAAAATACGAAATTAAAGAAGGCACATTCTATTTACGTATTTTCGGCTTCACAAAAGATGGCGATGTTGGCGCTCACGATGCAATCATTACCTTGATGAAACCAGTTGTAGGTAAACATTATTTCCCTCATGGTGTTGAATATGGAGACCAAGAAGTCTTCCCGGCACATTTGGTTAAATCATGTCAGCAAACATTGGCTGCTGTTAAAGCAGATATCAATGCATTTGAAATTCGTGCATAATGGAAACGCCGAGGAATAATATTCCTTCGGCGTTTTTTCTATTGCTTTTCAAAAGTGACAATGTTGTCTATACTTATACAATATGGAAAAATGAGGTGATGCTGATGCCAAAGTGGATTACCAAGAAATTTTTAATACTAGCTTTATTGATTGTATTGCTCATCCTTTTTTTAACCTTTGTACTCCCTCTCGCAGTTCCAATTCTTCTAGCTTTAATTACTGCTTTTTTCCTTGAACCGATTGTTAAATGGTGTAAAGAAAAGTTTAAATGGAATCGAAAGACTGCCGTTATTACCGTTTTTATATTATTTTTATTACTCATTACCGCTACCTTATATTTCACTATCACCCAATTAGTTGGTCAGATTATTCAATTGACTAAAATTGCACCCGATTATTTTAATACACTGTCATTATCATGGATGAATGTCCAAAGCAAATTATTCAGTTTTACGCAAGGCATGCCCATTGAAGTGGTAACTTCGATTAAAAATGAGTTAGATGAGTTTTTAAACACTATGCAAAAAGCCATTTTGGGGATTGTAAGCTACAATAGTATCAGCAAACTGCTGACAGGCATACCAAATTTTTTAGTCAGTTTTATCGTTTACATTATCACGTTATTCCTGTTTATGTTGGACTTAACAGAACTGAAGAAAATGGTATTTCGTCATCTGACGCCTGCAACTGCTGAAAAAGTTCGTTTTATGACTTCCCGATTAAATTCTGTCATTTTTGGTTTTTTGAAAGCCCAATTGCTTGCCAGTTTATTTATTTTAGTAGGAAGCTTTATTGGATTATTATTCATTGCCCCAAAATATGCAATTATAATGTCTATAGTTATTTGGATCATCGATATTATTCCTATACTTGGTTCGATTGCCATTGTCGGACCATGGTCATTGTACCAATTTGTCATTGGGGACATTGCCATGGGAACAAAACTTGCCATTCTGGCGTTAGTGTTGCTGGTCATTCGCCGTGCTGTAGAACCCAAATTAATGGGCTCTCAGATTGGTTTATCACCTCTTGCCACATTAATTGCCATGTTTATCGGATTACAAATTTTCGGTTTCCTCGGATTAATCATCGGTCCATTTGTCGTCATCATTTTCACTACAGCAAAAGAAGCCGGTATTATCAAAACCAATTTCAAACTATAAAAAATGCCAATTACCTCAATAACAAGGTGATTGGCATTTTTTATTATCTTTGATTTTGATAAAAATTAGAGGGAATCGCTCCCTTTATATTAAAGACATTGTTTAACTGGGTCTTTAATTAAAATCCTAATATCGCTTTAAAAACAGAAGTGGTTTCTCCACCTTCATAGATTATATACAGCAATAAGTAGACCATTACGCCAGTAATGGCAGTGAAAAACCAAATAATACTTGTAATTGGACCTAGTTTGCGGTGTCTTTTCAAATTGTCTTTATAGCCAGACCAAATGGTAAAGAGACCAAATACCGCACCTGTCGTAGCCAATATAATATGAAAGACTAAAAAAGTAGTATAAAAGATTTTATATTCATCGGGTCCGCCAAAAGCTGTGTTTCCGATAAACAACGTTCGTGAAACATAAATAATAAAGAATGTCAGTGCTGCAATTGCAGCTGCAAACATGGTTTTCTTATGTGCTTCAATTTTTCTTTGTTTAATTAAAGCCCAACCAATCGCAACAAGGACGGCGCTTAACGCAATAAAAAACGTACTGATAGTCGGCAATACAAGTGGATTCATCTCTTTTTCTCCTAACACTCACCAATTTATGAAGGTTGATTATTTGTTTGCTGCATAAGCTTGTCGATCTTGTAATGCCTTTTGGGTAATCTCTTCTGCATTATCTTGTTCTGAACGATACCATTGGAAGAACACGATAGCCAATATGACTCCATAAATGATTTCTTGAATAATTTTCATAATGACACCACCTAATTGCTGGTCTTCCATTACTGGCATATTCGTAAACAGTTCTGGACCGGACAAAGTTAATCCGGACAATGTAGATGTAGGCACACAGAGTTCCATAGCTTTTAACCAAGCGTCACCATTTGAATAAGTCGCATACATTGGCTGACTTGCAAAGATAATCAGTGCACAGGCAGGCGTAATCAAAATGGCGCTCCCAATAATATAACCAATTTTACTTAATCCGTGTACTTGGTGTTCACCTTTTAATTTATTCATGATTGGCCACCAAAGAAGTACGGCAGATATGAACAAAAAGAGATTGAATACAGAATGGTAAAGCTCGTTTTGTTTAATATTATCCAAAATAAGTGGGATATGATATATAGAGAACAAGCCACTGAACACGATTAAAGCCAACAAAGGTTTGGTAAGGAATCTGAAGATGGGTTTAATAAATCGATTGTTGATGATTTTATGCCATACCCATGTTGGAATTCCAACGATTAGCAATGGCGGAACTAACATTAACAATAAAGCCATTTGCGTCATGTGCATCGAAAATAAAATATGACTCATTAAATCGATAGGTGATCCTTTCACTGCGTAAAGCAAAAGCATGGCACTGACAAAAGCTGTAATTTCTTTTTTAGTTACAGGTTGAGTCTCTTCAAACCAATGCTGTTTTTTTGAAGTTATATAAAAATAAAGCCCTATAACTACTAGCGTCAATAATAGGAAAAACGGACTCCATAACGCTTGAAATCCAAATATACTTAAAGGCATCGTTACTCGCTCCTTTTTTCTTCAGTACCCCCATTATAAATCCCATCTGCCATAACATCAATGAACGAACTATGAACAATGCGATTAAATAGACTGAAATAGAGTAGAATTCGGTTCACTTCGAAATCTATCTTCGTATTTCTACTTATAAATAGGCTTAAATAAATTTTGATTTTGTAAAACAATTACATGGCTTTTCTAAAGTTTGTAAACGCTCTGATTAGAATCTCCGACAAAAAATTGCCATAAAAAAAAGCAAGCAAGGAAAAACAAAACTTTCCTTGCTCGCTTCGATCGTTAATTCCACCAAATAATTGTAACAAATGTCAATACGGTAATGAAACCTACAATTACCCCACTGTATAAAAACATGGATGCAGTTTCATGACCTTTATGGCTCATATGCATGAAGTAATACAATTGTAAAACAACCTGAATCGCTGCCAATAACAAAATGATTGGTGCAACTAAATTTGGAGAGAAATCAGCATAGACTGCCGTGAATGCGATCAAAGTTAAGAAAATCATAATCGCAAACGTTGTCAATTGTCCACGCATCTCATTTGCAGAACGTCGACGTTTATACTCATATTCGGTTTGAGATTTTACATGATTGTGTACATCGTGTGCCATCTTAACCCATCACTCCCATCAAGTATACTACCGTGAAGATAAATACCCACACTACGTCAATAAAGTGCCAGTAAAGAGAAGCTAAATAGAATTTAGGCGCATTATAAAGATTCAAGCCACGCTTCGAATTTCGAACCATAAGAAGGGTAATCCATACTAGTCCAACCAAGACGTGAGCTCCGTGTGTTCCAACTAGTGTAAAGAAAGATGAACTGAAAGCACTTTGACCGTAAGTAAATCCTTCATGTACATAATGTTTAAACTCATAAATTTCAAAGCCTAGGAATGCAGCGCCCAGTAATACTGTTACCATTAACCATGCTTGCATTGCTTTGAAGTTATAGTTTTTCATGTGATACATCGCATAAACACTTGTTAAAGATGAAGTCAAAAGTAACATTGTCATGATGAATACTAACGGTAATTCAAACAAACCTTGTGTCGTGAATTCCATTCCACTTGGACCTTTGTTTTTCAAAGCCAAATAAGTAGCAAACAAACTAGCGAATGTTACAGTTTCTCCACCAAGGAAAAGCCAAAATCCAACAAATTTATTTTTACCTTCCAAAGTGGAATTTTCCGGATGATCCGGCCAAGATTGTGGGGTGTACTTAGTATTTAAGTCCATTAGTGTTTACCCCCTTTTTCATTCAATAAATCTTCTTTATGAACATGATATCCATGGTCATCTTTCAATGAACGAACGATCATTGAACCGAATGTGATAGCTAATCCCAAGAACATCACAGGCACTGCCCAAGATTTTTCTCCATTGTATAAAGCACCAAATGCTCCTACGAATAGACCAAATGAAATAACAACAGGAATAAATGAATTGTTAGGCATATGGATATCGCCTACTGGCTCTGCGTAAGTCATTCCTTCTTTATTTCCTTCTTGTTTTTCAATCCAGAATGTATCCAGACCACGAACAAGTGGTGTTTGTTTAAAGTTGTAGAAAGGTACAGGTTGTGGAACAGCCCATTCTAAAGTACGACCATCACCCCATGGATCACGACCAACTTTTTCGTTTTTCACGATCGTCATGATGATGTTCACCACTAGAACAATAACACCGGCTGCCATGAAAATAGCACCTAATGAACTGATGAGATTGTAAGTGTCCCATCCTTGGTTTGCACCATACGTGAACACACGACGTGGCATCCCAAGTAAACCTAGGAAATGTTGGATAAAGAACGTTAAGTGGAAACCAATGAAGAATAACCAGAAAGTTACTTTTCCAAGTGTTTCATTTAACATCGTGTTGAACATTAATGGCCAGTAGAAATGTAAACCAGCTAATAATCCAAGTACTACCCCACCAACAATAACATAGTGGAAATGAGCAACAATAAAGTATGAATCGTGCAATTGATAATCAAGAGGTGCAGCAGCTTGCATGATCCCCGTTACACCACCAGCAACGAAAGATGGGATAAACCCAATCGCGTAAAGCATAGGTGTTGTAAAGATGATACTTCCGCCCCACATTGTAAGCAACCAGTTAAAGATTTTTACTCCGGTAGGAACCGCGATTGCCATTGTCGCAACAGCAAAGATTGCGTTAGCAGTTGGTCCCATACCTACTGTAAACATATGATGTGCCCAAACCATGAATCCTAAGAAACCGATTAATACAGTTGCGAAGACCATAGCTGAATAACCAAACAAACGTTTACGTGAGAACGTAGGGAATATTTCTGAGAAGATACCGAAAGCAGGTAAAATCAAGATATATACTTCAGGATGTCCGAAGATCCAGAATAAATGCTCCCAAATAATAGTATTACCACCCATTGTATGATCAAAGAAGTTTCCTCCGAACATACGGTCAACGATCATGAAAATGATCCCAATCGTCAATGGTGGGAAAGCGAATAGAATTAATGCTGATGCAACAAAAGTTGTCCAAGTGAACAATGGCATACGCATGTAAGTCATACCTGGTGCACGCATGTTGATAATTGTAACTAGGAAGTTAATACCTCCGATTAATGTACCAAAACCGGAAATGAATAGACCTAAAGCATAAAAGTCAATCCCATGACCCGGTGAAGCTAATGAAAGCGATGCATATGAAGTCCATCCTGCATCAGGTGCTCCTCCCAAGAACCAAGATAAGTTAAGGAATACTCCTCCGAAGAAGAATAACCAGAAACCTAAAGAGTTTAAGAATGGGAAAGCAACGTCACGCGCACCGATTTGAAGTGGCATAACGGCATTCATAAAGCCTAATAACAATGGCATGGCAGCCAGGAAAATCATGGTTGTACCATGCATCGTGATAATTTGATTGAAAAGACCAGCACTCACAAAATCATTGTCAGGTTGTGCTAGTTGTATACGTATAAGCATAGCCTCGATACCGCCGACGATAAAGAAGAATCCACCGGTAATGAGGTAAAGGATGGCAATTTTCTTATGATCGACTGTTGTTAAATAGTCCCAAAGAGTGGCACCAAAGCCTTTTTTCTGTGCGATTGAACTCACAACTTTAACCTCCTTCTTGTCATTCTGTAGAAGATTAATCTTCTACAGATAGTCCCATTAAGTATTCTGTCAGAGCTGTGAGCTCTTGATCTGTTAATTCTTTACCATTTCTATTAGGTAAATCTTCAGGTTGAGGCATCAAGTTACCTGGTTTATGCTCTTCAGGATCATTAATCCATGCCTTAACGTTTTCATCTGTTTTTTCCATGAATCCAGCCACTCGGTTACGATCTCCGAAGGTCGCTAAGTTAGGACCTACACCACCAGTTGTGCCCGCACCTGATACAGCATGACAAGCAATACAGCTAGTGTTGAAGATTTCCTGACCTTGCTGAGCAACGTCACCTTCTGGTGTTTCTTCTGCTTTTGATGCTTTCATGTCTGCTACCCAAGCATCAAAATCATCACGGTCTAAAGATCTTACTTTAAAGTCCATTAGTGCATGTGAAGGACCACAAAGTTCCGCACACTTACCATAAAACACACCATCTTCAAGACTATCTGAAGGATTGTCGAATGTTAAATAGAATGTGTTTAGGTTCTCAACGTTTGTATCCATTTTACCGCCCGCTGCAGGAATCCAGAATGAGTGTTTAACATCTGCTGCTTTAAGGTTAAAGTAAACTTTCTCTTGCGTCGGTACTACTAATTCTTGGGATGTAACGATTCCCAAATCCGGATACTCAAATTCCCACCAGTAAAGATTTGCTTTAACGTTAACCGTTACTGCTGTCTTATTGCCTTTTGCATCGACTGCATCCATACCACTGACATCCGCCAATTTATATGTAGAGACTACAGTAGGAACTGTCAAAATCAATAGTAAAATAATCGGAACGATAGTCCAGATAAGTTCTAATTTGTGACTTCCTTCTACTTGCTTAGGAATTACATGTTCGCCCACTTTAGAACGACGGAACTTGACGATTGCAAGAACGTAAACAATCATTACTACAATAATAACAAGTACCATGATTCCTGTTGAAAGCAACATTAAATCCAATTGATCTCTACCGACTTGTCCTGCTGGAGTAAGTGTAGATAAGTGTTCTTCACCGCATCCAGACAAAAAGACCGTTAGAGCTGTCAGCAGAGAAAAGAGACGCCACTTTTTGAGCCCTTTCATCATAGCTTAATCAAACCCCTCTTTCGTAGTTGTATTCATGTGTAAATCGGACTGTGGTTCCATTCTATATGAATTCTAAATTCAAAGAAAGAATCCCAAAAGTTAGCTAAAAATCGAGAAAATAATCATCGAGACAAAAATGATGGTCATGTAATTTAAGGAATAGATAAACATGCCTTTTGCCCATTTTAAATCATCTTCCGCTTTAAAGCCTTTTAGTGCAAGTACGAGCCATCCAATATTAAGCACAGTAGCGAGGACGAGGAACCATGTTCCTAGTTCCATGAGTAAGAATGGAAGTGGGAAAAGAACTAAAATCCACAGAAGCATGGAGCGCTTCGTATGTGCAAATCCTTTAATAACCGGCAACATCGGAATGCCTGCCGCCCGGTATTCTTCCGTTCGTTTCATAGCAAGTGCATAAAAGTGTGGAGGCTGCCATGCGAACATGATGAGGAATAATGCAAGTGCACCCCATCCAAGTGTAGGTTCAACTGCTGCCCATCCGATTACTGGAGGAATAGCCCCTGATATACTCCCAACGATTGTATTGCTCACATGCCTTCTTTTTGACCACATGGTATAAAGGACAACGTAACTGATAATACCAGCAAGTCCCCATATACCAGCTGAAAACGATGCCATAAATAACAAAATCTCACCGACAACCATGAAGGACAGAGCAACGGACAATACGGCAGTTGGTTTGAATCGTCCCGTCACAGTCGGTCTGGATTTTGTTCTCGCCATAATTGGATCTATATCCTGATCGATGTAGTTGTTCATTGCGGCTGAACCGGCAATAATCAACGCTGCACCGACAAGAGTATAAAACATGAGGTCCATCTCATCTAAGAAGTGACGGTTTGAAAATTGAAATGCCAACCATAATCCCGTAAACGTAGTCACAAGGTTTGAGTTTACAATTCCAATCTTAATCAATGCAAGAAAGTCTTTAACAAATGATGTTGTTTCAAGATCCGCATCAGTTCTTGCATTGATCGCGCGACCGTTTGACATGATAACTCCCCCTTTCAAAGTTGTAAGCATATTCCGCTACACTTACTATATCGAAAAACTTATGCTAATTCTATATTTAAGTTCAAATTCGATAAAAAGCCATAGCGGTTTCCTGTCAATTTGACACAACATATCTATAGTAAAGCATTTTCTAAAAAGTTTTGTGAATGGAAAGAGAATATTTTATGAACAATTTGTGAATTGGGTATCCTTACTGTTGTTGTTTCTCTGTTAAACATTGTTTTTTGTCATATTCTTAGCTATTATCAAACATGCAGGTATCGCATTTTCGCGATCAGTATAGACAAAGTAGGTGTCATTCATGCAACAAAGTAAATACTTAAAGTGGTTTGCTGTTGCTTCTACAATCGGCATGTTGCTCATAATTCTTGGTGGAGCACTTGTTACGAAAACAGAAAGTGGCATGGGTTGCGGCAGACACTGGCCGGGATGCAATGGAGAACTAATTCCCGACAAAATCACTACTGAAGTTTTAATTGAATTTTCTCACCGTCTCGTAACTGGTTCGGTAGGTTTTCTCATCTTGATCTTATCCGTTTGGTCATGGAAAGCAATGGGACATATACGCGAAACAAAATTTTTAGCTTTTATGGCAATGTTTTTCTTGATTTTACAAGCGCTAATTGGTGCAGCTCAAGTTCTATGGGGACAAGGTGACTTTATATTAGCCCTCCATTTTGGTATTTCCTTAATATCATTCGCCTCAGTTTTATTGTTAACGCTTCTGATTTTTGAAGTCGATCGCAAATTTGATGCGGATAAGTTACAGATTGGGAAAAAATTGAAATGGCATACAATAGGAGTTGCCCTTTACTCCTATATAGTCGTTTACACAGGTGCCCTCGTTCGCCATACAGATTCAGGCTTAATCTGTGCGGATTGGCCAATGTGTCGTAACGGAGATTTCTCTTTACCAGCCAACCTTTATGAATGGGTGCAAATGGGACATCGTACAGCGGCCGGACTAATTTTCCTCTGGATTGGTTTCATAGCATGGCATGCATTCAAGAATTATAGAGACCAACGAGTTTTATCTTATGGGTGGATTATTGCGTTTGCTATCGTCTCACTTCAAGTCATATCAGGTATGCTAGTAGTGTTGACAAGGCTGAACTTATTCTTCGCTTTACTACATTCTCTACTCATCACACTACTATTTGGATTGCTATGTTATATGATTTTGCTCCTATCTCGTAGCCGTTCTAAAAAAACATCACTTTAAAAGCAGTTCCGCGTACATGCGGAACTGCTTTTTTCGATAGAAATGGAATTAGTATAGATGGATATAAGAAAAGGCATCAACTTCGACCGTTAACGGTTTCAGCTGATGCCCTTTTAATGTTGATTTTTATCAATGCTAGTGCAAATGTACGACAGTCAACAGTATCGTGTTAAATCTACTCTTTTTCCATTTCAATCAACAAGTCACCCGTTGTAATAGAAGAGCCGGTAGTGACATGAATTTCTTTCACAACACCATCATACGGAGCCTGGACAGTTGTTTCCATTTTCATCGCTTCAGTAATAAGCAAATGATCTCCACGCTTTACTCGACTACCCTTATCTATTACTACTTTTAATACAGTTCCTGGCATCGTAGCACCAATATGATCAGGGTTACCGACGTCCGCTATCGGTTTTTGTGTAATATCCGATTCAATCGTCAAGTCCTGGATGATTACTTCCCTTGGCTGTCCATTCAATTCGAAATAAAGGACGCGATTTCCGTCCGATTGAGGTTGGCTAATCGATACTAGTTTTACGAGTAACGTTTTACCTTTCTCAATTTCCACTTGGATTTCTTCACCTAAGCGCATACCGTACAAGAAGGTTGGAGTATCCAATACGGAAACATCCCCAAATTTCTTCACAATATCCGAGTATTCATCGAACACTTTTGGATACAACGCATATGCCAGTACTTCATGACTTGTAACCGGACGACTCAATTTATGGAAAAGCTCTTCTTTCAGCTTATCGAAATTGACTGGTTCCAACAATTCACCTGGGCGCACAGTAATAGCTTCGCGTCCTTTTAAGATTACCTGTTGCAGTTCTTTCGGGAACCCGCCGTAAGGCTGCCCAATATATCCTTGGAAGAACTCGATTACTGAATCAGGGAAATCAATTGTTTGTCCTCGGGTAAGTACCGTTTCTTCCGTTAAATCATTTTGAACCATGAAGAGCGCCATATCACCGACAACTTTTGATGAAGGCGTAACTTTGACAACATCACCAAACATTAAGTTAACGGTTGAATACATATCTTTTACTTCTTCAAAACGCTCACCCAAGCCAACTGCTTTCGCTTGTTGTTGCAAATTGGAATACTGACCACCCGGCATTTCATGGACATAAATTTCAGAATGTGGACTCATCATGCCAGACTCGAAATCCTGGTAGTATTTGCGTACATCTTCCCAGTAGTGAGAAAGTTTCTCCAAAGCTTTAATATCAGTTCGCACTTCGCGCTTACTGCCTTTTAATGCATACGCAAGCGTATTTGTGCTCGGTTGGGATGTCAGTCCTGCCATCGTTCCTAACGCTGTGTCAACGATGTCTACGCCAGCATCAATCGCTCTACCGTACAAGTAAATTCCGTTGCCACTCGTATCATGTGTATGCAAATGAATCGGAAGTGAAACTGTGTCTTTTAATTCTGAAATTAATCGGTATGCCGCTTCGGGTTTCAGTAAACCAGCCATATCTTTAATGGCTAAAATATGTGCACCTGCTGCTTCCAATTCTTTTGCCATTTCTTTGTAATAAGCGACCGTATATTTGTCACGACTGTCATCTAAAATATCACCCGTATAACAAATTGCCGCCTCCGCTATTTTGCCTGATTGTCGAGCTGCATCAATGGCCACTTCCATCCCTTTGATCCAGTTTAAACTATCAAATACGCGGAAAACATCGATTCCCGCTTCTGCTGATGTCTGTACAAATTCACGGATAACATTGTCAGGGTAGTTTTTATAACCCACAGCATTTGCCCCACGAATCAGCATCTGCAACAACACATTTGGAATCATTTCACGCATTTTAATGAGTCGATCCCATGGATTTTCCTTAAGGAATCGATATGCAACGTCAAATGTGGCGCCACCCCACATTTCAAATGAAAACGCATCATGCATGGCTCTTGCCGACTGCTCTGCAATTTCATACATATCATGAGAACGGACGCGTGTTGCAAGCAATGATTGGTGTGCATCACGGAACGTAGTGTCTGTCACCAAAACATCTTTTTGTTCATGTATCCACTTGACTAGTCCCTCTGCTCCACGTTCATTAAGAATTTGTTTAGTACCCTCAGTAGGCGGAACAAGCAAATCTATTTGTGGTTTTCTTGGCAAGCCAAACACAGGTTTTGATGCTTTTTCGATACCGGGGAAACCATTCACTGTCACATTACCGATATAATTCAGTAGCTTTGTCCCTCTATCTTTTCGGGTTGCGAAGAGGAACAATTCCGGTGTGGAATCAATAAAGCTGGTATTGAAATTTCCTGTTAAGAAGTTTTTATGTTTTACTACATTTTCTAAAAAAGGAATATTCGTTTTTATACCTCTGATACGGAATTCCTGTAAGTTCCGATCCATTTTAGCGGCTGCTTCTTTAAACGTTTTTCCCCATGTCGATACTTTGACAAGTAGCGAGTCATAATATGGAGAAATCACAGCCCCTTGGTAACCATTCCCTGCATCGAGACGCACCCCAAATCCACCACCAGATCGGTATACCATCAATTTCCCGGTGTCGGGCATAAACTGATTTAAAGGATCTTCGGTTGTCACACGGGATTGAATAGCGAATCCGAAAAGTGGAATGTCTTGTTGCAACGGCATGCCAATTTCTTCTTCATATAAAGCTGATCCATCTGCTATGTGAATTTGGGTATGAACGATATCGATACCGGTAATCATTTCGGTAATCGTATGTTCTACTTGAATTCTCGGATTCACTTCGATGAAGTAAAACTCATCACCTGCAACTAAAAATTCAACTGTGCCTGCATTTATGTACTGAACATTATTCATTAATTGAACCGCGGAATCACAAATGCGGTCGCGCAATTCTTTTGTTATGGAATTGGATGGGGCGATTTCCACTACTTTTTGATGTCTTCGCTGAATCGAACAATCACGTTCATACAAGTGAACCAAATTGCCATGCTTATCCCCAAGAATTTGAACTTCTATGTGTTTCGGTTTATCAACAAATTTCTCTACATAGACTTCATCCGACCCAAACGCGGCTTTTGCTTCTGATTTTGCGCGTTCGTAAGCCGACTCCAAGTCTTGTGCAGTGGGAACAACACGCATACCTCGACCGCCGCCACCTAAGGATGCTTTGATCATTAATGGATAGCCATTTGCTTCACCGAAATCTTTTACTTCCTGAACGGATTGAACAGGTCCGTCACTTCCTGGTATTACTGGGATGCCAGCAAGAACAGCTTGTTCTCGTGCTTTGACTTTGTCGCCAAACATGTCCAAATGAGCTGAAGTAGGACCGATAAAAATAATCCCTTCTTCTTCACAACGTCTCGCAAATTCCACGTTCTCAGATAAAAATCCATATCCAGGATGAATCGCATCTGCTCCACTTGTTTTTGCAATCTGTAAAATGCCTTCGATGTCCAGATAGGCATCGATTGGTTTCTTTCCATCTCCTACTAAATACGATTCGTCTGCTTTGTATCGATGAAAAGAAACACTATCTTCTCTTGAATAAATCGATACGGTACGCAAGTTTAATTCGGTACAAGCACGGAAAATGCGAATGGCAATTTCTCCGCGGTTAGCTACTAATATCTTCTGAATCGTTTTCATAATGAGACGACACCCCTTAGCTTCGCGTTTTTTCGTATTTGACAAACATAGACACATTTAACAGTATGCCCATAGCTAACGATAACAAAATAACAGAAGTTCCGCCATAACTTATAAATGGTAATGGCACGCCTGTTAATGGAATGAGACCAAGCAAGCCACCTAAATTGATAAAAGTCTGGAATCCTATGATACTCGCAAAACCTGCGGCAATCATACGCGCGTGCGGATCCTCTGCTCTTAAAGCAATAACCAATGCACGCAATACAATAAACCCAAGACCACCGATAACAATTAACACGCCAACTAATCCAAGTTCCTCTGCAATGATGGCCATGATGAAGTCTGTCTGGGGCTCCGGTAAATAACCCAGTTTCTGTACCGACTGTCCAAGTCCGAGACCTTTCAGTCCCCCTGCACCGATGGCCAAATAACCATTTACTACTTGGTATCCAAAGCCTTGTTCATATTCAAAAGGATTCAGGAAAGCCTCAATACGTCCAAGTCGACGTTCAGTAATAAACTTATCACGGGCTAAATACAAAACTGGTGTAATCAAAGCAAGTGCGCCAACGATTATGCCACTAATTTTCACAAATGTCCGGATTCGAATACCACTTGCGGCCATGACAGAAATTGCCGTAAAAAAGATAATCATAGCTGAACCCATATCTACTTCACTCAATACCAAGGCAACGGCCATAACAAGCACTGTCACTGGCGGGGCAATAGATTGGTTAAAACTATCTATGGGACCTTTTCTCGCTTTATTTGCAAATACACCGGCAAAATATAGCACCATAATTATTTTTGCAAACTCGGAAGGCTGAATGTTCCCAAATCCAAGATCAATCCAGCTCTTAGAACCACCGGCAGCATAGCCGACAAAATGAACCGCCACCAATAAGGTGAACATTACAACCAGCATGGCAATCATCATCGGCTTCTTGCGGTAATGCTTGTATGGAAATAAAGCCCCTACTAAAAATGCTGGGACCGATAAAACTAAGTTTAGTATTTGTTTTTTGTAAAAGTGGTCCGGCTCGAAACCGTATCGATTGACGGACCAAACCATGCTCGCGCTATATATCATTACGAGACCGAAAAGACATAAAAACATATATGTAATAAATAATGAATAATCGAAGTTTTTGGCATATCGCTTGATGTATGGGATCATTTTGAAACCTCTTTTTCTTTTTTTCTAGCAAAAAAACTCAAACACATGTTGAGTTTGAGTTTTTTACCTATTTCTCTGTATAAGCATCGTGCAATACAGATAATTCTTTTTCAAGTGTCGAAAGAAGCAACTTTCCTTCTTCACGCTCAATAAGCCCTAATTTTACAGCGAAATCAATTTCTTTAGATAAACCATACATTTGGGTATCCAAGACTTCTTCGTAAAGTGGGCATTGCGGCATCGTCAAATGGTCCATTTGAACCTTAATTAATTTTGCTATTTTTTCTGCATCAGCTTTTAATAAATCCATAGCTTTCTGCTGGTACGATTGCTGAGATTTAGTATCCATGAGGACGCCCCCATCACCTAATATAGTCTTAATAAAGTGTATCTTTCTAGTGACAAAAATGCAAGTATCGCTTCCACAGTGAATCTTTCCGAACTTAATTCTTTTTTACCTATAGGCTAAGCGTTATACTAGTAGAAGAAACGCAGCTTGCAAGGAGGCACCAATAGAATGGAAACGATAATACCTATTAAAGGGAATGTGAAATTTAAAATAACTTTAGACCCAGGTGTATGGATTTTTGATGATCGACGCATTGACTTAAAAACGTTTTTCACGGAACAGCAACTCGAAAAAAACGAGTTGGATGAATACACCAAAAAAATGTCAGCTCATTGGTCACGTGAAATCATGGAAGGTGCAACCTATCCTCCAACGTTGAAAACCGAGAAGAAATACGAGAAGACAAAAATCCTGACAGGAACTTTTGGTATTTACTTAAAACATTTTCTAAAAAATGCTGAAGTAAATAAAAACGCAAAATCAGTAATTATTGAAACTGAGAGTGGTGAAGAACATTCTTTCACCTTAGAACAAGCAGATTCACTGATTTTCAAGTATAGCCAGGATGGCAAACCTTTAAATGAGGATGGCCCTGTTTATGTCCTTCTTGCAGATGGATCCAACTTGGAAAATCCCATCAAGCATGTTCAAGCAGTACGAGTAGATTAGGAGGTCGTTTCGATGCGTGTAAAATGTGTCATTTGTGATACCATCAACCAATTGCCTGATGATTCACCACAAGCAAAAAAATTGCGCAATCGACCAATTCATACGTATATGTGTGATCCCTGCCACGAGCGTATTGAAGAAAAAACGCAAGCTAGATTGGCAACTGGTGACTTTGTTTTTTATAAAAGCTCACGCAGAATTGAAGAAGATTTCTAATGTTCACCTTCCCCCGTTTTGTCAATTCTCTTTACATTGGCATATTTAGCGGGATATTATTGGGACTTTTAATGAAGTTCATTCAATCTGTAACGAATATAAAAGTCTATACTTTATTACTGAATGTTGACTTCATTCCATTTATCGGTGAAGTACATTTGCCTGAAACGATTGAGTTCTTGTTTCATGTACTCATCTCTATTGTCATCACGTTTGTCTTTGTTGGACTTGCGGATCGGTTGCATGTAGAAGATAGTCTTCCAAAACTATGGTTACTCAGTTTTTCCCTTTGTTTACCGACCTTTGGCTTATATTTTCTGCTAAGTGAACTTGCTATTAAAGACGTCCCTGAATGGGATGATTGGCATGCTTTTGCGTATTGGACTCTCGGACATTTGTTTTATGTTTGGATACTTCCCATGTTATATAAAAAAAAAAAGAGAAGCACTAGCTTGCGCTAGCGCTTCTCTTTTTTTCATTATGCAAACGAATTTTATACAAAATTAATATCATTGCGGCGATAACTAATCCTTCTACTATTGGCAGGAAGAAAGCTAAAAAAGTAAGCATGATACATCCGATTAACAAGAATAAGTAAATCACGATGTTTTGACCAACTCTTAATTTTTTGGCAAATCCTAATTTGTATACTACCGCGGATAGCAAGAAGATGACAAGGTACAAAGCGTACCCTGCCACATCGTAGTTGGGAAGGATTTCATAAAGGAAACGCGCAACTGGGTACATATTGTCATAGACAAATTGCTGTTCTTCCAAGATTTCTCAACCTCTTTCCATACGATTAATTATTTTCTGCCGTTTTAGCTTTTTTCGTTACACGTTCACGTTCGTTTTTATCAAGAACTTTTTTACGTAAACGAATTGATTGAGGTGTGATTTCACAGTACTCATCATCGTTTAGGTATTCAAGTGATTCTTCCAACGTCATGATACGTGGTTTTTTACGTGTAGTTGTCGCTTCTTTGTTTGCAGAACGGATGTTATTGGCAGCTTTCATTTTCGTAATATTAACAGTTAAGTCGTTATCACGAGTATGTTCTCCAACGATCATACCTTCATAAATATCAGTACCTGGTTCAACGAAAATTGTACCGCGGTCTTCAATTCCTAGAATTCCGTACTCAGATGCTTGTCCTGTAGCCATTGCAACAAGAACACCTTTACTACGTCCACCTACGCGGCCTTTTTGCATTGGTTGGTAGCTATCGAATGTGTGGTTGATGATTCCGTATCCACGAGTTAACGTCATGAATTCAGTTGTGTAACCAATTAATCCACGAGCAGGAACCATAAAGATCAAGCGTACTTGACCAGAACCATTGTTGACCATATCAAGCATTTCGCCTTTACGTTCACCCATTGATTCAATAATTGAACCAACATGCTCTTCTGGGACATCAATTTGTACGCGTTCAACCGGCTCACAACGAACACCATCGATAACACGAACGATAACTTCTGGTTTAGAAACTTGTAATTCGAAACCTTCACGACGCATGTTTTCAATCAGGATTGATAAATGTAATTCCCCACGACCAGATACAACCCATGCATCAGGAGAGTCAGTTGGATCTACGCGAAGAGATACGTCTGTTTCAAGTTGAGATTGAAGACGCTCATCAATTTTACGAGATGTTACCCATTTACCTTCACGTCCAGCAAATGGACTGTTGTTCACTAGGAACGTCATTTGAAGAGTTGGCTCATCAATACGTAAAATTGGTAATGCTTCAGGATGCTCAGTAGGACAAACCGTCTCACCAACGTTAATGTCTTCCATACCAGAAACGGCAATCAGATCACCAGCAGAAGCCTTTTGGATTTCCACACGTTTCAGACCCATGAAACCAAACATTTTAGTAACACGGAAGTTTTTCATTTTGCCGTCAAGCTTCATTAGTGAAACTTGTTGTCCAACTTCCATCGTTCCACGGAATACACGACCGATACCGATACGGCCAACATAATCGTTGTAGTCAAGAAGAGATACTTGGAATTGAAGAGGCTCTTCTTTGTTATCTACTGGAGATGGGATGTGTTCGATGATTGCATCATAAAGTACTTGCATGTTTTCATCTTGCTCTGCAGCAACTGAAGAAAGACTTGCAGTACCGTTCATACCTGATGCGAAAATAACAGGGAATTCCAATTGATCGTCGTTTGCTTCCAATTCAATGAAAAGTTCAAGAACTTCGTCCACTACTTCTTCAGGACGAGCAAAGTCACGGTCAATTTTGTTTACAACTACGATTGGTTGCAAGTTTTGTTCCAAAGCTTTTTTCAATACGAAACGAGTTTGTGGCATACAACCTTCATAAGCATCCACAACAAGTAGAACACCGTCTACCATTTTCATGATACGTTCAACTTCTCCACCAAAGTCAGCGTGTCCAGGTGTATCAAGAATGTTGATTTTCACATCTTTATATTGAATCGCTGTGTTTTTAGCAAGAATCGTAATACCGCGTTCGCGCTCGATATCACCTGAATCCATTGCACGCTCGTCCACATGTTCATTTGAACGGAAAGTACCGGATTGTTTTAATAATTGGTCAACTAAAGTTGTTTTACCATGGTCAACGTGGGCAATAATTGCAATGTTTCTTAAGTCTTGACGTAAATTAGTCATTGTTTCACTCCATATTCTTTTTTCGAGTCCTTAACTGTGTTATTATAGCACATGTTGTAACTATTTGTCTGATTTAGAATTGTAAGAATATTATCGCTTTTGTGGAGGGTACTTTGTGAAAAATATTAAATGGGTATTTGTACTATATTCCCTATTAGCTTTATTATCGATGTTTGCAATTGGAATATCTGTTGGTTTACGCAGTGTAATCGGTATATTCGCCAGTATTGCAATATTGATCTTTGTTATGGGATTCGGTTTTAAAACCAAAAAGAAAATGCGTGACGAAGGTACATTATAAAAACACTACGTTGCAAATAATATTTAAAGGAAGGAAGGAATGGATTTACACCTTTCCTTCCTTTTTATTTGGCTATTTTAAGCAATGCTCCTAAATGCATTTTATTAAATAACCTTTATTTAAGCGTAATATAATTCTCAATTAATGAATCGTGCAAACTTTGTCGTGCAACAATAAATGTATCTTGTCCTAAAAACTTTAACGGTTGTCCTTTTAAATTAGTGGCAATCGCGCCAACTTCTTCGGCAATGACAACCCCTCCCGCAACATCCCACGGTGAAAGTCTCATGGACATGTAAGCATCAATACGTCCCGTGGAAACATATGCAAGTTCCAGCGCTGCAGACCCATATGAACGGATTCCGCGTACATCTTTGACCAATCGTATAAGACCTTCATTGTCAACATGACGATTCGGTACTACCCAACTAGCATTCATTCCAATAATTGCTTTGGAAATCGTAGTGGCTTCCAACATTGGAATCGGTTCATCATTTAAATAAGCTCCATGTCCTTTTTGTGCACTGTATAATTCGTCATGCATGACATCATATATGTAACCGAAAAGTCCGATGCCATCTTTATAAATCCCTAATGATATGGCAAAATTCCGTTGTTGATGAATAAAATTCATCGTTCCGTCTATAGGATCCAACATCCATACGTAGCCTTCCAATGATTGAAGGGCATCACCGAAACCTTCTTCCCCTAAAATAGAGTGGCCTGCGTAATCTTTTCGGATATGCTGAATGAAAAATTGTTCGATTTCTTTATCCATATTGGTTACCAAATCATTGGCATCCACTTTAGATTCTATAACCAATTCATTGGTCAATGAGTGGCGAATCTTTCTGCCTGCTTCTTTTATTAATGCTTTTGCATAGCGATCGAGTTGTTGAAGTTCCAATGGATTAGCCGCCTTTCCAAATCATTCTCTTTCAATTATAAACAAAAAAAGACCTGATGTCAGAAATAGACGATCAGGTCTGCTTACGTATAAGGACTGGTTATTTCACTAATGTAAAGCATGAAGAGCCTTCAGTTGCTTATGAATTTCGCCAAGCCTTACTTTGCTCTTGTCGATTTCCGCTTGATTTTTTTCTTGCATCGCATCGTACAAAGAGGCAAGTTCATAGTCAAGCTCTAATTTTAATCCGAGAATCATTTTTTTCTCAACATCCTCTTTACGAATGATGTGGACAACTTGTTTCATGTCTTACACCCCTTTTCTTTTATCTAAATATTCAGAATGTTTTTTATACAATATGGCACGAAGTTGGTTTTGTCAACTTCAAAAAGCTTACTTACAAGATTTTTTCCCATTTTTTGATTAAACTAAACATACGAAGTACGAAAGGTGGAAAAAAAGATGAAATATAAGTGGGAAAGTGAAGATTTTGAGGTCTTTCAGATAGAAGGATTAGAACATCGTATGCAAGCTTTAATTGAAAAAGTCCGACCAAAGTTCGAAGCATTCGGTCATACATATGCATCATTCTTTTCAAGTAAAACGGGCGATGAATTCTATCCGCATGTCGCTAAACACGCCAGACGATCCGTTAATCCGCCCAAGGATTCATGGGTGGCATTCGCACCATATAAACGCGGTTATAAAGCTCTTCCCCATTTTCAAATCGGTTTATGGGGGACGCATGCATTCATTATCTTGGCTGTCATTTATGAAGCACCCGATAAAGTACAAATAGCCGAGAGATTATTGAAAAAGAAAAGTTTATTTAAAAAACTACCTCAGGACTTTATCATTTCCGGCGACCACATGTCGCCAGAAGCAATACAACTCAAAGGTGCTCATAAAGAACAATTGCCCTCACTGTTGACGAGGTTGCATGATGTCAAAAAAGCTGAGTTTTTAGTCGGCCGCCATCTGCCTAGCGAAAAGGCAATTGAAATGTCAGCAGAAGAATTTGCTTCATTTGCAGAAGAAACGTTCGAAGCATTACTACCAATTTATCATGTGATGGTTAAAAAATAACTTAACATATTTACAAGTGTCCTTATGCGGCTAGCTCGTATAGATAATAATCAATAGGATGATAGTTTAACAGAGCCTATAATAAATGAGGGAATCGGTTCCCTTTCCGCGGACGAACAGACAAGCCTCCTCGGACCAACAGGATGTTGGCCACAAAGGCGTTGCGTACGATAAACAACAGAATACTACGAGTAAATAAAGGAACAGGGGATTATTTCCCTGTTCCTTTTATAATTGCGCCTTTAGTTGTCTCTTTCATTTTTTTGATGATTGGATAACAAATATATCCGCTTTCTTTTTCGAATTCTCTAAAGTAGGTTTTCTCTTCTGCCATTGAAGGAACCACGTCTTTGAATCGTCTATATTTTTCCATCAATACTTCTCGGTTTACACCTTGTTCATATGCGTATTCTATGACTTCAAAAAATTGAACAACGGCAATAATCTCTTCCGTCGACCAATCTTTTGAAAATGGATATGAAAAACTCATGTTTTTTTCACCCTTTCTTTAATTCCATTTTACGCGGAAGTCTTCCGCTTGTGAAATCATTCTAGAAATTAGTTGTTCCACAGATGGGACATCATCAATTAATCCGGCTACTTGTCCAGCCCAACCAAACCCATGTGAAGCATCACCTTTATAAATATATTGTTTGTTTGCTTCCCCACTAATATACTCTTTTAAAGCCTCGTAAGTAGGTGTCACAGCTTCGATGTCACGAATTTTTTCCGTCCACGGATTGATCAATGCGCGTGCAGGAGCGCCTATCGAGCGTTTGATAACAGTCGTGCCAGTTTCAGAACTATTTACTAATGCTTGCTTATAAACGTCTGAGGCATGTACGCATTCTTTGGTCGCAATGAACCGAGTACCCATTTCGATTCCTTCAGCTCCTAGAGCAAGTGCAGCCATTAAACCTCTACCATCCCCTATTCCACCTGAGGCGATGACAGGAATGGACACAGCATCCACAACACGCGGTACAAGAACCATTGTTCCAACGTCATCGCGGCCCAAATGCCCTCCACCTTCCTGGCCCACAACCATTACAGCATCAGCACCGAGTTCTTCTGCTTTTTGTGCTTGTCTTGTAGCAGCAACTAGCACGAGTTTTTTTATATCGGTTCCTTTTAGTTGATCAAAAATCGGTGTCGGATTCCCTCCAGTCATTGACACGACAGGTACCTTCTCCTCTATGGCAACTTCAAGCATATGCGAAAACGGTCGTCCCTGATCACCAATTGCAAAGTTTACACCGAATGGCTGATCGGTCATTGTTCGTACTTTATGTATTTCTTTTCTAAGTGCCTCTGGTGATTCCAGGCTCATTGCCGTTATCTGACCAAGGCCGCCAGCATTCGAAACAGCTGCTGCCAAATCTGCATAGGCAAGGTAGGCAAGTCCACCTTGAATGATTGGATATTTAATATGTAATAAGTCCGTAATCCGTGTTTGCCAGTTCATTTTTCAATTCCCCCTAAATAATTAATTGTATTATATTCGATTTTATTGTCGAAATTCCTCTAATATTTATGGTCATCTGCAGTTCTAAATGCTATAATTCACTTGTTTTTCATTTTCAATCGGTGTTCAGGACTTCTTGGATGCTGTCATTAAGAAAGTTGAGGTGTTACGACCATTGTCTCAGTTAGAAACCCCTTTATTTGATGCCTTGCTGAAGCATCGCAACCGACATCCTATTCAATTTCACATTCCCGGTCATAAAAAAGGAAATGGTGTTGATCCTGCTTTTCGTGAATTCGTAGGCGATAATATTCTTTCCATAGACTTAATTAATATTGCTCCACTTGATGATTTGCATTCACCAAAAGGTGCGATTAAAAAAGCTCAGGAATTAGCTTCCGAAGCTTTTGGTGCCGACTTTACATTTTTCTCTGTGCAAGGAACCAGTGGTGCCATCATGACGATGATTTTAAGTGTTGTCGGTCCTGGCGATAAAATTCTGGTACCACGCAATGTTCACAAATCCATCATGTCTGCAATTGTCTTTGCAGGTGCAATTCCAGTATTCATCCACCCAGAAGTGGATCCAGAACTTGGCATTTCACACGGAATATCTGCTGAATCGGTTGAAAAAGCTTTGGGTGCTCATCCAGATGCAAAAGCTGTACTTGTGATCAACCCAACTTATTTCGGCATTGCTGCTGATTTGGCACGCATTGTAGAAATATCCCACAGTCGTAATATTCCGGTATTGGTGGATGAAGCACATGGTGTCCACATCCATTTCCATGAATCTTTGCCCGTCTCAGCGATGGCTGCCGGTGCGGATATGGCAGCTACTTCCGTACACAAACTGGGCGGTTCTATGACACAAAGCTCAGTCTTGAATGTTCGGGAAGGTTTAGTTTCACCTAAGCGTGTTCAATCCATTTTGTCCATGCTAACTACAACTTCTACATCGTATCCGATCTTGGCTTCTCTTGATACTGCTAGACGCCAATTAGCTATTCATGGTCATGACTTATTAACAACGACTATTCGATTGGCAAAAGATACACGAAAGCGAATCAATCAAATTCCAAACCTACGATGTGTGGGCGAAGAAATTTTGCGCACTTCTGCAACATACGATATGGATCCTACTAAATTATTAATCAGTGTCAAAAATTTAGGGATTACAGGTCATCAAGCCGAAGAATGGTTGCGAGAGAAAGCAAACATTGAAGTTGAATTATCCGATTTATATAATATACTCTGCATCGTGACGATTGCAGATTCCAAAAAAGAAGTGAACTTGCTTGTCAATGCTCTTCAGCGCATGTCCCAATCATTCGAAGATGAAGCTGAAATCGTGGAAGCTTTTGTAACCATGCCAGATATTCCACGTTTAGCCATGACGCCTCGAGATGCCTTTTATGCAACAACTGAAGTTGTACCGTTTGCAGAATCTGTAGGACGTATTTCCGCTGAATTTATTATGGTATATCCACCTGGTATCCCTATTTTCATTCCAGGGGAAATTATTACGGAAGATAATATCGCCTATATTCATATGAATATCGAAGCGGGCTTACCAGTTCAAGGTCCTGAAGACGACGAATTGAAGTTGATTCGTGTCATTAAAGAACATAAAGCTTTCTATTAATGCAACAAGGCTGAGACTCCTCTGAATAGGAGCGCTCAGCCTTTTCTTAATTGTAGGTCATTATTGCCCTGTTACACCTTGAATTGTCGCAGGATCAATCATGCCGTATCCTTTTGCACGTAAACCTTCCACAATCCCACCAAGGGCTTCTGCGGTCCATACTCGGTCGTGCATTAATAAGTTCGCACCGTTCGTCAAATACTCCGTGTTGACCATTATATCTTTCAAAGCATTGGCATCCTGATATTTTGATTCCCAGTCGTAGCCGTATGTCCAATTCATCAAAAGCATGCCTTGTTCTTTTACCAAAGCTTTACTGAAATCAGTGTTTGATCCGAATGGGGCCCTGAAGAACTTAGGTTTCTCCCCGATAATAGCTTCGATAGTTTCACTTACTTGCATGATTTCTGCACGCTGTTCTTCTTCAGTGAGTTTTTTCAAATCTGCATGCGTTTGCGTATGATTTCCAATAGCAAAGCCCATGTTATGTATTTCTTTTAATACCGCTTTCTTTTCATCACTATCCAAAAAGTGTCCATTCACAAAGAAAATGGCAGGTGCATTCAAAGATTTCAATGTTTTTGCCATTTCAAGTGAACGCTTGTCTGGTGCGTCATCAATGGTCAAAAGTACAACTTTGGAAGGCGCATTAGCAATTGGTTTGAACGACCAATTGGCTTCATTCAATGTATAGAGCGGTTTTGCTGGTGCAGTTTCTTCCCCAGAAACTTCTGCTTCATTTGCTTCATTAACTTCTTCAGTACCTTTATCATCATCAACTTCTTCATCGACTTCCTGTTGTGTCGGCGCTGAGGTAGGTGTCTTCGTTTCTACGTCACCACATGCTGCCAACATTAATACTAATAAACTCATACTCATTAATTTTGTGTATTTCATGATGTATCACCGTGACCCTTTCAATTGTAATTTTAGCATGTTTTCCCACTATCTTTCCATAAACGACAAAAAAAGCCGTACAGGTTGCCCTGTACGACTCTAGTATTACCTTATTTCGTAATGATATGAATTGGGTGACCCATTACTACTTCAGCAGCTTCCATTGAGATTTCGCCCAATGTTGGATGTGCATGAATAGTCATAGCAATGTCTTCTACCGTCATACCGGCTTCAATTGCCAAACCAAGTTCAGCAATCATATCAGAAGCGCCCTGTCCGACAATTTGAGCACCTAACAACAAGCCATCAGATTTACGTGAAACAAGCTTCACGAAACCGTCTGTTGCGTTCAATGCCAAAGCACGACCGTTAGCACCGAATGGGAATTTCCCAGCCGTTACTTCAAAGCCTTCTTTTTTAGCTTGTTCTTCATTTAAACCAACTGTTGCAAGTTCAGGATCTGTGAAACATACAGCAGGGATTGCTAAATAATCCACTACAGAAGTTTGCCCAGCGATAACTTCAGCTGCCACTTTACCTTCATAAGAAGCTTTGTGTGCAAGTTGAGGTCCTGAAACTACGTCTCCAATTGCAAAAATGTTTTCGATGTTTGTACGAACTTGCTTGTCAACTTCGATCAAGCCGCGTTCGCCCATTTTAAGGCCGATTTCTTCAAGACCCATTTCATCCGTGTTTGGACGACGGCCAACTGTTACCAATACATAATCAGCTTCGACTTTTTTCTCTTCTCCGCCCGCTTCGTACGTAACTGTTACGCCTGAATCTGATTCTTCAACGCCTTTTGCTGATGCTTTTACAACAACATTGACACCTTTTTTCTTCAAGCCTTTTTTAACGATTTGAGTCATTTGTTTTTCGAAACCAGCTAAAATATCGCCGCCACCTTCAATGATTGTTACTTCAGAACCTAGGTTTGCAAAAGCAGTTCCTAATTCAGTTCCGATATAACCGCCACCGATAACGACTAATTTACCAGGGATCTCTTCAAGAGCTAAAGCGCTTGTTGAACTTAATACACGTTTAGAGAACTTGAATGATGGAATCTCAACTGGACGTGAGCCAGTTGCAATAATCGCATGTTTGAATTTATAAGTTTGTGCTGAGTTTTCGTCCATTACACGAACTGTGTTTGTATCAACAAAGTAAGCTTCGCCGCGAACGATTTCAACTTTATTACCTTTTAATAAACCTTCAACGCCACCAGTTAATTTCTTAACGACACTGTCTTTGAAAGCTTGCGCTTTAGAAAAGTCTATTGTTACTTCAGAAGCCGTAATACCCATGTCATCTGAATGTTTTGCTTGTTCAAAACGGTGACCGACTGAAATTAACGCCTTAGATGGGATACAACCAACGTTTAAACAAACGCCGCCTAAGTGTTCTTTTTCAACGATCGTTACTTTTTGACCAGTTTGTGCAGCACGGATGGCTGCAACATATCCGCCAGGGCCTGAGCCGATGACGAGCGTATCTGTTTCGATTGGGAAATCTCCTACTACCATGTTTTTACGCCTCCATTAATAAAAGTTCTGGATTGCTAAGCAAACGCTTAATGTTATTTAATGCGTGCTGAGCAGTCGCACCGTCGATCATGCGATGATCAAAGCTCAATGATAATGCTAACACAGGAGCGGCTACAATTTCACCATTTTTTATGACAGGTTTCTCTGCAATACGACCAATTCCTAGAATTGCAACTTCAGGATGATTGATAACTGGCGTGAACCATTGTCCACCAGCAGAGCCAATATTCGTGATTGAACAAGAAGCACCTTTCATTTCAGAAGGTGATAATTTTCCATCGCGAGCTTTACCTGCAAGTGTGTTGATTTCATCTGAAATCGCAAATACTGATTTACGGTCTGCATGTTTGATGACTGGTACTAACAAGCCTTTTTCAGTATCCGCTGCAATTCCGATATTGAAGTAATGTTTTTGAATGATTTCGCCAGCTTCGTCATCAAGTGAACGATTGAAGTCTGGGAACTCACGCAATGTGCTTACCAACGCTTTAACTACGTATGGTAAATACGTTAATTTCACATTCTTCTCAGCAGCTAAATCTTTGAATTTCTTACGATGTGCAACAAGTTCAGTTACATCTACTTCATCCATTAATGTAACGTGTGGAGCAGTATGTTTCGAGTGAACCATTGCTTTAGCAATTGCTTTACGGATTCCTGACATCTTCTCACGAGTTTCAGGGAATTCGCCTTCTAAAGCTGGAGCTGCAGGTTTCGCTACTTTTTCAGTGCTTGTTGTTTCTTCATTTGCAACAACTTCATCTTGTGGAGTTGCTTCAGAAGTTTGCCCACCATTCATATATGCTTCAATATCTTCTTTCATCACACGGCCGTTTTTACCTGAACCGTTGACTAGAGAAATTTCAACATCGTTATCTCGTGCAAATTTACGTACTGATGGCATCGCAATTACACGACCATTTGGATTTTTTTCAGCCTTAGGAGCTGCTTCTGTTTTAGGTGCAGCTTTCGTTGGTTCTGCAGATGCTTTTTCAGAAGCTTGATCTTTCGCTACAGCTTGTCCAGCTTCAGCAGTTGCTTGAACCTGAGATTCTGTTTTCTCTTCTGCTTTCGGTTCGTCTTCGTGATCACCTTTAAACTGAAGATCTTCATAGCCAGGTGCGTCGATGCGAATCAAGACTTGGCCTACAGTCGCTACTGTACTCTCTTCAATCAGCACTTCCTCCACTTTTCCTGCTACAGGAGAAGGGATTTCAACGACTGCTTTATCGTTTTGAACTTCACATAAAATATCATCTTCGCCAATGGTGTCGCCTGCTTTGACAAACCATTTCACTATTTCGCCTTCGTGTATACCTTCACCGATATCCGGTAATCGAAATTCAAATGCCACAAAATTCACCCTTTCAGTTGTGAGTGTCTATCATCTTCAATTCCAAAAGACGGTCAAGAAATTCTATGTGCTAACTTGTACCGACTTTTTGAACTTCTTATTAGAATGTAAGTACTTTTTTTGCTGTTAGTACAATATCCTTCGAGTTTGGTAACCAAACTGATTCCGCTTGAGCGAATGGGAAGATTGTATCAGGTGCAAATACTCGTAATACTGGCGCTTCTAGACTTAAGATTGCACGTTCGTTAATTTCAGCTACAACGTTAGCAGCAATACCTGCTTGTTTTTGTGCTTCTTGAACGACAACCGCTCGACCTGTTTTTTCAACAGATGCAATGATTGTTTCAATATCCAAAGGTTGCACAGTACGTAAATCGATGACTTCTACTGAGTAGTTTTCTTTTTCAAGTTCTTCTGCAGCTTTCAAGCTATCGTGTACCATTGCACCATAAGCAATAATTGTTAAGTCTGTACCTTCACGTTTTACTTCCGCTTTACCCAAAGGAATTGTGTATTCTTCTTCAGGTACTTCTTCACGGAATGAACGGTATAATTTCATGTGCTCCAAGAAAATAACTGGGTCATTATCACGGATTGCAGAAATTAATAATCCTTTTGCATCGTAAGGAGAAGATGGAATAACTACTTTCAAACCAGGTTGAGAAGCAACTAGACCCTCTAAGCTGTCAGCATGCATTTCAGGAGTATGAACGCCTCCACCAAATGGAGATCGGATAGTTACCGGCGCATTGTATTTGCCTCCACTGCGGAAACGCATACGAGCCAATTGACCACTGATTGAATCCATTACTTCATAAACGAAACCGAAGAATTGGATTTCCGGTACTGGACGGAAGCCTTCAAGTGAAAGACCAACCGCTAAGCCACCGATTCCTGATTCAGCAAGAGGTGTATCAAATACACGGTCTTCACCGAATTCTTTTTGTAAACCTTCAGTTGCACGGAATACACCGCCGTTATTTCCAACGTCTTCACCGAAGACGAGGACGTTTTCATCATTCTTTAGCTCTGTACGGAGTGCATCCGTAATTGCTTGAATCATCGTCATTTGTGCCATCGGTTACTTCGACTCCTTCTCTTTGTAAAGTTCATATTGTTCTTTTAAGTGATATGGCATTTCTACGTTTGGATCATACATAATTTCCATTAGATCCGTCACTTTTTGTTTCGGAGCAGCATCAGCTGTTTTAATGGCATCTTTGATTTCTTCTTTAGCTTGTTCGATCACTTCATTTTCTTTTTCTTCATTCCAAAGATCTTTTGCTTCTAAATAAGCACGGAATCGAACTAATGGATCTTTCTTTTCCCACTCTGAATCCGTATCAGATGTACGGTAACGTGTCGGGTCATCCCCAGCCATCGTATGTGGTCCATAACGGTAACATAATGTTTCAATTAATGTTGGGCCTTCACCATTTACTGCACGTTCACGAGCGTCGCGTGTTGCAACATAAACTGCCAATGGATCCATTCCATCAACTAGGATACTTGGAATACCTGCTGCAATCCCTTTTTGAGCGATTGTTTTAGCAGCAGTTTGCAATTCACGTGGAGTTGAGATTGCATATTGGTTATTTTGAACAATGAATATAGCTGGAGAGCGGAAAGCACCTGCAAAGTTAATACCTTCGTAGAAGTCACCTTGCGAAGAACCACCGTCACCTGTATAAGTCACAGCAACTGATTTTTTCCCGCGTTTTTGCATACCAAGAGCAACACCTGCAGCTTGGATGATTTGAGCACCAATAATGATTTGTGGTGGGAATACTTTCACGTTTTCAGGAATCTGATTCCCCATGAAGTGTCCTCTTGAGAATAGGAACGCTTGTGAAAGTGGCAATCCGTGCCAGATCATTTGAGGTACATCGCGGTACCCTGGTAGGATGAAATCTTCTTTTTCAAGAGCATAATGAGAAGCTAATTGAGAAGCTTCTTGCCCAGCTGTTGGTGCATAGAAACCTAAACGACCTTGTCTGTTTAAAGAAATAGAACGTTGGTCAAGAATACGTGTATACACCATGCGGCGCATTAACTCGACTAATTCATCATTTGATAAATTTGGATCTGCGTCTTTGTTAACAATTTCGCCTTCTTCATTCAAAATCTGAAACATTTCAAATTTTTCTTCGATCGCTTGAAGTGTTTCTACTGGTCCTAATTGCTTGGCATTTTTTGCAGCCATGTTAACACCTCTCCTTAAGTAACTGTATTAAAGCAAGTATAAAAATCGAGTGATACAATGTTCATTCTTTCCTAGTATACTCAACTTTATTTTCGTGGTCAATCATTGGAAACTCTAGTGAAATATGAACTTACCAATGACGGACTATTCACATTCCTTAAATCTGTACTAGTACAAATAAAACTCTGTATTATAAAACAGAATCAACTGTAAACCTCTATATCGCACAAAAAAACGACCTCAGCTCGAGGTCGTTTCATACTGTAGACAAAAAATAAAAAGAGTGAATATAACTGTATACTAATGAAAAAGAGAGTATGCAAGAAAATGTTGATTTCCTTTGCGGCGGACGCGTTTCGCGGGCACGGCTTTAGTCTCCTCGTCACTAGAAAAACCGGTGCTCCTGTTTCTGCATCGCTCTGCTAGCTTCGAAACATGAAAGTGCGTTGCATCGCTTCGCTAGCTTCGTCGCAAACAAATAGTCCAAACTACATTTGCACTATTCGTTTCCTGCGGGGCCTTCAGTTCGTTCTGTTCCCCCTGAAAAGATTGGGACCAAAGGCAATTTGGTCCTAATCTTTGCGACGAGTAACCGCAGGAGCAGTTGTTTTCCGCCGCCTCCACTCCAATCAACGGATTTCGCTTCCGTTTGCGTATCTCTTCATACTTATTTCAATAGTAAGATGATGGTCGGCTATTTCTGAAGACTCCTGCGGAAAAACGAAATAAGCTAGACCCCACAGGCTCAGCTGTCATAGACAGCTGAGCCGAGGAGGCTTGCGTTTCGTCCGTGGAAAGCGAAAGAAATAGCCGACCACAATCTATTTCGATAGAGTGCAAAAAATAAGAACTCAATTTTTATACCTTTATATTAATTATTATTCTTTTGTCAACAAGCTAAAACGACCTCAGCTCGAGGTCGTTTTACTTTTCTTCTTGTAATGAATCATATACAGACTCTTTCTGTTCATTTATTTTTTTTGTTGCATCATTGAAAGCATTAATCGCTGATTGAACAAGTTCGTTTTGCACATTGACTTTCGTTACATGTTCCTGAAGTTCTTCTTGTTGAGTTTCTTCATTCGCTAGCATTTCATATAAATCACTTTGTAAGTCAGTTAATTTTTGATATTCATCACTTACGACATCATGTGCTTCATATCGCGCATCCATTGTAGCTTGTAATTCAGATACCGAAGATTTGATTTGATCTTCTTTTGCCTCTTCTACTATTTTATCTAATGAAGAAAGTGATTCTTGAGCGCTTTTAATCGAATCATTCTCTTCTTTTAATAGAGTTAATCTTTCAGTTAATGATAATTTCATTTCTTCAACTTTTGCACCGACTTTTTCTTTCTGTTCTTGAGTAAGTTCCATCGTTTGGTTAAAAGTCAGTTGTTCTTTCTTTTCTAATTCAGCCAATTTTGCTTGTGCGTCACGATATCCTTGTTCTTCTTCATATATTTTAGTTAATGAATCGGATAATTGCTGCTCAACAGATGTTCCTATTGAACATGCAGAAAGTAATAGTGAAGTAGACAAAACGGTACCAATTACAATTTTTTTCATTTCATAACCTCCCAAATCTTTTTTTACTATAGACCTTCAAGTGAAAAATTTCAACTTCACTAAATTCGTCATTTTCGTTTGCACAAGGGCTAACCTTCGCTATACTAATTAAAGACTGAAAGTAGGAAAGGAAGACCACGATGTTTGTAATGAAAGATATTATCCGCGAAGGACATCCAACTTTGCGAAAAAAAGCGCAGGAAGTAGATTTCCCGCTATCCGCTGAAGATGCCAAATTGGCACAGGACTTATTGGACTATGTGAAAAACAGTCAAGATTCGGAAATGGTGGGACGATATGACTTGCGTCCTGGAATCGGAATAGCTGCACCCCAAGTCAATGTATCGAAGCGTATGTTTGCACTTCACTTACCGGACGATGAATTAAGTCTAGTTGCCATAAATCCAAAAATAATCAGTCACTCAGTTGAAAAAACGTATATTACTGTTGGAGAAGGTTGTTTATCTGTTGACCGTGCAATAGAAGGTTATGTTCCTAGATATGCACGCATAACCGCCAAAGGTATTTATCCAGATGGAAAAGAATTCAAACTGCGTTTAAAAGGTTTACCAGCAATCGCTTTTCAACACGAGTTGGATCACTTGAACGGGATTATGTTTTTCGATCACATCAACAAGAAAAATCCATTTGAAGAAATCCCTGATGCCGTTCCTTATGAACGAAAATAATAAAGGTTCCCAAAAATTTTGGGAACCTTTTTGCTGTTTATTTGAATTAAATAAGCTTTAAATATCTCATGGCATTTACTAAACCGTCTTCGTCAACATGGGTGGTAACATATTTAGCACGTTTCAACGCTTCTTCATGTCCATTCCCCATACAAACGCCAAAACCTACCGCCTCCAACATTTCGATATCATTCAGCCCGTCTCCGAAAGCAATCGTGTCTTCAACTGCGATATGAAGTTTTTCACATAAAAAATATACAGCATTGGCTTTTGAAGCCCCTTTTGGCAAAATATCCGTAGATACACGATGCCATCTGACGAATTTCAATAGCGGGAAATTTTCTTTGTATGCCTTTTCTTCTTCTAAAGAGCAAAATAAAAGCGCTTGATAAATTTTTTGATTAAGATAAAAATCTTTCTCGAAAGCAGGATGAGGAAACTTCAGGGTACTGATGCTTTCTTCCACATGAGGATGATATGTACTAGAGGCAATCATTTTTTCGGCATTCATATATACCATCGGATGATTTTTGATTTCCGCGTAGGCCGATACCGACTTGAGTAGTTCAAGATCAATTTGTGTTTTGGACAACACTTCACCTTTATAGACAATATATTGACCGTTAAAACATATGTACGAGTCAATCTCTAATTCTTTTAGAACATCCTGAATCATAAAAGGTGCTCGTCCAGTAGCGATAAAAACTTCATGCCCGTTTTTTCGAGCTTCAAATACTGCTTCTTTCGCTTTGATTGGTAACTTTTTA
Source organism: Paenisporosarcina sp. HGH0030 (assembly GCF_000411295.1). Lineage (GTDB taxonomy): Bacteria > Bacillota > Bacilli > Bacillales_A > Planococcaceae > Paenisporosarcina. The sequence continues at coordinate 1,292,544 of NZ_KE150421.1, forward strand.
TCGGAATTATATAAGGTTCCGTCAATATCAAAAAACAATACTTTTCTCAAAACTTTCATCCTTTCTTTTGTCCTCCAGTCTACTAAAGACGGGAACCCTTTACAAAAGTTGCAATTTTCTGTATAATGATGTATAAGGAGTGATTTGCCATGTTAAAGCGTCTAAAAAAGAAATTATTGAGACGGTTGGGCGGCATACTCGGGAAAAAATCGATCGCTTAATTTTTTGCCCTGCTATTTATAGTAGGGCTTTTCTTTATTTTAAAAGGCGCTCGTGATAATATAAAGAGAATGTAATTATTTTGAACGTGAAAAAGGAGAGCAAAACATGATTTACAAAGTTTATTATCAAGAAAACGTGCTTGAAGTGCCAGTTCGCGAAAACACAAAAAGCCTTTATATCGAAGCATCCTCTGAACGTGAAGTTCGTTACGCTTTAAAGGATCGCAAGTATAATATCGAATTCGTTCAGCTACTAGAAGGTAATCATTTATCTTACGAACAAGCTAGCGAAAACTACAAAGTGGAGAAACTTTAATCCACATGAAATTTGTTAAGAATGATCAAACAGCGGTTTTCGCACTCGGCGGACTGGGCGAAATCGGTAAAAACACTTATGGTGTTCAATTCCAAGATGAAATAATTTTAATTGATGCAGGTATTAAATTCCCTGAAGATGATTTACTCGGGATTGATTACGTTATTCCTGATTACACGTACCTTGTGAAAAATGTAGACAAGATTAAAGGTCTATTTATTACACACGGTCACGAAGATCACATCGGTGGTATTCCCTATTTGCTGAAACAATTAAATATCCCTGTTTACGGAGGCAAACTTGCACTAGGTTTATTGCGAAATAAATTAGAAGAACATGGTTTATTGCGTACAACTAAAATGCATGTAATCGCTGAAGAAGACGTGATTAAATTCAGAAAAACTTCAGTGAGTTTCTTCCGTACAACGCACAGTATTCCGGATGCATACGGCATCGTAGTTAAAACACCACCCGGCAATGTTGTACATACAGGAGATTTTAAATTCGATTTCACACCCGTTGGTGAACCAGCTAACTTAACCAAAATGGCTGAAATTGGCCGAGACGGCGTGCTGTGTTTGCTTTCTGATAGTACAAATGCAGAAGTACCAAATTTCACAATGTCAGAGCGAAAAGTTGGCGAAAGCTTGTCGGAAATTTTCCGTAAAGTTGATGGTCGCATCATTTTCGCAACTTTTGCGTCAAACATTCATCGCTTACAACAAGTAACGGAAGCGGCTGTCCATCACGGACGTAAAATTGCTGTTTTTGGACGTAGTATGGATAACGCCATTACAATCGGACGTGAACTTGGCTATATTACTGCACCGAAAGAAACATTCGTCGATGCGCAATCATTAAATCGTTTGCCTGCGAATGAAGTTATGATTTTATGTACAGGTAGCCAAGGTGAACCGATGGCAGCGTTATCGAGAATTGCAAACGGTACACACCGACAAATTCAAATTCAACCAGCGGATACGGTAATTTTCTCTTCTTCACCGATTCCTGGTAATCGTACAAGCGTCAATCGAACAATCAACTTATTGTTCCGTGCAGGAGCAGATGTTATTCATGGTTCATTGAATAACATTCACACTTCAGGTCATGGTTCTCAAGAAGAACAGAAATTGATGTTACGTTTAATGAAACCTAAATTCTTTATGCCGATTCATGGTGAGTATCGTATGTTGAAAATGCATACGGAACTTGCTGTTGATTGTGACGTGGAGCCGGAAAATACTTTCATCATGGAAAACGGTGATGTATTGGCACTTAGCCAAAACCAAGCAGCAGTCGCTGGTCGCATTCCTTCAGGTGATGTTTATATCGATGGTAGCGGCATTGGTGATATCGGTAATATTGTTTTACGCGATCGCCGAATTCTTTCAGAAGAAGGCTTAGTCATTGTTGTTGTAAGCACAGACCAAGAACGTCAGAAGATTGTTTCTGGTCCAGATATTATTTCTCGTGGTTTTGTTTACATGCGTGAATCAGGTGCGATGATCAATGAAGCACAACATATGTTAAATCGCCATTTACAAAAAACAATTCAATCCAAGGCAACCCCTTGGTCAGAATTGAAAAATGAAATAACCGACGTATTAGGACCGTATTTATACGAAAAAACAAAACGTCGTCCAATGATTCTACCAATTATAATGGAAGTTTAATACTATTCAAAAAGCTGTGCCACCAACACATAATGTGTTAGTGGCACAGCTTTTGTTTTAGAAGGCTATTTTCTTCCAGCGCTTTCCGCTTTTCGTCATGTCAAGCTCCAAAGCCCAGCTCGCTCCTTAGCTTCAGTCTCTCAAGCGAAAGCAAGCTTTCGTTTCGAGCCTTCCAGCACCGGAGTCGAGCTAGCGCAGGCTTCTCCGCTTTTCTTTAATGCATTGCTTTCTTTTCAAAGCGGATAATATCTGCGTCTGCACCGATTACGATCAGTACATCATTGATTTTGATTTCTTCATCTGCTTGCGGAGAAACGAGAATATCAGCTCCCCGTTTAATCGCAACAATATTTATTCCATATTTCGCACGGATATCTAGATCAATTAAAGTAGAGCCAGCCAATATTTCATTCGCTTTTATCTCCATAATTGAATGTTCTTCCGATAACTCCAAATAATCAAGTACATTATTTGTCATTATGTTGTTGGCAATTCGAATACCCATATCGCGTTCAGGATGGACCACTTGATCGGCACCGATTTTACGTAATACTTTTTCATGATAGTCATTTTGAGCTTTTACCGTGATTTTATTGACACCAATTTCCTTCAACATCAACGTTGTTAAAATACTGGATTGAATGTCCTCTCCAATCGCAACGATTACATGTTCAAAATTACGTATCCCAAGTGATTTCAAGACAGATTCATCTGTCGTATCTGCAACAATAGCTTGTGTTGCGATTGATGCAAATTCATCGACACGGTCTGAAAACTTATCGATGGCCATAACATCTGCACCTTGTTCAATCAGCTCACGAACTATACTTCCACCAAATCGACCTAACCCAATAACTACGAATTCTTTCTTCATCTTTCAACCTCCGTTGCGGAACGAATGGTCATAGTGTATCACAACTTTAATAGACGCTCAAAATGTTTTTACGCTTCTCCAAATTGGGACATCACCAACTGGTGATAATGACCACGATCTTTCATTAAAGAATCATGATTCCCCGATTCCAAAACACGTCCATTTTCCAAAACAATAATCTGATTTGCTTCACGGATGGTAGAAAGTCGATGAGCAATCATGATCGCTGTCCGGTTTTTCAACAGCGTTCTTAACGCTTGTTGAATTTGAAGTTCTGTTTCCGTATCAATGGAAGCTGTTGCCTCATCCAGAATGATAATTCTTGGATTTGCAAGAAGTGCCCGTGCAAAAGATAACAGTTGTCGTTCACCAACGGATAAAATATTCCCTCGCTCTTCCACTTCGGTATCATACCCATTCGATAAACGCTCGATGAAACGGTTTGCACCAACAGCTTCGGCTGCATTGATTACTTCTTCATCCGTAGCTTGTGGATTGCCGAATCGAATATTATCCATGATGGAGCCTGAGAAAATAAACGTTTCCTGAAGTACAATGCTGATTTGTTCACGCAATGCACTCAGTGATAAATCACGGATATCCATTCCATCCATTTTCACCACACCAGAAGTTGGATCGTAAAAACGTGAAACCAGATTGGCAATTGTCGTTTTACCAGATCCCGTATGACCAACCAGGGCAACCGTCTCCCCTGCATTCATTTCAAGAGAGATTCCTTTTAAAGCTAAACGGTCTTTTTCATAACCGAATTGAACATTTTCAAATTCGATATGACCTTGTAATTGATTAATTTTAGTTGGATTTGCTTTTTCATGTACCAAAGGCTGCTCATCCAAGAATTCGAAAATTCTTTCAGAGGACGCCATCCCCATCAGTAATTGGTTATATATCTGGCCTAAACGTGAAATTGGCTCCCAGAACATGCCGAGGTAAAAGGCAAATGCGACGAATGCACCAAGGTCAAGCTGGTCATTTTGGATTAAATATGCACCGTACAAAATCAGAACAACCGAACCAACGGCATTCGTCATTTCTACGAACGGTCGGAACATAGAATTCTTTTTAGTGGCTACACGCCAAGACTCAAAACTTTCTTCATTAATTCCATTAAAGAACGCCATGTTTTCATTTTCCTGTGTGAATGATTGAGTAATTCGCATTCCTTGAATACTTTCATTCAGATGGGAGTTGATTTTCGCTTGTTTCATCCGCACATCCTGCCATGAGCGACGGATGTTTTTACGCAGCGTCGTCGAGATGAAAAACATCAGGGGCAAGATGACCAGAACTGCTAAAGCAAGTGGTGGACTGAGCGTAAACAGGATGATAAGTACCCCTATAAGAAGTAGCAAATCCATCAATAGATTGATAACACCATTTGTAAACAACTCTTGCAGCGAGTTTATATCGTTCATAATCCTGACGAGTATTGAGCCGGCTGAACGTTGATCGAAGAAACGATGCGATAGCCATTGAACATGCGTAAACAAATGTTTACGCAAATCGTATATTACATTTTGACCGAGTTCATTCATCCACCTTATTCTGAAACGATTCGCAACAGTGTTGACAATATATAATCCTGCAATAGTACCAACCACCACCCATAGCATTTGAGCATCTTTGTTTTCCAATGCTTGGTCAATGGCATACTCACCTATCAAAATAGGGATGATAAGCCGAATCAGCGTGGTAATTGTTACAGCAATAAAAGCCTTTGGCAATAATGTTTTTGCATAAGGTTTCACATACGTAAAGAGTCGCGCGAGTTGGTACCAGTTAAACGGTGCATCAATTACATCATCCGAAGAGTAGCGGAATCGTTTTAATACACTAGGATTGATTTGTTTAGTCATTGTGATTCCGCCTTTCTATGCATAAATATTTTCAAGTTGGTCTTTGTATTGAATTTCATAAATCCGCTTATACAAACCTTGTTGTTTTATCAATTGATCATGCGTACCTCTTTGAACAATCTTCCCATGCTCAAATACAATCAACTCATCTGCATGTTTCACAGATGAAATCCTGTGAGCAATAATAAACGTTGTACGGCCTTTCATCACTTCTTCCAAAGCCTTTTGAATGTGAAGTTCCGTTTTCATGTCTACAGCACTTGTTGCATCATCTAGCACCAAAATTGCAGGATTCTGGCATAATGCCCGAGCGATTGCAATTCTTTGTTTTTGCCCGCCTGATAAACCGAGTCCCCGCTCCCCTAACATCGTGTCATAGGTTTCAGGTAGCTCCATTATAAAATCATGGGCATTGGCACGTTTAGCTGCATCGATAATTTCATCCATCGTTGCATCAGGACGACCATATGAAATATTGGCTTTAATCGAAGATGAAAATAAAAATGATTCTTGAAGAACAAAGCCAATGTTAGAGCGCAGTGAGGTAAGCGAATATTCATCGACAGCAATGCCATCAATTTTAACTGTTCCCGTTGTCGGTTCGTAAAAACGCGTTAACAGTTGTGTTAAACTCGTTTTACCTGAACCCGTTGCACCTATTAACCCAACCCGTTTTCCAGCTTCCACTTTCAAATTCACTTCTTCAAGAGCTAATTGATCTTCTTCACGATATTGAAGAGTGACATTTTCAAACGCTACATGTCCTTTCATTCTTGAACCATCGATTGCATTTTCTTTGGATGTAATCGGTTCGGGTGCTTCCAGCACTTCCAGTAAACGCTCTCCGGATGCTTTTGATTGAGAGAAAAGATTGACCGTGAAACCTAAGTTCATAATCGGAAAAATAATGTAACCCAATAAGCTGTAGAATGCCACTAAGCGCCCAACACTTAATTGACCTTCCATAACTAGGAAGCCCCCGTAGCCGAATAAGAAGACCACGCTGATATTTCCGAGGAATTCCATCACAGGAAAGTACTTTGCCCAGATTTCAGTTGTAAATAAATATCGATCTTTATAGTCACCGTTTGAATTGTTAAATTTGTTAATTTGGAACGATTCACGGGAAAGTGATTTCACTGTATGAATCCCGCTAATGTTTTCTTGAACATTCGTATTTAATTTACCGAATGATTTACGGATGTCCCTGAAAGCCGGATGCACCAATTTATCGAATCGTAGCACTGCTACAACTAATAAAGGCATGGCGGCCATCGACACAAATGTTAATGAAACTGAATAATAAAACATAACGCAAAGCGAAACGGATACTAAAAACACCAAACGGAACAACTCAACGAATCCGAACGATAAGAAGAACCTGAATCCTTCTACGTCAGCTGTCAGTCGGGACATTAAGTCTCCCGTTTTTGCATTATCGTAATACGAGAATGGCAAACGTTGCAATTTAGCATATAACGCATTTCGCAATTCATAGACCGAGCGAATTCCGAACATATCCCCCGTGTATTGCCCAATGTACGTGGCAATTCCTTTGATAATCATAAGACCCATGAAAATCCCAGCAAGTTTCCATGCCAAATCATATTCTTGCCCCTTAATTACACGGTCAATGGTTTGTTGCAAGATGATTGGATAGGCAACTGTAATTAACAAGGTGACCAAGAGCATGAACAAGGACCAAAAGAATAAATGTTTATTTGGCCAGTAATACTCTTTCAATTTTTTGAAAATTCCCAAGCTGTTTCCCCCTAATTCGAAAGACATAGTATTTAATATATCGGATTCCGAAATAAATGACTACCCCCTTTTGACTGATATTTTACAAAACTTTAAATTTTCTTTTTTATTGTCTGGTTTTTATTATCAAATCTTCGAAATTGGACATCATCCCCAATAAAAAAAGTGCTCAACATAAAAGAATTACCAGGATCTTTACATCCCTGAATTCGATTATGCTGAGCACTTCTTCATTCAATTAAAATGGATTATGAATTACGCATTTCATCTAACACGCGGTTGACACGTTTTTCAAGCATTTTCATTCCACTACCACCCGCTTGGAAATGACGCAGTTGACCAGATTTATCAAATACGTAGTATGCAGGTACATATTGATTATCAAAAGCATCGGTTAATTTCATGTCACTATCGACAAAAATTGGTTGTGTGATATCGTGTTCTGCAGCATTCTTCTTGATATCTTCCAGGTCCATATCTTTCTCTGAACGTGGCATATGGACTGCTAGTACATTCAATTCACCTTTATATTGATCACGGAAAGCATTTACTTCTGGCATTGCCTCTTTACATAGTCCACAGCTTACAGACCAGAAATGAATAAGTGTTGGCTTGTCGCCAATCAATTGTTTTTTAGCAACTTTTCCATTGAGCCATGCAGTTGCGCCTGTTAAGTCAGGCATTGGTGAACGTAATTTCATTGTATTTCCTCCTCAATGATACATGTAAAAATTCCCCACTGCGTATCGTATGCGTGGGGAATCGTGGGTGTCTAATTAATCTAGTGCATTGACAAAGGCAAAATTCATGAGCCCCATTCAATCAATTAAAGAGTTTTTTGTCCTGGACGCCAGTTTGCTGGGCAAAGACCACCAGTTTGAAGAGCTTGTAATACGCGAAGAGTTTCATCCACGTCGCGACCAATGTTATTGTGGAACACTGTTTGATATTGCATTTCACCTTCAGGGTTTACGATGAATAATCCACGAAGAGCAATACCTTCTTCTTCAATCAATACACCATATTCACGTGATACCACATGGTTAGTGTCTGCAGCCAATGGATATTTCAATTCGCCTAAACCGTTGTCTTGACGAGCTGTGTTAATCCAAGCTAAATGAGTGTGGATAGTATCTGTAGAAACACCGATAATTTCAGCGTCTAAATCTTCAAATTCATCATAGCGGTCTGACATTGCTGTGATTTCAGTTGGACATACAAAAGTGAAATCCATTGGATAAAAGAACAAAACTGTCCATTTGTCTTGCTTCATGTTTTCTTCCAAGCTTACTTTACCGAAAGACTTATCTGCTAGCACTGCGTCCATTGTAAAATGGGGTGCTTGTTTACCTACCATACGTTCAGTCATGTGAAAACCTCCAAGAAATATTTATCTGCTAACGAATTGTATTCGTTATTAGCACAATTTAAAGGATAACAAAGTCCCTGCTGCAAATCAATTTATCGGCTTTCAACTAGCACTAGGAAAAAATTTTTTCGTCTAATTCGTGTCGAATGCTTAGTATGTTCACCTTGAGATAATCTATTCAAAGAAGAAAGTAGAAACCTTTAATATCTTTATCTTAAATTAAGGATCTATCCTTCTTTATAGCATATACGGTTGTTTATCCTATATTTGCGCTAGGTGCAAATGCACACTGCGTTTTTCATTCAAAGTATCAACAGGTTTAGTCAAAAAAAAAGACCCTCAGCAACCTTATGTTAAAGGTCGTTTAGGTCGCAATTCACAATATTCACAAGTTGGATCTGTGCATGCTTCTTCTCTCCATGCATTGCAAGATTCGCAGTAACAAGCATCATATTCATCATGATAGGACAACGGTTCAAAACAATCATTACAATAATCCACGATTTCATCATTGGCAATAACACGGTTTTTCACCAATAGAAAGGTGCCTTCAATTTGTTTTTGTGATTTTTTATTTTGTCTTGCTTTAGGATCCAAAAATAACATCATGGTTCTTCCCATAAACGTCACTCCTTCCGTGTTTCATGTTAACATATATATATGAAAGAAAAAATAGTGGAGGTCTTGAAAATGGATTCAACTGCCAAAATACAGCCTCTAACTTTGAAGCAGGCTTACATGTCTTTTCTTTTTCCATTCTCATTCCATGAAAAAGAGCGGGAAAATCTTGCGGATCATTTACGAAAAAACCATTTCACCTTCTTTTCATTAAATCAAAAAGACTTACAGAGTGGGTTTTATGGTGAAGGTATTGAAGTAAAACATGAAGAACTGGATCAATATTTTTTACCGTTTCTTGAACGAAAACTATTTCCCAAACGCACTGATCAACAAGGATTTCTTCGATTCTCGAAGAAAGTCAATGAATCGTTCAATTTGGATGTTCATGACACATCGTTTTCTTTTTTGGTGAACAGTATTGATGTCATGATTTGCCCTTTTGGTATAGGTCTCATAACCATTCGGACAGAGATGAATAAAGAACTAGAAGAATTATGTGAAGTGCTAGATTATATGAATCATTTTCGAGTGTTGGAACCGAAGCTCGATGAAGAAAAAGGGGCTACAATTCGAAAAGGTGATCGTGAATTCAACACGACAAATGAATTTGTATTTAGCTACCTCTGTCCTTCCCTTAAAGCCTACATCATTCATGACGATAAACGTGCAGGTTACTTCGGAAGCCTTCCCTTCTTTGAAGATGAACGAATGCTTTCTTCAGGTTTTTTCATTACGGACGGTGAAGATCCGATAAGTGGGGACCACTTATTTCGAATGGGTCAGTTGGATGGTAAAAATCCGGAAGGGCGTCCCTTCATGTCGAGTACAAATGCCGAGTATATCGAGCGTTACGTACAAAATCATGTGCACGACCGTTGGGCACCCGATTCTTATACGGTTACTTCAGATCATGCCCAAATCACGGTTTCAAATAAATCACGAGAACAACTGGCGAGACCACTATCCCAATTCATGGGAACGCATCACTATAATTTACTACTTCATTATTTTTACAAAATCATGTTGTTGCGTATGTCATTTGAGTATAGTGAGGTACAGTGGGAACAGGACGGAGATTATGTGGAAGAGTTGATTGAACTGATATCAAAGTTCTCCTCTAGGTATTATTTTGGAGAAGTTTCTGCACGTACAGAAGGAAAAGAATTAACCAGGACATACCGTGATACGTTTCATTTGAATTCTTTATATGAAGAAGTTAAACAAACATTGCACGAGCTTTATCGTGCCCAAGAAAATCAATCAAATAAACGCCATAATATGTTGTTATTCATGCTTACCGTCTTTACAGTAGTTTCCGGTATTTACGGAATGAACTTGGTCATCGAAGATTGGAAAGGAAAAACAGATTGGTCGAAGGTCCCTGGCTACTCATTTTTCGAATGGATCTCACTCATTACCGCTTTGGCTGGTATTTCACTATCAGCAATCTTATTGGCTACAACAGGCGGAAAAGGTCTTTGGAAGAAATTCAGAAAATGGAAACGCGATCAATACAGATAACGCATTAATTCACTTCTCATCTTATGATGGGAAGTTTTTTTATAAATAGACTTGAAAAAATTGGTGGATTTTGTATAATAAAAGACGTTTATAGTAAACTTAAAGTATTGTGATAGTAAACTTACATAAACATTGGTTGCTATTAATCACACCTGCGAGGAGCATCTCTTTATGCAAATTGGAAACAAAATTAAGAGTTTGCGCATCAAGAAAAGGTTAACTCAGGAAGAATTAGGTGAACGTACCGATTTGAGTAAAGGCTACATTTCACAACTGGAGCGAAATTTGAATTCCCCATCAATTGAAACGCTTTTTACTTTACTGGAAGTGCTCGGAACTAAACCGAAAGATTTCTTTGATGATGAAAAAAATCAACGCGTTGTGTATTTGGAAGAAGACCAAACCGTTTATTGCGATGAAGACAAGAAGTATCAAATTCGGTGGCTTGTCCCTGAATCAAACGACAAAGAAATGGAACCGGTTCTCGTGAAATTTTTTGAAGCAGGGGAATATAAGCAATTCGAACCTTCTTTATCAGAAACTTTTATGTATGTCTTAACAGGCAATGTACGTCTCGTTCTTGGATCGCATGAATTTTACGCAAAAGAAGGACAATCCCTATACTTTGAAGCTTCAGATCATCATCAATTATCCAATCACCACAACGGGGAATCAGAAATATTAATTGTTGTTACACATTCTTACTTATAAATCAGGAGGTCAATCATGACAGACACTACGATTATCCGCTTTGACAACGTCACAAAATCATACGACAGCGCGACACCTGTGTTAAACAATGTGAGCTTTGAGATTGAACGCGGAAAATTTTATACATTACTCGGTCCTTCCGGCTGTGGAAAAACGACGATATTGCGATTGATTGCCGGATTCATGGAACCGACCAGCGGCGAAATATATTTCAATGGCAAAAAAATCAACCATGTGCCCGCAAATGAACGACAAGTCAACACGGTTTTCCAAGACTATGCCCTCTTCCCTCACTTAAATGTATTTGAGAATGTGGCATTTGGATTACGTATCAAGAAGTTAAAAAAAGACGAGATTAATCGTCGAGTATTAGAAGCTCTTAAGTTTGTTAATTTAGTAGGATATGAGAACCGTGAAATTATCGAAATGTCTGGCGGACAAAAACAACGTGTCGCAATCGCACGCGCTATTGTAAATGATCCGGAAGTTATCTTACTCGACGAACCATTGTCTGCACTTGATTTGAAGTTGAGAACGGAAATGCAATATGAACTTCGTGAATTGCAACAGCGACTCGGCAAGACCTTTATATTTGTTACACATGATCAGGAAGAAGCCTTGGCTATGTCAGATGAAATTTTTGTTATGAATGCAGGAGTCATTCAACAAAGCGGTACACCCATGGATATTTATGATGAACCTATCAACAGATTCGTGGCAGATTTCATTGGAGAATCCAATATCGTTCCAGGAGTGATGATTTCCGATTACCATGTACAATTTGGCGGAAAAGAATTTGAATGTGCGGACAAAGGTTTGTCGTCGAACGAGAAAGTAGATATCGTCATCCGTCCGGAAGACTTGGAAATTACTACTGTTGATCGAGGAAAAATGACCGTTAAAGTAGACACACAATTATTCCGGGGAGTTCACTATGAATTATCTACCTTCGATAAAGAAGGCAACGAATGGCTCGTCCATTCGACTAAAAAGGCAGCAGTAGGGGAAGAAATCGGCTTGGATTTCGAACCGGAAGCGATTCATGTCATGCGTTTGAACGAAACAGAAGAAGAATTCGACAAGCGTCTAGAATCGTATGGAGAAGAGCACCATGCAAAATAACACAAATCGTTCCTTTTATTTAGTTCCTTATATTGGCTGGATGCTGCTCTTTGTCATTGCACCAATTGTACTTGTTGTTTATTTTTCGTTGTTTGATTTACATGGGAATTTTTCATTCGTAAATTATCAGAATTTCTTTACTTCTGTATATTTGAAAATGACCTTAAGCTCGTTTTGGTATGCTTTTCTTATTACTGCTTTCACCTTAGTCATTGCATATCCCACTGCTTACTGGTTGACCAAAACAAAACATAAACAATTATGGTTACTGCTTATCATTATTCCTTCATGGATTAATCTGTTGTTAAAAACATATGCCTTTATTGGTATTTTTGGTGTAATTGGCCCTATAAATCAACTGTTCGATACATTGGGGATTGGCACAAAACAAATTCTCTATACTGATTTCAGTTTCATTTTCGTTTCAGTCTATATTTTTATTCCATTCATGATTTTACCGATTTTTAACTCTCTCGATAAAATGAATCATTCGCTGATAGATGCCGCCCGCGACCTAGGCTCATCTACATGGACAACATTTACGAAAGTGATTTTCCCATTAACAATCAATGGTGTGAAATCTGGAATTCAGGCTGTATTTATTCCTTCCCTATCGTTATTTATGATTACCAGACTGATAGCTGGTAACAAGGTCATTACGCTTGGCACAGCGATCGAACAACAATTTTTAGTGACTCAAAATTGGGGAATGGGTTCGACCATTGCCGTATTCTTGATTTTATTTATGGTTATCATCATGATTTTAACTGGTCAAAAAGAGAAGGGGGCGCTTTCAAATGGACAGATCAAGTAAATTATCAAAAGTTTATTTAGCACTTGTTTTTGTCATTCTGTATACGCCTATCTTTTACTTGATCTTTTACTCATTTAATAGTGGTGGTACCATGTCAAGTTTTAAATCCTTTACCTTTGAACACTATAAGGCAGTTTTTGCCGATACACGACTCATCATGATTCTGATTAATACGGTTATTGTTGCATTATTATCTGCACTCCTTTCCACTGCAATTGGGGTAATCGGTGCTATCGGTATAATATTTTTAAAAAACCGTAAATCCCGTAATGCACTGTTGTCCCTTAACAATGTGCTGGTTGTCAGCCCTGACGTAATCATAGGGGCATCATTCTTGATCTTATTTACAATGGTCGGAGTGAAATTGGGCTTTGCTTCGGTATTGATATCACATATCGCGTTTAGTGTCCCAATTGTGGTCATTATGGTCTTGCCAAAATTACAGGAAATGAGCAGCACTTTGATTGATGCAGCACTCGATCTTGGCGCTTCAAAACGTGATGTATTGAGCCGTGTAATCATTCCATATATTAAACCCGGGATATTTGCGGGATTCTTTTTGGCCCTGACATATTCACTGGATGATTTTGCCGTGACCTTCTTTGTAACGGGGAATGGTTTTTCCACCCTGTCCGTTGAAATATATTCCATGGCACGTGCAGGCATCACATTAACGATTAATGCATTATCGGGTCTTTTGTTTATCGTTACACTACTATTGGTACTAGGTTATTACTTCGTGACGAATCGCACAAAAAACCCGCTTAGAACGGGGGTTTCTAAATGAAAGATATCATTCGTGCAGTTATAGCGATACTCATCATTTGCACAGTTTTATTTTATGTCAATAACCAACTGAACAAATCCACAGGAAGAGCTGGAAGCGATACAATCAGCGTTTACAACTGGGGAGAATATATTGACCCTGAACTCATCAAACGATTTGAAAAAGAAACAGGTATCACAGTTGTTTATGAAACATTTGAATCGAACGAAGCGATGATGACCAAAATCGAACAAGGTGGTACTTCTTATGATGTGGCCATGCCTTCCGAATATACGATTGAAAAAATGAAAGAAAACGATTTATTAATTCCGATAGATCATAGTAAAATACCTAATTTATCAAACATAGACCCTTACTTCCTTGACTTACCTTTTGATCCTGGCAATGAATATTCCATTCCTTATTTTTGGGGAACAGTTGGAATCGCCTTCAATCCAAAACTGTTGGATGGTCAAACATTTGAAAGTTGGGAAGATCTGTGGGATCCATCTTTAAAGCAGGAAGTCATTTTAGTTGACGGTGCACGTGAAGTAATGGGTATGGGTTTGAATACTTTGGGATATTCACTCAATACAAAAGATGAGCACCAACTTCAAGAAGCTACGGATAAATTAAAAACCCTATCCCCCAATATTAAAGCCATTCTTGGTGATGAAATTGTGGAAACGATGCGACGCAGTGAAGCAGCTGTAGCTCTGGTGTGGTCAGGACAGGCTGCTGACATTATGTATGTCAATGAAGATATTGACTATGCTGTTCCTAAAGAAGGATCAAACTTATGGTTTGATAATATGGTTATTCCGAAAACGGCAGCGAACGTAGAAGGTGCTCATAAATTTATCAATTTCATGCTTGATCCAGAAGTAGCTGCGCAAAATGCAGATTATGTAGGATACTCGACACCTAATGAAAATGCCATTCCACTGATGGATCCTGAAGTAACTGGGGATGAGCGTTTTTATCCAACTAAGGAGATGCGGGAGCGTTTGGAAGTCTATAAAAACCTGGGATTGGAAACTCTCGGTAGGTACAATGAGTTGTTCTTGGAATTTAAGATGGATGCCCAGTAATCATTAAATCAACTCCCTTTTATAGAGATAAAACCTCTATTTGCTATACGAAACCTGCTCATTTTTGGGCAGGTTTTTGTAATGGCTTTTTATTAATTGTGTGTTAAAATTTTAGATACTCGAAACAGTTTGAGCAAGAAAGTAGGATGTATAATGGCAGGTAAATCAAATCGCTTTGCACTTTTTGTGCTGATGTTTAATATGTTCATTGCCATGTCAGGAATTGGCTTAATTATTCCAATAATGCCAGATTACTTGGAAACCTTTGGTGTGGCTGGTCAGGCACTTGGATTTTTGATCGCCATGTTTGCCTTTTCCCAATTTTTATTTTCTCCTTTAGCCGGAGACTTATCAGATAAATATGGTCGTAAGTATTTAATTATTGTTGGACTTGTCATATTCGGTTTGTCTCAACTGATGTTCGGATTAGCGTCAGATTTATGGATTTTGTATTTGGCAAGGTTCTTTAGCGGTGTCGGTTCGGCGTTTATCGTTCCGCCAATGATGGCATTCGTCGCGGATATTACGACTGAAGAAGAGCGTGGAAAAGGAATGGGATTGCTTGGTGCTTCAATGTCCCTTGGCTTTATGATTGGGCCAGCAATCGGTGGCTTATTGGCAGAAGTAAGCCTTCGTTTTCCTTTTTATGTGGCAACTAGCGCAGCATTAGTGGCAGCAGTCATATCAATGTTTGTGTTACCTAAGACAGCACCAGCTGTTCAAACTGGTAAGCCAACTAAACGAGAGAACTTATTCAAACAAATGAAACATTCAACGACCACACCGTATTTTGTCATGTTAATCGTAATGTTTGTATTTTCATTTGGTCTAGCAAATTTTCAGTCAACGATAGCTTTATATGTGGATAAAAAATATGCATTTACCCCAGGTGAAATTGCCGTATTAATTACAGCAGGCGGCTTTGTAGGTGTTATTGTTCAGACATTTGTCATCAATAAACTATTCGTGAAGTATGGCGAATTGAAAGTGATTCTAGTGAATCTACTTGTGTCTGCTCTTGCTATGATTTCCGTGCTATTTGTTGATGGTTTCTGGCCGATTTTGATTGTGTCGAGTGTATTCTTTACAGCCGCTTCATTGTTGAGACCTGCATTGAATACACTGATTTCGAAACAGGCTGGCACTGAACAAGGTTTTGCAGCAGGTATGAATAATGCTTATATGAGCTTAGGAAATATGGTCGGTCCGGCCTTGGCTGGAATTTTGTTCGACATCAACATGAACTTCCCTTATATGGCTGGCACGCTTATATTGATTGTTTGCTTCTTCATCGCTTCTCTTACCCAGCGAAAATCGGCAGTTGTCATTTAGTAAATTGGTTCTGTTTAACGATATTGTTAATCAGTAAGGGAATCATCTATAAACATCTGCTCCTGCATCGCTGCGCTAGCTTCGAAACATGAAAGTGCGTTGCATCGCTGCGCTAGCTTCGAAACATGAAAGTGCGTTGCATCGCTGCGCCAGCTTCGTCGCAAAGACTAGACCAATGCTCCTGCATCGCTGCGCTAGCTTCGTCGCAAAGA
>NZ_KE150421.1:1308834-1736631 GCF_000411295.1 Paenisporosarcina sp. HGH0030
TAGACCAATGCTCCTGCATCGCTGCGCTAGCTTCGTCGCAAAGACTAGACCAATGCTCCTGCATCGCTGCGCTAGCTTCTAAACATGAAAGTGCGTTGCATCGCTGCGCTAGCTTAGTCGCAAAGATTAGACCAATGCTCCTGTTTCTGCATCGCTGCGCTAACATCGTCGCAAAGGCTAGTGCCAAACTATTTTTGGCCCTATCCTTCCTGCGGAAAAATGGATTGCCAAGACCCCACAGCGAGGAGGCTTGGTAGTTTGTTCGCGGAAAGGGAGCAGATTCCCTCTTTTTATAGAACAGAGTCAGAATAATAAATAAGAAAAAGGTTGTTCCAGGAAGGCTTACCTTCCGAGAACAACCTTTTTCATTTATCATCTTGTAAAATTTGATATTCGAAGTAGGGTTCTTCTTGATTAGTGTCATCAAACCACTTCATTTCGATAAACTGAAATCCTGCTTTTTCGAGAATTTTAGTGGAACTGACATTGTGAGGGTCGGCAGAGGCAAAAATCGTTTCCACTCCATCGGTTTGCTTCGCAATTTCGGTGCATGCTACTGCTGCTTCTGTCGCATACCCCTTCCCCCAGCTGTCTTTAGAAAGATGATAAATCAATTCAACTTTTTCCAAGCCGCTCGCTACATTGAAACCAGCTGCTCCAATCACTTCACTGGTCTCTTTCTCGACCACCGCATAAACAGAGAGCCCCTTTTTTTCATGACATGCTTGATAGGACATTAGAACTTTTCCTAACATTTCATGTGGTGTTGGCCCCCCACAATGCACCATCACTTCGGCATTCCCCCAAAAATTCTTTGCCGCCTCTTCATCTTCAACCGAAAAAACCTTTAATGCCAATCGATCACTTTCATTGACGATCATTTTGTATTCCCCACTTTACCTTTAACGTTTCTTTTTCCCTTTCAGCAGTTGAGCAACATTCGTATCATTAGCTCGTGTAACGTTTTCAACTGTCGATTTTTTCAAATGAGAAGTCACTCCAGAAATCGTACGCCAACCAAATCTTCTTAATGTGATATCAATGAAAAATAATAACATTGCGATTAGGACTAACCACTTTTGAATACTTTTACTTTCTGAGCTTTCAAATTGTATATCCCGCATCGCTTGTTCAGGACTGGTAATCACTTTTCCGCCTGTACGCTTGGCGATTTCCTCCATCAGCCCTTTATTAGGCGGCTGAATTTTGTATTCTTCACTGTAAGGAATTGAAATACCCGCCTGATACATGCTGTTTTGTTCATTTGAAATTCTAAGGAAAATCAGCCCTGGATCCGCATCGAATGAAACACGGCTTTTGCCAGGTGAAATCGGTTCAGACAGACTTTCGATTTCTTCACCCGCTTCGTTCACCGCTACAATATCCAGAAAGGACGATTGACCGGATGGATCCGTAACCGAATAAGATCCATCTTGGGATTTTCGGATATCGAATGGAACTTCACTATAAGATGGTAGCAATCTTGATACCGCAGTGTTCCAGAAATTTCCCCACTCGCTGAAGCGTGCAAAGTCCCCACTCCAAGCACCGGTTGAATCGGATGTGTACGCAATTGTTCTACCTAATCCATACATCCATTCCGCAATAACAGGATCTTCTTTCGTACTTTCAGCGACAACGGTCGCAGTTTGTTTCGCAGTCGTTGCAATATATGCATTTAGTTGTGGAACTCCATCCGAAAATAAACTAGTCCAGGCCGCATCGCCTCGGATAATCGGATAAAAGGGATTGTCTTCAATATATGTCCTTGAAATCATCACGGTTTCCCGTGATAAAATGGCCGGGATCGTACTTTCATCACTGACATCATAGAAACGGCCTGTACCGAATTGTGCCAATTCTTCTAGCAACGCTCGGTCTGCATCTTGCCCTATGGCTACTGTTGATAAAGTAATGTTTTTATCCCCAAGACCTTCTGTAATCAGTTCTTCATAGTCATTTTGAGTAGCAGATTGTCCATCCGTCAACAAAATGATATGTTTGCGCTGCAATTTCAAATCGGATAGTCGTTCGTAAGCCAGTTCGAGGCCAGGGTAAATCTCGGTACCCCCGCCTACAGAAACGGACAAGATTTTTTCAAGAGCTTCTTTTTTATCAGTCAGGGTTTTCGCTTCAATGATTTCCCACGGTCGATCATCAAAAGCAATAAAGCCTAGTGTGTCGTCATCCCGCAATAATTCAACTGAACGTGCTGCTGCTTCTTTTGCCAGTTCGAATTTATTGCCAGCCATACTACCCGAGCGGTCCATGACAATAATCAGTCCTAGGGAAGGCAATTGTTGCTTACCTTTCACTTCCATTTCAACGGGAAGCAATTTTTCTATCGGTGTCTTAAAATAGCCTCCCAGTCCAAAACTATTATCTCCTCCGACCATCATAAAGCCGACACCGAAATTTTTTACCGCTTGTTCAATTACGGTCATTTTGGCTTCGCCTACTTGATAACCTGGAACATTGTCAAAAATAATAGCATCATACGCTAAATAATTCGACAAGTCGAATGGCAAGTCTGAAGCTTGAATTGCATCAACTTTTACCACTTGATCATCGATATAGGATGGTATGGGGGAAGTCAATTTATCACTACTCACTACCAGTAAATGCGGTGCGCTTTCAACCATCGTTACACTTGTTAACTGATTATTCTCAAGTAAAGCATCACCTGTGACATTTAATTGAACCTGATATTTCAACAATCCTTCTCCAACTGATGCATGGCGGAGTGTGAAAGTATTAGAACCAGGCTCGATTTGGACAGATTGTTTTGATAGAAACTGGTCATTTTGAGAAAGAATCAGTTCACCTTTTACGGCTTTCGTTGATTCCACTTGAACAAGCAGTTGTTGCTGTTCTCCTTCAAACGCTACAGGAGGCGTTTCAAAACTAGTGATGGCAACATCTTCCGATTCAGGACGATTTAATATATACGTATCTATTTCCACATTACCGCCTGTCATCCTCGATAGTTGATCGGATACAGATCCTTCATTTTCCAGTCCATCGGATAACAAAACGATGCGCGTCGCTTTTTGTTGATCCGCAAGATTGGTTGCAAGTTGTATACTTTCAGAAATATTGGTTTTACTATCATTTTCAGAACCGATAAATTCTGGTACATCTTCTGTTAATAGAGATAAAGGTACCTGGGTTTGAAATTTACCGTCAAACGAATAGAGGCCGACCGCTTGATGATCTTTCTTTTCAGCAAGAGCTTTAACGAGAAACTCTGTGTACTGCTTATCAGTCCCTTTGGTCGAGGCCGACCGGTCTACCACAAACAGTAGTTGCTCTTCTTTAATCGGTAATAGTAAAGAAGGCATTGCCAATGCAAAAATCAGTAAACTTACTGCTACTACTCGGATGACAAAAATAAACTTATGCTCCCGAGTCATTCGGTTTTTAGTTTTCCACCATGCAAACGCAAAATAGACAGCTGGCAATAGGAATAACAAAAGCCAGGCAGGCGATTCAATTCGTAATCCCACGACGTCGTTGCACCTCCCATTCAATCATTAGCAATAATACAATGAGAAGTAGGAACCACGGAACTAATGAAGTCTTGACGGTCTCCTGTATGTCTTCTTGCGAAGCCGAGCCGATTGCAAAAGAAGTTCCTTTTTCAAGGTGTTTCTCTTGTTGTTCCAGTGCGACGGCAAAGTGCTTTTCAATATTTCCTGATGTCAAAACATAAAGTCCTGGTCGACTTGGCGCAGAAAATTGCCCGCCATTTTGTATTGTTTTGATATACTCATTGGAATTTGAAAAAACTTCCCATTCATTCTTCTCTTCATCCGCCACCAACGATAGTGATTTTCGTTCATTTGGTGAAAAAGTTCCGATTTCATTATCGTTCGTTACCATTTGTTCCCGTGCACTCCATAAGAACAATGGGAATGATGGATGTAGTGGCCAATCGGTCATCTGTATGTCTGCTAATATGATTAAATCTCCCCTGTCCGATCGTTGGATGAACGGCTGCTCTTCTACTTGGGCGATTGTCTCATATTCAGGAAACGGAGGGTACAAGCTGCTGACGAATATATCCGACATATCCGCATAGGCAAACACATCATCTCGCTCCGTCGCAATCGTGCCATTTACTTCTTTGGCATTTTCATCATTCCGTCCTATTAACAGGACAGGTGATTCAGAAATAGAGAGTTGGGACGTTTGATTGGTCACCACAACTGCTTCCCCAGGCAAGTCACTTAATTGTTCAGTGGGAACAGAACTTACGGGAATATCCATGGCTTGAAAGGCTGCTGAAACGAGTTCATGGAGATTCCCATCCACGTAAGTTTGAGCCGATTGTTTCTGCAATAAAACGGATGACTCGTTATCAGTTGTGTAATCATCATCTACTAGCAGATTTGCTGTAAACCCTTCTGCATCAGGTAATTCTTTGAATGAAAGAGACAGTGTGTCTTTTGCCGGAATTACAACTGCCCTTTTGAGTAAAACCTCTCCATTTTCCAGTGAGCTAATTTCCAATGTTCCCTTTTTATCATCTGCAGTCTCATTTTCTAGCTGAATTAATGCTGCAACACCTTTATCGGAAGCGGTTGCACCAAAACGTAAGATGGAGACATTCTCCAAATTCTCTGGTGCTCCTTTTACAAACCACGTAAGGTTTTCGTTCTCCAAGGGGAGTTCGTTTCTTTCAACGTGATCCGTGAACAAGTATATTGCTGTTTCTTTTCCATTCAGAAGTGATTTTGTGAAATCCAGCATTTTAGGTAAGTTCTCTTGTTCATATTGCACTTCCAATTTATCAATCGTCGATTTGATCACATTTACATTCGTTTCGTCACGTAATAAAATAGTCGGCTCTTCACCCGTCGTGATCAACGTTAAAGGTTTACCGGCCAATTGTTCAGACAGCGCATTCATTTCTTTTTTATGTTGTTCAAAGACGGTCTCCCCATTTGCTGTTGCAAGCATGGTGGCGGAAGTATCCACCACCCAAATAATGTGTTCCCCCGCAATCGCCTGTGATTTGAGATATGGCTGAAGTAATGCGAACATAAGTAATAACAGGGCGAGCATTTGCAAGTAAAATAAGGCATTACGTTGCAAATATTGAAGATAGGGAGAAACTTTTGTTTCTTTCATGACGGTTTCCCAGAACATTGTAGAAGAAATCTTTTTTTCTATATATTTTTTTCGGAAGAAATAATAGAGAAGTACAGTGATCGGGATGATCGCCGTCCATAAAAATACTAGTTGTCCAAAGCCCATAGACGGCTCACCTCAATTTATCCAGTTTGACCGAATCATTTGATGGAAAAGAATATGACTGATATCGTCCTTTGTCTCCACTTTTAAAGTGTGAATACCAAATCGGCGACACAGAATATCAAGTTCCTGAAAATGCTGATGTCTTTTCTTTTCATAATCTTCCACTATTCTCGTAGAAACGGACACATTCAATCGTTCCTCTGTTTCGCGATCGACCAATTGTAAGTCCCCTGAGAATTGTGGAGCCACTTCATCACTAGATTGTACGAGAATCAACCGTATATCCTGAGAAAATCTTGGCATCGAACGTAAGCATCTTTCCCAGTCAGCAATTGGTTCGAGTCCATCCGTGATGATAAATAATACCGTGCAATCTTTAGCACTGTATTGCGCGGCCTGATTAGTGAAAGAGGTGTTCATTGCAGGTTCGGAAAGATTGGTTATGTATGATGTAAAAGCCTTTCTGTACACGGCACCCTTTCGTCTGAAAGGGGCTAGCTTCTCTTCAGTAGGCGTCGCAAACGATAACCGATCGTCTCTCCCCAATACAAGTTGTCCAAGTGAAATGGTCAGTTGTTTAGCCAGAAGCCACTTTTTTTCTTCTTGCATCGACTTTGTACTATCCAACAAAATATGCACACGCATTTCTTGCTCATCCAAAAACCGTTTGATGAAATATTTGTCTGTCCTTGCAAAGACATTCCAATCAATTTGCCTTACATCGTCACCCGGGTGATATTCCCTGAAGTCTGAAAAGTCGAGTGAAGAACCAAAACGCATCGAGCGATGAGACCCTTTATGCTGACCACGCAATTTAGACTTCGTTGAAATTTGTAAGCGTCCAATTTTAGAGGACCAGTCCTCTGGTAAAATGGAATCTTTTTTCATGAAGTTTGTCCTTGTTTGATGGATTGAAGTAAATCACTGAGAATGGAATCGGCTGATTTCCCTTCCGCTTCTCCTTCGTAATTTAAAAGCATGCGATGTCGAAGGGCGGGTATGGCAACTGATTTAATATCAGCAATCGACACGTGGTAGCGTCCAGCAACGAGCGCCCGGGCTTTAGCCAATCGAATCAAACTTTGAAGGCCACGTGGTCCACTTCCATATTGAACATATTGTTTAACCTCATCTGTTGCCTCTTCATTTGGGTGTGTTGCAGAAGTCAAATCAATTGCGTATGCAAGCATATCGTCAGCGATCAACACTTCTCTGACCATATGTTGAGCAATCATTAATTCTTCGGCATTCATCACTTTTTGAAGTTGTATATTCTTCGCACCCGTTGTTCTTATAACAATCTCTTTTAATTCTTCTTTTGAAGGATACGGAATTACTATTTTGCATAAAAATCGGTCCATTTGAGCTTCTGGCAGTGGATAGGTCCCTTCCATTTCAATTGGATTTTGTGTGGCCAGGACAAAAAACGGTTTAGCCATTTGTTTCGTATCGCCAAGTACTGTGACTGTTTTTTCACCCATCGCTTCAAGCAAAGCACTCTGTGTTTTCGGTGTAGCGCGGTTTATTTCATCTGCTAAAACGAGTTGGCTAAAAATAGGTCCTTGTTTAAATGAAAATGTTTGCTTGCCATCTTCCGATCGTTCGATTATGCTCGTTCCGGTAATATCTGAAGGCATCAAATCAGGAGTAAACTGGATTCTTGAGAATGATAAATCCAATACTTCAGAAATGGTTCTTATCAACATCGTTTTTCCGAGACCTGGCAAACCCTCCAGGAGGGCATGCCCATCTGCCAAGACCGAGTAAAGAGTAAAATCGACAGCCTCTTGCTGGCCAACGATATATTGACCGATTTCCTGTTTTACTTCGTTTAAACGCTGACTCATTTCTTCATAGTTTGTAGGTGTAAATGACATGGGAAACCTCCATTATTCGCTTGTTTCTAGTGATGAAAAGTAATCCTGTACAATTCGTTGTAAATCTGGTGGTAATTGAAGCCTTTCGGAACTCTTTAAGTACGAATTTCTGTATGAACCAACTACCGCATCATAAGGTTTGACTGTTCCTTTCTTTACTGGAACAGCACTATCTTGTTCTTCCGCTGAAGAACCTTCTCCAATTTTCCCACTATCGACAGTTGACTGGCTCGAACCACCTATTCTTGACGGAACCGACAATAAATTTCGACTACCCGATCCGGATCCGCCTTTCAAACCACCTTGACCCGAACCTTGCCCAGTCCCTTGACCTTGTCCTTGACCCTGTCCTTGCCCCTGACCTTGCCCTTGCCCTTGTCCTTGTCCTTGTCCTTGGCCTTGTCCTTGTCCTTGTCCTTGTCCCTGACCTTGTCCCTGACCTTGTCCCTGACCTTGTCCTTGTCCTTGTCCTTGACCTTGACCTTGATTTGAACTTTGACCAGGTGAGCCTTGAGTACCCGATGATGTTTGACCCTGTCCAGTTCCTTGGGTACCTGTCTGGCCGTTACTTGAATTGGAATTTGATGGATTTGTTTGCCCTGAAGCAGTTTGAACAGGAGTTCCACTCGGTTTCCCTAATTTACTTAAAGCTGTTTGTGTCTTACCTGCCTGTTCAGCAAGATTTTTTGTGGCTTTTTTCAGTGCATCCAATTCCTCTTTTTCGGCAGACGTCAGTCCATCTTTCGGATCCTCACTTAATTTGGCAGCCTGTTGTTTGTCAGTAAGTTGTTGCTCACGTAACTGAAGTTCTTTTTGCTTTTTAATTAACTCACGCAACGCTTCTTCCGATGTTTCTGTTTTCTTTAAATCATTTTCTAATTTCTGAAGTTCTTTTTTAAGAGATTCAGGTGTTTTTTTCTTTATTGTTTTAGCTACTTCTTTCTTGATTTGTTTCACTAACTCTTTTTCAAGCTCTACGTCTTTAGCTTGAAGCTGTGTTGCAGATGGAAAGGCAATGAGGAAGAGCAATACCATTGACGCAATCCCAATGCCAATCAATGGCTTCATACGCCATAAATCCTTTTTTCTCAGCTTGAATAAATCAAAAGCTGTTTTTGTCATATTTGCTGTTTTTTCACGAAGAGATTGCAGTAACCCGGATTCATTCTCGTTGGAATGTAATGCGGTAATCAGTAAATTCTCCGGAAAATATTGATCAAACTGAAGGAGTGAGGACGAATAAGTTGGCTTTCTATAAACGCCCCAAGCCAACGCAAGTGCAAAGCAAATACCTCCAGCCGCCATAGCCCACGATACGTAATAAGGAAATACAAATAACCGAGAAGCTAGAAACACAACCGCGACAACAAAGAGACCAAAACATAATGCAGTTTGTGTAACTCGAAATAAATGTTCGCTTATCAATCGTCTATGAACTTTTTTTACAAAGGCTAATAGTTGATCCCGGCTATTCATGGTGTGCATCTCCTCATTTTTGTTTCTTCATATTGACACGTAATTTCTTGATTGAGACGGTAATCGCAAGTGCAGCTAACAAGACATAAAAAATGGTGTATCCTGCCCAAACCGGGAAATCAACTTTCGTCGCTTCATTGACAAAGTCTTCCGTCATGGGATTTAACAAAGAGAAAATTAATATTCCTGGATTGATGCTCGCCCAGAAGTGAGCAAAAGGTGATGGACTTGGGGTAGCTCCCGAACCCAACATGTTTACTTGTATAGTAATCATGAAGAAAAAGGCTGTAACTCCTGCCAGGAAAATCATCGTCCCATATGTTGCAATCATGGAGACAATTGTCTTTTTGGTGATGGTTGAAAACATAACACCAATGCTCCCTACAGTTATCATGGTTAAAAAGAAGAAAAGGAAAATCAAACCTAATTGCCCCGGTGATATGCCACCGAATAAGAACACCAAACTATAAATTGGCAGTCCTGCAATAAGCATCAACACCAAAAATGCGATGGATGAAGATAATTTACCTAGAATGATCTGCAGGGAACTTTGTGATGTGGTTAACAAAATATTAAGCGTTTGTTTTTCACGTTCCGTACTAATGGTTCCTGCCGTTAAGCCCGGTGTAATAAACAAGATCAACCCTAACTGGATGAATGTCAGTAAGCCAAACAGGAAGAAACTCTCTTCTGGTCTGAAAAAGCCGGTACCAGTAAAAGCTGTCGTCAAAAAGATGAAACCAAATACAAAAATACTCATGGCAATCAAATAAAACAAAATACCAGTGAAACTTTTCAGCGATCGGAAGCGGAGCTTCACTTCTTTAACGAGAACCGGATTATTCACATTGAGTCTCATACTGTCTCCACTCCTTTCGTTATTTCCATAAAGACATCCTCTAAATCTGTTTCTTGCTCAGCAAATGACAAAATAGACAAATTCTCTTCTATTGCATGCTTCAGTAAGCGCATCTGATCATCTTCTGACCCTCGATATTTAAACGTAATTGTGTGTTCCTCAGGCAGTTGTTCAATTCCTGTAACAAATGGATCTTCTTCAAAGAACTTTGTTGCACGATCAGGTAACCCTTTAAGTTTTACCGTAATGAGACGTTCTCCTTTTAATTGAGCCTGAATATCGGAGACGGAGCCATGAGCAATCAGTTTGCCTCCATCAATCACACCGATTTCATCACACATTTCAGCAAGCTCAGGCAAGATATGTGAAGAAATAAGGATAGTCTTCCCCATTCCTTTCAGTTGCCTTAAGATATCGCGCATTTCAACACGCGCCCTTGGATCCAATCCAGAGGCAGGTTCATCCAAAATCAATACTTTCGGATCATGAATTAATGCCCGTGCCAGACATAAACGTTGCTTCATTCCCCGTGAAAGCAAATCAACGTATTCATATCGTTTATGTGACAAATTCACAAGTTCCAATAACTGAGGAATAAGCTGCGCTCTCTCAGTTTCAGGAATTCCGTAACTTGCTCCATAAAAATCAAGATACTCGTCTGCTTTTAATTGGTCATATACACCGAAAAAGTCTGGCATATAACCAATCTGCTTTCGAACTTCATGCGGTTCAGTTTTCACACTCTTCCCATTAATAAATGCATCCCCGGCAGTCGGTTGCAGAAGTGTAGCTAATATAGAAAATGTGGTGGATTTCCCTGCCCCATTGGCTCCAACAAATCCAAATACAGTACCTTCACTTAAAGTTAAATTTAAGTCGTTCAATGCATAAAATGAGCCGTATTTTTTGGTAAGCCCTTTAATTTCAATCATTTTTGGACCTCCCCTTTTAAGCGTAATTCTGGCAAACGAGTATAATCGTCACCGTTTGAAGCTTGTTTATTCACTTTGAACTTAATTTTCCCATCAGCTGAAATATATTGGTCTATATTTTCTTTGATAGAAAATCGTCCGCTTGTAACTTCTTCAAATGCCTTTGTAGCTACATTATAAATTTCCACTGAAATCGAAGAAGTGTCAGTATTTGCCAATTGAAGTTCTTTCCATTTTACGTCTTTCACCGGAACGTTACTTGGAATCGTCCATTCATATGAATACGAACCATTTGACATAAACCATTCGAACTTACTTTCACTCATTTGATTATAATAACCGGACGTTTCTTCTGTGTTCACAGCAATATCGAAAGCTGAAGACGGTAAAGTAAATTCACCAGAAAAGATGGTTTTTGGTGAGAATGTCTGGTAAATCATATTGATTGCTGACATTTCTGCACGCGCATCCTTCAAGGATACAGGTACAATTGCATCTTCTGTATGTGCAACTATTGCAGGTTGTGTTTTTTGTTCACCTGTCATTTGCGACATGCGAATCAAACTATTTTTACGTTCTTTAGGTAGGTCAGCCGCTTTCATTGCTGAACCAAATCCCATGTATTGTTGTGAACCGTTGCTCATAGCAATTGGTACCAATAATGCCGATCCTACTGGTTCATTCACCTCAATGGACTCATTTGATTCTAAATCTCCGAGGTTAATCATTTTTGTTCCTGACCAAATGGCAACATCCTTCAGAGCAAATGGGAATTCATTTTTCACAGTTCCCCGAACATTTCCACCCTCAACCGTCAAATCAATAGCAAATTGACCCACTTCTTGTATATTGGATTCTCCAAGGACGGATGAAACGGACCAATACCCAACATCTCGTACGGTCAATTGATCCTTATCTGCCTGTTCATTTAAAATCGACATTGCTTGCACATTGCCGGAGTTATCTGCGAATGGATTCATTCGTTTTGAAGCAACCATGGTCGTTCCGTTTTCAGCCTCAAAAGTGAAGTTTCCACTGCGATTGGAAAGCAGGGACTCGACGTAATATCCAGAGAGACTGCCATCGGCTTGAACTTCATAAAAACTTGATTGTTGAATTTGAGGACGCACAAGGCGATCTTTAGCACCGTAAGCAAAAATGGCTAAAGAAGCCAAAATGGAGATTGCCGGGATAATCCACCATGCGTGTTCCCGCTTATCTTTTCTTTTTAATAGGAAATACAATAATGGTCCCACCAGAATAATGTAAATGATGACAATGGTAATCATTAAGGGCGTAGATACTTGGAATGAAGGAAACAGTTCGTTCATCTGTCCCACTTCGTTTGTCATTTGTTCTTTTATATTTTGACCACCATAATTTTGATAAATTTGATTAACATTGGCTTTTTTGATTAGCTCTGTCAATAGGAATGAGTAATTGGCTTGTTTGGAAAGAGGTTCATCACCAAGTGAAAAAGCCGTCTGAATGATTGCACCTTTTCCGATGGAATTTATAGCAGCGATTGGTTCGTTATCAGACTTCATAACGACACGAGATCCCTCATTTGCTTTTGCTCCAAAAATTGCTATGTCTTCTGTAAACTCCTTATTATTGGCGAATACAGTTAATTTTTCTGCTTTTAGTGTTTTTCGTTCATCGGTCAAAGTTAGTGGCAGCTTTTCAGATAATAAACCAAGTTCAGCACTTGTATTATCTGATGCCCCAACAAGAACAACCCCTCCAGTTTGAACCCAGTCAAGAATCGCTTGTTGCTGTTCCTGTTCCAAATCTCCCAATACGTACTCATCAATCACTAAATAATTGGCAAGGTCATACGCAGCATTGTCCGTCGGGAATTGGAAATCTTTCATCTGTCCTAAGTGGATAATTTGTGAGCCTCCCATACCCACCATTTTTACAGTGGATAAGGCACGCAAACGGTCTGCGCTCTCAGTTAACGTAAGGAAGAAAGTTGTGTCTTGACCAAAAGAATTGGGACGGATACTTTTATTCCCTTTATATGGAATTTCCTTTCCATTCTCCCAGTCACCATCGTAAAAATAAAACATTTGATAGTCAGAGTTATAGGCCATATCTTCTGATAATCCTGGTAAAGCCAGATTTAGTGTCTTGGTTTCACCTTTACCAATCGTAAATGGAATAGCTTTGGCTGAACCTATTCCGTAGGATTCGGAATAATCAATCACCAAATCACCTGAAAATTCATCTCCTGAATTAACTACGGTGACAGTCAGAGGCAATCCTTCTCCATATTTGATTTTATTTTGAAAGCCTGCAGTAGCTTTTACTTCCAGTTGCGGTGCTGCGTATGCTTCTGTAATCGGCATAAGACTAAGCAAAAATAATATGCTTAATGCAAAACACCACCGAATAGTTTGCTTCATTTTCTTTCCCCCTTATCTCTATATTGATTAGTACGAATTGTCTATCTATAAGTTCCTTAAAAAACTAGAAAAATACATTTTTATCAACAAATGACCATAAAATGGTTATCCTCATGATTTGAGACTTAAAAAAATCATGATAACTAATCGTTATCATGATTCGAAAGCGAACGTATATAAGATTCTGTAAATGGAACGAGATAATCCACTACTTTTTCATCAGGATTCAACTTGGCATTGTGCAGACCATACGATGAATCAACGCCAGCCCAAAATAGGAAGCCAGGAATTTCTTGAAGGAAATAGCCGAAGTCTTCACCAGTCATGGCTGGGTCACAATGGATTGCATTTGTTGTATCATCATTATTGGCAAATGATAAAAAGTTTTGGGTAATTTCTTCTGAATTAAATACTTGATAGTAAGATGAGCCATAATCAATATGCACTTTACAATCAAAAGCAATTTCAGTCGATTTACAAAGTGCTTCAATTCGTTCTTTAACTGTTTGCATCGTTACTGCATCCATCGTACGGATTGTACCTTCTAAACGTGCATGACCCGAAATGATGTTTTGAACAGTACCGGATGTCATTTTCCCAATTGTCACCACTGCAGATTCCAACGGATTGATTGCTCGACTGACAATCGTCTGCAGTTGGAGCAATAGACTGGCTGCGGCAATCGTCATGTCTTTCGTACGATGTGGATACGCCGCATGTCCTTCGACACCATGTAAATCAATGAATAACTCTGATGTATTCGCAAACAGTAGACCTGGACGAGTCGCAATCGTACCGACAGGATACTCCGGGGCAATATGAAAAGCTAAGATCACATCAGGTAGAAATTCTGGATGTTTCTCTTTTAACCATTCCCGCATTGGCAGTGCTCCACCAGGACCTTCTTCTGCTGGCTGGAATAGGAATACCATATCATCATTTATAGGCGTTTGATTAAGCTGTCTTAACAGCCCAAGCGCGACCGTCATATGGATATCATGACCACATGCATGCATATAACCCGTATGAGTTGATTGATAGGAAAACCCCGTTTGTTCATTGATTGGGAGTCCATCTATATCAGTTCTCCAACCTATTGTCTTTTTGGGATCAATCCCTTTAACATGGACAACAATCCCTGTTTTCCACTTCACGACAGTTAACCGTTCTTGATTCAGCAATTGAATTTCCTCTAATAAATAGGCTTGTGTTTTAAATTCTTGAAAACCGATTTCAGGAATTTGATGTAAATCACGTCGTATTTGTTGAAGAGTTTTCATCATCGCTTCCTACAATTGGCGAAGTTCGTGCATGATTTCTGTTTTTGATTTTGTTTTATCATCGATTTCTTTGATTACTTTCGCTGGCGTTCCCGCAACTACTGTATATGGAGGAACATCTTTTGTAACAATGGCTCCTGCTGCAACAACTGCACCTTTTCCAATTTTCACGCCTTCTAGTACAACTGCGTTTGCTCCAACAAGTACATCGTCTTCCACAATTACTGGCATTGCTGAAGGTGGCTCAATGACGCCTGCCAGCACAGCTCCTGCCCCAATGTGACAGTTTTTGCCGACAGTTGCACGCCCCCCAAGAATGGCACCCATATCAATCATAGAGCCATCACCAATTACCGCTCCAATATTAATAACTGCCCCCATCATAATGATACAGTTATTGCCGATATCCACTTGATCGCGAATAAACGCGCCAGGTTCAATACGGGAATTGATCCCCTTTAGATCCACTAATGGAATTGCTGAATTACGTCGATCATTTTCAACGACCACATCTGAAATTTGTTCTTTATGCATAGCCAAGGCAGCTTCAATTTCAGACCATTCTCCGAAAAGTACAAGTGAATTGCCTTCGCCAAATATTTTTGTGTTTTCTCCGAAAGAAAGATTCTGTAAGTTCTCACCATTTACATAAGCCTTTACCGGCGTTGATTTTTTAGCGTGTTGAATATAAGAAATAATTTCATATGCATCCATCTGCTTCATTCTTGTTGAACTCCTTTCAATCTTAAATATGGACTAATTGTACAGGAAATCTGAAAATATTACATCTATTTAATTTGAATAATCATGCAATCTTTTTGCATGTTCTTCCACAACACTCACAAATGCTTCTACTTGTCTCAATTCAAAAGCTGATTCATAACCAATTAACCAAGTATCACGAGTCAATTCAAATTCTTCTGCTTGATTCGTTAAGGCAATTTTATTTACTTTTTCCAATCCACTTAACGTAATTGATGGCAGGATAGCATAGCCAATTCCATTCAATGCCATTTGTTTACATGTTTCTATCTGATCCACCGTAATCTGGCGCCTAGGACTCGAAGAGAAATGGCGTTGCCACCACGCCTGAATTTCTTGATAGTAATTGGAATCACTTTTGAACTGAATAAAAGGTCGGTCTGTTGACAAAACATCTTCTACTTCCTTTAGCTCTTGATCAACCAGAAACAAAGTGTCTCGGAAAAGATGAATTTTCGTACCTTTCCATTCCGTATGTCCTCTGACGATGCCGATGTGAGCCTCTCCATCGTATAGAGATTTTACGATTTCTGAACTCCATCCTGTGATAAGGGATATTTTTGCTTCAGGATATTTCGTGACAAAATCTTTCAAGACTATCGGCAACCAGTTCTGTCCGACAATTGAAGCACAAGCAATTTTTAAAGTGCCGTGTACTTTTGATGTCATCGACTGTATGAGTTCAAATATTTCTTCTTGTTTGGCAATCGTATCAATAGCAAATTGGATGACAATCTCGCCAGCTGGTGTCGCAGTCAAGCCTTTTTGGGAACGAAGAAAAAGTTGAGCCCCCCACTCTTTTTCAATGGATTGAAGGCGTTGGGATAATGCTGGTTGAGATAGGAAAAGTCGTTCCGCAGCTTTTCTCATATTGCGTTCTTCGGCCAGAATTTTGATGATTTGTGATTCATTTGTCGTCACGCGCTTCTCTCCTTTATTCAAAACTGCTTTCATCCAATAGATATATTAACGTAAAAATTTTGTACAAACGAAAAAAGAAGACCTCCCATGGAGATCTTCTCTTATTTTTGCATATTACTGATTATTTTGATAGATATGTTTTTTCAATTGCTTCAATACAACTCGTCGAGTTAAAATACCTAAAAAAGTTTCTTCATCATCCACTACACATAAGAAAGGATGATTAATCAAAAGATCAAGTCCTTTTTTGAATTTTTCATTAATATGAATGGTTGGAACAGGTGATTGCATTACTTCATCCACTTTTATATCCGGTAGACGTTCGTACTCGATGTGATCAAGTCCTAAAATGGAATCTGTAATCATTTGTGTACTGACTAATCCTTTTAAACGGTACTTGAAATCTAAAACCGGTACGGATGAATAACCTGTTTTTGTTAATACTAATAGGGCATGTTCTGCACTATTTCCAACTTGCACATGTGCTACTTTTTCTGATGAGATGATGAATTCTTCGATTTGCATATCCAAAAAATCTCTGCTTGTAACCGAAATCATACACTTCTACTCCTTTATCTGCTCTACTTGCGAACAGCATACTACTCTTTTATCATATCATATTCTGGGAATGAACATAGATGTAAACGTTTTATCCATAATAAAACTTCTTCCCTGATTAAGCGGAAGAAGCCATTACGTAATACATGATAATAACGAAGACAAAAGCGCCTGCAGCTACAAATACCCAGAAAATTGGATTAAACGAAATGGGATTATCTTTTACTGATTGTGCAATTGGCGTATCATTCACTTGCTGCCGTCTACTTTCAAGCGTCATAACGCGCCACGTCCCGTACAAACCAATCAAACTTATGATGACGATAACGAATAGCAAAGGCCAAGTCCATATATCCATACTCATCCTACCCTTTCATTGAAGTAAAGTTAGTATGGGTCAAATCATGGATTTTAAGCTTAAAATGGAAACTTATTTAACCATTGACCGCCATCAAGCGTAATGATTTCTCCATTCATATATGAAGCTTTATCGGAAAGCATAAATGATGCAAGATCTGCAATTTCTTCTGGACGTCCGAGTCGACCAAGTGGAACAGATTTGAGCGTACGTGCTGCAGCTTCTTCGGATTCCCAAAGTTTTTCAGCACCACCAGTACGTTCTATTGGACCAGGTGCGATACCATTTACCCGAATTCCATATTGTGTACCCCATTCGACAGCTA
Organism: Paenisporosarcina sp. HGH0030; assembly: GCF_000411295.1. Lineage (GTDB taxonomy): Bacteria > Bacillota > Bacilli > Bacillales_A > Planococcaceae > Paenisporosarcina. The sequence goes on from NZ_KE150421.1 coordinate 1,325,850, forward strand.
ATGTACGTGTCAATGACATGACTCCCGCTTTAGCTGCTGCAGAATGAGCAACACCAGCACCGGCATTCCACGCATATGTTGCCAGCATATTTAGAATGGCTCCTTTTTGCTCTTTCTCAATCCAATAGTTACCAACTGCTTGCGAACAATAAAATGTTCCGTTCAAGACTATATCGATTACGGATTTCCAGCCGTTCGGTGAAAGCTTTTCCGCATGAACGATAAAATTGCCCGCAGCATTATTAACCAGTCCATCTATTTTCCCAAATCTCTCGTCAGTGTACTGAACCATTGCCTTCACATGTTCTGGTTCGCGCACGTCCATTTGAAAAATACCTACTCTCTTGGAATCATGTGAAATAGCTTTTTGAGCTGCTTCCAGACGCTCCATATCGCGTCCAGTAATGACAACGTTTGCACCTTCTTCTACGAAACGTTTAGCCATATAGAAACCCATACCACTAGAACCACCCGTAATAATTATGGTTTGATCTTTCAACAACATACTAGACACCCCTTTTATTCTGAATATTCTTTCTTAATCCCAATTATGCCATTACTATCGTAGAAAAGTATATATGTTTTATTATATATTCTTCATTCTTTATCGTCCGGGACCCGATAAGCTAACTTTAAGAGCTCTTCCTGACTGTTCCAGACAGGTTCATCATTTTTCGGCAATCGGTGATGATACTCACCATATTGATCTTGCTCACGGGCCTTCGCTGTATCATCCATTTGAAATAAAATAAGGTTCATAATCCGTTTTCTTATTGTCTCTTCATAAACAGGAAAAAGAATCTCGACCCGTTTGATCATGTTTCTGGTCATCATATCCGCAGAAGATAGATAAACATGATTTTCACCATTATGATGAAACCAATAAATTCTCGAATGCTCCAGAAATCTTCCCACAATACTAATGACTCGGATATTTTCACTGATTCCCTTAATCTGCGGACGTAAACAACAGATACCACGTACGATTAAATCAATTTTCACCCCTGAAATAGAAGCATCATACATTTTCATAATCAGTTCTTTGTCAGTCAATGAATTCATTTTTGCACGGATATAACCATTCCCGTTTTTTTTATGGAATTCAATTTCCTGTTCAATCAGCTTGATAAACTCATCGCGAATATCATATGGAGCCACAATCAAATGATGAAATTTCGGTTTTTCTGTGTAGCCACTTAAAAAATTAAAGAAATTAGTCGCATCAATACCAAATTTCTTTTCCGTTGTAATAATTCCCATATCCGTATAAATTTTTGCCGTTTGATCATTGTAGTTTCCGGTACCTAAATGGACAAATCTTTCAATCCGTCCGTTTCGGCTACGTACAATCAATGTAATTTTGGAATGGGTCTTTAAATTATGCATTCCATAAATGACGAGGCAACCTGCCTGCTCCAGCTCTTTGGCCCAATGTACATTGTTTTCCTCATCAAATCTGGCTTTTAATTCAACTAATACCGTTACTTGTTTGCCATTTTCTGCTGCACGTTTCAGGGCATTTATCATAGGGGAATTACCACTGACCCTATATAACGTCTGTTTAATCGCAAGGACATTGGGATCTTCCGCTGCCTCAGAAACAAAATCTAAAATGGGGGCAAATGATTCATAAGGATGATGGAAAAATAAGTCCTGGTGTAATGCTTTTTCAAATAGGTCTTCCTCAGATTCCAGATCGTATGGCGGTTGAGGAATAAAGTTTTCAAATTCCAGATGTTCACGACCCTCTCTAATTTCTTTAATGAACGAAAAAAGAAAGGTTAAATCGATTGGGCAATCAATGTCATAAACATCGTCTTTATCAATCTCTAGTTCATCTAATAAATACGCTAAAATATCAGTGTTGATTTCATTTGACCGAACTTCCAGACGGCTTGCGGCTCCCCATTTCCTTTTCTTTAATTCTTTTTCTATTTCCACTAATAGATCTCGCGCGCCTTCTTCATGAATTGTTAAATCTGCATTTCGGGTCATACGAAATGTATTGACTGCTTTCAATTTATATCCATAAAACAATGTATCGATTTGATTGATAATCAAATCTTCCAAGTAAATGTATGAATCACTTTTATCCTTTGAAGGGATTTTTATCATCCTGGCTAGAACAGATGGAACCTGCACGATTGCCACTTTTTTATGAATTTCTTCTTCCCCTTTTTGTTCCAGCATGACAATAATATTCATGGTTTTACTCAACAAGGTTGGAAATGGACGATATGCATCTACTGCAATAGGCGTGAGTACCGGGAAAACATGCTCTTCAAAAAAATGTTGAACGAAGATTTTTTGAGTTATAGATAACTCTGCAATCGATAAAACTTCCACATTTTCTTTTTTCAAATGAATATTGATTAATTGCTGATAAAGTTCAGACTGTTTTTTTACAAGTGAATGCGTTTTCTTGGTAATTTCCTTTAGTTGCTCTTTAGGAGTCAAACCTGCTTTGTTTTCAGGTTTTTGAAACCCCGCCCTCACTTGATCTTGAAGACCTGCGATACGTACCATAAAAAATTCGTCCAAATTCGAACTGAAAATCGCTAAAAACTTCAATCGTTCTGCTAAAGGATTATGTTCATCCGCCGCTTCTTGTAAAACCCGATCATTGAAAGCAAGCCAGCTTAGTTCACGATTGTTATAGTAATCCGGTTGATCAATGTCTACCTTTGGATGTTGTTCAGCCATGAATATGACCATCCTTTTCTACAAATTCCAGATCGACGTTGCATTTACATAATCGTTCAAGATGCTTCTTCTGTTTCCTTGCCTGATATTCTTCCGCCATTGCATTCCCATTGACATGAATTCTCATAATCAGTCCTTTGCTGGAAGACTCCATCAAAACTTTGTCTACCACCGAACGTTTTGAACCATTCAAACCATAAGCAAATTTTAATATTGCCCCCAAATCCCTTAAGTGTTTTAGTTCATCTTTTGTCAGCCATTTTTCAAATGGAACCGCATAACGCTTGAGCGTTTCTTTATTTTTATAGGATGCTACTAAGGCCAATTTAATTCGATCTAAGTGATCCAAACCATCAATCGAACGATTCGATAATATATAGAAGGTATGTTGACTTGCTGCATCTGCGTCAATGTATTCACCTAAATAAAATAACGCAGCCGCTCTTCTCAATAACTTTAAACTTTCCTGCGATCGTTCAATCATTTGGTGACTCACGCAAGCTTCATAAATTTGTTCTGCCAAAAATTGAAGGTGCTCTGCCTCATGTCGATTCATTTCGAATTCTGCTGCTAGTGCCTCGCTGCTATGGGTAAAAACATCGTACTTGTTCAGAGCATCCGGATGTATTTGCAGCACCCGATTTAACATAATCCCTTCCCTCAGACCTTTGCGACTGAACACAAACTCCTCGGAATGGACAACTTTCATTAACGCTCTGAACACTTCAAGTGCCGGTAATATAATATCTGCCCTGTCACTCGACAACCCATCTATTTTGTTTAGTTCATTAAACGATAAGTCACCTAATGTATCACTTAAAGTGTATAAATCATGCACTTTCATTTGATATTGATGAACATTGGAAATCGGATATTCCTTCCGTTGTTGATCGATTTGTGCGATATTTCGTGCACTTCCCCCGATTGCGATAACTGGTAAACTCAGCCCATTTAGCCAAGAAAGAGATCGGAATTGGGCTTCTGCAAACAAAGCTAGCTGTTCTCTTTCGACGGGCGTCAACTTCTCATCTTTCATGAATTGTTGCTGCAAGGAAACAACCCCAAAAGGAAAACTATGTGTCTTTTGCAATTTTTTATCTACAAAGTACGTAATCTCGGTGCTTCCACCTCCGATATCAATCGTTACGGCAGACTCAGTCGATACAGAATGAACAACAGCTAAAAAACCAAAATATGCCTCATCTTCTTCACTTAAGACATCGAGATCAAATCCGGTTTCTTTCTTCATGCGTTCAACAATCTGTTGTTGATTGGTGGCTTGCCGAATAGCCGCAGTAGCTGTCGCAAGAACATCTTCGACATCATAGTCTTTAAGCATTTGTTTAAAAGATCTTAATACTTCCTGAAGAAGCAAAATCCCATCTTCAGACATTGACCCATCTGGTAGAATATAAGTGCGTAAGCGTGCAACTGTTTTTATATTTTCAAATTCCCGAAGTCCTCTGACATCATCATAGGAATATATCACTAAACGAATTGTATTTGACCCGATATCTAAAATGGCTGTTTTCTTTTTTTCCATAATTTTATCACCTTTCCCATAATTTTTTGTTTTCAACTATACAGATTGGGAATGAATTGGTATGATAGTAGTTAATTGAATGCTCTGAATTTTTCTTGATTCTGGCTAATATTCTCAATTTTTCAAGATGTGAAGGGTGGGGTTTCATGAAACAAGATAGGACAGATGGACAACTGGCTTCTGCTATTTATTCAGTTAATCGTCATGCAAAAACTGCTACTGATAATAAATTTCTATATGAATTAAAAAGATTGACCATTGAAAAGATGATTGAAACCGGACGTGCTAAAAAATTGGGATTACACTTTGTGAAAAACCCTCGTTTTAGTCAACAACAATCTTCTGTCTTAGTTCAATGTGCTGATTACTACTTTCATTTATTACCCAAAAAAGAGGATTTTCAAAGTCTTCCACATTTGGGACATCTTGATGAGAACTATCGTAATCCACAAAGACGAATGAGTTTGAATCTTGCCAAACAGCTGTTAAGTGATTACACAGGCTTGCATCAAACGATAATAAAGAAAAAACCCACACATGCCTCCACCCCACTGTCTCGAAAACAACCAGTTAAGAAACGTTCTTATACTTTTGGCAGCACTTATTTAGATTAAATTATTTTTTAAAAGCCGGAACCATTTTCATGGTTACCGGCTTTTTTTGTTCAGCAGTGTTTTAATCCACTGGAATGGTTGAATCATGCTTTAAGCGTAAATGAATGATTAAACCAATAATCGTCATCACAATTAAAGTAGACAAGGCAATGCGACTTGCAATTGTTCCATAATCCTGTAATTGATACGTAATGGTCCCATAAAGTGCAGGGCCAATAATAGAAGACACTTTCCCAGAAAAAGCAAACAATCCAAAGAATTGGCCACGCTTATCTTCTGGAGTCAGTTCAATTATGAGTGTACGCGACGTTACCCACATGGAACCAAGTGAAACTCCGAACATACTTCCTGCAATCCAGAACATCCATTGCTCGACTGCAAAAACAGCAACAATTAGGGATACAATCATTAATACAGCAACAATTGTCACCCCATTTTTTGCTCCTATCCTCTTTGTAATGTATCCAAATACAAAAGACCCAATAACAGTGGAAATAGTTGAAATAAGATATAAAATGATGAATTGTCCAGAAGAAAAACCGACTATGACAGTTGCATAAATGGCCATCATGGCAATAGTGGTTGAGATGGCATCATTTATAAAGAAATACGCAATCATAAAAGTGAAAACTGATTTATGGGATTTCATATCTTTGAACGTATTTATTATTACTTTATAGCCATCAAAAAATGAACCTTTGACTCTTTGATTTTTAGGAATCGGTATATCCTTGTTTATGAAAAATAATGGCAGACTGAATAGTAAATATAAAATAGCGGTTGGAATGAATGCTTTATGAAACTCACCATCACTGACAAGAAGATACACAAGTAATCCGACAATCGTTCCAATATAACCGACAGCCACTCCAAATCCAGAAATTAATGGCATTTCTTCTTTAGTCCCCAAATCACTCATCATCGAATCATAAAAGACAAGACTGGAGTTGAAAAAGAATTTAGCTATAACGAAACTTATGACCACCAATGCATAGGACATTGGCACGCCCCACATTAATGAATTCGATTCTAGCCCCCCGAATACCCCCATCATGAAAGTTGCTAGGATGGAAATAGAAGCGAACCAGACGATGAATCGTTTTTTGTATCCAGTTCGGTCAATCCATACGCCAAACAAAGGTGTAAACATGACCAAGAAAAAACTGGCGACAGCATTTGCATATGATACAAACGTACTGGCAACTTGCTGTCTAGCTACACTTGTGCCAATTACATCATCTGTGTAAAAAGGAAAGAATACCGTGTTGATATTAGACGAGAATATCGTATTGGCAAAATCATAAAAAGCCCAGGACAAAATCGGTAACGTTAAATAAAGAGCTATCGGACTCCTTGGAGTCGTTTGTTGTTGGCTCACTCTCAGCACCCCGTTATAATCTATTCTATTTTTTGTAAGCCTTTATTAAACTCTGTGTTCCTTCATTTTCAAATCCTTGATCAGCTAAAGATTGATACATGGCATACGCCATTTCTAAACCAGGTAACTTCAGGTTCATTTTTTTCGATTCATCGAGTGCAATGCCCATATCTTTGATAAAGTGTTTCATATAAAACCCGGCTTCAAAATCATCTTTCAGCATGCGCGGTGCAAGATTAGTCAAAGACCATGAACCTGCTGCTCCTTTTGTAATAGACTGCAAGACCATTTCTGGATCTAGCTTCGCTTCCTTGGCATAAGTGATTGCTTCACATGCTGCAATCATGGAAGAGGCAATGGCAATTTGATTAGCCATTTTTGTATGCTGACCAGCGCCCGCTTTCCCTTGATAAATGATATGTTCACCAAATAACTCAAATATCGGAAACAGCTTATCGAAAACTTCTTTTTCGCCTCCTACCATAATTGATAACTTGCCTGATTTTGCACCAACATCCCCACCTGAGACCGGGGCATCAAGTGAACTCATGCCCAGTGACTGGGACTTGTTATAAAGGTCAATCGCAAGTGTCGGTGTTGATGTTGTCAAATCGACTACAACCAATCCGTCTTTTCCGTTTTCAAAGATTCCAGTTGCGCTATTATAAACTTCTGCTACGTCTGATGGATAACCGACCATAGTGAAAATAATATCCACTTTGGATGCAACTTCACCTGGAGACTGTGCCCAATTTGCACCCAAATCAAGTAAATCTTCCGCTTTTTCTTTCGTACGTGTATAAATAGTGACTTGATGGCCACCTGTCAGTAGATGTTTAACAATACTTTTACCCATTACTCCTGTGCCTACAAAACCGATATGTGCTTTTTCAATCATTATATGTAACCTCCAAGTTGGAAAATTTCTGTAATTGACTATAAGTTTATCAAAGTTCCTTGATTTAAGCATCGAAACATTTTGAAATAATGAACTATTTTTCGACTTCGATCTTCCTCACTAAATAGAGAATTGTATCGTACCTGAATCTTTAATAATTTTAGTGGGTTTAGTGGATGGGAAAAAAGCTTATTCGAAGAATTCTTATTAGGTAAGTTTGGAAGACAAAAAAAAGTAGGACACATTCCTTTCGGAAATGTGTCCTATAAAAAGGGGGAAATGAGAATGTTGCTGTGTTCAAATATACTTTCCCCCAAAATTTAAAAAGTTAAACCTCATTTTTAAAATATTTTTTCGAAAGATGATTTAATTCTTCAATAAACCATTTACCATCATGGTCATTCATCAACCCTTTACTATAACGGACGACATCGTAAACGTCATAGAAGCGTTCAGAGACGTGCCATCCTTCTCTGATGAACCATTCCCGTATTGTTTCGTTGTGATTGCGTGTATAACTATGTGAGCTTGCCTCCAATTCATAAACTCGGTATGCGTCTCGCACTACATTGGTCTCCATTGAATAAGTCCATGACATATCCTTCTGTTCGCTTACTTGCATGGTGTTGCTTTGAGTTCTTTCGTATTCCACTTGATTTTCTTTAAGTTCTACAACTTCCGCTCTATTTTTAGCTAAGCGCCATACAATAATAATCAATATGATTAAAATAATACTACCCAGAATAGCCACCCAAGGTATATCCAGACCAAAATCAAGACCCTTAAGTTTATCTGCTTCCGTTTGTTCGAATTGCCCTTTTGGTTTTTCCTGGGAATCTCGGGAAATTGGAGGACTAATAAATTTACTAACAAGAGCATGTAACCCTTCCATTAATAGTCCAAGCGGGTATAAAATTAATTCAATCATATCCCCAAATAATAAGACAATGGATACGCGAGCTTTGCCTGCAAGACCAGCAATCACCGCAAAAGCAATTGCTGCAACGCTTATGATCCCCACATAAAATAATACAAGTTTATAAAAAGGAACACGATTTTCCTTTTTTGAGCGCTTCCATTGAACAATCATTCGATCCAACATAAATAATAGTAGGCCGATAATGGCCAATAAAATTGATTCTCTTATAGCTTCAGGTTTTCTTAATATGGTAGCTAAGAAAAAAGATAAAGAGAATACTACCAGAAGAAGCGTCATGAAGTATCCATCATGTGTGGCATCCTCTTGAATTTTAGAATATCGTTCTTGTATTCTCCAAACCGAAAATACAAATATTGCAGCAAAAAACCACAATGGGGCACCGAAAAGAAATCCTAACAGTCCAAAAACTGCAGAAACAAATAACGATATTGCTATTTGGTATCCCGTCTTGTAGAAAAACAAATTGACCGCAATCGCTATCAGCAATAATATACCAATCCATACAATTGGAGAGGAAATCGTCGTATCCACTCTAATAAATATGAAAAGAAAGGACATTAACCAAACATCTTGCAAAAACTTTCCGATTGACTCAAATTGAACTAACGGCTTAGAAGAGACGGTTGTTGCCATTTCACATCACCTCCAAGACTATTGGATAATCGTACATCCACTTGAGTTTGTTTGGACCATTTCTTAATATATTTATCCAACTCTTGTGAGTCATGAGTGAATATAATGACTGTCATCGGCAGGTTTTCATGCGTATCCAGATGCGTCAGCATACGGTTAAACGGTACGGTTAATTCATTATTAGATAGGACCGACAATAATTCCATTGCTTGTTGACGATGTTTTTGGCCATCTCCGACAGGAAGATGCAAATATGGGACCGCCCCAAAGGATCTAACATTGACCGTCAACGAAAATGGTATGCCTTCTCTATAAAAATAATCCACAAAAGAGGCAACTTCCTCAATTCGTTCTTCCAAATCTGAAATAATTGAATAATGATTAACGACGTTCAATACTAGCAAGACTGATTCGTTTGCTACTTGTGTGAAAACTTTCGTTTGAAGTTGTTGCATTCTCGCACTTGCTTTCCAGTGGATATGGTGAAATTGATCGCCTGCCTGATAATCTCTTGTACCTATCGGTGAAAACAAATCTTGAAACAACGAATGCTTATACTCATAGTCCCCTGGTTTTAATGGGGAAGGCTTTCTGTTGTCTTTTAATGTATAAATATTTGGATAAACCATTTGTTCCATTCGTAGAAGAGGTTGATGAAGTAAAAGGACAGAGCCTTCACCAAAAAGATGTGGGATAGTCAATTCCAAATTTTTCAATCTGGATAAACCTCTCTTCTGTCCTTCAATCGGAACTTTCACTGTAACAATTTCCTTATATCCGATTGTCAGTGGAACAACGATCTCGATGAGCTTAGTATGACTCATATCTTTATTATTAAGTGGTTTAACAGCATCGTGAAAATGCAATCTGAGTTGTCCGTTCCAAATCGGGAACCCTGTATTTTCAAATGTCAGTTCCCATTCAGATTTTCCGCCTTTAAACATCCGACTTCTTTTTTTGTCATTCACTAGTGTCAATTTTTTCCCGACATTTTTTAAATAAAGAATTTGCATGACAGTAACGACACCAAAGAAACCAAAAACGCCTGCTGCAACATATTGTGCAACTATGAATGACATTGTAAAACAAAGGGCAATAATTGTAAGAAACCAATTTGTTTTCATAGCACCATAATATTCCCGTTGCCAAATCATCTTGCCATGGCCTCTACAGGTGTTTGTACGGATTCAATGATATCATTAAGAATATGAGATGGTTCACGAATCAATAATCCTTCAGCAGATAAAATGAGACGATGTGTAGCGAGTGGTGCAACCATTTTTTTCACATCATCCGGATTTACATACGAACGTCCATTAATGTACGCATGTCCCTGCGCTGCATGCAATAACGCAAGAGAAGCACGTGAACTTAATCCTAACTCCACTTGTACATGTTGCCTTGTCGCCTGAATAATCTGTAAAATATAGGTTTCAATATCTTCATGAACCGTCACTTTCCTGACTTCACTGCACCATAATTTAACATCTTCAATGTCTATGAGCGATGAAGTTTTAACTTCCCCTGGGTTATGACTGAACTCTTTCAAAATTCTTCTTTCTTCTTCAAAGCTCGGGTAATTAATTTCAATTCGGAACAAGAAACGATCCAGTTGGGCTGCAGGTAATGAAAAAGTCCCTTGTTGCGATTCCACTGGATTTTGAGTGGCAATTACCATAAATGGTTCAGGAAGAGCAATCGTTTCTCCATCTATTGTTACTTGCTTTTCCTCCATGGCTTCAAGCAAACTCGATTGTGTTCTGGGTGTTCCACGGTTAATTTCATCAGCAAGCAATATGTTGGTGGCTACAGGGCCTGGGCGTAAGACAAATTCCTGAGCTTTCGGATCAAAATAACTGATACCGGTAACGTCAGATGGTAATACGTCAGGAGTAAACTGTAAACGTTTAAAGTTCCCTTTAAATGCATGTGCAAAAGATTTGGCCATCATCGTCTTCCCTGACCCTGGCACACTTTCAAGTAACACGTGCCCTCCCTGAATCAACGCAATCAGCATAAAATCAATTTCTTTTTCACGTCCCACAATTGATTCATTTAAATTCTTTCTCAACAGATTTAATTTGGACATTTTACTTCCCCCTTTAAGTTATATAAGTATACCAAATAAACCCATTATTCCGAAAAAACTTTATAATAAAAAAACTAAGCGGAAATCGCCTAGTTTTTGATTAATTCCTTATCGTTGGACGCTTTATTTGGGAAGTCTTTCAATTGATAGATATTTAACAGACGATCTAACTTTTTACTAAGTCGGATAGTATGAACGTTTCCAAAACCATTTTCAAGCGCTGACTTAATCATTTTCTCTCTCGTAAGTTCCACTTGCTCAAGAATTGATTCCGGCACGTGATACCTCCTTTACCAAACCCATATTATCCATTATTATACACGAAAATCTTCTCGCAAACACAAGTTTATTCCGACAAAATATGACATTCTTGTTAACTTCGTGCATCAAGATCATAAGTATAGATAACAATTCCGCCCTGTTTAGCAGTTCCTCTTATATGTTTAAAGTCTGCTCTTTGAACCAGTACTTCACGAAATGTCAAAAAATCTTCTTTTTCGATTGTAATGGAGGTTAGCTTACCTGCTCTTAAATCCTCTAACTGCTGTTCATATGTATTCATGGAAAGTCTCCCTTTAGTTAAAAATTTGAAATGATTTAAATATGTTTTCAGAAAATACTTTACGTCAGAAAAATTATCATGCACACTATTGAATATGACCGCATTAAGGAGCTGAGTATCTGTGGAAATAGCAACTGTTGGATCAATAATTGAATTCAAAGATGGCTTGCAAGGGATTGTTGAAAAAGTTAATGAAAACTCCGTAATTGTGAATCTTTCCATTATGGAAAATTTCGAAGAACTCGAAATTGAAGAAAAAACAGTTATCAATCATAAACGGTATAAAATAGTATACCTTAAAGAGCAAGAGTCTTCACCCATTACTGATGAAGAAGAATGATCACTAAATGCTAAAGTACTGGAGGTGTGCAAGTTGAATATTATGGCTTCTCATCTAAGATGGACTCTCAGTTTAGTTCTCGTCTATTTGCTACTTTTTTTCACTTTTTCATTTGAAGTAATTTTTTGGTATATGTACACATTTACGATGCTGTTATTTATGTCCTTATCATTTGTTCTTGGCAAGATGGAAGATGAAATACAAACATGGGAGTACTTAATTTTCGGAATTGGTTATGGTACACTCACTTATGGACTTATTGCAACTGCATATCGCTTCTTTTCCATATTTACGGATCAAGCAGCAATTTCAGTGGAGCAATTCTTAAGTGACTTTGGACCGACTACTGTTTGGCATTATTTATTGTTGATGTTAATTATTGCCCCAGGAGAAGAATTGTTTTGGCGGGGCTTTATTCAGCAAAAATTAAAAACTTACATGAGCCCTTTCTTCGCTGTGTTGGTGGCCTCCTTACTTTTCGGATTATCCATGGCTTTCAGCGGATTTTGGTTAGGAGTGCTTGCAGCAGTCACATCCGGTTTACTGTGGGGGCTTTTGTATGAATGGAAAAAAAGCATGCCGCTCATCATTATCGCTCATATTACAATGACGATTCTACTGTTTCTGGTTTTGCCTCTCAACTCTTGAAACATATGACAACCACATCACGTCTACTACATAAAGGAGGAAATATAACATGAAAAAATCTTGGCTACTATTTGCATCATTGTCTTTAGCAATTTCCATGCTTTCTGCATGTAACTCCACAGATGAATCTAATGGTTCTGAAAGTGATAAAACTACTGTTGCGGACTCTGAAGAAACAACGGTAGATGAAACAGCTGATGAAGATGAAGCAAAAGAGGAAACAGAAGAACCAGCACCTGTTACTGAAACAAGAGGACCTGAAAAGTCACTGTCATATTCGATCAATGACGAAAAGAAAGAAGAAACCGCAAAGTTGACGGATAGTGATGAACAGAACTATTCGATCTATAAATTAGATGGCTATTCATTAACTGGGGAAGAACCTAATAAAGATTCAATATACTATGACGAAAATTCTGCCGTCTTCATGCGAGTAGAAACGATCTCCAAAGATGAAGCAGACTATGAAATTATTAGAGATACGATGATTGAAAGTATTGCAGCTGTGAGCATTGGCAAAGAACCTGTGAAGATTGACAAACAAGAGAAATTACCTCAAGGCGAAGGGATTTCGAATCAGATTGGATACGAAACTACTTTTGAATTAGGAACTGTTTCAGGGATGGTATTTGAACAAGGCAATCTGATTGTCCGCTTGACAATCTTTGATCAAAACAGTGTGAACTTAACGGATGCATTTTTGAAAATGGGCGAAACAATCGCTGTAAAACAATAAAAAATTCCGGCTCACTTAGTGAGCCGGAATTTTTTTAATATGATAAATCTTTAATTGATAATCCTAATTTTTTCAATAATGTAATCGCTTGCTCTTTCTCATCATTATCCAAAGCACCCATCATTTCATGCAATTGTTTCTCATGCTCTGGGAACAATTGAGCCATGAAAGCCTCTCCTTCAGGAGTGATTTCAGCAAATGTCACCCGGCGATCCGAAGGACATGAAACGCGGTGTATGAAGCCTCTTTTTTCCAGCTTATCAATGACATAGGTAATCGAACCACTGGCAAGCAGTATTTTATTTCCTATTTTCTGCAGCGGTTGTCGCCCCTTGTGGAATAACAATTCCAAAACTGCAAATTCAGTAGGGTTTAGTCCATTTGCTTGAAAAAATTGATTCGTACATTCATGCAATGTTTTATATGCTCTAGAAAGCACGATAAATAATTTTAACGACTGTGTCAGTTCTTCGGATTTCATCTCTATCACCTGTATTCCATTCTCTCTAATTAAAACTAGTATATAGGGAATAGAAGAACTTTGTCAAAATGGTTTGGAATTGATGTGTTTTTGCTCTAATTCGAGCAGATATTGTTTAATCGGTGTAAGTGAACCCGCATAGCCTTTCAATGATTTGTCTTTTCCTATAACACGATGGCAGGGTACGACTATCGGTAATGGATTTTTTCGATTTGCTTGTCCTACCGCACGACAGGCTTTTGTGTTGCCAATTCTATTTGCCAACTCTTGGTAACTGATTGTTTCTCCATAGGAAATACCAGGCAATTGACGCCACACACTCTGTTGAAATAAAGTTCCTCTTGCAGACAGTGGCAAATCAAATTGTATCCTCTCTCCCTGAAAATATTCGTTTAATTGCTTCTTTACATTTTCATACACTGATTCATCTTGCTGGATTGCTACCGTCCCCAAATGCATTAGTGGTTCATCAAAATAAATAGCTGTTAATTTTCCGTCATCAATTTGAAGATATAACTTCCCGATTGGACTTTCCAAAGCTTTTATCATGTACCGTATGTCCCCCTTTAGCCTCCAAATGATAAACTGGAAGGATAATATGAAAAGTAGTACCGTGAGTTAACTTACTCTCTACCTCTATACTTCCCCCATGATCTTCGATTGTTTGAATTGCATGGGCAAGTCCAAGCCCAGTCCCTTGTTCTTTCGATGTATAAAAAGGTAAAAAAATCTTCTGCATCTGCTCCTGAGTCATCCCCCCACCTTGATCTTTTACGGACACACAAACTTGATTGTTATCACGTAAGGATTGAGTTATGAACACTTTCCCTCCATTAGGTATGACTTCCATTGAATTTTTTAAAACGTTCATAAATACTTTTTTTAATTCATGTGCGTCACCAAGAATCCAATCCGAGTCATTTTCACATGGTACCATTACAAGTTCAATATTTTGTATGATACCTTGTGGGTGCATAAAATCAACTACTTGCGAAATGATGGAAGAGACAGAAATAAATTGAAATGATCGAGAAGGCGGTTTAGATAAAACTAAAAACTCATTGAGTATGGATTCCATTCTAATGAGTTCACTATTGATAATGTCTAGATATTCGTATCCTTGTTCAGTTACTTGCGATGTTAGTAATTGTGTAAATCCTTTCAAAGAGGTCAAAGGATTTCGAATTTCATGCGCAATACTTGCAGCCATCTGACCGAGAGTCGATAACGAACGTGAGTGTTCAATTTGCTTTTTCAATTGAACATTTTCGGTATCATCACGAATGACCGTAACGTACATGTCCAAGTTATTATTGAACGCAGATGTAAAATGATAAAACTTTGGTTCACCGGTTGTATCTAGTTTAGATACACTCATTTCGGCAGAACCTTTTAGTGAAAGTGTTTTGAAAAATTGTTCGAAATCAGATTTTGAATGAGGTAACAAGTCAAAAATGTTGTGTGCTTTTTTGCCTTTTAATTCATGTGGAGCTACGTCAAGTAAGATTGTGGCTTTCTGATTGAAGTCAATAATGGTTCCTTCAGTGTCGGTCAAAATCATACCGTGCGGAGCATATTTAAAGAGAAATTCATATTTCATTAAACCATCTACTATATTATGGCTTAGAATTTCGTGTGGGCGTTGTTTGAAGCGAATCAGATATTGGGATGATGATTGATTATAATTGCCCTGGACTTCGATAAATCTATTGCCTTTTACATTATCCGTTAAGCATATTTGACATTTTGCATTATTTGAAAATGTCGCTTCCTTTAAAAAATTTCTCCAGGTTTTAGAAGAAGACTTGTCCATTTGTGTGATAATCTCTTCAACTGTGTTGTGTGAGAAAAATTCCTTCGCCATTCTATTTAACTTAATCCCCTTGCCATTCTCGAGTAGAATGACTGGTTCTTTATCGTTCCAAAATAAATAATCGAACATCTCTGTGATTTTTTCGCCAAACAAGTCATTCACCGGACCTTTCTCGTTCTTTTTATACAAATTATGCTGTGAAATGCCTTTATATTCTGGATAGCTAAAAAAACAAAGATTAAAATTAATTCAGATTATTTCATATAGATTTAGCTAATATTGACTTATATTGTTTGAATCAACTTTCCTTGTTAAAATAGAATGATGTAAAGAAGGAGAATGCTTAATGAACATCGTCTTAGCAACACTAAATGCAAAATATATTCATACCAACTTGGCACTAAGGTGTCTTAAAGCAAGTGCACAACCTGAATTTAATCCAACCATTGCTGAATATACAATAAAGGATCCAGCTTTTAATATTGTTTCTGATATATATTTAAAGAAACCTAAAGTTGTCGGTTTCAGCTGTTACATTTGGAACATTGAGGAGACTTTAAAAGTTGTTCGTCTTTTAAAAAGAGTGAGCCCAGATACTATTATTGTACTTGGCGGACCAGAAGTATCCTATGACTCAAACTACTGGTTGAGACGCATGAAAGAAATCGACTTTATTGTCATGGGTGAGGGCGAAGTATCGTTCAAACAGTTGCTTCATTTTGTCGAAGGAACTCTTCCTTTAAAAGAAGTACCTGGTATTTGTTTTATGCAGGATGAAAAATTTATGATTCACCCGCAAGGACCTAAAATTGATTTACGTGAAATGCCAACACCGTTTCGCTTTGAAGAAGATATTCCTCACTTGTCCAAACGAATTACTTACATTGAAACCAGCCGTGGCTGTCCCTTCTCATGCCAATTCTGCTTATCTTCCATCGAAGTCGGTGTCCGTTATTTCAATAGGGAAAAAGTGAAAGAAGATATTCGTTATTTGATGGATAATAATGCGAAAATCATTAAATTTGTAGACCGGACATTTAATATTAGCCGTAGCTATGCGATGGAAATGTTTCAATTTTTGATTGACGAACATCGCCCTGGTGTTGTTTTTCAATTCGAAATTACAGCTGATATTATGCGACCTGAAGTCATTCAGTTTTTAAATGAAAATGCACCTGCTGGATTATTCCGATTTGAAATCGGCGTTCAGTCAACGAATGAATTGACGAATGAACTCGTAAAAAGAAAACAAAACTTTGCCAAATTAACACGTACTGTGACAATGGTAAAAGAAGGCGGAAAAATTGCGCAGCATTTAGACTTGATTGCCGGGTTACCTGAAGAAGATTATGCTTCATTCAAACAAACGTTTAATGATGTATTTGCAATGGGACCTGAAGAATTGCAATTAGGCTTCTTAAAACTGTTACGTGGAACAGGGTTGCGTGTTCAAGCTGAAGAATATGGCTACGTATATGTCGATCAAGCCCCATATGAGATCTTCGCCAATAATGTCCTGTCGTTTGATGATATGCTCAGAATCAAACAAGCTGAAGATGTTCTTGAAAAATATTGGAATGCACATAGACTCGATCGTACAGTTGGCTATTTAGTTTCTGAAACGTTTGAAACGCCTTTTGATTTCTTCCAGGACTTTGGCAGCTATTGGGAAGAAAAAGGTTGGTCCCGAATTGGCCACCAACTTGAAGACTTATTTAAACGACTAGAAGAATTTTTACTTCAGGACGGTCGTGCTGACATGGCAGTCGTTAGAAGTTTGATGAAGATTGATTACTTGGTACATCATCAATTCCAACCGCGCAAGCCATGGTGGGAAAAAGAAATGGAAAAAGAATCACAGTCTGCAATTTATCGAAAAATTATTGAAAATCCAAGTCTAGCCGGTCAGTCTTTTGCAAAACTCAATCTTCATGAACGTGAAGTTTACAAACAGACGCTCCTTGTTCCCTTCTCACTTGATTTACAACAGCTTGACCAAGAGCAAGTCGTATCGAAGGATGGCTATTTACTAACTTTCTTCAAATCGGGACAAGCACCACAATTTTCGTTTATAGCAAAAGAGCAGGTATCCTGAATACAGGACCTGCTCTTTTTTTCAGCCTATGATAACACGTTCTTTTGGATAATGGAATTTGGTTTTGGTTGTACGACCGCCTATAGTATATAGGAAGGAGATTAATCCGATGCGCCCTACGAACATCAAAAGCATAATCAATATTTTACCGAAAGTCGATAATTTATCCGTGATGCCTAAAGACATACCGCATGTTCCAAAAGCTGAGGTAATTTCAAAAATGATTGCCGTCATTGACAATGTGGGTTCTGAAATTGATAAGGCGATGGTTGCAAGTAACACAATGAAAATAGATAAAATGATTACCGCATATGAACGTAACACGTCGATTAATTGAATTTCACGATTAAATATTTGTATTTCATTTTTCCCACGCGCATAGTTAATCAAAAATAGGATCGCTATTGCAAACGTCGTAGTGCGAATCCCTCCACCTACTGAACTTGGCGAGGCTCCAATAAACATCAATGCACTCAAGAATATGTCGGTACCTTGTGTAAACTCTGTGATATCAACAGTAACAAGACCACCCGAGCGTGACGACACAGAGTGAAACATTGCAGTAAATAAGGCTTCATGCCATGACATACCGCGAAAAGATTTGAACATTTCCAAAGCAAGAATGACAACAGTTCCTACGACCAGCAATAAACCAAATGTAACAGTTGTAATCTTCGTAAACAGCGAGAATCGGAAATTTTTATTTTTATTCGATAAAAAGGCTTTAATTTCGATTAAAACAGGGAAACCGATTGCTCCTAAAATGATTAAGATCATGTTTATGATTTGCACAAAATAATCATCATGATACGGGATCATGGATTCGCCCGTAATATCAAAGCCACCATTCGTTGTTGCTGAAACAGAGGCAAACAAACCATGGAGAAAAGCTTCTGACAGTGTTTCATAAAATTGAGTAAAGTAGAACGTAAGAATGAGTGCGCCCAACAACTCGATAAGCAATAAAATCTTTATGATTTCAATAATTAAATTAACGACCCCTGACAGAGAATGCTGGTTATGATCTATCATGATTAATTGTCGTTCGCGTAAGCCTATTTTTTTTCCAACCAGTAACCACACAAATGTACCAAGAGACATGATTCCAATTCCACCAAGTTGGAGGATAATCATTAACATGGCGATTCCAAAAGTTGAGTACGTTTCTGAAATATTTAATACACTTAAACCTGTAACGCTGACAGCACTGACTGCTGTAAACAAACTATCAATAAAAGCCACACTGACTCCAGGTTGGTGAACTCCAGGTAGGTTTAATAACCCCACAGATAACCCAATGGCTAAAAAATAATAAGAAACGATTGCTTGAGCGGGCGTTAAATTTCGTATGCGTTTAATAATTGGATTCATAAAAAGGTCAAGTCCTTTCAAATGACACGAATAGGTCATCTTCCTATTCTAAAAAACATTACGTAAAAAAGAAAGAACAAGTATTTATTCTTTTAAAAAAAGTGCTTCTCGATTGAGAAGCACCCGGATTAATGATTTTTATGATTGCGATTTTTGCCTTGTTCTGATTGTTCTTTACCACTTTGTTTTTTATCTTGTTTTCTTTTTTGATCATTATCTTTTCTTTCATGATCTTTATTTTTCCCTTTTTTATCTTGGCGAGGGTTATCGTGGTGATCTGAATTCGTTTTTTTTTCAGAAGGATGGTTGCCACTTGTTTTTGACTGGCCGTTATCTTTTCCTTCTCTATTCGAATCATTTTGTTGATTCGGTTGATGACTTTGAGTCTTTCCTTCTGATTTTGCTGGCTTATCCCACTTCTTGTTAGGCTTAACTTGTTTAGATTCTTGTTTTTGGTGTTGAGGATTTTGTTTACTTTTATTATGAGTGTTCTTGTGATCTTTCATGTCAACAGCAGGTATTTGCGATTCTTTTTTGTTTTCTTTCTGCAGTTTATTATTGTCTTCGTGTTTCTTATTTTCATCTTTTTTCTTTATTTCCTGTTGTTTTTCATCTTTTTTCTTTATCTTCTGCTGTTGCTTTTCTACCTTATTGTCTTTGAATTGTGCCTTGTATTTCTGTACGGAAATACCTTCATTGTTAGCAGCTTGACGATCCTCTAAAGAGGCTTCATTAACATTTACGGAGTATTTCTGCATCATACTTTTACTGTTGGAATTTGACACTGCCGAAACAATTACTTTTTCCAGCTTTGCATGGTTTTCTTTATTTTCATAGATGGTGGTAATCTCAATCTCCTCTTGTGTCTTGATAGTTGTTTCCGTACGATCTACAATTTGATGTAAAACCCATGTTAAAGGCTTTCCTTTCCAGAAAGCAATATCTCTCTTAAGTGCCTCTCCATCGTCATTGAGCCCCTTAAAAGAATACACTGTCCCTTCCTGATCAAGACCCAGTTCAACACTCGGATTGATATCAATCTGTACATATGCAGACACTGGAGTTTGTGAAGGCAGCAATATTGAAAATAGCAATACAAGTGTCGCAACCATCGAAAGAACCGGCGCTGTCCATGAAGAATTAAATGTTGCTTTATAGCTTCTCTTGTTTAATAAAGGTTTATAAAATGCTTCTTCACCTATTTCAACAGAAGCAGAAAGTGGTATGCCTTTTTCAAATACTCCATCTTCCGTGAAGAAAATACTATATGAAGATGTTGTCTCAAACACGATCCCTCTTCGCGTGTTCATCATGACATCCGTCCTTTTAAATAATCTTTTATATAGTGCAGGTCACTTTTTAGAAGAATAGCAATTGCTATTATAAATTTTCGTTGTCTTTCCAAGGTTTTACGTGAAACCTCAACTAATTCTTCCAATTCTTTTATTGGTAATTTCTTTTTTGTTTGAAGAACTTCGTAAAACTCGTCCGTTTCCACAATGAGTTGTGCTATTTGGATAGCGGTCTTTCTTGAGTCTTCATGCGATGGAGAAACTTTAACAAGTTCCTGAAAGCTTAGTCCAAATGGTTTTAACAAAGATTCGTATACAGCAATTTGATGTTTTCTTTCATCTGCCTGCTGCGTCGCTGTAAATTGTTCAAATGAATGAGAAGATTCTAGGATTGAAAAAGAACTTGATTCAATCTCAGAATCAGAAGTCATTTGACCTAGACTAATTTCTTTTCTTCTTGCTTCTTTTCGAATAAAGTCAATCAGTTTACGCCGAATCAGCAAATGAGCAAATGTTAAGAATGATGCATTTTTATCATGTTCAAAATGAACGATCGCTTCATGGAATGCGTACATTGCAATACTATACTCGTCATCTTGTTCCCCAATATAACGTTTACATATAAACGAAGCAGTTTTTTTCATAAAAGGAGTGTAGGAAGAAAGAAGTTCATGTAGAACTTCTTCATTCCCTTCTTTTGCTTGAATTACTAGCAATTCAAGATCGTTTTTTGATTGTTTCTTAGGAAAAAGTCCTTGAATCGTTGCTAGTATCACAAGCTCACCCCATTTCCGCACAATAGTTAAGTCCTATCGATTGTAACGGGTTCTTGATAAAATGAAAAGATGCATTGTATTTC
Source organism: Paenisporosarcina sp. HGH0030 (assembly GCF_000411295.1). Classification (GTDB taxonomy): domain Bacteria; phylum Bacillota; class Bacilli; order Bacillales_A; family Planococcaceae; genus Paenisporosarcina. Next base: position 1,346,845 of record NZ_KE150421.1, read on the forward strand.
ATTTTCTTAACAATTAACCCAAGTGTTATTTGTTTTTGTGATCTTCATTATGTTTTTCGCCTTCATGACGATGCTCTTTTTTTGCATGATGCGATGCTTTATGCTCTTCTTTTTTAGCGTGATGTGTATTTTTGCGTCCTTGTTGTTTTGCATGTTGAGCATCTTTACGTTCTTGCTTTTCTACTGCTTTTTCAGCTTTTTTCACTTCTTTAGCAGCTTTTTTCTCAGCTTTTACTACTTCTGAATCTTTTTCAGTTTCAGTTTTTTCTTTATCATTCTCCACAGTGTCTTCATCAGTTTGGGCAGGTTCAGTTGCCTCGTCAGATGGTGTTGTTTCTGTAGTTGGAATTTCTACTTTATCTTCTTCTTTGTTCTTCTCTTCCCATTTGGCAATAGCTTTATCAATATTTCTCTGAAGAGCCGCTTTTGCAGTTGGGTTATTTATTTTTTCAATGTTCAGGGAAAGTGCAAAAATATTATTTGCAAGGTAACCCAAAGGAATATTTGTGGAAATCGTTTGCAAATCTTCAACTGAAGTCGTTTGTTCTTTCAAATTGTTCAATGCCTCTTGTAAATTTACTGTTTCAAAATTGGATGAATCTACTTTTTCGGTGTCATTGGCAAAGGCCGGAAAAGAAGTTGAAGCTACTAATCCTGTTGCTAGCAAAGCTGCACTGATTTTTTGGAATTTTTTCAATGTGTGCCACCCCTTGTAAAATGCGTACGCTTTCACGTCATCAAACTATTCGATGCCATATCTAATTTTTTAGGGGGTACAAAAAAAGCTGCGTAAAATCTTTTCGATTTTACGCAGCTTACTGTTAAATCCTGAAATTATTGCTTACGATTTTTGTATCGTCCGGCCATTACTACTCCAACCGTCACCAATGCAATCATAATCCAGCCTACGTACGGGTTAGCATCAAAGAAATCGTGTAAGAACGGTTCATGTGTAATCATTCTTGCTGCAGTGAATGCCAAAACAGCAGATCCGATATAAATGATAATTGGGTATTTATCAATCAGTTTCACGAAGAGCGTACTTCCCCAGACCATAATTGGAATACTGATAATCAAACCAATTACAACTAATAAAAAGCTATGGTTTGAAGCATTTGCTGCACCAGCAACTGCTAATACATTGTCTAACCCCATAATTGTATCTGCAACGATTATTGTACCGATAGCTGACATTAAGGTCTTAGATGCTTTATGATCACCAGCATCCCCATCTTCAACTAACAATTTATAAGCTATCCAGATTAAAATAAGTCCCCCCACAAGTTGCAAGCCAGGAATTTTCAAAATCCATACAATGGCAAGTGTCGCAAGAACTCGAATCACTACAGCTCCAGCTGTTCCCCACATGATGGCTTTTCTTCGGTGATGAATGGGCAAGTTTTTCGCAGACATCCCAATAACGATGGCATTGTCTCCTGCTAAAACTAAGTCAATCATAATGATTGATAGTAGAGCTACTAAAAATTCAACTGTAAAAATATCCATAACGATCTCCTTTAATAAATATTTTTGAAAACAAAAAGACCCCTGCCTTATAAAAAGGCAAAGGTCTTGCTAAGCACATTATGTAAATGGCTATCATAACCGATGGTGTATACCATGTAATGACGACTATGAAATAGGTTTCCCTATAGCTACTCCCCTTTGACAACAGTCAAAAGTATATTAAGTTTTCATGTACAATAATTATAACATATTGAACGGAGTTGTAAACTAACACTACTTTATCTGAATATGATAAGACTGTTCTTTTTTATGAAGCTGATAAAAAGCAATCATACTTGGCAGGGATTCGATAAAATCCGCACATCGAATTCCACTGTCCTTCAAGATAACTTTCGCAACTGTCGTATCGAACTGAGCGTTCCATGTCAAATAGTCCAATGTTTCTTTTTCAACACCCAAGCTTTTTCTCAGTACTTTCAATTGCATACCCATTTTTGCAAGCGCCAGAGGTATTCGTCCTTTTGGCCATTTTCCGGTTACATGCCAAACCATCTGTCGGTATACTTCTTCCACTGGGTGAGGTTTTGGATCCGTTAAATGAATGGTCTTACCTATAGCACCTACATCCTCACTGCAATATACCACTGCTTTAATAACAAAATCGATTGGTACAACATTTATCAATGATTGAGACTTGCCGATGTAAGGGATCACTGGAAGCTTCCTTATGTTATCAATCATATTGATGAAGAAATAGGGACCGTCGAATTTTATTGTTTCCCCTGAAATGGAATGTCCCCGTACGATGCCTGGACGGATAATCGTTGTCGGGACTAAAGACTTCATTTTTTCAACCAGAACTTCCGCTTCAAATTTCGTTTCTTCATAATAATTTTTAAACGCCTTAGGACGAATCAATTCATCTTCACGTAGTAGACCTTCTCTGCTCCCTGCTACATATGCCGTACTGAAATATATATACCTCGTTAAGTTCGGTAACGTTTTTACAAAATCATTTACGTGATACGTACCGTGGACATTTACTTTCCACGCGGTATCTCTAGCAACAGCCAAGTCATAGATTGCAGCTAAATGCCACACCGTGTTTACTTCTCTACAAAGTGTTTCAAGTTCCTCGGTAGCAATATCCAAACCTGGATATGTGATATCCCCTTCTACTAATTTAATCATTACATTAGGAGAATCTTTCATAATTTCCTGGGAAATTTCTTTAGCGAGTTTCATTTGAGAAGATAAGACCAATGTGTATATCGTCTCTACTTTGTTTTGGGATATCAACTCTTGTATAATCTGCCGTGCAATGAATCCAGGAAATCCAGTAATTAATGGAATTTGCATATATTCTCCTCCGAAACTCTTAATAATTGAATAGTACGAAAATTAACAACAAAAAACAACGTCTATTTATTAATAGACGTTGTCTGTTCAAGATATCGGTTCTTTTGCACTTCGACGTGTTTCACGATCAAACAAACTATAAATTACTGGAATGACATACAGCGTCAGCAATGTCGAACTGATCAGACCACCGATTACGACAATACCCATAGGTTGATTAATCTCAGTTCCTTCACCTATCCCAATCGCTAGTGGCAACAAACCAAGAATCGTGGTTAGCGCGGTCATTAATATCGGTCTCACTCGATCACGTGCTGAGGAAACAATTGAATCATAAGAATTATATCCTTCTTTTTTGCGTTGATTAATAAAATCGACCAGCATAATCCCGTTATTAACTACAATACCTACAAGCACTAATAAGCCAATTACTGCTGTAATACTGACTGGAGTCTGAGTGATAAACAACCCCAGTGCTACTCCGATAATCATCAGTGGGACTGAGAACATGATGACAAATGGATATTTGAACGATTCAAACTGTGCAGCCATAACAATATAGACAAGTACAATTGCAAGAATGACTGCCAACAACATATCATTAATGGCATTCTCGAATAATTCACGGTCACCACCGAACTTAATATCAACCTCTTCTGGCAAGTTTAATTTTTCAATTGCCTCGTCAACTTGATCGGACATTTCACCTAAAGTATAAGACGATTCATATTTTAGCTTAAAGCTGACCGAAGCTGCTTGGTCAATTCGACGAATGGAAACAGGACCTTCGGCAATTTCTATTTCTGCCACTTCCTGCAATTCAATAAATTGACCTGAAGGTGTTCGCAATTTCAGTTTCTTCAATTGCTGAATGCTGCTACGGTATTTTTCATCATATTTTACATATACACCATAAACATCTTCATTTTCTGAAATAATTTGTGTAGCAAAATCGCCTCTCGTCACACTGTTCACCGTTTGGGCAATTTGTGCAGGAGCCAGTCCATATTCGGTTGCTGCATCTTTATTCACGGACACTTGCACTTCATCTATTTTCTCATCTAAATCATTCGTGATTTCTGTAATTGAATCAAATTCACTTAAAGTGCCTTGAATATCAGAAACGGCTTTTTCTAAACGTTTGTCATCCGTATCTGTTACGGAAAATGATAATGAATTTGGTGTGGAGCCAGCAGCAGTTTGTAAATTAAAACTTACTTCTGCCTCATCCCCTACGTCTTTCAATACTTTTGGTTGTACTTCATCCACAAATTCAAATACAGAACGCTCACGTTTATCTAAAGGAATGAGCTTGATATATACTTCCGCTCTATTCGATTCTGAAGTTCCTCGAGATTGGCCTTGTTGTGTTCCTCCAACGAGACTCACATATACATCCACATCTTTTTCTTTGTTTAATTGATTTTCTATTTTTTTCACTACTGCTTTTGTTGCTTTTACAGAAGATCCATTATCTAACTCGACATTGACACTAACGAATCCTTCATCAGTAGCCGGTAAAAACTCGGTTCCCACTTGGAACATCCCATAAGTTGCAATTATTAGCATGATTGAAGTGATAATCAATACCATTAATCGATGTCCTAGAGCCCATTTAACCGAGCGTTCAAAATTATTATATGATTTTGAACGTCGACGTTTTGCTTCGAAGTCGCCTCTAGGTTTTTTCATCATTCTACTTGCAAGCATCGGAATGACGGTAAGTGCTACTACCAAAGAAGCAATTAAACTAAAGGAAATGGTTAAGGCAAACTCAGTGAAAATTTGGCCAATTAAACCTGTGATAAAGATAACAGGAACGAACACAGCAACAGTTGTTAAAGTTGATGCTATAATTGCCCCTGCCACTTCCTTTGTTCCCTCAGAAGCAGCAGTTTTAGAGTCTTTCCCCATACCGAGATGACGTTCGATGTTTTCGATGACCACTATTGCATTATCTACCAACATCCCAATACCAAGTGCAAGTGCACCCAACGTCATGATATTTAGAGCAAAATCAGCAAAATACATTAGCACGAACGTTACGATGACTGAATATGGAATAGCGATTCCAATGATAATTGGACTCTTTATTCCGCGTAAAAAAACAAAAAGTACAAGCATGGCGAAGAGTCCACCAAATATGAGCGAAGAACCAATGTTTCCGATGGCTAACTTCACATAATCACCTTGGTCAAACAAAATATCCGCTTCTACCCCTTTATACTCATCCTTCTTTAAAAGTTCATCTAAAGATTCTTTTAACGAGGTTGAAACATCTGCTGTATTGGCTCCAGATTCTTGCAGTACTGACATCAAAACCGCGGGTTCATCATTCGCACGAGTTTCAGTTGAGGTTTCTTGTTCTGCCAACTCAACCGTTGCTACGTCTGCAACGGTTATGTTCTTACCGTCCATAGGATTGACCGTCACCACTAAATTCTTTATATCTTCGACATTTGTCAGTGTACTGACAATACGTGTAGTCAGTTGCTTTCCATCTTGTGTTTCGATTGGATCACCAGGAAACGAAACATTATTTGCTTGAATCAACTGCACGATGTCAGATTGCGCTAATCCTTTAGCTTCAAGCTTTTGTTGATCCAATAAAATTTGTACTTCTTCCACTAACGCCCCTGAAACATTGACACTCGCTACGCCGTCTGTACGTCGCAGTTCTTTTTCCAGTTGTTCTGCGATGATTCGGACGTCTCCCTCATTTTCAGGAGCACGAAGTGATAACTGAATGATAGGAAACTGTGCTGGGTCAAATTTCAAAAAGCGAGGTTTTTGAGAATCGTCAGGTACTGGAGTTTGATCGATACGCTGCATGATATCGTTTTGTATATCATCAATATTGGTTGACCAATCAAATTGCAATACAATAATATTGACGCCTTCTTGCGAAGTAGATTGCAATGTTTTTATCCCCGGTAAAGTTGACAAACTTGATTCAAGTGGCTTTGTCACTTTTTCACTGACTTCAGTCGGGCTCGCCCCTGGATAACTTGTAACTACCACACCAATAGGAGGGTTCAATTCAGGAATTAACGTAACTGGTATTTTGAAGTACGATACTAAACCTAAGATAATAACCAAAAACATAATGACTGTTGTAAAAACGGGACGTTTTATCGAAAAATCGCTGATTTTCATTTCATAATTTCCTCTCCTGCAAAAACTTCTCTCTCTATCATATTCGTTACGCCCACTTACTTCAAACGTGAATCGTGTAAAACTTTATTCGGAAACGTGATTGACAATATTTCTATATTAATTCACTAATAAATGGTGTTAGCTGCGTCCTTAATTATCGGTTGTAAACGATAACATATTTTTTCTATAGTCTCTGTTATGTAATGTTGTTGATTGTAAGGGAATTTGCGATACTCCTGCGGCTAATCGTCGCAAAGATTAGAACCAAATTGTCCATGGTCCGCGGAAAGTGAGCATATAAAACACCATTAAAAATTTACATAGCCAACAAAATAAAAAACCTGTCAAAAGACAGGTTTTCTCCTTATAACAAACTATATAGCTCGATATTTTCGTTTTTATCTTGGAACCAGCGCATTGCAAAATCATTTTCAAATAAGAACACATATCGATCATAACGATCACGAACGAGCATGCTTCGAGGACTTGACATAGATTCCTGAACTTCAGTTTCGTTCTCAATCCAACGGGCAATTTTATTACCGATAGGTTCCATTCGAACCTCTACGTTGTACTCATTTTTCATTCGGTGTTCAAACACTTCAAATTGAAGCTGCCCTACCGCTCCTAAAATGACGTCTTCCGTATGAAGCGTTTTATAATATTGAATGGCACCTTCTTGCACCAATTGCATGATGCCTTTGTGGAAATGCTTTGATTTCATTACGTTTTTGGCTGTAACACGGACAAATAATTCTGGTGTAAATTGTGGAAGTCTCTCATAATTAAAGGACTTTTTACCACCAACAATGGTATCCCCAATTTGATAACTGCCTGTATCATGCAAACCGATAATATCTCCTGCAACTGCGTAGTCCACTGTTTCACGATCGTCCGCTAAAAACTGAGTCGATTGAGTCAGTTTAAACGTTTTACCAGTACGGGATAAAGTCACAGTCATACCACGTTCAAATTTACCCGATACGATACGCACAAATGCAATACGGTCACGGTGAGCAGGATTCATATTGGCTTGAATTTTAAAGATAAACCCTGAGAATTCCTCTGTTACTGGATTAATCACTTCTTCAGCATCAGTTTTTCGAGGTTGTGGAGTCGGCGCAAATTGTAAGTAAGTTTCCAAGAATGTTTGAACACCAAAATTCGTTAAGGCACTGCCAAAGAATACAGGTGTCATTTTTCCATTTTTTAATTTCTCAAGGTCAAAGTCATTACCCGCTTCATTTAACAACAAAATATCATCTAAAGCTTGTTTGTAATAAGAAGTTTGTTTCATTGAATGATCGACAGCTAATCCACCATCTTCGTCTAATGGCAAAAAGCGTTCCTTCTCATCGGTACGGAACTGTTCAATACGATTATTGAAACGGTCATAAATCCCTAAAAATTCTTTCCCCATACCAATTGGCCAGTTCATTGCATACGACTCAATTCCCAGCACTTCTTCGAGTTCTTCCATTAGTTCCAGAGGTTCTTTACCCTGGCGATCCAATTTATTGATGAACGTAAAAATAGGAATCCCACGTAAACGACAAACTTTAAATAATTTTATCGTCTGAGCTTCAATTCCTTTTGCAGCATCAACAATCATCACCGCGCTATCTACCGCCATTAATGTACGGTATGTGTCCTCACTGAAATCTTGGTGACCTGGTGTATCTAGAATATTGATACGGCAATTGTCGTAATCGAATTGCATAACTGAAGAAGTTACAGAAATCCCACGTTGCTTTTCGATTTCCATCCAGTCCGATGTAGCGAACTTACCGGTTTTTTTAGCCTTTACCGTCCCTGCATCACGAATGGCTCCACCAAAAAACAGCAATTTTTCTGTCATTGTTGTTTTACCGGCATCGGGATGGGAAATAATCGCGAATGTTCTTCTTGCTTGTATTTGGTCTTGAACTTGATTAGTCATTATTAGGTATTCTCCTTCTTTTTTTCCTTTATCATCATATGGAGTTTTTCAAAAAATTACAAGTGAACAAAAAGTCGAAAGAACCGATCGGCAAATGTGATCGGTTCTTTGTTACGATTTCCAGCACTAAGCTCCAGCCCGATTTCTCGCTTCAGTGTAAACTTCTGCTATTTCAAGAACGAGAGGGAGAATCCTGGAATTTCAATTTACCAGCAGCCAATGCTATATCTCCATCGCTATGCGGGAACTTAGTACGTCCAATGATTTGATAATCTTCATGTCCTTTACCTGCAAAAATGATAATATCACCTGGCTCAGCAATCTCGATTGCATGCTTTACAGCCGCTTCACGGTTACCAATACACGCATAATTCTTATGCAACATTCCTTTTTCCAAGTCAGTAAGAATTGATTCGTATGGCTCGTCGCGTGGATCGTCCGTCGTTAAAATCACATAATCAGCGACCGAAGCCATCTGAGCCATTGCAGGACGTTTTGATCGATCTCTATTACCACCCGTTCCGACTAAGAAGATGAGACGATTTGTTCGATACGGTAGGACTGATGAAATCGCTTTTTCAATCGCGTCCGGTGTATGAGCATAATCAATAAAGATGGATATGGGCAACTCACTATCCAACTTTTCCATTCGTCCTTTAACTGGCGGAATTTTTTCAAGTTGTTCAATGATTTGTGGAATTGTATATCCTTGTGTATACAAAGCCGTTGTTGAAGCCAATGCATTATATACATTGAACTCGCCAAGAAGATTCATACGTACAGGAAAAATCCCTTCAGGCGTCTTCATCTCAAATTTTGTACAATTTGATTGCAACAGAATATTACGCCCCTGGAAATGTGCATCCGAATGAATCGCATATGTCCATACAGGATAACCCGTCATTTCTTTCAATCGGTTAGACCAGGGATCATCTCCATTAACAATTGCATGTTTTGTACGTTGTAAATCTTGACCCAATTGTGAGAACAATAGACCTTTTGCTTGTCCATATTGTTCCATTGTTCCATGAAAATCCAGATGATCGTGAGTTAAATTTGTAAAGATGGCAATATCAAAATCTACACCAGTTAGACGCCCTAGTACCAATCCGTGAGAAGAGACTTCCATAATCATTGTCTGACAGCCTTCGCTTTTCGCACGTTGAATCATTAATTGTGTGCTTAATGCGTCACTTGTCGTATTCGCAGAATCATACAAAACTCCATTTAAATTAAAACCGATTGTACCAGTCAAGGCAGATTTCACAGCAAGTCCTTGAAGCATATTTTGAATGATGCCACTTACACTTGTTTTACCATTTGTACCGGTTACACCAATCATTGTTAAATCTTTGGATGGGTATCCATAAAACTTGGAGGCCAGTAACGCGACCGCTCGCGTTGTATCGTCAACGACTACACAGGCGACTCGGGAATAGTCCAATTCCAGTTGTTTTTCTGAAACAATTATTTTTGCTCCACTTTCAATTGCTTGCAAGGCATATTCATGGCCATCTACGGTATATCCCTTAATACAGATAAAAATACTTTCTGGTTGAACACTACGTGAATCAACCGCTATATCAAACACTTCGGCTGGAAGTGATCCGTGAATTTCTTTAACCGGCAAGCAGCTGATTAAGTCAATTGACTGCATTTGCTTTCCTCCTATTCTGTCTCCATTGGAGAGAGCACATATGCTTCTAGCAGTGCTGAAGTGTGTTTCAATGAATCAATATGTGTCCGTTCGTATGCATGTGATGCTTCAATACCTGGTCCGAATAAGGCATGTTTGACGTCGAATCCAGCGCGAATTGCAGCCGAGGCGTCAGAACCATAATACGGGTAAATATCCAGCTTATAATCAATGCCTTGCTGTTTAGCCAATTCAACCAAATGTCGTGTAAGTTCGTAATGGTAGGGACCTGAAGAATCCTTCGCACAAATGGAGACCGTGTATTCATCGGATGTTTGCCCATCACCAATTGCACCCATGTCGACAGCGATATACTCCACTACTTCGTCAGGAATATTCGAATTACCACCATAGCCAATCTCTTCATTGTTCGAAATATAGAAATGAGTGGTATATGGAAGTTTCAAATCATTTTCTTTTATGGAAGCAATCAATTGTAATAATAAAGCTGTACTAGCCTTATCGTCCAAGTGACGTGATTTGATAAAGCCTGATTCTACTTGCTCAAATCTAGGATCAAAAGATACAAAGTCACCCACTTCTATTCCAAGTGCTTTTGTTTCCTCTGCATTCGTCACTTTCTCGTCTATACGTACTTCGATATTTTCAACATTGCGTTCTGCAGAACCGGCATTCTTATAGACATGAACAGTCGTTTGATGCATCAAAATCGTTCCGCGGACTTTTTTACCAGAGGCTGTATGTATGTGACAATATTCGCCTTCTACCGCATTCCAATTAAATCCACCAATCATCGATAGTTTAAGTCGTCCACTACCTTTGATTTCTTTTACCATCGCACCGAGCGTATCTGTATGTGCTGTTAACAATCTATGTTTAGAATTATCTTTTCCCTCAATCGTGGCAATTAATGCCCCTTTGTTTGATCGGTGGTATGATACGTGCATGTTATCTAAAAGCGAAGCCATAAAATTCATGATTTCTTTCGTATATCCCGAAGGACTTGGAATCTCTACAAGTTTTTTAAGTAATTGAACTGTTTCTTTCTCTTTAAACACACTTGACATGATTAACCCCCTGTATGATAAATATCATATCAAAATTCAGCATGTTCGCACACCGCTAAATCATGTATGATATAGGAATAACTACTTATTAACGAGGTGAAAAATGGACAAATCTATGCTCCTGACAAAACGCAATCGATTGTTCATAAATTTATTTGCAGTTGGATTACTTTTACATACATTATCAAGTCTGTTTATCCATTACCAAAATCCAGTTTCCATCCCACTTTTCGCTATCCTATATTGTATCCTGTTATATATTCTTCGGAGAATGAACATAAATAATTATGTGATGCAAACCCTGATACTGGGCGGAATGAATGGATATATTTTATATCTAATTATTGATACACCTTATTACATACATATTTTACTTTTTGTATATCCACTATTCATCGCTTCATTATACCATTCAATCATATCAAGTTTAATTCTTTTACCAATTACTGCACTGGAAGTCATTTATCTTTTCCAAAAAAACTATATAAATTTTGAAAGCACCATTGAATTCGGTAATCTATATGTTGTCCTATTGTTTTTGATTTTAATAAGTTTGACAGCTGTTGTCCATTCACTCTTTATGCGCAACACATGGCATCGAATGGAAGAACAGCAATCGACACTGGAAAGAGCCCTAGATTCCAGGGAAGGCTATTTACATATGTTTTTTGAGAATGCCAAGGATGGCATTGCAGTATTTGATTTAGATGCCCGCATTATTGCACTGAATCCAGCTTTTGAGCTGCTCTATGGCTGGAGTCGAGAGGAATGTATCGGCAACCACATTCCACTTGTACCACCTGAGAATGTGGCAGCAGCAAACGAAAGAATCGAAAAAGTTTTAAAAGGAGAAAGTTTTTACTCTTTCGAAACAAAAGATATGAAAAAAAATGGCACTTTCTTTGATGCGCAATTGACGTTAAGTCCCATTTACAACAAAAGTGGGGATATAGTAGCAATGTCCGTTATTACACGGGATATTTCTTATCGTAAAGAAGCAGAAAAACTGATTGTCCAGACTGAAAAGCTGAAACTGGCAGGAGAAATTGCTGCTGGAGTTGCGCATGAAATCCGTAATCCAATGACTGTGATTTCAGGTTTCATTCAAATGATGAATACAGATGATCAACACCCCTATCAAACTTATACAAAGTTAATAGCTTCAGAACTTGAGCGAATCAACTTAATCATCAGTGAGTTTTTAATTCTCGCAAAACCTCATGTGACAAAGGCAAAAGAATTTCATATTGAAAGAATCATTCAAGATGTCGTGCTTCTATTTAGTCCAGAGCTTAATTTAAGAAGTATTTTACTGAAAGAATCTTGGAATGCCCAAAATGCAATAGTTATTGGTGAGCAGAATCAAATTAAACAGGTAATAATCAATATTGTTAAAAATGCAATTGAAGCACTGACCAATGAAGGCTCCCTAGAAATCTCTACAGATTTGGAGACAGAGGGATTTGTCAGTATTCATATTCGTGATAATGGTGCTGGTATGACGCCGGAAGTTGTGAATCAAATATTTGAACCCTTCTTCACGACGAAAACCACAGGTACTGGACTTGGAATGATGATTTCCGAAAAAATCATTCAGGAGCATGCCGGGAAAATTACTATTAATAGCCAACTCAATAAAGGCACTACCGTATCAATCTTACTCCCTTATAATAAAGCAGAAAAATCAGCGACTTCCAATTAAAATGAAGGTCGCTGATTTTTTAGTATTAGTATATTTTTTTCTTAGCTTTGTAAAACTGTACTGTTCAAGGAACGAAGGCTAAGAACGCCACCTCGTGTGGCAACGCCTTCGTGACCAACCTCCTGTTGCCCCGAGGAGGCTTGCTAGTTCATCCGCGGAAAGGGAGCTGATTCCCTCTAATCTTAATAAATGTTAACATAACCATCTATTTAAGAAGAGTCTTCACAAGTTTCACTTTGTTTTTATATGGTGGAAATACAATATTCACTGGAAACTTGGTACTCTTTTTCAATATTGATTTGGCATGAGTAAATGCTTCGAAACTATATTTCCCATGATAAGCGTTCAGACCGGATGACCCCACACCGCCAAACGGCAAATGAGCACTCCCTACATGGGTCACTGTATCATTGATACACCCTCCACCGAAAGGCAGTTCATCCAAAAAGTACTGAATGGCATTTTCATTTTCAGAAAATAAATAAGCAGACAATGGTTTTGGTAACTTTCTAATTTGTCTTATTGCACTTTCCAATCGATCATAAGTCATGATTGGTAAAATTGGTCCAAAAATCTCATCTTCCATAGACGGGCTATTCCACGAAACCCCGTCTAGAATGGTTGGTTCAATATATAAGTCACTTTCATCCATATTTCCACCGGAGACAATGTGGGCACCTTCATGTCTGATTAACTGTTTTAATCGATCGAACTGTTTTTGATTAATAATACGGCCATAATCCGGACTCTTTTGTAGGTCTTTCCCGTAAAAGTCTTTTATTGTTTTCCTTAATAACTCAATAAATTGATCTTTTACTTTGTGATTCACCAGTAAATAATCAGGAGCCACACAAGTTTGTCCGGCATTGACGAATTTACCCCAGACGATACGCTTCGCAGCGACTTCTAAATTTGCGGTATGATCAATGATTGCAGGACTTTTTCCGCCAAGTTCTAACGTCACAGGAGTCAATCTTTCAGCTGCAGCTTTCATGACGATTTTTCCGACTTGAACACTTCCGGTGAAGAAAATTTTATCGAACGGTGCATGAATAAGAATGGATGTCTCATCCCGTTCACCCTCAACCACACGAATATATTCTGGTGGAAATGTTGATTCAATGATTTTCTTGATAACGATGGCCGTATGAGCAGCCGATTCCGAAGGTTTGACGATAGCACAATTCCCTCCAATCATCGCACCAATCAGTGGTTCCATGACCAGTTGAAATGGGTAGTTGAATGGACCAATAATCAAGACAGAGCCATAAGGTTCACGAATAATGAAACTTTTTGCTGGTTGTAAATGAAGAGCCGTTTTAACTGCTTCCGGTTTCATCCATTCCTCTAGATTCTTCAACATATATCCGATACTATCTAATACAAACCCTACTTCTGTGGCATATGCTTCAAATTCACTTTTATGTAAATCATCATAAAGTGCCCGTACGATTTCTTGTTCATGAAGTTGTATAGCCTGCTTCAGTTTAGTTAATTGCTGCTTTCGAAATGCTGCTGATTTTGTGGCGCCTGTATAGTAAAAATCATGTTGAGATTGAATCATATGGTCAACGTCCTGCACTGTGAAATTCATTCTATCACTCCCGTCATCTATCACTTTATTGTAACGTGTAGTGTGATTGCACGCAAAAAAGACACCTTCAAAAAAGGTGTCTACATATGTATTCCACTTACCTAAAAGGAATTTACTCAAGTCAATAATTCATCAATCCAACGCTGCACGATTAACCCTTCTTCAAAGGACACAAGCGAAGCTTCTTTTCCACTTCTCGCATCATGACAAGCATCCCACAAAGATTTGGTTGTTTTATTGATTTCGACTTTCTTCTCCGGCTCATCCTTTTCGCTTACCCATAGTTCTGACCAATTTCTAATTGTCATCACTTTCTTTGTTCCAAACACTTTGAATTCCAAAAGTTCTTCCTGTCCTACTCCACTTAAACCATTGATTAGAATCGGAATGCCACTGTAAGTTTGACCGAATGCAGAAGTTCCTGTTTCAGATAAACTTTGATCTTCAGGATATTTTGTATGATGTGCTGAAAATGTAAATTCCCCAAAAAGTCGATACATGATTTGAAGATAATGTGGAAATACTTCTCTTATAAACCCACCTTGAGCACGAGAACCAATCCATGGATTCTGTTGCCATTTTCTTGGCCAATGCGGGAAATATGTTTGAAGTTCAACGCGAAGTATTTCTCCAAGTGTATTGTCTGCAACTTCATTCATTAACGTTTGAATTGCTGGACTATACATAAGAGGAAAATGCATCGCCGTTAAGATATTTGCTTGTTTAGCACTTTCAACCATTAATTTCCCGCTTTCCACATCGTGAGCGAGTGGCTTTTCAGATAACACCAAACAGCCTTTTTCAGCTGCTTGTAAAGCAAGAGAGGCATGACTATTAGGAGGTGTTCCTATATACACCCAGTGTGGTTTCGTCTCAAATAATTCTTCAATAGAATTTGCTATTGGCAACTCGTATTTACTTTTCATTTCTTGTAATCGTTGTATATTCTCATCAAACGCACTGACAATTTTGCAATTAGGATTAGCTAAAAGTTGATTGATAATACGTTCTCCTACAATTCCAGTACCAATAACCGCAAATGTTGTTTGATTCATATCGCTCACTCCTTCGTATAGTTTGTGCATCAATTTAAGGTCTTAAGAAGTATTTATCAAAAAAGTTGTTTATATGTGTAACTTTTTAGGGTAAAGAACTAACAAATAATTTAAGACAATCAAAGGAGGAAATAACATGTTAAAAACAGAAACTTGGTGGGAACCTATCTTTTCAGGAAACTTAAGCCTAGGTATCAATAAGGAACGTTTAGCTGAATTAGAAGAAGAATCCTTCATCTACTTCAATGAAATTGAACAAATTGAAACGACGGAACAATAAATTTGAATATAGAATTTCGATTCCAACCTACATAAGACCGCTTCCCCTTCAAGAAGATGACGGAGAAGCTGTCTTTTTTTGTTCGAATAAATAGAACATGCCGTAATATACAAAAGCGCTTACTACAGCTAGTATCGCAATGATGGTAAATGTCCAAAAGAAGCCGAACCAAACTGTTAGTGGAATGGATAATGGGGCAATCATTCGGCCAATTGTGTAACGTAGACTAGCAGCCGCAAAATACTGGCCACGCATATGTTCTGGTGCCAATTTTGAAATAAAGCTTTGTTGCAAGCCTACAATCATTAACTCACCAAATGTAAAGATTGCCATCGCCAAAAGAAAAATCCAAAATAAATCAAACAGAGAAAAAACAATCATGGCCAATGCATACAAGATGGATGAGATGAAGAAAATGTTTTTCTCTTTAAACGACGCAACAAACCGTGTAACAGCAACTGTCAACAAAGCTACAAGTAATCCATTCTCTGAAATAAGTACACTAAAGGCAAGTTCACCTGTAAGCTTTATATCTGTTCCAAACCAAGTTCCCAAAGATTGATTTCCGATTACTTCCTTAATATATACCGGTAGCAGTAAATCCAATTGCATAAACGTTTGTGCACTTAGTATTCCTGCAATAATGAAAAGCAGAAACAATTTGTCGTTCAGAATCACACCGTAATCTTTCACTTGTTTTTGGATGGCATGCATAAATCCACGTGGTGCCCCTTGTGCATCATCATCTGAACGAACTGGTTTCGTCTCTTCAGTAAATTTAATGAGGATCCATGCCAGTAATAAACAAACGAGACCTGCGGTTACCATCAACCCGAATCTATAGCTGAAAAAGAAAATCCCTCCAAGAATCGGTCCAATAACAACGGCAATATTTATTGAAGTATAAAAAACGGCAAAGACATCACTACGGTGCTCTTCTGGTACTACATCTGCTACCATAGCCTGACTTGCTGGCCAATAGAGAGAGCCAAACATACTTGCGATAGTGAATGCGATAAATCCTAAGCTAGGTGAATCTAAAATAGGTGAATTTGCAAGTGCAAACAGGAAAAATGCGCCCCCTTGACCAAACGAGGATATGACCATCATCGTTCTTCGACCAAACTGATCAGCACAATAGCCTCCCGCTAAATTGGCTCCTACTGAAAATACTTGCGATAAGATAAGCAATAAACCGGCAGTGGTTTTACCAAACTCCTCTGCAAAATAAATGGCAAGGAAAGGGAAAAACATCCAAAACGTAATGTTCATAAACGCTTCTCCTATTAACCTTGCTCTCAAACTTCGATCCCAATCTCTAATTCTCATGATGTCTACTCCCCAAGATCATTATCTGATATTTCATAAAATTATTGTATCATTGGGACCAATAAAATAGACATACATAATTCGACTGAATGACAGAATTTACTCAATACTTCTCCATAAATAAAGCGATGCGTAGCTTAAATAAGGAGACCATTCCGGAAAATGTGAAGAAATTTCCGCAGCTTTCGGTTTATCTGCTGTTCCCCAAATTTTTTTTAATGCATTTTGCAAACCGATATCTGCAAGTGGAAATAAATTAGGTCTGCCCAATCCGAAAAGCAAAAAACTTCCCGCTGTCCATGGGCCGATTCCACGATATTTCACTAGAGTCTCAATAATTGTTTCATCATCTTGATAAGAAAGTGATTCGAGATCCAATTCTCCGTTTGCAATCGCTTTTGAAACACCGATTACATATTCTGCTTTTCTCGTACTGAATTGCAATTTCCGCAGATCTTCAACTTGAAGTTCCCCTACTGCAAAAGGATCAGGATACACCCATACTCCTTCCACTTGTTCGCCGAATGTATGAACAAATCGCTCTGTTAATGTATGTGCAAAGGATAAATTCAGCTGCTGGTGAATAATGCTTTTCATTAAGGTCGCATACAACGAAAATTCCCGAATGATGGGTGTCCCCCGGTGTTCTTCAAATAGTAAAGCAAGGTTCGTTTTTGCAAAGTGTTCATGAATAGGTTCTAGGGAACGGTCGAAATGAAAAATTTCTTTGATTTTCTGGATTTCTTTATCGTCTTCAAGTCCTATTATTTTGAATACAGGCTCATCGGTTGTACCAAAGGCTTGAACTTTATAAATTTTGCGCTCTTCAGTTGGCACCATTACATATCGCTTTTCTTTGTTTAAAGAAATTAATGGGTCCATTGATAATCGATCGAGCACACGCTCGAAATTATAAGGGAAATCTAAATGAATAGTTTCTGCCATAGTCGTTTCCTTCCTGTTCGGTTATATTTAGTACATACATTTTGACAGTAAGAATCGAGGGATATAAATGAAAAAATGGTTGTGGCTCCTTCTCGTTCCAGTTCTCTTCGCAGGCTGTGATGTGAGTTCGAATTTTACTGATAAATCAACCAGTGCAAACGATACGATTCCAGTCGAATTGATTGCTGTCATTGATGGAGATACCATTAAAGTAAAGTATAACGGAAAGATAGAAACTGTCAGGTATTTATTAATCGATACTCCCGAAGTAAGACACCAAACACTTGGGAATCAGCCTTTTGGTGACGAAGCGAGTGAACGCAATGAACAGTTACTGAAGAATGTTGCTGTGTCTCTCAAATTTGATGAAGGAGACCGCTATGATGATTACGAGCGTCTTTTGGCATATGTTTATGCAGATGGACAATCCGTCCAAGAAACGTTGCTATCAGAAGGGCTTGCTCGTGTTGCCTATGTTTTCCCTCCAAATGATCGTTATGTAGATGCTTACAAAGAAGCTGAAGCAATTGCCCGTAAAAACAATTTGGGAGTATGGGAATATAAAAACTATGTAACCAAAAGAGGATTCGATGAAACAAAAGTTGAAGAAGAAAAAACAGAAGTAAATAAACATCCGAGCGAATGCTTAATTAAAGGCAATATCAATCGTGAAAACAAGAAAATTTATCACACACCAACAGGAAAATATTATAATCAAACAAAACCAGAAAAATGGTTTTGTTCAGAGCAGCAAGCATTGGATGCAGGATTTAAAAAATCTGGGGAATAAGTAAAGGAGAAATGAATATGCAAGTACTTGTCTTAAGGTTTGATTACAAACTTTCCACAAAATTAGAGCATGATAGCAAAGACTTACACTTAGCTTCAAGACGGGGCAATGAAACGCAAATGCCTCCACATATTAGCCTGTTTTCTTTTGAAAAGATCAATCCGGCGACATTAAAAGAACAAGTAAACAAATGGATAGAACAACAAAAACAACTAGACATTTCTTTTTCTTCATTAGGTTTCTTCAAACAGAATGGTACTTTTTTTGTGGCTCCCGTCGTTACAAAAGAATTGGAGACGTTTCATCGGGAATTATTTTCATTAATTTCGCATTTACATACGAATGAAATATCTCCCTACCTGCCAGGTAAATGGGTTCCTCATTCATCACTGATTAACAAAGTGCCTCTCACAGCGTGGGGTCCGCTTTTCCAGAGAGCCAGCTTAGCGTTTGAACCACAATCAGGCAAGGCGGTCGCGCTGGAATGCTGGTCGATTGTAAATGGACATGCACAAACTGAATGGACATATTTTTTAAAGTAAATTATTCGCATATTTCTTTATTAGGTCATTGACTATTAGCCTATGAACGATATAATAGAATTTGTCCTAGTAAAAACGATCTTGTAGCTCAGCTGGGAGAGCGCCACCTTGACAGGGTGGAGGTCGCTGGTTCGAGCCCAGTCGGGATCATCTTATTTTCAAGCCTGAAAACGTTGTTATTACAGCGTTTTCAGGCTTTTTCCTTTAGTATGAATTCCTGCAATACTCAGCTTCAGATTTAATTATTTCAATGTAGTTACTTTTTTTAAAAGGTTTTGTTAATTCACCAATCCTTCTTAGACTTCCTTTTATCATTGTTTTATTTTTTTGAACATCCACAATTACAGTTAAATATGCTTCACCATTATATTTTACTACCCCTGTGACTTGTTTTTTCTCTAAATCTATATTTGTATATTCGGGTACGATTCTTAATGGTGCAAAGGTTGTCCATCCCACCGAACTTTGTTTTGATTTCTGTCCAATCTTAAATATAAAATAACTAACAAGTTTTTTTAATTTAGATACCATTTTTCCCCTCCTAATTTACATGGAATATTTTATCACACCTTAGTTAAACTAAACTGCCCCGTTAGTTCAATAAGCTCACTGATCTTCAACTCAAGCACTCGTTAGTTCAACAAGACTTATTTATTCTGAATAATAACCAGTAATAATTCTCGTGCCTTTTCAAAACTTACAAGTTCTTTATAAAAATGAGGATAATTACTTACGGAATCTTTTAAAAATGAATGTTTAGGATAAAGTGAAAAAAAGTCTTTATATAGGAATTGCATTTGATTATTAGGGATTTTTTTATAACCTAATACATAAGAGGAACTTCCTGCGATAAGCATACAAAATTCATTAAAATCAGCATCCAGCCAATCTTCTTCTGAGATACTATCCTCGAAATCTTTTTCAATCTGTTCAATATCTTCGTTTGGGAATTCATTCATTAATTCTGTATTATAAAGATTTTCAAGTTCACTGATTAAATCATTTTTCATTTCTTACCCCACCTGTAATTCAGTTTGTTTTTCCTAATAATTATATCTAAAACTGAAAAAACCTTCTTCAACTAACCTGCCCCGTTAGTTCTATAAGAAAAAGGGCTGTTTAAACAGCCCAATGATCTTTAACTAAAGCACCGGTTAATGACTGTCTAGTCTTGAATGAAAGAAGGGATACAGAATGACAAGAACTTTAGTTGAAAAGGCAAAGAGTATTCTTGAGGGACTTCGATTTCTTTAAAGTTCATAAATCATTACCTTTCTTATCATGGATCCTCTTATCTATACAACCAACTATTACACAACTAGATTCTACTCCATATAATTTTCGATTTTGTAATTGTATGTATTTTTCATATTCACAGTAAACTTTATCGTCAGAAGTTGCATAGGAAAGAAGAGCTTTCTCTACCGTTGTGAACTAACCCTTAATTACGGACACTTAAATAAAAGGTACCCTGCAATTATGCAGCGATCAGATGACTCCGGTATTGTGCTGGAGTCATCTTTTTTAGATTCCATTGCTTACGTCTTGTATTGTAATGTTCCAAGAAAAATTGACTGGAACAATATTTCTGTTTCATCTAATCTCCAAGTGTTCTGAAAAAAATTACTCTAATGTTAGTCTCAAGAGAGCGAACCTATCAAGTAAATCATGCTCTAATATGTACTATTCAACATAAAAAACTTGTGAACTCCCAACCTCCAGACAATACAACCTTCCACCATAAGCACAGCCGCCATCAATTCCAATGATATTATTATCCCCAAAGTATACTTCGCTGCTTTCGTGCAAATACTTTGTCGGTGTATGTCCGAATACAACGGTCTTTACTCCCTTGTATCCCTTGTGGAACTCCTCACGAATCCACACTAATGTATGAGGTTCTGACGACTTTATTGGTGTTTCCGGATCAACTCCTGCATGAACAAAGATGTGGGTTTCTGTTTCATAGTAGTATGGAAACTCTTTTAGTATTTCAATATGTGTGCGGATGTCATCATTCATTTGAATAGGCTCAGGCATTTCGTCGGTCGTAAACCAATACTCAGCATCGTCCTTTTCAATGTCATAGTAGTAATTTTGAAGCGTTTTTATTCCGCCATTGTAATACCATCTTTTCAAGTTCATCAGATCACCATGAAAAGTATCTATCATCATCTTTTCATGATTGCCAATTAAAGCAATCGCTCCCTCGCACTTCAGCTGAATGACTTTATCTAAAACAGCTTTTGAATGGGACCCCCGATCCACAAAATCACCTAATAAAAGTAACTGGTCTCTGTCTTTGTCATATTGAACAAGCTCCAAAAGTCTCTCGAACTTTTCTATATCACCATGAATATCACTTATGGCAAGCATTCGTTTCAACTGCCTCACATCCTTATTAACTGTTAGAATAGTTTGTTTTTATTATTCTATCATATTTATAAATGGACTAAAATTTATTCTCATGTGAAGATATTCATGAGTATATAAACATTACATAGAAATTAATTGATACTGTTATATACTGTTTCACTTAAGGAAGATTTTCTTAAAGACCAAATTTTCCTTTTCTATTGTTGGCTCATTAACCAACGAAAAAATTCATCTCTTAATACTCCCTTACATCTTCCAATTTTTATAAGTAGAAAATCTATTCTTTTCATCACCTCGTATGTATTGGGTTTAGAAATTTTCAGGATTGAACTAATCTCTTTTGCTGTTAATACAAGAGGGTATGACTCAATTTCTTCTTTCTTCATTAAATATCACTCTTAACACTTCTGGTTATAAGTCCATTTTCTGTGACTGATTAATATTAGACACGATTATTTCACTTCCCTCTTCTAGTTTCCTCTCCCACTCCTCTATTAATGCTAAAGCTACTTTACGTTTCTGTTCTAAGTCGAGTTTATATTCCAATAAAAAACCTCCTAAAGAATTTTCTTCTTTAGGAGGCTTTCTAAACTATCCATTTTCTTTTCCTTCGGTCACTTTTTTGTCCAAAGAAAATAAATTTTCAACAGTACCATTGTCATAGGTCCCAATAACCATAATTTACAAAATAGTAACATAATTATACATTTTCTTAATTTAGTTTCTATAAAAACCATAAATTCCTTTTGTATGATTAAAGTAGAAATACATAAATCGATTAGGAGGATTCATTATGATGACAAAATATCAAAGACGAAAAGCAGTATCGTTCATGTTGACTGTTGCTTGTGCCATTGTTGCTCTTTCTGGTTTCGGACAAAACTCCTTTGCCGATGAAACCGAGTTCCCACGCGGAGAATCGGTTGACGTTAAGGTAATGTCTTATAACATTCATCACGGTGAAGGGACAGATAAGGTTTTGGATTTGGAACGGATTGCTCAGGTTATTGAAAACTCGGAGGCAGATATCATTGGCTTGCAGGAAGTGGACAATCATTGGTCTAGTCGCAGCAACTTCGAAGACCAGGCAAATTGGCTGGCAAAACGGCTTGGCATGTTTTATGTGTATGGAGCAAACCTTGATAATGCACCATTAATCGAAGGGGAACCGCGCAGCCAGTATGGGACAGCGATTTTAAGCAAATATCCAATCTTAGATTCTGAAAACCACAAACTTACTAAAATTGGAAACACGGAGCAGAGAGGCCTGCTAGAGGCGACGATCAATGTTAAAGGAAATCAAGTTCACTTTTATAATACTCACCTAGCGCTGACTTCCGCAGAACGCGAAATCCAGATTCGGGAAGTCAATGAACTTGCTGGGCAAGTTAAAGGACCTAAAATTATCATGGGTGATTTAAACGCAAAACCGGAAAGCCCGGAAATGCAGCTGATGATTTCCAATTTTAGTGATGCTTTTGCTGATCAACCTACAGCTTACACTTATTCTTCAATAAACCCTACTGTGAGAATCGACTATATTTTCACAACCGATAATATCGAAACAGTCAATGCCGAGGTGATTCAAACTTTAGCTTCTGATCATCTCCCAGTGACCGCTGTTATCAAACTTGAACGAAACGAGCCATTTAATAATGGACAAAAGTAGATGGGTGACAGCTTACACTATTTCCGGTAAGAATTTTGGATTTTTGAGCATAGGAAACACTTTATGCACTTAAGAGCTATTCATTCACAATAAGCCAGACAGGAATACTATGAATGAATTCTCTCTTCTCGGATCTTAATTGGAAAACTACCTTGCATTAAAGACTCCGGCACCTAAGCCGATTTCCCCTGATCCCAGAAGAGAGATACATTATTTTTTTGGTTATGCAGCTAAAGCGTTGTCATAGGTATTGGGATGACGCAGCTTTTTCTTTAAAAAAAGTTGCCGACTCCATAAGAGACGGAGAGTAAGCAAAGGAAAATTTACTAGATTGAAGGGTGTGTAGAGGTGAGAAAGTTCGTTTTATGGAACATGATGCTCTTATTCATTATTACGATAACGTTGTGTCCTGTTAACGCTTCAGCTCACACAGATAACAGCGAGGGATATTCAAACATCACGCTGGATCGAGATAAGCTGAATGTAGAGCTTTATATAGACTATTTTGAGCTTGGAAGGTTGATAGATTTCGAGGTTAATCCAGGTTCCTCTAAGGACCAATTGACAAAGGCATTGGAAGATAAACAGGATGCTGTAACGGAATACCTGGCCTCCCATTTTCAACTATTCACGGATGGAGCTAAATCAGAAGGAATGATAAAGGCAACAGAGGTTGTAAAAAGAACGAACCGAGATTATGCCAAAATCACGCTTGAGTTCCCCCGCCCTGCCAAAGAGAAATCGATCCAAATTCAGTACAGCGTCTTTTTTGACGATAATGACCCCATGCACAGGAACATCGCAACCTATAACTTGGATAAAGTAAAAGGACAATTTGTTTTTCATGGGGGTGAACGGGAACTGCAAATCGGCAAGGAAACCATCATCGGCCAAATCATCCGGTTTATTCAACTCGGATTCCACCATATTATGATCGGGTATGACCATATCCTGTTTGTGATCGCTCTTTTACTTGGTACGCGCCGATTTTCAGATATTCTCAAAATTATTACTGTGTTTACTTTGGCCCACAGTATTACACTAGGCCTCACTGCCTTAAAGCTAATCAATCTCCCTTCCGAGATTATAGAGCCTCTCATTGCGTTAAGTATTGCATTCGTCGCCCTGGAACATTTCTTCGGATTCTCTACGAAGCTCCGTTTTGCCGTCGTATTTGGCTTTGGACTGATCCATGGGGTGGGATTTGCCGGTGCATTACAGCTGTCAAATGATGTAACCTGGCGTTCGCTTTTGTCCATTTTGTCTTTTAACGTTGGTGTTGAAGTAGGACAAGCACTGATCATCATGCTGCTATTTCCCATTCTTCTTTATATCCGCCGATTCGAATGGTCAACTGTCGTCTACGGATCGGCAACCGCTGGTATTTTTGGAATGGGATTATTCTGGTATTTTGAGCGATTTTTAGCCTAATGCTGAATCTCTTTCCTTTTCTTATAGGGGGTGGTTCAAAAAGAGTAGCTTAAGGGTGTTAAAAATACGAGATTAATAGGAGGAATAAGAATGAAACCTTTAAATGAAAAAGGGAAAACGGTGAAGGAAAAGCTTAAACCGATTACCGTAGCCGTGATGTGTAGTCTTGCTTTGGCGGCTGTCGTCAAACCGGTTGTCGCAGATAATCCTAATGCTACTGTTACGGGAACGGTGTTCGCAGACAAAAATGGAAATGGAGTCCGCGATAACAACGAACAAGGAATTCCAAATGTGTCTGTATCAGATGGTAAGAGCATTTCCGTTACCGATGATTCAGGAAAGTATACACTGACGGCAAACATTGAAAGACGCCAGTCGGATATCGTCTTTGTTACCGTTCCTAGCGGGTATAGCGTCCCAACAGACGAAAACAAAACACCCCAGTTCTATAAGCAACTTGGCAACCTCGAGGCCGGTGAAACACGAGAACAAAACTTCGGACTGCTACTTAAGCCTGAAAGCAATAATCCTAACTTTTCCTTTGCCAACGTGGCCGATGTTCACGTGGAAGCAGGGTCAAATAATAACCGTGAACGATTCACATCACAGCTAGCGCAAATTAACGAATCGACAGGAAACCCGGCCTTTATCGCCATTAGTGGCGACTTGACCAACCGGGCGACCGATGCAGAATATCAGGATTATACAGCGAGCACAGCTACATCTGCTGTTCCTGTCTACCCAGCTGTCGGAAACCATGACTTTGCCCCAGGTTCTAGCTATCAAACAAGAGTAGACCGTTACCGCAAGTATCTCGGACCTGAGTGGTATTCATTCGATTATGGCAACAGGCATTTTGTCACATTGGAAAATACATTGGGCTTCAATGAAAATGACCAATTGGAATGGTTAAAACAGGATCTCGCCCAAAATGCAAAAGACAAAGAAGTAGTAGTATTCGTCCATAAGCCTTTGAATACACCGGAAACCCCGTCACCTGATAACACGAAGAAGTTTATTGAACTTCTTAGCCAGTATCAGACACGACTGGTGATGGTTGGACATACCCATGTTAACGATGTGGCACAAGATACGATTCCAGGTGCTAACCATGTAACGACTGTTTCAAGTGCTTATACGATCGATCAGTCACCGAACGGATTCCGGATGGTTTCTTTCCAGGGCGACCACAAGAATGCTAAGTATAAGATGTATGACGTTAAACAAAGCGCAGCGATTGTCCATCCAGCGGCCGGAAGCGATGTTCCAAAGGGCGAAGTGGACATATTGGTAAATGCCTATAATACGACAAGCAATATCTCTAAAGTGGAATACAGAGTAGATGGCGGCTCATGGAAAAAACTGAAACAAAGCAGCGGAATGGCCTGGTTTACCCAATGGAATGCTAAAAAAGCATCAAAAGGCAAGCATGCCATAGAAGTTAGGGTAACCGACGATGCAGGAAAGGTTTGGGTTAAAAACAACACGTTCAACATCGTGGACTCTCAGCGTATCTCACCTAAGGGCGGTTCTGACTGGACGATGTTCCACGGCAATGCCCAGCATACCGGAGAGGCAAAAGATACACTCGAAGCGGGTATGCGATTAGGTTGGACCTACCGGACACCAGGTACGATTCTTACCTCCTCCCCTGCCATTGCAAATGGAATGGTTTATATCGGGACACGTGATGAAAACGGAACGGACCAAAATGCTATCCATGCGGTTGACCTGGAAACCGGCCTAAAGAAATGGGCAGTAAAAGCAGATGCCCAGGTCCAAGCATCCCCAGCAGTAGCAGACGGAGTCGTTTATGCGAATTCGATTCGCGGCACACTCTATGCGATGAATGCAAAAACCGGGGAAAGGATTTGGGAAAAATCCGTTGGCAAGGATCAAGTACAGAGATCCTGGATGTATTATTCTCCAACAGTAGCCGATGGAATCCTATACCAGGCATACAGCACAGGCAGCGGAGGTGCAATCATGGCTCTTGATGCCAAAACTGGCGAACAATTATGGAATGCTCCTTTAGCAGGCGGCTGGATCGTTGAATCCACACCTGTAGTACAAGATGGCAAGGTATTTGTTGGTGCAGACGGCGGCTGGCTGATCTCTCTTGACGCTGCTACAGGCAAGGAAATCTGGCGCAAAAAACCAGCAGGCGGCTGGATGCACTCCATGCCTTCCATCTCAGATGGCCGTGTGTTTATGGGGTACCAGGGCGGTTTAATCGTCTCACTCGACGCCTCGACAGGCAACGAGCTATGGCGCTATAAGAGCTCCGATAAATCCTACATTCATGGTCAGGCAACTGGTTCCTCCCCTGCCGTAGCGGATGGAGTCGTCTACATGGGATTCCCTGACGGAAACGTTGCTGCAATAGACGCGGGCACAGGTTCCTTAAAATGGAAATATCGTACGGATGGCGGAATCATTTCATCAGCAGCCGTTAGTGGAGAAACCATCTTCATCGGTTCCAACGACGGAAATCTTTATGCGCTTGACCGAATAACAGGACAGCCATTATGGCATCATGAAATTGGAGCTTGGGTGGCATCTTCCCCTGCGATTTCAGGAAATACACTTGTTGTTGGTGCTCATGATGGAAACCTTTATGCATACACACCTGGAGGAAAATCTGCCCAAAGATGGCCGCGAGTAACCGGTAAGGTGACGGATGCTGATACCGGAAAACCGGTAGCCGGTGCGACCGTTGTAGCGACCGATACCGAGGGGAACCGCCAGACTTCAGTAGCCAATGCTGATGGCCAATACCTGATCGGATTAAAACCAGGCAAATATACTCTTTCTACAAAACGAAGAGGGTTTTATTCAGACACTTCTCTTTCTGTCACGATGGTAGAGGGGAAAAATGAAACGAAGGAACTAAAGCTAAACGCCATCACCGAGCCGATTGCAGGAGAATCTCAGGAAGCTCCAGATTTTCATGCAGGAAGCACCCGCTTGGACGCAACAACAGACAACCCGTACCATTACATCATCAATAACAAGGTAGAGGCGACCATCTCAACACAAGTGGCTGCCAATAATCAGGCAGGTACTTTCCAGCCTGGATGGCTAGGCGATTTTGCCCTACAGGATGATAATGCCATGGAAACCTTGGATTGGAGCGAGTTAATCCTTTCACCGACTATGAATGATCCACAAGTTCCATGGAACCGTTCTGGAGAATGGCTGTCTCTTCCTAAAATCGAGACCTTAGGAAACGCAATAAAAGCTTCCGGAGAAGCACAAATTGATCCGTCCATCAAGACGTCGGTCACCTACCAATTGCTTCCGGATGCACCGGTGGCCAAGCTAACCTTGGAATTAGAAAATACCGGAACAAAAGATTTCAAAGGATACTTCCAATATTTACTCGATCCAGACAGTTCTGATGACACGGCAATAGTTCCAGGTTTTGCAAACGTTAATCCCGGCTTCAAGACTTCCGGATGGACGGGGAATTATGTGTATGATGGGCCTAAAACCGCTATAAACAGCCCGGCACATGGGATTGCCTGGGTCAAAGACAAACCAACTGGGATCAGTGCCTTCGGTTATATTTTCGGTGCCTCCTTTGATGCAAGTGTAGCAGCAGGCGAAAAACGGACAATCAGCTGGTACCACATCACCGACTATCCTGCCGAAGGAACGAACCCCGCAGCTAATATTGAGCGGTGGGCAACACAGCTGGAAACATTGGATCCAAATGCAGCAGAGTAATCTCTACATCCACTTTTACTTGACTGTTTTATAGTTTGATAGAATACTCATTAAATTGACCCTAATGAAAAGGAGTGCCGGAGTTTTCGGCACCCCTTTTTTAAGTGAATGTTGGGCAGTAAATGTTTTATTTGAAAGGGGATGCCCTTGCACATTGGTTGACATACTTCCGGATGAGGAAGTGATCACCTTCAGTTAAAAGTTGAACTAGGGGACATCAGGAAGGTAAACAAAAAAACCGAAGGCGCGACAACGCAAACGGCTTAAAGAAAAGAACGCCCCCTATTGCCACTCCGCACTAACCCGCCATAATCACCCTCTGCATTAACTATCAAATGCTACTATAGTGAAGTCATTAACTTCATTACCATTAAGAAAAAGCTCCGTGTAAAGGCAGCTTAAACTAAGCAGTTAGCCATCCATGTAGCGCAAAACCAGGCTACTACACAAGATGCTGTTTTTAAATAAAGTCACGATGTTTTTAAAAAAGACGCGATGTTTTGAATAAAATCGCGACGTTTATAAAAAAGTAGCGATGTTTTGCCCCTTTGGATCTGTTTATATAAAGGGGTGTTTTTATAGTGAAAAGTGAAAAGAAGTTCTGAACGGAAAGCGCGGATTAAGGAACTATTGAGTAGCAATAAAGTTACTCAACTAAAGGGCCATTTAATTGAATAAATCTAACCGTTTCTAGAGGAAACGGTTAGATTTACGAGAGAAAGTTTATTCACTCGTATTTTTTTAAAACAATAGCCGCATTATGACCTCCAAAACCAAATGAGTTAGATAGCCCCATATTTATTTTCACTTGGCGAGCAACAGACGGTACATAATCTAGATCACATAATGGATCAGGATTTTCTAAGTTAATTGTTGGAGGAACTATCTCTTCCTTTATGCTCATTGCTAAAGCAATTGCTTCAACTCCACCAGCTGCCCCTAACATATGACCAAGCATAGATTTATTAGCTGTTATTGGAATCTGATAAGCTAGCTTTCCAAATAGCTGCTTAATAGCCATCGTTTCAGAGATGTCCCCCACTTTTGTACTTGTTGCATGGGCACTAATAACATCAATTTCCTCAGGAGATATATTGGCATTTTTTAAAGCTGATCTCATTGCAAGATAGGCCCCTCTACCTTCTGGGTGTGTAGCTACCATATGGTGTGCATCTGAACTTGCACCATATCCAATGACTTCTGCATAAATCTTTGCCTCTCTACGTAAAGCATGAGATAAGGATTCTAAGATTAGAATTCCAGCTCCTTCTGACATGACAAATCCATCTCGATTTTCATCAAATGGACGACTAGCTTTAGTTGGATCGTCGTTTCTTGTTGATAATGCTGTAGCATTACCAAAGCTTGCTATTGATAAGTCTGTTATAGCTGCCTCTGTTCCACCCGCAAACATAACGTCAACTTCTCCAGAACGGATTAGTCTAAAGGCTTCTCCGATAGCTGTATTTCCAATTGCACATGCGGAAACAGGAGACATAGAAGGTCCCATGGCGTTCCATTGGATACTAATTTGTGCAGCAGCAGCATTAGAAATCATGGCAGGTACTAGAGTTGGGCTGACTCTTCTTGGTCCCTTCTGTCTAAGCGCATCAATATTTTCAATTAAGGTTTCAAGTCCCCCTATACCTGAACCTACGTATACGCCTAACCTTTCTCCGTCTATACGTTTGAGGTCTAACTCAGAGTCTGTCCAAGCTTGTTCGGCTGCAGCCAAAGAAAATTGAGAAAAGCGATCTAAACGTCTTGCTTCTTTCTTTCCAAAAATTTCATCTGCATCAAAATCTCGTATGACACCTGCAATTTTTGCCTTATGATTAGTAACATCAAATGTATCAATAAGGGATATACCAGACTCTCCGTTAATCAGATTGTTCCAAAATGTCTTGAGGTTGTTTCCAATAGGAGAGACTACTCCCATACCTGTAATCACAACTCTTTCCACTGTTCATCACTCCAAATCAATAATATACTTGTATTTTACAGTCACTTTATCCTATTACAAGTGATTGTTTATCCTGGTATAATTACCACTAGGTTAAATTGGTATGATGAGGAGTTTTAAAAATGAATGATAAAACTAGGCTTGAAGCTTTGTCGACATTCTTAAAAGCTAAGCGTGCTCAAATTAAGCCAGAGTCAATTGGTTTGCCTGTCGGAACCCGGAGAAGGACACCTGGGTTACGAAGAGAAGAGGTTGCACAACTAGCAGGTGTAAGTACCACTTGGTATACATGGCTAGAGCAGGGAAGAGATATAAAAGTTTCTTCAATCGTATTTGATTGTATTTCTACAGCTTTGCAATTAAATAATGATGAAAGAGACTACTTATATGACCTGGCATTAGAAGCAAAATCGGAAATTACACATCCAAAAAAGGATCAATCAGAGCTTAGCCCTTCTTTAAAACGAATACTAGCTGAATTAACATATTGTCCGACTATCATTACGGATCGACATTGCCATATTGTGGGCTGGAATCCTGCAGCTGCTCATGTTTTTTTAGATTTTGAACAAATACCGAATGATCAAAGAAATTTGATTCGTTTAGTGTTCACCAGAAAAGAATTCAAAGCATTGGCCGTCAATTGGGAACATTTTGCGAAAGGTTTTCTTGCCATTTTCCGTACCTATTATGGACACTATTTAGGCGATGAATGGTACAACCAATTTATTAAAGAAATGAGTCATTCACATCCAGAATTCCAAGATTTATGGCTAGAAAGTCAAGTGAGTAAGGCTCCAGAAATGATAATTGAATTCAGACATGCTAAAGCAGGCAAAATGTTGTTTAATTTAACTTCTCTCCAAGTTCAAGGTGATATGGATTTACGGTGCAGTATCTATACACCAGTAGAGGAAACAGATACAGAAAAGAAATTAAAGCGATTAATGAAGAGGGTTTCCGTTGAAAATTAATAAAGTAATTTCGTTATTCCATTATAGGGCGCTATTGTTGTGCAAACACAGGTAGAAAATGATCAAAACTTTTTTATAAAAAATTATTCACTAGCAACAAACAACCCAAGCATTTTGACCAAACTTTTTTCAAAATGTTTGGGTTTCTTCTGTTGAAAAATCAATTTTTGTAGCATGCTTTTGATCAAACTTTATTACAAACCAACACAAGAGAGGATTCGTTTTTAATGAATCCAGATTGGATAGCTTCAGCAACTTCTTTTGCAATCTCTATAATAGTTGAGTTCTTACAAAGCTTTTTGTGCCAAATATGTGCTGATGGTCCTTCTGAATTGAAATCTTTAATTAATAGGAGTTCATAGAATGTACCTTCTTGTTTACACGTAACTATGTATACTGAAAAATTTAATGCTTCAAATATTTTTTGCTTAATGATATATTGCTTGTCAATTTCTTTAATATTTAGGGTCATTGGTAGCACTTCATTATTATTTTCAGACAACGTTAACATTGTAAGCCCCCTAAATTTATAATTTATTAGTAACGAAAGAAACGAACAAAAAAATAAAACGAACAATAAAAAGGTATTGGCTCCTCCTTCGCCAAATACCATGATAGCCACTCAAGCTATCCCCACTAATATATATATTAAAGCTGTATTGTTAATAAAATACATCTTAACTGTTATAGATTTGTAAATGATCTATTATTAAACATTAAAGACTATAAACCTTTCATTCATAGTAGGTTGACATTACATCCGGATTATAAAGTGATCAAATTCATTACTCCATAAGAAAAAGCTGCCCTGTAAAGGCAGCAAGTTCTTAAACTAAGGTACCAGTTAGTTGAAGAAGCTAATAGGAATAATGTCATTCATCTTCTCCCTTAATTTTATCCGAAACATTCCAAGTTAATTAACCCTATAATTAAGTTGGGTATAGTTCGCTCAGAATTGACGATTTTTATTTTTTTCAATCATTATGCTCGTGATCTGGGTTTTCTTAAAATCAAAACGATTATTATTACTAATAGGCTGACTACAATCGTCTCATATGCATTCTCTCGAATACTAGATCCTACCACCATTAACTCAGGATTAAATAATAGTAAAAGGATACCTATGCCAATCGCTTCTGCAAATTTGTTTATAAACGTTTTCATAAGAGTTATTTCCTCCCTTCTTCTTTTCTCTTTCATATAGCAACTCAAGAAATAACCCTATTACATATTTTATTTTATATACTATATCTACTATTTGATAAGTTTAAGGACAAATCTATTAATAAAACTATTAATTCAATAATGAAGAAATTGGGTCATTTGCTTATATTATTAGCAACTAATTTGACTTTTATACATACTTTCAAAAAAATTTTGAATGTAACGAAATACAGTTAAATACATTCATGCCCTTTTCTTCATCCAAGAAATTGTTTCTTGTATTCCTTATATATATAGGGGTAAATAGTTAATTTCATTTTCATACTTTTCTCCACTTAATTGAACTGGATTTTCTGTTAAATACATCATTTCAACCGCGTTTCCTTCACTTGAAGAAAGAGAATAGTGAAATAGTATAAAGCAATCAGGTTTCTATAATATGAGCTAAGAATGTTTCTACTTTCCTTAGCTCATAAAAACAAGGCCAATCCTCAGAAAGGATTGACCTTGTTTTTTGTGAATTTATTGTACTTAATGTCTAGTAGTACCTGAAGTTATGTGTAATTCATTGTTACCGAATGAATCCGTTTTTCTGGCATTCGGATCTAACAACACGAGCAGCTTTCCATCTTTAACATCCCGTTCGTATTAATCTGCCTCATCTTCCGGAATGCCCATCCCAATTAATGCTCCAGCTAGTCTGCCTGTACCTGCACCGACTGCAGCTCCCCGTTAGTTGAAGAACGATTAAATTTACAATAATACTATTTTGCCCCTCACTCTTTTGATTCATTTTCATTTGCAACTTTATTTATTCTTTCTAGCATTGTCGGATGTGAATAACGAAACCATTTTACGAGTAGTGGAGGATTCACCTCATTCAATCCTGCCTTCGTAAGTTCTTGAAAAGTTTTGACAGCTGCCTCCGGGTCGTCCATTAGGTTTATTGCATACTGATCAGCTCTTGTTTCCTGATATCTAGAAATATAATTTGAAATTGGACTTGAAACGAATAATAGAAAAGATGTAATAAGTAAAAATAATGGCAATGAATGAATAGCGTTTACTCGTTTAATTTTTAATACACGTCCAAAGCGATGGATAGCCCAAGGCATTATTTTAGCGGTTAACCAGAGCCCGACAAGCATCATTAGGATATAACGAGCGATTCCAAAATATATATGTTTCTCCACATAATGCCCCATCTCATGAGCCATGATGAAGAGAATTTCATTTTCTGATAAGCGGTTCAAAGTCGTATCCCATAATACTATTCTTGAATTATTCCCAATCCCCGTAACATAAGCATTTAGAGCATTTGTCTTTTCCGCCATGTTAACTTCATACACATGTTCTGTTGGAATTTTTGCTTGCTCAGCCAACGTGAGAATTTTCGTCTCTAATTCTTTATTTGTTAGTGGATAAAAATCATTATATAAGGGGTCGATTATTACTGGTTGAATAAACATGAGGAAAATGGAGAAAGGAATCATTAGTAACCAGGCATTGAACCACCATCTCTTTGTGCTTTTATTTATAAGCCAATAAAGAACCGTTACAATCACTACAGTCGTTCCTAAGTTAACCCAAAAATCAATGACATTATCTCGCATCCAAGAATTGAAATCCTGGGTACTAATCCCATATTTTTTACTTAAGAAATATCTGTAATAGTCTAAAGGAAATAAAACAATAAACGTAAGAACAGACAGTAAAAATACATATACTGCATTTTGCAAAATTGCCCATTTTTTTTGCAAAGGAATCCATCTTTCAAACGCTTGTGAAAGTCCAGTAATCAGTATAAATAAATAGACAAGCCATTCAAACGGTATTGATACAAAAAAGAGAAAATTCTTTATTCTTGAATACTCCTCACTAAGGTACAATTCTCGATCCGACATAAAAACATGCGGATCTGCAACAGTTCCTTTTAAAGTTGCAGGTATACCCCCACTGCCACTATGGAAGATATAAACATACATCAGGAAAGCATATACCCCAAATAAGAAAAGAGCATTAATTCCCCATTTTTTCGTCAAATCCACTTCACCTCCACTCACTCTCTCTTACATACATTTAGTGTAATCAAAAACGGAAAAGATAGAACCATATTCTAACAAATATGCTTTATTTCCAACTATTCTATTAAGAAAAGCCCACTTTGGACGGACTTAGAGATATCATCACAGAGTATTTATTAAAATGAAAGGAGTGCTGTATTAAAGCCAATATCTAATCAAAACCTAACGAACAATTGGCATGCACATCCGAGTGGACAGATTCTTTTGGTTACTGGCGGAAGAGGCTGGTATTAGGAAAAAGGAAAACCTGCTCAAGAAATATATCCAGGAGATGTAGTGGAAATACTTCCAAATGTAAACACTGGCATGGTGCTGCAGCTGATAGTTGGTTTGTTCATCTTGCCATTGATCCAGATACAACAGTAGGTCCTCCTGAATGGTTCGAAAAATGCGTTAATCCTTCTTTCTATAACCTTAACACCTAAACAAAAAACGCCTAAAACCTTTATCTATCAAGGGTTTTGGGCGTTACAAGAATGGTGGGTTATTTGCGTTAAAACGATACATGCGGAGCATACCTGTAAATACCGAAAGCTAAAACTGCTCCGATAGTTCAATAAGAAAAAAGGCTTCATTCCTTATTGAAGTAAAGCACCCGTTTGTTGAAGAAGGTTATTTAAAATTATCAATATTAAAGTGGAACCAACTTTATCCTACTATTTTAGGCGATGAGCATTACCCTTCAAACACTACATTGTTTTCTTCGTATGTCAAAGGACCAACTACATTAGATTTCATTTCCAAGTTGCGCTGCTAATTGGAGTACATAAAATACTGCCTATTCAGGCTCTTCATTTTTTAATTCCGTTTTACATACTAGCTCATACTTTGTCTTATCTTTCCAATATTGCTCCAAAGATATAGTTACAATTTTATAGTTTACTGCAGACGTTGAAGCAACCAATAAAATGCTAAAACAAAAATAAGGCAAGACGCTGAGATCATCATTTTACGATACCATGGGAACCTGCGCAGCCAATTCAAGAGAGGCAGTAATAGACACAATACCATGAACTGACCCGTTTCCACTCCTAAATTAAATGAGAGGAGTGTGCCAATCAGATTGCTCTTTGGAAGTCCTATTTCAGTCAAAGCCCCGGCGAAACCCATACCGTGAATCAGGCCAAATATGGCTGTCAATAGCCACCGCCATTTCACCTTTTGAACAAATATATTTTCCACTGCCACATAACAGATGGTCAGCGCTATAAAAACTTCGACCCAATGCGAACTGACCTGAATACGGTCGGTGGCCACCAAGAATAGTGTTATGCTGTGGCCGATTGTAAAAGCAGTAACAATTTTCAACGCATCCTTGAAGCGAGATGCGATTAATACTAAGGATAACAAAAACAGCATATGATCGAACCCGGTCAAAATGTGTTCGATTCCAAGTACAAAGTATTTCCATAGGACGGATTCACTTTCAGGCTGAGCAATGGTGATCTGAACATCTTTTTTTTTGGTATCAAGAATATTCTGATAGAAATAATCCCCTGAATGGACCAAAAGTACATTCGTATGTAGAGGCGCATCTTCAAACATCAGATTGTAATGAAGATTAAATTGTTCGATAGCTTCATCGGCGGTTATCCTTAATTTAAAAATTACGCCAATCGTGGAACCCTTTTCTGCCAACTCCATCGAAAGCATTTCCATCGTTAAGGGCTTCGAATCCACATCTATACGAAGATCTTTCTGTAATACCGATTCGATTCTTTCTTTCTGCGAGGACAGTTCCTCGTTATCCAGATATTTATCCTTGTTGGTATCAAATTGTTCCAGCATGTCTATTTGATCAAGAAAAAGTTCATAGTCAATCGTTTTCCCTTTAATGTTTAAATTCGAGTAACCCCTACTTTTGTCGGTATGGGCAAATGAAGTGCTGGCATTCGCACAAAATATTAAGGTGACTATGAACAAGGACAGGAATGCACGTAGTTTCAAAGCGAGACCTCTTTTCATCAAAGTTAAAATCTAATCCCTCGGAGCGAATCGTAATTGTGTCAATAAATATTGAGCGCCTTAATATAGAACGTCCCGCAGCAAATATTTTGCCGCGGGACCTCTTTTCATCAAAGTTTAAATCTAATCCATTGAGCGAATCGTAATTGTGTCAATGAATATTGAGCGCCCCGCAGCACATGCTGCTGTGATTTCCTCCCATACAATATTCACTGCCCCTGTTGTTCCGTCATTGTATATGGCCTCAACCTTAGCAGGAAGTGCGGGTATTTCTCCTACGTTCGTATTCACGGCAACCGGTTTGAAGTCTACGATGTCTTCGGTATTACACTTTCTGTTTCAAGGACGCTAATCTCCGTAGCCGGAAGCACTGGCGCTAAAATTTTCATTTCCGACAAACCGACATTTGGTCCGCTTCCACCGGATACCTGGAATTTGACCCATGTCACCGTCTTGTCAGGGAAAGTTACAGAATAAGCGCTCCCGTCATTCGGGATTCCTGAAACCGTCACAGTGCTTCCGTCGCTAAAGGTAAGCGTTCCGCCGGGCGCCCAGTCAGCTAAATAAGGTCGATCATAGAAGGTAATCTTGCTGATCGTTTGATTCGACGTCCAATTCACCTGGATCCATGGATTCTGTTCTCCCTTTGACGCCCATTCGCCCGATTGCCCTATGATGCCATCGAACACTTTGTCGGGAGAACGAGCGGCATCGTAATACGATGAAGCGGTAACTGCGGCGGTCCACGCTGGGATCTTATTAACAGTTACTCTAATGCTTGTTGTTAAAGGCACGTTATTGGGATTTGCCACCCCAGTTGGCAAAGTTACAGTTCCATTTACAGTGAAGGTCTGCGCCGTCGTGGCAGTGGGATCATAGTTTGAAGCATCTACATTCCATGTCACATTGGCATTATCCACCCTGCCTGCATCGGTATCCAAGGATACTGTCTTTGGCAATCCAAGGGCGTCCGCTGTCTTCGCCGTTCCGATTGCCACCTCTGTTATGTCAGCAGGTACTGTGATGCTGTTCAATTTTTTTTCTTGAATCTCTATCAATTCAAACCAGCGAAAAACCCAAAAACCTGCATTTACATTCAGCCTTATTTTATGTGAGCCTTCACTCAGTCTGACCGTTTCGGATTTAATGACATAGTTGGTCGGACCCCCAGTTGAGATTGAGGTTCTCGTTTGAGGTACTCCATCTACCAGGAATTCAACCTCTCCCGTATACCCCGCGTTTGATGCCACCTTGTAATTTAATTGATAGAATCCCGATTTTGCCACATCTACGTTATATTCCATCCAGTCGCCTATTTCCATAGCACCCACTCGCCATGCGGGTCCGCCATCATTAATCCGTTGATTTCTAAGTACAGCACCTTGTTTCGAATTGTAGTTTGCACTTTCTATCCTTCCTGGCACCAATGCTGAACCAGGCAATACATCTAAAATATTTACATTAAAGCTGGCTGTCTTTCCACCTAGAGTCACAGCCAGTTGCACTTTTCCTATACGAAAGGACTTAAAGCCGGTAATATTATCAACCGTTACGTTTTCCACTTTTGTTGTTCCATCGCTGTAAGTGCCTGTCACAACCAGCCCGTCTATATTAAGCCCATCTCCCTGCAGGTAATTCAACTTTGTTGGCAGTTTAGTTATTTCGATGCTTTGCAACTTAACGTTAGAAGTCTCGTTGGCAATTGCCATGATCTGATCTGTAGACAATGCTTGATTGTAAACCCTTACTGCATCAATACGTCCATTGAAGCTTTGTTGGCCTCTACTGTCTGCACCGATATACGTTCCCGTTGTTGGCGTATAAGGAGCTGTTGTATTATTGGTTACCGGTGTGCTCTTGCCATTGATATAAAGCTCCCAGGTGCCGCTTCTTCTTGCCGCCGTGATATTGGTCCATTGGCCCGCCGTCAAAGCAGTCTGCGATCCAAGGATCGTCTGCCCGTTGATTGCAATGGACACCTTATCGCCTTGGTCATGATCCAACACGATGGAATATCCATTGGTAAAGCCATCACCATTGGACAATATTTGTTGAGATCCTGAGGTTGCACCATTCCACTTCACCCAGGCTGTTAGCGTTAGATTGTTCTTTTTATTGGATACAAGATCTGTACTTGCATAATTATCGTCTGCACCGTTCAGGCTGAGTGAAGCGGAACCTTCCATTTTATCCGTCTTATCATAGGCAGCACTTCCATGCAAAGTTGCATTAAACCCATTCTTGATACTGTCGTTGCCATTGCCGTTAAATCCCCACATCCTTTTGGGATCGTTACTATCCATAATTTGGAATTTATCTATGTGCACACCCGCTGCATTGCTATCGCTTTTTATGACGATCTTGTTATTTGGACCCGTATTCAGCTCAACAGGTACCACCAATTCGTTATACGAACTCATGCTTCCGGTAGTCGGAAAGCTGAGCGTCTGTACTTTGGCTCCATTTACATATATTCCCTTGGTAACATTGGCAGCATCGGTAGCATACCTGATTTTCAATATTTTGTTGCCGCCAGAAGCTCCTCCGTCAACCTTGAGCGACTCGATATATGCTTTTCCATCGTTCATTTTCACGTACTTGCCGCCGGACGGATTTACGTCGTCGCCAGCGGTTGCATATGCGAATACACTATCCTCGGCTTCATACATGCCGGTTGTATTCGGGTGCAGACTCATAGTACCTTCCCAAATGGTTTTTTGTGTATTTACATCCCTTCCCTTTATATGTAACTTGTCTTTATATACATCAACAATCATAGCTTGATTATTTAAAACGGCACCGTCTCTTACTGCAGTGAATCCATTGGTGTACATGTTGCCTTCTATCTTAGTATCGTCGTGAAGATGTCCTGTTGTTAAAATAACCTGTGGATATTTTTCAAGGATATCTCTGAACTTCTGTTCCTGTACCAAATTTTCATTATAATTGTCCGAAGAATATGACTTGGATACTGTCTGGTGAATAGGATTATGCGTGAACACAAAAATCGGCTTGTCCGGAACAGCATTTTCAGCAAGCTTGCTTTCAAACCAGGCTAACTGTTCGTCGGACATATACGCGTAATTGGTCGGTTTCTTATCAAACCCTAAAAATATGAAATCATATTCTTGTATTTCCCGGTGGTAATACACCTTCTCTTCTGGTATTCCTGCCTTTTGTATAAATCTGTTCTTCGCTACATTAAAATCCGGCTGCCAATCGTATTCATGATTTCCCATTGCATAATATACCGGCGGATGATCTTTTACAGAATTGATAGCATTTCTTATGGCGTCATATTCACCGCTATCCCCGAGATTGGTTATATCCCCGGCTAAAACTATTGCACTTACATTATTATTTTTAGCATCCGTTACAGCTTTAGCCGTTTTACCCGTATCGCTATGCGTGTCCGACATTGACATGAAGCTGAAGATAGGATCTTCCGTAGTGTTTTCTACCCCTGCTGCAGAGCTTTCTGCCGAAGTACTGCCTACTACACCCATCAGGGCTACATTCACCAGCATGAGTGATAGAAATGACTTTTTTAGCCTTTTAAGAAATAGCATAATTAATCCTCCTGTTTTTTCTTGTAATACTCAATATGCCGTTTGTCGTCTTGCTTAGACCGTTAAGGGGTCCCTTAGAGGGGTTGAAAATCAGGATTTTATATTACTTAATCACTTAGCTGGAAAAATTCGTGTTTTGAAGGCGAAACCCCGTTAACGT
Organism: Paenisporosarcina sp. HGH0030; assembly: GCF_000411295.1. Taxonomy (GTDB): domain Bacteria; phylum Bacillota; class Bacilli; order Bacillales_A; family Planococcaceae; genus Paenisporosarcina. The sequence goes on from NZ_KE150421.1 coordinate 1,386,811, forward strand.
CGAATCTTGTTGTCCCTCCCTCGTCGTAAAGTTTTTGAGCTAAATTCGCAAGCATTGATCCTATACAACACTTGCTACAAGATTTCCACCCCCTCCAGAATCAAATTTGCTTAACTGCTTAATGGTAAGTGATAAATTTTAATAGAGTGTATATCCAACGTAAATATTTTGTAATGTTGATATGTTGTTATAACCATATAATTCGAAATATTAATATAATTATCTATTGTCTTAACCTAAAGCCACCTCTTTAGTCAGACAATCCGGTATTGTCTTAACAAATTATAGTAAACTTTATGAAGCTTTTAAAAAAATTCGATTAAAATTTAGCGAGCATCCTCAATTTCTAGTTAAAAAATAAACCTCGTATTTTGAACAAAGTTTGATCAAAATACAAGGTTTCAGCTGTTTATTGCTATTCACTTTTTAAAAAAATGTTTGATTATTTCGGAAATCGAATCTTCAACTAAAGCACCCGTTAGTTGAGGAAGACTTACTTACTGACTTAGCAACCACACTGTCTACTAAGCAGTTTTACTGTGTAATAAATAAATTAAATTGAATGACTATTACTATTGCAAGTAACATTATTACCCCTTCGCTAAGAGTTAGAATATATTGTTTGGGGTTCTGCGAATATTTCCTCTCAAAAAATGCTCTTACAGGATAATCTAATCCAATGCAGAAAATTGGTATTAGTAAAAGGTAATTTGGATAATTTTCAACTATCACCAATATATTGGTAATTATAATTGTGATAATAGAAGTAATTCTGATACCCCAATCAATTTTCCTGTGCAGATTGTTTATGTGGTTGTAAGAAAAAAAGGAATTTTTTTCTTTTTCAATCTTAAGTACTTTTTTCAAAAGAAGCTTTACTACCACATTTAAACCAAACACTATCAACACAAAGAGTGCCAACTTTATCAAGAACATATGATCCTCCCGTTATTAAAATGACCTACTCTATAGTTGTAAAAGTAACTTAGGAATCTTCCACTAAAGCACTCGTTAGTTAAATAAAATAGCAGGTTAATTTGTCGACTTCTTATGTACCCATTTATTTCCAAACTTCCAAATATAGAAAAAAGTACAAGTAAGAATTGCACCCATAATCATCCCAATTACTGTTAAGTTTATTCCTGTCCCCGTGTTAGTACCATCTGCACGAATAGATGCATTAGCATATATCGAGACGCAAACGATAATGAAACCAATCCATTCAAAAATCTTAGTTCTCATCACTCCCCCCCTTATAAATAAACTATAACATAATTTACCAATTAGAAGCTCCCCACCTTCTTCAACTAAACTGCCCCGTTAGTTTAACAACATAGAAATCCAAAAACGGTCTGATGTATTTAATAAACCCACAACACTTGAAGCTATTTCCTCAAAATCGTCTTCTGTTTTTGCATTCTCAAAATCAAACCATATTCCTTCTTCATCAACTGATTTTGCTCCTAACCTAAACCGATTGTTTAGATGATGAGTAGTTGCTTTGTTTGGTGGGATTTTTTCTCCCCAACTCATAGTTACACCTTCTATTGGACACGTTTCCAATTCAACTCCAAATGAACCACCCAATCTGTTGAATTGGATAGTAATTAAATCTATAATCTTTTCATTTGTCCGTCTAAAGTGAGGAAACGAGCCTTTAAATTCTTGTTTTCTTAAAGCCGGTATCACAATTTTTTTAAGGCATTATCCATCATTTTTCTTTGATTCGATTCCATTTTTTCTCCTTTCTCAGGTTAATTTGTTCAACTAACCTGCCCCGTTAGTTCAATAAGAAAAAAAGCTGCCTAAGCAGCCCAATGATTTTTACTAAAGCACCCGTTAGTTGAAGAAGGGTAAAGATGAACAAGCATTTGTTGGTCAAAATAATAAAAGACCGTCACAGAGTAACCGGATCTGTTTTGAGGTACAAGTAAGCAATTACTAAAAAGAGTCCTGATTCTTTTATGAATCGGACTCTTTATTTTTCTATATGTCTAAGCATTTCCGCCGTAAAAAATGATTGCGGTTTATAATTCCTTTTCGGTTGTGTTTTAATGTTTTGTGCACCTAAACAGAACCTGTTAGTCACAGCACAGTAATTTCTTCAACAAAAGTCCCCCTCAAGTGTTTTCATAATCACTCTGAGTTCTAATGCTAAGTAAAAGGAAATTGGCGATTTGATAAACATTGTTCGACCAAAATTGCCCTAAGCAGGTCGAATTTAGTGAGCGCTAAAAAGGTATAATTTATTGCTTAAAGTAAAAAATATAATGGATGTGATACTTGATAATAATTGGATTAGGGAAGTGAAGAATTGAAGGGAAAGTATGTTTTAGTGTTATCTACAATTATTCTTGTAAGTTCCATTTTCCATGTTGGATTTAATGTATTTGCTGATAAGGGACGTCGCCATTACGAACAAACTGGGGAAGTGGTGTGGGATATAAAAACGGAAGAAAAAATAGTAGCTCTTACATTTGACGACGGTCCCCACCGAAAATATACTGCTGAAGTTTTAGATTTATTAGCTAATTACGATGCTAAAGCTACTTTCTTTATTATTGGAGAAAATGCAGAAAAATATCCGGAACTTGTATTAAGAGTACACAATGAAGGGCATGAAATAGCAAATCACACATATACACATCCTTTAAAAACAACAATCACAAAATTAGAGAAAGAATTAAAACAGACCAATGAAACAATATACAGTATTACGGGTTCTTACCCAAAGTTGTTTCGACCTGTTGGCGGGCAATATACAGATGACATGATAAAGTTGGCTGTGGACAAAGGATACACAGTTGTAATGTGGTCATGGCATCAAGATACAGAGGATTGGAAAAACCCCGGTGTTAAAAAAATCGTCAATAAAGTATTGAATGTTACAAAACAGGGCGACATCATTCTTTTCCATGATGGTGGCGGTAATCGTAAACAGACGGTGAAAGCACTTAAGGAGATTTTGCCTGAACTTCAAAAACAAGGGTACAAATTTGTAACTATTTCTGAACTTATTGAGTATAAAAATAACGAATAAAAGTGGTTGAAGCAGAAGGTTTTCCATAATTTCCACGTTATTAGGGTTATATAGGTAACCTTCCGATTTTCCCCTTATTCAACTAACCTGCCCCTTTAGTTCAATAAGAAAAAAGCTGCCTAAGCAGCCCGGTGATCTTCAACTAAAGCACCCGTTAGTTGAATAAGAAGTTTTATTTAATTCTCTTGATGTTTTTTCTTATACATCTCTTTTAGTACATCTACATATTTATCGCTTGTAAAGTCATCTTTTCCGTCTTTTGCCATTTCCAAATATGCGGCGGTCATCATTTCAATGCTTTTTAGCATCTGACTCATCTAAGGCAATGATTTTTTCTTTTGTTTTTCTAAATCCAACATAAATTATCTCCTTAGTTCTGATTGAAACTATAGTAAATTCGCTATAAGGGGTAGCGTCAGGAAAATGCAGATTTACAACGTTAAGGAAGTTTCAATATTAAAAAACCTAATTTCTCATTTAATGCTGAAAAATTAGGTTTTTTCATTAATAGAAAAAGACTTATAAGTATTTATCACTAATCACTTTCATATGGTGTAACTCGTGCCCGGCAATACCATATGCAATGGTACCTATCGAAACTGGGCTGTTCATTACAGTTCCATTACGAACCCACGCTGCATCATCAATGGTTGAAATAAGACTTAACGTGTTGGAGCGTACTGTGTCAAAACCAGCTAGTAACTGCTCCCAGGATAATTTGTTGAAGTTTGCCGCAGCAACGTATTGATCCTGATCCATTGCTGGGAGTGGTGCACTTTCATTTCGTGCAATGGCAAGCATTCGATACGACATCACACGTTCCGAGTCGGTCATATGCCCAATCACTTCTTTTAAAGTCCATTTCCCTGGAGCGTACGACTTCCTTGCTGCCTCCTCTGATACGCTGCTTAAGAGGGTAATGGTCTTAGTTCGTTGCTTACTAAGTATTTCTTCAATATCTCCATCTGGCACAAGACTAACAAACCTAGCATGCTCTGGATTTTCAATAAATAATGGTCGTGGACGCACAAGAATCCTCCTCATCGGAATAGTTAATTATGGTTCTAGGCAAATATTCGACAGTAAGAAGATATTTCCTTCATTATCTGTACAACTGATTTATGCAGTTAACATAATACAGATAATAATGGATTAATTCACTTTTTATTCCACTAACCTGCCCCGTTAGTTCAATAAGCGTTAATCCTGCTCGGATAAACACAACTTTATTTCAAAACTACAACTCAGCAGTGCTATCTTTATTCAAATATAATCATTTTTGACGAAAATGTCCGGATATTAATGTTTGAATTTTCAATCTTAAAAGGGGTTAATTATGAAGTATATTGCACATATACGTGAAAAAGATGGAGACATACAAACAGTTCAAGAACATTTAAATGCTGTTCAAAAATTATGTGAGAAATATTGGGAAAAAATACAGATAAATTCAAAGAATATATTCGAGAAGCAATTGCGAATCCAGGAAATCCGCATCGAAAAGGGTCTATTGATCATTTAACTGCTGGCGGTAAATTACTTTATGACCAATCCCATAACTCCTGTCTGTAATGTTTCTTACAGAGCTGTATTTAGAGAGGAACTACAGACTGTGACAGGCTGAGCTAAAAATAGACAAAAAAAGAGCCCAGCATCAGCACAGCTCCAATTTCCTACTTTATGTTGTTACCATCCTCATCCACCTGATTTGTACCTCCACCATAATGCCATCCATTGGACTCCACAAACTCAATGAATTTATCAAGGAAATCATCTAGGTCAATATCTCCATTATCAGCAAATACACAGCCATCAATCTCTATACCTAACTGTTTTTTCTTTTCTAAACTGTAACTATCATCCTTTATATCCTGCTCTATCCTTTTTAATTTTTTTTCATAATTGGCTTTATCAATATATCCCTCATCCAATAGCTCCTCAAGTTTTTCCATTCTTTCCTGATGGTTAATAGGTATATTTTCAACCTCTATGCCATGCCTCTTATATATATTATCCCTCTTAGCTTTACAATCTCTATAGGTCATCTTATAATCTTGATACTCTTTAATGTATTTCTCAAGTTCTTCATCTTCCAGTAGCAAGTCAAACTGTTCATCAGTTAAAGCCATCTTTTACCCTCCATTTTGTTATCCTTCTAAAAATATACAATGATATTAATTATTTGTAAATGTATTCCAGTATACTGTAATTCTAAAAAGTTGAAAAAAGGAGAGCCAGCATATAACCTCAGCTCTCCCAACTGTTTACTTACTGTTACACTGTACATCCTTTCCAAGACCTCAGGCTGACATTCTACCATGTACATAGCAATCTCATAAGCCTCCATAGTTTCTCTCCCTGCATTAGCACTCTTACTCCTAAAACAACGGTTAACGAGTTCATACAAGAGCAGATCTTACTCCAAATATCCTTTTCTTCCATGTTATTCTTATCTTTATAAGCAACAAAATAAAGCCTAATGCAATCGTTATGGTCGTGGATTCACAAATAAGGTAAAGAATTGCTAGATAAAATTGAGGCAGTTGAATTAGGGTTAGAAAATTGTACCTGAAAAAGAAGAATTGAGTGAAGAAGCGAAAAAAGAACTCGAAATATTACAAGAAAAATTAGGAATTAAGGAAGTAGCTGCTACCACTCATTAAAATTTCCAATCAATTTTAAGACAGGCGAGTAAGAGGAAATTTTCTTCTACTCGCTTTTTATTATGCGGTAGCTTTGAAGTTTTAGTTTTTCTTGAGTAAGAATTTGAGTTGCTAAAAAGTAGATTGCAGTATGTTATTTTATAAAAAAATCGAACTGAAGAAGTAATTCACAGTGTTATATATTCATCAGTTCGATTTTTGATTAGAATATCTTTAAAAGTATATCCAATATGAATACGTTCATTCACGATTAATTAAGGATTGACTACTGTCTAAGTTTACTTTAGAAAAGTTTAAAAATTCTAATAAATAAAAAGGAATTTAGAAAATATTGTAGAATATAACAAATGTGACACAATAATGGTAAAAAAATGGAGGCTGGAAATTATGAAAAAGAAAAAGAGATTATTGTCAGTAGCTACAGGATTTCTATTACTATTGAGTTTATCTTTTGCTACGGGAGCAAGTGCCATGGACGATCACGAAGGTAATGGTCCTAAGCCTATCTGTACTAATAATGGACATTGCTACTATCCGTGAATACTTATTATGTGAACTAAAGCATCTCTTCGGAGGTGCTTTTTATTTTCTTGAAAAAGAAATTGAAGCATTTAGGCGCTCACAAATTGTGGGTGCTTTTTCTAGCTCATTAAGGTCGGTGGTCATTCTTGCAATACTCTAAGTTAAATTCGAGAAATGGAGAGTGATCTATTATCTTCGAGCTATCGGTTAAATAGTAAATATGATTGTGGAGGGTTGAAGGATGGCGAATGAATTCAAAACAATATCAATTGAAATAATTGGCTTAAACAAACCACCAACAATTAAATTAGATGGCGTCAATGTAACCTTTGAATAAATAAACCTCGTATTTTGAACAAAGTTTGATCAAAATACAAGGTTTTACCTGTTTATTGCTATTCACTTTTATAAAAATATTTGATGATTTCGGAAATCGAATCTTCAACTAAGCACCCGTTAGTTGAACAAGAAATATTCATTTTTCAACTCTAACTAAAGTTTTTCGGGGATTTCAATCTGGTCAATATCAAAGTTGTTTGAGGAATTGAATAGGAAGAAATTAGAGATGGTGTGAGCCTTCTCTTTTTTGGTGCAAATAAACAAGCCCTTCCACAAATCAGTGGTTGGACTTTACATATTTATATACATCTCAAGCAGTTCCTCGACACGATTACGCAACCTGACATTCAGATACCTTCGATGCTGCTCGTATCCTCCATAATAGAAAGCGTATTCCGTACATGCGTCGTCATTTATGATTATTATGAATTTTTTATTCGTAATTGAACTCCTGATTTTAACAATAACGCAGAAGAAAAAGCCTTCTCAAATTTTTTTTATAAACCTCATTTACTTTTGGTACGGTTCACCGTTTCACTCGAGATGCGAATTTTTATCTCAAAGAAAAGAACAACCTATTTGGATGGTTGTTCTTTTCGCATATTATGAAGTTCAATTATACGCTTTCACTTGACGCACTCGTCCAATTACAGATAACAATAACAAAATCAATGTGACTAGTAGATAATATCGATAGTAACCTCTGTCAAGGGATTGTTGTGTAGTACCTATAAAGTCCATAATACCCCATTTGTTTAGGGGACCCAGATACCACATTAACATAAATACCACTTGGAATAGCTTTCCATTCCCCGACCATACACCTAAAGCTATAGCCAGCGTTGGAATAAACAATCCGCCTACTGCCATGGTCGTTAAGCTTTCCCACTCACCTGCGACAAGAAAATGAATCATAGCCCCACTGCCTGTCAAATAAGCAACGATAATTCCAGACATCCACAATACAATAAATTGATTTCGAACAGGATGCATGGCAGTGAAAATCAATTGATGGGTACGATGATACGTTTCATTCGTGCCCATTGACGACCAAATCAGAATTGGCCAAACCCAGGTAAAGGGTAAAACAAACTTTATTACGTCATCTATTGCCAACAATAAACCTAGAACGATTAAAACTAATGCGATCAAGTACCACCAAAAATGTAAGCCTTTGAGCATGAGACGCAGTTCCATGGCTAATGTCTTGATATAGCTGGATTGCCCTTGTGTATGATTATAAGGAGTTAACTTTATTTGAATGTCATTCCTAAGCACAGGCTTAATGTGTAGCTCAGCTTTTCTAAATTCTTTGTGTTTACCTTTTATATTTATTTTGGATGAACGTGTTAGATCAAACCGATGAAAGAAGATTGAAGCCACTACTACAATCACTACCGCCACGGCTAACCAAATATAACGTTCTAAAAACATCTGTAAAGTCCAGTTTACACCGTTCCAGTTGTATGTTAATAAATCTTCCTTCAACGGACTTATACCAGAGATATGGCCCCCATCGTTATGAGGAAGCCTCGCATTCGCCTCGCTCGACAGCCTATTAAGGATCGGAGAAAGGCCGAGCATATCCTGGCTTGAATGAATCGCCGTTGTAGAAAATTTAAGAGAAACGCCCCATAAAATAAAATAAATAAAATTGCCAATTCCCTTACGTAACAATGGTACAGATTCAAAAAGTATGGCAATTGAAGCCACCAAAGCCATAGTCGGCAATGTAGAGTAAAGAAATGGAAACAATAGATTCACCAAATCAATCGTATAAGCTTCCCCTCTAATCAGTTGCATGGCAATAGCAGATACAATTAATACAGCAACATAAGTCATCAAGAGAGCTAAGTTACTCCACATTTTGCCCATGGTGTATATCCATCGGGTAATTGGAGTCGTTGCTATTATTTGTCCCACCCCAGTTTGCATATCTCGCTCAATCGCATTATTCAAGAGAAAAAACGCTGGTAGGCTTAACAGCATTGAGGCTAATACAGCTATTGCACTGCCGACCCAAGCGGAATTATATATGCCTCGTATACCGTGTAGCGATAAAGTTAAATAATTGTCATTACTTGAAGGAATGTACTTAAACACAATAAAAATCGATACTAGTACTGTAATCAAAAAGCTGTATCTACGGACCCTTTCTAAATAATCAGCTTTCATCATATGAAATAGTATACGAAGCGATGTCATGCTTTCGCCTCCTGCTTATTTGCCGAAATGTAATACAAATACGCATCCTCCAAAGTCGGTGTCACCAAGCGACTTTCTGCTGAAGGCTGAATATCGGCGATGACTCTCACACGCACTCCTTCACTGCTTTGAATGGTGCTGCTGATTAACAATTGTTTGCGCACTTCCATCCAAGTATCACTCGGTATCAACCACTCCCATACTTTTCCCTCCACCGCTGCCAATAATCTGCTCGGAGCAGCCTGTATCACGAGCCGTCCTTGATTAACAATAGCAATATCTGTTGCGGTCGCCTCGATGTCGGATACGATATGGGTTGATAGGATAATAATTCGGTCGCCTGATAATTCAGATAATAGATTGCGGAAACGAATACGTTCTTCTGGATCAAGTCCAACCGTTGGCTCGTCAACGATTAATAGCTTGGGGTCGTTCAATAAGGCCTGAGCTATACCTACACGTTGTTTCATACCACCTGAAAAACTATTTAACGGTTTTTTGCGAACCTCATAAAGATTGACCAAATGAAGTAACTCTTCAATTCTCTTTCTTGCCATTTTATGATCCAACCCTCTAATCGCCGCTAAATACTCCAAAAACTCAACTGCATTTAAATGAGGATATACGCCGAAATCTTGCGGCAAATAACCTAATATGGCTCGTACAGAATTGGGATCTTTCGTAATATCAATCCCGTTCCAACTCACCTTACCCTCGGTAGGCTTAGTAATTGTTGATAAAATCCGCATCAATGTAGACTTCCCAACACCGTTGGGACCTAACAATCCCAAAATGCCTGTGTTGATCTCCAGCGATAAGTCACGAAGCCCGTAAAAATTCCCCTTATATTTTTTACTCACGCTTTCAATAATAAGCTCCATAAATTACCTCCTGATTATCTTCATGAAAAATCCGTAATCCGTAATGGGTAATATTGGTAAAACTACTTGATTATTTAAATCTTAATCTGCAGGTTCTTTTTAAGCAATCGTTATTTAAAATAAACTTTTTGCTTTCCCACTATGCGTAATAAGCGATTCGCGGCAGCTTGTCATCACTAATGCGAAAAATCACTTATGGCCCAAATTTGCTCGCCACGGAGCTCAGTAATTCGCCACAATGTATGCATTTGATCACGAAAAAAGAACTCCCTAGATTCAAGGAGTTCTAATTAATACCTATAGAAATAGATTCCAAGTCACCATGGACACCCTTGCGTTAAGCTAACTACTACTTCTGTCTTCGTAGTTCGGGACTTACACCCTATATACTACGCCCATGCTGGGCGCACAAACAAAAAAGACCGTCAAATGACAGTCTTTTCTTCTTCAACTAAAGCACTCGTTAGTTGAAGAACTTTTCCAGGATATTAGCTACACCATCTTCATCATTTGAAGTTGTAATTTCTTTTGCAATACTTTTTAATTCGTCAATCGAATTGTCCATAGCTATTGGAATTCCACATAGCTTAAATAAACCTAAGTCGTTAAAATCATCACCGAAAACCATTGTTTTTTCTAATGAAAACTCTAATCTTTCAGCAAGATTTGCTATTGCAGATTCTTTTGAAATACCTAATCTCATTATTTGTGTAAGTTGATTCGAGTCCGTATTAATCACTTCTAATTTATCACCGAACTTTTTAGTAAAGTCTTCTATATTCTTTAAGTTTGAAACAAGTATTTTGGTTGGGCTTTTTAATTTTATTTCAACAATCTCAATAATTTCAGGATTCTCAGAAACCTTAGTAAATGAGCGATAATCAATATCTTTATAACTGTACCAAGTATCATTGACTTCAATAGAAAATAAGTGTTCAGGTTCATTGGTAATTAAGTATTCAATAATTTGTTGATTTAAAGTTGAATCGATAGAATAATGTTCGTTTAATTGTAAGGGGTTATTAATAATTAATGCACCATTATAAAAAACAATAATTGCTACTTCATGTAATTCCTTTGGAAGAAACTCTTTTACTGTTCTTGGAGGTCTTGCTGTTGCAATTATGATTGGTATTCCAAGTTTATGTATTTCTATTATTGAATCTAAATTTCTATTACTTACTTTCTTATCAGAATTTAATAATGTACCATCTAAATCCAATACTACCGCATCTACTTTATTTCTATCCGTTAAAACTCTCATAAATACCTCCAATTTTTTCTACAAGTTTGGTAGTAATTAATATTCTCTATCTAATAAATTTTCCCTCTTCTTGTTCAACTAAACTGCCCCGTTAATTCAAGAAGAAAAAAGAGCTGCGTATGTAATATTTGAAAAACGATTGATTAATATTTAGCGAGAATACTCAATTTTCCAGGTAAAAATAAACCTCGCATTTTGAACAAATTTTGATCAAAATATGAGGTTTCACCTGTTTATTGCTATTCACTTTTATAAAAATGTTTGATTATTTCGGAAATCGATTCTTCAATAGGGATTTGGTGTTATTCGTGAGATAGTTATAAACGATTTAAAAAAGGCAGGGTTTAAGTAATTGTACTTATTCCTTGCCTTTTTTTGTATCAGTCCTCGTCCTTACTTTTTAACAACTGTTCCGTTCCGTTTTTACACCCAACACTATAACCAGTATCATAAGCTAACTTCATAATTAAAGTTTCTTCTTCCGTTAAATTCCTGTCTATGGAATCCTCAATATGATTCTTTGTTGCTAAAGTCATATCACCTGTTGGTCTTGAATCGAAATGGTTATGAAATAGCCACTCTAGGTATTTAATTCGTTCCCCATTATCCATGTTTTTCATTAGTTCAATCATTTGTTCACTGGTCATTTTTTGCATAGCTGCGTTGCACTTCCTTCCCTAAAAAGTTCCTAGAAAAATGGTGAAATTTTTTTTAATGATTTTCTATATTCTATTTTACCAATAACTCGGTAACATAAAGAATCTGATCAAAATTATATAGTCTACAAAATACATCGAGGAAGTCTCTAGATTTTGTTAAGGCGTCTTTTCCATACATAAGTTAAGGTAATAAAGATGTAGATGCAAAGTGTAATGATCGTTACGATGATAGATGTCGTAAAAATGATTCCGATTAGGATCGTAATTAAAGCGATGATCGCAGCCCAAGTCGTATATGGGAACCATTTAACTGTATAGGCACTTGTTTTTCCAGACTGTTGTTTACGTGATTTTAAATGAGCGAAGGCAATGATTAACCAGATGAATAATACGGTATATCCCAGTGATCCCATCAGGAAATCGAAGGTCTTGCTTCCAGCAAATAAGGAAATCAGTACACCACCATATAAAGCGGAAGTACACATTAATATTGCGTAAACAGGCACTTTCTTCTTGGATAAACGTGAAAATATTTTCGGAATGCGACCGTCGATGGCTTGTGTATACAGAACGCGAGATGAACCATACAATCCAGAGTTCATTGATGAAATAATCGCTAGTAGAACAACGGCGTTCATAATATGGTCAGCACCTGGAATCCCTATTTTTTGAAAGACCATCACAAACGGACTTTCAGGCACCCCGTTTACTTCATTCCAAGGAATTAAACTAACGATGATGAAAAATGGAATGATATAGAAAGAAATAATCCTGACCAATGTACTGCGAACAGCTTTTGGAACCACTTTTTCGGGATCTTTCGTTTCTGCCAATGTTACCCCAATAATTTCTGTACCACCATATGAATAGATTACCACCAGCATCGCTGTGATTAAACCTGTTGATCCATTCGGAAAAAAACCACCATGGTCAGTCAAGTTAGAGAAACCAATTGCTGTATGATCACCAAAAGTCACTAGCAGTAACAATAATCCAGCTATGATGAACACAATGATGACGGTAATTTTAATTAAAGCAAGCCAGTACTCCGTTTCAGCAAAAACCTTTACCGATAGCAAGTTGATCGCTGTAACTAACACCGAAACAGCTAATGCCAGTATCCAGATTGGATATTCAGGCAGCCAATATTGAATGAAAATAGCCGCAACGACTGATTCTGCGGTGATGTTCAATACCCACATTTTCCAATAGATCCAATCCAGGAAATAGGCAGGATACTTTCCTAAAATAGATTGGACAAGATCCCTAAATGTTCTTGCACCGCTATTGCTGACTGCCATTTCAGCTAAACCTTGCATGATGAATAATAGGATGATGCCCCCTATCAAGTAAGCAATTATTACGGATGGTCCTGCCATATCAATGGCTGAACTGCTTCCTTTAAATAAACCTGCCCCAATGGCACCGCCTAATGCCATCATCGTAATATGTCTTGAAGTCATTGTCCTCTGTAAATTCTGTTTGTCGGTTTCCATATCCTAACCTCCCCAAAAATCAAAAAAGGCATATCGTCTCTTCCTTCACAATCAAATGAAGAAAGAGACGATATGCCTTAAGCTTACCGCGGTACCACTCTTATTGGCTCTTTACGAACCCTGCTTTAAAAACCTTGTAACGAAGGTCAATCGTTAAAATAAGAGAATAGATTAAATCTAAACTTTCACTTTACCACTCCTAGGCAAGTTCAAAGTATCATTGGACTGCGTTGCACCAACCCGCAGCTCTCTTTACCGAATAATGAGCTTTTACTACTCCTGATCTTTGTGTTTTGAAAACTATATCTGATTTTTTTTATAATATCCCATACTATACGGATTAGAAGTGAATTTGTCAATAATTATTTCAGAATAATATTTTTAACGAAACATTCTTGGTAATATGTGGTGAAATAGCTAAATAAATCTACAAAATACTATTTCTAAAAAATATTATACCTAATCCTCTGGGAGTTACGAGTGGCAATAAGGATTCAGAAGGTGAATCAATTAACGTGACTGGGTTCACAATTAACCCCTCAATAAATTTGATTAATATAACCAATCTTATATTCAATGTTTTTTTCATAATAATCCCCACTGATAATACGAGTCACTCCTCACTTCTTTTCCTTGCCAATCATTTATACAGAAAATATACATCGTTGATATGACGGCTTTTGGCGGTTTTGCTTTTCCCTGTCGGATGATTCGTCATGGACTTTAGGCAACTAAAAAAAGACCGCCTTTGACGATCTTCTCTTGTTCATGAGCATGATTATTAACCCAATATTATCCAGTAAAATATTGAGCGATTGAGCGATTAGCAAATTCTTCAAATTACCCTCCATCTTCAGTCAATAAAATTAGATCTTCATTAAAAATCAACTGATTTATATAATCAACTATCCCGTTTGCACCGTAGTATAGTATGTTACCTTTCATACCTATTCGTTCTTGAGAGTTAAGAAGCTTTCATTCGGAAATTTTTTTTGATAATGCGCAAGTGCAATTAGAGGGAAAATATATCGATAACTATGATAATGAATATAGAAACTGCCAGCCATTCCCTGTCCTTTTGGATAAGAAGTTGTCCAGTCATCTTTATCATTATTTTCTAAAATATATTTGATGCCGGATATTATTTCTGGTGTGAGTTCGTCTTCAGCAGCAATCAGCGCATCCAATGCCCAGGCTGTATGAGTTAACGTACTGGCTCCCAATGGAACGTACGTCTTCATTTTGTCACTTTTACAAGACTCTCCCCATCCCCCATCCGAATTTTGAATATCACGAAGCCATTTGACTGATTTTAGAATAGAAGGATGGTCCGATGATATACCTGCTGCAACAAGCCCGGTTATAGCAGCCCAAGCACCATAAATATAACATATGCCCCATCTGCCATACCACGATCCATTCGGTTCTTGATGATCGAATAGCCAATTTACACCTAACTTTATAGAGTCGTGACTCTTCTTTAAGTTAGTGAATTTCCCGAAAAATTCCAATGTTCTTCCTGTTAAATCTGCACTTGATGGATCTGCAAGTAAATATTCAGCATCTTCAATTGGAATCATAGACAGAATGCTTTTATTCACGCCTTTTTCGAATGATGGCCATCCTCCATCATCATTTTGCATTGAAAATACCCAATTGATTCCTCTGTCCCAAGATGTATGGACCTTGGGTTTTTTAATGACAGTTTTGCAAATTGACCTTAAGGATGCAGTAGTATCATCAATATCAGGGTTCATTGTATTTACATTTGAGAAACCCCATCCCCCTGGGAGACTATGTGGACTGTGTATGACCCAATCCCCATATTTATAATGCTGTCGTGTTAATAAAAATTGGTTTGCTTTTTTTATAACGGGATCTAATTCGGAAACGCCTGCTTCTTGCATGGCATAACTAATTAAAGCTGTATTCCATACCGTTGCTGTGGTGAATTGCATATGAGTCTTCCCATCAACTTGGCATTTCATAGACTTTAAACCGTTTACCGCATGAATGATTGTGGGATGGTCTTTCTTATATCCAAGGGAAAGCAACGCGAAAATTAGCAGAAATGTCGAACTGAAGTAACTGTATAAGGTGCCATCTGGTTCAATTCGTTCCAGCATATACTGTTTTGTCTTATCTACTGCAAGTTCCTCAATTTGCTTTGGCAAACCAATTAGGTCCTCAATTCTTTTTTGAATGGATAAAAGAAAAGGACTCCATTCATTTGAGAGGATTCTTGACAAATATTCTTCATCCCACCGGTTGTGGTTCAAAATATATAAATCTGAAATGTTTGGACTTTTATTTGTTTTAATTATGTATTTCTTATCAGCGAGAATCATGAGTGGAGCGATATTTGCCCTACCAAAGACAGAAAAGTCGAAAAAGTTCATTGGGAATGAGTGTGGTAGTAAAACAAATTCTGTCGGGACAGTAAAAATTTTTGACCATGAAAATTGCCCAGTTACTGCCAGCATAATTTTTGTTAGTAAATTACTTTTGTCTATTCCCCCATTTGATAAAATAAACTGTCTTGCTACTTGCATTCGTACATCATCGTGAGAACAATAGCCGGAATATAGAAGGGCGTAATAAGCTTCAATCGTGGCAGCTACATTACCGTCATCTTCTTCATCATAAAACAGCTTCCAAGCCCCACTATCTTGTTGTTCGCTTAAAATCCGATCTACTAGTTCCTTTATTAATTTTTCATCATCAATAGTTAATGAACGCAATAAAATAATCATATAGGCATCCGTTGTAATACCTGTTTCAAAAGGATAATCCCAAGTTCCAACTTCAGATTGATCCTTCTTCAAGATGCTTATAATTCGATTAATTTCGTCTGATAGGGTACCGTTCACAAAATTCGTCCTTCCTATAGCATAAATTCAATACAACTAAACATATTCGTTTAGTTTTTAAAAAATGCGAGGAAGTGAGTAAGTATCTTTAGTCGGAATCCAAATCAATAATCCCTAGAAAGTAGGAATAATCAACTTCATTCTTTTCTAAGTAGCGATAATGATGGTTATCGCTACTTAGAAAATTTTAAAGAGAATTAAGTTTGGAATTTATATATCTAAACCAATTTCTTAATTTAGTTATAACACCATACTGATATAAAGGCGTTTTAAAAGAGCCCAATTCGTATGTGAATTTGGGCTCTTAGTTCAAAACTATGGTATTCCTGAAAACCATCTCTATCTAGAATTAAACTGGTACAATATACAAGATTTCCTTAGGATATAAAAAATGTATAAATTAAAGCGTTTTTATATTTTGTCCCCAATTCCAGTCATATCACAAAAAGAAGCAGTCAGATTCAGTTACGAAAATGACTGCTAATTGGTGCTATTTAATTTTTTGTACTCGAAAACAGAACCCGTTAATTGCTTTTACCTAAATAACTAAGTCACTACGTTTTATAATAATTAGCTAGTAAAAAACTCAGTCATGCTTGAATCCGCTTCCTCTATGCGGCAGAGCATAATCGTTACCGCCCATAGACTTCAAATTCATAAATATTTGCTGTTCCTGTTTCCGCATAATTTTGCGGCGTTGTAATATAAAGTCTTACATACCTTGCGGTGGATTTCGTTATATACCTGTCCGTGCTGTTCGAAACGTTTCCTTCTACTGAATCTAGGTCAGTCCAGGTAGTTCCATCCAGACTTCCCTGAAGCTTATAATTTTTTGTATTCAGGGATAAGGTATCTCCGCCTTCTCCAGCATGCTTTACTACCCACCTGCTTATATCATAATTTCCTCCAAGATCGACCATCAGCCATTTGTCCCCGGTCGTATTGGAAGACCACTTTCGGCCGCTCTCAGCCGATCCATCTACTGCCTTGGACGGTTCGTATCCCACCACACTTCCGTTGGCTGTAATCTCCTTATTCAGAACCAAATTTACCGAAGCTGGATCGAAAGCTAAAGTGGTAACTTTTAATGGACTACTGGCCACTGAAACATTTCCTGCTGCATCCCTGGCTTTTACAGTAAATTGATAGGTCTTTTTTTTCTTCAGCCCTGTCACTTTAAAGTTCGTACGCCCTGTTGTAGATCCAATCAGTTTTTTTCCATTATATATATCGTAGCCTGTAACACCTACATTACCCGTAAAATTATCTGTAGCTGCATCCCATGACAGCATTGCCATCTTGTCTGTTACTACTTTCGTTGAGACATTGGTTGGTTCGGTAGGCGCTTGTTTATCTGCTGCAAGTGCATCCGCAGTGTAATTATTTATGGTCCAGGTAGTTACCGTACTTTTTTTCGAGAAGTCTCTTCCATTTATTACCACCCTGTCGGCATAAACATCTAAAATCAAGCCTTGACCTGAATCCTTGATAGCTCCATCTCTCATCATTGTAAAGTACTGTTTGTTATAGAAAGTACCCGGTAACGTGAGAGGATAATGTATATGTCCCGTTATGAAAACGCTTTGAGGATATTTTCCAATTATGTCCTTTAACTTTTGATCCTGTACCTCATCGCTTTGATAAGGATCCCAAGGATATTCCTCATATACAGTATTATCTAGTGGCTGATGAAGGAAGAGAAATATGGGTTTGTCTTTACTTGCATTCTCCGCCAACTTATCGCTTAACCACTTCATCTGGGTATCCGATATATATGCACTGTCTTTATCATCAGTCTCCGTTGCCAAATAGATGAAGTGGTATCCGCTTATCCACTTATCATAATAAACACCTGGCATACCAGTATGTGTCAAAAATCTGTTTTTAGCGGTTTCAAATCCTCCCATCCACCTTACATCATGGTTCCCTAAAATCAAGTTGCGATCAAGTTGAGGATATTTGTTCATTGTTTTCATTAATGTATTATATTGTGCATCTGTGCCATATTCAGTAAGATCTCCACCAACGCTAACGGATTGCACATTATTGCTAACTGCTTCCTGCAATGCATTGTCAAGTCTGACATCGGCGATATCCCCTTGTACATTTGCATGTGTATCAGAAATGGACATAAAGCTGAATTTATAACTAGTATCCCTGTCAGGTGTTGTTGAAGCAAGAACCGTAACATTGATGCTTGTTGACAATGCTACATTATCCGGATTTGTAACCCCTGTTGGCAGATTTACTGTTCCCTTTACCGTGAAACTCTGCTCGGTTTTTACGGACGGAACATAGCCTGATGCATCAATATTCCAGGTTACAGGTGCATTCAAATTACCGCCGTCGGTCACCTGTACTACTGTGCTAGGCAATCCAAGGGCCACCGGTGTAGGCGCTGTTCCGTTTACTACACCAGTAATCGCTGCAGGTGCTGTGATGCTTGTTAGTACCTTCGGCTTTATTTCTACTGGATAAGTTACTGTCTTACCGCGTACTGTGACGGTTAGTATCTGGCTTGCCACTGCAGATGAACTGTTAAATCCGCTTACGTCGGAAGCTCTGACTTCCTCCCCCCTAGTCGAACCGTCAATATAGGTGCCTGTGACTTCCATACCCGTGATATCAAGGCTCTCTCCAATACGGTATACAGTCTTTGCTGGTGTTTTTGTAAGCTCAATGCTTTTCAATGTCTTTGAAAACTGAAACCAGTTGAGGTTGGCTACATATGTTTTTCCCGCCGCTACCTTTACTACAAGGTATACATCATGAATTCCTGTAACGTCAGTAATATCGGTTGACATAGTTTTATAGACATTCCAGTTATCCGGTGCGGTAGCTGCGGTAGTAAGTGTCCCCACTTTTTTACCATTCGCGCTTGTCGGACCGTCAATCCATACTTCAATATTTCCCCCTGCATTTGATCCCTTAACTGAAAGTCTTGCACTAAATTTCGTAGCGCCATTAACGTCGCTACCAAAGTCAATATTGTTATATGCTAAATACTGGTTGTCATTAGTACCTCCTATACATTGTCCACCATCTGGGCAAGCTTCGACTTTTAGGTAGGCACCCGACTTGGAACTAAAGCTTTCTGCTTCTGTCAGACTATATGCATCGCTTGCTGCATGCACCGGCATATAGCCAACACTGGTGCTGAGCAGGAATCCAACTATCAGGATAAATGAAAATAATGACTTGTTAAACTTCGTTAAGGTAACCATAAACATCTCCCTTAATTTTTTTTATACGACGTAGTTTATTTTTTGAAAAAAGATTGATCAAATCCATTAATCCTCTCATGTTGACCACATTTTCAGAATAAAGTTCGATCAAAAAACATTGATAAATCATGATTTATCAATGTTCTTATAAAATATGTACTGTATTCTAATCAATCTTTTTTATAAACGGTGCAACTTTTTTACAAACGGCCGAACATTATTTTAAGCCCCCCTACAGTATCAAATTTGCTTTTCTGCTTAATGGTAAGCGATAAATATTAATAGAGTGTAAATCTAATGTAAGCATTATGTAATATCCGATATATTGATATTATGTTATAACAATATAATTCAATCCCCTTGCCTCCTTATACATGTCAATGGCTTTAAAATCTTCTGTTCTATTTAAATACTCGTTACTACTACTTGTTTACGGTTAGATGCACTTTCCTTAACTAAACATGAAAATAAGAAACGCCTGAAACCCATATATTTCAAGGGTTCATGCGGAGCATACCTGTAAATACAGAAAGCTAACGTCTTTTCTCAGACGTTAGCTTTTTTCTTTTTTCTTATTCAACTAAAGCACCCGTTAGTTGAACAAGACTTATTGTAGTGTTGACTTAAACTACGCACTAAAAGGATTACTAAGATAGGATGCATTTACTCTTCTCTCATAGGAGTTTGAAAAAGTATTGAAAAAATTGATACCAAAACTCTAAATGAGTCTTGGTATCATACGTTATGCAAAATGATGTCGTAATTCTATTATTTTCTGATTATGAATTTTGTAAACAGCTATAGTCTCAGGGATTGTTTCTTCACCATTAGAGTCTATGATTCCAGTGAATCGCTCATGTACTGACACGAAATCACCTACACACGTAATATTTACAACTTCACAGTGTGCGTTAGGTGATGCTTGGAAAGCAGATTCATAAAACTTAAATACTTCTTCCATTGTTAATATTTTGTCGGTAGATGCATAACGGAAAGTACAAGAGTCATCATAATAGCTCTTGAATAGTTCTAGTTCTCCTGAATTATAGGCTTTAAGAGACTCAAGTACTACTTGGATCTTCTCAGTCATTTAATGTTCCTCCTTTCTTTGGTATTAAAAACCATTTAAAGTGGAAGATTTTACCTTCAATTCTAGATTATATTATTAATTTCTAATTTGCACCAAATAGGTACTGCACAAGTTCGAACAAGATGTGTCGCACAGTTCAACCATACTACGCTTCTTCAACTAACCTGTCCCGTTAGTTTAACAAGGTCTGAATTATCCCTAACGTAATATCTTTTGAAACATTCTTGGTTGATGTTTTTCAAAACCTTTTATCAATTTTTCCCCAAAAATAGTGAGGGTCTCTTCCCACGGGTGTCCCAATAATCCCCATTCAAAATTGTTGTGAATAAAAAAGTAATAATCACCGTTTGGAAAAATAGGTAATGTCCATTCATCAAACTCACTTTTTGGAAACTCCAAACGGGGATTTACCCAATAACCTGGAAACTGCCAATCTACGGCATACATATATTCATTCTTCTGTACGAGTTCTTGAAAAACAAGCAATGACTTATCCTCCAGGTCATTATAAATCTCATCATAAGTATCTGAATTTCCGGACCAATTTAAATACGGAGATACATCATAGGTGATAAATAGATTTGGAACTTCAAAAGATGGGAAGTTTGATATGCATGGTTCAAAATTAAATTCATCATAATCCTATCCCATACCTCTTTCTATTCTAATGCGGATAATTCAATCCAATTTTCCATTTGAATAGCCACCTTTACGATGCTTTTATTGGGTGCATTATTTGCGTTAATACCGTGCATAAGAATGACTACTAGCATCTAATAATTAATAACAGTCCTATTTATTTAGTAAAATTATTTAATTAAAGTATAAGTAGCCAATTAATAGACAATAAATATTGTATAATTGGAGGGAAAGATAATTATGATAATAAAAAGTGATGATAAAATAATTTATTGCTACAACTGTCTTAAAAGAACCTTATTTACACGTAGAGATATGAACAATAATAGTGGTGTAGACAATCATTGTAGTGAATGTACGTTTGTTTGGTTTGAATGGCAAAATCGAGCAGTAGAGCGAGAAAAAGAAAAATGGCTTGAATATAATGGAGAAGTAGTAAATAAAACTAGAAGGTCACTTTCAAATAACTCAGGCGTGATGTAAAACTGGTTAGGTATACTAACCGGTTTTTTTATTTGGCTCTGTTAAATTACGAAATGGCTATCGTTTTTCGTTTGAAGGTTGAGGTTTTAATAGGCTACATTTTGATTGAAATATTATGAGTAAAAATAATCATTGTTTTGTATTGCATTATGTTCTATTATGATAACAGTCGTGAACTTTAAGTTCACTAACATATTGTAGTTTTGGCTTCCAATAATTTGGATTGTTAGTTTGAAGTTAATGTTTTGTTTTCAACTCAGTCAGATTTATTGGGTGCCAAACCCTCGAGAACTCTTAAGGAACGAAGAGTTCTTCCAAAAAAACACTATCTCTTATGAGATGGTGTTTTTTCTTTTAATGATATAGTGTGTTACATATAGCCCAGTGGGTGGCTTTCTTCTTTGTTTTTCACTCCGAGTGACCAAAAATAATAGCCCTTCCACAAAACACTTAACCCGCTCAGTTATCTGGTACAAACTCTAAATTAAACATACAAAAAGGATTCCAAATTCGCATATAAATTGGGCCTAAGTATCCTATCGATTAGTCAATTGCATGTACTAAAGGCCACATGCGGACCTCTATTTTTTTTGAGAAATGCAAGATAGGCTGGGCACTTTCAACTTGAATTCCCTGGTTGGATAATATCGTGTTATGACTTATTTCTGCTTCTGCGTGCTGAAGCATCCATGGTTGATGCAAAATATCACATCGTAAGGGTACTCCCCTTTTGTTCAGTGTATATAAACAATAGCGCTCGGACATCCATTCATCAAAAGTGCCTTTAGCTGCGTGAAACGGTTCAGAAATTGGCCAATAGCTACAGAGCAATTTTGAATTATCGTCACTTAGTCTCCTGCTTTCATATTCAACGGTAGGTCCATTATGCTTCACCACAATATCAGCATATAAATATGGTAAGTGGTAAAATATTTTAGCCGTCTTTATTGCAAGCAAATTGGTAGCATCCAGACTAAAAAAGTAAATGCCTGGCTTACCATCAATCGTTACATACGTTCGGACGTTGAGCTCAGGAAAGCGATTAGTACCAGGCAGAGGCGGTAAGCCTCGTAATCGTATGCCAGTCATATGAAATGGAACTACACCTATCCAGCCCATATCATTAAAAGAGTCTATCGCTAGCACATCGGGTACTAGTCTTCGTAACACCTCAAGTTTAATAGGATAGTGGGCAAATAAAAGGTCGTTCCAAGTCTGCTTCATCGTCCATGGTAAATGTGGTAGTGGCCATTGGCGATGACTGTCGTCCCATCGGGTTATTTTTGAGTCAATATGTTCTCCCATAACTAATCCACCGCTCTTTACCATCATTTACAAATGTAACTATTCTGCTACAGTTATCTCAATTAGAAAATCCTTGTTCTACTTCAATAAAAAAGTGCACTAATTCTTATTTTTCAATTAAAATAAATGAATTGATTAGCCTTTTATATAATAGATCAAGCCTAATAAAAATGAGAGGTTCAATAAAAAAGCCCCCAAAATGTGGAATCCTCTAGGGCATATAACTTTGCCCAGCACCTACTGCACTCCAAGCAATAAATCTCATCGCGATTAACCTACCTCCATGTTATGCTTCGAAAGTTTAGTTAGTATTAGGAATCTGGAGTTAATTATACTTAAATAAATTAACTTCATCTTGCTGTTATCGGCATATTCTATGGAAGTAATCGAATTAATTACAGCTAACCTCCACTCCTCCTCTGTTTTATGATTTATTAAGGAAGAGATTAAGAATGTTATTGATTAGTATTTTTATTGAACTGTCTTATCTCTTTTTTTTATAGAGGGAATAAGAATACCAAGCAGTTTATCGTTAACAATATTTTTATAAAATGATGATACACCAATAGATGGAGAGCCATTTCGCGTATTACACATTTCAGATATGCATCTTGAAAATATATCTGTTTTACCTTCTTAACTTTCTTCAATTCTGAATAATCAACCCATAGATTTAATTACTTTGACGCGTGATTTCCTAGATCGTGAGCGTACGATACCAAAACCACTGCCTTATTTACAAGTTTTGAATTTTATGGGCTTCGCATACTTTTCAGAATTCAGGAAGGGCTTTTATTCTTCAACTTCAACGACGATATTGACGATAGAGGCATCGTGATCTTTGATGCGAAGCGGTGCTGTAAAGGCAGAAGTGAGCTTTTTGCCGATCAATGGCTCTGGATTGATGTCTTCATAGATGAGCATCGTCGGTTCTTCATACTTTTCA
Organism: Paenisporosarcina sp. HGH0030; assembly: GCF_000411295.1. Taxonomy (GTDB): domain Bacteria; phylum Bacillota; class Bacilli; order Bacillales_A; family Planococcaceae; genus Paenisporosarcina. The sequence goes on from NZ_KE150421.1 coordinate 1,410,437, forward strand.
TGATCCAAGAAGGCATGATGCACAAAATAGCCGTTTCCTTTTGCTTCTGTCAGGTTTTCAATGCTCAACGTATCAATGGCCACAGCTTTGCAGTTAGGCAATTTTGTTCGGATATATTCGGCGGCTTCCGGGGAGACAGCCGGGAAATTATTGGCGTATTTCTCGAAATCCGTATCCCGGTGTTTCCAATGACTCGTATTGAAGATTAGAATATCAGCTTCGTTCAGCTCTTCATATTCCTCTAACTTTTCAATGGTGATAAAGCCGTTAGGGCCTACCGGGCAATCGATTACCAAAGGCTTCCGATAGATAAAATCTTCAATAGGAATAGCGTCTATTCCCTTGCCATTATTCAAATGATGTCGCGGGGCATCAACATGGGTCCCGGCATGAAGATACATACTCAATACGCTGCCGTTCCAGTCATCTCCTTTGTTCAAGCGTTCTCTTGGTTCTAATTTCACTTCAGGCAAACCTGGATAAACGGGCATTCCTTCATAAATTGGGTAACCAATTTCAACGTATTTTGACATACTGACACGCTCCCTATATTTTAGTTATATTAGATCCCTAATTTAATGGACGTAATTGCTCAAGGCAAGATGGATTTTTTCTCTGCCAATTCCGCTTTTTTTTGTATCCTCCAAAAGGTATTTGGACTCCTCCGGCAGCTCCGTAACTATTGATAAACACCTGTCCTGATTTTCAGAAATGGCAACATATCCGGATCTTACCGAACTCTAGACATTTATATTCCACTTTTGAAACATCATTAAAGATGGTGCTGGAGAAAAAGGAAAATATTCTAACATTTCTAATGAAAAATAGTCAGTCGATAAGTGAATTCATCATCTAAAACCCAAATTGACAATAACTCTTTAATAACCTCAATATTTGGAGACCCCGTTAGTTGAACAAGAAATGCATTACTCTTTTTGAAGTAAAGCATCCGTTAGCTGAGTTAGCATCTACTTTTGCATATCATCATCGAACTGTGAAGCAACTAATTACATCTGAAGTTCCTCTTGATTTTGAATGTCATACAAACAAAATCTTAGTGCTAATTTTCGTATAAAGGTATAATATTAGTATCTTAAAATCAAAGGAGTCTTGCCTTATGAGTCAAAGAGTTCCCTATTATGATATTGCACCTGATGGTATGAAAATTATGATGGATATGGAGAAGTACACTAAGCAGACTACAATTAATAGAACTACTAGAGAGTTAATCAAAATTAGAGCCTCTCAAATTAACGGTTGTGCCTTCTGTATAGATATGCATACATCTGATGCTCGTAAGATGGGTGAATCCGAACAACGCATTTATTGTTTAAATGCTTGGAATGAATGTTCTTTTTATACACCTGAAGAGAAAGTTGCTCTCGAACTATCTGAGCATATTACTCTAATCCCTACTAAAAGAGTTCCTGATGACTTATACAAGCGTGTCCGAGAACATTATGATGAAAAACAATATGTTGATCTAGTTCTTATTATTAATCAGATAAACAGTTGGAATAGAATCTCTATTGCAATGGGCAATACACCAACAAAGATTTAACTTCTTAACGAACATCCTTTGGTGTTCGTTTTTTCATTTATTTTGTTGCACAGTTTGTGTCAAAAGCAACATTACACAGTCATTCTCTTATTGAACTAAACTGCCCTGTTAGTTCAATAAGAAAAAAGGCTTCACTCCTTATTGAAGTAAAGCACCAGTTAGTTGAAGAAAAAATGCGTTCTGTAAAATATCTATTCTATCGCTGAACGAGTGTGCTGCATGCACTCCTAGTAGACATAACACCCGGATTGGGAAGTATTCGATTTCATAACTCCATAAGAAAAGCTGCCCTTTAAAGGCAGCTGGCTTCACATGGTATATATACCAACTGACATAATGTTAAAAAAAAAAATCGTCCGTTCTATCGGACGATTTTTTCTTATTGTGCTACTTCGCTGGCAATACTTGATTCTGCTAAGCCGACTTCTTTAAGTACCTTATTTAATTCAGCTTCAGCCTCTTCAAATTTAGCATTTGCCTCATCTAATACAACGTCACCTTCTGCAGCTAATGCGTCTGCTTTCATTGTATAAGCTTCTTGCATTTTGTTTAATGCTAAGTCAATTGTTTCTTGATGATCTTTTAATCCAGCTGGAACTTCTAATTCTTCTACTTTAACCGCAGCATTTCCAGCAGCTATTTTTGCAGCATCCCGCATTTTTTTAAGCTCAGCAGCTTCTGGAGGTGCTTCTACATCTATATTTTCATATGCATTTAGATCTGCATCTACAGCATTAATAGATTGAGAGATTGATAAGTAAAACTTCATCATATCTCCAGCAGGGTTCGCTTTTTCTTCAGATATAGTTTCTTCAGGTTTAGTTCCTTCAGTCGTTGTAACTTTTTTCTCTTCTTTGTCTTCAGTACAAGCTGCAAGAACTAAAGAAAGTGAAGCAATAAGCAATAATAGTTTTTTCATCATTCAATCTCCTTTAATCTTGGGAATATTTAGTTATATTATCACAGATAAACTCCCCTGTAAATGAATTACCAAATATTCAGCTGTTTAGTAACGATTTATTCAAAGATCATTGGCGAACACGTTTCTAAACGGAAAGTATTACTTAGTATTTAACTGATCTTTTAATTCTCATATAATGCAAACTAAATCACAACGAATGAATCCATTTTAATCAATCTTTTTTAAAAATTTATGGTAATTAGCTAACCGTTTTTCTATTTGTATAATTGATAAATTTGGTGCATCGTAAAATGCAGTTATTTTTAGTTGTGGTCTTATACATTATTTTATTGATAGTCTCATGATAATTTCTTCGCCGATACGTCCTATTTGTCTCTCATTTGTATCTTCAAATCCTACTTTTAAATATAGTTTTTGTGCTGGAATATTATCTTTATCTACAACTAATACAATTTCATCACATTTAGGGAATTCTGATTTAACAAACTCAATCAGTAATGACATCCCTTGTTTAGCGTAGCCTTTTCCTTGCTCTGTATTATTAATTGATAGAGCAGTTAATAACAAAGCGTTCAGATTAGTGGAGTATTTCTTTACTCGGTCATTTGAATTTAGTAGAAAGAAACCAACAGGTGTATTATCACTTAAAATAACAATACGATACTGTCCTTCTGTAACTTCCCCAAATTTGTTTGGTAATGCAGAAAATTGTTTTTGTTCTTCTGTAAGTACAAAAGAGTTCAATACTTTCATATACTCACTTGAAAAATGCTTTAGTTCGACACTGTTAAACTTTTCCATATAATAATTCCCCATTCATTTTTTCTATATCCTACCACTCTAAATGTAGTGATTACATCATTAAAGATAATTTATTTAACTATCCCTGTTGAACTAAACTGCCCCGTTAGTTCAATAAGAAAGGTGCTTTGCTTCCCTTATTGAAGCAATGCACTAGGTAGTTAAATAACCTATATTTGTTCTTGATAACAATTTAATCGTAAAGGTTCTATTTTTAATGGTATTTTAAACTCTTCAAGATTTTCGACCAAATGATAAAAATCATCCACATCACCATCGGTATCAAAATACCATTCTGACGTTTCCAAACTTCTAAGTTCATTAGTTGGGGAAAATACAAATTCACAATGGAGTTGTTCCATCACTGAATATTCGTTATCTTCATAGACAGTAAATTGTCTAACGAAATCAAAATAAAATAATTTTTCTCCTGTAAAAACGTATACTCCACATTGGAAGAGTAAGCTATTTCCTCTTCTCCTTCAACTGGTTATCTTCCAAACGATTTAAATTCATTCCAAACATTTGCTATATTAGTTGTATTTTCACCAATCTTCTCTTTGAGGAAACCTTCAGCATTTTGGACAGTAATCATATCGTCTCTCCTTTAATCAACTTAGTATATCGTCCCTTTTGTACCAAATCTTTCTTCAACTAAACTGCCCCGTTAGTTCAAAAAAAGAGCTGAAATCAGCCCAATGTTCTTTAACTAAAGCACCTGCCGATATATTTTTACTCTTAATTGGGAAACTCTACTCTACCCATACTTTATATCTCTTAGGTTCATCTTCTGATGTATATACTTTTATTTCTTTTGCAGTAGCTAACCTAAAAGCCAATTCACCAATGAAGCTGCCCATACATCAGGTGGTCCAGAAAATGGAATCCTTTCGGTTTTTCATCCAGCAAAATAATTTGATAAGCATAGCAAAGCTAAAAAACGGAAAGAATAATAGCAACTAGAAGTCGAGGCGAGGAGTATTCTAAGATGAGTTTCTTTAAAAAAAATTCATTACACAATTATCATGTCAATGAAAGCGATCAACAACTTACTAATGATATTAACAAAAATATACATACTATCCGAGAATATCTTTGTCAAACAGAAGACTTAATAGTTAAAGATATGATGTTTAATAACAAGGATTGCACTATTCTTTTTCTAGATTCGATGGTGAAAAAAGATTTTCTTCAATCTTCTGTTATAGGTCCTATATTGGAAATGAAATCAGGAGAAATTCAAAATGTAGTGAAGGCTACTGAATTGAAATGTTCTTCAAAAATTTCAGAAGTAGGGGCTAGTTTATTAGAAGGTTTCTGTACTATTTTATTAGAGAATGATGCGATTGCAAAGTCAGTCGCTGTAGGAGAAATTTCAGCGCGTACTATAGAAGAACCTGTTAATGAACGGAGTATTATAAGTTCTCATGATGGGTTTGTCGAAAATTTAGGTACTAATATTCTACTTTTGAGAAGGAGAATAAAAAGCCCTCAATTAAAAGTGAAATTTTTCACTTTAGGAAAACTTACAAATACGAAAGTAAGTATGGTGTTTATAGAAAATCTTGCAAATAAAAAAATTCTAGAAGAAGTTGAACGAAGAATTACTTCTATTGAAGTTGATCAACTACTTTCAATTGGCGAAGTAGAGGATTACATTGAGGACAATCCTTATACTCCTTTTCCTCAAATGTTGTCTACTGAAAGGCCTGATAGAGCTGCGTCGTACTTAACCGAAGGGAAAATCATATTACTTGTTGATGGTAGTCCTAGAATTTTAATTTTGCCAATTACTTTTTTTGCATTTTACCAATCGCCTGATGATTATAATAGTCGTTGGCTAGTAGGTTCTTTTTTTCGATTTATTCGCTTCTTTAGTTTTATCATTGCTATCAGTTTGCCGGCAATTTACATTGCCATCGTTTCTTTTCATTCTGAAGTACTTCCAATTGGAATTTTATATTCCATCAGGGTTTCATTAGAATACGTCCCCTTTCATCCTTTAATAGAAGCTTTTACGATGCAAATCATTCTTGAGTTACTAAAAGAAGCTTCCATTCGTTTACCTACTCCGATTGCTCAAACAATTGGTATTGTGGGGGGGCTTGTAATTGGGACAGCCGTAGTGGAAGCGAATTTAGTTTCAAATACGATGATTGTTGTAATTGGACTCACTGCCATAGCTTCATTCATAGCACCAGTAAATGAAATGGGAACCAGTGCTAGGTTATTGGGATTTCCTGTCATGATAGCCGCATCATTGTTCGGGTTTTTTGGAATTGTACTTGCATTAATGGTGCTCGTTATTCACCTTTGTAAATTAGAATCCTTTGGTATGCCTTACTTTGCGCCATTCGCACCTTTTAACATAGCGGACATAAAAGATACATTCGTGAGACTCCCTTTTTGGAAACTTAACACACGACCAACAGACTCCAAGCCCGTATACAAAAAACAACAATGGCATACACGGGGGTGGAAGAAGAAGTGATTACTGAAAAAATATCAATTACAAAGTTTCAGTTGTTTTTTGTATTAATTCAAAGTCAGATTGGTATTGGTCTTTTTTCTTTACCAAATGTTGTCCAAGAATCAGCAAAAGGGGACTCGTGGATATCGATCATTTTAGCAGGGATAATTGTCCAATTCTTGTTGGTTGTATATTGGTTATTATTAAAAAGATTTCCAAATGATACATTTACAAAAATAACCCAGAATATCCTTGGCGGTTTTTTGGGAAAAATATTAAATTTTATCTTTTACTTTTATTTTATTATGACCGGAAGTTTATTAACCATTCTAATGGTGAAAGTAATAAAATTACTATTATTGCCTTTAACGCCGAACTGGGCTATATCCTTGCTTTTATTAATCACCAGTATTTATTTGACCGTCAGCAATTTAAAAATAATAGCCAGATTTTTTGTTCTAGCTTCTACGCTGATAATCGTATTACTGTTTATTACTCTTTTTACTCTAATACTTCCGAAAGAGATTCAATTCATCCTTCCAATTGGGAGTTCAGGCATTAAAAACATTCTAATTGGCAGCAAGAGTGCATTATTATCGAAGTTGGGTTTTGAAGGATTATTGTTTTTATATCCCTTTATTATTCATAATAACAAAGGAGTATTAAAAACCATATCAATGGCAAATATCTTCGTCACAGGCTTCTACACCTATTTAGTCTTCATTTGTTTAATCAGTTTTAGTCCTGATCAAATGAATCAAATAAGAGAGCCAGTGTTATATCTTTTAAGGGGACTATCTTATAAAATGATTGATCACGTAGATTTGATTTTTCTCTCGATTTGGATTGTACCAATGACAACGTCAATTATTGCTTATTTATTCCTTGCAAGTAAAAGTATTAGTAATGAGAAAAAGTCTTATAAAAAGACTGTCGTGATAAATGGAATTCTTATATTTTTGATTTCACTTATTCCTCATACTGATGAAATCACGCTTCTTTTTAGCAAATATGTTACTTATTTAAGTTATGCCGTTGTCTTTGTCATTCCAGCTCTCTTATTAATTCTGTCAATCATATTTAAAAAGCATGAAACTGGTGATACAGCTTGAGAAACAGACTCTTACTAATTTTGATAATCATAAATATCTTTTTGGCAGGTTGTTGGGACCAACACCAGCTTGTTAATAAAACACTCGTAAACGGAATCAGTTTTGATTTAACAGAAGAAGGCAAAATACACGCTACAGTTCGAGCCTTGAATATAAAAAGTAAAGGAGGAGGACAATTTGAAATTGAAGATGAACTTGTGAGTGCTGAAAGACCTACTTTGGCGGGTTTAGGAATCGATATTAATAGCATGACAGCTGGGCAGGTGGATTTCAGTCAAGCACATATTATTTTAATCGGTGATGAATTGGCTCAAAATGGGATTCTTCAATTACTAGATCCTTTTTATCGAGGAAAAGACTCGAATATTGTAGCCAAAATTGCGATTACAAAAGGCAAAGCAGAAGATATCATATCTTCGGAAAAAGAAAAAAGCCCGATTGCATTCTTTATTTTACAAACGATTGAAGAAGCAGAGGAATCTACCTTATTACCAGAAGAAACTATTTTTACTGTATGGACAAACATTCTAACTACTGGCAAAGACTTTATCTTACCATATTTAGAAAAAGGAGAATCAGATAAAATTGCGATTGCTGGGGTAGCCCTTTTTAATGGAGATAAGTTTTCTGGAAAAACCTTATCAAAGGAGCAAAGCAGTTTATTATTACTATTACTCGATCAATTAAAAAAGACGAACAATATGGAACTCATGCTAATTCAAGCGAGTGAAGAAGATCGATCCATTGCTTTTTCTACACGGAAGATGAAAAGAAATATGGAGATAAAGGTAGACAAAACAAGTGGAGATATAACTTGTAACATAGATATTAGCATCCAAATAGAAGTGAATACCTATCCACAAAATCTCACTAAAGATTTAAATATAAAAAAATTAAATAAAGAAATTTCTGTAGAATTAACCAATCAGGCTAAGGAAGTAATAGCTATTCTTTTACAAGCAAATTGCGATGCATTTGGTATTGGAATGAGATTAGCTAATACACATCCTGACATATGGAAGAAAATGAATTGGGATGAAGATTATAAAAATGTTCAAATAGAGCCAAAAGTAAATGTAAGTATTATAAAAACAGGTGCTGTCTATTAGACATTACCTGTTTTTATTTTTCAATAACGAAGAATTTCGGGACTTGGTAACTGTGGAACTCTCATCCCCTCCTCATGTTTGGTTGGTAAATTATCATCTAGTTCTTTCGATCGTTTGACGTGCATTGGATTGCCCATGACGAGTGGGATTCCATATTGGTCTAGGAAATAAGCTAAATTCATCCAGTAGTGACCCGTAGGTTCAATTCCAACAACTACTTCTGTCTTCTGAGTTTCTTTCATCGTTGAAGGCTCTTTTTCTTGCAAGCCCCCGGAAATCTTTCTAACAGGAATGCTGCCCCTTTAGTTAGGATGCAACTTCTCTTCTATTACATATCATTTATGACGAAGTAAACTTCATTCAAATCTTGCCTTAGTATTTATCTCATCTTTAGCCCATCTTTATTTACGAGCATTATCATTATTGTTAGCAGATTAATAGTAATAATTTGTAAGTAGAGGAGAGCGTGGTGAAATATAGATGAGATCTCGAGAAACGAGAAAACAAAAGAGATTAAAAAGAGGAATTGTAAGCCTGTTTGGGCTAGTAATTGTATTCTCACTCATTTACCTTTTCATTGGAATGTTAAAAGATTTTGGAGATGTAAATGTAGCAAGAGGTTCAGTGAATGCACAGCAGCAAATAAAGAAACCGAAAAATGGCACCAAAGAGATAGCAAACGACGATACAAACCTTTCAAATGATATGAAACCACCTGTGGAGAAACCAAATGAAAAAAAAGAAAATAACCAAACTGATCCAATTAATCCAAACCCAGAAAGTGATGTAATTCAAACAAATAACAAACAACCCTCTGGCAAAAATCAGAAAGTCGTCTATTTGACATTCGATGATGGACCTAGTGAGTTGACACACCAATTTCTTGACGTATTAAATAGGGAACAAATAAATGCGACTTTCTTTATGGTTGGAGACCGCATAAATCGCTATCCCAATGAAGTGAAACGTGCCGTTACCGAAGGTAATTATGTCGGAGCTCACAGTATGACGCATGACTATCATAGCCTTTATAAAGAAAATCAATTTGTACTAGAAATGCAACAAACAATCTCAATTATCAAACAAGTGACAGGTGAAGATACCACTTTAGTACGCGCCCCTTATGGATCGAAACCAGGTTTGAATTTAGGACTTCGCAATGATTCAGTTGAAGCAGGATTTAAAATTTGGGATTGGAGTGTGGATACACAGGATTGGAGGGATTCTGTTAACTCTTCAAAAGTTGTAAATGAAGTAAGAAGGCAAACAACAAAAAATATTGAAGTCATTTTATTCCATGAAAATCAATCGACTTTGGACGCACTTCCAGAAATTATTAACTATTTAAGAAGCGAAGAATATGAAATTAAGGTATATAATCCCGAAGAACATTTCCCATTAAATTTCTGGGATGATGGGCGTCTTTAAAATGGATAATCTACATACTCATCATATCTAAAATATTGATTTTATCGCCATTAACAACAATTAGACTTTTAAAATCTAGAAGATAGTTATTAAAATTAGGGGGAATATTCATGCGAAAGAGAAAGAATAAGAACGGATATATTTTTTTATTAGTAATGGCATTTATAGTGGTATTTTCTATCATAAAACTTCAAGGTAATGGAATGCTGGGAAATAATGAAGGTTTAGCTAAAGAATCTTCTGAAAAGATTGTGAATTCAGCTGAAGCATCTTATGAAAATAAAGTAAAAACTACTACAAAGATCTTAACAGGTAAAACAATCGTAATTGATCCCGGTCATGGCGGAGGGGATATTGGTGCAAGTGGACAGAATGGAACAATTGAAAAAGATGTAACATTAACAATGTCTAAAAATATTCAAAATAATTTAGAGGAACGTACTGGTGCTACTGTTATTTTAACCCGTAAAGACGATGTGAAAGTATCACTTGAAGATCGTGTGAAAATTGCAGAAGAAGAGAATGCAGATCTGTTTGTTAGTATACACTTTGATGCCTTTTTTACAAATGATGTTGAAGGCATTACAACTTATTATAATAATACGGACGAGCCTATAGCGAAATTAATACATGAAAATATATTTAAAAATGGACTAGATGCTAGAAATCGTGGAGTAAGATTAGGAGACCTTTATGTATTAAGAGAAAACTCAAGACCAGCCATCTTACTTGAACTTGGGTTCATCTCAAATTCAAAAGATGAAGCGCGTATGACTTCAGAAGAGTTTCAAAAAAACACGGCAAATTCAATTGTTGACGGAATAATCGATTCTTTAAGTAGTAATATTTAAACCACATATAAAAAAATAAGAAGTTAATGTCTATAAAAAATAATCAAAAATACTTCTGAACTGCATTGACAAGACTAATTGGATTTTAAAAAAATTAAACAATAACGGCAAGTATCTTTATGGTAAGTTAATCGGTAATCTTTTGGTTTAAAATTCCACAAAATACAAAAACTTTATTTCCAATTGATACCTTCTTGACTTCATCTTAACATTGTCTGGTGATAATCATTTTGTAAGACAAATAAAACAATGAAATGAGGGATATTAAAATTTCACAGAAGTTAAAAAACTTTATTTCCAATTGATATCGTCTTGGTTTCATCTTTACATTGTCCAATTATAATCGTTTTTGTAAGGCAAATAAAACTATGAAATGAGGAATTTAAATGGGTAAAAAGAATTTATTCACTGTACTTAGTATTTCAACAGCATTATTAGTAGGAACTGGAAGTGCCTATGCTACACAAAATCAGAAAGATGAGTCAGTAAAAGCGGTACAAATAGTTAACAAAGAATCGAATGAAATAACAAAACAAGAAGTAAAAGTACAAGAAAGCAAAAAAATACCAACTCAATATAGTTTTACTGATGAGGCTTTTTTCACATGGGATGGTCAGCCTGATTACTTTGCGAATGAGTTTTTAAATAATCAGGACCTATTTTCTTTATTAAATATGAATGGTGCAGAATTAAAACAAGAATTAGCAACTGGAAAATCGGTTGATGAAATTGCATCATCTAAAAATGTTTCTACACAACAAGTGATTGAGGTCATTGCGAAAGCACAAACTATCGTGCAGATTCAAGGTGAAGAAAATGGAGAAGTTCCTAAAAACTCTGCTTCAATGGAACAACGTTTAAAAGATATTGAACCGAAAGTATTACAAGTAATTGAGCACAAAAGTAATTGAGCACAGAACTGAAACACCTTGGAATTAATATTCTGTTTCACCGCTTTACCGATTTAAGAAAATTCGAATATTAAAATCTTAAGTAAAACAAGAATGCCTCCTCTTTTTGACTGGGAACTGACCCCATAGTTTGAGACAAATAAAAACACCTTAAGTTGAAAAACAGGTATGTAATACCTAAAGACAACTTGGAGGTGTTTTTATATGGGTACAATAGTAAGTTATCCAGCAGAAGTTAAAAAGAGCAAGTGAATTAAGATAGCTGAGTATCTATAAAACCAAATAAACACAAATCAAAACATGGGTGAGATTTGATCCCTGTCTCATAGCAGTTCGCTAGGAGGACGCTCTTTCTTTCATACCACATTTAATAACAGTCATCTACTTCAAATGAAAGATTGGATGGTAACGTGATGTTTAAATACAGTACATTTCAAAGATTCATATTTAAATAAAAGTAAAATAGTACTCCATCTGAAGTATTCATGACACCACACTTCACACCATGTAGATTTAATATATTTTTCGAAATGGCAAGGCCTAATCCAGTACTACCTTCTGATCGTTGTCTAGACGTATCACCTCGATAGAATCGTTCCCAAACCTTTTCTAATTGGTCAACTGGAATATGCGACCCTTTATTTTCCACGCAAACTTTTACCTGCTCATTCTCTACGATGGTCGAAATATAGATATGCTCATTCAAAGGCGTATAACGGATTGCATTTGTAATGTAGTTCGTAATGACTTGTTCGATAAGATGTTGATTTGCTAAAACTTTTATTGAATTCAATTCTTTATGAATGGTTAATTGCTTTTTCTCTATTTCTAAATGTAATTCATGACAAATATGCTCAATTACTTTGTCTAAATAAAAAGATTCCATTTTCATTCTGTACGTTCCGGACTCGTACTTTGCTAGTTCAAGCATATCAATAATTAAACGATCCATCTTGTCGACTTCTTTTTCCATCGCTTCAAAGTAGTAATCCTTCTTATGACTAGCAACACCGTCTCTCAGGATCGAAATACAACTTTTCATAATACTTAGTGGGGTCTTCAATTCATGTGAGACACTTGAGATAAATTCTTTTCTAGTATTCTCTAACTGTTTTTCTTTTTCAATGTCTTGCTGTAGCTGAGTAATGTGCGAATGTAGTGTATCCGATAGTAAATTTATATTCTGAGATAAATCGCCTATTTCATCTTTAGAGTAATATTCAATTCGTTCTGAAAAATCTAAGCCTGCAATTTTTCTAGTTGAATTGTTGATTTTTAATAATGGTCTTGCAATTTTGATTGAATAGTAAAAAGAAGCCAAAATAGTTAGTAGTAACACAAAAGCTATCAAATATATAAAATAATCGTTGACCATTTGTGCAGCTTCATCTACAGGTTGTAAGGAAGCCATTGAAAAGATATAACTGATGTTCCCATTTTTTTCTTTAACCGGATCAATGAACAGCTTATATTTTATTCCATTTTGCTCATAATCAAGCGTTTTGATCGTTGTGAAATGATTTTCTTCATTAAACAATAAATCTGTTTGGAATTCACTAATACGCTCCATAAATAAGCTATTACTATAGATGATACTGGAAACATCATTTTGATCAGGAAATCGTACATTCTGTATGATTCCTTTTGATTGACTGATTTGAAAATTAGAATGATATTGAGATTGATATTTAATTGTTAATGCTATTTTATCTTGCAGATTAAATTCTTTATGATGATCCATTTGGAACTCCTTATCAAGGTTTGTCCAAATAAATTGATTTACCAAATATGAATCATTCTGTGCCAAATATAGATAAAACGGGATTATTATATTATTTTTTTCAATCGTATAAAGATCCACTTCCTCTCCTATTATAATGGTTGGAGTATCTTTATAAACATCTTCTCCTTTTAATAAATGATACAGTGGAATCGTTACGAATTGATTTGAATTTTTAGCGTCACTTATTTTAATTTCTGCATAATAATCATTTGAAGATATAATATTTCCATTTTGATCCAATGTGGTTATCCATGTATTGTGAGTACGATAAAAATCTTGCTCTAATTGCTGGATGGATTGCACATTTCCATTACTTTTTAAGTATTGTTTCTCAAATGATTTGATACTTGATTTCAAATCATTTACTTTCTGATTTTCATAGTATTGCTTAAAGAAGATGGTCTGACCAATATAAATTGTACCTGTAATTAACAAACATAACGTTGTTGTTAATAAAAATAATTTTAAAACAATACCGAATTTCATAAACTCTCCTCAAACTTATATCCTGTTCGAATAATCGTTGAAATCAGTTTTGATTTGCTTCCTAATTTCGCTCGTAAATTACGAATATGTGTATTGATCGTTCGATCATCACCAAAGTAGTCATGTCCCCAAATCTTATATAAGAGTTGTTCTCTTGTAATCACGATTCCTTGATTTTGCATTAAATATGTTAAGATTTCAAATTCGGTATGTGTTAAATTAATATTTACTCCTTCTACCTTTACTAACCTTGAAGAAAAATCTACTGTAATACCATTTTTAGTTAAAGTATCTATTGATCCTTCATTCAATCGATATCGACTTTCAAGTAAACGTTTGACTCTTGCTAATAAAATTGGTGGACTATATGGCTTTGTGACATAATCATCAGCACCTAGCTCAAACCCAAGTAATGTATCATCCTCATCAATACGTGCAGTTAACATGATGATTGGAACATTTGATCCCTTACGGATTCTTCTACAAACAGTCCATCCATCTACTTTTGGCAACATGATATCAAGAATAATTAGATGAAAAGCATGTTTTTGAAATGATTCTAATGCTTGTTCACCGTCAATGGCTTCAACCACCTCATAACCCTCGTTTAGGAAATAATCTTTCACAATTTCACGTAAAATAGTCTCATCTTCTACTATTAAAATTTTGTACTGCATTATCAATTCACACTCTCTTTCAATGCTCCTTATTCTTAGATTCTATCCAATAACTCTTCGATTACTCCATTACTTAAATGAATAAATCGTTCCTATTAAGAACGGGAGTAGATTTAAAAGGGAAAAAACCGGAAATAAGAAAAATGTTGCAACTTTACCATTGTTATTTAATTGTTTACCAATGGTAATGTACTAACTTCTTTCAATATTTGAGTTTCAATAAATTTAATTTTTAATTCTGTTTCAAAAAAGTATAGCCTGACGAAATAAAGATTAGGTAAAGATACCGAATAAAAGTTTACGATCTCAAAAAATAAATAGTCCATTTTGTCATGGCTTCAGCAACCTTCTGGTGAGCTAATTAGCTGCTCATTGATCTTAAACTCAAGCACCATTAGTTGATTAAGCACTTATGCTTCTTTACTTCTCATTCTAAACCCGTTCGCTAACCTTGACTCTCCAAATCATATGATCATACCCTTCGTCCCAATAATCCTTTAACAAGTAATCAGGTTCTCCAAACTTCTTTTTCCAGATTTTTTGTGCACTAATATATCCACTATCTAAACAAAATTCTTCTATGCCTTTATTCTGTAAAGTAAAATACATTTTATTTAATAGCAAATTCCCTACCCCAATCCTCTGGTAGTCAGGAAGAACAAATACTGTACCTATTTCAATTAGCTCTTTGAAAGTATTGTTTGTACAATCACTAATGAGATCGCTTGCTGGGCCGTATTCAATTGAACCAATAATTTTATCACCATCTAAAGCAATCAAAAAATATCTTTTTTCACCATTGCTTTCAAAATCACTTTCTAAGTATTTTTTCTTAACTTTAATTTCATCATTAATATCATCCGACTTCTCCCCTATACCTTCCTTATTAAACGTATCAATAATAACAATTCTAAAAAATTCATTTAACTGTTTAATGTCCTCAATACTTGGCCTTCTAATCACCACATTAATCACCTAAAACCCTCCCAACTCCTATTCACTTGAAACGAAATTGCAGTAATCCTTTTTAAAGTGTCCTGCCTCGTTAGTTGAATAAGAAAAAGAGCTGCTTAAGCAGCCCGATAATCTTTAACTAAAGCACCCGATAGTTGAATAAATAACATTGTCAAATTCCAAAAAAGTTATGTCTCTCTACTTTACAAACTCTGAGAGAAAAGTTTTTATACCATTCAGATTTCCCTTTATTTTGTGCTACTCTATGGGCTGAATTTTCCTTCCATTCTTTTATGGATTGTAAAGAATCCCAATACGAAACAGTAATTCCTAGTCCTTCATCCCGTGCATCTTCGACACCTAAAAATCCATTCTGCTGAGAAGCTAATTCCACCATTTTATCCGCCATTCTGCCGTAACCATTATCTCCTTCAGTTCTTTGTGAAGAAAAAATCACTGCGTAATAAGGTGGTTCAGGAGTTTTCGCAATTCCACTCATATGTAAGTCCCCTTAGAAATTTATTTTTCACTATTATAAAAAATCCCAGCATAATCTCAGGTCTTATTATTGAACTAAACTGCCCCGTTAGTTAAATAATAAATGCTTTAATCTATGCACCTGTTAAGGGAAAACGCACTTTTCTAAAAGGTTGGAAAAATAGCATCCAACAAGAAAATTAATAATACGATTATAGCGAGAATAGTAAACTCTTTTTTATCGAAATTTTTATCTTCGCTGTATTTTTGTTTAATACTCCTATATTTAGCCTGTATCTTTTTTTGTATATGTTTTTTATCGTCTGACATCAAAACAGACTCCTTTCCATTTTCAATCGTCACCTCTGAATTTTTATTTATATTCCTTTCATTCTATACCTTGTGAATAAAAACCTTCTTAAACTAACCTGCCCCGTAAGTTGAATAATAAAAAGGCTTTACCCCTTATTGAAGTAAAGCCTCCGTTTGTTTACGTACATTCCTTCACAAAAATGAACTAACTCCCTCTAAATCCATTGCCAAAAAATTACTAAATCCCACTAAACCACCACCCAATAAGAATGAGACTCGCTCCCCCCCAAACTGTGGTTCCCACTATCCACCAAACTATGGATTTAGTTGAACTTTTCTTACTTTCCATATTTCTTATTATAAAAGTGAGCTTACTATCCATATTTTTTTTCATAGAAGCGAGAACAATAAATCCGATTATAATGAAACCAACAGTTATCCAAAGTAATAAATCCAATTTTTTAATACACCCCCTTTTTGTGAATTACTTTCCTAACTTGCTACGTAACTTAAGAACTTCCCTTCGCAATTTCTACTATATTTTAAACATAAATATTCAATTATCTTCGGAGAAAGTCTTCTTGTTGCTTTGGAATAAAGTTTGATTAAAAAGTACCGCGAAAACCCATATTTTACGAACTAAAAGAATCCACTTTGAAAAAAGATTGATCAAAATGGATTCTTTATCAGAAGATTTAAGTTTGGTTTTATAAAAAAATTTGATCATTTTCTGTCTGTGTTGTTCCACAATCGCGCCCTTTAATGGAGTAACAAGGACTTCCGCTTTTGCATACTTCAATATTCTCCTTTAATTACAAAAAACGAGCCACGAATTGTTCCAGCTAGTTTAGACTTCTGCCTAGCAAACTTAAACTTCCCTTCTAACTCGTTTGGTACCTCCATCCCCTCAGAAAGCTTAAAACCAACGGCCCGCTTCTTAGGGCCATCAACCGTATACATGACGTTGACCACAAGACCATCCTCATAAATGACGTAGGCAAATTTGATATTTTCCAGTTGAAAACGCGACGTTTCTAAAGGTTGGGCCGCAAACTCAATATCACGATCTTCTTTCAAAATTCGGTTCACATAATCAAGGGTCTCCTGGCTTTCGCTAGCTGGTACAACCGTAAATTCATGCTTGTATTTATTCATAAAGTAACGGGCTTCATTAGCACGTAAACCAGCAAGCGCCTCTACTACAGGTGAAGATTCTAAACCAACCGTAGACACATTTTTAAAATCAACGATATAGGACATTTCCATCTCTCCTTTTATCTTTTTATTTCCTAACAACAGGAATCCACATTTCACCAAAAACTAAGCCGTTTCGCTGCCCCATCTCAACCGTTGCATTTGGCCCACCAACATAGGCAAAATTCTTTGCTTCTGGCAAGACTTGACCGAAGGCAAGGCCAGCAAGCTTATTATTCAATTCATCAGCCGTCTTACCTTCCCCATTAACAACTAGGTATTCCCCTTTAGGAAATTGGATTACTCTGGCTTCTTCTGGTGCCGATGCCTCTGTCATGACGCCAGCATAATGCATCATCTTGTTATTCACTGCTTCGTTCACGGCAAAAATGTAGTCATTTGTGGCTATGGCTTTTAAAGAGTCAAGCCTTCCATCTTGGCTGAAGGCTTGCCAAAAGTCTGACTTTTCCTTGTTTATCCCAGCAAAGTCTGTGTAATCGCTCTTAAGCTCAGTTCCAAAACCTAAAACGGTAAAGCTGTCTTTTTCTTCTAAGGTATAATCTGCCATATTCAAAACCTTCCTCTTTTTTATATTTATCAAATGAATTGTCTTCTTCACTTGATAGGTTTATGATAGCCTTAAATCATGTCAAAAAATGATACTGTTTAGGAGTCACGATGAAAAAAGTTGAACGGATTAATATCATCATGCGGTATATCAACAACCGCGCCCACTTTACAATTTCTGAAATCATGCGAGAATTTAACATCTCTCGTTCGACAGCTATTAGAGATATCAGAGAAATTGAGGCCATGGGGATGCCACTTGTCGCTGAAGTTGGAAGGGATGGGGGTTATTTTGTCATGCACAACTCTGTCCTGCCCGCTCTTCGCTTTACCGATAATGAGGTCAAAGCTCTTTTTATTGCCTTTATGGCCACAAGAAATCAACAACTTCCCTATCTAAAGAGTCGTCAGTCTTTAGCTGAAAAATTACTAGGCCTCATCTCAGAAAACCAGCAAAATGACCTTGTTCTTTTAAATCAAATCTTGCTTTTTGAAGGGACCAACCCCAATAATCCCGACCTACTTGATCTTTCAGAC
Source organism: Paenisporosarcina sp. HGH0030 (assembly GCF_000411295.1). GTDB lineage: Bacteria > Bacillota > Bacilli > Bacillales_A > Planococcaceae > Paenisporosarcina. Next base: position 1,428,589 of record NZ_KE150421.1, read on the forward strand.
CTCCCCCATCCCATCTTAGAAAAACTCATCCAAATCCTTCTTTTGGATAGCTATTTATTGATTACCATTAAAGAAGAGAAGGTAATAAAGTCTTATCCAATTTATCTCTTGCACCTTTATCATGAAAAAAGCCTTTGGCTAATTGAAGGCTTTGACTTAAAGGAAGAAAAGAAGCAGATTTTTCCTGTCGAGCATCTCACCAATGTCAAACCCTACCCAACGAAAAAAAGATTAAGTAAGAAAAAGATTTTAGAAAAACTAAGTAAGCAGGAAGAAGTAATCAACCTTGTCCTTGAACTTGGTCCTAAAGCGATTGCCCAGTTCAAAAAATACCATCCTTTAAAAGTTTCAATTTCCTATACGAATCCTTACCAAACCACAGCCATTCTAAAGACTTTTATCAATGTTAATAAGCCCGAAGAAGTGACCGAAATAACAAATTGGCTACTTTTCCTAGGTGGGGATATCAAGGTCAGGGAAGTGCCAGAAGAAGTCTTGGAAGGTTTACAGGAGAGATTATGCTTATACTGCCCATAAAATGTATCAATCAAGGAAACAGCGTTACTGCATGGTGAGTTTTTTGACATCGAAGCAAAAAGACGATCGTTGGAAAACCTAACTATAGTCTTTAGTTGTCCTTATTCAACTAAAGCATCCGTTAGTTGAATAAGAACAGAGACACTTCTTAAACATTCGCGCCCGTTTGCAGAATCACCGTATACAAATTATCCCCCAAATCCAAATAAAACCATAAGCAACAGTGGTAAAGCTAATCCAATAACAAGAAGAATTATTACTAAAAATCCTATATATTTGAGAATTCCCTTCTCCTTTGTCTTAAAGGCACAAATGCCCGAGATAATACCGCCTACCATAAGTATAATTCCAGAGATAAAAAGTATCCCAATAACGATTTTTTCTATAAAAGTCGGATTTTCAGATATAAAATAGCTAACTCCAAATGCAATTACTCCTATAATACTGAAAGCAAGTGACCATTTACTCTTCTTTTGTGTAGCCAATAATTTCACCCCTCATACCCCGATTGTTGAACACAAGTTATACAACACTGTTCAACTAACCTGCCCCTTTACTTTAATACGTTTGAAACGAATAAAAGCTCCAACTTTAAATAAATTTTCCATATATATAATTATCAAAGAGACGGAAAAGGTAAGATCTTTTTCCGTCTCTTTTAATGATATTTAATAAGGACCTAATGAAAGGTCCTTTTGTTGTGTTCAATATTCAAGCGTTCATCTAAAACCAACTCAACACTGTAGCAGTTAAACCACAGATTACCATAGCAACTGCTAACATAATATACCTCGAGAAATCCCTCTCCCATTTTTGTAGAAAGTTCTCTTGCTTATTTTTTGCTTTATCAAATTCTTTCTTGAACTTAAATAGTTGTATTAGTAAATAAATACCTAAACAAATTGCGATTAGACCAAAAAACACTCTTAACAATTCCATAACCTTTTTTCACCACCATTTTCGCGATGAGTCCATCATATGTACAACTATATTTAAAAAAGTTTCATTTAGCATTGGCAAATTATCCTTTGTTCTCTTTTTAACTATGTTTAATTAGAATACTTAACAGAATTCCGGAAAATCTACGGTTACACTACGCAATTTAAGTTAACTGGAATTAGTTATCTACATTAGTGGTGATTTCATTTTTCATTAAAGCAGCTTCATTTTCACTAATCTCTCCAATTTTCACTTTTTCATCAATTAAGTCATTAAGAGCTTTATTAAAATTCGCTTCAGATTCTAATCGATCTTTTTCCCTCTCCAACCACTCAATAGAAGTACGTCGTTTTAAAATTACATTTTCAACAAAGTGATTAAATTTCTCCTGTGCTTCGGAACGTAAATGAACAGAAAATAGGATTATATTATATGGCCACTCTTTATTTTTTTTATAAGAGGAATCAAAAAATAGGGTTTTCTCGTCCTCTGAATAATCATCGAAGTATATATCCCACTCTCCCTGGTCATTTTTATATCCAATTGCCTCGATACCCTCATCTTCATTGTCTTCAAGGTAATAGCTAATATGCCAATGGCGCCCTTTCAAATGCTCCTTTATTTCTTCAGAATCAAGACTAGTAGCAGTTTCTATATCAATTATTTCCATCCCTTCTAGTAGGTCTTTGCTTTGAATAGGTAATGGCTTTGGAAGGTCTTCATTGTCATATAAGATCCCAGCTAAAGAAAAGGCAAGTTGCTTTTGGGCTTCTTTTATCGCTTCAAGTCTGGTTGTTCCTACTGCTAATGGATATTCCCAGCCATCTTCAGGAAATAGATTAGGAAAATATATACCAAAATCCCCTTCTTTGTGTTGTTTAATACATGCTTGATAGACTAGTTTTTTGTATTCCATTCTTACAATGTCCTCTTCTCCATAAGTATTTTTCGAGTTTTAATCCAATATCTATGTAAAAATCATAAATTAGTAGATTCAGATTGTATCTAAAATCTCTTTAGCGATTTCATTAAGTTCTTCGTACAGTTCACTTTCTGTAGGTGCCTCGGCAACTCTGGTTAGATACTCTTTAAATTGCATTCTAGACTCTAAAGGCAAGTAGTTGACTAAATGATTTAATATAAAATACTTCCAACTATCATCATCTGATAATGTTAATACATTTTGCACATGGGGAACAATTTCTTCTGGGAAGGTCAATAGTAGTTCCAATACGCCTCGTGCCACTGGCCAATTCATATCTTGGATCCATTCGAGAAGGCTAGGCAACAATGGTAATACTTGAGCTCTATCCATTTTTTTAATCATTTCAACTCTTTCATCATCAGTTTTATGTCGTGGCAGAAAATCTTTAAAGCTTCCCAGATGTATCACTCCATTTCAATTGTAAGCATGACGCTAATATCTGTTGAGTCAACCATTATTCCAGAGCTTAATCACTGATTATATCTGCTTGAATTCTTTTAGCTATATAGTCCACTCTCTTCATAATTATTGTCCAAAGATGAGCATGCAAAGTAAAAGTAAAATGAGTTTAGTAGCTTGTTAGCCCCAGTATGAATATTAGAACTGTAAGACAATAAACAGAACGCCTATTCCAAAGCTTGAAAGATAGACCCAACTTTTTTCTTTATGCAAATAAGTTTCTAATCCTTCGATAATGAAACTCACTCCTACTAAAATGAATGTTAGACGAACATAAAAGCCTTCAAAATTATTGATGATTCCCATTAACAAAACAAATCCGATTAACATTACCATCAGGACATTAATGAATATAAAAGGTTTTGTGCTTTTATATTTTCTCTTCTCAAAAAACAATCCCATTTAAAAACACATCCTTAACTTTTTTTCAATCTATATCTCCAAGCTATCCCATTGATAGATTGGAGATAGTATCAAACTCAATATTATCAGGTGGACCATTGCCATCTCGGGTAATAATATTCAGGAGTTAACCAAGGGTATTATTTTAGCTAAAACAATACCCGAAGAGTAAAATGACGAATAGTGTTCACTCCCCTTCCTAGGGTCATTTCGCAAACCAATATTTTACGACAGACAAAAAGAAGCCATTTTGAAAAAAGATTGAAAATGGCTTCTTAATTTGTTATTAGTTATTTCGTTTTTTATAAAAAAGTTTGAGCTTTTTTTAGTGGTCCTTATTCAACTAAAGCACCCATTAGTTCATTAAGGATCACTATTTTTCATTTACTTTCTTTTTCCAATACATTAAATCAGAAAATGCCAATCCAATTGATACACCCAAAGGAGTACCTAAATCCCAAACATCCATTTCCGAACGTCTGAAAAAATAAGAAAGAAGATAGTGCAATGCACTTAAAGAAATAAACCAAATAATAAACGTAAAAAACCTTTTTCTTATTTGAATACAATTTAATTTCCTTGTATTCGCAATAACTAAAAAGATGAAGAACAAACCATATAGAAGAAGATAAATTACATATCCTATAATAAATTTAAGAGATAGCGAAGTATCAATATCCTTATATATTATAAATATCGTAAGTATGGTTCCTGTCAAAAAAGCAGTAAACAAAATTAAGTTTAACGACATATATTTCTTCATCTTTTACCCCTTACCTTTAAAGTCTAGATACTGTTTGATTGTCTCAAAATATCAGAACTTATGTATTGGTAACTAATTCCTTATTGAACTAACCTGACCCGTTAGTTCAATAAGGAGCGTACTAATAACGGGGAAGGTTAATTAGAGAGGAAAATCAACACGCGTCTTTAACCGAGCCTTTCGGAAGTGAGTGTATGAAGCATGCATGCTGGGTTGAAATAACCCCCGCAGGTAATCGCACCCTGATTTATTTGTATTAGAAACACATAACATTACTAGCGTTTTTATAATTGTCTAGAGAATGTGTTGCTCAGATACGCGACAATTAATATTAGCTATTTACTTCCTTTATCTCATAACTTTTGCCTTTATTAATCGATCACTAATTAATAAGTTCAACATCATGAAAATGAAAATAAGAACAAACGATGCAGCAGCGATAATCAATATTGTTTCGTCCTTTAAATTTGAAAAACGGTAAAAATAATCAGGTATGAACAATAACGTTGGTATCCAAATGGCTGAAAAAGTCTTACCCCAAAAGGCTAATAAGATAAAAACTGCTACGCAAATTACTATAATGCCCAAGGTTACTATAGGGCTAGCTTTGTAGAACGGTTCTACTAGAAAGTTACTTCCTAACAAAAGAAGGATGAATAATGCAGTAACACTTGAACTGGCAATGATTCCAATAAAGAAGAGTTTCTTTGATGAATATTGATTTTTCCCAGCTTTTTGGAGCAAAAAAACATAAATGAGTAGTCCAATTACTGAAATTATTGGAAACCCAATTAATTGAACAATGTTCAATTCAAATTCACCCCTAATTGCCGGTCCCATAATAAAATAAGCAATAATCCCTAAAAAGTATATCGGAATGTTTTTCACAATACTTATATAATCTGTTTTCATCTCAAGCTTGATGGAGTCCATATAAGCTTCAGGAGTACCCCCGACTATTTCATCTATACTCTTTCCACGCTTTTCAGATTCAATTAAATGATCACGCAATTCTTCTGTTACTTCTTTCACTTCGTTTTCATTTTTCCCTGAAGTGAGTAAGTACATTCGAAGGTTATCAATGAAATTCACACTTTTTGTTGTTAGCATTTATTCCACTCCTTTGTTTATGTCATTATCAAATAAAGCATGCACTGCCTGAGAAAGTTCTTTCCACCTTGCATGGTAATCAGCTAGTTCATCTTGCCCTGCTTCGGTGATTGTATAGTATTTTCGGTTCGGTCCATTTGGTGAAGCTTTCATTACTGTTGTGACCAGATTTTCTTTCTGCATCCTCATTAAAACAGGATAAATACTCCCTTCACTGACCATATTGAAACCAAAATCTTCTAATTTCTCAATCATTTCATATCCATACGTCTCTCCGCGTTTGATAATCGCCAACAAACAACCTTCCAAGATTCCTTTCAACATTTGGGTGGACGTAGCCAATAAACTCACTGCCTTTCATTAAATGATACAAAGAAAATAAGTAACTTGTAATACACTATAGCTAATAAAAAGTAATAAAACAACTAATTTGCATTACAAGATAGCGGTTTATTGCTCCTTGGTGGATTAACGCACTCGTTTTGCCATGAAAGGCAGCCAAATGTTCAACTAAAGCACCCGTTAGTTGAGCATTCATTAATTTAGATTGTTTCTAAAACTTCTTTTGCGAGTTCATCATATTCTTTGTGTGGGTGTTTCGTCCAAATACTTAATATTCTCTGCTATAATAATACACATATATTTGAAGTTAGATTTGAACAGAGGTGAATCAATATGTATTGGACTCCATTATTTGAAAACGATGTACCAGTAGTACTCTTCTGCTCTTGATGGAGTGAAGGTGACTACATCTCTCCGTTAGGTGCATTTTCGACCTAAACAAAAGACGGAGGGTACAAAAAATGAAAAACAATACCTTATTAGGTTCATTATATTTAGTTTTAGCATCCAGTATTTGGGGCGGTATGTATGTTGTTGTTAAAGTTGTGGTATCTGTGATACCTCCACTCGAACTTGTGTGGATGCGATATTTAGTGGCAATTGTTGCACTTCTCGTTATCGGCTTCATAACGCGACAAAACTGGCGAATTGAGAAACGTTATTTCTTATTAATCGTAGCTATTGGGGTCATTGGTAATGCGATTTCAATTGTTGCTCAGGAAACTGGTACAATGCTATCCACAGCACAAATGGGAGCCATTATAACTTCTTCAACACCAGCATTTATGGTTATTTTTGCTCGCTTAATCCTTAAAGAACGTTTGACATTAAAAAAGGGAATCTCCGTTTGTTTAGCAACAATTGGAGTACTACTCATTGTTGGAATTGGTAATATGAGTATGTCCAGTACACTTGGTGGGATTTGGCTTCTTATTGCCGCTTTAACATGGGCACTCATGTCTGTACTTGTAAAAAAGTTGCCGAGTGATTATTCACAAATTGTGGTAACGACCTATTCTATATTGGTTGCCCTAATTGTATTGACCCCTTTTGTTTTGCCGCGGTTACACGAAATTAATATCTCTGAATTGACTCACCCGACTATTTGGGGAGGACTTTTGTATTTGGGTGTTATCTCAACAGCAGTTGGATTTTTACTTTGGAATCGTGGATTGCAAATGCTTAACGCCTCAAATGGCGGGTTATTTTTCTTCTTTCAACCCGTGGTTGGAACATTACTTGGATGGCTTATTTTAGGCGAGAACATAGGTGTAACGTTTTGGATAGGATCTATCCTAATTCTCACTGGTGTTTTATTCGTTATTAACGAGAAAAATTAGTATTACAAAACCCCTTCAACCTTATTTGAAGGGGTTTTGCATGTTAGAAATTAATCTTCCTTATTGAACTAACCTGCTGCGTTAGTTCAATAAGAAAAAACGCAAAAAATGCTTTACTCCTTCTTGAAGTAAAGCACCGGTTTGTTGAAGATTGGCTTCAGTTTTTTGATGATAAAGCCCCCTTAAGATTGGGTAATCGAAATTTTTTTCTAAATAAAGCGATATCTACGAGACAATTGCGTGATAACCAAAATGACCGTTAACCCAACAACAAGATACCATAATATATTTAAAGGGACTATAAACATTAATACGCTAAATAGAATACCCATTAAAGAGCTAATTGTAATTGATTGTACAGACGTAAATTTATTTTGAATTAAATAATATAGAGCGAATGGTAGTGCTAACGTAAATATAGGAATATAAACTGTTTTAAGGGCTAGTGAAAGTACTGCAATTATAAAACCTATTAATGTAGTAAGTGTTCTACCTACAAATACTTTACCCGAATAATAGCCGTATAGCAGAATCAACATAATCGTTAAACTAGCACAAATCCCCGTTATTGAAACAAATGAATATCCCATGTTGAAAGACAATATAGAAAGACAAATTAATGAAACACATGGTAACCATAATATTAAATAATTTTGCACTTTTTCCATATTCATTACATTTGTAAAACCTACAATAAATAATAAAGAAAATGGAATCGTCAAATATCCTAATTCGATTTGATTACCATAAATTAGATTAAAATAACTAACATCAAGTTTACCGACCATTATTATTACAAGTGAAGCACTAATCTGACCAAGCAACTCCCAAATTCTTGATAATTTAAAAATTTGCGTAAGTTTAGTTATAATGACAATTAAAACGATACCAATAAATAAAGATAAATATAACAAACCTTTCCCCCCCAAAAAATAAATCTTTAAAACTGCTCCAGATTTGAATATTCCGATACCGATAATATCTTAATTCAATTATACAGTATATGGGAAAAATAACCCCAATAATATGGTTATGCTTCTTTAACTAACCTGCTCCGTTAGTTCAATAAGAAAAAAAGGCTCCACTCCTTATTGAAGTAAAGCACCCGTTAGTTGAAGTTGAAATTATTGCGAATCACTTGTTTTGGTACCCTGGTGAAAGGACATTTGCCACCTGTCATTTTTTAATTTCCATATTGAACTACGCAAAGAATGTTGGTTTTTTATCTCGTCAAATATACGGTAGGTAGTTAGAACAATATCTTCCGATAATGGATGTATTTCAAAATCACTTAATGTCATCTCTACCAAACCTATCCCCTTCTCCCCAATACCATTCTCCTTGTACAACATCTTACCCGAACTTCCAATTTCAAAAAAATTGTCTGCAAGTAAATTATTTAGCTCTGTTTGGGATGAACGAATTTCCGGTTTTAACAACTTCTCTTCCAAGTGACATAAATGTTCTTTCAATGAAGACTCACTATTCATTTTCCACTCTCCTTAATTATTGTTCATAATAAAACTATACTAATAACTCGTCATATCATCTTCAACTAAACTGCCCAGTTAGTTGAAGATGAAAATATATCAATCGAAGTCTCTTTAAACACATATCTTTTAAAGAGATTAAAAAAATTAAATGACTAAAACTTAGATTTTCCATGCACCATTTTCCATTATTAGAATTTCTTCTTGGTTTAATAATCCGTATACACTCATGGAGCTATCACCAATCATAATATCCTCATGAACGGCTGATCTATTCATACCTATCTCAGTTAGTTCTTCTTCAGTTTTTAAATGTCCATCCAAAATATTATCAATGTATGCTTGACCTAGTGCAATATGACAAGCGGCATTTTCATCAAATAAGGTACTTTTGAAAGTAATCCCCGTTTTAGCAATACTCGAATTTGCTGAAACAAGTGCAACTTCGCCAAGCATTCCAGCCCCCTCATCTGTTTGAAGAAAATCAAGAAAGCCTTGGTGTTTTGGTTCGATTCTTGTAACTTTCCCATTCTCAAAGAATATCTTTAAATTTCGAATAGTTTGTCCTGCTAAAATAACTGGTTTTGTGGTGGTAACATACCCATTCGCAAGAAACTTATTTGGCATTGTCCAAACTTCTTCAACAGGAATATTAGACATGAATTCCTTACCGTCTTTAGTAGTTTCTGATCCACTTAACCAAACATGATTTTTGACTAACGAAACAGTTAAGTCTGTTTTTTCACTAACATATCGCAATGCAGAAAACTTATAATTGTTCAACTTTATAGCTATGCTTTTCAAGATATCATCATGTTGTTTCCAAGCTAATTCAGGATTAGGCTCATTCGATTTTGATGCGTCCAATATATGTTTCCATAAAAGTTCGGTCGCTTCATTTTCAGGGAGGTCTGGAAAAACTTGCAGTGCCCATTCCTTCGTTGGCGCATTGACAAGTACCCATTTATTATGATTTTCCATACCATAAGTTCGACGTGGACTCATAGCGATTGATTTTGCTTTATTGACTATCGAAGCTCTTTCGCCCCAATCAGAATCCTCATCTGAAAACGTTGGTGCAACTATTGTAATTGTCGAATAGCCAGACTTCGCATAATTCAATTCATTTTCAACTACTGATTTTGGGAAAACCTCTAAAAACTCGTCTTTTAGATAATGCACTCGATCGTTTTCAATTTCCGAATCCCGTAGATCAAGCGAGAAAAATTGCGCCCCACTCTTATAGGCTTCTTTTGAGATTTCACGTACTAAAGGTAAATGTTCCGATGAAAAATTGATCTTAATTAAATCTCCCTTTTCAACTGTCACCCCAATATTTACAATTACTTTGGCATAATTATTTAAATACATAAACTGCTCACTGCTCCTTTAGTTTAATAGCATAAACCCCTTCTCGTTCTATCATTACCCAATACAAATTCAACGTTCTACCTAAAACTACCTTCTTTAAATAACCTGCCCTGTTAATTGGTAATCCTTCTTTCTATAACCTTAATACCTAAACAAAAAACGCCCAAAACCTTTATACATAAAGAGTTTTGCCGTTTCAAGAATGGTGGGTTATTTGCGTTAAAGCGGTACATGAGGTGTATTTAAATAGAACAAATACCATTAGCGTAATCACTAATGGTATCATTTGTGAAAATTTCATTCTGTTTCGGCAACGACTGTGAAACGTTCGTTTTTGTGCTGTGGATTTTCAATTTCATCTAACAACGCAATCGCATAATCAGCATAGCTGATATAGCTTTCGCCTTTTGCATTCAGAATCAGATTATCTTTTCCTTTCTGATAAGAACCAGTACGTTTACCCTCTGGATTAAAGAATCCTGCAGGGCTAATATAAGTCCATTGAATACCAATTGTGCTTTGTAGTTCATCAAGATTTTTGCCCATGTTTGTAGCAGTTTGAAGATAAGCTTCAGGAAAATCAGGTGTATTAAACTTTCTTAATGTTTTGGCCTCATCCACAAATAAACTTCCTGCCCCACCAACAACTACTAATCTTGTCTGTGGAGCACTTTTAAGTGCTTCAATTAGGACTTTACCAGCTTCAACATGTTGATCTTCTTGTCCTGGAGCAGCATTAAACGCGTTTACTACAACATCGAACTTCTCAACATCTTGTGAATTTAAGTCAAATACACTCTTTTCTACTACATTAATTTGTTGGTTTCTTATTTTCAAAGCATCTCTAACAAGAGCAGTAACTTCATGTCCTCTTTCTACTGCTTCTTTTAAAATTAACCTACCAGCTTTACCACTTGCACCAATAATTCCAATTTTCATTTTAAAATCCTCCTAAGTGTTTTATTAATTGTAACCAAATCGATTACTTGTAATCATTGTAATTACAAGTGAATTAAAAGTCAACAATTTAAATGTTTATCTTATTTTAATTTTTAAGGTATAATTAACCTGTAACTAAACTAATTACATTGTAAGAAGGTGATAATTCATGTCCATCAGTAGTAGATTTTCTGTTGGAATTCATATATTAGCTTTACTTGAATTTAATAAGGAAGGGATATGTTCATCGGAGTTTTTAGCTTCAAGCGTAAACACGAATCCCGCTTTAATTAGAAAAATTACAGGAATGCTAAAAAAAACAGGATTAATAGAAGTTCATCCTGGTATCGCAGGAGCTAAACTTGCAAAGAAACTAAATGATATTACACTGCTTGACATCTATAAGGCAGTTAATGTTGTACAGGATAAAGAGTTGTTTAGCGTACATGACAAACCAAATCCAGAATGTCCAGTAGGAAGAAACATCCAAGATACAATTGAACCCTTACTTTCAGCTGCTCAATTTGCCATGGAGAAGGTTTTGGGGAGTGTAACTCTAGGTGATGTTGTAAATGATATTACTAATAAAGAAAATATGATTTATTAGACAGAAGACATTACAGAGGAATGTCTTCTGTCTTGGTTGTTCAACTAACCTGCCCCGTTAGCTCAATAACATTCGTCTCTGTATTTTTAAACAGGATTATCCTCTTCTTTGATTGTTTGCTCTCGGTGATTATCAAGCATTTGTTTTAAATGTTCTTCAGATCTCCCCTTTGGAATACATGCCGTTACTTTAAGAACCATTCATTTTCCTAAGTTCCATAATCCCGCCGATGAGACCAATAAACCCACCGACTGTAAATGTTATAGGAACAAATAATGCATTTGAATTTGGGTACTCAACTATTAAACGATACAATCCAAAAACGAATAATATAATGCAACCTACTAAACCTATAATCACTCTTACATACTTATTAATTGCAGATACCTCCTGATGTAGTTTTAAACTAAAGGTTGATTAAAAATATCGTGTTAACCCGTATTCTACGGTAAAGAAAAAAAATCCATTTTGAAAAAAGATTGATCAAAATGGATTCTATCTAGCAGATTTAAGATTGGTTTTTATAAAAAAGATTGATCATTTTCTACCTGTGTTGCTCTACAATTGCGCCCTTTAACAGAAGACTCGATTTCAAGATAATCTTAACAGACATTAATATCGATCTTCAGTTACTGCTCCTTATATGTCCTAGTGGCAGGGTTCTTAACATTGACCGCAAAGCACCATGATGTCAATGATTCTCCTAATTCGAATGCTCTTCTTTTATGATTTAAATGTAATGAATTATAGTATTTCTATATACCCTTCTGTTCCATTTACTCGAATACGTTGCCCATCTTTTATCATATTGGTAGCATTTTCCACCCCGACAATTGCTGGCAAGCCATATTCACGTGCGATAACTGCTCCATGGGTCATCAATCCTCCAACTTCGGTCACTAGGCCTTTTATGGATACAAACAATGGTGTCCAGCTAGGGTCAGTAAAGGAGGTGACTAATATATCTCCATCTCCTAGATTAGCATCTTCCATGTTTATGATGACACGTGCTCGTCCCTCTATAACTCCGGAAGAAACAGGTAGACCTACAATAGCTTCGGCAGGGAGATTTTCTCGTTTGTACTCACCTACAATGATTTCACCATCAGACTTAATAACACGTGGTGGAGTTAGTTTTTCATATAATTTGTACTCGTCTTTTCGTTCGCTGATGATCTGGTAATCTAGTTTATTTGTGCGAACGACTTCGTGAAGTTCTTCAATAGTGAGATAGTATATATCTTCTTTTTCATGAATAACGATGGCTTGTACGAGTTGTTCGGCTTCTTTCAGTAAAGCCTGCTTATAAAAGAAGTAGCGATTAACCATGCCGTATTTTGGATATTCCCTATAACCGATGAAATTCCGGATTAGGTCGATCATTCGTTTTGTTTCTTTGGCTTTTTGTTCACCATCCGGTAATTGCTTCAATCGATCTAATAACTCTTGTTCTTTTTTCAAAGCTTCCTGTCGCCCTTGCTCAAATTTCCGATTGCTAGCATTAGGCTCAAAGTTTTTGATGTTATTGAGAATCATGGGGACAAGTGTAGTTGGTTTTTCGCTCCAACGAGTTTTAGTAATATCGATTTCTCCGGTACATCGCATTCCATATTTGCTGAGATAATCATAGATAGCGTCTTGGGTTTCCTGTCCACCATTAAACTTAACCAGTTCATCCAAAAAGGTATCATCTTTTACAAGTTGCAAATAATCAATTACTTCTGGATAAGGACGAATCACATCTGCGACATCCAATAGCGCCAGACCCATTTCCGAAGTAATGTTGTTTGGTACAGATTGAGAAAGCGTATCTGCTACGTTTTTTTCACCTAACCACTTGTTCATATTTGCATTAATCCATGATGAAGCATCCATAGCAGCCATAATCACACCCAAACTTTGTGGGTCAAATAAAATCTTCTTTAATTGCTGGATATCTTCTAGAATAAAATCAAATAAATCGGATCCTGATTTCGTTTGGATGACTTGTTTTAACTCTTCTATCGATGTTTGACTACTCTTAATCAAATCAGAAACGATTGTCGGATCGTTTTCGATTTGTGCTTGAAAACCCGCAGACGACATACCTTTATTGCTTTTACTGGGACTCAGTTCTTTTTTATCATTTGGTAACGATTTTATAAAATCTCCTCGCTCTATTATGGTAATAAGTGCGTCTTTTATGAGCGGATCGGATTGTCCCAGGGTATCTAATAAAATTTCTCTGCTAACAGGTGAAGCTAGTTTATGTGTGATATCAACAAACAACCTTCCACCAGCTTTAAACCTTGGTCCAAAAGATGTTAACTGGAATATAGACATTCCCAATGGTTTCAAGGGGTCGGTCATCATTTGTTGATGACCGACAGATACGTAAACGTGATTTTCTTGATCATTTGCTTCAGGAATCGGGAATAAAGTAGTGATTGGCCGGCTCTGGACAATATAAAATGTATCATCAACCAAACACCATTCGATATCTTGTGGGCAACCAAAATAAGCTTCGATCTGTCTTCCTGTGCGTGCTAGTTGTAAAATTTGTTGTTCAGTAAGTGTTTGAGTCTTTTGCTGATCAGGATCGATCTGCTGTGTCTCTGTTCCGCCTTCTTTTAGTCCATAGATAGCCAATTTTTTGGTTGCTATCATCTTATCGACGATTTTATCTTCTTGCACCTTATAGCAATCCGCAGATACCAAACCAGAGACAAGTGCCTCACCCAGCCCAAAACTAGCATCGATTGATAGCAACTTCCGATTGGAAGTAACGGGATCTGCAGTAAATAAAATTCCAGAAGCCTGTGGGAACACCATCTGTTGGACAACAACGGATAAATACACTTGGTTGTGGTCAAAACCGTTTTGCATGCGGTAAACCACTGCACGATCCGTAAATAGGGAAGCCCAGCATTTTCGGATGTGCCGCAAAATGCCTTCTTTACCGGTGATATTTAAATAGGTGTCATGCTGGCCGGCAAAAGAGGCATATGGCAAATCTTCTGCCGTGGCACTGGAACGCACAGCATAAGCTTGCTCATAGCCAAAAGTTAAGAGACATCGATCGACATCTTCTTCGATCTCCTTCTCGATTTCGCTTCCCTCAATCAGCTCACGAATCTTCTTGCTAATCAAACTAATTTTTTCCCGTTCGTCCACTTTTAGAACGGCCAATTTATCCAGTAGTTGATGAAGCTTCTCATTTTTTCCGATGACTCTTTTATATGCCTCTGTAGTAACACAAAATCCCTTTGGTACAAGTATTCCTTCAATCCTCGAACATTCTCCCAAATTCATCCCTTTGCCGCCGACCACCGTTTGTTTCGTTTTATCGATCTCACGAAACTCTAGTACATATCGTTTCATTTCTTTCCCTCCCATTTATCGGTCAATACCAAGACGAATCATATGACAAAAATTGTTCATCTGATTAACCAATTACGCTGTCCACTCGTTCTTGCTCCTGGCGAAGTTCCATGTTCATAGGTTGGGCCTGGTTCCAATGACGACTGTAGCGTCAAGTTCGTCGTAATATGCCACCTGTGTTATTAGCCCGTTTTGAGCAAAAATCTCGACGGTCAACAGTGCCTGTCTCTCGCTAGTCTCAACCAGCAGATGACCGCCCGGCGCAAGCCAGAGTGTTGCCTCAGCAGCTACTCGCCGCTGGACGTCAAGCCCGTCCGCACCCCCGTCGAGTGCCACCCGCGCCTCATGTATGCGGGCCTCCTGGGGTAACAGCACGATCGCTTCGGTAGGGACGTAGGGTGCGTTTGCGACCAGGACGTTGACACGGCCCCGTAATGTGGCTGGCAGCGGCTCATAGAGGTCTCCTTCATACACGTGCCCTCCGACGGAAGTTACGTTTCGGCGGGCGCACCGCACCGCGGCTGGATCAATGTCAGCGGCGTACAACTCGATTCCTTCCATAGCTACGGCCAGCGCTAAACCCACCGCGCCTGTGCCGCAGCACAGGTCAACCACAATGGCGCCTTGTGTTACGAGAGCTGCTGCTTGGCGGACTAAAAACTCAGTGCGACGGCGGGGTACGAATACTCCCGGGTCCACCGCTATCCGGATACCGCAGAATTCAGCCCACCCTAAGACGTATTCAAGGGGCAAGCCGTTTATTCGTCGTTCCACCATGGTGGCAAATTCAGCCGGCGTCCTTGCCTCAGAGAAAAACAACCGTGCCTCATCTTCTGCGAATACACAACCGGCTGTCCGAAGCCTGGTTATTATACTTTTTGTTTCATCGTCCATATAAAAATTAATTTGCTCTTCTATTAATATCACCTAATCTTGATAGCTTTTAGTATTATTTGTAATTCGTTAAAAATAGAAGAAATCCTTCTTGAACTAACCAAGCTTTTCATAATACCACTCCACTTTTTCGATTAGATGTTAGAAGAATTTATTCATGGTCTTTTAGCTCTGATGTAGATCTTTGAGGTGAGAACTTCATTTCATCCATAAGAAAAAGCCACCTGTAAAGGCGGCAGCAAGTTCCAACTAAAGTACCCGTTAGTTGAAGAAGAAATTTTAAGTTAGTTCAATAAGAAACCCTGTATGGAAACAAAGAAAATAAATAAAGAAACAATAATGAACATATACCCTTCAAATCTCTTTCTGTCTTTCTGAAGTTCGAATAATCCTGTTACCAACATAAACGCACCTAAGAACAACATCATAAACGGCATCAACTCAAAGTTTCTACTTATTAAACTATAACTGGATAAAGCAATAACAATTATTCCTAATATAATTCTTATTATTTTCATCAATATAATCCTCTCAAAAATTATTTTATCTTATCATATAAAGTATTCATTTTGGTGGAATGAAGAGAACGGACGCTTACTAATCCGCCCCGTTAGTTGGACAACAAATACTGTAATATTCATTTAACTGAATTAGCCATTTTTAAAAAATCCTTAAGTGTATAGTTTTTCTTCTCTCCCTTGTGAGGAGGTATCATTAAACCGATGTCCACATTCTCTTCACTATCGTGCCACGAAATTACTTTAGCATCTCCTTGATCATCCCATTGAGCGTCTATTCCATTACTTAACTTCACTGTTTCCTGAGCGGCAAACGTATCGATTGCTTTGGTGAAAAGGTTGGATACGTGTAATTAGAAAAATCCTTTCATTTAAATATTAGAGTACATCCTTTTCGAACTAACCTGTCCCTTTAGTTCAATAAGAAAAGGGCTGACAAACAGCCCGATGATCTTTAACTAAAACACCCGTTAGTCGAATAAGAAATGAGGAATTATTCAAACACAATGCCTTTTATTTTTTACACTCAAAAGAATATTCACTTGTGAAATTATTATGGATTTCTAATATGACTTCTCCACCAATTTCATAACAGCGAGTACTAGCTAAATTTATTTCTGAAGTATTGAAATAACTAGATGAAATCGTTAAAAAAGCGAATCCAAATAAAGCTAAAACTAAAATCAATAACCCACCTGTAAAATGCCTATTTTTAAATACAGTCATTTTCAGAACACCCCTTATTTAAATTGAACAAACTTTCCATTTACTTTAATACGTTTGAAACAAATATAAGTTACAAAAAATTTCCATATGAAATCAACAAAAGTCCATTTCTGCTTATTGGAGTACCTGCCCCTTTAGTTTAAAAAGAAAAAGGCTTTACTCCTTATTGAAGTAAAGCATCCGTTAGTTGAAAAACACAATCCCTTATTTCGCTTCCACAACAAAACTTGTATAGGGTTTTTCATCAATAGTTACATCAATTTTCCATAACCCTAATTTGTCAAATCCGAATTTCGCTCCATTCTGTTCCTTTTCAATATTTTTTTCATGAAGCTAGACAGATTCGCCATTTTCTTTATGTGTAGCCGTCATTTTATATTTTTTCCCATTAAGTTCTTCGAGACTATTCAAGAAATAAACTGCATAAAGTCTTCCTTGTTTTGCTGGAAACTCAAGTTCATTGCTTTCTCCATTTACTTTAATAACACCAAATTCCCCTTCAGTTCCATGCAAAGTTAGATTATCGACATTGAATGCAGGACTTAGATTCCAATCTCCATCATTATCTTTTTCTTCTGTACATCCTAAGAGTAATAAAACTAAAACAAGCAACAGAAAACTTATTCTCTTCAATCGAATAATTGAAATGTCATTTCCTCCTTTTTTTCATCTGTTTATTCTTTAAACATTTGATAAAAATGCACATAGAAATATTCTTCAATTCAATCTAATCTCTTTATGTTACCTATTTCGGCGTCCTTCCAAATATACCTGCTTATTGAAGTAAAGCACCCGTTAGTTGAATAAGACAGATTAATTTAACGGTCCATATATATCTATTTATTTTCTAGTGTAAGCATTCATAATTGGACCAGATTGTGGAATAAGCGATATTTGATATTTAAAAATTGGATTTAAGGAATAGCGCTTTTTAATTAAAGTAGAATGGAAATTTAAAAACCTAAACTCTTTGTTCAATATGAACAAGGAGTTTAGGTTCAAAGATAAGAGTATGGCTTTTTGAGTAAGAGAGTTTTCTAGCTCCACATGGAAGCTACTTCGAATGATCATCACAGGAACAATCTTGGCCTTTTATTGTTCCGAAGGCCATTGTGCTTTTCTAATTAATTCGCTAAACTTTCTGCCAATTCGTTTTCTTTCCACATGACTGTAATACATAGGCCAAAGACCATAATGACAGCTGCGAATAGATAAGGATAGTGGATGTTTACGTCAAATAGTATTCCGGCCATGGCTGGCCCTACGATATTACCTAAGCTCGTATAGGTTGAATTCATTCCTGCAACAAATCCTTGCTCTTTCCCGCCAGCTTTTGATAAAAATGTCGTCACTGCCGGACGAAGCAAGTCAAATGCGAGGAAGATGAAGCAAGTTACCACCAGTACTGCCAAGAAGCTAGAGACCAAGGTGGACGCCACCGCCAATATTGCACCTACAATCAAACATAATTGGATCAGTTTCTTTTCTCCGAGTATATCTACCATTTTTCCAAACATAAATACTTGCACAACAACTCCAAAGATTGAGCTTATTGTAATAATAGCTGCAAGGTCTTTAGGCGTGAAGCCGAATTTATGATTAGAAAATAGACTAAAAACAGTTTCATATGCTGATAAACCGAAAGCGAGTACAAATACAATGATAAATGCAATAAAGTAAAGCGGATGAAGTGATCTTTTTAAATCGCCAATAAAGTTTGTTTGCTTTGTATTAGCAGAAATTTCCGAAAGCTGTTCCTTTGTTAGAGGCTCTTTTAAAATAAACATCGATGAAATGCATGCTAAAAAAGCAATTGCTGCCGCAAAGAAGAAAGGCAAGCGAACACCATATTCTGCAATAAATCCACCTATACCAGGTCCTATAATAAAGCCAGTGCTAATGGCGGCAGAAATATAGCCCATTGCTTTTGCCCGTTCCTGAACTGATGTAATATCTGCAACATATGCAGTAACACCAGGCATAATAAAGGCTGCACTAATTCCCCCTAGAAACCTTGATATATAAAGAACCGATACGTTCGTGCCTACACCAAAGATAAGTTCTGAAACACCAAAAAGGAATAAGCCGAATATAATGATTTTCTTTCTACCGTAACGGTCAACCCATCGACCTGCGAATGGTGACAGAAGCAGTTGCGCTACCGCAAATACGGCAACAAGATAGCCCATCGTACTTCCTGATAAATCCATGATATTCATAAATGACGGCATAACGGGGATGATGAGTCCAATTCCTAGAAATGCAATGAATATATTGCTTAAAAGAATAATTAATACCATCTTTTGTTTTTTAATTGGTTTTTTCATGTTTTAACACCTTTTTTCTGTATGGCTCATTGATGTGAAATACCTCTCCAAAATACTGTCCAAGAGGCTGCTAATTTGTCCTTCAGCCGTTTCTCATTATTGCCGTAAACAAGCTCCAGCAGAATGGAATCGACTACTCCTAAGAAAGCATAGGTAGGCGTTATTGCCTCATCTCCGAAGATTTTTTTTACATTGATCCAATCCTGAAATTTTCTTTCCAATATCATCTGTACCTTTTCCTCGATATCTATGACTTCCTGTTCAATTGCTTTTTCAAGATGGGCTGGCGGAAAAAAAGACATACGCAGCCAAAACTTTAACTGCTCATTTTTTTGGAAAAGATCGATGACCAATTGTAGAAATCCGTATAAATCTTTTTCAGGGTTTTCTGAATCAACTTGACTAAAATATTGAAGTTTTGAAGATAGCTCCGTCTCTTTCGCATCCCGTAAAACTTGCAGAAAAAGATCATCCTTTCCTTTAAAATGGGCATAAATGGATTGCTTTTTCATGCCGACTTCTTCAGCTATTAGAGAAAGGGATGCTCCTTCATAACCATGAATTGTGAAATATTTTAGAGCTGCCTTCTTAATTTCATTGCTTTTCAATAATATCACCTCAAATTTAACGAACGTTCGTTAGTTATATTAGCAAACTAAATAGATATAAGCAAGCAGATTAGTTTATAGAAAGGTTTTACAGCACGGTAATGCAGAAAAATATTCCATAATCGTCCGCGATTGTGGAACAAAACAAGTAGAAATTAACAGGGTTGGTGAATCGTCATTTATTAAATGATCACCCCACTCAAGCACTTAATCAGGCAAATAAAATTGGTATCATGTTATCGATTTGTACCGTTTTAAGTACATAAATGACACGTTAGGACATACCGTAGGCGATCATTTATTGATGGAGGTTACCAAGCGAATTCAAGCCGGCGTGGTTAAAGAGGATACAGTGACACTACGTTCATCATGTCTAGATGGAGTTCGAAACTTAGATAGTATGCATAATATAAAAGAGGAAATCGTAGATTGTTTGAAGAATACATTACTGAATACTTGATAGAATTGCTAGTTACTTAATTTACACTTGGAGGTAGTCATGACACTTAAAAAATATTGGTTGCCAGTGCTCATTCTATTCATGAGCATTCTCTACATTTTCATCATTCCTAAAGATACACTTGCTGTTAAGCTCTTGTTTAAATTAATTCCAATGTGGCTGATTATTTACTTTGCCTATTTACAAGCGCCAGCTAAGAAATTGCTTACACATTGGCTTCTGTTAATCGGTCTATTTTTTTGTATGCTCGGAGACGGCTTTCTCGTCTACTGGTTTGTCGTTGGTTTATCCGCTTTTCTGATTGGACACCTGTTTTATTTTGCGGGATTTTTGAGTAGATGGAACTTTTCAAAAATCCGTTTTGCAACCATCGTACCGATTGCGATATACGGTTACTTTTTCGGTAAAGAAATCATCAGTGCTCTAACTCTTGATGGCAACGATTCATTAGTATTACCCGTCTTGTTTTATATCATCGTCATTTCTTTGATGGCATGGTCCGCATTTATGACAGGCAACAAATGGGCGATTGTTGGAAGTATTTTGTTTGTCATTTCCGATTCCATTTTGTCCTGGAATATGTTTGTGTCCGATATTCCGTATTCAGGAATCCTTATTATGACGACTTATTACAGCGCACAATTTTTGATTGCTAATAGCATACGTTCCATTGTATCTGAAACTAATCGACCGTCTGCTTTCTCTTAAATAATTTTTCTAGTTCTTTAATCTTGTTACAACATTCTCCATTTATTACTATGATCCCTTAAGATATCATTAAAGTTTTAAATGCTCTTCCGCTTCTGAAATACTTTTAACACAATGTCATCTGAAAGAATATTGTTAATCAAGTGAAAAAAGTATCCTAGAAAAATTGCCAAAATAAAAGCCCATCCACAATAACTGTGGTTGGGCTATTTCAATTCTTCAAAAATTCCTACTACATCAACTTCATTATATTGTTAATTATGCTACCAATTAAGAGAACAAAGAACTGATTAAACTGCTTAAAATTACGAAAGTGTACATAGTCCTTTAAAAGTAAGAAAACGTCCAGGCAATTGCCTAGACGCTTTTTTGGTTTGACTGACAACCTGGTTAAGTTCCGCAGTCAATATAGTTTATGCAATACCATCCTGTTTATGTACAGAATTGCGTATCAAACCATTGTTAAACTTTCCCTCAAGTTTATATTACTCATTAATTTTTTGAATTACTTTTTATTTTTGATGGCTTTTTTGCTTTAGGATATAAGTGTCCATAAGCTAAAGTCACCTGCATTTATATATTATTTGAGGGCAAGTTAAAAAAGAATAATTATCTCTTTAAGAAAGGCCAAAAATCATGGACCGTGGATAATATTCGAACAGGCAAGATATTAACTGCCATATGACATCTGCAATATTGTTTAGAGGCTATTTTTTTATTCTTCTCTGGCTACGGTTATTGGAGCAACTTTGGGGAAGATTAATGATGTTGTTTTATTTAATGAAAGGAGGATTACAAAATTGGCAAAGATTGCAGTAGAAAAACCCTATGAAGACGTAAAAAAGGCTTTAGAAGAAAAAGGTCACACTGTGAAGATGTTCAGCACTGATGAGAATGTTTCAGGTTACGATATGGGTGTTGTAAGGGCGATTAACGAAGGTCATAATGACGAATTTGAATTTCCGGTTGTTGCGATGTCAGGAATGTCTATTGATAACGTAGTACAAGCGGTAGAACATCGGCTAGGTCAGATGTAATCGGAATTAATCAAATCAAAAAAGAAGCTCAGTCTACTTGAGCTTCTTTCTTTAACTCCTTTGTACGATAAAAATTAAAGACCCACTAAAATGCGTGGGAACAGGCTATTTCACATGGCGATCGCGAAGATCATCTTTTCGTTTTAGGCCCATTAAACCAATCAAGCCTAACAATCCTAGCCAACCCCATTCCATATCACCATCGTCGTCGTTTACGTCATCCACGACATCGTTATTTGTATTAGGGGTAGCGTAAGTAGTTGATTCTGCAAATGAAAAAGCAATCATAAAAGCGAGGAAAAGTGCTGCAAGTTTTTTCATTAATAATTCCTCCTCAAGTAAGTTAGGTACACTTTTATCTTTACCATAATCAAAACCAAATATTCACAAAATAAATGATTCATGGATTATAGTGTATATGATTGGGAAAAATTAATAAGAAAAAAAGATGTCAGCACATTACTTCAATGTTTTGAACACTCCAAATGAATATTAAGTAATGCGCAAAAATTTTTAAACGTGACAAAAAAGCATCATCCCATTTGAGATGACGCTTTACATCATATTCTCTAAGCTTTCCAAACTCCACGTTCCCACTTCTCAATAAATTGCTCAAACGTAAGACCATATCGTTCTCTAATTTTATGATACACGAAATATTGTCCCAAGCTTTCAATGAGTCGTTCTTCCATTTAAACTCCTCCTGCTGTTTTGATGGATTCATTTATTCTATTCATCAATAGCTTGTCCATAGACATGAAATCATATTCAAGTTTTCACATGGAAAAGTGTGTGTGATTCAACATATGTTTATCAGAACAAAAAAACGTTGAAGGTGAAAATTCCTTCAACGTTTTTCTATAACTCTAGCTTAAAAAGATGGTATTACTTTTTTCTTATTAGGTCGTTGTTCCTTCAATATTTGTTTCTGGAGCTGTCTCTTCTGGTTTAATATCGGCAAATGTCTCATTATGCTCTTCTAAGTCCCGTGTACGGTGTGCAATTCTTGACGATGCACATGCAGCGATACTTGCAACAAGATCGTCCAAAAATGTGTGTATGCCTTCACCTATTTTTGTATCCAGTTTTTTGATAATCCCAATTTTATTCTTATCCAGATGACCGAATGTGGTTACCGCTATACTTCCATACGTAAAAACGGAACCTAATGCAATCGTTTCATCTACTCCAAATAATCCTTCATCCGCTTCAACAATCTGTTGCAATGGCGTAGAGAGCATTTTCTTCTCTGCCAATTCATCAAGCTCAATGCCAACCAAAATGGCATGTTGCATTTCTCTTTTTTTAAGAACACTTTCGACCGATTCTATGCAATGTTCCAATGTAAGGCCTACATTGTATGCAACTTGCATTTCGTATACAATTTTCGCTATTTCTTCAATTGATACACCTCGGCGCTGCAAAGCCTCTTTTGTAGCTTCGAATACTTGCTTAGAGTGTACGCGCAAACCATTTCTATCCACTGTGCCATCTCCATTTCTTTCAATCCTTGTTGTCATTATTCATAATTATACCTTCCACCTTCAGTATGGTACAATTTCTGTAGCAAGATTTAGAGGAGGTTAAACCGTTGTCTAAAGGTACAATCCAAGACGTAACGCTATTTAGCGACGCCTTACAAGAAGATATGCAACTGCTGATTTATATACCAGCAAATTATTCACCACTTTATAAATATACAGTTTTAATTGCGTCTGACGGAAAAGATTACTTCCAATTGGGAAGAATTTCCCGTGTTGCGGACGAATTACTCGAAAACAAAGAAATTGAAAATATGATCATTGTCGGTGTCCCATATAAAAACGTGGAAGATCGACGTCGTAAATACCATCCGTCCGGGGATCAGCATGATGCGTACTTACGTTTTCTTGCACATGAACTTGTTCCTTATTTGGATTTAACCTACCCTACATATCAGATTGGAATGGGACGAGCCCTAATCGGCGACTCATTGGCAGCAACTGCTTCCCTTCTTGCCGCTATCAAATACCCCAATATATTTGGGAAAGTCCTTTTACACTCCCCGATGGTCAATGAAGAGGTATTGGAAAAAATTAAAAATGTCCGGACACCGCATTCATTCTCGGTTTATCATGTCATTGGAACTGGCGAAGATGCAGTAAAGCTAACCAATGGCGAGATTGAAAACTTCCTTGAACCGAACAGGGTTTTAAATTCATTGATGCAAGACAAAGGATTTTCGTTGTTCTATGACGAATTTGAAGGAGAGCATACTTGGAAACATTGGCAACCGGATTTGAAACGTGCGATTAAAATGAATTTCGGACATTGATCGTCAAATGAAGCCTTATCCAGAAAATTTGCTATACTATAAGTATGTACTTACTTAACTAAAAGGAGGTTTTTAGGATGAAATATGGAGTCGTTGCATTCCCATCTAAAAAACTACAAGACTTGGCAAACTCATACCGCAAACGTTATGATCCACATTATGCACTCATCACCCCTCACATGACGGTCAAGGGCGTATTCGAAGCTAGTGACACTGAGATTGAACAACTTTCTACAAAAATCAGCAACGTTGTCAAACGTCACAACCCCTTCAAAATACACACAACTAAAGTTAGTTCCTTTTCACCGGTTACGAATGCAATTTATTTCAAAGTGGAACCGAGTGAAGAATTGCTTAATTTACATGAAGATTTGCATTCTGAAGAAGTGGGTGGCAAAGCTGAATATGCCTTTGTCCCTCATATTACCATCGCACAAAAAATGTCATCCGGTGAACATGACGATATTTATGGCCAATTGAAAATGATTGGTGTCGATCACGAGGAAACTATCGATCGCTTGCATTTGCTGTATCAACTTGAAGATGGCTCTTGGACGGTTTATGAAACATTCCGTTTGACTGGAGCTGAAAATTGATTTGATTACTGCCAAACGAGTGGAAATACCAAAAGAGCTGGATGATGCATTTTTTGTTCGTCAAAAAGTATTCGTGGATGAACAGGATGTCCCAGTACATTTAGAGATGGATGAATATGATCAGTCTGCTGTTCATTTCGTGGCGTATGACGATGAAATGCCTATAGGTGCGGGCCGAATTCGAGAACCTGAACCAGGTGTCGCAAAAGTTGAACGTGTCTGTATCTTGCCTCAATATCGTGGCAAGCATTTAGGAAATTTGATGATGGAAACGATGGAAAGTTATGCGAGAGAAGCTAGTTTAACGACAGTTAAACTAAATGCTCAGTCTTATGCCGTTCCTTTTTATGAAAAACTCTCTTATCAAATTACCTCGCCTGAATTTATGGATGCAGGTATCCCCCATCGTGCCATGGAAAAAAATCTATAATAAAAGCACTTGTTCAACTGAACAAGTGCTTTTTTTTATTCGTTTTTTTGGTTCATCATGTTTGCTATCTCATTAAGATTTAGCTTGTTTCCTTTTTGAACAACTGATTGAACAATTTGGTCTTCGAAATCGCTTGAAATCTGTTTTCCAGCAATTTTCGACACTCTTCGAACAATTTTTTTCACTTGGCGTTCATCTGAAAAATCAGCGTGCTGGATGGCATTGGCCAATGTAAAAACTTCATCCATCGATACACCAGTTTTTTGCTCAATCTTCTTAAAAAATGAGTCTTGCATTTGTTCCCCTCCTATCTGATGAAACTACTCCCTACGATGATTAATAGGATGAATAGTACAACTATGAGGATAAATGTTGACCCTTGATAAGGAGCACGAGCTGGATACATTTTTGGATAACCACCGCAAGGACTATAACCCTCACACATACGATTCCCTCCCTTTCCATTCGAACTAGAATATGCGAACGAATTTAAAGGAAGAGGGCATTTTCCTCAGGACACTTTACCTTTGGACTTGAAAATGATTGCTGCAACCACACCGAATACAATGGCTGCACTGATACCTGAGCTCGTCACTTCGAACATACCGGTTAATACGCCGATAAAACCATGTTTTTCTGCCTCCGCCATAGCTCCATGAGTAAGTGAATTGCCAAAAGAAGTAATGGGAATAGTTGCTCCTGCTCCTGCAAAATCGATGAAAGGCTCATATAAGCCAAACCCATCTAGAACAGAACCAATGACTACCAATAAACTTAATGTATGCGCTGGCGTTAATTTCGCCACATCAAAAAGTAGTTGACCCACTACACAAATAAGTCCACCAGCGATAAATGCTAAAATGATTGAAACGATCATATTGTCACCTCATTCCATCGACAATTCAACAGCGTGCGCAATACATGGGATCGTTTCACCCTGTTGAAATGAAAGTGGGGATAATAAAGCACCAGTGGCTACCAGCAGTATTTTCTTATATTGTTTCGCTAATAATTCAGCATAAATTGGTCCTAGATAGACCGTTGCAGAACAACCAGCTCCGCTGGCTCCAGATAAAAATTTATCGTCATTTCCGTAAAATTCCGATCCTGCATCACGATATTTATCAACAAGATAAGAAGAAACTCCACTTGTTTTGATAAGTTCCTGTAAAATGGCAAAGCCATTCTTCCCAAGATCCCCAGTCATGACAAAATCATAAGAAGTTCCTTTATTTTGAGCTAAATGTCGCTGAATTGTATCAAAGGCTGCCGGTGCCATAGCACTCCCCATATCAAGTGGATCCGTACATTCACAATCCATAACTTGACCAATTGTGGCAGACTGCACGAACGGTTTACCAACTTGATTGTGGGAAAGAACTCCGTAACCTGCTCCAGTTACAGTCCATTGGCCTGTAGGAGGCTTTTGTGCACCGTATTCAATTGGGTACCTAAATTGTCTCTCAACAGCGTTATGCTGGCTGGCTGCACCAAATAAGATCCGATCCATTTGTTTGGTTTCAAGAAAGAAACTTGCTGTAATTAGAGAAGAAATGCTTGTTGCACAAGCAGAAAACATGCCCATAAACGGAGTAGCGAGCTGGCGTGCCGCAAAATTGGTTGGTGTCATTTGATTGACTAAATCCCCTCCAAGAAACAAATCGATATCCGGGAGTTGAAATCCACCTTTCATGATGGCCAAATTACAAGTATCCTCTATTAACTGGGAATGCCCTTTTTCGTTTGTGTCTTGTCCAAGACGTTCATCATCGTAGACATGGTCGAAATGAGGATGGAATGGACTTTCTTTTTCTAGGGGACCAACAGCAACTGCCGTTGAAACGATACTTGGCTTTGTAGCAAACTGATACGTCCGCGAATTACTTACCAAGAGATCACCCCCATCTTAACGAGTATGGTTTTGATGAGCGCTACGACAAAGGCAGAGAATGTACCATAGACGATAACTGGACCTGCCAGTTTAAACATATTGACTCCTACTCCTAAAATAAAACCTTCCGATTTATGTTCAATTGCTGCAGAGATTACGGCATTACCAAAACCTGTTACAGGTACTGCCGAACCTGCACCACCAAACTGGCCAATTTTTTTATAAATACCGAACCCTGTTAATAACATGGAAATAAAAACCATCGTGGCTACGGTAGGATTGCTCGCTGTTCGCTCAGTAAATGAAAAATAGGCCATGTAGAAAAATGAAATGACTTGTCCGACAGCACAAATGATACCGCCAGTCAGAAATGCTTTCAGACAGTTCTTTAAAACGGGTCGCTTCGGTGCCATCTCGTCCACTGTTTGTTGATATGAATTGGGATCCATTACGTATTCTCCTTTGCCAATGCTCGAAGTTTATCTAAATCTTTTTTCAAAGCATCCTCTGTCGGTTTCTTTTCAATAATTTTCTTAAGTTCCCAAGTGATTTTCAAATCAGGAGATACAAATACATCATGATCAGGGAAAAGCGATTTCACTTCTTTTTCAATTGATTTTGCAATTTTTTCTTTGCTGAATTTCGACATTGGTTCTACTTGCAAGGACACAACCAACTGATGATCAAAGAACACGGCAGCAGCCTCGCTTATTTTTTCATTGTCCTGGAAGATTTTCTTGAGTGATTCAATTTCTTCCTGATCATCATCAACATGATAAATGGATACTTGCGGTTGGTCATTTGAACAACCCACCAATAGCAATAATATACAGATCAACAATCCGAATTTTTTCATTTTCAATTCACCTTTTATCCTAGTATGATGTTTT
The DNA here is from genome assembly GCF_000411295.1 of Paenisporosarcina sp. HGH0030. Lineage (GTDB taxonomy): Bacteria > Bacillota > Bacilli > Bacillales_A > Planococcaceae > Paenisporosarcina. Next base: position 1,456,632 of record NZ_KE150421.1, read on the forward strand.
TCCAAAAATTTATGTATAAATTGGTTACGCGCCCTGACCAACGAACACAATCTACATATTGTATAAAGACTCTTAAAGAGAGTGAGGTGAAAACAAAATGGGATGTGGACGTAACTTGGAATCATCATCATCATCATCGTCATCGTCATCTTCATCTTCTGGACATTTCAAGAAGAAAGATCAATGTATCTGTGATGTAGTTCGTGCAATCAAAGACATTCAAGATCGAGCAACGGACATGGACTGTCCGGTATGTCCAACAAATTGCTTCTTGGAGCCACTTGGTGGATTAGTAAGTCCTTCTCGTCACCAAGCTGATACTCGCGTATTCATGCTTTTGACGGATGACGGTACACCGTTCAAAGCTTTCTTCCGCGATAATGATCGTAAAGACTGTGATTGCTTCTCTGTATTCTTCCGTGTAGAAGAAATATTCGATGGTTGCTGCGCAACACTTCGTGTACTAGAACCTTTGGATCATCATCATAAAGAAGTAGATCTTTTAAACGACTGTGGTGACAAATTGGATTTAAGAAAAATTTGTAAAGTTCGAGATTTCAGACTTTCTAATAGCTGTATTACCGTTGACTTGAATTGCTTCTGTGGCATTGAATGTGTAGCAGACGTATTTCTAGGTGTTTGTGACTAATAAATAAACACGTCAAGCGTGCAGTGTCTAATTAGCTCGACTTCCTATCAAAAGGAGTCGGGCTTAGTTTTGTTTTATCAACAGAATGTGTAAAATGACAAAAATAATTCGGCTAGTTCCAGATAAAAAGAAAAAACATCCACTATGTTAAAATGGATGTTTTCTTCACTACTATTCACACTCGAATCGGGAGAATTTTTCCTCCCCACCAAATCTCTTTAATTTCGTTAATTTCAAATGCCATAATCTCATCTTCAGCTGATTTAATTTGGACACTATCTTGATAAAGCACATCCACGATTCCGCCAATTTTTTCACCATCTTTTAATTGAAAAAAAAGTGGCTTATACACAAACTTTGCAAAATCTGACGTCAAAAAGCGCAATCTTTGCCACATCAATGGATCGGTTTCAATTACGGTTTCGACTTTGGCTTCAACTTCGGCTTCGACTTTGGTTTCGAGGGCTTTTACAACAGGCTCCGGGAAGATTGAAGTACTTTCTTCTTGCCAACGAGACACCTTACGTACATACCTATAGACCGGCGGACCTTGGACAAAAAGGAGCGGATCATTTTCCAATGGAATACACACACCCTTTTTGAAATAGCTTATGCTGCAGGTTTACAATATGTGAAAACCGCTGTCACAATGAATGGTTTCACCTGTAATCCCGCGTGATAATTGACTAAATAAGAACAGTGCCGTATCCCCTACTTCTTCAGGTGTAGTATTGCGACGAAGCGGTGCACGTTCTTCGATCTCTTTCAACACACTGTTAAAATCACTTACACCTTTAGCAGACAACGTGCGGATTGGGCCAGCTGAAATGGCATTGACACGGATGTTATATTTCCCAAGATCTGCTGCCAAGTATCGTACTGACATATCAAGCGATGCTTTGGCAACACCCATGATATTGTAATTCGGTACCACTTTTTCTCCGCCTAAATAAGTTAAAGTGACAATACTTCCGCCTTCTGTCATTAATGGCTTAACAGCTTTCGCTACCACCGTTAATGAGAAAGCACTTATATTATGTGCAAGCAAAAACCCTTCACGTGAAGTATCTGAGAAGTTCCCCGCTAACTCTTCTGTTTTAGCAAATGCGATACAATGGGCTAAACCATCTACTTTTCCTACTGCTTGTCCAATTGTTGCGAAACATTTCTCCACATCTTCGTCATTTGTTACATCACATGGAAGAACAATTTCATGTTTCCCTTCCAATGTTGCTACTAAATCACGCACGGGTTTCTCGAATCGTTCCCCCGCATACGTGAAAATGATATTCGCTCCAGCTTTATCCAACGACTGTGCGATTCCCCAAGCGATACTGCGTTTATTTGCTACACCCATGATGACAAACGTTTTCCCCTGCAATGACAAAGACATATAAAAATCCCCCTAATTAATATTCTTTATTAATACCTGGTACTAATAATACATCACAAAAAAAGAAAGTGCAAAAAGAATATGACACTAGTAATAGCTAGTGGGTTTGTGAAGGCGCTTTTCATATAACAAAAAACCAGAACCCCAAATCAATGGGGTTCTGATTTTCATTAAGCTAAAGTTGTGTGAGAAACATGCTAGCCAATCCTAAATAGATTAAAATGCTGATAATGTCGTTGAGTGTCGTAATAAATGGTCCAGACGCCACAGCGGGGTCGATATTCATCCGGTGAATGAGTAACGGAATGAAAGATCCCGATAAGGTAGCAACAAAAATGGAGCCGAAAATTGCTGCCCCGACTAACAGTCCAAGCAATAAATCGTGTTGACTGAAAAACACAATGCCCACGCCAAATACCGCACAAACAATACCGGTGATTAGGCCTGTACCCGCTTCACGCATCAACAATTTCAATTTGCTTTGTTCGGCGATATCGCCTGTTGCAATCCCCCGAACGGCTACAGCAAGTGCTTGGGTCCCACTATTGCCTGCCATTCCTGCAATTAACGGAATAAAAACGGCTAAAATGGCAACCTGGTCTAGTGTTTCCTCAAAAATACCCATCAAGTTTGCAGTGAGCATCCCCAAAAACAATAAAATGATGAGCCATGGCAACCTTTTTTTTGCTGCTGTTAATGGCCCTTTATCAAATGTATCCATCTCTGATACGGCTGCCAATTTCGAGTAATCATCATTCGCTTCTTCTTCGAGTACATCTAAAATATCATCAACTGTGATGATTCCAAGTAAATGATTTTGAAAATCTACTACAGGCACTGCCAGGAAATCATAGTCTTTTATCATTCTTGCTACTTCTTCCTGATCGTCACTGACTGACACACTTACTACACGTTCATTTCGAATCGTACGTATAAGAGTGTCTTCTTCGGCAATAATTAAATCACGTAATGAAACAACTCCCGTCAGCTGGTGATCATCGTTGACGACGAAAAGGTAGTAAATGGTCTCAGCTTCAGGGGCAGCGTTTCGCAAGATGGTCATCGCAGAGCGACATGTTGAATTTTCGGGAATTGCTACATATTCGGTCGTCATAATGGATCCGGCCGTATATTCTTCATAATGGAGCAAGTCTTTGATTTCCTTAGCCGACTCATCATCCATGATAGTCAAATAGCTGGCTACTTGATCTTTGCCCAGCTCATTTAGTACGTCTACAGCATTATCGGCATACATTTCGGATAACATATCCGCCGCATACGTATTGTCCATTTCTTTTAGAAAAGGTTCATATTCATCGTCATCGAGTTCAATCGACTGGAAAATTACTGCCATTTCTTTCGGAGAGAGATACTGATAGATAATTTGCCTGCTGTCAGGTCCCACCTTTTCAAAAAATTGTGCCTGATCATATGGATGAAGCGCTAAAAATTCATCTCTGAATTCATCTACTTGTTGGTCAGTCAAAAATGCTAGCAGTTGTTCAGCATCGAATTGGTTTTCTTCGTTATGTTTACGCTCCTCTGTCATGTATGCCCCCTCCTTTCTTTGCCCGTTACAATTCTACATTCCCCATTGTATGGGGTAAACTGAAGTTATAGCAAACTATTTTTATAATGAGGTGAACGAATTGTTGTACGATATCGTTGGAGATATCCATGGATGTTACGAAGAACTGACTGCATTGATTGAAAAATTAGGCTATCAACCGACTGAAGAGGGATTCGTTCATCCACATGGACGCAAACTCGCCTTTGTCGGAGATGCAGCTGATAGAGGACCGCAATCCTTGGCAGTCCTGAACTTATTGTTTGATTTGCAGGATGCCACGCAATTAATTTATTCCCCGGGAAATCATTGCAACAAACTTTATCGCTATTTTAAAGGTCATAAAGTTCAAATTACTCATGGTCTGGAAACGACCGTAGAAGAATTTAAGCAATTATCTCCAAATAAACAAGAACCATTTAGAAAGCGATATATTGCTTTTTATGAAGCACTTTCACCCTACCAGCAGCTTGACGATGATCAACTGATTATCGCTCATGCTGGAATACGCGAAGATATGATCGGTAAACCGATACAAAAAAATATTATTGTTTTTGTCTTATACGGTGATATTTCCGGTAAACAACATGCTGATGGTCGTCCAATACGGGGAGATTGGGCCAAACATTATAAAGGTCCTGCATTTATTGTATACGGTCATACACCTACCAAAGAAGCACGCTTCAAAAACCGAACAGTGAATATCGACACCGGCTGTGTGTTCGGCGGGAAATTATCTGCCCTTAGATATCCTGAGATGGAAGTGGTTTCAGTACCTTCAATCCAGCCATATGTAGAAGAAAAATTTCACGACTATGAAAACTATGAAAACTAATGGAGTAATTTACTCATATCGTCTGGCAATGGACTCGTAATGGTTAAAATTTCTCCGGTTAAAGGATGTTTAATATCTACAGATGCACAATGGAGTGCCTGTCGTGTAATTAAGTCCAGTTTCCCCCCGTATAGATCATCTCCCATGATCGGATGACCAATATGAGCCAAATGTACACGAATTTGATGAGTTCTTCCCGTGTGCAATAGACATTTCACGTGTGAAAAATGTGAATCATATCGAATGACACTGACATCGGTATGAGCAAATAGACCATCTTTCCGTACTTCTCTCTCAATAATACTGCTTCCTTTACGTCCAATCGGTTCGATGATTTCTTGTGTCTGTTTCTCGACTCTGCCGTGAACAATGGCTTCATATGTCTTATTCATGACATGTCCTTGATTCATGATGTGATGGATGTGTCGATTTTTAACTAAACAGACTAAGCCAGATGTATCACGGTCTAGTCGAGTCAAAATATGGACTGTCGAAGGAATCGACATTTCTTCATAATAGTGAGCTACATAATTGGCTAACGTGTTTGATGGATGTTCCCTGGAAGGAATGGTGCTTTGACCAGGCGGTTTATTGACAATCAAGAGGACATCATCTTCGTAAATGATTTCCAGTGGACCTTCTTGGCGAATCAGCCCTGCACTCACTTCTTCATAAGGAAAAAGAACGGTCACTACATCCCCAACTGAAAGTGGATGTCTGACCGTTTTTTCTTGTCCATTTACTAGTAAGGAACCGCCGTCAAATTTAATTGATGTTAAAGTGCGTTTGGAAATCCCCCATTTACCTAGGGCTTCACGAAGTAATATAGGCTCTGTTGCGTTAAATAGTAAATGAAATTGTTTATACATCGCTGTCGATAAATGAATCGTGTACACGTTTCCAGAAAGGAAATGGACGGAATCGAGCAAATCGCACTTTTTCTTTTGCTACACGATATTGGATGGATTTTACGTCTTTATGGAGCAATTGCAAATGATCAATCGTCACCATGAAATCGACGGCCTTCACTGGTTTCAAAACGCATGTATGATGTGATGGTAAAACCAGAGGAGCGCCGACTGTACGGAAGACCCGATTGTTGATGGACGCCATTTCCGTCAACTGCATCGCTTCCAAAGATGGGTGAATAATTGCTCCACCAAGCGCTTTATTGTAGGCGGTACTTCCTGAAGGTGTCGACATACATAACCCATCGCCACGGAAACGTTCGAAATGGCTGTCATTCAGTTCGACATCCATCACCAATGTCACATCAGGAGATTTGATTGTGCTTTCATTTAAAGCCAAATAAACACTTTCTTCATCCGTATTACGATAATTAATTGTCGCTTCCAGCAAAGGATATTGAATCACTTCGAATTCTTTTTTGGCAATGGAAATCACCAACTTCTCGATTTCAGCTGGTTTCCAATCTGCATAAAATCCTAAATGACCTGTATGAATTCCAACAAAGGCTACTTTCGACAATTGTTCACTATAGCGATGAAACGCGTGCAACAATGTCCCATCTCCACCTATTGAAATCACGATATCAGGTGACTCTTCATCCCACACCAGTCCAAAATCCGACAAGTAGGTTTTGGCATTGGCCATCAATTCGTTTGAGTGTGCATCATTCCTTGATTGAATGGCAAATTTCATAAATGCTTCGACCTACCTTCCCCAGAGTTAGATGGGAAATTCGCATTTCCACTCTCTTTATATTCACTGAAATATTTTTGTGCTTCCTGGATTTCATCACGGATTAGTGACATCTCTTCATCTAAACGAAATGCTGCTTCAGCTGCACTTTGCAAGCGGTTTTTTATTTCTTCGGGAAATAATCCCTTATATTTGTAGTTTAACGAATGTTCAATGGATGCCCAAAAATTCATTGCCAACGTGCGGATTTGAATTTCCACCAGGATATGAATTTTCCCATGAATGGTTTGGACGGGATATTCAACAATCATGTGATATGAACGGTAGCCACTTGGTTTCTCATGTGAGATATAATCACGTTCTTCAACCACTTTGATATCGTGACGATTACGCAGTAACTCTACCACTGTCTCTATGTCATCAACGAATTGACACATGATGCGCAACCCTGCAATATCTTGCAGTTCATTAACTAGTATGGCAGAGGGCTCGAAAGCAATTCCTTTTTCAAGTGTTTTATCATAGATACTTGCAAGAGGTTTCACACGGCCAGTAACAAACTCAATTGGTGAGTTTGTATTTGCTATTTCATATTGCGTCCGCATACCCTTTAATTTTATTTTCAATTCATCTACTGCTTGCTTATAAGGCTCTAAAAAACGTCTCCATTGCCCCATGACCAGTCCCCCTTGCCAATGCTATCTTCGTGAATTTATTATGAATTCAATTTGCAGCCAGTTGTTCTTTAAAAGCTTCTTCTACTGCATTTGCAAATTCTTCACCGTAATTGTGATTTCCTTCGATATTGAAGATCAGCATATTTAATTCTTCTCTGAAATTATCAAGCACAATATCCGTCTTTCCCCAAACTAACACTGGGTCCTTGTCTGCACCAAGTGACACTGCCAGTAATGGCCACACTGTTTTGGGAAATAGAACATATGTATACCCATCGGAGTCATCCATTAAATAAACGAATGCATTCTCATCTGAATCAGTGATTAACTGACCAGCCGCTTTTACTTCCTGATTGGTTGGATCTTCTTGCAATAAAAAACGGATATCGTTTTCATTTTGCACGCCGCTATCGACAATATAAGTTTTACGCAATGTTTGCTCTTCCTTTCAATCTTTACTACCCCATATTTTATCATAGGTTCCCATATGTTGCAGTTTGCAATTTTTTCAGCATAATAAGAAGGAAGGTGGTGAATCACGATGTCCATTCAAAAAGAAATAGAATTTAAAAATCTGTTGGAAAAAGAAGAGTTTCATAATTTATGCCGTGAATTTGGCGTATCTGAGCATGACTTTCGCATGCAGACAAACACATACTTCGACACGAAGGATTTTCAGTTACGTGATGCTTACATGGGATTTCGTTTACGAGTCGTTGGACAGCGCACTGAATTAACCTTAAAAGCACCTGGTGAAAATAAACATACCATGATTGAAACTACACGCCTGTTAAGTGCAACAGAAAAAGATGAAATTTTGCAAAACGGCTTTATTATGCCCCAATCTTACAGTGAATTCCAGTCTTTACCCGAGGTTCTATTCGCATTTGGATCTCTTCATACACATCGTGTAGAAATTCCGTATCAAGATGGCTTGCTCGTATTGGATCGCTCCGACTATTTGGGGAAGACAGATTATGAAGTTGAATTTGAAGTGAATGATTATTTAAGTGGACAACATAGCTTTAATGAAATGCTTTCAACTTATAGAATTCCAATTCGTAAAACACCAAAAAAAATTGCCCGGTTCATGAAAGCGGCTCAACATAAATAAACTGTATGAATAGTAATACCGCTTGTACATTTATAAACTTGCATTCGTTGTTACGAAAATAAAATTGTATGTAAGAATTAACAAAATCGATTTGTTTGAGAAATATACGTGAGGTTGATAGAATGGGAATACAGCGCAAGCAAAGGAGTTTATAAAATGACCCGAAAACCTATTATTCCTTATGAGGAAATTGGTCCGGATAAATTGTCGCAACTTGTTGATGCATTTTACGAGAGAGTCGCGGCACACCCAAAGCTTAAGCCTATATTTCCAGATGACTTGACGGAAACAGCTCGTAAACAAAAACAATTTTTGACACAATATTTAGGTGGACCTAATATTTATTCACAAGAACACGGACACCCGATGTTACGTGCCCGACATATGCCTTTCCCTATCACACCAGACAGAGCACAAGCATGGCTTGAGTGTATGCATGATGCAATGGATGAGGTCGAGTTAGAAGGAAAAATCCGTGACGACTTTTATCATCGCCTTGTGCTAACGGCTCATCATATGACGAACCGGCCAGATCAAGAGGAGGAAATCGAGTGAATAACTTGCAGATTCCGCCCGAAGCGATAGTTTCTACGAGTTCAACAAAGCCAATTGAGCTTTACGCATTTATTGACCCACTCTGCTCTTCATGCTTTGATTTACAACCGATTGTGCGAAAATTACAAGTCGAATATGAACAATATTTCACGTTACGTGTAGTACTTAGTACGAAGCTTTCTACTCTTAATTCATTTTGTGCAAATGATTCGGTAGATGCCGATGATTTTACACATCCAGCACTTCCCTCTGTTGCCATTAAAGCTGCGGAGCTACAAGGTAAACGAGCTGGAGTCCGATATCTTCAAAAACTTCAAGAACAGTTTTTCTTGGATACAAAAAACGTTGCTTCATTTACAAGCCTCATAGCAATTGCGGAAGAAGCACAGTTGGATGTAGAAGAATTCAAGTCAGATATTCAGTCAAAAGAAGCCACCCGCGCCTTTCAATGCGATCTCCATATCAGTCGGGAAATGGAAGTCAGTGAATCGCCTAGCATGGTATTTTTCAATGAACATATTGAGGATGAAGGACTGAAAGTGTGTGGTGTGTATTCTTACGAAGTATACGAGAAAATTTTGGCTGAGATGTTGGATATGGAACTAAGTCCTCAAGAACCACCCACACTAGATGAACTTTTTATACGCTATCATACATTGTCTACTAAAGAAATCGCTTCCATTTACGGTGTGACAAACTATGCCGCGGAGCGAGAATTAAAAAAACGAACACTACTACAGCAACTTGAACGCATTCCATTGGCAGATACAAATCAATGGAGACTCAAATCTTATATGCAAAAAGCGTGAAACCTCCCTTTAAATAGGGCATATACTTTATAAAAACTATCCAAAGACAAAAGTAACTGCCCCCCACTTGTTAAACACAACTAACAAGTGGGGGGCAGTTTTTATGGAGATATATCCATTAAACATGGTTTGGCTCATGCGGAACAGGCTGCTAGCGCAAATGTAAGATAAACATCAGTATAGTTCTAGAAAAAAATAAAGAACCGTCCTTCCATTTCTGGAGTGACGGTTCTTTTCACAAAGGGGATGGGAGAAATGTTCACGTTCAAACAAAGGGGTGTATGTTTGTGTGTGATTTATTTCACATTTAAACGATATCATGACATAACGAGTAAATCAATCCTTCACAATCTTTTTCACAAAATCGTCATAAGGTAAGCGCTTCCAGTAAAATGCGATTCTATTTCTACCATTTGAATGATATACCGATATAACTAAAACACCTCCATCTATTTCAGATGGAGGTGGATAATGATTATTTTAATAACAAACTTTCAAGTTCAGCTAGCTTCTCTTCAAACACTTTACACGCTTCTTCAATCGGTGCAGCGGATGTCATATCAACTCCTGCTTTTTTCAGCACTTCAATCGGCGTATCTGAGCATCCCGCTTTCAGGAATTGGTTGATATAGCGATCAACTGCTGGTTGACCTTCAGAAAGGATTAGATTGCTCAAAGCTACTGCTGCACTGTAACCAGTCGAATATTGATATACATAATAATTGTAATAGAAATGTGGGATACGAGCCCATTCCAGACCGATTTCTTCATCAACAACCAAGTCGTCACCAAAGTATTTTTTATTCAAATCATAATAAACTTCAGTCAACTTATCTGCTGTCAATGCTTCCCCGTCTTGGTTCATTTTATGAATCAAATGCTCAAACTCAGCGAACATCGTTTGACGGAATACAGTACCTCGGAACCCTTCCAACCAATAGTTCAGCAAGTAAATTCGTTTTTGCTCGTCTTCAATTGTGTTTAACATATATTCGTTCAATAATGCTTCATTACACGTTGATGCAACTTCAGCTACAAATATAGAATAGTCCCCATAAATAAATGGTTGATTTGCGCGTGAATAATAGCTGTGAAGGCTATGACCAAACTCATGGGAAAGTGTGAATAAATTATTTACATTATCCTGCCAGTTCATTAGTACATAAGGATTTGTTCCATATGCACCAGAAGAATATGCACCTGAACGTTTTCCTTTATTCTCTACAACATCCACCCAACGATTTTCCAATCCTTGTTTGGCAATCGATACATACTCTTCACCAAGTGGCGCAAAGCTCTTAAGCATAATTTCTTTTGCTTCTTCATAAGGAATTTCCATCTTTGCTTCTTTAACTAATGGTGTGTAAAGATCCCACATATGCAATTCGTCGACACCTAATACTTTCTTGCGCAAAGAGACGTAACGTTGTAATAAGTGCAAGTTCTTATTTACGGTATCAACCAAGTTATCATACACTTGCTCAGGAATATGATTTTCAGACATTGCAGCGTGACGTGCAGAAGTATAATTACGAACTCGAGCATTCACGTTATCGCGTTTAACATTCCCAGCTAATGTTGAAGCGAATGTGTTTCGGAACTTTCCGTAAGTACCATACATGGCACGGAAAGCATCTTCACGCACTCGACGATCAGAGCTCTCAAGTAAGCGGCTGTATCGACCGTGGGTCAATTCCAGATCTTCCCCATTTTCATCTTTAATCGTAGGGAATTCTAAATCGGCATTGTTCAACATTCCAAATGTTTCAGATGAAGCATTTGCCACTTCCGCGAATTGAGCCAATAACGCTTCTTGTTCTGCAGGAAGAACATGTGGACGCATTTCATTAATTTCTTTTAATACTTGTTTATATAATTTCAAACCTTCATGTTCTTCTACATAATCTTTGACTTTCGCTTCATCCAACGCCAATAGTTCTGGTGTCATGAAAGATAAACCTGTTGATACTTTTACAAGCAAAGTCTTAATACGGCTGTCCATTGCTTGGTAGTGGCTATTTGTTGTATCTTGATCGTAACGCATGTGAGAGTAAGTATATAAGCGATAGATACGCTCCAACACTTCATCTTTATACGTAAAAGCATTGAAAAGAGCTTCTGCCCCGTTCTCAAAGGTACCTTTAAATGTTTCTGCTTTTTCTGCGAGCCCACTTACTTCTTTGTATTCACTTTCCCATGCTTCATCGCTAGAGAAAATGTCTTCAAGCTTCCATGTCAAATCTGTTGGTACTTCACTACGTGATAAAATTTTGTTTTTTGTTTCTGTCGTCATTTCCGTTCCCCCTTGAGTCGATTTGATAGAAAAATCGAATAACTTCTATATTTTCTCAATTTTCCTAACGTTTTGCAACTATTAACCTATGAAAAAGTTGTTTTAAAAATGTTTCTTGCATGATTTGTTGTGACACTAATTTAGATAGATCGAAATTTATTTGCTGTAGCAATTGGCAATATTGCATGACTACATCTTTCGCTATTTTAAAGTCTATTACTCTACAGTATTCGGCAAGAAATGCTTCTATCCAACCTTCGCTGATATTATCGAAATCTACTTGCTTTTGGGATAGCGCGCATATTAGCGCTAACTGCCATTCTGTAGAATGGTTTTGGAAGACTTGTGATCCAAGGAGTGGAAAGCCTATATATAACGGTAAATCTTTTGGTAGAATGCGTTGAATATAACAATTGTTTAAAAACTTATCTCTGGTACCAAATTTACTGGAATAAATTCGATTGGTTAATAACTTGGAGCGTTTATGCTGGTAAAAACTCCAATATTGATTTGCTTCGTTCTGAGTAAGTGGTTTTATGTGTGCAAAAGGAAAAGTTTGAAACTTATTTGGCAAAGTACAAATCTTGGCTATAAATGATGACCCGCTAATATGTAATAGATGACTAATATAAACAAATTGAGTACTGGTCGGATCATAGGTGATTAACGAGGGCTTGGATGAAGAATCTATTGTGATAAACGACTGCTCAAACTTGGATAATTTGATGAAAGTTACGCCAGTTGCCTTGACATTAATATTAGCAGGGGTGCGAAGTAACCAAACGGATGGAATTTTCACTTGATTATATCCAAGATTTCTTTTATAGACATCGTCTATGGGTATTACACTGCACTGAAATTCTACAGCAAATAAATTTCTGCCTCTTTGCACCAATAAATCAGGTCGTTGTGAAATTTTCGGAATGAATGCTTCGACCTCTACTTGAAAACCTACTCGTGTAAAGAATTCAGCAAGCTGTTGTTTTCCAATTAAATGTGTTGGGGATTCTCTTTCAGAAAATGAAGTAAAACAATCGCTTAGAACGATATGGGCGAAATGGGGAGTGACGACTTTGCCAATTTTTAAGCGAAGGGGGTTTCCGCATTGGGGGCATGTAAATTGGCTTGTACTTCGCATTAGTTCCAACTGACTTTTTGTCATATGTCTTTCCAGTGTGAAATTTTTCTCGTTATTTATTTGTGCCGTTAGAATACACAACACCTCCTTTTTAATATTTTACGAATATTCCAACATAAAGGCAATTAAAAAATTGTCACTCACCTCTTTAGCACAATGACAGCAACACAAAAAAGAATATTTATTTTGAACCAAGACATAAAAAAATCCTCCCCGTTAAGGGAGGCGATTAACTGAAATATTTATTGATTTGCTCAAATACCTCATCGGCCATTATTTCTTTGCCATACTCTTTCATACGATGAACCGTCACGGTTGAACCGGACGTATATTCAGAAAGTATGCTGACCATATTTTCAATTTCTTCGTCATTCATTAACTCAGCATCTGCTTTAACGTATAAGTAGTAACGATCTTTATAAGCGAATAAAGACGTTGATACATACGAAGGCAAATCAATGCGCTTAGCTAATGGAATCAAATCTTCAAAGTCATTCACAAAAAATGTGAATTCACTTTGAGGTTCATCTGAATCAGTAAAAAGTCCACCATATTCATCATAAGATTGTTCGTCTGATGAACTTTCAGACATATTAGAAAAGTATTGACCCTTTTCATCCATTTCAAATGGAGAGTCTACTTTCTTCCCATCACGATTAATTTGTGCCCGAGTTACTGTTACTTCAAGTCCTTTATCCATTGCATGAACTTGAATCCACAATGGACCTTCGACTTCAAAGTCTGATTCATCATTAATTTCATCCATCATTTCCCAAAAGAGTTCTTCGCTTTTATCTCGATTAAACCAAATTTCGTCTCGGCTGAAGCCTCTTTTTTCAATGTCGATGTATGAAATGTAGAATTTGACTGTGTTTTCATTAATGCGTTCGATATCCATTTTACACATCTCCCTTCGATCGCTTTAAAGGGATTCCCCTTTTTTCAGCAACACTTCAAGCCGCTTACCGATACAGTGTCTGTTTCTATTGTATGACGGTCCAGAGAAAATGAAAAGGATATGCTCCTACTCTGGAAAATACAATTTATTAGCATTGTAGTAGAGCGAGAAGAGATTGGCAAGCTGAAAAATGCAAAATGACTGACGTTTTCTTCTCAATTAAAATTAAAAGAAGAATCAATCAGTCATTTTTCATCCGAATTTAGTTAACCATGCGTTGTGCTTCAAGCAATTGATAAGCCCGAACTTTACGAGGTAAAAAACGACGAATTTCATCTTCGTTATAACCTACTTGTAGACGCTTTTCATCTAGAATAATTGGACGACGTAACAGTCCAGGATGTTCTTGAATTAATTCGTACAAACGTTGAAGTGGTAAGCTTTCAACATCAACATTTAATTTTTGGAATATTTTAGAACGAGTGGAAATGATCTCATCAGTACCATCTTCCGTCATTCGAAGAATTTCTTTAATTTCGCTAATACTTAGCGGTTCCGAAAAGATGTTACGCTCAGTATATGGAATGTCATGCTCTTCTAACCATGCTTTCGCTTTTCGACATGATGTACAGCTAGGAGAAGTAAACAATGTAACCATCATAGGAACACTTCCTTTCAAATGTGTAAACAAGTTCAAGTAAATTGTAACAACTTTTAATTTAGAATTACTTTAATATAGGTTAACAAAATTTATTATACACCATTTTCAAGATTTTTAATATAGAATATGAAGAAAAAGTCAAGTAATTTAATGTGGCGTCACATTTTAGCAATAATATGTAGGAAGCACGCACTCTAACTCAATTTCTATGCTATACATTTAAAATATACCCGCATCTAACCTGTTTTAAACAATAAAATTTGTTTGGATTTTCAATTCTCAATTAGAGAATGAAAATGACAAAATGTTTTTTCTCTTCATTAAATAATACGTTTAAAACACCCAAAAGGTTTCATATTTAGAAAAAAAAAAAAATTCTCTTCCATACGAAAGAGAATTTTTTCTGTGTTATGGTGTGTAATCCACACCTGGCGAATAACGATTGCCCGCATTCCATAATAAGTATTCTTTTATACCAGCTTCACTTAACGCACGTATTTGCGCTTCCACTTCTGCAGCACCGTATTTCTTGTAATTCCCTGCTCCTAAGTAGGAAGCTGTGAAATCCTGTAACCATGGACGTGAAATTGGCGGACTTTCAAGTTTGCCCAGTGTGGCATTTTCAGCTTTTGCATATTCTTGGACAAGTCGATACGGTTCTAAATCTGGCTTAGCGATGCCAAAATAAGACGTCCAGTGACTTGGGTAGATCATTGACGAAATCACATCAACATTTTCGGAAATTTTCCCGAAATTTTGTCCGATTCCTGGTGCTTCAGGTAAGGTTGCGGCATACCCGAAGATATCCACAGATACTTTTACATCATAAGGTTTTAATTTCTCACGTGCATACGCTACAAAATCGGTCACTGCATGAACACGTAGTTGTACATCGTCATCTTTAGAAGTTGCATAGTCACCTTTTCCATATTTAAGTGAATCAGAACGCGTTTCAAATCCTTCAGGGAAACGTACATAATCAAATTGGACTTCCTGGAAGCCCATTTTTGCAGCTTCTATTGCAATGGCAACGTTATGATCCCATACTTCTTTCATGAAAGGGTTTACAAATGATTCTCCGCGACCGTTTTTCCAGACTGTTGAACCTCCCACAAAGGAAAGCTCTGGTTTGGCATTAGCAAGGTTGGAATCTTTGAAAACCACTACACGTGCGATTGGGTATACTTGTTTTTCCTCTAAAACTTTTAACATCGCTTTTGGATCTTTAATATATGGGTTTCCGATATTTAAAGGTTTTAATGGTGAGTCGTCGGCTGGAACATATGTTAAATCGCCAAAATCATCTTTAATATCAATAACCATGGCATTTAATTCAGTGGAATCCATTAACTTCAATAACTCTTTAAAGCGTGCTCCTCCTGCTGAATGACCAGTTACATAGACACCACGGATGGCATCAGGATAAGTGAAATTCATACCCGAATCAAATCGAAACAATGCGGAAGCAGTAATCATTTCTTCTTCAACCGTAGTAAAGCCATATGTACGTTCAGTAAAGTCCTTGACGATTACTTCTTTCGCTGCATAGCCTGAAGTAGGCATTAATAATGCTGCAACTAAAGCACTTGTTCCTATGTATTTTCTTACTGTCATAATTTGTACTTCCTTTCTATTCTCTACCATTTTAGCAAGTATACATATGCATTTAAAGATTAATTTGTCATATAAAAAAAGAAAGCCAATGTTAAACTTTCTCGGTTGTTTTTAAAAAATAGGCTCTGTTTAACTTGATTGTTGTTTTGTATCAAATTAAGAAGCGTATTCGATATTTTGAGTCGAATACACTTCTTGTTCTTTCGTATGGAGAATAATACTTACATTAAACTCCCTAATGCAATATAAAACTTTGGATAGATACGAATAGCGAAAATGCAAATACGCCTATCAATAACCAGCCTGTCAGCTTTTTATTTTGTTGGAATTCTTGTATTCCCGTCACCAACATTGCTAAACCTAAAAATAAAATCAAATATGCTTGAAATTCAAAATTTCTTGTAATTAATCCATAACCAGCTAATGCTAATGTAATAATTGAAAATAGAATCCGTAAAATCATTAACAAAGTTTATCTACCTCCTTAAACTAAACTCTGCCTATTTTCTTAACTAAGGCATTTTTTTCTTCATTATATAATATAATTCTACAAATATTCCCAAAATTTTTGTTATGCTGTCCTTTTTCTTAATGGAATCGTTGCGTTAGTTTCGTTTATTGGGTATAAACATATGTTCTATACAGTCGAATATCACAGTATTATTAAACAGATCCCAAAAAAGGAATCTGTGCCATTTCCGCAGCCGAACTAACAAACCTCCTCGGGCCAATAGGATGTTGGTCACGAAGGTGTTACCACAAAATTGCATTTTGCGACGAGTAACCGCAGGAGCAATCTTTTTTTTTGCGACGAGTAACCGCAGGAGCAGCATTTTCGAAGAATGAGACCCACAAGTATGTGGTTTTCATACTCGTTGGCTAATGCGGAACATACGGCTAGCGTATATGTACGAGAAACAAACTTCTCTTTTAACAGAGCCAAAAGAAAAAGCCATTCCTTATGAAGGAATGGCACATTTCATTTTTCCCGTGTATCAAAGTTCATTATACACGAGCTGCAGAAGTTAACTTTAATGATTCAAATTCACGTTCTGAACAGAATACAAAATGTCCAGGTGTTACTTCACGCATCGCAATTTCTTCCCCATCTTGATAGTTATGAGATGTAGGATCGTACGATTTACGTACGCGTGTACGCTCATAGTTAGGATCTGGAAGTGGAATTGCAGATAACAAAGATTGTGTATAAGGATGTAATGGGTTATTGTACAACTCTTCGGCAGGAGCCAATTCAACCAATTTCCCGAAATACATCACACCGATACGATCAGAAATGTATTTTACCATCGACAAGTCATGTGCGATAAATAAATAAGTCAAACCTTTTTCTTCTTGTAGTTCTTTTAATAAGTTAACTACTTGTGCTTGAATCGATACGTCCAACGCAGAAATTGGCTCATCAGCGATGATGAATTCAGGATCTACTGCAAGAGCGCGAGCGATACCAAGACGTTGGCGTTGTCCACCCGAGAATTCATGTGGATAGCGGTTTGCATGTTCTTTATTAAGACCAACAGTCTCTAAAAGTTCATGGACACGATCTTTACGCTCTTTTGAATTTTTTGTTAAGCCATGAATATCTAAACCTTCTGCAATAATATCCAATACTTTCATACGTGGATTGAGCGACGCATATGGATCTTGGAAAATCATTTGCATTTTACGGTTAAATATTTTTAAATCCGACTTTGATTTTTTCCCATGTACATTAATTCCATCGAAAATCACTTCGCCGTCTGTTGCATTATATAAGCGGATAATTGAGCGGCCAGTTGTTGATTTCCCACAACCTGACTCTCCAACCAATCCAAGTGTTTCACCTTTGTAAATATCGAAGCTAATGTCATCTACTGCACGCACTTCATTAGCTTTGCCTTCATTGAAATATTGTTTTAAGTTTCTAATTTCTAGCAATTTTTCAGCCATCAGCGCGCAACTCCTTCATAGTATCGACTTCCCGGGAATTTCTTCATACGTTCCACAATGGCAGCTGGCGGCTCGACTTGAGGTGCTTCCGGATGTAATAACCAAGTCGCAGCGTAATGTGTATCGCTCACTTGGAATACTGGCGGAGCCTGTTCCAAATCGATTGCAAGTGCATAGTCACTACGAAGTGCAAATGCATCTCCTTTTGGTGGATCCAATAAATCAGGAGGTGTCCCTGGAATTGCATATAATTTTTCATCTGCTGTATCCAGAGAAGGCATTGAGCTTAATAATCCCCATGTATACGGATGTTGGGGGTTATAGAAAATCTCATCCACTGTACCCATTTCGACAATACGTCCACCATACATAACCGCAACTCGGTCTGCAACGTTTGCTACAACACCCAAGTCATGTGTAATGAAAATGATAGATGTATCAATTTTCTTCTGTAAATCTTTCATTAATTCAAGAATTTGAGCTTGAATCGTAACGTCCAATGCTGTTGTTGGTTCATCCGCAATCAGAATCTGAGGATTACAAGCAAGAGCAATCGCTATAACGATACGTTGTCGTTGGCCACCAGAGAATTGGTGTGGATATTGTTTAATACGTAATTCAGGTTTAGGCATCCCTACCATACGCAATAAATCAATCGCAATTTTTTTCGCTTCTGTTTTCCCTACTTTTTGGTGCTTTAACAATGGTTCAGTAATTTGACGACCAATTGTCATTGTAGGGTTAAGTGAAGTCATCGGATCTTGGAAGATCATTGAGATATCTTTACCACGAATTTTTTGCATTTCTTTATCTGAGAGCTTTGTTAGATCTTTGCCATTGAACAAAATTTGTCCGCTTTTGAATTCTGAACTAGATTCTGGTAAAAGACGCATAATCGCTTTTGTTGTTACTGATTTCCCTGAACCTGATTCACCAACAATCGCTAGCGTTTCCCCTTTTTGCAAATCGAAGTTTACACCACGAATGGCTTTTACTTCCCCTGCAAAAGTGTGGAAGGAAAGCTGAAGGTCTTTTACTTCTAAGATTTTTTCCATTGTCGCTTTCCTCCTTCTTAATCTTTCATTTTCGGATCAAGTGCATCACGTAATCCATCTCCGAGTAAGTTAAATGCCACCATCAATAAACTCAAGACAATTGACGGGAACATCAAAATATGCGGTTGGAATTTGATTAGTTTATAACCATCGTTAATCAATGTTCCAAGTGATGCAGCTGGTGGTTGTAACCCAAGACCGATAAAGCTCAAGAAAGCCTCGAAGAAGATTGCACCTGGAATTGTGAACATTGTGTTGATAATAATAATTCCTAGAATGTTAGGAAGTAAGTGTTTAGAAATGATGCGGTTGTTGCTTGCTCCTAAAGTACGTGAAGCCAATACGAATTCCTGGTTTTTATATTTAAGAACTTGTCCACGTACAACACGTGACATCCCAATCCATCCAGTAATTGTAATGGCGATAATAATGGCCATGATACCTGGATCCATGACGAGAATCATTAAGATAACCACGACAAGGTTTGGAATTCCGTATAAGATTTCAACGACACGTTGCATGATATCATCTACTCGTCCGCCATAATATGCAGAAATTCCTCCATAAAGAACGCCGATGACCATATCTATTAAAGCTGCAATGAATGCAATGAATAATGAGATTTGAGTACCTTCCCATACACGTGAGAACATATCACGTCCTAATCCATCAGTACCGAACCAGTAGTATTCGTCTACATTTTTCAGTTCATACAAATCTACTTCTTTACCTGCCAAATTCCCTGTTCCGTCCCAAATACCGATGTTTTCAAAACCTGGAACTTTCGGTGGTAAGTTTGCATGAGTAAGAGTTTGTGTCTCTGCATCATGCGGACTTATCATTGGCCCTACAAATGACATGATTATAATCAAAAACAAAATGACAATACTAACGATGGCCGCTTTGTTTTTACGAATGCGTAACCATGCATCTTGCCAGAAGCTTAAACTTGGTTTAGTAATACGTTCTGCTGCACTGCTATCTATTGTAATACGGTTAAAAGAACCAGCAGGTAATTTATCTAGATTTTGTGTCATTAATTATTACCTCCTGATAAACGGATACGTGGGTCGATTACTCCATAAAGAACATCGACAACTAAGATAATGAAAATCAAGAATACAGAGAAGAACAACGTTGTTCCCATAATAATTGAATAGTCATTGATCATAATCGCTTTTACAAATTGCTCACCGATACCTGGAATCGCAAATATTTGCTCGATAACAAGTGAACCTGTAAGTAATCCAGCAGCAACTGGTCCTAAAACCGTTACCAAAGGAATCAAAGCATTACGGAAAGCATGCTTAAATGCTACTTCAAATCCACTGGCACCTTTAGAGCGTGCTAGAGTAATATAATCTGAGCTTAAGACTTCGATCATTTCTGTACGGATGAAACGTGAAGCAATTGCAAGTGGTCCCATTGCTAATGCAATGGAAGGCATAACACTGGACATCCAGCCGTCTTTCCAAAGAGCTACTGGGAACCAGCCTAATTGTACGCCGAACCAATATTGAAGAGTTGTTGCAAAAACGAATGATGGGATAGAAATACCGATAATAGCAATTAATGTACTACCGTAATCCCAAATCGTATTTTGTCGTAATGCGGCAATCATCCCAAGGATAATACCGATGAAAACTCCTAAAATCATACCTTGTGCACCTAGTAAGAAAGATGGTCCTAAGCGATTGAGAATTAAATCTGTTACGCTCGCACCTTTAAACTGGAATGAGTTACCTAAGTCACCTTGTGCTAAATTTAGCATGTATTTACCATACTGAACTGGTAGTGGTTCATTTAAACCATATTTCGCCTCTACTACCGCTAGCTGGTCAGGGGTAAGTTTCGAAGCGGATGCAATAGGGGAACCTGGTAGCGTTTTCATTAAGAAAAATGTTGCTGTCGCAATCAGGAAAAGAGTAATGAACATATAAAAAACACGTCTTGCGATATACTTAGCCATTTTTGCACCTCCTAAGTGAATACGAGCAGAATTTAAATTCTACTTTTCTATATAAACAGATGAAACTAGTTAATGTCAAATTAATATTTGAAAATAGTAAATTTTTAATTAATTCACTCTCATTTAAAAAGAGAGTATATGGCCCTATTGGATACCATATACTCTCTCTCTATGAGATTTTTTTTCTTAGTTAAAGATTACTCTTTACCTGAGATGTACGCCCATTTGTATGAGTAGTCTCCACCGAATGGGTGAGAAACAATACCTTTAACATAAGGTTGTACTAATGCCATTGTTCCGCGTTGGTAGATCGGTCCAATTGCATAATCTTCTTGAACTAACATTTTCTCAGCTTGAGCCATTGCTTCCCAACGACCTTCTGCATCAAGTGCAAGTTCACCTTTAGCTGATTCAATCAACTTGTCAAACTCAGGGTTAGAGTAAGACATTAAGTTATGAGAAGAACCTGTTACGAACAAGTCTACGAAAGTCATAGGATCTTGATAGTCAGGGCCCCAACCAGAAACTTGGATATCATAATCTTGTTTTTCATCAAGTTCTAAACGAACGTTGAATGGTACTTCTTTAAGTGTGATTTTTAAACCTTCAAGGTTAGTCTCTAATTGAGATTTGAAGTACTCATCCATTTTCTTAGAAAGGTCAGAGTCTCCACCTAGAATTTCAAGAGATAATTCAGTAACACCTAGCTCAGATAAACCTTTTTCCCATGCAGCTTTAGCTTCTTCAACATTGTAAGTAGCCATGTCGCCATTTACTTCGCGGAAGTCAGCACCTTCAGCAGTGAAAGTGAATTCTTGTGGTACTAAGTAGTTAGCTGGAAGAGATCCGTTAGCTAATACTACATTTGCTAAATCTTCTTTGTTGAATGCTTTAGCAAGTGCTTCACGAATGTTTACGTTAGCAAGTGGTGTTTTCTTACCGTTACGTTCTTGGTTATATTTGAAGTAGAACACAGTTGGCTCTAATTCTTTTAATAGATTTTCATCGTTAGCATATTGCATAGCATACTCACCAGAAAGACCAGTACGATCTTTTTCGCCAGTTGTGTAAAGGTTAACTGCAGTAGCTACTTCTTTAACAACGTCGAAGTTGATTTGAGTAAGTTTTACAGTTTCTGCATCCCAATATTGTTCGTTTTTCTTAAGTTTCCAAGTTAAACCAGTGCCATCCCAATCAGTCATAGTGAATGGACCGTTGTAAAGAATTGTTTCAGAATTTGTTGCATATTTATCGCCTTGTGCCTTAACGAATTCTTCTTTCAGCGGGAAGAATGTTCCGAATGACATCAATGAGATAAAGTAAGGAACTGGACGCTCAAGAGTAACTTCAAGAGTTTTCTCATCTAGAGCTTTAACTCCAAGGTCAGCAACTTCAGCTTTTTTCTCACCGATAGCAGTTGCGTTTTTGATAACGCCAGCCATCATGTAAGGACCGTATGGTGAACCAGTTGCTGGGTCAATTGCACGTTTCCATGCATACTCGAAGTCGTTAGCAGTAACAGCAGAACCGTCAGACCATTTAGCATCACGTAACTTGAACGTGTATGTTAAACCATCTTCAGAAATTGTTGGTTCCTCAGCAGCCATAGCTGGAACAGGAACATTTTCTTGATCCAAACGCATAAGACCTTCGTTTACGTTACCTAACATATCGAAACCAACTTGGTCTTCAACGATTGAAGAATCCAATGATGGAATCTCAGCGACGTGGTTTAGATTAAGGATTTGCTCCGCATCTAAAGCACCTTCAGCTGGTTCTTCTGTACCTGTATCGCCGTCTCCTTCAGTTGCTGGTTCAGTTGAAGGTTTTTCTTCATCTTTACCACAAGCAGCTAAGAACATACTAAGTACTAGCATAAGACTTAATAGCCAAACTAATTTACTTTTCTTCACTTAAAATGACCTCCTTAAATATTCTGAAAAATTGTTACAATGTTAATTATACATATTCAAAAAAATCTGTACAGTCTTTTTTTGAATATTTTTTACACTTATGTAACAGAAAGATTACAAGAACATAACAGAACCGTTGGTAGTCTAAGGTTTTTCGAGAATTGCGAATTATTAATTCGTTTAGCGAAATTTTGATTTTTTCCGTCAATTCTTCTACAATATGAGAAGGATTGAGGTGTTTTTATGAAAAAGTTGATTAATTGGTTTATTGCTTCTCAGTTACTTATCATTGCATTGATGTTACTCATTATTAAAGAAGTGACACTTACCTCTTATATAAACATGTCGTTTTTTGTCGGAGGAACGATCACTTTTATTGGGTTATTGGTCTATGTTGTGTCAAATGGATTTTTCGATATTTTTACTATGAGCTTCAGAAAAGTTTTCTCATCGAAAAGAAGTTTAGTGGATACGGAGTCAATGCGTGCCCCTTCGGAGTTGCTGGATTTCCAGACAAAACCTTTTTTCCAGTTAGGTGGGTCCATTTTACTCGCAATGTTGATTGCACTGATGATTTATTATTTAGCATAATTTGTACTTGATTTTGGAGTTTCTTCTATATTATAATGACAATCAAAATACATGATAAATGCAAAGACGAAGAATAGTACTTTTGAATGGGTTGTCCAGAGAATCTGTATTTGGTGAAAACAGATCTTCCCATCATTAGGAATGGACTTCTGAGCATGGTTTACGAACCGGATTTCGGTGTAGTTCATCACGTACCTTCACGTTACGAAGTTAAAGAGGCCAAGATTTTTTGGCAATCTGGGTGGTACCACGGATTCACACATCATTCGTCCCTTTTTGAGGGAGAGTGATGTGTTTTTTTTATTTTTAAGGAGGAAACCACATGAAGAAAATTTTTTCAGGCGTACAGCCAACAGGAACGGTCACACTCGGTAATTACATCGGTGCTTTCCGTCAATTCACTACCTTGCAAGACGAGTATGAATGTATTTTTTGTATCGTGGATCAGCACGCAATTACGGTTGCACAAGATCGACTAGAACTTCGTAAAAATATCCGATCGCTTGCAGCGCTCTATTTGGCAGTCGGTATCGATCCAAAGAAAGCCATTCTATTCATCCAGTCGGAAGTTCCTGCACATGCTCAGGCGGGATGGATGATGCAATGTATCTCTTATATCGGTGAACTTGAGCGCATGACTCAGTTTAAAGATAAGTCTTCGGGGAAAGACGGCGTATCTGCCTCTCTTCTTACTTATCCACCACTTATGGCAGCAGATATCCTGCTTTATCAGACCGATATCGTGCCTGTAGGTGATGATCAAAAGCAACATGTGGAATTAACACGTGATCTGGCTGAGCGTTTCAACAAAAGATATAATGACGTTTTGACGATTCCAGATATTCGCTTACCTAAAAATGGAGCACGTATCAAGGCTCTACAGGATCCTTTGAAAAAGATGAGTAAATCTGATCCAAATAAAAAATCGACGATTTCTCTATTGGATACACCAAAAGAAATTGAGAAAAAGGTCAAAAGCGCAGTAACTGATTCAGAAGGCATTGTTGCTTTTGATGTAGAGAAAAAACCGGGCGTTTCCAATCTGTTGACGATTGAAGCTGCGTTGACCGGTGAAACAATCGAAGCATTGGTTGAAAAATATGCTGGTGTTGGATACGGTGATTTCAAAGCTTCTGTTGCGAAAGCTATTATTGATCACATTACACCTATTCAGGAACGCTACGAAGCGCTGTTAAATTCGGATGAGTTAGATGGTATCTTGGATGATGGTGCGCAAAGAGCACAGGCTGCAGCTTCTAAAACACTCAAAAAAATGGAGAACGCGATGGGCTTGGGTAGAAAACGATAAACGTCATAAGAACAAACGAACAAGCAAATATGAAGAAATCGGGTGTCTGGAATATAAATGTCCAGACACTTTTCCATGTGTATCCCAGTGAAAGATAATTTAAATACAATAAAATCTGCATAAGGCTTATGACAATGCAAATGTAGCTGATTAAGAACATTAACCATTTGATCAATATTAGCACCCTTTTTCACTACTATATGAAGTGTTTGTACATGTCAGTCTGAAAGCTTGCTTCTTTTTACAAGAAGGCCTCAAATCAACACTTCTCCAACTTTACTCTTACTTGTTCCAATTGCCGTTAATAATAAAAAAAAAAAACGACTCATCATTTTCAAGATGAGTCGTTTTAGACTGTAAACAAAGAAAAAAATGAGTCAATATAACTGTATACTATTGAAAAAGAGCTCATGTAAGAATATGCTGATTTCCATTGTGGCGGACGCGTTTCGCGGGCACGGCTTCAGTCTCCTCGTCACTACGTTCCTGCGGGTCTTCAGCTCGTGCTGTTCCCGCTGATGTCGCCGCCTCCACTCCAATCAAAAGAAATTGCTTCTGTAAGCGTGTCTCTGCAAAATATTTAAGTTGGAAGGTGGTTGGCTACTTCTGAAGACTCCTGCGGAAAAACGAAACAAGCTAGACCCCACAGGCTCAGCTGTCATAGACAGCTGAGCCGAGGAGGCTAGCGTTTCGTCCGCGGAAAGCGAAAGAAATAGCCGACCACAATTTTTTTCGATAGAGTGCAAAAAATAAGAACTCATTTTTTATTCTTTTATATTAATTATTATTCTTTTGTCAACAAGCAAAAACGACTCATCATTTTCAAGATGAGTCGTTTTAATTTTCATTATTTTACTGGTGCGTTAGCAGATACTGCAACTTCATCCCAGAAAGTCATTCCAGCAGCGATATCATAGTTAAGAACTCGCTTGTTAGTAGATGTTATGCTGTAACGGAACAATGTAGGAATTACAGGAAGCTCTTCGTTCATAAGTGCTTGCCATTCTTTGTAGACGCCTTGACGGTATTCAACATCGAATGCATCTTCAGATATACCCTTTGCAAGTAACTCGTCATTTTTTTCGTTTGTCCAACGAGTGTAGTTGAACAATGCTTTACGACCGTATAATCCTTCTGGATCCACGTCTGATCCTGTACCCCATGCTGCAGCAAAGATATCAATTTTTGGATCATTTGCTTCTACGCGCTCGTAGAATGAGTTGAACTCGTGTAATTTGCCTTCTAACAATTCAACTTTAATACCTACATCAGCCCAGTTTTGAATGTAGTGTTGAGCTAATGGCTCAGCTACATCAGAACCTGACATTGATGCAAAGTTTAATTTAAATTCTTTACCTTCAGGATCTTCAACAAAACCATCATTATTTGTATCTTTGTAGCCAGCTTCAGCTAACAATTCTTTTGCTTTCTCTGGGTTGTACTCGATAGCTTTTGCATCGAAATCATGGTAACTAGGGAAAGATGGTGGAATTAAAGTAGTAGCCGGGAAACGTAAACCATGGTACATTTTTTCGCCAACTGGCTTGTTGTTAAGAGCTACAGCCATTGCTTGACGTAATTGTTTGTTTTCTAATTTCGGGTTGCCCATAATGTTTTCGCCTTTTTTAGCATCCCATTTACCAAGGTTGAAACCAATGTAAGAATAAGCTAAGTCAATTTGACCAAGTAATTCAGTATTTTGAAGTTCTTTTGCTGATAAATATTGGTCAGCAGGTAAGCTTGCAATATCAAGGTCGCCATTTTGCATTGCTTTAACAGCAACACTTGGGCTTACAACTTTAAGTACGATAGATTTAAGCGCAGGAACGCCTCTCCAGTAATCTTCGTTGCGTTCGAATTCAACAGATTCACCTGGAATGATTTTCTTAACTTTGAAAGGTCCGTAACCAATTGGAGTTGTACGAATCTTGTCAGATTCAAGTATTTCTGCAATTGTCATGTCACCCAAGTAGTGACGTGGTACTGGGTAAGCCCAGAATCCAGTTGTTAAAGAAGGACTAGCTTGCGTGAAAGTGATTTTAATTGTTTTTTCGTCTTTTACTTCGATACCAGAAATCGTTTTAGCTTTACCAGTATGGTATTCTTCCATACCAACTACCATAGGAACTAAACCTGAGTAACGAGCTTCAGTATAGTCTGGATGACCAAGTAATTCATAAGCATATAATAAGTCGTCTGCTTTAACTGGCTCACCATCATGCCAGTTTACATTGTCTTTGATTTTTACAGTAATAGATTTTTTGTCTTCTGATATTTCAAATGTAGCAGGACCGTCATTTGTAATTTCGTAGTCACCATTAATTGCAAGTAAGCTTTCATCAAAGAATTGAAGAACTTCAGAATCAGGGTTACCTGAATAGAATACATAGTTCAAAGTACCTTCAAATGGTGTATCTGAAATCAAACCATAGTTTAATGAACCATCTTTAACTGCTTCACCTTCAGCAGAAACTTTTGTCGGGAAAGCTAAATCAATTTTGTTTTCATCTTCCCCTGCTTCTTCATTATCTTTCTCTGGATCTTTCTCGCTACCTTTGTCTTTACCAGTACAAGCTGCTAAAAAGGCGCTTAGTACAAGCATCAAACAAAGTAACAACAGTGAACTTTTCTTCATTTTTCTTCCTCCCTTTTTATGTCAATCTTTGTCTTGCATCAGCCGCACGTTTCAACGCTTGACCGATGAAATTTATACACAGCATGATTACTAATATCAGTAATGATGCAGGTAACCAAACCCACCATCTATTTTCGATGACTTCTGGATTACTGGCGTACGCTACTAATGTTCCTAGTGAAGGAACACTTTCAGGTAAACCGAATCCGAGATAAGTTAATCCAGTTTCAATTCCAATATTACCCGCTAACGTTAACGTCATGTTTACGATAATAATAGAGCTCAAATTTGGTAACACTTCAAACATCATAATTTTCCAGTTTGGTGTTCCAAGAGTTTTTGAAGCATTTACGTAATCCAGTTCGCGTTCAGCAAGTGTCTTGGATCTGATTAATCGCGCTTTACCTGTCCATAAGAATAGAGACAGGATCGCGATGAACGTATAGACGTTGAACACAGGTACAACTGTTATCAATACGATAATAATCATCAAGAAAGGTAGGATGATGATGAAATCGATGAAACGCATAATAATATTATCTACAGCACCCCCGAAGTAACCGGCAATCAATCCTACCGTTAATCCGATTATTGCCGAAATTAACGTGATGACCACTCCGATGGTAATGGAATTCTTTGCTCCAATGATTAACGTGCCAAAAACATCACGTCCGCCATAATCTGTACCAAGCCAATTGGCAGCAGAAGGTTCAGCATAAATGTTAAAAACATCAATTCTTCTGATTTCCTCTAAGTCAAGAAAATACGATCCTATATACACCGTCAACAAAATACCGCTCAATAAGATAAGTGAAAAAAGCGCCATCTTATCATGTTTAATTTCACGCCACATCGTTTTGGCTAATGAAGTGTGCGTACTTTTAGATTTCATTGCACCCGTTACGGGCGTTTCATTTCCCATATTTACTGTCATTTTTCTCTCTCCAATCTAGTATCCTCAATCGATGCGAATTCTTGGGTCCACCCAGCTTAGAATAATATCGGATAGCATGGTGCCGACAATTGCAGCAATACCTGATATTAATACTAGGATTGTTACGACACTAAAATCTCGTGAACTGATTGATGATAAAAAGAGTTGGCCCAATCCTGGGTAACTGAAGATTGATTCTAAGAATATGGAGCCGCCTATTAATCCAGTAATTTCATAGCCTAGAAAAGCAGCAATCGGTAATAATGAGTTGCGTAATATGTGCTGCGTATAAACTTTACGTTCTGGTACACCTTTTGCACGTGCAGTTTTGACGAAGTCTTTAATTTTTGTATCAATGATTTCATTTCTTAAGTACTGGATTGTACCGAATGTAGCGAGTAATGCACCAGCCATTGTTGGTAACACTAAATGCTCTGCCTTACTTAAGACATATTCGAAAGTTCCTTTATCAGCCCTAATGTCGACCGAACCACCTATTGGGAACCACTGGAGTA
Organism: Paenisporosarcina sp. HGH0030; assembly: GCF_000411295.1. GTDB lineage: Bacteria > Bacillota > Bacilli > Bacillales_A > Planococcaceae > Paenisporosarcina. Next base: position 1,485,365 of record NZ_KE150421.1, read on the forward strand.
CAAAGCCAAAGATAAACAATAAGATTAAGGCAAATACGAATAATGGTGTGGCAAACGACAAATAGTTATACCAGACGATAATTTTGTCCGCCCACGAATCTGTCCACCTACCGGCTATAATTCCGAGTGGAATGGCAATTAAGTAACTAACAATTAAAATACTTGCAGATAACAAGAGAGTATTACCCACTCGGTCACCGATCAAGTTTGTTACCTTTTGTTGGTAGACTGCTGATTTACCAAAATCACCTTGGACGGCATTACCAATCCATCGGGTATATTGAACATGCCATGGATCATTAAGGCCAGCTTTTTCACGCAGTTCCACAATTCGTTCCGGATCAACATCCCCTGCACCGAGTTTTCCAGTCAATGCGTCCCCAGGCATTGCTTTTGCTAAAAGAAAGATTAAAACACTGAGTATGAATATTTGAGGAATCATAATCAATGTCCGGCGAAAAATAAACTTTAACATTGTTATGTCCTCCTATTGCATCGCAACTGAGTGCGTGTCTGTAATTTTCTTTAAACCGTAAGAACGACCATCTTGATCGAAAAATTGATCTCTAGTTTGTCTGTACTCTGCCGCAATTTGTTGGCGGATCAACGTCTTTTCTTTGCGATGTCCTGTTTCCATTTCTGGAATAGCCGCAATCAAACGTTTTGTATAGATATGTTGTGGATTGTTGTAAATTTCTTCGCTTGTCCCTTCTTCAACAAATTGACCGCGATACATAATTCCCATTCGATCGCACATATGACGAATAATGCCAAGATCGTGACTGATGAATAAGTACGTAAGGTTAAATTCTTTTTGGATGTCCTGCATGAAGTTCAAAACCTGAGCTTGTACCGAAACATCCAATGCCGACACCGGTTCATCTGCAATAATTAATTTCGGATTTAACATTAAAGCTCTGGCAATCCCTATACGTTGACGCTGTCCACCTGAAAACTCATGCGGATATTTATAAATAGCTTCTGGGTTCAACCCCACTCGTTCAATGACAAACTGTACGCGTTTGCGCTCTTCATCTGGTGATAACCGTTCGAAGTTACGAATCGGTTCTGCAACAATATCAAGTACACGCTTCCTTGAATTCAGTGATGAATAAGGATCCTGGAAAATCATTTGAATGTCTTTCGTATATTTGCGGCGATCACTTTTTGACAGCTTAGTCAAATCTGTTCCATCAAATAAAATTTCACCCGAAGTGGCTTTATTCAATCCAATGATTGTTCGTCCGGTAGTCGTTTTCCCACAACCAGATTCACCTACAAGACCGTATGTTTCACCTGCTTGAAGCTCAAAACTGACACCGTCGACTGCACGAACATGATCTTTTACGGTTTTAAAAACCCCACCGCGAATTGGATAATGTATTTTTAAATCGTTCACTTTAAGTAAGGACATAGTGTTTTTCTCCTGTTTTCCCTTCTGGGAAGTAGAAATTACGATAGCATGAGCAACGCACCCAGTGATTCGGTTCTACTTCTTCCAAAACGGGATTCTCTTGATGTTCTTCCTCACCAATCCATTCGATTCGAGGAGCAAAACGACAACCAGTTCTCTTCAGATTTTGAATCGATGGGACAACCCCATCAATTACGTGCAAACGACCTTTGTTTGAAAAATTACTTGGGATTGAATTCAATAAAGAGCGTGTGTATGGATGAAGCGGATTCGACAGGATTGTATCCACAGCTGCCACTTCAACAATTTGACCCGCATACATAACTGCTACTCGGTCTGCCATTTCGGCTACGACTCCCAAGTCATGTGTAATTAGGATAATGCCGGCCTTTGTATCTTCCTGTAGTGTTTTCATCAAATCCATAATTTGTGCCTGAATTGTTACATCTAATGCGGTTGTTGGTTCATCCGCTATCAATAGCTTCGGCTCGCAAGCAAGTGCAATCGCTATGACAACACGTTGTCTCATTCCACCTGATAATTCATGAGGATATTGTGTATAAACGCGTTCTACGTTTGGAATGCCCACTTTCCCAAGTAACTCATGCGCCTTTTTTTTACGCTGACTCCCTGGAAGTTTCGTATGATACTTCATGGACTCTTCAATTTGTTTCCCGATGCGCACTAATGGATTCAGAGCTGTCAAAGGATCTTGAAAAATCATACCAATATCATTCCCGCGGATTTTGTTCAAATTCGCATCGTTTAAACGCAATAAGTTTTGATTATTATAATTAACTTCACCATCTAATTTTGTTCGCTTTTTTGTGTGAAGCCCCATAATGGAAAGAGCTAATGCGCTTTTCCCACATCCCGACTCACCAACAATCGCTAGTACTTCGTTTTCATTTACAGTCAACGTGACATCATCAACCGCTGCATAATACTGCTCTTTAATCTTAAAAGATGTTGAAAGATTGCGAATATTTAACACAGGATTACTCAAATTAACGCCTCCCACATGTTGGTTTATCTTAGCTGAATAGTATGTATTAGTTCGTTTTATCAGAAAAGTCGAACACTTTTTAAAAATATACAATATCTTTCCAAATGTTACAACAATTATTTTTATATTAAATTTACTCATACTGTGTTTAAAGTATGAATGACACGTAAATTAAATAATCATTATTATTAAATTTAGTTATTTTAATATAGTTATAATTTTAGTTGAATTGATATCTATAGCCTTTTTATTGAGAATTTTAATATATTGCAGTAAATAATATTTAATTCGTTCATTTGATATGCATATAAAGTTTTTCTACTAAGTAACCATTGAAATTGTTTTCGTCTCCCTAATATTTCGACATCGTCCGACATTATCTAATGGATAAAACTAACAAAAAAAGTCTCAATAGCACTTACATGCTACTGAGACTTTAACTGTTTAATTACGAACTTTTTTGAATAAAAGTGACGCGTTATGTCCACCAAAACCAAGTGAATTACTCATTGCATACTCGATTTCTTTTTCACGTGAGGCGTTTGCCACATAATCAAGATCACAAATCGGATCAGGATTTTCCAAGTTCATCGTTGGAGGCAAAATACTATCATGTATTGCAAGCGAAGTAAATATCGCTTCAATTCCGCCAGCTGCTCCAAGCAAATGTCCTGTCATTGATTTTGTTGAACTCATAGCAAGTTTGTAAGCATGTTCACCAAATACTGATTTAACTGCCATTGTTTCAAATTGGTCGTTGTAAGGTGTACTCGTACCATGTGCATTGATATAGTCGACATCAGAAGGAGAGATTCCAGCATCCGTAAGTGCTTGTTGCATTGCACGGGCAGCGCCTTCACCCTCAGGAGCTGGTGCTGTGATATGATGTGCATCACCAGTTGAACCGTAGCCGATAATTTCTGCATAAATTTTCGCACCACGTGCAATGGCGTGTTCATACTCTTCCAAAATAACAATACCCGAGCCTTCTCCAATTACAAATCCATCACGGTTTGCATCAAATGGACGTGAAGCGGTCTTAGAATCTTGGTTAAGAGTAAGAGCAGTATTCGAACAGAAACCTGCAACTGACATATTTGTTATCGGTGCTTCTGCTCCACCAGAAATCATTACATCAGCCTCTCCACGTTGAATCACTTTAAATGCATCACCGATTGAGTTAGTGCCTGATGCACAAGCTGTCACGGTACAAGAATTCATTGCTTTTGCACCGAAATGAATCGATACTTGACCCGCTGCCATGTCCGGAATCATCATCGGGACGAAAAACGGACTTACTCGACGATAGCCTCTGTCTAGAAATGTACGGAACTGTGCTTCATATGTTTCCATTCCACCAATTCCAGACCCAATCCATACGCCTGTGCGAAGACCCAGTTCAGGTGTTAATTCCAAATTTGCATCTTTCATCGCCATAATGGATGCTGCCAGTGCAAAATGTGTAAAGCGGTCCATTTTTCTTGCTTCTTTACGCTCGATATATGTTTCGATATCAAAGTCTTTAACCTCTGCTGCAACTTTTGCAGGAAAATCGTCCGGGTTGACGCGAGTCATTGGTCCAATGCCCGATCTGCCTTCTTTAATCCCCGCCCAAGTTGTTTCAATATCATTTCCAAGCGGTGAAACCGCTCCTACTCCCGTTATTACAACACGACGTTTTGTCATGATTTTTTCTCCCTTCATGTGAAAATTGATTTTTATATTAACTGTTTAACATTGCATTACTTGACTGGGTGACAATCGTAACCCAACTGACACTCCATCAAAATAACTCTATCTTCCCCATTTTAAGCAAATGGCCCCCCATGTTAAACCGCCGCCAAATCCAACAAGAACCACTACATCATCGTCTTTCACTCTACCCGCTAAAATATCTTCTTTTAATGAGATTGGTATAGATGCAGCAGATGTATTACCGTATTGATTAATTGTTTTGGACATTTTCTCTACAGGTAATTCTAATCGCTGTCTTGAAGCTTCCATAATTCGAATATTCGCTTGATGAGGCACCAAGAAATCGACTTCATCTTTTGTCAGTCCAGCTTTGACAATGACATTTTCAGCTGATTCCCCCATTTGACGGACAGCAAATTTATATACTTCCCGACCATTCATTTCAAGGAAGGGACCGTTTTGGAATAAGTGTTTTCCTCCGGAGCCGTCTGCACCAAGTTCAAATGATAGAATACCTCTGCCTTCCGAAACCTGACCAATGATGGCCGCTCCGGCACCGTCTCCAAATAAGACAGCGGTATTGCGGTCTTCAAAGTTCGTAATTTTTGATAGTTTTTCAACGCCCACAACTAGAACATACGGATAGACACCCGTCTCAACAAATTGTTTGGCTGTAATCACTCCGTACATAAAACCTGCACATGCCGCCGAAATGTCCATTGCCGCTGCATTCTTTGCACCGAGTTTCTCCTGAATCATCGTCGCAACAGTTGGAAAAGGCATATCAGGCGTAACCGTAGCAACCAAAATCAAGCCAATTTGATGAGCTTCGATCCCTGACTCTTCTATCGCTTGTTTAGCTGCTTCGAAAGCCATATCTGAAGTATTAACATCATCGTCCGCATATCTTCTCTCTTCTATACCAGTACGAGTACGAATCCATTCATCGGTAGTATCCATTTGTTTTTCCAAATCAAAGTTTGTAACAACACGTTCTGGCACATATCTTCCTAAGCCGATAATCCCCACACTCATATGACACCCTCATTTCAATTATTATCTTCTATTAGTACCTGGTAATAATAATAACGAATTAAGCATGAAATTTCAACTCATCGTCACGAATTTGCCAAACTTAGAGAAGGTTCTATAAAAGATTCTTTGTCACATTCGGCTCATATGCTATGATGGTAGAAGTAAATAGTCTGTCCAGAGGTGAAACAACATGAAATTTGTCATTACATTAATTTGGTCATTTCTACTTGTTACAATGCTGAACTATGTAGTAAGTTCAGTGGCAGCAGTGCCATTCGACTTTAACTTGGGTGCTATCATCTCACTTGGGTTTGCAGCACTTATCTTCTTGATTTCTGCAATTATTCCTAATGAGCCAGCAACACACGAGCACCACTAATTCAACAAAACAAAAACGGTATCTCCGAAGCTTCCACTTCAGAGATACCGTTTTTTATTAATTGATTATAACTTCTCCATTTTCAAGGGATACTTCAACATTGCTTCCGGGAGTTAAGTTCCCACCAAGGAGAACTTTTGCTACAGCTGTTTCAACGTGTCGCTGAATAAAGCGACGCAATGGGCGTGCCCCAAACGCTGCATCCGTTCCCTCACTAACCACCCAATCAATCAATGGCTGGGTGAAAGTAATTGTGATTTCCTGCTCTTTCAACCGATTTGCTAATTGCGCCAAATACTTCTCCGTAATTGACGTGAAGTGAGAACCTTTTAATGAATGGAACAAAACAATTTCATCCATTCGGTTCAATAATTCTGGTTTAAAATGTGTTCGAAGTGCAGTCATCACCAAAGATTCCGCTTGGTCGCTATCCTCCAACAAATATTGTGATCCAATATTTGAAGTCAGAATCACTACAGTATTTGCGAAGTTGACGACCCGCCCCTGACTGTCCGTAATCCTTCCATCATCCAAAAGCTGGAGTAAGATATTAGCGACATCAGGATGTGCTTTTTCTATTTCATCGAGCAAAACGACCGAATATGGATTACGTCTTACCATTTCTGTCAGTTGCCCACCTTCTTCATAGCCGATATATCCTGGAGGAGCTCCTACAAGACGTGATACGCTGTGTTTCTCCATATATTCGGACATATCAATGCGGATGAAATGATCTTCGGAATCAAATAAATTGGCAGCTAATGCCTTGGCAAGCTCTGTTTTTCCTACACCGGTTGGCCCCAGGAATAAAAATGAACCAATTGGTTTTGTAGGATCTTTAATACCCGCACGTGCACGCCAAACGGCTTCCGTTACAAATTGGACAGCCTGATCCTGCCCCACTACACGTTCCTGTAATGTTTCCTTCAATCTAAGAAGCTTATCTCTTTCTCCTTCAACTAATTTCATCACGGGTATTCCTGTCCAACGAGAAACGATAGAAGCAATTTCCTCCGAAGTCACTTCTTCGCGCAATAAACGATTTTCAGAAGTTGATTCAAGCGCAGACTCAAGTTCAGCGATTTCTTTTTCGAGCGTTGGTATTTTGCCATGACGAAGCTCGGCTGCTTTATTTAAGTCATAGCTATTTTCCGCCAGTTCCAGATCTCGTCGGTAACCATCCATTAACTCACGTTTCTTTTGAATGTACTGAAGGGATTCTTTCTCTTTGGACCATTGATTACGCATAGACTCGGTGGACGTTTTCAATTCATCGAGTTCCTGTCGTAGTTTAGATAAACGTTGTTGACTTGCCTGATCTTTTTCCTTCATCAATGCTTGTTCTTCTATTTCCAATTGCATCATTCTTCTTGTCACTTCATCCAGTTCCTGAGGCATGGAATCAATTTCTGTTCGGATCATCGCACATGCTTCATCCACTAAATCAATTGCTTTATCCGGCAAAAATCGTTCCGTTAAATAACGGTCAGACAATTGTGCTGCTGCAACAATCGCCCGGTCATGTATCCGTACAGCATGATGCAATTCAAAACGTTCTTTTAATCCACGTAAAATCGACACGGTATCTTCAACAGAAGGTTCCCGTACCAAAACTTGTTGGAAACGTCGCTCCAGTGCAGGGTCCTTTTCGATATACATACGGTACTCATCAAGCGTTGTTGCTCCGATACAATGCAATTCTCCACGTGCCAACATAGGTTTAAGCATATTGCCCGCATCCATCGCACCTTCTGTTTTTCCAGCACCGACAATGGTGTGAATCTCATCAATGAAAAGAATAATGCGTCCTTCACTATCTTTAACTTCTTTTAACACCGCTTTTAATCGTTCTTCAAACTCACCGCGGTATTTAGCACCTGCAATCAATGAACCCATATCCAGTTCATAAATATCACGTTCCTTCAATCCTTCAGGAACATCCTTCCGTACGATTCGCTGTGCCAATCCCTCAACTATCGCTGTTTTACCAACACCCGGTTCCCCTATCAGCACCGGATTGTTTTTAGTTTTTCTGGAAAGAATACGAATGACGTGTCTGATTTCCTGATCTCGCCCAATAACGGGATCCATTTTTCCATTACGAGCCTGTTCTACTAAATTGCGACCATACAGTTCTAGTGGTCTTTTCTGTTCTTGTTGCTGTTGCATATTCACGCCACTCCTTGTTTGACCTTTTTTGACTAATTGATTTTATTATAGGATGCTAGGAGGAATATTGTAAAGAAATGTGCATGGGATTTTTGTGGTGCATAATGTTTGTTTGGTGAATTTCGTTGTTTAGTTGGGGAAGCATTCATTTGAAAATAAAATGCTATGAGTGGTTTATCGTACATTTGCGCTGACCCGCATAAGCCAAAAAGTATAAAAACTACATACTAGAGGGTCTGATACTTCACGCTCTTGCTGCTTGCTAGGCGCAAATGTACTCTCTTGTTTTCAATTCAATATTCACAGCTTTCTATATTAATGGCATAAAAAATCCACTCACTTAACTGTGAGTGGATGAATGGAATATTTTATCTGACACCGAGTGCCATTTTTGCGTAGCGGGACATATTGTCTTTTGACCAGCCTGGAGTCCACACAATATTGACATCGACTTCTTTAACTTCCGGTAATTCGTATAATGCAGTTTTTACTTGATCAACAATCATTGGGCCCATCGGGCAACCAAGTGAAGTTAATGTCATAGTCACAACTGCAAATCCATCTTCTGATAAATCCACATCATAAACAAGTCCAAGGTTTACAATATCAATACCAAGTTCTGGGTCAATAACATTTTCGAGTGCACCCATCATGCTGTCGCGCATATCTTGATCCATGTTCATACCCCTCTCTAACTAACGTATATATTCATCATAACAAATGCAGCTTACTGAGACAAATAGTGTGCAATGAAGCTGGTTGATTCCAGCATCCCTTTTCTTGAAACGGCATGACCCGCCGATTTATCCGTCATAAATTGGAAACGTTCAGGATCATGCACATATGATTTTTTCAACGCATTAAAAAAGTTAAAGGTAGGTTCATAAGGAACCACATTATCTTGAACCCCATGCCAGAAAAATACTGGCCGGCCATTCAATGCACTCGGGTTTAAAGTAAGATCGAATTTTCTTAACGTATCAAACATCTGCATACGCTCCACGTCAGTAATCGGTAATTTAAAGCCACGTGCTTCATACTGAGCCATTTGTGCCTTCGCCAAATGGACATATCCAGGAGAACCCATCATCACGGCAGCCGTGTCTATCCACGGATAAACATTCAGGCACCCTAATGTTTCAATGCCTCCCATTGATGTCCCAGCTAGTCCTAATTTTGTATGGTCCATTATTAAGTTTCGTTCAATTAATAGTTCCCTTAATATAGCTACTTCTTCAATAGAAGTTAAAATTATTTCCCAGAAACGCAGTGACAATTGAATTTCATCAAGATTTTCTTGTCTCTCTCCATGCAAATGGGCATCAGGCAGTAACACTCGAAAGCCTTTCTCGGCCAATTGGTAGGCATAATGTAAGTTGTGTTCTTTAGCACTTGTGAAGCCATGAAGAAAAATCACGACTGGTACCTGTTGTTCCCTTAGGGATTCTTTGTATACATGCAATAGTGGAATATGTCCCCACCGCTCATTTTCAACGTTCACTTTTCCACTTCCTTTGTATCTAATACTTGTTATCGTAGCAAAACAAATCAAAAACTTCAAAAATGAAGTTGGATTTTTTTGACTAATGGATGTCCATGACGATACACTTTACTCTAATAGGAAAGGAGTCATTTAACATGCAACCTCATTTAATCGTTTTGGATCTTGATGGAACATTATTAACAGATGAAAAAGTCATTTCTGAAAAGACTTTACATACGTTATTTAAAGCAAAAGAAAAAGGTCATGAAATAATGATCGCGACTGGACGACCTTATCGTGCCAGTGAAGTTTACTACCACCAGTTAAAAATGCAAACACCCATTGTCAATTTTAATGGTGCCTTTGTCCATCATCCCACTGACCATACATGGAATCCGATTCATGAACCCATTAATTTGAAAGTCGTAAACGAAGTGATTGATGCCATTCATGATTATAAATTTCATAACATTATTGCCGAAGTTATGGATGATGTTTACTTGCACTATCATGATGAGAAACTGCTCGACATTTTTAGCTTCGGAAAACCACAAGTAACAACAGGTGATATACGAAATTATTTAAAGACCGACCCTACCAGTTTGCTTATTCATGCAGAAGAACATGAAGTTCCTGCCATCCGTCAACACTTACATGATGTACATGCAGAAGTGATTGATCACAGAAGATGGGGCGCGCCATGGCATGTAATTGAAATTGTACGCAGCGGCCTAAATAAAGCTGTAGGTATTTCGCATGTATCGAAACACTTGAATATTCCAAAGGAACGCATTATTGCATTTGGTGACGAAGACAATGATTTAGAGATGATTGAATATGCTGGAACCGGCGTTGCTATGGGCAATGCCATTGCGAAACTCAAAAACATTGCAAATGAAGTAACAACTTCAAATAATGACGATGGGATTGCGGATTTCTTACAAGAACGTTTAAAATTATAGAAATAGTTGATTCAGGAGGATACAAATGAGAATATTTGCAGACAGTGCTTGCGATTTACCGAAATCTTTTTATGAAACAAATCCGGTCACGTTGATTCCATTACGTGTACATATTGATGATGCCGAATACTTGGATGTCATGACAATCGATTCGACACAAGTTTACGCGGAAATTCGTCAAGGTAAACAACCAAAAACTTCACAAGCTTCACCAGAACAATTTTTGTCGTTTTTTGAAGAACTTGCGAAGTCCGGAGAAGAAGGCTTGTATATTGCCTTTTCTTCAGAACTTTCAGGAACACATAATACCGCAGTTATGATTCGGGAACAGGTAAAGGAAGACTATCCTGATCTTAAATTAACAATCGTTGATTCGCGATGTGCTTCACTTGGTTATGGCTTGCTTATAAAGGAAGCCGTCCGATTGATGAAATCTGGAGAACCTATGGAACGTATTGTCGAAATAATCCGTTTTAAAGCACTACATATGGAACATTTGTTTACAGTTGAAGATTTAGATTATATGGCTCGAGGCGGACGCGTGTCCAAGACCAGTGCTATTATTGGAGGATTATTAAACATCAAACCTCTTCTTCACGTGGAAAACGGCAAGCTTGTACCGATTGAAAAATTAAGAGGACGCAAAAAAGTAATGAAACGGATCATTGAACTCATGGAAGAACGCGGTGAGCGTTTACATGAACAAACTATTGCAATCAGTCATGCTGACGATGAAGCATTTGCAATGGAAATGAAGGCAATGGTTGAAGAAACATTCCATCCAAAACATGTAGAAATTCATATTATCGGATCTGCGATAGGTGCACATACTGGTCCTGGTGCATTAGCTTTGTTCTTTTCAAATCAGATACAGCCATAAGAAACGGAGCGAGTGAACATGAAGAAAATCGTCATCGTTGGAGCTGTTGCAGGAGGAGCGACTGTCGCTTCCCAAATTCGTTTTTATGACAAAAACGCAGAGATTGTTGTGTTCGATCAGGATGATACGATGTCGTATGGTGCGTGCGGAATGCCGTATGTCATCGGAGGGAAAATTTCAGAGCACAATCGTTTGATTGCGGCAACTCCTGAAGAGTTTAAAAACGAGCGGAAAATCAATGTTTTTCTGAAACATCGTGTGACAAAAATTGATCGCCAGCTTAAGACGGTAGAAGTCTTGAATCTCGAGTCCCAGCAATCCTTTAAAGAAACTTACGATTTTCTTATCCTCTCTCCAGGTGGTACACCGATTGTGCCTGAAACAACCGGTCTGGAAAGCGCGATCATGTTCACGTTGCGTAACTTCAGTGATATGAAAAAAATCAATGGATATATATCCACTGAGAAACCTAAAAGCTGTGTAATTGTGGGTGCTGGATTTATCGGTGTGGAAATGGCAGAAAATCTTGTTGACATTGGTTTGAACGTATCAATTGTCGAAAAATCCCCTCAAGTGATGAACATCATGGACGTTGACTGCTCTGCCCTTGTGGAAAAAGAGCTAAGTGATCATGGTGTGCGCATATATAAGGAAGATTTTATTACCAATGTAAAGGGTTCTAATCTGGTTCTCGATTCTGGCGAAACGATCCAAGCCGATTTCATTCTTATGAGCATCGGTGTATCGCCCAATACGAAATTGGCTGAAGACGCTGGTTTAACGATTGGCGAAACGCGAGGGATTGTCACAAACGAATATTTGCAGACGAATGATGCTTATATATATGCAATCGGAGATGCTGCAGAAAATAAAGATTTCATCACTGGCGACGCCAAACGTGTTCCGCTAGCATGGCCAGCTCACCGTCAGGCATTTATTGTCGCGAAACATATAACCGGGGAAAAGATCCCTTTCAAAGGATTACTTGGTACAACGATTTGCAAAGTCTTTTCACTTGATGTGGCATTAACTGGATTAAACGAACGAGCACTGAAAGATAGCCCGATGAAGTTTGAAACGATTATTCAAAAATCTAAATCCAATGCTGGCTATTATCCGGACCATGCAAACATATTCTTGAAAGTTCATTATGATTCTGTAACCCGTAAAGTATTGGGTGCACAAGCAGTTGGTGGTAAAGGAATCGATAAACGAATTGATGTACTCTCCACTGCCATTTTTGCCGGTCTCACAATGGACGATTTACAAGCTTTGGAACTGGCCTATGCCCCTCCCTATTCATCACCAAAAGATCCCGTGAATATGGTCGGTTATCGTGCTAATTAGAAAAGCGAAAAGCGTCACTTTAGCTCGACGCCGGCGCTGGAAAGGTTCCCTTTGCGTCAAGTAACCGTATGAGGTTCTGAAGCTTAGGTGCGAGCTAGGTGCTTAGAGCTAGACATTGCGAACATTCAAAGAATTAATATTTCAGTAGAATCCATTCTTAATGAAATTGAAAAAATCGCTTGGGACTGTAAGTTGTCTCAAGCGATTTTTGTTTTTCGAGGAATATTGCTATGTGGGGGTAATTCTTTTGAAAAATTATCACATAGTTGACTGAGTCAACTATATATATTATACTCTTTTTAATTTAAAATTTCTGAATATTAAGGAGGGGTTTTTATGGAAACAATTCATTATGTAGAAAAAATCCGAAAATTCAACAGGTTTTATGCAAATGTTTTAGGCAAAATCGATCAAGAAATATATAATCAAACTTTTCCATTAACAGAGGCGCGGATTATAACTGAAATCAATTATAGAAATGGTTGTACTGCGACTGAAGTCAGAGAAAAACTTGGAATAGACCGAGGTTATATGAGCCGAATTGTACAGCGATTTGAGGACGAAAATATTATCATTAAAAAACAGTCAACCGAGGATAAACGTCAATATTCCCTCTTTCTAACACAATATGGCAAAGAAATTTTCAATGACTTGGTTGAAAATGCAAATAACGGAGTAGATAAAATGATTCAAAATTTATCAAAGAAACATCTGTCAGAGCTAATCCAATATATGGAATCAATCGAATCGATTTATTCAAATGAAAATGATTCCTCACTGGTTGTCTCCATTCATCCATTTCAACCCGGAGATATTGGATATGTCGCCCACCTACATGGAAGGTTATATGCAAAGACATATAAATTCGGACGAATCTTTGAATATTACGTCATGAAAGGTTTAACTGAATTTATGATCGATACGGATGGTGGAGAGTTATGGGTTGCTGAAGTGAATGGTGATATCGTTGGTTCGATTGCAATTACTAAGTCGAGTGAAAACGTAGCACAGCTTAGATGGTTTGTTTTAGATGAAAACTTTCAAGGAATGGGCTTAGGAAAAAAACTAATGGAGCATGCTCTTAATTTCTGCCAGGCACAAAATTATCAGCATGTGTTCTTATGGACGGTAAGCACGCTCGAGACCGCTCGATATCTTTACAAAAAGTATAATTTTAGGCTGACCGAAGAAAAACCAAATGAAGAATGGACTGGAGAGCAATTAATAGAAGAACGATGGGATCTTGACTTTTCCGATGTAAACCAATCAAAATAAAAACGAAAAATCAATCTTGTTGGATTCATTACCGATGGGAAAAGCTTATCCTCTTTGGAAGTATTATAAGATGATGGGGATGTTATGCTTTCTGTTTATACATAAGTATGTTCTTTTAGAACCATTGAACATAAGTAAAAGAATAGAAAAAACTTTCACTTGGTAAAGCGAGGACTCACTAAAAATTAAGCCGGTTATTCCAATTAATAGGAAAACCGGCTTGATCATTGGGTACACGATTTTGCTGCTGGTGGTATACAGTCCCATGCAATAGAATTACAACTATCCTATATTTTTCTTTTCATCTAATTTTCGTTGCTTACCTTTGCGCCAAACAAGATAAATGAAGAACATGAATAGAATGTAGACTAAAACAAGAGCTGCTAAATACCCTTTATTGATTCCTTTATCATCAGTTACTTGATAAAATTCGGCAATTTCTCTGTCCACTACCAGACGATAGTTTCCATCATCTCTTTGTCGTAAAATATCCCCTTCAATTAAACCACGAAGTTGTTTATTATCGCCAACCACTTCTCGTGGGATATCAAAGCTTTGAGTACCACCTGTATTGTTGATGGCGACAATCCAAGTTTCCTCATCATTCGAACGTTCATACACCATCAAGCCGGCTTCGTTATATAACATTTCCATTGAACCTGTCCGAAATGCTGCTGAATCATTTCGAAGCGATTGTACATCTCCAATATATTCAATCAATTCTTCATCAGTCTTAAAGTCCATAATCGGGTGAGAAGCTGGAGGCTTCTCTCCGTTTACTGCAATCTCAGAACCGTAAGTCATCATTGGTATACCGGGCATTGACAATAAAGTAGCCATTGCCATTTTCCAACGTGTAGGCGGAAACATATTTTCTTCGGCCGCATTGGCGGTGAATCGTTTTGAATTGATCGTATCAATTTGATGGATGACTGGATTTTCAGTCGATATTTCTTCCAATGCCTTTGAATCTAAATCTACATTTTTGAAAATGTTTCGATACATATCTTCTTGTCCACTTACTAATGTGGCATCGAATTTAGCTTCACTAGATTCGGAACTGAGCACAGATAAATGTTCATTGTCTTTTTTAAGGCTCTCGATCAATGAATTTAAAAACGCAGAATCGATTCCTTCAATTTCAGTCAATCGCACGGCATCTACTTTATATTTTTTTACAAAATCAAGCGCTGCCTGTTCAATCGCTTTTTGTGCATCTTCATTTGTTAAATCCCATGAGATCGTTCCATCTTCATTGGATTGTACCCAGGAAGCCTTGTCCTTATCTTTTGCCCAAACGTGCTTCGCACTTACATTTTGAAGCGGGAAATCAATCATGACGCTCATGTTGTTTTTATGCGCTTTTTTGATCAAAGCTGTAAGCTCTTCGGATGTCCCAAAATGACGTTCTAGTTGCCCGTAATCCATGACACGTTTCCCGTCATATGTCTCTGTTGAAAAGACGGGTCCTAAAGACACCATCGTAAAGCCCATCTTTTGGATGTGATCCAATTTTTCCGCCACACCTTCGAAATCGCCACCTGCAAATGCACTGGGCTCCCTCGCATCAACTTCAAAATCATTTTCAATTGTTTTATTGAAATAGCGGTCGACTAGTAAGTCGTATATACTTTCGTTTTGAATGGATTGTTTTGATGCCGCCTGTGTAGTTAACGGGGCAATCAAACCCATAAGTAATGTTGCTGCAATTGTTGCACGAATCCATTTATCTATTTTCAATTGAGGTCCTCCTCTAACGAATCTTCCTACGTTATTTTATCAAACGGAACATTGCCACGCCATGATTAGCAAAGATTTAAGTAGTATTTACGTCAAAACTGTGAAAAATAACATGGATACCTCAAGGAACCTTGTAAGAGTCCGATTCCACCTAAACCTCCAGATTTCCCAACTAACCCTCCACTGACCTTCAAATCACGCAATAAAAAAACCACTTCACTCCAAATAAATGAAGTAAAGTGGTTTCTTCCTTTGTTTATGCTAAAAAGCTGCTGCCTAATGGTAATGAGAACCCTAGGAACATTGTGATAAACAAGAACACGAACAATAATACCCAAAACATCATTGTTGGTTTTTGTTTTTTCATACGAACCAAAATCATTTCCATCATGCCGATGACTAAAATTCCACCAAGGAACTTAAATCCATAAAGCATGCCCATATCGGAATCCATGCCAACCATGAACAATGCCACACCTGTCAAAATGATGAATACGTAAACTAAACGTAACACCATATGTGTGATTTTTTGTCCTTTGCCTGTCTTAAGTAAAACAGAGACAAAGAACAAGATAATACCTAGTACCCAAGCTGTAATGTGTAAGTGCGTGTTAGCTAAAAAATCCAAAATCGTCACCTCATCTAATTAATCGTTCAATTCTATCGTATCATATCTCGCTGACTAATAAACTTTTTAACCTACTAGTTTCAATTTATAAAAAAAGTGTGAATCTCTGCTCCCTTTCCGCGGACGAACTGACAAGCCACCTCTGGCCAACAGGATGTTGGTCACGAAGGTGTTGCCACAAAATTGCATTTCGTTCGTTTATTCTCACTGAAGAGTTTTGGCAATCCATTTTTCAGCAGGAGTCACGAAGATTCTCTTATTCAATAACATGATGTTACAAAGCCTAAATAAATCTTTATTCAAATCGGTTTACCAATGTGCCAATTCCTTCAACAGACACCTTCACTGTATCACCGGCTACCAAAAATTTTGGGGGATTAAAGCCTTTTCCCACACCAGAAGGAGTTCCTGTCAAAATTACATCTCCGGGTTCAAGTGTTACCAATGCAGAAATTTGTGTAATCAATTCTTCTACAGAAAAAATCATATCATCTGTATGTCCATTTTGGCGTACTTCGTCATTCACTTTTGTCACAATGGATAGATTTTGCGGATTTGGTAACTCGTCTTTCGTCACTAAATATGGACCCATCGGACAAGATCCTTTCAAGCTTTTGCCAAGGAAAAATTGCTGGTGTTTCTTCTGTAAATCACGCGCTGTTAAATCGTTTGCGATTGTATAGCCAAACACATGATCATAAGCAAGTTTTTTAGGAATATTTTCTCCCTTTTTACTGATAACAACGGCCAGTTCACCTTCATAGTCATATGAAGAAGTGGCATCTGAATGTACTGAAAGTAATTCTCCGTCTGCTGCAATTGTTGTCGGTGATTTTGTGAAAATCATCAAATGTTCTGGTGCAGCTTCTGAACCCATTTCTTTTGCATGCTCTGCATAGTTTCGACCCACACCAAAAATATTTTTCGGTGTTCGTGGAATCGGAGATAGCCATTTGATGCTTGTAAATGGTCGTTTGAATTGATTCGGCTCTTCAGAATTCAGAGCAGCATCTGCGAGCTTACGCATCTGCTCAACAAAATCCATTCCTTTTTCAATTCCATCAACAATGGTCTGAGGAAAATCGGGCAACACTTGGAGCGTCTGTTGTATCGCCACCACGTCCCATATGGCTTCTTCTTTCTTCACCTTGGGACCGAAACGAATTTGACCTTCATAACGAAAAGAAACGATTTTCATACACTGACACTCCCTCTGAATGAAATTTTGTTTAATTCAGTCTACGATACTTCGACAAATTTTTCATCGATTTTTTTTATTTAATTTTTCCATACGTCGCTCTTTTCCAGAGCATTTCAATCGGTCCTTGCTTAAACTTGGATAACCAGATTTCTGCGAATATTATTTGGACGATAAAGATTCCGACAGCTAGCCAAGTTCCTGTCAATACATCCACTTTGCCATACAAGCCAAACCCATAAGAATAAAAGATGGTGGTGGCAATGACTGATTGTGTTAAATATGTCGTCATGGACATTCTTCCAACTTTAGCAACAGGCGAGAAGAGCTTACGGAAGACAGTTAATTGACATAACAGTGCAATCAGTCCTGCATAGCCAATAGCGACCAAGGGACCTCCAAATATATCTTGCACATACATTGTGAAAAAGTCCGCTTCTTTTGTGAAAGGCAAGAACTTGATGAAATAGCCCACTGCCAATGTTAGTACCGTCAATCCAATCCAAAAAATCTTCTTCTCTGATGTGCGTTCAATCAATTTCGCTTTAGCCGCCGCAGCACCAAGCAGCATATAAGGGAAAATCGTTATACCTATTAATAATAAGGTCCCCGACTCAATATTGGCATAGCTCCAATCGGCTGCCCGCTGAATGAAAATATCAGTCCAGCTTCCAGAACCAAATGCCAGGATAGAAGATTCAATCTCCTGTACACCGGCATAAAATTCTTGGCCAGTTTGCGCTGCGTAATAAAGTAAAAACGAGAAACCTAAGTTCGGTATGAGATAAAGAGGTAACGCAATTCCAAGTAACCAGCCACTTGAAAGTCGCAACAACAAAATGATAATAAACCCACTCAGTGCATATGTGATCAATATGTCACCTGACCAAATAAGGAAAGCATGTAGAATTCCGATGATCAATAATACGCTTAACCTGCGTATTGCAAGTGGTAGGAAAGATCCTCCTCGTTGCTTTGATTTAAGGAATTGCATCATCAATCCATAGCCAAATAGCATGGAAAATAAAGGATATACACTTCCTTGTAACACTATATCTATCCATTGAAACGTTTCTTTATCACTCAGATCTGTATACCAAGTGTACGGATTTATGTAGTAATAGGGAGTATGAAACGCCAGCATATTGACGATAAAAATCCCTAGGAGTGAGAAGCCGCGCATCATATCGATTGCAACGACCCGTTCCTGTAATTCTGTAGGTCTTAAATTCACCTTCAATCCTCCAATACAATGATTTGATTCGAGTCAAACAAATACAATATTTTTTCCTTGATGGTGATGGAAAGAATATTTTCTATAGCTTTTTGATAGAGCGACAGCTGTAAACCATAGCGATGCTGCATTTCCCGCAAAATCGAAGTCTCGTTATGGAAAACACCTTTAATTCGATCGGTTTTATAGTCGAGTAATACCCACTGTCCATCTTCTTCTTGGAATAAGCAATCTGCGATACCCTGCAAAATTTGAATGTCCCCATCCTCGTCTTTCATACCATACGTAAAAGGTACTTCACGCAGGACTTCGGAAGCATGACGCAATCTGTCCACAAGCGGTGATTGCAGGAAGTTTTCAATGGCATTCACTTTTATGGCTTTTGCTTCATTTGTAGTCAACAACTGACGATCTGCATGCAGTTGAATAAAGGATTCAATCATTTCCCTGCCAGGATGTAAATTGAAATCGAGGTGCTGCATGGCCGTATGCATCGCTGTACCAATTTCTGCACTAGTTAGTTTGTGCTCCCCTTGTTGTAGAAAAGCAGGCCGTTTATGAACACTGGTAATGGCTTGCTGAACTTCTTTCGTCCTGAAAAATTCGGGTTCTTCTTCTTTTCGCAGTTGATCAATTCGTTTCAGTTCACTTACCGATTGCTTGGAACGTTTGACGGTTGAACGCTCGTGAATATAGACTGTATTGAATCGACGTTCCACTTCACTCATTATTTCCGGGGAAATTCCTTTTTGCTTCGTGGCATCAGACGGCTCTGAAGTAGTATCGATTGCAATGACCTGTCGTAATTCTTCTACATGAATCGTTTCAAACGACCATTTCGATGGATGTGGCAATGCATCTGAATCCACCTGTCCTTGCCACAACGCGAAGTCATGATGTCTAGCGACGGCAGGACCAATCCAATCCAGGAACCCCTTCGCACGTGAACGTACATATTCCGGTAACATATCGCCACTGGAAGCGGAAATATCCTGCCACTTGTCAATCGATTTTTGTGCATCCTTAACAGTCGCGACGAGCATTAACTTTTCCTTTGCTCGTGTCATCGCTACGTATAAAACCCGCATTTCTTCCGACTTCAGCTCCAGCTGCTTCTTTTCTTTCATGGCCAAAAATGGCAGTGATGTAAAGGAAATTCGTTTATCCGGATCCACTGCTTTTACAGCCAAACCGAACGTCTGATCAAATAAATACAGTTCATTGAAATCCATTTGATTGAAGTCACGGCCAAGACCGGCAATGAACACATAAGGAAATTCAAGTCCCTTGGAAGAATGGATTGTCATTAAACGGACGACGTTTTCTTTTTCACTCATTGCACGTGCTGTTCCCAAGTCGTCTCCACGCTTTTTCATTCGGTCGATAAATCGCAAAAAGCGGAAAAGTCCACGGAAGGACGATTTTTCATAAGACAGTGCACGGTCATGCAACGCACGCAAGTTCGCTTGTCTTTGTTTTCCTCCTGGCATGGCGCCGACCATTTCGTAATAGTGGGTATCCATATAAATTCGCCAGATTAAATCTGCCAATGATCCCCGTCGTGCCAAATCACGCCATTCTTCATAATGAAGGAAGAATCGCTGCAGCTTTTCAGCTGTTTCGGAAGCGATGCCACTGCCACCCATTCGGACGAAGTTTTTAAGTGCTTCATAAAATGGTTCTTTAGGAGCGGATAGACGGATATGGGAAAGCTCTGCTTCCGTTAACCCGACAAATGGTGCCCTTAGCACCGAAGCCAGGGGAATATCCTGATATGGATTATCGACAATACGCAGGGTATTCAACATAATCATCACTTCAAGCGCATCAAAATAACCTTTTGAAAGGTTAGCATATAACGGAATGCCCGCCTGCTTGAATTCTTCCGTTAGATCAGCTGACCAAGTCATAGATCTCGTCAGGATCACTATATCCCGGTATTCAAGTGGACGTTCTTTTTTTGTCCACGCATCGACGACCATCGTTTTCTGATCCATTAATGAGCGAATTTTTCGGATGATATAGCGAGCTTCCCACTGGGATTTTTTCAACTCGTCAATTTCTAAGATTTCTTCATTGATTTCTTCGTCTTCACTCGCACCTTCATCGACATCTTCCGTTTGCTGAGACAGAATCGTAAGCTCTACTGAAGATGGCTGATCCGGATACGGAGCTCCTGCTTTTAAGGCTGCCGCTTCATCGTACTGAATTTCCCCAACTCGTTTCCCCATGATTTGAGAAAATATAAAATTGGTTGCATCCAAAACTTCCGCGCGACTTCGGAAGTTGGCATTTAAATCGATTTTCACACCTGTATTTTGCGGTTCTGTCGTAAACTTCAAGTACTTCTCCAGGAACAACATCGGTTCAGCCAAGCGGAAACGATAAATCGATTGTTTGACGTCACCTACCATGAACATATTGCCATTTGCTTCCGTACCGGTTTTGACAATCTGTAAAATGGTTTCTTGCAAACGGTTTGTATCCTGATATTCATCCACCAGAACTTCTTTGTACTGCATCATGATGTCCTGGGCCGTGCTTGAAGGAACAAGTTGGCCATCTTCTTCTTCCGTCAATATTTGCAAGGCAAAATGCTCCAAATCCGAGAAATCGACTAACCCTCGCTCACTTTTTGCCAAACGATATTGGTCACCATAAGTTAATGTCAGTTCCACCAATGTTACTAGCAGAGGGTGCATCATTCTCATTTCCTGCAATAATCTTGCTGGTGTTCGTGTGAAATAGGCTTCTTTCACACCATTGACGCGTTTCTTCAATTGATCACGTTTATCTTTCGCTTTTTGAACGAGTTCGTCGTCGAACGTATCTTTCGGGATACGGGCAGCCGTCGCAAATTTCAACGTTTGGAAGAAGTCAAAAGTCGACTGCCACGATTGTGTGGAAATACGACGAATCGCTTCAGCAATTACGAGTTGATCTTGTTCCACTGTGGTCCCGTAAGGAGCTGGACCTGCCGGAAGCAACGCATATTGACGAATCTCTTCCGTCATCGCATACGCTTCTTCCATAGCATGCTGGATGGTCAGTTTAAGCGCTCCGATAAAGGGCAGATCATCGATTACCATATCGTCAGGCACATTATAGCTTTGTGGGATTGACTGTAACCATTTCTTCGGTTCCGGATGTACACTTGCTGTGTCATATAATTTATCAATCAACGTTTCAATCATTTGATCGTCCCGGTCTGTCGTGAAACTGTCAACAAGTCTGTACAGCGCTTCAGGATTTTCCGCTTTATGCGCCGACTCCAATATCGCAGCCAATACATCATCACGAATTAGAGCTGCTTCCGCTTCGTTTGCCAGTCTGAATCCCGGATCCAAATCGAGGATGTAAGCGTACTGCTTAACAATGGATAAACAAAAAGAGTGAAGTGTCGAGATTTGCGCTTTATTCAATAGACTCAATTGTCTTCTTAAATGACTGGAATTCGGATTTTTCACAAGCGCTTTTTCCAGCGCTTCCGCCATCCGGTGTCGCATTTCGGCCGCCGATGCATTGGTAAATGTCACAACGAGAAGCTCATCCACATCAATCGGATTATCTTCACGAATCATCTTTTGGATTAGACGTTCAATCAGGACAGCCGTTTTTCCTGAGCCAGCTGCTGCTGAAACGAGTATGTCACGTCCTTCTGCAAAAATGGCGCGCCACTGAGCGTCAGTCCATGTAACATCTTGTGGTTTAATTGGTATCAGCATCAGGTGAGACCTCCTCTTTAATTCGTTGCGTGACTTCTTCTGGTGTACCTACCGACAGTTTACGATAGTGCTGGTCAGGATCTGTAGGATCAAACTGGCATACACTACGGAAATTACAATAGTCGCATGCTGTTTTATCCTTCATCCTGTAGGGCAGAACCCGTGTATCGCCAGCGAGCATCCCATCTCCGGCTTGCTGATGCTTTTTACGTACAAATGTCCGCAAATTCGCCATGTCCTGTGTGGACACAACTTTCGAAAAAGATTTGGATATTGAGCCGTCTTTATTGATGCGGGCTGGTATTACTTTTGAAGTGCCTGCTATTTCCGTATCCATTTCACTTAAGACGTTGGCATCGTCTATCAATAAACCGCGCATTTTATACTTCTTAAATACTTCTTCCGCAAGGTCCATGTCAGAAAGCTCTTTAGCCAATTTCAACATTGGATTATGAACATGCATATATAAAACACCTGCCGGACTGGCATCTTCACCTAACCAAATTGCCGAGTTACTGACAGCCACATCCAAATACGTAAGCATCTGCAGGGAAATTCCATAATACACATCATTTAAATCGAGTCCTTTAGCGGACGATTTGTAATCAACGATTCGCACAAATGGCTGGCCATCCACAACAGCTGCGTCCACGCGGTCTATACGACCACGCATTTTCATGGCGTGACCATTTTTCAATGGGATTTCCAATGTGGGCAATTCTTCTCCAGGACCAAAACCAGTTTCTATCGCGATTGGAACAAAAGTCGAGACACTAGCATGATCACGTAAAGTCGTCATGGTGCGTTGCAAAATCTGGACGAGTTTACGTTGAATATAGGTATATCTTTTTGTGCTGAGTAAAATTTGATGGACAAAAAATGGCGAAATTTCTTCTACTGCTTGTCTCGCCAATTCCCAAGCCTGAGAAGTTGAAAGCTGTGCCCAAGTTAACCCCAATCGCTTCGTTTCGTCAGAAATCCATTTCAAAGCGGCATGGAATAAATCTCCGATGGCCGGGGCTTCTAGTAAATATTCTGCGCGTTCTTCCAAGCGCAAACCATACGTTGCGAAATGTGCAAAAGGACAACTGTAATATTTCTCGACACGTGACACACTGGATATGAACGTATCCCCATACAATGCATTGGTCGTTTCACGGTCCAGACGCTCTGCGATTATTGGATTCGTCAGTGGTCGAATAATCCGTTCGAAAACGCTATGCCAAAATGGATCATTTTCATAATAGGAAGCAACCGCCTGCCATTCTTCCTCCAGATTTCCTTCAACAGCCGCTTGTTTTAATTTAGTGGCAAGGTATGGCAAAGTTGCCCGAGGATGTTGGATATAGTAATCTGTACTGTCTTTCAAAACAGCCGGATCAATGACAGCCAGTTCCACTTCGATTTTCGGCAACAATTGCTGCAATCGTTTGATGAATGTCGAAGGAAGCAGTGCTTTCCCTTCTTCATCCGCAACAGCGTATGACACAAACAGTTTTTCGGAAGCTGTTGTCACCGCTCGGTACGCCATATAGGATTCGTCCATCAGACGCATTTTTGACGTCGGAGCCAGCTCAAAGCCAATTTGCATAAACCATTCCCGCTCGGTATCCGAAAGCAACCCTTCCTGTTCGAGTCGTTTTGGAAATACCCCGTCATTGACGCCAATGACAAATGCTGCCCGAATATCGGACAATCGGGATAAATCAACCGTTGCTACGGTCACTTGATCGAGTGACGGTGGAATGCGGGAGAACTCCAACGTGTCAAAACCTTCTTCCAATAGTAGCAAGCTTTCTTTAGGAGTCAGTTTTTCATCACCAAACATCAACACAAATTGATCCAGTACATCTACCCACTGTGACCAGGCCTGGTCATGCTCGGTAGCTAGCAAAAGACGCCCCTGTTCATTTTCCTCATCTTTTAACCCTTGCAGCTTATCGTAAATCTGTAACTCTTCGATTAATTCAAATAGTGCCTGTGCGACGTCTCTTCCTGTCCCGCATGCCTCTATTTTCCGTCTAAACTCCTGAAGAGGGGTCAAAACGATGTTTCTCACTGCAGTTATGTCAGCTTGGATAGCACGTTCTTCATCTGTTTGAACTTTTGAATGAAATTCAAGTCCACGGTATTTTTTCACGAGCCAGCGTCGTTCATCCGACCAGCGTTCGCCATAAATCCCTTGTGAAATCACGAAATTCTCTAAACGATCTGCGCGTTCACGCCATACTCTTTTATTTGCTTGTAGCGGGAAGAACAAATCCGTTTTGATGGCCCTGAACATTGGCTCATATTGAAAATCATTTAAAACTGCTTCAAAAACAGAACGACTGAATTCGACCAATGGATGATGAAGCATGGCCTTTTTCCGATTGATGAATACAGGAATATCGTATTGAGCAAATGTGGTTTCAATCAATTCATCGTACACTTCGGGTTGGCGATATAAAATCGCAACATCACGATAGCGAAGCTGTTCGTCACGAACAAGACTTCGGATATGTCTTGCAACTGCGTGAATTTCTGCCCTTCTACTGTCCGCTTCAACCACAAGTACATGATTATGATCGTCAATGGATGGTACGGGATAACTATGTAAGTTCGCTTCAATATGTTTAATCTCATTTGTCATAAAACGCTTGTTTTCGTTTAAATGGATTGAAGGTTCAATTGCTACGGATTCAGTACGTGCCACTTCCTTTAAACGTTCTGCAGTCTTAGCAGCACTGTGGAATAATGACTGCTCATCCATCAAATCAAGGCTTTCATCATCCAAAGGCAGTGCAATGGTGACGCGTTTCGCATGTTTAATCAGTTCTCCGATAATTTCGTATTCCCGGGTTGTCATCGTCACAAAACCATCAATATAAACGTCCGCCTCAGCAATTAATTCCGATTGAACAATTTGCTTGGACAGCAAAGCATAGTAACCTTCGCTGTCAATATAAGCAGTTCCAAGCCGTTCCTCCAAAGCACGCAACAAAACCGACAAGTCATGTGACTTATCTTGTAAAGTACGCGGGGCATTCAGTTGTTTAAGAGATTCCTCAAGAGAAATTAAAGTTGTACCGTCAAGGCAGTATCGGGTGAACTCCTTTAACAGCATTTCCATCTGGTTAGTAAATCCTCGTTTATTGGCAGCTTGCTTAAAAAGAGAGAACTCTTCCTTGTGTTCTTCAAGCAATCGGCGGATTAACATGCGGTAGCCGAATCCACTGATTTCCTGACGGCTTATCCCTCCTGTTTCCTGTAATACACGCCAAGCCAGTCGTTTGAATGTAGTGACTTGTGTACGGATGATTCCTTTTGAATGATCCATTGCTGAAAGTGCAAATTCAGTGGAAAAGGACATTTGGTCAGGTACCACAAAAAATATAGGCGCACCCAGTGGATTACTCATGGCATTTTCAGTTACTTCATGCCGCATGAATTCAGATTTCCCTACACCAGCTCGTCCGGTAATTAATCGTAATGACACATCCATGCCCCCCTATTAAATCATGTATAAAAAACAAACAAAATCCCGAATATTTTCCTTCCCTCTATTGTACCTAACTACTGCAAGAGGGGGAAATTATTCGGGATTTTCACCTGAGAAATTCATCGTTGCTGATTCAAGTGGCCAGTACCTTGCGACTACTTTTCCAACGATATCTTCTTTGTTGACGAATTGAAAATAACGACTGTCCAAACTTTGTCTGCGATTATCACCAAGAACAAAATACGAATCAGGGGGAATACGTACTGCCCCAGTGATTCCTTCAAGCGTAAAGTTCTCTGTTAATCGGTCGTCGGGGTTTTGATAGGCATCATATGACTGCAAATACGGTTCTTCCACTCTTTGGTTGTTGATAAAGAGCTTATCGTTCTTGTACGTGAGGACATCTCCTGGTATTCCAATGACTCGTTTTACAAAATCTTCATTGTCAGCGGAATGAAAAACCAAAACATCCAGTCGATCAATATCACCAACGGAATACGAAATTTTACTCACTAGTACTTTATCCAAATTGTGGAGTGTAGGCTCCATCGAATGGCCAGAGACGGCATAATTCGTGATAAGAAATGAACGAATGATGACAATGATCATTACTCCGATGACAATCGCTTTTAACCATTCCCATGCCTCTTTTTTCATTGAAGTCAAACCGTTGGCCCCTTCCCTTCCTGTCGTTCTTTTTGAACCAATAAAAAGTTAGCTTCCACCCGTGCATTCAATCGACGTTCAATTTGTTTTCCGATGAACCAAAGCAAAATGATTACGCCAATGACTATAGCAGTCCGTATCGGCTGTGTAATTAGGGCTTTGATATCATAACCGATGAAGCTGATTGTCAAAATCATCACAAATTTCCCAGCCAACAATGTCCATAAATAAGAATTCTTTTTCATGTTAGACAATCCTGCTACCAAATTGACTAATGCTGACGGGGTAAAAGGAAAACATAACAGCAAAAATAATGGAGCGAAACCATGGGTCTCAACCCAATGGATTAATTTTTGAACACGTTCGTGTTTAGTCATGAAACGAAGAAAGCGCGCCCGTCCATATTTTCGAACCAGTATGAAAACTAAATATGAACCCACAACTGTCCCCGCCCACGATAATAAAAACCCTATCCATAAACCATATGCGCTAGCATTTGCAAAAACGAATACAAATAGAGGTAAAAACGGTAAAAATGCTTCTAAAAATGGTAACAGGAAGCCAATGAGAGGTCCCAGTGAACGATAGTCCCTTGTTAGTTCCAATAAATTTTCAGTTGTTAACCAATCGAACATGTTCCTCATCCTCAAAAAAATTATAGTTATCCTTCAGTTTCCCCGTCGACTGCCAACATCAAACATACTGATAATGGATGATTAAATGAATGACCGTCGTTTCTTCGCTATTATTCACATACCGATGTGTCTGATTTCCGGAAAAAACAAGTGTGTCTCCTTTTAGTAAATCAACTTGTTCACTTTCAAGGATGACTTTCAGTTGTCCATCTACTATTGTAAGCGATTCCTCGACACCTTTCAGGTGAGGGGCACTTTCATAAGAACATAAAGGATCCATTTCAATCCGATAAAACTCCCAGCCCCGTTTTGGATCATACGGAATAATGGAAAATACACGGTAACGGCCTTCGTCTTCTGTTAAAAAAGGAATATCTGTAGGTGATATTTTTTTTGCATTCAGCCTCGGTGGTTGCAATAAAGATGAGAAGCTGATTTTAAGTCCGTCTGCAATTTTCCAAATGGTAGAAACCGTAGGATTGGATTCACCTTTTTCCATTTGCGCCAATTGTGCTTTACTTACATCCGTCAGTTTGGCTATATCATCTAAACTCATCCCGCGTTGTTGTCGTATCATTTTTAATTGTAGGCCTAAATTACGTCTCATCTGTTCCATCTCTTCACCTCTTATTGTTTACTTTACCATACAGATGTATAATATATTAAACTTTGAAGCGGGAGGAATTCGACCAATGACATTTATGAATGGAATAAGAGCTGGGTTAAGCATTGCCATTGGCTACTTTCCTATCGCATTAACCTTTGGATTACTAGCAAAAACAACCGGGTTGTCTATGTGGGAAGCAACAGCCATGAGTATATTCGTTTTTGCTGGTGCTGCACAATACATATCGTTAACTCTGATATCAACAGGTGTAGACCCTATCTTAATTGTTCTTAATACGTTTGTTGTCAATATCCGACACTTTCTTATGACGGCCTCATTAAATGAAAAGATGCAACCTGAAGCACGTTGGAAAAAAGCCATATATGCGTTTGGGGTGACGGATGAAACGTTCTCCGTATTAGCAACAAATAAAGCCGACAAAATCCGGACTCCTTTTGCAGCCGGTGTTATTCTGATTTCTTACGGCAGCTGGGTGGTCTTCACTGCTATAGGTCATGTCATTGGTGCCAATTTACCCGAGTTCCTTCAAGCAGCCATGTCGATTGCTTTATACGCAATGTTTGTCGGACTGCTCGTTCCATCCATGAAAGGTAACCGTAAAGTGATGCTGCTGGCTTTCTTCGGTGCAGTGATTCACAGTGCTTTGTATTGGAGCGGCCTCCTTTCAACAGGATGGTCCATTTTAGTAGCGACGCTCGGTTCAGCCATTTTGGTTGAAATGCTGTATGCGAAGAAAGGAAGTGCAAGTTAATGGAAAAATCGTACTGGTGGATGTTACTTGGAATGGCTGTGGTCACCTATATACCACGCGCATTTCCACTAACATTTCTGGAAGGCCGAGAATTGCCTCCCATTGTCAGCGGAATACTGCGTAATATTCCTTACGCTGTTTTGGGCGCACTGATCTTTCCCGCTATGTTGTTTGTACAGGAAGGAAATATGTTATTCGGGCTTATTGGTGCACTTGCCGCTTTTACACTAGCATTTGCTGGAGCGAATGTAATTATCGTTGTCATGGGGTCCATTGCTGTTCTGGCGATATATGGTTTGATAGGTTGATGTAATATATTTGGATTATATGACAAAAAACGAATAGCATCATAGCTATTCGCTTTTTATTATACTTCAATTCATTATATGTTCGGCTAGCGCAAATGTAAGATAAACTAGGCAGTCCCTTAACAAATCCCCTTTTTAAGCTTTTACAAGTTCCAGAACTCGATCCGGATCGAATCCCAAAACCCATTGACCGTTAATATTTGTTTGTGGAACTCCCATTTGCCCAGTTGTTTCCACTAATTTTTGTGCTGCTATAGGATCTGCTTGAACATTCACTTCCGTGAACTCCATTTCATTTTGTTTCAGGAAACTTTTCATCATGTCGCAATATGGACATGTGTTGGTTGAATAAACAGTAATTTGTGGTTTCATTTTGTATACCTCCGATATTATGCTTTTTTATAAGCAACATAATTGCCAGTTAAATGTTTAATATTTTCGCTTGTCTTGCTAATTTATCATAAAAAATGAGATTGAAAATACATTTACTTTCCCTCCAGTTTTTATGAAAATCCACATTTTATTTACAATATACTACTAGGGGTCTACAAGTTCAAATAATTAGTATTCACAATGTTTCCCACAAAAAAAACGTCTCTACACATAAGTGTAAAGACGTTTTGTTAATCATCCTGTCTTTTTCCTCGTTCCATCATACGTGTCGCGTACCAAAATCCGATTGTCAATGATAATGCATCAACAATAAATAACAGCCATGTATGCGTATACCCGACATAGACGGAGGCGGTTATAAGAGCTACGGTTAAAATTAAAGCAACGATATGTGAAAATGTGATTCTTGTAAACAGTACGACGAGCAGTCCTGGTAAAAATAATGCAAATAGTATTTTTGTAAACATTGATTCCATTATTGCTCTCCTATCTTACAACCAATAAACCGAGTCGATGATGATCGTGACGATAAATAACATGTTGTCTTAATCTGACTTCACCTTGATGATCCAATACTTCAAGTCGGCAATGTGCAGCATTTATTTGAATCGCTTCATATAATTCCCGTTCATTCGTGACCATCTGCCCGTTAACCCTGCGGATACATTCTCCAATAACAAGTCCCATCTTATCCGCTGGAGATTCCGGTAATACGCCTGCAATCATCACACCTGAATCTTGTGGAGAAACGGCGTAATTTCCTTGTCTTTCCTTTATGGCAAAATACATCCATACCCCTATTCTTGCAAAAGCACCTAGAGCTAAACTAATAGCCGCGACAATTGGTAGCCAATAAGCAATGAGTGATAAACCTATTGTGGCCACCCCAACGATGATGACGGCTTTACCTAACTTCGGATATAAATTCACAGGGAGTGTCCTGCGTGCTTTTTGCTGGAACCCGATTACAATTGGAAATAACACAAAAGCAAACGTTTCATTTCCAAGTGTAAATTGTGGCCAATAAGTCATGAAATCCGGTACTACACTTCCAGGTACAATGCCCAATACAGGCAACAACCACAGTCGTTTTGATAAATAACTGGCAGATGTCAAACCACGTGCCGATTTTTCCAATATAGGAGATGCCGATTCAGCACCTGTTTTTCGGATTAGCAACCCCTCTGCAATTACCGCTGCCCCCATTAACAGACTGACAGGCAAAGACAGTTCAATCCAATTGCGATCCCCGACCCATTCGAAATTCAAAATTGAAAAACTAGTATTCATTTCATAGCCAATCCACAATGCGCAAGTTGCAAGCGCTGCAGAAATGACGGGCGATCCAATCTGATACATAAAAAGTACGACAATAATCGCACTGATCAAACTGAACGTTACCACCCAATCTGTCGTAAGCGTCAGACCAATACCTGTACTGAGTAAGGATAAAATCAGTGCATACATCCATATATCCGTGAACATTCTCTTAACCTCTGTCCAACCCCAAAGAATCCGTGTACGGAATGA
This sequence comes from Paenisporosarcina sp. HGH0030, assembly GCF_000411295.1. GTDB lineage: Bacteria > Bacillota > Bacilli > Bacillales_A > Planococcaceae > Paenisporosarcina. The sequence goes on from NZ_KE150421.1 coordinate 1,515,927, forward strand.
ACGTCGTTCCCTCTTTACGCGTACGTATCCTAGAAGCACCGCAAAACAGATTGCCACATAAAATAATGGATTAATAAAAAATTTTCCGATTCCCTTAATCAATTCTAGTCCAATTTCTTGCCACATTTACGAATCACCACCCAATCAACGGTTCGTGCATTTCTTTCCATTGTAACAAACCGTTGATGGAATGCGTATAGGTTTTTTCTACTTTTGAATAGAGTGGAATAAATAGCCTAGAGACATTTGAAGCTGATTATCATGTTTCTTGCTTGATTTATAGGTCATAATGGTCTCTCTGACTTCTTTATAAAAAACGATATCCATTTTCGCTTCTGCCTTGAGTTTCTTTTGTTCCTTGAAAGATTTCACGGCTCTTGCTGTATCTTCATCGAAATAGCCATCGACTCTTGTAACAGGGAATCCTAATGCCTTCAGTACCTTTTGGCCATACTGTACATCTACATTAAAATCTCCTACTTGATAAGTTCCACTCATCGGAAGGGGTTCGAGCTGGTAAAGTTCGCTTGCTTTCACTTCAAAATCCGCCTTAATCCCAGTTCCATGAATCCACTGCTGTTTAGGTGTTAACCATTTGTGCGAAGATAACTTCATTTCTCCCCCATTTGTTAACTCCCATGTTTCTTGCACGGTGCCTTTTCCAAAACTCTTGGAACCGGCGATTAGTGCCCGTTGGTTGGATTTTAAAGCACCACTCAACACTTCACTTGCAGAGGCGCTACCTTCGTTCTGTAATAATACAATCGGAATCTTTTTCATAACTTTTGTATAGTCATCTTCATTTGTTGATTTTACGGCCAATGGCTCGAGTGCACCTTTTGAATCTTGCATGTAAGCAAAGATTTGCCCGCTTTTCAACATGGTGCCAATTACTTGTTCTACACTATGTAAATATCCTCCTGGATTACCACGCACGTCTATCAATAATCCATCAATTCCCTGTGTTACGAGTGTGCGGGTTTGCGTTTCCCATTCTTCTGCTGTTTTTTCTCCAAACACGGAGATGCTTACATAGCCAATCGAAGAACTATCTTGTTCAATTATCTCACTAGTCACCGTTTGTATCTGAAGTGCGGATCTGGTCATCTTTAATTCCACATGTCGATCTTCCGTTTCTCTGAAGACCGTTAATGAGACATTGGTTCCTTTTTTTCCTTTTATGGCCGACAGCAAATCAGCTAAGCTTTTTCCCTCTACTCGCTTCCCATCTACTCTTACAATTTCGTCATACGGTTTAACTCCTGCTTTTTCAGCAGGTGATTCTTTCATCGGTGTCACAACTATAAATCGACCTTTATTTTCTACAATCTCCAGCCCTATTCCCACGCGTTCGTCCGATAAGGATTCACGGTGAGCCTTTGCTTCCTCTTTGGTCATGTATTTGCTATAAGGATCTCCAAGTGTATCTGCCATTCCCCGTAATGCACCTTCAATCAATTGTTTCCCCTCGACGGGATGAACAGAACTTGCCAAGATACGTTCATAAGCCTGATCTATCGGTGACAGTTGGCTGATTGGTACACTTGCCACCTTGTCCTTTTTAAAAGGCGCCCAAAAAATGAGGAATAGAAGAATCAAAATCACTAAAAAACCAAACAAAAAAACCCTGCTTCGTCTCAAAAAATCGCCCCCTACTTTCTTCGTTTCAGTGTATGAACGAATAGGTGACGATAGGACAAGAATAAGCCAGATTTATTTTTATTGGCTATGTTATTTTTCAAGGTTGATTTTAAGAAAGAAGGAATCTGTGCCCCTTCCACGGACGAACTGGCAAGCCTCCTCGGGCCAACAGGATGTTGGTCACGAAGGCGTTGACACAAAATTGTATTTTGCGACGAGTAACCGCAGGAGCAGTCCTATTCTTTGCGACGAGTAACCGCAGGAGCAGTACTTTTGAAAAATGAGACCCACAAGTATGTGTTTTTCATACTTGTGGGTCTCATGCGGAACGTGCGGCAAGCGCAAATGTACGATAAACATCCATACCTATTAACAGAGCATTTTTATTCTAAATTAGACACAAAATCTTTAATCATTTGGTCATCCATCGGTCCTACAATCTTGTTCTGAATGCGGCCTTTAGTATCAATCATATATGAAGTAGGTATAGTGATGGCTTCAAAGGTTTGACCAACGGCACCTTCAGTATCCATAGGAATCGGAAAAGTCAGCCCGTAGTCCCGTACAAAATCGTTCACTTTCTCTTCACTGTCTCCGCTTGTTAGATTGACAGCTAATATTTCCACATTTTCTTCTTCTGCGAAATCTTCATAGTAATTTTGCATATGAGGCATTTCGGCCTTACAAGGAGGACACCACGTCGCCCAGAAATTAACGATTACTTTTTTCCCTTGATAGTCAGAGAGCTTCACTTTTTTCCCATCAAGTGTTGTTAATTCAAAATCTGGTGCTGTATCGCCTTTATTCAATCCTTCGGATGCAGCAACACCTGTCATTTCGATACCTAATTGTTCATTTTCAAAGGACTTTGCCTCATCGATGTTATTTTTCACCATCGTCGCGATGACAATCGTTATAAGAACAGCAAGTATCACGAGTCCAAATACTTTTTTGGTCATTTGTTCTCCTCCATTTGTTGTTTATTCAATAATATAGAAACGGTAAAACCGCAAATCACGAATAGTACCGTGACCATCAGCGGACTTTGGAACACGCCTTCAGGCTGTAAAACGGCCGCAAGGATATGTGTAAATAAAAAGAGCGTAAGCAATTGTAATCTCCAAACATTTGATGCAAATGCTTTCTTCCAGGTTAAGGTAGTCATTCCAGTAAAAATAACAATTGTTATCAGTTTCTGCCAAATTTCCGCTTCATTCATAATAACCATAAGGAATTGATACAAAGATTGCAACAAAACGAACCCAATAAGCATCGCGCCAAACTCGCGTTCAGACAAACCTCTGCTTCTTATTTGCCATACTAAACGACTAAGTGCTATAACCAATGCAATGTAGAAGCCGGTTTCACCCCCATTGAAATAAAGAATCCCAAGTGGGTATTTAACAATCATATCAAAATCAGTAAACACTACACTAAATTTCCATACAATTAAAAAGAGTATTGCTGCATCCGAAAACCAATCTACTGTATCTTTCCCAAATTTCATCCTTAATACGATTCCCGTAATAAATAACGCCAAAAGTATTGCTATCCACGATGAAGGAATTGTTAGAGACTTGATAATAAACCAATCCGTTACCGGCAACACTTTTCAACTCCTCAAGACATTCCAAATATACCCTATATCGTATATCAAACTACTTAATATGTGGAGAAATATGCTTGTGAACGTCAATAAAAAAGCTCACACTCAGTTTACCTGAGAGTGAGCTCAATTGACTTACTTTAGAATGATACATAACGAATCGGATTGACCGCATTTGAACGTTCACTATTCCAAGGTCCTTCATGAACTTCAAAATGTAAATGAGGTCCAGTCGAACGACCAGTATTTCCCATTCTACCTATCATTTGTCCTTTAGAGACTGATTGACCTGAACTTACATTGTATCCACTTAAATGCGCGTAGACAGTCGTGAAAATTTGACCATTAATAGAATGTGTAACCATAATTACATTTCCGTATGTTCCCATTGGCCCTGCATGAGAAACAATGCCATCCGCTGCTGAGACAATCGGTGTACCGATGCTGTTTGCAATGTCACTGCCGTAATGGAATTCCGCGCCTGATCCGATATTACGACCACCGAAAGTGGAAGAGAAACGTCCTGCAGCAGGGCGTGTCCAATCACCAGAAGATACTACTGGTGGAGGTGTTCCATTTGAATTTGAAGAATTATGTTTATTGCGTTCAGCAGCATCTTTTTTCTTGCGTGCGATTTCAGCTTGACGTGCAACTTCGATTAATCTCTCTTGTTCAGCTACTATTTTACTCTCTACCGCTTTACTGATTTCGAGTGTTTCAGAATATTCTTTTTCAAGTGAATTCTTTTGTTGGATTAATTTTCCTTGTTCCGCTTCTAGTTGGTCTACTAATCTACCTTTTGAAGCTTTTTGGGAATCAAGATTTGATTTAAGACTTACTAATTTATCACGGCTTGTCTTTTGTTGAGCCAATTTTTCTTCAACCGAAGATTTCTGCGCTTCCAATGACTTTTTATCTGCAGCCTGTTCTTCCAAAATCTTGCGGTCTGCATCCATTAGCGTATTTACAGCTGAGAAACGGTCAATGAAATCTGAGAAACTGCTAGCTCCAAGTAACACATCAAGATAATTGACGGAACCGCCACTTTCCTGAACGGAGCGAAGACGCTCTTTAATTAACTCGTCACGATCAGCGATTTTCTTTTCTAAAACCGTAATACTTTCATGCAATTTTTCAATTTCTAAGTTCGTGCGTTTAATGTCTCCAAGCACACGATCTATTTCGCTATTTGTCTCAATAATTTTGCTATCGAGAGCTTGAATTTGAGCAAGCAATTTTTCTTGGTCCGATTGATTTTCTGAAATATCGCCTTTTTTCTGATTAATAGTCGAATTCAATTGTGATTTTTTATGATCCAATTGTTTCTGTTCATTTTTCAAATCGTTCAAGGAGTTAGCCAATGCATCCGCAGGTTGTGTCATAAATAATGAACACCCCAATACTGTTGCAATGGAAACTGCCATCCATTTAGATTGTTTCTTTCTCATGTTCTGCCCCTTTCAAGCTCGCGTTTAAACGCGTAAAAACTTACGTACTGACATAAAACTTCCCCACACACCAATGAAAATGCCCATCAATAAAATGAGGCCGTTAACTTGATACAAAAATGGAGTAAGTGGTAATAAATTAAACAATTCGCCTTTCAAATAAGGTTGAACAGCGTGATATAAGTTGTAATAAAGTAAAGTGACGAGAGTTATTGGCAATATTGCACCAAGGATTCCGATCCACATTCCTTCTAAAACGAACGGTATACGAACAAACCAATTTGACGCCCCTACCAGTTTCATAATTTCAATTTCACGTCGACGTGCAACAATTGTGATACGGATTGTATTCGAAATTAGGAACATCGCAGTAAATAGTAACGCTAGGATTAATACTAAACCTATATTTCTAGCAACATTCAGGAAACTGAATAGTTTCTCAATCTTTCCTTCACCATATTCGACAGAATAGGTGTTTTTAAGACGATCTATTCGTTGAGCAACTTTCTCAGTTTCCTGAGGGTTTTCAGCCTTCACGTAGTAGGCTGCACGAAGCGGGTTATTTTGATCGGACAATCCCATTGTCGCTCCGAAATCTTTTATTAAATCTTTTAATTCAGCTTCTTTTGTTGAATAGACGACTGTTGCAACACCATCTAATTCTTTAATATCTTTTTCTAATTGCGTTGCAGCTTTGTCATCTGCAGTAAGTTCAAGCAACACTTTTATTTCAACATCTTTTTCTAAATCATCAGCCACTTTACTTAAATTCATCATGATCATTACGAATACGCCGACAAGCAACAACGTGACAGTCACTGCACTGGCAGATGCAAAAGTCATCCAGCTATTTCGGCCGAGACTTTTAAAACTTTCACGGAAATGACGTCCTACAGTCCTAGCTTTCATAACCGTAGTCACCTCCGACTTCATCACGTACGACGAGTCCGCCTTCAACTGCAATTACTCGATGTTTGATTGTATTAACAATTTCTTTATTATGGGTGGCCATTATAATGGTTGTCCCACGACGATTGATTTCCTCGAACAAATTCATGATATCCCAAGAAGTTTCAGGATCTAAGTTTCCAGTTGGCTCGTCCGCAATCATCACTTTTGGGATGTTGACAATGGACCGGGCAATCGATACTCGCTGTTGTTCTCCACCAGACAGCTCAGTTGGGAACATACGAGCTTTATGTTTAAGCCCTACCAAATCCAAAACTTCCATAACACGTTTACGAATCACTTTTGGCGATTCTTCAATTACTTCTAAAGCAAATGCTACATTTTCAAAAACATTCAATCTCGGTAATAATTTAAAATCTTGAAAGACAACACCTATTTGTCTTCTTAAATATGGAACTTTTTTCGACTTCAATGTCGCCAAGTTTATGCCATTTACTAGTATATCTCCACTCGTAGGACGCTCTTCTCTGTACATCATTTTGATAAATGTAGATTTACCAGCCCCACTTGGACCTACAACATATACAAATTCACCTTGTTTGATTTCTACATTAATTCCGTTTGCAGCAACAATGCCGTTTGGATATTTTTTGTAGACATTTTTCATTGAAATCATATTTTTGTAACCACCTATGTTTTTTCCTAGCTGTTCGAAATTTTTTCCGACAAGCTCATTATATCAAGTTTGTCGACAAAATTTTATTACAGTACTATTACAAAATTTAGACAGAAACCTTGTGATACCTCCTCATTAGTTCTTTATCCCTAAAATTCAACACGATATTTCGACCTATTAAATACTAAAATTCGGCATTAGGTTCCTGAAATCCTCCTTTTAGTTCGACACTTTTTTGACAAAAACAAAGACCAATGACATAAACAGTCATTGGTCTTTGTTTATTACAAATTATTTTTTATTAGCCAACCATTCGGCAACTACTTCAGCTTCTGCGCCTTCAATAATGTTCGGAGGCATTTGACCACGGCCTTTTTGAATTACCTGTAAAATTTCCTCTTCAGTAAGGCGGGATCCCACATCTGTCAGATTTGGGAAGTTGCCTTGCCCTTCTAAATTACCACCGTGACAGCTTGTGCAATTACCCTGTACAATTTTTTCAGCATCCTGTGTATCAGTTACTTCTCCGCCATTTTCATCATTGGTTGGCGTCGGTTTTTCATCATTTCCACCACCACATGCGGCAAGCATTAGTGCAGAACCAAAAATAGCTGCAAGAAATTTTTTGTTCATCTTGTTCCCTCCCTCAAAATAGTTTATATATACTTTTTAAGTATACCTAAATTATGGACGTTTGAAACCCTCACCGAGTACTTCGTAGGCATCTGAAACAATGACAAATGCTGATGGATCAACCATTTTAACTAATTGTTTCAATTTCGTGAATTCGGTTTGATAAACCACAACAAGTAGCATTGGTCGTTCTTGTTCGGTATAGCCACCAACTGCCGGAAGCTTGGTTACACCACGATTTATTTCGGTATAAATAGCATCCCGTAATTCTTCCTGTTTATTCGTAATAATGTAAACCATTTTCGATTGGCTGAATCCAAGTTGAATAATATCAATGGTTTTGGTTGTCACAAATAGACCAATCAGAGCATATAATCCTTTTTCAATATCGAAAACTAGGGCTGCAGAAAGAACAATCAGTCCGTCAATCAGCATAACGCTAGTTCCAAGGGTAAATCCGGTGTACTTCGCTAAAATTTGAGCCGCTAAATCTGTTCCGCCAGTTGATGCATGTCCTCGGAAGACAATACCCAATCCAACTCCTACTGAAATCCCGCCAAATAGTGCCCCGAGTAACGGATTTAATGTTGCGGGTTCCCATCCTGCAGTTAGTAGGACAAACATGGGAAGCGTAAGTGTTCCGACTAGTGAACGTGCGCCGAATTGTTTACCAAGAAAAATTACTCCTGCAATAAATAAAGGAATATTAAATGCGTATTGCACATATCCTGGATTCCAATTGAACAATCCTTTTAAAATCGTACTGATTCCACTAACTCCGCCAGATGCCACTTCGTTCGGCAATAAGAAAACGTTAAAACCTACAGCGATAATAGCGGCACCGGCGATGATATACATATATTCTAAAACGGAAGCCAAAATAGGATGTGGCTCTACCCGTGTTTTTCTATTCATAAAATTTCCTTCTTTCTATTATGTCCATTTTTCCCTAATGAAGTATAGCAGAGGATATATAGTGTGTGAACTTCATCATGTTAAAGTGAGCCTGTATGAAAATTTTCTTTTCGTCGCAATTGTAATATATACGTTGATTTATCGTACATTTGCGCTGGCCGCATGTTCCGCATGAGCTAACAAGTATGAAAACCACCTACTTAATTGTTTTCCCTTAATTTTAGTAAGCTATGTATTATTTCTTTGTTGTTGTTTAGGGATATGGAGCAAAACAGCAAAAATTAACTGAGCTTTTTTATCCTTCGTAAGAGTTTACAGAACCATAAAAAAACGGACACCTCTGTAGGATGTCCGTTTTTGCCTTAATTCATTTTTGATCGCAAGTAGGAATTGATGAACAAATCGATATCGCCGTCCATTACACCTTGCACATTGCCACTTTCAGCATTTGTACGGTGATCTTTTACCATTGAATAAGGATGGAAGACATATGAACGAATTTGAGATCCCCAACCGATTTCCTTTTGCTCCCCTCGAATTTCGAGCATCTGAGCTTCTTGTTCTTCGATTTTCAATTGATACAATTTCGCTTTTAACATCGTCATTGCTTTTTCACGGTTCTTGATTTGAGAACGTTCTTGTTGACACGTAACGACTGCACCTGTAGGTAAATGAGTGATACGGACAGCGGAGTCAGTCGTATTGATATGCTGACCACCTGCACCACTGGCACGGTACGTATCGATTTTCAAATCTTCCGTACGAATGTCAATTTCGATTTCATCATTAAATTCAGGCATAACTTCACAGGATACGAAAGAAGTATGACGTCGGCCAGAAGAATCGAAAGGAGAAATTCGTACTAAACGATGAACCCCTTTTTCAGCTTTCAAATAGCCGTATGCATTGTGGCCTTTAAAGCCTAGTGTGACGGACTTAATTCCAGCTTCGTCACCAGGTAAATAATCGAGTGTCTCCACTTTGAAGCCACGCTTCTCGCCCCAACGTGTATACATGCGCAGTAGCATGGAGCCCCAATCTTGAGACTCCGTTCCTCCTGCTCCAGGATGAAGTTCAAGAATGGCATTGTTTTTATCATACGGTTCGCTCAGTAATAATTGCAGTTCAAAATCGCCCAATTTCGCAGTAAACTCTTTCATTTCACTGCTGAGTTCTTCTTGCAATTCCTCGTCAGGTTCTTCGCGTAACAATTCCAATGTCATTTCTAAGTTTTCCTGGGTATCAAGCAATTCGTTATATTCGTTCACAATTTCTTTTAATCCATTTGCTTCACCGATGACCACTTGCGCTGCTTGTTGATCATTCCAAAAGTCAGGCATCGACATATTTTCATCCAACTCAGCAATTCTTGCCTCTTTGTTTTCTAAGTCAAAGAGACCCCCTAAAGTCGGATAATTTTGAAGCTGTTCTGTCTAATTCATTACGTACATCTGATAATTCCATCATGTCTAAATTCCTCCGTTATCTTTCAACAGCACCATGGCAATTTTTGAATTTCTTGCCACTGCCGCATGGGCACATTTCATTTCTTCCTACTGAAGCTTCTGTACGAACTGGCTTTTTCTTGACAGATCCGCCTTCTTCTTTCGGATTAACCGCTTGGCCCTTCGCTACTTCTTCACGTTCCAGGTTATTGCGTATTTCTGCCTTCATGGCATATTTCGCAACATCATCCTGTACAGACTCAACCATCGCTTCGAACATCGCAAATCCTTCGTTTTGATACTCACGAAGTGGATCGATTTGTCCGTAAGCACGCAAGTGAATTCCTTGGCGCAGTTGATCCATCGCATCAATGTGATCAATCCATTTTGAATCAATTGAACGCAACAAGACAACTTTTTCAAATTCACGCATACGTTCAGGAGACATTTCCTCTTCTTTTTCATCATAGCGTTTGTAAACTTCCGCTTTAATAAATTCTGTGATTTCGTCCGCAGATTTACCTTCCAACTGCTCACGAGTTATGGCACCTTCAGATAGTAAATTTGCTTGAATTGTATCTTCCAGACCTTTATAGTTCCACTCTTCGTGCTTGTCTGAAGCAGTATGAGCTGCAACTGATCGTTCAATAACTTCGTCGATCATCGTTTCTACCAATCCACGCATGTTATCGGTTTCCAGCACTTCCAAACGTTCTTTATAAATGATTTCACGTTGTTGACGTAAAACATCATCATATTGAAGCAATCGTTTACGTGCATCAAAGTTATTTCCTTCGACACGTTTTTGTGCTGATTCAACCGCACGTGTCACCATTTTCGACTGGATTGGCTGAGAATCATCCATACCCAATCGAGACATCATAGCACGCATATTGTCCGAACCGAAACGGCGCATCAAATCATCTTCCATTGATAAATAGAACTGAGTCACACCAGGATCGCCTTGGCGTCCTGAGCGTCCACGAAGCTGATTGTCAATACGACGGGATTCATGTCGTTCTGTACCGATGACAGCTAATCCACCAACTTCGATGACACCTTCACCAAGTTTGATGTCTGTTCCACGTCCAGCCATGTTCGTAGCAATCGTTACAGATCCTTTATGGCCAGCAGTTGTGATGATTTCAGCTTCACGTTCATGATTTTTCGCATTCAGTACATTGTGGCGAATGCCATGTTTTGTCAACAAGTTCGAAATAATTTCAGAAGTTTCGATAGCCACTGTACCAACAAGAACTGGTTGACCAGCTTTGTGTCGTTGTGCAATATCTTCCGCTACGGCTTTATATTTACCTTCCATTGAAGCGTAAATTAAATCAGCACGATCATCACGTCCAATGACACGATTCGTTGGAATGGCAATGACATTCATATTGTATATATTGCGGAATTCTTCTTCTTCGGTTTTGGCTGTACCCGTCATCCCAGAAAGTTTTTCGTACATACGGAAATAGTTCTGGAATGTAATGGTTGCCATGGTCATCGATTCATTTTGAATCTCAAGGCCTTCTTTCGCTTCAATCGCTTGATGAAGTCCATCCGAATAACGGCGACCTTTCATCAGACGTCCTGTAAAGGAGTCAACAATTACGACGTTGCCTTCTTGAACCACATAATCTACATCGTTATGCATACTTGCATGTGCCTTCAAGGACTGGTTAATGGCATGGTTTAAGCGAACATGTGTTAAATCGAATAAATTGTCGATTCCAAACGCTTTTTCAACCTTTTCAATTCCTGCCTCTGTTAATACGACACCTTTAGTCGACTCATCATATGAAAAGTCTTCTTCCTTACGAAGTACACGGACAAGAGCATTTGATTGTTGGTAAAGTTGAGCAGATTTTGCTGCTTGTCCTGAAATAATCAATGGCGTACGTGCTTCATCAATTAAAATGGAATCGACTTCATCGATTACTGCATAATAGAGTGGTCGCTGAACATGTTCTTCTTTGTACAACACCATATTGTCACGTAAGTAGTCGAATCCAAGTTCGTTGTTTGTTGAATACGTAATATCAGCTGCATACGCTTCACGTTTCTCGTCCTTATTCAAACTGTTTAAATTCAATCCAACAGTTAATCCTAAGAAATTATACAACTGACCCATTTCGGCAGCATCACGGCTTGCTAAGTACTCATTGACCGTAACCACATGAACACCTTTTCCAGTGATGGCATTTAAATAAACAGCCATAGTGGACGTCAACGTCTTCCCTTCACCGGTTTTCATCTCTGAAATATTGCCTTCATGAAGTGCAGCCGCACCCATAATTTGAACGCGGAAAGGATACATACCAAGAACTCGTTTGGCTGCTTCCCGAACTACTGCGAATGCCTCCGCTTGAATTTCCGATAAATCGGAACCACTTTCCAATCGCCCTTTAAATTCATCAGTCTTAGCACGTAACTGATCATCAGTTAATGCTTCCATGTCTTTTGCAAACGCCTCTACTTGATCGGCAACTTTTTCTAATCTTTTTAAATCACGCTTATTTAAGTCAAATACTTTATTTAATACTCCAAGCATTTAAATTCACTTCCCATATAGTCTCAAGGTTTTTTTATATAGTCTCAAGGTTTATTTTACCACTGCAACTATAGGGGTGCAAATGACGGCTATATCTCTACAGTGTTTGTCTATCTTTTAGAAAATCATGCAATTGTGTCCAGTTCAAAGGTTTGCTGCCATAAAACCCTTGAATGACATCTGCATTCAAAGCCTTTATTAAGAAGAGCTGTTTTTGTGTTTCCACCCCTTCTGCAACTACGTTGAACCCTAAATCGTGGGACAAGTCAATGACGGACTTAATAATCGCCTGCACACGCGAATCATTCTCCATTTTCTGAACAAATGAACGGTCAATTTTCACACGGTTTATCGGTAAAATACGCAAATAATTTAATGAGGAATAACCTGTTCCGAAATCATCAAGCGCAATGGAAATGCCCATTTCTCGAATTTTTTCGAGCGTTTCCAACACTTCTTCTCCACCCTCAATAAAGATGGACTCAGTTATCTCGATTTCGATGAGGCCAGGATCTACATGATATTTATTCAACAACGTTTTCAAGAGATGAATGAAGGATGTTTCCCGTAGTTGAATCGTACTGACATTGATCGCTACAGACGACACATGTGGGTATTCCATATGAATACTCTTAATTTCTCGAATGGCTGTTTCAAGTACCCAATCACCTATCTCCTGAATTTTCCCAGACTCTTCCGCCACGGGAATAAACTCGGCAGGAGAAATCATTCCCCATTCTGGATGTCGCCAACGCAGCAATGCTTCCAGACTTTCGGTTTTGCGTGTTTTTAGGTTGAACTGTGGTTGGTAAACGAGTGAAAGTTGATTGTACTTGATGGCCTCACGTAAACCTTGCTCCATCATATGCTGTTTTTCGAATGCTTCCTTCATTTCATAATTGAAATAGAGGACTCTGTTTCTTCCTACTGCTTTTGCTTTATAAAGTGCGGTATCTGCATTGATTAGTAATTGCTCACATGATTGAGCATCCATGGGATAAAGTGAAACTCCTATGGAAGAAGTCACAAAAAATGCTTGTTCGTTCAAATAAAATGCTTTTGCGAATGAAGTATGTATTGAAGTTAGGGTTGCTCGAACTCCCGGGAATTTGTCTTTTTTGGAATGTAGCAAGACAATGAATTCATCCCCACTGAAGCGACCAAAGCAGCTGTTTTCTGGCAATAAGTCTTTTATCCGATGTGCTACTTGTACTAATAGCGAATCCCCGTAAGCATGTCCTTTCGAATCATTGATTTGTTTAAAATGATCAAGGTCAATAAATGCCACAGTTATCATTTGATCGGAATCGGTTAATTCTTCGATCCATCCGGCAAGTTCACGTTCAATCGAAAAACGGTTTGGCAAGTTCGTTAATGAGTCAAATCTTGCCTGATAGTCAATTTCTTGTACTTGTTGGTTTAGCAAATTGCCCATCTGCTCGATAGATTGTGCAATTTCACCAATTTCGTCCTTACTTTTGATTCCCATCTTAGCGACTAAATTACCTCGTTCCATTTGACGGACATGCTTCACAATGGTCGGTAAGTCTTTTAACATGGAGCGAAGCAACCAGGATAAGGTGATTAAAATAAGAATTGCTGCGATGATCCATGATATACCGATGATTTGCCCAAAAACTGCAAGTGGTTGGGTAACTGTTTTTTCGGGTGCATAACTAATCATTTGCCACCCAGTACTATCAATTTTTTGTGTTTCCACATAAAAGTTTCCTTTTGATGTTTTAACTAACTCAAATACATTTTCAGCGAGTGCAATGTTTTCGAATTCACTATTAATGTTGTCAGAGTCAAATAATGTTTGCCCTGTCTCCGTCAATAAAATATGCTTGTTTTCCTTTGTTTCATATGGTCCTATCAATTTAGGAATCGTATCCAGGTGCATGTCCAAACCAAAATAACCGAGACGTCTGCCCTCTGATTCGACTGGATAAATGACACTCACGGTTAATTCCTTAGTTGTGTAATCGACATAAATATCTGAGTATGATAAGCCTTCTGCTTCATTCGCTTTTTTAATCCACGGTCGTTTATGTATATCATAAGCGGCATCGGTAACGTATCCATTATCTGCAATTAAAAAATTCGGCTCAAGAAAGGCCATCCATACTAAACCAACACCATCTGTATTTTCTTGTACTCTTGTCATAAGCTGATTTGCTTGTTGATATGTATTTGACTCCTCTACATTTTCCCGTTCAACTGAAGATTCCATAAGTTCCCGTACATCTTCAAGTTCTCCAAGTTGTTTTGTAATTTCACTTTTACTACTTAACAACGTGTAGATTTGCTGAACCACCAATTCGTTTTCAAGGGCCAATTCTTCTTCCATTTGTGATTCAAATAAGTTTTTTGAATAATTGTATGAAAAAGAAGCCATCACAATGAGGATTGGGATGACAATTGCACTCATGGCAAATAACACTTTCCCACGAAATCCAAGTCTTTTCCAAAATCGACTTTTCTTCATCCAATCCCCTCCCCTATTTAAGTGAAGTACCTAGCAATTAATAATGTTATAATTCGCTTCATTCGAGTGAATTCCTCCTCAATCGACAAATAAATCAATTTTACAGGCTATGTTCAACACTGTTGCTTTTATCCGTTTATACTAGCCATTCGTTCCGCTTGAGGCATCCTGGCGCAAATCATTTTTTAACATCTACTGCATTTATACAAATCATAATTTTTACTGCTGTTAAATGATGCTGATGTTTATCGCCATTCGCGCTAGCCGCATGGGCCAACAATTAAACAAATCACATATTTGTTAGTCTCACACGTGGGCCAACATGAAGTAGGTCATGAAGGTGTTGCCACAAAATTTCTCGCATTGCATTTTGCAACGAGTAACCGGAGACGCAGGACAAGGCGTTTTTAACCTTCGTTCCCTGGAATGCAGGCGCAAATGCACTCTTTATTTAGCTAAATAAATAAAAAAAGAAAGCCCAAATCTTTCTGGGCTTTCTCATTTACTGATTAAGATTAATTTGTTTCGATTAAACCATACTTACCGTCTCTACGCTTGTAGACGATATTTGTTCCATTAGATTCTGCATCAGTGAAAACGTAAAAATTATGTCCAAGCATATCCATTTGAAGAACCGCTTCTTCCTGATCCATTGGTTTCAATTCAAATTGTTTTGTACGGACGATGTGTAATTCTTCTTCACTCTCGTCCTGATATGCCGCTTGCTCAGGAGAAACAACGTTTGCGAAGTATGCACCTACTCCTTCACGTTCACGGAACTTACGGTTTACTTTCGTTTTATATTTACGAATTTGACGCTCAAGTTTATCGACGATTAAATCGACCGCTGCATACATATCATTGTGACGTTCTTCAGCTCGAAGCGTTAAACTCTTCAAAGGAATTGTTACTTCCACTTTCGTTTGACTGTCGTTATACACTTTTAAATTGACATTTGCGTTCGCTTGGAGATCTTCGTTGAAATAGCGCTCTACCTTATTGATCTTGCTTTCAACGTGCTCACGAATCGCAGGAGTTACCTCGACGTTTTCACCACGGATATTAAAATTTAACATGTAAACTCCTCCTTTAATTAAGGCTATGTAAACCTTATTCTACATATCCCCTATAAACTCCTGCTACAAACCAAAAACTTTTCTGGATTTTGTCGAATAAATGCCTTTTTCTGTCGCATCATGCTCGAATCAATGTAATTGCATCTACTGATTCAGCCCCCGCTTTTTTCAAAACAAATGCGGCATGATGCAGTGTGGTGCCTGTTGTATATAAATCGTCGACCAATATAATGTGTTGATTTTGAACACTCTTGGACACGGAAAAAATTAATTCGGAGGACATCCGATCTTTTCTTGTTTTTCCGACTTGTGAACGATTTACAGTTTTGTCCAACACATGCGTATAAGGAACATGTGCAGCCATGAGCAATTGATCCACTTGTGAAAAGGTTCTTTCCTGTAACTTTTCCGGATGTAGAGGAATAGGGACTATCAACTTCTGAACATTTCTTAACGGTTTGAAATCTTCAGCAAAAATCGTTGCCAGCTCCACGTCCAACTGGAATTTATATTGTTGAAACACATGCTTCATCCAGTCATTGTAAGTGTATATGGATCTAACGGTATCAAGTGCACCTTCATATATTGTCCCCGACCATTCATTTTCAATCTGATTATTTTGTACTTTTTCAAATTTTGCTCTGCAACCATGACAGAGAACATCCGATTGTTTGAAGAAGAATAGTTTTTGCCAAGAAGCACTTTCTAAAAATAGTGTTGAACAGAGTAAACACGTCATCTCCTGAATCCACCCTGCTTATTGTGAGCTTCTATAGTAGCCTTGGCTGTATCCATGGCAAACGAAATTCCATGATGAAAAAACACCAGATCTCCATCAGGATAATCTATCGCTCGACCGACACGCCCGCCTATTTGGATTAATGCACTGCTCGTAAAAATCGTCTCATCAGCACCCACTACTGCTACTTGAACATTAGGAATCGTGATTCCTCGCTCCAAAATGGTCGTTGTCAGCAAGCCACAAACTTTTTTCTGACGCAATTTAATGACCTTATCTTTTCTATCACGGTCTTCTGCATGGACTGACAAAATTTCCGGGTGCAACAGCTGAAATAAGGGCAAAGCTTTTTCCATGAGTTCAATTGTAGGGAAGAAAATTAAAAAAGGTCGGGAGTGGTTCAAGCAATTTAAAGTCCACATCTTTAATTTTTGGGGAAGTTTACCTTTTTTAATGTGCTTATGATAATTCCACAACCCGACAAAACGTGGTATCGGTAGAGGAAAACCATGAAACCTTACAGATATGACCGATTTATTAACAGCTTGTCTTAAAAGTTCATCAGATGGTGTAGCTGTAATAGTATGAACAACAGCTTCTTTCTTTTTCGCTTTTTGCACTGCATATTGCAGAGATTTATCCACTGTATATGGGAAAGCATCCGCTTCATCGACAAACACGACATCAAAAGCTTCTTCAAATCTGTACAGTTGATGTGTTGTTGCGATGATGAGCTGTGCGTAGTCCGTGTAACCCGGAGAGCCACCATATAAAGCATGAATAACTGTTTGCGGAAAAACTTGCTGGAATCTCGGCGCAAGCTCCAGTACAACATCTGTCCTTGGAGTAGCCACACATACACGTTGTCCCCGCTCAAGCAAATCAAATACAGCAGGAAACAATAATTCCGTTTTTCCAGCCCCGCATACGGCATGAACTAAATGACTTTGATTTCGACGAACGCTGGCTAGTAATTCATTTGAAGCTCGTTCTTGTTGAGATGTCAATGTGCCAGACCATGAAAACCGATGTGACTGGATTTGTTCAATCACAGGTCCAGTCCATGTTATCAACTCCGTGCAACTGCTCACTCTGCCCATACGAATGCAATGCCTGCAATAAAGGCAAACACCTTTACATTTTGCACAGTGGAAAGAGGTCAATTGGTTAAATCCGCAACGACGACATTGGTGTTGATTGGTTTTTAGTAATGGTGAAAAATGAGTTGATGAAATGCCTTGATGAGGGGTAATAAATCCTTTTTCAATTAAATCTTCTATGTCGGATAAAGGAAATGGGGTTTGTTCCTTCAACCATAATCGGCCACTTAAAAATGTTTGTATCTCTTTCATGAGCATCCCTCCTATACGGATATCTCATTCCTATCATTTAATCATAATCCCCAATTGTGGAACTCGCCAATTTAAGATGGACATATTGGTGTATGGAGAGGGAAAATTTTTAACAAAGAAGTTGATATTATGAAGAAGTGTATTTGCACCTTACATGCCGCAAGAGCTTGAAGCGTGCGTTAAGCGGATTTTATACTTGTTAGCTCTGGCGGATCTTGAAGATAGCTCAAATACGTTGATTTACAGTTTAATGTAACCTGAGCCTAAATAATAAGAACCTCGCACTTATGCGAGGTTCTCATCTTCTTTATTCCGCTACATCACCGATGAAGTAGACACTGCTGACACGCCAGTTTCCATCCTCTTTGGCAAAAACGGTTACTTGTCGACCTGTTCGGTCAAGTTTAGCACCTGTTGACTCCTGTTCAAGCGAGATCGCAAGTGAAGCAAAGACCTGAGCTTGGCTCTTGTCATACTTAATGACCGTCACATCTTCAGCTGTCCGTTTAACTTTATATTCTTTAAACGTTTTTTTAATCATCTCTTCTTCTTCCTTGTAATCAAACCCTTCAGGTTCTTTAGCGATGACAGACATATACGTCTCAAAGTCTTCGTTATTAAAAGAAGTCATATAGGTATCAAACGCAGACAATATTGCCTTCTTTTCATCTACTGGCACATCTTGTGCCTCTTCAATATCAGAACCCGACATCTCAAAGCCAACATCAGATTGTTCCTGATCCTGATTCTTCACACCATGTTCCAATGCATTATTTTCACTTGAAGTTTCCCCATCGGAAACGGAACCTGCACCGCCTCGGTCTTCTTCACTTGCACAAGCAGACAGTAATATTGAAATTAGCGCTAACACCATCATATATTTGAATTTCATTATAATTCGTCCCTCCTACTCGGCTATTTTGTCATAAAATGATTGCCCTTACAATAATTATAGCCGCAATCAGAATAGAGACGACACACATCATGTGAAAGTTTCGTGTATTAAAGCGTAGGATTGTTGGATGGCTTTGGATTATAGTGGACTATTTCCATTTTGTGCAACCTGGAAGGCTAAACTGTCAACCTGAACAGAATGACCTCGTAAATCATCTGTTCCTTTTTTATCAAATGCATGGCTTCTACTCCTGAAAGAATGGATGTACTGTGTCAAAAGATTTGAACCCCAACATTAGGAGGACTCTCTTCTTAATGAAATGATGATCCTGTTCCACGATGTTGTTCAGATAGTTTACTTGTCATGTTTAGATACTTTCCGACATTTTCATCTACTTTTATTACACGATTTCTGGCAACATAAGAAAAAGCCAAGGCTTTTTTCAAGAAGCGCTTGGCTGATTTGGTATCTCTCGTTTACTAAGGAAAAAGTCAATGGTATTTCCATTTGAACCGACTGCAATATATTTTTGTTATTCTATACAGATCGCACACCTTATGTAGAATAATAGTATCAGTATGTTCAAGAGTTAGAGATTCATTGCAATTGTTTTAAAGTTTTTGTACTAGAACCTCCTAAAGCAGTAAGGCTACTTTCTTTAAGTGGAATCCTTGATTTGTAATAAAGTGCAGACATCACTAGTGCTTAATATGGCCCTGTTGTCACAAAGTTTCCCCCACACTAATAACGATGTTATAACACTACTAAAAAGCTTTATTACTCCATAGTAGAAATGCTGTTCCAAATTTTTTGGATTAGATTAATAAAAGTTTGAATTGTTACTACTTTTTCTTTTTCCTTCAACGTAATGATAGAGGTTTTTACTTTTACCTTGTTCTCATTAACTAGGATCGGAACTAAATCACCATTGCTAATTTCTTTTTTTATGCTGACACTGATTCCCAACCCTAGCCCGACATTATTTAATACGGCCTTTTTGATCCCATCTAAACTTCTAAATTCTATTACGTTTTGTGATGAAAGTTTTGCTTGCCTCAAATATTTTTTCATCATCATTTCAAAATATCCTTCAGCTTGATATTTAATTATAGGAAATTTCGTCAGTAATTGGTCTTCCGGGTAGCTAGCATACAAATCTTTAGAAACCACTAGAACCATGTCTTCCTCTGCAATCACGATGTTTGTAATTTCATTTTTACATAGCTCGCCCGAAATAATCCCTATATCGTATTTGTTTGATTCTACCCCTTTTATAACTTCATCCCTTTTACAGGAAATCAACTTAATCTGTATATGGGGAAATAGCTTCAAGTGCTCAGAAATGACATAAGGAAAAAAATTCGAACAATAGCTTTCACCAGCGGCAATCGTTATAATTTCATACGAACTTGAAAGTTCAGAGAATGATGATTCAATCTCATCTACTATGGAAAAGAGCTGATCCGTATATGTTTTAAGGATTTCACCTTCAGGCGTCAAAAAGGTCTTCTTTCCTACCCGTAAAAATAGCTCCTTTTTCAATTCTTGTTCGAGTGTCTGAATTTGTGCACTTACAGCTGGTTGAGTGAAGTTTAACTGTTGCGCAGCCTTTGTAAAATTTAAGTACTCTGCTACAAATTTGAAAGTTTTCAAGTGTCTTAATTCCATAATAGCTACTCTCCATCGCTCTTGCGTGAACGTCTTTTTTAAAAATTTCTTTAATCACAACACTACTGCCTGTAGGCAATCCCCCATCACCTAATCCAAGAATAAAGCGCATCGCTAAAATCGCAACAAATGCCCCAACCATACCTAGTTAAAAATGAAAATAAAGATATAATGAATGTGGCGATTACAATCACTTTTCTCGAGCCAAACTTGTCTGAGAACCACCCTGCAAAAAGTGACATACATCCACTACTTAACCAAAAGCTGCTAATCACCATTCCACTCTGTGTTTGAGATAAATTCAATTCTTTATTAGTCGGGGAATGATAGCAATATTCATACAAACAACGTCAAAGAATCAACAATCCATCCTAAGAATAGTAATGAAAAATAAAATAACGTTTCCCATTGCTCAATTGTACTTTTTCCATAGTTGTCCCACTTAATTATTTTCTAAAAAATTCACTTACCCCATAAAAGATTTTGCATTTCTTTTTTCGGTCTATTTAAGGATTTGTCCTTAATTATAGCATATCTTTTAAATTTGACCACAATATTCCGAAAAAACACAAAACTTAATTATAGAATTCTATTAACCATTTTTTTTCTGTTACACTATATATAGACGGGAGCGAAGAACATTGAGTATATTACTTGGTTTACTTGGACCCAGCGATTCTATCGAAGTAGTTCAACAATATTTGAAGAAATACAACGACATAACTTGTATTCCAATAGAGTGCTTAACCGAGGAAGATTTAGATAAACGTGTTTTACCACGTAAAAATGATATAACCATGTGGCTGTGTACTGGGCCAATTACATATAAAATTGTTCAAAATTGGGGGAAATTAACCGATCCTATTATCTACATTGACTCCAAAGGTTCTGCTATGTACAGTTTATTGCTGTATATAGCTCATGAGCATAATTTGAAAGTTGACGAAATAAGCTACGATTTTCGCCCGCGTGATGAGATTGAACGAGTCTTACAAGAAGTTGGTATAAAAACAAAAATACAATTTGTTGTACCGGAAATGTTAGAATTACAGGAATTAATCGACTTTCACTATCGATGCTATATTAACGGATATACTAAAGCGGCTGTTACAGGTCATCCAATTCTTCAACAATTAAAAAAGCTTGGCGTTCCTGCCTATCGACTCATTCAAACAGAGATTTCAGTTGAATCTGCTGTAAATGAAATTCGCAGAATGTATGAAATGCTTCATTTTAAACGAGCTCAAATTGCTGTGCAAATTATTGAATATGATGCTGCTTTTGCTGGCTTGGCAAATACAGCATTTACAACTCATAAACTTCATGAAATTGAACTCGAATTTATGAATAAATTGCGTACATATTCAAATAAGATTCAAGGATCCTATCTTTCTATTGGTCCAGGTCGATATATGATCTTTTCAACAAGAGGTTTTTTGCAAGAGATCACCAACGACTTCACACATATAGCAGAGATTGATACATTTAGGGGATTAAAGGAAGAAGTGGAGACTTGCGGAATTGGTATTGGTCATTCAGCATATGAAGCTGAAATCAATGCATGGAACGCTTTATTACAAAGTAGAAAATGGGGAAAAGGTTCATGGGCAGTTTGCTTTGATGATAAGAGAATTGCAGGCCCACTTGGTCAAGAAGAACAACTAACTTATTCTTACATATCAGAAGAAATGAAATCTATTAGAGAAAAAACATCTCTCAGTGTAGCTACGCTTCATAAATTGAAATCGATTATAAAAAAACGTTTAAACGAAGAAATGAGTGCTAATGATCTCGCACAATATATGCAAATTACAACACGTAGTGCTAGACGCATATTAAGTGAGTTAGAGGTAAATGGACTTGCTCAAGTTATAGCTGAGGAAAATCCACGTACAAAAGGTCGTCCAAGGAAAGTTTATAAATTATTATTATAAAGGGGCTATTTGGAACACATACTGATTGAATTTCAAATAAAATCTTGTGACGATGAAAACTATATACACAATTTACGTAATTGAAATTGTTACAATAAATCTATTACACCAAAAGTACTGAAAATCTTGGTTAATCATGTCACTTGTAATAATAACTGAACAGTTACTATTCATTATCATTATTCCGACCACTAAAATAAATAAAAAAGACAGCGCCCTATTCTGGACCGGGTTCGGTTGACGGGGAGAAAACTAAAAAAAGAACACTTTTTATCAATTTAATTAGTAATATAAATAACATGCTAATTGGTATTAAATAATAAGTTCGTAATATAGTACACTATTAAAAATAAAAATGGTTGACTATAGTCAAATGTATAATGAGGCTTACGTAAAACATGCAGTGCTAATAAAGCTATTAAAGAACTTTAAAAAAAACAATAAAAATAGCCTATCCATCATTTATAGATGGATAGGCTATTAAACTTATTACAATCCATAAGCCTTAATGACTTCTTGAGAAATCTTGTTTCCTTGATGATCCCAAGCAGCTGCTCGTAATGACATTCTTCGGATTGTTGATCTTGGCTACCCACTTGTTATCGGTTGTACGCTCTAGTTCCACAGTCTCCCACGACTCACCTTCATTAAAAGAAACCTCTAATGTCGCTCCTTCTAGCTTACCGTAATCTGCTACACCTTCAAGTTTTGCAACAGATAGTTCGAGTGGAGTGGAAGGTGCCGCAAGTGCGTTACCGTTCATATCGGTCTCAACCTTATATTCAGTGAATAGAATGGGAGTAAAGTTTGGCCTATTTGAGACCAGAATGTCCATTTTATATGCGTACTTAATGATTTTTTCCAGCGATTCGGGTCTCGCTTCGCATCACTTACTAGACGGTATTGTGTTTTTTCTTCTGGGACTGGTTTATATAAAATAGTTTGCCCTTTTCCTTCTATAAGAAGAGTATTTCCTTGGTACAATTTAAGTGTTTGAAATTTTTTACGGATTCCGCAGATGTGACCTGACCTGTAGAGCCATTTCCTGAATCTGCCCAAGCAGGAATATCAAATTGTAAATTGTTCCCTTGGCGGTTAGGTGTCCAATAGCCTTGACACAAACGCGGACGAACTATTGTAGAAACCAGTCTTCCTGAAGTTTTTGTCCTTTTTCATAAGTAACAAAAGGCTGGAGAACTTGCCATGAACGGTATGGAAATCCTACTACTCTGCCTTCGTGAGACCAGCTTGTATCTTTCACTGCTGAAACCCACTCTGTTCGTTCAGAAGGCAACTGCAGTAAGCTTGAATGCGCTATACCCCAAGCGTCATTTTGATACGGACGTAAATCATAACGGACATCTTCAGCAACTGTACCACTATCTGATTTGTAACTCGTGTCGATCTTAACGAGTTCATTGTTAGATGGTTTATATTTTAAATTCTCTGGAATCTGGCCTTGGTGAACATCCACCAAATCATATACATATGGTGAATATGGTACACCTTCAACAAGCAGGTGCAGGTTACCGGAACGTGCTGCTGCAATCACTTTATCGCCTTTACTCTTACTGATTCCAGTAACGGTAAGTGGGATGTTCGTGCCTCTTGGATTTCCTGGTTCATTTGAAATCATCGGCATGAATTCCGTATCTTCATAGTTTACGATAATCATCAGTTTTGCACCAGCGTCAAGTGCCGTTTTGGCCTGTGCTTTGCTCTCAGGCAAATACTCAGAAGGCTTAAGTTTCGTGCTACGATCAACGACAACTACTTTGCCATTTACGTCCAGACCCTCATAGTCAGCTGGTGTTCCTTTTCCTACATAAACCGTCTCTAAGTTATATTTACCTTCAAGAGGTGTAGTTCCATACTCCAGAATATCATCTAACACTGTTTCTTTAAACTGGATCTCAAGTTGAGGTTTTATTAAATGCCAGCGAGTCAGAAATTCGAATTCTCCTGTCTTAACTTCCTCTGTTGGGACAGCATATATTTTATTAACGTTAAAACCAACCATATACGCAGCGGTCACTTCATTGTCACCAATGGTACGGTGGTATTGAACGCGACGAAATTTTGATTCTGTCTTCTTCGGTACTTCAGCTGAAATTTCTTTTGCATTTCGTGCATCAAGTTCCACGGTTTGAGGACCGTCTACCTTGAATTCAGGATTACCGACTAATACTTGACTAACATCATCGGTACCACCGCCAACTGCTAGGAAAGCCATGGCTGAATACGTACCAGGTGCTACACGAATTGTTTTTGTTCCGTATATATCAATAAATGTAGGTTTCATGTTTTCGCCAACGATTCCGACTCTCGCAACTTTTTGCTCTCCATTAAAGTCCTTAGTGTTAAACGTTAGCGGATACTTCTCATCTTCTTTCTCAATGCCCATTGAAGTATGAGCCACTTGCTTGCCTTCAGAATCAGTTGCTGTTAGGTGCCCCTCATAACGACCCCAGTTACCAAGCTTCGGATCTACTGAAACTGTTATTGTCTTTGTCCCATTAGCTGGAACCGTGATCTTGCTCTCAGAAATGGTTAACATACCATTTGGTACAGCATCACCTTTTGTATTCTTAAATTCTGCTTGAAGATCTAGAGTGACAGCGGAGTCACTGTCGTTTGTATACGTGACTGTTTTTTGTATAGGCTGCGCATGATCGTATGGCCACTGAATGAAGCCGAACGACAGGGAACCCGTTGCACGAACAGTGCTGTTTAGAGCTGCAGGTACATCCAATCGGCCCGTACCGATATGATAAGGCGAGTAATCTAATCTTTTAGAGGTATTCATCAACGCTTCTTTTAGCTGAGTGCCATTCCACTCAGGATGCTTCTGCAGAAGGATCGCAGCAGCACCCGCCACATGTGGGGTTGCCATGGATGTACCAGTCATAGTCAGGTAAGATCCTTTTCCTAGTCTTGATAGTGCAGATCGAGCAGCAACAATCCCAGTACCTGGTGCAGACAGGTCAGGTTTCAATCCCCCATCTCCTAGACGAGGTCCTCTTGATGAGTAAGGAGCAATTTTGTCTGCCTTATCCACAGCACCAATCGTTAAAGCAGCATCTGCAGCTCCTGGTGAACCGATGGATCCTTCAGAACCATCGTTACCGGCAGCAATAACAAATAGTGCACCTGTTTCTTCACTTAGTCTATTTACGGCTTGAGACATCGGGTCTCTTCCGTCACTATGCCCGCCTCCCAAACTCATGCTTACAATCTTGGCGTTGTGTGCAGCCCATTCCATACCGTCAATAATCGATGAATCGAAACCGCGTCCTGCGTTGTCTAACACTTTACCTACAAGCAAACGTGCTTCAGGAGCAACTCCTTTGTGCTTGCCATCAGAAGCAGCACCTGTCCCTAATACCGTTGAAGCAACGTGTGTACCATGCCCATGACCATCTTCAACCGTTTCTCCAGGTACAAAGCTTTTTGCCTCGGCTATTTGATTTACAAGATCGGGATGATTAGGATCGATTCCTGTATCAAGTACCGCTACCTTAACCCCCTTACCTGTAAAACCAGATTCCCAAGCCGTTGGGGCACCGATCTGAGGTACGCTTTGGTCTAATGTGGCTTCCACACGACCATCAAGCCAGATCTTTTCAATGCCATGGTCAAAGTTAGGTTTGGCTTTCTGGGAAGCCTCAGGTGTGATATCATTCCAGAACGTCTCCGCTTCTTTTTTAGATGTTGCAAGAGCGGCACCATTAATACTTTCTAACACACGAACCTTTTTTGCTCCTTTTGGATCGGCCTTCTTTGTTTGGACTGCGCTCGATGTGGACTCTGTGTATTCCTTCTTTGTTTGGACACCGCTCGCTGTTTGGACGGAGCTCGCTGTGGACTCTGTGTATTCTACGATAACTGGCAGGGAAGAGAGACTTTTATCATCATAGCCGTCCTCTATTAATTGCGTTACATTAAACAAATCCTGGTCCAGTTTGTCAGCAGCCAGATAAGGTATAGCTGAATCTGGTATGACATACGAATCTTCACCAATTGTATACATTTGTACGCCTACGTTCGGATCGGCAGGTTCCACGTCTATGACGCTTTTACCGTTTTCAATCTTTTTGATTGTGACGATGTCACCCGTAATTAGGGTAATGGTTTGCTCGTCGGAACCACTAAAATGTAACTTGTCACTCTCTAAAT
The DNA here is from genome assembly GCF_000411295.1 of Paenisporosarcina sp. HGH0030. Lineage (GTDB taxonomy): Bacteria > Bacillota > Bacilli > Bacillales_A > Planococcaceae > Paenisporosarcina. The sequence goes on from NZ_KE150421.1 coordinate 1,542,079, forward strand.
TAGGAATACTCTCTGCTATTGCTTCTGCGGAAGCTACCGATTGAATAGGTGAGATTATTAAGCTCGCTGAAAACGCCATAGCAGTTGTTTTTTTAATTAATGAATTAATTTTCATAAGATCCCCGCTTTCTAATTTTGATAAACTTTTCAGAATACTAATAATCAACTGTTCCTTTCTTAAAATTTGGAATTCCCCATAATGATCATGCCTCTTTTTTAGAGTAATAGAATCAGTATGTCTAAGATTTAGAGATTCATTGACAGTGCTTTGAAGTTCTTGCACCAGAACAATATAAATAATATAAGTTGCTTCAGTTCAAGTTCTTGGCTGCGACAGCTTATATTAAAACTTTAAGATTTTACGAGATTCTTGTAAAATCACGAAACATTATGGTAACCATAACAATATTTTATCGATGTTCAGCACTATACTAATATGCACCAGTCCAAAAAATCTGGTTCTGGTGCAAAGTAAAGAAATGAATGTAGCTGTGTCAAAAGACTTGAACCGTAACATAGGACGGACTCTCCTCTTAATGAATCAGTGATCCTGTTCCACGATGTTGTTCAAGTATTTTATTTGTATTATTTGGAGGGTTTCCTGCATTTTGTTTTCATTTTTCAACTTTGAACGCTCCTGGATAAGCTGATTTTTATCTATTGTTTTTACACGTGGTCTGGCAACAAACGAAAAAGCCAAGGCTTTTTTCAAGAAGCGCTTGGCTGATTTTTCCATTGGATTGTTCCTATTCCCTATTAAAATGATTGATTTTTCATTTTATCCATATCTCTATTGCAGAAATTCGATTAAGCCATTGGCTAATCGTAATCTTCAACCGGATTCATGCTGGGTACAGCGGTGAAACGTATGTGGACAATTTTTTAAAGGATATTGATTTCCCATGTCTATATGTCATCTTTAAAGACATTAATGTTCAAACTTCAGCAAACACAATAGCCCAGTTTGATACATAAATCATTACACCAAAGTTTATATGTATATTAGAAATAAAAGCATTGAAAGGTCTAATCTCACAAAGTTTCACATGAAAATACCATGTCAAATTTTCATTTTGTGCAATCTGGATGGCCATTCTGTCTACCTGGAACACTAAACTACACACCCGACCCATTGGAATCTCACTAAAAATCAAAAAACCCCTCACATTTGTGAGGGGTCCAATTAGTCATTTAGCGTACTTCAACCCAGCCATTTTTAATAGCTGTTACGACGGCTTGTGTACGGTCGTTTACATTCATTTTTTGAAGAATGCTAGAGACGTGATTTTTCACTGTTTTTTCAGAGATGAACAATGTTTCACCGATCATGCGGTTACTTTGGCCATCTGTTAATAATTGAAGAACTTCACATTCACGTTTTGTTAGTAAATGGAAAGGACGTCGAATTTCGGATTGGTGGAACGTTCCTTTATTTTCACGTTCACTTAAACGACGGAATTCCGCCACTAAATTACGTGTTACTTTTGGATGTAAGTAAGATCCACCTGCTGCAACCACTTTAATGGCTTGTACAATTGCGTCAGCATCCATTTCTTTCAACATGTACCCAAGAGCACCTGTTTTCAGAGCGTGCGTAACGTAAGATTCATCGTCGTGGATAGATAACATGATTACTTTGGCTTCTGGATATTTCGCCATTAGCTCACCTGTTGCTTCTACTCCATTTTTACGTGGCATGTTGATATCCATTAATATAACTTCCGGTGCATATTGCTCGTACAAATTTAAAGCGTCGCTTCCATCATCGCCTTCAGCTATTACATCAAATGAATCTTCAAAGTCTAGAATTCGTTTTACCCCTTCACGGAATAATTGGTGATCGTCTATAATTACAATTTTCGTCATCGTCATTTCCTCCTAAATATAAGCAGACCTTATCTCTCTTTTTCCTCAATTAAAGGAATTCGAAACATCATTGTTGTTCCTTTGCCAGGTGAGGATTTCACAACCATTTCACCTTTTAATAGATCGACACGTTCTTGCATTCCAAGTAAACCAAATGAACTATCCCGAACAAGGCGCTGATCAAAACCAATTCCGTTATCTTTCACCGTAACGGCTACTTTGTTCTTATTCCATACAACTTCTACCCAAATTGTTTGGCATTTGCCATGTTTTGTCGCATTCGTCACAGATTCCTGAATCAGGCGAAATAGCGCTACTTCATAATTCGGTAAAAGTCGACGCTGTTCTCCATTTGAATGGAAGTGTATTTTGCACCCCATATTATATTCTTCGATAGTCATTAAGTATTTTTTGAGGGTAGGGACTAAACCTAAATCGTCCAATGCCATTGGTCGCAAGTCATAAATAATTCGTCTTACTTCCGACAGAGCATTTCGTACCATCAATTTTAAACTTGAAATTTCTACTAGTGCCTGATCAACACCTTTTTCACGATAAGTCCGTTCAATCAAATCTGATCGAACTAAAACATTGGCCATCATTTGGGCGGGACCGTCATGTATTTCACGAGATAGCCTTTTTCGTTCTTCTTCTTGTGCTTCAATAATTTTCAAACTGAAATCTTGTTTTAATTTCGCGGTTTCCAATGCTTGTCCAACATTTTTCAAATCCGATGTTAAGTAGTTGGTAACCACGTTGGCCTGTGTAACAAGTTGATCGGCATGCAAAATAGCATCGTTTAATTCATTTAAACGACGTTCCAAATCATCTCTACGTTCCCGTAGTTGGCGATCTTCCGTACGATTAATTGAAAGTTTAATTTGTAAATCGTTTGCTTGTTCATAAGCCTCACGCACTTGTTCTTCCGTAAACGTGTTAAAATGCTTGGATACATCGCCGAGCCGCTTTCTTGAAAGACGGGTATCTTCTTCAAGCAAATCACCTTCTATTAATACATCAGCTAATTTCGAATGGACAATTTCCAATTCTTTTTGCATTTGTAATAAGCTTTGTCGATTTTGTTCGCTTATAATGAAAATATCGTTTTTGGAGCGGTCCATCGTTTCAACCATTTGGCTGAAAATATGATCTAAAGAATTGATATCGACCTTTTTCCCTGACATCGGGTATTCTCCTTTTTCGAGCAACTGTCTGATGAATGCTTAATCATTCATTTCTCTATCTATATAATACGTCATATATGCCTTTATTCCTGCTATGACTGCATTTATTATATCACTATATACACAAAAACATATTAAAATTAGATGACAACTAGATGTCAGCGAGGAGTGGAAAGATTTGAGAAAAGATTATGTCACAGTTAAAGGCTTCGGAGAATCAGAAATTATTATTCAAAAATCCCGATTCCTCACTTACGTAAACCGAGCTGAGACGGAACAACAGGCTCAAGCCTTTATTGATGAAATAAAATCTCAACATAAATCAGCGAATCACAATTGTTCAGCTTACATGATTGGAGAACATGACTCCATTCAAAAAGCAAATGATGACGGGGAACCAAGTGGAACAGCTGGTGTTCCGATGTTGGAAGTTTTAAAGAAACAAGGCTTAAAGGATACTGTCGTTGTCGTAACGCGATACTTTGGCGGTATTAAATTAGGTGGAGGCGGTTTAATTCGTGCGTATGGAAAAGCTACTACCGCAGGAATTCAGGCAGCGCATATTGTCGAACGCCGACTCCACCATTTAATGAAAGTTTCTGTCGATTATACGTGGCTGGGTAAAGTCGAAAATGAAGTGCGTGGGTCCACCTATCCACTCGATCGTATAGATTACGCAGATACTGTTGAAATATTTCTCTACGTGCCTGTATCAACAGAAGAGACATTTGTTGAATGGATAACAGAAATGACGAATGGGCAAGCTAAAATCGCGCAACAATCTTCTAAATTCCTTGAATTTGACACCTAAATTCGGGCCTTTATTCCGTTTATATAGCAAGTAATATTTAACAGATGTAATGATTTTAAAGAAAATGTAAAAAACATTTCCTTTTACGGTATAGGTAAAGCATTGTATAATGAGGAGTGCTGTAGCTAGAGACGAAACAATGACCTAACTTGGGACGTCTTATTGAGTAGTAGGGTCGAACCCTACCCAGAGGAGATTAAAAATGAATCGAAAACAACATAAAACGACAAGAAGCGGTACCTCGAAAAAGTCATTAATACTAAAAATTTCAGCTATGCTTGTTGCGTCCCTCCTGATTAGCTTAACCGCTTACGGAATTTATTTAGCTAAAAAGGCAGAATCAGCTGCAGACAACTCTTATGAAGCAATTCATGATCGCGCAGGCTCAGAATTACGTGAAGAAGCTGTTAAACCCCTTGAAGATAATGTATCCATTCTTTTCATTGGCGTTGATGATAGTGAAGCACGCGGTCAAGGTGAAGGCAACAGCCGTTCAGATGCATTAATGCTTGCAACACTTAATAACAAAGATAAAACCGTAAAATTAGTCAGCATTCCACGTGACTCACTTGTATACATCCCTGAAGTGGGACACAAAGATAAAATAACTCATGCCCTTGCTTATGGCGGCACGAAAGCTTCCATAGAAACTGTTGAAGAATTACTCGATGTACCTGTGGATTATTATGTTCGAATGAACTTTAATGCATTCATCGATGTTGTAGATGCACTAGATGGCATTTATGCACATGTTCCTTATGATCGACTTGAAAAAGATGAAAATGACATATACTCCATACAATTAAAAGAAGGCTATCAGAAATTAGACGGCCGCGAAGCCCTAGCTTTGGCCCGTACCCGTAAACTGGATAATGATATTGAACGTGGCAAACGCCAACAAGAAATATTAAGTGCAATTATGAAGAAAGCATCTTCTGCTTCATCCTTTACAAAGTATGGCGATGTAATTGATGCTGTTGGAGATAACATGAAAACAGATATGACGTTTAGCGAAATGAAATCATTCATTGCCTATATCAAAGATGGTGCTCCTCAAGTTGACACACTGTCGCTTGAAGGTTCAGACGACATGTCGACTGGCGTTTATTACTGGTTATTGGATGAAGAATCATTAAATGAAACGCAAGATGTGCTAAAAAGCCATTTGGGCTTAAATCCTGATGCATCCAGTTACTCCGATAGTGGTTCTGAAACAGACTCAACTGAGTTTGCAAAAGAAGACGATTTAGACAATAATGAATAACTTTAAAATCTCGACACTTCAAACAGTGTCGGGATTTTTTTTGCTTAAAGCGACATCTTTCATCTAATGGCAATTTGTATGTGCTTGAACTAGTCAATATGTTTATCTCTTCCCTATCAAACCATAAAAAAACCTCATGCGAGTTTCGCATGAGGTTAACATCATTTGCCGATCATTCGGACAAAGTTGATTAATGGTTTATAGTTCTTGCCAGCCAAGCCAACTGCTTCTACGAACAATTCGATAGCTACTAACATAACGGCGATTAATAAGATTGCCCCCCACAACGTTGCTTGTGAGAAAATCAAAGCTGCCAGACCAAACATCGATGCCAGTGCATAAATGATAAGAACAGTTTGACTGTGAGTAAATCCTACATTCAATAGGCAGTGATGTAAATGAGATTTATCTGGTGCTGAGAGCGGCTGTTTCAAACGCACGCGTCGCACGATGGCGAAAAATGTATCGGAAATCGGAACACCCAACATAATAATCGGGATAATCAACGAAATCACCGTAACATTTTTGAAACCAAGCAATGCAAGTACACCAATCATATATCCAAGGAACAAAGCCCCTGTATCACCCATGAAAATTTTCGCAGGGTGGAAATTGTAGAATAAGAATCCGGCAGAACTCGCTGCAAGTAGTGCAGCCATTGCAAACACGAACATGTTACCCATCATAAATGCCATTCCTGCAAGTGTGATTAATGCGATTGTGGATACTCCTGCAGCCAATCCATCAAGACCATCAATCAAATTGATTGCATTGGTGATTCCGACAATCCATAAAATCGTTAATGGGATACTGAAGTAACCAAAATCCAATTCCCCACCAAAAGGTAAGTTAATGAAATCAATTTCCAATCCGCCATAAATGACGATTCCTGCCGCAATGAATTGTCCAAGCAATTTTGCTTTTGCCGTTATTTCAAACATATCATCAAGTACACCTGTAATAATGATCATAAAAGCACCTAAAATAATATAAAGTGCAGTTGGATCTTCCGGGTGTAGCACAAAGTAACCAATTAAAAATGAACCAAATATGGCTAATCCACCTAAACGTGGCATTATACGTGCGTGAACTTTTCTATAATTAGGTCGGTCGACGGCGCCCACCTTAAACGCGATTGCCTTCACCACTGGTGTTAGTAGTATCGAAGCGACAAATGCCAAAACCAAAGATAGGTAGAGCATGTCTTTCCTCCTCAAGTTATTACATAATCGTTTATACATATAAATCCATAAGTATTATAGCATGAAACCGATGATGGTAAACAGTATTCGTAAAAATGAATGTTTCTTCCTATGAATATAACCATTAACTTGTCAAATAAAACACTTTCATCCTATTAGACGTCCGAAGTGATTATATGTTTCATAGTATTTCCTTCAATTTTTTGTTAAAATAAGTAGGTGTATAGAAATAAAAGGAGCGTAAAAATTATGATTTCCCTTTTTAAACGGTCAACAGAAACTAGCGAACGCCAATTAAAGAAATATCGTAAATTAGTAGATCAAATTAATAACCTGGAAGATACATATTCTCAAAAATCAGATGATGAATTAAGAGAAGCCACTCAAGTGTTCAAAAAACGAATTGAAAATGGCGAAAAAATTCAGGCCATTATTCCAGATGCTTTTGCTGTTGTTCGTGAAGCTTCGAAACGCGTCCTAAATATGCGTCACTTCGATGTCCAGTTAATTGGAGGTCTAGTATTGACTGAAGGCAATATTGCCGAAATGCCAACCGGAGAAGGTAAAACACTCGTTGCATCCCTGCCTTCTTACGTGCGCGCACTTGAAGGGAAAGGCGTTCATGTCATAACGGTAAATGAATATTTAGCGAATCGTGACTTTGAACAAATCGGACAGATCCATCGCTTTTTAGGATTGACAGTCGGCATCAATCTGCCATTGATGCAACCGGCCATGAAACAAGAAGCCTACAATGCGGACATTACGTACGGTGTGGGAACAGAGTTTGGTTTTGATTATTTGCGTGATAATATGGCACCTGACCTTTCCCAAAAAGTCCAACGCCCTTACCATTTTGCCATTATAGATGAAGTGGATAGCGTATTGGTTGACGAAGCCAAAACACCGTTGATTGTGGCCGGCAAAATGTCAGCTGATGCAGATTTACATATGATTGCAGCTCGTTTGGCTAAACGATTTATCATAGAGCGTGACTACGATTTCGATGATGAAACGAAAGCAACATCATTAACTGAAACCGGAATCGAAAAAGTGGAAGCGGCTTTTGGCATTGATAATCTTTATGATTTGGAGCATCAGACTTTGTTCCATTATGTCATTCAGGCAGTTCGTGCTCATGTAATGTTTGAACGCGATGTTGATTATATCGTTAAAGAAGATAAAATCTTCTTAGTCGATATGTTTACTGGACGAATCATGGATGGCCGTACATTGTCTGATGGATTACATCAAGCAATTGAAGCTAAAGAAGGCGTTACGATTACGGAAGAAAATAAAGCCCAAGCCCAAATCACCATTCAAAACTATTTCCGGATGTATCCCCTACTTTGCGGGATGACGGGTACGGCAAAAACGCAGGAAAAAGAATTCCTTGAAGTATATGGAATGCAAGTTCTGCAAATTCCGACAAACCGCCCACGCATTCGTAAAGATGAAACGGATCAAGTCTATGAAACGATTGAGCAGAAATATACAGCTGTTGCCAAGGAAGTAAAAGCCCGTCACACAACTGGACAACCTGTTTTAGTCGGAACTACTTCTATTTTGCAATCAGAAGAAGTAGCGAAATATTTAAAACAACTAGACTTGGAATTCCAACTGTTGAATGCAAAAAGCGTGGAGCAGGAAGTATTCTTGATTTCACAAGCTGGTCAATTAAACCAAATTACCGTTGCCACTAACATGGCTGGTCGAGGAACTGATATCGAACTGGGTGATGGTGTTTCTGATGTAGGCGGACTATTTGTCCTCGGAACTGAAAAGCATGAAAATCGTCGAATTGATAATCAATTACGCGGTCGCTCTGGACGCCAAGGCGATCCAGGTGAGTCTCAATTCTTTATTTCCCTCGAGGATGATATGTTCAAACGTTTTGCAAAAGATGATCTAGAGAAATTCAATAAAAAAGTGAAAACTGATAGCATAGGTCTTGTCCTTGGTAAAGATGTTCATGAACTGACGGAACGTACACAGCGTATTGTCGAAGGATCTCATTTCTCCATGCGTGAGTACAACCTTAAATTGGATGATGTCATCAATGAACAACGAAAAGTCATTTATACCTTAAGAGACAAAGTGCTTGAAAGAAATGATTTGATTGATCAATTACACAAAATGTTGGATGAAACAGTCGAGTTTGTTGTAGGGGAAAGTTGCTCAGAAGACGAACTTTCTGCACACTGGAATTTCGACCAAATCGAACAAACGATGAATCAAATTCTTCTAGCACCTGTTACATTGAATCGTTCTGTTTCTAAAGTGAAAGATATTATTAAACAACTTCAGCCGGCAGTAAATGAATTGAAAGATTACATGTCCACTTTCTCTGAGCAGCCTGAGGTTATGAATACCATTCCACAAGTGATGCTTGCCTACTTGGATTCAACATGGGTACGACATTTAGAGGCGATGACACGATTGAAAGAGGGCATCGGTTTACGTGCATATCAACAAGAAGACCCAATGCGCATTTACCAAAATGAAGGTCTGGAGCTTTTTGAAATGCATTACCAGGAGCTACGCCGTTCAATCGCAACTGAGATTATCAACTTTATGAAAATTATTTCAACTCGAGAGGAGACGATTTAATGGGCATTTTTTCGATTTTCAAGAAGACCGAAAAAACGGGTGCTGATAGTACCGTTGAGTCAACAGAGTTAGTTAATGGCACTGAACCGAGTGCTCAGTCGGAAGAAGTCACTACAGCATTGTCCCTTCATCCTGCTTGGGATGTACCGAAAGAACAACAATATGTATTCAGCTTCCTTTCGAATGAGCTTGAATCATTAAAACCAAATCAAATTTCTTTATCAGGCATCGATATTGAGCAAGACGACAATACACAAGCTTGGTTGGTTAAAGCATTTTTACGGACATCATTGGCCACTCCCATTACATTGAATACAGCTGAGCTCGTGCTGATCGATCAAAATGAACAAGTGGTGGCAGCAAAAGAATTCAATCTTGCGGAACTAGGTGAATTGCCTGCAACCAGTGCACGACCTTGGGTATTTGTTTTTGAACAGCCGACTTTAAAAGGAGAACTTCCTAAGGATGGTTGGCGTTTAGCTTTCAACGTTCAATCGTTGGTACCACACAAGATCGAATTGGACGCAGCTTGGGAAGAAGCTCTAAGCGACGAACAAAAAGATGGCTTAAAGAAAATTGTTGATTCCCTGCCTAAACTTCATGACAGAGAAGTAAACTTCAGTGGATTCCAGGCAAAAGTTCAGCCAGATGGTACTCTTGCGGTCTCCCTGTTTATTAGAAATGGGCACTCCCAGCAAATCACATTAGAGCAACTTCCACTGGAAGTGCTCGATGCGAATGGCAAAATTGTGGCACAAGGCGCATTTACGATTGATCAACTTAAGGTTAATGCAAATACTTCTAAACCCTGGACCTTCTTGTTCCCTAAGGAAATGGTCATCAATAAAGATTCTGACATGTCTAAATGGACCGTCAGAGTGCCTCAGAGCGCTTAAAAGCGATTTATCTATTCTCAGGTCATATTAAATAGAAAAAGCATGTGAGCAATCGCTCACATGCTTTTCTTATTGCACTTTAAACTCCGTTATCGAGTCTTTTACCATTCGAACACCTTTTCCATTCGGTACGAAATGTGTAACGACTAGTCGATAGGATTTCCCTTTCACATATCCTCCCGTTGGTGCACTGACGACAACCTTAGTTGCATCACTTCCCGTACGGACAGCTATACTTTGGCGAGTACCGAACTCATCCTCGACAAAAACATGCTTCGTGTTGAAAAATGCGGAATTCATTTGTTGATTGAAAGTCACCGTAAATTGTTTATTTGTATCCACGACTCTCGCTGACGAAGAAGGAACAAACGATTTTGTAGGAATTGGTTGATTTGAATAAACGGCTTGGACCTGGTCAAGCCAAATCGAACCCTTACCTTTCTTCGCTGAAGAAGTTTCAGCAATATATATCTTGTTCAATTTTACTGGACTTTGGACATTAGTCGGAATCGTTGCTTCAACGTATTTCCAGCCTACCCAATTAAGTCCTCCATCTTGAGTAAAGTCAATCACTGTTTCGCGACCATTAGCATCTGTTATGGCTGCGCGTAACCAATGATTTGCACCATCTCCATACACCCATGCACCAATTTTCTTAGGTGCCGCAGGAATGGACAAACCGTTCGGCCAAGTCAAGTACGATACGGAGGTACCCTCAGCAAAGCTTGAAAAATCATAAGACAACTTAAGGGAACTGGATCCTTCTTTAGCCTGCAATGTTTTTTCTAAACCAATGGTTGCAGATGAACGGATAGTTTCTGCCTTTAATCCTGTGAGTGAGTCTAATCCACTGACTTGTAATGATTTATTTGAAACCGTAACAGGAATCGACACACGTGCAGATCCGAAGGTTCCTGTGATTGAACCCGTAGCTTCACTATTTCCTGCATTGAAAGTAGTGCCGTTGATTGAGCCTATGCCTCCTGTTGTCGTCCAGGAAACAGCTGCAGGATTGAAAATAACTTTTTGATTATTACTGATTCCATTCACTTGGAAATTAGCTGATTCTCCAAGTCCGACACGAACTTCTGAAGGAGATGCCACTAATTGTTCAATCGTATCGGTAACTGTAACAGGAATTGAAACCGTAGCGGTATCGTATTTTGCGGTGATTTGCCCTGTTCCTGCTTTTACTCCGACGAAGCGATTATTTTCAATCTTCCCTACTCCATTTGAAACTTCCTGAAGTTCTAGTTTCGTAGAATCTACTATTAAGGGATTATAATATTGATCTAACACATAATTTACTTTAAAACCTAGAGATGCACCAACAGCAACGATTCCCTCTTGATCCTGAGAGACATTTATATGAGTGGCTTGTCCATTAGGTGCAGTACTAATTGCTTCCAAAATAGCAGAGACGGAACGTTCAGAACCATCCGAAGGTCGGTTAATTAGAGATGGATATACATTTCCATAACGGCGTGTAACCATTGCCGTTGATCCACCACCATCCAAGTTGATGGCATTGTAAGCACCGATTGAAACAAGGTACTTTGAAAATTCAAGTAGGGTCATTCCTTGGCTGTAACCAGACTGACGACCATCGACCGTAACGAAATATGCACGACTGCCAGTGGCATCGGTCGCAACAGCGGTACGGGAAGTTCTTTCAGTCGCACGACCGGCAGTGATATCAATTGTCAAAGCAGACTTTCCATCCTGTACGAGTAAAGGACCTGATGCCAACATGAATTGTGAGCCTTTCCATGCAGAATCAACATCAACTGTCAGTGAAACGTCATCTCCTATTTTCATAGATGATAATTTAGCACTCGATGTTCCAGATGCGGATAGAACAAAACCATCTTTCGGGATTGTCGAAGAAGTATACTGACCATACGGACGTATAGCGGATACTTTACCGGTCACTTTTTCTCCGAATTTCAACTGGGAGTCTACTTTTTTTGTTACTCCCGTTACAACCACTTCAATTCCATATTGGTTTTGACGGGTTTTTTCTTCACGAAAACCTTCCGTGTATAAAATTAATTCGTTATTTGCTCTTTCCCGGTTCATATCTGTCGTCTTAAATGACGACCCATTATGTTCAATTGTACGTTCTAACGAATAACGCCCAACTTTCGCTTTATTTTCAGCCGTCACACCAAATGCAGCTGGCACGTACATATAGTCATTAAAATTAGTTGAAACTCTTCCTAAATTAACGATTTGATCATCTTTTGCCAGTAAATATGAAGGATAACGATTTTCGAAGGTGTAAAAAGATGCATTAATTGCACCAACTACATTATGGCTCGGATATGTATGTTCTTTTGATAAATTAGTTACTGTCTTAAGTGTATTGATTGGATTGGATACCCCGTATTCGATTTTAGTATACGGATTTGTGACATCGATGGAGAGTTTGTTTACTTTTTGTGGGTAACCTCCCACTGATGTCGAGATAGTTTCGTGGTGTATACCAGGAGATAACGTAGCGGCAGAAACGGGTAAACTTGAAAAGACTAGAATGAATGCTAGTAGAAAAGCAGGCATTCTTTTTAATTTTGGGTACATGATGCAGCTCCTTAATGTTAGATTCTACTAATAATTATACTAAAATTTAGTAAAATAGAAATAGTCTATTTGTAATTGTTTTCCATAAACGAAAAAGAATCCACAGGAGACCAGTCCCGTGGATTCTTTTTCGCGCATCAACCAAGTTTTTAAGTTTATGAAAATACAAAACAGGATTTTTAATACGTTTTCATTGTATCACAATTCAGAATTAGTACAAGATGGTAATTTTTCATTTTACAATTTAATCAACTGAAATTACATCTGGGGGTGTAAGTGACCCAGCAGTTTCTGCACGGTAGATGAATAATGCAAATTCACCTCGTGTAATATTTGCTTTAGAACCAAATTCAGTAGCCGTTTTCCCTTGTGTAATATTACTTTCAAGCAAAGCTGCTACAAAAGGTTTCACTGTCGAAAGAACATCAGTAAATGGAATATCCATAGAAGTAGCCTTCAAATCGTATGTAAGTGCAATGACCTTCGCCATTTGTTCACGTGACATAGATTGATAACTTCCGAAAGTCTTGGTCGATAAACCATTCATAATTCCGTTAGCCGCAAGAGCATTAACAGCCCATTGACGATCTTTAGGAACGTCCGTGAATCCTGCTTGTTGATAATTCCCATCCGGAGTAAAACCATTTACACGGGCAATCATGACTGCTGCATCAATACGTTTGATTTCGTTGGAAATACCGAATTGCGTTTCACTGATTCCCTGTGCATATCCTTTACTGACAATATGGTCCACAGCTGGTTTATATGTATTATTTACATCTGAAAAAGCCGCAAGAACCGAGTTCAAAGGAAGTAGGACGACAATTGCCAATGACAAAAGCAACAAAGTTTTTTTCAACATTTTACAGCTCACCTCTTTTTAAGTCTCTTATAAGTGTAACAAAATATGGAAATGAATACCACCATGTAAATAGTGCCAGGCCCTCCCACTCTCAGTCGGCAAGATTGAGATTCAAACGGAATGACCTGACACTTAGTTTTGAATGCTTTATGGTACTAGTTTATTAACGAGTGGAATTTTTTGAAGTATCCACACGATGACAAATGATGAAAAGAATATAGCAATCCACACTAGCGGCACTGCAAGTACTGGATGAACCCAATATTCGTCAAACCCTATACGGCGACCATATAACTGGATGATGGGATGTAACAAATAGATTCCCATGCTGGCAGCACTGATTTTTTGAATAACAGTATTCGGCTTGAAGACATTCGGAAACTGCTGAAATAATACAAATAAGAAAACAGCAATCACCACCGTATTCGGGGCAATATACAAATAGAAGAAACCATCCAATCTCCCGTCATTCTGGAGAGTCAAAACATATGTGCCGTAGGCTGTTACTGCATACCCGATCACGGCTAACAGTCCAAGCAAAGGCAACCATTTCCGTTTGAGAGGAAATAAGATTAAATACGCGCCTAAAATAAAGTAGCCAATATACGTACCGAACAGTCCAGCAGACAAAGCCAGCCCAAAATCGAAGAATTTTGGTACGAATGGAAACAAGCTTGACATGACAAACCAAGCTCCTATAAAGTATTGCAGCATTTGTTTAGAAGAGGAACTGACAATTTGTCTTAAAAACGGGGTCATTAAATATAAACCCAAAATAACGTATAGAAACCATAAATGGAAAAACACAGAGTCCGTCAACACCATTTTAATCATTTGTTTCCACGTATGTTCTTCAAACCACATGAATTTGCGATAGACGATGTAAATAATACTCCACGCCAGTAACGGTATTGCAACCTTACTAACCCGCTTCTTGAAAAAAGGGATTAACGGTTCTTGTTGTTTGCGCGTCAACAATAGTGCCCCACTGATCATGAAAAATAATGGGACACTGTTACGTAAGGCAGAATCCAATAGATTTGCAAACCACCAAATTTGGTGACCAATCTCCATACTTGATACTAGCTGTGCTACCACATGTATGCCTACGACTGAAAAGATGGCGAAAACTCTCATCCAGTCCATATAATCATAACGCTCAGTCGACATTCTCTCATATCCTTTCTACATCAAAAAATCTTGAACTAACTTTATTTCTAAACTTCTTTGCTCTCGCGATTCTATTTCGAAGACTCACATCATATTATTCCATATAAAAACGCCTTATCGCAAATTGAATTTACGACAAGGCGTATGAGAATGTAAGTTTATTTTTTAGCTGAAGCTACTTGGGATACATTTGCAACACGCTTAGCGCCAATGTATTTTGAACCCCAGTAGTAGGGATCGTTAAGTTTTGCAATTGAAACACCTTTGCTAGATGATGAGTGAGCGAATTTTCCTCCACCGACGTAAACTCCCACATGAGATACACCCTTACCTGAAGTATTGAAGAAAACCAAATCGCCCGCTTGTAGATTTTTCTTAGCAACTGATGAGCCTGTTGAGTACATGCCTGCAGATGTTCTTGGAAGATCAACACCTACTTGATTGTAAACATAACCGATAAATCCTGAGCAATCAAATCCGTTTGCTGTCGTTCCACCACGTAAATACTTTGTTCCCATAACATTATTTGCTGCAGATACAAGCTTGCTTGAATCAACACCACTTGAAGCGTCCACTTCGTTTGCTAATGGAGCAACAATTAATAGTATAGCGAAAGTAATCATCGTAAGAACTTTAAGGAACTGAGACTGTAACTTCATGAATTAGAATCCTCCGGTTTGGCCAATGGCTAAAAATTTTCTGAAAACTTAACTAAAGTCATCTTACCATGAAATATACCTGTTTTATTTTACAGTTGTGTAACAATGTCGTTACATTATGAGTCGAATTTAAGATAATCTTGTAATAATTGAATGTTCAGACTATTAAACATAAAAAAAAGCAGTGACCGATTTGGCCACTGCTTTTGCATGTTATTATTTTAATAAGTACTTTCCAAAACCATCTGTACCTTCACCCAAGTAGCTGATATTACCACTAGTAGGAATAACTTCAACCGCTTTTTTAGATGATTCAAACATTACTTTAGCTGATGCAGGCAATGTTGTAAACTTCCAGTTGCCGTCAGCAGAAGGATCAATTGTTTTCTTTTCGATAATGTAGTCGATGACCGCTTGGCGGTTTTCAACGGTATATATTTCGACTTCTTTAGCATTTCGTACGCCCGGGAAATTACCGTTTGCTCGGTAGTTGTTTGTAGCAACGATGAATTCCTGTTTAGGATCGATTGCTTTACCATCATACTTCAAGTTTTTGATACGTGTTGCATTGGCATTGATTTCTTTGCCATCAGCATCATATTTTGCTGGTTGTGTTACATCGATTTCATATGTCACTCCATCAATTACGTCAAAGTTGTATGAACGGAAGTTAGTATTGATCAGAGATTGTTCTGCTGTTTTCGTTGCGTCGATTTGGTTGAACTGACCTGCAGACATCTCAAGCCATTCTTTCACGTCAGCTCCTGTAAGTTTTAAAGTAGAGACAGTGTTGTCGTATAAGTACAAATCTGCGACGTTCTTGATTGCCAATTCACCTTTTGGTACATATGTGTAATACTCTGGATCGCTACGGGTACCTGCTTTGAATGGTGCTCCTGCAGATAGAATAGGCAACTTGGCGTTAGCAGTTCCTGCTAATTCTTTTTCAACAAACCATTTTTGAGCATTTGTTACAATTTGAATTGATGGATCATCTTGAACTTGTGAGAAGTAACTATGGATAATTGCAGTCGTTGTTCCTACTGCTTTACGCACATATTTAATTGTTCCTTCGTGTGCAACTTTAACCGCTTCTACTACTTTAGTATCTACATCACTTTCATCTTTAGCAATCGCACGTACTTCAGCTTTAGAAGAAGAAACTGTCCAATCGTTTCCTTTCTTAGCTAGCGTCAAATCGATTACACCCAAATGGCTACCGAACTTGCCTGACATTACTACAGGTTTCCCGTTGATTGTACCTTGTTCAACATTCACGCCAGTCAATGAAGTATCAACTTTCCCAGGGAATACTTGATGCGCATGTCCTGTAATGATTGCATCGACACCTTCAACTTTTGTCATCAAATAGGACACATCTTCTTCGCCTTTTTCGTGAACCATGTCACCCATACCGGAGTGGGACAGCACGACAATTACGTCTGCTCCGTCTTTTTCCATTTTAGGAATAAGTGCTTCGACAGCATCCACTGAATCGTCTACAGTGACTTTTCCTTCTAAATGAGACTTGTCCCATTTAAGAATCGCAGGAGGGACAATTCCAGTTACACCGACTTTAATGATCGTTTCTTTTCCTTTAGAATCTTTCACTTTTTTATCAACGATGACATACGGAGTATACATATTCTTCCCTGTCTTAGCGTCTTTCACGTTTGCATTTACATAAGGGAAGCCAGCATCGTCCATCACTTCATTCAAGTATGGAAGACCATAGTTAAACTCATGGTTCCCAAGAGTGGCAACGTCATAATCCAACAAATTAAGAGCTGCTATCGATGGATGAACTTCCCCATCTTTCAATGGCTCCACTGATGATTTGAATGAGCCTAGTGGAGTCCCTTGAATCAAATCTCCATTGTCGAATAACAAAGTATTGCCATTTTCTTTACGGGCATTTTTGATTAATGTTGCTGTCTTTGCAAGACCCAAGCTGTTGGATGGCGTATCTTTGTAATAATCATAGTTCACTATATTCGTATGGATATCAGAGGTTCCAAGAATTCGTAGCGCTACTGTCGTATTCGCCACAGATGCCTTATATTCTTTCAGGAAACGTTGCACGAGTGCACGCATTTCCCCTTTGCTTACATGGTGACCTGGTCTTACTGTTTTGTCGGCATATCCAAGTAAGAAGCCCATTCCAACTCCTTTTGATAGATCAGAACGTAAACTTCCGCTGATTTTATTGCCATCCTTGAACTCTTTTAAGTTACTAATCGGAAAGCTCTTATCAGTCCCGATACCACGAACCGCAATTACAAATGCTTGTTCACGATTTAGAGTACCGTTTGGATCAAATTTTGTTGCAGATTTGCCATTGATAAGTTTTAACTCAACTGCTTTTTCAATATACGGTTTTAGTTCATTTGGAACGTCATCAAATTTAATCGTTTTTCCAGTTCCCAGTTCCACACCCATCGCAGTAATTAGTGCCTTCACATATTCTCCGCGAGTAGCGTCTTTTTCTGCAGCAGACGTTTCTTGGCTTATCCCCAAACCACTTACAGCTAACGACATTGCTAATGCTGAAGCGGATACTTTTTTCCACATTGTCATGCATTTCTCCCCTTAATTCGAAATAATGAAACAAATTCATTATACCAAATTTAGGATGTCAAAATATTAAGGCTATGTAACTGTTTTATGAAGTTTTTCTACTATTTTCCTATTATGTAAGCTCATTTTTTATTAGCTATATTAAATGGTATTGTAGATATTCCGCAAAACCGCTCCGCTTTCCGTGGGCGATCGCCGAGCCTCGGTCTCGACTGTCTCGCTTTCCCACGTGAGTCTGCGCTGTTTTGCTACATATCTCTTTATAAGGAAAAATCAAAAGTGACCTTTAACATATCTTCTTTATTATCGATTAATATTAGTTCTTCAAAATATTAATAGAAAAAGAAAGAACCTATCTTTTTCACAGATAGGCTCCTTATACTCTATTTAGTTAACCGGATAGTACTCAGTTAGTTCACCGGTATTTACATCAAATACATACATAGATTTCCCATTCACCTTAAACAAATCCAGTCCTAACCGAGGTTCTTTTCCTGTATGTTGAATGGAATCAACTTCTTCCTGGTAGTAAAGAGGAATAGCATATTTAAGGTAATCAATTGATTGCTCAATTGTGAGTTTTAGTGGATCTTCTTTAAACGTACGTGGCACGTACGTTTTGATTTTCCATGTATCACCGCTTCGTACTAATTCAATCGTGGCACGGTAACCCGAATTAATCCCATTTGAAGGAACAGTCGCATCCACTTTTAGGACATTGTCCGTTTTCGCAACGACTCTGAATGGTAATCCAAATTGGAAGTCATGTATAACATTTGCGTTATCACAGTTATAACATGACGCTTCATATCCTTTTAATGCTTGTGATAAGTATGGCTCCACCACTAGCTCTGACAAATCATCCTTAATATCTGCAGCTTTATGATTCGGATGATATTTTTCAAGACCTTGAATCATGATAATTCGTGTTTTGCGAGTAGCTTCATTAATGGCATTCATCACTTCGAAGTCATTATAAGTAGATCCCGGAACCTTTTTAAAGGCACGATACATGAAAGCTGACATTTCACCTCGCGTCAACTTTTTATCCGGTGCAAACGACGTCGCCGTTACACCTTTGGTCACTCCATTGCGGAAAATCGCATCAACGTAAGGCGCCCAACGTTCATTGACATCAGTAAAAGGTACTTTAGCATTCATTGTCACTGAATAATTGAAAGCTCCTGACAAGATACGAGTCATTTGAGAACGTGTCAATTCAACTTCAGGACGGAATGTCCCATCTTCATAGCCATTAACATACCCTAGTGAAGCAATTGTGGAAATTGCTTCATAATAGGCACTGTCGGATTTAACATCTGGGAAGCTCTTGCTGATTTCCGGCTCCATGCCAAGAAGCATATACAGCATGAATGCTGCTTCCCCACGAGTGACGATTCCAGCAGAGTCAATCAAAACTTTACCATCATTCGTATATTCTGCTTCCAATACTTCTTTCATGTTCATAGAATAGACAGCCTCATAAAAAGTGTTGTTCATGGATAAGTCGGTATAGATTGAATGTTTTACGCTAGCATCGGCTTCATTGACAAATGAACTTGCAAACAAGACTCCTAGTGCCAAGGATGCAATTACTTTTTTCATCATCATATCCCTCTTTCCATTATTATATTAATTCCGTTTCCAAGCTTCATTGGCAGCGTGCAATCCGACTTTATGATTCTGTTTCCAAATGCCATCCCAATAAGCAAGTGGAACAGGCGCCTCTCCAGCATACGGAGCAATCTCCACTGTAACACCAGGCATCTTCGTCACTTTAATAAACCAATCCGCGGAAGATCCTGTTCCTTTTCTATAATAAGGTGGGACAACTGTATATCCTGTAATCGATTTGAGCTGATTCACATATTGAACATCCCTGCTCAGTTGCGCTCCTGCTTGGAAATTGAACCAATACAGGACTTGTCCAGAGGAATGATAAGAGACATTGGACATAAACTTATGTTTCTCGACGAAATGCTTCAACGCAACTGCTTCTGGTTCAGAAAACGCACGTGGTCCACGGTAACCCATCCAATTTGGCTTAGTAATATTATTATCAATATAGCTCCATCCTGCATCAAAGTTTTTGTTTAAATCGACTCCCCGCACATTCGCTTTCCAACGTGCAAAGTTACTCGAACCGTTGATTTTTCGAGCAAGTGCGCCATTTGTAACAGCACCTTGCCCACCCTGAACCAGCGTAACACCGTCAGGATTCATCATTGGAACGAACCAAATGCTGGTTTGATCCAATACCGTTTTAACGTTATATCCAGCAAAGGTTGTTTTGTTATTGTAATGAAGAGAGTAAGTATCAATCATTTCTAAAAGTACATTGGTTGTCATGTGCTCCCGTGCATGCATGGATGCATCAAATAAGATTTCTTTCTTACCATTTCCAACTCTTAAAGCGTAAATCCCCCGTCCTTCTACACTCTTCCCGATGAGTTCAAACTTAGTGAACTCCGGGTACATTCCCGCTATTACTTGCATCCAATAGGACATTTCTCTGTGAGAAATGTTTTTCTTTGGTTGAACAAGGTTGGAATGTGTCACATTTTTCAAAGGAATATACGCAACCGAACCAAGAAACTCAATTACGCCTTTATCTTTACTGAAGTTATGTAATGTCAGCACGCTTCCTCGACTTAAATAACCAATCGTAGTTCCTGAGCTGTTAGTGACAGCAGTTTCATTTTCCACTCGTACGGACGCAGGAAACATCGGTTTAGCGGCAGGTATGATTGTTGCAGCTGTACTGGATGGCCAGGTGCCCTTTACAGGAATTTGATAGGTCTTCCCTTTTGCGACAAATTGATGATAACCACTAACTTCTTTCTCACGATTAATGATAAAACCAGACGCTAAGGATCCGACTTGAATTCGCTCACCACTGCGTACTTCATATAACGGAAGCTTAGTTTCTAAGACTTGAATCGACATTGCTGGTTTTGTGAAAGATATGATTGCATCATTCCCCGGGAAATATCCGACTTTCCCTGCGACCAAAACTTTGAAGAATCCATTTTCGTAGCCAATTGTCGTGAAAGAACCTGCTGAATTCCCACGAACTAACACATTGCTTGACGAAGACTTTTCACCGAAAATAGTAAAGTTAGTTTTTGTATTAATTTGTCTTTCGGTGCCAGTTTGAACGTCCGGTAATACTTTGTCGGTTGGTGCCAAAAATCGACTTTCCATGAAATAGGTTTTCCCACCAATAGACACTTGCAAAATCGTTGCATTTTGTGTCGGTTGGAATTGAACAGTGTTACCTGTTCCTTGCAAGGTTGCGACAGCATTTGTCATTTCCATTGATGAATACAAAGGTACTTGATCGTTAGTTAACTGACCATGCATCATAGAATCATTTGCGGAAACCAGTTGTGGAAGTGAAAATCCAATTCCGATAACAAATAAAAAGATTAATAGTGATTTTTTCATCTCATTGCTCCTTCAGTAAGTAATATAGGTAAAGTATATTTCATATAGAAGGCAGTTTGTGTGAATATTTACTAAATGAATCTATCTACTTACTAATTACTAATATACAATATTCATTCCCTGTTACTATTAGTCCTATTTGCTTTACTAGTTAAATTTAGTGAATATACGATTACAATTTTTTATCCTCATCAAAGGTAAACAGTTTATGTATTATCTTATTTTCTATAAATTAAAATACCATCAAAAATGGGTTCACTTACTTAATTTATCACAACCTAAATAATGATTTAACATACTATTTTCTCAGATGATTCTACCATCGGGCAATGTAAAAAGGAAAAACCATTTCAATTCTTGTTTCTAGACAAAACAAGTTTAGAAGAAGTGGATGATGTAGTGCTTTTTATACCTAAATTGTGTGACTACCATAAAAAATATTATTGAAAAAATAAAAAGGGCCATCGCAAAAGCGATGGCCCTTTTCCCTTAGTGTCAATGCAGTACTTACAAATCTCTCAATCTGTACAGTAGTAGAATTTAACACCTATTATTATAATATTAGTTAGCTGTTACAGTAGTAGATTTAGTTACAAGGTTGCCTTGAATATCTTCTAACTGAATATCAGCAGCAGTGCCTGTAACACTTACAGTAACTGCTTGAGATGTGTTGTAAGTAGGAACAGTTAAAGAAATCTTGTTATCTCCTACTACTCCATCAACAACAGCAGTGTAAGCTACTGTATTTCCGTTAATTTTAACAACAAAGTCATTTAAATCTGCAGCTAGTAAAGTTGTAGCATCAACATTTTCACTGAAAGTAAGTTCAACAGAAGTTGTGCTTTCTTTCTTAGCAGATGCTAAGACTGGTTTAACATTATCTACAAAACCAGTTGTGATGTTTTTCGTACGATCTGCAGATGCAACTTTGCTTCCACCTGTAGATACAACATTATCAGAGATTGATAATACACCAGTACCAGAAGATGAAACACTACCATCTGGAAGTTCAATATCTACTGTATATTTATTTGTATCAAAGAAGATGTTAGTCCCAGCAGGTAATGCTTTACCGTTAAGTAAGTAGTTTGCTGCAGATACTGCAGTAGTAGTCATATCAGAGCCATAAACTACAGTAATAACGTTAGCCGCAGCTGTTGCTGTAGCAGTAACATCTGATGCTGTACCAGACTTACTAATTGTTACATTAGTTGCAGCATTTGAATTTGCAGCTAAGTCTTTTGCTGAACCAACACCCAAGTTAATTGTGTAAGTTCCTACATTAATCTTCTTAGTAGTAGCATCTTGAATTGCAGTTGATTTAACTTGAAGGATAGTTGGTTTTCCAGCTGCATCGTTAACAACTGTAGCACTTGTTACTGCCTGTCTAACGCCATCTTTATCAGTTAATGTGATTTTTGAAGCATCAGCAGATCCAACTGTAAGTTCTTCATTGAATTTGATGTTGAATACTTCATCAAAAGTTGCTGCTGCAGTATCAATGTCAACGATTTCATTAAAGCGAGTTACATTCGTTGGAGCTGTAGTATCTTTATTCAAAGAAACATTAGTTGTATATGCAGCACCGAAAAGGTTATTTGTAGATCCTTTATATCCAGTTACCTCTAATGTTACAACAGAAGATGACTGCCCAGCATCATATACTTTAATAGCGCCTGCATCAGATAGTGTAATTACATATTCATCTTCAGGACCAGCTGCTGGAGTAGCAACTGCAGTTAGGTTATAACCATTTTTCTTAACTGTAAAAGTAGCACCTGATACATTTTTACTGAATGTAACTCTTAGCTTGTCGTCAGTAATTTGTTCTACTTTAGATACAGTTGGAGCTAATGTATCGTCAGAAACAGTTACAGTTCCAGTTAAAACTGAAGAAGTATTTCCTGTAGCATCAGTTACACCGCTTAACAATACTTCGTAATTTCCGTTAGCTAAACCTTTTGCACCATCAGTGATAGTAATTGTTTTAGTTAAACCAACTACAGGTGCAACAACTTTATCAACACCGTTTACTTTTGAAATAGTAACTGTAGATGATACATATTCATCAAAAGTAACTTCGATGTTATCTCCATCTTTTTCTACTTTAGTAACTTTTGGAGCAACTTTATCAGAGAATACCCAAGTTTTTGAGTAATCAGCTACACCTGCAACTAATTTTTCATTCAAAACATTTTTAGATACAGTTAAAGTTAAAGCTTCATTATTAGCTAATTTAGCAGCATCAGTAAGAGTTAAAACAACTTGCTTTTTGCTGTCAGCTAGTTTAGCTGTAAAACCAGTTTCAGCAATACCATTTACACTAAGTTCATAGTTAGCTGCTGTTTCTGCAGTGACTTTATCAAGAGGTCCATTAAAATCAACTACAATCTCTTTACCGTTAATCGCACTTACTGATACTACTGACGGTGCAGCAGGAGCAAATGTTTCAGCACGGTAAACGAACAATGCGAATTGACCGCGTGTTACGTTTTCACCAGTACCGAATTTAGTAGCAGTCAAACCTTTAGCTACACCAGCTTCGTTTAATGCGTCAACATATTGTTTGAAAGTATCAGAAACATCAGTGAATGGGAATGTGTTTGTTGCATCACCTACGAATTTATAAGCGTTAGCAATAATTTTTGACATTTCTCCACGTGTAGTGAAATCGTTAGCGCCGAATTTTTCAGCTGTTTTACCAGAAACGATTTTCTTTTCAACTAGGAAGTTTACAGCCCATTGACGATCCTTAGGTACGTCAGTGAAACCAGCGTTTGCATAAGTTCCTGTTGGTGAAGCTCCTAGAGCTTTAGCGATCATTACTGCAGCATCTTGACGTTTGATTTTGTCGTCAGTACCGAATTTACCGTTAGGATATCCTTGTGAGATACCTTTAGTAGATAGGTAATCTACTGCTGTTTTGTATTGCTCTGCCACGTCCGAGAATGCAGCCGAAGCTACTGGTGCGATTGCAGATGCAACAAGTGTTGCTGTCGCTGCTGTTGCAACGAATTTTTTGTACGACTTTGGTTGATAAGCCATGTTGAGTATTCCTCCTGTTTTGTGTATAGTCTGTGTTTTGAGAACGGCAAAACCGCATCAAAAATATTTCACAGTTTAAATTGTACCAACATTTACAATTTTACGCCAGTTTTTTCTATTTACCTAGTAAATATATATCTTCTGCGCAAGAAGAAAGGTTTATAGAAATGGCAGTAAAAGGACAAAGTTTTACAATTAAACTCCTATTTATTCTAACAGATTACATTTACATTTCAACTATTTTATAGATATTACGACAAATTAACCTGATGTTATTAGGAAATTTCAGATTTTTCTAGTCTAACAGCCTATTTTTATAGGTCTATTAGCTTCTCTCTGACATTTAACATCGCTAAAATGGATGCGATATAGATAGAAACTGCTGGTGCAGTCAATACATGTCCTGCTGTGTAAGCTATTCCCACCGCCAGCAAGAAGGCCACCCCGTATAAAATATATAGATACGTAAAGTGTGTTTTAATATTTCGTACAAAATGTAGTAAAAACTTCCCTGTATACCAGAAGAATGGAGCCATTAAATAAAAGAAGCCGATCCATCCAAATGAATAGAACAAATCATGGAAGTCCATTTCAATCATTTTCAAGTCTTTTCCTGGTTCAGGTTCTTCATAGTTTCCTGCAAAGCCCATACCGAACAACTTTTGTGTGATTGGTGAAGAATTAAAATCTGCATTGAATTCTTTTTCATACTTTTCACGTGAACTGAAAATCAAGTTTTGAAGTTGTTCATTTGTTATTTCGGGATCGTCTTCGATAATTTCTTCCCCGTTGGCATCAAATTGGGGTTCATCATTCTCAGAATCTCCGAAAAGATCAATATTCAAGATGTCCAAATGAGCGTACATATTTCCGAAAACAGGTGTAAATGGTGTTGCAGCTGCAAGCAAAACAATTAATCCAAATGAAATGATCAAACTTGATTTTACTTGTTGCGTTTTAAGCTTCATGAACACATACATGATGATGCTACCAATCAGTACTGATAAAAGGACAACCAGTATTCCACCGTAACCAACCTTAGTTCCTAATGCCAGCATTCCTAGTGACAACATGACAAATGGAATCCAGAACCACGGTTTCTTAGCATTTGTTGTTCGTTCGATTGCATACAGTGCAAGAATCGGTAAGATAATCGCCATAATTGCCCCTATTTCGTTTCCTGCATAGAACCAACCGGAGTAACCAACTTTGGTATGTGCATAGTTGGATAAACTCGTGCCAGTAAGCTGAGCTATGATAAATACTGCGCCGATAATAAAGCCTGCTAACCACATATATTTCGTCGTATGTTTCTCGATATCCCAATCACGTGCTTGTAATTGTTTATACACAATCATGAATCCAAGGAACACGATATTGAAATATACTACTTTATTGAAGAACTTTAATTCCTGGAATAGATAATAAGGATCTTTAACGCTTATATTCAGGAAAATGTTAATACCAATAATTAGTGCTAAGCCAACTAGGTATATTATGTAGCCGCGTGCCAATTTATTCGAGCGGGCCATCCATAATAAAAATAAACCCATTGTTCCCATATAAGCAAAGCGGAGCATGACTCCGATTGTAATATTCGAGCCCAATAAAAGTTTGGACCCAGCTGTTAATACATCAATGACGGGTTGAAGCACAAGAAAAGCAATAAAATAGATTAGAAATTTAGTTTGATTCATGGCAAGTTAAAATCCTCTTTCGTTAGTTGTTTGTGGATTCAATTCATTAAAAATAGCTGAAAGCTTCGATTGAATTGTTGTTTGTTCATATTGTAAGGCGGTTTCATAAGCTGCTTGAGAAATCTTTTCATATTCTTCATTTGACAGTTCATCAAATTTAACCAATAAATCTTTTAATTGAACAGCGTCCCCTGGGGTAAATAACCATCCATTTTGACCATCTTGAACATAATCAAGGATGCCCCCTATTGCACTTGCAAGAATCGGAGTTTTGCATGCCATTGCTTCTAGTCCAACGAGACCCAGGCTTTCCCCTTTTCTGGTTGTCGGAAATATGAATGCTTCGATGACAGTATAGATATTTGCTAGATCAGATTGTTTCATCAAAGGATAGTGAATGATGACATCTTCAATGCCCAATGATTTCGCAAGTTCTTTAAATGCATCATCTTCTTTACCAGAGCCTACTGCAATAAAACGGGTACGGTCTCTTTCCTCTGGCTTTTCGTTCATATAAAACGAAATGGCCCGCAAATAATGATCCCAACCTTTTCCGACATCCAGTCTCCCTACATATCCGATATAACGGAAAGCAGGATCTAGTTTTAGTTGAGATAAAATATCTATACGTTGGTTTTTTTTCGGGTGGAAGACTTCCGCATTCACCCCACCAGATGGAAATACGCGTATAGGTGTTTTGACACCATATTTTTGTTGCACTAATTTTTCGTAGTAATGAGAAGGTGTAATTATGAGTGATGATTGTTGAAGCAGTTTTTTAACTGCCGGTTGGTATTTTTCCTGTGAAGCAACTTCCGGTACCACATCGCTACCATGAACATTTGTCACTATTCGGACAGAAGGCTTCAGCTTTTTCAACCATAATAGAGGCATGGCATTATGAGAAGCATAGTGCACATAAATAGCATCGTAGTTTCCAGTTAAACCTTTTGATAAGATTTTGCTGTAATAAATAGCGTAACCCATTATTTTAGACAGTTTAGATGTTTTCTTCTGTAAAACGGCTTTATCAACTTGAAAGCCTTCATTTTGTAAAATCTTTTCGGTGTTTTGTACAAAGACACCGTAACTTGGGAAGTTTGAGGATGGATACATATTGGCTACCAATAAAATTTTCATCTCTCATCCCCCTTTCCAATTAGTTCTAGACGCAAGTACATCGCGATTGCTCGCGATGTCTTATTCATACTGTTCAATTTTCTTTTTCATGTAGGCGATTAAATCATCTTTTAAATCTGGACGTTGCAGGGCAAATTCCAAAGTGGTTTCGACAAAACCAAGTTTTTCACCTACATCATAACGATTTCCTTCAAAAGCATATCCATAAACGCCTTGTTCACCGTTCAACTTTTCAATGGCATCCGTTAATTGGATTTCGCCCCCCGCTCCTATTTCCATCTCATCTAAATACTTGAAGATTTCAGGAGTAAACACATAACGACCAATAATCGCCATATTTGAAGGAGCTGTACCTTGTTTTGGCTTTTCTACGAATTTACGAACTTTGTACCGTGAACCGATTTGTTCAGAAGGATCAATGACGCCATAACGGTGTGTTTCTGATTCTGGAACTTCCATTACACCAATCACTGAGGAAGCCGTCTCTTCGTAGTTCTCAATCAACTGTTTCAAGCATGGTGTTTCAGCTTGTACAATATCGTCACCGAGTAAAACCGCAAAAGGTTCATCCCCAATAAACTTACGTGCGGTCCAAACAGCATGTCCCAATCCAAGGGGTGCTTTCTGACGAATGTAATGAATTTCAACTTTTCCGGATTGTTGTACTTCTTCCAATAAATCAAATTTCTCTTTTGCATATAATGTATTTTCAAGAAGTGGCGCAGAATCGAAATGATCTTCGATGGCACGCTTGTCTTTTCCTGTAACGATGATAATATCTTCAATACCTGAAGCAATAGCCTCTTCTACAATATATTGAATGGTCGGTTTATCAACAATAGGTAGCATCTCTTTTGGCATTGCTTTCGTTGCTGGTAAGAAACGTGTACCTAAACCTGCAGCTGGAATAATTGCTTTGCGTACTTTTTTCATCAACAATGCCTCCCTTAATTCTTGGAATCACCTAAAAGATATACATCAAATCCAGCTGCTTCCCATTTCGCACGATCAATACAGTTTTTAGTATCGATGATGATATGGTTGGTCATATGTGATTTGATTTCTTCAGGATTCAAGTCTCTAAACGCTTGGTGATCAGTTAATACTAAAATCGCCGAAGCATGTTGAAGCGCTACAAATTGATCTTGTGTCTGTTCCGGCAAGTTGTTGTGTTTAATATGTGGATCGTATGCTGACAAACTCATTTGTCGCTCACGAAGTTGTTCCACTACGTCAACAGAAGGACTTTCACGCATATCGTCAATGTTGCCTTTAAATGCTAATCCGAGTACAGCAATTTTCGGATCCTTAATGCCTTTTGCATTTAATATATCAGCCGTTAATTGAGCAGTATAGGATGGCATGCCATCATTTGTTTGTCGTGACAAGTGAATGAGCTTCGCTTGTTGCGGATCAAGTTCCACCAAGAACCAAGGATCAACTGCGATACAGTGTCCACCAACACCAGGGCCTGGCATATGAATATTCACCCGAGGATGGAAGTTAGCAAGCTTGATTGCCTCCCAAATATTCACTCCAATATTCTGTGCGATTTTTGCCAATTCATTTGCGAAAGCAATATTAACATCTCGGTATGTGTTTTCCATTACTTTTACAAGTTCAGCTGTCGTTGCATCGGTTTCATGCATCGTACCTTTTACGAATGATTGATACAGTGCTGTCGTTTGTTTAGCTGACTCTACATTGACACCACCAATAATACGGTCGTTGGAAACCAATTCTTCAAATACTCGACCTGGAATCACGCGTTCAGGTGAGTGGGACACTAACAATTCCATGCCAATTTCCAAGTTCGCCTTAATCAATTCAGGCATCATTACATCTTCTACCGTGCGTGGAGGAACAGTTGATTCCAAAATAACCAAGTTACCTTTTTCAAGGAAAGGAACTGTAGAAGCAGTAGCTATTCTTACATATTCTAAATCAGCTGTTTTGTCCGCTTTGATTGGTGAAGGAACAGCGATAATAAAGACATCCGCCTTGATTGGTTCTGTAGAAACAGTCAGTGAACCAGAATCAATCGCTTTATCTAAACGCTCCTGTAGACCGTTTTCTTCGATATGTAATTGTTTCTTTTGAATCATTTTAACCGTGTCTTCGTTAACGTCCACTCCGTGAACTTGGTGTCCATGATTTGCAAACATGACAGCAGTCGGTAATCCGATATATCCGAGTCCAACTACGCAAATGGTTTTTTTCATAAGTATTCTCCTTCTGAATGAAAATAAATTAGTTTCTTCTATTATAAGTGTGTTTTGTATTGGTCACTCAAGTACCGCAATTATAGGTACAGAAATCACACGATTTCAATGTTATTTCTTACCTATTAATACTCGCCATAAAAAGATCGGCAAGTTCATTTGACGCTTGATACGTGATGGGTTACTTGCCAAACGATATAACCATTCTAACCCAAACTTACGGAAAAGTGCGGGTGCTCTTTTGACCATTCCCGAAAATACATCAAAACTCCCACCGACCCCTTGAAAAACAAGAACGTTTGGAAGGTTTACCAGGTCCCTCTTTATCCATAGTTCCTGTTTTGGGCTGCCGAGTGCAACGAATAATATCTTCGCTCCACTTTCATGAATACGTTGTACCAAAGCTGCCTCATCTTTCTCATAACCATTTGTATATCCAGCAACGGTCAGAAGCGGTCTCTCTTTTTGAATCTCTGAAATGGCTTTAGTCACGACTTCTTCTTTTGCCCCATAAAAATAAACCGGATGGCCATGTGATGCGGCGAAGTCCAGCAGTTTTCCCATCATGTCTACCCCAGTAACACGGGAAGTAATCTTGCCACCTCTTAGTTTTGATGCCAATAGGATACCAACGCCATCAGGAATCTGGAAAGTTGATTCATTAATTAACGTTTTCACTTGTGGATCCCGATTTGCAGTTATGACTTTTTCCGGGTTTACTGCGATAATTGTTGACTGCTCATTACGAGCCATTTTCTGTTGTAATTCACTGATAATTCCTTCATATGTTAATGGCGATACATCCACGCCTAAGTAGGTCTCTTTCACTATTTACAGCCTCATTTCGTTCACATTCAATTGATATAGTATAGCAGATTCTTTGTTTAGTTGCATAGCATCCGTGACAAGTGATAAAATTTGGACATAAGACGCTTTCACTTCGTTGTGAAAGCTTTTGTTATGGAAATTAAAAAGATAAATTTCTGTTATTATTATGTCTAGCTACAAGCGCCAGCTCACACTTAAGCTTCAGAAACTCATTCGGAAACAGGTTTCCGATTCGCTTCTTCCAGCGCCAGATCCAGTTGCACAGGCCAACCCGCTC
Source organism: Paenisporosarcina sp. HGH0030 (assembly GCF_000411295.1). Lineage (GTDB taxonomy): Bacteria > Bacillota > Bacilli > Bacillales_A > Planococcaceae > Paenisporosarcina. The sequence continues at coordinate 1,572,416 of NZ_KE150421.1, forward strand.
CTAAGCTTCGCAACTTCATTCGAAAACAAGTTTTCGATTCAGTTGCTCCAGCGCCAGAGTCGGATTAGATTGGCCTGTTCCACATTTTAGAGCGTTGAGCTATAGTGGCGCTTTCCGCTTTTCTTAAGAGGAGGACTTCATTTGAAAATTGTATTATCCGGCTTCTATGGTCTTGGTAACACAGGAGACGAAGCGATACTAAAAGCGATCGTAGATAATCTGCGTTCTGAATTAAACAATCCTGAGATCACTGTGTTTTCCCTATCGCCTGAATTAACAGCGAAGGAACATGGCGTGAAATCTGTTTATCGTGGATGGAGACATCAAAATAAGGAAAAAGTAAGAGCGTTGCGTGATGCAGACTTATTGATTTCCGGTGGTGGCGGCTTGCTTCAAGACACTTACCCAACGAAGTTTTTATTCGGCCCGCTTCCTTATTATTTACTAATTGTGTTCTTAGCTAAACTTTGTGGAGCAAAAGTAATGTTCTTTTCACAAGGAATCGGCCCTGTTACCTCTACATGGGGTAAGATTTTGATGAAAATCTTTGCTAACCTGGCTGACTTCGTTACAGTTCGTGACCAATATTCAAAAGACTATCTGCATTCACTCGGTGTTAAACGACCTGAAACAGTGGTGACTGCTGATATCGTTTTCGCATTCCGAGCAGACGAAGAAAACTCGGCATATGATTCACTTCCTTTAAAAGGTGACGAAAAAATCGTTGCCGTTACTGTACGTCCATGGTTTGAGCATCCGGACTACATTGAAAAAATGGCTCATTTATTAGATGAGTTAATTGAGCAACGTGGCGTTACACCGGTTTTCGTTCCAATGGAAGGAAAATATGATGTACCTGCTTCCAATGATGTATTGTCACATATGAAACACGCAGACAAAACGTATATGCTTGGTTCGGATTTTTCACCAAATCAATTCCTGAACTTTATCCGCCATGCGGATTTAACTGTCGGCTTGCGTTTACATGCTTTAATATTCTCAGCACTCAGCAATGTTCCTCATCTTGGATTCAGTTACGATAAGAAAGTAGAAAGCTTTCTAAAACGTTCTGGCATGTGGGACTATTCATTCCGTTTAGGTGAAATTGATCAGGCAAAACTTCTTGAGAATGCCCTTTATTTACTGGACAACAAAGAAGCTGCACAGAAAACAATGGAACCTAATGTCGATCAACTTCGTCGTGAAGCTATGCGCAACTTGGATTTATTAAAAGAAAAATTCGGAAACTAAAGGAGATTGTCATTCATGAAAATATTATTAGTCACGTCGTATGACTATCCTCATTTAGGTGGCCTTTCGACACATATGACAACATTACAATCCGGGCTTGAAGCTCGTGGACATCAAGTGGATACTTTATCTTTCTCTGATGTACCAAAATGGAAACGTGATTTTATCGCACGTGGTCCGTCGTTTATTTTAAACAAGATTTCTTTAGGTGCTGGTTATGTGTGGACGTTAGAACGTCGCCAGGCATTCCTCGAAAAAATGTTACGTGAAGATAAATATAAAGCGTATGACGTAGTTAATGCGCAAGACGTATTCGCCACTCGCGCTTCTCTTGCAGCAGGTCTTCCGACAGTTACCACTGTTCATGGTTATTTAACGTATGAAGGTATTTCAAAAGGATCTGTTGCTGAAGGATCAAAACATGCGGACAAGCTAATGGCAGTAGAACGTGTAGGTTACACGGCTACGCGCGAAGTCATTACAGTTGATACACGCATTAAAGATTATGTGAAGCGTGAAACAGGCGTTGACGGAACAATGATTAAAAACTTCATTGATGTAGATTCATTTAAACCAGAAGTTGAACGTCGCCGTGAATTCCGTGACAAATATGGCTTAAATCAAGATGAACTTATCTTCTTTGTTCCACGTCGTTTAACTCGTAAAAATGGCGTTATTTATCCAGTATTGTCATTCCCGCCTGTTTTGGAGAAATTCCCGAACGCTCGTGTACTATTTGCAGGCACAGGTGAAATGTTTGATGAAATCAAATCTAAAGCTGCAGAACTAGGCGTAGCAGATAACGTTACATTACTAGGAGCCGTAGCTCATAAAGACATGATCGAGTACTTTGCTCTAAGTGATGTTGTATTAGTTCCTTCTATATATAGTGCAGGAGTTGAAGAAGCGACATCCATTTCTGCTCTTGAAGCAATGGGCTCAGGTGTACCACTAATCGCTTGTGCTGTAGGTGGATTAAAAGAAATTGTTGACCATGAAAAAGATGGTCTACTTGTTGAAGAAAGAAACATTGAAGATCTTTCAAATGCCATGATTCACCTTCTTGAAAACCGTGAAGAAGGATCACAGCTGGCTGATGCTGCGCGCAAAAAAATCGTGGACCAGTATTCTCATTACGCAGCTGCCGAAAAATATGAAAGTATCTATAAACGTGCAATCTCTAAATAATCTAAGGCTCCTTGCTCCTATAGCAAGGAGTTTTTCTAAATAGGTAGGTGTAAGATGAGTAACTTGAAGAAAGCAGCGTTATGGTCAACAGGACTTGCTTTATTACTGAAATTATCAGGGTTCGTTCGTGAAGCAGTAGTCGCGAATGAGTTTGGGGCATCAAATGAAACAGATGGCTACTTCCTCGCTTTCGGTTTTATTACATTAGTGGTGGCCATGATATCTACAGGCTTCAATAATGTATTTTTGCCAATGTATATTAAACGTAAAAAAACTGGATTGGATACTAGTGAACAAAATGCGAATGCCCTCCTGAACTGGACAATGGTCATCTTTGGTTTTATCAGTATTTTGGGATGGTTTTTTGCGAAACAGTTTGTTCCCGTCATTTATCCCAATATGAAGGAAGGCATAGAGCCATATGCCGTTGAAATGACTCAGATTTTCTTTGCATTCATGATGTTAATCGCGTTAACCGGACTATTGGATTCCTATCTTCAGTCCCGGCGCATATTTGTACCTTCACAATTAGCGAAGTTGTTAGCTACATTGATGGCAGCCATTTTCGCCATTTTCTTCAGTGAAGTATGGGGAATTTATTCACTGGTCTACGGATTTTTATTCGGAACGATTTTAGGTGTTGTTATTCAGTTATACTTCCTAGGTCGTTCCGATTATAAATGGCGTTTGGATTTCACCATGGAGCCGGATTTCAAGAAAGCTTTCATTATATTGATTATCCCTTCTTTATTGAACTCTGTGGTTGGACAAATAAATCTGTTCGTCAATAAAGCTTTCGCATCTGGTGTGGGTGTCGCTGACGGTGCTGTTACGTATTTAAACAACTCATCGCTTCTAATCAGCATACCAAATGCGATTTACGCGACGACTCTAGCCGCGATTATATTCACTTTGATGAGTGAACAAACGGAAGATATTAAGAAATTTAAAGATACTTTTTTCCGTGGTATGGAAATTTCTCTTGTTACGTTGTTACCAATTACAGTGGGTTTATTGGTTGTTGGTGACGCTGCTGTGTCGTTCATTTATGAGCGTGGAAAATTCTCAGCGCAAGATACAGATAATACGTATATTGCCTTGTTATTTTACCTACCAATTATCGTTTTCCAAGGCATGCAATTGATTCTATCCAAGTCGATGTATGCGCGTGGGAAAACTTCTGTTGTGTTCCGAATCAGTGTCACGACAATTTTATTAAACTTCTTATTAAACTGGTGGTTAGTTGATGATTACGGCTACCCTGCACTCGCCGTCTCGGCGTCAGTAGTCAGCATTTACTACTTTACCGTGTCTATGATTGTGGTATACAGAGATTTAGGAATGTCTGAATTTGCTCGATTTGCTCGCATGAGTGTCAGAGTAATCATACCTGCAGTCCTTATGGGGCTTGTGGTTTGGGGAGCTAAGATTGCTTTAGGTGCAGAGGATTGGTATTCGCTAATCCAGCTAGCAGTGCTTGTGCCAATCGGTATCATCGTATATGCAGCGTCATTAAAAGTCACTTACCCGACTGGCTTCAATCGCATGTTGAGTATGGTGAAACGATCTAAATAATAGTTAGTGAGCTTTTGGCCAGTGCCAGAAGCTTTTTCTTTTGATAAAGTCATTGTTAGACAATCATCATGAGTGAGGAGGCTCGCAAGTTCGTCCGAAGAAAAGAATCTGATTCGCTCTAATTTATATATAAAAAAATTGCCTTAATATAAAACTCAAAAGACCGTTTCGTATAAATACGAAACGGTCTTTCCTATTTGCTAGTTAATTTTCTTTACAAGTGTGTTGTTTGCATCTTTTTCACGAATCCACCCGAAATCTGCAGGTGAATTTTGATCTGATAACACTTTAAACCACTTATATCCATCCGTGCCAATGATTTCATCTAAAATCACCAATGGATAACCAAAGCTATTGTTAGCACCTAAATCTTTTGCTTTGTATGTGAATAATAGATTATCTGATTTGACTTCAGGAGTAGACCTCACGTTGATTACACCATTATGAGCTGTCATTGCCAATTGTTTCGCATTTACTCCACTATCCTTGTAACCTAGTAAAGTATCCCCACGCCACATATATTGAGCAATCTTAGCTCCCCAGTTTGGATCAGAAGCATAATGAACATTCATACCTGAAGATTTATTTCCAGGTGCCAAACCTTTAGCATATGAGCCAGTAGGTGGACCATAGTTTAAATTCACATAACGTGTCACGAATGCCACGACACTATCTTCAGGTTTGATATATGATTCTCCATCTTCAGGTGTTGAATCGAATACTTTAATACCGAAAAGATTGTTCTTCGTCTGTGCATTCACACTCATTCCTGAATCACTCTCATGCATCGCCGCACTAAGGATGAAGAGTGCGTTCACATTATAAATACTTTCCACTTCTTTCAAGAAAGCACCTAGCCCAATCAGCTTCGATTTGGTTAATGCCGTAGGATATTTTGAAGAAACAGTCTGTAAACGATCCATAATATAAAGATTCAATTCATCTGCTGTATAGTTCGTTTTACTTCTTGCTGATAAGTATTGGAAATATGGATAGTGCTGACCTGCGAAAACACCATTTTCATGATAGAAATTGACGCCATCCTGAGAATAATATTTTTGAAGATTCGTCATAAATATTGGTGCAGGTCCAATTTGATAGCCACCATAACCAAATGACTTATTGGCATGATTATAAGTGAAATGTGTTAACACACCTGTAGATGACGGCATGTAGTAATCTTTATTTGTAATCAACTCTTGCGGAATATATTCAATTTCACTTTGTTTTGCAAAACCAATTGTCCCACCAGCTTGAACTTTTACATATCTGTCATTGGACTCTAGTAATTTTAATTCTCTACCATATTGAATATATGTGGCTTGTTTTGAAAAACTAGTATCTGAATAAATGACAGTTGTTGATCCTGGCGTGTAATGCTTTGCATAAGCAAGACCTTCTTTAATTTGAATCATTTCATTACCTTTATAGATTGCTTTGGCAGAAGGGTTACTTCTGAAAGCAGAAGCTGCAGCATCGTATGTAATATATTCCGATTGCCCTTTCACAAGTTGACCATCTTTAATGATGGCATTGTAGTATTTAGTTGTATCAATAGGTGGCTTAGGTTCAGGTGTTGGCTCTGGAACCGTGGGTGGTGTTGGCACATAGCTCTCTTTCGCTTCTAAGAAACGTACGATAAATGCGGCTGCTTGCGCTCGAGTCGCATTAGATTTCGGTTCAAATCTCATTGTCCCATCGTCATTCGGAATACCGTTTATAATTCCGTAATTAGTTGCATGAAAAATTGCTAATTTCGTTCCTGAGGTCATTAAACTAGCATCTGAAAATAGGGTTTCTTTTTTAACTAATTCCATTTTACTGTAGATCAATGCATTTTCAATGGTCAAAGCAACTTGCTCACGTGTAATCAAGGCATCAGGATTAAATCTATCTGATGTTACCCCTTGCATAATACCTGCACCGGCCACAGCATTAACTGAAGTAGCCAATGTCATATTTGGTGTGACATCTTTAAAAGTGGCTTGTGCTTCAGGTAAATTCAAAGCCCTTTTTATGAATGCTGCAAATTGAGCACGTGTTACTTGTTCTTCTTGGCCGTATTTTCCTTCTCCATAACCTAACAATATTCCCCGTTTAACAGCTTCTCTCATCTCAGGTGCTAAAGTACCGGTAATATCATCATGGCTATCGGCTTTTACTTTTTGTGTCGTCAATAACATCGTAAATGCCAACGTGAACATGACCACAAGAAGCAAACCCTTCTTTATATGTTTCATTCTCATTTCCTCCAATTATTGTGACTATTTCCATTTTAATAGAATAATTGGTATAATAAAAGGTTTTTTGGGTAATTATAAAATAGATAAAGATTTTTACCCATATAATGAAACAAAATGAAAAGCCATTCGTCTAAATTAGTACGAATGACTTCTTATTAATTAAAAGGTTTAACCCTACAAAATTTGGGGATATTAATAATAAAAAAAAGCCATTTGCCTTATTAGACAAATGACTTCGAACATAATATTATTTTGCCAATTTAGCGCTGTACACTGCTGCTGAGAATTCAGCACGAGATGCTTCAGCATTAACTTTGTAATACGATGTTTGGAAAACTGTTGTTTGATCAATTGTTTTTAATGCAACAATTGGATCGTGAGCCCAATACGTTTTTGGAACATCATTATAGATAGAGGCCGTGTGAACTTGATTTTCTGTTGCAGCAGAAATTTTGAATGCACGGTCTAAAATTACGGCTAATTGTGATTTTGTTAAAGAATCATTCATTCCAAATCTTCCTGAAGTATAACCACTTAATATACCTGCTTCGTTCATTGCCGCTATATCTTTTGCAAAAGTATGATTTGTTGGAACATCAGAAAATCGAGATTGATTTTTAGGCGTTAATTTTAATACTCTATTTACCATCGCGGCAGCTTGTCCACGAGTAACTTCAGCATTCGGACGGAATTGTTGGTTTTCAAAACCATTGATTACACCATCCATATTTAGTTCCTTAATTGCTACATAGGCTGGATGCGTTGACTTCACATCCGTGAAATTACCATTTGTTACGGGTGGTGTAGATGCAACTGATGCACTTCCAATTCGTTTAGCACCCATATAATATTTTCCCCAGTAGTATGGGTCGTTTATGCTCGCTATTGCAATTCCTTTAGAAGAGGTTGCTGAGATAAATTGGCTATTTCCAATATAAATTCCTACATGTGATGTGTATCCCAAGTTATCGAAGAAAACTAAGTCTCCCGGTTGAAGATTTGATTTTGAAACAGAAGTGCCCTGTGAATATTGATTGGCAGCTGTTCTATTTAATGATATACCAGCAGTATTTTTGAAAACATAAGATGTATATCCAGAGCAGTCAAACCCTGATGGAGTAATTCCACCATATTGGTATGGGACGCCCTGTAATGTTTTAGCGTAGTTCACGATTTCATTTCCTGTTGAAGCACTGGCTTGAGTCGTCATAAATGGCGCCACTGAGATCAGTAACACAGCGATGATCATCTGAGTAATACGTTTCTTCATTTTCCACCTCATGTAATTTTTGGAACCTAGACATAATATCTGGTTCATTTCTATAGTTTTAACAATCTATTTTAAATAATATCAGACATTTCATGATAGTTACTTTACGTTTAGGTTACAATTGTGTAACAATCGACAGAATATTAAAAAACTCGAGGCGATAAACGCTTCGAGTTTTTCTTTTTTATTTAAAGACTGTCGGTTTTTGGGCTCTTGCTAAGAACACACTGTACGTTGACCTTGTCATTTTTAAATGAGGTTGGAATTGTGTTGTCGAAATACCTTTTGCTATTCCTTGTTGAACTAATGCCTGAATGGCTTCATAACTTGCCATGCCTGTATTCATATCAGAAAAAGGTAAACCTTTATTAGGATCGCTTGGGAACATGAATGCATTTTGTATGAGAATGGCCATCTCTGCGCGAGTCACAGCTTGATTAGGCTTAAATGTACCATCCGGAAAACCTGATAGAATTCCTTCTTCTAATGCAGACTGGATGTAGCCGGATGCAAAATTACCAGAACCTACATCTTTAAATGAAGTGACTCTCTCTTCCCCATTCAAATCCTTTGCTCGTCCAAGTAATGCTACTGCTTCAGCTCTTGTAATTGCTTTAGATGGCTTAAATGATCCATCCTTATAACCATTCATTTGTTCTTTAAAGAACAAATAGCTGATATGACTTGAATACCACTGGGATTGATTCAAGTCTGTGAACGCCGGATTTCTTAATGTCACATTCACTTTTTCTGTCATAGCAGCTCCATTTTTCATTACAAAAGTAAAATTAAATGAATAAGTTCCCGCAGGACGATACAGTTCCCACTTTGAGCCTGCCACTTCTTTTAGGGTAGTCCCATTTTCTGTTAGCTTCCAACTACTCACAGCATCTTTATTTTGTAATGTAAACAAGATCTGACCATTTGCTACTTTGGATTCCAAGAATGGTAGTTCTGTAATGATAGGCTCATAGGTAGCGACTCCATACCCAAACGTTTCATCTCGTCCTACTGCACCTAAATCCGTGGCTGTCACTTGCAACATTTGACGCAACTTTACATTTGATGCATTTGGGAATCGTTCTTTATAAAGTGCCAACACTCCGGTAACATGTGGAGCAGCCATAGAAGTACCTGATTGAGAAAAATATCCGTTCTTTAGGCCATCCGTTGTATCCAAATTTCTCGGATATGTACTAACTATAGATGAACCTGGTGCTGCAATTTCAACTTCCGGTCCACTTGAAGATTCAAGTAATTTCTCGTTTGTTGCAGTTATAGCAGAAACACCGATGACACTGTCATATTTTGCTGGGTATTGAACACTATCTTTTTGCAAAGACTCTCCCTCGTTACCAGCAGCGGCTACTAGCACCATCCCACTTTGATACGCTTTATCCAATACCATGCGAAGAGCGGGGTCATCCCCGTTAGTTGTAACACTTATATTTAAAATATCTATATCATTCTTAATGGCCCACTCTACACCAGCGACTAAACTGGCAGTAGAACCGCCTCCATTACGATTTAACGATTTAATTGCAAATAATTCAACATTTGGCGCTACACCTTGAATACCTGCATTATTCTTCAGCGCAGCTATTGTTCCCGCAACATGTGTTCCATGACCGTTGTCATCATCGTAAGAAACAGATTGTGGGCATTTCTCTTCTAAACTGCAAAAGCCTCCACGAACAAACAAATCGGAATGCTCCGTGTCAATTCCTGTATCCAGAATGCCTACCTTAACGCCTTTTCCTGTATAGGGTGTAACTTGTGTAGGCGTTACTTTAAGTTGTTTAAAGGATACTGGGACTGAATCCGCTGAAATTTGATAATCAAAATCTGGCAGGATTTGAACATTTGATGAATCCATCTTAAGTTCATTCAGTTGTGAAGATGTTACTTCAAGTTCAACTACCGGGATAGTGTCGAATTCACGCAGTATCTTGTAATTATTGAGTAACTCTCTCTGACTATCGTTTACTTTTACTAGAATGTGATGCGTTGTTTCAGCAACTACTTCATGATTGGGTAAACTCCCAAAAAGTAAAAGCGTAGACAAAGCAATACTCCCAATGTATTTCACGGTATCGCCCCCTATCTTTTTTTCTCATTATACTTTTAATTGACTCATATGAAAAACGCTGACCTAAATTTTCTTTAGATCAGCGTTTTTGGTTTTAATGAAGTTTAGGAGAAGGTTTGCCGTTTACCGTGTTATATAATGGTAACACATCTTTTCGCCCTTCATAGTGGTAGAAATAGTCAAGAGTTGCCATGAAGATAGCTTTTGCCATTTGATCACGACGTGTAGTTGATGCGATATACGCATTATCAGTCTTGTTATCGATAAATCCGATCTCTGCTAAAGCTGCAGGCATTGTATTCTCACGCAATACATAGTAGTTCCCAGGTCTAGCACCACGGTCTGCCAAATCCCATGCTTCCAGCATACGATTTTGAATATATGTGGCAAGAGCCTTGGAATCATTTACATATGGATTAGTTGCAGCTGTTCGATAATAATAAGTTTCTGTTCCATTTGCTGAACCATTCAGTGCATTTGCATGCATACTGATGAAAATATCACCATTGTTTTGTGAAGCAAATTTAGTACGTGCCCCCAACTCAAGAAAAACATCTGTGGATCTTGTCAATTTTGCTTGAATTGGTGTTTTATCGAAATATGTCTTAATTGATTTGGAAATGCTCAATACGACATCTTTTTCTTTATAACCAAACCCCTGAGCGCCTGGATCATGTGCACCGTGACCTGGATCGATGATGACAACTAAATCGCTAGGTACAGTAGTAGGTGGCGGTGTTACGACAGGAGGCTTTGGATTATTCGGATCTGGCACATCTATTTGGATATATGAACTATGTACAAATCCTTCTTTTCCATTTACACGTATGAAAGACCAATCTCCAATTGTATATCCATATTCAACGACTTGTCCCTTGTTTACTTTTACCAAAGAAGGGTATTGTGTATTAGGACCAGTGCGGACGTTTAAACTATCTACATTTACATACATAGGACGGTTAAACGTTTGTTCATCAGACGTACGGAATTGACTATGAATTCCACGAGCTAAGAATACAGAGAAGTCTGCTCGAATAATCGTCTCAGATGCACCAAATGAACCGTCAGCATAACCTTGAGCGATTCCTTTTTCCATCAGACGAGAAGAAGCAATTGATACAGAGTTTGCTCCATAGCCAAATGAACGACTAATTAAAAGAGCCATTTCACCACGAGTCAAAGTTTTGTTAGGCTGGAATTGGCCATTAGGGTAACCTGAAATAATCCCCTTATTTACCATTTGTTGAATATAACCAGATGCAAAATAGTTTGAAGAGACATCTGAAAAGGATGTTGTCTTTTTCTCTCCATTCAAACCAAGTGCACGCCCTAGCATAGCAGCAGCCTGTCCACGCGTTACTTGTTGGTTCGGTGAGAAGGATGTCGAAGAAATTCCGTTCGCAATTCCTCCTTCTACTAAATAATAGATTTCCTCTTGGGCTCTATGGGTAGTTCCAACATCACTAAATGATGTGTTAGCCGAAGCTTGTGTTACAGGAAACCCTAATCCAATGAATACTGCAGCAAAGAAAGCATACAACCATAATTTTTTCAAATCGCAAAATTCTCCTTTTTCTATGTTGTAACGAAATCGTAACATAAAATTTGCCAAATTTCTATGTTTCTATTGGTCTATATTTTACCAATAATCGACTTTTCACTCTAGTTTGCTGTATTTTAATTGGAGAATATAAATTACAAAAGACCTCACTCTGTGAGGTCTTTTGTAATTTAGTTAATGAATTTGACAGATTGTAAGAAGTTATAAAGAATTTTCGCCATTTGGCCACGTTCAGTATCTTGTGAAGGACCAAACGTTCCATTGCTGTAACCGTTGATGTATCCAGCTTGATAAACTTTTTGAACGTGTGGTCGTGCAGTGTTACCGATGTAACGGTAATCTGTAAAATCCGTAATCTTTTTAGTCGTGTCTACTTTAACGCCATCAGTGCCGATAAAATCAAGTGCACGGCTAATCATGATTGCCGCTTCATCACGAGAAATTTCATCATATGGACGGAATTTACCTTTCGCATCACCCTTAACAATTCCAGCTTCAACTACTGCTGCAATTTCACCATTAAGATTGAAAGCTTGTTTTGAAGAGACGTCAGTAAATTTAACATCTGAAGATTTCGAAATTAATCCAAGACCGCGAGATAAAATTGCAGCAAACTCACCACGTGTAATTTCACGGTTTGGAGAGAATGTTGTTGCAGTCGTCCCTTTAACTACCATACGAGAAGCTAATTTCTCAACATATTCTTCTGACCAGTTTTTACCGTTATTTACATCATTAAATGTCTTGAAGTTCTCAATTAGTGTGTAAACCGAGTTACTGTTACGGTAAAGATTAGCTCCTTTATCTTCTACAAATGTCGGAACTGCTACGACTGAACCGTCAGCATTGACTACCACACCAACTGTTGTTAATGGGTTTAAGGTTGTAGAAGTACTAATTGAACGTTGAACAGGTTTACTGAAGTTTTTCAATTCGATTGTTTTATTATCCGGTGCTACTAATGAAAGTTTGAAATCAATTGCATCAGATAGTGTTTTAAATCCAGCTTTACCTGCTAGTGGGTTTGCGACTTCATCAACTGTTACTACTAATTTTAATTCAGCAGAAGCAACACCTAGCGACGCAGCAGCTGCCAAAAGGTCAATCTGAGAAACAGGAACTTCATATGTAGCGTCTCCAGAAGCGATAACAACTACCGCTTCACCGTTTTTGTTTTTGAGAGCACTTAATATTGTTGCAGGAATACTTACAACTTCAACACCAGCATCTAATTTAACAACTAACGCTTCAACAGTTGCCGCTTTCGTAATTGCATCGATTACAGATTGTGGATTTGACTCAATTGTTGATCCACCCGTTGATACCTCATCTTTATTTACCTCAACTGGAGGTGGTGTTGGTCCTGGAGTACCACCGCCTGGATTTCCTGTGTCGACACCGAATTTTCCGTCATAAATAGTCGCAACTTTTGCAAAAGCAGGTTTAGCGTCATTAATTATTCCAACACTCAAGATATCTTGGAGCTCATCAAAAACTCTAGTTAATATGAACTTATCTGTAATTGCTTTTTTTACATCTGGATAACTTGTTGGGGAAATTAGTGCATTCACAAATTCGTTAAATAAAGTTGTCCCTTTTGTATTGTTCGCATAGTTAGTAAAAACTTTAGTTTCAGTTTCTACTAAGAATGAAGTAAAAGTAGCTTTTGTAAATGTAGTAGAACCTACTTGTACATCAAATGCTTTTTGTAATTCAGCATCACTTACCTTTGAGTAGAAACTATTAATAGAAGCTTTTAAGTTAGTTGTTGTACTTGCGGCAAATAAAGGAAGAAGATACGTAAGAACTTTCTGCTCTTCAGCAGTTAAAGTACTTTTATTAAGCATTCTTTCTGCAACATCTACCCAGTCACTTTTGGCAGCTAAGTAATTTTGGGCTGCATGTAATTTAGATAAGTCATCTTTAGTCAAACTTGGATCCGCATAAACTACATCTAATTGATTAAGGAACGTTTCCACGTTACTAGGTAGAGAATCCTGCTCTGCTGCACTCGCCTTCTCGGCATTTATACCTACTGCTATCACGGGTGTGAATGCAACCGCTCCTGCGATTATTGCTTTTATAGTCTTATTATCACTAGAAAATTTAGTCATTAAATCACCTCTTGGTTATATTTGCTTATTCCGTAGTGTTTATTATAGTCCATAGATTTTCCAACCACAACCGAATTTACCAAATATATCGAAATTGGATTGTCTTTTCAATAAATCTACTTTGTTCATGTCGAATTATGGTAATCTTATAGTAGAATTTATTTAGGAGGCGTCTGCGCGTGAAAAAGCATTGGAAGAAAATATTAGCTGCTTTCGTAGCTTTATTTTTAATCGTTGGTGGATATTTAATTTACATTTTTCAAATTAAGGAATATGATATAGCCGATTCAGAAGTCACAGAAATTACTAAAGAAACATATAAAATTGACTTACCAGATGGCACTTCTATTGAATTAGATGAAGATGGCAACATTGTTGAATCGGAGGTTAACAATAATATTCCGGTCGTGTCTACTGACAATGGATCTTCAGGTACAAATTCTAGTAATGGAACAACAAATGACGACTCTTCTACTGGTACAAAAACGAGTACAACTGGTAATTCATCAAACGGTGGATCCAGCACAGGCAACACCCCTGATAGTGGTGTAACAGTTGCTTCTATTAAACAGAAATATGAACCCGTAATGTCGAGTCTGCAATCTCAGGCAAATAGCCGTATTGATGCATTAGTTGGTCGTGCATATTCAGAGTATCAAGGAAAAAAAGCAAATGGTGAATCAATTAACTACGCTTACTTCTACAACAAATACACTTCAGCTGCTTCTGAATTGGAAGGCCGAACAGACAAAGTATTTTACTCAGCAATTTCAGTTATTGAAAAGGAACTTGTAGCAAATGGTTATGGAAAGTCCCACGCTCAAAGTTTAATAAATGACTATGAAGCTGAAAAAGAAGCTCGACGTAGCGCACTATTAGATAAGGCAATGAATAGATAATAAGTCTTCCTGACCGAAATACCGGTCAGGTTTTTTTAATAGAAAAATTAGCTATTAAACATTACTATTATTGAGTTGTTTATTATAAACTCTTATTTAAAATACAATGACATATCCTCACTCATTTCATCATTTCAAAAAATAATACCCCCGACATCAAAAGATGCCGGGGGTATTTTACAATTTATTCATTTACTTAATTATTTAGCTGCAGGAGTAGCAACGTCAACGATGCGACCTTCTACTTTTGGATCAACTTTATCCAATGTCTTGATGTAATCGATGAAGCTTGTGTAATCAACGATACCTGGTTCAGACACACGACCTTCATTGTAAGCCGTTTTGAACATTTCGTAACCGTCTCCACCTTTAGCGGTGAATGTGTTAGTTGCTACGAAGTAGTTTTTCGCATCTTCAAGAGCCACATATTCAGTTCCAACTTTAACTTGAACTTTTGTTACACGTTTGCCCGCTTCTTTTGAACTATCATACTCAAATTTCATGCCAGATACGTGTAAGAATGCACCGTTTTCTTTTGGTGCTTGAGACACTGAATGTTCCAAAGCAGCTTTGATTTCATAGCCTTTTAGGTCTATGATTGCCAATGCATTACCAAAAGGCATAACTTTCAATACTTCACCAACTGTAATGTCACCCGCATCGATTGAACTACGGATACCCCCACCGTTTTGAAGAGCGATTACCGTATCTTTATTGATACCTTTTGCTTTTGCAAGCATACCGTCAGTCATCAAGTTTCCAAGGTTTGTTTCATTGAAGCGAACACTTGACTTGCCTTCTGTATCACCAGCACGTTGTCCATCTAACATCGCTACTGCTGTTGTACCTGTAGATTGAGTTTTAATAGCTTCAACTTCTGCTTTATACGGAGCCAATAATTTCACAGCGCCTTCATCAGCAGCAAAGTTTTCAGCTTTCATTTCTAAATATTCTCCAGCAAAGACTGAAACTTCGCCTTTTTTGTTGAAAGTAACATCAAGAGTTCCTAATAATTTACCATATTCATTTGCAGTTACGATAACTGTTGGAGCGTCGAACGCTTTAGATACTACCGGAGCAGAAATTTTCGAATGTGTATGGCCCCCAACAATAATATCGATACCTTCAACTTGTTTCGCTAATTCCAAGTCATTATCAAACTTCAAGGAATCATCTAAACCAAGATGAGTAAGTGCGACAATTTTATCTACGCCTTGTTCTTGAAGTGCTTTTACAGAAGCTTTTGCCGATTCAATGTAGTTCTTGAATTCAACTTTCCCTGTTGAAGAAATTGTTGGTGTTTCTTCAGTTGTTAAGCCAAACACACCGACTTTTTCACCATTAACATCTAAAACCACACCATTATAGATTTGTCCATCTTTGTATGATGAAGCGTAAGTTTTTGATTGAAGTCCGTCAAACAATGGGTCTTTCGAGAAATCCACGTTAGCAGATACCAATGGGAATTTTGCATTTTTGATGAATTCTGTTAAAGACTTGTGACCATCTTTTGAAGATCCCAAATCGAATTCATGATTACCAAAAGTCATGGCATCATAACCAAGGTAGTTCATCATCGCAACGTCTGCAGCGCCTTCAAATGCGTTGAAGTAAAGATCTCCAGAGAATACGTCACCAGCATCTAGTAAAATATTGTTTTCATTTTCTGCACGTACTTCTTTAATTGCAGTAGCACGGAATGGAGCTGTTTCCAGGTATGCATGTGTATCATTTGTATGCATGACAGTTAAATCATAGAAACCAAAATGTTCTTTTGCACGATCAAGGAACAACGCAAGTTCACCACGTCTCACTGCGTACCATGAACCATACTTTGTTTCTGTTTGTCCATTTGTGATTCCAGCTTTAACAAGTGCATCAACATATTTTGCAAATCTAGGATTTACATCTGTAAATTTAGTCTTTGTAACGCTCTCATCGATTGGTAGCTTAGCAGCATTTGCTAATATCTTAGAAGTTTCATCACGAGTCAAATCGTCATAAGAGCCAAACGATTTATTCGTCTTACCGTTTACAATCTTCGCTTCTACCAATGCATCAACTGCCCATTTTGCACGAGCTGGTACATCAGTGAATCCAGAGCTCTTATACTTTCCGTCTTCAGAAAAACCTAATACACGTGCAACTTGAACCGCTGCATCTACTCGGTCAATGTTTTTGCTAACACCGAATTGTGTATCAGTTAGCCCTTTAGATATACCGCTTCCCACCAAAAAGTTAACCGCATCACTATATTTCTCACCTACATCAGTGAATTTCATTTCGTCAGCTGATGCAACTGGAGCAAAAGCCATGGCAACGGCCGCAGCAGTAACAGTAGTAGCTAAGAATTTCTTATTAGACAATTTCGACATGTACAAATTTCCTCCTTCGAATATGTAGGTTATTAGGTAAAAACTCTTACCCTATTAATTTTACCAATATTCCCATTAATAATATAGTTTATTTACAAAATCTTCATTTTTTTGCAAGCGTTTTCTTATCATGTAAAAAAGAAGCCCATTTTAAATGGACTTCTTTTTTTTAGACCTATACTTTTCAATGAAATAAATAGAGATTAATGCCAAACCCGCACCAAATGAATCCAACAAAACATCATGTATGGTTGGTGTCCGCCCGCCTGTCAGTGATTGATGAAATTCATCAGCAATCGCCAGTACTACTGTAAGGATGAATGCCACCCTTAAGCGCCCTACCATGATATACGCGGCAATAGCAAGAGCACCAAACGTAACAACATGTGCTCCTTTTCTGATTAGAAATTCAATAAATGCATGGTAACCACGTTCTTCCACAGAAACGATTGTCCCCCAATAAGGAATTTGCAAAAGAGATAAACCACCTTTAAAAGGTTCGTTCGGGAGCCATCTCATGAGGTCAGGAATCAACGACTGTTCTTCATACGTTTGTGCAGAAGAATAAAATAGTGTTGCTAGGATGAAGATAAATAGAATGTACTTTTTCATATTTTCAAGTTTAGCACACTTCCTAGATTTATTCGTGCTGAAGGGTGATTGTGGATCAGGAGTTGGAAATCTGCATTTCGTGCATGGTTATCTACATTTCGAGATGCTTTATCTCGAATTCGTGGTGTTTTATCTGGAATTGGTATCGAAGTAAATTGTTATCTACATTTGGTGCGCAGATATCTGTATTTCGTGATGACTTATCTGGATTTCGATTAGCGCTATCTCGAATTCGTGGTGTGTTATCTGGAATTGGTATCAAAGTAAATTGTTATCTACATTTCGTCCGCAGATATCTGTATTTCGTGATGACTTATCTAGATTTCGATTAGCGTTATCTAGAATTCGTGGTGTGTTTTCTGGAATTGGTATCGAAGTAAATTGTTATCTACATTTCGTCCGACGATATCTGTATTTCTGCTGGCTTATCTGGAATTGGTTACACCCTTCATAACATAGAAAAATGGCAGTCTAAGTTAGACTGCCACATTATTTTTCATATTTATTTACTAGAAAACATATGCACCCAATAGATTTGGCCATTGGAATCTTTCTTTATTCCAGCACCGATATTGGTATAGTCTTTGTTTAAAATATTGGCTTTATGACCTGGTGAATTCATCCACGCAGTTACAACTTCCTGCGGTGTTCGTTGACCATATGCAATGTTTTCTCCGAAGCTGCTATAACTATAGCCGAACTTCTCAGCCATATCCCAAGGCTTCCCATACGTTGGAGAGATATGATCGAAATAATTGTTTTTTACCATGTCTTCCGCTTTTACTGTGGCTATTTTAGATAATGGTGCATCTGCCGCTAATGCAGGAAGACCCGCTTTCGCGCGTTCGAGATTCACCAAGTGAATAGTTTGTTTTGCGGTATCATCAATTGCAAGCGTGGAATCGACATAGACTTTATTTGTGCTGTCATACTTAATCACACCTGAATCTCGTTTTTGATCCCAAGTCATCGCACGATCGATGAAGACCGACAATTGCGCACGGGTGACTTTGGCGTACGGACTGAAATAATTCCATGAAACTCCTTCAGAAATTTTCACTTCCGCCAGCGTAGTAATGAATGGTTTCCAGTTGTCTTGTGGCACGTCTTTGAAAGTAACTTGGTTATTATCGTCAATTTTAATTTGGTATGCCACTACCAGAACTTTGGCCATTTGCGCACGACTCAATGGTGCATCAGGGTTAAATGTTGTCGCATTTGAAAAGATTCCTTTTTCAGTTAAAGCGCGTATTTCTTTAAATGCCCAGTGCGTTGAAGGTACATCTTGATAACTCGTTTTGAAAGTTGAATCAAGCGGTAGCTTTAACGCACTCGCCAATATTTTTGCGGCTTGTGCACGGGTAACTTGATTGTTCGGACCAAACGTCCCATTACTATATCCATTAATTATTTTTGCATTTGAAAGCTTTATAATTGAGCTATATGCCCAATGTTCCGTTGAAACATCCGGAAAACCAGCAGCTTGACTACTTGTCGGAACGAACAAAGTAATAGCGAGTAATGCCGCAACAATAAACTTTACGGGTTTCATTCTCCCACATCCTCTCCATATTACTCTACCAAAAAATAGAATAATTTTAATGAGGATAAGGAGGCACGAAAATAAATCTATGATATTGGAAGATTGTTGAAATTTGAAGGGATCTATGTTGGTGTAAGGTGATAAGTTTTAATAAATCTTGTTAGATATCATAATATTTGATAAATTCATAAAAAGGAGATGATTTTTATTCAACTAAATCGAGATATTCCTGCAGGATTATTTTCCCTTCGGCGATTGCATCGTCGATTATCGGTAAATCACCCCCAATTTACCGACATTAATCAAGATTTGTATAATTCCAACGCAGGTCATGCTGGAGAAGCATATATTGATTCTGTCTTATCGACCATTCACTTCCCTATCCCCCATATATTACTTCCCAATATTCGAATCCATGAAAAAGACATTCCTTCCACCCAAATTGATATTTTAATATTCACAACCGCTTATGCATTAATAATAGAAGTAAAGAATTGGAGTGGAACAATATCCTTCCAACAAGTCGGACAAGTATTACAAACAAAAGATGGCATCGTAAGATCAATGGATTGTCCTACCGTTCAAGCAGATTATTATGTCGGGAATTTGCTAGATTGGTTTGCAAAGCATGATACACAATTACCTGTACATCGAATTGTCAGTTTCCCCTTTGCTTCCACCTTACTAATTGGAGCTGAGAATCGGGGTATTCATTTTGCAAAAGAGTTACCTATAATTCTTCGGAAATTAAATAAGCTTCCGCAGCAACTTACTCATTATCAATTTCAAACACTTTCTAAGAAATTACAAGAATCAAATCGACCTTTCGAACACGCAACTGCATGCCAAAAATATGGAATACATCCCTCTGAACTACTTAAAGGAATTTTCTGCCCGAAGTGTGAGAGCCGCTTATTGAAAAAAAGTAATCGAGTATATGTATGCTCCTCATGTCTTCATACTCCTGACAACCCTTTTTACGATACGATGATAGATTGGTTTACATTGGTAGGCAATCAGATTACAAATAGACAATTACGTTTATTTGCAGGTGTAGACAAATCCTATTCGGTCGGTTATTTTATGAAAAAATCAAACTTCCCTTACTCAGGTCAAAATAAGGGAACAATCTATCATGTAAATGCTGAAGAAATGCATCGCTTTCTATCCAAAAAGGAAAAAGCTTGCTTCCGGGAATGACCGGAAGCTTTTCTATTGTAAGTAAGAGTTATTGATTGATAAACTTCATGCGATTTGCTATGCAAATGGCACCATTTCAGCGCGTTTGAATTGCGCGGATTTCATGAATTTTAGATATGAGTTCTCGATTTCTAGATAAACACTGGCCAATTTGAGATATCACCTATTGAAATGTAGATATCACACGACGAATCCTTCATTTCCACCCGCGAATCCTTGTTTCCAGCGATACACCCACAGCAACGTGCCAATTGCGATGCAAATGGCACCAACTCAGCGCGTTTGAATTGCACGGATTTCGTGAATTTTAGATATGAATATTCGATTTCTAGATAAACACTGTCCATTTCAAGTTATCCCTTTCTGAAATGTAGATTTCACACGACGAATCCTCGATAGCCACCCGCGAATCCTTGGTTCCAGCGATACACCCACAGAAACGTGCCATTTGCGACGCAAATGGCACCATTTCAGCGCGTTTGAATTGTGCGGATTTCGTGAATTTTAGATATGAGTCCTCGATTTCTAGATAAACACTGGCCAATTTGAGGTATCACCTATTGATATGTAGATATCACACGACGAATCCTCGATATCCACCCGCGAATCCTTGATTCCAGCGATAAGCCCAAATATCACCTATTGAAATGTAGATATCACACGATGAATCCTCGATACCCACCCGCGAATCCTTGATATCCCCAGTTGATATCCTGAAAAACATTACAAAAATCCCCCACTCTATCAGAGAGTGAGGGATTGGGTCAGGCTTCTATTTTTTCCAAAAGGACTTTTTTTACTAAATTCTCGAGTAACTGTGGCAATTCAACGAATGCACTTTGGATGTGCAGCCGTTCCGTACGTTTGTGTGCGTCTTTTCCGAAGGGTCCCACGTTGAGAACTGGAGCTTTTAGATTTCGCATTTCATTAAAGGGAATGGAGTACGTATCGCCCCATACAGGTGTGTTGGCTTCAAACACCTGCCATCCCCCATTTGTATCTTCGTAGTTCACGTAACTCAAATCAGAGATTCCATTAAAATAATGAATCTGTTCAATCGCTAGATTAAATTCCGACTTACCCAGCTCTTTTATAAATTCCATACACTCTTCCACTAACGGATCGTCACTCGTATTGACTGCAGGATAATATGGTGGTGCAAAAAGGAGTACGATTGCAGGTGCCAACTCCTGACATTGAATCATTAGTGTATCAACGATTCGGAATGATTTTTCACGATCATCCAACTCCTGATGATCCCGAACGGTCGTTTTGACTAATTCTACATAATCGTAGCCAAATTTCGAAACTGCGTGATTCATCAATTCCTCGTACTTCAGTACCCGTATCTCACCAACTGGTGCTACATCCTCACGAGTACAAATCGCTTGATAGCTTGCGTTGCACTCATACGCAGCTTCATTCGCAACACCTTCAAAAATCGACATGATTTCAGCAGCATTGCGTTTCATCAGAAACACATTATATAATGCTTTCGCACGATACGGTGTCTGCGCTGAATACTCCATCTTCAAATCTTTTTGCTGAATGGTTACAGGTAATGGGGTCTTCTCACCTAAAACTGTTTCCTGAAATATTGGATTATATTCCATACGCTGCGTTAAAAATGAAGCAATATAATTGGCCGTAATTCCACTAAGCGGTTCTCCCACATGTGTCTCCATACCGTAAAAAAGGGCTGACGGCATAATTTTTCCGATGGATCCCGAATACAAATAATATTTATCATCACCCGGTTGTTGTGCGAAAACGGGCTCGCTGTTTAAAAATAGCTTGTATGTGAGATCATGTTGCTCACGATATTCAATCAATTTGGACACAGCCGCTCTCATTCCAGAGCTGTTTACTTCTTCGTCTGGAACCGTCAATAACAGGAGATTGACCGGCCATTGTTCATGACATGCTTTTTCGATGAGGCTCATATGCAATACTAGACCCATCTTCATATCCATCGTGCCACGACCAAATAAATAATTACCTGATTCCAAATCAAGTCGGGCGTCTTCAGGCAATTCTTCTTTTACATCATGCAAGGCTTTCGTCAACATTTCCGGTTCAAAGGCCAATGCTTCGAGGTCACCGTATTCTTCGGTATTAACCGTATCGAAATGACTGATTAGCACAATCGTTTCTTTCGCTTCTGGATGTTTATATAAAGCAGTGAGAAACTTCCGACCAAGATCTGCCTCGCTTAATTCAATGTTTTTATAATGATCTTGGAAGTATGGAATATCCTGCAGTTTCGCTTGAACCTTAAACGGAAATTCTCGTTCTCCATCTGATAGCGTCATACTTTTCCAACTGACTACTTCACATAACAAGGTACGGAGTGCTTCTGGTGTTGACCACTTAAGTTCTGTCATGATGTATTCCCCCTGTTTTTAAAACAAATATCTTTTAATGGTGCCATAACCTATACGATTTTACGTAATTCCCTTTGTTTTGAAATGAATGTTTCCATTCGATCCATTCCTTTTTCCAATACCGGCATTGCATATGCATATGAAATACGAAGGAAACCTTCACCATATTCACTGAAGGCACTGCCTGGCACACATGCAACGCCTCCTTCTTTCAACAGACTTGTTGCAAAATCAAAGGACGTCATCCCGAATTCTTTAATAGAAGGAAAAATATAAAAAGCGCCATTCGGTTTAACCACATCAAGTCCCATATCAATCAGTCGGCCATATACGTAATCACGGCGGACAATGTACTCTTTATTCATTTCAGCAGGAACATCCCTGCTGTTGCCAAGCGCCTCGATTGCTGCATATTGGCTCGGAACTGGTGCACAAACGGAATTGTATTGATGAATTTTAATGCAATGTTGCATAAGTGCTTCAGGACCTAATAAAAATCCGATGCGCCAGCCTGTCATAGAGTGAGATTTTGATAATCCGTGAATGAGGAACAAACGGTCTCTTAATTCTGGATACGAACCAAAGGATCGATGTTCGCCAGAAAAAGTGTTTTCACTGTATATTTCATCGGACAATACATAGATTTCCTGCTCTTTCAATACATCCGCCAAGGCATCCATTTGCTTGGAATCAATGGTGACACCTGTCGGATTTGATGGAAAATTGAATAGAACGGCTTTCGTCTTCTCGCTAATTAAAGCTTTCAGACGTTCGGGAGATGGTTGAAAGTCTGTATCTGAAGTATCTAAGTACTTTACCTTTGCACCACACATGGTAATGATTGGAGCGTAACCTGTATAGCATGGCGCCGGCAGAATCACTTCGTCTCCTTCTTCCAGGATGGTTCGGAAAACCACATCAATGGCTTCGCTTGCACCGATTGTGACGATAACTTCAGTTTCCGCTTTATATGCAAATTCATATTTCTCCAAGAAAAAGCGACTGACCGCATTGCGCAACTCAATCATGCCGGCATTATGGGAATACCCAGTCAAGTCATTAGAAATAGCTGCAATCCCTGCTTGTTTGACAGCTTCAGGTGTTGGGAAATCTGGTTGGCCTATCGTTAAATTCACTGCGTCCGGATAATGTACAAGCTGATTGGAAAACTGACGGATGCCTGAAACGGCAATTTTGGTAATGCGTTCATTTATCGTAAGTGGCATGGAATCTTCAACCCTTCTCATAGTAATGAAGAAATCTTCTTTCAATATTATCCATATGTTCCAGCATGGCATTTATGGCACTAGATACGTCTTGTTTTTCAAGAGCGTTGACGATGTCTTCATGCTCCCCGCTAGCTTCCATTGCAGAAACGGGGTACGTATTCGCGAGGATTAAAAAGGCACGATTAACGCCAGTATTGATGGTATAAATCATTTCACATAATTTTGTATTCGGATTTTGATCAGCCAATAATAGGTGAAACTCCCGATCCAGTTCAATAAATTCATGAAAGTCATTTTTCTCCGCTGCCCGTTTTTGAAGCTTAAGATTACTTTTCAGAGATTTAAGAAATTCTGGCGTTGTAAATTTGACAACTTGCTCAATATTGTACGTTTCGAGTAACTTACGGACTTCCATATGATGAAGTGCATCCTCTTTCGTGAAGGATGAAACACTCGCCGGTTTGCCAGTTTGTAAGACCACGAGTCCATCAGTTGCTAACCGGCGAATTGCTTCCCGAAGTGGTGTACGACTTATGCCCAATTCCAATGCAAATTTTTCTTCACGCAGTTCTTCATTAGGCGCAAGAGTGCCCGTCAAAATATCTTTGCGGATTAAATCATAGGCTTGATCCGCTAATGAATCGGATTTTTTTATCTTTCTCAACAGATGTCAACCTCTTTCAAAAACAACTTGTATTCTGTATACAGTATATGTGAATTATAACGTACTGGTGTCTCAAAGTATAGAGTGATTGTTTGATAAATTCTGTCATAATTTATCAAATGCAGATGAAGACAACATTGTATTACTAATTATCCACGATATTTTATAACAATAAATAATTATTAATTAAGAATTATTAATATTTTTTAAACCCATTTATTAGCATATTGTGTAAAATGATAGATAAGTGATAGAGTGCGTCATTAAGTAACTGAATGGGGGTTTAGAACATGGACTTTCCAAAAGAGGAAGTTGGTAAAAGAATTAGGTATTTAAGAAAATCGCAAGGATTTACTGCGGATGATTTAGCGAAAAAAGCTGGGGTCAGCCAAAGTATGATATCTCAAATAGAACGTGGACAAGTATCGCCTTCACTGGATACATTGTGGAAAATGAGTCATTGCTTAAAAGTTCCCGTCTTCACATTCTTTGTAGAAGAAAAGCAAGAAATCGTTACAGTTCTACGTAATAATGAACAGCCTGAAATGAAGCAACTGCGTCCGAATGTTACATATCAACACCTGTCACCTACTCAAGGGAAACAAATCAACTTTTTTAAATTGATTTTAGAACCAGGTGAACAATCAGAAAATCCCTTGATGTTTCACACGGGGGAAGAATGTGGGTATTTATTGTCAGGGCAAATTCGTGTAGAGGTCGATGGAGAAGTATATGAACTTTTTGAAGGGGACAGTATTTACTTCAACAGCAATCTGCCTCATCGTTTTGAAAATGTCAGTCCACAAATAGCAACAGCAATTTGGGCCATGACTCATCCTTTTTGAATCTTTTTCGCCTGTCATCCATATACTTATGTATGAGAATCATAAGGAGGAATAATTCATTCTAAAAAACCCAGGCATTGCCGCTGTATTAAGTTTCTTTTGGACCGGTGTCGGGCAAATATATAACGGCCAAATCATGAAAGGCTTAATCTTGATTGGCGTTCAACTAATCAACTCATTATTAATGTTCGTATTGATTGGCTTCATCACTTTCCCGCTTGTTTGGATATGGGGAATGTACGACGCATACCAAGTTGCCGATCGAATGAATAAACGCACTTACTGACCACTTCCAATTGGGAGTGGTTTTTTTATTCGCGGTTTTGAGTGGTCTATTCGCGGTGTCGACTCTTCTATTCGCGGTTTCTCCCTTTCTATTCGCGCTTCCACACTTTCTGTTCGCGTCCCATCAAAAAAGAGCCTTCCACAAACTCGGAAGACCCTCATTTTATAACCTTCTCACTCTGAGAGGGACTTTTTCAATTTATATTTTCTCCAAATATCTTCAGCAGCACCAGAGCCCAATATTACGCCTACGACAATCAAAACAAGTCCGTAAATATGACGACTTGTGATGGTTTCATTAAGAAATACAGATGAACCCACCAAGGTGAACAATGTATTCAAATTCATGAAAATGGCTGCTTTAGAAGGGCCGGCCTTTCCTACTGAATAGTTATATAGCATATGTCCAACTGCTGTTCCAATCATGCCACTTCCAAAGAATGCTACCCAAAACATCGGTGGAACTTCTAAAAATGCTCGAATTTCTCCAGGTTCCTGGAACAAACTGATCAAGAACAATACGAATGATCCGATTAAGAACATGTAAGCTGTAAGCAATCGGGGATCCAGTGTTTTTGCAGCTTTACTGATAACCAAGTAACTGAAAACCTGTGTCAATATGGATAGAAACACGAATACATCACCAAAAGATAACCCAGAGGTTCCTTCTCCTGCAGCTAGTACTGTTGCGCTGACTCCGAACAATCCGAGTATTACTCCTACCCATTGCAATCTAGAGGGATAGATCCTCATAATCATTGACACTAATACCGCGGTTAGTACTGGACCTGTGCCAAGAATTAAACCGGCATTCGAACTTGTCGTCATGGTCAGTCCGATCGACAAAAAGTAATGGTGGCACACAACATTAAGAAGTGCACCAAGGACAATGAATTTCCATTCTTGTTTTGTCGGTTTTCTGACGATGCGAAGTACCGCTAAAATCGAAAATACGGTTAAACTGGCTAAAAAAATGCGAAAGGCAGTCATTGTTACAGGACGCACTTCGCTAACTAAATATTTTACGGCAGGCAAATTAAAGCCCCATATGAACATAACGAAAACGAGTATGCCATAGATTTTCCATTGTTTCACGTGGTTTTCACCTCACCATTTCTTCGTTCTAGGAAAAGCATAAGCGCTACTTTAGCTCGACGCCGGCGCTGGAAAGGTTCCCTTTGCTTTCGCCTGAGGGTTTGAAGCTAAGGTGCGAGCTAGCGCTTGGAGCTAGACATAGCAATTCTATAATTTTAGATACCCATCAAATAATTAAGCATGTTGATTGTAGCTTAAAAACAATAGAACAACCATCTTAATCCTTTAACTGACTAAAGTAAATGATTTATTTCTCGATATCGTATAGTTGTCTATTACAACATACTTTGCCACACAACAGCTATGCCCTAAAATCGATTCTTCCATATAATACTTTTTAAAATTTTCTTACTCTTATTATCCCAAAAAAGAGCATCCACATGGATACTCTATCGTCTGGTTTTATCATGAATTATGACTCATTCTTCTAAATTAGGTTTTTGCTTTTGACTGCGCAGAGGAACTTCTTTAATGGTAAATGTCAAAAGTGTAGCGATCGCCATGACAATTGCCGCTACTAAAAATACATTTGATAAAGCAAATGTTAATGATTGTTGTAAGTGCAACATTAAATCATTAAATAGTGGCAACATTTGTTCAGGTAACTGTGCCCGAATGGACTCGAGTTGTGTATGATCCAATAATAAATTGGGGTTTTGGAATTTGCTTAATGTTTCTCTTGCAGCTTCAGGTACTTTGCTTGAATCGAATGAAGCCATTTTATCCTTCATCGATGTATTCAATACTGTTCCGAGAACTGCCACACCAACTGTTCCTCCTAGGGATCGGAAAAGTTGAGTAGATGCTGTTGCTACACCCAAATATTCAGATCCAACGGAATTTTGAACAGTCATAGTAAATACGGTCAAGCCCATTCCGATACCAAAGCCTACCAAAATTAAGTAAAGCACAAGTAGCCACTGGGAAATGTCCATGTCCATTTGGGACAATAATAAAAGACCAACGACAGAAACCGCCAGACCAAAAGTGGCTTGTCGCTTATATTTCCCTGTTTTTGTAATCAATTGTCCACCCCATGCACTCGCTCCGACTAAACCAAGAGTCATGGTCATCGAAATGAAGCTGGAATGTGTTGCGGAATATCCTAGTACGCCTTGAACGAAATAAGGCACATACATGAGACCACCGAACATGCCTATTCCTACCGCAAAGCCAATAATATTTGAGAATGTAAAATTGGCATATTTAAACAAGTGCAAAGGCAATATTGGACTCTTCGCTCGGTTTTCAGCCCAAATAAACAACCCCAAGGAAACAATCGATCCTGCGAATAGCGACAAGATGATGTCTGATGACCAATCATATTTAGAACCAGCCCATGAAAACGCAAGCAACATTGGAACCAATGTTCCGGTAAGGAAGAAAGTGCCTAAATAGTCAATGGTCTCATTTTGGCGTCTTTCTGTTTTAGGGAACAGCCTTAATATCAATACAAAAGCGACAATACCTAGTGGCAAGAACACCCAAAATACCCATCGCCAGTCTAGATTATCGACAATATATCCACCAATAGTTGGTCCAAGAACACTGGATATACCAAATACAGAACTCATAATACCTTGCCATTTTCCACGTTCTCGCGGGGCAAACAAGTCTCCCACTGCCGCAAAGGCTGTAGGAATAATAAGGCCTGCACCCACACCCTGGATGGCACGATAAATGATCAACTGTTCAATATAAGCGGATGTGCCACACAAAAATGCGCCAACAGAGAATATTAAAATACCGATTAGAAAAAACGGCTTTCTTCCATAGATATCCGAAAGTTTACCTGCAACGACTGTCATAATGGCACTCGTTAACATAAAGCTGGTAAATACCCAACTGTAATAATTCAAACCACCTAAATCAGAAATGATTTTTGGCAAAGCATTGCTGACGATTGTTTGGTTAACTGCTGCAAAAAATAGTGCCCCAATAATCGCAATCATAATAGTTACTTTTTCTTTTTGTTTTAAATGTTCCAAGTAGAAATCAAACCTTTCTCTCGTTTGGCTTAATTTTCTGAAGAATATTCATGACTGAGAGCATTTCTTCATTTGAAATATCGCCAAACGTTTTACTGAAATATGCAAACATTATTTCGTCCATTTTCTTCACGAGCGTTAATCCTTCATCAGTCAAAGTCATATAAACCGTACGTCGATCTGAATCATTGCGTTCGCGGATGAGAAATCCTTTTTGCACCAATTTATCACTCGTCAATGTGACATAACTATTGGTTGAATTCAATCTTCGTGCCACATCGGACACACGAAGTGTACGATCTTCTTCCAATGCACGTAGAACCGTAAATTCATTAAATGGTATATATCCTTCAAATTCGACCGCAAAATCTTGTCGAGTACTTCTTATTAAATAGCGGAAAGATCGGACAAACTCCTGAATTATTTCTTTGCGATCGTTCATGGAAAAACCCCTTCAACATTAAATAGTTTAGTAACTTAACTACTTTAGTATAGTAAGCTTGGAACTGACAGTTGTCAAATTGTGTTGCTTTCCAAAACAAAAGTCAAAATTGTGCACACAAAAAAATCCATTCAACAGAAACCTGTCAAATAGAGTGAATAAGGCAGGACTGATAAATCTTGACCCAAATATATATAATATTAAGCAAGTATTGACGAAATAGCAGAATATTATTATGATACTATTTGTGTTAACTAAAATTAATAAATAGTTCACTTAATGAAAAGAGGTTATACATATGAGAAACGAACACCTTAAGATGTTAATTGTTACCGCTCTATTCGCAGCAATTATTGGGATTATGGCACAAATAACTATTCCCCTTCCACTAGTTCCAATTACTGGACAAACCCTTGCTGTTGGACTGGCGGCTACCATTTTAGGCAAGCGTTATGGGGTATTGTCCGTCTTAGTCTATATAATGTTGGGAATTGCAGGATTACCTGTATTTAGTGAAATGTCATCAGGGATCGGAGTAGTTTTTGGTCCTACTGGAGGCTATATAATTGGATTCATTCCAGCAGCCTTCTTAATAGGCTGGCTACTGGAGCGATTCGGATTTACAGTTAAAAATGCTGTCATCGCAAATATCATTGCGATGATTATTACTCTTTCATTTGGTGCTGTTTGGTTGAAATTCGTCGCTGAACTAAGTTGGACTGCAGCTTTAACTGGCGGTGTAACTCCATTTATTCTGGTGGGAATAATTAAAGCAATACTTGCTGCAACTACAGGGATTCTAGTTCGTAAACGTCTAACATCTGCAAAGCTATTACCAGCTACAATTTCATAAGCGAAGACAATTGATTAACCCCGTATCTAAAAAAGCGCTTTGTAGATACGGGTTATTTACGCCCATCGAGTTTTCGATTCTCAAGGAACTATTTTACATAACGGAAAGTTAAAACAAGCACTGGAGATACTCACTCCGGTGCTTGTTTTCATTTAGTCCGTTACAACATTAAAACGTTTAAACGCGACAAAGTGTAGTTGCCAATACGGATTATCAAGTTTTGTGATTTCTACACCTTTTGATCCGGCATGAACAAATGTATTTTCTCCCATATAAATGCCCATATGGGAAATTCCTTCTTTGTATGTATCTTTAAAGAATACTAAATCACCTACTACAGGTACATTCACTTTGGATGATAATTTGAAATAATCTTCACTACTCATCCGAAGTATATCCAGCCCCGCAAACTGATGAACGTAATGAATAAAACCACTACAATCAAAGCCAGCAGGTGTTTTCCCACCGAAAACATATGGCGTTCCGACAAAGTTAGGAGCGATCGAAGCAATATTTGCATATACTGCTTGTCCAGTTATAGAAACTGGTTTGGCAATCGGCTCAACTGTTTGAGTTTTTTTCTTGAGAATAGAAGATTTCTTTAACTGTGCCATAGTTGAAGTATGTGTTTTTGTTGTGCTGTATGCCTCTACAATCGGACTGAAAGTTAAACTGAAAGTCGATAACATTAGACAAATTATTATTATTTTTTTCTTCACTATCTCTATCCCCCATCTAATCTCTGAAAATCTTATACTCATCATATTAAAATACGAAAATTCAGTCAATATAATTTATATTATAGAAACAACTCGTATTAAGAATAATTTTGTCAGTAATTACTCTCGTGATTTGTTATTGCCCGGGAAATATTTGGAGACTATTGTCATTTACAGGTAGAAAGGACAATTGCCAATAGCAGCTTCACACAATTTCTTAGTTTTTCAGAAACTATGTTATTGGCTGTATATCCACTCAAAATCGACTTAATTACTCCATCTTTCATCGACAAATCATTTGAAAGTACACCGATTTTCTTTTGACTATCACTCTTCAAGTAATTCCAATGATTATTAAGCAGTTTTAATCCATTCTCAACAGAAGTAAATATATTTTCCCATTCCCCTATTGAAAGTCAGCTTAGGCGGACTTGTTGGAAACATCATTTATATGACGGATTTTCATTCTACTATCGCCAATATTCTAAACGCACAAAACCCCTTACAGCCGCTGAATTCTGTAAGGGGTTTTTCTATAAGGAGGTCATCTTATAGCAATAGTATGGGCAGCATGGCTACCATTTATTAAAATAATTTGCTGTTTGGGGGAACTTCGCGAAGATATTTATCTCTATCTAAGCTTTCCTCATATTGATTCGTTGTAACATCTTCATCTTCATCGACACCACCTAAGGGAATTTCATTCTCAGTAGAATTCGTGTCGAATGCAAATGCATTGCCATGTCCTTCATTTTCGTAACCAGTTTCTCTATACTCTGGCTCTTCGGATGTGTTGTACTTATTTAAAGCTTTTTCTTCAGATTGATTAGTTGGTTCGTTATGTTTACCTGCTGTATACTCAGTCCCAAAAACTCGTTTTTCTTCCGTTCGAGGATCTCTATCAAAATCGTGTTTCATTTCCTCAGTGGATTTATCATTATTTAATTCACTACCAAATGCTGCAGGTCCTAAATTAGGGTCTACACCAGGAGATTGGAATCCATCTGTCTGTTGTTCATTCTTAATCGTATCCTGAATATTCGGACGATTCTCCCGAACCATTCTATCTTCCTGCATTGAATGACCAATATGGTCTTCTTCTCTGGCCAAATATGGATCCGTAGCGAAAGTTTCTCCTCGCCCAAAACGATCTGTAGGTTCGTCGAAACGACCATCTGTCTCATTAACAAAATCATTTGTTGACGGTTCAAACCCCTTTTCTTTAGCATATTCTCTTTGAGGATTTTTACCACTGTCAAAAGTCATTTCGCTTCGCGGTTCTTCTGCACTAAAGGTTGTGGAATCTCCAGTAAGATTTTTATCTGTTTCATTGAATCGTGATTCAACAAAGTCTGTACGTGCTGAAGCGGTAAACTCATTTGAATGTCTTGTCGCTTCGTTACGAGTCGTGTCTTCGAAACCTGGTTCAATTGGTTGAACTGCCCGCTCTTCTCCATGATAAGATTCATAACTGTTTCCAGTTGATCCAAACGTATCATAGCCTTCTTCAAACTCATTCTGGTGAGAATCTGTGACTCTATCGTTTAGCGATGCATCGGTGTACAGTAAAAACCCACCACTAGCAACATCTTTTGAATAGCGATCAGTTTCTGCGTCATTTAAATCTAATTTCCTCAGACCTTCTTTAACGGAATCTTCTCCCGTAAACCATGATTTGAATTTATCCATGAATGTACCCGCTTCATGCGTCGAAACTTCAGAATAGCGATTTAATGTACTCATGTGTGCATGATCTTTTGAAATGACATGTATATCACTCTCGGAATAACCTTGTGCTTTTAGTTGTTCTAATTTTTCATACATTTCATCCTCTGTACGAGCAACTTCAATTTTACGATTTGATTCAAAGTTCATGGGGTTACCTCCTATTTTTTGATTTACATTCTATCTACCCAACGCTTTATTAAAGTTAAACACTTTTGAAAACTTTTAATCAGACTGTAATATGATTGCACAAAAAAACCTGTGCTCAGCTGAGCACAGGTTTATCTTAGTCTATTTCATTTGTAATGCTTGGGATAGATTTCCAGCTATATGGATGTCTTTGAAGTTCAAACCCAGATGAACTGCTGTCAAAGCGATTTCTGGTCGAACTCCGGATAATGTAGTCTTAACTCCGACAATCTTCAATGCATCTATTAATTGGAAAATTTGCATGGCTACCATTGTATCAATTACATTTACACCTGATAAATCTACATACAAATGAGTAATGCATTTTTTCGTGCATTCCATCAATGTATTCTCCAACAAATATTTAGCTCGTTGCGTATCGATTTCACCCACTACAGGAAGTAAACCAACATCTTGATGTAATTTAATCACCGGAGCACTCAAGTCATTAATCAATTCTTGCTGACTTTTTAGCCTTCGCAAAGATAGCTGATCGTGTACTTCTACAAATCTAGTCATAACCCTACTGAACGCTTTTAGAATAATATGATTCCATGAATAAATTTGTTCTTTTGTATAAGTTCCTTCATTCTCTCTTTCAAAACTCTCAATCATACTAAGATATTGTCTTTGTACATTGAGGAATTCCTGCAAAATTATATGAGTGGGTGTAGATTGATGACCAGTATCGGTAACAATTTCGTTTAACCAAACTTCAAAAGCTTTAAAGAATTCATGTTCATCTTCCAAAAAAACCTGAATTAAATGTTCATGAAAACTATAATTTTGAGATTTTAAACGATTAATATCTTTTGCATCTTTAGATGCATATACACCTACTGCAGTAGATTGATCAATCGATTTGTACCAGTCATCAGTTAATTTTTCGGCTTTTGTTATTAAGTATTTATAAAGATCCATATTCCTGTGCATGCTGAGGGCACTCCTTCACATTTTAGAATCCTTTCTGTGACGATATGTAGAAAGGAGATGATTTCGGTTGGTCTTGGATTTACTTTCTTCTCAAACCTCAATTCGTACATATAAAAACAAGAAATTGTCAAAAGAAGAAGTTTTGAACTTATTTCAGTTGCTCAACATGCAGCGAGTTCTCATTTTGTACAAGCTTATAGTTTTATTTGGATAACGGACTAAGTTATCACGAACAAATTGGGGCAATTATCAAAAAAACCGACACAAATGGAAACAGCTGGAGCTGTATTTGTTTGTTGTGTTGATTTTAAGAGACTACAAATTGCTGGTGTAATTAATGATACTACTATTGTAGCGGATACAACAGAAAATGTAATCGTCAGAACAACAGATGTTGCAATTTTCGCACAAAATTTGGCTATAGCGGCTATGGTATTTGTTACATCGGTGGAATCCGCAACAGCCTAGATGAAATTTCAGAACTATTAAATCTACCGAGTCGAGTATTTCCCGTTTTTGCAATGACAATGGGTGTCCCAGATGAAAAATATGAAGCGAAACCACGTTTTCCAGTCGAAGCGATTGTACATGAAAATGAATATAATAGTGAAAAATATCATACCCTCTTATCCATTTACGACCAGACGATGGAGAATTATTACGCTACTAGAGGTTCAAATCAAAAGACGACCAACTGGACCCAATCAATGGCTAAGTTTTTAGGGGAAGCCCGTCGGTAACATATGAAAGATTTCCTGAAAAAACAAGGTTTTATTTGGAAAAAAATTTTCTGATTCAAAAGGATTTTCAATCAATCCTTTTGAGACTCCCTCTATTAAAGAAATGAAGTTCCCTGAAAAATGTAAACCACCTCGTTAATGAAAGTTAACGAGCAAAAAATGGCATTACCAAAATTATGTTCTTTTTTTCAACAAAAATACGAACATATATTCTGTTTATGTTATAATAAAAGGAACAATTGTAGATGACAGGTAGCGGATGATCACTTCCAGGGAATGGAGGTGATGCCTATGACAAGTTTTGAATCGATGAGTTTGCTTATGCAGCTTGCAACTGTAATGATCGGGGGCTTTTCAATCGTTGTATCATTAGTCATTTTTTTCGCTAAAAAGAAATAGCCGTCCCCACTGATTAGGCGAGACGGCTTTTTCTGAATTAATCTGGATCAACCGCTATTTTGTACATTAGCGATTGTTGACTAGGTGCTGACACACCTAGTCTTTCTGATTTAAGTATACACTATTTTTTGCACTTCTCAAAGGTTTCTTATGTCTAATCTACTACTTGTTTTTGAGAAGCGACTGCTCTTGTTCAATTGTCGGCCCCGCCTTTAACTCTCGATTTATTGCCCATTGTCTTGTATCCTGTGCAGTCGTGGCTAAAGGTCTAATGGTCAGCCCGTTGTCGATTGCTCGTTGATTTTCAACAATGATAAAACCTTCGGGATAGTCTTGTGAAATGGATACCCAAAAAGGATATCTTCGGGAACCCAAGTCCGTTGATTCCAAAACGGCGTCAGGAATCCATTGTTTTTCAATTGTAGCTGTCGTTATACTGTCAATGAATTTTTCCATTGACAGTGGATTTGAAGCTGCATTAAATGTACCAGTTGTCCCATTTTCAATCATTTGCACAATCCAACTAGCCATATCCCTTACATCAATCCATTGGACCATGCGATGAGGTTCATTCCCACCGGGTAAAGCAACTTTCCCGTTTTCCATTAACCTTTTCGCATAGTACGTGAATCGGTCTGTAGGATCATGCGGACCTACAACGATACATGGACGAATAATCAATGCACGGTCCTTAAAGGTTTCGTTGATTAATTTTTCGCACATAACTTTTAATGGTCCATAAGTTTCACCAGTCACTTCATCTGACTCGATTTTTTGTGCAAAAGTAGAACTTGACTCATTAGGTCTGCCTTTTTTGTAATCGTCATAAACCGAAATGGTCGAAATGAACATATAACGATTTGTTTTATTTTTCAATACGCTTATCACTGGATGCAGGTCTTGAGGAGAATAAGCACATGTATCTAAGACTGCATCCCACTCTTTTTCACGTAACTTCTCCGCATCTTTCCGCCGATCTCCTTGAATATGCCTTAACTGTTTGAACACTTCAGGATTCGTTTTTCCCCGGTTAAATAATACCACTTCATGTCCGTTTTTGACTGCCGCTTCCACTAAGTGACGTCCTACAAAAGATGTTCCACCAAGCACTAAAATTTTCATTTTCCCATCTCCTCTACTTCTTACAATTTCTTCGCATATTAAAAAAAACCTTTAAAAATTTCAGTTAAAGCATTGCTTCTTGTTTTTAAAGCATACTAAATACGACATAGGACGTTTTAGTTAGATATAAAAAAGGATATAGGGTATGGAGTAGCAAACCGTGTGGGAAAATACTCGCATTTTGTCGAACTGTGCTATAGATTCAATGCGTGCAATGTTAAACTTACCTAATCTTATTGAAGATAAAGGAGCATTTCATGGATATTCAATGGACTCAACTTCCTCAAATAAAAGCGCTCCACGTATATGGACCGTCTATGCAGCTAACGGCTGGGATTGTGTACGATTCAAGAGATGTACAAAATCAGTATGCCTTTTTTTGCATTATAGGAGAAGAAACCGACGGTCACTTATACATAGATGAAGCAATTCAAAACGGCGCTACCACTATCGTGGGTTCAGACAAAAGTACCCTCGAATCTTATGCTTCTTCCCATCCCCTATTATCTTTTGTATTAGTGCATGATTCACAGGAAGCCTTGGCTTTTATAGCGATTGAATTTAATCATTATGTCTCAGATAAATTATTCAAAGTCGGTGTTACCGGTACGAATGGAAAAACAACAGTTGCTACATATGTAAGAAACTTATTAAACTTACTCGATTTGCCTTGTGGGATGCTCGGTACGAATGGCATTTTCACTTCAGATGAACAACTTCATCTCAAAAAAAGCACGCCTACCACCCCGATGTCATCGGATGTACAAGCTATTTTCACTGAGCTTGTGAACCATGGGGACAAAGCGGCATCCATGGAAGTGTCTTCGATTGCATTAGATCAGCATCGAGTAAGTGGATTTGAATTTGATGTGGCAATCCATACAAATATTTCTGAAGAGCACATGGAATATCATAAAACGTTCGAACATTATAAGATGTGCAAGCTTCGATTGTTTACACAGGCTAAAGCAAGTGTTATTAATTTGGACGATGCCGGGATGAGTCAAGACATTATTCAAGCCGTACAAGGATCTATACTGACATATTCCAGTAATGTGGAATCCAATGCAGATTTAGTATGGACAAATATACAGCATCATCTTGATGGAATGTCTTTCGATTTAATTTATGAAGACCAGACGTATCGTATTAATGTCCCCATCTACGGGGAATATAATGTAGGTAATTTAGTTTCCGCGATTGGTGCTGCTTTATTTGCGAATGTCTCCCTACAGGAAATATTGCAAGTCCTCCCCAAGATGCAACAAGTAGATGGCCGCTTCCAAGTTATTCACGGACCTGAAAATAGAACAATCGTTTTGGATTATGCACATACACCTGTTGCATTAGAAGCGATTATGCGGGCTGTAAAAAAATTACCTCATAACCGATTAATCACTTTAATTACTGGAATAGGCATTAGAGATTTCTCTAAGATGCCCAAAATGGCAAAAACAGCAGAAGGAAAAGCAGATGCGTTGATTGTCACAGTTGATCATCCTGGCTATAATGATCCTTGGAATGTTGTTGACGCTGTCCTGAAGGGTTTTACCGAACCATATTTACAAGAAGTTTTGACCGCTCCTTCAAGACATGAGGGCGTTATGAAAGCGTTGAAAGCAAGTGAACCTGGTGATATTGTTTTACTGACGAGTGGATGTATAAACGGCTCTCAAATTGTAAAAGGGGAATATATTCCTCATTCGGATGAAGAAATTATTCACAATTATTTTTACAATACAAAATTGAGCGTATAAACCTGTTGGCCCCGCGCCAACAGGTTTTTTGTTTCTTAAATGAAACAAAAAAAGAACTGCCAATAAGCCAGCAGTTCTTTTTGGTTTAGTTATTCTTCTCTTTTCGTTTAATCGCTGCATCAATATATGCCTTAAAGACTCGTTTAGACGGTTCATCTCCAGCTTTTGCAAATTCCTCTGGATGCCATTGGAAACCAAAAACGAAGGAATGCTCTGTACTTTCTACGCCTTCAATGATGCCATCTTTAGCACGTGCTACTACTTTTAACGGTCCACCTACTTCATGACAGGCTTGATGGTGGAAAGAATTCACTCTGAACTCTGCTTCTTTAAGCATTTCAAACATTCGACTATCTTTGTCTACTTTTACTGGATGAGAACGATGAGTACGCTCTGCTTGTTGTTTATGTTGCATTACTGCTTCTTCTCTTTGAGAGTGAATACTTTGGTAGAGAGAACCTCCTGTTGCAACGTTTAACATGTGTAAACCGCGGCATACACCGATATATGGTTTATCAAGCTCCAACATTTTTTGCACTAAAGCATGCTCCATCGCGTCCAAACGTGGAGCGATTTTCCCTAAATGCACATGAGGATCTTGGTCATAATAAGAAGGATCTATATCTTCCCCTCCTGTTACAAACAGTGCATCAATTTGTTCACAAAGTGCATCGATATCTTCTCCCGGAATAAGAGGAATCACTAAAGGAATTCCACCTGCCTGTGTCACAGCATCTGGATAAATGCATGGCATGAAATATCCTCCTCCCTCTGTAATTTCTGCGGTAATTCCAATAATTGGTTTCATGTATATTCTCCGTTCTATTTAAAAAAGTTCTTATTCCTTTATCTACCCTCTTAGATTCAGGAAAAACATAACTAAATATTCCAAATGCCATCTGAAGGAAATCCCCCCTTAATACCGGTTTAGTCATACTTACATTAGAATCTAATAGTAAATTGACAATAAGAAATCAAACATCATCTTCTACTTATGTAGACTTACAGACTGATATCGAAAGTGATGAGATCATCTTAAACGCAGCAATCACTATTAAGAAACTTGAATGAATCAAACGTTGTCATAAAGGCAACGTTTTTTTCACGTTTGAATCAGCCTGTGAAGGGAATAATTTTCATATCATAATTTTTGAGGAGGCGTATCATGGCAAAAGATAAATACGAAAAAATTCACGAAGAAATTGAAGGTCAAACCCAAGATCACCAACCTGGAATTGAATCAAAAATGAATCCCGAACCGATTTACGACGATAAAGATTATAAAGGTTCTGGCAAACTGGCTGGAAAAGTAGCACTCATTACAGGTGGAGACAGTGGTATCGGTCGTGCGATTGCCGTGGCTTATGCCAAAGAAGGTGCGAATATTGCAATCGCCTATTTAGATGAGCATGATGATGCTGATAAAACGGTGAAACTGGTGGAAGGATACGGCGGGAAAGCGATGAAAATTGCAACTGATTTGAGTGATGATGAAAATTGCCACGACGTCATTGACCAGGTGATTGCAGAATTTGGTCAGCTAAATATACTGGTGAATAATGCTGGTAAGCAATTTCCTACAGAAGACTTCTTGAAAATCACTCCGGACCAATTGCAAGAAACATTTTCAACAAATATCTTCTCGATGTTTTACTTATCTCAGGCAGCACTTCCCCATTTATCGAAAGGGGACACCATTATCAACACGTCTTCAGTTACTGCTTACAGAGGTTCGCCACATTTAATCGATTACTCGTCCACAAAAGGTGCCATCACTACATTCACCCGCTCCCTGGCACTGAACTTGGTCGATAAAGGTATTCGAGTGAATGCAGTAGCGCCAGGACCGATTTGGACCCCTTTGATTCCTGCAACATTTGGCAAAGAAGAAGTAGCCAAGGCGGGAGACGACACACCAATGGCAAGACGTGGACAACCTGCAGAGAATGCTCCGGCTTACGTTTTCTTAGCATCTTCTGACTCAAGCTACATGATCGGACAAACGATACATGTAAATGGTGGAGACTTCGTTTCTTCGTAGAAAATCATAAAATAAGAAAAAGCACATCATCAAAGATGTGCTTTTTCTTATGGTTATTTGTTTAACGTTCGCAAGCAATCAGATCGTTGTCACGATCACTCTTAGTATTTAAATCATACAATTTCTGATTAACGAAAGGTTTGTACTTAGTTGCCCCACCTTTATTTTTCACTGTTGATGACCGTGCAATCCCACCTGGATAAATCTTATTAATTTCTTTGCAATTACTATATTCCTTTAATGTCACCTTAGGAGCTGCTTCCACTTGTGTATGTCCTACCATTCCTCCGATTAATGCAACAGAAAGAAGAAGACTAGTTATTCTCTTTTTCATTAATATTCCTCCAACACTACTTAATTACCAATATCATACATTAAAAATAGACTATTTGTCCAGAGAATCTAATTTATTTGTTATTATCAAGTGTGCTTTACTAATCTCCCTTTTAATTTTTTCATCACTTTTAAAATCGATACACTCACTTCTAATTGCCACTATTGCTGGATATATTGTGAAGAGAGGTGTTGAAATACAAGTGAAATGGATGTTGGGTCATAAGCTTATCACGATCGTTAGTTTCTTATTTCTGGTTACAGGATTTGCAATTTATCATGTCTATTCAACTGTTGAATCCACAGTTGAACAAATGCACGAACCCTTAAAATTTCCTGAGTCTACTTTCCGATCTACGCCTATACTAATTGAAGAGAAGCCCCCACTTTCTTTTCTGTTATTGGGAGTGGATGAGAGAGAAAACGACAGAGGACGAGCGGATACAATGATTGTAGTCACCGTAAATCCAACTGATAATACGACGAAAATCATTAGCATCCCTCGAGATACCTATACAACATTGATCGGATTGAACAAAGAAGATAAAATTAATCACTCCTATGCTTTTGGTGGTGTAGAAATGGTCAAAGCTACCGTTGAAAATTTAATGCAGATTCCTATAGATTATACAGTTTCGATTAATATGGAAGGATTTATCGGATTAGTTGATGCCGTTGAAGGTGTAGACGTAGAAAACAATTTAGCTTTTGAAGTGGATGATTTTATGTATCAACTTGGTCCTATTCATTTACAAGGTGAACAAGCATTAGCATTCGTTCGAATGAGGTATGATGACCCAAATGGGGATTTCGGCAGACAAGAACGTCAAAAAATCGTACTTAATGCTATTTTCAACAAACTGAAATCTTTCAATAGTGTGTGGAAATATAAAGAATTATTAGCTGTTGCAGGCGACAATGTGCACACGAATTTAACGTTTGATGAAATGAAGAAAATTTTTAAAGATTATAAAGAGGCTTTTAGTCATCTGGAATCACTTTCTTTACAAGAAGGACATGGGCAAATTTCGGATGGTGTCTGGTATTACGTGTTAGATTCACATGAACTTGAAAAGATACAGCTACAATTGCAGACACATTTAGAATTGAAAGATTGAAAAAAGCTCCATTCAAAATTGAAGAAGCTTTTTTGTATGATTACTGATGCAATTTTAAAAAATCCCGCCCTATTGTAAATAGAGGCGGGATTTACAAATTAATTAGCTAACGTTACTGAATAAAACTCATTAATATCTTTATAATATTTATTTAATGAATGAGTTGATACTCCATACCATTCAGCTATTTCTTTAACGCTCCAATATGGTCCTTCAAACAATTGATGCTCTTGCCCAAATCGAATGGCACCTGCAGCTACGGCCGCTTCTTTTCTGGCATTCGGTTGATTGGTCACCAAATAGTCTTCAATGATATTCAACAATGGCTTAGGATTACGATTTTGTTTCTCGAGTCGCTCCATTACTTCAAGAAGGATACCAGCTTCGAAATCAGTAAATTCGCCTCCCGCGTAACCGTTTGCCCCTAATAGTTCCCAGAAATCGATGAGGTGTGTTTGCAAGAAGTTGGCTGCCTCTTCCTTTGTACTGACAGCATTTGATTGTGCGTAGGTATTGATAACATCCCGATGGTCAGTTGGGAGGAATATTAAGCTTGAAACCGCCAAGAAGTGATTGTCTTTTAAACTGATATCCGGCAGCATGAAGCAGAAAACATGCACGCCAACAGGAACAGGCTTTTCACTTTCACGTTTTAAATAAAGTGTTTCATTCGTAAGGATATTTTTTACTTTCATAAACTCTTGTGCTACTTCTACGACTTCTCCCAAAAGTACGGAAGGCGTTTTCCAATGCTCCAGAACATTGATAACAGATGGTCGCACCGCTTTCTTTTGTTGCTTTTCAACATATTTCAACCAGATTTCTGGTTTATGATGGAAGAAGAATTCGTCGATTGCAATAGCTTCTATCATTTCTTCAAGCAAATACTTCTCTAGCTTCGATTTCCATTCCTTAATTACACTTAGCAATGCTGGAAAATCCTTGCGTTCGGGATACTCGTCATAAAATGATTGGAGCATTCTATCCAACTCTTCCGAACGAACAGCTTCAATTGATGGCTCCTGATTGCGTTCACAACATTTTTTAAATTTTTTCCCGCTTCCACATGGACACGGATCATTACGTCCTACCATTCAAACACGTCCTTCGATTAATAAAGTTTACGCCCTAGTGTAACATGCAATCCAGCATGAATACAGGGTACGAAGGATGTGGGACTTACGGAATAGCGCGGATATGGATAAATTCATTATTAAGATATGCACGCTGACAGGGATTAGCTGTAAACAAAAGGGTCATACAACAAGAGTTGGATACTTTTTGATGATTTTTCTGTCTAGTTCGTGGTTTCCTCAGATCTATTCGCGAATCCAGGTTCTCTATTCGCGGTTTCCTGTCGACTATTCTCGCTCAGGTACATTCTATTCTCGTTTCAATAAATTT
This sequence comes from Paenisporosarcina sp. HGH0030, assembly GCF_000411295.1. GTDB lineage: Bacteria > Bacillota > Bacilli > Bacillales_A > Planococcaceae > Paenisporosarcina. The sequence goes on from NZ_KE150421.1 coordinate 1,614,601, forward strand.
AAACAAATCTTGACCTAACAAAAGGCATGACTAAATTAACTTTCAACGGTTGTCATTGCTTTATGATTAAATGGACATTTCCCTTTAATGGGTTCAATGTCGTCTCCGATAAAGAATTGTTTCCATTCATTATGCTCTGGATCACCGAAATGGCTGATATCCGGATGCGTTGGCAGGTGGTCCCATGCCTCTACGCGTTCGCGAACTTTTTCGCGGGACATGATGCCCCCTTTTTCAGTCCCCTCTAGCCCTTGGAATATTTTTCGTGGCTGGAAACCGAGCACCATGGAGTTACCTAAATGTCGTGTTTTTCTTTGTTTGTAAGCTGGAGCATTACCAAAAACAAAAATAGGTTCCCCATGAAAACGGAAATCCCATAAATAGTGGGCTGGATTCCGTGGTGCATCTTCAGGCCATTCCACTGGGTCGACTTCGTGTAAATACTGAAGAATGTCCCAAAATTGTTTGCGGTATTGCTCTAATTTGCCTTCGACTTCAAATGGTTCAACAAAAACAAATAAGCCATGACGCTTATGTTTAGGGTTATTAAACAAGTCCAAGAAACCTTCCAACGTTTTGGGTAGATTTGACCAATCGTCCTGTGTGATAAAGCCATAACGCAATTCGCCTTTTAACTCTCCACTCATCCCGAAATAACAGGGAAAAGTTTTATCCGTAACTGTATTATGAAAAGTTTGATATTCATCGAGTAACCATTGTGGTAGATCCGATCGTGTAGAAAAATCCTCTTTTGTCAATAAAGCCGGTTTCTTTCTTATCATCCAAATTCCCTCCACCAAATAGCATGTATGTCATATTTTATTAATCAAATACCCTCTACCTTTGATTCGAAACAATCTCATCTAAATATTGAAAAATTTTTTCTTTCTTTTTATGTTAATTTATTACCGTTACGGGAATAACAGAAGAAACAATTACAATTTCATGGAGGATGAAAGATGAGCATTGAAAGTACCGATTCTATTCAAACGAGTTGCCAAAGTGAATATGACACTTTGCGAAAAGTTATTGTTTGTGAACCCCAATTTATGTCGATTGATGAAATTATCAACGATGTTCAAAAAAAATATAAAGATGAAAACATCAATATTGAACGTGCTTTGAATCAACATCATGATTTTGTTGAGAAAATGCGTGCAGAAGGCGTCGACGTCATTACACTGCCTGCCAATGCCTCTTATCCTGAACAAGTTTTTACACGGGATATCGGATTCACTCTTGGCAATCAGACCTTTGTATCTGAAATGGCAAGCAGTATCCGACAAGGAGAAGAAACCGTTCTAGAGAAGTGGTTAAACACACATCACGTACCTTTCCAAAAATTATCTCAAAACCATATTGAAGGTGGAGATGTCATTATTGACGATAGGACAATCTATATAGGGCTTAGTCATCGTACATGTAATTCAGCAATTGAACAGCTTCGCTCCGATTTGCCGAATTATGAAATAGTTGCGATTCCATTTGACCCTAAATATTTACACTTGGATTGTGTATTCAATATACTTTCCCCCACCGATGCATTAATATTCCCACAAGCACTAGACGCGGAAACTGTATCATTTTTAACAAACCGCTATCACTTAATTGAAGTAAGTAAGGAAGAACAATTTACGATGGGTACGAATGTGTTATCCATTGGACATAAAAGAGTTTTCAGTTTGCCTATCAACGCCCATGTCAACAACAAAATGCGGAGGCAAGGCTATAAAGTGATTGAAGTGGACTTTTCAGAAATCATCAAATCTGGGGGATCTTTCAGATGTTGTACTATGCCAATTGCACGAGGATAAAGTGGCAGTTTTATAAAATTGCATACTAAAGCACAATAAAAAGAATCCATTTTGATCAGTCTTGCTTCAAAATGGATTCTTTTTGTTTAATACAATATAATACCCTAAAGAAACACTTTCATTTATCACATGTTTATATGGTGGTTATCATTGAAACGGTTAAACAGTATGAGTTCTATAGTGTCATTTAATATCTTCTGTGCCAGCAGAAGAATATAAATTACTAATCAATCTTTCAAATCCAATACACCGTTAATCATTCACCCTAGGATTATGGAATGAAGTGATCATAAATACATGATTTTTGTAACTACTTCTCTAGGGCTCAGACTAAATAATTCTTATGCACATTCAGCCCAAACGCTGACTCCCCACTGGGACCATTTCCAGTTGCCTGTGAATTTTTTGCCTTGATACACAACACACCAAATCATTAGACCTGCAAAAATAGTAAATGCCAAACCTAATAATACTGCTGCAAAGATTAAAAACCAAGCATCACTTTTAACCATTTGCTTTTGAAAAGAGTTAATAGCTTTCACCTTCATGGTTTGTAGAAAAACCAAAATACCGATTAAACTGTTATTTATGGACATTGTCAATTTATTCACCTCCTTTCAATTGAGAACTGAGATATGCTTTAATAATCATCATCCCGTCTCCAAAGGGAGGCAAGAGAAAGATTATGTGTAGAAGAAAAATATAAGAGACATACATCATTAACTGAGAACTAGCTGTCATGAAAAGAATCAACCCTATAGTGAAACAAATCAATGGTCCCATCATAGCCATCATCACTATCTGATAGTTACTTAGGTGAAAAAGAGGAATAATCGAAATTCGTAAAAATGTACTCTCAATTCGCACAGCACCTTTTTTTTTCAAAACCTTAAATGATAAGATATGAAAGTATTCATGCAGCATGAATGAAATAAGCAACGAACTAATCAAGGTGAATTGTTGGACTGTTAAAAAAGCAACTTCTAGTTTCAAAAACAGTGGCATTGGTAATAAGATGCTCACCATGATCATTATCACCAGTGGTTTATTGATTTTAAGGAATAACCATGAAAAATTCATAAGATTTATGTCTTCTACTGTTTTTGTGACTTGTTTCATGGCTTAATTATGGCTATTTTTAAGTTGGATTTGTTTTTGTCGTAAAAGTTTATAAGTGAAGAAAACAATCATATAAAATATAGTAAGTATAATCACTGTAAGGATTGCTGGAAGATAATTTTCAACTCCAAAGTGTAAAGAAACGGAACCATCAGCCTTATCGGCTGAATCGAAGAAAAGAGTGTCAAAGTAAACTGTTCTCTTTCCTAATTTGCCGCCCTCACTGAACAACATGTAAAGAAATGAAAGAACTAGAATTACTAAAGTTGTAACAAAGGCCCCCAAAAATGCATTGAATCCTATAAAGACTTTTTTCATTTTATACTTCCTCCCTTATTTTTTTTAAGCCAAATATACTGAAATATATAATTACAAAAAAGATAAAACCGACAAATATAAAATTTTGTGTAGTAGACAATTGAAGAATTGCTATCCCTATCGCCAAAACAATTATTATCGTGAAAATAATTACGAAACTGATAATGACAGAGAATGGATTATCATCGTATGGTGGAAAAAGGATACCAACCAGTGTGAATAAAAAAACAGCAACAGTTACAGATGCTAAAGCCATAAAGTTTGTTGTTAGGCTTGTATTAAAAATCAATACAATTATCACCAATGGTAATGAAATGAACAGTATATATAAAATCTGACTACTAATAAGGAATACGTAGTCTTTCCAAACCGTATAATTCGTTTTCCACCATAATTTTCTAATAGAATTGGTATTTACATAATGATAAATTCCATTAAACGCCAAAGGTAGAAGTGCATATAATGAGTATTCACTTTTATTATCCATAAATAAATAGAGGAAGATGATATACGAAACACCTATGTAATTAAAGGTATCTTTCTTCCTGAGAATACTATACACATAGGAGACCAATAGGTTATTAAATCGTTTAAATAATTCAATTTTCAAATAATTTTGCGTAGACATGTACGCTTTATCAGGTATTTTGATATTCAAGAAACTCAAAAGTAAAAACGATATCATAAAAGTGACCAAAATAATCCAAAAGTCGAATCGTTCAAAGAAAATCGACCATGATATTAAAATATTAAATCCAACATCCTTTTCGTCGAGATATGCATATACAACTGACTCTGCCACAGAATTAGCATCTTGGTATAAAAAGAAGAACACTAGGCTAAAAATAAAGATTGTCACGATGTCTTTTAAAGGATTCAGGTTGAAAAAATTGAGAATAAAGACGATGACTTTATTAATAAGTTGTAAGATTAAATACGTAATAATACTAGAGAAGAAGACTGTACTAATTAATAACAAAATGAATTGAGTTCCATATGTAAGGATCAGTGAAAGGACAACAGCACTTGACAACAATGAGATTAATATAATAGATATCACCGTTTCAAAAATTAAAAGTGCGCTATTTCTTTCATTCATCGTTACAGGAAGAGTGGTTGTCATCTTAAGAAAACTGTTGGACTTCATAAAAAGTATTTTGACAAACATAAAAATAATTAAAGACCAAAACATGATTGTCATACTATACACTCTTAAGATAAGTGGAACTTCAAGGTTTTCATTCCCAATTAGATTAAAGAATGAATAAAGCATAAAAGTGAAAATACCGAGCATCATCACTAAGACTAATAGAAAGATAACCCTAAATGCTTTGCTTTTTAGAGGACCGATATTAAAAACCTTTCTGGTGAAATATAAGCTAATCAGATGTACTAAATTGAAAACTTGTGCGGATCTCATTTTTCACCTCCTCTAAATTCATCAACTCTTTAAATGAATCTGAGAGTGATCGTGTAAGATTGCTTACGCGATTGTCCAGATATACTTCCCCTTTATATAAAAGAATCACCCTATTGCTTATCTCCTGCATCAACTCTAAATCATGTGAACAAATTATAATGGTGCCACCATTTTTCGTATACTCATTGAGTAATATTTTTATAATTTCTTTCGCCTCAACATCAATGCCATTTAAGGTTTCATCTATAATCATTAATGGAGGATTTAATAAAAGAGCATTTATTAATTGAAGCTTTTTTTTCATTCCATGGGAATAGGATTCCACCATCTCCGAAAGTTTCTTATTCATGCTTAAGTGAGATGAAATTACTTGTAAATTTTGTTCGTCTATGTTCTTTTTATATAACTTGGACATTAACATAATATACTCTCGACCTGTTAAAAATTCGGGAATATAATCGTCACTAGGTAAATAGACAATTTTACTCTGTACAGACAAAGAAGTATGAGATGTTCCATTGAAAGTGATGGAACCCTTTTGTAGCTTCAGTAAATTGCATACCAGTTTAATTAAAGTGGTTTTTCCTGATCCATTGGGTCCAGCAATTGCTACAAATTCTCCTCTCTTAATTTCCAAATTGATATCATTAAAAATTGGCTGTTCTTTATCATAAGAATGGTGAATTTTTTGAATAGATAGCATTTTTTACCCCCCGCAAGACATATTAAAATCCATTTATTGGTAATAAGTAAATTTTAAGTTAAAAAATGGTATTTTTAATGTAACATAAAGGAAAAATTAGTCAATGATTCATTTCAGAATATTTAAAATTTATTATAAAAAACTTTAAAAAATGCTTTTTGTTTATTTAACTGAGAAATGTAAAATGACAAATAGGAAAAATTCTTGATGGCTACTCGTTTTGTAATCTATATACTTATTTTACTATTATAGAAAAAAAAGGCTACTTATTTAAGTTGAGAAACTTTTTCCGAAAAAGCATTATTTTCCATAATTTTATAAATAAATTTCCCATTTTTTACTCTAAATTTAGTTATTAGAAATAGTAGGTATTACGATTACTTTTCACAAGTGGCTATAATATGCATGCTTAGATTATTGAATATAAAACGTGAGAGTGTATTACGCCTTGCATGCCGCAAGTGCGTGAAGAATGAGACCCACAAGTATGTGGTCTTCATACTTGTGGGCTCACGCGGAACATGCGGCTTAGCATAAATGTAGGATTACAACACATTAATGTTTACATATCCAATTACAAAACAAACACCGTAGCTTTTCGCTATGGTGTTTGTTTTGATTTAATAGATTTCTCGGATAGCACTGTAATGCAAATCGATATCGCCTTTTTCAAATCTTTGTGCGACCAGCTTGGGATGTTTCCATGTTGGATGGCTAAATCATGGGAAGCTGGTATATGAATAAATCCGGATGGGATATTTAAGTTGGTTGTATGAATTGTATGTAGTCCTTCGTACATCACGTTATTGCACAAATATGTACCCGCAGTATTTGAAATGGATGCAGGAAATCCGGATTCGTTTAATTTTTCTACCATCCCTCGAATCGGTAACGTGGAAAGGTAGGCTGCTGGACCTTCAGGATGAATAAGTTCGTCCACAGGTGTATGTCCTTCGTTATCTGCAGCACCATCTTTCACATTGATCGCGATGCGTTCTGGTGTTATTTTTGAGCGACCTCCTGCCAATCCCAATGAAATGACTGCATCCGGCTGTAACTCTTCTATCAATGCGACTAATTGGTCCCCTGATGACTTAAAATCAACCGTCATCGTTTTCCCTATAATTTGATAATCTCCAATCGTTTGTCCGTTTAATTCCTCCACTATTTTCATAGTTGGATTCACCGTGAACTCTAAAAATGGTTCAAAACCTGTCAGTAACAATGTTTTCTTCATAAGCTAGCAACCTCCTTTTCACATGATTTTATTGTACCGTATAGCTTCTTTTATTTCGAAAAGCAAACAATTTATAGATAATATTATTTGGAATTTTATCGATTTCAGTCCAAATAGATAGACCACTCCATTGGTATTTCTTCGTATAAAATGAAATTCAATTAACAAATCTGAGTAATAAGTATCACTCTGTAATGTTCATATAAATTCGAAAGATATTTTTACGCATAATTATTAGAAGTACAATTTTGATTTTGAGTTGAATTAAAGTTATTCAATTCAAAAAGATGTACAACACGAAATCTCCTAAATACCATCGTATATACCTTTCATCCTTACGATTAAATAGTATCCATCAGAATTATTTTAGGAAAGCAAATTGGAATTATGAAAGAAAATGTGTGATTGTTTGTGAAAGTGGGTATCATATAAGATAACTGATTTTTAACAACAATTGGAGGGATGACGATGTCTAGAGGAAATACACGTTCATTATTAATTGGAGGTCTTGCAGCTACGGCTTATATGTTTCTACAGAAAGCAGAAAATCGTGAAAAAGCCAAAATCATGATGAATAATACGATGACAAAAGTGTCCTCATTCATGGATTCAAAAAATGTAAAACAATGCCAAATGACAAAATCAGGTTTCTCAGATCCTAACGATCCGGATGACAATCGTATGGTGGAAGAAGGCGCCATGACCAGTGTTCAATATTATATCGAAAGTGTACTAAGCAAGGACACTAAGAAAGAAGCAAAACAAGCTTTCCCAAAATCTCAGCATAAAGCTGCACCAAAATCAAAAGAATCACTGCCTGAAGATAACAATGACTCACCAGCGAAACAAGAAAATGCAAAAAGATTGCCAAATGAATAAACAAAAACCGTGATCCTTATGGGATCACGGTTTTTTGATTAGTACCCTCCACGCTCATCCAAGTGATGGTTATTCTGACCATCTTTCACTTGAAGTTTTTCTTTTTCTTCTTTACTTAGCTGGTCTTCTTTTTGTGTTTGTTCAGTAGCTGATTGATTTGCAAATTCTTTTGCAGATTGTTTTTCATTGTCTTTCACTTTTTTTCACCTCTCCATTATAAAATTTCCGTCATAGTTGATTTTCCCCTAATAATCAAACTTATAACATGAAATTTAAATATTTATGTATGAAGAGTTAGATTACATCGAAAGTACTATTCGTTTACAAACGGTTTAATTTCACAATAATCCATGCAATTTTGATTTTTGTTTGTCAATGAATAGCTCATATTTTCTTTCAACAATTCACTCATGAATCCTGTCCAATAACTCAGCATTATAATACATTCTTGATCTTTATTAATTGATTTGAAAACCCTATGTTCCCAGCTATTGTGAAGTTCAATAATCACCTTTCTATCTTCTTTGGAAAACTTAGTGATTTTTCACATTTCCCCAACCGGCATTGCGATAATATCACTGAATTGAATTAAAATATTTTCAAGATCCATCCGTTCAGAATAGTACTTACTTGCTATTGCTCCCATGCGAAATCCAAAGTCCTTCAATATTGTATTGCTCTTTTCGATATCCAAGTGTTTATCCAAAGTTTGCAATAAGATTTCAATTTCTAAGTCCCATAATACGATTGCAGAGGCATCATTTTGAAAGAATAGTCCTCTTTCCATTTTCCATATAAACTCATCTCTGTTAATACTAAATTCTGTGATAGAGTCTGTCATTCACGAACTCCCCTTAAAATAAATTTTTCCTACAACAGTTTAATAGATAATTTCAAACATTCAATGCGGAATTTCCTGATTTTTTAACTTATTCATAGAGAAAACCGATTCTATTAGCTTTACGAAAAAATTACATATTTACTCAAATTTCAAAAAGTAGTCTTAATTGCACGTGAAACTTAGTTGTTTCAACATTGTTAAGAAGTAAATTTTGTAAACTTTCGAATGAATTACCCTTTTAATAGGTTAATAGTCTTGTATCTTTAGTTAGCTATTATGATAATAGTAGTGTTAAAATGATAATGTGATGGAATATTCATATATTTCTAAACAAAAATAACCAAACGGGGGATTGACGAATGTCTATTCATGTTAAAAGGTATCAAAAGTTCGTTGCTACAGCAGCCACAGCAGCTTTAGTCGCATCTACACTTCCGATTGCCGCTTCTGCAGCATACAGTGACGTACCAAGTACACTTAAAGCAGCAGTCAATTACGTAACAACCGAAAGTATCTCACAAGGGTATAGCGAATCAACATTTGGAACAAACGATTCATTAAAACGTGGAGATGCGGCAATCATGATTGCTAAAGCAATCGGTCTTAATGTGGCCACCGCACCAAAATCTACTTTCACAGATTTAAATGTACGAGTTGAAGGTTCAGTTAACGCTCTATTTGCAGCTGGAATAATTAATGGGAAAACGAAAACATCTTTCGATCCAGATGCTAAAATCACTCGTGGCGAAATGGCTAAAGTTTTAGCAATTGCATACAAGTTAGATGGCACGGGGGTTAACAACACATTTACAGATGTAAATAATCGCTGGGATTCATATGTAAACGCACTATTAAAAGCTGGTTTGACTGAAGGGAAAACAGACACTACATTTGGTTCAAACTTAGCGGTGACTCGTGGCGAAATGGCTATGTTCCTATATCGTGGTAAAGACATGAACCAAACAACTGACAAAGTAGCACCTACTTTCACTTACACAGGAGCTACATCTATAAATGTTGCACACAATGGCCAATTTGCTGTTCCAGTTGTTACAGCTACTGATAACAAAGATGCTAGCGTTCCCGTTAAAACAACAATTCGTAACAGTGAAGGTGCTGAAATCAGCACGATTAACACAGCTAACTCAGGTACGTACACGATAACATATAGTGCGGAAGATAAAGCTGGAAACAAAGCAACTAACTTAGTGTTAACAGTTACTGTTGCGGCACCAGTAGTGGTTACACCACCAATAACACCCGGTAATCCAAATCCTTTCACACTATCACTAATGCATACAAACGATACACATGCAAATTTGGATAATGTGGCAAAACGCATCACGGCAATAAAAGAAGTGCGCGCTGCGAAGCCAAACGCTCTATTACTTGATGCTGGGGATGTTTTCTCGGGAACTTTATATTTCAATAAGTTCCAGGGAAAAGCAGACTTAGATTTCATGAATTTAGCTAAATACGACATGATGACATTAGGTAACCATGAGTTCGATCTTGGTTCTACTCCAGAAGGTCACAAAGCGCTTGCTGATTTCATCAAAGATGCTGAATTCCCAATTGTCAGCAGTAACGTTGATTTCTCAGCAGATGCTAACTTAAAAGATTTAAAAAATAGCGGCGTTGGAATTAATCCTACAGGCGGCAAAATGTATAACACAGTTATTAAAAATGTAAATGGAGAACGTATTGGATTCTTCGGATTAACAACAGAAGAAACGGCTGAAATTTCAATTGCAAAAGATGTGAAATTTAAAAATTACATTACATCTGCAAACTCAGCTGTAGATGAGTTGACACGTCAAGGTGTAAACAAAATCATCGCAATCACTCACCTTGGCTATGATGACAATCCTGCATTCGACAATGATCTACTTCTTGCGAAATATGTTGATGGAATTGACGTAATCGTAGGCGGTCACAGCCATACAAAATTGGATGCACCAGTTCAAGTAAACTTGGATGAATATGGTGTAGCGAAGAGCCCGACAATTATCGTACAAGCCTACCAATACAGTGAATTCCTTGGAACACTGGATGTAACGTTTGACAAAAACGGAATTGTAACAGGTAAAACAGGTGGATTAATCACGATCTCTTCAAAAACTGAAGATGCTGAAGCGAAAGCTTTGCTGCAACCTTATGCTGATCAAATCGCAACAATTAAACTCGAAGAAACTGGAGCTACAGCTGTTTCAGCTTTAGACAACCCACGATCAAGTGATACCGGTCCAAGTGTTCGTTCAAACGAAACTAAATTAGGTAACTTGATTGCAGACGGTATGCTTTGGAAAGCAAAACAATTCAATCCAAACGTGGTCATATCAATGCAAAATGGTGGCGGTATTCGCGCTCCTATCAACTCTGGTCCAATTACAGTCGGTGAAGTATTAACAACTTTGCCATTCGGTAACACATTGGCAACAATGAACCTTTCTGGTACTGAAATCAAAACAGCTTTAGAGCACAGTGTTAGCCAATCACCGAAAGAAAGCGGTGGATTCTTGCATATTTCTGGTATGAAATTTACTTACGACAGCACACTTGCAGTCGGTAGCCGTGTTACTTCAATGAAAGTTGAAAATACTGACGGTTCATTCTCAGATATTGTTCCAGCAAGCAACTATGTAATCGCGACAAACGCATTTACAGCTAAAGGCGGAGACGGCTACACAGTTTTCAAGAATGCATATGAAGCAGGCCGCGTAACCGACCTTGGCGCTGCTGACTGGGAGAACCTTCGTGACTACGTTAAAAACTTAGGCACAGTCGACCCTCAAATTGAAGGTCGTATCGTAAACACAGCATCAGTAGTTATTCCAGGTCCTTTTACGTTGTCATTGATGCACACCAATGATACTCACGCTCGTTTAGACAATGCTGCAAAACGCTTAACCGCCATTAAAGAAGTTCGTGCAGCAAAACCTGATGCATTGTTACTTGACGCTGGGGATGTCTTCTCTGGAACATTATATTTCAACAAGTTCCAGGGACAAGCGGACCTTGCTTTTATGAATTTGGCCCAATATGATTTCATGACTCTTGGAAATCACGAATTCGATCTTGGCTCATCACCTGATGGCCATCAAGCACTGGCTAATTTTATTAAAGACGCAGAATTCCCGATTGTCTCAAGTAACGTGGACTTTTCGGCAGATGCAAACTTAAAAGATTTGTTCAACGATTCGACTGGTATTGATCCGGTCGGCGGTAAAATGTACAACACGATTATTAAGAATATTAATGGTCAGCGAGTTGGATTCTTTGGTTTGACAACGGAAGAAACAGTTCAAATTTCAAGTGCCAATGATGTGACGTTCAAAAATTACATCACTTCTGCAAATGAAGCAGTAGAAGAACTGGAAAGCCAAGGCGTAAACAAAATCGTGGCAATTACCCACTTAGGTTTTGATGATAATCCTGCCTTCGATAACGATCAATTATTAGCGAAGCATGTAGATGGCATTGATGTAATAGTCGGTGGCCATAGTCATACACAATTAAAAGCTCCTGTCGAAGTGGCAGTAGACGAAAATGGTGTGGCAAAGGACTTAACAATCATCGTACAAGCCTACCAATATGGTGACTTCTTAGGCACGCTGGATGTGACTTTTGATAAATCAGGTATCATTACTGCGCACAATGGACAATTGATCGCAACTGCTGGCAAAGCGGAAGATGCGCAAGCAAAAGAATTGCTTCAACCTTACGCTGATGAAGTTGCCACAATTAAAAATGAACCGACAGGCGCTACTGCACTTGAAGAACTAGCGAACCCACGCCTTGGACCTACTAGTATGGAGAGTGTCCGGGCAAATGAAACAAAACTTGGAAATCTAATCACTGACGGCATGCTTGATAAAGCGAAAGAATATAACTCCAAAGTTGTGATTGCAATGCAAAACGGCGGAGGAATTCGAAATCCAATAGACGCAGGACCAATCACAGTTGGCGAAGTGTTGACTACCCTTCCATTCGGTAATACGCTTGCAACCATGACACTGTCAGGTGCGGAAATCAAAATGGCACTTGAACAAAGCGTCAGTCTAGCACCAGGCGAAAACGGTGGATTCTTGCATATTTCTGGTATGAAATTTACTTACGACAGCCGCCTAGCAGCTGGAAATCGTGTTACTTCGATGAAAGTCAAAAACACAGATGGCTCTTTCTCGGATATCAATTTAACATCTGATTATGTAATTGCGACGAACGCATTCACTGCAAAAGGTGGAGACGGCTTTACAATTTTCAAAAATGCTTACGACCAAGGTCGTGTTACAGATTTAGGTTTATCAGATTGGGAAAATTTACGAGACTATGTTCAAAAATTAGGTACTGTAAATCCACAAATTGAAGAACGTATTTTGGACGATGCTAAAGCTCCTGTTGAACCGACTGGACCATTTGAAGTTACTCCGGAAGAATTTTCTGGATCTGCTGAGACACCAAAAACATTTATTGGCGATGTTATTGTAACCATGGAAAACGCTCAATTACTTCAACATGCAACAATTACAGGCGACCTGGTGCTCAAAGGAACTTCTTCAACTAACTTGTCATTCTTGAACATTCAAGTTGAAGGCAATATGGACCTTTCTGGACTAGATTTAAACAATGTTAGCCTTGATGGCATTCAAGTGGATGGCGACATCATTTTCTAAGCACCCAGAAAAAATTCAAATAGACTGGAGCGTACTTAATGACTTACTTAAAACGTAAAAAGACTAGTCTCCTTGGACTGGTTTTCATCTTATTACTCAGTATGGTCATACCTTACACATTACAAGTGGCAAAAGCCGAAGAAGTTAAGACAGTGTCAGATGCCATTGCCAACAACAGCGGTAAAGCAACCGTTCGCGGCTATATTATCGGACATATTAACAGTGCCACAAATGTCTCCAAAACTAATCTGCCTGACGATTTCAACTTCGCTATTGCAGATCGTGCAGACGAGACAAATGTAAATAACATGCTTTTCGTAGCTGTAACTTCTAGTTTCCGAAGTGATTGGGGATTAAACTCAAACCCTTCACTTATCGGAAAACAAGTTGACATTTCAGGTGACCTGACAGCGTACTTTACAAAGCCTGGTTTGAAAAACCCTTCAGCTATTGCATTTTCAAACATTGAAGAACCAATTGAGGTAACACCGATTACACCAGAAAAAACATTCAATTTCACAAATATACAAACGAATAAAATCACTATCGATGACCCAAGTATTTCCGTTACGATGGACAGTTCTTCGAAAATCACAGAAGGCCTCTTTGTAATAGGAGCATATGGTGAATTTCATGGACAAGGATTCTCGTCGAACAAACTGACACTTAATCCAGTATCTGCAGAAGCAATTTTTGATTTCAAAGGTAATATTGCTTCCAAAGTTGTGGTGGATGGACCGAACGTCAAGGAAATCCGTGGCGCTGAAAACATTCAAGCCCTAACTTTCATTAACGGTGCTAATCCTGAAACAATCGCATATACGAACGTAAAAGGCGAGGTAATTGACTACCCTGCAGATCCGAATGCAAACCATTCACCAATCCTGGCAAATACATTCACGAACAAATCAGTGAAAACAGGTGAAACCATCACCATAAACCTAGCTGAACATTTCACAGATGTGGATAACGATGAGTTAACCTACACGTCTACACTTGGTACAATTACAGATGGCGTATTGACATTATCACTAGCTGAAGGCTCGTATATTGTCGGAGTTACAGCAACTGATGGCGAATTCGAAGTAACAGGAAGCTTCTCAGTAACTGTATCAGATACTGAAATCCCACCTACCGCTGGTGATTATTACAAAGATGCAGAAGGTAAACAAGGTCAAACGCTAAAAACAGCTTTACACGATATCATAAAAAATCACAAAGTCCTATCATATGACGCGGTTTGGGCAGCTCTCCGCGAAACAGACGAGGATCCGAACAACCCGAACAACGTCATCTTGTTCTACTCAAAAGTATCAAGCCCGAAAAGCAATAACGGCGGGAACACAACTAACTGGAACCGGGAACACGTTTGGGCAAAATCACATGGCAACTTCGGCACAAGCAACGGCCCAGGTACTGATATCCATCACTTGCGACCAACCAACGTTCAAGTTAACAGCTCCCGAGGAAACCTTGACTTCGATAACGGCGGAAGTCCAGTAAGTGGCTGTAATGGTTGTTTAAAAACAGGCAGTTCATTCGAGCCACCTGATAGCGTCAAAGGCGACGTTGCTCGCATGCTCTTCTACATGGCAACACGCTATGAAAAAGGAGATAAAGTGGATTTAGAACTGAACAACAATTTAAACAATGGTTCAGCACCATACCATGGTAAACTGTCCATATTGCTACAATGGCACAACCAGGATCCTGTTGATGCATTCGAAGCGAACCGCAACAATGTCATTTACAGCATCCAAGGAAACCGCAATCCTTTCATCGATAACCCACAATGGGTAGAATCAATTTGGAATGCAGCTAATCCAAACGAATTGGAAGAAGCATCATAAACAAGCCTCCTCCCCTTCATCATCATGATGAAGGGGCTTTTTTTGCAATGTAAGACTCAAAATTCTTACCCCCTCCCTCCCTCCCTCTCTGTCGTATTGGACATGCTGCCTATTTACATAGAAGAAACTCATTTCACATATTAAATTTTCCCAAGGATTGTTCCGTTTTTATATTGGAACAATTCTTTTTACAATCTATTGCTACTGTAATTCTTAATAAAATCCGTATGATATTTTTACAATTTTCACACAAAAAATCACACCAGCTTAATATAACCAGTCTACAATGACTTTAGTAGTGAGTAATTAGACTGGGAGGAGAGGTATTTACTGGTTTTTATTTATTTTATTTGAACTATAAAAGAGGAGGAAGAAAGAATGAAGCGCCAAGTAACTAGTTTATTTATTGTATCCGCTGTTTTATCGGGTAGTTTATTTGCTCCCGTAGCAATTAATGAAGCACATGCTGCAGTCGTGCAACAAAATATGACTGTAAAAAAAGAAATGGTCTTAGTTGAGGGTATGGAAAAATCAGTTTCATTTATTGAGATCAACAAGATTAAGCTTCACTCCGTACAAGAATTGGCTAAAATGATGTCTGCTTCCATCACTTACAATCAAAAAACAAAAACATATACGATTACAAAAGGAATCGGGAAAAACAAAAAAACAATCCAGTTAACTCAAAACTCCAATGTTTATGTAGTGAATGGTAAAAAAAGTAAGTTAGGGATTCCAGCAAAGCTAGAACAAAAAACATTATTTGTCCAAGCAACACCCCTCGTTAAAGCATTAGGTGGAGATATATTAACAGATAAAAACCTATTAATCTCTGTAAATGGTAGTTTTAAACTTGGATCTTCCAAATTAATGGTAGACGGTACCGGAAAACAAGTGAATACGTTCACTGTAAACGGCAAACAGCTTTATTCTGTTCAAGATATCTCAAAATTATTTTCTGCAACCACAACAATCGGAAAGAATAATGAAATCACTCTTTCTAAGCAAGGTAAAACTTTGAAATTTAAATTATTAAGCAAGGTATTACAAAATAATGGAACATCCATGAAGTTAGTAGCAAGTCCTGTCCACGTGAAAGGCATTGTTTACGCTGATCTGAACGATATTGTTACTGCATTTGGAGGTGATGTTCAAAAGTTAAATAGCAGTTTATTTGTTGCAACTTCTGGTTTAGTAAGTGGAGATACGTTTGCGCCACAATTCATTAATGAAAAAACACTGTTAGTTACTAATAATGATCGTTCAGTGCTATTAGACACCCAAACTAAAAAAGCAAGCTGGACAATTAATGCAACAGATTTAATTGTTTCACCCAATGGCAAAAAAGCTGTTTATTCGGACGAAACAGGATTTATGCATTTAGTCGACTTTGAAACGAAAATGGATACTGTTGTAAATGCAGAAGATGACTCACTTAAAGTTGAATTTGTTTGGTCATCTGATGGAACAAAGGTTTACTTCCTTCAAGGAGATAAAAACGAAAAAATTTCATATATGACAATTACTGATGGTAAGGTTACAAAAGTTTTTGAAGATAAGCTGACCTACAAGTCGGATTTACATTTATCTTTTGATGGAAAAAAAGTTCTGTATGTAGTGGGTAAAGAAGGAACGACAAAATATACAGATGATGACAAAACAGATGTGGACTCTATCGATTTAACTGGCACTGAGCCTCAGATTTACTCTATAGACCTTGAGAGCAAAGAAGTGAAAGCAGATCAATTGACCACGACGAATGATAATAAAGTTTTCTCTATGTTCCTAAAAAATGCGGGCATCGTGTATTTAAGTGCTAAGACAGATAGTGAAGAGCTTCCAGAGTTAAAGATTTTATATGGAGTGGATGAAACGACTGTACTTGTTAAGAACAAAGACATTATTTCATCTCTGGTAACACCACAAGGAAAACTAGTGATTCTAGTTGCTGAAGAAAACAGCATGAGCACACTTTACGAAGTAAATACAGATACAAAAGGGTTAAGAAAATTAGCTCAAACTAACCTTCAATTAACATCATTCACAACTTCTCCTGACGGTAAGTCACTTGTTGCGACTACACCGGGTGAAGACGGCGAAATTGTGGTTGTATGGAAAAACGGTCAATTTGAAGCATTAACGAAAAATAAAGGAGCGAATAACAAATGAATATCTTGAAACGATTTACAGCAGCGGCACTAGTGGTTGTCGCATCAGTGGGTTTAACTTTTGGTGGAATAACAACAACAGCTCAGGCAGCAACAAGTGGGAAAATCGTCGTTGCAGGTTCTTCTGCTTTATTACCTTTAACACAACAAGCTGCAAAAGAATTTAAAAAAGCTAATCCTAAAGTTTCTATTTCGGTATCAGGTTCTTCTTCAATTGCTGGTCCTCAATCTGTTATGAAAGGTTCAGCAACAATAGGCGCAGCTGACTGGGATGCAACCAAAGCTGTTCCTGGATTCAGCGCATTTGATAGTTTAAAAGCTCACAAAATTGCAGTTATTCCATTTGCAACAATCACTCACAAATCAAATCCGGTAAAAAATTTATCAACAAAACAGCTTCAAGATATTTTTTCAGGGAAAATTAAAAACTGGAAGCAAGTTGGTGGAGACGATTCAGAAATCGTTGTAGTAAATCGTAAACATGGTTCTGGTACACGTGTTAACTATCAAATGAAGGCTTTAGCTGGAAATGATTTTATGTCAAAAGGTGAAAATTATAAAGAAGTTAGCAGTAATGGAGATATGGTTAAAAATGTCGGAGCAAATCCAAATGCTATCGGTTATACAGATTTAGCTTATGTAAAAGGTGATATTAAGGCTCTTAGCTTCAACGGTGTATCTGCAACTACGACAAACGTTGTGAATGGTAACTATAAAATTTGGGGTTATGGATACTTATTGACAAAAGGCACTCCTAAAGGTGCTGAAGCTGCATTTATTAAGTTCATTCAAAGCAGTAAATTCCAAAATGGTTCTTTAAAGAAACTAAAGTTTATTCCTATTAGTGCAATGAATTAAGTTAAATCTATGTTTACCATAAACATAGAAAGCCAGCTCTAATCAGAGCTGGCTTTAAATTAGTTTGGAGGATTTTTATGGCAAAGATCGCACATCCACTACCCACTGTAAATGTTTCATTTGCAAAAAATCAAATGAAGAAAATGAAACTTAACTACTTTAATAATCGATTATTTCAAGTCTTCTGTTTTACTAGCGCACTTTTCATGGGACTTGTTCTTTTCGCTCTTGTTCTTTTTATCGGGCGGACAGGATTTTTAGTCTTTAATGATGTTTCTCTGACTGAATTTCTCTTTTCTACGACTTGGGAGCCTTATGAAGAAAAGTATGGTGCTGCCGTCTTTATCATAGGTACACTTTCTTTGACCGCATTAACCCTGTTGTTTGCTGCACCGATTTCCATAGGACTAGCAATATTCACGGTTGAAATCGCACCAGAATCACTAAAACGTATAATTCGGCCTGTTTTGGATTTACTCGTGGGGATTCCGTCTATTGTCTATGGCTACTTAGGTTTGACCATTCTTTTGCCGTTTTTAAGACAAGTGACTGGAAGTCTGTTAGGAGATGGTTTGTTAGCTGCAGCGATTGTTTTGACGATTATGGTATTACCTACGATTTCAAGAATTAGTGATGATGCGATCACTGCTGTTCCTCGGGAGCTAAGAGAAGCGAGTTATGCTATGGGGAGCACAAGATTTCAAACAGTGTTTGGGATTGTTTTGCCAGCAGCAAAATCGGGGATATTTACTGCAATCATTTTAGGGATGGCTCGGGCCATTGGTGAAACGATGGCTGTTGTTATGGTGATAGGGAATACAGCACAACTACCAACTGATTTGGTCACACCAACCGCTGTACTTACCAGTAATATCGTTAACCAAATCATTGATGTTGAATTTGAATCAACATGGAGTAATGCCTTGTACATGATGGCTTTCATTTTATTAATTATCTCGTCACTTATGATTGTCCTAATCCGCAAACTTCGTCCAAAAGGGGTATAAGTATGAGAAGTGGTATTTCAAACGAACTGATAAAAAATAAAAAATCAAGATACCTTGTTGATCGTATACTGACAATTAGCTTATGGATATTAACAGTGATCGTTCTTTTTCTCATCGCTGCGTTACTTCTATTTATTCTTTCAAAGGGTTTACCAAAATTGACTCCTCACTTTTTCTTTGGATTACCAGATGAAATTTTAGCTGGAGGAGGTGTTGGGCCGTTTCTGATTAACTCCTTTTACGTCTTATTTATTTCATTGGTCATTTCGATTCCAATTGGTGTTGGTTCAGGGATTTATCTATCAGAGTACGCGCCAAATAATCGATTAACTGAATTTATACGAACATGTGTTGAGAGTTTAGCAACCGTACCTTCGATTGTATTTGGATTATTTGGCTATGTTGTATTTGTAGATATCTTTAATATAGGTTTAACCATTTTAGGAGCTGGTGTTGCCTTATCGTTGCTTAATTTACCTGTTATTACACGAGTAACAGAGGTGTCGCTTCAAGCTGTTCCAGCCGAGTTAAGAGAAGCATCCTATGCGTTAGGATCAACCAAATCAAAGTCGATTGTCAATGTAGTCGTTCCTGTGGCCATGGGTGGGATATTAACTGGATTAAGCTTGGCCACCTGCCGTGCTTTCGGTGAATCTGCTGTTATTTTACTTGTTGGTGGAACGGGGACATCGGGGAATATGTGGGACTTTAACTTGCTTTCGCAAGGTGGGACCTTACCTGTCCATCTTTGGTATCTTCAATCAAGCGCGATTGTAGAAGATGCTGCAGATATTGCAGACATGTCTGCAGCGGTTCTAGTGTTAATCGTCTTAATAATTAGTTTAACGATGAGATTTCCACTCTGGTTGAGAGATTACAAAATGAGAAGTCGTATGAAATAGGCAGTAACACCTCATTACTCCATAAAAAAAGCTCCCTCTTAAGGCAGCTGGTTCTTCTTACTATGGATGACAACTTCACTTATGAAGAAGTAACCCATCTTTTGCGTCTAACTAAAGGATGGGTTATTTGTTTCGGGGTAAATGACAGAAATGACACGATTAATGCTGCAAATGTTACCGCAAACATCTTATCAAGACTAATCTTAAAAATTTAAGTTTCTCTAATTCTTCCTAACATCCTTCTTACGCTAACCTGCTGCGTTAGTTTAACAAGAGTTTATTAACAAATCTTGTGTAGCACTTTTTTTAAAAAAATAGTTCGGAAAATAAACTACTTAATATTTTTATTACTTTCTAATTGTTTTTGAATACCTGACCTATCAATCTGAATCCAATACTCTGCAATTTTTTCATTTTCTATTTTATATACAGCACTCGCAATTTCAATTACTGGCAGACCCGTTGGGGGAAAACCATCGATTTCTCCTACGTGTTTACCTACTTGTTTCCAACGTACATATACTTTATTTCCTTGTACTAAAAATTCTTGAATTTCTAAAGAAAAATTACCATATGCTTCAATCATTTCTCTTACGTGTTCAGCATAATCTTTAGGTGTCCTCAAAACTGTTTGTTCTACTTCAGATACAATTTGATGTGCCAATACTTGTTCTGCCATTAATTGATTTGAGTAATCAGGATTATTACCTGAACGTACTTCTTCAAAAAATTCTCTAACAATTTGTTCTGGTGTCATTTAAAAACCCCCTTGTTAATAAATTCAAAACTAATAATATCATAGGTGATTTTATTCTAACTATTAAACTAGCGAGTGCGTTAGTTTAACAAGAAAAAAGAGCCGTCTATGCAGCTCATTGATCTTCTACTAACGCACCCGATAGTTTAAGTGTAATACTTCACAATTCCCTCCAGAATAAATAAAAATGGCGAGAAAAATGTCACAGGAAGGTGTATTACTCCTTAACTTCACCATTAATTTAAATGGATAATTTCCCAATTAATAAAGGGTCCCCCCTGCTACTTAATCAAGAACATCTCCCCTTTTTCATCAAATGCATGCTTAAAATCAAATGCAAAAGGAGTGGGACCATGCTGAATATAATAGTTGTATCTCTTGAATGCCTCCTCCCATGAGACATCATTAACCTTTTCTGTCCACCAAACTACATAAGAAAGGTGTTTCTTTGGATACGGCTCGATCCATCTGCTTCTATCTCGTAATGCTTGCATATGCTGTCCTGAATAGGTAAAGCGATATAAGGATTGAAGGCTTCTCCATACTGTTAGTGTAAGAATAGGAGAACCAATTCCCTTTACGGTTTCTTCAGGGAAAGGGACTCCTTCAGGTGAAAACGCCTCAATAAGTCCTGACTTAGTTGCCTGACGATATACTTCATTTCCCACTTGAAAAAATTCACGAGAGGCAGGGTGGTCATTGTGGTGGTTTAGCCTACCAACAGTATAGATTGAAACTAATGCCATAAACAGCCCTCCATCTATAGTCTTTTCCTAGATATATTCAAGTAAAAATGTGAAAATTCCTTCTTCAGCTAACCTGCCTCGTTAGTTGAAGAAGAAATACGATCTGTAACATATCTATTCTATCGCTGAACGAGTGTGCTGCATGCACTCCTAGTAGACATAACACCCGGATTGGGAAGTATTCGATTTCATTACTCCATAAGAAAAGCTGCCCTTTAAAGGCAGCTGGCTTCACATTTGTATATATACCAACTGACATAATGTTAAATAAAAAAATCGTCCGTTCTATCGGACGATTTTTTCTTATTGTGCTACTTCGCTGGCAATGCTTGATTCTGCTAAGCCAACTTCTTTAAGTACCTCATTTAATTCAGCTTCAGCCTCTTCAAATTTAGCATTTGCCTCATCTAATACAACGTCACCTTCTGCAGCTAATGCGTCTGCTTTCATTGTATAAGCTTCTTGCATTTTGTTTAATGCTGAGTCAATTGTTTCTTGGTGATCTTTTAATTCAGCAGGAACTTCTAATTCTTCTACTTTAACCGCAGTATTTGCAGCAGCTGTTTTTGCAGCATCCCGCATTTTTTTTAGCTCAGCAGCTTCTGGAGGTGCTTCTACATCTACATTTTCAAAAGCATTTAGATCTGCATCTACAGCATTAATAGATTGAGAGATTGATAAGTAAAACTTCATCATATCTCCAGCAGGGTTCGCTTTTTCTTCAGATGCAGTTTCTTCAGATTTAGTTCCTACAGTCGTTGTAACTTTTTTCTCTTCTTTGTCTTCTTTGTCTTCAGTACAAGCTGCAAGCACTAAAGAAAGTGAAGCAATAAGCAATAATAGTTTTTTCATCATTCAATCTCCTTTAATCTTGGGAATATTTAGTTATATTACCACAGATAAACTCCCTTGTAAATGAATTACCAAATAATTCGCCATTTAGTAACGTTTTCAAAGATCTTATAAAGACCGATTCAATCACTGAACCGAAGGGTTTTGTTCAGTAAATCAGGAGTTAATGAACACCCTATATTTACAGTGTTTTGTGAGGTTAATTCTTTTATTAATGTTCAAGAACTCGTTCAATAATCTAAGTTCAGTAACCTATACGACACCTAAGTATAGTTACACGATTAAATCTAGGCCATAAGAAAAAACCGCCTTGTAAGGCTGTCGGTTATTCAACTAAAGCGCCCGTTAGTTGAATATGAAAAAAGCAATTTATCACATATTAAATTTAGGAGTCTTCATTAATCTTTGGAAAAAGTAGTCCCGTCCAGTCGGAATTGGCTGATGGCTGCTTTATAGCAAGCTGCATCACCAGTGAAGCATCGATTCCAGGAGTCGTTGCAGTAGGCGATTTATTGAAACATGACTGCATTTAATTTGATTGCAGGTACATTTCAAGACGCAGCCAACACCATTAACAAAGTTAAGCAATACATCCAACCGGATGCTGCTAGTCTGGGGATGATTTCATCTCACAATGAGGTCTTTAAAACTCGTAATAAAGAATTAATAAAAGATTTGATTAAAGAAAAATACAAGTTTGAATGAACCACGAAAATGCATCAAAGAAGAATGTATTCACTTACACATAGCCTTTCACACTTAGCAGACTGTATTTTCTCTTGAAGCGTTCCAAGATTTTCGTCCAGCTTGCCCCGAAAACTAAAATGAAAAATACATTCGATAATCCATGCGCCAAATCGAAATAGATGCTGGAGACATAGACACCGACAAAAAATTCCCTTGTCAAAATCTCCATGTTGCTTACAATGATCCACATGTTCATGAACCAACCGAATAAATATCCCCAAAGGAACCCGAAGATGCACTTACCCCACATTTTCTTCATCCACCAAACGTTACGCAACAGACCGGCACTCATCCCAAGCATTCCCCACGCATACATTTGCCATGGAGTCCAAGGTCCTTGTCCCAAGAAGATGTTGGAAACGACCGCTGCGACAGCCCCTACGATGAAGCCCGATTCCGCCCCGAAAACAAGACCGGCCATCATGATGACGAATGAGGTGGGCTGGACACTGGGCAGGCCCGCAAAAGGAACGCGGCTAACCGCCGCAATGGCCGCGAGCATCGCCAAAATGACGATTTCCCGCCCTGCCAATTCCCTGAATTCAAAACGGGAAAAGAAGGGGAGCATGGTACACGCGATAATCGCAAGGCTCAGCAGCAGATAGGCATTGTAATCGAAATAAACGATGGAAACAATGAGCATGGTGAGCACAATAAAAGAAGCGGCCATCAAGTAAATGTGGGAGCGGGCCATGTTTCGATCGCCTCCTCTAACGTAAGTGCTTCATATACATTGCTTGACCTTGTCGCCCGGTTGATTGCCGTGGTGTAGAAGTAATTCCCTTTGAATAATTGATCCGCCGTGCCGGCAACCGTTATTTCCCCATCAAACATGATAGCGCATCTTTGTGCATTCCGGGCAGCGAACTCGATGTCATGCGTCACCATCATGATGGTCAATCCTTCACGATGGAGCCTATAGAGCACTTCGGAAAAGCGCTTTTTCGAGATGGGATCCAGCCCTTTTGTCGGTTCATCGATGAACAGGATATCAGGAGAGCCAATCAGCATGCAGGCAAGTGCCGCCCTTTGTATTTCTCCGCCTGAGCAATCATACGGATGGCGATCCCGCAGATGTGTGATATTGAATGCCTTCATCAATTCCTCCATTTTGGCAGTGCCGTTTTTCACATCGTGTCGCACGACCGCTTCTTCCAATTCCTTCACAATGGTATCATGGACGAAATAGGTCCGTGGATTTTGGGGAAGGTAGGCCATTCTTTCATACAGTTTCCTGCCCTTCAGCTTACTTACTTCCATTCCTTCATAGCATACTGTTCCCCGTTTCGGCTTGATGCTTCCAATGCACGCCTTCATAACAGTGGATTTTCCTGAACCGTTCCCTCCGACCAATGCAAAGAATTCCCCTTTGAAAATATCCAGCGAAAGACTTTTCAAGATCATCGATCCTTTTTTCTCGTATTGGAAATATACATCCTTCATTTCCAGTACCCGCTGCCTCCCAGTTCCCTTAGTGGCATCGGCATCCGCAACTTCAAGTGCAGGATATACCGGCAGTGTTCGGATCCACTCTTTGCTTTCCTTCACGTTCAATGGTATGCCATCCAGTCTTGGCCAAACTTCTTTTTCCATATAAAGCCTAGATATTGAAGGTACGTAAGGGATGAATCGTTCGTCTCCCCGCGCATATAGTTCGGTGATGACCGCTTTGCTGTTTCCATCATAAACGATTTTCCCGTCCTCCATCATAAGTACCCGATCCGCAACCCCGAACAGTTCTTCCAACCGATGTTCGACAAGAATGACCGTCATGCCCATTTCCTTGTTCAACCTTTCCAGAATGAGAATCAACTCTTTGGCCGCAATCGGATCAAGCTGGGAAGTCGGTTCATCCAGTAGCAGCACCTTGGGCTTCAATAACAGAACGGAAAGCAAATTCAGCATCTGCTTCTGGCCACCGGATAGTTCCGATGGCTTCAATCTCAGCAATCCTTCCACTCCAAAAAAATGGACCATCTCTGCAACCCTTTTGCGCATTTCGAAATTCGAGTAGCCCAGATTTTCCAAGCCGAACACAATTTCCTGCATCACTTCATCCATGACGATTTGATTGTCGGGATCTTGAAAAACAAGGCCAATTTGTTCAATCAATAACCTTTCTTCCCAGTCCTCCAAACGCTTTCCTTCGTAATAGATTTCCCCTTTCCTCCTGCCTGCAGGGGCAAGCTCTTTTTTCAAAAGACGCAGCAATGTCGTCTTGCCGCAGCCGCTCGGGCCGCATAGCACTACAAATTCCCCTTCCCTCACACTTAAATGGATATCCTTCAGCGCTTTCCATTCCATGTCGGGAAAGCCGAATGTCATTTCTTCTATACGGAAAATTTCCACTTCAATTGTTCTCTCCCTTCAACGAGCAATGGAAATGATACCAATAACATCATACAAATAAGCAGGACCCAATCCAGGAAATAAAGGTGCAATGTCCCCAGAGCTGGATAGATAATGATTTTGCCGTACCCAAGCATCCCGCCTGTTACACATAGCGCAAAAAGAGCAGTCATTGTCACGAGCCACCCCTTATCCCGTTTGTTCATTCTGTAGGGAATATAAGGATTCCGCTTGCCCGTCCCGTATCCCCTCGCCTTCATTGAATCCGCCGTGTCCAATGATTCTTGCAAGGACCATGTCAACAAAATCTGCAGCATGGTCATCCCATTTCCCACTCGCTCCCATACGGTTCCTGTCGAGGCTGTCGTCCCTTTGATGCGCTGCACGTCGCTTATTTCATCCAGCCTTCTTTTCAAAAGGGGGACGAAACGGATGGCCAGCATGGTCAAAAAGGCGGTTCTTGGCAAGAATGAAGAAAAAACGAACAGAAATTTATTGCCGTTCAAAATGATGTTGAATGAAATGAACATCAGCAGGATCATGACAATCGACTGCGCCATTACGACACCGTACATCGTGGCTTCCAGGGTAACCTGCTTCCCTCGAAAGTAGAAGAAAATGTGCGTACCCCTCGAATTCAACAATGGATTCAAGACAATAATGGCAACGCTCATCCAGACGAGTGATGGAATCCATTTCCTGAGCGCTTTGCCGCCGCCATGGGCAAGATTGGCCCCAAACAGCAGCAAGCACGCCACAAGCAGAAATGCTGGATGATTGAAATACATGGCGAGAAAGCCGACACATAAATAATAGAAGAAAACCACGAATGGGTGGCAGCTGCGAAAGCCACTTTCCATATTTGTACACCTTCTTTCATTTAACGTTTCTCATGCAGAAAACCGGCCGCATTGCACTGGCCGGTTTTCGCTTGGCTGAATTAACGGCGAAAAGGTTTCAGGTCGGCTTTCAGGTCCTCCCCAAGACTGGTCGTATAGAGCCATTCGACATGATCATCCACCATTAACGGGACCGTGCCTGCCCCACGATCCGGAAATACCCCATTTACACGGTACATCCAGCCGCTCCCCTGTCCACGATCAAATTCATAGACATTGGCGATACCTTCCACGTAAGCACTGGCGCCTTTCCCGCCACGGTAATCCATTTGGATTTTATGTTTTTTCGTGATTTGGATCAATGCGTCCAGTACGGTATCCCCTTCCTTGAATTCCATTTTTACAGGAGTCAGAGGGACCTCACTTGACGAGATGACGATTGAGAAGACGATTGTGGATGCTTGCTCTTCAGGTTCCTTTTCTTTTTCAGCGGGGCTTTCCACAGGCGGTGCCGGTGGCTTGGAAGGGACCTGTACGGGTGCTGCCGTTTTTGGGAGATTGCCGGCAGTGGCGTTTGAAGGTTGCTTGCCATCTTCCCCTAAAGGCCCTGACGTATGATTTTCGGCTTGTCCTGGCTGCTTTTTAGCCTGCTCCTTTGCATGAGTAGGCTGCTGCACTTCTTTCTTTGCCGACGCAACCGTTTTTTCCTGCTCATTTTCCACCCGTACCTTGGTTTCTCCTGCTTTTTCTTGCTCTTCCTTGCGGGAATCCGTTATTGATTCTTCAGAGATGCCCTCGTTCTCTTCTACGGGTTCCTGTTCCGTCAGCTCCTCGCTTGCATCCGTTTCCTGGCTGCTCTGCGGTTTTTCCAGCCCTGTCGGTTTCTGCAGTGACGATCCGCATGCGCCCAGCAAAAGAACCAATACAAAAGCGGCGGCCAAATTTCCGAAGAACTTCACATGGTTCCTCAACGATAGTCCCCCTTTACTTACATTCTTTGAATTGAATGTCCTCCATATTGCAGACAATCCAGCACCTTAGTGGAGGAATGCTGGACCGTCCTTGAAATACGATATTTAATGTGAACACTTGATAAAATGAACGCGACACTGTTTATTTCTTGTTGTTCAGTGAACGGGAAAGGAACACGGCAAAATGCGCGCGGGAGACAGACCCTTTAGGATCGAAATTTCCGTTCCCATTCCCAAGCGTGATACCATTTTGATATAAAATTTCTGCATCTTTCCGATGTGCATCCGACACACTGTCCAGATCAGCCAATTTCACTTTTTCATTTGTGGCTTTCAATCCAAAAGCTCTGACAAGCACGGAAGCCATTTGTTCACGATTCAGTTTTTCACCAGCACCGAAAGTTTCCCCGATCCCCTGACCTCTGAAAATGCCTGCCGCTTTCGCAGCATGTGCGGCTTCATAGAATACGCTAGATTTGGCTACATCCTTGAATCCTGCCGGCGACTCCGGAGCTTTCAAATCCAGTGCTCTGGCAAATAAAATCGCCGCTTCCCCTCGGTTCAATTCTAGGTTTGGCTTGAACGTCCCATCCAAGAAGCCAGCAATTACACCTTTTTCAGCAAGCTCCTGTATTTCTTTTTCCCCAAAAGATCCTTTCTTGACATCCGGGAATGAAAGATTCGGGGCCGATGCCTTTACGTCTCCCATATCATACAGGCCGGTTTTGCCAGTTTTGAGACGGTCATAGGCGACCAAAGCCATCATCCCTTGCTGGGTGGCCATGTAGTTGCTTTCCGCGCCTTTCGTATGGGAAATCCCCCCGTCCATATTGACAAAGGTTTGAAGTGCCGAAAGCAAATCGCCTTTCTCTTTCTTGAAGCGATTGTCTTCCAAGTCAATCCCAAGACTTGACAGCGCAATGATTACTTGCGAAACGCTTTCACTGTTGACTGATCCTGCCGACTGGAATCCACCTTCAGCCAGTTGTTGCTTGGACAGCCAATCCAATCCTTTATTCGTTGCATCCTTTGCTTCTTTCGTTTGCTGGTATTTCGCTAGAGCTTGCAGCGCCATGGCAGTCATGTCGATATCACTTGCAGCTCCATCCGTCAGCGGAAAGCCACCATCGCCGTTCTGTTCCGCAAGCAGCCAATCCACCAGCTTTGCTTTCGTCCATACCGCATTCGCAGGAACTTCGTAATTTTTTGAGTCCAAGGCAAGCAAAGCGAAAATGACACCGTTTGTCCCTTGCATCGTCATGCGTTCATTGTTGTAGATTTTTTCAATGAAGTCATATCCCGCGATATTTCTCGGATTTTTCCCGATCGAGGTGATGGCCAACGCCATCCGCTCATAGTCGGTGACTTTCCTGAACTCTCCTTTTTCCGCCTTTACATAGCTCTCGAACGCAGCGTAGTAAGAAGCTGGAACTTTTTGAGCCGCCCTCGCCAAACCAAGTACATCCCAATCGATGAAATGATCATAATTAGTGAAATCACGGGTTTTTTCGATCCATTTTGCTGCATTGGCAATTGATTTTTGTATCTCGATCTGGTTGTTTCCATTGCTATTGCCGTTTCCGGGACTGCCGCCCCCTCCGTTATCCGGAATATTTCCTTGTCCTAGATCATGCCCAAGATCCTTCGTATATTGCCAGCGGAGAACATCTCCGTCTTTCAACACATAGTTCCCTGCACTGTATTCCGGGAAGGTTCCGTTGACCGAATACATCCAACCACTTTGTGAACCATGGTCAAACTCCCCAAGATTTTCTATCGCCTGAACGTAAAGCCCAGCCCCGGATCCAATATAATCAATGGATACCCCTTTTTGGTCGGCCACTCTTTTCAATAATGTGAACGCAGTATCACCATTTTGCAGTGCCACTTCCATAGGCACGATGATATCTCCCAGACCTATTGTGCGCTTCTCGACGGACAGTGTGACCGTTTTGTCCGACGGGATGGCACCGCTGTCGGGGTCTTCCTCAATGATGATCTTACTTGATTGGCGCAGGAGCCTTGGATAACTACCGTTAATGTCTTTCGTGACCTTCAGCTCATACGTCCCGACCCTTGCTTTTTCACCAGGTATGCGTGCGACTCCGTTGGCATCCGTTCTGAATGTCTCCCCATTGAAGTGGATGGCCGCGTCCTTGATCTTCGCTACCTCGTTCTCTTTTTCCAGTTCCCAGGAACGGTTGTACACATTGTATTCTGCCGTCACCGTAACTTCAATTTCATCGCCTTCAAGT
Source organism: Paenisporosarcina sp. HGH0030 (assembly GCF_000411295.1). GTDB lineage: Bacteria > Bacillota > Bacilli > Bacillales_A > Planococcaceae > Paenisporosarcina. The sequence goes on from NZ_KE150421.1 coordinate 1,643,909, forward strand.
AATTTCGGCGCAATTGAAATGTTTGGGCGGAGGGTCAATTCCTCCACTTCATCGGCTATATCGATATCTTGGTAAATGTCCCCCACGTTCCCGTAAAACCAGACGATTTCATCTCCGTCTTCAATCGGGTACTCTCCGACAGACACACCCGGATAGTCATCATTCACTATATACTGCCAGCCATCCCAGGCCCCGAACGTCGCTTGTTCCTCTGGCCCTATTTTGGCAATATAGGAACTCGATCCTTCAAACGGGATGCTTGCTTCGGCAAGCGCCTGCTCCGTCGCATCGAAAGCATCGGCGGCTTCCATGAATGTCTCCACTTGGACATCTTTATTCATGAGTAGCGTATCGTTGATTCCTTCCACTCTTACCGAGACATTCGTTTGCTTGTCCAGTTCTTGCTCCTTGTAGTCTTTCAGCCGCACGAAAGTCGACTTTCCTGCAACGGCATCAGAGATGGCAAGCAATCCTTGCTCGGTTGCCAACTGCCAGGAGCCCAAAGTGTTCTCCTGCCAAGTAAATCTGCCATCAGCCATTTGATAGCGGTCCACAAATCGTTCAATCAGGTTGACCGATCCGAGCTGCGTCGTTTCCATGGTCCACTTTTCCGAGAAGAGGTCCTCGCCTACCGCCGCCAAGCCATTGATGATAGGCGCGACGCTATTGGAGTTTTCCCCGAACATCTGCCCCATGACTTCGCCCGTGGCTTTGTTCCGGTTGTCATGTATCCCTTGGACCGCCTTGTCGACAGCGGCTTTCACATCCGGCCGGTCCAAATGTGGGGCTAGGGCGATCAGTATCCACCCTGTCACATCGGAATCGCCAAAGTATCCTGTCGTGGCATTTTGCTTACTCAATATATATTGGATATGTTTATCCTGGTCATACTCCGCTTCCATCAGATCAAGCGCGACCATTGCCCAAGGCTCTCCCCAAATAGTAAAGAAAGATCCGTTCTCTTTCTGCTTCGCAACTAAATCATGCACAATGTCCCGTGTCCCGAATTTATATGGGTTTTTGCCCAAAACGATGGAACCGATAACAATTCCTGCATCCTCGTTCGAGGAAGTAGTCACCTTTTCCTTGCCGACGGTCCAATAAGACGCTGGATTCCATGGGGAAGCATTTTCTTTCCATGGAACGTCGTTTTCCAAGTCCGTCCCTGCACCCCATAAAGCGGACATCAGCCAATAATTGCTATGTGAAGTCCCTTTGGAATAGTCAGGGGGGTTCTGTATGTAGTAGTTTTTCGTTTTCTCGATTGCTTGTTCCACTTTTGCTCTTATCTCGGCGCTACGGTCGGTTTGTGTCGACTGCGTTTGTGTATTAATTTGCCCTTCGGCAAGCTGGCCTCTCGTCTCCTGAGGCAGCGAAGCATTTCCGCTTTCCCCTATGGCTCCTGCCTGGATCGGTGAAATCAAGGACCCGAGCATAATCAATGCCAATAATGCAGGAAGAAGGCGTCGCAATTTCTGTGTGTAGGTAGTCAAGTGATGATTCTCCATTTCTCATAGAATTTTTGATTAACGTGTTGTTGCGGTTCCGTGAAATCCTCCCTTTTTCGAAATCAAACAAAAAAAGCGCTTACCCCCGGAAGAAAGGTAAGAGCCTTTGTATTCTCACAAATTCAAAAAGAAATTCAATGATCCACAATGCAACCTTTTCCCGGAAGGTATTCTACATCTATATTTAGGCAAGTCTCCTGACTTATGAGGTTGGTACGTTTCTTCCGCCTTCCCAGTTTTTCAACTAGTGGCTCATGGAAGTCACTCCCTCAATTACAGTGGCCGGACCGTCCAGGATTTTAACCTGGTTCCTTTTTAATCTTTACCCGCAAGTAAAGAACCAAAATATATAACTATTCAATTATTAAATCGCTTTCATTATAGTTTAATGGAAATAGAATTACAATAATTGAATTGGTAAAGTTTGCCTACAAAAAACGGATGATTTTTTATATAGAGATAAAGTGGGGGTTATCGCTCCTACGATTAAAAAGTCTCCAGGACTCATCATCCTCTTCTGAAGTGTCTGGGAATAATTCCAATATATAACTTTTCGATAAATAGACCTTTAGCCCACCTACTTCATCTGAGTCAATGATTTCAACAATCAAATGTTCTTTTCCTAAAATATCCTGCTATGCGTTGGTAGTACCATTAGTTCAAAATGCTTCTTATTCATTTGGTAAATTAATCCTCTTATTGAACTAACCTGCCTCGTTTGTTCAATAAGAAAAAGCTGCCTAAGCAGCACGAGGATCTTCAACTAAAGCACCCGTTAGTTGAATAAGCTCTAACGACTATTTAACAGGTTATTTAATTTAATTAATGCTTCATTTATTTCTTTTCTTAGTTGTTGTTCTGATATTTCGAATGGAGTCTCTTGTCCAGGAAGACACTCATGCCAGTAACAATCTGCTGATTCAAATACCCCATTCAGAATTTCAAATAAGGGTTTGCCCATTATATCATCCGATCCTTTAAACACTTTAAAATATTGTGTTTGAAATTCATCTGCTGACATCTTCTCTTCTAAAAAATCCACCATCAATTTTTTGTATTTGTTTACGTCCATTTTTCCCCTCACAATAAGTAACTTTTAATTTTCTTCTCTCTACTGCTTTACTTGCTTTATTATTGTACTAAACTGCCCCTTTAGTTCAATAAGAAAAAAGGTTCACTCCTTATTGAAGTAAAGCACTTCGTTAGTTGAATAAGATTTATTCGTCCTCAAAGTCATCCTCGGCCTCTTCTTCTGATATTAAAATAATAAATTCTTTCAAATTAAGGGCATATTCTTCAAGTTCTACATCTTCGTGATACCAAATATAAATCTCATTCTCCATTCTTCCGTTATTTACTTTAAAACATAATTTATCTCCCGAACCATCTTCACCGATTGAAATAAGGTCTTTCGACATATCTTCTTCTCTGACTTCGTTGTTTTGTCTAACAACATCATCCCAAGTCTTTCTTGAATTTCTATGGTCTTTGATAGGATAAAGTGTCCATTCACCTATTTCTGCATTATTGATTAACTTGAAAAGTTCCTTATATTGTTCTGGGAAGACTGCATCTAACTTATTTTCTGTTGCCTTTATGTCTGATTCATCAACGCCTATTTTCCTTGTATGTATTAGTCCTATTACATCTTTCATTAAATAACCTCCCTGTTAGTTTTATGAAATATCCAAATTTTATAATGCATGTCCTTGTTCAACTAACCTGTCCCGTTAGTTCTATAAAAAAAAGGGCTGTTTAAACAGCCCGATGAACTTTAACTAATGCACCCGTTACTTTAAAATCACTTTCCAAGATTTTGAGGATTCTCAACATATAAGCCTAACACATACCCACAATTCGAGCAGTAAAATGAGGAAACCTATTGCAACAGCTGTGCCGTCTTCTGATTATTAAAAATACCACCTATTTAGAATTCGTTGATCCAGCCATTAGTTACCGAAAAAATCTGTTGTGTATCTCTATTACGAATTTTGTACATGGTCATAAAAATAATCCATCCTTTCTCTCTCTCAATAGATGTTTCCATAACTTATCTAATAGTTTTGACTATATAATATTCCTTTTAATTAATACGAGAATGTCTCATAATAGGATTTAGGGACTATTTAGAAGGAGATAATAAAAAGGAGATTGTGCCTATGAATCTATTTAGTTACGAACTAACAAGATTAGTTGATGATTATTTCAAGTGTGACTGTCCTAAACTGAAGTCTCAGATACGGGAAGATATTCAATTGTTAACTGATGCTTTTATACAAACCGAAGAAAACAAACAACTTATATAATAATCCAGTTTGCCTCACACTTCCTTTTATGATGACAGTAAGCATTATGGTGAGGGCAAACCTCCCATGTAGAATTATAAGGTTTTGTATAAAAACCTAAATTATCGAATCGTATTACGCTTACTTCCTTTTCCCCAAGAATTTTAGGTCCTATTTCAACATTTCCTTGTTCAACTAACCTGCCCCGTTAGTTCAATAAGAAAAAAGAGCTGCCAAAGCAACTCCACGATCTTTAACTAAAGCACCCGTTAGTTGAATAAGGAAAATGTTTATCTCTTTCGCTTTTCTAGCCAAGGTTGAATTTTCTTTTCAATTAATTTAACTCCAATATAAGCATCCAAGACACCAACTAATAAAACAATAATTATCATACTTATACCAGTAGAATCAGCATTTACAATCGGTTTGAAAATTCTAAAAACGACAGATAAAAGAATGGGTGATGTTATTACAACCCAAACAACTACAAAAATGTTAACCACTTCAAACGCCTCTTTTAATATTTATTTTAGGATAAGATAAAAGTTTTCTTTAGCTAACATGCCCCGTTAGATGAAAAAGAAAAAAGGGCTACCAAAGCAGCCCAAAGATTTTTACAAAAGCACCCTTTAGTTGAATAAGAAAATATCCGTCTTATTCAATAACCAAAAGCTTAACTTGCTTCCAACCTCTAATAAATATTAGTAGAAGGAAAAATGTAATAGCAAATGTAATCGGTCCGTACAATGCTAATTCCCCTATCAATTGTTCTCTCGAGGGCATGGCTAAATCAGTCAAATTTGGAGAATCGAATGTACTCAAAAGAATAGCTACAAGGTTTATTACTGCATGTAAAATAATTGGTATCCAAATGTTTTGTTTCAATAGATAAAAATAAGCTAACATACATCCCATAAGAAATGCATGAGCTATTCCAATGAAACCACTATGTACTATGGCGAAAATAAGAGAAGAAATTAATATTGCAGTAATAGGCTTAAATCTTTTTGTTAACTTTCTTAGCACTATACCTCTAAAAAACAGCTCTTCCCATATTGGAGTTAATATCGCTGTAGAGATTATAGGTATTATTAAACTTAATGCACTCCTAGATACGGGTTCAATATTTTGTTCAGAAAGAAAGTTAATAAAATAATCAAAAAGTGATGGGAATAGAATAACGAACAGCGTAAAACTAATTGCTGCTATGAAAGTAAAATTAATTTTTAAAATGATACTCAAAGAGACATATTTTGCCCATTTGATACCTGACATACTCTTTTTAAGAGAAACATTATTAAATTCAATTCTATACTTTTTAATTTGGTAGATGAAATAAATCAAGATGGCTATTTTTAAAACTAACACAAGTGTTCCGTTTGGATAATTCTTTAACATAAAACCAAAAAAAATTATTCCCGAAATCACTATAGACATATAAAAAAGAACAAATGACGTAATATTAAATTTCCGATAATTGTCTACATCCATTTACAAATCTCCCCCACTAAATTTTACCACAAAAAATCTTATCTCTTATTGAACTAACCTGCCCCGTTAGTTGAAGATGAAAACGGAATACTATTTCACCAATTTAATATCAACATTAAAATGCTTGAAATGAGGAATACAACAAAAAAGGCAAGGATGTAATATGTTTTTCCTTGTTGCTGTGTCTTATGTTTCTTTTCATAATCCTTCCAACCAATAAACACACCCAAAAACATTCCTATAATTCCAAAACGTAAAATCGCTATAAAATAATCAAGAAACGGTTTATACGTAATTAGTTGACCACCGTTATCTACCTCTTGAATTTCTTTGTAACTAACAAATAGAATGGAAACAGCCAATCCGAACACTAACCCATACAGACCTGATTTTCTTAATACTTTTTCCATAGTTCTCCCATCTCCCTTCTCCACAAAATGTCCCAATTGTTGAACAAAAGTTATACCACACTCTTCAACTAACCTGCCCCTTTAGTTCAATAAGAAAAAAGGCTTCACCCCTTATTGAAGTAAAGCATCCGTTAGTTTAAGTACAATTTTTCACAAACTTCGTTAATTATTTACTATATTTTGTTCCCCAAACTTTTCCTTCGTGTTTATTAAAACTAAAATCATATTTACTACACTTAATAATAGAACAACTAAAAACATATAGAAGATAATTGGGTCTCCTCCAGATGGAACTTCATCCGCTATATATCCCGAAATAAACATATTTACTCCCGATACGATACAAGAAACAAATACCAACATACTGACTGAATATCCACTTATAACGGACTTTTTCAATAATATTAAAATTAATGTAACTAACAAACTAAAAATAAAAACACCAATTGAAAATTTAAGATAATAAAAAACATCTACTAACATTAATTCAGCTCCTTTTCAAATTTGACGTTTACACATATTACCAAGTTCCACAATGATAACCCTACTCATTATTTTCATAATTCCTCGAGCAGTTATTCAACTAGACTGCCCCGTTAGTTCAATAAGAAAAAGGGCTGAATAATCAGCCCGATGATCTTTAACTAAAGCACCAGTTAAATAGTTGAAGTGTAAAGTCATCAATTTAGTTTATATAGTGGTTCTGCAAGAAAAATATAAAGTTGTTTTAACTTAAATTATTTCCCCATAAAGCATTTAGAAATACCATATATAACGTGAAGAATCCTGTTAATATAGTGAAGCTTAACGGGATAATTCTTAAGGTTTCGTTTTTTCTAATTGTTATTATAAAAATAGCAAAAGAAAGGATTGCAACAACATAAAAAAGATAAATCATAAGATAGTGAGTTAGTGGTCCCAAAAATAATCCAAGTACCGCAAATTGAATTAAAAAGGCTAATATAGAAATAGCAACCCACTTTAGTCTACTTTTGATGGATACTATATTTTTAATTGAGAAAAGTACTGAAATTAATACAATTGCAACAAGCAGCCATTCATACAAGTAGAACAATGATTCTTTGTGGACGGCAAAATAATATCCAAGAGCGGATAATGGTATGATTGTGAGCAGTAAATATCCATTTAGTTTGAGATAAAAGGTTTCGTTAATTTTCTTCTCCTCCTTTTAAATTCCCCATTTACGCCCAGTATTAAGATAACAGTCCAATTAATTTTAACAGATAATTCCATAAATCAAAATAATTTCTTTTAGTAAACTGACCTCTAAGCCACCCATGCAGCGAATAATCACTGCACCACAAAGGATGAAAATTTGTTCTTAATGGGTATAAATCACTACGGATGACGAAGAAGGTCGATGAACTATGGTGCCATAGAGCCCAACCGTTAGTCTGACTCCAACGACCACGGTGCATCACAAAACTGTCGCCCCAATATGAGTAGCACTTACGGGATATTTATCCTACTTTAGTTACTGCACCAGACTTGCCTTTATTCTTAGTAGATTGGAGATACTTCTCGATTTACTTACCAACTCCAAATAATTTCTCTTAAGGCTCAGCTTTTTTCGGGGTCCTTTTGATATGCACTATTATTGATTTTGAGCGTTTTTTAATTTTCATGTGAGTTCAATAAGTTAAAAAAAGAGCGTTATTCCTACTCGGATCATCGCAACTTTATTTCAAAACTACAATAGAATAAAAACCTCGTATTTTGTTTGATCAAAATACGAGGTTTCACCTGTTAATTACTATTCATTTTTATTTAATAGCTCCCAGCTAAACTGGCCAAAAGCCTTTTCTGATTGTGACACCCTACGTTCATATTGTCGAACTAACCTATCGAACGCAATAAATTCACTTCACAAATTGGATTGATTTCTGATTCCTCTGCCACACGACACTTACCAAGATTGTAATCCCTAGTACGACGAATCCTAGCAAGAAAGGATATATAATATTCACGTCATATAAAACACCAGCAAGTAGCGGTCCAACTACGTTACCAATACTCATATAGGCGTTATTCATCCCCATCGCGAAGCCTTGTTCATTACCTGCTAGCTTTGAGATCAGCGTATTCAGCACTGGTCTCAAAATAGAAGTTGCAAGGAACACCACTAACGTAATCATAAAGAACAGCACATAGGTGGAGGCAAATAAAGATAAGAAGAAACATAAAGCTGTCAGGGCGATAAAGAAATTCAAAATGATTCCTTCACCATACCTTCGAACGAGACGATCCACCACCAATAATTGCATCACAACGCTGACAATCCCTGTTGACGTCACCATCACTGCAATCTGTTTCGGTGTTGCGCCAAATTGATTATCCACAAACAGACCTAATACCGATTCATATGCCATCAACCCAAAACTCATGACGAGTGTAATAACAAGTGGGATAAAATAAGGCTTTTGTACAGACTGTGCAAGTTTTTTCACCATTGATTCCTGTTTAACTGCGCCTAAAACATCTCCAGTTTCCCTGCTTTCCTTCAATACAATTATTGAGAATATCACAGACAACAACGATACCAATGCGGAAACGAGTAATGGAAGCTTCAAGTCATAATCCGCCAAAAACCCTCCGATTCCAGGTCCAATGACAATTCCGAGTGACATCGCTGCGGAAATGTAACTATTCCCTTTTGCACGCTGATCCATAGTCGTAATATCTGCTACATAAGCGAAAATCGCAGGAATTAATAAGGCTGCTCCGATACCGCCTATCACTCGCGATGTATACAGCACCCATATTGAATCCGAGAAATAAAACACAAACATGGAAAGCGTTAATCCGCTTAGACCTGCAATAATCATCTTCCGTCGACCAACTTGATCTGCCCACTTACCGGCAATCGGTGACATGACGAACTGTGCCCCCGCAAAGATGGCAATCATAAGACCTGCCGCCATGCCCCCTTCACCAATCGACATTAGATAGGCTGGCAGTATCGGAATGATTATGCCAAAACTCCCTATTGCGATAAACATATTTATCATTAAAACAATTATTTTCTTTCGTTGATCTTGCATCATAACTATTCCTCATCTCATTTAACATACTTTCCTATCTAACCCTACCTACCAGTCAAACGTCAACTCTTTCGGTTCATTTACTTGAAATGTAATCTTTTTTTATGTTGGGTACGATTGTGACGAATTAAACAACTTTTTCGACTATATTCGACTTTATTCATTATTTGGTAGGTAAAATCCTTCTTATCAACTATAATAAAAAGGAGTACTAGCTACTATAATACAAAAATATTGTTATATATTGTAAAACCTTGAATTATTTACTTAAGACACTTTGCAAAAACCTTATTATAAAGGGGGGATTTGAATGCAAGCACAACAATTAAATTTACAGCTAATTGAACAGTCGAAAATGCGATGTGAAGAATGGGGATTGGATCCGACGATTATTCCCGACCCTTTTGAAATTGGCCATGAACAACTACAACAAATTCAAAAAGAAAATAAAGAAGTCTTGAAAGTGGTGGAATTTTTTATTCCAGAATTTTTGAAGATGGTAAAAGGAACTCCACTTTTGATTGTTGTTACCGATAATCAGGGCATCGTTACCTATATGGAAGGTGACAATACGATTAAAGATGTCATTCAACAACTTGGCTTCAGAACAGGCGTTCAGTTTACGGAGAAATACAATGGAACGAATTGTATCAGTCTTGCACTGAACCACAATCAACCGGTGGAAGTAGTAGGCTCTCAACATTATCATGATTTCCTCTATCAGTCGGCTTGTTATTCCGTGCCAGTTACAGATCATCGTACGAACGGCACTCTTGGAACAGTTTCCATTATGACCGCTTTGAATTTTGAAGACCCTCTACTCCTTTCCTTGCTTTCGATTGTCGGAACGAGTATCGAACGTGAAATCCAATTGCAAGAACAAAACAAAGATTTGAATGTGCTGAACCAAGTGTTAACGGAATCCTCACATACTGCCATGATTTTGACGGATCATTATGGTCGTATTATGGAATTTAATCCATATGCAGAAAAACTGACAGGATTGAAACGCCAAGATGTGATTAAAAAGCCTGCGTCTGAGCTGGCTATTCTTAAGGATTGGATAGATCAAATCATCCAAACGAAAGAAAGCTTCTCCGATATCGAAGTGAAATTCCAAAAACCGGATTCGTCAAAAGAAACCATATGTCTATTTGACGGCCGTCCAATTTACAGTGTGAATCAATATTTCATCGGGACAGTCTGCAGTTTCCGGGACATAACGGAACGCTATGAAAACCAATTGATCATGCAACATCACGCACATCATGATGATTTAACAACATTGCCTAATAGACGCTATTTCCATAACTATATAAATGGCATTCTGGATTCATCCGATGGGAAAAATATTTCATTGGCGGTTTTCCTGCTAGATCTTGATCGTTTTAAATTAATCAATGATACATTGGGTCATGCAAAAGGTGATACGTTACTTGTTGAAATCGCTCAAAGATTAAATCATTATTTACTCGACAAAGGAAAGCTGTTTCGAATGGGTGGCGATGAGTTTACCATCGCTTTGACAGATTTCAATTCAGTTGATGAAATAAAAAAAATTGCCGACGATATTATTGAAGTCGTTCGGAAACCATTTTTCCTTCAAAACCTGGAGTTTCATGTTAGCACGAGTATCGGTATCGCCCTCTATCCAAATGACGGGTCAGATATCAATACCCTATTCCTACATGCAGATACTGCTATGTACCGTGCAAAAGATCAAGGGAAAAACGGTTACTGCATATACAATTCGGATATGAACGAGGAATCTCTCAAGAAACTGACGCTCGAATCGGAGCTCGAATTAGCCATAAAAAATAACGATCTTATCCTGCATTACCAACCGCAGATTGATTTGCACACTAAGCAAATTGTGGGAGTTGAAGCCTTATTACGCTGGAATCATCCTGAACTCGGACTTATTCCTCCAGCTGATTTCATTCCACTAGCTGAAGAAATGGGATTGATGGTACATCTTGGTGAATGGGTACTCAATCACGGCTGCCGTCAAATGAAAAAGTGGCACGATCAAGGCATGACGTCATTGAAACTATCCATCAACTTGTCTCCTCAGGAATTTTTAAAGCAACGTCTTGTGGATAAAGTCAAACAAGTATTGCAAGAAACTGGGCTTGCACCACATGGTTTGGAACTGGAAATCACGGAATCTATGACAATGGATGTTATTCGTTCCACATCAATCTTGGAAGAATTGCATGAGCTTGGTATCCAGATAGCCATGGATGACTTTGGTACAGGCTACAGTTCACTTAACTACTTGAAGAACTTCCATATTCATCGTCTGAAAATTGATCGAAGTTTCATTCGTGACATGCTGAATGGACCGAAAGATGGCCAAATCGTTAGCACCATCATTTCCATCGCACATGCGCTGAATCTAAAAGTCATTGCAGAAGGCGTAGAAACAAAAGAACAGCTTCATTTCCTTGAAAAATTACAATGTGACGAAATACAAGGCTACTATTACAGCAAACCGTTATCAGCTACCGATCTCGAAAAAAAATATGAATTTAATTCATCTAGAGGTGTCATTCATCCATGAAATCAATTGCATCATTATTGGTCGAACACTTAAAATCATTTCAAGTAACTCACGCATTCGGTATTCCCGGTAAAGCGGTTGTTCCTCTTCTCCTTGCAATGGAAAAGAACGAACTTGAATTCGTATTAAGCAGACACGAATCTGGCGCTGGCTTCATGGCTGCAGGTTATGCACGCCAGAACAATACGCTTGGGGTCGCGGTCGGAACTTCAGGACCAGGTGGCACGAACTTGCTGACTGCTGCTGGACAAGCAAAAGCCTTCCACCTGCCGGTACTTTTCATTACTGGACATCCTTCAGTCAAAGATTCAGGACGTGCCATGGGTCAGGATTCCAGTATTTTCGGGACAGATCTTGTAAAAATGTTTGAACCAGTTACTCTTTTCAGCGCAAGAGTCGAACGAGCTGATCAGTTCCAAGTATACTTCCAGCATGCACTTCAAAAAGCACTGACTGGAACAAAAGGTCCTGTTCATCTTTCCATCCCTGCTGACGTGTTGATGGAAGAAATCGAGCCCTTTACATTATCGCTTCCGGCCTTGGAACCGGCGGTCTCGCCATACATGGGAGAAGTGAAATCCTTGCTGGAGCAAGCGAAAAGACCTCTCCTGTTCCTAGGGAAAGGTGTGCATATTTCACAGGCTTATGACGAAGTTAGCCAACTTTCACTTCAATACAATGTGCCCGTCATCACTACACCGGGCGGAAAAGGAACAATTCGCACTGACCATCCGGGTTACCTCGGTCCTTTCGGATTGGGGGGAACGCAAGCTGCGACTGATTATTTAAATGAAGGCGTTGACTTGTTAATTGTCATCGGAACGAAACTGACGGATATGACGTTAGCCGGTTTCACTCTGGACATGGCGCCTGAACAAATCATTCAATTTGATATTGAAGCGACATTTATCGGCCGGTCACTACCTGTTCCTACCCTGCCTGTCATTGGGGATGCAAAAACGAATCTACATGCCATTCTTGACCCGGCATTTCGTGAAATTGCGGCAACAACTTTCGCTGAGAAAGAAGCAATTGAAGTTGACATTCTTCCTTCAACTACCGAAAGATTGTCAGCAGTTACTGCTGTCCAATTGATGCGCAAACATCTGCCCTCAGAGACCATACTGTATGGGGACGATGGAAGTCATACTTTCTACGCAATCGAGAATTTCACGATTGAACAAGAAGGTACATTCTTTATGGATGATGTCTTCGGGACAATGGGACATGCAATCGGCTACGCCATCGGTGCTAAATTTGCAGATCCCAACCAAGCCATCGCCTGTCTGACTGGCGACGGCTGCATGATGATGCACGGCACAGAAATATCAGCCGCTGCATGCCATGACCTGCAAATTCCATTTATCATCCTGAACAACGGTCGCTTAGACATGGTCGACAAAGGCATGCGCTATAATTTAGGGCGATCAGTCGGAACGGTTTACGAATACCCAGCAAACTTAAGCCTATTCGGCGAATCACTGGGTGCAGCATCTTTCCGTTGCTTCACTGCTCAACAAGTTGAAGAAGCCCTGACCTTCGCAAATGTTAACAAAGGGCCAACCGTCATCGAAATAATGGTGGACCCTGAAGAAATCCCACCTACTCTGAAACGCGGTTAATAGATACCCCACCAACTTTTTTCGAGTTGGTGGGGCTTTGTTTTGTTAACTAAAGAAGTGTCACGTTAATTTTGATAAAAGGTTGCTGTTGTTTGTTGGAAAATGCCGTTTCAAACAAAAGTTGCGTTTTTTCCAACTAACATTTCAGATTCCCTAACTAACAATCAGAATTTTCCGACTAATTAGCAGTGGTTATGTTCGGAAGTCTATAATGGGTGTCTGGTATTTTTCTTTATATTAGAATTATAAAAGATTCCATAAATACAAAGAATTTCATGATAAACTAGAATTATCAGAACAGGAGTGATCACAATGCGCGTAGCCATTTTCGACTTTGACGGTACACTGTACCCGCAAGAAACATTTACATTAATGATGAACTATATGAAGAAACACCCTGTCCACTCATCAAAATATCAATCATTTTACCGAGCGCTTATGAAGCCATACCTTGCCTATAAAATGAAAATATACCCTGAAAATAAAATGAAAGCCAAATCAATGCAACTCTATCTAGACGCATTCAAAGGTATGTATCAACGTGAAATCGAAAAATACTTTGAGGATATGTCCCGTGATATGCACAAAGACCTTAACTGGAATGTTGTCGATCGTTTGCAAAAGCATTTAATCGAAGGTGACCATGTCCTTCTCGTGTCAGGTGCTTTCACTCCCATGCTAAACGAAGTTACCCGTGACTTTGCTATTCACGATGTCATTGGTACAGAAATTCCAATGCGAAACGGCAAAATCGATACAGATACTGGCATTTACCATATCCAAGGAGAACGAAAAAACGAAATGATAGAGAAAGCACTTGAAGGCATGGAGATTGACTGGGAAAACAGTTCAGCTTATGGCGACAGTATTTCAGACATCACCGTTTTGGAACTTGTTGGAAATCCGGTGGCGGTCCGTCCCGAATCCCGACTGAAAGCAGTAGCTGAAGAACGCAAATGGGAGATTATTTGGTAGACAGAAAAGTGGAGAAGCCCACTATAGCTCGACTCCAACGCTGGAATGGCCGAATCGAAAAACCTGTTTTCAAATGTTGTTAGGAAGGAAGGCTAAGAGCCCGACATCGTGTCGGAACGCCTTCATGATCAACATCCGATTGAACCAAGCTTAGGTGCGGGCTGGCACTTGTAGCTGGACCGCACAATTAATGTAAAAGCGACTGAAGATATAATTTCAGTCGCTTTTTCTTTTCCCGAAGCCTACTCAAGAGTGTTTCAGACGCGAGTGATGATTTTTCCGATGTCACCATCTTTTCCTCAAACTGAGATTTCGCACTAGTAAAGTTCAATGAATAGCCACCCCCGTGCACTGGTACGTATGATACACTTAAAAGAAAAAAGGAAGTATTCATAAATGAAACGTTTTAAATTTATCATTCCGATTATGGTAGTCGTCGCGGTTCTTTCGTTATGGCACTTAAGCACAGATTATTCAGAGGTTCCTCTTGCAACACGTATTTTGATTGCAGCAGGCGGTTCCGTCGTGTCAGGCATTATCTCCTACTTTATGCTGAGAAAAGATGTTCATAAAGTCGACCCAAAACCTGCAGAACCTACCAATAAAAAACGCTAAATATATTTACGTGCACTATAAATATGGACAACAAATACTACCTCCAATTGTTAGTTGTGTCTAACAATTGGAGGTGCAGTTCATTTTGACGGTGCTTTCTCTTTCCTTTCGAGACTTCTTAAAAATCTCATAGACACCTTTTACCTCAAAATTTATCGCTCAAGCACATCTCAACACCAACTTCACTTGTTGAGACACCTCTCACCTCAAAACAAAAAAACCTTCCCTAATCGGGAAGGTTCATAATTATTTCATTTGATATATACGTGTTTCAAATGGTGCCATCTCGAAACTATTCATTTCTTCGTGAGGTTGCACGTCTTTGTTCGCCAATAATAAGTTATCGAAATTAAATGCGGACTCCGCCATTTTTTCAATGGACACGGTATTTGCTCCCAAATTGGAAATGACAACTACTTGTTCGTCACCCAAAGTACGCGAATAAGCATATACGTATTCATAATCAGGCAGCAATAAATCGTACGTGCCATACGTAAAAACATCGTGTGATTTTTTCAGTTGAATCATTTTTTTGTAAAAATGATAGATGGACTGTTCATCTTTCAACTGGTTTTCAACGTTGATGTCAACATAGTTTGGATTGATGCCAATCCAAGGAGATGCTGTAGAGAAGCCAGCGTTTTGTTCAGACGACCATTGCATCGGGGTACGTGAATTATCACGGCTTGATGACCAAATGATGTCCATGATTTCTTCATGCGTCTTGCCTTCACTTATCTTAGAAGCGTACATCCCTTTGATGGCCACATCATTATAATCTTCAATCGATGCGAACTGTACATTGGTCATGCCGATTTCCTGACCTTGATAAATGAATGGCGTTCCTTGCATGAAGAAATACATAGCTGCGATAGATGTTGCACTTTCGTACCAGTACTCTTTGTCGTTCCCCCATGTGGAGACGATGCGGGCTTTGTCATGATTTTCGATGAACAATGCGTTCCAGCCATTGTTCTCAAGCCCCTTCTGCCAACGCGTCAACACTTCTTTAAGACCTTGGATATCCAGTGTTTTCTTACCTTCAGCATCCCATAATCCCAAGTGATCGAATTGGAACACCATATTGAACTTACCGTTCTCTTCTCCAACCCATTGATCGATTTCGTCGACACTGACACCGTTTGCTTCGCCAACAGTCATGATATCATATTTTGAAAACGTCTCTTGCTTGAGTTCTTCAAGGAATGGTTGGATTCCCTCGACGTTCATATATTTTTCCCATGCGTGAATATATGGTTGATCCGTAACGTTTTCCATATCTGAAAACGTTTGGTCTTTTTTAATATGGCTGATTGCATCCACTCGGAAACCATCAATGCCTTGATCCAGCCACCAATTAATCATGTCATAAAGGGCTGTTCGCACGTCACCATTTTCCCAGTTCAGGTCAGGTTGTTTTGTCGAGAAGATGTGTAAATAATATTGCCCACTTTCTTCATCCAATTCCCATGTTGAACCGTTGAAAATACTTTCCCAGTTGTTCGGCTCTTTGCCATCTTTGCCGTCACGCCATACGTACCAATCACGTTTCGGATTGTCTTTTGACGATTTGGACTCGATAAACCATTGATGCTCATCACTCGTATGATTAATAACCAAATCAATAATCAGCTTCATCCCACGTGCGTGAACTTCTGACAACAATTGAGTGAAATCGGCCATCGTGCCAAACTCATCCATGATGTCCTGATAATCGCTTATGTCATAGCCATTGTCATCATTTGGTGATTTGTACATCGGACAGATCCAGATAACATCAATGCCTAAATCTTTCAGATAATCCAATTTTGAAATGATTCCTTGAAGATCGCCAATGCCATCTCCATTTGAATCCATAAAACTACGAGGATACACTTGATAAACAATTGCTTCTTTCCACCAGTTTCTAGTCAAATCTTTACCTCCTTCAGTCTTTCAAGATAACTGCACATTTCATTTTTCATTTAACTTTTTTCAACTTACCTGTTTTACTTCACATCACCAGCCGCTTCTCCTAAGATCCCTCTCGGTCGAAAACTTATGAAGACTATTTATAACAATTTCATATGTATTAATCATTCTGTAAGGGGTCTCAACTTTGCCCCATCGATGTTGATATTGAATTTCCAAAATACGAAGAACAATGGAATCATGACTCATTGGAACGGATACCATAGACGCAACTTGCATAAAAAACGTTACTTTTCTTATGAGAAAGTATGTATGCTGCCATCGAAGAGATAATGATGATAAGAATGATTACGCTCGGGGTCATAATCATGAGGGTATTGAAAAAAATATTGGAACGAAATCCAAACGCTCTAAAATATCATTGTCATCATCCATATGAAAACAACGAAACATATAAAGTTCATTGTCCCAGCAAATAGAACATTTCTTAAAATATGAAAACGCTTGCATAAACTTTTCAGGAATCTGTGCAAACGTTTTCACAAATAGGTAAACTTATCGTATCACATGACGTTTCTTCATTCAATAACACTTTTTATATTATTCAATTACTTTATATTACTTAATGCGTAATTCACTTTCTTTATCAAAGAAGTGTCCTTTTTCCAAGTTGAGTGCAAGATTGATTATATCGCCAGGCTGAACATTGCTGCTTGCATCTATTCGTGAGATGAATTCTTGATTGTCGATGTTCGAGTAAACCATCAATTCCGCCCCAGTAAGTTCTGATACTTCCACTTTTACAGGCAAAGTTGGTGATCCAACAGGTGCTTCATTTGAAATATGTTCAGGACGAATTCCTAAGATTACTTCCTTACCTTCGTAGCCTTGCTCTTTTAAGTAAGTTGCATGTGAAGCTGGAATTTCAAGAGAAGTTTCCCCAATCACAAAATGTCCTTTCACGACTTTTCCATTGAAGAAATTCATAGAAGGTGAACCGATGAAACCACCAACGAATACATTATCCGGCTTATCATATACTTCTTTTGGCGTGCCGATTTGCTGAACGAGCCCGTCTTTCATAATGACAATACGTGAAGCCATTGTCATTGCCTCTGTTTGATCATGTGTTACATAAATAGTTGTTGTCTTCAGTCGTAAATGTAATTTGGCAATTTCAGCACGCATTTGAACACGCAACTTTGAATCAAGGTTCGATAATGGCTCATCCATCAAGAATAGATTGGCATCACGGACAATCGCACGACCTAGTGCCACGCGCTGACGTTGACCGCCTGATAGTGCTTTTGGTTTGCGATCCAAATAAGGTTCCAAACCAAGAATTTCAGCAGCATTTTTTACACGTTCTGCAATTTCATCTTTCGGGAACTTACGCAATTTCAATCCGAACGCCATATTTTCAAATACCGTCATGTGAGGGTAAAGTGCGTAGTTTTGGAAAACCATTGCAATATCACGCTCTTTTGGCGGAACATCGTTCATGCGTTTGCCATCGATATAAAAATTACCATGCGAAATATCTTCAAGACCTGCAATCATACGCAATGTGGTCGACTTCCCACACCCTGAAGGACCAACGAAAACAATAAATTCTTGTTCTTCTACATGCAAGTCAAAATTTGAAACGGCAGTAACGTTGTTATCGTAAACTTTTGATATGTTTTCCAACACTAATTTTGCCAATCCATACACGTCCTTTACTTATTTTTTCTCTTCTTCGCCTGACCATACCAGTAAAGCAGCACCAAGCATACCAGCTTCATTGCCAAACGTCGCTCTTCTTACTTCCACCGGCTTCAGCAACAACGGTTCGAGTGCCTCCAGTAAGTGAGACCACCATCCATCTGCCGATTCGGAAACACCGCCGCCGATTACAACACAATCCATATCAAGGACTGCCTGTAACGAACTGATAACAATAGCCAAATCACCCGTGAATTTTTTCGTGATAGCTAATGCTTCCGTATGGCCTTCACCAGCAAGTTCAAACATTCGGTTCGGTGACACTAACTGATTTTGATTATCCACAATATTACGTTCAGCAATAAAGCGTCGCAGCGCCGTCCCTGAAACATATTGTTCACTGCAACCCGGTCGACCACATGCACAGATGTGACCATTCGGATATAAAATCATATGACCGACTTCCCCCGCACCGCCGTGGGCTCCATTCATAACGTGACCATCGATGACAAAACCGCCACCCAGTCCAGTACCAACCGTTAAACAAACCGTGCGTCGGAAACCTTTTGCTGCGCCAAGTCGATGTTCAGCAAGACCGGCACAGTTCGCATCATTATTGACCTCGACTCGAAGCCCTGTCGCTTTCTGTAAAAGCGCTTTCACTTCTGTGCCTTGCCAGCCGGGCAATGTCTCGGTTTCGAAAGTGATCACGCCTTTTTCCGCGTCCACCATGCCTCTCGTGCCAATCCCAATCGCCTCGATGTGAGGATGATTCTGTAAAAATTCGACTACCTTTTCTTCTAAATAAGGATACAAAGGGATCTGAGTTGGAACAACATGATCTTCAATCACTTGTCCCGTCGAATCGACAACGCCGAATCGAATCTTCGTCCCTCCAATATCCACACCAAGGACTACCATCTACTCTTGACCTCCATTATATTGAAATCTATTAAACGATGAAGTTATCTTTTTTATCATACATGATTTTACCGATTCGTCTATATTTGATTTTTCACAAAATTCATTCCGACGCAGATGAATAAAAAACCAATGCCTCATATGGTCGCAACTCAATTTTATCAAGCAGATCAACAGAAGGATAATTATGGCTGATCAGTTTACTATTACAAATATAGTTTTTCACGACATCCTCTTTTAGTAAAATTTCATCCTTACTGAAATTACATAACACCAACAGGCTTTCTTTCTCAGCTCTGCGTTCATAAGCAAATAGCTGTGCATGATCCTTGAATAATATTTTGAAGTCACCGATTGTGATAACGTCCAGCTGTTTTCTCAACTTGATCAGCTGCTGATAATGTGCAAACACCGACTGTTCACTCTGTAAATCATTCGCCACATTAATTTCTGAATATCTCGGATTAACTTCGATCCACGGAGTCCCCGTTGTAAAACCACCATTTTTTTCAGATGACCACTGCATCGGTGTGCGTGCATTATCGCGACCTTTTGCATAAATGGATTGCATAACGGTATCGTGATTGGCACCCTGCTCCATTTTTTCATGATACATATTTAATGTTTCCAAATCTTTGTATTGGTCAATTGTTTCGAATGCCACATTCGTCATGCCAATTTCTTCGCCTTGGTAAATATAAGGTGTCCCTTGCATCATATGTAAGCAAGTTGCGAGCATTTTTGCTGACTCCACACGATACTCCCCATCGTTACCGAAACGCGACACAATCCGTGGTTGATCATGGTTATTCCAATAAAGACTATTCCACCCTTTGTCTTGAAGCGAGATTTGCCACTTTTCAAGATTGTCCTTCAGATCGATTAAATTCAAAGGTTTTAGATCCCATTTACCATTAGAACCACTATCTAAATCCATATGTTCAAATGTGAAAATCATATTCACTTCTTTATTTTCAGGGTTCGTGTAATCGATTGCTTCCTTTGGTGAAGCTCCTGGCATTTCGCCAACTGTCAAAACGTCATAATGCGAAAGCACTTCTTGATTCATCTCTTGTAAAAAGTCATGTATCTTCGGACCGTTAATGAAATAGGGACTGCCATCCCCGTAAGCTTGTCCTTCATTTTGGGCACCATTAGGCAAACCTGGCTCCTTAGAAATGAAATTGATTACATCCATACGGAATCCGCCAATCCCTTTATCCAGCCAAAAACGCATCATGTCATACACCGATTGTCGCAATTCATCATTTTCCCAGTTTAAATCAGGCTGTTTTTTAGAGAACAAATGAAGGTAATAATCTTGTGTTGCGTCGTTCAATTGCCAAGCGGACCCACCAAAAACCGATCCCCAATTGTTAGGCGGCTGTCCGTTTTTACCCTGTGCCCATATGTAAAAATCTCGTTTAGGATTATCTACACTCGACTTCGACTCAACAAACCACGCATGTTCATCCGATGTATGATTGACGACCAGATCCATAATAATTTGGAGATTCCGTTCCTTTGCCGCTTCCAATAACTCATCAAAATCCGCCATGCTTCCGAATTCATCCATGATGGATTGATAATCCCGGATATCATAGCCGTTGTCATCATTTGGAGAATCGTATATCGGACTCAGCCAAATCACATCCACACCAAGCTCCACCAAATAATCCAATTTTGAAATGATTCCTTGTAAATCGCCGATTCCATCACCATTAGAATCATAAAAACTGCGTGGATACACTTGATACACAACACTTTTTTTCCACCAGTTAGTTTCAATATTCATGTCATTTCCCCCGTTAATTTTTGAAACTAGCGTACCATAATTTTCACTAGACCGAAAATTTTCATTTTTCTCTTATCTTGAGGCATAAAAAAAGAACCTACAATGTTTAGACGCTTGAAGATTCTCTTTAACGATATTTTAATTGTATGACACAAAATTAAAGCTCAATTATATTCCTTGGTATCTATTCAGTAATGAATCAAGCTCCTGGCTGCATGCGACTACGCTGGAATGCGTAAAACCAAAATGCTTTGCTTTGTAATACATTACTCTCCTTTTAATATTGATTTGTCCAAGTAAAAACATTTTAAGGTGAATATTTGTCATGATTACCCTTTCCTCCATTTAATAATTTTTGGTATTTTTTGTATACGAATTAGAGACGTTGTACACTCAAAGAACATCTTAACTAATTGGCTTTGTAAAAAAATGTCGCATTGTGGTGAGTTTTTAAAAATTCACTAATTTGTCACATTCACTAAATTATTTGATGTTTAATATTGAAAAAACATGTTTTTTCTGATTCGCAATTTTAGTAATACGAAATAATATTTTGTTCATCCAGGTGCTTCATGAATTTTATTTGTATTTGAATTTCCGGCAAGAGATTTACACAGTAAAAATGCTAATAGGATACCAATCATATCAACGCCTACATCAAAAAGTCTCCCATTGCGTTGAAAATATAGCTGTAGGATTTCTGTAAAAAACGCAAACATACTGCATAACATAAACGCATGGCCAAACCTTTTGATCGTTGTAAAAAGGAAGAAAAACAGAAGTCCAAAAGCAGAAATGTGACCGATTTTTTGTATCACATAGAACTCTTTCTCGAGGTGAATATCATGTGTAATAAACAAGTCACGAAAATTCGGTTTGACATCCAGATGAAAACTGATTGCTTGCTCATATAAAAAAGCGTGAGCATCCGCGGTACAGCCTGCGACTAATATCGTGACTATCCAGAATAACAGGAGGAGTGGTTTTAAACATGTGGAAAGCGCCATGTTAGTTCAACTCCAGCCCAGGTAGAAATATACTCTTAATAAAATTTTTAAGCTTTATTAATAAATAAAACAAAACCGCACATCCTTTCATCGAATGTCATGTAAAGCGGATATGAGGAAAGACTATCTGTGGCTATTGAAAAGGTTGACCACAATTTCTATCAGTTATTCGCACAAAATAAATAAAAGCCGACAGAATGAACTGTCGGCCCGTGTTTTATGAATTTTGGTTACCTCTTAATTGTTGTTGGGCTTGTGCTACTAATCGCTTAGTGATTTCTCCGCCAACGGAACCGTTAGCACGCGATGTAGCGTTTTCGCCTAATTGTACTCCAAATTCTTGTGCAATTTCATACTTCATTTGATCCAAAGCTTGTTTTGCACCTGGTACTGACAATTTGTTGCTTGAATTGTTGTTTGCCATGTTACTCACCTCCTTGTTGCATATAGAATGTCTCATTTTTAAAAAATCATACAAGAAGGTTATATATTTTGTTCAAGAATGGATGTTTTTTATGAAGCAATTTAGGCTGACCATTGTTTTGTTGGAACAATTGAGGGTTTAGTTGAAAAAAAGTGTGGCTTAATTGGAAATAAGGAGATTTTAGTTGGAAAAATTGCAGCAATCGTTGGAATTATACCTATAGTGAAATCTATATGTGCCTATATTATTAATAACTCCTTTCATATATATAGAAACAGAAGGAGGATTCCGATGAACAAAGTGATGTATACCGTATATGAATGTTATAAAGAAGTTTTCAACCCACTTGAAATAGTGACGTCTATTTTTAGATACATTAAAATAACCAATTGGAAAAACCGTTTGATTCTTGCTACCATGCCAACTTCGTTACTTGTCTGTCTATTTCTGTATTTCAATAATTATTTTGTCCTATCCACACTAACTATTTTCATGGGATATTTAGTATATGCCATATTTGAATGTTATTTAAAACATGATATTTCCATTAACAACTCTATTTATCATTTCAAACAGGACTATGAAGAAGAAGTATCGACGTGGATTAACTTACTGGAACAGAAACTTCACTTTTCGCTTATGGATCTGAACAATCTCCAAATGCTAGAGGTCATTGTTCGAAATGAAATTGAAAATACCATGACCAAAAAATCGTTTGGAACCCGTATGAGTAGTTCCATTCAAATTTATTTAATTCCTTTACTAAGCTTTTTAGGCGGGATTCTCTTTTCCCAATCGATTACGATTCAATATTTGGACATGGTGTTCCTGGGAATTGTCTGGTTTTTCCTTCTCCTCGCAATTATTAATGTTATGGCACATACAATCTTTGACTTCTCGAGTCAAACGAAACTTCGGGATATTTTATCCTTGCTTTTGGAAATCAAACTCAACATTATTTCCTCACAGAAAAAATGATATTCCACACGAATTTAATTAGGCAATTCGATTGATTTTTAGATATGTTTGATTGATTTCCAGATAAACCATGTTGATTTAGAGATATTACCATACGAAATATTGATATGTACGAATGAATTTCAGATATCCACTTGTGAATTTCAGATAATCTATAAAAGACCTATTTTTCAACACAAAAAAACTTTTTGGAACTCAAGCCAGAAGGTTTTTGCTTTGATTATAAGGAAATAATGCTTACATCGTTCTTCTGACAAGGTAAGAGAGTTCTTAAGGTTAACCGAGAATAATAAAATAATGAAACGACACATTTACACAAGGAGGTACATATGAATGAACAAAATATCACTAATTTAGTTGCTATCCTGCAAGACATTCAAATTGAGCTACATCACATCAGTGATTCGTTACATACGTTAGCACACCATCCTCCCATCCACGATAAAAGTTTCAACGGAATGGAAGAAAAATTAAGGCGCATCGCCTGTTTTCTGGAGGATATCTCATATAAAAAATAAATGATATGTAAATTTTTTGATACAAAAACCCACTAGAACCAGCTCTAGTGGGTTTCGTGCGTAAACTCCTATATTCATTTCACAGATACGCGATTGCGACCTGCTCCTTTTGATAAATAAAGAGCTGCATCCGCTTTAGAAAATAATATACTGGAATCGTTGCCTTTTTCATACGTTGTCACACCAATGCTGACAGTCACACGTTTTTGAGTCCAGGAGCCATGATCGAGATTCAGTCGAATCCGTTCCGCCATCTCCCGTGCGCTTTCTTCATTCGTATTCGGAAGCAAGATTATGAACTCTTCTCCACCCATGCGGGCAACAACGTCGTGCTCTCTAGTCTCTCTTAAAAGCTTCCATGACAGCTCGCGAAGCACGGCATCGCCCATTGGATGGCCAAACGTATCATTGATCTGTTTGAAATGGTCGACGTCAATCAGCAACAAGGAAAAAGTCTCATTCTCTGAACTCTCCGCTAACTGAACGAGATCCATTAGTTTTTTCTCCAAGAAACGACGATTCTTCAATCCCGTCAGTGCATCCGTCATTGCAAGTTCCTGCAATTCCACATTTAAATCCAACAATTCCTGTTGTTTCCCTTCGACTTCTTTCAGTAACTCTTGCAATTTTCTGTTGGCTTCATCTGTATCATGAAGAATCCGCTCAGCATTTCGTCGAGCAAGCAACAGCTCATTCTCATACTCATCGCGCACTGCCATCTGAACCAGTACACAAGCAAATTGGTCATTGTGTTTAATCGCATTCATCAAAACCGGAAGATGATGTTCTTTACCTTTTAACATCAAATACATCTCATTGACTTTTCCGTGCAACATAATAGATGGAGCGAAGTAAGTTTGAAAATAAATGCGGGAAGGCACCGTCAAAATGTCATGTAAGTGAATAGGTGTATCTTCTACACCGAGCATATCACGCAAGGTACGATTCATTTCCACCACGTGAAAGCTTTGATTCATCACCAAATAACCACAAGGCGCCAAATCCAATTGCTCTTCCATTTAATTTCCTCCCTTCACTTCGTCAAATACGCTTTTATGCACGTCACAGTCTCTTCAGGATAACTAAGATGCGGATTGTGTCCTGTAGCTTCCATCAGCACAAACTCACTTGTAGTAATTTTCGTATGTAGGTATTCGCCTACTGCCACCGGGGCAATAGCATCGAATTGTGTCTGTAAAATTAAGGTTGGTGACGTAATTTCACCAAGTATATCACGCGAATCGGAAGTAAACGTCACTTCAGCAAACTTCCGTGAAATGACAGGATCATTCGAGCACAACGTGTTCTCAAAATTCTTTGTTATTGTTGAATCCGAATCTTCACCCATTACAACTGGCGCTAAATATTTCGCCCATTCCCGATAATTAATTTCCATCATATCTAGCAACGCATCAACATCCGATTTATCAAAGCCGCCAACATATCCTGGTTCATTCAAATAATGCGGTGAAGGACCAATCATTATTAATTTTTCTATTAGCCCGGGTCTCTCAATACTAGCCAATGCACCGATCATACTACTGACAGAATGCCCAACGAATACGATATTTTCCAACTCAAGTGCGTCACACACATCAATTACATCTTGGGCATACCCATTCAAAGAATCGTATCGTTCTGTCGAATACCTAGACTTATCACTGTTGCCAGAACCGACATAATCAAACAGGACTACACGATAATCCGTTGAAAATGCTGGTGCTACATCACGCCAAACGGACTGATCACAGCCAAAACCATGAGCAAACAATATAGTCTTTTGACCTTCCCCAAACACTTTCACATTATTCCGTTCAACTATATCATTGTACATTTACCTAATTTCTCCTTCGTGATGTATTCCATTATAGGTTAATTATACCATAATAAACTCCACAATATGGTAACTTACCATCTATTTTAACAACTTCAAATATACATCTATTTACTGCTTGCTTAACATAAAAAAATAGAATTAACAAAACAACAGAACCCAGCGAATAAAACCTGGCATGGAGAAAGCTGTATCTTTCCTAGAGTCTCGCAGGTATGGAGCGATGTTAGATGCGACTTCCGAGTTTAACAAGATGGAAGGAATTGCAGAAGATAGTAAAGCCTATATCGCAATATCTTGCATTTTATTCTATGACGAATG
Source organism: Paenisporosarcina sp. HGH0030 (assembly GCF_000411295.1). Lineage (GTDB taxonomy): Bacteria > Bacillota > Bacilli > Bacillales_A > Planococcaceae > Paenisporosarcina. Next base: position 1,669,853 of record NZ_KE150421.1, read on the forward strand.
TTACAACACAAAAACACTTCCAGTTACATGCACCGGAAGCGTCTATCAATCGCCTATCAACTTAAAAAATTCTACCTCGAGCTGTTCAGGACGAATCGGTTTACTGAAAAAATATCCTTGGCCCATCGGACAGTCCAATTCCGCAAGAAGATGAAGATGCTCCTCTTTCTCAATCCCTTCAGCAACAACATTGAGATTGAAGGTTTGTCCGATTGAAATGATGGTCTTAACCAGAGATAGGTCCTGGCTATTGCCAATCAAATCACGAATAAACGATTGATCGATTTTCAACGTATCAAATGGCAAGTTCTTCAGCATACTCAGCGACGAATACCCTGTACCGAAATCATCAATCGAAATACCTACTCCAAGAGCTTTCAGCGAATTAATTTTGGGCATAACCAAATCAATATTTTCGATTACACTTTCCGTTACTTCAAATTCCAAATATTTTGCTTCAATACTATAAGAATAAAGACACGACTCGATAAAAGGAACGAAATTATTATCACGGAATTGGCGCTGGGATACGTTCACTGAAACTTTAACAGGCGAATACCCTTTGTCCTGCCATCTTCGCATCTGGTACAGAACATCATTGATGATCCAGTTACCAATCTCATTGATCAACCCTGTATCTTCAGCTACCGGAATAAATTCCATCGGCGAAACCATGCCAAGAACCGGATTGTCCCATCGTATTAAGGCTTCAATGCCTGCCAGTTTGGAATTGTGCAAATCAAACTTCGGTTGATACACCACATAAAGCTCCTCATTGCGAATTGCTCTTCTCAATTCTATTTCTATGAGCGTTCTTCTTTCACGCTGCTCTTTTAACTCATTATTGAAGAATTTATAGGTGTTTTTTCCATCCAATTTTGCATAATACATCGCAGTGTCTGCCATTGTAATTAATTCATTCATATCGTCCGTATGTTCTGGACTGCCGCTAATGCCTATACTGGCCGTCACAAAGATTTCATTGCCTTTAAGATAGAAAGGCTCTTTTATGTATTCTCCAATGTCCATTGCGATATTTTTAACGAAATCCATGTTCTCTTTAAGAATCAGGACAACAAACTCGTCGCCACCTAAGTGATACGTCTTAATCATACGATTACTGAAGAAATTCAATCGTTCCGCTACCTCAATCAGTAATTTATCTCCCACTTCGCGGCCCATTGTATCGTTGGTTATTTTAAATCGGTCCAAATCAATAAACAACAACGATGATTCTAAAGATTGTTCTTTGAATATTTCTAGATCTTGATTCAACTTGCGGCGATTTGGAAGATGAGTCAATTCATTATGTTCAGCTTTATACTTCACCATGGCTTCGTATTGTTTTTTCTTTGTTATATCTCGAATAATCACGAGTGTTTTTTGAGTTTCATTTAATAGTGACATCGTGATTTCCAAAGGAAACGTGGACCCATCACTTTTAAGTCCGGTTGCTTCACTTCTGTCATACCCATTTTTTTTAACTTCAGAAAAGAAATTTTCATGAAAGTAATCGATGGATTCTTGTGTAAAAAGTTTTTCCCAATGTATTGTTAAAAGCTCGTCCTTTTGATAACCATACAATCTCGCCAATTCTTCATTGACAAATTCATGGTTTCCTTCTTCATTCGTTATCCCAATCGCATCAACCGACGAATCCAATGCATACGTATAATCAACCAACACACTTTTCGTCGAATCAAGTTCTCTCTTCGAATGCAAATACTTATCAATCTGTAGCCCAACTACCCACCCTAAAAACAAATTAACCGGTAATTTAGCCAGACGCCACCACGAAAAGTTTTCTTGAATGACCAAGACGATTAAATTTAGGAGTAGTGCAATAGATGTAATTAATATTCGCCATTTAAATCGTTTTGATATACCCACTCACCCCTATCATGTTTTTCCTTAACAACAAAGAATTGATTAAATTCGCCTCCGTTGATTTCAAGGCAATTTAACTGATGCCCATATACACAAGCCCCATCTATGCCGATTTTCTTATTTCCATAATATATATCAGCCTTTTCATGTAAATAAATCGCTGGAGTATGACCATGAATAATCGTTTTGTCAAACTTGTGATTGACGGTCAAAAACGGTTCCCTTATCCAAACTAGATCATACTCACTTGTCGTCTTCCAATCTTCGTACTCTGGATTAATCCCTGCGTGAACAAAGATAAATTCCTCTGTTTCAAAATAATATGGTAGGTCTTCGATAAAGTTAACAATCTCTTCGTTTGATTCTAAAATCTCCTTTGCCCACTTCTCATAAGTCGAATCAACAGGGTTATCTATATTAATTTTACCGAGAAAAGAAATAATGGTTTCCAATCCACCACTCCTAAAATAAGTATGTTGTTTACCGATTGGATCTTTTAACCAATCATAAAATAGCTGGTCATGATTCCCTTTTAATGCAATCGCTTTTTGACGCTCTACCAATTCTTTGACGAAATAGATGACGTCCTTACTATATCTCCCTCTATCCATATAGTCACCTAGTAAAATTAAGTCATCTTTAGCAGAATCATAATTCACCAATGTTAGTAATTCTTTAAATTCATCTAAACAACCGTGTATATCGCTAATGGCAAGTATTCTTTTGCTAATGGTAATCAACCTCATTTTCATCGTAATTTCCCTGTTACATAAGATAGGAACTATAATTGCTTTATTAATTCCGTAATCAACTTGTGCTTTAATTTAAGATAGCCAAGTTACTTGTCCACACTCTCAAAGTATTTTTTAACATATTCTCTTATAAAGCTGTCTCTCTTCAGCAAATCTTCTTCCTTACGGAAAAACCCGACTTTTTTCATCTTTTGCTCAATCGGCAGCTGGTTCCATTCTTCAATCGCTTTTCCTTCAATTTCATAACACTTCCGAACGGAAGAAATCTATTTTTTGGCTCTAATTTCTTGGGCTGTTTTTGGTACTGGCAACCTGTTCAATACCTGTTGTTCAAGTTCCTTTTTCTCTATTATCATAATTCATCAATCTGACAAAAGTCTATGTTTTCTAGCAATTTTGTAAATATCTTCATATGGTAGAGTGCGAAATTAAACACAAAAAAGTGGCCGTTCGAAACTGCCATCCTCTTAAAGCTATAAAACTACCTAACACTCAACCATATGCTTAGAATTATATATCATTATCATTTCATGTATTTTTTACATCTTTTAACATCTTAAATTGCATATTTAACCTATTGATGCTTCGCATCCATTTTTCAATTCAAAGGGGGTATTTTGTCACATTTCCAACTAAACCTACATTTTTTCCAACTAAACTTTTAATTACTCCAACTAAACCTGAGATTTTTCCAACTAATGCCCATTTCTTACACAGAAGCCCCAGCGCCATTTGTAAAAACTTGTCTCTTCTATTACGTAACAATCCTCTTAAAGTAACGATCCGTCACTAAACCAAACACCGAAGCCAATGTCTGTTGAAAAAGCATGCCCATGATAACTGGCACAGCAACTGCTGCCGGGAAGTATGAAATCGCGAGTACCGCACCCGCACTGATATTTCGCATGCCGCCATTAAACATTAGCGCAATCACAGTCTCTTTATCCTGCTTAAACAATTTTCCAGCGAAAAAGGAAATCAAATATCCGCTACACGCTATGAAAAATACAACGACCGCTATGGCAATCAGCTTCCCGCTTACGTCAAGCAAATACGGCGCAACTACCGCTCCATTCAACATCACAACAAAACCCATCCCAATTTTTGAAAAAGGTGAAAGGCTATCACTTAATCTCTTCACCTTATCACCAGTCGTCAGTTGATTCAGCATCATCCCCACAATCGAAGGAATCACAATCATCAAAATCAATCCTTGGGTCATACTGATAACATCCATTTCGATGTTTCCACCCACCAACAACGACATCGTAAAGGGTACAATCAACGGTGACAGCAATGTATCAATCAAAATAACTGATAGCGACAGCGCTATATTGCCTTTATAAATAGCGACCCACACAACACTTGAAATTCCAGTTGGAATGGCCATCGACAACACCAAACCAGTTATGGTAAACATATCACCACTAAACACCACATTACCTATCCCAAGCGCCCATAGTGGCATAAATACATGCAACACGAAGATTATTAGCACCAAAGGCAAAGGAGAAAGCATCGCTTGTTTCATCGATGCAAAATTCGAATTCAAACTGCCCGCAAACGTCATGAACGCAAATATCCATGGAATCAGTCCCGAAAAATCGTGAAGCGTCGTCGAAAAAATAACCCCAATTACCAAACTGATTGGGATGAACAACGACATTATTTTTTCCAACTTTTTATTTATTCTAATTAACATGCAACCAAATCCCCTAAAAAATACGAAGTCTTTACACATTATAATCCCATTTAGTCTTTCGTGACCCTAAGAAAATATTTTTTTCAAAACTTCACATGATAATGCTGATTCAAACTCAAACTAATTCAAACTGAATAGGCAACTTGATTAAGGAGGAATTCACATGGAACTGAACCGCATCAAACAAATCGTCAACTCGCCAAATGATATCGAAGTCACGTACAACGGAGTTTCCGTCTGGATCGACCAAGTTCACGAAAACGGCAAACTCGCAACAGTCCATCTTCGTCGCTCACTCGAAGAGCGTTCTGAAGTCGACATCTCCGAACTAAACGAAGTGGTACACTAATACGCCGATGTCTATTTTTCCAACTAACACGGAGTTTTTTCCAACTAAGCTTTACCCCCCTGCTGTAAACGAAAGAATTATCTCCATATTTCCATAAAACAGGCGGCTGAAGATGCAATTTCAGCCGCCTCCTCACTTTCTCCATAAAAAGAACCCAACAGCTTAAAGTTGCTGGATTCCATCATCACTTTCTTTATCCTTTAGCCCCCTCTCCCTCAAACAAAACATCAAAGAGCATAATGAAATCCATAAAAAAAGGCAGTCGAATATGAAATTACGACCGCTTTACTGTTAATCTTACAATCGATTACTGCCATAAACATCGAGTCTAAACCACAAAAAAACGACCGAAATAAAAATTTCGACCGTTCATTTCATTTATTTAACTTTCGAGAGTGAATCCAATTTTCTTTATTGATTTCACGTAAATTAAGCACGCTATATCCCCAATTCATCTCTCCTAATCTATTATTTTTTTATTAAATTTGTAATATTGATGACTTTTTTTCCATAAATTATATCTTATTATCATTATTACTATTATACTAAAACAAAAACACATAATTAGGAGTTTGGACATCATTAAATTAAATATTAGGCACTTCACTATGGTTTTTCTATTAATTATTACACTATTTTGTAATCCTTTTGAATCAAAAGCACAAGAATCACTTTCACAGGGTATCAAACCGTTATTCAATATCGGTGGATATGTACATATGGGCAATGAAAAAATGGGTTTTGCGACGTTTATGAAAGGACAAACATACTACATAGAGTCAGAGGATGAAAAATTTTATCACGTTTCATTTGGTAATGGATTTGTTAATGTAGATAAAAATCATGCTGAAAAAGTAGAGTTCCCAAATAAACAAGTTTTAGAAAAAGGTACATCTTCTGTCATCGCAAAGAATAGACTTGTGGTTTTTTCACAACCTAAAAGCTCACCTTCACTGGGATATGTGAATTCTAATGTTCGCATACCTATCATTAAAGAGGACAAAGAGTTTTATGAAATTAATTTCGGTGGTTCAAAAGGATATATCAAAAAGTTGCAAACACGCACAGATAATGGCATTCCTGTGTTGATGTATCATCACATGATGCATAACAAAGCTCAATCTAATCAAGCTTTTAATAATATGACGATTGAATACAAGCAATTTGAGGATCAAATGCGCTACTTGAAAGAGAATAAGTGGAAAACAATATCCATGCAGCAACTAGATGATTGGCTGACTTATCAAACTAACCTTCCTGAAAAAGTCGTTGCCATTACGTTTGATGATGGAATAACCTCAACTGTGGACTTAGCGTATCCTCTGTTAAAAGATTTGGACTTTCATGCTACGTCATTCGTTATTACAGGAAAAATTCGGCAATCTTCAGATTACTGGATTGCGAGTGATTTGCAATATGTAGGGTTAAAAGAAATTAGAGAAACTTCCGATGTATATGACTACCAACATCATTCCAATGACATGCACCTATACAAACCTGGTGCTAGATCGGGCATGTACACAACGGAATCTTATGACGCAATCTTAAAAGATATTCAAAAGGGAACTGCCCAATTGGGAAAAGCATTTTCAAATGACCTTCTCAGAACAAAATATCTTGCCTATCCATTTGGTCATTACAATCAAACGACCATACAAGCTACTCAAGATGCCGGCATACGATTGGCGTTTACGACCATGACGGGAAATGTAAAATTAAGTGACTCTCCATACGAATTGAAAAGACAAGGCATTGCTCCCTATCATTCGATGGAAGACTTCATTCGTAAACTAGAAGGCACCTATTAAAATTTTATGATAAACACAAAAAAGGCGGCCGGTAATTCGGCTGCCTTTGCAATTTATCTTATTCAAATCAATCCCAGGAAACGCGGTCTGATCCTTCCAAGCGATGTCCATATTTACGTTTTTTCCGTCGCTCATCATTCTCAAGCTTCGCTGCAATAAGACCATAAGCGATTCCAAATAATGCGCCACCCAGTACTTCAATTGGTTGATGGCCAAGTAGTTCTTTAAGCTCGCCTTCACGCTCCGTGTACTGGAAACTTGGATAATCACCAGAAAATGCGACCAATTCATCTTCCAAATCATTCACGAGCTGTGCAATCTCACCCGTATGACGTCGAATTCCTTGCGCATCATACATAACGATAAAGCCAAAAACGACGGCAAGAGCCGTTTCAGTGTGACGAGTCCCTTTATTCGCTGCAACGTAAGAAGCAAGTGCCGCTACTCCAGCTGAATGTGAACTAGGCATGCCACCCGTCTGAAACAATGGTCGCCAATCCCATACACCTGTATTTTTCTTATGTGTAAAAACCTTTAACCCTTGCGCAACGCCAATGGCAGATAGTGCCGTAATGATTCCACGATTCATCTTTTTCATTCTCATCACCCTCAGCTCTTTTATTGTTGAAAATGCTTTTAAATATTTTCTTCTTCCTTTTATTACCCCACTTGCTCATTTTTATTCTAATATTTTTTGGAAAGAAAAAATCCAGCAAAAAAATCTGCTGGATTTCTACTAACTCTATATTAGTTTTAACACCTTACTTTCATTCAACTGCAAAGTAGATTTTTTCAACACATATAGAAGTCCTTTTCAAATATGTTATCTAGATAATAAAGAGATGACCCACGTGAATGAACCGTCCATTTCCTGTGCAACTCCTACGCCCATTTCTTTGCGACTTGCGTCATACAAATAAGGTTCATTGATTGCCTGAGATAATATTCGTTGTAATGCAGATTCCACTGAGCCATTTGCATAACGCTCACTATAATCTCCGTTTAGTTTCTCTCCATATTTATCTTCATAAAATTTATATATGTCCATGACTCTCTCGTCAGATGGATATTTAGCCATCGCTCTAATTTTCAAACCAGCCATATCCTGTAAACGCTCATTTAAAACGATTGGTTCATACCCCTTTTTTATACGGGCATTGTTAATCAACGCAATCATTTCAGTTTCCATTGCATTCAATTGTTGTTCTGTCAGCCATGTCGTTTTCACCCGCTGCAGAGTGTCCGGGTCGTAATGAACATATTCCATATACATTGGGTTAAATTCTTTGTTTACTGTTCGTCCAAGGAATCCTGCAAACTCTTGTCGGGTAATTTTTGCATAGGGCTTAAAGTACAAATTTTCATAGCCAAATGATATTCCGCCATTGAATAACGCATCGATTTCCTTCTTCCCAGTTGTAGTTGAAGAAACATCTTTAAAAGGAATGTCCCTACGATCTAGCGGAATATCATACGCACGTGCCAATATGATGGCCATTTCCGCACGAGTCAAGGAACCACTCGGATCAAAATAGCGTGTACCATCCTTGGCCACTTTCCCTTGAATCACACCATGTTCAACAGCTTCAGCTACTTCTGTATAAAAACCGTCACCTTTTTTAAAATCTGTAAAGCCTGGATCCTTAGCACCATCCCATCGTATTCCAAGTTCACGGACAATCATCACTACGGCTTCGCCTCTAGAGACAGTTGCATTGACTCCAAACGTACCATTAGTATATCCTTTTGCCACATTGCGCATCGCCAAATACGTTATTTCTTTCTCAAAACGTGGTCCGACGTCCGAAAACTTTCCGGCTGCCCCTGCAGACAGTGGCAAGACAAGCGACAAAGACAATGCCGATAAAGCGATTTTCCATTTCCACTTCTTCAACGTTAAAACCTCCATTATTCGTTTATGTTGGAAGAGAAATCACCAAGAATGTAATTAAAATCCCCTAATTCCTAAACCTTCCATTTGAAGTATATAGGAAATTTCACTATAAATGGCAGTGCCCTTCCAAAACCATCCCTTATACCTACACATTTCTTTGATTCCCCCATTTAATTGGGATTGCACGCTTCGCTTTCTAATCTTTACTGTTGGCGTAATGTTTCACTTAATTATCCTACTTCTAAGTTGACAGAACGGGTCTCCAGTTTGCACAATACCTTATCATCAAAAATGAGAGAAACGACATGGTCGCTTCTCTCATCCTCACTTCTTATAAATAAACCCTAAACGCTTCATACCCGAAATACACCGAAAGAACCGACAGTGCAGCGAGCACGAGTGATTCCACTGTGCCACCTGTTTTAGTCGTCAATGGGAATCGTACACGTATTTTGAATGGAAATAGCAACTTAATGCCATTACGTGTCATCATGTCCAGCACATAATGACTGACCATCCCGACCAAAATTCCTTCTATCACTGCTTCATTTGTTACAAATGATTTCATTAGAATCGAAATGATGAATAAAAATAACAAGCTGTGAGTGAAAGAACGATGTCCGAAAATCACATTAATCATTTTCGAAATGAACGGGAATGTTCGTCCAATTTTACTGCCGCCATGACAAATATCCGGAATCAACGCTCCGATAACCCCCGCCCCTACCAATAGTACGGGATCAGATGTTGTAAATTGTGCGTATGCAAGACTTGCTGTCAAACCGCCTATGATGTGTGTCTTTCCTGTCATGCTTTTGCTCCTTTTTCATTGGTTTCTATACAGAACCAAACTATTTCATCCAGTCGATGCCCTGTCCAAACTTTTCCATCAATAACTCTACAACAAGTCAATTATTCGAAACAAGCGGCTGAAGATGCATTTTCAAGTTCTATGGCGAAAAAGTTAAATTTTACGGTAAGGTTATTCAAGTGATGGAAGGCGATGGTGAAACCCAAGTTCGAATTGCCGTCAATGACGATTACGATAAGATTATTTATGCAAGTTACGATTCATATATAGTAGATTCTCGTATTTTAGAAGACGACTTGATTACTTTGATGGGTACATCAGATGGTTTGTTAACTTACGAATCGACAATGGGTGGAGAAATCACAATCCCGAGCATCATCATCGATAAAATCGAACAGTAACAACTCTTCTCAGATTACCCACCACACGTAACAAATTACATGTGGTGGTGGGTTTTGTTATGAAAAAGCAACTTAAAGACAAAAATCCAGTAGCATGAAAAGCTACTGGATTTTCATTTCTATCATGTGTTTGAAAAGGGACCTTTTAGCTCTCAACTCGATAAACCAGTGTAAGAATAAATTGATCCATATCCGATAAATATTCATATTTTTTCCCGTTCAATTCAAGTTCATAAATACCCGATTCCCTAATAGTAAAGGTGTTATCCCCTAAAAATTCACCCGCACGGTCTGTCGGGATCTCGTCATCGACATAACTGATGAACATGCTCATTGTATGAAAAATGGCGGCACTATCCGGACCAGTATCATGACAGATAAGCCTCATTTCAGTGATTTCTTCGGTTTCGTTATTTACCGTGTAGACCAAGCTGATTTTCACCGCAGTGTTGAACTCATGCGAAAACGTCGTAACTTCATCATTGGAATTCGTTTCATCTTTCACTATCCGAGACGCATCAAACCCGAACTCAGGATACCTCTCTATGAACTCAGATGCTGTCGCATTCCATTTTGCAACCTCGTTTTCCGCGTTCGGCAAGGTTTCCAACTGCTCGACTTTTTCAGGCTGTTCAACTACAGGCAATTCATCGTCTTCCTTAGGTACGTTCCCCTGTACTTTTACAGTCTCTTCTTTCTTAGCCACTCGATCCAACGCAAAAAAACCAACAAACAACATCCCCATACTCATCATCATACCTACAATTATCGTCACTGCTTTACTTTTCACAGGATTCCCCTAACTGTAAAACCTTCATTATCACGCCAAACTAAACATTACAAAATACTGCCGCTTTCCACTCGCTGTTCCCGCAACAAGAACTTTTGAATTTTCCCACTAGCATTTCGCGGCAATTCATTAACAAACTGATAATGCCTCGGACGTTTATAACCAGCCAGTTTGTCGTTTCCTTTACAGAATTTTTCAAGCTCTTCCGCCGTAAGTTCAGGATTCTGCGTCACGATAAACGCCAGCACCGACTCCCCCCACTTCTCATCAGGAATCCCAAGCACCGCTACATCCTGCACCGATTCGTGTTCATGCAGCACATCTTCCACTTCACGCGGATAAATATTTTCGCCACCACTGATGATCATGTCATCCACACGGTCTGCCACATACAAATAGCCGTCTTCATCCATGTACCCCAAATCACTTGAATGGTACCAACCTTTATACAGCGCCTTTTCAGTCGCGTCCTCGCGATTGAAATAACCGGCCATCATGCAAGGACCTTTTACGATGATTTCGCCCACTTGGCCCGGTTTCAAAATAGCATCTGGCTCGGAAGGCCCATTCTCATTCGGCTGGACAATGCGGATTTCATGATTGTATGCAGGTTTCCCAGCTGAACCCACTTTAGTTAGCTGCTCGTCTTCCGCTAGAAACGTAATCGCCGGCCCCATTTCCGTCTGGCCATATGCCTGAATCAAATCGATACCCAGAACTTCTTTTACTTTCTTAACAAGAATGGGAGCCATTGGCGCAGCACCATACAACCCTCGTTGCAACGTCCCGACTTTCGACGCTGCCCCTTCAAGGTCCGCCATCATGCTCCACATCGTTGGAACCGCGAACATCACCGACACTTTTTCTTGCTCGATCGTATCAAGCGCAACTTGCGGATGGAATTGATGCATAATAACGCTCTTCGCACCTGCCTGAATCCTCGGAATCACACAGCAATGCAGTTCAGCACAATGAAACATCGGTGCCGTTACAAGCCCAACATCATTTTTCGTATACTTCAACACCGCCGTGCAAATAAGACTTTGCTCCGCCATATCACGGTGACGGTGAATCACGCCTTTCGGACGCCCCGTCGTTCCACTCGTATACATGATGGCATACGTATCCGACTCGTCTACTTCCACTGCTGGAGCAGTCGATTGCGCACTGCCAACCTCCGAGTGATAGCTGATTGCGAAATCTGGTGTATTCTCATTAATAAACCAAAACTGAATCTCTGGAAACTGTGGCTGAATCACTGCCACCTGATCCTTCAAAATATCTTCAAACATCACAACTTTTGGTTTTGCATCATTTAAAATATATGCCACTTCCTCCGACTTCAACCGGAAATTTATCGGATTAAAAATAGCCCCAATTTTGGCACACGCAAATAAAGTCGTCGCAAGCTCACTCGTGTTGAACAAAAACGTCGACACCCGATCTCCTCTTCCAACCCCAGCCGAACTCAGCGCATTCGCCAAACGGTGTACTTCGTCCCGCCACTCCCCATACGTCCAACGCTGCCCCCGCTTCAAATCCACAAGCGCCTCTCGATTCGGAAAATTACTCACCGTCTGATCGAAAATACTCCCTAAAGTCGCATACATCATCCCAACCCCCATCAGTCTGAATCTTCATTCATTTCATTTTGTCAGAAAAGAATGAAGATTTCGATAACTTTTCAGTTTACTAAAGAAGCGTCACACCATTTCACAAAAGAAGGCGGCTGAAGATGCAATTTCAGCCGCCCCCTTGCCTTAGATATATGCTCCACTTCTCCCATTTTTCCAACTAAGTTAACTCTAGATACAAAAAATGGCTTTTGTACCTATCCTCTTCTATTAAATTTTCAGTAAAATGGAAATATAGGGGGAAATAACCATGAATAACTGGAAACTCGCCACCATCATACTTGCTATCCTGCTCGGCATATCACTTATGTGGAGCGTTCAACAGCGCGACAACTTTGAAAAAACACAACTCAAAGCATATGTACTCGAGCACGCCCAGCTTGAATACGCTCTAAAGGATACGATTGAAAGTTACGAACATGGCGGAAGTCAAAAAGAGCTGGGAGAACGGCTCCACTGGTTGTCTGGATTTGTCGTTAACATTAATCCAGCAGGACAAACCGTAGCTTATCATAGCTTTGACTTCGATTATGACACTAACGTTGTTCTCAGCGAAGTCCACCGCAAAGCAAGAGGCAACCAAGCCACAGAAGAAGATATAGATCGCCTTAAAACATTGCATCAACTAATCAATAGATTCCAAAAATCCGCACTCGACAACGTCGAACACAAAACCGTCGACGATTACGAAGCCGACTTTATTGAATTTATGGAGTACTACGAAACCCAAAAAGAATACCTGTTTAAATAGAAAAGCAGCCGAAGATGTGATCTTCGGCCGTTTTCATCCCCCTTGCTATGTAAATTGTTGCATCCCCCGCCAGCATCAACTAGGATTTAATCGGCATCAAACCTGTGTTAATCTGTTTCATCCAGTTTCCCCCACCAAATATGATGTAACAACTAACATTCAAATATATTTCACCAGCCCTATCAAATACTGGCATGTCCCTGCATATACTCCACAAAGGAGGCGGTACATATGTCGTACTATTTAGCGCTTACAATTGGGTTTATATTGTGTTTGGCCATGCTCGGGGGTGCGTTTTTTTATTTCCTTTCCCATGGATTAAAAACTCGTGATGCAACGAAAATCGATCCGAAATAAGAGAATTAAAGTTTCATAAAACAAGCACCCGTCGATAAAGATGAGGTGCTTGTTGCTTTGTTTATTTCGGTTGAATATAAACCTCGTCTGTGTGTCTCCCCACTCCAAGCAAGCAGTGTGACATATGCTGAAGGGTAGATTACGAGGAATGAGGTAGAAGTTTTGACAAATAATCCTTTTTATCGGAATGGAGATGAAATTGATTCATCACGCTTTCCACAAGGGTTCCAACAAGAGCTCTCAAATGATTATTTTGAGCCCCCCCCATTTGGACCCCCACCCGGTGCTACCCTCCCACCAATGGTACCACCCCCTGGCTTCTCTCCACCGATCCCTGCATGGCAGGTCGGACCCAGTGGAATCAGGAATTGTCTATACCGCAACACCTATATTTGGCTAAGAAACAGCAGAAGCTTTTGGTTCTTCCCTACCTTCGTAGGCAGACAAATAATCGTTGCTCTCGCTGGAGAAGAAGGCGGGGATGGACATATCACATTTTGAATACGCACAAGATTCGTTCCTATCAATGCTTCTAAACGTAAAAGAACGTGGCCAACCATTTGAAATAGTTATCATTCATATAATTGGTTGATTCTCATAAGGTAAAAAATGAAAACAAGGTACGGAGTGAACATTCACTCCGTACCTTGTTTTTTGCATCAAAAATTTCGTTGCATTAGTGAGAATTTACTTTATTTAATGTGTTTAATAGAACATCTAACTCTATCGTTATTCATAAAAAAATCCAGCCTATTTATAACTAAGCTGGATTCAAATCGTATTCTATTAATTTGACAACCGATACATAAACACTGCCAATTGACCACGGGTTATCGGATTAGAAACGCCATATTTTGTAGGAGAGATACCATCTGTAATATCGTTTGCCACCAAAGCGCCGACTGCATCGATGTATTTCGGAGATACATCAGAAAAAGGGTATTTACTTCCGTCAGAAGAAAGCTTGTACGCACGTTGAAGGATAATGGCCACTTCTCCACGAGTCAATGTATCGTAAGCTCCGAATCTCGTGGTCGTTTTACCACCAACGATTCCTGCTTCTTTAAGTGCATTGACTGCCCCAATCGCGCGGTCTGGTACGTCCGTAAATCCAGATGCTTTTGCAGTTTCCTTATTCAAGCCAAGTTCTTTGGCCAACCAGATGGCTGCATCCGCGCGTTTGATATTTTTCGATACGCCAAATTCAGTCGTAGATATGCCACGTGTAATTTGATTTTGGACCAAATACGTAACTGCTGGTGAATAGAAAGATGTGACATCCTGGAACTTCGGAACAGCTTGAGGCTGGGGATTCTGACTGTTAACGACAATCATTGTCGACTGCCCCTCATAGGTCGCTGTAATGGTTGTGCTCCCATAGCCCTTCAACTCTACCTTACCACCCGTAACCGTCGCTACTGCAGTGTTGGCAGAGGTCCAATTCGCTGCATCCGTTACATCTTGAACTTTGCCATTTTTATACGTTGCCGATACAGTGACTGCTATGATTTCCCCAGGCTTGCCAGTTAATGAATTGACACTCAAAATCATTCCTGTTAAAGGATTTGCTTTTTGGAAATCAACCGGATCCAGGAAAGAAGCTGCCTGGATAAAACCGTAACCAAAATACGGATCTCTCCCTGCCGCGCCTAGATCCTTAGTATGTTCAATCAGAACGAGTCGTAGCTGCTCATTTGTCAATTCAGGATATGCTTGCTTTAACAACGCAAGTTGACCTGTCACATATGGCGTCGCCATTGACGTTCCGCTCATATAAGCATATTGATTGTCTAAATAGGTACTCAATATTTCCACACCTGGAGCTGCCACTTCGACTTCTGGACCCGTGGAGGAAAAGGGTGCCCGTTCAAAAAAACTGTTAACAGCACCGACACCGATTACCGAAGCATAACGCGCTGGAAAATCGACCGTGTCACCCAGACCATTCGGGGCTCCATCATTCCCAGCGGCCGCCACAATCAATAACCCACTGTCATAGGCCTTGTTAACGACATTAAGGAATGAACGAGTACTTGTTTGTGTTCCTGAACTCAAATTGATGATGTCCATACCGTTTGCAATCGACCAATCGATTCCCTCGATTAAATCCGATAAGTAAGCCTCGCCGTTACGGTCAAATGCCTTTACTGCATAAATTTCCGTCTCATAGGCGACTCCTCTCACCCCAAAACTATTATTGCGTGCACCTATGATTCCAGCCACATGCGTTCCATGTCCTTGATCATCTTTGTAGGAAGAGGTGTAACCAACCGTCGAAATACCTCCAGCAATGTCAAGGTCACTATGCGGAGAAATTCCTGAATCTATGACTGCAACTTTGATGCCTTTACCTGTAAATCCAGAATCCCAAGCTGATGGAACTCTAGTAGAAGCAATCCCCCAATCTTCCAATTGGTTATTGAGCTTGAGGACGATATCTTCCTCGACAAGGTGCACAGAAGGGTCTTCTCGAAGATCGGCAGCTTCTGCTGAAGTCAAATCGACAGACGCTATATCCACCTCTGTATAGGCTTCTGTCATTTCACCGCCAGCTTCCAACACCGTCTCTTTCATTTCCTGCTCATTAAGTTCTTCATCAAATAAAACGAGCATTCGTTTCTCTTCGTACTCTTCGGCAGAAACAGTGGCATTTCCATAAGAGCATAGTAGCCAAGTCACAGATAAACCCATAACGAAACTTTTCAATGTGACTTCCCCTTTCAAGTAAACTTGGCATTGTAAAAACAAATTCAAGAAAAACATTCTATATGTATGAATAGCGCTATTATTCTCGACATCTCTTATCATTTTAATTACCTATAACGAAACCGACAACAAAATCTTTTTAGTAACTTCCCACTACTATTTTTATTATCGGTTAAAAGCTTTCACTATGAACAAAAAAACGAACGTTTATTAAAGCTTGGACCCCATTCGCTACTCTATTTGTTTATATAATTTCCAATATTTATATTTTCATAGTGCTTTTATTACGCACATATGGTATTAATTGTATTGTTAAAATATTGCAACGAGAGGAATTGTTATCATTGAAAAAGTTAATTATTTTGATGTTATCTGCTTTTTTATTTTTTACAGTCTCAAGTACGCCCGTTTCTGCAGCGTCGAAAAACATGTGGGGCAAGATTGAGATTCAAACTGGGATGGTCGGTAAAATCCAGATTTTGAAGGATACTGATTTATATTCGGTTAGTAATGGTAAGTTGAAATTTGTGAAGAAGTTGAAAAAAGGAAATGAGCATGGGATTTTTGGAGAGTCAAAAAGCTTTGGTGGTGTCTATAAGCTGACTGGGAGTAATGTTGTTAAGAAGTCTTCTTCCATTAAGTATATACCAGTTCCAAAAGCAACCAAAAAAGTCTATACAACAAAAGAAATTGTAAGCTTAAACGATGCCAAGATTGTGCTTATTGATACTGATCAAGGACAAGGCAGTGGAATCGTCGTTGGAAATGGCTTGATTTTAACAAACCACCATGTCATGGATGGTGTGACGAATGCGACTGTCACTTTCACTAACGGTCAAAAGTTGGATGTAAAAGGCATTGTGGAATCCGATGCCAAAAAAGATATTGCCTTAATCAAAACAACGAAAACGTTCAAAACAGCAACTGTTGCAATTCGTCCTTCCAGCAAAGGGCTCGCTAAAGGTGAAAAAGTAGTTGCAATCGGAAGCCCCATCGGCTTGCAAAATACAGTTTCGGAAGGCATTATTAGTTCGTTCCGTACAATTGATGGCGTATCATTGATTCAAACTAATGCAGATATTGACCACGGCAGTTCTGGTGGTGGATTATTTGATACGAGTGGGCAACTAATCGGGATGACAAGCAGTGGTTTTGATAGTTTGAGTGCTAACCTGAATTTCGCGATTTCCACAGAAGTGTTTATGCCTTTAGTGAAGAAATATAGCAGTAAAACCCATGCGAGCATTAACGCTTCGTTCCCAATACAAGTACAAACTCCCACCCTTGATAAGATTTCACTTGGGATGACGATGGAACAAGTCAAGAGCCTCTCAGGTGGTGTTTTCTACAGTCAAGAAAATGAGTATTTGACCTACACGGATGTAACGGTTTACGGATTAATGGCGGACGTGGATTACGAATTCGAAAACAACAAACTCGTCTCCATATCGGTTTATCACTATGTGGCAGATAATGCGCCTGACTTA
Organism: Paenisporosarcina sp. HGH0030; assembly: GCF_000411295.1. Taxonomy (GTDB): domain Bacteria; phylum Bacillota; class Bacilli; order Bacillales_A; family Planococcaceae; genus Paenisporosarcina. Next base: position 1,687,182 of record NZ_KE150421.1, read on the forward strand.
GAAACAATTGAGAACTATTTCGACTACATGTACGATCAGCTTCGTTTAACATACGGGGAAGCTGACGAACTTGAATCGGATTGGGTAGAGGTGGATGATGGTTATCGTTTAGCTGCTTACTGGGCAAAAAATAAACATGACGCTTTTCTATTGGTTCAAGTATTCTTGAATGACGAAACGTTTGGTGGCGTTCAGTTCACCATTTTAGAACAATAATGAAAAGCAGCCCCAAAAATCGATATAGATTTCCAAGGCTGCTTCTTTTATTTGCTTTATTATTTCCTACTCTGCCTTCAACTCACTAGTCGCCAGTATCTCAATCCCATTCAATGCCTGCGTCGCCAATCGGTCCGCTTCTCCATTCGATTTACGTGGAACCAATTGGTATTCGGGCTGGAGACCAAGTTCATTTAGCTTTTCGTCAATCCGGTCTGCCCACTGGGAGAGATTAGATTCGAGCGCTGGCCATTCCCCATTCAACTGATTGATGACCACTTGGGAATCCCCAACGATTTTGACCGGGAGATGATGGACGTTCAAGAGCTCGAGTTCCTGCAGGCATAAGTAAAGTGCCGCATATTCCGCCTCATTATTTGAAATCAGTTCGGCAGAAGGCGCGTTCCGTCGCAATCTGTATGACTTCCCGCTCTGTTCATAATAGATGACGCAGCCTAATCCAGAACTGTTTGTCGCGACATCAAACCCACCATCGAAATGAACCGTGATGTTATGTGGTTCGGTTTCAAGCCCTTTCAAGTATTGTTTCATTTCTTTCACCGTCCACGTGCTATCGTGCTCATCCGTGAACGTTACCTTTTTTGTACGCTTCGTCCGCTCTAAATCTTCCGCAATCAGCAAAGCATGCGCAATCGGCAATTCTTCGGATTGGAAGAAGGTTTCGGTTCCTTTCGGTGTTCGGTAATTCCATTCGATTCTGATTTTCATGGCCAGTCCTCCCTTTTCAACAAAACTATGTATGTATATTATTCCCTTTTTGCCCCTTCTAAACAATATGAGTTTTCCCAAGGCTGTTTATGTATATGCAAGTTCCGTTGGGCAAACGAAAGAATTGAAAGCTTATTTACAAAAAGGAAGCGGCCGAAGATGCAATTTCGGCCGCTCCTATGCTTTTGATTATGAATGAAAATTAAACCAACACTCCCGGTTCCGTATCATCACTATCTTTTATGGATAGGAAATTTTATCGGCATCACTGATCTGCATGAACAGGATTTTAAACGGCATCAAGCTCCCTTTAATCGGCATCAAACCTTTTTTAATCGGTTTCACCCAATTTTCCCCACAAAAAAGCGACTTTACTTGAGGTAAATCACTTCTTTCTATTGAAAATCATATATGTCTACAATTTTGTCCGCTCTAACTCGGTTATGACAAAGCTTGAACAACTGAGTCAAAAAACCCTCGATTTCCACAGTTAATGTTGGAAGTGGAATATTCATCGTCGTCGTTCCAAAGGTATGCTTATAATACGACTTCCGAATGTCATTTTTGCCATCCCTTTTTAAAGGGTTGTATTTCCACGATAGAAAGTTGACACCATTTTCTTCGATTATTTTGTTCAGCTCGGCAATTGTAGTGGATTTATCATGCGCATATATCACCAAGTAATAGTTGTTATTTCGATGCCAATCGATGAGTAAGAAATAATAGCTTTCTTCCCCGGGTTTAGCTACATCATAGGCAGCAATCACCGGCTTGCCATTCGCCCATTGATGGAATTGACTCAAGGTGTTATTAAGTGTAGGCAATTTACTCACTTCATAAGTAGGCTCTTTGTATTGTTCCAGATATATGCTTAAATGATGAGCTAGTTTTTTCTCCATATTCCAGATCCCTTTATGTTGAATTTGAATTTACGTACCCTCTCTTACTTGTTTCGTAAAACCGAGATAAACCCATCCAAGATTTCATGACTAAAAGTAAAGCCTTTACGTTTATAGAATTCTAATGCGGCGGCGTTGCCATTTGAGACAAAGATAAAATAATCCTCCACATCTTCAAATTGTTTCAACCACTCCATCGACAACTTAAAAAGCGTCGACCCAACTCCGTATTGTCTATATTCTTCTTTAATATAAAATTGCGATAAACAACCTACATTCATTCTATTAACACTAGATAGGTCAAAAAAAGTGGCAAATTCATTTGAATACGTTTCTTTAGGAGAGATATTCGAATAGACATACCCAACAATCTGCTCACCATCTTTAACGATAACCGTGTAATTATGTAATGCTTTTTTAACAGAAGGTATCAACCGTGTGTCAAAATTCATGTTGTCAAAGAGTTCTGGAGTTATGAATGCTTTTGACTTTTGAAAGGTCATAAGTTCATTGCAAGTATCTCGAAGGCATTCAATCTTTTCGTCAGGTGAAATTTCATAAGTTAAGTTCATTTTCCCATTCCTTTCTTAATAATAATTACCAATTATTAAACTTTTTATATTCTATAACAGATTTCAATACAATGATATGTAAACATCACTTCTATATTCCAACCCTCAATTGTGATTAAAATCTCTTCCAAAATGGGCCATTTGAGTAAATGCTACTTTTTAGCTTGATGCTTTTATGTCATTCAAGTTTCTCTAACGCTCTCACCACTTATATCGGAAAAATACATAAACAAAAAACTTTCATATGGTAGTTAATAGGAATTAAGAACAAGCTTTTTTTATGTGAAAATGATTTTTCACTAAAACTTTAATGACTATTATTAATCTCCTTTTTACTGTTTCGACTTTTAAATACAAAGAAAAATAGGTTATCGACAGAAGATTACAAAACCTCTTATGTACTAATAACTTTTTATGACTTAAATTAAGGTTGTAGGAAAAACGAATCAATGAAAAATGAATCGTTTTATTTTTTGTAAATAGAATAGATATTTATATCTAATTTATTAGTAATAAATGTAAGAGTTTTCATTTTGGGTATAAAGTGAAACTTCACTTTTACTATAAATTATTCTGGTCTATTGGCCCCAAGGGAGAGGTAGAATGAATCAACTTTTCAATTCAGCTTATTCGTAACAACATTTGCATCATCTATTTGCTCCAATTGTTGCTGACCGTTTTGAAAGAATCGTACAAGCAATTGGAAGGGAGAGGAATTATTGAAAAAGATTTTTGGAATTATTATTGCATCCTCTGTGCTACTTGGTGCAGGAACCATGTATGCAAAAACCGATTCTGCAGCCAACCTTTCTAATTGGTATGAGCATTCATTTCAAAATGAAAGCATGAAATTAGGGGTGGAAACAGGTGCTGGACTCTGGAGAACGTTTTCGAACGTTAAAATCTTTGTAAGCGAAGTCAAACAATCTTTTGATACCTCGCTTGCAAGCTTCACGGCAAAACGTGTTAGTGAAGCAACAACTGAAATTGAACAATACGAAATCGATACAGAAAATCGCTTGGAACAAACAGTTTCAGAATTAAAAGATGAAAACCTCAAAGTGTATTCAAAACAAGCGAATATTAATGAGGATATCGAAGAAGACATCGAACAAAGCGTAGAAGAAATTTTAGAAGAAGTATTAAGTGAGTAGCATTCAAATGGATCTTGCAAAATGCTTGAATTCATTCAAAAAACCAACCACAAAGGGGACATTCAAATGTTAAAAACAATCAAAGGTAAAGTAATCGCAGGAACAGTATCAGTAGTATTATTATCAAGCGCTGGAGCAGCATTTGCTAATTCGGATGCTGGAGCAAAATTGCAAAATTGGTATGCTGGTCAATTTGGTTTAGCTACTTCAAACATTTTAAATGATGTGGAAGATAATGTGAGTGGAAAAGTTAATGGTTGGGCTAGTGAATATGAAGGCTTAAAAACAGCAGCTGGAACAAGTATTGTAGCTGATGGAACTAGTGCAACTAATACAGCAAGTGATAATATCGATGCGAAAACTCAAGAACACATCGCTTCTATTGATGCAAAACAAGCACAAATTGAAAGATATATGGATGGTCAGTTTGCAACACTTAAATTTGCGGCAAATGGATTAATCAATGAAGCTGGAAGAGGAGCTTTAGCATATGCAAATTCAGATTTAACTTCTTTCACTGGAGATAAAGGTGTTACTGCACGTGCTAACTTGACTACAGCATTAGAAGCTGATACGGCTTCAGCTGTTGCTGAATTAGAAAAAGCAATTGCTGACGCAAAAGGAGAACTTCAAACTCAATTAGATACAAAAGAAGCAGCAACTACAGAAGCGATTATAGCTGCAATTGATGCTAAGATTGTTGAACTTCGTGGCACCATCACTGCTAAACGCGATGCATTAGTTGCTGCTCAAAAATTACTTATTGACGCAAAAGCACTTGAAATGGAAAATGCTGCAAAAGATGCATTACAAGCTGTTGTTAACGGCATTTAATTAGTAATTTAATACTCAATAAGGACCTCGTAGTTTGGGGTCCTTATTGTTGTAACTGGAGGTAACGAAATGCTGAGCAGACTTGAGAAATATAAAAAGATTCAAAAGAGAAAAAAGATAATTTTGTTGGTAGCCGCAGTAGTGCTAACTCTCGGGATTGGCAGTGGAGTGAAAACTACGTTCGCAGATGCAGATGTAAGCACGCTATTGATTAATTGGTTTAAAAATAAAGAATCCGAATCCCTTAATGAAATTGATAAAGCGATTACGGATGAAAAAACAATACTTCTAGCTCAATTGAAAGTAGAATTGAAAAACGAAATGGATTCTGCTAAACAAGAACTAGATGCATTTACGGAAAAACAGAAGTCTGATCGTATTGCTTCACTCCGTCAGTATGCAAATGAGTTAATTGAGAATTTGAATGTTGATACAACTGAACAACAAGATAAAATTACTGCACAAATCAATTCAATCATGAACGAAGCAATCGCTCAAATGGACCAAGCGGTTATTATTGTTCCTGAAACGATTCCTGAAGTCCCTCCTGTCTCAGAAGGAGAAAATTCATCGAAACCAAATGAAAATGAACAGGAACCAGCAACCGAACCTGTTCAAGTTCCTGCACCTTCAACACCGGTTCCTGAACCCGCTCCTATTTCTGACCCTTTGCCAAACCCGGAATCAGATTCCACATCTGCTAATGGTGTTGATAACGTTCAAGCTAATCGCAATCCAAGTACTGCAGACGAATTAGAAAACGCTGTTGAAAATGACTAACGCTATATAACTGAGACTCTCTTTGGAGAGTCTTTTCTTTTTCGCTTCATAATGGGGTTCTCAGGAAATCGGCACGCAACTTTCTCTAAGTTTTGAAAATCGGTTATATCTCACAGTATTGTTATATGTCACCAACTCAAAAACATAAAAAAATCCAGAATCAATTGGTTTCTGGATTTCTAAATTAAATTATAAAATAGTTGTTTGCTGCGGAACAATCATCTTTTTGATTCCCGATACCCAGCAGCCCGCGCTGCGGATTTTGTACAGAAAGTATCTTCAGGTTCTGTTATATCGTAGAAGTCTCCTGAAGGCACATGAAAAATCTTTTCCCCTGAGCTGGATATATTCCCTTTGATTTTCAAGCAGGAACGTTCTGCTTTTTCCTTAGCAGCTTGTTCGGCCTTTTCTCTTGCAGCCTGCGCCGATTTTTCCTTCTCGGCTTGTTCTGCTCTTTCTATAGCAGCCTGTTCAGCCTGTTCTTTTTCTTCCTGTTGCTTTTTCTTTTTATCAAAGTCATCAGTCACTTTTACGGGTGCAATTAAACTTGTATCAGACTCATTGTCAGTGTCCGATTCAGATTCACTTACAGGTTGTTCATACCATTCTTTATAGTGTTCAATAATGCAAGGAATCAAAAACCATAGCAATAAAAGTAAAGCTAGTATAATCACGAGTCTCCATTGCCAAATGGATTGGCCCTTTTTCTTTCTAACCTTGTACCATTTAGCAACTAGCAAAATCAATAAGACGAGAAGAATATTCCACCAAGCAGAAAAGATGCACACGATGATAAAGTATATAAATAATAAAACGTATAACAGGAATATCCCTATTAAGCTAAGCAGGTCTAGCAAAAATGTTCCCTCCAAATTTATGTATTGAACCATTAGTTTTTGGAGACTACGATTCCACTTAAATCATTGTTCATCCTTTAGTCCAATAAAACCATGATAATATTATCATAGAAATACATAAATATTGAGAGAAGTAAAAATTACCAATATTTAAAGATGCCTGTTACTCATTTCTAAATGAAGCAACAGGCATCTTTTCATCTTCTTATTAATAAACCAACTGCCCAACTTCATGTAGCATAGTCCCATTTTGTTTAAGGTTGGTATGCCACGAGAAAGCTTTTTCTAGTACGTGTGGGGTCTGACCACCACGTGTTAATGCTTCTGCGTAATATTCCAATAATTGTGCACGATATGTTGGATGTGCACAGTTTTCAATAATTACTAGTACTCTTTCTCGTGGAGCTAAGCCTCGTAAATCAGCGTAGCCTTGTTCGGTGACCACGATGTCCACGTCGTGTTCGGTATGGTCAACATGTGACACAAACGGGACGATGCTTGAAATATTGCCGCCTTTTGCGGTGGATTTCGTAACGAAAATCGCAAGACGTGCATTTCGGGCAAAGTCGCCGGAGCCTCCTATACCGTTCATCATTTTCGTACCTGATACATGAGTCGAGTTGACGTTTCCGTAAATGTCGAACTCCAAGGCCGTATTGATTGAAATGAGTCCGAGACGACGAATGATTTCCGGGTGATTCGAGATTTCCTGAGGACGCATGATGAGTTTATCGCGGTACTTCTCAAAGTTTCCGAACACTTTATTCATTTTGTCCTCTGATAACGTAATTGAACAACAAGAAGCTGATTTCACTTTTCCTGCATCAATTAAGTCGAAAACCGAATCCTGTAACACTTCAGAATAGACATCAAGATCCGTGAATTCTGAATCGACCATCCCGTGTAACACAGCATTCGCCACAGAGCCGATTCCCGATTGAAGTGGTGCAAGTTTATCCGTCAGTCTTCCAACGCGAATTTCTGAACGTAGAAATTCGAGTAAATGGTCTGCCATTTGCTTAGTTTCAGCATCTGGAGAGACGATCGTAGAAGGTGAGTCCATCTGATTCGTGAAAACGATTCCTTTAATCTTCGCTGGGTCAATCTTAATACCAGAGGTCCCAATTCTGTCATCTGGGTTCATTAACGGAATCGGTTTACGTTCACCTTGTTGACCAGTGTCATAAATATCATGCAGCCCTTCAAGCATTTCTGGCTGCGCCATATTGATTTCTACAATGATGTGCTTCGCATGTTCCGCGAAAATCGATGAGTTTCCAACCGATGTCGTTGGGATAATCAAGCCATCTTCCGAAATTGAAACCGCTTCCAAAATTGCAAAGTCAATCGGACCAATAACTCCCGCACGAATAAATTCTGCCGTATGCGACAGATGTTGATCGACAAACAGCATTTCCCCATCATTTATTTTGCCACGCATAGTCGGATCTGCTTGGAATGGCAATCGTTTTCCGACAATACCCGCTTCTGCAAAAGCCTTATCGATATCCGAGCCAAGAGAAGCACCAGTATATATATTCACTTTGAATGTTTCAGTTTCGGCACGCTTGATTAACGCAAATGGAACCGCTTTCGCATCTCCTGCACGTGTGAACCCACTTAGGCCTAGCGTCATCCCATCATTAATCCACGTTGCCGCTTCTTCAGGCGTAACTACGCGATTTTTTAAATTCGGGTGTTTGATTCGTTTTAATTTTTCTTCCATATTAAAAACCCTCTATTTCATGACTTTTTCAATAATTCTAACAAACAAAATACAGATTTTGAGGTTTAGGGTAAGAAACAGGGATTTACCCGCTGAAACAGGCAAATCCCTCTCTGAAACAGTAGATTAGAAATCAAGTAACTTCCGAAAATAGCTGGCATACGATTGACTCACCGGAATTTTCGTTCCGTCATTCATCAGCAACACGAGTGTAGAATGCGTATCCGGAAATACTTCGCGAATCTGGTGGACATTGACGATAAACGAGCGATGGCATCGAACGAACAACTCACGTGGCAAAATAAATTCAAACGCCTGGAGCGATTTGCGGTGAGTACCCGAAACTCCATTTGCTTCTATATGCGTTTTCTTCCCTCGCACTTCCAGAAACTTCACATCTGTAAATGGCACTGGAACCCACCCGTCCTGAGTCTTCAGCATGACGACAGACTTCCCTTCCGTGAAAGAAGGATAAATGGCTGTTACGCTTCCAACGACTTTTCCATCACGATGGAAAGGTACGGCCATGCCATGGTATGGAACAGCAAATACATCACGATTAATGAAGTCCGAGACCTTTTGTCCAGACGATAACGCCTTATGAGCAAGCGACCCTGGTTTCACCATGTCCCCCGCCTTTATTTTCAAATCCACTCGGACGCTTGGACGGTAATACACATAGTGTTCCCCGTCGGATACAGCAATCGAGATTTCATCCGAAAACAACTCCCCAATCACATCCAGCATTTCATAATCCTGAAAATCCTTCATCTTGCAAAAGCACCTCTCTCGTAAACTAACATTCCTTCCTTCAATAATAACTGGTATTGGGGATGTATGGACAAAGACTGCTCATATAAGAACAAAAAACGAAGGATATGACCACGTCACTTCCTTCGTTTCTGTTTGTCCTTATTTTAAATAATTGATCGCTCGTTTCAGGTAAATATCTATATCTGTTTCGTTAAAATACGAAAAATGATTCCATCCATTTGTAGTGTGAGGAATTTTGATTTCGTTAATGGTCACCATATTGTCCGTATGTACGATCCCGTCATTCAACAGACCCAGATTTTTCCCGGCGAATGCAAAGTACTTTTTATTGGCATTTATTAAATCACTTGAATTTAATTGGCTGATAAAACCTGAGTTATTGGCGAGATCATGGAAACCTTGTAAATTCCCTGGCCTTACCAAGTGCCAAAAGTCTTCACTTTTTATTGAATTTTTGCCCATTATGTTACTAAGTATGCCATAAAGGATTAAGCATTTTCGAGCTAACATTGGGACACTAATCAAGATCGAGCCATTATTCGGTGTTCCAGCCATGATGATTTTATCTATCGGTGCCTTTTGTTCGATATAAGCAGAACGGCTGACCAGTCCCCCCATGCTATGAGCTACGATTAATATTTCCTTATGAGGATACTTCTTCTTTAAACTCTCTACTTCTTTAGCCAAGAAAATCCCATTGTCTCTTATTCTTTCATCTACTGTGAGGTATTCAAAACCAAAAACTTCATAGTCATGACTTAGTGTATTAAACAAATTGAAGAATGAAGCACCTATACTGGATACCAATCCGTGGACGATGATTGCTATAGGTTTGTTTGGATCTATGGATTCATCAGCTAGTTTTTCCTTTCGGAATGAATCGTCTCCATCTTTTATTAATCTGAAAAGACCGAGTTCACTTGGTTCGCTTTGAAACTTATTTAATACAATGTAAAAACTTTTATCAGAGGATAAACCAGTCGTCTTTGAACTTATACTGTCTACATGACTTGAAATTCTTTCAAGGTCTTCTATCGAATTATTGGTCAAGTAGTTAATCTGTCGTTTATTAATTTTAGCTTCCACAGCGTTATTGCCTTCAGAGTGTCTGAGTATTTCAATTCTCGGAGAAATTTGAGAAAACAACTCAACATTATTCTCTATATTGTCCAGGTCCAGTAACTGAAGAAAATTATCTTGTATCGCAAAAAAGTATTCATCGTTTTTGCCTTTTAATCGAAAGGATTTTTCTATGTTAAAGTTTTTAATATTAACTTTAAATAACTGCTTAGTAGTTGAATGAGGCATGCTATTCAGGAGGTTGCTGCTTCTCTTTTCAACTTGTTCAATAGAAAGTTCTTGATTATTAATTAAAAATGCATCGTCTGCATCTAAACTGTTTACTTGAGGCGAAAGTGTATTAATAATAATTTCACGGTCATTTACATAGATAAATTCCTCATTCATCTTGTCCCCTCCTTGAAACCCTTTGGAACTTCATTCGACAATATGTAATGGAAAACCTTCATTCATTTCATTTTAAACATAGAACAAGCGACCGAAAAATCATTCGGCCGCTCATAATTTTTTTATTTAAATGCTGCTGAATTGAAACGGATCAATCATCTTCAATTCGTATATAATTTTTTTAGCTGTTCCAATCTTTGTTTTATATTCATCGTGCGGATTCTTTTTAATGGATTTTGGCGTTGCCCCTTTGAAACGAGATACACCCATGCAATTAAAGAAACAGTACCAATTAAATAACCAAGAAAAACCAATGTCGCTTTCAACATTATCCAATAGCCCGTCTTCCAATTTACCTCGATTAAAGTTTTTCCTGTATATCCTTCAATCACCTGTGGACCAAATGTAAACATGGCTAAGAATGCACCGGCTAAAACTAATATGAAGCTCCAAATCTTATACGGTTTATACCAGCCAATCCCTAGCATCAGCACAGAAAGGCCCAACGATAGTAATCCGTAACCGCGAAATGACTCCAGAAAAGGATTCAGGACAAACGACAAGACCAGTACAAACATAATAAAGAGGACTGGAATTGACATGACTGCTGTATATCCGAAAACTTCGAAAATTGATCGAATGAAACTGTTACGTTCAATGTTATCAATTTCCTGTACTCGATCTCGCTTCTTCGAATTAAAGATTTTCTTTGTTTTCATTTTCCGGTAATATTCCACTGTTTGATTAAATCGCTCAGTTAAATTAAGGTTTTTCACTCCACTTATAAATGACCGTATAAATTGCTGAGAATATTTTTTTGCAAAGTTCATGGGAAAACCTCCATCATTTTACAATTAATATCTACAGTCTACGATTCAAGGTGCTTGTTTTATACCTAGTATTATCATTAAAGTAAGCTCTTCTAGAAAACAAAATTAATTTCTCAGCCGATATGACAACAAAAAAGCTCGTAGAAAATTAAAAATAACTGTCCAACTCATATTTATTACATAATTCATTTATTGATAAAAATTAACATAATTGAATTGTAGCAATTAATCAAAAATCTATTAGTAATAAATTCCCACCTCATATATAATAATAATTGTTTGAATTGGAGGAAATTTTCATGAAAATAGACCCTAGAATTATTAATTTTTTAAAAAAAGAAGAAGCGCAAAAAGCCTTATGGAAGGTGGGGGTAGAAGTTTTTCCTGATGTGGTCAAAGGGATTCCCTCTTTTGCAAAAGGTAGTGCTAGTAAGGTGAAAAATACCATTATTTTAGGAAAGGATAAAGTAAATGAAGGTTATGAAGCTTTAAATCATGAAAAATTATTTTATAAAAAAATTAAAGATAAAGTTATTCCCTTTCCTTCAAATTACACCAGAGTTGATTTAAAAGATTTTTTGAGTCAATCTTCTATCTATTTAAAGCAAAAAAATATTAAACCAGAGAAAAAAACCTTACAAAAGAAATTTGATGAGTATCATACACTACATAGTTTACTCGATGAAACAATTCAAAATAAAGATTATGAAGAGTATATTAAGATTTATATAGGTAAAATTGAGGGTAACTATTTTATTGAAAGTGAAACCTTAAAGAACGATTTTATTAGTGTAAAACATGATTATAGGAAAGTTATCAGTTTCCTTTATAATGTTATTGATGGAAAAAAGAGTGAAATGGATATTATGAAAGAATTATCAAAAGAAAAACCTGTAACTAACATTTAAATTATGCATATCTATATATGAAGTATCGATACCCAAAGCGGCTCTGTACATACATCTTCTTCCCTCTTGTGATGAACCTTGGATATGATTCTATAAAAAACACATCCAATCAACGGACTGGATGTGTTTTTGGTCTTTGATATAATATTCCCTCAGATATCATTCGGGATTACTAATTCATCAAATTACTAACCTCCAAAAACCTCGCCAAAATCTTAGCCATTTGATCACGCTTCGTGAAGCCATTCGGATCAAACGTACCGTTACTCTTACCATCCATGATTCCAGCTTGGTAAACGTTTTCGATTCCTACTCTAGACCAGTCTGTCATTTGGTTGGCATCTTTGAAGTCTGCTAGTTTTTTAGCATGGTCTAATTTTGCAAAATCGAAGTTCAGGAATTTTAGCTCCATTGCTCTTGAAATCATGACGGCTGCTTGTGTGCGTGTAAGTTTTTCGTATGGAGCGAATGTTCCGTCGTGTTTTCCGTTAATGATTCCGTATTGAACGGCTGCCATTAGTTCTCCATTGGCATTGAACCATTCTGTTCCTTTTACATCTGAGAAGCGTTTGTCATACGCTTTTGCCGGAAGTCCTAGTGCACGAACCAATAATACGGTGAATTCGGCGCGGGAAATTTCTTCTGCTGGTGCGTAAGTTCCGTCTGCTTTCCCTTTGATGATGTATTTTGACGCGAGTTTTTCAATCGAGTCTTCTGCCCAGTTGATGTTGTTCACATCCGGGAATATCTGGTTGTTTTCAACAATCGCATACGTTGAGTTTGTCAGTGACTTCACTGTTGCGATTTTGCCATTAAAGACAGTTGGAAGTGAAGTGAACGTTCCATCTTGATTGAATTTCACTGCGACCATAGTTTTCGGATTGAATTCTTTATCGCCGACAATTTCTCGTTCAACAAATGAACCATATGCTGTGATTGTCACTTTCTTATCTCCAGCAACTGCTTCGACGTGGAATTCAATTGTATTGGATACAATCTTCGCTTTAGTCGAAGGAGATTTGACTACATTCACAGATACCGTGATTTGGACATCACTTTCAGCAACCCCTAGCTTTTTAGCTAAGTCTGCGACATTAATTTCTGATGCAGGTAGCTTGTAGGTTGCTTCATCAGTTTGAATCTCGATCATTGCCTGTTTGTTTTTCTTTAACGCTTCTTTAAATAAACTGCCAGGAACCTGTACTTTCACCGTTTCTCCAGTAGCCGGTTTTTCTAACTTAAGCGCTACGACAAATTTCTCAGGTGTGATTGCATTAACAATCTCACTTACTTTTCCAGGAATAATTTTAGTCACGACTTCAATCATTCCAGAAGGATTTTTCTCTTTCACTACTTCTGCTGCTTGAGGTGGAAGCACGATTGTGTTCGGTTTTCCATTTGCAGGTGGTTGATACCCATCGTTCCCATTGTTCTTCGGTTCTTCTGTAGCCTTTCGATCCAGTTTGATTACAACTGTTGTTAATGGATCAATCGTCATGGTTTGGTTCGATAAGCTAAATCCTGATTTTTTCGATACGGGATGTGTTCCCGCTTCATCATTGTCTACTAGGACTACACCACCAGTGAAATCATAATCTCCTAATGTTAACGTACGAGCTTTATTGTCAGCATTTACAAATACGTAGTAGTTGCCTGTTTTATCAGTTGAGATATTTTCGTATGCAATAACTAAATCGGAATCTTTCATCTCAGGGAAATCAAGTAGCGATACGTTTGTATCTACTAGCGCTTTTTCACCTAAACGGAAAGCATTGGTTGATTTTCTTAAATCAATTAAGCCTTTCGTGTAAGCATTTGTTGTTGTATTGACTGCAAATTCTTTCTTGTTCGTTGCTTTTTGCCAATCAAATTTATTGATGGCATCTGAAGAGTCATAGGAATCATGGACGAAATAGCCAAATGTGTTCCCATCCATATCTTTCAATTCATGATATTTCTGTTCAGGTACCCCTTCACCTAACCATTGTTTCGTTCTGCCATATTCCTGCCCTGCATGAAGGAAAGCAGTGCCTTGTGATGTTAAAATCAAGGAGTTTCCGATACGGATTCGTTTATGAATCTCCAAGTCATTTTCAGGAATTGCCGGATCCTTTTTAATGGACTGGGCAATGACATCATATAAAGGCAAGTTGTCGTGCGCTTCGATGTACTGTACCATATCGCCCGGATCATCATCAGCCGTATTGGAAGGCTGTCCTTTAATATTGTTGAAAATCGTATCAATATTTCTTGCGCCACCTGTAATGAATCTAGGCTCACCTTCTGAACCGAAACCAGATTTCAATTCATTGCGGATTTCGTCAGAGAATACACCAACGTCATCTGTTTTATCCATCCAATCCTGGTCTGCACCCATTCCTGCAAGTGCTGGATCAGCCAAATGACCAGCAAATGTTCTCCAGCCTTCTCCAATAAATAAAGCATCAGGATTAACAGAAGCTGCTACGTCATACGCTTTTTGAATAGATGAATACGTTGCGTCACCCATCATATCAAAACGCATACCGTCAATTTTGTATTCGTCAAACCAATATTTCACTGAATCAACCATTAGTTTTTCAGCCATTGTGTGACTCGTTGCCAAATTGTTACCAAAGCCACCAAGGAAGTTACCTTTAGCATCCTGGTACGCATAGTAATTTGGAACAATGTCATTTAACATGCTGGCTTTTGCCATATGCGTGTATACGACGTCAAATACAACACCCATATCCGCATCATGAATGGCATCAATTAATTCTTTCAACTCTTTCACTCGCAGTTCAGCGTCTTTCGGATTCTCTGAATAGGCACCATCTGGTGAGAAGTAACTGTGAGGGTCATAACCCCAGTTGTATTCATTGCCACCCGCTGAGTAGTCAAGCTCGCGTTCGCCCATCTTCGTTTCATCACCATAATACCAAGCCATGACAGGAAGTAATTGAACATGTGTAACACCTAGAGATTTAATGTAATCAAGCTTGTCGATAAATCCTTTATACGAGCCCCACCTTGATTTTAAATCCTTTTCAATCGAAGGATCTGACGTAAAGTCACGTACGTGAACTTCGTAAATCACGGCATCTTCGCGTTTTTCATACCCATCAATTGAAGCATGACCGAAACCTTTAGGGTTCGTGCCGCTTAAGTCGACAATCGCTGCTTTCCCGACCGTATCACCGTCTGGTCCAGCATCACCTTCTGTATTCACCGTAAAGGCTGCCATGGATTTGGCATAAGGGTCCAATACTGTTTTCATTACGCCATCATTTGTTACTTCGTATTGATAATAGTAGCCATTAAGATCAGATACACCCAGATCACTTGGGTTGATGTCTTTCGACCAGACACCTTGTTCGCCGAGCGTTAACTCTACAGTGTCAATTGGAGCTGTCGCATCTTCTTTATCGAAGAAGTTCGCCACTACTTTACTTGCTTTAGGCGCCCATAATTTCAATGTGGCACTTCCATTTTTGTACGTTGCACCTAGATCATTTCCATCATAAGCATACAGCTTATCAAGCATTCTCCAGCCTGTAGATGCTGAAACGGTTCTGCCTGAATACGTAATCGACAATGGAAGTTTATCTAAGTTCAGTGTTGCTGTTACTTCAACTGTTGTTGCTCCAGTAATTTCAATGCTTTCAATCGAAACATCTGCTCCATCAACATCTTTAATGGCCAAATCATCTTTCAGTTTTTCTGATGTTAATCCGTCTGTCATCGTGAATCCTAATAAAATCGTATCTTCAGAGATCACTTCACCCGATACAATGCCCGATGCCACTTCTCCATAAGGGGAAATGTAGACGTTATTATCACCTTGTTTAATCCATAAGTGATTATACTTATCCAATAAATTGAATGATTTATCTCCTGCATCTTTTTCTTGCGTCTGTTGATTGACGATGAGGAAGCCTATATCCTTCGCGCCTTCTTTCAGCTCGATATCCGCATATGCACCATAACGATCTGTCCCGTCTAAATCAACTGCACCAGTTGGCCAACCGTCAGAAGGAGCTGCTGTATCGCCCCAGTTCCAAATACCAAGGTTTTCGTAGTCAGCATTTTCACGCGTGTAATGAATGCGGACCGTATTTGCAGGCAAATTAACCGGTTCGTACGTGTACACTTTATCTGAACCTTGCTTAATCCATATTTCGTTCATCTCAGGTTGAGAAATCGTAAAGCCTTTGTCTCCGCCATCTTTGCCGGCGTCGCCTTTTGTTATATCCATTACAAGGAAGCCGATATTTTTCGCACCGTTAGCCAGTGGTACGTCAATGTAAGCACCATAGCTATCCGTTTTTTCAAACATCGTTGCACCCACTGGCCAGTTAGCCGAAGGTGAAGCGACATCATTCCACAGCCATGCACCATAGTTTTCGTACACATTGTCTTGTCGGTTGTAATGAATTCGAATCGTGTTATCAGGAATTGGTTCTACTTCAGGGTTACCGTCACCCGTAGCAACCGCACCTATAATATTTCCATCTTCAACTGTTAATAAAACCGTACCGCCGTCAGCTTTTGATGGAAGTGATAAGTTAATTTCTCCTGCTTCGTTTGCTTCGTAAACTTCGCCTGAATAATAATCAGTCACTACAGCATCCGCCGAATCAACTGTTAACGTCACATCTTTCGCTTCTTCAGCGACGTTCAATCCCACGTATACTGATTGATCTTGATAGTCACGAGAGAATAATAGAAACTTATCTTTATCGGATCCGCCTACAAATGTTCTTTCGCCTTTCGCAAACACTTTTGAATGCTCACTTCTGAAGTTAAGAATCTTTGTGTAGTGTTCCAATACATCATTGTTTTCCACTTGATCCCACACAAAGTTATAGCGGTTATCATATTGCGGGTAGTTGTTGGCTCCACTTAATCCAAGCTCTTCCCCGTAATAAATGACTGGCTGCCCTTTCGCTGTTGCCTGCAAAGATGCCGCAACTTTCAACTTGCCTTCATCGCCACCTAGTGAATGAAGGAATCCGTCTTCATCGTGGCTACTTAAAAACTGGCCTAATGTTGCGGCATTGTCGATTTTTCCGTTGCGATCAACAAGCGATTCATTTGCTGCTTTCAATTGACCATTTACAAAGTTTCGCGCTGTATTTTTAAACTCAAAATCAAGTAATGAATCCATCGTGCCTGTGTTCAGGTAGCCGAGGTTATTATTAACGTTTGCACCCCAAGCTTCACCAATCATCTTAAACTCAGGCTTTTTGTCCGTTAAAGCATTTTTAAACTTCATCCAAGTAGCATCTTCCACATGCTTGACGGTATCTACACGGAAGTAGTCAATTGTGTTTCCATTTGCTGTAGTTGCTTGCTCAATCCAACTCGTTTGCCAATCAATGATTTGTTGACGAACTGCAGGGTCTTCCGTCTTAATGTCAGGAAGTCCAGCCAATTCACCAACAACCTCATCCGTTCCAACGTCAGCTCCTTGACGGACGATATCACTAAAATTCGCACGCTCTTCGTCTGTCGGGAAACCTGCAGGCTTGTTTGCCATAGCTCCATCAATTTCTTTCAAGCCATAGCCGGTATGATTCACTACGACATCCACCATGATTTTCATATCACGGGCATGCGCTGCATCAATCAGTTCGTGGAAGTCTTCCATCGTTCCAAAGTGCGGATTCAATTTCCCAAAGTCACTTGCCCAGTAGCCATGATAGCCGTAATATGGATCAACAGATGACCCATTTGTTTCGACAGAACGGACATCATATTTGATGTTTTCTACAATTGGACTAATCCAAATCGTATTCACACCGAGATCATCAAGATAATCCAATTTAGACGTAATCCCTTTTAAATCCCCACCTTGGTACGTTCCACGTTTAGAAGTATCATAGTTCAAATCGTAAGGGTCATTGTTCGATTCATCACCATCAAAGAATCGATCTGTTAACATAAAGTAAATCACAGACTCGTCCCAATCAAAATCAGACGTTCCTGTCGATTGTCTCGTTTTCACTTCAACTTCCGCTGTTCCTTCATACGTGTTTCCATAAGAATCAACGACTGTTAAAGGAATCGTTTTGATGCCAACAGTTGTGTCGTCGTCTACTGCAATCGCAATCTCTTTTAAAGATGGATCAATCTCAAGGTTAGCTGATCCACCTAAAGAAGAAGCATCTGCGGAGATTTTGCTGATTTTCACATCGTCTGTTAGACCTTGAATATCAACAGTTAAGACAGCATTTTGATTATAATCAATCGCTACAGGTTCTACTGATCCTGAAACCGTCAAGTCAGCTTTCTTGAAGTCAATTGTTGAAACTCCGTCTGTTGTATTGTAAGGATCAGTTACTTCTGTTGTAATACCACCTTTTGTTACAAGGAATGAGTATGAGGTTTTACCATTTGGAATGTTGTCGTATGAGAATACAAATCTCTCATTTTCAGGTTCATATGTCATTTCATTCGTTTGGCCATTAAACTTTAACTCTACTTTTTCAATCGTGTCCATGTCGTCACTAGCGAAAAGGGCTTTGTCCCGGTAATAGAAAGTTGCGTCCCCTTTATCAATGACTGGAGCCGAACCATCCGGAACGATGCGAATTTGCTCGACACCGCTAGTAATATAAGCCTTTGTCAGTGAGTCGTTCTTATTCACTTGAATAAAACGATCCCCAAACTCTTTTTGAGCAGTATCCCAGTTATCAGTACTACGAAGAACAAATCCAAATTGCTTCATTTCAGGAGCAACCGCAATATTAACTGATGCCACCCCTCCTTCATACGATTCGAAATTGATTTGATCATTTTTAATGCCTGTATTCCATGCCCAAATATTCCAGGTACCATAGTTTTGATCTTCGCGAATATAAGTGAATCGTACATGACGATTCGAAGAGTCCGTTAATTCATTTACACCTGTCTCTGTTGAACTCGTGGCATGTGCCTGTTGAGCTGGTATAAATGGTAGCCATAAGCTCAAAACCAGTACTGAAACGATAAACATATTTAGTTTGCGTTTAACATCTATTGCAATTCTCACTCAGCATTTCCTCCTTATTCTTTCGGTGTAATAGATTGATAGATTAATGCCAGTCCGCCTCCCTTTCTTGGTTAGATTTGAACCCACCACTTGTTGCGAAATCGTTTGCACAAATAAATCAAAAGCACTTACAAATCACATTTGAAAGAAGGAGATTCTAGCTGAATTTATGCATTGATCAATATATGCAAGCGTTTGCAATACATGTAAAATTTTACTTTAAAACTAGGTAAACGGCAACTTAAAGTTAGAAGATTCAGAATAATGACTTGAGATTAGAGAGCTAAATAAAGTGGCTGGCAATGACAATACCCCATTTAAGAAAAAGATGTCCTTCTCCTCCTTGACTTCAGTCACTGAGAAAAAGGACACCTTTTTATCGTTTATTCATTAAATTTAAATCGTTCCGAAATAGTAGTTTCAATTATCGATTCATCGAGCTAAAATTTGGTGAATGCAAACACTTCTTCAGTTTCCACGAAATACGTTCTGGAACTCACTGTTTGAGCCTACTACTAGCCATCAATCCAATAGCTTTCTCGCTTTATTTAACTTATTACTGTGCATTTCAATCTTATTGATAATCTCGTTCCTAAGGTTAGGACAGACAGCCCCATTTAACAACGCTTTCTGATAAAACAAACAACACCTGCGCCAAAACATTACCACGCGCATCATCCCCTAATTCCGTATACATTGTAAATATCATAGAATAAATTCAGGAAATATTATGTGGTTAAATAGAATCGTTTTATCAATATAAAGTTATGTCCTTTGGATTAGGAGATATGACTAAATAACCTACATGGACAATTTAAAGTTCTTCTCCCCACGGTTCGTCAAGTAGAATGTACTAGAGAGATGTTCAATCCTTATTGTTTGTCGAAGCTGCCTCCACAAGGAAATCGCCTATTTGGTCTCTGTATTTTGCGACCGTTGCGGATGAAACATCAAAATAAGTAGCGAGATCTTTCATCGTTGAATAAACAGGACCCACCAGCCCGAAGTCATATGCCACTTGAATAGCACCAGCAGCCACAGCTTCCGGTTTCTTTGCTTTGACGCCATGTTCCAACAAAAAGGCACTCAGCAGTTTTTCGACCATTTCTTTGTCGTGACTGTGCTGATCCATATATTGTGCAGCCATATGCATGATTCTACTTTGGAAAGGCGTGAAGGAAAACAGAGATTCGACGTGATCGAATGACGTGTATAAATCTAGATAGTCTACGTCTTTCGCTTTCATTTTTCCTACCAGTTGTTCAACTAAAGAAGATCGGCTTTTCGGAATGAACACAATACCACTGGTTCCGATTAGACCACGCTCACCTTCTCGTGGATCCAGCAAGACAATGCCAAATAACCACTCACCAATGACGGAATTCAATCCTCCTCCTGGCAATGTAAAGTCCTCTTTACTTAACGAGTCCCGCACAACCAATCGGTCTCCTTGTACACCCGTCACTTCGCCGAGGAGCAAGAAAGGATGTTTCCAATCCGTCAACACATCGATTACTTGTTGTCTGCGCTGCTTCGTGATTTGCTTCTCCACAAAGCTCGTCCATAATTCCGAATGCTCCAGATAATAGTAACTATCCATAGCGATGGCTTCGATTAATTCCGGTTCAAAAATCGAACGAAGCTCAGACATCCATTTCCGTACACGCACGTCCATCTCACCATAAGTACGCGGACCGAGCCCCTCGTTCGCAAAACCTTCCATAATGCGTTCGAGTTCACCATCTACCACATCTGATAGATTGACGATATTCGTCTTGCCACAACATTTCTTATATTTTAGCCCGCTTCCACAAGGACAGGCATCATTTCTTCCTACCATATTAGGTCACCCTTTTCTTACTCATTCTACTAGTAAGGGTAACATATGTGTTTGTTTAGATACAATTGAGGTAGAAGCATGGATAATACAGAATTTTATTGTTGTCTCGTTAATTAAAAACTCCTCATCTTATTTCGTTTAACAATACTATTGACTGAGTTTAATTCTTCGAGAGGTGTAACATCTTCTCTTTTCGTATTTTGTCACGTAAAGCCGAAATCTTTCAATTTACTGGATCAAAAAAATAACTCGTGATTTTCGACCAATGTGTTTCTTCCTGCACTTCTGTTACATCAATTAAGATTTTCACTCTAGTGTAAAGAGTAAATTTGTATGAGACAAACGTTCAAAACACTGATTGGAACGGATTTTATGGAAGCCCTACAATGAGGCTACCTAGGAATAACCCTAATGTGCACATTGGCAAGGCAGCTCAAAAATGGACAATTTTAATAAAGTGTTAAATCAGTTTGAACCAATGATTCATGCATGTTTACGCAAGCTCCGTATTTATAAAAATCATGATGCGTTCATACAAGCCGGGCGGATTGGGCTTTGGCAGGCGTGGAAACGCTATGACAAGACTAAAGGAGACTTTGCACCTTTTGCCTATCGAAGTATTTATGGAAGTTTACTGGATGAATTGAAAAAAGCGACGACCGAAGAATTGCTTATGCCAGCAGAAGATCAAACGCTGGAGCTTTTATTGAACCAACCCGTTTTGGGATCGGAAAATTGGGAGCAATTGAGTGAGGCCATGTCTCGGTTGCAGCCCCATGAGCAACAGCTTATTCATTTGTTATACATGATCGGGAGTTCACAGGACGAAGTGGCCAAGCATTTGGGGATTACGAAAGCTGGAGTCAAAAAAAGAAGAGAGCGTACTTTGGCTAAACTAAAACAACTGATGACAACATAAACCTGCTTTCAACATTCAACGAGGTTCTATTATAAACCTGTTATCCAACAATGTGGATGCAAGAGATTTGAGTAGAGCCTCAATCTTTAAATGGACATGCAAATGGTTTTAGCACAAGTTTGCTTCATCATAAAAGGAATAGGAGACAACTTTTATTTTTCAGCAAATTGGCAATCGGTAAACCACGCTATGCATGTTGGATGTATTTATGAGTAAATTATGTGATTATTCGTCGGTGGGTGGTGAATCTCTTCGTATGTAAGGTTTCTTTTGTCGGTGGATAAAGCGATAAGTATCTAAGGTGAAGTGGAGTCTTTGCTGTTGTTTCAAAAGGATGTGTTTGGAAACATGGACGGTAATGGGCATCCCATTTGGAAACGTCACCAGACATTTCCCCTTTTCAAACTCTTCTACGACGAAGGGGTGATTGAACAGCCAGACACAATCTTGACGTTGATAGGACATCGTCGGAAATGCGCCGATTTCCGTCGGTTCGATGAGGATTGGCGTTTTATTGGGATATTTCATAAAAATCCTCGTCGCCTGCATCCGGCCTTCCATTGTAGAAGCATATCGAATGCATGCATTATTCAGTAATTCATGAACAGTCATTTTAGAATAATATGTCCCGTGGGTTGTCACGATTTTTGATTTATACTTCCCTGTAAATACAGGCTCAAGCAATAAGGCTTGATTGTCGATTAAATTAGAATCACAGTTTCTCAGAATAAATTCTCCTTTGCGTCTCCTATAGTTAAATTCTACTAAATTATCAGATAATTGTATAGTGTAAATTAACTGAATTATTAATTTTAATTGGATTATTTTATATTCTGTGAGGTTCCCTTTTCTTAGATAGGTACCTTTGCATTTCCCACTGAAAAGTACTACCCATGCGAAAATTAATTCTATTTCATTTTATTTCACATAAAATAACGAAAAAGCAAACTGTGAAAGCGGTGATAAATTGAGTAAGAACAACGGTTTCCAACCTTTTTCAAATGAGTCTTCCAATTGCTTCAAACCATTTATCAGTGCCAGTCCCATCACTTCATTTCATCCGGTTCCGCGTTACCCACATATTGATGAAACCGCATTTATTAGCCCTTTTTCCAGTGTGATCGGTGATGTTGTCATTCAAGATAACGTCTATATTGCTCCAAATGTTAGTATCCGTGCGGATGATGGAACACCTTTTCATATTGGGTCTAATGTCAATATTCAGGACGGCGTCATTTTACATGGTTTATTAAATAAACATTATTTGGTGGGAAATCGCAGCTATTCGATTTTCATTGGTAATGAAGTGACAATTGCACATGGATCACTTGTCCACGGGCCTTGTTTCATTGGAAATAACGTATTTGTTGGATTCAGGGCCATGGTTTATAATGCCATCGTCGAAGAAGGAGCCTTCCTATCTTACGATGCGATTGTAACCAATGGTGTAAGGATTCCACCAAATCGATTCGTACCACCTGGAGCGCATATTGATACGCAAGAAAAAGCAAATATGCTTTCGCAAGTACCAAAGGACAGCGAAGAATTTGCAATGGAAGTTCAGCGTGTGAACCAAGAGTTCCCATCTTCTTATCACCTATTGTTTGGCACAAATCGTTGTTCTTGCGGGCTTGCCTATACCCATTAAGTGACATGTATAGTATTGTTATTAGAAAAAGTGCCCTTCTCCCCATGACTTCAGTCAGAGGGATAGGGCACCTTTTATCGATTATTCTTCAAGTTTAAACCGTTCCAATAAAATAGATTCTGTTTTAGAGTTTTCGAGCTTAAATTTAGTGAATGCATATAGTTCTTCTGTTTCCTCTACATAAACTAGACGATCAACCTTGCCATAGGCGCGCAATGAAGAAGTGGGGTCGAATGTACCGTATTTATAAATGGAAATCACTGCCGAGCGATCCGCAAGATACATGTCCTTTCCTGCTTCATCAAACGTCATTGTAGTAAAAGGTGTGGCCAGTTTGCCGAGTGGTGCCAGATCTTCGGAAGGCACGCTGCTTGATGCGTAAGCTGTACCATTACCATTGTAAATCACCTTGCCGTCAGGGGTCATTTGGACAAAGCCCCTTAAGTTCATGGTGTCAAAGAATCGAGGCACCATAGTTTCCTTCTTGATTTTTCCTTCTACTAAACTAAACGTTTCCATTTTCCCGGTATAATGCGAACTAGCAACCGTATAGATTTTGTTTTGGGTCGGTGACAGTTCAATCAATTGTTGCGGGAAAATATTCGCAGATGAAAGATGTTCTGACGTTTGCCAGTTATACGTATGAATCTCTGAACGTATGCCTTGGTCGGAGCCAGATGAAATAATCAGCGTTTCCTCATCATCTACAGCTATGTCAAAAGGATCAATGTTTACGTTTACTTCTTTCAGCAATGAAAGATCATCAGCATCGTACACATTGATGAGTCCTTTTTGCGTCTCGATGAAGTTATACGGACTTCTTGCTTGGATTAGCTGCGTAACAAAAATTTTGCCATTTTTAATAACGAGCTTTTCTGCAGGATGTATCAGTTCAACAACCTTTTTGACTTCTGTTTCCAAGTTTAGCATTATAAGTGATTTTGACTTCGCGTCGATATAATAAACGACCGGCTTGTCCGGATTTTTCACCATATCTACGATTGTTGATTCCACGGTCAAATCAACGATGGAATGTGCTGGTTTTCCTGTGGACGGACGGAAATTCGGTTTCATCGTTCTTGCCAGGAAAGCAGAAAATTGTGCACGGTCAATCGGTTGTGATGGACGGAACGTTCCATCTTCATAGCCAACGGTGATATTGTTGGCTGCTAATGATCCTATGAATGGATGTGCCCATGAATCAACAGAGACATCTTTGAATCCAGGCTGAAACTCCCCTTCCAGCTCATACGCATTGCCTAACACTTTAGCCATCTCGGCTCTCGTAATATTACCATTCGGATCAAAATATTTTGTACTTTTACCATTAATAATCCCCGCACTCACCGCCACAGCAATTTCTTTATAACCGAAACTAGATTGCATGACATCATGGAATCCTGGATCTTTTAAGTTCCATACATTCTCCGGCATGCCAATTGAACGCATGATCATCACAACCGCTTGTGCTCGTGTAAGTTTCACGGATGGACGGAATGTGCCATCTTTGTAACCATTGATTACTTTTAGTTGAGTCAGATATTCAATTTCTTTCTTGAAACTAGAAACATCCGGAAATCCTGCTGCTTTGGCTGATTTGGATGGATAAATAAATATCGAAAGACTTAATGACATTGCCATCAAGACAAGTAATAACTTTTTCAATGAAAACTCCCTCTCTTATTAAACTCAATTCATTATAAAGGGAGTACAAGACATTTACTCGTTTCCATTGGCCTATTTTGGTAATATAAACCGACACAACAGTTGCTATATATAAGGTCATGCCAAAGTACCACGTGTGCCATACTTCAAAGCCACTTGAGTCCTGCCATCAAGGAACCTTTCATTAATGATTCACACCCTTTTTTTTATTTAATTTCATAATTTCCCCTATAAACTGATTTGGATTATACAATTTGGAGGAGATTGAATGACGAAGATATCTGCTCTGCAACATTTACTGTGACCATTCGAGAAAATCTGGATTTGATTTAACGAAGGAATCTGCTTTGGTTGAATTAAAAACAAAAACAGGAAGCACTAGGTGATTATACCCACGCTTCCTGCTTTTTAATTAATCCACCTGAGAAAGACATAGGAAACCGTACAGTCACAGTTGTACCTTGATTCACTGCACTCTGGAACCGGATCGTTCCTTTGTATTTTTCAACAATGTTAAAGCAAATCATGAGTCCGAGTCCGGTCCCTTTACTTTTTAATGAGTAAAATGGAGTACCCAAGGCTTGTACCTGCTCTTCTGACATGCCAAAACCTTCATCAATTACTTTTATAATAATTTCTTTGTTTTTTTGCTCTGCCCTTATGACAACAAAATCTTCTTTAGTAGAAACTTCAACTGCATTTTTCACTAAGTTCATGAATAATTGTTTAAATTCAATGGTATTGGCCGTTATGTATAGGTCTTCGTCCACTTGCAAGTCGATCTTATTTTGATGGTAAAGTCCATAGGACATGAGCAAACCTGTCACACTTTGCAAGGCATCCCGGACATTTACGGTTTCCATGTGTTGATGTTCATCCGGTTTTGCGATGGCCAAAAATTGGGATAAAACATGTTCCGCCGTCTTCAGCTCTTCAATCATCAAAGATAAGTGCGATTTCCCTTCCTTGCTGAAAGAGTTGTTCGTTTCATAAAACTGTAATAATCCCTTTACTACCGTCAAAGGGTTTCGTATTTCATGTGCGACTGCGGCTGCTAATTGGCCGGTTGTTTTCAGTTTTTCTGATTGCTGTAATCTTTCATAATACATTTGCTGTTTTTTGATTCTTTGAGAAGTTAAATGAAAAATGAAATAGAGAATGACTTGTGTCCCCAAGAAATTGTTAATATTCCCGAATACGTCCAGCTTGATATGCGCAAACTCATTTCCTTGGTCGAAGAAAATAATATAAATGAACGTCAACGTAATCAACAGGAAATTGAAGACAAAAGAAAAATAAAACAGCTTCGAATCGAAAAACAAGATAGAAAAAGCCGGAATAAAACATAGTAAGGTAAAAGACGACCAAGTATCAGGATATAAAAAGAAAAGCATATACAAATAAAGAGACGCGATTGTAATAATGGTCTTTCTAAAAAAGTGGCTTCCATACCTCGGATAGATAAATAAACTCGCCGACAATAATAGGACTAATACACAATGAAAAATGTATCCAGGGTCCGTTCCTCCAGATCTCGGATTGAAGAACAAAACTCCAATCACCATTAGTATGGTAGAAACAAATGCGGTGAGGTAATATAGTTTTTGGTTTCTATCTTGTTTAATATGCTTCACGGATACACACCTTAATTCTTCAATTAGTCTAGTATACTCTTTTTGAAACTTTCTGACTATACAGCGAATTCCAGTATAGGAGGCTGAACCTGTTTCAGGTTCTGATATTCTCCGATTCGTGTCTCACAGATGGGCCGAATTCCTCCACCTCAACACTACTAAATGAACGGCAAAGACGGGCGAAGTAAATTTATAGTCTTCTTCGTTGTCTATTTCCCCCGGGAAAAGTGACAGAATTAAAGGACAGCATTCATTTGAATGTTGCCCCTTCAATCACTGTCACTCTATTTTCTCGCCAGTGCTGGACAGGAGTATCAGCTGTCCGTTTTCATAGCCTACTTCATAGTCGATTAACATTCATGATGTTTTGAGTTTGGCTAAACCAAAGAATCAAGGACCTACAATAAAGAAAAGAACGAGCGAAGATACAATTTCGCCCGTTTGATTACTTTATTATATTTAAAACATTCAATATAAAAAAAGGTGCCCTTCTCCCCTTTCCTTCAATTAGTGGGACACAGGGTACCTTTTTGACGTTTCCCTTTAGTAATCAAAAAAAGAACTCACTATTTTAGCTAAGCCCTTCTAAAATTTATTGTTTAGAATGCCATCTCCATGCACTCTCAATAATTTCTACTAACTGAAACTTTGGTTTCCAACTTAAAGCTTTGTAAATCTTCTCTGAGGAAGCTACCAATACCGCTGGATCCCCGGGACGACGATCAACATATTTAACAACTGCTGATTTACCTGACACATGTTCACATGCTTCAATAACTTCTTTGACTGAATAGCCAGCACCGTTTCCAAGGTTATACACTTCATTTGATACCTTGCCACTATTTAATCCTTCATAAGCAAGTACATGAGCGTTAGCCAAGTCTGTCACATGAATGTAGTCTCTTACACAAGTGCCATCTGCTGTATTATAATCAGTACCAAAAACAGAAATTTGATCTCTCTGACCTAATAAATGCTGTAATATAATCGGAATTAAATGTGACTCTGGATCATGACTTTCCCCAATAACACCTGTCTCATGAGCTCCTGCAGCATTGAAATATCTCAAGACAACATATTGTAGATTATGTGCATGTGCAACATCAGCTAAAATATGTTCTACCATAAGTTTTGAACGCCCGTAGGGATTAATAGGATTCGTAGCAGTTTCTTCTGTAATTATTTCTTTGTTTGGTATCCCATAAGTAGCTGCAGTAGAAGAAAAGATAAATTTCCCTACTCCATGTTCAACCATTTTCTTTAGTAAGGTTAAAGTTGAACTAACATTATTGCCATAATACATCAGTGGTTTTTCAACAGATTCCCCTACTAAACTATTCGCTGCGAAATGAAATACTGCATCAATCTTGTAGGTGGTAAAAACAAAATCAAGAACTTCTTCATCTCCCAAATCGCCATTAACAAATGTTACATTGTCATCTAATAAAAAAGGATATCCCGTTGATAAGTTATCCAATACGACGACTTCATAGTTTCCTATTAGTTCTTTAACCGTGTGGCTACCAATATAGCCAGCACCACCACATACCAAGATCGTCATGTTATTCTCCTTTAATCAATAATTCTTCTGATTTTTTCTCACCTAACTCTAGCAGTTGGTATTCAGTTCTGGTCTTTTCAAAGCAAACTCAATATTCGTTTCAAGGGAACATAACTTATCTACCTATTAAAACGTCTTTCACCAAAACCGATGAATTAAACATATCTACTCATAATGTTATAATTATATGGCGCAGTTCCAGTAGTTGGCTTTTCAACAAAATCTTCCCATCACTTTCTTGATGGTTGATAATTCCGTACCTTGTGGTTAAATCAATTATTCCAGACTTATCATTTGATCCATCAATTGGACTATACTTGATGCATTAAAATCTATGATTCAAGGAAGTTTTAAGATTGATCATCAATTAATGTTTGTATCCATAGTGATATTTACACAAACCAATTCTTTCTTGATATTCATCTATTTCACCAGAATTTATATGAAATTTCTGTGGTTTATGAGATTTGTGATAAAATAGTTATCTGACTTTTCAAGAAAAAAACGAACAAATATGCAGTTTCGGTCGAAGCAAAATTTTCTATAGATCGCCAGCCATTGAATTTTTTCAGGTGTGCTAAAATAGTTCAAAGCTTTTTTGAAATAATGCAAATAATTTAAGTGAGTAGTTTATCACATTAATAACAACCTTTTTTTACCAAAAAATTTTATTCCAAAATAACATAACACAGTATATATTATGAGGACAAAAATCCCAATTGATAATATATGTACTATAATATTGGGATATATAATATTTGAACTTAAAAAACTAGAGACAAGATATGTCGTTACGCCAAAAATAATTAATATAAATATTGGTTTCCAAGGTAGGACCCAATAAATATTTTTCTTTGAATTAATTTTGATTAAAACCAGATACGAGACATATGCTATCAGAGAAGCAATACCCGCGCCTAAAATACCTAACATTGGTATGAAAATAAAATTCAAAACAATATTCAATATACATGCTACTAATACATAGAAAAACATTGGTTTTGTATCTCTATTAACTTCGAATCCTTTGTGGCCAATCATTGCTAAATTCCAAAAGAATATACCAATTAATATAAATGGAATAATAATGCTGCCCTCAACATATTTAATACCTAATAACAATTCAGAAATTTCTTGTCTTAGCACTAAAATTACCGTTATTACTGGAATACCAAGCATCGTAAATAGTAAAGAAAACTTAGTCATTAGTTTTGAAATTGCAATTTTTTCAATTTTATCTTCACTAGCTGAATTCATGATTATAGGGTGAATTACTTTAATAAAGGGTGCAAACACTAAACTTAATGCAGAAGAAACAATAGCTACATTAGCAGCATATAATCCTACTTCATAAGTGCTTTCAAATATAGCAAGAAGATATCGATCTGTAATAGTAATTAATGACGTTGCTAAAAACCATCCTAACATTGGAAATCCAAATTGGAGCATTTCTAATAGAAACTCTTTTAAACTAATTTGTGTATTATCTTTAACTCTAATTTCATTTATAATCCCGTAAAATTCAGGAATTACAAATAGAATGTACGAAAGTACCGTAACCCATAAGATTAATGATAAATCTGATTCAAAGTAAACAGCCACCATTGTAATTAATATTAATTTTAAAATAGTTGATAATGATATTTGTAAACTGTACTTTGCAACCTTCATGTCTGATTGTAATATAGTTTGATTTATGACGAAAATACTATTAAAAAGGATAATGAGTAAAACTGGAATGATTATTTGTAGTTGTAGTTGTGTAATTAATGCCATAGATACTAATATTAACAATAAAAATGCTGTTATAGATGTTAGTAAAGCATAAATTCTAAGTATTAAACCATCAAATTCCTCAATACGATAGTTGGTTTTGTATTTTGGTCTGAAAAATAGAATTGATTGCATTATCCATTGGGTGACAATGGTAACGATTATGTTCGCAGTCGTTATTAATAATGAGTAATAACCATAATTTTCTACTGACATATAACGTGTTAAAATTAATATAATACCAAGACTACTCAATGCAGGAATAATTTGAGAGGGAAAATAACCAATTAATTGTTTAATAAACCGTTTACTATCAATCATTTATTACATACATCCATTCATATTTATTTCTATTTATTTATGGAACTCATTTTCTTTGTGAACTTTTTTCTTTAGTATTAACCATATTCCATGAGTCGAGAGTCGAAACTGTAACATTTTCATTAGTAAAGTCAGTGTTTAATTTATTGGTATTTATATAGTTCAACTAAAAGGAAAACCTTTGAAGTTATCTTAATCCACCCATATTAGTACTTTGACGCGAAGCATACCATATTTTCAGATTTTACAGATTCCTTAACGCATACAATTTTTTCAATAACTGCTCTTTTTAATTTAAATCACAAATTGTCGTCACATGTTTTAAATTGATCTCAGTTCTAAAATACTAATTAATCACTTACTACGAAAGTATTCACTTTAGGCAAATTATTATTCTATGTTTTTCACACTAATATTATCTTTATCTTTTAAAATCAAATGATCCACTATATGGTATCAGATCACTCATATTGACGGAGTTTGGTAAATTAATTATTTGGTATAAAAACAAAATTACTAAAGCGCCGTAACATAGAGCATATAATAAATCCTTGTCCCTACTTAATGAAAATCTAGAAGTAAAGGTGGTGAAAATGAAAGGGAGAAATAGTATGAAGTATATACTCAATCGGTTCATCCATCCATTAGACAATGTAATAAAATATATCGAAAAATAAACCATTTGAGTTCTCTCTAAGAAATCTATAGTTTTATCTGGTGATTCATTTGATTTATTTATGGTTGTTAACATAAATTGAAATAGATAGATTATTATCAAAATTAAATGTAAAATTCCAATATGAGGTTCAGTATTAGTAAAGTTATCTAAATAACCTAAATATTTATTTGGTATTAAATACATAAATGACTTTAATATATTATTAAAGTATCCAAAATAGCCGATAGCTAGACAAATTATAGGGACAATAGCTTTAGTACTTGCCTTTAATTTAATTGACAACAAAGGAAAAATAATAAAACCAATTACTGATCCCAAATGAAATAGAGATGCGAATCCAATAAAGATTAATGAAAGTTTATTTTTACCCTTCAGTTTTAGTATTAGAGCATATGTAATAATCGCAGCCGCAGCAAATTGGCGCATAACAGTAATAGTCGGAATAAAAGAAAAAACAAAAAAACCTAAAATAGCAATTATCCAATCTCGTTTGGTTTTACATAGTTCTATATAAGAAAAATACATAAAAGTGAACGAAATGGATGCATAAAATAAGAATACTGCTTTGTAGTTTAATCCTAATACTCCAAAAAACTTTGATATTAATAAAAATGAGTCTTCTAGTCCATAAACTTCAACTCCACTAAGGACATTATTAAATGCTGATATGTATGTCACATCATCAACACCTCCATAATTCCTACTCCCATAGACTAAAGTAAATAAAATAAATATAATAATTATATTTATTTTACTTTTTTGTTTTTTCAACAATAATAAAAAAGCAGTTATAGTAAACCAAGCGAAATAAAAAATCATTTGTAGACCCTCTCGAAATACTTAGTAATAAACCCAGTTTTAATTTTTCAACTTCTTACTGAAGTTATTAATGTTGTAATATAATTTTTTATTTAATTTAAATAATAAAACTCTTAATTTATTTTTTATTGTATAGGCCTTGTTATTCAAAAAATTATTATTAACTAAATATGAGTATTCTGATTTATGTAAGCTTGCTACTTGAAATGTAGTGAGATACTTATTTACTAGATTATCATTTAATAATAATTTCAGATCTACATTTTCTATTTCACTATAAATTTTTTGTAATTCTTCGCAGATTAGCATAATATGTTCTGCATTTTTTATTTTGTTTTTTACTGTAGTAATTGAATCTTCCCTTATCATATAATTATAAAAAACAATGTCAGTAGCAATAACTTTTTCTGCCTTTAAAAATACCCTTGGTGTAAATTGCTCATCCTCATGCAATAACCCGTATTTGAACTCTAATTTATTATTAATTAAAAACTCTTTATTGTATAGATTTTGCCAAGCGGTCATATACATAGTGCCTGATTTCAGCTCTTTTTTCAAATAGTACTCACCAGTTACAATTTGACTATTATTAAAAAATTGATGTTGCATTAACTTAACGGATTCATTTTCTATTCTTTTAGCATTACCTACGACTATATCAGGATTATTACTACCTAGAACAGAAAGAAACTGCTCACATGTATCCAACTCTATATAGTCATCAGAATCGACAAAAAATAAATAGTCACCATGGGCTTGCCTAAGACCAAAATTTCTTGCATCAGACAAACCACCGTTTTCTTTATGAATTGTCTTTATACGTGAGTCTTTCACTGCATAATTATCGCATATTTGGGGACAGCTATCAGGACTTCCATCATTAACAAGAATAATTTCTATATTTTCAAACGTCTGATTTATTAAACTTTCAACACACCTGCTCAAATACTTTTCCACTTTATATACAGGAACAATAATTGAAAATACTGGCTTCATTTGCTCTCCCCTTTAAAATCCTTAATTCCTTTTATCATTAATTCATAGGCTACCTTCCAATTTTTATCATCCTTAAACAATTTTCTATGTCTAATTGCAAATTGTAAACATAACAATCTAGACCATTTTTTTGATAAAAAATAATAAAAAACACCTTTATCGGAAAAATACTTGTCGTTAAAACCTTCAAACCATGAAGATTCTTTTTGACTTACATACCCAATTATATTCGGGCTTGTATATACTTTTAATCCCTTATGAATGCACTCAAACAAGAACAGGCTATCTTCACCACTACTATACCTTGCCCCACCACCAAACAATAAAGAAAAATAAACATTGGCTTGTTTAAGTTTTTCAGTTTTTGCAGCTATGCGGACAGCTCCATATTTTAAGCAATTGTATTTCTTTACTTCCTCTATATTAGAAATTACAAAAGAGGGTCTATCAGGGTTTTCGCTCAATACATTAAATAAAATTATATCTGCTTGTGGATTTTCTTTAAAACTCTGTAATATAGTTTCTACGTAACTATCTTTATATTTAATATCTTCATCTGCAAAAAGGCATATCTCCGAATTTGTTCTTAACAATGCATTATTTCTACTTAACCCAACACCTCGTTCATTTAAAGATAAGAACTGCACATTATTCCCATTATATTCAATTTCCTCTATTTTGTTGTAGTTACATTGATTAACAACAATTGCATTTGATTGTAGATTGATTTTATCAAGTATTGTATGATCTGTTTGGTGCATGGTTGAAACTAACACCTGCATTTTCATATAGCTTTTACTCCTTAATCTAAACTGCATGATTAATCTTTATTTTACTTTCTTATTTTTTCGGGTAATTCAAATAATTCACCCATTTGTAAATTCAAGTCATTTGGTTCGAATTTACCAAATCCGGCTGAAGTATAGAATGTCAATTCACCAAAAATTATTCTTGCACCAATATTATAAAAATCTACTCTTACATGAGGGAAATCCTTTGACAAATCTTTCGCAATCTTAATCATATCATCTAACATTTCTGGTTTTTTTAATAAATCTCCTTTAGTTGGATAGATATGCTTTGTCTTAATGTAATTCCACGATGAGTCATAAAAATTAATTCTATGGTTTGCTTCTTTTTCCATACTTACTTGAATTATTTCTGGAATTCCATTAAAACAGTGAAATTTGTAGTCAATAAGGTCTTCCCCATAAGAATCGATATACTCTTCACAAATAATCCTAGGCTTAATTTCTTTATATGCCCACTCTCGTCCAAACCATACTTGTAAAGGTACCATTCTCAACCATTTGTTTAATTGAGCTTTAATCTTTTCTTCATCAATTATATTTTTATCTTTAACAAATATATTTGTACCCATTGCATTATTTGTCTTAAGTACAAATTTTTCTGGTAATTCCTTGAAATTAATATCATTTGAATCATCATAAACTCCATATAATGGGGTAAGTATATCTTTATATCCCTTTGTTTTAATATAATCATGCACTAAAAATTTATCCGCACAATTTACCATTAGTTGATCCCGATAATTCAATTTGTACCATTGGAGTTTTTGATTGTAAGATGTTGGTTTCTTCAAGCTGAATTTCTCTCCAGTTTTTAGTGGAAAAACAATTCTTAGCAGTGTCTCATCTCCTATAGGAAATGCTAGTACATATGCCACTTTCTTAAGTATCTCTTTTATTTTGCTCATATATATCAACCCACTTCACAAAGATTCATCTCAATTTAAACACTGTAGCAATAACCCAATAAACTATTAAATAACTTGATTTTATTAATGACAATTTCTCAATTTCACGATAAACTTTCCAGTGATAGCTCACTAAACTTGATTTATCACTTGATATGGCATCTGTTCTAATCCGGTGACTTCCAAGTGTTTCTTCTAAACCATAAAGATACTTTTCCTTTTTTAAAACTTGGAGCCACATCACATAATCATTTCTCTTTTTCACATTTGGTATTTTGAACTTACCTAACTTATCAGTGTCATAAACTACTGTTGAGTTTCCTGGACACGTTTTAAGGACTCCATTATAATCACGTCTATCTTTTGCAGTAATAGTGCGATTAAGATTATTCCCTTGTTCATCGATTTTTGTATAACTAGTACAAGTAAAGTAATAACAATTAACCTTCATGAAGGTAATCTGTTTGAAGAGTTTCTCAGGAAACCACACATCATCACTATCAAGAAAAGCCATATATTTTCCTTTTGCAAGATCTACAGCTTTATTTCTTGCTACTGCGGCACCGGAGTTTTGGTTTAGTTTGTAGTATTTAATTCGAGGCTCGCTCCTCATATACTCCCTAACTATTTTTTCGGTATTATCTGTTGAACAATCATCTACAACAATTACTTCCCAATACCGATAAGTTTGTGCTATAACTGAATCAAGTGTATACCCAATAAAATCACCACAGTTATATGCTGGCATGACTATCGAAACCAAATCCTCTATTATATTCTTATCTTCTCTGGTAGTAATCATTTTTTACTCTCCTGTTCGGTTGCCATAATTGACTCTCTCAAATCTCTAATTCTATAATTCTCTTCATATTCGCTCACACTTTTTTCATAAACTAAATTACCAAATACCTTATTAATAACTCCTATTTTTCCATCCATTAAGCTGAAAATCCCGTTAAATATCTTTGTAAGTCTTATTTTTTTTCCATGGGCTTCAGCAATAATCTTGACCATCTCACTGGTCTTAACATACTCATTATTTTGTGGTAAGAACAATCCTGTTTCTTCATTCTCCATTAAGAATCTAATAAACTCACAAAGATTATCTATATGAAGCATGCTTCGCCGATTATCAATGTCTGGAAAAATCGGAAGTTTCCTTGCTACTTTTGCTAGTTTTGGATAATTTCCTTTTGAACCCTTCCCATAAATCATGGGAGGTCTGAGGACAACAACCTTAAAGTTATCACTTTCTAGAGGTCTTATGCCTTCTTCGGCTTGGAACTTACTGTTGCCATAAAAATCACTTGGTTTTGGCACTGTATTTTTATCAATGACTCTTTCGACATTACTATTATCACCATAAACAATGATGCTACTCATAAAAATGAATTGCTTAACACCTTCATTCTTTGCTTTCTGAGCAGTTTCAATTGTGAGATCTCTATTCACTTTGTAATATAAATCTTCCTTTTTAGAATCCGATGAGACATGCGCTATCCCAGTCACATGAAACACGACATCATAATCAGAGAAGACTTTTTTCTTCCATGAATCAGACCTTTGACTAATTGATTCAATAAAATATTTATCTGGATAATTTTCGAGCCACTTTCCTAGAGAGTGCCCAATATAGCTGTTAGCTCCTGTTATCAAGATTTTTTTCATTTTGATTCTGTCTCCTTATTATCCGTCTTCCTTTTTCCAGTTCCACCTTCAACAACCCCATCACTTTTAACAACACTCAAGACTGTTCCAAAGAAGCACTTCAAATCCATTAAAAAGCTTAACTTTTCAACGTATTCTCCATCCAGTTTCGCCTTTTCTTCAATGATAAGTTCATCTCTTCCATTAATTTGCGCCCAACCTGTTAGTCCTGGATGGACATTATTGGCTTTATATCTATCTCTTTCTTCTATAAGATCATATTGATTCCATAGTGCTGGCCTTGGGCCAATAATACTCATGTGACCTAGTAATATATTCCATATTTGAGGGAGTTCATCTAAGCTTGTTTTTCTAAAAAATCCCCCCATCTTTGTTATGTATTGTTCTGGATTCTCAAGAATGTGGGTTGGTGTGTCTTTCGGTGTATCAATTCTCATGGTACGGAACTTCAACATATTAAAATTAGTCTTATGAATTCCTATACGCTTTTGTTTAAAAAGTACAGGTCCTTCTGAATCTAGCTTAATAGCTATCATTAAAACTAAAAAAATAGGAGATAAAAAAATTAGTCCTGTTAAAGAAAGAACGATATCTATTAATCTTTTAATTGTTAAATACATCTCTCTCACACTCCTTTAAAACACTTTAGGTGGTCTAGTACCTAATTGGATTACAAACCACTATACAACCAACACTAAATATTAATTCAATAAAAATACATATTTATTGACAATTGTCTTCTAAATCACATAGTAAAAAATAACATTATATCTCGACGGAAAAATCGTCATCAAAGATTCATCTTAATTGACACTCCTGATGTAACTTTTTCTATAATCCTTGAGACACCATGAAAATAAACATCGATAGCGTTTTTGATCGTGCTTAATATTTAGCTAATACTTCTTTCTTGGCAGGCTTTAAATCATTCAAGTAATTGCAAACGTTTGAGAATAAATTAGAGTAATTATTCCAACCTAAATTAATAAATTTGAGTAGTTAATCCAAAAGGATTTAATATTAATAATTGAGATTAACATAATAATCAAACAGTCAAAAACTAGAATTCTTAAAATCTTCTTTGATAGTTACTATCTGTTCTTTTAAATTATAGTTTGAATAAATCTAGCATATCCTCGCTATTATACTTTGTGTTCAAAATCATACTATAAAACATAAGACAGAACTTTTACTGATGGTCGGCCGACAGAATGGTATTCGATTCCATAGTCTTTCATCATATCTAATGAAAAGCAATTTCTACCATCTATAACCAGCGGATACCTCATCGTTTCAAATAGTTTTAATTCAATATCTTTAATTTCATCCCATTCTGTAAGAATTAATACAGCATCGCTTTC
Organism: Paenisporosarcina sp. HGH0030; assembly: GCF_000411295.1. Lineage (GTDB taxonomy): Bacteria > Bacillota > Bacilli > Bacillales_A > Planococcaceae > Paenisporosarcina. The sequence continues at coordinate 1,724,544 of NZ_KE150421.1, forward strand.
TTTAATCGCTTCAGCTGAACTCCTTGCATATTGAACTTTATGATTTAAAATCATTTTCGCATTTTCCATTGCAATAGGGTCATAACAAACTACTTCTGCACCTTGTTTTATAAGGTTTTCAGTTATTACTATTGATGCTGCTTCCCTCATATCATCTGTATTCGGTTTAAAAGCTAAACCCAAGACAGCAATTTTCTTTCCTTTTAATGAAATAAATTGGTCATTTAGTTTATTAAGAAGAAGACTTTGTTGTTTATTATTTACATTAACTACGCCTTTTAATAATTCAAAATCATAATCAACGTTACCAGCGATTTGTATCAGTGCTTTTGTATCTTTTGGGAAGCAAGATCCACCGTAACCTATTCCAGCTTTTAAGAATTGACTGCCTATTCTTTGGTCTAATCCCATACCCATTGCTACATTTTCAATATTGGCATCAACCAACTCACAAATGTTCGATATTTCATTTATAAAACTAATTTTCGTAGCAAGAAAAGCATTGGATGCATATTTAATCATTTCCGCACTTCTTATATCAGTTTTATATACTGGTACTCCAAAAGGTTTATTTATTTCCTCTATAATATTAGCTGCATACTCACTATCAGATCCAATAATAATCCGATCTGCTTTAAACGAATCATGTATTGCAGAACCCTCTTTTAAAAACTCGGGATTTGAAACAACATGGACTTCAACCTTATTTACTAAGTTTTCAATAATAATATTTTTGATTTTATCATTTGTACCCACAGGAACTGTGCTTTTAGTAACAACTACAATATCTTTTGTTGCATGAGTAGCGATATCCTTTGCAACCTGTACGACAAATGAAAGATTAGCAGAACCATCTTCATTTTCAGGAGTTCCTACCGCAATATAGATTACTGTAGCGTTTTCAAACCCTACAGTATGTTCTGTTGTAAAAAACAACCTATCTTCATCAATATTTTTCACCATTAATTCACTCAAACCAGGCTCGTAAATTGGAGATATCCCTAATCTCATCTTTTTGATTTTAATAGAGTCAATATCAATACAAGTGACTGTATGACCTATTTCTGATAAACATACTCCTGTCACTAAACCTACATACCCTGTCCCTACAACAGCAATTTTCATGTGGTGACCTCCAATTATTGATGTGATTTTTCTTTTTCTAGTACTTTCATCAAATACTCTATTAAATTCTCTCTTAACTCTTCACGTTGTAAAGCAAATTCAATAGTAGTCTTCACAAACCCAATCTTCTCCCCAACATCATATCGCTTACCTTCAAAATCATAAGCAAACACTCGTTGAACCTGATTTAGCTGTTCAATAGCATCGGTCAACTGGATTTCTCCACCGGCCCCTGCTCCTTGTTTCTCGAGGAAAGCGAAAATTTCAGGAGTTAAAATATATCGTCCCATTATTGCAAGATTTGAAGGTGCTGATCCCATTGGTGGTTTCTCGACAAAATTATCGACTTTATAAAGTCTTCCATCTCTTTCAAGAGGTGCAATAATCCCGTAACGATTCGTTTCACTATCAAGTACTTGTTGCACACCAATGACAGAAGCACCAGTTTCATCATATTGATTGATTAATTGTCGTAAACATGGTGTCTCAGCTTGTACTATGTCATCTCCCAATAGAACTGCAAAAGGTTCATCACCTATAAATTTTTTCGCACATAGTACTGCATGTCCCAGTCCAAGCGGTTCTTTTTGACGGATGAAATGAATCTCGACCTTAGAACTTTCTCTTACTTTTTCGAGTAAATCGAACTTTTCTTTTCGAATCAGGTTTTCTTCCAATTCAAAAGCATGATCGAAATGGTCTTCAATCGCTCTTTTTCCTTTACCTGTCACAATAATGATGTCTTCAATGCCTGAAGCAATCGCTTCTTCAACAATATATTGAATGGTCGGTTTATCAACAATTGGTAGCATTTCTTTCGGCATCGCTTTAGTTGCTGGCAAGAAACGTGTTCCTAAACCTGCGGCTGGAATGATTGCTTTTCTGACTTTCTTCATATTATATATACCTCACAATAATCATATTATTTATCGAAAATCAGCACTTGGTGACTTTCCAATTAATAGTCAAAACAAAAGGGCGTATCTCACGCCCCAATTCATCCTACTACTGTCATCATCTGAGGAGTCTTAACCTCAACATTCCTCCGATTAGCAACCCCAACCAAAGTATCCTTCAACTCTGATCCTGCAAGTGTTGGAATCTTATCCAACAAGAAAAAAAGCTCCTGCTTCGTAATCGGTGTAGCCTTCCCAATATAAATCTTCGGAAACACAACGTCGCTCTGACGTTCGCTTTCATTCATCAACTCTTCGAAAAGCTTTTCTCCAGGTCTAATTCCAGTCTCTTTTACTTCAATCTCACCGTCGGAATATCCAGAAAGTCGAATCAAGTTCTTTGCGAGATCAACAATCTTAACTGGTTCACCCATATCCAAAACAAAAACTTCTCCACCATTAGCTAAAGTTCCAGCTTGAATTACAAGTCTCGATGCCTCTGGAATCGTCATGAAGTAACGAGTCATACGTGCGTCAGTTATAGTTACAGGACCACCTTTTGCAATTTGATTCTTAAATAGAGGGACCACACTACCACGAGAACCCAAAACATTCCCAAATCGTACTGCTGCGAACTTCGTCCTACTATCTTTCGCAAGATTCTGAACAATCATTTCCGCAAAACGTTTCGTTGCACCCATCACATTAGGAGGATTAACCGCCTTGTCGGTAGAAACTAATACAAAATTACTTACTCCAAAAGTGTCTGCCGCTTCTGCAACATTCTTCGTACCGAAGATATTGTTCTTAACAGCTTCCATTGGATTATATTCCATCAACGGAACATGCTTATGTGCAGCAGCATGGTATATCACATCTGGTCTATACTCATCTACAAGGTCGAAGATTCTCGCACGATCTTGCACGTCAGCAATGATTGGACGAATATCTGTCCCCGTGCCTGCGATATTTTGTAGTTCCTGATCAATCAAGTAAATCGAGTTCTCTCCATGCCCTAACAAAATCAATTGTTTTGGACTGAATCGCATTACTTGTCGGCAAATCTCTGATCCTATGGAACCGCCCGCTCCAGTAACCAAAATCGTTTTACCGGTTATGTTTTCCGAGATAACCTTCATATCCAACTGGACTTCTTCGCGACCAAGCAAATCTTCGATCTTGACGTCGCGTATTTCGTTGACTGACACTTTACCAGTCATCAAGTCTTCAATACGTGGAATCTGCTGTGTTTTAGCGCCCGACGCCACACAAACTTGAAGAATATCAACCATTTCATGTTTTGATAATGATGGAATCGCGAGTACAATATTTTCTACATTATGTTTTTTTACTATTGCTGGAATGTCTTTTATGTATCCTAGTACTTTAATCCCGTAAATCTCCAAGTTTTGTTTGGTGTGTTTGTCGTCTACATAACCAACTGGAATTAGTTCCGCATCGTGACTGTGCATCAACTGCCGTGTAACCATTGTTCCAGCTGCACCCGCTCCGACTATTAACGTTCGTTTTCTTACATCGGTCTTTTCAAATCTGAATCTTGAGTCGGCATAAAGCCGCCAGGAAAATCTAGATCCACCGATTAAAAACACATGCAGCATCCATGTTAGTGCCAAAACTCGCCAATAGATGTTTTGTTGTAAAGCATATTGAATGACCATAACTGTTAAGATTGTATAAGTAACAGCACGCACGATGGATAAAACTTCTCCCACCGATGCGTACGTCCATACTTTTCGGTATAAGCCTAAACGCCAGGAAAAAAAGTGATGGGCAAGGAAAATGGTGAGCGAACTGACAACAAGCATATCGTTGTTAAATATGTCCAAATAAGGATGTAGGACGAAATAACATGCATAAATCGAGAAAAGTACGATGATTGAATCTAGAAGAATCAATAAATAGGTACGTTTATGAATAGTCATCGTCGCTACCTCCTTTTGTATGAGTTGATCAAACAAGACCGAACAGCTTCTTTCGTTGTTGAATTCGTTCTGGCGCTAATTTCCGCATCGAACGTCCAAGCAGTACATCTTCTGCTTGAAGATTTACCAACTTCACCATATCTGAGCCAAGTTTTTTATCGAGCTTGTCCATAGCTAGTTTCCATACACATGCACGATTCGTGATGTTATGAGCATCGGTTGCCACAAAGTGTGCTAGTTGGTGTTCAAGCATATTCAAACTCAATTTCTGTGTTTTCTTACCGAACATACCGGCTACGCTTGCTGCCGTCACTTGAGATAAAGCACCGTTTTTAATCAAGCGGTATAGCTTGTCCGAGTTTTCGGCAATTTCCGCATTTCGTTCAGGATGAGCGATGATTGGTGTGTAGCCATTAACGAGCAAGTCATAGAATAATTGCTCCGTATATTTAGGTATATTAGATGAAGGAAATTCAACCAATACATACTCTGAATCATTTAAAGTAAGCAATTCTTCTCCTCGGTTGAAGATGTCGACCATTTCACCAAATAAGCGAATTTCCTGGCCTGCGTATAGATCCAGCTGGATGTTCTGTCTATTTAATTCAGCTTTCACTTCTTGAACCTTAGAAAGAACGTCTTTTTTGTCATTTGTATAGCTGGGGTGTCTATGATGTGGAGTCGCTATTATCGATGTAATGCCTTCCGCAACCGCTTGCTTCGCCATTTCGACACTGTCTGATAAGTTTTTCGACCCATCATCTAGTCCCCATAGAATATGTGAATGAATATCAATCATCTAAATCCCCACTTTTCCCTTTTTATTAGTTCTTATTACCCTAACTACGCAACTATTATCATACTAGCACGATAAAGGAACTATTAATAGGGGATTATTAGTGAATATATTGTCGAAATTATAGGTAAATAGTCTTCATTTTTGAAAAAATTCAATCATTATGGCCATAATAATAATAATACTGTGAATCCTTTGCTTTTTTCATATTGAGCACAGCTCCAATCGTCTTGCCTTTAGCGGAATCCAATAGGTCTTTGGCTTTACGCGCAGCTTCATGTTCCGTCTTCCCACTACAGATAACTAAAATCGAACCATCGACTTTGTTCGACAAAATTTGTGCATCAGCTACAGCTAATACAGGAGGTGTGTCAAATAAAACTAAATCGAATTCCGTTTTCACCTTTTCAATAAATTGCGACATTGCCTCAGATCCCAGCAATTCTGCCGGGTTAGGAGGAATCGGACCACATGTCAAAATAGATAAGTGTTCCACTTCGGTCTTTTGTACCGCTTCAGCCAATGTCGTTTGTTTAGTCAGGACGTTCGTCAATCCTCTGACGTTTTTCAAATTGAACGTATAATGCACCGTGGGTTTGCGTAAATCGGTATCGACAAATAATACTTTCTTTCCTTGTTGGGCAAATGTAATCGCAAGATTGGCTACAGTGGTTGACTTGCCTTCTGCCGGACTTGAAGACGTTACTAAAATCGTTTTGTATTCTTTATCAATGGAAGAGAATTCAATGTTGGTACGTAACGTTCGATATTGTTCTGTGATGGGCGAACGTGGACTGTCAATAGTAATTAATCGGCGTTCCATTTCTATTGCACGTCTTTTCTTAGCCATTGATAATCTCTCCTTCTGGTTTCAGTTTCTGTTGCACTTTATTCATCTTGTCTTGCTCTTTTTTCTCCATAGAAGAAATGGAGCCAATGACAGAAAGACCTAGTAAAGTTTCAATCTCTTGTTCGGTTTTGATTGTATTGTCCAGGTACTCAAGTAGGAACGCCAAACCAACACCTAACATCAAACCAACAACCATGGCGATTGCCATGTTCAACATTTTGTTTGGTTTAATCGGACTCTGTGTGTCTGTTGCAGTTGCTTTTGCTAGAATACTAACGTTGTTGACGTTCATAATATCCATGATTTCACGTTGGAACACACTTGCCGTTGTATTGGCAATATCACGGGCAACGAACTGGTCTGGATCTTGAACCGTAATCGTCAATACTTGCGATTCACCTACCGCAGAGACGGTGATTTTCGAGTTCAAGTCTTCAGTAGTTAGTGTTTCAAGTGCCAGATCCTTGCGGACGATATCCAAAATCGCCGGGCTCTTGATAATGACGTTGTATGTATTAATCAATTGTAAGTTTGTTTGAATCTCACTGACATTTAATATCGGTGCTTCTGTTTTCTCTTGATTGACTAATAGTTGTGTAGATGCTTGATAGATAGGTGTAACAAAAAAGTAACTAACAATTCCGCTGATAAGGGTCGCGAGAATAGTTAGTGATAGGATTAACAGCATTCGTTTTTTTAACGTTTGAAATAATTCTTGTAAGCTAATTGTTTCTTCCATAGTTCAAAAGACCTCCATTGGTACAATAAGTATCCATATTATAGCACATGTAGATGCCGTCGAATTGTCTTGTTTTGTCGAATCATGTTAGGAAATCGGTACCAAAAGTCTTACATTTCCTTTACGAACCGTTAAATTAAGTAAGGAGTCTTGAATGTTGAATCTACCTATTATGACTTTTTTACCACTCCTTGACTTTGGATATAGATTTATATGAAAAACCCACCCAAGCTTCACTTGGGTGGGTTTAGAATGTGATTACTTAATATGTTTGAATTTCCACTTCTTCGATTTGTTGTCATAGTAAGCCACTTCAATATCTAGCTTCTTACCTTTAGATGTCGTGATGAAGAAGTAGTCTTTAAATCCGTTCGTGATTTGATTGCCTTCTGTATCAGAGAAGGACAGATCATTTAATTTCAAGTTTTCTTCTTGTTGACCATGATGTTTCTCATGACCTTTACCTTTTCCTTGGTGATTGTCATGTCCTTTTGGCAAATGATATTCCAGGGTCAATGAAAATGCGCCAGATTTAGCCAACACGTCAAAGTTCTTTGTTGTGATGGTGAATGATGACCCGTTAGCCAGTTTCAAGATGACTGGTTTGTTTACTGCATCGATCTTCTCCACAGCTTCCTCTGTGAATCGAATCTCGACTTTTCCATCGATATGTGGTGCAGTTACTTCTATGAAGATGACTGGTTTCGTTGTATCGACATCGTCTACCGTGACGATTTCAACACCGTCTTCAGTTGCTGGCACTGTAACTTTGATTGACACTGTGTTTTCTCCAACAGTTGCTGTGATTGTCGTCGAGCCAGCAACTTTTGCTGTAATTAATCCTTTTTCAACTGAGATTACGTCTGTATCGTAGCCACTGTATGTTGCTGTAGCCGTTACATCCTCATCAGTAGAAGTTTCATCCGCTTTAGTAGTTGTTTCTGTTACTTTCAGTTGTTCTGTTGTACCAACTTCAAGTTCAACCGTAGATTTATTTACCTTCAATGTTTTCACGTCTGGTACTTCGTCTTTTAAATCTACTTGAATCAATAGTGGGTCATGGTCAGATGCGCGACCGTGAATATCCATATAGTTTGCATTGATGTGAATCATGTCTACCAAAGCTGTATCTGCTAAGTTGTTGGTTACCAATACATGGTCTAGTACTTGGTTGTTTCCTTGGTAGTAATAAGAGAAACGATCTCCAGCTGGTACTTTTTCAACCATGTTTGTCAAAATGCCACCTTTAAGTGCTGCAAGTGTTGGTGTGAATTCGAAATCATTCATGTCACCAGCCACGATTACTTTCAGGTTCGGATCTTGTGCTTGTCCTTTTTTGATAAATTCATTGATCATAGTTGCAAGTTCGATACGTTCTGCTTCAGAACCTAAGAATGGAGGTTGGTTTTTCCCGAATAACGGTTGATCTCCACCTTTTGAGTTTAAGTGAGCGCCAATTACGACTACTTTCTCCCCTTGGAACTCGAACTGAGCTGCCAATGGTTTACGTGTGTTTGCTTGTGGCAAGTCAAGGATACGACCAGGGTTTTTAGAAAGTTCTCCATCTACCCAAGTTACCGCTTCTGTTGAGCCGCCTTTCGTTCCTGCTGCAAGTGACACACGTTCAGGATTGTATAGGTAACCAACACGGATGTTCCCGCCTGGTTGCCCACCATCTTGATTGTATTCAGGTGCGATGTCAGTCCACTCATAGGCTGGACCTCCTGCCGCTACTATCGCTGCAATCAGACGTTCATAGCTTTCTGTCGCGTCAGCGTTGTTAGAAGCCGTTGCTCCGTCACTATCTTGTACTTCTACAAGAGTAATAATGTCAGGTGATTTCATGTTTTCTACGAATGATTTTGCGATTTTCTCCACTTTTTCATCCGGAGTTTGTTCAATATTATTAGAGAAGTTCTCAACGTTGTAAGAAGCAACGTTCAATTTGTCTTCCGCTGGTTTGATATCTGTGATTGTCACTGGTTTTTCAACGCGTGTGATTTGTGGAAGTGTGTTTTCTTTCGTCCACAGTTTGTAGTTACCGAAGCCGAATCCCATTACTCCAACAATGTTGCCAGTATAGTAGTCGCCAGATTTTGCGTCGTATGATTCGTTGTCGAAGTCCACGATGACGCGTTCTGGGTTGTAGTCAGTAGCAGAAATATTGATTCCGCCAAGTACGTTGAATTCAGTATTTGTAGAGTTTCCTGCTACAACCACCACTTCACCGTATTTTTGCGGTCCTACTACTTTCGCATTTGGAACTGCTAGACGCATCAATTCAACAGATTCCCAGAAATCAATACCGTCTTCAGCTGGATCGAATGCAGTCAATCCGTCGTTGTCGATGATTTCTGTTGCCGGGAAGATGTCTTCACCGATTACTAATGGTGCAGGAAGTTCATGTGTTCCGTTTGCTACTGTAGCAGTTGCTTTGATACGAGTAACTGGTAAATCATTTGTTTTCATATCTGAATAGCCTTCGTAATACCATTCTTCAACTGTTCCTGCAACGGTAACCAAGTCACCGACTTTAAGGCCATTTGAAGTTTTGTTTACGATGATTGCTTCAGATGTTGTGTTATCGTCATCCGGATTAACATCCTGGATAACAAAGTTAGCTGAGTTATAAAGGTGAGTAACAACCCCAGTGATTTCTTTTACAGTAGCCCCTTGATAATCCGAGTAATGACCTTCGCCTTGAATATCACGGATTTGTAGGTTATCCACTTTTAATACTTTGTAAGTGAATGAGAAGACTTCAGAAGTTGTGTCACTTACAGCAATTGCTTTGATGGTAGTATCTTTCGTCAACTCGATTGGAGTTGTGTATTGTGAACTTGTAGTCGTCGGTGTTGAGCCATCTATTGTATAGTAGATTGTTGCACCTTCGATTGGTGAAATTAAAGAGATTTTTGTACCTGCAGACACTGTTCCTGGGAATACATCTGTGTAAACAACAGGTTTGTTCACTAGGTCAAAGCTTTCAAGTCCTAATGTTTTTACTTGGTAAGTTGTGTTGAATTTAGAAGCAATACCTGAAATGTTTACAAGATCGCCTGCTTTATAGCGTTTGATGAACTCATCGAAAGCCAATCCGTTGCGGTTATCGTTACGGATGACCACTGATTCACCATTTTCATATGTAGCTGTGAATTCGAATGTTCCGAAGTCATTTGTTTTTACTAAGTTCGTAATCTTTACGTTGTTTAATAGAATGCGTTCACTTTGTGTTTCTTCATTTACCCCTGCAGGTGTGATTTCCTGTGTTGCTGGCAATTCATTGCCTGAAGAGATCTTCGTGATTTTCGGTTGTTCCATTTGAAGTTCGCCGCCATAGACGGTTACTTTTCCTTCTAGTTCAACTTTGTCACCAGGAGAGACGTCCGCAGTAGAAGAGAAGATGTATAGTCCAGCCGTGCTGTCCTGAACATAGAACGCTTTACCGCCCCAGAATCCAGCACCAGTCGTAACTGTTCCTTGTACTTTGATTAATTTATCCGATCCCACTTCTGTACGAGCATCAGCAAGGTTCTCTTTCAGTTCCGCTTCAGACTGAGGTGGTTCTACTCCTCCATCCAGGAAGCTCATTGCACTAACAGCACTAATACCAGGTACCGAGAAGTAAGCACCTAAAGTACCTGTAATTTCAACTTTTTCCCCTTGATTAGCTGGGTTCGTCAACAATCCAAATTGTGCACGGAAGTTCGTAGCTAAACGGACGGGCATCATTTTCTTAATGTCAGTTTCATTTGGAGAATCCGCAATCACAACATTTGTGTCTGCAGGAAATGGCGCTGTCAAATCCACACTTGTCGTGCTGTTCATGTAGCCCACGATATATCCATGGACCGTTGCAGTACCTGTATTATTTGCGATTGCATCGGCAACCGTTATCGGTTCCGCCGCTTGGGCACTTGGTGCTGTGATAAATGGTCCAACCATTGAGATCACTAGTAAGAATGCTAGTAGAATCTTACTGAAAGTATGTCTAAAAATGCCTTCTTTCGTCATCCATTTCACTCCTCAAAGAGAATTTATTGTAATTCCCCTAGATTATAGCAAAGGATTGTTATTATTTTCTTAATTGTTTGTAAGTGTTGTTAAGAAAACCCAAAAACAGTCAGTAAGTCTATTTATTTGGAAGGAAAATGGTTTTTAACTATTACGAAGTTTCCATACGAATATACCTATAATATCAGGGTGGGTTTATGCTTCTTTTAATAGAAGAAGTTTCGTTGCAAACAAAAAGAGCCAACCACAAGGGCTGACTCAATTGTTTTATTAAAATTCATTCATTTTGTCTAATGCTCGGTAAAGCATAACTGCAGCTTCCGCACGTGATGCGTTCGCTTTAGGATCTAATTTGTTACCAGCACGGCCGGTTACAATACCAAGTCCTACAGCTTGTTTGATGGATACTTTCGCGAAGTCTCCAACTGCTTTTTCATCCGCAAATGTTTTCGATGTGTCTACATCTTTCAATAGATTCGCATCTTTGTATTTCACTGCGCGTACAATCATCGTTGCGATTTCTTCACGTGTGATTAACGCATCTGGATCGAACGAGTCTGTCGTTTTGCCATTTACGATACCTGCACGGTGAGCCGCTTCAATTCCTGCATACGCCCATTCCTTGCTTGTTGTTACATCTTTAAATGTCCCTTTGTACTCTTCCATTGGAAGATTCAGAGAGCGAGCAATCAACACGGCGAATTCAGCACGTGTTACTTTGCCTTCAGGGTTAAATGTCGTATCTGTTTTCCCGCTTGTAATTGCGCGAGAAGCCAACACTTCAATTTGATCCTGTGCCCAGTATTTTTGGATATCCGAGAATGTTTTGTTGTTTTCTACAACAACGAATTTCGAGAAGTGGTTTGTCTTGAAGACAAATTGACCATTTCCGTACGTTCCACCTACGTAATCCAACCCATTTGTTGTTTCGTTCACGTAGTAAGCAGCAACTTTTCGTGGGTCTTTAATTGCTGCAGCTACAGGAACTGTTACTTCAACTGGTGTTGAGAATGTAGTTACTTTAGTTGTGTTACCATTTTTGACTGTTGTGATTGTAAATTCAAACGTCGCAGATACCGCTCCGTTTACGTCAGTCGATTTAGCCATTTTCACAGAAACCGTCATACTTTCAGGATTGCCGGCTGCAATGTTTTTCAATACTTCATTTGGTACAACTACTTCTGTATTACCAGAAGCAATCACCAATGGTTTAGAAGATTGAGCAATTGTTTGCAACGAACCTGTTGGTACTTTTGCACTTACTTCAGGTTGAGTATCTGTTAGAGCTGGTACTGCTACTTTAATTTCTGTAACTGCAGGATCATTCGCTTGATTTGATACTGCGTTTCCATCCACAGTTACATGACCAGGGTTTGTTGGTGTTACTGGTGGTTGTGGCGGGCTTGTTACCGACACCAATACTTTCACCGTGTTTTTGCCTACTGTTACGTTAATTTCTGTTTGGCCAACACCTGTTGCAGTGATGACACCCTTGTTTACGTTGATGATTTTTGTGTTATGGCCACTGTAAGTAGCTGTTGCTGTTACGTTAGCTTGTGTAGATGTGTTATCTGCTTTAGTTGTCGTTTCAGTAACAACCAGTGTTTCTGATTGACCATACATGAATTGTACGCTTGCTTTGTTAACAGATAGTGTTTTTACATCCGGAACTGGTACTGCTGTTACTGTTACGTTTACAGTTTTTGAGTTGTCGCCAACTGTTAC
>NZ_KE150421.1:1737609-1759425 GCF_000411295.1 Paenisporosarcina sp. HGH0030
TCAGTGTCTCCTACTTCAACAGAAACATCGTCTTTGTTTACATCTAAAGTTACTACGTCTGGAACAACTACTGGATCTTTCAAATCCACTTGAACCAAAATTGGATCATGGTCAGATGCACGACCGTGTTCTTCCATGAAGTTTGCGTTGATGTGAATCATGTCAATTAAAGTTGTAGCTGCTAAGTTGTTTGTCACTAACATGTGGTCAAGTACTTGGTTGTTCCCTTGGTAGTAATATGAGAAACGTTCGCCAGCTGGTACTTTTTCTACCATGTTAGTTAAGATATTGCCTTTAAGTGCTGTAAGAGTTGGTGTGAATTCGAAATCATTCATGTCACCCGCAACGATGACTTTAAGGTCTGGATTTTGTTCTTGTCCTTTTTTAATGAACGCGTTGATCATTGTAGCTAGCCCGATACGTTCTGCTTCAGACCCTAGGAATGGAGGTTGGTTTTTACCGAATAACGGTTGGTCTCCCCCTTTAGAGTTTAAGTGCGCGCCGATTACGACTACTTGTTCACCTTGGAACTCAAATTGGGCTGCGATTGGTTTACGTGTGTTCGGTTGTGGAATGTCCAGGATACGTCCAGGGTTTTTAGAAAGTTCACCATCTACCCATTTTACGGCTTCTGTAGATCCACCTTTTGTTCCTTCAGATAATGTTACACGCTGAGGGTTGTATAGGTAACCAACGCGGATGTTACCACCTGGTGCCCCACCGTCTTGATTGTATTCTGGAGCAATGTCAGTCCAATTGTATTTTGGACCTCCTGCAGCAACGATTGCTGCGATTAAACGTTCATAACTTTGTGAAGCGTCTGTATTGCCTGAAGCTGTTTCACCATCATTATCTTGAACTTCTACTAATGTGATAATGTCAGGAGATTTCATGTTTTCAACAAATGACTTCGCAATTTTAACCACTTTTTCATTTGGTGTGTTTGCAGTATTGTTCGAGAAGTTCTCTACGTTATATGCAGCAACGTTTAGTTTATCTTTTGCGAATGCAATTTCCGTTATCTCTTTGATTATTGGAGCTTCTTCTAATGTTGGTAATGCAGCCACAGTTGTCATGATGCGGAAGTTTCCGAATTCGTAACTTACTGGACCTGTGATTGTGCCTTTGAATACATCCCCTGATTTAGCTTTGAATGATACAGAGTTCATATCAACTGTGATACGTTCCGGGTTATAGTCGTTAGCAGAGATATTGATTCCGCCAAATTTATTGAACGTTGTTTTACCACCGTTGTCAGTAGCCACGATGACTTCACCGTATTTTTGTGGTCCAACAACTTTTGCATCTTTAACTGAAACTAGCATACCTTCGATAGATTCCCAGAAGTCGATTCCGTCTTCTGCTGGATCGAATGAAGTTAATTTGTCGTTATCGATAACTTCTGTTGGTGGTGAAAGTTCTTCCCATTTAAGTGCTGCTGGAACTGGTTTTGTACCTATCTTATCAATTGTCGTGCTTGAAATTTCTGTTGTTGATAAATCAACAGATTTCATGTCAGAGTAACCAGCAATGAAGAATTCAGTCACTTTTCCGTCAACCGATACTAGATCGCCCGGCACAAATGTGTGCGCTTTACTGTATACAAGAACCGCGTCAGAAGTAGCAGGATCGCTGTCTGGCGTTAGATCTTGCATGAAGAAGTTGTTGTTATCAAGTTTGTAAGTTACTACTCCTTCGATATCAACTACTTGCTGATCAGCGTATGGTGATTTGTGCTGTTTGCCTTGGATGTCCGCAATTTGCACACCAGTAGATTTGATTACTTGGTATTCAAACGAGAATACTTCAGAAGTCTCGTCGCCTGATACCGCCAATGCTTTGATAGTTGTGTTTTCAGTCACATTAATTGGTGCTGAGTATACGTCACTTGAAGTTGTTGGAGTCGAACCATTTACTGTGTAGTAGATTGTCGCATCTGCCCAACCACTTGCAAGAGTGATTTTTGTGTTTTCAGTTACGAAACCTGGAAATACATTAACGTATACTGCTGGTTTGTTTACTAGGTCAAAACTTTCTGCACCCAGTGCTTTAACTTGATATACATCGTTAAATTTAGAAGCGATACCTGAAACATGAACAAGATCGCCTTCATTGTAATATTGAATGAAGTTATCATAAGTCATGCCCGTACGATTATCGTTACGAACGATTACTGATTTTCCTTGACCGTCGACAGCAGAGAATTCAAATGTCCCGTAATCATCTTTTTTCGCTAAGCCAGTAATTGTTACTTTGTTTAATTGAATGCGTTCACCTTGAGTATCTTCATTCACTCCAGTAGGTACAATAACTTGTGCTGCTGGAAGTGGGTTGCCAGAAGATTTCACTGTGATTTTTGTTGGCTGGATTTGTAGTTCGCCTGCGTACGGGCTTACTTTCCCTTCAAGCTCAACGATGTCGCCTGGTTTTACGTCAGCTGCAGAAACAAATGCATAAAGACCCGCAGTATCGTCTTGAATGTAGAAGCCTTTTTGACCCCAGAATCCAACGCCTGTTGTTACTGTACCGCTTACTTTGATCAATTTAGCTGGATCAGTTACTGCACGGGCAGCTGCGATATTGGCTACTGCTTCTGCTACAGGTGGTGGATCTACTTCTCCTCCAACGAATGTCATTGCCGAAACTGGCGCCTTTAGACCAGCATGGTTTCCAAAATATTTTTCAAGTGAAGCACTAACAGATACTTTTTTACCGATATTACCTGGGTTTGTTTTAAGTCCAAATGTTGATCTTAATGTAGTAGGTGTAGCAGGAACTTGTACATAAATCATTTTTGATAAATCGGTTTCATTTGCTGAGTCCGCAATTGCATAGTTGTTATCATCAGTAGCACCTGTCTTAACTACCGATGTTTCCCCTTTAACATAACCAACAATATAGCCATCCACTGTAACATTCTTTTTAGCAGCCACATCGTATTGTGCAAGTGCCTCAGCAACGGTCAATGATGTTGCGGCCGAAGCACTTGGTGCTGTGATAAATGGTGCCATCATTGAGATAATTAGTAAGAAAGCTAGTGCAATCTTACTTAAAACATGTTTCTTAATACCTTCTTTTGTCATCCATCCCACTCCTCAAAAAGTAATTTTCTAGTACTATCTGATTATATCAGACTATTGTAAGAGTTTTCTTAAGAATTTGTAAAATTCATAATGAATAAGTAAAAATAGGTAAGAAGTCCGACTATTTTGTTAAGTTATCATTAAGGAAAGTAAATATAGCTTATATTAATAGAATTAATTCTACTAATAAGATATGGGATACCTATTCGAAATATCACAGTTAGAGTTATTTCCTTTTAAATCGATTTGTTCCGTTTCTTCCTATTATTTCCAGTGAATATACATACAAAAAGGAGCCAGCAATCGCTGACTCCTCATGTTTTTTTATAGATCGCCTAGTTTGTTAAGGGCACGGTACAGCATAACTGCTGATTCAGCGCGTGTTGCATTGTCTTGCGGAGAGAAGACGTTGCCGCCACGGCCAGATACGATTCCTAAAGCCACTGCTTGTTTAACGCTTAGTTTCGCAAAAGTACTGATATTTTTATCATCAACGAACACTTTTGAAGTATCAAGATTGTTCAATAATGCAGCATCTTCGTGTTTCACAGCACGGACAATGATAGCCGCGATTTCTTCACGTGTGATTTTCGCGTCTGGATTGAACGTTCCATCAGTTTTACCGTTGATGATGCCAGCGCGAGCTGCCGCTTCGATTCCAGCGTAAGCCCAAGCTTTGTTTGTTGTTACATCTTTGAATGTACCAGCATATTCTTTTGTTTCTAAACCAAGAGCACGCGAAACCAATACAGCGAACTCAGCACGAGTCAATTTATCTTCCGGTGCAAACAAATCAGCTGTTTTACCAAGAATGATTTTCTTCGTTGCTAATGTCTCGATTTCTTTCTTAGCCCAGTGGCTAGCGATATCACTGTATGTTACTGGTTTTGGATCAACAACTGGTGGTACTACCACTGGTGGTTGCGTCGGCGGCGTAACAACTCCATCTTGTTTCATAACCGTGATGTTCTGAGTAGCCTCGTGACCTACCATGTCAACTACTTTCAATTCGAAGTCATTTTTGCCATTTACTAATGGAAGAACAACATCAACTGTTTGGCTGTAACCTAACATTGCATAAGGTTCAGATAATGGATTTGCAAATACTTCGTTACCGTTTAGGTATAGACGAAGTTCATCGAAGTTATCGCCAACCTTAACTTTGATTGTTGGATCTGGCGAAGATGTTTTTACTCCAGATGGTACAGTTGCCGCAACAGCTTGAACTGTCGGTTTTGTTGTATCAACGAAGATTTTACGACCGATTTGCATTACATTGCCATGCTCGTCAATTGCCTCCACTTTCACGTCTTTCACACCGTCAGTAAGCTTCAACTTATGAGTGAACTTAGAACCGTCGAATGAATCAGCAACTACACCATTTACTTTCAGTGAAACCACGTTCGAATCATCTTCAACCGTACCAGATACCACTACTTCTGAAGTTTTGTACTCCACAAAATAGTCCGATGGAGTTTCGAAGAAAATAACTGGCTCTTTTGTTTCGAATTCATTTTGCATTCCCGTCACGTTACCAGCAATATCCCATACCTTAACAGATACTTCGTCACCAATTTTAAGAACTTCATCAAGAACGTATGGTTCTACTGATGCTACATCCTCAAATACCAATTCTCCGTTCGCATACACTTCAACTCTATCTAGTCCTACCCCACCCTCATTATCTGCAAGGTTTGCAAGAGATAATGTTCTTGTTTCAGGATCGAAAGAAATGTCTGCAGTAGGTGCTTTAGTATCGAGGATGATTGGGAACTTGATTGATTGCCATTCAGCCCCCTCATAATCGATTACACCGCGTAATTCAATCGTATATTGGCCATCCGGAGCAGGTTTTCCATTGATTTTCCCATCCCATCCATTATCTCGATTGTACTTATAAGCTGGATTTGTTGCAGAATCAATATAGTTTTTCGTTAAATTGGAATCAGTTCGGATTGTACGTACTTTGTTGCCGTTTGCATCTAATACATTTACTTCTAATTTCTTAGCATTACGCATTAATGAGTAAACCGGGACTGCCAAGTCGATGTTACCATCGCCATTTGGTGAGAAAGCAAATTTCGATGGGTTGAAGTTTTCATCTAATGATGGACCAGTGATAGAGTCACCGTTTTGGTCAGCCAATCCTTGGTAACCCCAGTAAGTGGATTCTTCCCAAGCACTGCCGTCAAAAATTGATGCATCATCCCATGAACCATTGAAGCCAAAGAACGGAACTGTCAAAGGTACATTTCCTGATGTTTCTTCGTTTGAATCTTCAAGTGTAACGAAACCGTCAATGAAGAATCCGTTTACGAATGTTTCGAAGCCTTCCATGTCTTTCAATAGAGAAGCATCTACAGATACTTGAATTTCAGTTTCGCCATTTGCAGCGATTTCTATAGACTCAGGAGCCGTAACATCCACTAGGTCCGTCACGATATTTGAACCTGCAATGTTTGGTACAACTACGTTATATCCAGAAGTTGTCAATGCATGGTCAGTTTGAAGTTGAACATCAACATTGAAGTTTTTCGCTTCATCCGAGAAGTTTTTCGCTTTCAATGTGAAATTAAATTTGCCATCTTTAATTTCTTTCAAGGCTACTTTCGCTTCGCCTGTTGCTTTGTTTGTTACCATTACATCTGTTTCCAAAGCGTTTGCAAGCTGCATGATTCCAGCCCCTTGACGACGTGGTGATACGTATTCTTTCATACCATCGTATTCAGCCAAAACTACTGGTTTAGCTGTGTTCATCATCAATTTTTTAGCAAACTGTACGCGAGCTGCGCCAGTCAAGCCGAACTCTTTGTTCACACGTTCCATTACCAATGCCGTACCTCCGGCTACGTGTGGCGCTGCCATTGACGTACCGCTCATCAAACCGTATTCATTGTTATTGAATGTCGAGAAGATGTTTCCACCTGGAGCTGTGATTTCAGGTTTGAAATCCAAGTTCGGTGTCGGACCCCAAGAAGTGAATCCAGACATTTTTCCTGCAGTCGGACTAGCCACTTCGATATATTGCCCATCGAAACCTACAGTAACTTCTGTTCCTGCAACAAGTGCTGCTTTTAGTGCCTGTCCATCCACTTGAAGTGCTGACATATAAGGAATTTTAATCTCTGAACTTGAAGCCATGCTGATTGTACCTGCTGCATTGTTATAAACAATAACACCAGCTGCTCCTGCAGCTTGTGCATTTAGACCTTTTTCAACGAAAGAAATACTTCCGCGAGATACTAAAGCAAATTTACCTGTTAAATCTTTCCCAGCGAAATCAGCTGGTGTACCGAAACCTGCAAATTCGATTGGGTATTCTTCTTCAGGAAGATCGTTCGGTTCTGCATCATTGGCTAGCAAGAACATTGCACGTCCTGTTTGGACACCATCAAATTCATATGTGAAACTTGAAGCCGTAACGTGGCTATTTTCGAATGAGGCAACACCGAATGAATCTTTAGAAACAGATGGTGATCCAGTCAAACCGTAATCTTGGTTATCTGCCATTGGATAGAATGTACCAGAACCAAACATATCTGAGTTCCCCGCAGAAATGACTACCAAAATACCACTATCTTGCGCACGTGTTACAGCCATTTGTTCTGGATTCGAATTATCCACATACCCGGCTGTTGAACCTAATGACATGTTAATGACGTCTGCACCAAGCTTGATTGCATCATCCATTGCTTTTACATAAATGTCACCAAAGGTTGATGGGAACAATGGATCGTTACCAAATACTTTAAGTGCCAAAAGTTGAGCTTCAGGAGCTACACCTTTAATCCCACCGTTTTCCTCGTCACCATTCGCTCCAACAGTACCTGAAACGTGCATACCATGCATTGACGCTCCCGGACCGATGTCTCGGATTTCCAGGTTGCCGTCCATGTAGTTGTAACCGTAAGGAACTTTCGCAGTGAAGTATTTACCCGCTTCTACTGAACCATTGCCAACCAATGTACTTACTTCTTCTGAAGTGATGTCACCAGTCGCATTATCTGTAAGAATCATGTCTCTGTGAGACGGGTCAATCCCCGTATCAATGACACCAACAACCATTCCTTCACCTTTGAAGTTATATTTTTCCCACGCTAGTTGGGCTTGTACTAATTCTTTTGAGTGTGTCATTTCTGGTGTTGCTACTGGGCGTGCATATTCAGTAGATTCGTGTACAGACTTAACACCAGGAGTAAGTGCGATACGTGCTACATCTTTTGCATCGACTACAGCAGAGAAACCATTGAATACAGTTGTGAAGTTTTCCTTGAAATCAATGTTCTTAGCAAACTTCGAAATGTTTGCTTGAACCCTCTTTTGATCTTGTTCAATTGAATCTTCTAAACTATTACGTTGGGATTGTGGAAGTTCTTTGTAAAGAACACCCTTTTGAGTAGCCGTTTCAATCGCTGGAGCTTTTTCAAGTTCAACGATGATACGCACTTTTTCAGTTGGATTTTCAGGCGAAACAAATCGATCCGGAATCTTTTTAGCCGGTTTTTGCACATTGATAACAGGAACCTGTTTTTCTAATTTCGCAGCATCTGCTGGAGCTGGTGCGCCGATTGTTGCTGTACTAAGTGCTAGTGAAGCTGCCATTGCAACCATCATGCTTTTTCTAGAATTACTCAATCTGCTTTCCTCCCTTTTTGAGTTTCATAACTTAGATTAATTTCCATTCATTAGATTTAACTAAATTATGTGACAATTAGAAATTTACCATATATTTTGATTGTTGCAAATATAAAAACGAAATAACTTATATTACATTTTGATTACAATACTTGGAAATTGAATTTTTATAGATAAAAAGTATTACTTTAGTAAATAGATAATAGTTTTAATTGACCATTATTTTTTTATAATATTAATAGATCTAAAGTTCCTCATTTATAAATCATGTCTTTTTATGGATAATAAGGAAACTATTCTGATATAGCATAAGACTTTTATAATAGATTATCCAGTTAGTATGGATTGCAAAGTACCTACTCAAATATAGACTGGATTTATATTTGCGCTGGATTTTACGATATCATATTGCTAAATATGTAAGTTCTCCTGCACATTCCGAAAAATTATTTTACTTTAAAAAATATAGAAAAGAGCCAGCACGATGCTGACTCTTTTCTTTGGCATTAAAATTCATTCATTTTATCCAATGCGCGGTATAACATAACTCCCGCTTCCGCACGTGTTGCATTTGCTTTCGGATCGAATTTGTTTCCTGAACGACCTGTGATGATGCCTAAACCTACTGCTTGTTTTACGGATACCTTGGCGAAATCGCCGATTGCTTTATCATCCGCAAATGATTTAGAAGAATCTACATCTTTTAGTAGTGTCGCATCTTGATATTTCACTGCACGAACAACGATTGCTGCAATTTCTTCACGTGTGATAAGCGCATCTGGATTGAACGAGTCTTTCGTTTTCCCGTTAACGATACCAGCACGGTATGCAGCTTCAATACCAGCATAAGCCCATGCTTTGCTTGTTGGTACATCTTTGAATATTCCTTGGTACTCATCCATCGGAAGATTCAACGCACGTGCAATCAATACAGCAAATTCAGCGCGTGTAATTTTACCTTCCGGGTTGAATGTTGCATCTGTTTTCCCGCTTGTGATTGAACGAGAAGCCAGTACTTCAATTTCATCCTGTGCCCAGTACTTTTGGATATCGCTAAATGTTTTCGCGTGTTCGATTACTACGAATTTCGAGAAGTGATTTGTTTTGAAAACAAATTTCCCTTCGGAATACGTTCCACCGCTATAGTCCAACGTATGTTTTAACTCATTCATGTAATAAGCCGCTACTTTACGTGGATCTTTTACGGTACTTGTTGTAGGAATTGTCAGTTTAACAGGTGCTGAGAACGAAGAAACAGTCGTCGTTTTCCCGTTTTTAACTGTTGAGATTGTGAATTCGTATGAAGCAGATACTGCACCCTCTACATCATCCGATTTCGATTTTTTCACAGTAACTGTCACACTATCAGGTGATCCAGCTGCGATTGCTTTCACTACTGCATTAGGCACGTTTACTTCTGTGCTTCCTGAGTTGATCACTAATGGTTTTGAAGATTGAGCCACTGCATTAATTGACCCATAAGATATTTTCGCACTCACTTGAGGCTGAGCATCTGTCATTGCAGGCAATTCCACTTTAACTTCTTGTACTTGCGGATTGCTTGTTTGGTTCAAGATCGTCGAGTCATTTACCACTACTTCGCCAGGAGTTATTGGTGAAGGAGTCGGCGGTGTTACGATTACTTTATTTTGTACTATTACATCAACCGTTGTGGAATGACCTTCGTATTCTACGGTAATTTTCGTTGTTCCTGCAGCTTTTGCAGTTACCAAACCTTTTTCCACTGCAACAATTGAAGGCTTCTGAACGGAATACAATGCATCAGTCGTTACATCTTTAACGATATCTTCTTTTCCAGTTTCTTTCACTGTTTTCAGAACCGTTAATTGTTCTTTACCATCTACTACTAGGTTAAGAGAATTTTTATTTGTGGATAATGATACAACAGGTAAAGCGACAACGTTCACTGTCATTTCTGTCGTTTTTCCACCATACGTAATCGTCACTTTTGAAGTTCCTACAGCTTTGGCTGTAATTTCTCCTTTATTGACCGATATGATCTCTTCTTTTTCAACAGCATAAGTCGCATCTGCTGTTACGTTCGTTATGATATCTTCTTTTCCGTCTTCCTGAATCACTTGTTCAACCGTGATTTGTTTCTTTCCTGATACTGGAAGGTCCACTGATTTAGGATTCACGGATAATGATACAACTGGTTCTGGCTCGACAACTTCTTCAGTAACTGTTACTTCGAATGTCGTTGTGTGACCTTCGAATTGAACCGTTACGTTTGTTTTCCCTGCTGCTTTTGCCGTAACTAGCCCTTTGTCTACTGTTGCGATGGAGTCATTTTCGACCTCATATGTTGCATCAACCGTTACGTCTGTCGTTACATCATCTTTGCCTTCTTCTTTCACTGTTTTGCTGATTGTGATTTGCTCAGTGCCATCAACAATCAGTTCCACTGCCGCTTTGTTCGGTGCTAGAGATACAACCGGTTCAGGAACGACTACTTCATCCGTCACCGTTACTCCTACTGATACTTCATTTTCACCGTAAGAAACAGTGATTGTTGTTGAACCTTCTGCTACTGCTGTTACAACGCCTTCAGAAACCGTTACAACGTTTTCATCCGCAACTGTATATGTTGCTTGTGCCGTTACGTCTTCTTCCGTCGCTTCACCATCAGCAGGTGTTGTTGTTTGTGTAACTTGTAATGTTGCAGTATCGCCTGTTGTCATATCAAGAGCTGCTTGATCTACAGAAAGTGTAATCACAGCATCAGGTGGATCTACTTCACTGATCATCACTTTTTCACCGACGTTGCCAGCTGCATCTTCCACGATGACTTTCACTGAGTCCGTTACTGCATTGAACCCTGAAACAGGGAATGCATATGAACCATCTTGCTCCAATTCGAATGGAACCGCATGTTCCTCAACGCCATCTTTAGAGACTACGTAAGAAGCAGAAAGCTTATCATTCAAATCGAATTCAAGGCCATACAACGATAATTCTTCGTTGTAGTCCAAATATTTATCAGTCACTTGTCCAGTTGCCTGGCCTCTTACAACAGAGCCTGCGATTACCGGTTTTGTTGTCTTAACAATAATCGGTCCTACATAGTCCCCAATATCTTCTTGTCCAGCCGTTGCTGTGAAGTCTATTGTGTATAATCCGTCTGGAATCGTTGTTGCCGGTTTTGCGCCCCACGGTTTGTATTGACCTTTAATCGGTAGTTTATAAGATCCTGCCGCTAAAGATGATGCTGCATGCAAGTATCCGATATAGCCATCGCCAAATTCTCCACCTTTAGGATTCATGATGTCCCAAAGCTCGATAAAGTTCGTTGTAACAGCACCGGTCAGTTTGAAGCTCAGTTCCGCTGCATCTTGTACACCGTCCCCATTAAATGACAAGTCTGTCTCAGTAATATTCATGTCTTGTATTTCTGCAGAAGCTACTGCACCGCTGAAATCAGCTGCGAATGGCAATGAAATTTCTGTTTTTCCACCCGTAATGTGGATGTATCCAAGAAGTTCAGAACCTTTTGGAGCTTCCGCTTTTGAAGCAGTCAATGTGACATTCAGCAGTTGCTCGCCATTTAATGTGAAAGCCGTTTTATCGACTGTCAGCTTCGCGTCGCCAAATGATTTTGTAACATCTACTGATACTGCATAATCTCCACCGTCACCTGCCATATCCTTAACCCGGATTTGTTTAGTGACAGAAAGATTTTCTTTTAATGATTGAGGACCGAATGTAACTGTCCCTTTTAAGTTATCCACTATTTGTCCGCTACCGTTAAGAGTAGCTTTGTCTAGTGCATACGCGAGTGCACCTGGATGTGCAGCTGCATAAGCATCCACACGGCCAGCACCTTGAGCAAATACATCGTATTTTTGTGTATTCAGGATTTTTGCTGTATTGGAAAGTGCCACTTTCACGTCAAACGCATTCCAGTCTGGATTTGCTTGTTTAACAAGTGCCACGATTCCCGCGATATGTGGTGTAGCCATTGATGTTCCTGTATAACGATCATAAGCTTGGTCATATGAAACATCCGGATAATCTTCTTTGTACATCGCGATTGATGACATAATGTTTGTGCCCGGCGCTGTTACATCCGGTTTGATATCAAAGTTCGGTGTAGATGGACCACGTGAACTTGAATCATTTACATCGTCACCAAGTGTTTTTGCTTCACCATACTTGCCGAACGAAACTGTGCCTGCACCATTTTTCAATGCTGCACGGATTGCATCTCCGTCTGTTTGGGACAAATCAAACGTTGGAATGAATCCGAATGAATCACCAAGGAATACACCTGATTCATTTGGAGCATTTGTTCCGCCTGCGAAGTTGTGAATCAGTACTCCAACTGCGCCATTCTCTTTTGCAAATGCAATCTTGTCAACAAAGGCAATTGCACCACGTGAGACAAGTGCAACTTTGCCATTCACGTCAATGCCATTATAGTCAGTAGCTGTCCCGTTTCCAGGAACTGCAACCAATGGTAGTTCTCCTTGAAGTTGTGTAGCCAAGTCTTTACCAAAAGTCGTTCCCATCAATTGCAATTGTTTGGAAAACTTATAGTTACCAACTTTGACATTTACTTCACCGTTGTACATCGTTTCAGGATTCGTTGAGTTCCCAACTGCTATTCCTAAACGAGCAGTTCCTGGAGTTCCCATTGTTCCACGGTTAGGACCTGAGTTACCTGTTGCAATAACTGAAATTGTGCCAGCCATCATTGCGTTATTAATCGCAAATGACCCGCTGTCCGTTTCAGTGTTCGATCCACCTCCAAGTGATAGATTAATAATATCCATCTTTTCAATTACTGCTGTTTCAATTGCAGCAATGATTCCAGAACTTGATCCGCTGCCGTAAGCACCAAGTACTCGGTATGCGTAAAGATCAACATCTGGCGCAATTCCTGAGATACCGTATTCGTTATTTCCTGCAGCTGCAATCGTTCCCGCTACGTGAGTCCCGTGAGACGTGTAGAATGGGTCCCCTTTTGAGTTGAACTCAGGCGTTCCAGCCGGACGTTCAGACGGTAATGTTTCAGATGCGTCATCCGCAGAACGTGTTTTTGTATATGTTGAAGAGTTCGGAATAAAGTTTTTCCCGCCTTTATATACACCTTCAAATTCAGGGTGATGTTTATCGATCCCTGTATCAAGGACAGCCACTTTAATGCCTTCCCCTTTATATCCTTCGTCCCATAACTTTTTAATTCCTAAGAATGAAAGGCTCGTATTCATTGCTGCTTCCATCTTGCCATCTTTATCAAGATTAGATGTTGACTTCGTTGCAGTTGCTTGCTTGTCTCCCAATGCATAAACCGTTACATCCGGTTCTACTAAAGTAACGCCTGGAATTGAAAGCAATTTTTTAAGGTCATTCGCTTTTACAGTTGCCGCAAAACCGTTCAACACTGTATTGAATGTATAGCCTTGCTTGACTGAAATGCCTTTCGAACTCATTTGTTTCTTAACGAGGGACTGTTGCGCATCTACATTCGCCTTCACTTTAGCCGCTTGAGCGTTCGTGAACTTTTTCCCAGCCAATTCGTTAATTCCCTGTTTCAGTGCTACAGGTTCCTCAGACAAATGAACAATAACCGCTACTTCTTTATCGCCTGAAACACCTAATAAATTTTTGTGAAGTCTTGGTCCGCCCTCTAAGACGTCCATTTGCTCTGCAATAGCTGCTTTTAATTCTAACTGCGTTTCAGTTTGAACATTCTGCTTAAATGGTTTCAGCTGTTTCGTGTTTGCCGATGCCGACATTGGCGTCAACAATGAAAGAACCATAAACATTGCAAGAATGCTACTGAAGAACTTATTCAACTTGTTTTTCTTCAATTCTCAATTCCCCCTAAATGATTTTACGTCTCAATAGTTGCTAAAGTTCCCCTCCCTTTTTATGTCTGAAGATTCAAACATTGTTACCCATAAAAGGCAACACGGTAAATTTTACCATAATAATAGATTAATAGTTACTTATTTAGAGTGTTTTTATATTACTTTTGTATTTCAAAAATGTAAATTAATGTCGATTTCTGACAACGAGATTGTCGGAGTTTGGAAGTTAGTTAGAGCCATTTCGACAAAATCGGGGTTGTTTATAACAAAATCGCGATTAATAACTGCTTAAACAAAATAAAAATGACCTCTCCCCATTGATAGGAAGAAGTCATTAGCTGTGAGTATTATTCTAGCAGTGAGTATTAAACCTTATAACTCGTTCAGTATATCCAGTGCGCGGTATAGCATGACTGCTACTTCAGCACGCGTTGAATTTGCTTTCGTATCGAATTTGCTACCTGCTGTGTGACAGGTTATAAATCTACCATTTTCAAATCCCCTTTGTTCAGGTGAATCTACTATTTTTGCCCGTATGACTTGAATTTCTCCGCCATATGAGCCATTTCGTTATCGTCTAGAATGACTGGTTCCCCCACGGCCTTTGCTTTCAAATACACTTCGCAGCAAAATTCGATTTCTTCAGCGATGGCGAATGCGGTAGCAATATTGTTCGCACCTGCCAATAGCCCGTGATTAGCCAGCAAGACAGCTTGTCGACCTTTCATCCCTTCGAAGGCATTGGTCGCAAGTTCTGATGTACCAAAACTCGCATACTCCGCACAGCGTACGTCTTTTCCTGCATAAGCAACCAAATATGACACTGCTGGCAAATTCCATCTTAGTGATGCAAGCACGGTGGCGTGCATGGAATGAGTATGGACGATTGCATCTATGTCTGTACGTTGTTGATAGAAAATCGCGTGCATCGGGAATTCGCTTGATGGCTTTTTATCGCCAGCGATGACTTCCCCTTGCAGATTACATACGACTACGTCTTCAGCTGTCATGATGTCGTAATCGATGCCGCTTGGACTGATGATCATATGGCCGGATTCACGGTCGAAGATGGAAATATTGCCCCCCGTCCCTTTGGTTAGGCCTCGTGTTCTCAATAACTTACAATAATCGACAATTTCATTGCGTTCTTTCATAAACATAGGTTGTTCCTCCATTCATGGTGTATATCTACTATGTTTAGCGAAATAGTTTTTTCAGGTTTTCTTCGTAAGGTGCACGAACAATTCCTTTTTCAGTGACTATGGCCGTGATATGTTCGTGTGGTGTGACGTCGAATGCGGGGTTGTACACATTAACATCTGCCGGTGCCGTCAGTCTTCCAAAGCCTTCGATGACTTCGGATTTATGTCTTTCCTCAATCGGAATTTGCGTGCCCGTTGGTGTATTTAGGTCAATGGTTGGTGTTGGTGCTGCCACGTAAAACGGAATGTTGTAGTGTTTTGCTAAAATGGACACTCCAAGCGTACCGATTTTATTGGCCGTATCACCGTTTGCAGCGACGCGGTCGCAACCGACGATAACAGCTTGAACTTTGCCTTGGGACATGACCATAGCAGCCATATTATCCGTAATGACCGTTACATCGATTCCCGCTCTGCTCAATTCCAGTGCGGTCAATGTAGATCCTTGTAGACGAGGGCGTGTTTCGTCAGCGTACACTTTGAAATCCCAGCCTTTTTCTTTTGCAAGATACATGGGTGCAGTGGCTGTTCCGTATTTCGAAGTGGCTAGAGCGCCAGCGTTACAATGTGTCAGGATGCCCATGCCGTCAGTTAGTAACGTTAATAGGTTTTCGCCGATGGTGCGGTTGATTTCTTCATCTTCTTTATGAATGGCTTTTGCTTCCGCTAATAAAGCTTCTTTATAAATAGCGTCCGGCGCTTTGACTGCTGTCATGCGGTCAAGAGCCCAGAACAAGTTGACTGCAGTCGGTCTGGACGTAGCCAAATACTCTGCGCTTTTCTGTACTACTTTCACCAAATCGGTTTCGGAATTGCGAACAGCCAAGTAAACGCCGTATGCTGCGGCAACGCCAATCGCTGGGGCACCGCGGACTTTCATCGTGACGATGGCATCCCAGACGCTTTCAACAGTTGTGAATTCTTCGTAGACAATGTCGTTAGGAAGCTTGGTTTGGTCAAGCAGGACGAGTGCATCGTTTTTCCATTCTATCGGGTTCAGTGCTTCAGTCATTTGTTTTCCTCCTGTAGTGCGTTTTGTAGCGCTGTTAAGTATTGTCCGCCTGTTTGAAATTCTGACGGGTTAAGGATTAGTTCCACTGCGACACGCAAGCAGAGTCTTTCTGCTTTCAGACGGTTTTCGATCGATTCGATGGTCGTGATGTCTTTCACTTTCGCCAGTCCAACGATGCGGCGTGCTAGTTCAAGACCTGCCATGCCAGCTGTGTCTTTCAGGATATTTTGTAAGTAATGTTCTTTGAAATCTACGTTTTTAGCAACGAGTTCCGTTGCGTGGTCGTCCCAAGCAATGCGGAATTTCGTGTCGAATAAGTCCATTACGTCGAATAATGTATTTTCAACCCACTCAGTGAATTCTTTGTTTTGGTATGCATCACCGCGAGCGAATGCAAAAATCAGGTTGGCCATGACGTTACCGATATCGTAGCCCATAGGTCCGAAGAATGCGAACTCGGGATCGATGACTTTCGTGTCGTTCTGATCGATGAAAATCGAGCCCGTATGTAGGTCGCCATGAATGAGTGATTGACTGTTGTTCATAAACTGGAACTTCAATTTCGCTACTTCCAAGTGAAGCGCTTCATTTTCATAAAGGTGCGTCTGGACAAATTGTTCATTCCCCGGTGTCACTTCGTTGCGGTTAAAGTTGTTGTGGAACGGCTCTGTGAACACGAGGTCTTCCGAAATTTCACAAAGCTCTGGGTTCGTGAATTTTGCGACCAGTTCTTTCTTATCTTTATGGTTCAGGACAACGTCACTTGTGCGCAACAATGTGTTCACGAGGAAGTCCGTGATATGTTCCGCGAAATGAGGGAACGTCTCGAAATTTGCCAGCGCTGTGCGCATGATTGTCAGATGCGACAAGTCCTCCATGACGCAACAGCTCATCGTTTCATCCAACAGATAAATTTCAGTAACCAGTCCCGGTGCCAGCGTATGTTGCAGTTGAAGTGCTTCGGTCTCGATTTTGTTACGGCTAGTCGACAGGACGAATTCATCTGAAATGCGCGCAGTCGTGCCCGCTTGTTTGACGATGACCGATTCTTTTGTTTCCTCGTTGACGACGCGGTACACATAGTTCAAGTTGCCGTCACCAATTTCTTTGCAAGTAATCTGTTGTGCATTTTGGAATGACTCTATTTTGGCTTTCACATATTGAATGACGTCATCGGTATTCATCAGGAAGTATTGTTCAAAAGTATGCATAGGTGTTTGCATCTGCAACCGCTCCTTTGAAAATAGGTTTTTTTCTATCATAGCAAATTTCTTGTGAGAGTATTCTAGTTATTGAGAATTAGGTTGTATTTTCCCAACGGTTGGTGGGGGTTTTGGCGATTTCTAGTGGGGTTATTACTAATTCGCTCAGTGTTATAGCGAATTCGGATAAAGTTATAGCGGGTTGGCGGGGATATCTCGATTTCGTAGGTGGATATCGAGAATTGGATGATGGAAATCTATATTTCGCGGGTGGATATCTCCATTTCGTGCACATATATCTATAATTCATGTCTGTTTATCTAAAATTCACCTTTTACGAACAATTAAACACAAAACCCTTTCTCCTATTTAAAGGGAAAGGGTTTTGTAGCTAGATCGGTTATTTTTTTTGCTTTGAAACTTTGATTGTTTGGGTTGCTTCATGGCCAACCAAGTCCACTACTTTCAACTCGAACGTGTTGTTGCCTTTTACCAATGGAAGTTCCACATCAACAGTTTGGCTGTAGCCATTCATTGCATATGGTTCTGAAATTGGTTTGTAGAATACTTCACTGTCGTTTACATATAG
Organism: Paenisporosarcina sp. HGH0030; assembly: GCF_000411295.1. GTDB lineage: Bacteria > Bacillota > Bacilli > Bacillales_A > Planococcaceae > Paenisporosarcina. Next base: position 1,755,167 of record NZ_KE150421.1, read on the forward strand.
ACGGATTTCATCGAAGTTGTCGCCGACTTTTACTTGGATGATCGGGTTTGCTTCGTTCGATTTTACCGTTTTAGGTACTTTTACCGCAGCTACTGTTGGTTTTGTCGTGTCCACGAAAATGCGGCGTGTGATGCCCATATCATTTCCAAACTCGTCGATTGCTTCCACATTGACTTGTTGCACACCGTCAGCCAGTGTCAGTGTGTGTGTAAAGTTTTTGCCGTCAAATGATGTCGGCGTTTGCCCATTTACTTTCAATGAAGCGATGTTGGAATCGTCTTCAACAGAACCTGCCACCACTACTTGTGATGTTTTATGGTTGCTGAAGAAACTAGGTGTATTGATAAAGATTACCGGTTCAATTGTTTCAGGCTCGTTCGGTGCTGACGTATCGTCATCAGACCCGCCGTCACCAGGTGTTGTTCCTGGTTCTTCGCCTGGTTCTTCCCCGTCTTCTTTATAATCAGCACTTGTTGTTTTGATTGCAAAGGTTTGTTCTTTTACGTTCCCAGCAATATCCCAAACTTTAAGTGTGACTTTGTCACCTTTTTTCACATTTTTAACTTCATATTCTTTTGCAAGTTCTGCAAGTTCTTCACGTTCAACACCGTTTACATATACTTCTACTCGATCAAGACCAATTCCAGCATCTTGGAGTGTGTTTGTCGAAATGATGTTTTTCTTTTGATCGAATTTATATTTAGCTTCAGGTGCTTTCGTATCCACATAAATCGGGAACTCAACAGACTGCCATTCTGCACCCTCGAAATCAATTACACCACGCACTTGAATGAAGTACTGGCCATCTGCAGCGAGTTTTCCATTAATCATTCCGTCCCATGCATTAGCTGAATTTAACTTGTACGCAGGGTTTGTAGCTGAATCAATATAGTTTTTCGTCATGTTCGTTTCCGTACGGATTGTGCGAACTTTTTTACCGTTGGCATCCAATACGTTGACTTCCAGGTTTTTCGCATTGCGTATCAACGAGTAAACTGGAGTGGCTGAATCGATGTTACCATCGCCATTTGGAGAGAATGCAAATTTCGAAGGATCGAAGTTCTCACCTAATGATGGTCCTTTAATATAGTTCCCTTCTTCATCCACCAAACCTTGGTAGCCCCAGTAAGTAGATGATTCCCAAGCACTGCCGTCAAAAATTGATGCATCATCCCATGAACCGTTGTAGCCAAAGAACGGAACTGTTAAAGGTACATTTCCTGATGTTTCTTCGTTCGGGTCATTTAATGTTACGAAACCGTCAATGAAGAATCCGTTAACGAATGTTTCGAAACCTGCCGTGTCTTTCAATAATGAAGCATCGACAGATACTTGAATTTCTGCTTCGCCATTTGCAGCGATTTCTACAGTTTTAGGGGCTTGAACATCCACTAAGTCAGTCACGATATTTGAACCTGCAATGTTCGGTACAACTACGTCATATCCAGAAGTTTTCAATGCATGGTCAGTTTGAAGTTGAACATCAACATTGAATTTTTTCGCTTCATCTGAGAAGTTTTTCGCCTTCAATGTGAATTTGAATTTGCCTTCTTTGATTTCTTTCAAGGCTACTTTCGCTTCGCCTGTTGCTTTGTTTGTTACCATTACATCTGTTTCCAAAGCGTTTGCAAGCTGCATGATGCCAGCCCCTTGACGACGTGGTGATACATATTCTTTCATACCATCGTATTCAGCAAAAACTACTGGTTTAGCTGTGTTCATCATTAAGTTTTTCGCAAACTGCACGCGCTCTGCACCAGTTAGTCCGAACTCTTTATTCACTCGTTCCATCACTAGAGCAGTACCGCCCGCTACGTGTGGAGCTGCCATTGACGTACCACTCATCAAACCGTAAGAATCATTGTTTAAGGTCGAGAAGATATTTCCACCTGGAGCCGTGATTTCCGGTTTGAAGTCCAAGTTTGGTGTAGGACCCCAAGACGTGAATGAACTCATTTTGCCTGCAGTTGGACTTGGTGCATCGATATATTTTCCGTCAAACCCGACATTTACGACTTGCCCTGCATCAAGACTAGCTTTCATTGCCAGTCCATCTGCTTGAAGTGTGGACATGAACGGAATCTTGATGGCTGGATCAGATGCCATGTTGATAGTACCTGCAGCGTTATTGTAAACAATGATTCCTTCAGCGCCCGCAGCTTGTGCATTCAGTGCTTTTTCAACGAATGAAATTCCTCCGCGAGATACAAGTGCGAATTTGCCTGTTAAGTCTTTACCAGAGAAGTCGGCAACTGTACCAAAACCTGCAAATTCGATTTCATATTGATCTTCCGGTAGGTCGTTCGGATCTTGGTCATTTGCAAGCAGGAATAATGAACGTCCTGCTTCTGTTCCATTAAATTCATATTTGAAACTAGATGCTGTGATCATGTTATTTTCAAATGATGCTACACCAAATGAATCTTCAGAAACAGAAGGTGAACCAGTCAAACCGTAGTCTTGGTTATTCGCCATTGGGTAGAATGTACCTGACCCAAACATATCCGAGTTACCAGCAGAAATGGCTACTAATAAACCGTTATCTTGTGCACGTGAAACTGCTTGCTGTTCTGGGCTTGTGTTATCGACATATCCTGCAGTCGAACCAAGTGACATGTTAATTACGTCTGCTCCAAGTTTAATTGCATCGTCCATCGCTTTTACGTAAATGTCTCCAAACGTTGATGGGTATAATGGATCATTCCCAAACACTTTAAGTGCTAATAATTGAGCTTCAGGAGCTACCCCTTTAATTCCACCGTTTTCTTCGTCACCGTTTGCGCCAACTGTTCCTGAAACGTGCATACCGTGCATGGATGCATCCGGACCTAAATCACGGATTTCCTGGTTGCCGTCCATGTAGTTATAGCCATAAGGAACTTTATCAGTGAAGTATTTACCTGGCTCGATTTCTCCACCAGCTAACAATCCATTTACTTCATCTGCCGTAATGTCTTCATCCGTTTCTGTAGAAAGAACCATGTCGCGGTGGCTTGGGTCGATACCTGTATCGATGACACCAACGACCATGCCTTCACCTTTGAACGAATATTTTTCCCATGCAAGTTGAGCTTGAACCAATTCTTTGGAATGAACCATATTCGGTTCTTCGCTTGGTCTTGTATATTCGTTTGTTTCATAGATGGCTTTTACGCCTTCCGTTTGTGCGATACCCGCAACGTCACCCGCTTCTACTTCAGCAGAGAAACCATTAAAGACTGCATTAAACTCTTCTTTAAAATGAACATTTTTGGCTTTACCTTTTACTTTATCTTTTACTTTCTTTTGATCTGCTTTGATTGCTGCTTCTACATTTTTACGTTCCGACTTCGGAAGGTCTTTGTAGAGCTTGCCTTTCTTTGTAGCAGTTTCAATTGCCGGTGCTTTTTCAAGTTCCACGATAATGCGAACTTTTTCGCTTGGGTTCTGAGGAATCGCTAAACGTTCTGGTATTTTCAACGCTGGTTTTTGCAAGTTAAGTGTCGGAATTTGTTTTGCTAATTGTGTCGCTGCTGTTGGAGCCGGTGCACCGAAAGATGCAGTGCTAAGTGCCAATGTGGTTGCAAGTGCAATAAACATGCTTTTCTTTTTCATACTCAATCTAGTTTCCTCCCTAATTGTGTTTCTTCTATTTCTGACAAATATTTTAGAAACGTGACAACCTTGTCGAATTAATTAACAATTTGAAATTTAACATATATTAAGAACCTTGAAAACCTTATTTTATTTACCATAATTACTAAAATGATTACATTTTTTGTAATTTAGAGATTTTTAGATATATAGTTACTCATTCTTGAAACGTTTATAGGTTATATGAATCTATTAATTTTAATTGATAGTAGGTCTTTTGGTTTTGAGAGTAATAACTTTTGTATTTCTTTTTACTCATTTTCATTAATTGGTGGGGATTCTATATTTTTGAAGTTGATGAGGGAATATTGACTTACCAAGGGTAGAGTGGGGTTCTTTATTTTTTACTATTAGAAACAATCACTGGAAACTAGATAAGTTTTCACGAATTCAATGATTGTTATAGCAAATTCATGAGTAGGGGTAGCGAATTTGCGTGGGTATCTAGAATTCACTGGTAGATATCGAGTATTCATAATGAGATATCTCGATTTCATATTTGGATATCTACATTTCGACAGTCGTTATCTGTAATTCGCGACTACTTATCTAAAATTCATCTTTTACGCACAATTCCCTCAGACCTGTATTTGGTGGCTGACGGCTGGCGCCTGCCACTTTTCTGT
>NZ_KE150421.1:1759435-1769581 GCF_000411295.1 Paenisporosarcina sp. HGH0030
ACCTGTATTTGGTGGCTGACGGCTGGCGCCTGCCACTTTTCTGTTAGTACTTCAAGGTGTCAATAACAGAAAAATTGCCAGTTGGGTGATCAACTGGCACCACTAATAACGTATTTATTGTGTTATCTGGAATTCGTAAGTGGATATCGAGTATTCATAATGAGATATCTCGATTTCACATTTGGATATCTGCATTTCGACAGTCGTTATCTGTAATTCGCGACTACTTATCTAAAATTCATCTTTTACGCACAATTCATTCAGACCTGTATTTGGTGGCTGACGGCTAGCGCCTGCCACTTTTCTGTTAGTACTTCAAGAAAGTTGGTGTCACTAACAGAAAAATTGCCAGTTGGGTGGTCAACTGGCACCACTAATAACGCATTTATTGTGATATCTGGAATTCGTGAGTGGATATCAAGATTTCAATGGAGGATATCTCGATTTCGTGGATGAATATCTTTGTGTCGATAGTCGTTATCTATAATTCGCGACTACTTATCTAAAATTCATCTTTTACGCACAATTCCCTCAGACCTGTATTTGGTGGCTGACGGCTGGCGCCTGCCACTTTTCTGTTAGTACCTCAAGGTGTCACTAATAGAAAAATTGCCAGTTGGGTGGTCAACTGGCACTACTAATAACGCATTTACTGTGATATCTGGAATTCGTGAGTGGATATCAACAATTCAATGCAGGATATCTCGATTTCATATTTGGATATCTTCATTTCGACAGTCGTTATCTGTAATTCGCGACTACTTATCTAAAATTCATCTTTAACGCACAATTCATTCGCAAACAAAAATGACCTCTTCCATCGTTAGGAAGAGGTCATTTTATCTATCGTACTAAGTATTTCAGGTAGTTTTTCCATCCGAATGCTTTTACTGATTCCCATGAAGGTGAATCCATTGGCATTGGGTAGAAGATAGCAGGTGCATAACGGTAGTCGTTGATTTGTGGTTCGTAAACAACCACTGAACCAGCTTTAAGTCCTTCGCCGATGACTGAGCGTGTTTTCAAGTCAAATGCGATGTTGACCGGTGTTTTTACTGCGTAGCCGTATTTATTAACGACATGTGCACTTGCTGACCCAGCGAAGCGATTGTCTAACCAAGCGGTCTGAACAGAGACAGCTTTTTGTGCTTCGTTTATTAATACCATAGCGTTCGTCTTGTTACCGAAAGGCAAGTCTGTGATTGGTTCTTTCGGTTGAATACGAACTTCATAGTATGCTAGCGGGTTCTTATGGTCTTTTGGATCGAGCGCTTTATAGGCAGTCAGGAATTCGGAGTCTTTAGCAGGAACTTGGGAAACTTCTGTTACCGTTCCTTCTATTGATTGATCGATTCCATCCGCTTGTAGGCGAACACGGTCGTTTACTTTCACGTCCTGCCATTGTTCATCTGTTGCATACGTAACAATGATTTTTTCGATGCTGTAAATTTCGATTGCCAAGCGGTCATTGTTGTCTCGAATCGCGGATACTACGCCTTCGACCGGACTAAGGATGGCAGCCGCCCCCTTTTGAGCAAGCTGTGCATCAACGACTTGCAATTGCTGATTGACTTCAGATAGTTTTTGTTCCGCTTCAGCAATCGCATGTGCGAAAGCACCATCTTGAGAAACGTCCACGCCGAAATCTACATTTACATCAATATTAACCATTTTATCATCGGTGTTTTCAGTGACGTTGTCTGTCGCGTTGTCTGTCGAATTACTTGAGCTCTGCGCGGTCGCGCGGTCAGATTGTAAGGACTTTATTGTTGCGTTGGTTTCAGTCACTTGACGTTCAAGTGCTTCCTTTTCCGCTTCCCATACTTCACGTTGCTCGTCAGCCGTTGATGTGTTAAGCGTAGCGAGTTCGTCACCTACTTTTACTACAGCACCTTCTTTGACCAACCAGTCTTGAATCGTATCTTCACTTTCCACGTAAACCGTTGTCGTGTCGAGCGGTGCAACAAGTGATTCTTTCGGTAAGGATTGTACAAAGTCCCCTGTTGCGAGACGTTCGTATTCATTTACGTACACATCTTTAGAAATTACGCTTTTTTCGCTGAACAAGAGAATCGCGTTGGCTGCAATGAACGTAGAAACTGCAATGGATATACCAATCGTTAACCATTTATTCATTTGACGGCACCCCCTTCAACAAAACGTCCGTACCATTCTTCGAGTGGAAGAAGGCCAGCTGCCGAAGTAATGAGTGCCATACCGATATGTATTCCAATAATAATCAGTAAAATCATGCGCGGGTTCATATCCGTGAATGCACGGATGAATCGAACTTGTAATGCAATGATAAGGGCAGTAAAGATGGATAATTGATTAAAGAAAAATACTAGGAATGGATGATCGAACACCGTTGCTGCTAGTGGACCGAATGAAAACAGTGACACCGGAGTGGTTGCACCGGTCATAAGAAAGATGATAAACAGTAATGCTTTTTCAATTAGCAGGATTCCTACCACATACAGTTGCAACACGGCCAGTTTAGGTAAATCAATGCCCGTGATGCGGTTCAATATGAATGCAATGCCGAAAAAGTGAAATGCCATATAAAGAACTGCCCATAGAATGATTCCGACAAGTGAGACAAGACGTGCCAGTGTATACGGGTCATTGCCACTAAATGCGTATACGGATGTAAGGTGCTGTGTGTTCATTCCCCACAGTTCTTGTGTAACAAATAAGAGTAATCCGAACAGACCAACCATCCATACGCGTTTTTTAAAATCGCGCATCGTGGCAGAATCGAGATTATCTATTAATTCTTGCTGGTTTGCTAGATATCGCCAAAATCGAAAGTCAAATATCATATTTTCAAAAATCCTTCCCGTAACTACCAGTAGCTATTAATCTTCCTTTACTTTACCAAAATTCGACATCAATTGTAACGTACGAAGGGTACAGATAAAGAAAAATTGGTGAAAAAGTTGTGGGTGTTTGGAAAGAGATTCATAGGTTTGTGCAGTTTGTCGGAGAATTTGTCAAATTATTGTCATTTTTGGTTATTTTGGGAAACCGTGAACAATATTTGCGCAACGTTAAAAGTGCGAGCACCCAAATTTGCTCACACTTTTAACGTCAGTTTAATTAAAGATTTAGGCCCCCGCCTAAACAGGTCGACTGGTCATACAGCCCGAAAGCTTAAGTGCATGCGGCGTAGGAATGAGGTGAGATTTCCGCAACGCTATGTATACAATCATTCGTCCTCTATCTCCCCTTCCCCAAAAGGTTCAATAGCTTCATTTAAGTGTAAATGGCTATTGTCAAGATGGAAACCTTTGCCCCCAAACTTGAATTTTGCCCACCTACTAAGCTTACAAAAATAAATTTTGACTTCGAAAAGCGTATCAAAATTGAATTTTGTAAAATGAAAAACTGAAATTCACATGAAATTGAATAAATATTTCCAACAAAACCTAAACTTTATATAACCTATCAAAGGAAAATTTCTACATATATTAACTTTATCGTATTTCCTGCGATACGTTTGGACAGGCAAGGCGCCATGCCGCTTCCATAAAATCAATTAGCAGAGAAAAAAGTAGAGAGGATGTGGTAGATGTGAAATTTAATAAAATCCTTGAATTAACTGCTGTCGATATATTGTTCGGCGTCATCGGCTCGAGTGTATCTGTCATAATATTGTATATGTTGACTTCAATTTAGGAGCGTGATGTATGTACAGGTACTACTAGAACCCTTCCCCGATCGTGTCATATTCGGAGAAGGGTTTTTAATTTTGCTTTTTAACAGTAGCGCAGCGAAAACCAAACCAATTTGCCCCCTATCACTTCGTTTTCGGGGTATTTCATGAAGGAAATACTAGGTGGACTGGAATAAACCTTGGTCGAAGAGGAATAAACGGGTTGTCAAACGGAATAAAGTGCACTCGCGAAGGAACAAACATATCATGAGAATGAAGAAATCAACACGAAAGGGAGTAAACAGGAATCCCTTAAAAACCACATAAAAACACCTCCCTCTTTTCATAGGCAGGTGTTTCTAACTTTTATTGATTTCCATGGTTATCCTCCAACGGTTAATGTGTCAATCGATCAAATAGACTTTGATCTCGCATTTGAAGTGCGTAGTCAATCATCCGGCTGCGATTTGCTTGCTCGAGTAACGAAATAAATTCGTTTGCTTCTTTTTTTACATCGCTGGCTGGTTCTCTGTCTTCCGGCTCGCCATGTTGTAATATGGTTTGCAAATGCATATGAATATCAGACACTAACAACAATTGATAGAGTGGTAAGCGGATGAAGCGATTGCCTTTTTGAAAGACGAAGACTTCGGATAAGTTTTCGACTTGGTACGTATTCATATTGACGATAATTTCTTTTCCTTCCACTGGAATGAAGTGGAATAGTTCGTCATCTTTTTTAATTGAGAAATATTGATAGGCAAATACCAGTTTCATCTTCTGGCCTTCCAATTTCGAATAAAATGGCTTCATAAGTTGTACGTGTAACATTGTGTTCCCCTCCTTTTTTATCAAAATATTCTGATTACTACTAGTGTATCACAATCCCGTATGTTTCGTGCATGACAAATCCGAAAAAAATGCTACCAGTATTAGGTAGCATCGACGTCTTTATTCCTTCTTTTTCTGTTTGTGAAAAAAGCGATTGATTGCTTGTGATACTGAATAAAGAACCCGAGAAGTATGTTTTGGATGTTTGAAACGACTTCCGTTTCAAGGTGGTTTTCATTGTATGTAAATGAGCATTTATTGTTCAAAAAATCAATGTGCAAATCTTCAATTTCAAATGAATCAAAAGTCAGGCGTTCAATGAATGCCTTTCCAATTTTATTGGATACAATAATTGCAGCTTTCCGCTCCCCGTTTGGCGTAACGTAGAGAATGTATTCTTGGTCTTTTTGTTTACATTTGGTACTCTGCAACCTTGGCAATACGATTTCATATGTTGGGCAAATGAGTTAACAACCTTTCCTGCTTTGATTTATCTTGAATTTGGTTCTTTTGAATGGGATAATGCATATTTATTTTTACTAAATATTCAGTTTTCATTAATATGAATATATCAATTATGAAACCGCGTTTCAAAAATAGGATATCTACAACCAATGGAGTTAAAATTGTCTACACTACCTGCAACTAAGGTGGTGTTGATTTTGCAATTACATTAACTTATTACGGAGTCACGAATTCTAGCTCAATTAACTCAAAAATAAGCTGCAAAACTACTGAATATTTCAGCCAGCACGTTATCGCGTTATGAAACGAATCCACAGAGCATTTCTCTACCTGTATTTCGAGCGATGTGTGAACTCTATGGAATCCCAAGAGATATAAGCAATAAGGTCATCTATCATTCATCCACAATTTCTCGTAAAAAATTGAGTGTAAAAAAATCGGTGGACGATTATGGTGATAAATCCTTGAACCCTGTCTACCTTGCATATAAAGCCGATCCTACTTTTTTTTTCAGCTATTCCAGGAGTTTTATAGGAAACCAACTCCTGAAAAAGAGAAGTTCAAAGAAATTTTTTTAAAGCCTATCTGCATTTAAAACCTTAAATCTTTCCTTTCACTTACGGTTTTCCGAGAAAAGCCGTATAATGAAAGGAAAGATTTTTTTTGGAGATGTTGTTCTTGAGCCATTCTTTATTTAATATTGCCGTACGCTACCAATCCCATATCCAACAATGGATGGAGACGATTTCGGAAGATTTGCATCCCTCACATCAAGAGGATGAGGAGCTTGTCCGACGTGCTTCGTTTTCCGTTCGTAACGGAGCGGTACGTGCGCTTTCATATGACCCGTACGAACATTTACTCGAAGCAAAAGTGCAAGATGTGAGTCCTTGCATTGTGACGCTTCATTTAGTCGACGAACAAGTTACGTGTTCTTGTCCAGAAAAACGTCTATGTCGTCATTGCTTAGCCGTTTTATTCAGTTTATATATGCAGAAGTTTTCTTTATCCGAGTGGCTCCAGGAATGGCGCTTGAAGAAGTCGGAGCAACTTTCGTTACTTGCCAATGAACGTACACCGGAAAGCTGGAACGCAATCGTTCAATCGACGTTCAATGCTGTTTCTGGTGATTGGTCTTGGAAAGAGCGATACTTTATCGACAACTCGATTATTCAAATGAAACAGAAATTGAAGAAGTTCATGCCTTTTGAACGTGAATGGCAACCTCTTTACGATGTCTATACCAAAACTATGCTGCTTCGTTTGTTGTTTGATGTCAGCGAAGATATGAATGAAAACGTGTTCCGCGCTACCATCCAGACCGATATTGAAGATGTCCAGCATCAGCTGCTGAATCTCTCGAGCAAACCACGTTTGTTCTCAGCTGATCCTTTTTATGATGCACTTGTGCTACATGTTCGTCATATCGTTTATGAGTTGGAAACGATGGCTGATCTTCGTTTTAATTTGTTTCACGCATATTGGGTCATACTGTTAACGGAAAAAGGCCGTCGTGAACAAGAGTTTGCTTATTTACAGGAAAACAAAAGTCTAAATAACGACCTGTTTCGGGCTTTATTTTGCTTATTGCTAAAAATACCGGATGAATTGAAACTCATTACGGACCGTATTCATCCAAGTGATATGCCTGAATGGATGCATTTGGCGAAACTTGCAAAAGAGCAGGAAGATCTGCCGTCGCTGACCATTATTTTGCATGCAATGCGTCCACATATTTTTGATTATGTGAATAGTCATCTGTCTGCATGGAATCGTTCCGTGTTCGTTTCGAAATTATATGCGTTGTATAAATTCATCGAAATGCCGGATGCTGAACGTGAGCAGCTGTTCTGGCAATTTGGTTCATTTGGCGTCCGTGCCTATTCCGATTTCCTGATTGATCAACACCGATATAAAGATTGGGTGGCTCTTCATCACCGATTCGGGTCAACGCTCGATTATGCGGAATCATGCGGAATGAAGACTGTCCTCCAGGAAGCACCTGAAACAGTGTTGCCGCTTTATCATGTACTTGCACTGTCCGAAGTGCGAGAGCGCAATCGCCATAACTATAAACAAGCCGTTCGCATTTGGAAAAAAATGAAATCGGCAGCGAAGAAAAGTGGAAAAACCGAATATTGGAACAGCTACGTAAGCGAACTTCAAGCGAAATATCGTCGATTGCGCGCTCTCCAAGAAGAGATACAGAAAGGAAACTTGCCTTTATGACTTCCCGTGTATCGCCCTTTATGAAAAATTTAATACTGTCATTCGATCAAATGGATGATGGATTTACAACCGTGCATGCCTACAATGATGAAGGCATGCGTTTATTTACGGAACAATGGATATCTTTTATCTCATTCCAACATGAACCCTCTTTTTACGGTTTGAATCATGATGAAGAAACTCGGTTTTCTTCACTTGAATTAGTGGAACTGTTCTCACCTATCGTTAAACACCCTTACGTACACGTTAGTGGCTATGCACAGGAAGACGAGTTGACGATATCAACCATTCAACAAGCTGCAAACATATGGAGTGCGCCAACTCTTTGGAATGATATTGAGTTTGAAGAAGGCTCACTAGTACTGACAACTGAAGAAGTCCCACCTGCTGCAAAAGTGATGCTTACTTCTGCCATTCAGCAGAAACTGTATGGCGCAGGGTTGACGTTATCGGATATTCCTACGTTACTTCCCTTTTTCAAACAAGGCGGTTGGCCTCTGCAAGCTCAAAGCGGGCATGCTGATGTCATTGTGGCACTGCGGCTTAGTGAGCCTGAATCCTTCTCGGATGAATGGCTATTGGAAACAGTGGTTCGCGGCAAGAAAAGTTCCGTGCACTGGACTCCTGCTTTTCGGAAGAAAGATTCTTCAATCGCTAATGCGCTACCTGATAAATGGAAAGTTCACGCGCCTTATGTGTATGAAACGCAATCCAATATGTTGGAATTGATGAATATGGAATCGGATGCGGATCGGTTTTTATCTAGTTCGTTAAGTGATTTGGACGTCCGCCATTTCTTGCGTGACGATGCAGCACGCCTGCAAGCTCTTGGTTTTGAAGTGATTTTGCCAGGTTGGTTAAAAGCGGTGAAAGAATCCAAACTGCGCGTCAAGTCGAATGCCAAGACTGCTTCGTTTAAAACAACAGCCGGTTTGAATGAAATTTTAACTTTTGATTGGCACTTCTCGTTAAATGGTCAAGCGATTACTGAAGATCAATTCAAACAAATGGTTGAAGAAAATCGTGAGTACATACGTGCCGGTAACGAATGGTTCCGCATCGATTCACACTGGATGCATGAAATCCGTCAGTTGATGGAACAAACGGAAGCTGAAGACTGGACCGTGAAAGAATTATTGTTCCGTGAACTGCCTGAAGCACTCGTACTTGATGAAGATAATTTGGAAGAAGAGGACGATCCTTTATTCCAGTTCGAACTGAATCAATCCCTTCAAAAGTATTTGGAACAGCTACAGGATAAAAAAGGTTTGCCTACAACGACTGTTTCCCCTCATTTGTTGACGGAACTGCGTCCTTATCAGCAACAGGGCTTTGACTGGCTTGTGTTTATGCGTGAACAAGGATTCGGCGTCTGTTTAGCGGATGATATGGGTCTCGGAAAAACAGTACAGCTGATTGCGTACTTGCTCCATGTACATCGCACAAATCAAACGGATAAGCCATCGTTTATCATTTGCCCTACTTCCGTTTTAGGAAACTGGCAAAAAGAGCTGGCACGATTTGCGCCTGATTTGGACGTCCATGTGCATTACGGGCAAACACGTTCCAAAGATGAATCTCTGGCTACTGAACTCATTTCCATGAAACCGGATGTCGTATTGACGACTTTTGGTACGGCTTCTCAGGATGCTGAAGCGTTAAGTGAAATCGAATGGGCCAGTGTGACTCTGGATGAAGCTCAGAACATCAAAAACATGCACACGAAGCAAAGTCGTGCGATCCGCAAGTTACGCGGTGAACATCATTTGGCATTGACAGGAACACCAGTTGAAAATCGTTTGTCTGAGTTATGGGCCATTTTCGATTTCATTTATAAAGGCTATTTAGGTAGCTTCCGTAAGTTCCAGGATAACTTTATTGCACCAATTGAACGCGATGAGTCGGAAAATCATAAACAAAAACTACGAAACAAAATCCGTCCTTTCTTGTTGAGACGTACGAAGCAGGATCCAGACTTGCTGTTGAATCTGCCAGACAAACAAGAACAGCGTGAGTATTGCCCATTGACGACGGAGCAAGCAGCACTCTATGAAAGCTTGATTCAGGAGACGCTGTTCAAACTCGAAACATTGACCGGCTTTGAGAAAAAAGGACTTATTTTAAAAATGTTGAGCAAGCTGAAGCAATTGTGTAATCACCCAGCCCTTTATCTGAAGGAGGGGTTTGGTGAAGCGGAGTATATGATGGAGCGTTCTGAAAAACTGGCGCGCATCGTCACTTTGGCAGCAGAAATTGCCGCTCGCGGTGAGCAATGTCTCATTTTCACCCAGTACATTGGGATGGGTCATCTGCTGCAGCATTGCTTAAGCGAGTTGCACGACATCGATCCGCCATTCTTAACTGGCAGCATGCCAAAAGCACAGCGTGACCGACTGGTTGAATCCTTCCAGGAAAAAGAATTCCCTGTGTTTCTTTTGTCACTGAAAGCTGGTGGAACGGGACTTAACTTAACTGCTGCAAATCATGTATTGCATGCCGATCGTTGGTGGAATCCAGCGGTTGAAAATCAAGCAACTGACCGTGCCTACCGCATTGGTCAAACGCGTTTTGTCCATGTGCATAAATTCGTGACAATTGGTACGATTGAAGAGAAAATCGACAAATTGCTAGCTGATAAACAAGCGTTGTCGGAAGACTTGATCCAATCCAGCCAGTGGATTACTGAACTAGCGGATGATGATTTAAAAGAACTTCTTACATTAGGTTAACGTTTATATGGATGCCTGTCGGATTTCCGGCAGGCATTTTATTTTATAAAAATTAGAGGGAATCGACTCCCTTTCCGCGTACGAACTTGCTAGCCTCCTCTGCTGAGTTTTTCTATATGTCTAGTTCTGCTGGCCAGACAGTACCTCCGTTTCACTGTCTCATTCGAAAACAGGTTTTCGAGTCGCCTGCTCCTGCGGTTACTCGTCGCAAAGGTAATGCTCCTGCGGTTACTCGTC
>NZ_KE150421.1:1769591-1821250 GCF_000411295.1 Paenisporosarcina sp. HGH0030
GTTACTCGTCGCAAAGGTAATGCTCCTGCGGTTACTCGTCGCAAAGGTAATGCTCCCGCGGTTACTCGTCGCAAAGGGAACCGTGCCTTCCAGCGCCGGTGTTGAGCTAGAGTGGTGCTTTCAGCTTTTCTATGTACAAGACCGACCGTGCTTCACGCGGCCGGTTTCCTCTCTTGCCAATCTAGTAAAATCTTATTTGCCCACTACGCGTAATGCGGGTTCGGTTAATTTGTGTTCGAGCACTTGAATCCGCTCATTCAAATTCGCAATCATACGAATTAGTTGTTCCATATGTAGTTCCATTCGAATGAGATGATCAGATGATGAAGCTTTCATATTGGGTGAATTCCTTTCTCTTGGATTGGGAAATCTTGTGTACTAACCAACGGTGCGGTCTACCGTGGAAAACATAGTTACACAACCGGTAATTCTTTATGCTCTTCCTCAGAGAATATAAAGTCTTCTTTCGCTTGCGATTCTTTTTTCATATGAGGAATTTCTGAAGATTGTCCTGCTTTCGGTTTCGTTTGTAAGAATTGAACTTCTTCAACGATGACTTCGGTCACGAAGACACGATTGCCATCTTCTTTTTGGTAGGATCTCGAGTGGATATGTCCACTGATTCCTACAAGCGAGCCTTTTCCACAATACTTTACTGTGTGTTCAGCAAGTTTCCCCCATACAGTGCACAATACAAAATCTGCTTCATCCGCTTTTGCACTTTTGTAAGTACGTTGTACAGCCAACACGAAACTTGCTTGCACCCTTCCTTCAGACAATTGCCGAAATACTGGATCTTTTGTCATGCGGCCAATCATCCCGATTTGATTCATTTATTCACCTCCTTTCAGGTTACTGAATTTATTGTACAAAGCACATTTAATTGTGTGCAAAGGACCAAAAATTAATTTTGCCCTCTTTTGAGCCTGTAAAAATTTAATTTTGCAAGTACCACATATTAACAAAGTTCTTCTTATACCATGTGGCTCTAAGTGTGAAGCATTTCTTTAAAATGCGGTTTTGGCTAGTTCTCTAAGATTTTTGAAGTCTATGATATAATAGAGTCAATTAAACTTTGCGGAAAGGCTGTGAGCTTATTGAAAACCTTTAAAATGTTGTCTATGACATTGGTTCAAGGGGACCAAACCATTGCGATTCCTCTCGTAGATGGCATCATCATCAATCAAGAAAACAGCCACCGATCATGGATATTAGAAATGTATGTCGATAAAAAAGACAGTACGATATTTGAGCAATACAATGGTTCTGGGGAATTGGTTGAAGTGAAAGTCGTCATTTCGTATCCTGAAAATGAACCTGCAAGCTTTGAAGTTGCAGTATATGCTGTCAAAGAAATTGGTGATTATGTTTCGGTACTGTTGAAAGGGATGTTAATTCGCACCCGTCGTAAGTATGCCTTGCAACTTTTGACAGAACTCGTCCAAGATGGATTAACAGGTGAAAAGCTTATTACTCGCTTTGAAAACGATATGCGACAACGACCTCATTTAAAAAAAGACTCGGCTGAAATTTAGCCGAGTCTTTTTTGTATTAAAGCGAGCCCAATTCGCGTCTTAGCTTCAGAAACTCAATCAAATTTTCGATTCATTTCGTCCAGAAAAGACATTCGGGATTATTCATAATTCAGTATTATTCGTCTTTGTTATCCGCGTCACGTCTATCCATGTCATCTTCAAGGATTTCTTCTTCATCTGTATTCGCGTCTTTCATCATGTCTTTATCATTATCTTTGTTTTGATCTTCTTTTGTTGGATCCACATGATTTTCACCTTCAGTACCAGGCACTAAATCTTGGGTATCTTCACGTACGTCATTTACGTCGTCATTTACATTGTTTTCTACGTCATTTACATCGTTTTCTACGTCGTTTTCCATTGGGGTTTCGTTTCCTGGTACTTTGTCGTTATTCATGTTACATCCGACAAGTAAAAGTGCACTCATACCAAAGACCATCGTTGCTTTTTTCCACATAAAAAATTCCCTCCTTTCCGGCAATTGTTCACCACAATTAATGTGATTCACTGTATGTTGCCCGGGAAAGGAAGGAACTATCCGACTATGCGTTTAGTTTTTCTTTTAAAATGGATTCGACGTATGCCGCTTCCGCTTTACACGCATAATCATAATGAGTTTTGAGTTGTTCTTGCATGATTTCAATTTTTGCAACTTGTTCTTCAGACGGTGGCTCATTCAAAATTTTATCAATGGCTTGATTCATTTTTTTGGCAATTTCTTCGTGAAATGCTGGATCTTGCTTACATTCTTCAGAAATCTTGTCTGTCCATGTAGCACTTTCACTTATATATATACGCCAAGCTTGAATGAAGTCTTCCATACTGAAACGATTTTCAGACCATTCAATCGAAGCCATATAATGTTCAAAAACGGTTTTGATGGAGCGTGTAATGCTACTTTTTACTCCGGTTGGTAATTCTTTATACATGAAGCGGAAAACCTCCTACTTGAAAGGCTACACCGTCTGCTTTATTATTCCCTCAGACGATTAGCATTAAACAACTTTTACTTGTTGAATAGTGATTATTCTTTTTCAACAATTGGTCCGAGAGCAAATAAAATATCTGTTTCGCACGCGATTTCGCCGTCTACTGTCGCGATGGCATGACCTTTGCCCATTGCCCCGCGAAGTTTTACGAATTCCACTTCCAAGCGAAGTTGATCGCCAGGCACGACTTGTCGTTTGAAACGGCAGTTATCTACACCAGTCAAAAATGCAAGACGTCCTTTGTTTTCTTCTTTGTTCAATAACGCTACTCCACCAACTTGTGCCAATGCTTCGATAATTAAAACACCTGGCATTACAGGATATCCTGGGAAATGCCCATTGAAGAAATCTTCGTTGATTGAAACGTTTTTCAAACCAACTGCACGTTTGCCGTCTTCAATTTCAGTAATTCGATCGACCAATAAAAATGGATAACGATGTGGTAAAATTGCTTGAATTTGTTGAGCTGATAATGTCACTGTAAAACCTCCATAAGAAAAGCGTAAAGCGCCACTTCAGATCGACTCCGATGGTGGAAGAAACGAATCGAAAATCTGTTTTCGAATTGTTTCGATATGAAGGCTAGTGTCCCGAAATCGTGTCGGAACGCCTTCATGACCCACATCCTATGGACCTAACCGGAGGTGCGAGCTGGCGCTTGTAGCTAGACAATATTTTTACTAAAGACGTGCAAAGAGTCGATTTACTTCACTTTCCCGTTTAAAATGTCCAAAATGTGTTGCCATGTTTCCCACTTAAGTGCATCTTTTGGTTCACCATCTCCGATGTAACCATAGCCAATAACTAATCCTGCTGCAATTGCAGCAACGACAAGAGCTAAAACCAAAATAATACGAAGCCAAATCGGGAAAAGACGTATTTGAACCCACCAAGTTTTCTTTTGACCCTTAGCTTCGGCTTTTTCAGCTTTGTGCTGTTTTCGGTTAGAAGCAACTGGCTGTGTTTTTACCTGTAGTTGTTCGTCTTTTACTTCATTCGTCATTCGCCGTTCTCCTTATCGTCCATCAATTGTGCATGTATATTTGTTGGTGATCTCTACAGTCGAGTGGAAGCTTTGCCAATATTATTAAGCAAAATACCTGTACCGATGGCTACACAGTCCATTGGGTTTTCGGCTATTAAAACCGGTACTTTCAATTCCTGTGCAAGCAAGAAATCAATGCCGTGCATCAGTGCGCCGCCACCTGTTAAAATCACGCCACGGTCGATAATATCTGCAGATAATTCTGGAGGTGTCTTTTCCAGAACATTTTTCGAAGCCTGCACGATCATGGCAATGGATTCTCGCAAACATTTTTCGATTTCTTCAGAAGTGATTAGAATAGTTCGTGGCAAGCCTGTAACCATATCTCGGCCGCGGATTTCCATTTCTTCTTTGCGTCCACCAGCGAATACCGTACCGATTCTTATTTTAATATCTTCAGACGTACGTTCGCCAATCAATAACTTATATTCGCGTTTTATGTACTGTAAAATATCATTATCAAACACATCGCCGGCTACTTTAATCGATTCGGACGTTACAATGTCGCCCATCGAAAGGACCGCGATATCTGTTGTTCCCCCACCAATATCAACGACCATATTTCCGCTTGGCTGGAAAATATCCATGCCCGCTCCAATCGCCGCCACTTTTGGTTCTTCTTCGAGGAAAACTTTTTTGCCGCCAGATTTCTCCGCCGCTTCACGAATCGCTTTTTGTTCCACACTTGTGATATTCGTTGGGCAACAAATTAAGATACGTGGCTTTGATAAAAATCCTTTTACATCCAGTTTATTAATAAAGTGTTTCAGCATCGCTTCAGTCACATCAAAATCAGCGATTACTCCGTCTTTTAGCGGACGAATCGCCACTATATTTCCAGGAGTACGCCCTACCATTTTACGTGCTTCTTCGCCTACTGCCAACACACGTTTCGTTTTGCGATCCATTGCTACTACTGAAGGCTCGTTTAATACAATGCCTTTACCTTTTACATGTATTAAAACGTTAGCCGTTCCAAGGTCAATTCCAATATCTTTAGCAAACATGAACCTTGTTTCCCCTTCCTACAAATCCCATAATAGTTGACTTTCTCTATCTTTGTCTCTACTAACTGACTATTCTATCATAGAGAGCAAATAATTACATCTTTTTTAGTAAATAGTCCTGTTCTGAAAACGAAGCTTCGGTGTTCTTTTACCACATGAAAAAACGCCATGACGAGTAATCGTCATGACGTTTCTTCTGTGTGTTCCTCTTTAAGTTTCCACATCTGTTTCGTTGCTTCCCCGCCCCGGATATGCCGAATCGACTTATGATAGGCAAGGATTTCACTAACTTCTTTGGCCAGTGCTTCATTTACTAGTTTTAAACGTTCTGTTAAATCTTTGTGCACCGTGCTTTTCGAGTAGCCCGTTTTCTTTGCAACCGCGCGTACCGTTAAGCCCGTTTCATGCACCAATACGCCAAGCTCTAGGCAACGTTTCCGGATCTGTTCGTGCAAGACCGCATCCTTCCGTACCGAACGTTTCCTATACCGTATGCCTTAAAGTTGGGAATTAGAACGCTAAGTACGTACGTGGATTAATTGCTTCTCCCTTGTCATACACTTCAAACTGTAAATGAACGCCAGCTGTTGGGTTGAATTCATTTTCAGTAGCAGTTGCCATAGGTTGACCTTGTTGTACATGGTCACCGGCTTTCACTGAAATTTCTTTTACGGAACGGTATTGTGTAAGTAGGCCGTCTTCATGTTCTAGAACGATTTCGTCCCCAAGGAATGGATCAAGATTTACTTCTTTTACTGTACCACTCATTGCAGCTAAAATTTCAAACGGTTCGCCTTCAATTGAGATGGTCACACCGCTACTTGTTTCGTAAGTTTGGTTGAATACAAGAAGAGAATTTTCTTGTGATTCGTCCGTTGCAGTAGGATCATAGAAATCTTGCAGAATTGTCATTTGGTCAAGCATCGCTTCGTCAAATGGGAATTTCATTGACTCTTTTTGAGACGTTACAGCAACTTCTTTTGCTCCCGTGTCTTCAGTTCGTGGACCTTTTGCGACATTATCAGAATCAATAAACGCATTGTACCCCCAGATCATGCCGACAAATAGCAGCGAAAACCCTACGTAAATCGCTGGCCATAGCCACGTTTGTTTTTTACTTGGTTTTTTTGGTAGAGAAGGATTATTAGATTTTTCCTCTCGCATATTCATCACCTCTGATGCTAGTGTTGTCAGCGATTCAAGGTTTTAAACATCCTGGTTGAATAGATTGGAAATTTTTTATTTCCGTCTTCGGATAGTAGTGTTTCAAAATCTCCTCTACCTTACTCCCTTCCTGCGCCATAGCGTTTGCTCCGTATTGACTCATCCCGACTCCATGCCCGTATCCTTTCGTTGATACGGTGATAAGATTTGGATTGGATGCATCAATTTCGAAATCCGTGGAGGGGAGCCCTAAAATATCCCGTATTTCACGGCCTGTCCATTCGTGCTGAGTGGTCGTCATTTGTTTGACTCGTTGTGATTCATTTGGCGTCAGCACCAGTGTCTTGAAGTGATCGGCTGTCCAATTAAAGCCGAATGCCTCGTTCCATTCTTTCAGGCTGAATGTTTTCGTGTTGTTGAACTTCGGAGATATGGTATCCCCCAGGCTATCCGTGATGACTAAATATGGAATGTCGTTGCCACTATACCCTTTCGCGCTTTCCGTTTTCCCATTGCTCGTGGAGAAAAACATGGCTGTGATGAGTTCATTATTATAGGTAAGAATTTGTGAGGCAGTTTCCGTGATTGCTTGTGCGATGTTTGGAGGGGATATGCGTTCACTCGGTGAGATGAACGCTTGGTGTGAAGTAGTTGGTTTAATAGATTTTGAACCAAAATTGGTTGTTTTGAGTGCGAATGTTCGTGCGGCAATTGCTTGCGCTTTTAAGGCCTCTAGCTTGAACGTAGCTGGCATTTCTGCTTGCACGACACCTTTGACATAGTCCTCTAATGGAAACGGCTCAGCATGCCCTTCCACGCGAATTAGTATAGGTTCACAAGCTACAACATTGTCGGTTTCGGGTTCGGGTGCTGACACTTGCCCTTGTTGCGGTAGTTTCTTAATTATTTGCAGTGGCAGGAGGAATAAACAGAGACAGGTGATGACAATGGCTAAGTATCTCATGGTGGAATATATGATGATAGAGTAAAGAATATGAATTACAGAGAGCATTAGAATTTATCTGGATTTAATGCGAGTAAATCTAGATTTCAAATGGGTTTCTTCATATCGTATGTCGAGACCTCTTATCAGCATCGCAACTGAAACAAAACCATTTTACACTTCTATGGATATTTTTTGGAAGTAACTGGGCGAACGGGAATAGTGCGAACGGGAATAAAGTACTCGCGAGAGGGATTAAACGTATCCTTAATAGGAACAAATCTTGAAAGGGAATAAAAATTCCCTCCCGTTAATATTGCCACACTTCTAACAGGAGTAAAGCGTAAACAAACCAACTTGCCCCCTCCCACTTCATTCTGAGGGGTATTACTGTTACGGATTAATATAAACAAAGTGAGCTTTCCGAATAGGAACAAATAAAAAGGAAATGGCATAAACTAAATATCCCCCTACCCCCTCTTCCCAAAACTGAGTATTAACGGGAATAAAATTTTCCACAAAAAACCGACATCTTGGGTATAAGATGTCGGTTTTTGGAATAGGATAGGATATGGATTAAACGGTTTGTTGCATTACTTTTTCATCAGAAGACTCAGATGAAACGCGTTCAATGTCTGCTCCAAGTGCCTGTAGTTTCAAGTGGAAGTTCACGTATCCACGGTCAAGATGGTAAAGTTCAGTAACGCGTGTTACGCCTTCTGAAGCCAAGCCCGCTAAAATTAATGCTGCAGCTGCACGTAGATCAGTTGCTGCCACTTCTGCGCCTTGAAGTTCAGATGGTCCTTGCATAATAACCGAGCGACCTTCAATTTTTACATTCCCGTTCATGCGACGGAATTCTTCTACGTGCATAAAGCGGTTTTCAAATACCGTTTCAGTCAACATTCCCGTGCCAGTTGCCGTTAACATCAATGCCATCATTTGTGATTGCATGTCAGTCGGGAAGCCAGGATGCGGCATTGTTTTAATATCCACTGATTTCAATGTTTCAGTTGCACGGATACGAAGTCCGTCTTCTTCTTCATTGATATGAACGCCCATTTCTTCCATTTTGGAAATTAACGCTGCCATATGCTCAGGAACTGCGTTTTCGATTGTTACATCACCTTTTGTGATGGCAGCTGCCACCATGAATGTACCTGCTTCAATACGGTCAGGAATGATATGGTGAAGTGTACCTTCTAATTCTTCTACACCCTCGATGCGAATCGTGTCGGTACCAGCCCCGATAACACGTCCACCCATTTCGTTGATGAAGTTCGCCAAATCTACAATTTCCGGCTCTCTTGCAGCATTTTCAAGAATTGTCGTTCCTTCTGCCAATGCTGCTGCCGTCATGATGTTTTCAGTTGCCCCAACACTTGGGAAGTCCATATAAATTTTAGCACCTTTTAAGCGACCTTCTGTTCTTGCCTCAACAAATCCATGACCAAATGAGATTTCAGCGCCCATCGCTTCAAAACCTTTTAAATGCTGATCGATTGGACGAGAACCGATTGCACAGCCCCCTGGAAGTGCTACACGCGCAAAGCCGTTACGAGCTAAAATCGGTCCCATTACTAAGATCGATGCACGCATTTTACGAACGTATTCGAATTGAGCTTCACTTGATAATGTAGCTGAAGAATCGATAATGACTTCGTTTTGTTTTGGGAAATATTGCACTGATGCACCTAAACTTTTCAATACTTCATTTATCGTGTAAACATCTGCTAAGTTCGCTACGTCACGAATGATGTTTTTTCCTTTTGATGCTAAAAGAGCTGCTGCCAATACCGGTAGTACCGCATTTTTTGCACCCTCTACTCTTACTTTCCCTGTTAACTTATGGCCGCCTCTTACAATAATTTTATCCAATGTTGACCCTCCATGTTTTATATAATGATTTTTCTCTATGTGTCGATTAAACTCGTATGATGTCATTTATTAGGAATAAAAACATTACTCATATTACAGACATTTCTCGTATAACACAAGTACCCATTCCCTCATTTTTTGTGAACTTTTTGACAAGTAACTGTTTTATATGATACGTAAGTCACAAGTTCTTTGTGTCGGTCAAAATGGAACTCTTTTAAACTCTTTTTTGTTAAGTTATTCTACCTACTAATTCCCTTCGACACTAGGATTAAACCATCCTTCGACAATTTATTTCCCGGGTAATATTTGTTCTCTCCATGGCCATAGCTACGAAACTCGTTCATCTTTATGGACATAAAGAGACTCTTTATGAAAAGAGGAACGGAATCTGTTTCGACCAAGTCGACATGTGCAGAAAGAAGTTCGACACTGAAGAACCGATTGCAATGCTCAAAAGAATGTATAGTAGTTGCACTTGAAAAACATGTTGCTTTTTGACAACTTTTTCGATCATGACAGCACGAAGTGCAAAAAATGTAATTCCGATAAAAAATGTATGCGATAAAATGCCAAGGATTGCTTGTTGCCCAATTTGTGTATACATGGTGATTGCTCCTTTTTGTATGAAAAGTGGTCGAATTAAGTAAGGAAAACACTTTTGTTAAGATGTTGTCTGGCAGCATACGTACGAATGTGAAAAATTAAGTTAATAAACTTATCACGTTACGAATTGTGTTGAAAAATGAAATTGGAGATTGAAAACTCATTTCCAGAAATACATTCATTACATTCAGATATAACATTGCGCATTGTAAATAAACAACAGTGAATCCTCTATATCGATCTGTGAAATAGAGAGACCCCCACCTATCAAATAAAAAAACGAGTCGAGGAGAATACTACTCCTCGACTCGCCATCTTTTATTAGATGTTACCCTCATTAACGTTGATACGATTCATTGCGCGTTTCAATGATAGTTCCGCACGTTTGAAATCGACGTCGTCTTGTTTTGATAAGTTCAGACGTTCTTCAGCACGTTTCATTGCTTCTTTCGCACGATTGATATCAATTGTGCTAGCTACTTCAGCTGATGGAGCTAGAATGGATACTTGGTCAGGTCGGACTTCCAAGAAACCGCCGCTTACTGCAACGATTTCAGTTGTTCCTTCCTTTTTCAGACGAATGGCACCCACTTTAAGTGGAGCAACCATTGGAATGTGTCCAGGTAGCACACCAATTTCACCAGTTGTTGTAGAGGCAATGATCATGTTGACTTCAGAATCGTATACCGGGCCGTCGGGAGTGACAATATTGACTTTGATGGTCTTCATTTTTTCCCCTCCTGGTCCCTGTTATTAAACTTCAACGCCCATGCTTTTCGCTTTTTCAATAACCTCTTCAATGCGTCCAACTAAACGGAATGCATCTTCAGGTAGGTGATCATATTTACCATCAAGAATTTGTCTGAATCCTTGAACTGTTTCTTTAACCGGTACGTATGAACCTTTTTGGCCAGTGAATTGCTCAGCTACGTGGAAGTTTTGAGATAAGTAGAACTGAATACGACGAGCACGGTTAACCGTTAACTTGTCATCATCAGATAACTCATCCATACCAAGAATCGCGATGATATCTTGAAGTTCTTTGTAGCGTTGAAGTGTTGATTGTACTTGACGAGCAACTGAGTAGTGCTCTTCGCCAACGATTTCAGGTGACAATGCACGAGAAGTTGAAGCCAAAGGATCTACCGCTGGGTAAATACCCATCTCAGAAAGTTTACGTTCTAAGTTTGTTGTTGCATCTAAGTGAGCAAATGTTGTTGCTGGAGCTGGATCCGTATAGTCATCGGCAGGTACGTAAATCGCTTGAATCGATGTTACAGAACCTACGTTAGTAGACGTGATACGCTCTTGCAATTGACCCATTTCAGTAGCAAGTGTTGGTTGGTAACCAACGGCTGATGGCATACGACCTAGAAGGGCTGATACCTCAGAACCTGCTTGAGTGAAACGGAAGATATTATCGATGAACAATAGTACGTCTGCACCTTGCTCATCACGG
Organism: Paenisporosarcina sp. HGH0030; assembly: GCF_000411295.1. Classification (GTDB taxonomy): domain Bacteria; phylum Bacillota; class Bacilli; order Bacillales_A; family Planococcaceae; genus Paenisporosarcina. The sequence continues at coordinate 1,780,218 of NZ_KE150421.1, forward strand.
AAATACTCAGCCATTGTCAAACCAGTCAAGGCAACACGCATACGTGCACCAGGCGGCTCGTTCATTTGACCGAATACCATTGCTGTTTTCTTGATTACGCCAGAATCGCTCATCTCGTGGAATAAGTCATTTCCTTCACGCGTACGCTCACCAACACCTGCGAATACCGAGATACCGCCGTGTTCTTGTGCGATGTTATTGATTAATTCTTGAATAAGTACAGTTTTACCTACACCAGCACCACCGAAGAGACCGATTTTACCACCTTTGATATAAGGAGCTAATAAGTCTACTACTTTGATTCCTGTTTCAAGAATTTCAACTTCTGTTGAAAGGTGTTCGAACGTTGGTGCAAGACGGTGAATCGGGTCACGGCGTAATTCAGCCGGGATCTCTTCGCCTAAGTCAATTACTTCACCAAGTACGTTGAATACACGACCTAATGTGATGTCACCAACTGGAACTGTAATTGCTGATCCAGCGTCTGTAACTTCCGCACCACGTTTCAAGCCATCTGTAGATGACATAGCTACTGTACGGACAGAGTCGTCACCAAGGTGTAACGCAACTTCAAGAGTTAACGTTGTTGGCTCTTGGTTTGGACGTTCAATCGCAACTGTCAATGCGTTATAGATTGCTGGTAACTGGCCGTTGTTGAACTTAACGTCAACAACTGGACCCATTACTTGAAGAACGTGTCCTATGTTCATACTTGTTCCCTCCTGTCTTACTTACTTCTTCTATTCTAGAGCCGCTACGCCGCCGACGATTTCCGTAATTTCTTGGGTAATCGCTGCTTGACGTGCACGGTTGAATTGTAATGTCAATGAACTGATTAGTTCACTTGCGTTATCGGTTGCGCTCTTCATTGCTGTCATACGTGCAGCATGTTCACTTGCTTTGCCGTCTAGTAAAGCACCGTAGATCAAGCTTTCCGCATATTGTGGAAGCAGTACTTCAAGAATTGCTTCGCCTGAAGGCTCGAATTCATATGAAGCAGCCGTGCTTGTCATAGCGATGTCCGTTAACGGAAGCACCTTTTTCTCTGTAACGTCTTGTTGAATGGCGCTAACAAAATGGTTGTAGTACATATAAAGTTCATCATACATACCTTCTGTGAACATACCAACAGCCTTGCGCGCTATTTCTTTAATATCAGCAAATGAAGGCTGATCCGGTAAACCGACTGCACTTTCAATTACTGTAATGCCGCGTTTCGTGAAGAAATCACGACCGATACGTCCAACTGCAAAGACTACAAATTGATCATTTGATGTGTGACGTTCACGAATTGCATTCGTTACAGCACGTAACACGTTACTGTTGTATGCACCCGCAAGTCCACGGTCAGCTGTGATGACGAGGTAAGCTGTCTTAACTACAGGGCGAGATTTGAGCATTGCATGCCCATTATCGCTAGTTCCTGAAGCGATTGCTCCTACGACATCTTCAATTTTCGCCATGTAAGGAACGAATGATTTCGCATTCAATTCTGCACGGTTCAATTTCGAAGCCGACACCATTTGCATCGCTTTTGTAATCTGGCTCGTTTTCTTTGTCGATGTTATTCGGCTTTTAATGTCGCGTAATGATGCCACTGGTATTTCACCACCTTATCGTTTTTTATTCATCCAAAAAGATTACTCTGATTTAGCAAATGTCTTTTTAAACGCTGAGATCGCGTTTACTAAGTCTTCGTCAGCAGGAAGATCTTTTGTTGTACGGATGTGATCTAAAACGTTTGTGTGGTTTGAATCTAACCAGCTGTGCAATTCGTTCTCGAAACGAACGATATCTTGAACTGGAATATCATCTAAGTGACCACGTGTAAGAGCGTAAAGAATAATAACTTGTTTTTCAACCTTAAGCGGTTTGTTCAAGTCTTGTTTCAATACTTCTACTGTACGTGCACCACGGTTTAATTTGGATTGAGTTATTTTATCAAGGTCAGAACCGAATTGAGCGAATGCTTCAAGTTCACGGAATGCAGCTAAGTCAAGACGTAGTGTACCCGCAACTTTTTTCATTGCTTTAATTTGAGCTGAACCACCAACACGTGATACTGAAAGACCCGCGTTGATTGCTGGACGAACACCTGAGAAGAATAGGTCAGATTGTAAGAAGATCTGTCCATCCGTAATCGAAATTACGTTTGTTGGAATATAAGCAGAGATATCTCCAGCTTGTGTCTCAACGAATGGAAGAGCTGTAATTGACCCTGAACCAAGTGTTTCATTCAACTTAGCAGCACGCTCTAACAAGCGGCTATGTAAGTAGAATACATCCCCTGGATATGCTTCACGACCCGGAGGACGACGAAGTAATAATGAAAGTTCGCGGTAAGCAGCAGCTTGTTTAGATAAATCATCATAAACAATTAGTACATGCTTGCCATCAAACATGAATTCTTCCGCCATTGTAATACCTGTGTAAGGAGCTAGGTACAATAATGGAGCTGGTTGAGATGCTGATGCAGTAACAACGATTGTGTATTCTAATGCGCCGTTTTTACGAAGCGTTTCAACTACGTTACGAACAGTCGATTCTTTTTGACCGATTGCTACGTAAATACAAATCATGTTTTGGTCAGCTTGGTTAAGGATTGTATCGATCGCAACAGCTGTTTTACCTGTTTGACGGTCACCGATGATTAACTCACGTTGACCACGGCCGATCGGCACTAGTGCGTCAATCGCTTTGATCCCAGTTTGCAATGGTTCATGAACCGATTTACGGGCCATAACACCTTGTGCTGGGCTTTCGATTGGACGAGTTTTTGTTGTGTTGATTGGGCCTAAGCCATCAACTGGTTGGCCTAGTGGATTGACAACACGGCCAATCAATTCTGGTCCAACTGGTACTTCCATAATACGGCCTGTACGACGTACTTCATCGCCTTCTTTGATATCTGCATATGGTCCTAGAATAACGATACCTACGTTGTTCGCTTCTAAGTTTTGTGCCATACCCATAACACCGGTAGAGAATTCCAATAACTCTCCAGCCATGACGTTGTCGAGACCATGAGCACGAGCGATACCATCACCAATTTGGATAACTGTACCCACATCGCTAACTTTCATCTCAGATTGATAATTTTCAATCTGCTGTTTAATCAAGACACTGATTTCTTCAGCTTTGATGCTCATGTATGTCACCTCTTTCGTTTCATAATATTAACCAATAAGTTGTTTTTTCAAGCGGTCTAGCTTAGCGCTTACGCTGCTATCGAAAATACGATTCCCGATTTGAAGACGAATGCCACCAATCAATGATGGATCAATTTCGTTTTCAATGCGTAAAGAGTTCACCCCTACTTTGTGTGCAAATGCAGACGAAATCGCCGCACGCTCATCATCAGTCAAAGGACGTGTAGAGAATACTTTCGCGTCAGCAATACCTTGTGCTTCGTTTGAAAGTGTTTCAAATTCAGTAGCTACTGCCACTACTTCATTGATTCGTTTACGGTCAATCAACACTTGCAGTGTATTCACTACGAAAGGATTAGCTTTACCGAATAACTCACGAATCAACTCTTTTTTACGGTCTAAAGAAAGCTTTGGAGAAGCAAGCATAACCTGCAATTCACGATTTTCTTTAAATACCACTTTCACTTCACGGAAATCTTCTTCCACGTGAGCTAGTTGGTTATGTTGTTGTGCTAGTTGAAACAATGCTAGGGCATAACGTTTCGCTGCAGTTGATTGACTCACACTACATCGCCTGCCTTCGCAATCGTTTCTTCGATTAACGCACGGTTATCTTCTTCAGAAATTTGTTTTCCAAGAACTTTAGATGCTGCAAGAACAGATAGAGATACAACTTCTTCGCGTACTGCTGCGATAGCTTTTTCTTTTTCTGTTTCAATCTCACGGACAGCTGATTCTTTCAAACGGCCTGCTTCAGCGCGTGCAGTTGTGATGATTTCTTCACGTTGTGCATCGCCTTGTTGCTTCGCGTTTTCAACAATCGCTTGTGCTTCTGTGCGTGCTTCTTTTAATAAGGCACGTTGTTCTTCAAGTAATTGATGTGATTCTTGGCGGCTTTTTTCAGCTGCTTCGATTTCACTAACAATTAACTCTTCACGTTGCTTCATTACTCCCATCAACGGACCCCATGCGAATTTCTTCAATAGGACCATTAAAAGGATGAAAACGATTAAAGTAGCAAAAATGTCACCAGTGTTAAGTGCTTTTACAGCATGTTCTGTAGTGGCATTTAGGACGAGGTAATCCAAAAACACGATTGTTTCACTCCCTTCAAGAGCTTCAAGTCTTTATCTGAATCTAAACAGATGGATTTTCTATGTTTAAAAACGATCAATATTCATAAGAGAATGACGAAGAATCGTCAAAGATCAACTTCGCCATTACCATTTGTGAGTATATATATATTATTTGTTTAAAACGATGAACGCGATAACTACTGCGATGATAGGAAGGGCTTCTACTAATGCAACCCCGATGTACATTGTTGTTTGTAATAATCCACGTGCTTCAGGTTGGCGAGCCATACCTTCGATTGTTTTTGAAACGATTAATCCGTTACCGATACCTGCTCCTAGAGCTCCTAAACCGATTGCGATTGCTGCTGCTAAAATACCAATTGAACCTTCCATGTGTGTGTTGCCTCCTTGAAATTTGTTTTTTCTTTGTTCAAGTATTGAACAAGTTATACTTAATGATCATGACTCACTTTGTGAGACATATAAACCATTGTTAAAATGACGAAGATGAACGATTGAATCGTTCCTACGAAAATCGAGAAACCTTGCCAAGCTAATGTTGGAATCAATGCTCCTGCAAAACCAAAAATACTTGCGCCACCAATACCTGCTAGTAACCCTAGCAATACTTCCCCTGCATAAATGTTCCCGTAAAGTCGAAGACCAAGTGTCACCGTATTGGCGAACTCTTCTACAATCTTAAGGGGCAGAAGGAACGGTAAAGGTTTCAAGAAATCTTTTCCGTACTCGGAAAGACCTTTTAACTTGATGCCATAGTAATGAGTTAATATCATGACCATAACCGCTAACGTCATCGTTATGATTGGATCTGCGGTTGGAGATTTCCACCACAATTCACCATTGATAACGATTGAAAATGGTAGACCTAACATGTTCGCTACAAAGATGAACATGATAAGCGTAATACCTAGAACATGGAATCGTCCACCTGTATTCCAGTCCATATTGCTTTTGATAATCCCTTTTACGAAGTCCATTAACCACTCCATAAAATTTTGCATACCAGTTGGCTTTAAACTTAAGTTCCGAGTAGAAACTACTGCGATTAATAGAACGATAAGTGCCGTTACTGTTAGCATCATAACGTTTGATAGGTTGAACGTAAGCCCAAGCCATACCACCGTCGGGTTCTCATGATGCACGTGCATTCACCTCTCTTTCACAATTCGGTATAGAGTTTTTCATGTATATAATCCTGTCTACTATTAATAGAAGACAATCGAGATTACTGAATTCATGCTTCTTCCTGATTTCGACATTCTTCATGTCAAACCGAAAGAAATTCTTGCAAAGGGTGTTTAAACGGAAAGTAGTTTCTATGTATGGTCTTACTGTTGAAACTGTTAAATGAGTTTCTTCCTATACATAAATAACGGTCTAAATCATGATTCACTCTTTCGAATGGTCAAGATCATGGCTGTTACACCGACTGCAAGGCCAATGAACAGAAAAAGCACTAAAAATAACGGGGTGGTGTCTATTTTGTCATCGAGCCACATTCCAGTGAAAACTCCTATTAAAATAGAACCAACAAGTTGTGAGAGAATAGCCGAATAAAGGGCCATTTCTTGTAAAGGACGTCTCGTTTGACGCATGGTGATCCTCACGTTTTTGCATGACTTTGTAAAAATCGCGAATCTGATAGAAAGTAGATACGACAAGGTTTCAACGTGAATTATACACATGAAAGCCCTCTCATTCATACCCTTTGTAAGCATACAATAGGGGTAAAATGATGTCAATTGATTCCCGTGAAAAACTTCACAAAGTCGCCTCAATCGACATATTGTCGACAAATTTGCAAACAGCAGGCTGAGTTGTTATGAAATAACTCTTTTTTGGTGCTGATGCAGATTGGTTAGTAGTGGTTATCTCGAGTTTATCTCGTATTCGAAGAAGGTTATTTGCATTTTGTGTGGTGATATCTTCAATTCGTGCAGCGTTATCTAGATTTCACCTACGTTTATCTAGAATTCGGACAACTATATCTAAAATTCACGTTTTCTAATACAATTCCCTAACAATCTCATAGTGAAAGGGACTGCCGAGGCTGTCCCTTTTCCTTTTTTCTACTTATTTAAATAGTCTTTCAGCGCTTCAACGATTCGTCTTGATGCTTCACCGTCACCATACGGGTTGGATGCATGAGACATTGATGCATAAGCTTCATCGTTCGTCAGCAATTCTTTTGCTAAACCATAAATTGTTTCTTCGTCCGTACCCGCTAGCTTCAATGTTCCTGCCGCGATTCCTTCTGGACGTTCAGTCGTATCGCGCAATACAAGAACCGGTTTCCCTAAAGAAGGTGCTTCTTCCTGCACGCCGCCTGAATCAGTCAATATAATGAAAGAACGTGCTGCGAAGTTATGGAAATCGAGTACTTCTAGAGGCTCGATCAAGTGAATGCGTGGATCATTTCCAAGGATTTCACTAGCTATTTCACGTACAGCAGGATTCATATGAACTGGGTAGACAACTTGTACGTCGTCATGTTCTTCAATCAAACGTTTGATTGCACGGAACATGTTGCGCATCGGTTCACCCAAGTTTTCACGACGGTGTGCCGTCAATAAAATCATTCGGTCTGAGCCGATTTGTTCCAGTACAGGATGCGAGTACTCTTCGCGAACCGTTGTTTTCAACGCGTCAATCGCCGTGTTGCCTGTTACGACAATGCGATCTTCCGGTTTGTTTTCACGGCGAAGGTTATCTGCAGACACTTCCGTTGGTGAGAAATGCAGGTCTGCCATAACACCAGTTAATTGGCGGTTCATTTCCTCAGGGTATGGTGAGTATTTATTAAATGTACGAAGTCCCGCTTCTACGTGACCAACTGCGATTTGGTTATAGAAAGCCGCTAAGCTTGCAATGAAAGTCGTTGTCGTATCGCCATGTACCAAGACGATGTCGGGCTTCGATTCTTTCATGACTGCATCCAATCCTTCAAGTCCACGTGTTGTCACGTCGATTAAAGTCTGGCGGTCTTTCATAATGTTCAAATCGAAGTCAGGTGTAATGCCGAATGTGTCCAACACTTGGTCAAGCATTTGGCGATGTTGCGCCGTTACGGTCACGATGGATTCGATTTCGTCTGTATGTTTTTCCAATTCCAATACGAGTGGTGCCATTTTAATTGCTTCTGGGCGTGTCCCAAAAATCGTCATGACTTTCCATTTTTTCGTCAAGGTCAAAGCACTTCCTTACTTATTTTGTTCCGAACAAACGGTCACCAGCATCGCCAAGTCCTGGCACGATGTAACCGTGGTCGTCCAATTTTTCGTCAAGGGCAGCAATGTAGATATCAACATCAGGGTGTGCTTGTTGAAGAACCTCTACACCTTCTGGAGCAGCGATTAAGCACATAAATTTAATGCTTTTTGCACCGCGGTTTTTCAAAGCATTGATTGCAACAAGTGCAGATCCACCCGTTGCAAGCATTGGATCAACTAATATAAAATCACGCTCTTCAACGTCCGCTGGGAGCTTCACATAATATTCGATAGGCTGTAAAGTTTCTGGATCACGGTATAAGCCGATATGTCCGACTTTAGCCGCTGGGATTAATGTTAAAATACCGTCTACCATACCGATACCGGCACGCAAAATTGGCACGATGCCTAATTTTTTACCAGATAAAACTTTTGCTTTAGCTGTTGTTACTGGCGTTTCTACTTCAACATCATCAAGAGGCATATCGCGTGTAATTTCAAAAGCCATCAATGTTGCTACTTCATCTACCAATTCGCGAAATTCTTTCGTACCCGTCTTCTTGTCACGGATGTATGTTAATTTATGTTGGATCAATGGATGATCAAATACGTATACTTTTCCCATTTTGTCCTCTCCTTTAACGTTCAAACTTTATCTATTATAGCAGAAAAAAACGGTTACGCTCGACTCCCTTCATATTTACATTTTTAAGAAAGTTTCGTTTATATGACAAGATGATTGATTGAAAGGTTCCTTTCTGATTGGAGAGGAGTGTTTATTCCCTCTCTTATTTTGATTTGTTCCCTTTCGCGAATGTTTATTCCTTTTATATAATTTATTTGAATTCTCAATACAAGCACACCAAGTTTTCCCTTATGGAAATTACCTTATAATGTTTTAACCTATTTTTATCCTTTCAAATCATGTCTGTCGAAAAAACAAGAAAAGCACCACAGACTAATCGTCCATGGTGCCTTAAAATTCCACACTATTTTACTTCGAGTGATGGGCTCGGTTCTTTTTGTGGAACCCTTTTCCATAATAATAAACTGTTAAGAAAACTAGCCATAGTGGCCCAACAACAAGTGCGATTCTTGTATCCGGGGAATATGCCATTACAACGATAACAAACACTAGGAAAGCAAGTGCAATATAAGATGTGATCGGGAAGAAAGGAACTTTGTATTTCAGTTTTGCTTTCTCCGCAGGTTTTAGTTTCTTACGGAATTGGATTTGAGAAACCAAAATAATCCCCCACGTCCAGATTGCACCGAAAGTTGCGATGCTCGTTACCCATGTAAATACTTTAGCCGGCACTATATAATTCAAAATTACCCCAACCAGTAAAACTATTGCTGTTGCAATAACGGCTTTTCCTGGAACACCGTTTCTTGTCAGGTTTGCAAATTTCTTTGGAGCTTCACCGTGTTCTGCTAAGTTAAACAACATTCTTCCAGTACTGAAAATCCCACTGTTACAAGAAGATAGTGCTGCTGTCAAAATAACGAAGTTGATGATACCAGCTGCGCCAGGAATACCGATTTGTTCAAATGCCATTACAAACGGACTTCCTTTTGATCCGATTTCCTCCCATGGATAAATGGACATGATGACAAATAGTGCCCCTACGTAGAAAATCAGAATGCGCCAGAAAACCGAATCAATCGCTTTTGCAAGCGATTTCTCTGGATTTTTGACTTCTCCAGCTGTTACACCGATCATTTCAATACCAAGGAAAGCAAACATAACCATTTGCAGAGATAATAAAAGCCCTTCAATTCCGTTCGGGAAGAAGCCCCCGTGTTCCCATAAATTACTGATACCGGTTGCGATGCCCCCGTTACCAATACCAAATACAATCATGCCTGCCCCAATAAAGATCATCGCGATAATTGTGACGATTTTAATTAAAGCAAACCAGAACTCCAATTCACCATACGCTTTGACTGCTAAAAAGTTAATCGAAGCCATTGCAACTAATGCTGCTAAAGCCCAAATCCAGCGCGGCGTGTCTGGATACCAGTATTCCATATAAATACCAACAGCCGTGATTTCGGCCATACAAGTTACGACCCATAAGAACCAATAATTCCATCCAGTTATGTATCCTGCCAACGGTCCTAAGTAATCACGTGCGTATTTACTAAACGAACCCGCTACTGGTTTGTGAATAGCCATTTCCCCAAGTGCTCTCATAATAAAGAACATCATCATCCCGGCGAATGCATATCCAAATAAAATACTCGGTCCTGCTAACTTTATTGCCGTTGCAGATCCAAGAAACAGTCCTACTCCGATGGCTGCTCCTAAAGACATCAGTGTTATATGCCTTTCTTCAAGCCCCCGTTGAAGACCTTTTGGTTGCGTCTTGCCCTTCATATTTAAATCCCCCTTAGTTCTTCTGTTCTTCGTGATGAAAAATAGTTTTTCAATTTATAATACTCTTTTAAAATAAGTATTATATAAATATAAAACATTTATAATAGTTTGACTAGTTACATATGTGCTAGTAGCAAGCGACGATTTTACTATTCAAAATAGATGAATATGCCTCCCACACAATATTTTGGAAATTATTTTCCAAACTTTACGGTCTTGAGGAAATGGTAGGAATACCCCAATATCACTCGGCTGAACATTATTTTAGCCAAAATAATTTCTAATATTGAATTACTATTATAGTATTTCAATATTTCAAATAGAATGATTTTCCATAAAAAAGAAGGGCTTCTCCAAATGGGAGAAGTCCTTCAATACTTATGCAAAAATCAATTCTTCTATACCTGATAAAGAGGGAACTTAGAAGTAAGTTCTGCTACTCGTTCAGCCGCTTCTTTATGAACTGCTTCGTCTTCGTGGTTTTTCAATAATTTCGACATGATTGACGCGATTTCTTTCATTTCTGGTTCTTTGAAACCACGAGATGTTACAGCTGGTGTTCCAATTCGGATACCTGAAGTAACGAATGGGCTTTCTTTATCGAAAGGAATCGTATTTTTGTTCACTGTAATGCCAACCTCGTCCAATAACTTTTCTGCTACTTTACCAGTTAAGTTCAAAGACTTTAAGTTAACGAGCAGTAAGTGATTGTCCGTGCCGCCTGAAACAACATCAATGCCTTCATCAATTAAGCAGTTAGATAATGCTTTTGCATTTTTGACCACTTGTTGAATATACGTTTTGAATTCAGGTTGTTGCGCTTCTCCAAATGCTACTGCTTTCGAAGCGATTACATGCATCAATGGACCACCTTGAATCCCTGGGAAAATTGTTTTATCAATTTTCTTCGCAAATTCTTCGGTTGTAAGAATCAAGCCGCCACGTGGACCACGAAGTGTTTTGTGTGTCGTTGAGGTTACAAAGTGAGCATGAGGTACTGGATTTGGATGCTCTCCAGCTGCTACTAAGCCAGCAATGTGAGCCATATCAACCATTAAGTACGCTCCGACTTCATCTGCAATTTCACGGAATTTAGCAAAATCAAGTGTACGTGAATACGCGCTTGCTCCAGCAACAATCATTTTTGGTTTATGTTGCAAGGCTTTTTCGCGCACATCCGAGTAATCGATTGTTTCAGTCATTTCGTCCACACCGTATTCAACGAATTTATATTGAATCCCGCTGAAGTTGACTGAAGAACCATGCGTCAAGTGACCGCCATGGGATAAATTCATTCCCAAAACCGTGTCGCCTTGCTCAAGTACAGTCATGTAAACCGCCATATTTGCTTGAGAGCCAGAATGTGGTTGCACGTTCGCATGTTCCGCTCCAAAAATTTCTTTCAAACGGTCACGCGCAATGTTTTCCACTACGTCTACGTGTTCACAGCCACCATAATAACGTTTTCCTGGGTAGCCCTCTGCATATTTATTCGTTAATACAGATCCTTGAGCTTCCATTACTGCTTCTGAAACAAAGTTTTCAGATGCAATTAATTCGATATTCCCTTGTTGACGTGTTTTTTCAGCAGTCATTGCTTCAAAAATAGCTTTGTCTTGCTCAGCAATCTTCTTCATGTGTCCATATCCCCTTTATGTCTACTTGATTTTATATACTGCTCGCTCTCCGCCGATGAGTTTCGGACGGGTAGTAGCGAGTGTGACAACGGCTTCACCAATTTGTTTTACAGATGTTCGGATCGGTACTGCTACAGGTTTAATGTGCATGCCGATCAAAGTTTGTCCAATATCGATGCCACCATGGGCTTTTACTTGCTCGACCACAACCGGATCATTGAAATGTGTATAGGCGTAGGCAGACATGGAACCTCCCGCTTTTTGAACTGGAATGACATTTACCGGTTCTATACCATAGGTATGTGCCGTTTGTCTTTCCATCGTTAGCGCTCGGTTAATATGTTCGCACCCTTGAAAAGCTAAATGAATCTCATGCTTGCTTGCAAATGCTTGCAACGGTTCGAATAAGCTTTCCGCCACTTCAAGCCCTCCTGCCGAGCCAATTCGTTTTCCAACAATCTCAGAGGTCGAGCAACCGATAACAATGATTTGCCCTGGTGTGAACGTGACTTGTGTCGCAAACTCACTGAGCAATTGTTCGAGTTGCGGCTGCCACATTGTGTGTGCATCCATATGACCAAACTCCTCTATTTGTTTTCGAGTTCTGAAAGTTTTGCGACGCGACGTTCGTGACGTCCACCTTCAAATTCGCTTTCCAACCATGTTTTTACAATTTCACGAGCCAGACCGCCACCAATTACGCGTTCGCCCATTGCTAATATATTGGAATCATTATGGCCACGTGTCGCTTTTGCGCTGAACACATCGTGAACCAATGCACAACGGATTCCTTTGATTTTATTGGCTGCAATTGACATGCCAATACCTGTACCGCAAATTAAGATGCCTCGGTCAAATTTCCCAGTAGCAACCCCCTCTGAAACAGGTCCTGCATAGTCCGGATAATCGACTGAATCGCTCGTTTGTGGACCGAAATCCTGATATGTGTGTCCCAGTTCGTCAAGTAAAGAAGTAATTTCTTTACGCAAAGTATTGCCCCCGTGATCGGAAGATATCGCGATATTCATTTCAGTCCCTCATTTCTATTCATATTCGCTTTTATCTTACCATTTTTACTAAGAAAAGCGCAAAGTGCCTTTCTAGCCATTCTTTGATTTGGGTTATCTTGAATTCGTAAGTGGATATGGAGGAATCAGAGGTGGTTTTCTTTATTTCATTGGTGTATATCTCCATTTCGAAGGTGTTTATCTAGAAATGAAGCCTGCCGTCTCCTTAAGTTAACTTGCCAACGAGACTTGTTTGAGCGATAAATCTCTAGATTGATCGATAAACAAGCCAGTTTGAGCGTTAAATTTTTCACAAACGGAAAAGACAGCAACAACCTGTCTCACAAGTCTACTTGTTGTGAGATATCACTTCTTCAAAACAGGAGCGTAGCGAAAACAAAACTATTAAATCTTAAAACCTGAAAATCTAGCCTTGCAAAAAAAAAAAAACAGCTCCCAATCATTAAGAGCCGTCATTGTTCTTCGTTTAATTTTGAATGTAATTCATTCGTCAGTTGAGTGAGCTCCTGGAAAGTTTGACGGTACATGTACACGTCACCGCCAAATGGATCGGACACGTCGTGGGAACCGTATGGGCGTACGTATTCTTTCAAGGTGAATATTTTGTCTGCAGCAAAAGGAAAAGCTTGCATGATTAGTTGCTTATGTGCAGAGGTCATGGTCAATACAAGGTCTGCCCAGCGTACATCCTCTCCACTTACCTGACGGGAATAGTGTGTGAAATCAATGCCGGCTTCACGAATGACTTGTTTGGCATTTTCCGAAATGTCACCATCGTCCATTGCATAGATTCCTGCTGAACGTACGTGCATTCCTTCTTTATTATGAGATTGGAATATTGCTTCCGCCATCGGACTGCGGCAAGTATTTCCTGTACATATGAAATAGATGTTCACGTGAATCCCTCATTTATTTAGCAAAGTGAGCAATCCCATCAACATGAGACATACTCCTGATATGCGTGTTAGCAATGGTCCTTTGATCAGTTTGCTTTTTAGCGCAACATATGAAAACGCTAAAGCGAAAAAGCCGGCACTGAATAAGAAAAACCACTTTTGTAATTGAAGCATACCAAAAGAAAGGCTAACTGAAAAGGTATCAATGCTGACAACAATGGCAAGTAAAATGGGGGGAATGAGTGTGGATTTTGGTTTTTGTTGATATAAGCATAAATGAACACCTGTAAGAAATAAAAGAATACTGGAGATGAAACGTCCACCTTCAACGATGAACGAGGTAACCCACTCTCCTGCTAGAAAACCGAGGAGCGGGAAAATCATATGTAAAATTCCTGTCCAAATGGCAAGGATGAGCGGGAAGCGGATTTTTGGTAATACACTATAAAGTGCGACGACATCCAGTGCGGTAAGTAGCCCCGCAAGCATTTCTGTAGGCAATGAAAAAATCTCCCCCCTCTATTGCATTGCTTCTAGCATATGCAAAAAAGGAAGAGATTAGGAGTGCCACCAGTTGCCATCGGCTGCTTTTTCCAGACGATTGAAAATGGCTGCACCAACACCTGTTTTTTCAGGTACCGTAACGAGTATCATATCAGCCGTTGTTTCATCGCACGAACGTAAATGCGCGTATAAATGTTGTGCAGAAGTTTCGAGATTTTGTTGATTGCCGAGTGAAAAGAACCAGTCTGCCCCGCCTTGACTGAATTCATCTGTAGCGAGTAAAGCAACTTTTTGATGGTTCATATGTATTGTCTGAATGGCTTTCTTTACCGAGTTCACATCTGGTTGAATTAAATACACTGGCGCATCAGGTGCGTAATGTGCATATTTCATGCCAGGTGCCCGTGGTACGGATGCTTCATCCACTTTGGTTGTTTCTGGTTCAATTACTTTGCCAATAACTTCTTGTAGCATGTTCGCTGTAACGCCGCCTGGACGCAGGATCACGGGTGGATCAACAGTAAAATCCACAACGGTTGATTCAAGTCCGATTCCGGTAGCCCCGCCATCTAAGATGAGAGGAATTCGTCCGTTCAAATCTTTTTCCACATGCAGAGCAGTTGTTGGGCTTGGTTTGCCACTGCGGTTTGCACTTGGTGCGGCAACGGGGTGATTAAGCATGGTCAGTAATTCCAGTGCAACTGGATGATCAGGCATGCGTAACCCTACTGTTGATAAGCCAGCGGTTACATTCGGAGCGAAAGTATTCGGTTTTGCGTCTAAAATCAGTGTTAATGGACCTGGCCAAAACGCTTTGATGCACGCATCTGCTTTTTCTGGAACAGAAGTGACGTATTTTACGATGTCGTGAGCTTTACCAACATGAACAATCAATGGGTTATCGGAAGGTCTACCTTTTGCCTCGAAGATTTTCGCGACTGCTTGTTCATTCGTAGCGATTGCTCCCAAACCGTAAACTGTTTCAGTCGGAAATGCGACAACTTCACCAGACATTAATTTTTCCACAGCTTGTGAATAAACTTCGATTTTATTCACACCGTTATCCACAATGAGTTTTTTCGTTTTCATGCGATATTTCTCCTTTCTATTAGGGTAATGTGTTAGTTATGCACATGTTGTTGATAACTAGGTGTGTAAATGTGTATAACTCTTACCAAAACTTGCTTTTTATCCACTCCCATGTCCAAAACTTCACAGGCTCTTCTTCTATCACTTCTTCTTCTTCTTCTTGATAACATACCTTTGGAAATAATGCGCACCACCAGTTGTCACCTTTGCCACTTCCGATTGTCACAACAAGTGATTGGTGAAAATCTTGTGCATAAAAGTAAGTGCCATCTGTTTTTGGTGGAATCAATGCTTTTGCCAAGCTGATCTGGATTGCCTGTTTTGTGATAGCTTGTGCTTTTAACGTGATTTCCGTAGATAGCGCATTCAATTCTTTTTCAAGTTGTGCCGTTGTTTGAACGCTGGCAGCTGCTTTTTCAAGAAGTGGTTGAATTTCTTGCTGAATTAACGATTTAATTTGCTGATCTTCGCTAGTGTTGCTGTTTGCAACAATTCTTATTTGAATAGCGTCTGCTGGTACTGCCTCGGCTGCACCGCTAATAACTGGCAATAAAAATAGTAATGTTTGAATGAGTAAGAGCGACAGGATGAGTTCAATCCATGGAGACCGCTTCGTTTGCTGTTCTTCGTTTCTGAAAATCTCGTAATCTTGTATCACTGTTCATTCCCCCTTGACATCATTGTGGACAAGGTGTTGATAGTTTATTCACGA
This sequence comes from Paenisporosarcina sp. HGH0030, assembly GCF_000411295.1. GTDB lineage: Bacteria > Bacillota > Bacilli > Bacillales_A > Planococcaceae > Paenisporosarcina. The sequence goes on from NZ_KE150421.1 coordinate 1,795,919, forward strand.
ATCTCACAAAAAATCATTCTTTCTTTTCCGTTTATATCTTTTACTATATCAACTTGAGCAGTTGGGAACGATTTTTGGAAGAAAGATTGGACAGCGGGACCTTGCGCATAGCCGATTTCCAGACCAATCAGTGCAGGTCGATTCAAGATTGCAGGGAGTTCTACAGCTAACCTTTTATATAACTGAAGTCCCTCTTCATCAGCAAAAAGAGCACTATGAGGTTCATAGTTTAATACAGTATCTGATAGAGTCGTAGCTTCTTCGTGTGCAATATAGGGAGGGTTCGATAATACGATATCCCACTTTTCATTTGCAATAGGAGCGGTTAAATCACCAAGCTTGAATGTGATGTCTGCATCAAGTTCAGCTGCGTTTGCTTGTGCCACTTTCAGTGCCTGTGGGGATAAATCGGTTGCTGTGACTTGTAAAGCAGGAACTTCAGCCTTCATTGTAATGGCGATTGCCCCACTGCCTGTCCCAATATCCGCAAGATTTAACTCCGTTTTATTGTTGAACAAATGCTTTATACGGGCAGTCGTTTCCACAATAAGTTCTTCCGTCTCAGGGCGAGGAATAAGAACATGTTCATTGACAGTGAACGTTCGACCATAAAATTCTTCCGACCCGATAATGTATTGAACAGGCTTTCCGTCTTTGTGCTGTTCAATGAGTGACCAATACTGATTGAATTGGCTGTCTGAAATTTCTTCACGCATATCCATGAGTAACTGGACGTGTGTTTTATTTAAAACATGTTGTAGCAACATACGCGCGACAGGTTCTTCTCGACCGTTTTCTATTAAAAAAGACGAGGCTCGCGCGAGAGCCTCGTATACATATTTACACATTGGTTTCATTCATGCGCTCAAGTCTTTCGGATTGGTCCGTCATTATGAGAACATTCACGATTTCATCGAGTTTACCTTCCATGATTTGATCCAATTTTTGAATGGTCAATCCAACGCGGTGGTCAGTCACGCGATTTTGTGGATAGTTGTATGTGCGAATTCGTTCTGAACGGTCTCCTGAACCTACTGCAGATTTACGGACAGCGTCATACTCAGCTTGTGCTTCTTGACGGAATTTATCTGCAACACGTGCGCGAAGAACCGTCATGGCTTTAGCTTTGTTTTTAATTTGTGATTTTTCATCTTGGCAAGTTACTACCGTGCCAGTCGGAATATGTGTTAGACGAACAGCTGACATTGTTGTATTAACGGACTGACCGCCGGCACCTGAAGATGCATACGTATCTGTACGAATATCATTTTCATGAATTTCTACATCTACCTCTTCCACTTCTGGAAGACATGCAACGGTTGCTGTCGACGTATGAATGCGTCCACCAGACTCCGTTTCAGGAACACGTTGAACACGGTGAGCACCGTTTTCATATTTCATTTTCGAGTACGCTCCGTTACCGTTAATCATGAAGATCACTTCTTTATAGCCACCAATTCCAGTAGGAGAAGCATCCATAATTTCAATTTTCCAGCCTTGCGTGTCTGCGTAGCGGCTGTACATGCGGAATAAGTTCCCTGCAAATAGAGCAGCTTCGTCTCCACCGGCAGCTCCACGAATTTCCATGATTACGTTCTTTTCATCATTCGGGTCTTTCGGAATCAATAACAGTTTCAAACGTTCTTCCAGCTCTTCAATTTGAGCCGCCAAGTCGTTCATTTCTTCTTTCACCATTTCACGCATATCTGCATCGAGCTTATCGTCAAGCATGGCTCTCGCATCAGCATGCTGCTCTTTTACTTGTTTGTATTCACGGTATGCATTGACCGTATCTTGTAAGTCCGACTGTTCTTTCGAAAGCGTACGTAGTTTATTCATATCATTAACAATCTCAGGGTCACTGAGCAATTCATTTAAGCGGTCATATCGGTCTTCTACCGATTGTAAGCGATCAAACATACTTTCACCTCATCCGTTCATGTGATTAACAGTATAATTATATAGAAAAAGAGGCGAAATTGCCACTACAGCTTAGCTGGATATAACGTAAAGGAATCTGCTCCCTTTCCGCAGACGAACCGGCAAAGAGTGCTGTTGAAATTGAAAATCAAACGAAAGAGTACATTTTCGTCTAGCAAAAGAACAGTATTGTTTTACAAAGCCAAAAAGAAAAAGAGCAGCAATCGCTACTCTTTCTCGTACACTAATGAAGTTTGATGAGTAACGCCTGCTGGTACTTCGTGATGGTGACGGCAACGAGGTTCGTAAGCTTCTGTTGCTCCAATCAAAATAATTGGATCCTCATAGCCAGCTGGCTCTCCGTTAATAAGTCGTTGCGTTCGACTTGCAGGTGAACCGCACACTTGGCAAACAGCCTGTAATTTCGTTACTTGTTCAGCACCTGCCATTAGTTTTGGCATTGGTCCAAATGGTTCCCCTCGGAAATCTTGATCCAGACCAGCAACAATAACGCGGAATCCATGATTCGCTAGACGTTCCACGACATCCACAATTCCTTCGTCAAAGAATTGGGCTTCATCGATTCCAATGACATCATATTCATCCGAAATATACGCCCATATATCTTTTGCGCGCTCAACTGGCATCGCAATCACTTTCGTGCCATTATGGCTTACAACTTCTTCTTCACTGTAACGATTATCTATACGTGGTTTGAACACGGCAATTTTTTGTTTCGCAAATTGCACGCGTCGTACACGACGAATTAATTCTTCTGATTTCCCAGAAAACATACTTCCGCAAATGACTTCTACCCAGCCAGTTTGTGACATCACGTACATGGAAGTCACTCCTTTCAAAACTCTCTATTCCCTATCATACAGAAAATTATGTTGCATTTCCCGTCTTTTCTTTCATAAAGTTATGTGATATAGAGGAAAATATTTATTCTAGAATATCAGTCATCATTCTATCAATTGTCTTCTCAAATAGAAACACCACTAAACATCCGTGTGTGGCGCAATTCAAAGGTTTTAATAACAGGGCTATTCGCTTTGCTCGGCAGCCTTTTGCTTAACTTTTAATACATACAGTAAGAATTACACTCCACTTAAATAAAAAAAGTATCAGTCACCTCAAATTTGCTAATAATAACAAAATAGGAGGTGTGATACTATGGCTCAAGATGTTCTGTGTGAAGTGAATAACTGTAAGTATTGGGACTCCGGAAACAAATGTAAAGCGGATTCTATTTATGTAGTCAGTCATAAGGGCAAAAAGGCATCCAATAGTGAAGAAACGGATTGCAAAACATTTGTAACAAAAGCTTAAACTTTTGAGGGTAACCATCATTTTGGTTGCCCTTTATTATTTATAGTAATGATGATAATTATCTTTTTCATTCAAGTTTATGAATTCATTTTATTTTTTCTATCCGCTTTGAAAAAGGAATGGAGTAAAAATATTTTATACCAGCTGTGTTATGCTGAGGTACCCCAAGTGGAGTTAAGGATGAAAGTGTATGTTTTTTTCAGTTTTAAATAGCAGGCAATGTGCATTTCCCACTTTTTCTTCTAAATAGTCAAGTGAATAATTACCCAATGGATCTGATAAATCGCCGATTGCCCGGGATAGATTATCAATCACAAGTCTTGTATCAAATCGTCTTAGCTCTTTCCTTACATTCATCTCATCCATAATTTCATGAGCAAGATGTTGGATTCGACGTAAGCGCATTTCTTTTGTTTGCATGATCTACTCATCCTCCTATATCCCAACTTATATTGTTTAAATATATGGCTAACAATAAGGATTCATGAGACGTTTTTTTATGTGAAGCTTACAATAAAATAAAAATCAATAATAGAGCAAATACAATCTGGAATAGACCGATTCCCCCGGCATAAGCTGATAACTTCCAGCCGTGCAGTGTAAGGTCTTTTATTTTCACACTCATTCCAATCCCCGCCAAAGCGATGATTTCCAAATAGTTTCCGAACCCCTTGATTGAATGTGTAACTGTTGCAGGGAAATATAAAATACTATTCAAACAACATAGTATGAAAAAGCCCCCGACATACCATGGAACGATTGTACGCCATTGAAATGACTCCTGCGTTTTTGGCTGTTCTCCATTATTAAGTTTGATCTGTTTCAAAACAAAAACAACAGCTACCAGAAAGATAATTCGACTGATTTTAAAGACGGCTGCTTGATCCTTTACCGCTTCACCAACAATGCTACCACTAGCTACTACTTGTCCAACAGATTGTAATGTTCCACCTATTAATGCAGACGACTGCAATACATCGTTTTGAAAAATCGCACTTGTTATCACTGGTAACAAGATCATCAAAACCGTACCCAACAGATTGACAATCGTAATAGAAACGGCCACATCAGATTCTTTAGCCTGGATAGCTGGTGCAGTCGACGCAATCGCAGATGAACCACAGACCGCATTTCCACTTGCCATCAGCAAACCAAAATCTTCACCGAATCGCAGTTTCTTTCCTAACCAAATAACAAACAAAATCGTTCCTGCCATTTGAATGAGAATATAAGCAAGACCTAACATTCCAATTTCAAATAATGAATTGAATGTTAAGGTTGCTCCTAATAAAACAATGGAAAAGTACAGTAAAGTACTTCCCGAAAACTTTTCCCCCGGCTTTAATATGGAATAAGAACCTATTTTTAAATTACCAATTAATATACCAATTAGAATTGCAAATAAACCACTCCCTAAATTAGGGAAAAATCTTCCGAGTGCTATACCTATCATTGCAATTGCAATACAAACCAGTAGTCCAGGTAAAATGTATACAACTTTTCTCGTCATTTCTCTACCTCACTAAATAGTTTTCTTTCGCTCACGCCCAAAGATTATTTTAACATATATTACACTTTATCTATTTTGGGAACCGTCTAGAATAATACCAACAACAGGAAGATTTCATTTATCAACTAAGGAGTGCTTAGTTGAAGAACCGACTGCCTTTACAGGGTAGCTTTTCTATTTGTGATGAGATTAAGAGTTCACTTCCATTATTTATTCAATTCAATCAAATTTCTCTTTTTACAACTAAACTCCCCAGAATTCAACTAACTGACCGCTCACCTTAAATAAAATAAAAAATACCCGCATAGAGTCGAAACTCTAAGCGGGTATTTTGTGATTATTCGTTGATTTCTTCTTTAAGACCGTATTTTTTGTTGAAACGATCAACACGGCCATCCGCTGCTGCGAATTTCTGACGGCCAGTATAGAATGGATGACATTCTGAGCAAAACTCAACTTTGATGTCTTCTTTTACTGATCCTGTTTCGAACGAGTTACCACATGAACATGTAACTGTAGCTGTTTTGTAATCGGGATGAATTCCTGGTTTCATCTTAAATCTCCTCTCGCCCTGAACCATCTGGAACAGAGTGGGTTATTTAACTGTCACCTTACACGACCCGTTCAGTTCAGCCGTATATGTCACAGAGTATGGTAAATCTACCGAACTAAATTATAGCAAAAAGGACTTACGAAATCAACCCTTTTGTTTAAATAAGGAACTACAATTTATCTTATAGCAGTCCCTTGCCACCACGATGAGCTTTCATATCGTCATTGAGCTGGTTGAAGAAATCTTCGTTTGATTTCGATTGACGCAATTTTTTTAGGAAGCGTTCGCCGAAATCGTGCGAATCCGAGAATGTTTTGCGAATTGCCCATAGTTTTTCGAGTTGATTTGAAGGAATAAGTAGTTCTTCTTTTCGTGTTCCCGAGCGACGGATGTCGAGTGCCGGGAAAATACGACGCTCTGCCAAATTGCGGTCTAGGTGAAGCTCCAAGTTTCCTGTTCCTTTAAATTCTTCGTAAATCACTTCATCCATACGTGATCCTGTATCAACTAGAGCTGTTGCAAGAATTGTTAAGCTTCCGCCTTCTTCAATGTTACGTGCTGCACCGAAGAAACGTTTTGGACGATGGAATGCAGCAGGGTCAATACCACCAGATAATGTACGACCACTTGGTGGAATCACTAAGTTGTACGCACGTGCCAGTCGTGTAATGGAGTCCATCAGGATGATGACGTCACGTTTGTGTTCAACTAAACGCATCGCACGATCAAGAACCAATTCCGCAACTTTTACGTGATTTTCTGGTACTTCGTCAAACGTTGAGCTTACAACATCGGCATTCACAGAACGCTCGATATCCGTAACTTCCTCTGGACGTTCGTCAATTAGCAAGACAATCAGTTCTGCATCCGGATAGTTTGTCGTAATCGAGTTTGCCACTTCTTTTAGTAACATCGTTTTACCCGCTTTTGGCGGTGCCACGATTAAGCCACGTTGACCGAATCCGACAGGTGCTACTAAATCCATGATGCGGGTTGATAGTTTGTTTGACTCTGTTTCAAGCTTGATGTGACGATCTGGATATAACGGTGTGAGTGCCGGGAAATGCACGCGTTCTTTTGCAGAATCCGGGTCTTCACCATTTACTAATTCTACGTGCAATAGGCCGTAGTATCGTTCATTTTCTTTTGGTGGGCGTACTTTTCCTGTTACTTTATCTCCGTTACGTAAGTCGAAACGGCGAATTTGAGATGCGGAAATATAGATATCTTCTGAACTTGGAGAATAGTTGATGGGGCGCAAGAAACCGAACCCTTCAGATTGAATAATTTCCAGGACACCTTCCATGAAGAAGTAGCCTTCTTGTTCTGCGCGTGTTTTTAATATCGCAAAAATAAGTTCTTTTTTCGTTAGTTTGCTGTAGTACGAGATTTTGAACTGGCGTGCAAGTGCATACAGTTCTTTTAACGTCATACTTTCTAGTTCAGCAATCTTTAAGGTTGTCATAAAATGGCACCACTCTTTTACATATTTTGTTGTGTCGATTCAAGTTGAAGGTAGGATTGGTTCTGCAATGAATTGATTTTAGTAGAAGATGCCCGGCCAAGTTATGGCCAGGCACATATTTTTGAAGTTAGTCTTCCATCATAAGATGAGGTTTTTTCTTCAAGCTGTGACGCCCTTCTACGAAACGGACTGTGCCTGATTTCGCACGCATAACTAATGAATGAGACTCTGCATATGATCCCTTGAATTGTACACCACGCAGAAGTTCTCCATCCGTTACACCCGTTGCCGCAAAGATTGCGTCGTCACCTTTTACAAGGTCTTCCATACGGAATACACGGTTTACATCAAGTCCCATACGAATACAACGTTGTAATTCTTGTTCGTTGGTAGGAACTAATTTACCTTGTATTTCGCCACCTAGACATTTCAAGCCAACTGCAGCAATAACGCCCTCTGGCGCGCCACCCAGTCCAAATAAAATATCTACGCCTGTTTCATCGAATGCTGTGTTGATTGCACCTGCAACGTCGCCATCATTGATCAATTTAATTCGAGCACCTGATGCACGAATCTCATCAATAATTTTTTGGTGACGTGGGCGGTTTAAAATTGTTGCCACAACGTCTTCGATGTCTTTGTTTTTAGCACGGGCAACCGCACGTAAGTTATCTGTTACAGAAGCGTTGATGTCCACTTGGCCTCTTGCTTCAGGTCCTACTGCCAATTTGTCCATATACATATCCGGTGCATTCAGCAGGTTGCCTCTGTCTGCGATTGCAAGAACTGCAAGCGCATTCCATCCGCCTGAAGCCACGATATTTGTTCCCTCGAGAGGGTCAACTGCGATATCCACTTCCGGACCGCCAATGCCAAGACCTAGTTCTTCACCGATATATAGCATCGGTGCTTCGTCCATTTCACCTTCGCCTATTACGACGACCCCTTGCATCGGGATAGAGTTAAAAACGTTTCGCATAGCTGTAGTCGCTGCGTCATCCGCTTCATTTTTCAAACCTCGGCCCATCCAACGTGCCGAAGCGATTGCTGCTGCTTCTGTTACACGCACTAACTCCATTGATAAACTGCGTTCCATTTTGTGTGTTCCTCCCGTTATCCGGTCATTTATTTGCGTCATTCTTCCACCTGTCATTGTACCATACGTGACAAGTGGTCAGATTTTTATTTTTCGTTGTCTTCTGTGCTCGAATGTTCGTGTTCATCTTCGATAGTTTCGCGGCGAATATCTGCACCGAGCCCATGCAATTTATCAATTAACGAGCTGTAGCCTCGTTCGATATGATAAATATCGCGAATTTCAGTTTCTCCTTCGGCAATCAATCCAGCCAATACCAAGGCTGCTCCTGCACGCAAATCTGATGCACGAACTGAAGCGGATTCCAATTTCGTCGGACCTGAAATAATCGCTGTACGCCCTTCTACACGTGCACTGGCATTCATACGTTTCAACTCATCGATATGTTTGAAACGGGCTGAATAAATGGTGTCTGTAATGACCGATGAACCTTTGGCCTGGGTCATTAAAAGAGAGAACGGTTGCTGTAAATCCGTTGGGAAACCAGGATACACCAGTGTTTTCACATCCACTGCCTGCAAGTTCTCTGATTTCGGAATGAAGATACTTTCTTCGCCTTCTTCGATCTTAACGCCCATTTCGCGCAGTTTTGCAGTCAGCGCTTCAACATGGAATGGGATGACATTGTCAATTGTAACACCGTCACCAGCCACTGCAGCCATTATCATGAATGTTCCTGCTTCAATTCGATCGGGGATAATCGTGTGGTTCGTCCCATGTAGTTCATCAACTCCATCGATTCGAATGACGTTCGTTCCTGCACCCTTGATTTTCGCTCCCATGTTTGTTAACAAAGTCGCTACATCAATGATTTCAGGTTCTTTCGCGGCATTTTCAATGGTCGTTTGCCCTTTAGCCATTACGGCAGCCAGCATGATGTTGATGGTGGCACCAACACTGACAACGTCTAAATAAATTTTAGCTCCACGCAATTCATCCGCACGCAAATAAATGGCACCATGTTCGTTCGTCACTTTGGCACCAAGCGCCTCAAAGCCTTTGATGTGTTGATCGATCGGACGAGGTCCTAAGAAACAGCCTCCTGGCAAGCCAATGACCGCTTTTTTAAAGCGACCTAGCATGGCACCCATCAAATAATAGGATGCTCGAAGTTTTTTAACGTTGCCGTTTGGCAAAGGCATGCCTTGCATTTTAGTAGGATCAATGTTCATAGTGCCGTCGTCGAAAGATACATCCCCACCGATTTCCTCTAGCAACTCTTTCAGTGTCCAAGCATCCGAGATTTCCGGTAATCCTTCAATCGTGACAGGAGAATTGGCTAAAATGGATGCCGGGATTAAAGCAACTGCGCTGTTTTTGGCACCGCTCACTTTAATTGTTCCTTGTAAACGTTTTTGCCCATTAATTTTATACACTTCCATGTAATTCACCTACAATCAATTCAAGAGTTAACTTATTCTGCACTTAAACGGTTATTCCAATCCGCTAAAAATGCTTCAATTCCTTTATCCGTTAATGGATGTTTGAACATTTGTTTCATTACGTTTATCGGCATTGTTCCAATGTGTGCTCCGTGAAGCGCTGCGTCTGTCACGTGTTGTGGATGACGAATTGATGCAGCAATGATTTCTGTATCAATATTGTGCAATTCAAAAATTTGTGCAATCGTACCGACTAAATCCATGCCGTTGTGACCGATATCGTCCAAACGCCCAAGGAATGGTGATACATAAGTTGCTCCAGCACGTGCTGCAAGCAAAGCTTGGTTTGCGCTGAAAATCAACGTGATATTTGTTTTAATGCCTTCTTTTGAAAATACTGAACATGCTGCCAGACCGTCTGGTGTCATTGGTAATTTCACTGTGATATTTGGTGCAATTGCCGCTAGTTCACGACCTTCTTTAATCATTCCTTCAGCATCCAAAGCAATTACTTCTGCACTGACTGAACCTTCTACTAGTGAAGTGATTTCACGTAAACGATCGTGGAAAGAAATATTTTCTTTTGCCACAAGTGATGGATTTGTAGTTACGCCTGACAAAATACCCCAAGCGTGTGCTTCTTTAATTTCTTCAAAGTTTGCTGTATCGATAAAAAATTTCATTTTTAGTTGCCTCCATTTGATGGAAAAAGAGGAGAAGGCCGTATTCCGACACTTCTCCTTACATTCTCTTGTTTTATTTATGCTATTTTATTTATGCTTTTCCAGAACTTCCGAAATCGCGCATTTTTCCTTGTACAGTGTTTTTGATTGCGTCACGAGCAGGAATTAAGTATTTACGTGGATCGTAAACATCCGCATCGCTATTCAAGAAATCACGAATTGCTTTTGTAGCTGCAATTTGATTTTCAGTATTAACATTGATTTTCGCTGTTCCCAGTGAAATCGAACGTTGAATATCTTTTACAGGAATTCCGGTTCCACCGTGCAATACAAGTGGAAGATCTGATAATTTCGAGATTTCTTCCATTTCAGCAAAACCTAAATTCGGTTCTCCTTTGTAAGGACCATGAACAGAACCCAGTGCAGGTGCCAAGCAATCGATATCAGTGCGTGAAACCAGTTCAGCACATTCTTTTGGATCTGCATAAATGACGCCTTCTGCGATAATGTCATCTTCTTGTCCACCCACAGTTCCAAGCTCAGCTTCAACAGACACGCCATGAGCGTGTGCATATTCCACTACTTGAGACGTGGTTGAAATGTTTTCTTCCAATGGATGATGTGATGCATCAATCATGACTGATGTGAATCCAGCATCAATTGCTTCTTTACATTTTTCAAAACTTGAACCATGGTCTAAATGAATCGCTACAGGAACCGTAATTTTATAGTCGTGCATCAATCCTTTAACCATGTGAACAACGGTTGTGAAACCGCCCATATATTTAGCTGCCCCTTCAGAAACGCCTAAGATTACTGGGGATTTTTCTGCTTCTGCTGCTTGTAAAATGGCTTGCGTGAACTCCAAGTTGTTGATATTGAATTGTCCGATTGCATAGCCTTCTTTTTTCCCTTTGATCATCATGTCTTTCATCGATACTAAAGCCATTGAGGAATCCTCCGTTTCATGAATAGGAAATATTGCTTTTAACCATCTTTTATAATAACAAAAACAGGCAGTGTTTGCCACTGCCTGCTTATGTCAGTCTTTTAACATTCCGTTTACAGCATCGCGCACTTCATAAATATCAAAGGGCTTTGTGAAATAATGTGAAGCGCCCAAATCCATTGCTTCTTTGATTAAATCAAGTTCTCCATATGCCGTCATCATGACGACCGGCAAGTCAGGAGTACGCGCTTTGATACGTTTCAAAATTTCTATTCCATCCATCCCCGGTATCTTCATATCTAGGAGCACACCGTCTGGCTTAACTCTCTCAGCTAGTTCTAATGCTTCAATTCCATTCGCAGCCAAAAATGTCGTGTAACCTTCACGTTTAAACACTTCATTTAATAACAAACGAATCCCCTGTTGATCATCCACAATCAGTAACTGTTTCATGAAAACGTTCCCCTTTGCTTGCACTGGTACTATTTCTAATAATTCTACAATCTTTTCCATAATCCTGCATAAAAAAGATATTTTTCAATAATAATTTGCTTTTATGAAGGAGAAAATGTAATCCCTTTATTATAATACAGGATATTCCATACCTGTAGTGCATTTTTAAAAAAAATATCTAATTTTATCCATAAATAGTATAACAAAAGCCCGTTCCTTCATTTTCAAAGGAACGGGCTTTTGGTTAAATTATTCCCCTACTGCCGCTTTGATGAACTCGCGGAATAGTGGTTGTGGACGTTGTGGACGCGAGATAAATTCTGGGTGGAACTGAGATGCGACGAAGAATGGGTGATTTGGAATTTCAATCACTTCAATTAATCGACCATCTGGGCTCGTACCAGAGAAAATGAAGCCAGCTGCTTCAAATTGCTCGCGGTATTCGTTGTTGAACTCGTAACGGTGACGGTGACGTTCGTACACTAACTCTTGTCCGTAAGCTTCATATGCTTTTGAACCAGGAATTAGTTTACATGGTTGTAATCCTAAACGAAGTGTACCACCTAAATCTTCAATATCTTTTTGTTCTGGTAACAAGTCGATAATCGGGTATGGTGTAGCTGGATTTAATTCAGCAGAATGAGCGTCTTTTAAATCAAGAATGTTACGTGCAAATTCAACTGTTGCCAATTGCATTCCTAAACAAATACCAAGGAACGGTACGTTGTTTTCACGTGCATAAGCAGTTGCAGCAATTTTCCCTTCAACTCCGCGGTCACCGAAGCCACCTGGAACCAATACGCCGTCAACATCGCTTAACCATTCTGCAACGTTTTCCTCGTTTACGTGCTCAGCGTTAATCCATTTCACTTCAATGTCCGCATCGAATGCAAACCCTGCATGTTTCATGGCTTCTACAACTGAGATGTACGCATCTTGTAATTCTACATATTTACCGACTAAGCCAATACGAACTTTTTTCGATAAATTTTTCACGCGGTCAACTAAAGCTGTCCAATCCGTCATATCCGCTTCAGGCGCATTAATGCCGAAGTGATCTAGGACGATTTGGTCCATATGCTGTTCTTGAAGCGCTAACGGTACTTCATATAAAGACTCCGCATCACGCGCTTCAATTACTTCGCTCGCTTTAATGTCACAGAATAACGCAATTTTATCTTTCATATCTTGTGGTACTTCATGTTCGGTACGCACCACGATGATGTTTGGCTGAATCCCTAAACTACGCAATTCTTTTACGCTATGTTGCGTTGGTTTTGTTTTCATCTCACCTGCAGCACGGATGTAAGGAATTAACGTACAGTGAATGTACATAACATTTTCTGCACCGAAGTCGCCTTTCATTTGGCGGATTGCTTCTAGGAATGGCAGTGACTCGATGTCCCCTACTGTTCCACCGATTTCAGTGATGACCACATCTGCATGTGTTTCTTTTGCAGAACGAACTAAACGTTCTTTAATTTCATTCGTGATATGTGGAATAACTTGTACAGTTCCGCCCAAGTAGTCGCCACGACGTTCTTTTTTCAAGACCGCAGAATATACTTTCCCTGTTGTTACGTTTGAGAATTTGCTGACGTTAATGTCAATGAAACGCTCGTAGTGACCAAGATCCAAGTCTGCTTCGGCACCGTCGTCCGTCACGTAAACTTCCCCATGTTGGTACGGGCTCATTGTACCTGGGTCTACGTTAATGTATGGATCGAATTTTTGAATCGCTACGTTAAGTCCACGATTCTTCAGTAAACGGCCGAGTGAAGCCGCGGTAATTCCCTTACCAAGTGAAGAAACTACGCCACCTGTTACGAAAATATATTTAGTCAAAGCTAACTCCTCCTATTATGGTGTATTTGAAATGAAGTTGGGTGAGGCGTGCTGTTAAAAAGTTCAAGATCGTTTCAAGCTTCGGCTCGATTGTAAGTTTTGAAACTTAGTAAAAACGAGTTTTCATGCTATTTTCGACAACTCTGAACTAATGTTGCGCTTTACACTTGTAAAAACAAAAAAAGCGCCCTCCCTGCAGTGTTTGCAGGGGGAGCGCATTATATAAGCGTTCAATCTCCCTTTTAGGGAGCCCAAGTAAAAGATTAATCTGAATGAACTAAGAAGTCAAGGGTTATTATACTTCGTCTTCTTCGTCTTCTTCATCTTCCTCATCTTCTTCGTCCACGATTTCGAATTCATCGTCTGTATCAAGAAGTTCTTCAGCAGCCACTTCTTCGATTTCTTCTTCATCGTCGTCCTCGTCCAAGTCGAAGTCTTCTTCGCCATCTACGTCTTCAACAAATTCATCGAAGTCCTCTTCGAATGCGATTTCATCATCATCTGAATCATCTTCAAGATCGTCTTCATCCACATCAGCTTTTGCTTTTTTCTTGCGAACTTTTACAGTAGGCGCTGTTTCTTCTTCAATTTGTTCAACAGGGTACCACTCGCGTAGACCCCAACGGTTTTCAGAAATCGCCAGGAAGCGACCATCGATGTTCATATCTGTATAGTACTGAAGCATACGTTCTTTCATTTGAGCTTCAGTAAATTTATTTAATTTTTTGATCTCATCTAGTAATTCTTGTAAAGTCAGAGATTCGTGTTTTTCTTCCAATATTGCATATCCCAAATCGATAAACGATTCTTCACTTAGTTGTTCTGTTGTCATTTCACGAAATTTCAAATCGTGCACGTCCTTTCTACATACGTTGGCATAATAACCATTATATACAAACCTCATTGAAATATGCTACCGTGATTTGTTGTTTTTTGTTTCCCTTATCGTAGTCCACCCGAAATAAAACAAGTAAATCGATAATATCAGTAAGGGAATCGACCCCATTTGCTTGTTATACAAGAAAAATGTCCCGATAAGGCATGCCAAAACCACGACAATATGTATGCTGTTTTTCATTGTGACATCCTCCCAATTCCTCTTGTTCTATTATACCCAATTAAGTTAATAAGTTTATCTTTTTAAAATGGAATTTATGAATATTTTTAATTTTGGCATTGTAAACTTTTATTTGTACTTTTTTAATAAGAGTGGGTATCGGCTCTCATATAACATTACCTTTAAAAAAGAGTTTATGTTCATGAGACTCACAATTATACATTCTTACTAGTTGGCTCATACGAAACCTGCGGCTCTAGCGCAAATGCATGATAAATAGTTAGATTTTTTGAATAAGCCCAATTGTTAATATTTATCCGATTGGAAAACTATGCCATACTAGTAATAAATACATCTTTGATGCAAAGGACCCGATGATGACCAGAAAACTCAAATTATACACCTTAGGACTCTTACTCCTATTGATAGGTTCCCAATACTGGGTTAACTTGAATGAACAAAAAGCGCCACCTTCTCCTGAATGGAGCCGATCATTTCCTACTGATGAACAGGCAAGTGATTATATAAAGCTTCAAAGTGTACCGACTAAAAATGGCTATGCAGTTAGCTTGCTTAATTTTAGACAACTAGATTTATATGAATGTTCATTGACTATGGATTGTGAGAAGGCATGGTCGAATTCAGATTTAAATGCCAAGAAAAATACATGGAGCGATGGAAAAACTTCTTATACTATCGTTGAAGATTCGCTAATCTACTCTACTGAATACGGTAATAATGAAATGATTGCTGACCAGGTTGAGGATTTCACAAAGTCCGACGACACGCTTGTTTATTGGACAACTGATCAAAAAGTGTTCGTTCAGCAAGGTGATGGTGCGGTGATGCCTTTCACCACTGAGAAGCCAGTTTTCACAGCCAAAGTTTTGGATGATCATATTTTCATCGTGACTCGTGACATTCTCACTAACCGGTTCACACTTTACGAAGCTGGTAGTGAATTGGAAGAATTGTTCCAGTTCACCACGAATTCAAGTGAAATCATACAATCGATGACGCTTTTCTCGAAGCCAAACAATCTTTTCGGAATGCTGTTGGATATAGAAATCAATTCCGGTGGTTCTCGACAAAAGTCTATAAGAACGGCCACGTTTGAGTTAACGGAGCAAGAGACACCTTCTTTCTCACAACTTGCTTTTTTCGATAAGAATACCGGCATCAAACTGACAGATGTCCGTTTTCCAAGTATTTTTCTGAGTGAAGCCGATACATATATTTCTTTCACCGCTTCGCATTATGATTCAACTGGCAAAAAAGTGAATCAGGCTTATGTTGGACTTGCTGACAATGAACACATTGAAGCGGCAGCTGCAACGAAAATTGGAGATCTTTATACCAATCCAATTTTACTTAATATAGATACCCTGGCTTATTTCCAGTCAAACGGAACCGTCCAAAAACTCATGTATTCTTCAACTACTGAAGAAAAACGCGCACAGAGTTTAGACGGTCTGGAAGGCGACAATAAAGAAGCACTTTATACCATGTTAACGATCTTGTTTAACGGTTTCGTGATGATGTTGCTGTCTTTCGCCTGGCTTGTTCCGGCACTAAGTATTGGCTATGGCGCACTTGCTTTACTTCATAAATTGCGTAGATCCAATGCCTACTTCATTGCCTTATTGGTGAATACAGTCGCTTTGGTTGTCAGCCAACTTGTCTTGTTCGCAACCGTCTTTAATCCGGAAAAAATCGTTCAGAAAGCTCCTTATTTAACGGAGCTCTGGCAAGTATCGGCAGTAATTATTGTGGCAGGAATAGTATGTTTATTGCCAGTTTTCCTTTCGCGTACAAAAGTGTCGGAAGACAATGGTAATATGCTGATATTGTATACGACGGCTGTTAATTTCATGATTTTATTTTTCCTGATCGGTCCGTATTTTTTATAGGTTATAGGTATGATTTATAAGAGTTAAATGATAATCCCGCTTCCCTGGAGTTGTTCCATGGAACCGGGATTTTCAAATATAGCAAGCTTCTTTCACAGAAAAGAGCCAATGCAGCGATTTAGCGAAATTGCTCCCATTCAGGTTTAAAGATTTAATGGTTTTGTTTTCGCTTCGCTCCTGTTGTGTATAACACTAGTTAGGATGTTTATTCCTTTACGACGGCGGTTTATTCCCTCTCAACCATTTATCTCGACTTATACTCCTCGAAAAATAAAGTGTGAGTCGCCGTAACACCCTATTCTTCATATTCCCAAACAGAAAAGCGACCCACCAAAGTGGGTCGCTTTTTTCGGTTTACATATTACGACGGTATTGGCCGCCTACTTCGTATAAAGCATTAGTAATTTGACCAAGTGAGGCCACTTTTACTGTGTCCATCAGTTGTTCGAAGATGTTGCCGCCTGTTACTGCTACTTCTTTCAGGCGTTTCAGCGCAGCTTCTGCTTCTACAGAATTGAGTTGTTGGAAGGCACGCAAGTTGAGAATTTGCGTTTCTTTCTCCTCTGTTGTTGCACGTGCAATTTCCATGTTGTCAATGCTTTCCGCTGAAGGCGGGTTTGGGTTCAAGTATGTGTTCACACCGATAATCGGCAGTTCCCCCGTATGTTTCAGCATTTCGTAATGCATGGATTCTTCCTGAATTTTTCCACGTTGGTACTGTGTTTCCATGGCACCAAGTACGCCACCACGGTCGTTGATACGATCAAATTCAGAAAGTACCGCTTCTTCCACTAAGTCGGTCATTTCTTCAATAATAAATGCACCTTGTAGTGGGTTTTCATTTTTCGCAAGACCGTGTTCTTTTGTAATGATCATTTGAATCGCCATTGCACGACGAACGGATTCTTCCGTCGGTGTTGTAATCGCTTCGTCATAAGCATTTGTGTGAAGTGAGTTACAGTTATCCTGCAACGCCATCAATGCTTGAAGTGTTGTACGGATATCGTTGAAATCGATTTCTTGCGCATGCAAGCTTCGACCTGAAGTTTGTACATGGTACTTCAATTTTTGGCTACGGTCATTGGCACCGTATTTATCACGCATTACAACTGCCCAAATACGACGAGCCACACGGCCGATTACTGTATATTCAGGATCCAAACCATTCGAGAAGAAGAATGATAAGTTTGGTGCGAAATCATCGATGTTCATTCCGCGGCTCAAGTAATACTCAACATATGTGAAGCCGTTTGCAAGCGTAAACGCCAATTGCGAAATCGGGTTCGCTCCAGCTTCTGCAATATGGTAACCAGAAATCGATACTGAGTAATAGTTGCGTACTTTTGAATCGATAAAGTACTGTTGGATGTCACCCATCATGCGAAGTGCGAATTCCGTTGAGAAAATACATGTATTTTGCCCTTGGTCTTCTTTTAAAATATCCGCTTGAACAGTCCCACGAACGACTTGCATCGTTTTTTCGCGTACTTCGGTGAATTCTTCAACCGTTAACGTGCGACCCAGTTTTTCTTCGTTCAACTTCACTTGCTGGTCAATTGCCGTGTTCATAAACATCGCCAAAATGATTGGAGCAGGTCCATTGATTGTCATTGACACAGAAGTAGAAGGTGCGCATAAATCAAAGCCATCGTATAGTTTCTTCATATCATCAAGTGTACAAATGCTAACGCCTGATTCTCCGACTTTCCCGAAAATATCCGGACGCTCATCTGGGTCTTCTCCGTAAAGAGTTACCGAATCGAAAGCTGTTGATAAACGTTTCGCATCGTCATCTTTTGATAAGTAATGGAAGCGGCGGTTTGTACGTTCCGGTGTTCCTTCACCAGCAAACTGACGTTTTGGATCTTCCCCTTCACGTTTGAATGGGAATACGCCCGCTGTATATGGGAATGAACCTGGTACGTTTTCTTTATAAACCCAGCGTAAAATTTCACCGTAGTCCACGAACTTCGGCAATACAACTTTCGGAATTTTCAGACCACTGAGACTTTCTGTACGTAAGATCGTACGGATTTCTTTATCGCGAACTTGAGTGATGAACTCGTCGCCGGCATAAGCTTCTTTGAGCGCTTTCCAGTTGTCTAAAATGCGTTTTGATTCCGCAGTCAATTCGTCGCGAACACCTTGTGCAAGAGAAGTCAATGACTCGACTAATGCATCGTTCGGTGCTTTTTCGTTGACTGCTACAATCGCACCTTCTAATTGGAACAAACGACGTGCAAATTCTACTTGTTGATCGGACTTTTTATGGTAGCCACGTACCGCATCCGTGATTTCGCGCAAGTAGTAACGACGGTCATTCGGAATAATAACGTTTTGCTTTTGCGTTTTCACAAATTGCTCATACGAAGTTTCCCAGTTCGTTCCGCATACTTCATTTACGCGTGCCACTAAAGCTGCGAATAATGAGTTCGTGCCTTTATCGTTGAATTGACTAGCAATCGTGCCGTAAACAGGCATTGTATCAATACTAGCATCCCATAAGCCGCGGCTGCGTTGGTATTGTTTTTGCACTTGGCGAAGCGCGTCTTCAGAACCTTTGCGCTCGTATTTATTGATGACAATCAAGTCAGCGTAATCAATCATATCGATTTTTTCAAGTTGTGAAGGAGCTCCGAATTCACTAGTCATGACGTACATAGAAACGTCTGCTACGTTTGTGATTTCTGCATCCCCTTGCCCGATTCCACTCGTTTCTACGATGATTAAATCGTAGCCAGCCACTCTGACAACATCCAGTACGTCGCCAATTGCACCTGATAATTCAGTACGAGAACCACGTGTTGCCAAACTGCGCATGAAGACACGTTTGTTGAAGATTGCATTCATACGAATACGGTCGCCAAGCAATGCCCCACCTGTTTTTTGTTTTGTAGGATCAATAGATAGAACCGCAATTTTTTTATCCGGTAATTCCGATAAGAAACGACGAATCAATTCATCTGTCAAAGAAGATTTACCAGCTCCACCTGTACCTGTGATCCCGAGTACTGGCGTTCCTTTAGAAAGTCCGCGTGCTTTTTCTACTAATGCTTTTGCTTCAGCATTTTCATTGTTTGCGCCATCTTCAGCCACACTGATTAAATGTGCCAACACTTCAGGATGGTCCGTATCAACTTGAGCCAATTGCTCTACAGCGTTATTTGCTTCCACAGCTTTATCACAGTCTTCTACCATGCGATTGATCATACCTTGAAGACCTAGTGTACGGCCGTCTTCTGGTGAGAAAATCCACGCGATGCCGTAATCATGAAGTTCCTTAATTTCTTTTGGAATAATTACACCACCACCACCACCGTAAATGCGGATATGTGGAGCTCCTCTTTCAGCAAGTAAATCGTACATGTATTTAAAGTATTCAACGTGTCCACCTTGATAAGATGAAATCGCAATACCGTGCGCATCTTCTTGAATTGCCGCGTTCACAACTTCTTCCACTGAGCGGTTGTGCCCTAAATGAATGACTTCAGCACCTGTTGATTGTAGGATGCGACGCATAATGTTGATTGACGCATCATGCCCATCAAATAGACTTGAAGCCGTCACGAAACGTACGTGGTTTTTTGGACGATAAATTTCCACTGTTGCTGTCATGCTGTTCCCCCATTCCCTTGTATCCCTTGTAAGAAAAATGTTGTTTGCTGATCAATGAACTGTTCGATGGTCAGATCACGGTGGAGTCCCCAACGTCTGAAAGACCACATCTGACCTTGAACCACGATATGGTGTGCTGCCAATTTTACGGCATCTTGAGACAGTTGAATTTCACCCGATTTGCGGCAAGCATGAAGAATGTCTTCAAAAATTGCTACCATCTCGAGTTCTTTTTTCAATACATATTGCAGTGCATCTTTTGGCAGGGATTTTGATTCCTGGTACATAACCATGAACTCATCCTGCATTTCATCAATAAGCAAGTAATAGTGACGGATGGCTGTTTTCAAGCCATCCAGTGTACCAGCTTGCGTTGGAAGAGCTGTAAGACGTTCCTGCACTTTTTCGTAAATGCTGTCACACACTAAATACAATACGTCTTCTTTCGTACGGATGTATTCATAAAGTGTGCCGATGCTGAATCCTGCTTCTTTTGCGATTTCACGAGTCGTGGTGCGATGAAAGCCCTTTTGTTTAAAGAGCGCGACAGCCCCCTGAATCATTTGATTCCGGCGTTTAGAAATTAGGCTTTCATCTTTCACAGACGACTGGACTTCGCGCTTGGGCTTCATTTGCGTCACGACTTACTTCGTCAACATACGAGAAATAACAAGACGTTGAATTTCTTGAGTTCCCTCGTAGATTTGTGTGATTTTCGCGTCGCGCATGTAACGTTCCACTGGATAGTCTTTCGTATATCCGTAGCCACCGAATACTTGAACAGCTTCCACTGTTACTTTCATCGCTGTATCCCCTGCCATTAATTTCGCCATCGCTGATTCTTTCCCGTACGAATGACCGTTTGATTCCAACCAAGCTGCTTGGTACGTCAATAAACGTGAAGCTTCGATTGATGTTGCCATGTCAGCCAATTTGAAAGATACCCCTTGGTTCGCAGCGATTGATTTACCGAATTGAACGCGTTCTTTCGCATATTCTACTGAAGCGTCGAGTGCACCTTGAGCGATACCAACAGCTTGTGCTGCAATGCCGTTACGTCCTCCATCAAGCGTCTTCATTGCGATGATGAATCCTTCGCCTTCTTCACCTAGCAAGTTTTCTTTTGGGATGCGGCAGTTGTCGAAAATGATTTCCGTTGTTGGTGATGAACGGATGCCGAGTTTCTTTTCTTTCTTCCCAACTGAGAAGCCTTCGAAATCAGCTTCAACGATGAATGCACTTGTACCTTTATGTTTTGAAGTTGGATCCGTTACTGCAAATACTACATAAATGTCAGCAATTCCACCGTTTGTGATGAAGATTTTCGAACCATTCAACACATAGTGATCGCCATCAAGTTTAGCTGTTGTTTTCATGCCGCCTGCATCAGAACCCGAACCAGCTTCTGTTAAACCGTAGCCACCAATTTTTGTTCCTTCAGCCATTGGACGAAGGTATTTTTGTTTTTGTTCTTCGTTACCGTATTTGAAAATCGGCCATCCAGCTAAAGATGTATGAGCTGAAAGTGTTACACCCGTTGATGCACAAACGCGTGAAAGTTCTTCTACTGCGATACAGTAAGCAAGGTAATCTGAACCGATTCCTCCGTACTCTTCAGGCCAAGGAATCCCTGTTAATCCTAGCTCTGCCATTTTATCGAAAATTTCACGGTCAAAGCGTTCTTCTTCATCACGCTCTGCAGCAGTTGGTGCTACTTCTTTCGTCGCGAAGTCACGCACCATTTTACGAATCATTTCATGTTCTTCTGTTAGTTTGAAGTTCATTTTCTATTCCCCTTTTAAGTGAAATTAATATATAAGATTTGTTAACTATAAGTTGATTTTTATCAAAACGAGGGAATCTGCTCCCTTTCCGCGGACGAACTTCCTTGCCTCCTCGGGCCAACAGGATGTTGGTCACAAAGGCGTTGCCACACGAGGTGGCGTTCTTAGCCTTCGTTCCTTTGTCTTCGCTGTAGGGTCTTGGCAGTCCGTTTTCCCGCAGGAGCACAAGCTTGTCGCAGATTCCTTTACTATCAACAAAATAATCGCCAATATTTTAGTAGTCTTTATTTCAGTAAGTGTTTCCCGATTACTAGTCGCTGGATTTCAGATGTGCCTTCGTAAATTTCGGTAACTTTCGCGTCACGGAAATAGCGTTCTACTGGATAGTCTTCTGTGTAGCCATAACCACCAAATACTTGAACTGCTTCGATGGATGTTTCCACTGCGGTTTTAGAAGCGAATAGTTTTGCCATTGACGCTTCTTTTCCACAATTTATGCCGCGTGAACGTAAATCTGCCGCGCGATAAACCAATAATTTAGATGCTTCGACAGCTGTAGCCATGTCCGCGATTTTAAAGCCTACACCTTGTTGTGCTGCAATCGGTTTACCAAATTGAACGCGCTCTTTTGCATATCCAACTGCAGCCTCGTATGCTGCTTCCGCAATTCCTAAAGCCTGTGCTGCAATTCCGATTCGACCAACATCCAAGTTTGCCAAGGCAATTTTAAAGCCTTCGCCTTCTTGACCTAATAAGTTTTCAACCGGAACTCTCATATCTTCAAATGTTAGCTGAACTGTACGTGAACCGTGCAAGCCCATTTTGTGTTCATCTTTACCGATAATCAAGCCCGGTGTGTCTTTATCGACGATGAAAGCAGATATCCCTCTCGAACCTTGCGTCGCATCCGTTGAAGCAAACACAATATAAACGTCAGCTTCTCCACCGTTTGTGATGAAAACTTTTGAACCGTTAATTTTATAATGTTCCCCGTCTTTAACTGCTTTTGTTTTCATAGAGCCTACGTCTGATCCTGCTGATGGTTCAGTTAAGCAAAATGCTCCTAAATATTCTCCAGCCGCTAATTTCGGAATATACTTTTGTTTTTGCTCTTCGTTTCCGAAATACAAAATCGGATTCGTCCCAACAGATGTATGTACTGATAAGATAACGCCAACTACAGCACTCACTTTTGATAATTCATGAATCGCAATTATGTAGCTTGTGAAGTCCATTTCAGATCCACCGTACTGCTCTGGAATGGTGATTCCCATCAAGCCTAACTCCGCCATTTTATTTAAAACTTCACGTGGAAATTCACCTTGTTCCATTCTTTCAATGAATGGTTCAATTTCCGTTTTTGCAAAGTCACGTACCATATTGCGCATCATTAATTGTTCTTCTGTAAATTTCAATTCCATTGATGAAACCCCCTATTCGTACTCGTAAAAACCGCGACCTGTTTTCTTACCTAACCAGCCAGCTTTTACATATTTTCGAAGCAATGGACACGGACGATATTTGCTGTCGCCGAAGCCGTCATGCAGGATTTCCATAATGTACAAACAAGTATCCAGACCAATGAAATCAGCTAATTGCAGAGGTCCCATTGGATGATTCATTCCAAGTTTCATGACATCGTCAATGGCTTCTTTCGTAGCCACACCTTCGTACAATGTATAAATCGCTTCGTTGATCATTGGCATAAGAATGCGGTTAGAAACGAATCCTGGGAAGTCGTTTACTTCAACAGGCACTTTATTAAGTTTTTTCGTCATTTCTTCGATGCTTGTGTAAACTTCGTCCGTAGTTGCAAGTCCACGAATGATTTCAACCAGTTTCATAACTGGTACCGGATTCATGAAGTGCATGCCGATTACTTGTGCCGGACGGTTTGTCGCTGCAGCGATTTCCGTGATTGGTAGAGATGATGTATTTGAAGCCAAAATTGTATGCTTCGGTGTAATTTCATCAAGTTGTTTGAAAATCTTTTGTTTGATTTCCATGTTTTCGACTGCCGCTTCAATCACTAAGTCAACGTCCGATGCATCGTTTAAGTCTAGTGACTTTGTGATGCGAGAAAGTACTTGCTCCTTCTCACCTTCTGTCATGCGTCCTTTTTCAACATTGCGTGATAAGTTTTTCGTGATTGTCATAAGACCGCGTTGGAAAAATTCTTCTTTCATGTCATTCAGTTTTACGTCGAAGCCAGCTTGTGCACACACTTGTGCAATTCCTGACCCCATTTGACCTGCTCCGATTACGAGTACTTTTTGAATTGTCATCTTGTTGTCCTCCTCTATACGTTCACACTGTTTAAATTAAGCTTTAGGCACTTCAATCATGATGGCATCGCCTTGACCGCCACCAGAACAGATAGCTGCGATTCCGATTCCGCCACCGCGGCGTTTCAACTCGTAAGCCAAAGTTAAGATAATACGAGCTCCACTCGCTCCGATTGGGTGTCCAAGTGCTACTGCTCCACCATTTACATTGACTTTCGTTTCATCCAGGTTCGCGATTTGTGCAGATGCCAAAGCTACTGCTGCAAATGCTTCGTTGATTTCGAACAAGTCGATGTCTTCTAATGTTTTGCCTGTTTTTTCTAAGATTGCATTGATAACAAGACCCGGTGTTTGTGGGAAGTTTTCTGGCTCAATTGCAACTTCCGCGTGACCGATGACATAAGCAAGAGGTGTCTTGCCTTCTGCCTTCGCTTTATCTTCGCTCATCAACACAAGTGCCGCAGCTCCATCATTTACACCAGGTGCGTTACCTGCTGTGATGCTACCCTCTTTGCCAAATACCGGTCTTAATTTTGATAAAGATTCGACTGATGTATCACGACGGGGTGCTTCGTCTTGTTCAATTTTCAATGTGTCACCTTTACGTTGTGGAACTTCCACTGGCGTAATTTCTTCAGCGAATGTTCCGTTGTCGATTGCTTTCAACGCTAAATCATGACTGCGGAATGACCATGCATCTTGCGCTTCGCGAGACAACGCGAATTGCTCAGCTGTTGTATTGCCGTAGGTGCCCATGTGTACACGTTTCGGGTTGAATGAACATGAAAGTCCGTCATAAATCATGCCGTCTATCATTTGTGCATCGCCCATGCGTAACCCGAATCGACCTTTAGGCAAATAATACGGAGCGTTTGACATGGATTCCATGCCGCCTGCAACGATTGTTTCTTCTTCACCTAAACGGATTAATTGATCTGCTAACGTTACTGCGCGCATACCTGATGCACACACTTTGTTGATTGTTTCTGTTTTAACGCTCCAAGGAAGGCCTGCTTTTGTAGCTGCCTGACGAGAAGGAATTTGCCCTTGCCCAGCTTGCAAAACCGTACCCATGATGACTTCATCCACTGATTCTGGTGCAACGCCTGCACGGTTCAATGCTTCTTTGATGGCTACTCCACCTAAATCGCTTGCAGTAAGTGAAGAGAGTGCACCTCCCATTTTCCCGAATGCTGTACGTGCGCCATCTAAAATAACTGTTTTTGTCATGATTGTTGCCTCCTTTGAATGTATACGCTTACAGTTTTGTTTTTTTAAAGAATTGCGACAATTTATTATGTGGATCTGTTGGTTATTTTTGGTTTCGTCCACTCGTGATGAGTTTCTGTCCATTCGTTGAGTGTTTTCGTCCACTCGTGATGATTTTTTGATCACTCACGGAGTGTTTATGACCGTTCGCGATCGGTTTCTATCCATTCGGCTTTTTCTGGTATTGTCGCAGTAACTATTTGCTCCTGCGGTTACTCGTCGCA
>NZ_KE150421.1:1821450-2206018 GCF_000411295.1 Paenisporosarcina sp. HGH0030
GTCGCAGTAACTATTTGCTCCTGCGGTTACTCGTCGCAAATAAAAAACTCTTCGAGTTTTTTATTGACTGAACGCTCGCTCGACTTTACTTCAAACGAAAAGGGAGTGCTACGACTCCCTCTTTGATTTGATTTTATTGTATCGAATATTTACTAATTTATCAATCTATTGAAGGATTGGTTCTTCTTCTTCCACTTCTACTGGAGGCATGTAGTCTCCGAGTACAGAACGTTCTAGTAATTCTGCGATGTCGTATGTGCCTACTGTTTCTTCTACTTCTTTAGCTTTCGTTCCATCGGATAGCATTGTTAAGCAGTAAGGACATCCGGATGAAATCATGGTTGGGTTGACGGCAAGTGCTTGCTCTGTACGTGCTACGTTCACACGGTTCCCTACATGTTCTTCCATCCACATCATGCCGCCTCCAGCTCCACAGCACATGCCTGTTTCGCGGTTACGTTCCATTTCCACAAGTTTGACGCCTGGGATTGCTCGCAGGATTTCACGTGGTGGATCGTATACGTCGTTGTAACGTCCTAAGTAACATGAATCATGGAACGTGATGGTTTCATTGATTGTATGCTGCGGTTTCAAGCGACCTTGTTGTACAAGGTCAAACAGCATTTCGGTATGGTGAAGGACTTCTCCATTCCATCCGAAGTCTGGGTATTCGTTTTTAAAGATATTGTATGCATGCGGATCGATTGTGACAATCTTCGTTACGCCTGCTTTTTCGAACTCGGAAATATTTGATCCGGCAAGTTCCTGGAATAGGAATTCATTTCCTAAACGACGTGGTGTATCGCCAGAGTTCTTTTCTTTGTTTCCTAGAATAGCGAATTTCACGCCTGCTTCGTTCATTAAACGAGCGAAGGCCAAGGCGATCTTTTGTGAACGGTTGTCAAATGAACCCATCGAGCCCACCCAGAACAAGTATTCAAATTCTTCACCAGCTTTAGAAACTTCTTTCACTGTTGGAATGTGCACGTCTGGACGTGCGTCACGCCAGTTTTCTTTTTCTTTACGGTTAAGCCCCCAAGGATTTCCTTGGCGTTCGATGTTTGTCATCGCACGTTGAGCATCTCCGTCCATACGTCCTTCTGTCATGACTAAGTAACGGCGAAGGTCGATGATGTGGGATACGTGTTCGATCATTACTGGACATTGGTCTTCACAGTTACGACAAGTAGTACACGCCCAAAGCTCTTCTTCTGTAATAACGTCCCCGATTAATGCTGGGTTATAAATATCTTCGATGACTGCTCCATCCACACGAGCTGCCACTGCCAATTGATTTCCTTGCGTATTGGCGAAGGCCATTGCAGGAACCCATGGTTTTTGTTGCGTCAATACAGCACCTGTATTTGTTAAATGGTTACGTAGTTTTGTAATTAAGTCCATCGGTGACAGCATTTTGCCTGTTCCTGTAGCTGGACACATATTCGTACAACGTCCACATTCTACACAAGCATATAAGTCGATCAATTGCTTTTGTGATAAATCTTGAATTTTACCAACACCGAATGACGCTTCTTCTTCCGATTCTTCATCTTCAGCTTCTTCAAAATTAATTGGACGAAGTTTTCCGACGTTATCCGTACGGTTGAAGTACGTATTTGCAGGTCCTGTAATCAAGTGGAAATGCTTCGATTGAGGCACGTACACTAAGAATGTAAGCAGGAATAGCAAATGAACCCACCACATGATATAGAAAATCGTAATGGCTGCTGTTTCAGGCAGGAATCCAAAAATCGTTGCGATAGAAGATGCAACTGGCTCCGCCCATGTCGCTGCGTGATCATGCCAGATCATTCCCATGCCGTTTCCGACTAATACGGAAACCATCAAACCGCCGATGAATATAAGAACTAGTCCTGATTTCCATCCACGTTTCAAACGCACCAATTTTTCTATGTAGCGACGGTAGAATGCCCACACGACCGCAACAAGAATCATCAGTGTGACGACTTCCTGGAAGAATGTGAATGCAGGATACAATGGCCCTAAAGGTAAATGTGACCCAGGCTTCAAGCCTTTCCAGATGAAATCGATTGCCCCAAATTGTACAAGAAGAAATCCGTAGAAGAACATCACATGGATGATTCCGCTTTTCTTATCCTTCAATAATTTCTTTTGACCAAATACATTGACCATAATTTTTCGCATACGCTCTTTGAAGTTATCTTCAAACTCCTCTTTCTTGCCGAGTTTGATGTATTCATAGCGTGTCTTCAGCAAATAAGTAAAAAGACCAACTGCGTAAGCGGTTACAACTAAGAATAAAAACCAGTTTGCAATTAATAACGGGTTCATCGCTCTCTCCCCTTCCCTTTGTTAAACAATAGTTAATCTTTCTAATGACATAGTTTAGTAGATTGATGGATTATTGTCGATGTTAAGTTATAGTTTAAAACTGAATGAGCATTCAGTCAATAGGAAATATTAGAAGTTTTCAGTGAAATGAATATCCTCCAAATCTAAAAATGAGGTGTCACCATTCATTAGCAGAACATACTAAGTAGCTATATCTTAGCTTCCTTTTACTAAAAACTGGAAAGAAAAAAAATCCTTCAGCTGTGTCTGAAGGATTAATGATTTATCGTTAATTCTCTCAATTCATTACCAAAATGAATTGATGCTCGCTCGATTGATTCTTTTTTGACACCAACTAAAACGACAGTACAAGGTCCAGCTGACTTTTCGACATCCACATCCGAATGAACAAATAGTTTATCATTTGCAAACAGAATCCTGACCTCTTCCTGAATCCCTTTTGATCCGACTGGCCAGATAGACGTCACAAAACCACCATCTATTGCTAACTTCACTTTTTTCAAGTCAGCTATGACTTTAGAATTCTCAAGTACTTCATTACCCACAAAGGGTTGGCCATAAATAAACCAAGTAACATCACTCTTAAAAACTTCTCTGCAATGACCAATCATTGTAACTGACATAGCGGATTGTAAAAGGTCCATATTAGTTTCACTACTGCCTGTTACTAAAATACGCTCTAAATCTAAGTCTTTCAGGATTCGATTAACACCTTGAACATAACCTTGCCATGCAGCTTCACCTGAAAAGTTGTGGATAATTACAGATTCCACTTGGGCATTTGCAGCCCACTGTTCGAGTAATGCTACACGAGCTGCAAAATAACTGACGACATCATTTGGTGCAAATACAAGATCGGCTTGTTTTTCACCTATACCTCCAGAGTTATCAGTTGTAACGACAAATCCGTTAGCCAATTTCAGCGCATTTCTCATTTAACAACGACTCTCTGAAATAGTCGCTTCATTACTGGTTCTAATAAAAATGCAATGACTGCATTTAAACATGAAGCAAGTAATAATGATGGCACAGCTCCATAGAAAAAAGCAGGACTAATCAAAAAGTAAAATGGTAGCGGAGCAATTACGCTATTAGCTAAAATGAAAAAAAGCCATTTCCATCTAACCCATCCTTTTTGATGAAGTACTGCAAAAATCCACAGTATCCCAAACATTTCTACTGCAATTAATGCATGAAATGGTCCTAATGGCATTCCTATTGATAAAGCAGACACTAAATGACCGACCGATGCCGCTATTCCTGAAAATACAGGTGGTAAAATTGCAATGGAAACTAAAGCAGGCACTGCGTCTAAAGCTGCCGAACCGATTCCCACAGGTAATTTGAAGAGCGCACCAATCGCACATAAAGTTGCAATCAAAGCGGTTACTGTTATTAAACGAACATTCATCGATTATTCCTCCACTTTTTTCGCTCGTCCACCATTTCTAAAAACTTTTGCAGAACGCACGTATTCGTTGTCTGGTACGTTGACCCGCGAGTTGGCTACTCGTGAAGCAGCAAATAAATAGTCTGACAAGCGATTCAAATAACGTTGCACTACAGTAGGTATGTCTTCTTCTA
Source organism: Paenisporosarcina sp. HGH0030 (assembly GCF_000411295.1). Classification (GTDB taxonomy): domain Bacteria; phylum Bacillota; class Bacilli; order Bacillales_A; family Planococcaceae; genus Paenisporosarcina. Next base: position 1,825,369 of record NZ_KE150421.1, read on the forward strand.
CTTTCATCAAGGTCACCATTTGTCTTTCAGCACGACGTGTTACAGTTCTCGCGATATGCAGAGTTGCGGCAGCTGGTGATCCTCCTGGTAAAATAAATCGTTCGAGCATTGGCGGTTCTTCCATTAGTTCATCAATTCGTTTCTCTAATACTTCTACTGGCTCTTCTGTCATTTTATATGTCCGATTTGGCTTGACGTTTGCTAAATCTCCGCCACAATCGAATAATTCATTTTGAATTGCTTCTAAGTCTGTAAGCAAGTCCGTGAAAATGGTTGGATCTAGTTCTGTCATTGCTTTGCCAATAAACGAATTCACTTCATCAATTGTTCCATAAGTTTCAACTCGTGGATCATCTTTATCTGCGCGTGCCCCAATTAAACTTGTTTGTCCTTTGTCTCCAGTTCGTGTATATATTCTCAACTTGATTGTCCCCCTTGAAGTGATTTGAAGTGCTATTTTAATGATTCAGTTAAGCCATACCAAATACGTGTAACGTTTGTTGCTTCTTTGAAAATCTGTTGGCATAACCTGCCACATCGATCTCGAAGTTCACGTGTTTCGGCTTCGATTGGTACTATTCCACGTCCGTTTTCTGTCACAATCACTATGACATCACTTTGTGCGCGATATGTATTTAATGTTTTCATGAAATCTTGAATGACCCGTTCTTCTGGACTGTTTATATGATGCTCAACAAAAGCTTCCACCCCAGCAAGAACGATTGTCTGAGCATTCGCTTTTGGCAAGTCCTTATTATCTGCACATTCAATCCATTGCACTTCTCGTTCAACTACGAGTTGTCTGACATACGATCGCTTGCCGTTATTCGCTCCACCGATATAGACTTGCATCTTCTTTCCTCCTCAAAGCTCTTACGACTGTCCCAGTGTAATGTCCATTTGTCCCCGTGTTTGACATCCCTTGACCAAAAATCACGCACATCTGGTGCAAACTTATGGAGCACAAAACGAATAGGTCCACCATGTGTTACTACAACTGGATGATTGCAAGGAATACTTTTTAGACCAATTAGAACGCGTGTAGCCATCTGGTGTAAAAACTCACCGTTTGGAGGGGATATTTTATCTGGATTAGACACCCACTTTTGATAGTTGGCATCTTTCTTTAAGTCCTCATAAGTCTTTAGCTCCCAGTCACCAAAGGACATCTCACGAAAAGCTGGTGAACTTTGGTAGGATGATTTAGGATAAAAAATGGAAGCTGTTTGATGGCACCGTTTTAGGTCACTTCCGTAAATAATCTCCGGGGACAAAATCCCTTGAATATCTACATATGACAACTGGTTAATTGATTCGTCACTCCAACCGATGTAGCGTCTTTCAACATTCGCTAATGTCGGCAGATGCCTTATTAAAGTAAGACGAAAATCAACAGCCATAATATCACTTCCATCCCTTCAACGAAAGCACCTGAGACATCTCCCGTGACCCCTCCGAAATGTTTTTTCGTCCAAAGTTTATATGCATGTGCACAAATTAACAGAGCAACAAGTGTGGTGATGGCAAATAACATTTCCACACCGACAATAACGATAAATCCAAGGCCTATAGCAATTGAAATGAATGTTGCTGTGAGTAACATTCTGTGGTCATAGCGTTTTTTAAAGAAAGCTGCCAATCCTTTATCCTTTGCTTCAGGTGTAATGAGAAAGTAGTAAACCATTGTTGCTCTCGCTAAAAATGGGGTAACCACTAACCACTCCCACTTCATCCCGTTTTGCGTAATTATCTCTGCAAGCAAAACGATTTTTCCCACAATAAGAAATAGTATAGCCATTGTGCCAAAAGCACCAATCCGTGGATCGTCTAATATTTCATGGCGTTTATCTTGGTTACGATAAGAAAAAAAGGCATCACTCGTATCAGCAAATCCATCCAGATGCAGTCCACCTGAAAGCACAATACCGATTAACACGATGGTAAATGCTAAAAAAAGAGGACTTACATCAAGATACAACCAAACAATTGAAGTGATCAGCCCGAATGCCCCCCCTATCCAGGGGAGAGTGGCAAACATCATCGTTACTGATTTCCGATTCATATTCAGTTCTTTATTAATTGGGATAATGGTAAAAAATTGTAGAGCAAGCAATACCCCGCGTATCATGGTAGCTTCACCATATTCTTTATTTTTTCCCAATCTAAATGGGATGCAACATGAAGAGCCCATTCATCATATTTATCTTCACCAGACTTGTTTGAAATTGAATCATGTTGAGTAATATAAGAATCTTCCTCTTCAATTTCGTGGTTATCCATAAATGGAATAACGCCGAGAACTGGAATTCCTGTGTAGGACTCAATAAATGATACGCCCTCCTGAAACAATTCCTTATCTCCACGAAACTTATTAATAATGATCCCCTTTACTCGATCCCGATGATTTGAAGACAATAATTCCAGAGTCCCAACGATTGTTGCAAAAACTCCACCACGTTCAATATCAGCAACAAGCAATACTGGCACATCCGCTAAATCAGCAATTTTCATATTGACAAGTTCTCGGTCAGTTAAGTTTACTTCTACTGGACTTCCAGCTCCTTCTAACACAACTACATCATAGTGCTCACTCACAAACGAAAGCGATTGTTTGATAACTGTCAAACCATGATCATAAAAAGATTCACGATACGCTACCCCGGACATTTCCTCCACTTTTTCACCTAACAACCATACTTCAGAAGACATATGTCCAGAGGGCTTTAATAAAATAGGGTTCATTTGTGGAAGAGGTTGAACTTTCGCCGCTTCTGCCTGTGCAAATTGAGCGGTACTGATTTCTAATCCATTACCTATTTTTGTAGAAAAGGTCGACATATTTTGAGATTTAAATGGTGCTACATGAAAACCCTCATTTGCAAATAACCGGCAAAGTGCTGTACAGATCATGCTCTTTCCGACGTTAGAAGCTGTCCCTTGTATCATAATACCGTGCATATGTATTCCCCCTTACTTCCACTTCTTTGCTAGTCCATATGTAAGTTCATATGCATAATCACTCTCTTTGACGAGCCACTGGTGGAGCATTCCCAGCCATTGCTGATAGATTACTACATCTGGAATTTTCGAAATAGGCTCATCTAATACTTCATTAGAAATGACGACTACGGTTGTCCCGTTTTTCAGCAACGAACTAATCGTTTCATGGAAACGTCTCTCTTTTTCATGCATGCAGTTTTCACGTTTAAAGCATGGGTCATCCATTGCCCATCCTTCGTACAATTCATTAGCTAACCACGTAGTGATGCAGTCAATCAGAACCCCATCACCAGGTTGGATGGATGGCAGAACTTCTTCTATTTGACGAGGTTGTTCAATCGTCAGCCAGTTGTTTTTATAGTCTTTTCGATCCTGTTGATGTCGTTTGATGCGTTGTTCCATTTCACTGTCGTTGGCAACGCCCGTCGCGAGATAGATTAGTCGCGAACAAGATTGATTCATTAGCCATTCTTCAGCAAAACCCGTTTTTCCACTTCGTACACCGCCAGAGATAAATGTTAGCGTGCCTCGAACCATACTGTTAACTCCTTTTTAAGGATTTCCATATCTTCTGCGGTCTTCATACCAATTCTGTACCATTGACCGTCAAGTCCTTGAAAATTCTCGGTATGTCTTAAAACCAACCCTTGTCTTAAAAAGTATTGGAAAAATTCACTGTCTGGTTGTTGTAACTTAAACAATAAAAAGTTGGCTTGTGATTGTGTTACTTCGCAACCTTTTGCTTTTAGAAAAGCACTCATGTCGAGCAGCATGTTTTTGCTATGAAGAATTGTTTTCTGCCGGAACTCTTCATCTTTTAATACGAGAGAGCCAATTTCAGTTGCTATCCTATTTACATTCCAATGTGGTGCCAGTTGTCGAATTTCTTTGACTATGGAAGGGGCTGCTGCCATGTATCCTAGCCTTAGACCAGGCATTGCGTACATTTTTGTCATTGAGCGAACAATAATCAAATGACTAAAATTCATATCAGAAATTAATGATGATTGTTCTGAAATGAAATCAATGAAGGCTTCGTCCAATACGATTTCACAGTTTACTTTTTTCGCGTATTCTACTAAATCCACTAACACTTTGCGTTTTAGCAATGTGCCAGTTGGGTTATTCGGTGTACATAAGTATAGGACATCGGCTTGTTGCATATGCATTTTCATTTCATCAATCGGGTATTCACCCGTAATGATATCAGTCATGTGCAAGTTCACAATTTCCACTTCGCGTGCTCTTAAAGTCGTTTCATATTCAGAGAAAGTTGGGTGAACGATTATCGCTCGTTTGCCTCTGTACCTTTGTGCAAGCAATGAAAATATTTCTGCGGCTCCATTTGCAACGAAAATGGAGTAAGGCGAGATGTTGTGATACTCAGCGATTGCTGTTCGAAAAGGTTCACCAAGTGGATCTGGATACCCCATCATAAACGGTTGGAATTTGTACCAGTCAGTTTGTATTGAGGTAGGGGGACCGAATGGATTGACGTTTTCACTAAAGTCTATCATTCGTTCGGGAGGATTAATTCCCAAACTTTTATATAGATGATGTGGATTTGCACCATGGTTAGGTAATGCCACTTAAAACACCCCCGATAACCATCATCATTACCCAAAACAGAAATATAGCGATATGCATTTGACGGATTGTATATAAAATATGAATTGCTCGAAGCGGGTTTTCTGAAATTCCCATACGTGGACGGTTAGAAGGAATTCCTTTATACATATTAAGACCTCCAAGTTGCACGCCAAGTTGATAGGCAGTCGCAGCTTCCAAGTACCCACTATTTGGGCTTGGATGCTTTTTGGCATCTTTCCACCAATTAGCTAATCGTGTGCTAAGGGTTTGTTTACTAAAATTTTTTGTCCATGTAAGAATGATATAGCCTGTGACTCTGCTCGGGATATAGTTCAACACATCATCCATTTTGGCAGAAGCATAACCAAAGTCTTGAAACTTCTCATTTTCATGACCCACCATCGAATCTAAGGTATTCACTGCTTTATATAACCAAAGCCCAGGTGCCCCGAAAAGAAATGCGAAGAAAAGTGGAGCTGTTATCCCGTCACTTGTATTTTCTGAGACAGTTTCTACCACAGCTCGTGTAATTTCTGATTCGGATAACTTTTCAGTATCGCGACCGACAATCCATGATAGTTTCATTCTAGCTTCTTTCAAGTCACCATTAACTAGTGGTTGATAAACGGACATCGCTGCGTCTTTCAAACTTTTTTGGGCAAACCCTATTGCACACAAAATACTTTCAACAACGATTCCAAAAACAAAGTGAATCTCGTATGCTGTGAACACCAAGGCAAATACGCTAGCGAATGTAACCGCAACAACCGATATCAAAAGGATTATACCTTTAATTTTACGATGACGGCCTTTATTCAACAAAGTAGTTAATTTTGTTATTAATCTACCAATCCATCGAACCGGGTGTGTCCAATTGGATGGATCGCCTATTATTCGATCAAGGAGTAAGCCAAAAGTAAGCGCGATTATATGAGCAGACATACTTACATTCCTTTCGCTACTTTATAACGTTTGATAGCTAGTGTAGTACACTCAAAAACGCCTCGCCCAATGCATTTCCCTAGCTCTGTAATAGGTCCAGCATACGGTAAAAGTTCCCCTTTTTGAGTAGCCGCTATAAGTAAACTGTCCGTGGAGGTTCCAGTTGCAAGTGTATTTGTTATAGAGTCTCTTACATCTTCGTTTTGAAGAGCTTTTGTTTTTGCTTCTGTCGCTGTAATCATGGCTTGAATGAATGCTTCGTCAGATAAATTCCCATTGACAATTATCCAGGTATTAATCGTGCCTACATAAGGTTCATCTTCACGTTCAAATGCTTTTGACACGTCCACTGCATTTCCTACGCCCGCTGTAACGGCAATGATAATGGATCCAAAAGTTCCATCATACTCTTCAATGACCACATGTTTCGTTTGAACAGCCGTCATCATTCCCACTGTATCTGTTGTCGGAAATCCTTGTGCTTGCAGATAATCAAACATCTCATTTGTGCTATCGTCACATTCATAATCAGCTTTCACATGACGATTAACAAACGTACGGTACCAACCAAACCCAGGATTTACAACTGCTGATGATACTGTTTTTAATGGGAAGTTTGCTTGCATGACCACATACTCATTTGACACAGCAAAATGGTCTTTCTTAATGATGTGCTCTTCCTGCAATTCACTCAAATTTGGCAATAATGTAATTTGTGGTTTCGGTTGTTCTGGATGTGGGTGGCTTCTTACCCGAGCTTTGTAGACACTTTCTAGCTGTTTTTGTTTTAGTACCGCATGCGGTTCACCAATTATTTTCACTTCGCCATCTTCCATTAATAACAACCGATCGCAATACAAGGAAGCTAAATTTATGTCATGAAATACTGAGATGATTGTTAATCCATTCTTAGTGGCTTGCATTCTAATCGTGTCCAACAATTGTTGTTGATGTGCAATGTCTAAATGGTTTGTTGGCTCATCCAGTAATAACACTTTTGCTTGCTGTGCAAGTGCTTGCGCCACAAAAACACGTTGTTGTTCTCCTCCAGAAAGCTGATCGAGATAGACATGCTCATACATTTTCACGTCGGTTAGCTGCATTGCATCTTGAATTGCTTGCTCGTCTTTCTCAGACCAAGATGAAAAGAATCCACTTTGATGAGGGTATCTCCCAAGAGAAATCGTGTCTCGCACTGTATATGAAAAAGCATGTGCGTGTAATTGAGGTAACACAGCCATATGCTTAGCGAGTTCTTTTGTAGTATATGTTTCGATTGGTTTGCTACCTAATTTGACCGTACCTGCTTTCAAAGGAAGTACACCACTAATGATTTTCAGTAAGGTCGACTTTCCACTCCCATTTGGACCTAATATCCCAAGAACTTCCCCTTTACCAACATGAAAAGACACGTCTTTTACAATCGGTGAGTCGTGATAACCACCTGTTAATCCTTCGACTTTTAGCATGATTACGCACTCACCTTTCTTCGTTGTTTCCAGAAAATAAACGCAAACACTGGTGCACCAATAAAGGCTGTAATTACGCCTATTGGTAGCTCAGACGGTGAAATTATGGTTCGTGACACTAAGTCACAAATAATGAGTAATGAAGCACCATTTATAAATGATAAGGGTAATACATGACGATGATCCGATCCCCACAACATACGTGTCATATGTGGAACGACGAGACCAACAAAGCCAATGGTTCCAGAAACCGATACCGCAGCACCAGTTAAAATCGAACCTCCTGTTAAAATCATCATTTTACGTCGTTTCACATTTACACCTAAATGCATGGCACGTTCCTCGCCAAAAACTAATGCATTAAGCTCGCGTCGATTTAGCCATAATAGTAAAAAACCGATCGTCATAAACGGTAATGCCATTGTGACATAGGGCCAACCTCGCATTGACACACTACCAAGCAACCAGCCAATAATTTGACGGAGCTCTTCACCTGAAAGTGAAATCATAAGAGAGATGACAGATCCCAAAAATGCACTAAATATTATTCCTGTGAGAATGATCGTTTCCATCTTCATCGCGCGGTCTATGAGCTTGGCAAAACTCATAACAGTAACCATCGTTAAAAAAGCACCGAGCATACTGAAGACTGGCAATGTGAACAAGCCTAGAAAGGGTACAGAAATTCCGAAAAAGAGTGTCACCACGGCGCCAACTGAGGCACCGGACGACACTCCTAACGTATATGGATCCGCTAATGGATTTTTCAACAATCCTTGGAAAGCTGCTCCCGCTATAGCAAGTGATGCACCAACTAAACCAGCTAGCACAACACGAGGTATGCGAATATTCCAAAGTATGTTTGATGCAGCTTCATCCATGTTAGGATTCCACAAGACTTGCATAGGAATCGAAACCGATCCAGCCGTTACCCCAACTAGCACAGCAGCAATCAGTACGAATACAGAAGCTACATAGGCAAACCAGGTTTTATTCACTGAAGACCTCAGGATGAATTGCTTTTGCCAATTCTAATAAGCCTTCTGTTAAACGCGGACCTTGACGACTTGTCGTATCAGCATCCACATCTATTACTGCCTTGTTTTTCACAGCTGTAACTGTACCAAAACCTTCACGAGTCAAAACTTGCTCCGCTGCATCTGGTACATAATTTCCGTAAGTTGTTAATATTACATCCGGATTACGCTTTACAATTTCTTCAGGGTCCATCATGATCCAACCTTCTAGATCTGATGCAATATTTTCCGCGTTCAATATTTCGATCATTTCGTTCATAAACGTGTTATTACCTGCTGTATAAATTTCTGGAGATGGAGATATTTCTGCAAATACTTTTTTCTTCGTTTCAATGGTTGAAGCCTTTTCTTGAATCGTTGCTACTTCATCCTTCATTGTTTGTACCATTTCTTCAGCTTCTTTAATCTTACCTGTCGCTTGGCCAATAGTAGTCATCGTGTCATACACTTCATCAAAACTTACTGCAGATTTCACAACGTACACGTTTAACCCTGCATCACGCAATTGTTTAATTCCAGCTTCACCTACACCAAGACCTGATTCATGTGCAAGTACTAAATCTGGATTTAAAGAAATAATTTTTTCTACATTAAATTCTTGTCCACCAATTTTTTCTTTAGAAGCAACTTCTTCTGGGTAGTTATCGTAATCCGAAACTCCCACTACTTCTTCTTCTAAGCCAAGAGCATACAAAATTTCTGTATTGCTTGGAATCATTGAAACGATTGCTTTTGGTGCTTCTTCCAATGTGATTTCATTATCAGTGACATCCTTAATTGTTAGAGGAAATTGGGAAGCCTCTTGTCCAATTTCTGTATCTTGTGTTTTGCTGTCTGCAGGTTTTGCTTCTTCCTGCCCACATGCTGTTAATAATATCGCTGCAAGCGCAGTTGCGAGCCATAATTGCCAAATCTTTTTCATTGTTGATTTCCTCCTTGATGTTTATGTTTTTGGACACAAAAAAATCCTCCGCTTTTTGTCGGAAGATGGTTGGTTGAATTTAGGCTTTTGCTAAAATGAGCACGAGCTGATTCACACCATTCCTATCCTCGTAGGGTTGCGGGTGTTGCGCACGTAGGCAGGTCTCATGGCTTGTGATCAGTGGTTGCGCGTCTTCCCAAAGCTAAGTTTGCTTCAGTGACTTGATGCGCTTCCTCTCACATACAGTGGCGGGACCGCGTCGGATTTGAACCGACTTCCCTTTTAACTCTGCGATTGAAGCAGAGCACCTTCGTGTTAGGGCTATGTAATTCATTTTTCATTATACAGGATTTCTGATGGGTGTCGAGAAGGTTTTTGTGGGTGACTCGGATTGTGTGAAATTGAAGATTTCTCCATTTCGCGGGTGGATATCTGGAATTCAAGTTGCGTTATCTGCATTTCATGAGGCTTTATCTCGAATTCGAATACGTTTATCTAGATTTCGCATTCACTTATCTGAATTTCGTTAAATTTGCATGCGGTGCCGGGCACCAAAAAAGCCATTCCACATCTTTCGAGTGAAATGGCTTTGGTTATTAGAATTACATTTTTTCAGGTGCGCTTACACCAATCAGTCGTAGGGCATTTGCGATGGTTGTGCGGACTGCCGTAATAAGGGCAAGACGTGCACGTGTCATGTCTTCGTTCGTTGCATCCAATACTTTTTCTGCATTGTAGAAACTATGGAAGGTTGCTGCAAGTTCTTGGATGTATGTCGCAACGCGGTGTGGTGAGCGGATTTTCGCTGCATCAGCCACAACTTGCGGGAAGTCACCCATTTTCTTCAGAACATCTATTTCTTTTTCAGCTTTTAATAAATCTAATTGAGCATTCGAAGCGCTGAATCCTTGCTCTTCAGCAGAACGTAAAATCGAGCTGATACGCGCGTGCGCATACTGTGCATAATACACAGGATTTTCATTTGATTGTGAGACAGCTAAATCTAAATCGAAGTCCATATGTGAATCGCCAGAACGCATTGCGAAGAAGTAACGAACGGCATCCAAACCAACTTCTTCAACAAGTTCACGCATCGTGACGGCTTTACCAGTACGTTTACTCATCTTCATTTTTTCGCCGTCTTTATACAATTGAACCATTTGAATAATGCTTACTTCAAGCGTACCGCGATCATATCCAAGTGCTTGGATTGCCGCTTTCATACGTGGGATGTAACCATGGTGGTCCGCTCCCCAAATGTTGATTAATTTATCAAAACCGCGTGCAATTTTGTCTTCATGATATGCAACATCAGGTGTTAAGTAAGTGAATGAACCGTCGTTTTTAATCAGCACGCGGTCTTTGTCATCGCCAAATGTTGTCGAACGGAACCAAGTTGCGCCTTCTTCTTCAAATACGTGACCATTCGCACGTAATTTATCCAAAGCGACTTCAATCTTGCCGTTTTCGTATAGAGAAGTTTCTGAATACCACTCATCAAAGCTAACTCGGAAATCGGCTAAATCTTTTTGAAGTTTTGCAAGTTCCACTTTTAGACCATGTGAACGGAAGAATGCAAAGCGTTCTTCAGCAGACTTCTGAAGCAATGCATCGCCATGCTCGCTTGCCATTTCTTTTGCGATATCAATGATATCTTGACCGTGATAGCCATCTTCAGGCATGTCAGCATCTTGACCCAATGCTTGCTTGTAGCGCGCTTCCAATGAATGTGCCAAGTTGTTGATTTGGTTCCCGGCGTCATTGATATAGTATTCACGTGACACGTCATAGCCTGCAAAATCCAATACATTACATAATGAATCTCCGACTGATGCACCACGGGCATGCCCTAAATGCAAATCACCTGTTGGATTCGCCGAAACGAACTCCACTTGAATTTTTTCACCAGCGCCAGCTTTTGAACGGCCATAATCAGCACCTTGTTCCAAGACAGCTTTCACCACGTCCGCCAAGTAATCTTTGCGAATTGAGATGTTCATAAATCCTGGACCGGCAATTTCGATTTTCTCGATAACTGTGCCAGTTGTATCAAGGTTTTCCAAAATAGCTTCAGCAATAGCACGAGGTGGCTTCTTCGCAAGCTTCGTCAGCTGCATCGCAATGTTTGTAGCATAATCACCATTCGCTTTATCACGTGGGGATTCCAAATGAATGCCAGGCATTCCTTCCGAATCAGTTAATTCGGCTTTCAATATAGCTTTCTGTAATGCTTCTTTAATGGATTGTTGAACTTGTTCTACTGCGTTCATTGCGATCCCTCCGTGTAATGAAATTCAAGTGTGTATTCGCCAACGGGTTGCCCGCTCACGTCTAAATCATATTGAACGACAAAATGGCCGTCGTGTTCATTTTGTTCAAACGTCATCTGCCGTGTATTGGTTGTCACCATCAACATGCCATATTCGCTATCGTAACTGCCTGTCTGCTCTGAGTCCTTAATAAAAGGGAGACGCATATTAATTCCGCCGCTTCGCAGTACCAGGGCTTCGGTTTCACCCATTTTGACAGTGGTGTTCACATCTTTGTCATCTTGAACTTCCGCATATTTTAAATAGGATGTCTCATCTTTTTCAATCAAAGTGCCAGTTGCCCATAATTCATAGATTTCCGGTTCTTCATTAGGTTGCCGGATGGTCGTTTTCAACCTTACTTTTACTTTTGTATTCATAACAAGTCCACCCGCTTCCTTGTGATTTTGTTTAATTTCCTTACCAAGGAAATGCTTTTACGCTTTTCTATGTCTAGCTTCAAGCGCCAGGCCGCACCTAAGCTTCAGTTCCTCAGGCGAAAGTGAACTTTCGCATCGAACCTTCCAGCGCCGGCGTCGACCTAAAACGGCGCTTTACGCTTTTCTATGTCTAGCTTCAAGCGCCAGGCCGCACCTAAGCTTCAGTTCCTCAGGCGAAAGTGAACTTTCGCATCGGACCTTCCAGCACCGGCGTCGACCTAAAACGGCGCTTTACGCTTTTCTATAACCTTTTTATTATAAGTGATTTATATACTTTATTTCAAATGTCGTTTTAAAGGACATCGCTATTGTAATAATTTGTTAAAATTTACTTAATCGTTTTTTTAGGTATGTTATACTAACGCTAGAATTTCTCACGGAGGAAAAGTCATGCTTTTCGAATTACTTATTAACTTTTGTATTTTATTCACTTTCGCGGTTTTGTCCTATTGGCCCTTCCAAGATGTTGTGCGATCGAATTTCCCTTTCCCGAAAACACATCCTTATATCATTGGAATTATTGCTGGATTGGCTGGTTTTATCTTGATGGAATCCGCTGTCAATCTGTCTGATTTGATTATACTTGATGCAAGACACGTAGTAATTGTGATTTCCGGAATTTTTGGCGGACCGATTGCTCCTATCATCAGCGGACTGATTATTGGTGTGACACGGATGTTTATCATGGAGGAATTCACTACGACTGGAATTCTTGCAGGATTGAACGTTATCCTCATGGGAATTGTGATTGGGGCGTTCAGTTTTAAATATAGGATGACATTTAGAAATGCTCATCTTTATTTTTATTATGCAACTGCTCAAACTGCTCTTTTAATCGTCTATATCATGTATCCAGCATTGAATAACGTTCACGAAGTCCTGTACTATATCATTTATTCCGCCTTTTCATTCTTTACTGTACTGTTCATTTTAATCGAATTAAACGAGCATTTTAAGAAAATCCGTCATACTGAATTATTATCAGAGACCGATTATCTGACTGGTCTTTATAATAATCGCAAATTCCATCAGCTGACACATTCTTACATTACAGAATCAACCAAGCCTTTCAGCATGATTTCCATCGATATCGATTCTTTCAAAAAAGTGAATGATATTTACGGTCATCCAGCGGGCGATGAAATATTAAGGGAACTTGGCAAGCGTCTGAAGGATCTCGTTTCGGAAAATGAGGGATACGTCACACGAAATGGCGGCGAACAATTTGCCGTATTGATTGCTAATTCCCCTCCTGCAATGGGACTTTATCTAGGTGAACGCATACGCTCCAGTGTGGCAAGCACCCCATTCCTCGTTTCAGATAACCTGGAAGTCTCAATTACGGTATCCGTGGGAGTCAGTTCCTATCCGGATAATGGCTCAACGATTCAGGAACTTTATAGTGCTGCTGATTCAGCTATGTATGAGGCGAAAGCGAACGGACGTAATCGCGTCATTCATTTCACAAATAAAAAAGCGTGATGCTTCTCAGAAATGAGAGCATCACGCTTTTATTATTGTCTAGCTCCAAGCGCCAGGTCGCACCTCCGCATAGGCCCACAGGATGTGGGTCATGAAGGCGTTCCGACACGAGGCTAGGAACTTAGCCTCCCGGTGTGCCTGCAGTTACTTGGCACACAGTAAACTTTGCTTCCAACTTCGGAGTCGAGCTAGAGTGGCGCTTTACGCATTTATTTTACCCAGCCTAAAAGCATTTCACGGATGAGTTTGCTTGCAGTGTTTGCAGTTTGTTCAGATGAATCGTAAATTGGCGCTACTTCCACTAAGTCGAAGCCAACGACGTTTACGTCGGAACCTGCAATCGCATGGATAGACGCCAGTAATTCACGAGATGTAATACCTCCGCAGTCGACTGTTCCAGTACCTGGTGCGTGTGCAGGATCAAGTACATCAATGTCGATTGTTACGTATACTGGACGCCCTGCCAATGTTGGCAACACTTCTTTTAACGGCTCCAGCACTTCAAATTTTGAAATGTGCATGCCGTTTTCTTTTGCCCAGACAAATTCTTCTTTCATGCCTGAACGAATACCGAATGAGTAAACATTTTTTGGACCGATGTGATCGGCGATTTTACGAATTGGTGTGGAGTGTGAAAGTGCTTCTCCTTCGTAAGATTCACGTAAATCAGTATGTGCGTCCATGTGAATGATTGCCAAATCCGGATACTTTGCAGCGACAGCTTTCATAACTGGCCAAGACACTAAGTGCTCGCCACCCATTCCGACTGGAACTTTTCCGTCAGCTAACAATTTTGTCACGAACGTTTCGATTTCGTCCAAACTTTTTTGCGGGTTCCCGAAAGGTAACGGAATATCCCCTGCATCGAAGTAATTTACTTCGTCAAGGTCACGATCCAAATACGGACTGTATTCTTCAAGGCCGATTGACACTTCGCGAATACGTTGTGGACCGAATCGTGAACCTGGACGGTAGGAAACTGTCCAGTCCATCGGCATGCCGTAAATGACAGCTTGTGATTCGTCGTAATTTGGATGACTTTTAATAAACACATTGCCTGAATAGGCTTCATCAAATCTCATTAATTATTCCCCCGCTAAATCTTTCACGAACTTCGGTAACACGAATGCTGCTTTATGCAATTCTTTCGTGTAGTATTTCGTGTCGATTTCGTGGAAACGTGCATCTTCTACTGTCAAAGGATCGTATTTTTTCGATCCAAGTGTGAAGCACCAAAGACCACTTGGGTACGTAGGGATGTTTGCCGTATATAAACGAGTAATAGGGAAAATTTCTTTCACGTCTTTTTGAACTTGCTTGATTAAATCTGGTGTGAACCAAGGGTTGTCCGACTGTGCAACGAAAATTCCATCTTCTTTTAGCGCTTTTGAAATACCTGCATAGAAGCCTTTTGTGAACAAGTTCACTGCTGGACCTACAGGTTCTGTTGAATCTACCATGATGACATCGTATTGGTTCTCAGATTCAGCAATGTGCATGAAACCGTCTCCTACTTGTACATCGACACGTGGGTTTTCCAATTCTGATGCGATTGTTGGTAAATATTTTTTCGAGTACTCAATAACTTTGCCATCGATGTCTACAAGTGTCGCTTTTTTCACTTGTGGGTGTTTCATGATTTCACGAATTACCCCACCGTCTCCGCCACCGACAACTAAAACGTTCTCTGGGTTTGGATGTGTGAATAAAGGCACGTGTGCCACCATTTCATGGTATACGAATTCGTCTTTTTCCGAAGTCATTACCATGCCGTCCAGGAATAACATATTGCCCCATTCAGCCGTTTCCGCCATTTCGAGCAATTGGAAATCCGTTTGCTCCGTATGCAAGGTACGGTTCACCTTCATCGTAATGCCAAAGTTCTCGGTTTGTTTTTCTGTAAACCAAAATCCAGCCATAATGCATTCTCCTTTACTTACGAGGTTAGTGGATCCGTTCCCGGCATGTAGCGAAAGTGAACGCGGTCTGCCGAAAAACAAATACAGAAAAAGTATAGATGTTTTTGACAAAAGTGCAACTATTATTTCTTAACAGTTCTATTTTTGATTTGGTAACAGAATCATTTAGCTGCCTAAAAATGATATACCACTCGTTTTTGCATTTGTCATTTTCTCTATTCACGCGTTTAATCCTCCCATGAATTTACCATACTACTAAAAAGTATGGATGAACGGAGTGAAAGCAATTGCGACGAGCTGACTTACAACAAAAAAAACGAAAGCACCAAAAGCTTCGATCCGTTATCTGGTACTCCATTGTGTCAATCAGTGCATTGTGCACTATTCTTTTGGCATTGCGTATATATGCACAAATTCTTGGTCCACCATCTCTTGCCGTCCCTCAAGCAACCGTGTTTTTAGATCGCAACGGTCATTCCATTGGGGACCGTTTTGCCGAGCAAAGACGCTACTGGGTGAAGTTAGAGGAGATGTCCCCTTTTATAAGTGACGCCATTTTGGCAGTTGAAGATCAGGAATTTTACGAGCATCATGGTTTCGATTACACACGAATTGCGACGGCTTTATTAAAAGATGTAAAAGCCATGAAAAAAGTGGAGGGCGCGAGTACCATTACTCAGCAGTATGCCCGAAATCTATATTTAACCCATGATAAAACTTGGACTCGTAAAGCGAAAGAAGCTCTGTTTGCTTACCGCATGGAAACCTTTTATGAGAAAGATGAATTGTTGGAAGGTTATTTAAACACGGTATACTTCGGTCATGGCATGTACGGAGTGGAAGCCGCAAGCCGCTTTTATTTTGGCAAGCCAAGTAAGGACCTGACGTTGGCTGAATCAGCTTTGCTCATTTCGATTCCAAAAGGTCCGAGTATTTATTCACCGTTGATCAATGAAGAGAACGCCTACAAACGCCAAAACATAGTCCTTGGCTTAATGGAATCACAGGAAATGGTATCAACAGAAGCCGTGCGACGTGCACGTGATGAGCAAATTGTTTTGAAAAATGAGGAATGGAAGGGAACTAAATCGGTAGCACCTTACTTCCTCGACGAAGCATGGGCTGAAGCGGATCGTATTTTAGCCAAAAAAGGACGCGCCATCGCTGAAGGTGGCTGGACAATCGAAACCACGTTGAACACCCAACATCAAAAAGTCGCAGAAGAAGTAGTCGCTGACTGGATGCCGAAAGACAGCCTGGAAGTAGGATTTGTCAGTATGGAACCTGAAACAGGTTATGTAACGGCATTAATCGGTGGGCGCTCTTATTCGGAAAGTTCATTTAACCGTGTGACTCAGGCAAAACGCCAACCTGGATCCACCATCAAACCACTGTTATATGCAGCGGCTCTTGAAGAAGGGTTCTCCCCTTTGACATTCCTTGAGAGCGAGCGCACCATTTTCACGTATGACAATGGCCGTTCGCAATACGAGCCTAAAAATGTTAACGGCGAGTTTGCGAATCATCCGATTTCATTGGCACAGGCAATAGCCATTTCAGATAATATATATGCCGTAAAAACACTTGAGAAGGTAGGCTATAAACCGTTTGAATCGTTATTAAAGCGCTTAGGAGTTGAAACATCCGTGCAGGAAACGCCAGCAATGGCACTCGGCACGTCCGAAGTGACGTTGAAAGACTTGACTGGCGCTTTTAATAAAATAGCGAATGGCGGCATCGATCAACCGTTTCGGACCGTGCTATCAATTAGAGACAGTCATGGCGAAGTCGTTTTTGAAGCAGACCCGAAAGAACGGGATGATGATGACCGTGTCATGTCAGCTCAAGATGCGTTTATTTTAACGCACTTAATGACCGGCATGTTTGACCCCGTTTTCAACGATTATGCGCCGGCAACCGGATTGTCGATTCGCGGAAAACAAACGCGACCATATGCGGCCAAATCGGGAACGACGATTTCCGATCAAGTACTCGTTGGATATACCCCAACTTTAACAACGGGTGTTTGGAATGGATATGACGCCGGCAAGCAGCTCCAGCTAGCAGAAGACAAACAAGCAACGAAAAATATTTGGATTGATTACATGGAGAGAGTTCATCAAGGCGTAACCGCCGAACCATTCTTGCCTCCTAAAGGTGTGACCGGTGTCATTGTGGATATCGAAACTGGCGGTCTGGCAGTTTCAGCCTGTACGAAACAGCGCTTAATGTATGTAAAAAAAGAAGACATACCAAAACGGCTTTGTACCGATCCGAAGCTACAGAAACAATTGTTGGAAGATGTGAAAACAAATGAGGATGCCGATGAAGTTATTGAAATGGATAGCGACGATCCATGGTCACTGTTCCCGTTTTCTTTCTTTAGAAACGATGATGACGATTAAGGTTTATTCCCTTTCAATCAGAGTTTATTTCTTTACAGCCATTTTCCCCCAACAAAAATACCCCTCGAATGAACTTTTCGAGGGGACCAATAAGGCTTTTCCAATAACTATTAAAAACAAATAAAAAAGCTTTCTCTTTCTCGGAAATGATTATCCGATGAAACAGAAAGCTTTTTTCTTGGTTGGCGCTGACATGAGAAACATGAGGCATTTGGCTTGGGTTTGACACAAATGTCTCACGGCGCTCATGTACAGACGCGTTTCCAATTGTCCTAGCTCACTTTTTGTCAGCTATGTTTCAAGTGTACTTGCTTTTTTCGACATATTCAACCATTGAACAGAGGTGCATGAAAATGTCACATTTTGTACAACTGTTTGACAATATTAGGAATTCAATTCATGATGAAGTTTTTCTTCACTACGTGCCCACATTTCTGGGTTATGCGATTGTAAAAAGTCCCGCAATATTTCCTTAGATGAATCGTCCATTTGGTCAACAATGATATGACGTTTCATTGATTTGTCCATCTTGTTTACGTGGTCAGCCAGAATCTTGAATCCTCTGCGCTTTTCACGGTTGATGACCATTTCACATCCGGTCACACCTGCATAGTAGGGTCCTGTTGCTTTGTGGTCAATGGTAACCCATACAAGCCAAAATAATTTACCACCTTCAGAATCTTCACGATTCGTTGTGAATTTGATCCCGCGTTCCGTATCGCTTCTTGCATGCATGGCACCAATTTCAACTTTGGCAGTTTTTTCTTCGACGTCAATGATGACCGGTGATACATGTTCAAGTGTCAAAGAACCTACACCGAAACCACCGTGACCATCTGTTGGATCATTTTTTATGATTGTGAATCCAAGCTTTTGTTTTGGTTTTTCTTCATTTGTCATACGCTAGTCCCCTCCGTTCTGTTATTATAACGAATAGATAAACTTTTGTGAAAGAGGAGGAACTCCAGTGCCATACGTAACTGTAAAAATGCTTGAAGGTCGCACAGACGATCAAAAACGCGCGCTTGTAGAAAAAGTAACCGCTGCTGTTGCTGAAACAACAAATGCTCCTGTTGAAAACGTAGTTGTCTTTATCGAAGATATGCCAAAAAATCATTACGCAGTAGCTGGAAAGCTGTTTAGCGATAAATAAGTTAATAATGTGGATTCCCACTTTATTATGATTGACCTAAGCTGATTACATTAGACCATGTAATTAGCTTTTTTCATTGGCCAATTTATGTACGCAAACGTTTGGAATAACGGACAAAGTGTTTATATTAAAGATCATTATTTTTATAAGTTTTAAATCGGGGAAGCGACCTCATAATCTGTTTTATTAATACAATAATATAGGCAGGTGACTTCTTTTCCATCTAACCTTTCCAATATCAATTTTTTATTGAATTTGTATTGGAATCCACATTTCTCATTGACCCTTTTAGAATTATGATTGAAATCATAATGTCCACACCAAATGATATCTAGGTTTAATTCTTCAAATCCGTATTTAAGTAAGCCATTTACAGCTTCAGGGACAAATCCATTCCCCCAATAATTAGGATTTAAGACATATCCTATTTCTTTTTGACTTAAGTGTGATAATAGTTCATCTGGCTTTCTGTCATGAAGTCCTATTCCGCCGATCACCTTATTTTCAGAAATAAGTTCTATTGCATACGTATCTTTACTTGCAATAAACATTTGAATAATATCTTTGCTTTCTTTCTCATCTTTATGAGGTTTCCAACCTGCGTTTGGTCCAACCAAATCACTTTTTGCATACTCATATAAATCTTTATAGTCGGTCTCTTGCCATTCTCTCAATAATAATCTTTTGGTAAAAATTCTTTGCATATTATTACCCCTTTTCACTTTTTACAATTATAGGATAAAACCCTATTAAAAGGTGCATTTTTAGAAAAAGAAAAAGCAGAGCGAATTCATATGTGAATTGCTCTGCTTTTATATGTTTTCATATGTGTTACTGAATACACATTTGAAGATTCTTGATAAAGTCAAAGGCCGCTTCAATTTCTGTTTCCGTAAAATTTAATTTCCCTTTAACGACATGCAATTTCTCTACTTGTTCTGTGCGTTCTAGATGGTCGAAGTATAACAAAGTTGAGACCATTTCAAGAAAGCGTGAACTTTTATCATTCAAGCGCTCTATACATAAATCGAGCTTTGGATGATAGCCATCCACTGTTGATAAAAACTGGCTTCCTTCTTCGGTACATGTGTACGTATATTGCACGTACGACCCTTTGTCTTCTTTTTTCTCAGATAAGAACGCCATATTGCATAATTCCTCTACACGTAAAGTCAGCTCTTCTGAATAAGGCCCATACATGTGGAATTGGTATTTTTCCTGGAATGGAAAGTTCATTTTCTTCGCAATGTACACCATTTTTTGGAGCTTCTTACGCCCCGTTACTTCTCCCGCCAGCGTGATGAACTGGACAATTTTCGCATGTTCCTCTAACAATTAAGGCAACCTCCTATTCTATGCTTGTCCGTAAAGCAACTCTAAAATTTTCTTCTTCACGGCTTTTTTCTTTGTATCTTCTGTCAATAAATCTTCGGGGAAGTACAATTTATGATCCGTTCTTCGTTTGCCTGAAATGGCTTCAACGATTTCAGAAGACCTCGATAGCTCACGTAGTTCGTTGTTTGGCATCAATAAATGAATCGGCACACGTTCGCCTTCCTCACCTGGTCGATAAAAATCATATGGCAAGTCTGATGACGAATCGAATACCAAATAGTAAGCAGGGCTGATGCCCGCTTTATTAAACAATTTCTCGAGTTCCGCCAGTTTCCTGTAATCCTTTGCCGGGTCAAATTCAATGTATTGGAATAAACGACGATTCACAAAGCGGTCGCATAGATCAGAGAGAATTTCATCTTCTTCGTGCACCCATTCCTGGAAGTACGTCATAACAATGCCTTCGTCGAGTGCAATGTAATCAGCCAATGAAAATGTTTGATCAAAGAACGTCTTGAAATGACGCGGTTCATACGCGAAAGTGTAACCACTCTCACTCAGTTCTTTGGCACGGTGAAGTGCTTTCGTTAGAATTACTTCCGCACTGCGGGACACCGGATGGAAATACACTTGCCAGTACATTTGGTAGCGACTCATGATGTAATCTTCTACCGCATGCATGCCGCTTTGTTTAATGACGACTTGATCTTCGCGCGGGCGCATGACACGTAAAATACGCTCCATATCAAAATGCCCGTAACTTACGCCTGTAAAATACGCATCACGTTGTAAATAATCCATGCGATCTGCATCGATCTGGCTTGAAATTAAACTTACCGCTTGTTTATTGCCGTATGTTTTGGCAATGACATCGGACACATGTTGGGGAAATTCCGGAGCCACACGTTTTAGTATTTCATTTACTTCAGTGTCTCCAAGTAGAATAGCCTGCGTGAATTTCTCATGGTCCAGATCAAACACATGTTCAAACGCATGTGAAAATGGACCATGACCGAGATCATGAAGAAGTGCTGCACAAAGAACCACCAGTCTCTCAGATTCATCCCATTCAGGTCGGCCTGTAAATATATCGTCAATGATGCGTCTTACAACCTCGTAAACGCCCAGTGAGTGGTTGAAGCGGCTATGTTCAGCCCCGTGGAAAACGAGATACGTTGTGCCGAGTTGTTTGATACGTCGCAATCTCTGAAATTCTCTCGCGCCAATCAAATCCCAAATCACTTGATCGCGGACATGTATGTATCGGTGTACCGGGTCTTTAAATACTTTTTCTTCAGCCAACTTTTGCGTTGCATAACTCACATGGACACCTCTTCTCATTAGAAAAGCGAAAAGCGCAACTCTAGCTCGACGCCGGCGCTGGAAGAATGAAAGGCGAATTTTTCGCCTTTCCGACCCCTAAAGGGGCAAGCGAGCTGGCGCATATAGCTAGACAAAATGACACTTTTATATTAATTTCTTCTCTTATATTTACCTTTTATTATAAAGAAAAAGCCTCCTTCAGGGAAGGCGGCGAAAGTATGAATAGCTATTTTTAAACTTTTAATCGAAGTAGCGAGATTATGCCTTTAGCTTGGCGCGTACCTTATCCATTAATTCGTCTTCAGAAAGCGCTGCTACAGGTCGGTTGTTTACAAACGCGAATGTTTTTTTACGTCCTGGACCGCAGTAAGACTGACACGCAATATCAATCGATGCGTTAGGATCGATTTCTTTTAACTTAGGAATTAATGTTTTTAAATTTACGGCCTGACAATCATCGCAAACTCTGAATTCGTTTGCCATTTGCCAACAACCCTTTCTTTTTGAGAGTAGAAGTCTACAGGTCATTGTATCTTATTTTTCCATACTGATTCAAGTGAATCTAAATGTTGAATGAATAAAACCTGCGAATCTTGTACAAGCTTGAAGTAGAACAGCAAAACTATTAACAATTCAGGAGGGACATTTATGGTAAAAATTAGACAAGATGCTTGGTTAGATGAAAATGATGAATTATTGGCAGAAACCGTGCTGCGACACGTTCGCGAAGGAAGTACGCAATTAAATGCATTTGAAGAAGCAGGAGATGCCTTGAATCGAACAGCAGCGGCTTGTGGATTTCGTTGGAATGCAGTTGTAAGAAGAGAATACGAGAAAGACTTGCGTGAAGCAAAAAAAGATCGCAAGCAAAAAATGCGTGTGCTTGGGAAAGAATACCGTCGCAGAGGGCAATCTCTGTTTCTCGTAGGCAGCGAAGAACAACCACAGGAACGCGTCCAAATTCCGTTATCGGCACTATCACTTGACGTGGTCATCGCCTACTTGTTACGTCTGCAACAAAATGGCACTGGCGAAGGCGAATCTCATCGCTGGCGCGCACTACTATCTCATTCTCAAGAAAAAATCAAACAATTAGAACGTGATATCGCGAGATTGGAAAATGAGAACTCGACGATACGCGAAGATTACGAACAGTTTGTTCACATCATGAACCGAGCTCGCCGTTTAGTGACTTTGAATGATGATGCTGAAAACATCTCACCTGTATTCCAAATGGAACGCAATGGTAATCTAGTAGCGAAAGAACCACCAATCAACTGATTGGTGGTTTTCTGTTTTGTAGTGTTCTATCGAGTGTCTATTCACGGTTTTGTTGACTCTATCGTTTACTATTTCCAGTCAGTACATCAAAAAAACTACTACAGCGAATAGTCATGGACGTTCATATATATCTAGTAGGCTTATGCCTCTATTTTAGCCAACATTTTTTGATTGCGTTCAACAACTCGGGTTAAGTAGTACATATATAAATCCGTTTCGTCTGGCTGCAGTGATTGCATGTGAACATTTCGCATCAAATGGTTCATTAATCGTTGCGCATGTATGACTGTATCTTGAACGGTGACAGTTTCTCCGATGATTTCGCTGACCGAAGCCATAACTTCTGGCACAATCATCGGATAAACAAATTTAGTTTGTTCATCTTTCAATCCCGCTTCGTAAAAGTCACGAATCAAAGCTGCCCGCTCTGCTCCGCTCCCTTCAATACATAAATAAATTTGAACCGCTATGCCATGACGTAATCGTCTTTGTGAAATGCCAGCGAATTTCTTGCCCCCCACACTCAAATCATAAGAACCTGGACAGTATGAACCTACAATTTCATATGCCTCTATCGATTCAGCTATTTGCGGAAACAGATGTCGAACGAATTCGAGCATGATATCATATCCCGCATTGATATCTATTGCATTATTCTTTTCAGAAACAACGATCGAGATATTCAGAACCCCACTGTCTAACACAACGGCAAGTCCACCCGAGTTTCGGACGATGGATTGAAAACCATGTTCCTGCAATACATCACGCCCATCTCCTATATGAGGTAGGCGGTGATCCTGTATCCCGAGAACTACTGTATTTTCGTGTACCCACGTTCGGATGGTCGGAAGGGATTCGCCTTTTCCAACTCGTTCACACAACATATCGTCCGCTGCAAACGATTCAAGAGCGGATTTCGATCTGCCGCTCATGGACTGATCCCAAAATCGCCATTCTTTATTTACAAATAAGTCATTAAGCCCAGACATCTTTATTCCCCTGCCATAACGCTTTGAGCTGCGGTCATTAATACTAATTTATATACATCATCAGACGAACAGCCACGAGACAAGTCATTCACGGGCATATTCAATCCTTGTAATATCGGACCTATCGCTTCAAATCCGCCAAGTCTTTCCGTTAGTTTGTAGCCAATATTCCCTGCTTCAAGTGAAGGGAAAACAAAAACATTCGCATCGCCTTGAATACTCGAACCGGGTGCTTTCTTCTTCGCAACAGCAGGTACAAATGCTGCGTCAAATTGAAATTCTCCATCAATAATGACTGAAGGTGCTTTTTCTTGCGCGAGCTTCGTGGCTTCGACTACTTTTTGGGTTTCCGGTGAAACGGCAGACCCTTTTGTCGAGAAGGACAGCATCGCTACTTTCGGCTCGATTCCGAACGCTTTCGCCGTTTTGGCACTTTCCACAGCGATTTCAGCTAAGTCTTCACTTGTCGGTGCAATCGTAATGGCACAGTCCGCAAATATATAACGCTCGTCCCCACGCACCATAATAAATGCCCCACTTGTTTTGGACACGCCCGGTTTTGTTTTGATAATTTGCAATGCAGGGCGTACTGTTTCAGCTGTCGTATGCGCTGCACCACTTACCAAGCCATGGGCATAACCTGTGTAAACAAGCATTGTGCCAAATGAATTGACGTCTTTCAGTTGAATGCGCGCTTGTTCTGGCGAAGATTTACCATTACGGCGTTCCACGAATTTCTCAATGAGTTCATCAAGCTTTTCGAAATGAACAGGATCGATTACTTCGATTCCCGTCAAATCAATCCCAGCTTGCGTCGCTGCTACTTTCACCAAATCATGTGAACCCACTAAAATAGGCGTCACAATTCCCTCGTTATGCAATTTAATTGCGGCTTGAAGTATACGCTCGTCCGTTCCTTCAGGCAAAACAATTCTTATCTGCTTATCGGTAATGTTTTTTTTGATTTCATCAAATAAGTTCGTCACACGGCATCCGTCCTTTCGGTATGTTAAGGCTGTTTTTTAGTTAAGTTAATTGTGTTTCTTCGCTTATGTTGGTGTCTAGCTGCGCAGGGTAGGCATCACCTAAGCTTAGGCCCACAGGATGTGGGTCATGAAGGCGTTCCGACACGATGTCGGGATTTTAGCCTTCCTTCCATTTCTCATGCGAATACAGGCATTCGAATCGGCCTTACCAGCCCCGGAGTCGGTCTTTCACACCCTGCTCCGCTTTTCTATATGTCTAGCTACAAGCGCCAGCCTGCACCTAAGCTTCAGTCTCTCTTGCGAAAGCGGGCTTTCGCATCGAGCCTTCCAGCGCCGGAGTCAGGCTAGATTGGCGCTTTCCCCTTTTCCCTTCATAATAACACGAATTTGTCATATCTCATCATGTGTGAATGGTGAGAATATAGGTTTCTTAAAGGCTTTATGCTAAACTTAACTTGAATATTTAATTAGATGAAGGAGTGTCCCATACATGAATGAAGCAGCGCAAACTTTAGATGGTTGGTACGCATTACATGATTTCCGCACGATGGATTGGACATCTTGGAAACAATTATCAGCTGAGGATCGTACAGCAGCTGTTAATGAGTTTTTAGGATTTTTAGAAGAATTAAATGTTGCACATGAAGCGAAAACTGGCAGCCATGCTTTCTACACAGTTATTGGTCAAAAAGCAGATTTCATGCTAATGACATTACGCGAAACGATGGATGAGCTTCAACAAATTGAAGCGAAATTCAACAAATTAACAATTGCTGAATACACTGTTCCTTCGTATTCTTACGTTTCTGTTGTTGAGCTTTCAAACTACTTGGCAGGCGAATCCAGTGAAGATCCTTATCAAAATCCGCATGTTCGTAGTCGCCTATATCCAGAGCTTCCACGTTCTCAATATGTTTGTTTCTACCCAATGGACAAGCGTCGTGAAGGCAATGACAACTGGTATATGTTATCGATGGAAGACCGTAAATCGATGATGCGAAGCCATGGCATGATTGGCCGTGGATACGCTGGAAAAGTGAAACAAATCATCAGTGGTTCTATCGGATTTGACGACTTTGAATGGGGTGTTACGTTGTTCTCGGATGACGTCCTTCAATTCAAAAAATTAATTTACGAAATGCGTTTTGACGAAGTAAGTGCACGTTTCGGTGAGTTTGGCTCATTCTTCGTGGGAACATTGCTGGATGCAGACAAAACAACTGAATTTTTAACTGTATAAAACACAGGGCTACGCAAAAATGCGTAGCCTTTTTTGTTCTAAATTCCCAAGTGCTACGTATAATAAGTTGCGAGGAGGTTGTGCTGTGGCGGTAATCCAGGCAACTGAAAAAGATATTGAAACTCTTGCCCGTTTAATGCGTGCAGAGGCAGAGGGTGAAGGCAAGGAAGGAATGCTTATGGTCGGTAACGTCGGTGTGAATCGAGTGCTTGCGACTTGTCTCGATTTCAATGATATTCGCAACGTGCAGCAAATGGTTTTTCAGAGTCCAGGTGGATTTGAAGCGACGACCAAATCTTATTTCTACCAACGTGCCCGTGAACAAGACAAGGCACTTGCCCGTCGTGTGATTGCTGGTGAACGTTTCCACCCTGCTACACGTTCTTTATGGTTTTTCGAACCACCGGGGGGATGTCCTCCCACATGGTATAACCAACCGAACACAGGTCGTTATAAATCTCATTGCTTCTTTTCGCCTAGCCCCTCCGATTGCCCAAATCTTTAAAATGGAAAGGATGATTTCTTGGTACAATATTATTGGAATCCTGCTTATGCTCAACAAATGCAACAACCGCAACAACCGCAACAACAAATGATGCCTCCACAACAAATGCAACCTTCTACATTACCCGCAGGAGGACGCCCAACTTCTCCACCAGCTGGTGAAGAATCCTACATCGAAAACATTTTACGTTTAAACAAAGGCAAACTTGCGACTGTCTATTTAACATTCGAAAACAATCGTGAATGGAATGCCAAAGTTGTGAAAGGCATCATCGAAGCAGCAGGCCGTGATCATTTAATTGTCAGTGAGCCAGGGACAGGAAAACGTTATTTAATTCCATTGATTTATTTGGATTACGTAACGTTTGATGAAGAAATCAATTACTTTTAATCTTCGATGAAAGAAAGTGGAACTAGGTCTCTAACTTGGAACTTATTTTTCAAACATTCATTTGCTCATCAAAAATTCCCTTCCACTTTGTTTTGTGAAAGGGAATTTTGATGTTCACGGAATATGTTTATCAGGCAACCACTTTTCCATTTGTTCTTCGAATTTGATTCTGAATTTTTCTGGTTCTTCCACACGTATATGGGGGTTTTAGAAAGATTCGTTTTTTGATTGAATCTTTCTATCCTTAAAGTGGAGTCACTTCATATTCGAACGTTTCCAAATCAATCGTTGCCGTATAGGCTTTTTCAGTATCATCGTAATCCGTAAACTCAATGATGAGCAAATCATTCTGAAGTGCTACAAGTTTGTAACCGATCGTTGCGTTAATGGCATCTTCAGTTAAGAAATGGGCAATTCCCTTTTCGATTTTCCTACTGAACTGATCGTCATATAAAGTAACTGACTTGATTGTCCCCTGACTCGGATAGGACTCCAATACCACCCCTGTATCCTCATATTCAATTAAGCTCCCTGCTTGAATATCAGATGGTTCAATTTTATCTCCTTGTTTGGTTCTCAATTTCACATTTTCTTTATATTGATAAGTTGTGTGATTTACGAACAGACCTTTATCGGTAGCACTTTTTACAATATGTACATGATTTTTCAAATCTTCGAATGTTGGTTCCTGAATGCTGGCTTGACTACATGCACTAAGGAGTACGATTAAAGTGATAAATATGATGATTTTTTTCAAAGCTATTCCCCCTAACACTAAAACATTAGACCGTTTCGTCGGTATTTTCGTTACAATTTTTATCCAACAAAAAAACGCCCTTCACTTGGAAGGACGCAAAATTTCAATTCATATGTTTGACTGCAGAGACAATCACAAGTACCCAGGCTGCAAGAAATGCTACGCCTCCGATTGGTGTGATGGCACCCAAAATGCCGATGCCACTTAGACTCAATACATAAAGTGAGCCAGAGAAAATCACGATGCCTGCTAACATTAAATAGCCCGCCCAGCTAAGTTGCGACACATTGCCAATGATATTCGAGCTCATCAAAATCCCAATGACGATTAATCCAATCGCATGATACATCTGGTATTGGACTGCTGTATCCCAAATCGCTAAGTATTTCTCGGATAGTTTTTCTTTCAGTGCATGTGCACCAAAAGCTCCAAATGCAACGGCCAAAAATGCATTAACGGCACCTGCGATGATAAAAAATGGCATAATTATTCCTTCTTTCATATGAGTTGTTGAAATGTCCTCAATTAATAGTTGTCGGATTTCTTCAATGCTTGCGGCTCAGCTGCTCACGTATAAAATATACGTTCCGCTGCCCACTGATTCCGTTGATCTCTCCGGCTCTTTTTGTACTCTTTATAAATTCTTATTCAGTTAAAAATCAAATAAAGAATCACCGTTCGCGTCGTCTTCCTTCATACGTTCGCCAGCTGAAATGGAAGGTACAGATGAAGTGGATTGTACCGTGTGCACTGGTTGTGCATATTGAATCGGCATGACTTGTTGTTTGACATCAGGCTGTTCACTTAATACAACATCACATAAAGCTCGAATCGCGACCAAGGATTCACGGATGCTTTGCTCGTCACCTTTACCTTTTGCCACTGCGACATGTTTCTCGATCTCGGTGACAACACGACTTAATGGAATCACGTTCGGTCACTCTCCTTTTACTGATTGTTCTTGTCAGACTACACTTTACCATGAAATCTACTTCAAACAAAAGTCTATCGGGTCTAATCCCCATTGTGATAGTTGTTCATTTATTTTGGAATAGGGTTTACTACCGAAAAATCCTCTATGGGCACTGAGGGGGCTTGGGTGAACGGATTCAATAATTGCATGTCTGGACGTATCAATTAACTTACGTTTTAATTGCGCAGGTCTTCCCCATAACACGAAAACAATAGGCTTTTCCCTCTCCGAAAGTTTGCGTATGACTTCATCCGTAAAGAGTTCCCAACCTTGTCCTTTATGCGAATGTGCAGCACCTGCTCGCACAGTTAGGACTGTATTTAATAAGAAAACGCCTTGGCTCGCCCACTTCGTCAACGTACCATCTTTAGGAATCTCGCAGCCGATATCATCTTGGAGTTCTTTTAACATATTTCGAAGGCTTGGAGGATGCTTGATCCCTGGTTTGACAGAAAAGCTCATGCCGTGGGCTTGTCCCGGACCATGATAAGGATCTTGCCCGACAATCACCACTTTAACATCGGTAAAAGAAGTTTCTTTAAAAGCGTTCCACATTTCATCCAATGGTGGATAAACGGTTTCATGTGCATATTGCTCTTTCAAAAACTCCCGTAATTTCAAGTAGTACGGTTGGTCGAATTCATGTTCAAGTACTTGTTGCCAGTCGTTATCAAATATCTCTTTTTCCAAGATACTCACTCCTCAAATTCAACGGTTACATTATACTCCACCAAGGAAAACATTTCAGAAACGGACCGAGCGGCATTTTCTTCAGCAATTTGCAAAACTCCTTGTTCAGTTGTTTCTTCAATCATCAATTTTTCCGCTTCTGCAGCCAATTCGTAAGCCTCGGTAATGTCAGCTTTCTCGCGGAACAATCCTTCATATGAAAATACTTCGACTTGATCGAATAATATTTCGGGTCTACCTAAAAATTCTGCTTTCGGTAAAGTTAGCGTTGCAGTTTTTGCTTCTTCATCCAGTACAATATCTTCCGCTTCGACTTTTGAGAAATCAATGCCCGCTTTCACTGAACCAGGAATAACGACCAATAACTGACGTTTTGTCCCTGGCAGTTCGAGGCCGATTTCTTGTCCAAAAATCTTATTGTCCTGTCTTTTAATTATAGCTTTCGTGTAAGCCTCTGCTGTTGCGAGTTCATTTATCGATTGAATTTGCTCCAAAAAAGCCCCTTTATTTTCCGTGAACGTACTGCCTTTAATCATCCAAAAAGTTATAACTGGAACTGCAATAATCAGTACAATCATAACTGTAATAAACCATAGCATTTTCCGTTTCCACATGGACTTAAAAAGTGAGCCAAGTTGCCAAAATCCAGATGAACGTGGCTGAACACTTTCCAGCGTAACGGCTGTTTCGTCCTGAGCTTTTAATTCTTCAAGCAATCGTTCAATATCCTTAATTCGCTGATCTTTTGACATCGTTCTCCCCGTTTCTACTATATTAGTCAATGATTCTAGTACGTTTACGATAATGGAAAGTTTCAAATTGTACAACCTTGAGGCGAATGATAGGATATTTTTAGAGGTGATGTGAAATGGCGGATTACCAGTGGCGAGAGAAAATGCGAAACGTGGAGCGTTCGACAAAAGAAAAAAGCCAAGTGCCCGAACGTGCAAAATCACTTGGATTTGGTTGCTTTACTATCGGAATGTTGCTTGTCGTATTGTTATTTGCTTTTATTAGTTTCGGACTCCTTTCACAGAATTACTGGATTACCGGAGGATTTTCGCTGATTTTCACGATTGGATTAGCCTTTATTTCCATCCAACTACTCCGGGCGGATAAGCTCCAATAATTGAATTATTGTGAGTTTTTGGTACGATAGAACACAGAAACTTATTGAAAAGAGGAATCCATTCATGTCTTTGAAAAAAACATTAACCATCGCTGGTTCTGATACTTCTGGTGGTGCAGGCATACAAGCAGATTTAAAAACATTCCAAGAGCACGGTACTTACGGCATGAATGCCCTGACAGTTATCGTGACAATGGATCCTGATAAAGGCTGGAGCCACGGAATTCATCCGATTCCTGTTGAAACATTACAAGCACAGTTGAAAACAGCTCTTTCTACTGGCGTTGATGCCATCAAAACAGGGATGCTGCCAACTGTTGACATTATTAAAACAGCAGCGGAAGCAATCGATCGCTCTGGTTTAGAAAAAGTAGTTATTGACCCGGTTCTTGTGTGTAAAGGTGAAGACGAAGCCCTTTTCCCTGAAAATGTGGAAGCAATGGTCTCATCATTATTGCCTCGTGCATTAGTTGTCACTCCTAACTTGTTTGAAGCTGGACAACTTTCAGGTCTTGGAACATTAACAACAATTGACGATATGAAACGTGCTGCTGAAAAGATTCATGAAGCAGGCGCTACAAATGTAGTCATCAAAGGCGGCAAGCAGTTGAAGCATGAAAAAGCCGTTGATTTATTCTTTGATGGTTCAACATTTACTCTACTTGAATCAGAAAAAACGGACACGTCTTACAATCACGGAGCTGGTTGTACATTCGCAGCTGCAGTGACAGCAAACTTAGCAAACGGTCTTCCAGTAAATGAAGCTGTTTTGGAAGCGAAGAAATTCGTATCTGCTGCAATCGCTAACGGCTGGAAATTAAACGAATACGTTGGTCCGGTTATGCACGGAGCTAAAAACCGTTTCGGCGCACCAGAAGTTACAACTTCAGAAATTTAAGTATCAATCTAGCCACTCTTTCTTTAGATAGAGTGGCTTTTTTATGGAGTTTTTGTGGTTAGTTGGAAAAATCGCAGGTTTAGTTGGAATAGGTTACTTGTAGAAGTGAAACCTGTGTCTTTAGAATAAAGTTTGATCAAAAATAACGCATGAACTTGCTTTATTGCGGCAAATTCAAAGAATCCATTTTGAAAAAAGATCGATCAAAATGGATTCTACAGTTTAGATTACAGATGGAATTTTCATAAAAAAGTTTGATCATTTTTGGGTAAGTTTCTTGAACATTAGCACCCGTTCGTAATATAAGGTTGGCCAGATATTTAAAATGTAACGGTCCTTTTTTGTTACCATCTATGACCCGGCTATTTTTTCTCCCCTTGGCTGGCTGCTGTTGGCGTCCGGTTCGACGGTGATGCCGATTTGATCAAAAGTCTGCCCTTCTGCGAGCTGGTAGGTCAGTATTCCGGATCCATTTTCGTCCGGCTTGAATATGCCGCTATTTTCCCTCGTGCCGTTTTTCAGCAGCCAAACCTGGTAAACCTGTGAACCTTCGACGACGGGTAATTCGTGAACCTGCACCACCAAATTTTTCTCTGATCCCTGCTGGACAATATATGCGATGCCGTTTGTTCCCGGGTGGCTTTGATTGGCTGCTTTTAAGGGAATGCCAGTTAAAATCTCAATGGGTATATTTTCGGCATGGCGATTTTTTTCCTGTACATTCGCTATTCCAAGGCCAATAATCGCGAGCAACAATACGGCCACGATACTGGTTGAAACTGGGGTGAAATGGCTTTTGAGCATCATGGCGAGCTTGCTCATCTTAGCCATGAATGTTTCCGTACCGCTTTTCGTTTTATGATCAAAAACAAACCCCATCACCTCGCCTTTTAGCGATTCAGGCACCTCGATTTCGGTATAATCAAACGGCATAGCCTGCCAGGCCTGGGACAATTCCTGATATTCTTTCTTACACTCCGTACAATTCTTTAAATGTTCAACAAAGGACATGCGTTCGCTCTCCTTGAGCTCATTTGCTATATATGGAATTATATGTTCACAATCCCTTCTCATTTTATATCCTCCAATTCCAGATGCTTCCTCAAACCTTTAAGAGCTTGGTGTAGCCTGCTTTTAATCGTGCCGAGCGGCTCTTGTTCCAGCTTGGCGATCTCTGAAAGAGAATACCCTTTCCAATAAAGCAAATCGATTAATTTTCTTTGCGCTGTCGGCAATTTGTTTTTCGCCATCTCAATATTATTCGTATTTACTCGTTGCTCGATTGCATTGGCAAGGTCGGCTATCTCTTCATGTTCCTCTTGATAGTGTTGCGTATGTCTCTTCTCTTTGCGGTGGTAGTCAATGCAAATATTGCGAGTAATCGTGAGGAGCCAATTTACAAAGTTGCCTTGAGCAGGATCGTAATGGCTGTTTGTTGTCCATAGCCTCAAAAAGACCACCTGAATAATCTCTTTCGTTTTTTCCTCATTCCCATTACAAAACTTCATAACAAAGCCGTAAACAAGCTTTATATATCGATCATAAAGCTCCTCTAATGCGTGACCGTATTTTTCGTTTACCAATCTCATTAATTCCGCATCGTAATTTTCTTTCATGTGGCACTCCCTGCTATTGGAAAAAAATATATTGCCATTATACTATTTTAAAAATAAGGATGGGAACGACCGCGACTGATCGTTCCCTGGACAGGCTTATTCAAATTCTGTTTCGCTGTTTACGACAAACCATACATCTTTTACTCCTTGTCCTTTTACATCCCCTTCTTGCTGGTCTTTTGCAAAATAATAGAGAGGAAAGCCTTTGTACGTGACCTGCTTCTCCCCGTTATCTTCTCTTGTGATTGTATCGAAATCCTTTTTGTCAAAACCTTCCGGGACGGCGAAATCCTCTTGGGTAAATGACGGCCAGTTTGCTAGGCAGTCTCCGCTGCAATTGCTTTTTCCTGCTTGGTCCTTTTTAAAGTAATACAGGGCCATTCCCTGTGGATCCGTCAGGTACTCTCCAGCTTTCTCATTCTCCAAAAGCTGAAGGCTGTCAGCCGGGGCTTGTTCCGTTTGGGCTTGATCGGGTTGATCCGTCTCTTTTTTTTCCTCAGTGCTATTTCCACAGGCAGCCAAAGCAAAAATAATCGAAAGTATCGTGAGCGTAAAAATTCCTTTTTTCATGTTTGTTCCTCCAAGTTTTTTAGATTTAAGGCTTACCCTTACTTCCAGCCCCATTTTTGAAAGATTTGGTGAGATTCTTCCGTTTTTAAATAATCAATAAATTGCTGTGCCTCTTTTTTCTGATCGGTGATTTTCGTCAGGACGATCGGCGTTCCACGATAGAGCTTTTCTTCTTCGGGCAGTTCGATCAGGTCGGTCACATCCTGGAGCCGGTAATGCCATGATTCATAGGTAATCCAGGCGTCTAGACTGGAATTCGATTTCCATCGTTCAATGGCTTCGGCACTCGACTTTACAGAAAGGTTAATATTTTGGGAAATGCCTTCGATTAGCCCTTTTCTGCCTGCCATATCTTCCCAAAGTCCAAGCTGGCCAGCCCCATTCACATCAATTATTTTTACTCCATTATTCGTTAAATCCTCCAGGCTTTCAATCTTCTTAGGATTTCCTTTCCTCACCAATATTCCTGCAGCACGCGGGTAAAGCTCCGTACGTGATGTAGTGTCGATCATTTCGGGGTGGTTAAAGATGAAGTCCTGCAGCATATATTCGGAGCCACCGAAAATAATATCTGCATCTTCCTTTGCCTGGCTGATCCACTTGCCTTCTGGTCCAGCTGTTACTTCCACCTTGATTCCCGTTTCAGCTGAAAAATGTTCAGCAGCTTCCTTAATCGGTCCAAGTGGTCCGCCTGGTCCGTACACCCGGATGACATGATCACTTTGGCTGGAATTTGGTGTTTCCTGGGACGTCGGCTTACGGTCCATATTTGCATAGGCTGACAATCCGGTAGCCGTAATGACAAAGAGCAGTAAAGCTGATAGAAATACGGTCTTCTTCATGATTCTCCCTCCATTTTATATATATTTTTTAACGGTACTATCAGAGGAAACGAAGGGAGTTCGTAAACGGTTTGATTATAATTGCAAAATAGTTAGAAAGTTTCATTTAAATCATTATCCCTATTCCTCTTCGCTCCTGTTTGTAACCAAAAACACCACAACGACTGCTTGGATTCCAGCAAACGTTGTGGTGTTCATTATTATCATTTAGCGGTTTTTTGAAGAAAATTCATTTTTTCTTTGAGCTGTTGTTGGTTCCACTCGATGGTTTCTTCTGAAACAAAGGCCATTCGCTTGCGTTTCGGCAATTTGACTTGACCGTTCGTTGCCCGAGTATAGCCTTCAATCATGGCTGCGATTGCCAAAATAACGAGAGCAAAGCTGATGGCTGGACCCAGGGGCAACCAAGGAGCGCCTTGCAGGTAGCGGAAAGAGTTACCGAAAAGCCCTGCCCATTCGTATGAAATGGATCTAGGGGGATCGCCGAACATAGCGTCATAATCAACGTCTGTTCCACCTAAAAACAATTGAAGCATCCCTAAATGGGCAAAGACGATCAGCGATTCCACCACTTGTTGTCCGTAAAGAACCAACAATTTTTCACGCATTTGGGGGAATAAGTGACGGATGATCAGACGTCTGCGACTGGCTCCCAGTGTACGTGCCGCCAATATATATTCCTGGTGGTACAGTAGGTTGGCTTCATTGCCTACCAATGCTGCCACAATCGGAACCGTCATGAAAGCCATAATGACGACCTGAATGACTAACCTTTCTGTAATGGTCGTCGAGAATCCTTCTGGCGGCATCCAAAGAACTGGTGACAACAATAGCACGGCAAATATGGTCATGGGTACATAATGAATCGGATCAATTAATCCATTAATCCATGAGCGCTGACGTTGCAAATAAGTCCCAAGTGCAAAGCCTAATGGAATGGCAATCAACATTCGCAAAAATGCCACTGCCATGGCTGCAATAATCGTGTATTTGGCACCAATCATGATTTTTGCCAACATATCGTAGCCAAATTGGTCCGTTCCGAGCGGATGCATCCATTTTGGTGAAATTGGTGGTCCTTCCACTGCACGACCATTTTCTTCAATGAAAAACGTTTGCTTTGGAACACTTCCGAAAATCCATTCAAACACAAAACTGCCGACTAAAAAGAAAGCGATGATGCTGAATCCAATGAGAAATAAAGGTTGTCTCCAAACGGATTTCATCCAACAACACCTCCTCTTTTTAATCGATGAATAAAGTACCATTCCCCAAGGCTATACAAAAGGAAAATTGGCAGGAAGAAACTTATGATTGTCACTAAGAACAATGTGCCGCTCAAGTTTTCATACATGTACAACATAACGCCAGGAATATTGAACATCAGTTCGAGAATGAAGAGATTGGATAGCATAAACCACATCGTTTTTTTCGATTGGAAAAACACACTGATGATGGCATTGCGGAAAATGTGCATGAATAAGATGAATGCTTTTCCGAAGCCTAAAGATTTTGCCAGTTCAACATACATGTTCCGCTCTTCTGCTTCGAATGTCAGCATGCTCAATCGGTACAATTGAATCATCGGTAAAATCATCAGACATAGAACCGGTAGCCAATATATGCGATCGTCACCAATCACTGCAATTTTGGACACGAGTACCCCTGTATTCTGGAAAATAATTACGACAAGCAATTGGGCAAGCACGATGATTAGTATGTCAGGCATTGATTCCAGGAAATAAAAGAAAAGTTTGACACGTGCGCGTGCCTTTTCGCGCAATAGCATCGTGATGAAAGTGCCGATTAATGCGAACACCACAGCTACAACCAGTGCCAAAAATAATATTTGAAGTGAATAAGTGATATTTTCCAGAAGCTGTGGGAATATTGGGACTTCCCGTATTTCGCCACGCCCAACGAAATGGGCCACACTTAACTCACTAATATTCATTAGAGATGTTGCATGCAATTGAATCGTTTCTATGTATTCTTTCCATAATAATTCCCCCTGCTGTAAGCCGGCAATCAGCACAGGTGCTCCACTTATGAGCAAAATACTCACCAATGCAGCTACGAGCTGGATAACCCACTTGAGAAATCCTTTCATATTACCTTCCTCCTGTTCTCTAAAAAATCAGATAGTTTAATAATACCATATTTTTCTATTTCGTGGAACGAAGAAATTTTAGACGATCCTTATTCTTTCACGATTGTCTTCGTTCTTCCACCGTCGGAGTCGGGTTAGAGTGGCGTTTTCCACTTTTCCTACTGTCTAGTTCCAAACGCCAGCCCGCACCTACGCTTCAGAAACTCAATCGAAAACAAGTTTTCGTTTCGTTTCTTCCACCGTCAGAGTCGGGTTAGAGTGGCGTTTTCCACTTTTCTTACTGTCTAGTTCCAAACGCCAGCCCGCACCTCCGCTTCAGAAACTCAATCGAAAACAAGTTTTCGTTTCGTTTCTTCCACCGTCGGAGTCGGGTTAGAGTGGCGTTTTCCACTTTTCTTACTGTCTAGTTCCAAACGCCAGCCCGCACCTCCGCTTCAGAAACTCAATCGAAAACAAGTTTTCGTTTCGTTTCTTCCACCGTCGGAGTCGGGCTAGAGTGACGTTTTCCACTTTTCCTACTGTCTAGTTCCAAACGCCAGCCCGCACCTCCGCTTCAGAAACTCAATCGAAAACAAGTTTTCGTTTCGTTTCTTCCACCGTCGGAGTCGGGCTAGAGTGACGTTTTCCACTTTTCCTACTGTCTAGTTCCAAACGCCAGCCCGCACCTCCGCTTCAGAAACTCAATCGAAAACAAGTTTTCGTTTCGTTTCTTCCACCGTCGGAGTCGGGCTAGAGTGGCGTTTTCCACTTTTCCATGAGCATGCTAATCGCATTAATCAGCAAAATTCACTATACTTATGTCTAGAAGTTTTGTTGTTAAGAGGGGGATAAAAAAGTGGACGTAGTACATGTAGCAAAGTTACAGGAATTGTTAAATTCCTTTGCAGATAAAGATGTTTATCTTCATTTGGAAACGACGAATGGTGCTTATGCATCTCATTTTGACGAGACTGTGTTTAATGCAGGGGCATTCATACGTAATATTGTCGTGAAGTATGAATTAGGAAAAGTCGCGGGTTACAGCCCTCACCGTGTTGGCTTAAAATTGCCACATGGCTGGGTGTATGCACAGGGGATCACTCATTTTGAATTGGATGAGTACGGTCGTTTGTTGATGGCTGGACACGATCAATCAGGAAAATTGGCAGTTGCGCTTCAAATCAGCGAAACGCCATTTACGTATTAAGAAGGAGGAAATCATATGACTTTAACACAAGAAAGACACGTACTCGTTGTATTTCCTCACCCAGATGACGAAGCATTTGGCGTTTCCGGTACCATCTCCATGTATATCAAACAGGGAACTCCGGTTACATATGCTTGTTTAACATTAGGCGAGATGGGACGTAATTTAGGAAATCCACCTTTTGCGACACGTGAGTCTTTACCACATATCCGTAAAGATGAATTGATTGCTTCCGCACAAGCGATGGGCTTGACCGATTTACGCATGATGGGTTTGCGGGATAAAACTGTAGAGTTTGAAGATGATGAAAAAATGGTTCAAATGATGACGAAGCTGATTGAAGAAACGAACCCATCACTCATCATTACGTTTTATCCGAACTACGCAGTGCATCCAGATCATGAAGCGACGGCTCGTGCGGTCGTACGTGCTGTTCGCCGTATGGATGAGAATCTGCGTCCGAAATTGTATGCGGTGGCGTTTGCAAATAATACAAAGGATGATCTTGGAGAACCTGATGTCGTTCATGATATTCAGGAAGTACGAGATCAAAAGATGGGCGCAATGCGTGCACATATTTCCCAGACAGCTTGGATGTTGGCGGAAATGGAGAAACGCTTGGCAGAAGGAGAACCTGAAGCTGAGAACTGGTTTACCTATGAGCGGTTCTATAATTACCGCTGGCATGAAGATTTTGAAGAAACATTCTAACTCTACAAGTAAATGATTATTTCCTAATGAAATCCTGGAGATTCCACATAAAATGGGTCTTTCAGGATTTTTATTGTTTAAGTTGTGGAATTATAAGGAATACATACAAATGTGGACTTTTTGAGCTTCGGCAAGTATCATTACTAGAGAAGTTGAATAATTATACATCTTAGGAGGACCCATTTTTGAAGAAGTTTTCACTTTCCACATGGTTATTGTTTCTAATACCATCAATTATTGGAATATTATTATTCATGATTCCATTCAAAATCGAGGGCGAATGGAAGATTCCTGTAGCCATATTGGCAAATATGGTCGCTGGAGTAGTAGAGCCAATCATGCCTTGGACCGTTACCGTTGTCATGATTTTGGCAGCGATTGGATCGCTCGTATATCAATTTAAAAAAGATTCGAACCCTGAAGATCAGGCATTTTTCGATAAACTATTCCAAGTGAATTGGTTCTGGACGATCGTCCGTGTCATTGGGGCAATTTTTGCTGTCATGGTCGTTGCGAATATCGGACCAGAAGCAATAAGAAGTGAAGATACTGGTGGATTGTTGCTGTCACCTACTGGTTTACTATCATTCTTGTTCACTATTTTCCTATTTGCCGGATTACTATTACCACTTCTTCTAAACTTCGGTTTGCTGGAGTTTTTCGGAACGATGATGGTAAAAGTCATGCGTCCTCTATTCAAATTGCCTGGCCGTTCGTCAATTGACGCGCTTGCTTCTTGGATTGGCGATGGTACAATTGGTGTTTTATTGACAAGTAAGCAGTATGAAGATGGTTTTTATACGAAAAAAGAAGCAGCAATCATTGGAACTACGTTCTCAGTGGTGTCGATTACTTTCTCGATTGTCGTTCTTGAAGAGCTTGGACTGGGTAGCTATTTCCTTCCATTTTATGCGACAGTTCTTGGAGCTGGGGTTGTTTTGGCATTCATCATGCCTCGAATTTACCCTTTATCACGCAAACCTGAAGAATACGTAGATGGACGTCCATACGATGAGCATGCAGAAACATTGCCTGAGGGCTATAATGTTGTAAGTCATGGCCTGGAAAACGCTTTGACAACGGCAGATAAAAACCGTTCATTCACTAAATTCATGTCCGACGGCTTAAAAAACGTATTGGATATGTGGATGGGTGTTGCACCAGTCGTGATGGCATTTGGTACGATTGCGTTGATGCTTGCGACTTACACAGATATATTTGTTTGGTTAGGCAAACCGTTTGAACCGTTGCTAATGGTTCTTGGTGTTCCAGAAGCCGCAGAAGCAGCACAAACAATGGTCGTTGGTTTTGCAGACATGTTCCTCCCAGCTATTTTGGGCGGACAAATGATTGAATCTGAAATGACCCGTTTCGTTATTGCGGCAACATCGGTTACTCAGTTGATCTACATGTCTGAAGTCGGCGGATTGTTACTTGGTTCAAAAATCCCTGTCAACTTCCTGGATTTGATTGTGATTTTCTTGTTGCGCACTGTGATTGCATTACCTATCATCGCAGGTGTCGCTCATTTATTGTTCTAAATTAAATTAAGCTGTCTCCAATGCCGCAATATCGCGGAGTTGGAGACAGCTTTTTCGTTTTTCTAAACATCTGGCCCAATTGGAAATCAAAAGTCTTTCTTTCAATAGCTTAGAAGTTCTTCTTCATTCATTGTTTCGCCAGTTTTAGAAACAATCATTGCCGCGACCATTTCTCCCCACTTCTCGTCAGGCATACCAATAGTGGATATTCAAACAACTTCAAAGCAAGAAGGCTCAATCAGTTCGTTTACGTACTCTATCTTATTTTTAGGATGCCATGCACGTTATGGACAAGTATATGCTCGGTTTAGAAATATCTAATCGTGTTTGGTTCCATCGACTATTTCTTATCACGAAAAAGCTGATGTTTCCATTTAACAGGAAACATCAGCCATTCTAAATTCGTTTTATTTTTCCGCTAATTTCGCCAGCATGTCCGCTGTCATTGCGTCTAAATCGTATTTTGCTTTGAAGCCCCACTCATTTTTAGCTGCCGTTGCATCAATGCTATCCGGCCAGCTGTTGGCAATTTCCTGACGCACTGAATCTACGTCATAAGATAATTCGAACGTAGGAATGTGCTTGCGAATCGATGCTGCAATTTCTTCAGGTTCAAAGCTCATAGCCGTAACGTTGAAGGCATTGCGATGCTGAAGTTTCGATGCATCCGCTTCCATTAAATCGACGATTGCTTGTAGTGCATCTGGCATATACATCATATCCATATATGTACCTTGTTCGATGTACGACGTGTATTTCCCTTCAGACAATGCTTTGTAATATATATCTACTGCATAGTCTGTCGTTCCGCCACCTGGAGGCGTAACATATGAAATCAACCCAGGGAATCGGACACCACGCGTATCTACCCCGAATTTTTGGAAATAGTAATCACATAGCAATTCACCTGACACTTTGTTCACGCCGTACATGGTGGTTGGACGTTGCAATGTATCTTGTGGCGTATTTTTCTTAGGTGTTGAAGGACCAAATGCGCCGATAGAACTTGGGGTAAAGAATTGAAGTCCTAGTTCGCGAGATGTTTCAAGTGCATTCACCAAACCGCCCATATTTAAATTCCAAGCAAGTAGCGGCTTAGCCTCAGCAGTAGCTGATAGCAATGCTGCCATGTGCATCATTGTATCTGCGCCGAAATCCTTCGCTAGCGTGTGCATGCGTTCTGCATCCATTACGTCCAGCAATTCAAACGGCCCGTTTTCTACAACCGGCGAATCTGTTTTGCGGATATCTGTCGCCAAAACATTATCTGCCCCATAAATTTCACGTAGTTTTGTAATTAGTTCCGATCCAATTTGACCTAAAGCACCGGTTATCATAATTTTTTTCAATTGAATTTCCTCCTCGTCAAATAAACACTTGTACTTTTCAGGGATACATATTATTTCAATACAACGTTGATATGATTACATTTTAATCAGTATTCATTATAGTGTGTTCATCATGAAAGTACAATACACATCATTGGTAAGTGTTTTTTCGCCGGCCCTTCCAATTCCCCCTATTTTTTTCCATTCAGCTCTTATCAATCGTTTGGTATAGTAATAGAAAAAAGGAAGTTTTATTATGAACATCAAATCACTGGCCATTACATACAGTTTGGTTTTTATCGTGACACTTGTGCTGTCCTTTCTACAATTCCCATTTGGGGCAATTTTATTGATTGTTTTTTTTACCATCATTCTCCCTTCTATATTGTGGCCACTCCATGCCATTTACTGGTCTAATGATCTGAATAGAATCGAAAAGTTTTTGCAAAAAAACCGTAAAAAGGCCGTTTTTGCCTTTCCTCTTGCTTTGGCCCATGGGAACCGTCAAGAAGTCGAAGAGAGCCTGCAGACCATCTTAACTAAGTACAAACAGCCCTCAATGCAGCAAGTCTATACGACTATTCTGGACATATTCCTCGGTGACTATGATGCTGCTCGAATCAGTGCAGAAAAAATCAAGAAAAAGTCATTGCGTACCTATTATTTAGCTAATATAGCCGCTAAAAGAGGGGACATTGAAGAAGTGATGCCACATATAGGATCGTTCGAAAAACCTTGGATGAACCATGTCATGAACTCATTCATCGCTCATCATGAAGGGAACGAGACTTTGGCAAAAACCGAATATCAAAAAGCGATTGACTCGTCACGTGGTTTACAAAAATATGTTGTCGTCCACTCACACAAGCATATGTAACTATGATTTGCCCACGCGAAACGTTCATTCGCGTGGGTTTTTTTGTGAAAATTAGAAGGTAAATGATTAGTTGCAACGACGAAATTCTATTGAAACCTACTATTCAGCCTTCAACAAAAAACCTCGACGCATCTTACCACGTCGAGGTCCATCTAGTTTTCTAACTCTTCTTAACATCTCACT
Organism: Paenisporosarcina sp. HGH0030; assembly: GCF_000411295.1. Lineage (GTDB taxonomy): Bacteria > Bacillota > Bacilli > Bacillales_A > Planococcaceae > Paenisporosarcina. The sequence continues at coordinate 1,867,497 of NZ_KE150421.1, forward strand.
GTTTTTTTCTTTTTTGGTTCACCACGCGCAATAACTTTTTCGATGTAATCGAAAGCAAGTGGGACTTTACAGGCGGTGCCTCCCATATCCACATGTACTTTGCCGATTTCAGTTGCCACGTGTTGAGCATCTTCCCGTAATTCCGGTACGTATCCACCAACGGAGATAACAAAAGCATTCATATTGTAACGTACCCGGTTCGGTGCCTGGTGAATGCCTACTCTTATTACTTCCAGCAATCGAGAAATTTCCTGCAAGTCTAACTCACTGGCTCCTGCATAGGTCAAGTAGTTCGTATATGTGCTCCACCCCGCACAAGCAACCATTTCATTGTCGGATTGCATCCACTCTCTAGCCAGTTCCATAGCAAACTGGCTTTCAGACGCTACCCAAGCGACCGAGTACTCAGATAGCATAGACCAATAGGCTGCCTTCACCCAATTTTGTAATTGATCTTTCGTCATCAGTTTTGGATCGATAGCTAGGGCCGCCAAGTACATGGCATCCGAAACTCCTGAGTCGTATAACTTCAATGCCAACTCCTGATCTTTCTTTACATGCTTCAAGATCTTCTTCATGTCACCTACCTTGACTCCGTAAAATTCACCAGTCGCTCCATGATTGACAAATGTCTTCTTTGTTTGCTCCGTACCAACTTCCTTTAGATAATTCATTACTTCTTCATATGTCACAAGCCCATCCCCCATCACCGAGTCATTTTCTAAAGATAATTCATCACTTCATATAAAAAAACACCCGAACGCTTTTACACATTCGAGTGTTCATCTGTCTTACTTAATTACGCCAAGTTCTTTACCGACTTTTTCATAGATGGCAAGTGCATCATCCAACATTTCTTTCGTATGGACTGCAGTAGGCATGTTACGAACACGGCCTGTCCCTTTTTGTACAGTTGGGAAGACAATCGCTTTCGCATAAACGCCTTCTTCAAACAGTCGTTTGGAGAATTGTTGCGTCAGTTTTTCATCGCCGATGATACAAGGAGTAATCGGTGTTTCAGAAGCACCGATATCGAATCCTAATTTCTTAAGACCTGCTTTTAAATAATCGCCATTATCCCAAAGCTTGTCGTGAAGCTCTGTTGAGTCGATAATCATTTGCAATGCTGCCGTAATTGCCGCAACATCACCTGGTGGCACGGCTGTTGAGAATAGGAATGGACGTGAACGAACTTTCAACCAATCGATTAATGATTGTTTACCAGCAACATATCCGCCTACTACACCCACGGCTTTAGATAATGTTCCCATTTGGAAGTCGATATCTTTTTCCAATCCGAAATGTTTAACTGTTCCTTTTCCTTTACCAGTAACACCTGATCCGTGTGCATCATCCACGTATGTGATCAAATCAAATTCCTTCGCGATTTCCACGATTTCCGGAAGTTTCGCAATGTCTCCATCCATTGAGAATACTCCGTCCGTGATCACCATGACTTTATTATAAAGACCTGATTCTTGTGCTTCTTTTGCTTTCGCACGTAAATCTTCCATATCAGAGTGCTTAAACGCAATGATTTTGGCTTTCGATAGTCGGCAGCCGTCAATAATGGATGCATGGTTCAACTGATCTGAAAGAATAGCGTCATTTTTATCCATAACGGCTGAAATAGCAGCCATGTTACAGTTGAAGCCTGATTGATAAGAAATTGCCGCTTCCGTTCCTTTGAATTCCGCCAGCTTTTCTTCTAACTTCACATGAAGGTCAAGTGTTCCATTAATCGAGCGGACCGCACCTGCTCCAACACCGTATTTATCAATTGTTTCTTTTGCAATGCGTTTCAATTCTTCATTTGTTGCCAATCCCAAATAGTTATTTGAAGATAAATTGATAAGTTCTTTACCGCGAACTTGGATTTTTGCTCCGTTCGGGCCTTCTACTGGATCGACTTCATTGTATAAACCTTGATCACGTAATTCTTGTAAATTTTCTTGTAAAAAAGCATCTAATACTTTAGACAAAAAACATCTTCCTCTCAAGCGAATTTATGTGCCACACCACTATCATTGGCAAATCGCTGGTGTATTATAATCTATTACATTTTAACATAAGCGCATTAGAAAAGTGCAAAGCTCCATTCTGTTACGACAAAAGGAATTTATATTGGCTTGTAAAAAATTTAACGTTCAAATTAATGGATTTATCAATCAAACTGGAGATTTATCGCTCAAAGTCAGCTATTTATTAATCAAACAAGTCTCATAACCAAGTTAACTTTTTGAACCACGGACACAAAAAAACGAGCTCAATTTGAGCCCGCGTTCATTTAAAAAATCATTTATATATAGAAGAATTATCTAACTTTTGGAAGAGATCATCCTCAATTTCCTGCCATTTAAAATTATTTACACACGCATCCAATGTCTCTTTTATTGTTTCGTCATCCGTACAATATACTTGTAGATATTCGGTTGCATGCAAAATTTCTTCTTTGTATCGAGCAACAATTCCATCTACTAATTTCTGATCTTCTTCATTTAATTCGCGGAATTTTTTAACGTCGTAAATTTCGTCTCCAGATCGTTCAGGCTCATATTCATGCGGAGCGGTGCTATCGAACAGTATAGTTTGCAGCTCAGGTAACCACACATAATCAATGCTGTTGCAGTCGAGTCCACACCAGCCCCACTGGGTATCAAGCCCTAAGCTCTCTGCTTTCTCGGCAAAGCTTTTCATCAATGTCGATTTTCCGCCACCTGGATACCCTTTGATGAATATGCGCCTTTTTACTCCTTTTGTTAAGGAAGCGAAATGATCTTTTGCGCCTTCAGGAGTTAACGTGCCCATCAATCGATGAGTTCGATGAGGGGTTTTATTGAATTTAAGCGTGGTGAAGGTTTCATCGAACAGTGTGTTCGCTTGCTCATCAAAGCCACTCCAGTCCATCCCATTTACATATGGAATTTCCCATTCGTCGTGAATCTTTTTCGCATTTGTTAATGTTTGCAATGCTTTTGCCAGCCACTGCTCACTGTGCAACGTCTTTTCCCGTAAAAAGCCACCGTGTTCACGCAACTTGTTTTCGTCATAAGCCTCATAGAATGAAATAACGTGATGGGTACTGCCATAATATTTAGGTTCAAAAGAAACTGGATGTGCAGCCTGTATAAATAGGATTCGATTGCCTCTTACAAAAGTGGCTTCAAGTGTATCTGCATGCAAAGGATCGTAAAACCACTCAATATCGTAGCCTCTTTTTACGTAGTGATAGCCAACTTGTCTGAATAATTCCGACAGTTTGAATGTCGGGGGAGATTTAATAAAATAGACTTTCCGTGCTTCGTTGATCAAATCGGCATAAATATTTTTTTCACCTTGTCCTGTAAAAGCACGTCCAAACTGATGCGTGATTGTTCCGTTCATCGACTCATCCCTTTCATTGTGTTGACTGCATCTACTATATGAAATGGGATGACAAAACATGAAAAAAAGCAGCCACTAAGAGTGCCCGCTTTCCTTGATTATTTAGAAACTGTCGTTAGTTTTTCAATCCATTTTTGTGATAGTGGCAATGTAAAATGCACGATATAACCGAGTGTCAACGCAATGATTACAGTCCCTACCCCTACAGGTCCTCCGAGAAGCCAGCCAATGACTGCAACAATCAACTCAAGTAACGTACGGACACGTTTGACTGTCCACCCCGTCTTCTCAATAAGAATCAACATGAGTGAATCGCGAGGCCCAGCCCCAATATTTGGCGCAATATACATCCCAACCCCGAACCCCATGATTGCTACACCTGCAATGAATAATCCGATTTCGGCAATTGGATTGTCTACAATCGGCAATAACCAAAGAAACATATCGATAAAAACTCCGATTAATATCATATTGAGCCATGTGCCTATTGGTGGCCAGCGCTTGGAATAGAGGGAAGTGGCAAGTACGATCAATAAACCGGTTACAATAGACCAAATGCCAATCGATAAGCCAAAGTTAATGAAAAGTCCTACATGCATAACATCCCATGGTGCTATACCAAGTATTTCTCCTCTAATGGTCATCGCAATGCCAAGAGACAGCACTACTAACCCGACTAGAAAGAAACTCCATCGTATGTAAATTGTGTTTGTCATCTAAAAGTGCCTTCTTTCCGTAAAAAATCCACTCATGCTTCGCATGAATGGATTCGAATCAATACTGAAAAGTATATCAGCATTATGTTTTAAGTGTTATATAAATTTATTCCTATTTGGTCAAAGAAGCAAATACCCCTTTGGTGCAGTATGCTAAATCAGTTGGATGCAAATGAATCTGCATTCCGATTTTGCCGGCACTGACAATCATCGTATCAAGTTCTTTCGCAGTTTCATCGATGAACGTGGGAAATAGCTTTTTCATTCCAAGCGGTGAACAGCCTCCGCGTATATAGCCAGTCACCCCTAGCAGATCTTTTACCGGAAGCATTTCAACTTTCTTTTCTCCGGCAGCTTTAGCGGCTGCTTTTAAATTTAGTTCCTGATCTACTGGCACCAGGAAAACGGATACTTTCCCTGGACCTGCAGTAGCAACCAGTGTCTTAAATACTTTTTCAACCGGCTGTGCAATTTTATGCGCAACAGAAACACCATCGATTTGTCCGTCGGATACTTCATATTCAAATAAGTCATAGCTGATTTTTTGTTGATCCAGTAAGCGGACTGCATTTGTTTTTGTTGGTTTGGAAGACTTGGCCATAGACATTTCCTCGCTTTACAAAAATCTTTATTCCTGATTCAATAATTTCTTCAGTGCTTCAGCCATTGCTGTATTTTGAGGTTCATCTTGTTGTTTCAAGAATTTCTGTACATCTTTCTTATTGGCTTTTGCTCCACCTGAAGATTCACGACGTTTTTCAAAGGCCGACAATTTTTCTCGATGACCACATTTACAAACAAACAGTTTGCCATCTCCTTCACCACGCATTTCCATCCGTTTGTGACACACTGGACAACGTGCATTGGTTTGCATGGACACCGATTTTTTGTAGCCACATTCACGATCTTGGCATACAAGCATTTTGCCACGTTTGCCGTTTACTTCAAGCAAATTCTTTCCACAAGTCGGACAGGTCTTACCCGTGACATTGTCATGTTTGAACTTTTGATCGCTTTGTTTGATTTGCGTCACAACCGTTTTTGAAAAGGTTACCATGTCTTTCATGAATTGTTCCTTTTTCATCGTACCCTTTGCAATTTTCGTCAATCGCTGTTCCCACTCACCCGTTAAGGACGGGGATTTTAAATCTTCAGGGACCAATTCAAGCAACTGTCTTCCTTTGGAAGTCGTGTAGATATCTTTGCCTTTCTTTTCAATGACAAAGCTATTGAATAATTTCTCAATAATATCAGCGCGTGTTGCCACTGTTCCAAGTCCACCCGTTTCGACTGCTGTCTGGATAATGTCTTTAGACTCCCCAGCCATAAATGACGAAGGATTCTCCATCGCAGAAAGTAATGTCCCTTCATTGAATCGGGCAGGTGGTTTCGTTTCACCTTGTGTCATGGAGATAGCACGAATTTCAATCGTGTCTCCTTTTTGTACAGGAGGCAACGTGCTTTCTGTGTCGTCTTCTTTGTCTTGATAGACACGTTTCCATCCTTCATCCCGGACGGTTTTTCCTTTTGCCGTAAATGTTTCTCCAAGCACTTCCAGTGTAATGACTGTTTGATCATATGCATAAGGAGGCAGGAAAACGGCTAAAAATCGCTTAACGATTAAGTCATATAATTTTCGTTCTTTGTCTGATAGATTTTGCATGACCGGCGATTCCTCAGTCGGAATAATCGCGTGGTGATCGCTCACTCTTGCATCGTCAATTACTCCTTTTTGCGGTTGGATATTCGCTGAACGCAAAATACTGTTCGTCGCAGCTCTGTAAGGTTGCAAATCTACTGCTTTAATACGTTCTTTCAAGGTCGACTTCATGTCGCTTGATAAATGCTTCGAATCCGTCCGTGGATACGTCACGATTTTATGGCGTTCGTATAACCCTTGCAACGTGGACAGCGTTTCTTTCGCTGACCAGCCAAACAGACGATGGCCTTCTTTTTGAAGTTCGGTCAAGTCAAACAATGGTGGTGCAGGTTGCTTTTTAGGTGTTGTTTGAATGGACTTGATCTTTCCTTCTTTGCTCTTGTCCAATTTCTTCAGAACTTGCTCGACCTGGTCCTTATTGAAATTGCTCGACTGATTATTCGGGCCAAATGACCATGTATAGTTTGCCTCTTTCGTTAATGCTTGCAAACCGTAATATGTTTTAGATTTAAAGTCGCGAATTTGTTTCTCGCGTGCTGCTATCATTGCGAGAGTTGGAGTCTGCACTCGTCCCGTCGATAATTGCGCATTGTATTTCACTGTTAGTGCACGGGTTGCGTTAATACCAACCACCCAGTCGGCTTCCGCTCGTGCAACTGCTGCTTCATACAAATGTTCATAGGCTCGGCCGTCTTTCAGTTCACGGAATCCTTTTTGAATCGCTTGATCCGTTACCGAAGAAATCCACAATCGCTTCACCGGTTTACGGCTTTTCGCTTTTTCTAAAATCCAACGTGCAACCAGTTCCCCTTCACGTCCCGCGTCAGTCGCAATAATGACTTCTTTAACGTCCGGTCGGTTCAGTTGTGCTTTAACAGCATTAAATTGCTTCATCGTTTGTTTAATCGGCACCAGCTTGAATGGCTGAGGCAAGATCGGCAAATCCTCTAGTTTCCATTCTTTATAGCTGTTATCGTATTGTTCAGGGTCAGCATGCGTGACCAAATGGCCAAGTGCCCAAGTAACAATGTATTGTGTTCCTTCTAAAAAGCCGTTTCCTTTTTTATGACAACCGAGGACGCGGGCGATATCGCGTGCTACGGATGGTTTTTCTGCAAGTACTACTGATTTTGACAAAGTGTCCGCCCCTTTCTTACATTCATCTATTATAACGGAAAACGGTGGTGGCTGTTTAGTGCGAGCTGGGGGGCAATTTGATTTATTCCTCTTCACGATAGGTTTATTCCCTTTCGCAAAGACCTCATTCCCTTTCACCCACTAATTTCCAACAAAAAAACCACTTCGCATGGATTTCGCAAAGTGGTCTAACTGTCTTTTAAGATTGGTCAATTGTTTCTTTTGATAAGTGTTTGCCCATTTCGACGTACTGCACAAATACGCGAGCAAGTTCACGCAAGCGATCATGTACATCTTCATCGATGATAACATTACCCTCACCGAAATGACTGCCGGTTGTGTACACGTAATTTGGTGTCACCAGGCAACGGAAGTAATCCAGGATGGGCTTCAATTGGTTTTCAATGACCAAGTGATGCTGGAACGTTCCGCCATTGGCGACAATTGAAACCGGTTTGTACCGCATTGTTCGCGGGTGCAGCATATCGAATGCATTTTTCAGAACACCTGGAATCGATCCTTGGAAAATCGGTGTTGCCAACACGTAGCCATCCGCTTCTTCGAACTCGCGAATGAGGCGACGCATATCATCGTTGTACTCACCCAGTGGTCGACCATCGACAAATTGATGGTCAAAATCGGCCAGCTTCATAATTTCAAGATCGAGCTCACTATTCAATTGTTCAATATATATTTTCACTTGATCCAAAATCGCACCTGTTTTGGAGCCAATAATGGTCCCGTCGATAAGTAAAATTTTCATGTCCATTCTCCTTCAAACGCTTTTCTATTAGAAGTACAAAAAGGAATTTGAACTTCCTATATCCTCATTTTATCAAAAAGAAAATCCTTGCCCTAAGCACCGGGTGTTGAAACTACACAAGTTCATTCTTTTGACGGAGACTGTGTCGCACAATCCGCTTCAAGCCGTTCCTGCACTTTTACGATTTCTTTAGTTGGCGGGATCAAACTCACAGCCGTATCACCAGAAATGGATTGAAGTTCTTTCTTGTCGGTGTAAATTTCAATTCCCCATATTCTTTCATGATGTACAGGAGCACTGTTTCTTCCTCACAGTCGCGCAAGTAGCGTGTGGACGTTTTTTTTATTTAATTTGTGCAATTGCTTCTGAATCATAAATAGCGACAGTTCTTGAAGGTGTCCGCAAAGCTATTTTCATCATGGCAAATGCCACCTGCTTCGCTTCAATCGAACGGTATTTTTTCAAAGGACCTAGAAAAGCCGGTTTTAACAGAGTCATTGTGATTTCTCCAAAGCGCTCCCCTAAACGGAATTCTTCTCGATTCCCGGTCAATAATGACGGTCTAAAAATGGAAACGTGCGGAAGTGAAAGCATCGAAACTTTATCTTCCATCGTTCCCTTTACACGGTTGTAATAGACATTCGATTCAGGATTTGCCCCCATTGCCGAAATGACCAGCATATGCTTTGCCCCTTGTGATTGTGCAAATTTGCCCATCTGGATGGGTGCGATTAAATCCACTTGTTCAAATGCTTCTTTCGATCCCGCTTTTTTCATCGTCGTACCTAAGCAGCAAAAGAAATCATCTACCCCAACAAAGTCATCCTTGGTCACTTGATTCAGGTTTTTGACTTTCGTGACTAACTTCGGATGGCTGAAGGAAATTGCATTCCTGACAATAATCGTGACTTTTTCATAATTCTCGTTTTCACAAAGAAACTTGACGAGTTGTGAACCTGTAAGTCCTGAAGCTCCTGCTATCATCGCAGTTCTTTTTTCCAATGTCATCACTCAATTCTTGTAATCTAGTGTTTTGAGTTTACCATACGCACCTGCAAATTCTAATATTTACTCATACAGAGGTTGTAGTTCCCATACGTTAAATAGAAGATGAAAGGTGGGAATGAAATGAGCAACCAAATTCAACAAAAAACCATTTTATTTACGATTGGACGGGCTGGCTATCCTGTCACGAGGTGTGTCCACATTGCGAAGTTACTGGCTTCTCATCGCATTCTTTTTGCAGCCCCTGAAAAACAAACAGTGGTTCTTCGTACCCTCGATCAACAGGGCTTTGCCCCTCTCTCATATGCAAGAATCGCTGATTTGAAGAAGTTATTGATTGAACACCAGCCTGATATGGTTATTACCGATGGCTATGATACAGATTTTGATGAAGGAAAAATGTACGCTTCGCATGTTCCGATTACCCTGCATTTTGACGACTTTGGAGAAGGCGGAAAAGCTGCAACTCATGTAGTTCAATCTTTGTACCGCGAAGACCGTGAGCCAGTTCCTTCCCATTATGTGATAGGATCCACAGGTTTTGTGGTGCCTGACGAATTGGAGCCATACGCGAATTCCGGCCTAAAGCATGCATCAGCACTGCCTCTTCCCCACGTCGTTGTGACATTTGCAGATGAAGATGCAGATAACTTGTCTTACCGTACACTTCGTCATTTGCTGCATTTACAAATCCCACTTGCCATTACAGTCGCCCTACATTCGAGTTACCGACACAGTCGCGATGATTTGAAACTGATGGCATTGGGACGAAAACAAACACGTATTGTAGAATGTGATGATCCAATCCAACTGATCAGCGAATCCGATTTGGTTATTTGTGATGCTAGCTTCACTCCTTACCACGTCGCAGTAATTGGTAAACCATGCATTGTCATCGCAGAAGATGAAAAAGAAGCGCAGCATGCTTTCCCGAAGGAAGGAAATGGTTTCATTTATTTAGGTCTGGGACGCAAATTGAAACAATCCCATTTGCAAAACGCCGTGATGGAGACAATTCTCCATCCTAATAGAAGCGTACGGGCAATTAAAAAACAGTTGGGCTTAAAAATGCATTTAAACAATGCGAACATGCAACAATTTTTAGAAAAAATCATCCAAGAAGAAGCACGAGAAATCACCAGATAAGCTATTCATGTGATACAATAGGTGAAAAAAGAGGAGTTTCTCTTACATGACTTCACAAGAAATTCAAGCACAAATTGCCGAACTGAAAATGGATTATATACGTTTGCAAGGCGACATGGAGAAGCTGGAGTCAACTGGACACCCTGGCATGGTCGAAAAAGCCGAGCAACGTTTAGCTAATATGGAACTACAACTCGCAGAACTAAACAAAAAGCTCGCGGCGCTGTAACACGCCGGCGAGCTTTCTTTATGGAGGAATGGAATCATGGCATTATTGACAGTTGAAAATCTCGGTCACTCATTTGGTGACCGCACACTATTTAAAGACGTATCATTCCGCCTAATTGAAGGCGAACATGTTGGACTGGTTGGTGCAAACGGTGTAGGAAAATCTACATTGATGAGCATCATTACGGGCGAAACCATCTATGATTCTGGTCGTGTGGAATGGTTACCTGGTACCCACTACGGATATTTGGATCAGCACACTCGTTTGGAACAAGGTCGTTCGATGCGCGATACTTTGCGTGACGCGTTCTTGCCGCTTTACAAAAAAGAAGCGGAAATGAATGAAATCACTAGCAAAATGGGTGAAGCAACACCTGAGGAATTGGAAGATTTACTTGAGCAAATGGCGGACATCCAAGATGCACTTGATGCAGGTGACTTCTATACGCTTGATATGAAAATAGAAGAAATCGCACGTGGTCTTGGTCTTGATGCGATTGGATTGGACCGTCCTGTCTCCGCTCTTTCAGGTGGCCAAAGAACGAAAGTATTGTTGGCAAAACTACTTCTTGAAAAACCAAAAGTATTGTTGCTGGATGAGCCTACCAACTATCTAGATGAAGAACATATTGGCTGGTTAACGAATTATCTAAAGAATTATCCTCATTGCTTCCTGCTTATTTCGCATGATACGGAATTTATGAACGGAATCGTTGATGTCATTTTCCAACTGGAATTCTCTAAGCTGTCCCGCTTCACGGCATCTTATGAAAAATTCCTTGAGCTTGCAGAAATCAATAAACGCCAACATATCGACGCTTATGAAAAACAACAGGACTTCATTAAAAAGCAAGAAGACTTTATTGCAAAAAATAAAGCACGCTATTCAACAACTGGCCGTGCCAAGTCCCGCCAGAAGCAACTTGACCGCATTGAGCGAATCGATCGTCCGGAAACTGCTGCAAAACCTCAATTCGGTTTCAAAGAATCCCGCAGCCCTAGTCGCTACGTAGTGGAAGCTGAAAACTTATTGATTGGCTATGACAAGCCATTATTGCCGCCATTGTCTTTCTCAATTGAACGCGGTGAAAAAATTGCCCTTGTCGGGATGAACGGTGTCGGTAAATCGACATTGCTTAAAACGATGCTTGGTAAAGTGAATCCACTCGGCGGAAGCGTTAGACGTGGAGATTTCTTAAATATTTCTTACTTTGAACAAGAAGTAAGAGCGGATAATGTAACGCCGATTGAAGAGATTTGGAAAACGTATCCGAGTATGGAACAAAGCCAAGTGCGCGCAGCATTAGCACGTACTGGTTTGAAAAATGAACACATTTCTCGTCCAATGAACAGCTTGAGTGGTGGCGAACAAGCGAAAGTCCGCCTATGTAAGCTCATGATGGAAGAAAGCAACTGGTTGCTTTTCGATGAGCCGACGAACCATTTGGATATTCATGCAAAAGAAGAATTGAAACGTGCGATGAGCGAATACAAAGGCACCATCGTATTAGTAAGCCATGAACCTGACTTCTATGAAGGTTTAGTTACGAAAATTTGGAACGTGGAAGACTGGTTCCAAACGGGTGTGCACGTAGACGATTCAAACAAATAAACAGAAAGATCGCTGAAGTTCAGCGGTCTTTTTTTATTGTGTTATGGGGTAATATAGATTTCGCGGGTCGATATCTGCATTTCCCTGTGGGTTATCTCCATTTTCCGAAGTGTTATCTCGGATTCACCTGAACTTATCTAGAATTCGCACGAACTTATCTACATTTCGCTATATATGCACATTCTGACGTGCTTGAAATTGTGTTAGTTGGCATGCCAACTGACACGTATCTGTGGGTGTTACGCTTGGGAACAAAAAGAAAAACCCTGCGCATAACCGCAGGATTTCCTCACATCAATATGTCGTTACTTTGATTGCTTCTTGGAATGAATAAATCCATCGTTGCCACCATGTGAATTCATTTTGGAATTCTTCCATGTCGAGCGTGTACATAGCATCTTTATTGTTCCAGAGGCGATCAAAATAGGCCTCCATTTCAACTGCGAGCTCGCTGTCATTAGGTGCGATGACACGTAAATTATTTTCAAGATTGTAATTATCCAATGTACGTTCCGTATAGTTTGCGGAGCCATTTGAAATAATCGTATGTTCATCGGTCTGAATCCAGATCGCTTTCGTGTGATACTGTCCAATTACGGTGTTGTACCAACGAACATTAATCTTCCCTTTAGTATCTTCCACCAGTTCCTGTACCACAGGACGATTGGGTAGTCCTGACTTCTCCTGCCCAAATGAATTTTGATTCGGATCCAGAACCATATTGATTTCCACTCCACGGTTGGCCGCATCAACGAGCGCATTCACGATATCGCGTTTGGCAATGAAGAACATGCCTAGCCATATTTTGTCGCCTTCTTTCGTATCGGACAAATCTTTAAGTAATGCATCCAATATCTTTCTCTCTGTAACATATTGAACTTCATATTGCCCTTCACTTTCTTTTACGTCAACTCGAGGAATTTCTGGACCTCCCGAATAGAGTGATACGGCTTCCTCTGCTTCCAACATATCGTTGAGCACGGGACCAGTTACTTTTAAGGCAATATTGCCGTTGAATCCACTTGCATCATGTGGATTCGATGAAGTGACCATCGCTTCCTTGTCTGTTATCACTGCTTTTCGATGATTGGCCTTTACGTTCAAAAGGGTCATATAGGATGCAATCGTCATTTTAGGTGCATCACTTGCCATTGCATTGTCAATCCACCCTTTGCCCCCAATATCAAACCATTGGAACATCGTGCGGTAAATACCTGAATAAATAGGTGTGGAATCGCGTAAAGAATCTAAATCAGTATAGACAACTTCGACTCCCGCATCGCGCATTTTTTTAAACCACTTATTCTCATAAGAGCCATATCCTCGATTGAGGGGATCGGTAATAAACACAATCGGCATGTTTGGATTTTCTTTCTTTTTGTTCGCTATTGTCATGGATAATGTATCTGCAATTTTAGGGAAATCTTCGTTCTCATCGTAGTAGCCATCGAATAGAAAAAAGTCGACCACAACAAACTCTTCGGCATCTTCAATCATGGTGTATACTTCATCAAAAATTTGATTTTCATGAACTATGCCTTTACCTTTTTGATCTTGTGCATAAGTTAAATCCGTAATCATTTCGATATTGTCCGTTTTGTGTAACTCCCCTGCATATGAAATTCCTTTTGGCAGTGGTTTAAACGTGTGCCACATGATTGCAGCAATATATATCAGAGCAAATACGCCCAACGAACCTATAATAATTCGTTTACGCTTGCTCCATTGTTTGCGCGGCTTGTTGTCCATACGCCTTTCCCCCTTGAATCGTGCAAGTGTTTTACTACGTTATTCCCTTCTTGGAATTTTAACAAACCGCACTTGGGATGTATTAGAATATATATTTTTGCACTTGGTACTCAAATGCATTGAAATTGTTTTGTTTACGCTACGCTCCTGGTTGAGAGATGAGTTCGTTTCATTCCCTAGTAGACTTAAATATTGAGACGCTTTCCAATAGCAAGTTTGGCTTGTGTAAAATTTATCACTCAGATTGAGGTATTTATCGATCAAACTGACGATTTGTCGCTCAAACTGGAGATTTATCAATCAAACTTAAAGGTTTATCGCTCAAACACGTCTCTTAGGCGAGTTAACTTGTTGAGAAAGCAGAACATCACTCTCCATAATGCGCAAAAAAATCACAGTCGCAAGGACTGTGATTTCGTTAGGCAGGTATATATTCGACAGCAGCTGTATCTGCCATCATCATTTCTTTCAAGCGTTGTTTTGCACGGAAAAGACGAGATTTAACGGTCCCGATCGACACTTTCATCAAGTCGGCAATTTCAACGAGTGAATATTGATGGACATAAAAATACAATACTGTCGTTTTATAAATACCATCCAATTCTCCAATTTTTTGTTGAACCATTTCAGATAAATCATGTTTTTCCATTAAATCTTCTGCCGTCAATGTGTCACATGGGATCAAGTCCATAATCGGAACGTCCAATTGGTCGGGTTGATTCATGACATGTTTGCTACGGCGAACATTTTTACGGTAACGATCACGGAAAGTATTCATGCAAATGGTCGTCAACCAGGCCTTTACATGATCCACATCTTTAACATAAGCTTCGTAGCGAACGACTTTAACCCATACTTCCTGCATCAAGTCCTCTGCTTCTGTTTGATTGCGTGTTAACTTTAAACATAAATGATATATATAGCGGTTATATTCCTCATACACTTGTTCCAATTGCCCGTTCATTTGTTTTTTCCTCCGTTCATATCTTGCTGATGTCTTTATTTTGCCAAAAAGAAACCTTACGCTCTATCGGATTCACTTTCAAAACTCTTACAAACGTGTAAGCCAGAAATGTGGAGCAGGCTACGTAGATCACTTCGACGTTGGACAAGCTCTCTTTGACGAGTAAATCGCAGTCGCAACTGAATTTAATACTCGTTTACAAATGCCTTCGGATGGAAGGCTAAGTTCCTAGTGTGCCTGCGGTTACTCGGCACAGAGGAAACCTTGCACCTGCGGTTACTCGTCGCAAAATACAGTGCAACAAACTCTCGCAACTCTTTCATGCCCCATATCCTGTTGGCCCAAGCGGATATGCGGTCTGACCTGCGAAACAAGACATTGAAGAAAAACATATGTGTCATCTTAGCGGTTCAACGTAAGATCACGAGACAACATACTAAACTTAACGTTAGACAAAAAAAGTGCTGAATGACTATTCGTCATCCAGCACTTCATCTTTTTCTTTAATTGTAATTGTTAATTGCAAAATTCGGTTCCAGTCCATTTCGTTTACTTCAAAGTGAAGATTTTCGTATGTGAACTGTTCTCCGTTATCCGGCATATGCCCCAATTGTTGAAGGACGAATCCACCAATCGTATCGTGGTCATTTGGAATATCAACTTTAAACATTTCATTCACGTCTTCGATTTCCAAACGCCCATGACAGATGAGACGGTCTTCCGTCATTTCATATACTAAAATATCTTCATCTTCGTCAGATTCATCTTCGATTTCCTGACCAATCATTTCTTCAATGATATCTTCATGTGTGATGATACCGAGTGTCCCGCCGTATTCATCAAGAACGATTGCCATATGTTTTTTCTTCGCTAGCATTTGCTTGAAGACTTTTTCGACGCTTACTGTTTGAACGACGAACAAGGGTTCACGGTCAATTAATTCGTGCAGTTCCATTGTTGGGTCCATTGACCATTCAATCAATGTTTTCGAATAGAACATGCCAACGATGTGATCCATACTCTCTTCGTATACTGGGTATCGCGTGTAATAATGTTCCAAAATGACGTCGCGTACTTCCTCGTATGTAGCATTTGTTGGAATCCCGACGATTTCCGTGCGGTGGGTTTCCAATACATCTTGTACATCTTTATGTGGAAAATCCAAAACGCCTTTTAAACGTTCAGATTCTTCTTCTTCGAAAGTTCCTTCCGTTGATGCGATATCAACCATCGAACGCAGTTCTTCTTTGGTAAGAGTCGCTTCTTTTACAGCACCTTTAGAGATAACGCGAATGAATACATTGGTAAACTTCGCAATCAAAAACGTCAGGGGGCGTAAAATTTGAACGAGAATTGCAATAAATGGTGCAACAATATAAGCAATTCGATCTGAGAATGTAACTGCAATCGTTTTAGGTAGCACTTCTCCAAAAATGATGATAATGATCGTCAAGATGGCAGTTGCAAGCGCAATATCCCAGTCATAATTAATTGCAATTAATGTTAAGATCGTCGGCATTGCTATATTTACGATATTATTCCCGATTAGAATCGTTGTTATCATGCGGTCCGGTTTCGCGATTAACAAGAGAAGTTTTTGCGACATTCTGTCACCTTGTTCTGCACGAAGCTGGACCTTCATCCTATTTACTGCTGTGAGTGCCGTTTCACTACCTGAAAAGAAAAACGACAACATTAAACTAATGGCTAAACCTATAAATTCCATTAACCGTGTTTCCTCCTATATGAGTCAAAAGTTTCGCTCAATTTTTAGTAGCCTTATCATAGCATATTCCGAAATCCCATGTCTCATTTCCAATATATATAACTATCAATAGAATATGATATACTATTTCCATTCTCGAAATTTTGTGAAAAGAGGGATTCCCATTGAGTCATTTACAATCATTGAACACATATTTTGAAACGAAGCGTGAAGAGCATTTAGACGAATTAAAACAGTTTCTGCGCATTCCAAGTATTAGTGCATTATCTGATCACAAAGATGACATGAAAACTGCTGCAGAATGGTTAGCTGAATCAATGAAATCAGTAGGTCTGGAAAATGTTTCAATCGATGAAACCAAGGGTCATCCTGTTGTATATGCAGATTGGCTGCATGCAGAGGGGAAGCCGACTCTTTTGATTTATGGACATTATGACGTACAACCAGTTGACCCTTTGAACTTGTGGGAATCCGAACCTTTCAATCCTCAAGTTCGTGACAATAAACTTTTTGCACGCGGCGCAAGTGATGATAAAGGACAAGTATACATGCATGTTAAAGCCGTGGAAGCATTGATGCAAACTGAAGGTACTCTTCCTGTGAATGTGAAATTCTGTATCGAAGGTGAAGAAGAAATCGGTAGCCCGAATTTACCTGAATATGTCTTGGCAAATACTGAAAAACTTGCGGCTGATATTATTGTCATTTCAGACACAGGTATGCAAGGACCAGGTAAACCAGCTGTTTGTTACGGCTTGCGCGGCTTAACAGGTGTTCAGATTGAAGTGAAAGGTGCGAAAAGTGACCTTCATTCCGGTCTATACGGGGGCGGCGTACAAAATGCAATTCACGCACTGGTCGAAGTGCTGGATTCTTTCCGTGATGCAGAAGGAACGATTCTAGTAGAGGGCTTCTATGATAACGTTCGCGCAATAACAGATGAGGAACGTGCTGCCTATGCAGAACTGGACTTTAATGAAGAAGCTTTAAAAGAAGAACTTGGTGTGGATGCCTTATTTGGTGAAAAAGGATTTACACATTTAGAACGTACGTGGGTGCGACCTACTTTGGAAATCAATGGCGTTTTCGGTGGATTCTCTGGTGAAGGGATTAAGACGG
Source organism: Paenisporosarcina sp. HGH0030 (assembly GCF_000411295.1). Lineage (GTDB taxonomy): Bacteria > Bacillota > Bacilli > Bacillales_A > Planococcaceae > Paenisporosarcina. Next base: position 1,884,706 of record NZ_KE150421.1, read on the forward strand.
TACTTCCTGCAGAAGCAGGAGCCAAAATTACATGTCGTTTGGTTCCCGATCAAGATCCTGATGAAATCGTTGAGAAATTAACGGCACATATTGAAAAGCATAAACCAGTTGGGGTAACAGTTGAAGTTACGGAGTTTGATAAAGGAAAACCATTTATCACACCTTTCGACCATCCGGCGATTCAAGCAGCTGGCCGTTCATACGAAAAAGTATATAATGTGCCAACTGCTTATGTCCGTGGTGGAGGCTCAATTCCGATTGTCGCTGCTTTTGATGAAATTCTAGGATTACCAGTCGTTCTTATGGGCTTCGGACTTGCTTCTGAAAATTTCCATGCACCAAATGAGCATTTCCATTTGGAAAATTTCGATCAAGGTCTACGAGTAATTGGCGATTACTATCATGAAATTGCACAATTCACTGCACAAGATTTGAAGAAATAAGACCATAAGAAAATCCCGGTTCTCGCAATCACTGCGAAGAACCGGGATTTTTTTAGTTTTTAGTCGTTTGAACCGAAAAATGTAACGAATTCCTCAACATCTTTGCGTGGTCTTGCTTTTGGCATTTCATCGAAATATCCAAACTGCAACATGCTGATGATGCGCTCACCTTGTTTAACCCCTAGTGCTTCACGGAATTTTGGAGCATCAATGAATGGCGGAGTTTTCCAACATGAACCGATTCCCAAATCCCAAGCAAGCAGTTGAGCATTTTGGATATAACAACTTGTAGCTGCATAGTCTTCCAACCGTTCTTTTTGACGGACGTCTTCATTAACAATGACAAATGCATATGCCCCTGGGGTAGTGAATTTCTTCATTTGTTTCGTTAACTCGTCTTCAGAAAGATCTTTCCATTTTGTTACGCCAAACTCTCGCAACACTGTATGTAGTTCATTCAATTCTTTCCCACAAGCGACAACCAATCTCCAAGGCTCACGATTTCCGTGATTTGGTGCCCATTTAGCTTCATCCAAAACTGTCATTAATGTTTCGCGTTCCACAGGTTGTCCGTTGAAATTTTTGACCGAGCGACGTTGAAGTATTGCTTCGCGTACTGATAAAGATTGTTCATTCATGTGTGTAAGTTCCCCTTTTCACCAAATAGTTAAAACCAAAAGTGTGCGATATCACCTAAAATAATTACGTGGAAAATCTGATCGACCATAATGCTGAGCCATTTGGCTTCCTGGCCTTCTGTTCTCATGATTTGTTTAACCCACCATGCAACAAATAAACGACTGTCCAAAAATAAATGACTTAAGAACAGTAGAGTGATTGCACCCATTAGCAACAAACCAACTCCTAAGTGTGCAACAGCAGTTACAGACATTATAAAACGACAGAATGAACCAATAAAGGAACAGATCGTTGCACGGTTTGGCTCCACAATTTTAAAAATCATCAACTACAGACTATTGTAGCACATGGGATAGACCGAGTTGTCATTCCAGATAAAAATGGGATGGAAGTGGGTATCCGAACGGATTGAAAGAAAACGAGATTCATATTTACGGAAGAATCACGGCGATCGCTGATGTCTTCGATGCCTTATCAAGTGAACGGGTTTACAAACGAGCATGGCCCATTGCTAAAATATTAAATTATATAATGGAACAACGCGGGAAACATTTCGATCCGAAATTGGTTGATTTGTTTTTCCAAAACGTCGATACATTCTTGGATATTCGTGCTAAATATGCCGGAGAAAGTGAAGGAGACTGACGATGAGCAAGACTGTTCCATTTCATGAAGAACGCGAATTTGAGGCCTGCGACAAGTCGTAGGCTTTTTTGTTTGGGGAAAATATGAAGGTGCACGGTTTTGGAACAAAATCACAATCTTTATTGGTCCTCCCTATTTTAATTGTTATTTCCCAAACCCTGCTTTTCCTTCATAATAGAAAGAAAGCATTTTCGGGGTGTTCGCATGATCATTTATTTCTTGGCCAGCTATTTAGTGGGCAATATTCTGACCGCCTGGTGGGTAGGGAAATTGTATAAAACCGATTTACGCCACTACAGAAGCGGTAATTTAGGAGCGCGCAATGCAGGAGCCGTGATTGGCAATTTCGCATTTCTGCTCACTTTTTTAGGTGATGCATTGAAAGGTGTACTGGTAATCTTTGCAGGAAACTATTTCGGCTTTGCCGAATGGGCAGTGGCAATGGGTGGTCTGTTGGTCATATGCGGACATATCTTTCCTTTTTGGTTGAAAGGTAGAGGCGGAAAAGGCATTGCCACTTTCGTCGGAATTGGCCTGACATTCAATCTATTATTTGCATTGACGTTCATTATTGTCTTTTTACTGGTGTTTACGATCATTCGAAGTGCAACACTGAGCATGATTATAGCTTATTTTGCGTATATTGGATCAGTAATCTATTTAAATGAACTTCAAAACGCATGGCCAATCGTACTTGCCATACTTCTCATAATGTATCGACATCGCTTTGACATCAAACAATCTTTGGATGAACAAAAATGGAAACGCTCGTAACATTATGAAATGAATAGCTTTATTTCTGTTTAAACCATACACCATCGCGAGAAAATACTTTTCATGTTATAGTAATAAATAGTCGAAATTTTTAATTAAAGATAGGGTGTTTACTAGATGTCAAAAAAACCAATTGCATGGGTTGTGGATAGTACCGCTTATATCAGCGATACACTTGCTGCCCACCCCGATGTACATGTTGTACCATTAGCCATCCATTTTGGACAGGAACAATATGCAGATGGAATTGATTTAACTTCGGATGAACTTTATGATCGTATTCGGAATGCAGAAGAATTCCCAAAGACTTCACAACCAGCTGCAGGTGAATTTGCCAAACTCTATGAACAAATTAGTGAAAACTATGAAGCTATTCTGGCTGTGCATGTATCAGCGAAATTGAGCGGAACGATATCTTCATCCAAAACAGGTGCAGAAATTGCAGAAGTCCATATGGAATGCGTTGACTCTCTTGCTCTTTCTACAGGCATTACCAAACTTGTAGAACGCGGAATCGTTTTGCAAGAACGTGGAATGAAACTGGAAGAAATTGCAGCACAACTTCGTAACGAAGTGAAAAACTTGCGCAATTATATTTTAATAGGAAACTTGAACCAACTATATAAAGGCGGACGCATGAATGGCGTTCAATTTTTCTTGGGAAGCTTATTGCAAGTAAAACCGATCATCCAAATTACTGCAGAAGGTGAATTGAAAGCGTTTGATAAAGTTCGTTCCCAAAAGAAAGCGCTCAACTACTTAGTCGATAAAGCCGTTGCCGCTTATGAACAGGATAACGTACGTTCGATTGACTTGATGCATGGCAATGTTGCGGAGCAAGCGGAAGCATTGAAAAACCTGATTCATGAGAAAGTACCCGGCTTGGAAGTTCGCGTAGGTGCCATCAGTTCGGTCCTGGCAGTTCATGCTGGTGAAGGCACAATCGCTATATTATGGCACGTACCAGCTGAATAGAAAAGCGAAATTTTAGTCTGTCTCAGGCGCTGGAAGCAAGGGTTCCTTTGCTACAAGTAACCGTAGGAGCAGATTGGTGCTTGTAGCTAGATATAGCAAAATGTAAAAGAGTAGAAAAACCCTTGGAAAATCCAAGGGTTTTTTCATGTGAACGAATCTTTAATATGAAAGAAAATATACCTCGTATCATCTGAATAAGCCGGTGACGTTGTATAGCGCCAATTCCTTTGGCGTGCGAAAACCGTATGTGCATTGACAAGTGGCTCACCGTTTTCATTGAAGCCCGTCACGATGGTCGTGTGATCAAATCTGCCGTCACCCTGGAAATCGTAACTGATTACATCTCCAAGTTTCAACTCCCATGCGCTTGCTACTTTTACTGCCTGTAAACCGGTTCTGGATGTTTCCAAATACCATCGGAGTGCATGTGAGGTACTCCAGCTGAAGCTCCACGTGCCTCCTCTAATCCACCACCCTTTATTACGGTTTGGATAGCCACGCATTGGCGCTCCTCCTGCACGCAAGCACTGTGAAATGTAATTCGTGCAATCGACATCAAATACAGGATAAGCTGGATTATTGGAGTTCCACCATGTATTTGCATAATCCACTGCTGCTTGACGGTTGTATATAGAAATCCCTCCTTACGGAGAGAGTATGTATAAAACGAAAGAAATAGAAGATTGGAGAGGAATATAGTTGAGAAGAATCGTATTTGGTAGCATCGTGTCGATTGGACATGGAAGACTGTGACTATCCATCATTCTTCGCAATGGATTCAGACTCGCACTCGCTATTTTTGCCATTCCATTTATCATTCTGTAAGGTATTCCCGTTAGTTATGTGACGATGAGCGGCAGTCTATATGCGCTTATTTTCATTCCCCTCTCCCCTTAGTTTTACCCCATTAGAAGCTTTTCTGAAGTAACAAAAAACCACTCTTATATTACGAGAGTGGCCTTCCGATTATCATTCATAAATAGAATAGAACAAATTCATTACCATATCTATACTGTTTCCGATGAATGGAAACAGTGTACTATCCCCAATCGGTGTCAGAACCACAATTAAAAACAAAATGGAGCCGTAAGCTTCTAAGGGCACAAGTTTCTCTTGAATTTTAGCAGGAAATAAACTGGAAATGATTCGATACCCGTCCAATGGTGGTAGTGGTAACAGATTAAATACGCCTAACACTACATTCAACATGACAAAAACATTTAGAAATTCATCCATTGTTTGATTTTGAGGAGAAAAGTAAAAAATGCTAAACCCAATAAACGCCAGGACAAAGTTACTGAAAGGGCCAACCAAACTAACAATGATGGATTGTATACGTCTCGTTGCGAAATAAGCAGCATTAACTGGAACAGGTTTTGCCCAACCAAACCCCGCTATAAAAATCAAAAGTGTACCAGCGATATCCAGGTGTTTTAGTGGATTAAGAGTTACCCTTCCCTGTCTTTTTGCCGTATCGTCTCCAAATACTGAAGCCATCCAAGCATGCATAAATTCATGCAATGTAAAAGCAATTATCAATGTAATGAGCACAAATGGGATCTCTTCTAATGAAAATGCAAAAAACTCTATGTTGTCCGCCCGCTTTCATTTCATTCTTTTTACAGTGAATGAATAGGCACATCATCCATCTTTCACTGTTACACTAATGTACCATTTCACTCACTGGATTTCACTAACCCTTTTCTATATACGTCCGTTTTTAACAAAATAATCCTCTTATTTTCCCATCACATATAATAAACCCTTTTTCTTAGGCTTAAAATGATATCGTATTCAGCTATTAAATATCGGATTGAATTGAAAGTGATTGTTTTGGCCATGGAATTTCAGAAGCTCGGTGTCAGCCGTTAGGCAAGCCTTTTTATGCCAACAATGAAAAAGGGTTCGGACTTGGCTTAATGCTAACCTACAAAGTCATTGAACATCATCATGGAAAAGTAACCATTGAAAGTAAAGTTGGTGCTGGTACCCAAGTCACTTTATCATTGCCGATTTCCAGTTAACATCCACTTAGAAAAGGCATTCACGAAAGTGAGTGCCTTTTTTATTCGTAATATTTTTCAATAAATTGTTTTTCTTCTTCATAACTGAGAATTCCCGTAGCCCTGCCGACAGTCCCTCCCTGCATAGTCCAAATCGTATTGTGATCTTTATCTATTTGTGTGAAATCATTTTCCGCCCATCGATTAAGAATACTTATATAACGGCTTTTATTTTGATAATCACCATTTTCTACAACTTCTTTTAACCTTGCCACTCTTTCAGCGGTTAGAGGGAGGAACCCCCACTTTTCTTCAGCCTCGATTTTCTGATGACTCATTTGATGAATCACTTGACCGACTTGAAAGTCAGACATATCCATCGGAAATTCTTCTTCCACTGGCATATCTCTCACTTCTTTAACTTCAATAATTTTCCCGCCATCTTCAGTCGTTTTTACCGTAATGGTTCCGTCTTTTTTTATGATAGGTACTTCTTGTCCATAAATAGCGTACAGGATAATTCCTACTACAGATAAAAAAGTGAGTATTAACAATACTTTTTGGATTTTGGTCAATTTAAATGGTCCGCTAGTTTCCTTCATATTCCCCTCCATTGAGCCACTGAATAAAAAATTTCAAAAAGGTAATATCTACATTTTACTGTAAGAAACTTACATCATAAAGGGATTTTTCAGATAATTACGTATAATAGCTACAGTTCTGAAATGAACAACAAAAAAGACTTACTAAATCTGATTCGATTAAGTAAGTCCATATATTAATTTTTTTACCATTTCAATAAAAATACAGCTTATTATGATTACAAAATCAATAATACAGCCCCACAATAATTTCAATATGTTGTTATTTTAACAAAACAAAAACCACTCAATCCATTGATATGAGTGGTTTTTATAGATGGAGTATATCGGGTTCGAACCGACGACCTTCACACTGCCAGCGTGACGCTCTCCCAGCTGAGCTAATACCCCTTTATCAAAATATTTGGTACAATAATTAGTATATAGCATGATAGTTAGTTGATACAAGAGGCGAGAGGGTGGCGAAATGCAAAAAGTGCAACAACATGCAGAGCGTGAAATTATTACGCCCATTGCATTATGCGATTCGAAAGGAAATTTGAACCCTGCAGCAATAGGTTTTTCCCGAAAACCGTTAATCGATAGTAATTTATCCGGACATTTTATGCGCAAGAAAAAATGGAATTACTGGTGTGTGTATGGTGAAGATATTTTATTTTCAGCAAGCATTCGCCATTTGGATTACGCAGCGGTTTGTTGTGTATATTTCCTTGATTATGAAACTCAACGCTTTTTTGAGAAGACTATTACGATTCCATTGGGTCAACGTGTACAAATGCCGAATCAAGTACTTGAAACTGTGAAATTTTCAAATAATGAAATGAGTGTTCAGTTGTTCCATATGCAAAATGAAACGCATATGACGGTTACCATTCCCGACTTTGATGGTGATTTGCTCCATGCGGATTTACATATTGAGCATCCTGAAAATGACGATACTTTGAATGTCGTCATTCCGTGGAATCGTCAACTCTTTCAATATACGGCCAAGCATCATACTCTACCGACGCGCGGTTTTGTGAAAATTGGGGACAAGCGTTATTCATTTAATCCTGAAGATAGCTATGCCGTGCTGGATTATGGTCGCGGCGTTTGGTCAAGAAAAGCTTCGTGGAACTGGGCGATGGCCTCTCAACGTGTTGGCAAACAGCGCATCGGCCTTAACTTAGGCGGAAAATGGACCGATGGAACAGGTATGACGGAAAACGCAGTATTTGTCGATGGTCACATGTCAAAAATCTCGGAAGATGTCATTTTTTCTTATGATGATACCGATTATATGAAACCTTGGCATATCCGGTCGAAATTTTCACGTGATGTCGATTTGACGTTTACCCCATTTTTCAAACGTGAAGCGAAGATAAACGCTCGTCTCGTCACATCAGAAATCCATCAATTAGTCGGTTACTATCACGGCTTCGTTTATTTGGACGATGGCTCTCGCCTACCTATCACACAATTGCTAGGAAGTATCGATGAACACAAAGCTAAGTGGTAATTAGTAAAGTGGAGAGCACACTTCTGTTCCTCAATAATGGTACAAGAAAAAAATATATGCTTTGCACCATCAGCAAGAATTTCCTATCTAGGAAATTCTCGCTGATGGTGCTTTTTTTATTTTTGTTATTAAAAACATTTCTTTTCACTTTGATGCCACATTGGCTCATGTCCTTAAGCATAAAATAATTCATCTAAAGGAGGATGAATATTAAGAAACAATTAAAGATTTTCTTATTTGCGTACATATTCTTTTGGCTGCCTGCACAATTTGCCGGAGCTGAAGAAATAAAAGTAGAACCGAAAATTTCTAAATTCAACATTGAGGCATTATTTGATGATTCCAAGGACTTTTATAGTAATCAATTAATTGTAACCTTCAAAGCTTCACCTACAGGGAGCGAAAGGAAACAAATTCTGGACTCTGTAAATGCAAAAGAACTTTCGATACAAGTAAATGGAAAGTTCGCCCTGGTTTCAACACCAAAGAGCTCTGATTTATCCGCAGTGGCGAAGGAATTATTGAAACATAAACAAGTCGAATTTGTTGAACCAAACTATCAATTGGAAAATACGTTTAGACCAAAGGATCCATCGTATTCAAAACAATGGCATTTAAAGAAAATTCATGCCTCCAGTGCTTGGGATCAAACAAAAGGAAGATCTGGAGTTATTGTTGCTGTAATTGATGAAGGTGTTCAAACAAATCATCCTGATTTAAAAGGAAAATTTGTCTCTCCTTATAATGCAGTAACCGGAGGAACCTCCTTTTATTCTGGAGACCATGCAACACATGTTGCAGGCATTATAGCGGCATCCTTCAATAATTCGGGAGGTGCCGGAGTCGCCCCGAATATTAAAATCATGCCAATCAATGTTTTTACAGGGGATTCCGCGAGTAGCTATGATGTTGGTGAAGCCATTATTTATGCTGCTGACCACCATGCTGACATCATCAATTTGAGTCTAGGTGGGAGCTATACCTACGCAATGGATTACGCCACACAATATGCAAAAGCAAAAGATGTATTGATTATTGCGGCTGCAGGTAATGAAAGAAGTTACGAATTGAGTTATCCCGCTGCACTTGATGGCGTTATTGGGGTTAGCGCCACTGATTCGAATGACGAAATTACCGATTTCTCAAATTATGGAAGTTATATTGATTTAGCAGCCCCTGGCGAAGGTATTTTTTCTTCTCTTTCCGGAAGTAAATATGGAGCAATGGACGGGACGTCTATGGCGGCTCCCGTTGTTTCAGGAGTTGCTGCTTTGGTTCTTTCTAAAAATCCTTTGTTAACCTCTGATCAGCTAGAAAAAATCCTTACTAAGTCTTCAGTCGATTTATACCATAGAGGCTGGGACGATTTTTATGGATATGGTCGCGTTGATGCATATCGGGCACTTCAATTCACTACTTCAGCCATATCAAATCTCAAATTATCCTCTACAAAATTTACGATGAATGGATCAAATAAGACTGCTTTTTCATTTGAAGGTGTTAAAGGTTCAAAAATCTCGTTGTATCTTCAGAACTCGAAAGGCACCACCATCAAAAAAATCGTTTCCTATAAGGATTGGTCCGGGGGCAAGTTTTCGGCATCATGGGATGGAAGAATGGATAATGGCATGTATGCTTCCACCGGTACTTATAAAATAATAGCTGCAGTGAGCGGCAATGGAGAAAACCTTCATTTATCTGCTACTTTGAAAGTAATTGATAAAATAGTTCCATCTATTAATTTATCTGGATCAGTCAACTATTCCCCAACTGTTACTGGAAAATTAACTGTTCCCTACGAATTGAATAAGAATGCTAAAGTTACTGCCTTTATTAAAGATAAAAATAATAAGATCATTAAGTCCATCTTAAACAATTCCTCTGTTTCAAGAGGTCAAAGGACTGTTCAGTGGGATGGGAAAGACAGCGAAGGTAACCGAGTAAAAGATGGAGTTTACAGCCTTGAGATGTCACTGGTTGATGCCAACAAAATAAAAGGCACCTCTCGCAAGTTCAGCATCACCGTGGACACAATAATTCCAACAGCAAAAATAGCTTTGTCTTCGGAACTGATGAAGTTAAATGGGTCTTTGCTGAATATGGGCAAAATCGATGTGAGTGAAACCGTATTTTTAACCACTTATATTGCAAATGATAATGGAGTTAAAGTCAGAAAAATTGATACTGAGAAATCCATTAAAAAAGGAGCATATTCATTAAATTGGGATGGAAAAAATGAAAATTCAGAGTTTGTAGCTGAAGGAAACTACCACTTATTATTCGAGCTTCTTGACAGTGCTGGAAATAAAGCTTCTTTGAAATCCACTACTTTCGCCTTTCAGGATTGGAATCAGCCCGTTATTGAAGGCGATGCAAATTACTTTTTTACAAGTGACGGAAAACAAACTTTTTCTTATAAACTAAGCAAGCCCGGCATCGTCACCATTCAACTATTCAAGAATGATAATTTGGTAAGCACGATTGAGCAGAATGTTCCCAAATCCCAAGGAAATCAATCATTCGTTTGGGATGGAAAAGACCAGTCTGGAACAATACTTCCAGACGGACAGTACTCTTATAAAATTTCAATTGTGGATGCATATAACTTATCCCAGACATACAAAGGAATTATGAATATTGCTTTAACGCAAATTGAAATTCAATATCCTACTGTTGTTCAGTTTATTGATGATGATACAGCAGAAATCTTCTATAAATTATCTCAGCAAGCAAATGTCACAATAGAAATTTATGAAGGCAATGCCAAGATACGGACTATTATTAGCGACAAGAAAACTGACAAAGGAATTAATCATTTTATATGGGATGGTTATGATGACAATGGTGATCTGGTCTATTCAGATGAATTAATATATAAAATAAAAGTCATCAATACTTCAGGCAACGAACAAACAGTATTGGGGAAAATTACAAATGATGACCTGCCGATTTGGCTGGTGGATCACAAGTACACTTTTTCTTCATCAGATAATTATTCTACCTACTACACGCATCTAAAATTGACACTTGTTGTAAAGGCACCTGTAAAAGTTGAATTATTTGTATGGGATTCCTACAACGACTTAATCGACGAAAAAGAATATAACTTAAAAAATGGCATCAATAATTTAGTCTATACCAAGTTCCCTGTTGCCTCTGTGAACACTTACGGGTTGCTATATACAGACTCTTTAGGCAATCAATATTTCTTTACGATTGAAGAAGCATACTAGACTATTTGCACAAATGCGAAAGGGAATCTCCATATCACTGGAGATTCCCTTTTATTCTTATCGCTAAAACCCTTTTTCAAGAGCCTTTAACGACCGCTAGTAACATTTTCTCTGGATAATCAGTAAAAATTGCATGTATACCAATTTTCCGCAAAGCAATCGCATTCTCAACATCATTCACGGTGTAGACGCGAAGAATCGCTCCTTTTACTAATGCCTCTTTCGCCATTTTACGCATGGCTGTCGGAAGGAATATATGCAGTGCGTCCGCTGGAATGAAACGTGCGTAGTCATATGCATCCACCAGTACTTCCATAGTTAATATGGCTACTTCAATATGAGGAGCTAGTTTCTTGAAATCCTGAACTGTTTCGTGATTAAACGATGAGATGACGACCCTTTCCGCCATTCCCATCTTTTCAATCACGTGCAACACTTTCTCCCCCATGCCTTCATATGGAAATATATCTGATTTCAGTTCGATATTGATGTGATGTGTTGTTTGTTGGAAAACTGCTAATACTTCTTCTAGAGTAGGTATCTTCTGTCCTGCAAATTCACTTCCGAACCAGATACCGTAGTCAAAAGCACGCAGTTCCGCTAACGTTAAGTCTTTTACATAACCTACACCATTGGACGTACGGTCAATTGTTTCGTCATGAATTACGACTAGCTCTCCATCTTTTGTTAGATGGACATCGAATTCTACTCCATGAATATCAAGTCGGGCAGCTTCTTCAAATGCAGCGAGTGTATTTTCAGGAAACGTGCCTGATGCACCGCGATGTGCATAAATCTTCATGTGACGACCTCCTTAAATTTCTGTACGTAAAGTCCATAGTTCCGGGAAGAAATATTGGTCCAGCACTTTTTTTAAGTAATTCACACCTGAAGAACCACCTGTCCCCATCTTAAAGCCAATGATTCGTTCGACTGTTTTCATATGTCGGAAACGCCACTGTTGCAGCCAGTCTTCGATATCCACGAGCTTCTCCGCTAATTGATAGAGTTCCCAGTATTGATCGACATCCCGGTAGACGGTCTTCCATGCTTCCAATACACTGTCGTTTGGCTCATAAGGAGTCGATACATCTCGCTGAAGAATTTCTTCATCAATAGGAAGACCTGCACGAGACAGCTTTCTGATCGCCGCATCGTATAAACCTGGTTGATGGAATGCATCTGTCAACGTGTTCAGCAATGCTTCATCTTTTTCATAGATTTTCAGTACATGCTTCGTTTTATAGCCGAGTGCAAACTCAATCATACGATATTGATACGACTGGAAACCACTTGCATTGCCAAGTGACGAACGAAACTCCATGTATTCCGCAGGTGTCAAAGTGGACAGTACATCCCAACCTTGTATGATTTGCGTCTGAATCTTCGATACGCGCGCTAATTGTTTGAACGCTGGTTGCAAATCATCATTTTCAATATTTTTAATGGCGGCACGTAATTCATGCAAAATCAGCTTCATCCATAACTCTGAAACTTGATGAATCATAATAAATAAAGGTTCATCGTGGTGATCGGTTAAACCGTCTTGCGCTGTCAGTAATTTATCGAGATGAAGGTACTCCCCGTACGTCATGTTTTCTTTAAAATCTGTATGTAGTCCCGCTTCTCCAAGTGCTGCGCGGTTTTGACCGTTGTCCATTGGTTTCTTTTCCATATTAAAATCCCCTTATGGCTCTACTTTCACTCAACTCATCTAATTGTATTATGACATGAGATTTACTACTTTAACAGACTACTTGAATTTTTTGAAAATTCTTATTGCATGGAAATACCAAACTATGATACAATTCTATTCTGTTTTCAAACCCCAACATCTTCGGATAAGCGCAATGCGCCTTTTTAGCTCGTCATCGGCGCGGGAAGAACCGTTGCAAAGCCTGATTTCTCCTGAGGTTTAGGAAGGAAGACTAAACTCGCGACATCGTGCCGCAACGCCTTCATGACCCACATCCTGTGGGCCCAAGCTTAGGTGTGAGCGGGCGCTTGGAGCTAGACATTTCATATTCGCAGGACGCAAAATCTTCATATCGGAGGACTGTATGACACAGAAACATCCTGATTTTGATCAAGAGCAAGAGCGCCTGACCTACACTAAACACTATATGCAACAGTTACTCGACGAATCGAAACGTGATGTGAAATCAGCACAGGAAAATATTCGTCACGCAATGGCTGATTTAGATTATTTGGATTCCAGTTTAAGCTACATGAACATTTTAACTAACGCACGGTTTTTCGAAATGGCCCGCTCTCAAAAAGAAGGACTGGAAGCCATTCAGCAAAAACCTTATTTCGCACGCATTCATTTCCAAAAAGACGGCGAAGACAGCGAAATGCTGTACATCGGAAAAACTTCTTTATTCCATAGGGAAACGCAGGAACCGATTATTGTAGACTGGCGTTCACCAGTGGCGAATGTGTATTACGATGGGCGACTCGGGAATATCGAATACGATGTACGGGAAGACACTTTTACCGGTCACCTATTTTCAAAACGCCAATACACCATTGAAAAAGGCGAATTGCAGTCCGTACGCGACATCGATTTAACGACCAATGATGAGCTTTTGCAAGAAGCACTTTCAGGTAAAGCAGATGTTCGCTTGACTGAAATTGTGTCGACCATTCAAGCTGAACAAAATGAAATTATTCGTGCTCATTTAAAACAACCCATTATTGTGCAAGGCGCGGCAGGCAGTGGAAAAACGACCATTGCATTACATCGAATTTCCTATTTCCTCTATACGATGGGCGAACATTTCCCAGCCGAAAAGTTAATGATTTTAGCCCCATCAAAACTGTTTATGGACTACATAGCAGATGTATTACCTGAGCTCGGTGTAGGTCAAATATGCCAGACAACCTACTCTGAATATGTCTTGAACGCCACGGGTATAAAAGTGAAACTTAAAGATGTGAATTTGAAGCTTTCAGCATTAACTGAACAAGAAAACCCTGATGAAATGATGCTTTGGATATCTCAGATGAAAGGCTCTCTTTCCTATACACTGTTAGTAGACGCCTTTCTATATGAATATGAAAAATTGATAGCCAACCAGTTCGAAGATATATATATTGAGAAATACTGCATTATGCGTGGTTCGAAATTAAGAAACTTATTCTTGTCCGATTTTGCCTATATGCCACTAGAAAAACGGTTGGAACGAATCAAGACGATCTTGCAATCGCATGTGCGACAAAAGAAAAAAGAAATCCTGAATGTATTAAACAAGAAATACGAAGATGCCCTTGATAAAGCGTTGGTCGTTCGTGATGATGCAAAACGCAAAGCGGAAGTGACGAAATTCATCGATGAGCGCGATCGCCGAATTCCATTAATCGAAAAAGAATCCAAGACCACGGCCAATGTTTACATGAAACGTTTTAAAAAAGCCAACATCAAAAATATGTATCGTGAGTTTGTCACAAATGGAAAGTTAATAAACGAACATGCCACACTTTGGACAGCGGAACAGAAAGACTCGTTTCTGCGAAGCCATTCTATGGAGTCATGGGAAATAGAAGACTTGGCACCTCTTTATTACATGCACGCCAAGATTAAAGGCATTTCGGACAAGTGGAAAATGCGTGTCGTCTTCATTGATGAGGTCCAGGATTACAGCGTATTTCAACTGGCCGCCCTCAAAGAAGGCTTGGAGACGGATATGTTTACAATGGTTGGAGATTTGGCTCAAGGCATTCATAGTTACCGGGCCCTCACTTCCTGGGAGCCGATTATTGAATTATTCCCACGTGCCACTTACACGACTTTGCAAAAAAGCTATCGAACGACAATTGAAATCATGGAAATGGCAAATAGTATTTTGATGCAGATGGACGAAGACTTACCATTGGTGGAACCCGTCGTCCGTCATGGCATCGATCCGCAGTTCCACGAGATGAAGATGATTGATGGCAATCGGATTGTCACTTTAATGGACGAAGTCCGAAGTCGTGGTCATCGTTCGATTGCTCTTATCTGCAAAACGACGACAGAGGCAAAAGCTGTTGCGAAGCACCTTGATGATTTCCTTGAGATTCAGTTGCTGAGTGATCATTCGGATATACACCAGGAAAAGCTACTCATTGTCCCGAGCCATCTAGCAAAAGGTCTTGAGTTCGATGCAGTTATTGTTGTGGCGTTTAACAACCCGTTCCGCGAACATGCAATCGACCGCAAGCTTTTGTATGTCGCGATGACCCGTCCGATGCATGAGCTACATTTAGTCGGACCAAATCGGGAACATTTTTTATTGCCCGCTACATCAACTAAATCGTGAAATCTATTCTGACGTTTCTCTTACCCAAGAGAAACGTTTTTTCTTTTCCCCTTGCATCATTCGACAATTCCATGTATCGTTTAAATCGTAATCATTACTATTTACATTAAACCATGAAGGAGCGAACATATGCAAACTCAAATTCCGGTTACCGTGTTAAGTGGGTATCTTGGCGCGGGCAAGACAACTGTATTGAATCATTTACTTGCTAATAAAGAGGGAAAGAAAATCGCGGTAATTGTCAATGATATGAGCGAGATTAATATTGATTCTCAACTGATTCAGGACGGAGGTTTTTCACGTACGGAAGAAAAATTGGTAGAACTGACGAATGGCTGTATTTGCTGTACCCTGCGTGAAGACTTAATGATTGAAGTGGAAAAATTGGCGAAACAAGGTGATATCGATTACATCGTAATTGAATCGACAGGTATTTCAGAGCCGATTCCAGTTGCACAGACTTTTACATATATCGATGAAGAAGTGGGAATTGATCTTTCTCTGTATTGTCGCTTAGATGCCATGGTTACAGTGGTGGATGCCTTCCGTTTCTGGAGTGATTACGAAAGCGGCGACTCTTTGTTTGAACGCAAACAAACGGATGATGAACACGATGTCCGTGACGTATCCGATTTATTGATTGACCAAATTGAATTTGCCAATATTATTTTGATCAGTAAAACTGACTTGGTGACTGAAGAATATGTACTTGGGTTCCAATCGTTCCTGAAGAAAATGAATCCCGACGCCATTTTAATCCCAATTAAAAAAGGTGATGTTCACCCTTCAATGCTTTTGGATCAACGATTATTTGACTTCGAGCAAGCCAGTCAATCAGCAGGATGGATTAAGGAGTTAAATGAAGAGCATGTACCAGAGACTGAAGAATACGGAATCACTTCATTTGTTTACAAACGAAAACGTCCTTTCCACCCCGAAAGATGGCATGCTTGGTTAAGTGCATTCCCACAGGAAATTGTCCGCTCTAAAGGATTTTTCTGGCTCGCCACACGTAATAAAATGGCTGGATTACTGTCACAAGCAGGCAATTCCCTCCAATTCCAAGGGGCTGGATATTGGATTGCTTCCCTTCCAAGAGCTGAACAAAGAATGATCATGCAAGATGATGAATCTGTTGCTTCAAGATGGGACGAAAAACATGGAGATCGACAAACGGAAATGGTTTGGATTGGTCTCGATATGGACCGCGAGATTATTGAAGCACAGCTGGATTCCTGTTTGCTGACAGATGAAGAAATGACTAGTGATTGGTCCACATTTGCAGACCCATTACCACCTTTTGTGGCTGCTAATTAATGCAGGGACTCTATTCAAAATAATGTTACTAAAAACCGAAAAACCCCACTGCAACTTAATTTGCAATGGGGTTTTTCACGTAATAATCAACTTGCAATACTGGTTTAAAACCTGCTTTTTTATAAACCGATAATGCTTTGTCGTTGTCAATTTCCACATCGAGCTTAACGGATTCACAATTTCTTCGCTTTCCTTCTACTTGTGAAAAGGCCAACAATGCGGAACCAATGCCTTGACCTTGTCTTTCGGAATCTGTAGCCAATGCAGTTACCCAAAGAGTTTTTCTATCTTCCACAAGTGTTAAAGTACCGACGACTTGCCCCTGTTGCTTCGCTACAAAAACATGTCGTGAAGGATTGGATGCATTGTAATCCAGCAGTGTTTGTACTTCGTCTTCTGTATCACCAAATGCATTCATTAAAATACGTGTAAGTTCCTGAGTTTCATCCGTTAATGGTACGACATCCACCGCAGGACTTTCTGCTACTGAATTCACGTCTGCTTTCAATGTCGCTTCAGTGAAGTTCCACTCATAGCCTGAGTGTTGCAGAAAAGTTGCACCGGCTTGGGATTCTTTCATATTCAATGCAAGCTCACCTTCAGCGCCTCGTACTTCCAAATTATGTTGCAATTCTTTTATCAACGCCTGCCCGAGCCCTTGTCTGCGATATTCCGGGTGGACCAGTCCACTCCATTCATAGGAGTGAATGCCAATCATATCAATGGCCGAAACAACTCCGACCACATCGTCTTCTGCATATGCAAGCACTGCAAAGCCTTTAGTTACTGGATCCGTCATGACGGGAATATTTAAGACTTGGTCGTAATTGGTGCCTTCTATTTCTTCACTTGCACGCAGGAGTCCCTGTATTTCACTCGATGTTTCTACATCTAAAGGGAACGAAACTGTCAATATGGCAATGTCCACAAGTATTTCCACCTTTCTTTCATTGTTGTGACTAACGTGTTTCATTATGGTAACAACTGTTTATTTCCTCTCACAATCGGTTATATAATAGCGAAAGTGTGAATTTATGGAGGAGTTAAATCATGGATAAGAAACGATTATCCTGGGTGGACGTTACAAAAGGATTTTTAATGATTCTTGTCGTAATCGGCCATTACCCAGGTCAACTTGATTTCCCTCTGGGGAAGTATATATATTGGTTCCACATGCCTGCCTTCTTTATTTTAAGCGGGATGTTTTTTAAACCTGTTCTGGAAAAAGGGCTTTCAAAACAAGCCATTCATAAACGTTTTATGCAATTAATCGTACCATATTTGTTTTTCCTTGTAACGATTACAGTCATTCGCTATGGAATGGAAATCGGTTCAGGAAACATGGATTTATCATGGTATTTGAATGATATTTGGACACTTGTAATTGGAGGACGATTTGCTCGTGGTGCTTACGGAGTTTTCTGGTTTGTCACAACGTTGTTCTTTACGTATTTGTTCTTCTTATGGATGACAAAATACTTCAATCGTACGAAACAGATTGTGATTTTAACTGTCTTCTACTTAATCGCTCATATGGAAAGTTTGTTTGCGATGCAAGTAATTGGTGGTGCGCCTGATAAAGCCTCTCAAACCATTCCTATGATTTGGAATATCGACGTAGCACTAATGGCGGTTGTCTATTTTGCACTTGGATATTATATGAAGAATATTTGGATGAATGTTACGAAGCCTTGGTTGATTACAGGGCTTATCGGAACGGTGTCCGCCATTTCGCTCGATTGGTTCGGCGTAATGGATTATCACTTGAGTATGAAGTTCCTGCGCTATGAACATGTGGTGTTGGATTTAGTCATTCCGATTTCCATGACTCTGGTTATTGTCGGAGTATTTCAATGGGTTGCTTCCCACATGTCATTGAAGTGGCTGCAACAAATTGAAAAGCACTCAATTGCCATTATGTATCTCCACATTTTCACAGATATCGTATTGAATGATTACTTCAATTACGGAATTATTGGATTCACGGCATTTGGATTGTTGGTACCGATTGTTGCATCAATACTCATTCAAAAACTGGTCCCTTACGGTAGATTGTTCCTAGGCGGTTTTTCGCCGAAAAAACGCAAAGTTGCTAAACCAGTGAAATTAAAAGAAGCTGAGCCTCAATACTAGAGGCTCAGCTTTTTTATATATGCGATTCCGTCAACATGTTGTAATACAGCCCTTTTTGATTCACGAGCTCTTGTTGACTTCCAGATTCGACGAGTTGTCCTTGATCCATTACATAGACAACGTCTGCCTTTCTGACGGTATTCAATCGATGAGCGATAACAAAACTCGTCCGGTCTTTCATCAATCTTTCGAGTGCTTCCTGGATTTTCATTTCGGTCACTGTATCGATGCTGCTAGTTGCTTCATCCAACAGCAAAATGACGGGATCCGCTACCAGAGCGCGTGCAATTGACAGCAATTGTTTCTGGCCTTGACTGATTTCCCCTCCATCTGCGGTCAGGACCGTGTTGTATCCTTCTGGTAACTTAATGATGAAGTCGTGTGCATTTGCTTGTTTGGCGGCTTCTATCAATTCTTCATCCGTTGCATTCAATCGGCCGTAACGGATGTTGTCTTTTACTGTAGCCTCGAATAAAAATGGATCTTGCAAGACAAATGCAATTTGACTGCGCAATGTTTGGCGAGCCAATTGGTCAATCGGGATATCATCAATCCGTATTTGACCATCATTCGTTTCGTAAAAACGGGCCAGTAGCTGCATGATGGTCGTTTTTCCTGCACCGGTTGCACCGACCAATGCGGCTGTTTCTCCAGGATTCAGGATAAAACTGACATTTCGAATCGTATGTTCAGCATCTGTTTGTTCATATTTAAAGGAGACACGATCGAACTCGACTTTTCCTTTTAACACAGTATCTAATTGAGTCGTGGCTTCATCTTTTTCAATCGGTTCATCAATAATGGCGAATACCCGCTCCGCTCCGGCAATTGCAGAAAGGACGGTATTAAATTGATTCGCCAGGTCATTCAAGGGGCGGGTAAACTGACGAGCATATTCAGAAAAAATTACGATAGTACCAATCGATACGTGACCGTTCAGGGCAAGCAAACCGCCAACACCTGCAACGATGGCAAAGCTGGCATTGTTCAACATGTTCATTACTTTCGGGATGAAACCTGAATAAGTCAACGCCCAAAATCCGGTATGGCGTAGGCGTTCACTTTTTACAATGAACTCATCAGTGACGCGTTCCTCTTGTGAGAAAGCTTTGACGATTCGCTGACCCGAGATTGTTTCTTCAATCATGCCGTTCAAATCCCCAACCGCCTGTTGTTGCTGTTTGAATAGTATCCCTGTTCGTCTTGTAATCCATCTCATGGAGAAAAACATGACCGGAATGATTGTCATGGTCAGCAATGTCAGTAAAGGACTTAACGTCAGCATGACAATGACGGTTCCGGTTAGCGTTAAAATACTCGAGAACACTTGAATAAATGAACTATTTAAAGTGGCACTGACGTTTTCAATGTCGTTCGTCACACGGCTCATGAGTTCCCCATGCTGACGTTTATCAAAGAAAGATACAGGCAACTTTTGAAAATGGGAGAAGAGATTCGTTCGCATCCGATAAATGGTTTGCTGCGCAACGCCGATCATCCAATAGTTTTGGAAAAACATCGACACCGAGAGGAAGAAATAAATACCTATCAACCACATCATCATGTTTTGCATACCTGCAAATTGACCCGGCACGATATACTCATCGATAATTTTCCCAAGTAGATAAGGCCCAACTAAAGCTAGAGTGGAACTGACAACGACTAGCAACAAAACCGTAATCAATAGTGCACGTTGTTCATCCACGAGGTGCCAAATTCGCTTCAATACACCTTGCCAGTCCCCTGCCCGTTCTCCTTTTTTCTTTTTGACAGGGGTAATATCTTCTTTCGTCAGAACCGGCTCGTAGCCAAATGGTTTAGTTAACATCTGTCGCATTTGCTTCCACCTCCTGTTCTTGTTGCGACTCCGCAATTTGACGGTATAATTCGGACGTTTCTATCAGTTCCTGATGAGAGCCATAAGCAGCAATCCGTCCATTGTCGAGTAAAAGGACACGGTCTGCGCCTTTTGCAGTTCGGATTTTTTGCGTAATGACGAGCATGGTTGCTTCTTCTTTATCCAATGCCTCCCATAGCAATGCTTCAGTTTTCACATCTAGCGCACTGGTGCTGTCATCCAACAGAAGAATTTCTGGCTTTCGGACCAACGCGCGTGCGATGGACAGTCTTTGTTTTTGACCGCCAGACAAATTTACACCTTTTTGACCAACACGTGTATCATAGCCTTTCGCGAACTGTTCAACAGAAGAATGAATTTGCGCTTGCTTGGCAGCTTGTTGCAATTCTTTTGTTGATGCTTCGACTTTGCCCCATGCCAAGTTTTGATAAATACTTCCCGTAAACAACAGTGACTGCTGGGGAACGAGCCCTATGGCTTGTCGTAATTGATCCAACGGCCATTTGTTAACGTCTTTCCCGTCAACTGTAATGGAACCCGAGGTTACTTCAAAAAAGCGCGGGATGAGTTGCATCAAAGTTGATTTACCGGCACCGGTAGCTCCCATGATGGCCAATTTCTCGCCAGATTTCACATCAAATGTAATATTGTTCAGCACTAGTTCAGAAGAATTCGGGTAGCTGAACGTCACGTTGTTGAAACTGATTTCACCTTCAAGGGCTTCATGCATTTTACCTGTTTCTTCATCGCGTTCCAGCCCTTCATTGACCAGTAACACTTCTTCCATGCGTTCTGCAGAAGCTTTCGCACGGGCAAATGCCATGATAATAAAGGCGAACATCGAGAAAGCCCCCGTCATACGCATTGCGTAGTTGACGATTGCGACCAACTCGCCAATTTGGGCATTGTTCGATTGGATTTCAAGAGCACCAAACCAAAGAACTGCCAGCAAACTGATGTTCATGACGAGTAGAAGAAGTGGAAGAATGATTTCCATAATGCGAAGCGCCTTCACTGTATCCATTTTGAGGAGGTTCGACACTTTTTCAAAACGAGAAGACTCGAACGTACCGCGCAAATATGCTTTAACCAACCGTACTGCCTGGAGGTTTTCCTGTAGGACACGGTTCACACGGTCGAGTCGAACTTGCACAAGTGCAAAAAAACTGACCCCTTTTTTCACCATAATATAGAGAAAAATCAGTAGGAATGGTGCCCCGATTACAAGGAACATCGCGAGGTAGGCATTGACGATAAACGCCATAATGACACTGCCGAGTACGAGTAAAGGCGCCCGCAACATAATGCGCAAACTCATAAAGAGTACGTTTTGCACCATGGTGACATCACTTGTAAGCCTCGTGATTAAGCCGGCAGTCGGGAACTTCGTAAACGTGGCAACTGTAAACTGCTGTACTTGCTTGAATAAAGCACTGCGGACATCAAAAGCAAAACTTTGTGATGCATGCGATGCAAAGAAAGAGTTTGTCGCGCCAGACAAGAAAGCGACGAAAGCCATGAGCATCATGACTCCTCCCCACGTCCAAATAACTGACTGATCTCCTTGCATAATGCCATCATCTATTATTTTGGCTATAATGAGTGGCTGTACAAGTTCGACAGAAAGCTCGATTAGCATGAGGAAAAGCGCAATGGCAATTGGCCATTTATATGGTCTGACATAAGAAAATACGGTTTTCACTAGATGCCCCCCTGAAACTTCTTCGTTAAACGAATTAATTATCTGATTGTTCACTATTATGCCACAATGAATGAGTAAAAGGTATCATTCATTGTGATGAAATGTTCTCTGTTGGATACGAGTTTTGGGTGAGCGATTGCTTAGTTGGAATCACCCCGAATTGACACTCGGCCAAGGGCAAAAAAAAAAATCACCTATCCCCAAAAGGATAGATGATACTCTAGCAAACTTATTTCTTGTTCCGATCGCCTGCAATCGATAGCCACGTGACACAAATCAGCATGATGAGAGCCCCCATCAGCTGCCATTTCCCTAACACTTGTTGCAGCCAAATAACAGAGATAATCATAGCAGTGAGTGGCTCCATGCTTGATAAAATACTGGTCTCTATCGCACTTATGTATTTCATACTGCTCAAAAATAAAATGAAAGCCACTGTGCCTATAACGATGACTGTCAATAAAAGAACGGACAATTTCCAATCCAATAATAAAGCCCATTCGTCGGATTGCCACACGCGACTTATACTTCCCAGTACCAGACCGCCGATCAGCATCGACCAACCAACCACTAGCAAAACACCCCATTCTTTCATGAGAGAACCGGGATATAACGTATAAAATGCAAAGCTCAGGCCGACAGCGACTCCCCATGCCAACGCTTCCGGGCTTAACAGTAATTTGGTGAATGAACCATTCGTCAATAAGAAGAATAAGCCGATCAACGTTCCGGCAATTCCAATCAACTGATATTTCGGTGGCCATTTCTTCATACTCCAAGATACAAATATAACCACAAAAATAGGTGCTAAAAATTGAAGCAACGTCGCAACTACCGCATTGCTTGATTCAATTGCTGCTACAAATGAATATTGAACCCCTAGCATGCCGAACATGGCGAAGATAATCAATCGCTTGACCCAATATGGCTGTCGCCAAATTGGTCTTAATTGATTTCCTGTTAATTTTAGAAAAGCGAGCAAAACAACTCCTGCAACAAGTAACCGAATCGTCAACATAAACGGAACTGTCAGCATTGAGTTCGATAATATCCATTCCATCAATGGACCCGTCGCTCCCCATAACATGGCTCCGGTAATAATTAAGACGATTCCTTTTGCGCGATTCATTTACTCACCTCTTTATCTACAAGTCTACTTTTCATCTTACTATTGTTCAAGTTGAATTCAATGAAAAACTTGCAAACATTTCATTTCCACCTCCAATAAATCTCCTTGAATTTTCCTTTATTTTTCAGAATAAAACATTATTTATTTTAATGACTTGATGCCAAGACTTCTCTATAATAGGAGTTATTAGTATACAAACAAGGAGTCCTGCGAAATGAAAGGTATGCAACAAGTATTGGAAAATGGTAGCAGTATATTGGACCATGTTCCTTTTCCGATGATACTGACTGCGAGTGACGCAACGGTACTTTGGTGGAGTAGAGAAGCTGAGAGAACATTTGGTTTTACTGCGGACGAAATCGTTGGAAAATTCTATCCTTTTTTCGAAGAAAACCGTTCAGCCATACATAAATCAACGTGGGGTCAAGTGGTTCAAAGTGAGATCCCAATTCGTTTTGAAAATTTCATTATTCATTCAAAACATGGCAAAGCTGTTCATGTTTCGGCTGTTTTAAATTCAATGACAATCGATAATGAACAATGCGTCATGTTCTTATTTGAAGTTAATAATGTTCCAACAATGGATCAAACATCAAGTACACAAGAATTAGCTAGCTTTAAAATGGGAATCGATGAAACCTTTATGCTCACTTATTTGGACCCAGATGGGCTAATTACATATGCAAATACATTGTTTTTGAAAACAAGTAAATGGACGCCAAAACGTATTATTGGTAAGTCATTTTGGCAGCTTTTCCCCGAAGAGTCAGCTGAGAAATCGGTCAACCCAATATGGTACACACTGAATAGCAACCGCGTTTGGCAAGGGTCTGTTGAAAAACTGACTAAAGATGGAGAAACATACTGGGTAGATATGACGGCCATCCCTGTTTTGGCGACGAATGATGAGCCTATGTACTTTGCCATTTTGGAAAAAGATATCACGGATAAAAAACGCCTGCAATTGCATCTTGAGCAAATTGCTTATGTGGATTCAGAGACAGGATTAATGAATCGCCATCGTCTTGAAAATATCGTGTCCGGACTTATTGCAGAAGAACGTCACTTTTCTTTCATCTTTTTAGATATCGATAAGTTTTACACATTGAGAGACATGCACGATGAAGAGTCTGAAACCACTCTATTACTGGAATTTGCAAAACGCCTGAAAATGTATTTCCAGGATAGTGATATCGCACGCGTGGGTGAAGATGAATTTGTGGTGTTGACGCCTTTGAGTGATTGGTTTATTCAAGGTTTCTTAAGTTACTTGAAGCAGCATCCGATTTACATTCGCAACAAAGCTATCCCGATTTCGATCAGTGGCGGGATTACGAGATACCCAGAAGATCAATCAACATTTTTACATATGATGAGAGCGTCTAGTGCGACCATCCATAAGGTGAAGCAAGAAGGCGGAGGAAATATCGTCAGCCTTTCAAAAGCCAATCATGTCGCGTTAAGCCGAAAGGCCATGATTGAAAAACGTTTGATTGAGGCGTTGCACCATAAAGATTTAACTGTTATGTATCAACCACAAGTTGATTTAAAGACTGGCAAGATTGATGCAGTGGAAGCACTGGTTCGTTGGGAAGACGCTGTACTGGGAACCGTTACACCGAACGATCTCATTCCAGTTGCAGAAGAGACAGGCATGATTCATGATATTGGGAGCTTTATGTTGGAGAAGGCATGCGAGCAAGCCGCACTTTGGGCAAAAAACGGCAAGCCGATGAAAGTGAGCGTAAACTCTTCCATTCGCGAATTCCGTGATAAAAACATGGTAAAGCAAGTTAGACAGACATTAGAGAAATTTGGCTGTCCTGCTCATCTACTGCAAATTGAGATTACTGAGAAGTTTGCACTGGAAGCGGAATCGGAACAATCCATCATTCGCCAAATGCATCAGCTTCAAAGTGAGGGCATCAGGTTTGTTCTCGATGATTTCGGGACAGGCTATGCGTCTTTCCGTTATATGCAGATGCTACCGATTACCGAACTTAAAATCGATCAATCATTTATCGCGTCCATTACGAAACAAGAGAAATTGCAAAAACTAGTACACGGCATGATTCAGTTTGGAAAATCAATGGAGATACGCGTCTTGGCTGAAGGTGTTGAGACAAAAGAACAACAGGATTTATTGACAAAACTCGGCTGTGACGCCATTCAAGGTTTCTATATCAGTCATCCTGTATCTGCTGGCGAAATTGAAAATTTATAAAATAAATGCGCAAAATGCCTGTTTAGCTTGACACCTTGCTCAGACATAAAAAAGACGGTTTCTCAAACATTCTGAGAAGCCGCCTTTTTTCTACTTAAATACCTAAATATCAACTGCATCAAAACTTCAGCAAACACCAAACCCATTGCGATCGCGCCTGATGTCATAAATGCTTTGGAAGCGTAAGAGATGGCGGTTAAATAGTCATTTTCCACAATGTTGCGCATCGCATTGTATGCAAGTCCTCCGGGAACGAGTAAAATGATGCCCGGTACACTGAAAATGATCATCGGCATACGGAAACGTTTAGATAAAATATGTGATGCCAGCGCTACGATAAAAGCTCCTGCAAAGGATGCTTGAATTGCATCACCTGAAACCATTGTAAAACCACTGTAAATTACCCAACCGCACATCCCTACTAAGCCGGCTGCAACTAGTTTTTTTCTAGGGGCATTAAATATAATGGCAAATGACATTGCGATAATAAAACTTAACACCGCTTTTACGATCCAAATCATGACACCCCTCCTAAAATGATAGTACGAGTGCAACGCCTGCACCGATTGCGAATGCTGTCAACAATGCTTCTGCACCTTTTGATACCCCGGAAACAAAATGCCCGGCCATAAGATCGCGTACTGCATTTGTAATGAGCAATCCTGGTACCAATGGCATGACACCACTGATAATGATAGTGTTCAAGTCTTCCCCAACTTGCAGCAGAACCGCTAAAAAAGCCAGGGTTCCAACGATTGAGGCAGCAATGAATTCCGCGAAAAACTTAACACGGGTCAATTCATGTATTAGTGTGACCACAACGAACCCCATTCCACCTGCAATGGTCGCTGCCGGAACATCTTTCACGACACCATCGAACAGGATAAGAAAACACCCGCTCGCAACTGCAGCTGCTATAAACTGTAATAGAAAAGGGAACATTAAGTTGGCACTGGCAACTCGTTGTAATTCTTCATATGCTTCTTCGATAGTCAGTTCAGTGGTGGCCAGTTTTCTTGATACTTGATTCACAAGTGCTATTTTCTCTAAATCTGTCACCCTGTCCCGAATGGTCATCAACCGTGTCGAGCCATCTTTTCCAAGCGAAAACATGATTCCTGTTGGTGTGACGAAGCTTTGGGTCCCTATCAGACCTTGTGAAATCGCCATACGGGTCATTGTATCTTCAACCCGATACGTTTCCGCACCACTCTCAATCATTAGTCGACCCGCAAGCAGGCAACAATCTATTGCCAAATCATTCTTCTCATTTAGCACGTCTTTGCCCACTCCTTTCACTTATCACCTTTGCACAATCTTAACGAAATGTGCAGTAAAAAACAAATATTGTTGGTACTTTACATGAATCTATTGCTCATACCGAGTACAATGATATAAACGTGAGTAGCCATCCATTACATATTCACTTTTCCGGTTCTATAAACTATTCATTTCGTATATACGACAGTACAATACCTATAAGTAAATTCTTTTCATAAAGGGGGAAATTTCATGCAAGGTTCAATCGATACACTCAAAAAAATCATCGCGGTATCCCAACAAAAACAGCCTGCTGATTTCATTTTGCGCAATGCACGTGTAGCGGATGTATTTTCACTTGTTTGGGTGAACGCAGATATCGTTGTCTCGGACGGCTTTATTGTCGCAATTGATTCTACTCGCTCATTTGAAGCCATTGAAGAAATGGATGCAGGGGGACGCTATGTCGTACCCGGCTTGGTTGACGGACATATCCATATTGAATCGTCGATGCTCACCCCATCTGCTTTTGGTGATGTTTTATTGCCCCACGGCGTAACGACTGTTGTGACCGATCCACATGAAATTGCAAATGTTGCAGGAGTTGAGGGCATCCAATTCATGCTGAAGGATGCAGAAAGAAGCCCAATGGATATTTTTGTCATGCTCCCTTCGAGTGTACCCTCCACATCCTTTGAACATGCAGGTGCAAGACTGGAAGCAGAAGATTTACAACCGCTTCTCTCCCACCCTTCCGTACTCGGACTTGCAGAAGTAATGGATTATCCAGCGGTTTTGCGCGGAGACGAAGGCATGCTTTCAAAGCTCCTGATGACCAAGGAAGCGGGTCTTCGAATTGATGGGCATGGAGCGGGATTGCAACGCGAACAGATTCGAGGATATCGCGCAGCCGGCATTCAGACAGACCATGAATGTGTGACAGCGGATGAAGCACGTGACCGCATTACCCAAGGCATGTATGTGTTGATACGTGAAGGCTCTGCTGCGAAGAATCTACATGATTTGCTTCCTGCGGTAACACCTCACAATGCAAGAAGATTTTTATTTTGTACAGACGACAAACACCTAGATGAACTGGTGGACGAAGGCAGCATCGATCATGCTATACGTCTCTCCATTAAAGCAGGAATGGAACCTCTTCAAGCGATTCAATTGGCCACGCTGAATGCTGCGGAATGTTATGGTTTGTCTCAAAAAGGTGCATTGGCAGCGGGCTTCGAAGCAGATTTTCTATTGCTCGATCATCTTGAACTTTTCAAAGTAGCTGCTGTATTCAAGAAAGGAGTCAAGGTGGCGGAGCATGGCCGCATGATAAAAGCTACTGAAACTCAAACGGATTGTACCGTTCGAATTCGCCATTCCGTTCATTTGCCTACTTTGACGGTCGAAGATTTGGCTATCCCGCTCCCGCAAGGTGCCGAAGCGAATATTATGGAAATCATACCAGACCAGATTGTTACCAACAAAGTGGTTGAAAAAGTTGAAACTATAGATGGCGCATTCGTGCAAAACATGGAACGGGATCAATTGAAACTGGCTGTAATTGAACGGCATCATCAATTACACACCATTGGATTGGGCATTGTGAAGGGCTTCGGCCTAAAAAAAGGGGCTGTCGCGACATCCATTGCTCACGATTCGCACAATGCGATTGTTCTGGGTACGAATGATGAAGACATGATTGCGGCTGTACAGGCGTTGCAGGATATGCAGGGTGGATTGGTCGTTGTCCATGATGGTCAAATCATGGCTTCGCTTGCATTGCCTATAGCCGGATTGATGACGAAAGTTCCTCTCGAGGAAGCAGTACAATCACTGGCAAACTTGCATGAAGCAATCCATACCATTCATCCGAAGCTCGATTTTCATTTGTTT
Organism: Paenisporosarcina sp. HGH0030; assembly: GCF_000411295.1. Taxonomy (GTDB): domain Bacteria; phylum Bacillota; class Bacilli; order Bacillales_A; family Planococcaceae; genus Paenisporosarcina. The sequence goes on from NZ_KE150421.1 coordinate 1,913,338, forward strand.
TTGACCTTATCATTTCTAAGTTTGCCAGTCATTCCATCACTTAAATTAACCGATACGGGATTATTCGATGTCACCACATTCCAGCATATCGGAATTGACGCGAATACGAACGAAAAAGCAGACCACTAAGCGAATCGCGTTAGTGGCCTGCCTTGTTATTAATATGTGACTACACCAATCTCTTTAAACGTATTTAAATCATAACTCTTCGTTTCTTTCATTGAAATAGTATAAAGTGTATCTCCGGCATAAACCATCCGTTGAACGAGCTGCTCCCAATCTTCGTTTTGTTGCTTGGATGATTTAATCATGTTGGCCACTTGCTGGATTCCTTCTTCAGCCGTTATTTCATACATCATTGCACCTTCGCCTGCATACTGGCCGTATCCATCCTTATTAGTACCCTGATACAACGTCACAGGAAAACCGTATAAATCTTTGCCTCGGTGTTGGAATAATGCCTTGTGATCGTATTGCAATGGGCTGTAAGTGCCTTGACCACCCAAAATTTCTACGTCTTTTTCTTTCGGATTAGCAAAATCTGTAACGTCAAATAATGAGATTTTCATGCCGCCAGTAATGATTCGAGGTTGACTGCCATTTTCGCCTGGAATCGTTTTTGTATCGTAACCGAAACCGATTAGATGATTTTCGTCCAATGGGTGCAAGTAATTACTGAAACCTGGAATTTTCAACTCCCCTAGTACTTTTGGCGCCGATGGATTAGAGACATCCATCACAAACAGCGGATCAGTTTCTTTAAACGTCACCATATACGCTTTGTCTCCCATAAAACGAGCTGAGTAAATGCGCTCCCCTTTCGCAAGTCCTTCGATGGAACCCACTTTTTTCATACCGGCATCTAGAATATATAGATTGTTCTCAGAAAGTTCATCCGTATTCCACGCAAAGCCTTTCGTAGTGACGACACGGAAATAACCTTCATGCTCATCCATCGAAAACTGATTTAGGAGCATGCCCGTCACTTCTCCAGATGATACAAACTCAACTTTAGTACCATCTAAACTGAATTTGAATATTTCCGTATTGGTTTCCTGGGGATTCCAAATTCGATCAATGGCATTATTGTTATCATCATTCTTTGAAGGTACATAGATAGGTGCAGTTAAATACAATGCCTCTTTAGACATATACATGGCATTGCTTCCGCCCAGATACCCTTTCGTTACAACTTGGGATTGCTCTGGATCCTCAAGATCCATAGCCGTAATGACGCTATACGTCCCCTCCAGTGTTCCCGGCAAGATGGATAAATCAGAAAGCGCCATGGATGATACTTTATCCTTTTTCTTACTGTCAAATGTGTAAGGACGCAACTCTACATCTTTTGCCCCTTCCATTGCCCAGAAGTTTGGCATCACATTGGTCACGAAATACAACATGTCTCCTGTTTTTCTAGCCCCGTTCAAGTATCCTTCCGCACCGATTTCCCGTATCAGTTTCGGATTCTTCGCATTTTTCACATCATAGAAACGTACATTTGTGGAACTGTTAACAGGCATCATCATTTTACTGGAGACTTCTCCTGAGGTTTCCTCATAATCATATGGTACATGCCGATCTCCAAGCACAATCAATGTATTTTCATGTAAGAATAACTGCGTTGGATTGAACTCTGGATCGGATGGCAGTTCAGCCATTTTCTTCATGTTTGCAGGATTTTGAATATCCGTAACGATTACACGTCCATTTAATATAGAGTAAATAAATTTCCCGTCTGTCTTCACCATATCCGATTCATCTACGCCTTCCACTTGATTGTTCGTTTCCGAGTGGTCAGCTTCTCCTCCACTGCTTGAAAGAGCAGATTTACTGCTTGAATCCATCGAGTTTTTGCTTTCAGCTGACTCTTCCCTTGAATACATCTGACTCATTTGTTTCTTTAACTTAGCGAAGTAATCTTTCAATTGCTTTTCCGATTTTACAGTTTGCAAATCTTTGTGAACAGTAAACGATAATTTACTGGTCGACATGGATTTGAAGAATCCGCCTTGAATAGCTTCCTTCTTGATGTGCAATATATACGAACCCGGTTTGATTTCGGTCACTTTAACTGAATGACCGTTTTGTGTAAGCTGCAATTTCGCATTCGTTTTCTTTCCTTGCTGATCAACCAAATATATCGTTCCATCCGATATGGCTGAAGCTTTTAACGGCTCCGAAAAATTCGCTTTCCATCCTTGCTCAGACAACGCAATCGATGAAGCACTGACTGTTACTTTATCAATATAAAACGCAAACGATAGGACTATTCCTGCGATCACAGCAGCGACCATGAGCCAAACACTTCTTTTTTTCAATACCATCTCTCCTCTTTTTTTAAGCTAGTTATTTCATTAGACCGATAAAGTGTTATTTAGTTTCAATTGTTTGAAAATAATTTATTTAATGAATTTCTTATTAAATCGCATAACGCAATTCTTGCAATTAGGACAAGCTGATACTCGACGGGGATAGATTGTTATTTATTCTGATGAGGGCTGGGTGGGGGATTTATCGAGAATCCGTATGGGGATATCGGGGGTTCTCGGATGGATATCTCCATTTCGGGAAAGGATATCTGGATTTCGCAATCGGATATCAAGTATTCGGCATCACTTATCTAAAATTCATGTTTTCTAAACAATTTAATTGACCAGTAAGCGAAACAAAAACGGAACCGCTGAAGGCGATTCCGTTTCTCTAGTTCACTTCTATTACAATAACTGTCTTTAACTTTACATTTTCTCCGGTCTGCTCGACTTCAAAATCAGTGGTTGCGATGATTTCGTATTTACCCTTTGGGAACCCATCTTTGTTGAAATACTCTTTTATGAATTCATCCTTCGTTATTTCCCCGGACTTCGAAAAAGGAACTTCTAGCCACACATCCTTTTTTAAAGTTGTGGAGCTTAATATAGTCTGAGAAACTCCGCCTATGTCTTTATTTTTGTTCAATTCCTTTACCGAGAATTCGATTGGCGTAAAACCACCATGCGAAATCCTTACTTCATTATCCGGCCCAGTATATTTCAGACGGGCAGTAATTGAATCTTTTTCATGTTCTTTGTACTGTTTGGCAATTGAAGTCAACTCCAATATGAATGCATCCTCACTCGCTTTGCTTGATGCAGTAAGCTCAACTTTAGTGGCAGCTGAAGAACATCCAGTCAGTACGAAACAACATGTTAGCAAAAACAAGACACATCCATATTTCATCTGACTCACTCTTTCCCTTCTCTTTTAATTCACGCCTCGTTTTTAAACCAATCCGTCATTAGTTCTTCCAAACGTTCTTCTAGTGATTTCTTTATCACTAATAAATTTTCGTATTCTTGCCAATCCGCTTCAGCTTCAATTTGAGCAGTGAGAGTCGCCAGTTCTTCTTCAACATCGGCAATTTCCTTTTCAAAAGAACGAGGTTGTTCCTCCCGTTCACGGATAGTTTTGACTCGTTCTTCCTTTTTGACCGCTTCTTCTTTTTCAAACGAGGTCTGACGCTCTGCCCATTTCGATCGTGCCCATTCATAGGCTCCTTCGAAGGTAATGAATGTTCCCCGATCCAGCCAAGCGGTGCGAGGGAAAAGTTTATTCAGGAAGTAGCGATCGTGGGAGACAGCCACTATGGTCCCTTGGAAATCTTCGAGCGCTTCTTCTAGCACTTCTCGCGAATCGATATCCAAATGGTTTGTTGGTTCATCAAGCATCAATAAATTGATGTTCTGGTGCATGAGTTGCGCAAGACGCAATCGCATCCGTTCTCCTCCGCTTAAATCTCCAACCCGTTTGAAAACGTCGGGTCCATAGAACATAAACTTCGCGAGAATGTGGCGCGCTTCCCCTTCAAATACATTGACTTCCGCTCGGAAGACATCAATGAGGCGCGCTTTCGGGTTGGCAATCTCGAAATGTTGAGACAGGAATCCCACTCGCACATTACTGCCAAGACGTGCAGTACCTGCATCGACTTCGAGTTCTCCCCGCAGTAATTTCAGAATAGTGGACTTGCCAGTTCCGTTTCGACCGACGATTGCAACGCGTTCTTTCCACCTAACATTAAAGTCAGCTCCTGCAAGCAACACATTGTCACCGAAAGATTTGTACACTTGTTCCATGACCACCACTTCCTTGCCACTTCGTGGAGCTGCTTCAAATGATAGAGTCATTTTTTTCGGATCAATCAGCGGCTTCCGTACTTTCTCCATGCGTTCCAAAGCCCTTTCCATATTGCGTGCACGACGGTGCAAAGCAGCATTCGGTGGAACTGCTTCATTTGCCCAAAGTTTTAGGCGCTTGATGGCTTCGCGCATTTTCTTGATTTTTTTCTGCTGTTCCTCGTATTCCTGGAACTCCCGCATGATGCGTTCTTCTTTTTGGATGGCAAACGATGAATAATTGCCATGATATAAAATCAATTCGCCTTCTTCGAGATCTGCAACTTTCGTGACGACCTGATCCAGAAAGTAACGGTCATGCGAAATGATGACGACCGTACCTTCATAATCAACCAAATACTGTTCAAGCCATTCCACGGCAAACAAATCCAAATGGTTCGTCGGTTCATCGAGTAACAATAAATCTGGTTTCGTCAGTAGCAATTGACCGAGCATGATTTTTGTTTGTTCTCCACCACTCAACGATGGGAATGACCGATCAACAAAGTTTTCCAATTGCAGACCCTGTATGACCTTATCAATTTCCGATTCATATGAATATCCGTCACGCAGCGTGAATTGTTCCTGGATATTTCCATATTGACGAAGCAATCGTTCCATTTCTTCAGACGTTGCGCTGGCCATTTTCATTTCAAGGTCCGTCATTTGCGTTTGCATCTTGAGCAGTTCTTCAAAGGCCATTGTCAGAACATCGAGCCCCGTCACTTCCTCTGAGTAGGAAGGAATCTGGGCCAAGTAGCCAGTCCGATTTCCTTTTTTGAAATGAATGCTTCCCGAATCAGGACTTTCTACACCAGCTAACAATTTAAATAGTGTAGTTTTCCCTGTACCATTACGTCCTACAACGGCTAATTTATCACCTGTTTTGATTGCCAGTGATAAGTCCTCAAAAATGATGTTTCCACCTAGCATTTTACTGATTTCCTGTATTGTACATATCATATTTTCCGCTTCCTTTCGATTTCAGCTGGAAGCAATCCATTCTTCATTTGCAGTCGATCTATTTTTGCGTACAAAAAAAGACTGCCTGAAAAGCAAGCAGTCTTTTCTCGATGTCTAGCTCCAAGCGCCAGCCCGTGTGCCCCTTAAAAGGGGTCAGAAAGGCAATTGCCTTTCTACCGAACAGCGCCGGTGTTGGGCTAGAGCGGCGCTTTGCGCTTTTTCATATGGAGAAGAAAGAATGTCTTGTCAGCTGTGATGTGCATGTAATTTTCTAAAATTGGACAGACCCGTCCCGTTGTTAGAAATTTCATGAGTAATCGCACATGATGTGGATAAAAATTCCAGTATAAAACCACGTGCATTCACAGCGTTCTTCATTCTTTCTTCACCTCCGTTCATTCAAGTTGAGAATATTCTAACACATTTATTTATCGATTTCAAATGGCCATTTTGGCAGCATGTTCGATAATTTTTTATCTTCACGATACCCAAGTACATATTCCGCTTGCATAATTGTATGGATCTCGCGCGTTCCTTCGTAAATAACAGGTGCTTTTGAGTTGCGCAAGTATCTTGCGACTGGATATTCATCCGAATAGCCATACGCACCGTGAATTTGCACAGCGTCATCTGCTGCTTGGTTCGCAAAATCACATGCTTGCCATTTCGCTAATGAGGTCTCGCGCGTATTACGCACGCCTTTATTTTTCAGTTCACCAACACGGTAGACAAGGAGACGGCTCATTTGAAGGCCAGCTTCCATTTTCGCAACCATTTGCTGTACCAATTGGTGTTTACCAATTGGCTTGCCGAACGTTTCGCGCTCGTTACAATATTTCACACTTGCTTCAATACACGACATGATTAAACCTGCAGCGCCTGCAGCAACTGTAAATCTTCCGTTATCCAAAGCCGACATGGCAATTTTAAACCCTTCGCCTTCTTCCCCTAAACGGTTTGTAGCCGGCACTCGAATATCATCAAAGAAAATTTCTCCCGTATTTCCTGCACGAATGCCGTACTTCCCTTTAATCGCTTTCGAACTGAAGCCTTCCATCGTGCGTTCCACAATAAACGCACTGATGCCGTGGTGTTTCTTCGATTTATCAGTATATGCAAAAACGATGAAATGGTCCGCTTTATCACAAAGGGAAATCCAAGTTTTTTGACCTTTTAAAACGTAATCTTCCCCGTCGCGAGTCGCTGTTGTTGCCATTGCGGCTACGTCCGAACCAGCGCCCGGTTCCGTAAGACCGAAAGCACCGATTTTTTCACCTTTCGCTTGCGGTACCAAATACTTTTGCTTTTGTTCCTCGGTGCCCCACTGCATTAACGTCATGGAGTTCAATCCGATATGCACGGAGACAGCTGTTCGAAACGCTGTATCTCCCCGTTCTAATTCTTCACAAACGATTGCAAGTGAATTGTAGTCCATGCCGCTTCCACCGTATGCTTCAGGGACACAAACGCCCATGAAACCTAGTTCGGCTAATCTTTTCCATACTTTTTGATCAAATCCACCCGTTGCATCCCATTCAGCCATATGGGGAATAATTTCTGCATCCACATATTGGCGGACCGTTTTACGAAGTAATTGTTGTTCTTCCGAAAAATCGAAGTTCATGATGAGTGCCTCCTGTTATCCGTTACCAACCGTAGTTGATTGTTGTATGGATTCTTGAATTTGTACGCCTCGTTTTTTCATTTCATTAATGTAGGTATCGCCAGGCACAATTTGCTCAGGTGCGTATACGCCTCGTTTTGTGATTTCCCCATTGCCGATCATCTGTGCAACAATTGAAATCGTGTTTGCCGTTGCACGCGCCATTGCGGTTACTTGATCCGTCATATCTTTCTTCGTCACGAGTTCGTATTCATATTTAACCAGTTCCCCATCTTTGTCACCGGACACAATTACACGTAACAGTACGGCATCTTGTTTATCACCAAGTAATAAACCAGGCGTCAAAGCGGCTTTCAGCACTTCACGCGTACTGATTGTTTTTCCATCCACTTCAACTTTTGTCGCTTTATTTGTTAAGCCTAGATCCACCAATACTTTAAATTTTTCTGCGTGGCCTGGGTACCGTATTGTTTTATATTCGAGTGTTTCCACGTTCGGAAACGTTTTTGTCAATGTAGAAGTTCCACCTGATGTATGGAAAGCTTCCAGTTCACCGAATTCATCAAAATGAATCGGCTCGATTTCGGAAAGGGATGGCACTTCGATCAATTCACCATTTCGGACAACGTGTGATGTGTCCGTATAATGGTCCATCACCCCGTCCAATGAAAAGACGATGTTGTATTTCAATGGACCTTCCGGTTCAACTGGAATCCCACCTACAAACAGTTTGATCGATTTGACTTCATCTAACTTGCTTGCACCATATCCAGATAAAATATTGATCATTCCTGGAGCTACCCCTAAGTCTGGAATGAGAGTAATGCCTTTCGCTTGTGCTTCAGCAGCCAAACTTAACACCGCATCCGTCGCTCCTCCAATGTGACCTCCTAGATCCACTGAATGAACGCCCACTTCAACTGCTGTACGCGCTACTTTTTCGTTGAATGAATAAAATAATGCGTTAATGACAACGTCGCCTTTGCTCATGACTTCTTTCAATTGCGCATCATCATTGGCATCTAACCGAACTGCTTCTATTTTATCGGATTGAATTTTATCCTTAAAAGCCTGCACTTGCTCCACTTGCACGTCTGCTAAAAACACTTTTTCGACGTTTTCACTTTTGACTAAATCACGCGCCGCTTCTTTCCCCATTAATCCTGCACCTAATACAACAACCTTCATTCTTACATCCCCTTTGTAAAACGTTTTCTTTGCATGTATATGTGATGCTGACAGTCTTTCATTCAAAACTACTTAATTATCAATTTGAGCTCGTTGTAACTTACCGCTGAAGTCGACATAAATGCTCTTCCATTCTGTATAAACGTCAAGTGCTGCCACGCCGGAGTCACGGTGTCCGTTACCTGTCCCTTTTGTCCCGCCGAAGGGCAAATGAATTTCAGCACCAGTAGTGCCGGCATTTACATACACAATCCCTGTATCCAGATCACGCTGTGCTTTGAAAACAGTGTTGACGTCACGCGAGAAAATACTACTGGATAAACCGAATGAGACGCTGTTATTCACTTCGATTGCTTCGTCTAAACTCGAAACCTCAATCAGTGAAACGACCGGTCCAAAAATTTCTTCCTGTGCAATGCGACTATCTCTCGCGACGTTTGTGAATAGAGTCGGAGCATAGTAGTTTCCGTATGCCAAATCGCCATCAGATAGAATCTCTCCACCCGCTAGCAATGTAGCACCGTCTTCTTTTCCGATTTGGACGTAATTATGGATTTTTTCCAGTGCTTTTTTGTTAATGACTGGGCCGATTTTTACGGATTCGTCCATACCGTCACCGATAGCCAAACCTTTCATCGCTTCCTGAAGCCGCATTTCAAGTTCTTCTTTCACATCTTTATGCACAATGACGCGGCTGCATGCCGTACAACGCTGACCCGCTGTTCCGAAAGCACTCCACAAAATCCCTTCAACCGCCAATCCAAGATCTGCGTCGTCCATTACGATGACGGCATTTTTACCACCCATTTCAAGTGATACTTTCTTCAAATGACGACCGCCACGTTCAGCAACCGAACGACCTGTCTCAGTCGACCCAGTAAATGAAATGACTTTCACGTCCGGATGTTCGATCATCGCAGTTCCAACTTCTGCCCCTGATCCGAATACAATGTTCGCAACGCCTGCAGGTAGTCCTGCTTCTTCAAATACTTTCGCCATTTCATAAGCCATCATCGGTGTTTCCGTTGCTGGCTTCCATAAAAACGTATTGCCAGCAACTATCGCAGGGAATGATTTCCACGTGGCAATCGCAACCGGGAAGTTCCAAGGCGTAATGAGTCCAACCACACCGATTGGAGCACGTACGCTCATCGCAAACTTGTCAGCCAGTTCCGATGGCGTCGTTTCGCCGAACAAACGGCGGCCTTCACCTGCCATGTAGAATGCCATATCGATTCCTTCCTGCACTTCTCCGCGACCTTCTTCAATGACTTTTCCCATTTCTTTTGTCAACACTTGTGCAAGATGCTCTTTCTTTTCTTTCATAATACGACCAATTTCATATAAATAATCTGCCCGCTTCGGTGCAGGGACCAGCGCCCATTTTTTCTGCGCTTCCTTTGCTGCCAAGACAGCTGAATTCACATCTTCTTTAGTTGATAATCGCACTTGCGCTAACTCTTCTCCATTAGCAGGGTTAGTCACAGGAACGTACTTTGCATCTCCAGCTTCCTGCCACTTTCCACCGATGTAATTGTTCAATTGCATGTACCTTACCCCTTTCGATTTGAGAACGCTTTCACTTTACTTATTCGACACATGGTCGTTTAAACCTTTCAATTTTTTGAAAAAACGGATTATTTATAAATAGTGACGTTTGATGAAACTTTTTGTTGCGAGAAGCGTATGAATGAGTAGATTTAAATTACTGGAGGAATGTGACGCATGAACAACCACGAAATTGATTACAAATTACACGGTGACGATATGCAGTTTGTGGAAGTAGAACTCGATCCAAAAGAAACGGTTGTTGCAGAAGCAGGCAGCTTAATGATGATGGAAGACGGCATCTCTATGGAAACTATTTTCGGAGATGGCTCTTCTTCAGGTGGAGGAGGAATCATGGGCAAACTGATGGGTGCCGGTAAGCGTATGCTTACAGGAGAAAGTTTATTCATGACGACATTCACTAATAACGGATCTGGCAAAAAACATGTGTATTTCGCTTCCCCATATCCAGGAAAAATCATTCCAATGGATTTGAGTGAAATGGGCGGCAAAATCATTTGTCAAAAAGATGCGTTCCTGGCAGCGGCTAAAGGAGTATCGGTCGGCGTTGAATTCCAACGTAAACTTGGGACTGGTTTCTTTGGTGGTGAAGGCTTTATCATGCAAAAACTTGAAGGTGATGGACTCGCATTCGTTCATGCTGGAGGTACTATTCATAAGAAACACTTACAACCTGGCGAAGTATTACGTGTCGATACAGGATGTTTAGTGGCAATGACGAAGGAAGTAGATTACAACATTGAAATGGTGCCGGGCGTAAAAACGGCGTTGTTCGGCGGAGAAGGATTGTTCTTCGCTACATTGCGTGGTCCAGGAACCGTATGGATACAATCGTTGCCATTCAGTCGATTGGCAAGCCGAGTCTTTGCAGCAGCCCCGCAAATTCCTGGCGGCAGCTCAAAAGGTGAAGGTAGCTTGGCAGGCGGTCTATTTGATATATTAGGCGGGAAATAAATAAAGTTAATGACAGTGTGCCTTTAATGGTGCACTGTTTTTTTGTAGTTGCGTCATTTATTCCCTTGCATTTTGAATTGTCCCTTTTCGTGCAGCGTTTATTCCCTTTCACCCGTATTTCCCCATATATTTACCTTCTGATTTGCTCTTTTCGCTTCGCTGTGAAAATAAAAAACCTGATACGTATTCGCACCAGGCACTTAATCAATCTATGAAACTTTCATTTTCCTTTTCATCCGCCATAAGAAATAAAGCACCGGCAGGATTAACGATGCAGAAGAAGTAATCCCTCCTGCAATGGACGTGTATAATGCCAGCATGCCAACGAGTGGTCCACCGGCAATCTGTCCGAATGCATCAAGCTGACCAAACATGGAAAGCGTTGTGGCACGCCCTTTTGATTCTATGCGTTCATTTGTAACGATGCTCATCAATGGATAGTTTACGTTTCTCAGTGCACTTGTCACCCAATACATGGCTACCGCCACCCAGAAATGACCTGTCCAAGCGAACGCAATCATCGTTGCAATCAACACGGTGTTAGTAATCAATAATACATGTGCATAACGTCCTTTGACATGTCTCTCGACGAAACGAAGGACCACGATATTCAGTAAAAACGCGACCGCATAAAATGTACCGAACCAATAAACGGTCTCACTTTCTGACAACTGGTAGTCCACAATGAAATGTGCGCCGTACAAACGATCGAAGCCTTCGCTGGCGAGCCCCCAAAACAATGTAACCATCGCAATACTGACCAACACGGTGTTCCCGCGAATTTGAGAAATACCAGCTTTGATGGTGTTCACCATATGCGTGACACCCGAGACACCTTTTTCACGAGTAACTCTAACAAACTTTGTTTCAGGCAGCTTGATGAAAGCCCATACCGCCATGACAATGAGCATGATTCCCGCAACAATAATTGCAATTTGTACGGACCAAATCGCTGCGATTGTCACACTTGCCAGAATCGCCGCAAAGCGAGCCAAGGATGAAAACTGCGATCCACGTAAGAACGTCTTTTCCAAATTTTTATCGTTCAGTTCATCAGCAATCCAAGCTTGTTCCGCCCCGCTGATGAATGTCCAGCCGATTCCCCACATCGCAGAAGCTACCGCAATTGCCCAAAACTCAGGCGTACTGCCTTCCAAAACATGTGCTAACCCGATGACGAGTGTTCCGAAAGCAAGTGACCTTTTCCGTCCGAAATGATCCGCAAATAAACCGGTGGGCATTTCAAACAGCAAAACAGACACTTCCATAATCGTACCGATCAATACGAGTTGCAAAGCATTCAATTCCGCTTGAGTTACATAGTAAATGGCATTTAATGTGAACACCATCTGAATGAAAAACGACCGTGAACTTGTTAAAGTGTAATAAAAATTTTGTATACTCAATTCTAATTTCCTCCGATTTTTTGATTTGGGTTAAAATCAAATCGGAGTTCACATTTTATCCCAACATGCCCTCCAATTTGTATGCTGAAGCCAATGTTGTTCTTTTCATATGCTATCTCTCCCTTTCTAAAACTTTATTCATTATAATTTCTATTCAGAATATTGTCATGGTTTTTTTTGGTACAGAAGAGCGGATTTGGTGTGGGTAAATTAATCAGAGTTTTATTCGGCATGAACTTGGATTTTATCGGAGTTGCCGGTTTTATTCGGCATGAATGAACTTAGGGGTTCCTTGTTAGGATTCTTCATTGGCGTTCTTCCTGGAGCCGGTGCAACACTTGAGCGAGCTTTATTCCCATTCACCCATTTTTCCCCAACAAAAAAGGCTGCCAGTAACATCGGCAGCCCCTACTATCTTTCACAGTTTGTTATTCAGCTTGTCCTTTTTCGAAATTCAGATCCCATGTGTACCCAAACTGGTCGCGCACTTTAGCATATTTGGCTCCCCAAAACGTGTCCTGAAGTTCCATGATTGCCTGACCGCCCACTAATAATGCATTGTACAGACGATTCACTTCTTCTTCGCTTTCACATTCAATCATCAATGAAACATTTGTCGTACCTGATTCGCCAGGGGTTGAGGAGTCAGCAAGCATAATGCTGAAGTTTCCATTTGTTAAGTGACAATGCATAATGTAATCTGCCGCTTCAGGCGGTGATGGAAAATCACTATCCCCATATTTTAGCATCCCTTGGTTCTCTAAACTGAATGTTACTTCATAAAATGCAGCTGCGTCTTTGGCATTTCCGTAAAACGTTAAATATGGAAGTACTGGTTTCATTCTATACATCTCCTTAATGAAAATTAAGTATCTCTTATAGGATTCGCCAGACTTCTTTATTATCCTTTTACATCTTAAAATGTTTATTTTTTACTCTTTTGATTATTTAAAGGTCACTTGTACAAATTTATCGCTTAAACTCATCGCACTACAGATTCAACTCGCCTTATGAAACAGCGTTCTTCCTAAACTTCCTATAAATCATCAAACCCATTGTCTTGCACATTGACTTTTACATATTGACGAGACTTTTGCTCAAAAAAGTCGGTTTTGCCCAAATCCACTTCTTCGTAGGCTTTGATCCACTTCAATGGATTTTTGCGATACGCCGGGAATGGTCGTTCATAGCCAAGTTGAGCACAGCGGACATTTGCATAGAAGCAAATGTATTCTTCCACATCCTCGACGTCCAGACCGTCAATTCGATCCCCTATCACTTCACGTGCCCATTCGATTTCAAGTGCAGCCGCTTCTTTGAAAATATTTTCAACTTTACGAGCTCTTTCTGGCGTATCGTACTGAGGATATTCTCGCAACAATTCCTGATAAATTTTCACGAACAAATCGACGTGAATTTGTTCATCTCGATTGATGTAGTTGATCATTGTGCTCGTGCCGACCATTTTTTGATGACGTGCGAGATGATAGAAGAAAGCGAATCCAGAATAGAAAAATAACCCTTCCAAAATGACATCATAGACAATCGCAGTCAATAATGAATCAACATTTGGCTCATCTGAAAAAGCTTCATACCCTTTCATGACGAATTCGTTTCGCTTTGCCAGGACCGGTTCCGTGCGCCAGTAATCAAACACCCGGTCTTGCTCTTGTTTCGACACCAAGCTCGACAGCACATACGAATACGAATGATTATGAATCACTTCTTGTTGTGCCAAAATTATCATAAGCGCATTCAAACTGGAATCCGTTAAATAATCAGCAACTTTCCCTGCGAAATCAGTTTGAATACTATCGAGCAATGCCAATAAGCCGATGATTTTCAAGAATGCTTCCCGCTCCGCATCATTCAACCCGCCGAACTGCTTCACGTCCGAACCCATATTAATTTCAAAAGGGGTCCAGAAGTTTCCGAGCATCCTTTTATATTTCGGATACGCCCAACTGAACCGGACATCATCCCAGTTCAGTACATTCGATGAAGCCCCATTGACGATGCCGGTAGAACGGTTTGGTGCCTCTTTATCCATGAGCTTTCGTTTTTCAATCGTTGTCATTCAATTTCCTCCTTAGCTTGAGCAAGACTCACATTCCATCATTTCCACCGATGTGGAGCGCACATAATAGGTCGTTTTCAAACCACTTGCCCACGCATCCAGATGCAAGTCCAGCAATTCTTTCGCCTTAATTGTGTTTTGTACATATAAATTCAACGATACGCCTTGATCGATATGGCGTTGTCGTGCAGCGTTCTGTTTTAATGTCCAATGCTGATTGATGAAGTACGCGGACTTATAAAACCATGTTGTTTCTTGATTCAAGTCAGGTACTGTTACCGGAATTTTGTAGTCTTTCTTCTCTTCCGAATAGCTTTTTTGGAATATAGGATCGATGCTTGCTGTACTTCCTGCCAATATCGACGTGGAAGAATTCGGTGCGACGGCCATGAGATACCCGTTTCTCACGCCATTCATGGCAACATCCAGACGAAGTTCACGCCATTTCAATGAATCGTAACCACGGGATTCAAAGTACTCTCCCGTATGGAATGCTGATCCAACGAATAATGGATAAGGTCCTTTTTCACGAGAGATATTCATGGATGCTTGCACTGTCAAATAAGCAATCTCCTCATACAATTCATCCGCAAATTCTACCGCTTCGTCAGATTCCCATCGAATTCCTTTCAGCGCTAATAAGTGATGCCAGCCAAATGTTCCAAGTCCGATTCCACGGTATCTTGCGTTTGTTCGTTCTGCCTGTGGCACTGGAATCATGTTCAGATCGATGACATTGTCGAGCATGCGTACTTGTACTTCGATCAATCTTTCCAACACACCAGCTGGAACTGCTTTTCCTAAATTGATGGAGGACAAGTTACACACGACAAAATCACCAGGCTTACGGCGTGTGACTATGACATCGTCTTCCAACGTGATCGATTCAAATTCTGTCGCACTCATATTTTGAAAAATTTCCGTGCACAAGTTACTGCTGTAAATCATGCCTTCATGTTTATTTGAATTTCTTCGATTTACTTCGTCTCTATAAAACATAAATGGCACACCCGTTTCCAGTTGGCTGCGCATGATGCGTTTCATAATATCAATGGCCGGCATTACTTCTCTCGATAACTGTTCGTTCGCTACACACTCTTCATATTTATCTCGGAAAGCACCTTCCCCCCGGGTTTCATCGTAGAAATCTTCTAGAGAATAACCCATGACAGTACGTACTTCATGCGGGTCAAATAGTGTCCATTCTTCGCGTGCTTCGACTTTCTCCATGAAAATATCCGGTAGGCACACACCTGTGAAAATATCATGTGCGCGTAATCGTTCATCCCCGTTGTTTAGCTTCAAATCTAGGAAAGGCAAGATGTCCTTATGCCACACATCCAAATATACGGCAATCGCTCCTTGTCGTTGACCGAGTTGATCGACGCTGACCGCTGTATTATTCAATTGCTTGATCCACGGCAGCACACCGCTCGATGCTCCCTTGTATCCTCGGATTGAGGAACCTCTGCTTCTCACTTTCCCCATGTAAATGCCTATACCACCGCCATATTTCGATAGCGTGGCAACATCTGTATTCGAGTCATAAATCCCTTGCAGACTGTCGTCAACTGTATCGATGAAGCAACTCGATAATTGCCCATGTGGCTTCCCTGCATTGGAAAGGGTTGGTGTTGCAACGGTCATATACAAGTTACTCATTGCCCAGTACGCTTCCTTCACTTTCTCCAAGCGATTCACGGTTTCGTTTTGCATTAACGTCATAGCAATGATGAGCCATCGTTCTTGCGGTAGCTCTGCGGGTGAAAGGTCGTAATCTCTTGCCACGTAACGGTCCATCAATGTCTTTAATCCAATATATGTGAATAGTCCATCGCGTTCCGGTTCAAGCACTTCACCTAATGCTTTGATTTCTTCTTTACTATAGGTCTTCAGGAGACGGGCATTATATAAACCCTTGTCCGATAAGCGCTGAAGGTGTTTCTCAAAATCCTTATACACATTTTGACTTGAACATTCTCGACTTACAGCGAGTTCGCTGTAAACTTGTGCCAAGTAAACACGTGCAGCGACGAAAGTCCAGTATGGTTGCTCTTCATCTAGATGACTAAGTGACTCCATTACCATGGCTTTTGACCACTGTTCATCGGTTGCTTGTGGATTTTTCTTCAGCCATTTTTCATGGGCACGCAACAAGGGAGCCAACTCATTCTCTTTAAACTGCTCCAGCAGTTGATCTATCAGTATTTCTTTGTCTGTTAATACCTTTTGTACCATATGTATACCCACTCCAATTCAACAATTTCAGAAACACAAAAAAGCGATGGAACAGCCTCTTCGGCTGAGCCATCGCTCAAGATTGAAAGAATGGAAAGGAGTAGAATTGGTTTGCGAGAAAATGGAATTTCGCTCGCTACAAATAGCTCGCTTCCACTCCTCAACCCCCGAAGAAAGTGTTGCTTCATCGAAAAAAAAGGCAGGTCTCCTGGCTCGTGCATTATCCTTCCGTACCCTTCCCATGCTGATGCACAGTGGACTTTGTACAGTCGTTTACACTTACAGTTGCGGGGACAGCTTCGGCATGTACCGAATTCCCTTTTAAACCATTACTGGTACCTCTTTTTCGTTTGTACACTATATATTGTGTTTTACATAATATCCAATCTAACATATAGTGTTTTTTCTTACAACCGATGAATCATCGCTGAATTCGTTCAACCCTTATCTACACTAGCCAATTCGCTTAAAAAATATTTTTTGTCTGGTTCTTTCGCGATATTTTCGGCCGCTACTTGCCCGCGTGCCAACCAAATATTCATTGACTCAGA
The DNA here is from genome assembly GCF_000411295.1 of Paenisporosarcina sp. HGH0030. Classification (GTDB taxonomy): domain Bacteria; phylum Bacillota; class Bacilli; order Bacillales_A; family Planococcaceae; genus Paenisporosarcina. The sequence goes on from NZ_KE150421.1 coordinate 1,930,062, forward strand.
ATTGCCCCTACACTTTTCTGCACGTGCTATGGATTCATAAGCAAAGGCTAAATCAAAATCGCCAAATCCTTCCGCTTCACATAGTTCTGTACCCGCCACGCCGTAAAAATATGCTGTATCACCTTGTCCGAGAATGACATGGACACGGGACACTTGCCAATAGCCTCTAGCCAAATTAAGCTTTGTGCCGATTTGGCGCCAATGATAGAGCGAAGCATATGCCTTCTCCAGCATTTGTGAATCCTCATCACCTGTTCGGTCTTTCTTCTCCATCAAATCCCATGTTTCATTAAACAATCGAACCGCGATTGTACGGTGATCGATACTTATCGTCTCAGTCATGTTGTCTATCCCCTTTTCTCAATTCTTTGTATTCACTTATTACCCATGGGGCAAATTAGACGTTATTTCGTATCCTATGTAAATGTGTTTGCTAGTCTAACCAATTATATTCGACAGAAACAGTCTGCTTCCTTTCAAGCCTTAAATTAACTCTATTCGCTGTTTCCACCATTCTATTTGCGCATCACAGAAAAACTCGCGGATTCTCCTCTTTTCCACAAACAAAAAAACGGCCTCATATTGAGACCGTTTTCGAATCCATTATAGAACATAAATCACGAACAACACTGCCGCCAATACCAATCGATAAATTGCGAATGGCGTCAATTTCACGTGTTCGATTAACTTCAGGAAGAACTTGATGGAAATCAGCGCAAATACGAAAGCACTGATAAATCCTACGACATAAAACGAAGTATCGCTTGGATTTATATCCTCCCAGTTTTTCAAAAGGGACAAGAAGCTAGCACCGAACATGATCGGAACAGCCATGATAAATGTAAAATCAGCTGCCGTCCGGTGACTCATCCCGAACAATACACCACCTGAAATGGTCGCACCCGAACGAGAAAAACCTGGCCATAACGATAAACATTGCACAAGCCCAACAGTGAATGCCTGCTTGTATGTAATTTGATCCAACGTCTGTGTTTTCGGTTTTTTAGGTCCGAATTTATCAGCCACAATCATTAAAATCGCACCAATAACCAAGCCAATTAATACCGTCTCGGTACGGAATAAATGTTCATCAATAAAGTCTTCGAACAATACCCCCAGCACACCAGCCGGGATTAAACCTACGATTACATGCGTCAATTTTAACTTTGAGCCTGTAGTTGTATCTTTCATTTTATAAAGACCAACCAAACTGAATAAACGTTTCCAGAACACCACAATTACCGCCAAAATCGATCCAAGCTGAATAAAGATTTTAAACGAGTTAGCCGAAGGTTTCCCAAGAAACTCAGATGTTTTTAACCACATATCGTCCACAATAATTAAATGTCCGGTAGAAGAAACGGGTGCAAACTCCGTCATCCCCTCCACAAATCCTAATATTAACGCTTTAAGCAAATCAAATAGTTCCATAATATCTCCTTATGCTCTTCTTTTTCGGAATCGTAAATACCACCAGATTACGGCAAGTCCTGCAAGTACAAGCAAGACGTAAACAATATTTGAATACACGTCCATTACGCCAACGATTGATTCCCAGTTATCGCCCACTGCTGCTCCGACCGATACTAAAATCGTATTCCAAATAAGTGTTCCTAATGTCGTAAATAACAAAAACAATCCAAATTTCATATTCGACATCCCGGCAGGAATCGAAATCAGACTGCGAATCAATGGAATCAAGCGGCAAAACAATACAGTCCAAATGCCATATTTATCAAACCAGCTATCTGCTTTGTAAATATCTTTTCTCGTTAAACGTAAAACACGTCCATAACGATCCACGATTTTCTCCAAGCGTTTTACATCCAACATTCGACCGATTCCATAAAGAATCACAGCCCCTGCGATAGAACCTGCAGTCGAAACCAAAATGACACCCATTTCCGTCATACTCGATTGCGTTGTCATATAACCACCAAACGTCAAAATCACTTCTGACGGAATAGGTGGGAAAATATTTTCAAGCATGATTAGTAAAAATATACCTATGTAGCCGTACTGGCTCATAATATCAGTAATCCAGTTTTCCATGTCCAGCCTCCAAGCAACAATTTCTTTCCAACTTCTATCGTAACAAGATTAATGGGCTTTTCCCAATATTTATTTCGACGATACTGTAATTTTGATTGACCAAAGCTCCGAACGCGAACCCAATCGAAGCGGCGGACCCCAAAACCCAAAGCCAGATGACACAAAAGCGTGCAACTGACCTTTAAGTTTATACCCATAATCAAGCTCAAATAAACGACGTGTGAATAAATGATTTGGCCACATCTGCCCCCGGTGCGTATGCCCTGATACATGTACATCCACTCCGAGCTCAGCAGGCGTGTCTAAATCAAAAGGCGTATGGTCCATCACAAGCCATGGAAGCTCATTCAACTTTGGCTTCAAACTCTCCAAAGACTGTCGCTTCCCATTCGTCGCATCTTCCCTGCCCGTTACATAGAACGCATTTTCCACACAAATGGTTTCGTCCAGTAACATGCGGACGCCCGCTCCCCTCATTTCTTCCACAAGAAGCGGAATTTTACGTCCGTAATACTCATGATTACCGACAACTCCGTAAACACCATATGTCGTCTTCAACTGTCTCATGACCTCGGACATCCCGTCTTTTACAAACCAAATCGGATCATCATCGACCAAATCACCCGCAAGCAACACCACATCCGGCTGCTCTGCGTTAGCCAAATTCACAAAACGTTGCAAGTGCTTTTTGTTGGAAAGAAGACCTAAGTGAAAGTCAGATGCTAGTACCAACTTTAACTCGCGAAGCGAACCAGAATCCTTGTTGATATGTATTGACTTATAGCGAACAACCGGTGAAAATGCCATATATGTCCCTGCGATGAAAATAATCAGAAAAATAAACGCCACGATGTTTCCTGTAATAAAAATCGTTTGCTTGGAAGGCCATATCAAATAAACAAGCGTTGCCAGAGGAAATAAAATCAAGCCGTACTGCATCACAATGAACCAGTACGACCCGATGATACTGAAATATTTTAGTCCATGGTTAAACTTGCCGATGATGTAGCCAAAAGCACAGACAAACCAGAAGAGACCGAACAACACGGGATGAACCGGCATGGCCCACGTTTGTAGCCACTGATACGTGTTATAGCCAAAATAAAAAACAAGTAGTGTATAAATTGCTAGAATAAGAGTGCCCATACTGATACGTTTCATGATGCTAATTCACCTTTACATCTTTTCTCCGGTCATACCGAATCGTAAATGCCACTTTCACTTCAGATTTTGCAGGAACCGGTACAAAGATTTGTATATCGTTATCTTTCCGTTTCCAAGCGTGTGTTGATTCAACTACATCAAATATGCTATAGCTGGTGCCATGATTGATGATAAGTTCAATTGGGTGGTCTTTTTGATTGCGAATCAAGTATACGACTTCCTCATACTCATAGCCGTCTTTCTTGTATTTAGCCACAACATCACTTTCCACCGTGACATCAAACGCTTCCCCTGATTTGATGCGGACTAGTTCGCCCGCAGCCGTATGCGGGATGTAATCTTCTCCGATAAATTCAGAAGAACCGTCCTTTGGATTTTCTTTGTACAATTTGAATCTCCCTCTTGGAAGTGGGAATCCAAGGCCGTTTTCCGCATCATTTCGGAACGTTAAGTACACTGTTGGATGGGCACTGTACGCATCCACTTCATATACCGTGTGCGATTTGATTTTGTAGGCAGAAAAAAGTTGAACTTGCTTTTGCTGTCGATTCTCCAGCGTCAGTCTTTCAGGGAGCGTATATAGATAGTACTCTCCAAATGCCTGACGTTCCGGTTCCACTTCGGCCATGGCACCCTGCTCAAAACTCATCGTTTTTTGCATACGAATTGGCGCTCGGTTCACTGTCCCCGCCATTAGTTTTATTGTCGCATCGTCAAACGTCATGCCCGAGTTGTTCGTCATCGTTACCCAGCCTGTCAAATCAAAATCATTCTCCCTAACTTGTGCCACATAGTCCGCTTCCCAACTTAGCCCCCGCGTTAAATACGTAACCCGTACATCTTCTGCCGTTTGTTCTTCAAAACGCCAAACGAGTGTGGGCTTTAACATCACTTCTTCCGGACCGTCCGGCAAGCGGATCTCCCCTTCTGCATCAAGAACGATTTCTCTTGTCAGCATGTCTGCAAGGACCAAACCATTTTGGACGCTTAACAGAAGGTATGTCTTTTCTTCGCCTGTTTTCTTATTGACGATTCTGATTTGATGCCCAACATATTTCTCCAGCAACTTGAGTCGATCCATCAAGTCATATTCGTAAGTAAGCTCTGTGACTTTTAGACCTTTCACCTGAACGGAATTCGATTCAATCCGTTGTGGTACGTCCGAATAGTAGATGATATGATCGTCTGAAAGTGGAGGAATGGAGCGGATTTCTTGAATTAATGCAAAACCAGCATTGTAAATCGTCAGCGCCAAGTCTTTCGTCAGGCTCGCTGGGATATTGGTCGGCATAAGAGACACCTCCTCGTTGTTTTTGGAAAGTATATCATGATATGCGTTAAATCCCTTTGCGATACGTTGTATGAAAGACAAGGCGATTCCATTCTTTGAAACATTCTAGAATATCGTTCAACGCGCAGTCAGAATGCTACGGATAATTCATTCGATAACAATAGTAGTAATTGAAAAAGCAACAGAAAAAGCCCTGCCGCTTACTCTACTTTCACTAAGGGCCATGTTGCTGACCAGTTCTTTTGCTTAACTCTATCAAAATATATTTGTGATCCTTCAAAATAAGGGGTGGGAGAGATTTTCATTGCTAATAAGTCTCTGACTCCATGTGGAGCGCATAAATGAAGTTCCCCTTTGTCATCAAAAGTTATGCCAATAGCTGTGGCTGTCTCTGGAAATTTTGACATCCCATCTATTGAGGATATATAGGGTTCTACCTTGTTCAAAGTATGCATCCTTGCTTGATTTTTAACGGACCAAGGAATGGTTGAGTCTAATTTAATTAGTTCTTTTTCATAGAGTTTTTCAATGTGTTCGTCCAAATTTCCCGAATCGAAATAAATGACATCCACATCTGGAAGTATGGTTTTTTCAGAAAATCCATGTAATTCATCCCATACTTTTGTTCTTATGAATCCAGCACATATCCACCAGTCGGGTAACTCTAGTGTAGCTGCTTGTCTGATAACATTCATCATCCACTCGTCATTAAAAATGGCTTCTACAATTTCTAGTTCATTTGATAATTTCATTTTGAACCTCTTTTAATCATCTTCATGGATCCTTTTGCCCTCATCTACAGCCCCATTTTCTTCGCGACAATCACTTTCATGATTTCATTGCTGCCTGCATAAATCGAAGCGACTGGAATATCTCGATAACGCCTTGCAATTTTATATTCTTCCATATAGCCGTAGCCTCCGTGTAATTGCAAGCATTCACCGGAAATCTTCTTTGCAGTTTCCGTCAGCCAATACTTCGCCATGGACACTTTTGAGACAATGTCTTTCCCTGCCATATGATCTTCAATCAACGATTCAAGGAATGAATGACCAAGTTCAACTTCGGTGCTCATTTCAACTAACTTGAATTGCGTGTTCTGGAACGCTCCAACTGGCTTGCCGAATGCTTTACGAGACTTCACATAGTCCAGTGTCATCTCGACCATGTCTTCAGAAGCGGTTTGAGCTGAAATCGCCACCATCAACCTTTCCTGTTGGAGCTTCTCCATTAAATAAGTGAAACCTTTTCCTTCTTCGCCAAGCAGGTTCTTAGCGGGCACTCGACAATCTTCAAAGTACAGCTCTGCTGTATCCTGCGCGTGCATGCCGACTTTGTTCAGCTTGCGTCCACGTGTAAACCCAGCCATTTCTTCCTCGATTACCAGCAAGCTGATTCCGCGATGCTTCGGTTCAATTTGTGTATCGGTTTTCACGACAACTACAACTAGATCCGCATTGATGCCATTCGTAATGAAGGTTTTGGAACCGTTCACAATATACGTATCACCATCAAGAACAGCAGTTGTTTGAATCGCCGCCAAATCAGATCCGGCCCCTGGTTCAGTCATGGCAATAGCGGTTATATGCTCGCCTGTTACACATCCCGGCAGCCAGCGAGCTTTCTGTTCGTCGTTTCCATACGCTTCAATATAAGGAACCACGATATCGTTGTGCAATCCAACTCCTGTCAAGCTCGCTCCAACACGTTCCATCTCTTCACCTATGATGACAGCGTATCGGAAATCAACTTCAAGTCCGCCATATTTCTCTTCAACTTGTGGGCTTAAATAGCCCATGTCGCCAAGCTTCCGCCAAAAAGATTTAGGAATCATACGGTCTTCTTCCCACTGTTCATAATGAGGAGTCGCTTCTTTTTCCAAATATTTGCGAAGCGACTTGCGGAACATTACGTGCTCATCAGTCTCAAAACGGTATTTCCCCATCAAGACTCCTCCTTATTTTGGTTGCATACGAATGGCACCATCTAAACGAATTACTTCGCCGTTAAGCATTGGATTTATTAAAATGCTTTCTACTAATTGCGCATATTCACTCGGCTTTCCTAAACGATTCGGGAATGGCACGGAACTTGCCAAGGAGACTCGTGCTGGTTCAGGCAAACCTTCGAACAACGGCGTTTCGATTAGACCTGGGGCAATCGCCATAACACGAATGCCGTCTCTAGCAAATTCACGGGCAATCGGTAACGTCATGCCAACGACACCGCCTTTAGAAGCACTGTATGCCACTTGGCCAATTTGACCTTCAAAAGCTGCGACGGAAGCAGTGTTAATGATGACACCACGTTCCCCTTCTTCGTTCGGATTGTTTTGTTGCATGGCATGAGCAGCAACACGCAATACGTTGAATGTGCCGATTAGATTCACTTGAATAACTTGTTCGAAGCGATCAAGTGCAAGCGGACCTTTCTGTGATACTACTTTGCCGGGCGTCGCGATGCCTGCACAACTAATCAACGCATTGACCTTCCCATAATGTGCCACTACTTTTGCTACATGTTGTTCAACTTGCTGAGCATCCGTGACATTTGTTTGAAAGTAAACTACTTGTTCTTCACCTAATTCTTTAACCAGTGCTCGCCCACGTTTTTCATTCAAATCAAAAATGGCGACTTTCCCACCCTGAGCGACCAATCGGCGCGTAGTGGCTTCTCCAAGTCCTGATGCTCCACCCGTTACGATGGCAATGACTTCTGCTGTTATCATGACTGTCCCTCCGATTCTGGCAATCTCTCAATAATGGTGGCGTTCGCCATACCCATCCCCTCACAAATCGCTAGAAGTCCATATCGTCCATTTGTGCGTTCCAGCTCATGCAACAAAGTGACTAGCAGTTTCGTTCCTGATGCGCCCAATGGATGACCGAGTGCTATGGCACCCCCATTGCGATTTAACTTAGACGGATCAGCACCTGTATCCTTTAACCAGGCAAGCGGCACTGGAGCAAAGGCTTCATTTACTTCATATACGTCCATATCTTCGATGCTGAGCTTTGCTTTCGCCAATACTTTTTGCGTTGCTGCAATTGGACCCGTCAGCATAAGCGTTGGATCTGATCCAACAACAACACGGGTATGAATGCGCGCACGAGGTGTTAGTCCCAATTCCTTTGCTCTTTCAAGCGACATCAACAATACCGCTGAAGCGCCGTCACTCATTTGACTAGCATTGCCTGCGGTAATTCGTCCCTTTTCATCAAATACCGTTTTCAAACCACCCAGTGTTTCAAGAGTAGTTCCTGCTCTTGGACCTTCATCAACAGAAAACAGCTCAGTTGATCCATCTTCGTTTGTCACTTCTATTGGTACTATTTCACTTTCGAATCGACCCTCGGCAATCGCCTGAAAGGCACGTTCATGACTTTGTACAGAAAATGCATCCAATTGTTCCCGGGATAAATCCCATTTTTCTGCAATTCGTTCGGCAGACAATCCTTGATTAATGATTTCGTATTGCTCCGTTAGTTTCTTGCTTGGTTTGGCATCTCCCATATTTGAAAACATCGGTACCCGTGTCATGCTTTCAACACCACCCGCAATCACAATATCCATGTCGCCGGATGCGATTGCCTGTGCGGCAAAATGCACCGCTTGCTGGCTGGAACCACATTGACGGTCGATCGTCGTCCCAGGAACTTTGGTTGGAAAGCCAGCTATCAATCCTGCTGTTCTTGCAATGTTGCCTCCTTGTTCACCTGCTTGAGAGACACACCCTAAAATGATGTCTTCTACGTCCCCTTTTTCAATTCCGGCCAGTTCGATTAATTTTTCCAATACAATTGCGGCCAATTCGTCTGGTCGCATTTGTGCAAATTTCCCTTTTCTCCGACCGACTGCAGTACGTATCCCTTCTATAATCACGACTTCTTTCATCGTTACACCTCTTTTATCGGAATTGAATGAATATTCACTCACTATCATTTTACAGAACTGTCGTGAAATTTTCTACTCTCTTCTTAGAATCTTCTAAGTCTCAGGTCTTAGTAAAAAATGCATTCCAAGCCCGTTTGGTGATTCATGGCGAGTTGGTACGATTAACTTACAATTTGAAAGGAGAGACAAACACATGAAAAAATTTGGATTAATCGTAGTTGGGATAATCGCAGGTATTGTGGCGCTTGTCAATTTAGGACCACTTTTAGGTCTTGCATTATCTGCGTTACTTGTATTTGCAGGGATGCATTTTTATTTAAAAGGAGGATCTAAGCTGGCTAAAATTTCATGGATAGCGGTCGGAATTATTGGGCTATTGACAGCCGTTGCGAATGTGCCCGGTTTCTTCGGAATTCTTGCGATTGCTGGATTATGGTATGTCATTCGTGCATGGAAACAACAACCGATTACCTTCTCAGCTCCAATGACTGCAACATCTTCAGACCCTTTTATCAACTTTGAAAAACAATGGAACGAACTAAACAAATAGGAGGAAAAACACATGACAACATTATGGAAACGATTCAAGTATGCATTCGAAGCAGATCTGCACAACGTATTTGACAAAAAGGAACAGAAAAATCCCATCGCCATGTTAAATCAATATATTCGTGAAGCAGAAAAACAAACAGAACAAACGGGTCGGTGGATTGAACGCCAAGCGCAATTAAAAGCAGAACTTGAAAAAGAACTACAAGAGACTACAGAAATGCTGGTAAAACGCTCTTCCCAATTGGAGCTTGCCCAACAAACAAATGAAGGTGAATTAATTGATTTTGCAAAAGCAGAAGTTACAGCCTATACGAACCGAAAAGACGTATTACAAGCAAGTATTTCTCGGACAATTGAGGAATTATTTGGGCTTGAGCAAAAGTTTGAAGAAATGAAACACAAACTGAAAGATATGAAAGTTCGCCAGTTACAGTTAATGGGTAAAGAAAATGTCACTCGTGCCCATCACCAAATGGACCGCGTCCTTCAACCTGAAGCTGCAAAGAACGGTGAAAAAAGGTTATTGGCCTTTGATGAAATGGAACAGTACATCGAACGACTGGGTCAACGCATTGAAAAACAGCATGATGTATCATCCATGGAACGCAGATTAGAAATGCTAGAAAAAAAAGAACAACCTCAATCTGAAATTGTGTAAAATAAAGTAAAGAATTGGAGAAGGCGCCTGTCCTTCTCCTTTTAATTCATATAATACCTCCTTCGATTTACTTGTGGGAGAGGCTAAGCTGTTACGAAAAAGGAGGAATAGCTTTGCAACGTTTTTCAACTGAACGCATTACATTTTGGCTATTGGCTGCCTTGCTTCTTATATTTATCGAGGCGATGTTCTTCCACAATGGAAGTGTGTTATTCGTTCTTTTTGGTATCGGGTTAATTTATATTAGTTTACGCAGAAGAAACCGCTTATTTTTCTGGAGTGGTGTCGCTTCTTTGGGAATCGCCTTGCTTTCCATGTGGAGTTTACGCTTATTAATTGCCGCAACCATGGTGTATGTTTTAGTGCGACTTTGGAAGGGTGATGAAACTCAACAAGTCATTGAGCCATTCCTCAGTGATTTAGAAACACCGAACGCAATCATTCAGAACAAACTCTTTTCAGTTCAATCTACACCTTTCCAGGCATATGAATGGCAGGATGTTCACATTCAAGGTATTTACGGAAACATCACAATTGATACGACCCAAACTGTGTTGCCAAAAGGGACTTCACTAGTTTCCGTTCGACAAGGTATTGGAAAAATCAGTGTGGCCGTTCCTTATGAAATCCCTGTGCGAATCCATTACACAACACTACTCGGAGATGCTCGACTTTTTGGTTCTAGTAAAAGACGTTTATGGAATCAATCGATTGTCCTTCAAGATGGCTATGCAGAAGCTCAAGGCAACGCAACGTCTGAATTGGTCATCGCTGTATCGACTTGGCTTGGAGATGTAGAGGTGACTCGCAAATGAGTGGATTCATCGGACGCACTTTACTCTTATTTTTAATTCTTATCGCATTCGTTGTAGGGTTATTAACGTATATTTTAGGATGGCCTTCTTACGGAACATGGTTTCCTTTGTGGTCAGTAGAAGAAGGGGATTTACCTATTTCCATATGGATGGCAATTTTACTGTTCAGCATCAGCATAGGCACCACTTTCTCCAGCACGCAGGTGGCAAGAAAAAGAGAACGAGCGATTGACAACTATTTACAGGTCGTCACGAATACTGATCAACAAAATGATGGATTGGCTGCTCCAAAAGTTTCCCCCAAGTTAACTAAGACTTTGAGTGATGTGACAACGCTGATTGCTACGCAAAAAAGAAGTTTGCAGCGAATGTCAGACGAACGGGCAGAAGGCGAAGACAAGCGAATTCAGGAACGCATCATTCAGGAACGCCAGCGGTTAGCACGGGAACTTCACGATTCTGTTTCCCAACAATTATTCGCTGCATCCATGCTATTATCGTCAATTACGGAACAGCAGGAAAACGACGTTCCCAAACCACTGGCACAAGCTGAAAAAATGGTCCAGCAAGCACAGCTTGAAATGCGTGCCCTTTTGCTCCATTTGCGTCCTGCAGCGCTTCATAATAAATCATTGGCTCATGGCCTGGAAGAATTACTTTTTGAATTGCAACAAAAGGTGCACTTCACCATCCGCTTCCGACTTGAGGATATCTCCCTTTCCAAAGGTGCGGAAGACCACTTATTCCGCATTGCACAAGAAACACTTTCCAATACCTTGCGCCATGCAAACGCCACTGAAGTCGACATTCTCTTTGTGGAGAGAGACGGCCTTGCTATATTCCGTGTACAGGATAACGGAATCGGATTTATGAATGATGAGGGCAAAACAGGTTCTTACGGGTTGCATCATATTCAAGAACGGGCAGTTGAAATGGGTGGAACAAGCAAGGTTGTTTCAATCCCATCACAAGGAACGATAGTGGAAGTAAAAGTCCCGGTTGAGAAAGGATTGGAAACAGATGATACGAATCGTACTCGTGGATGATCATGAAATGGTCCGAATAGGCGTGTCCGCATACTTACAGGCACAATCAGATATGGACGTAATCGGCGAAGCTGTCAATGGTAAGGAAGCTGTTGATCTGGTACTGTCCCTGCGTCCGGATATCGTGCTGATGGATATGGTCATGCCCATCATGAATGGCGCAGAAGCCACGAAAGAAATAATTGCCCAATGGCCTCAAGCGAAAATCATGATTGTCACGAGTTTCCTTGATGATGATAAAGTGTACCCTGCTCTTGAAGCAGGTGCTGTCAGTTATGTAATGAAGACATCCAAAGCGAAACAAATCGCCGATGCCATTCGCGATACATTGTCTGGTCAGGCGGTTTTAGAGCCTGAAGTCACAAACAAAATGATGAAACGAATGCGTCAAGGGCAAAGTCGTCCGCTACACGATGAGTTGACTGATCGCGAACACGAAATCCTGTTATTAATGGCTAAAGGCCGCAGCAATCAAGACATTGCAGATGAATTGTTTATAGCCTTAAAAACCGTTAAAACACATGTCAGCAATATTCTTTCCAAGCTCGAGGTGCAAGATCGCACCCAAGCAGTCGTCTATGCGTTTCAGCAAGATCTAGTTCCTAAAAATTAAAACAACCTTCCAGTTGGAAGGTTGTTTTTTATTTACGAGAGATGTTTTCACCATTTCGCGGGCTGTTATAGAGAGTTTGTAAATACTTATCTACATTTCGCGAGTCGTTATCGAGATTTCACGATGGTTTATCTACATTTCGGCAAGCGATATCTTCATTTCACTAAACTTTATCTAGAATTCGTACTCTCATTTCAAAAATTCATCTTTTCCACACAATTTGAACGCGCTTGTAATGGTGGCAGTTGGTACCCAACCGGCCACATTTTTTTGGTGATATCTCGATTTCGCGAGTCGTTATCGAGATTTCACGATGGTTTATCTACATTTCGACAAGCGATATCTACATTTCACTAAACTTTATCTAGAATTCGTACTCTCATTTCAAAAATTCATCTTTTCCACACAATTTGAACGCGCAAAAAAAATGACTTTGACATTGTTTCTTTCAAAGTCACCTCTTCTATGCTTTAATTACTCCGATACGGCCGTCACTTTATTCAATGCAAAAATGATGCCTGCGTGAACCCCTTCATGCCAGATAGCAAATTGAATAACTGCCTCAACCGTTGCCATGTCATGGAATTTTCCTAAGGACATTACATCTGGCATTTGTTGATCTAGTTTTCCAGTCAGGAATTCTTTGACTCTAGCAGGTTGTTCTGCCAAAGCACTCAGCAATTGCTCGTTCGTTGGTGGGGCATCTGTCCAATCAGATGGCTTTGTTCCAGATCCAAATAACTTAGCCCATTCAGGATGAACAACCTCATATTCAGGCAATCCACGATGAACTAAATTTTCCATCGATACAAAAATATGACCGACATGCCAACGGATTGTATTGTGAAACCCTTCAGGTTGGATGTCCCATTGTTCATCCTTTACTGATTGCAAATGCCCTTGCGTATAAATTCGTGCAAAGTTTAATTGACCTAATGTCTCCATGTCATTACCCCTTTTAGATTCAGTATCAATTAAGCGTAGCTGAATCTCTTACAAAAGGAAACAAAAAAAATTCAATACCATGTTTTATTCAAACGCCACATTATGTTGGGCGGAATCCTGATTTGCCCACGTAATGACTGTTCCAGGAGAGATGGTCATGCTTTCTTCACTAAAAGCGTAATGAGCAATATCTAGTTTCACTTCCCCGGAATTTGAAGCGTCCTCTTCCACATTCACTTTCATCTTCATCACTGGATGCGGTTCACAGTAAACAGAGAACTCTCCATCTTCATTGAAGACAAAGCTAGCCATATCTCCTTTTGAGGTCCTGGGTCCAACTTCGTTTCTCTATTTATAGAATAAAAAAAGCAACTCCAAATTTCAGAGTTGCTGCTTTTCACTACTTAAGGTCGAAATGGATCATCTTTTGGTTTCGTGCTGTTCCAGCTATCATGAGCGTCCTTGTTGAATGAAGATCCTTCATTTGGAGGAGTTTCATCGTATGGATAAACTTCATCCGGTGAAGGCGTGTTATATCCTTCATCAACTGGGTTCACCGGGTTAGCAGGATTCACTTCATCTACATGTGGTGTAAACCCACGTAAACTTTGCTCTTTATTTTTCTCGGGTTGGAAAGATTCTTTCAATGATTCTTTAATTGTTTCTTTTTCAGCTTTATAGTTTTCTTTTGACACTTCAGCATCCTGCAAACTCTTTTCCATCTTACTTAAATAACGAGCAGCATGTTCGCGTCCGCCTAAACCAAATGCCAGACCGAATGCTAATGCCACGCCGCCTAAGATTAGGATAAATGCAGAGTTAATAATCGAAGCTGCAATGCCCAACTGATCTAGAGCCATAAAGAATGCGAATGCAAGAATCGCATATTTGGCAACGTAACGTAATACGTGTGGAGTCCCTGTAGAATGACTCATCACACTGCCAACTAATTGTTCTGCCATATTTGCTAACCAGAAACCAACTGCCAAAATGATGATTGCAGCGATTACTGATGGCAAGTATGCAAAAATACCAGTTGCTAATGTAACCATAAATTCTAGTTCAAGTAGTTGTAAAGCTTCTACAACAAACAATAAGATAATGATTACTTGTACGACTGTACCAAGTAGAGAAGCGAAAGATGGAGCTGAACCAGCACATGATTTGAAGCCCATTTTACCGTAAATTGAATTGACACCCAATTTTTCTAGCAATGAAACTACAATGTCTTTCACCCATTTAGCAGCAACAATTCCCACCAATAAAAGAATGATAGCAATTGCGATTTTCGGCAACATTGCCAAAATGTCGTTCAACATACCGACTGCGGGACCAGAAATTCCGTCTAAATCTAAAATTTCAAGAGCAGTGATGGATACTGGAATCATGATAAGAATAAACGCGATTATTCCTACAACCTTAGAAATACTTGTCCCTTCAAAGAAAGAAGAAATGTTCAAGCGATCTGCCAAGCGGTCTGCACCAGCTGATTGTAAAAACTTCTCTAGTAAATTACGAACTAGTTTCGCAACAAACGAACCAATAAAGAATACAATTGCCGCAGATACTAGCTTCGGAATAAAGTTGAAGAAGCTAGCAAGCATTCCTTCAAACGGTCCACTTAATCCATCAATTCCAAGAGCATTTAGTACCGCTGGAATGAAGAGTAAGAAAATAAGATAATAAGCAACGTTAGCTGCTGTATCAGTCCATTTAGCTTGATCGGCAGGATTTGGTTCCATACCTGTTTTCGCAACATATTTGTTCAGGTTCAGCTTGTTGCCAGCCATTTGAATGACTTTCTTAACAACTGTTGCTAAGACCCAAGCAAATAATAAGATTAAACCGGCTTTTAAAATGTTAAGGAAAGCACCAGTTAACCCTGAATACATGGAAACAAACGGCATTGCCATAGCATTCAAGTTCAATATATTAAAAAATAAAACAAAAGCTAGAATCAAGATGACGACGAAGACGACTTTACTGATAATCTTTTCGACTGTCCATTTTTCGTTTTTATTTCCTAATCGCTCATTAACACGAGCTTTGCGTAACATTTTGTAAGTAAGATTTTCTAAGAACTTTGCCACGAAAAATCCGATTAATAATACCAATAAAGCTAGCAAAAGTTCTGGTAAAAATGAGAGAGTATCTCTCCAATAGTAACGATCCATCATAGCGTGTCCTCCTTTGAAATTTCAAAATTATTTGTCTTGCATGACAATCTTCATTTACCCTTTGCATTTCTTTTTAAACGCTTCACTCGCATCTTTCTCCCCGTAAATAATCAGTACATCCTGTTTTTCCAATACCTCATCAGCCGATGGGTTGCTTATGAGTTCTTCACATCGGCGGATGGCCAAAACCGTCACGCCCATCTCGTTTCGAATCGCAGAATCTTTCAGGGATTTTCCAATGTAAGTACACGCTTCCTCAAGCGCCACTTCTTCCAATGATTGTTTCTTTTCTTTTGTATGAATGAGTAAATTCACTAAATCTGTACTTTCTGGGCGCAATACAGAACTCACCAATTCCCGGCCACCAATAGTAGAAGGGTTTATTACTCGACTGGCACCAGCACGCAATAATACTTCTTCGGAGCCTGCATTTTCTGCGCGAGCAACTACTTCAATCTTTTCATTTAAAGCTATAGCCTTGATGGTGATAAACACATTGTCTGAATCACTCGGTAACGTCGCAATCAAGCCTCGTGCTTTTGCCACATTAGCTTCTTTCAGGATATTTTCCTGCAACGGACTTCCAACAATGCGAAGTGTTCCATCCGCCAAATAGTCCACCATTTCTTCTTCGGAGTCATGGATATAGACGACTGGGACATCCTCTTCTTTTAACTGCTCGTAAACCTGTCTTCCCACTCGACCCAACCCGCATACGACGATATGATCTTCCAAATTTTTAATAGCATGTTCCATTCGTTTATTCCACACCTTTACTGAAAGTTGATGTTCAATGAAATAAGAAGCGACAGCCCCCATTGCGTAAGTGACAAAAGCCACACCAAGGGGAATCAGTAATAAAGCAAACTTTTGCCCTGCTTTTGTCTCGGGAACAATGTCTCCATAACCTACCGTCATCAGAGAAATGATGGTCAAATAAAAAGCATCGAATAATTTGAGGTTTTCCAATGCCATGAAGCCGGCTGTTGCCACAGCGATTAATACAATCAAGCCGATTATGGAAAAAAGTATATGTCGGAAACGAATTCGTAAGTCCATCCATTTGGATGTATTCATTAATTCACCTGCTCATTTTTATTGTTATTCCTATACTTTTACCCTCTCGCAAACCTTTTAACACGAATTTCGTCCATATAGTGAGGTGGAAATTACATGAAAAAGTGGACTGTTATCTTTTCCTTGATATCTATCTTCTTTCTACTGTGGATTGAACAAGGACTTGAAGTAACCTATGTATGGAAAACATTTGCCAAAGTAATGGCTTTCGTTATATTCCCTGCACTTTTATTAAGAGGATATAAATTTGAATTTCTTCAAATAAGAAAAACACAAAAAAAGAGTATTTATCTGGCATCCGGTTTAGGAATAGTGGTTGCAGGTACTGTCTTAAGTGCATTCATGTTGTTAAATGATTCAATCGACTTGGTTGCGTTGCAAATAGACTTGGAAACTCGGGTTGGAGTCACTGCTTCAGTATTCCCATTTGTCGCAGTTTACATATTATTAGGCAATTCTTTTTTGGAGGAATTTTTCTTTCGCGGCCTACTTGTGGATTTATTAAGAGATTCCAAGTTGAAGTGGTTCCTGCCGAGCCTCTTTTTCGCTATTTACCACATTGCGATTTTCCTGCCGTGGTTCGATTGGCCAATTTTAATCTTAGCAGTAGCCGGTCTCTTTATTGGTGGTCTTATATTCCAATGGATTAATGAAAAAAGTGGGACCATTTATCCTTCTTGGATCATTCATATATTTGCGGATATAGGTGTATTGCTTATCGGTGTTTATATGTTTTATTTCAATTAGACTCTGCTATCCGCGAACTTTTCAATAAAAAAACGTGAGGGAATCAAATCCCTCACGTTTCGTTAATCAGTTTTTATAGATACAGTGACCTTGAATAAATCCCCATCGACTTCAATTCGCATTGAGCCTCCATGTAAGTCGACAATTGACTGCGCAATTGCCAATCCAAGTCCGGATCCTTCCGTGTGACGGGAAGTATCGGCTCGTTTGAAGCGTTCAAACAATTCATCCACATTTTCACCAAGCTCATATTTAGTCACGTTTTTCACAACAAATTGTGCATAGCCATCTACTTGTTTTAATGTCACATATACGCGTGTGCCGGGCAACGTATATTTGAGGGCATTCACAATCAAATTATCCAGCACTCTCCACCATTTCTGTCCGTCAACAAAAGCGTGTAAAGGATTTTCTGGCGCAGTTACGCGGAAATCAAGGCCTGCCGCTTGAATGTCTTCTTCGTGTTCTGCAAGAGCTTGTTGCATCAGCTGGGCCAAATCTACTCGTTGCTTATGAAGCTCCATATTGCCACTAGCCATTTTGGAAACTTCGAACAAGTCCTCTATCAATGTTTTCAATCTCTGAGATTTACGATCTAAAATCGCGACGTATGATAGACGTTCTTCAACTGTTAAATCCACTTTTTTCAGTAAATCCGTATAGGTAATAATCGATGTTAACGGTGTTCGCAAATCATGGCTGACGTTTGTGATCAGTTCAGTTTTTAACCTTTCACTTTTCGCTTGCTCTGATTGCGACATCCTCACACCTTCACGAAGCATGTTCAAATGTTTGGCATGTTTGGCCAAAACTGATTTCCCACCAATGTGTACATCTGCAATTTGATGTCCTTTTGCCATTTGTTCAGTCGCTAATGCGAGTTTATTGTAAGCAGCGACTCGCTTCAACAATAAATACAACGAAGGCATCAAAACAAACATAAATAGTGGTACATATATAATCAGCAACTCTGGAACAACAAAGGTACCCGCAAGACCTAATCCCGCCAAGAAGACCACCAACAGAATCAAAAGAATCTGAGTACCCAGTCGACGGTTAAGGAACAAGTCCTGGATTATCAAAACCCATTTTTTAAGGATGCTTTTTTCCCACATCGTTCTAATTCCATTTTTCCTGCTATCTTTAAACAACCACACTGCCTGAATGAGTGTCAACGTCAGGAAGACAACGAATAACAACACCATCATGCCTGCATATGCAGCAAATCTAAGATTGGAATAATAATACTCGTAATAGCTCAATTGATCCGAAACTATCGTTGAGAAAGCAAAGGCTAAAACCAACGGAATGAAGATTAACAATAAGCGAATCTCCAATTTTCGTTCCCGAATGAAAAGAAGTGTGGGGGAAGAAAGTACTTCGGCCTTCCTTTTGCTAAATAACCATATGGCTCCTCCAAGTGCGATCAGCCCCAACATCCAAAGAGAGTAAAAGTAGGCTTTGTTTTGATTGAAGTTGGTCAGACCCTGCATATGTTCAGATGCTAGAGTCGTTTTCGGCATCGCGACTATACCAGAAAACTGGCTAGACTGGTTTTCTACTAAATCGTTCATATTAAGGATGTATAGAGGTTTCAATTCTCCATCTTCCACATTCATATAGTCTTGTTTCACTTTTGAAAGATAAAGAAGACCGTTTTTTGAATTGTACTCTTTTTTAATTCCATCCTTGACTTCAACATCTCCAAAAGAGTAATGTTCACCTGTTTCCTCATTGGTCAGTTCATAAGCCATTTGCCGTTGCAGTGCCTTCATAAGCGGGAGTGAGTTGGAGATCTTTCGATCATATTCTTCCAATGCCTGCTTTTTCGCTTCCATGATTTTAGTTCGCACCACTTCATCATCGGCAAAGTTTTTGCGTATTTCTGCAATTTTCGCATCACGCTCAATCACCAGTTCAGCCAGAATTTCATCTTCCGACAATGATGTCGCTTCCTCAATTAAACCTTCGTATTGATAACGAACGTCACGGATTTGATCCATTTGGGAACCGTAATACGTACGGTATTCTTCAATTTCATTTTCAGTCACTTCAAGATTCTTAATTTCTTTTTTCACGTCAAACCTGTTGATTAATGTTGGATAGACTTCATTCATTTGGGACTCAACAATCATGTGAAAATGATCGGATTCTTTAAAATCTTTACCCAAGTATTGTTGACCGTGTGAAGTAAATGTAATAATCGCCAATATTGTTAGGCTGACAAGTCCATAAAAAAGCCATGTTGTTCTTTTCATCACTTAGACGCCTCCTTTTAACATGCGGGTCAATTGCACAAACATCCTATTCGAGGAAAAGTTGTCATCTATTAGTTGAGCAACAAAGGAATAACAATACATGAGACTGAGCATGGCTAATGCAAGTGCTACAATGGAAAACCAGTGGGATACCTTACTTTTCGATCTTGTAGCCAATACCCCACACCACCTTTACATATCGCGGATTTTTCGGATCCGTTTCAATCTTTTCCCGAATTTTTCTAATGTGTACAGCGACGATATTTTCGGCATTGTACGCGGGTTCGTTCCAGACACGCTCATAAATTTCCCCGATAGAAAACACTCGACCGGCATTGGTCATCAGCAATTCGGTAATTTTGTATTCGATTGGAGTCAATTTGACGGTTTCCCCATCGAGCGTCACTAATTTAGCTTCCATATCCAGTGCAAGTCCACCGATTGCCACTGTGGCATTCTGTTCCTTGAACGTACCGAGATGGACGTATCGACGCAACTGTGACTTCACACGAGCCATTAGTTCCATCGGATGAAATGGCTTCGTTACATAGTCGTCTGCCCCCACAGATAATCCGTGAATTTTATCTGAGTCTTCCGCTTTGGCACTCAGCATAATGATTGGAATGTTGCGCTCTGAGCGAATTTTGAATGTTGCTTGTATGCCGTCCATATTTGGCATCATAATATCGAGAATGATTAAATGAATTTCATTCGTTTCAAGCAGCGTCAATGCTTCCACCCCATCTGCTGCTTTCAATACGCGGTACCCTTCATTTTTCAGGTAAATCTCAATTCCATCCCGAATATCCTGGTCATCATCCGTTACAAGAACCGTAAATTGTGTCATCCGTTGCACCTCATTTCTACTTCTTATGATACCAATTATATCTGCCAATTCTTAACAAACTATGAGGATAAAAATGAAGAATTTCTTAAGAAAACATCGTGGACTATCTTTCGTTTGATTTTATTTGACTGCATATGCTATTTAGTCGGCATCAACTGAGATTTAATCCGCTTCAATTGCATATTAATGGGCATTAATCTAGACTTAATCGACATCAACAACCTTTTATTCCGATTAGCCCATATATATCCAATAAAAACACTAAAAAAGTGCCTCTGGTTAAAGAGACACTTTCATTTACCTAATATACTTTGCTCGTTTTCTTCCACTGAACGTAAGAACAATAATCCCTCCGAGCATTAGTAAAACGCCTACCCATGAAACAGGGCTTAATACTTCCCCCACGATAAAAACACTCAAAACTGCTGCAGTCAACGGTTCCCCTAAAGATAACGTTACCGCTGAAGACGAAGGGACTTTTTGGAGACCCAATAAATACAGTATGTACGCAACACTGGTTGTCATAAATCCTAAGTATAAAATTGTCCAAATATTCGATGGTTCCGACACCCATGAACTGTCGAAAATGAACAAGAATGGCATCAACATCAATGCGCTCAAGGAAAATGTCATGGCGACTGCCGGAATGGCTTCCACTTTAGAAAGTAATTCTTTACTGACGATTGTATAAATGGCAAAAACAAAACCAGCAATTAGAGACAAAGTTACACCCAGTGGATTAACAGTAAGTGCGTCTTTGTTCAGAAACAAAAGACTGCATCCAATGACTGAAAGCGTTGTGGCCAATACCCAAGCGCGAGATGGCTTCATTTTAAGAAACAACCATTCTATCAAACCAGAAAAAATAGGTGCACTTCCAATAGCGACAACAGTCCCGATAGCAATACCTGTCACTCGTACGGAGGTAAAAAATAAAGGTTGGAACAATGCCATGCACAATGCACATATTAAAGTGATCAGCCATGGCCAGGTTTTGAAATTAATTTTTTTCATCACAATCATTATTAGTAATAATGAAAATCCACCAATTGCTAACCGTGACGCACCAATCGTCAAAGGCTGGGCATTTTGTGGCAAATAGGTTTGAGCTGTTCCAGTTGTGCCCCATAACACAGCAGCTAATAGCACAAGTAGGTAAGGGATCACTGTTTTCATATCGTCACCTCAAGTAGTTGTTGACTGTACCTTACCATATTTTATACATATTGAGATACAGCATATCGTCAACTATACTGTAGAAAAAGGAGTGTTGCTCTATGTATTTAACAATAGAAGAAACAGCTGAATTTTTGAGCATGCCTGAACTGCAAGTACGCCGGTACGTATTGGAAGGACGCATTAAATCTGTTCATGATGGAGAGCAGTATTTAATAAATAAAACACAATTTGATCGACACCTAGAACAAGTGGAAGACGTTAAACGGCAAATAGACGAATGGCGAAACACTCCCATTCCTGAAGATATTGATGTTAAAGATGAAGACTAACCTCGTAATTTTAACAGGCGAAAAATATGAAAATCTGTAAATCATAAAGAAAATCCAAGCATTCTGTTTTATAGAGTGCTTGGATTTTTATTTCATACCGAAGGATTCATGTAGGGTCTACCTCAGTCTAGAAAGCCTCAACTTTCAGGTGCTGAAACAGAGAGATGTTAATAAACAAAAATCAGTCCTAAAGGATTGTTTCAGGACTGATTCATTCGAAAGGTATATATTCCAAATATTTAAGTGACGGGCCGACTCCTTTTTGTTTAATATCCGAAGTAAATGGCTGGAGATAGGTTCCGTCCGTTATCGTCTTATATGTAGCATCTGCTGTTACTTCCACACGCCATTTTGTATCGGACAGCAGCACTTCGAAGTCATCTGCATTCGCTTCGTTGGCCGTGATGGTTGATTGAACTGCACTAAGCAATTTCCCGCGAAGCCCAGAATCTCTAAACGTCTCTTTCATTTCTATTTCAAATTGAGGATGTTTTCTTAATTTTTCAGGAAGTACTTCATTGTATGCTTTGATGTACGCTTGCTGTAAATCTACATCTTGAGAGACCAATTCATCCACTTTGTGATCAATTTGATCTTGAATAGATTCCCCATCTTCCTTTTTTTGTGCGGTGGATTTGGTCAGGTCACTGTCAAAATTCTCTATCCCTTTTTGGGTAACTTCCAAAAAAACGATGGTTCCCGCAAATGCTGCTTGTTGTGTGGCAGTTGAAGCTTGTTGTTTGACCACATATACTTTCGCAATATTGATGACAATGACAAAAATGACAGCGGAAATACCTAAGAGCCAGATAATATAAAAGGCAGAGTTGCCTCTTTCATTGCTTAAATACTTCATGGGACAAACACCTTGCCAGCTGCTTTCGAGTTCAATGAGACCGCGGTCTCTTTCTTCCATTCAGCTGGAATAAAGACAAGAGGGTGCTGGGCGCTGATTGTTAAAGTGAAAGCACCATTTCCTTGTGGATTAATGGATACATTGGGACTGGCCAAAAGTGCACTACCGCCAATGGATTGCATGACAGCACTTTGAGCTTCTACCGCGTCTCCGGTCATAGCGTAAACCGACGCTCCATCATTTGCGGCAGACTTCAAACTCATGACTGCATAACCGGAAGCTACCACTTGCCAAAGCAATAAGAAAAAAATGAAATAGAAAGGAAGAATTCCTAGAAATTCGATACTCAATGCACCTTTTTCATTTTTTAATGTTCGTAAGCCCATCATGGGATCACCTCTATCTTCAAATATTGCACAATTCATTTTTTATGAGGTCAACATTACTATGTCTTCATCAATTCAATGATTATGTTGTGGTGCTTTCAATTCTTCGGCACGCTCTGGTGTGACAAGCATTGACGGAGCTACCATCAATGTGAAGAGTCCCAAGAAAAACAAGATAATGGCCACTCCATTGACTGGTGCAGCATCTGTCGCCAACATATAGCCCCATAAGCTGCTTCCCGCTACAAAAACGATGGAAAAGAATGAGAAAACCACTAATTTGAACCCAGTTTTACGTGGATTTAAAAGGCCTCCAGCGATTGCATCATACTTTGAAAATAGGAAAACACTGTACAGAATCAATCCAGCTAAAAGAATCCAAAAATACATGGAAGGATAAATCAATCTTAATACTGGAGATGTCATGTAAAATGCCAGACCCAGCATCATCACTAAAGAGTGAAGTGAGAAATACCTTTTGCTATCATGCTTCTGTTTCGTCCAAATAATGTGATTCACAAATGTTAATAGTATTGCTACGAGTGAATTGATAACTACCCACTGAAGGTATGTTTCCTCAGGTATTAAACTGGCCGGTAAACCCAACATAAGAAAGAGAGTAAACGTAATGAAAATACGATTTTTAACAAACGGAACTGCAAGTTTTTCAAGCTTTTTTTGTTTACTCATGACGTACTTCCCCTTTGTATAAGACATTGACCGAAAAATGGCTATTCAAATTTACTATGTCTTCATCAATTCAATGATTATTTATTACGTACTAACTTTCCCTTTTGTACTATTCGTTCAATTCGACCTTTCGGCAACTTCCCTTGCATTCCAATGCTCATAACGGCTGCAAGTGTTCCAAGCCAACAACCGATGATATATAGGACATATGAAAAATAATTCATGATTGGTTCCTGTCCATAACTTTCTGTCATAATTCGCGTTACCATGAAGTTTCCTCCACCTGAAATTAGAGCAAGTACAAGGAAAACTAGATAGTAGACAATCGTCCATTTTGATTTTTGTTCACCCGCCGTCGGTAAAACAATCTTGTAGAACGTCTCGACTTTGACAAAAAAGATTATATGGAGCACGAGCCAAATCACGATCAAGAGCAATTGAATGCCAATTTCGCCATCAAATATTTTAATTAAAGGCATAATAAAGAAAAATGCGAAAGCAGTAAACATGGCATATCCTGCAAATTTAGGAAAATCCATCTTTCCATTAGATGAGGACATTGCTTTAACGATGAAGAGTAACAATGCATACCCCAAGTAAATGATGGCTGTTAATATCATATACTCGGACTTATAAATGGGAATCCCCAGTGAGATCAGTGCAGATATCAATGGCAAAGCTAAAAACACAAAAATCGATGGATTCGGCAAAATGCAATCTCTCCAATCACTTGTTAACTGTATTCTTCAATCATAAGAGGTGGTCTTGAATTCTTCGTTGGAATGAATTGCCGTCAGGATTTAATTTCTCTATCTCTTAACTCAATCGCTCTTTCAGGTGTAATCAACATGGCAGGAGATACCATTATAAAAAATAGACCAATGAAGAAAGTAATAATTGCCAATCCAACCCATGGTACTGCTTCTGTTGCCAACATATAGGCCAATAATACGCTTCCAGAGAAAAAGAAAATTGCAAAATATGTAAAAACCAACATCTTGAAACCCTTTAATCTTGGATTTAATAGACCTTCTGCAATTGCTTCCGATTAGGCGCATACTAAGTTTAACAACGTTTCAATCTACCTCAATTATGTTGTGGTGCTTTCAATTCTTCGGCACGCTCTGGTGTGACAAGCATTGACGGAGCTACCATCAATAGGAAGAGTCCCAAGAAAAACATGATAATCGCCACTTCATTGACCGGTGCGGCATCTGACGCTAGCATATAACCCCATATGCTACTTCCCGCTACAAAAACGATGGCAAAAAAGGAGAAAACCAATAATTTGAACCCTTTTTTTCGAGGATTTAAAAGCCCTCCAGCAATTGCGTCGTACTTTGATACTAAGAAAACAGTGTACAGAATCAATCCACCTAAAAGAATCCAAAAATACATGGAAGGAAAGATCAATCTTAATATTGGAGATGTCGCGTAAAATGCCAAACCGAGCATCATTACAAAAGAGTGAAGTGAGAAATACCTTTTGCTGTCATGCTTCTGTTTCGTCCAAATCATGTAATTCACTACTGTCAAAAGCACAGCAATGATGAAATTGATCAATAACCATTTAAGGTATGTTTCTTCAGGAATAAAACTTGCTGGCAAGCCCAGCAGAAGAAACAGTGTAAAAGTAAGGAAAATGCGGTTTTTTGTGAATAAAACGCTCTCTTTTGTACTCGTTTTTTCGACTTTCAATATTAACACCTCTTCTTGAACACCTGGTTTACAGGGATGATCGATTTAGTTTGTATTGTACATAGTAGATGTGCATAAAAAACAGAGCATATTTGTTGAATTCAATTTCTGAGTTTTCTTCGATTACTTCTTTAATTCTAAAGATGGAATAATACAAGATACCAACAAATAGAAATGAAAACATCATATTTAAAGAATCGATAGTCAGTAATCCGACTTCGCTTAAAATCATGCCACCAAATAATTGAATAAGTAACAAGACTAAAGAGAGGCCAGTGAATAATTTCCAAGTTCCAAATGACACGTGGTGATTAAGTTCTAACCTTTCTATGTCCTTGCTTCTTTTTACAAACCAATAGCCAATATATGTTCCCATTGTGATGAAAGACAAAATCACCATTAAATACACATTTATCTTTTTGATTTTCTTTTCAGGCGCTTTTTTCCCAACTTTGCTGACCATCTATGTAACTCCTTCCTCAACTAACTAAATATCCAAAGCGAATTCATCGCTTCTATACCTCAAAGACAAATATATGTACAAAATAGGAAGAATCAACACATTAAGAGTGACACGTATGATTAAAAATGCCAAAACATTCGTTTCATAACTTTCCAGAAACATCATCAAACTGGTCCACAAAACAATGTTCAAACCAGCAATCACTAAGACATCACCAATAATCGATAGGTTCTCGTCTCTCATTTTTCTGAAAGTCCGTTTAATAGTCTCCCTGACACTCAGCGATTCCACAAAAAACGGAAAAATGATCAGAAATAAAATGGCAACCACGGTTGGTATGAATAATAAATACATGCCCATCAATCCCAAAGAATAAACAATTGTTGCGACAAGTAAAATCACACCGAATCGTTTGGCAAAGAAAAACAAACCTTCCGTAACTTTTATCGTTTCATCCATTCCATCTTTTTTGACCATTTTCAAAAAAGGAGGGATGCATAAAATGAAATTCAGCATTAGCAGCCACCCTGCGAGAAAAGACTCATTATGCAAAATGTCATTGCTATATACATAGACAATCCCCAAATAACTGAAAACAGTAATGGGTGCTATGATGATGAAACACCACATTAGAATAGGAAACCAGTTACGACTGTAGATTTTGAACGCTTCACCAATCATACTAATGTCCCTGCCTTCCGTTGCTTCATATACACCGTAATGATTGCTACCAACAATGTCAGAAGGACTGCCCAAGTCATGCTCCGCCCAATTCCAGCTGGATCCCACAACACCAAGACATTCAGTAAAAAATAAGAGGTGAGGATGCTGAGGATCGAAACAATTGTTGCCCCCAGGAATGCTGCGGTATAAGGGGTTTTAGGGTTCCACTTCACTGAAAAGTATCCAAGTGAGACGTATGTCAAAATCATTTGGAAAACGATATAGCCATTAAAAGATGGAATATTAAAAAACCCGATTATGAAAGAAAATAAGACCGTGATCAGAATACTGGCTCCAATTGCCTGCATTAATTTCCTCATACTGAACATGTAATCACCTCTCTCAATTAATTTTGGTGAAAGATAAGAGAGGGTTGCCACCCTACATTCAACCCTCTCTTCAGTTAAAAGCCAAATAGACTCTTAGCACCGTCAAACAGACCTTTCGCTCCATCTGCTATCCCTTTTCCTGCAGCTTTGACGCCACTTACTGCGCCATCATAAACAAATTTAACGCCATCCCTGACAGCTTTTTTCACTGCTTTACCAGGACCCGTCTCCAACAGTAATGTGACAGTCAAACCTACTAACAAACCGGCTGCTGCCCCAACAACGGTACCCAACCCTGGAACTACCGAGCCACCTACTGCGCCCGCTGCTATACTGGCCCCTATAGTGGATAACGCAGTGGTTCCGACTCCAATTGCTACATCCGTTGTCAGATCAGCTGCAAAGTCAGTCGACAACAGACCTATTGCCGATTTTTCGCCTCCTGAATAATCGTAGATGCTATTGAATGAACTTAGCGCCAAATTAACGGGTCCATTCAATTTCATCAAATTCGATTTGCCATAGAAGCTTTTCGAAAATACATTGAAATCGGTATTCAAGCTGTTCTTAACACTATTCCAAGCCGAGTTTATAAACGTTTTAGGTGAAGTGAGATCTGCAATTTTTTTGCCATCTAAAAAAGTATTTACTCGATGTGGTCTCGGATTTGCTCCATTGGTCGGCAAATAAGCATTTCTACCATCCATCGTATATTTCTTGAACTTATCATAAAAATGGTTAAAGAATTTGTTGTTAATACTGGATTGACCCGTAACTTTATAATTTCCAGATGCTAATTCATTAATAGTGTATCCGGCATATTGTGCAGTAGCCCCTTGAAGAACCGTATCACCAAACTCTAACACATATTTTTTCACGTTTTCTGTTGTACTTGCGATGGCACCAAATACTCCGCGGTCAGGCCCGCCATTTGAAGCTGTGCCTTCAGAGCCTCCACCAGTTCCTGAAGTGCCACCTTGGCCTCCGCCTGGCGATGTTCCGCCCGGTCCGGTTCCACCAGTGCCACCTTGGCCTCCGCCTGGCAATGTTCCACCAGGTCCGGTGCCACCTTGGCCTCCTCCTGGCAATGTTCCACCAGGTCCGGTGCCACCTTGGCCTCCGCCTGTAGATGAACCATCTGGGCCAGTCCCTCCACCGTTCGCATCACCACCTGAAGGACCTTGTCCTCCATTAGGTCCTTGTCCCCCAGTAATCGGAGTTCCCGTTTGCAGCCAGCCATTATATGGATTCGGTATGAAATTTGGCGTAATGAAGGAACCATTCGAACTTGGTTGACCCGAGATAATTGGTTGTCCAGATACGGATGAATTACCACCTTGAACTGCTTGTCCAGGCGCAATTGCCTCACCGGGTCCATTAACTTCACCAGGCGCAATGAACTGACCACCTGTAATTGGGCTTCCGCCTGTTATAGGAGAACCTGGAGTTATTGGTGTTCCTGGCGAAATGAACGAAGCCAACATAATCGACGGCCCGGCAGTCCAAAACAAAATGAATGCAATCATGCTTATGGCAAAAAACCTTCTTAATCCACTTCTCTCCACTCGTGCACCTCCTTGTTATGGAGTACTGTTTTGCTTATACGTATCTTCTAATAGCTTCATGGCTTCTTTGTAATTCATTTCATTCAATACTTTCAATTCATCACGTAGTTTGTCATATTCCTGTTCTACCCAAGTGTGATAGTCTTTATTTTTCTGTTGTAAATAATCGTGGCTTTCCTGCGACATCATTTCATGTTCTTGAAGCAAGTAAGTTAAGGTAAATCCAACTTGCTGTCTTTCGTCCACCCATTTTTTAAATTCTTTCGAATGATAGCCAAAAATGTCTAAATCATTATTAGTACGCTCATATCCTACATTGCCTTCTGTTGAGGTTTTCCAGAATCCCCACTTTTCCGCTACCTTTTTTGCTTGATCCAATTCATTTTGCAATCCTTGTGCATCCTGAACGTCTTGATAACTACCTTTCGTAGCCTCTGCTACCGCACGTAATTGCTTTTGTCCCTCACTATCAACATTAAAGCCAATGACATTCATAATCGGTGTAATATCTGATTCATACAATGTTTTTGCTGCAGTGACAGGGTCGTCGTCACAAGTAGAAATGCCATCACTGACAAGATAGACGATATTTGTATTCTTATCGCCTTTGAAAGACGCCAAATCTTTTTGGGCTTCGTTCAGAGCTAATTGAATTGGCGTCCATCCTGCAGGTTTTGCTTTCGCTAAAGCTTGTTCAAACCCATTCGCTTCATAGTTGCCGATTGGGTAAATAAGCTCGCTACTTTTACAGGAAAGTTCTTTATCAGCTTTGCTGCCGCTACCTTCTTGGCCATAGATGCGTAGACCTACGTTTGCATTTTCCGGAAGTCCTTTTACAAAATTCGTAATGGCTGATTTTGCCGCTTCCATCTGGGTTTGACCATTCATGTCTTTGCCCATGCTTCCTGAAGCATCCAAAATGACCATTACGTTCAAGTTTTCTTTAAACTGCATACGTGGATCATCGATATCGGGACTCCCAATTGATTGGAATTTAAGTTCCTGCATCAAATCTTCAGGACCTTCATAATCCTGTTGAAACACGCTGAGAATTGCATTGTAGTAATGGTCCAGTTCTTCGTTTGACGGTTTGCTCGAAATGTCAGGCAAGTCTTTCGTCAATTCATCAATTTTCTTTTGATCATTTTCCTCAATGACAGCCAAGTAGCCGGTATATCCTGGTGTTAATGCCGCCAATTCATTCAAATTTTCAGGTAAAGGTTCAACGATCATTTTATTGTTAGTTTCTGAATCCTTTTCGGGCTCAGAATCATTTGAAGGCTCAAATTTACTAGAAGTATCGTTTTTATTCGATATTTCTTCTCCTGGAACAATCCCTGTCTTCTTTGTTTCCTCATTACAGCCATACAAAGCCATTATGAGTAAACCAGTCAAGATGAGTTGTTTCTTACTCATTCTGATACCGCCTCTCTAAGGTATTTGTCCATGTATAAGGAATTAGCCGACCATTCCGCCGATCTTGGAAACGATTTTACCGATCAAATCTCCGATTGCCCCAGATTGTCCACTTACTGCTGTCGAGATAATCCCTAATACTAAAATCAATAATGCTGCCAGCCCTAACCATTCAAGTGATTGTGCACCTTTTTCGTTTTTCACCGGTACTACGATATTCATCCATGCGTTCATTAATAAGTTTTTCATTTTGTTTTCTCTCCTCTGAGCTTGTTTTTTTATTGGAATAAATCAAAAATGCCTTTGTTTTGGTTGAACATATTTATCATCATCAAGCCTCCGATTAATACGAGCGAAGATGGCAGAACCAAAAATGTCGTAACGAGTGTTACTTTTGGTGAAGCTTTCGCCGCCTTCTCTTTAATCATCTCTTTCTTCAACTTTCGCATTTCTTCGGCTTGTTGTTTGAAAGTATCTGCAATTGGTACACCCAATCGCTCGCCTTGAATCAAGGACTTTATCAATATTTGAAACTCTTTTGAATCATTACGGACAAGTAACGTCCGATAGGCTTCCGCTCGCGGTACACCAACGTTAATTTCCTGAATGAATCGTCCGAATTCCTCTTTCACTGGTCCTTCAAAATACGGAACAATGTCACGAATTGCTTGATCCATCGCGACCCCAGCCTGCAAAGTAACGCTCATCGTATCCAGAAAATCCGGTAACTGATACGAAATTTCCTCCTGGCGATTTTTCGCTTTGGAGCGAATCCACATAATCGCACTCATATAGCCAAAAATCGGCAACAGGATAATCATAAATTGTGAAAAGGGCAGTAGTAGAATGAGAGATATTCCGCCTGCAAAGAATCCAACAATCATTAAAAAGATTTTCAATCCTTGAAAGCGTTCAACTGTCAGTTCATAAG
This sequence comes from Paenisporosarcina sp. HGH0030, assembly GCF_000411295.1. Classification (GTDB taxonomy): domain Bacteria; phylum Bacillota; class Bacilli; order Bacillales_A; family Planococcaceae; genus Paenisporosarcina. The sequence goes on from NZ_KE150421.1 coordinate 1,960,763, forward strand.
GATATCCGGCCTGTATCAACCACTTTTTAACTTCCTCATTTTCACTGAAAAAATTAATGCGTTGGCCCAAATCTGCGAAATCATCAGCAAATTTGAACATCTTGGCAACCAGTTTCTCTTTACGTGTGATTTTCCGATGGAAGGTATCGTAAATAAAAAGTGATTCCTCTACTTGTTCTTTCAATGCTTTTCGTTCACGCCAGTACACAAATAATGAGTGAAGGGCAATTCCAACAAAAATTATTGACAACAGTACAGATAAAGCAATAATTCCATCCATTTCATCACACCCTTATATTAGTGATTTTACGGACAATCACGAATGTTAGAATTGTACCGGTCAAGAAGAAAGCAAATAGGATGAATCCCAGTCCGGTAAATAAGGGATCCAAAAAACCATCGATAATGTTGTTCATCATCAGTACTAGGAATATCGGAATGACCGGAACAATGTAGGAAATATAACGTTGTTCTGCAGTCATCGTTTTGATTTCCTGTTTCAATAACTTACGTTCATCCAGTGTCTGACTCATTTCATCCAGTACAGCGTACAAATTACCGCCGGCTTTCTTCTGGATAAGCATAGTAGCTGTGAACAATTGAAATTCTTTATCATCCACTCGTTTTTCCATGCTGCGTATCGCTGCACCGAAGTCTATTCCAAGAGATAATTCATGCGCCAATCTTTTAAACTCTGATTTTGCCGGTTCTGCTATTTCTTGCGCTACAAGTTGAATTCCTTGATTTAGCGTCATACCAGATCGTGTAGCATTAGCTAGGATACGGCAAATTTCTGGAAGCTGTTCGACCAACAATTGCTTCTTCTTATTTTTACGCACCATGAACAATACACGGCGCCCTCCCTCTACGAGTAACAGGGCAACGAACAAACTAGCAAGCATGTTCAGATTGAAAAAGTTTTGCAGACCAACAATCAATCCCATATATGAAACTATTAACGCTCCCAAAAATTCTGATGGCGTGAAGCCAATATTTGCATCTACCAGCTTTTGTTCCAGCGCTTTTGCCGACTCGGTTTGATCGTACTTAGCTCCAATGACAACCAACACACTTTTACGACGTTCTCCATCTCGATAAAACTGTTGGACTTGTTTACGCCACTCTCGTTTTTCTTTTCGATAGCCAAGATAGAAATAAAAACCTACGATGAACACGAGAATGGTCAGCATCGCCAGTAAGCCTTCGGTCATACGACTACACCTCGTTTCACTGGCTCGAATAACGATTCGTCCATGTCAATTCCAAAGACACGGATTCGATTTAAACACTGGGGGATTTCACCAGTCGGAATAAAATGTCCTTCGACCTCTCCATCCTTCGTTAAACCGGTCCTTTGAAACTTAAAGATTTCAACAATCCGATGTTTGCCATCATTTTTTTGCACTTCAGAAATCGAAACGATTTTCCGAGTTCCATCTGTCAGTCGTGTTGCCTGAATAATGATGTCTAAAGCTCCGACAATGTATTCTCGAATAATAGTAGAAGGTAAATCCATTCCTGCCATGATGACCATCGCTTCCACTCGGCGCAATGCATCGTCCGCATTATTGGCATGGACAGTTGTGATTGACCCTTCGTGCCCGGTGTTCATCGCTTGGAGCATATCAAATGCTTCGCCACTTCGAACTTCCCCGACAATGATACGGTCTGGCCTCATACGTAGCGCGTTTCGCACCAAGTTTCGGATGCTGACTTCGCCTTTTCCTTCAACGTTCGCTGGTCTGGCTTCCATTCCAACAACGTTAGGTCGGTCGAGTCGAAGCTCTGCCGAATCTTCTATCGTAATGACCCGTTCTCCGTGAGGAATGGATGTTGCGATTACATTCAACAAGGTTGTTTTACCAGATCCTGTACCGCCACTGATAAGAGTGTTCATTTTGGCTCTGACAATCCCGTCTAGAAACGTTGCCATATCTTTGCTCATGGAATTAAACTGCAGTAAATCCTCCACTTTAAATGGTTCTGCTCGGAATTTCCGGATGGAAACCAGTGTGCCTGATAAACTGATTGGTGAAATAACTGCATTTACACGGCTGCCATCTGGCAATCTGGCATCTACCATTGGTGAGCTTTCATCGATTCGTCTGCCGAGTGGTGCAACAATTCGGTCCACAATGTGCCGAACGTGCTCATCATTCCTGAAGGCAATTTGTACTTCCTGAAGCTTTCCTTTTCTTTCCACATAAACTTCCTGATATCCATTGATCAGAATCTCCGTAATATCGGGATCATTTATGAGAGGTTCGAGCGGTCCAAAACCTACTGATTCGTCTAGAATTCTAGTAATTAACAGTTCTTTATCATGCCTTGAAATAATCACTTTCTCTTCGGACATGAAAGTAGAAACATATTGTTCGATGCGTAAACGCATTTCTCCTGAAGACAACTGCGTTAAGGCTTCTAAGTTTGTGTCGCGCAATAAACGTGCCTTATAATGTTCGACTAATTCATCGACGAGGTGGTTTTCATATTCGTAAGAGGTTGGCTTTTTCTGCACAAGCTTCTCTTTTCTCTTTTCAAACAGTGAGCTCATCCCTCTTCACCTCCTATTGCTTTAATACATCTCGTGCAAACTTTCGAATATCTTTGGCAAATGGGATTAATTTACGCTCTTTCTGCACTTTTCTGACGGGCATGCCTTTATTGATATAGGGTTGTAACCCCTTAATGTCCCTGCGAATGGAAGCAGCAACCGGAAAACGCAGTACATTTTTCAAATCACTTTGCTGGACTTCGTTTTCTTTGGCCAGTTCATTCAGCACGATTTCCATGCGATTTGCCAATGAAATGCCGAGCCTTGTGCTCAGTGTCTCGAACTGCTTCAACGTTTTGAGTGCTGAAGTTTCAGGAGCTAATATGTAAAATACTTTGTCTGACTCTTCTAATGCTGTAACAACCTGTGTATTCATATGACTTGGCAAATCAATTAACACGTAATCAAATGAACGTCGGCATGTACGAATCAATTTGGCAATAAACTCTTCATCGATTGATTCCGCAATTTCCGCGTCACAAGGGCTAATGAGAATTTCTAGCTTGGAATCTTCCTGCGTTTCCGATACATTCCGGATATGACTTTCATTTAATTCCTCAACTACTGGCATTAAGTCGGCCAGCGAACGGTTAGATTCAATAGAAAAGACGTTTTCGATTCCACCGTACTGAGTGTTCAAATCGATCAAAATCACTTCCGCCGTTGACTCAAGCTTTAAAGTTTGAGCAACTGAAGAAGCAATTAATGTACGGCCACTTCCACCTTTTCCACTATAGAAAGAAAAAATCTTCCCCCGATTCCTCCCATAGGTTACAGCTGCTTCTTCCATCGAATTCTTCTTAATTTCATAGTTTTTTACGATAGTTGGGAATCGGCTGGCAAATAAACTGGCTTCATCAGGGAATACGAAGAACTCATCCGCTCCTGAACGAATGATTGAACGGAGCAATGAAAAGTCAGATTCATTGGCAACAAACAATAGCAGACATGCCGGGTTAACCATTCGAATCGATTGAACCAATTCCACAGAAGCTTCTGTTTCAAATTGAGAAACAATCACAATATCTCGTGTTTCCCGATTCATTTCACGAATGGCTTCTGGATAATTAACCGTAGTTACGCTTTTTGAAAAACTTTCAGCAATTATTTTTAGTTGCGCCGTGCTTTGCTCCCCTTCACTAACAATCAAAATATTTATATGTGATTCCATCTTGTCAGCCTCTCTTCTTTATTACTGTCCGCTGCCTGAAGTCGTTCCTGCTGCTTTCGGTGTTTCTTTTTTTGTATTATCTTTTGGTTGTACAGGTGTAGGTGCAGGCTTCGTTGCTGGTGGAGTTGCTGGTTTAGCTTCCGACTTTGGCTGTGCGGCTGCATCCTCCTGCGTTGCTTGTTCTTCAGTTTCTTCTAGAGGCAGGCTATTTTGACCAACATTAGCTTTTAATATTCGAATATGATCAGCATAATTTTGCATATGTATTAGTTTAGGTGCTTGTTCAGCTGTCACTTCGACTGCAATCCCTCTCATGCCATCTTTATTACCTAACGCCCATCTTACTACCACATCTTTCATGAACATGGTCGTTTTGCGGTCGCCATTATTATCAGTCGATACAACAATATCCACTCGATCTAGAGTTTCGATTACTTGGTCAAATTGAATTTTTTCTGAGCTATTTAAGCTGACCAACCGATTATTTTCATTTTGTAGTGTTGTAGCTGGTTTGATCATGCTTTTGGTGATGATATCCCCGTCCTTGAGAGGCAGGACGGAAACTTGGTACTGCAGTTCTTCGAACGATGTGATATGAGAATCTTTAACTACAAACTTATTTGGAATTTCCATAACGGTTACTTGGTCTTCCTGAATTACTTCTCGAGAAAGAATCTCTCCATTAGCCACATAAATTTTTGTCATTGCTCCTAATTCGGAATTTAAGTCTTTAACTTTCTGAAGGACCATATACCCAGTGGCGGCCGCTAAAATAAAGGCCAAAATAAAGAATACAGCCGCACGCCTTTTTGCCTCTAACATTCATTAATCCCTCTTTTCAAAATGGTTTCTTTTTTACTTATTTAGGTATAATCCTTCAATGAATACCTCTAAGGTCATATATTATTTACCACTTCCTTTCCCATAATGTCAAAGTTGGATAATATTTACAACTAATTTTCGTAGTTCCCTTGTACCGTGTAAATAAACCTATTTAAAGATATTTATTTTTACCTAATCACCAAAACGTTGATATAATGCGATTCGTTAAATTTGATACACTTTTAAATCACAACTATTCTACCTTTAATAAACCTTTTTTTTACAATTAGAGGGTATAATGATTCTTTATTTTTTCCATGTAATACCAATAACCTCGACTTCAAGATACTTAAAATCAAGTGTTTTGAATGTATTCCTTCTATATAATAAGTGCGTTATTTTCCCCAATAGAAAAACCGCTTCATTTCTCCATTTGGAGAGAATGTAGCGGTTCGATTTTCTTATATAGTGACTAAAATTTGAGTCCGTTTGCCGATAATTTCTGCATAATCTTTCACCATGGCACTTGCAGTCGGTAATTTACCTGCTCCCGGGCCCACTAATGTTAAAGTTCCCATGTAATCCGTTTCAAGCGCAATTGCGTTATTTACTCCCTCAATTGCATACAAAGGATGCTCTGGACCTACCAATCTTGGACCAACACTTGCATGTAAGGACCCATCTACCTTTTCGACAATTTCTGCCACATGTCTGAAACGCAAACCCTCCCTTGCAGCCCCCAGTACTTGTTCAAGAGTGATATCTGCTATTCCTTCAATCGATACATCATCCCACTTTGGTTGTTTACCGAATGCTAAATTACTCAATATCATAAGCTTTCGAAATGCGTCTTGACCTGAAATGTCATTGAAAGGATCTGCCTCTGCGTACCCCAGTAACTTTGCTTCCTCCAAAGCATCCTGAAAACTGCTTTCTTGCACCCTCATTTGAGTTAAGATGTAATTTGATGTTCCATTTAATATCCCTTGAATTCTTTGTACCTGATTTACTAGAAGAATATTTTTCAAAGTTGAAATTATGGGAACACCGCCAGCTGTAGTTGCTTCATATCCTACATGGACACCTTGCCTATTTGCAAGTTCCTGTAACTCCAAGCCATGCTTTGAGAACATGACTTTATTAGCCGTAATGACATGACAACCTTTTTGAATGGCCTTACATAAATAATCGTAAGCAGGGTCTTCTCCCACAATGGCTTCAAAAACAATTTGAAGATCTGGGATAGCTTCAATTTCATCAAAGTTGTCAGTGAACAATACATCTGGAGCTGCCATGCGGCTTTTTGTCTTATCTCTTATCAGAATTGCTTTGATGTCTATATCTAATCCAAGTGATTCTTTTAATTGATCCTTTTTCTCATTAAGTATTTGGTAAATACCTTGACCAACTGTGCCAAAACCTAAGATTGCTGCTTGAATCGTCGCCATGACTTTACCCCCAAGTGAACAGATAATATATCTCCCCATGTCTCAAATTCAGTCAGAAAGCCATCATGACCGAATCGTGTGTTGACCATACAGAAATGATGATCAGGAACGAGATGCGCAAAAGAGCAAATGTCCTCAGGTGGATATAGTAAATCATATGTGAATGCTATGGTAATCACTTTTGCTTCAAATTGCTTTGCCGCAATTTCTATACCCCCTCTATCCCTTCCGATATCATGGGTATTCATTGCTCTTAACAAGGTAAGGTAGCTATTCGCATCAAAACGGTTAGCCAGTTTTACCCCTTGATATTTCATATAGGATTCGATTTCGAACAATCCATCGCTTCTGGTCTTTCTGGCAAAACGGTTCTTATGTAATTGTTCACTACGATAAGTAACCAGCCCCGCCATTCGAGCCGTTTCAAACCCCTTGATATCCGAGGAACAGGTATAGTTTCCATTGAGATAATTCGCATCCGTCTCAATTGCATGGATTCCAATGTAGTTAAAAGCAATACCTGTGTCACTTAGATAAGGGGTAACTGCTAAAGGAATAAGAATATCCATATCTTTTGGATAAAGTAATCCCCACTCCAGAACACGCATGCCACCAAGTGACCCACCAACTACCGCATGAAGCCGATTAATACCCAAAGCCTGTAATGCCTTTTTTTCCGCATGAACCATATCGCGAATTGTAATTGTCGGAAAGGATGATCGATATGGATTGCCTGTAGAGGGATTGATGGTCAACGGCCCCGTCGTACCCGAGCATCCTCCAAGGACATTCAGTGTAATAACTCGAAAAGAGTCGGTATCAATATTCTTTCCCGGTCCAATTAATCCGCTCCACCAGCCTGGTGTTTCCTTTGATCCAATGGCATATTGATTGCCAGTTAACGCATGACAAACCAAAACAACTGGTGCTTCTGGAGGACCAAGAGTTTCATATGAAAGTTCAACATGCTCAAGCCATTCCCCAGACTCTAGTTGAAAATTACCGATTGTCACACTTCCTGTTGCCATTAAATTCACCTCCACATTAAGCCGTTACGACGGTGGCATGTTCTATTGCTTTCCCCAAATCGGCTACCAGGTCTTTCACAGATTCCAATCCTACTGATAGACGAATCAACTCTTCCGTTACACCCGATTGCTTCAACTCTTCGCTACTTAACTGTTGATGGGTTGTTGAAGCAGGATGGATAATGAGCGATTTTGCATCCCCTACATTAGCCACATGCGACCAGATTTGGACATGGTCGATAAGTTTTCGTCCTGCTTCCCGACCCCCTTTAATGCCAAAATTCACAATCGAGCCGTATCCATTCTTTAAGTACTTGTTTGCCAATTGATGAGATGGATGAGATTCGAAACCATTGAAGCTTACCCATTCTACTGCCGGATGATTTGCTAAGTATTGTGCGACTGCAATTGCATTTTCATTATGTTTCGGTACGCGGAGATGCAATGTTTCAAGACCTTGCAAAAAAGCGAATGCATTATCCGGGCTTAGGCATGGACCGAAGTCACGCAGTAGCTGGACCCGCAGTTTAATCGCGAAAGCCACTTGTGGGACATCAATCCCGTAACGAAGGCCATGGTAGCTCGTATCCGGTTCCGTAAAGCCAGGAAACTTCTCGCTGTTCCAATCAAACTTACCTGCATCCACAACGACACCGCCGATTGACGTACCGTGTCCCCCAATCCATTTCGTAGCTGAATGAACGACTACATCCGCACCGAATTCGATAGGGTTGCTTCCGTATGGCGTTGCAAACGTATTATCGATAATCAACGGAATTCCGTTCTCGTGTGCAATGTCAGCTACAGCTTCTACGTCCAAAACATGAAGGCTTGGGTTTCCGATGATTTCCCCGAAAATGGCTTTTGTTTTATCGGTAATGGCCCCGCGGAAATTCTCAGGATCGGTGGAATCTACAAACTTCACCGTGATCCCATACCGTGGAAGTGTATTGGCAAATAGATTGTAAGTCCCACCATACAAATTGCCAGCAGCGACGATTTCATCACCTGCTCCTGCTACATTCAGAATGGAGAAGGCTATCGCAGCCATGCCACTCGATAGGGCTACCGCTGCTGTGCCACCTTCCAATAACGCGATTCGCTGTTCAAATACGTCCACAGTAGGGTTGCCGATGCGTGAATAAATGTGTCCAACTTCCTGCAAGGCGAATAAGTTTTGGGCATGTTCCGTATCTCTGAAAACAAAAGAAGTTGTTTTGTGGATTGGCACTGCACGGGAACCCGTAATTGGGTCCGGCTGCTGACCTCCGTGTAAAAGTAGAGTTTCCGGTTGAAGATTTGTCATTGTTTTCCCTCCTGGATTGTGTTTTAGATGGAAGTGTGGAGGCGAAAGAGGAGTTTTATGAACAGAAAAAAGCCCCGTCTTCGCTTAAGAAGAGGGGCTCACAAGTGCGTGATCCTCCTCTTATCTTTCAGATCTCCACTAAAGAAATCTGTAGGAATTAGCACCTTTGCAAGTTAATCACTTGCCGGTTGCCGGGCATCGCAGGGCCTAGTCCCTCCGCCACTCTAGATAAGAGTATTTGATTTAGTTTTCCATCTTGAGAATCAGTATATGTTTAATATCCATAAATAGTCAAGAATTATTTATATAATTTTTTGAAACTTCTGCCAACACTCAAACGTTTAAAGAGTTAGTGAAAAAAAGGGGTTGGGAATATGAATCTTGCATTATGGGTGCTAATCACCTTACTATCAGGTTATTTAATTGGCTGTCTCCACGGTTCAAATGTGGCGCAACGGCTTTCTGGGGTGAATGTAAAGGAACAGGGAGTAAAGAATGCGGGGGCATCCAATGCCACTATTGTATTAGGCTGGAAATACGGGGCACTCGTTGCATTTGTTGATATTGGTAAAGGAATACTTGCAATCGTCCTTTTGCGTCTTATATTCGAATCTACTGATGTTTCCTTGGAGTATCAATGGGTCCTATTATTTCTTGTGGGGGCATCTGTCGTAATAGGTCACAATTATCCATTTCAGATGCATTTTGATGGTGGTAAAGGAACGGCATCTGTTATTGGAGTGATGTTAGTACTGGATTGGAGAATCGGATTGGTTGGACTTATCTTGCTGGTTGTCGTTTCATTGGTGACAGATTACTTATTAATCGGTGTACTGTTCTTATATATTACATATATCATTTTAGCCTTTTTGATTACAGAAAGTACAATACCAATTGTCATAACCACCGCACTCTTCTTACTCGCATTATGGAAGCATCGCGAGAATATACACCGTTTGAGATCCGGGATGGAACCACGAGTTTCTTCGGTTTTCAAAAAGAAAAAAGTGACTCACTCCAATTAATTGGGGAATCCATTTTTTATTCCGAATTTACTAAAAAGTCGTTAAAATTTCATTCGGCCAGAACAATCATTATTCCGTGAACCGAATGAAAGTGCTAAACTGAGGTAAGGGGTAAAGACTACTGGCCCGCATCATGTCGGTCAATATCTGCCCAACTCCGAACCAACTTTTCTAAGGGAGATGAAACCATGCAAGAAACATTAATCGAACGCCTTGTACGTTATGCCAAAATTGATACACAATCAGATGCTGAAAGCACCACTTGTCCATCCACACCAGGTCAGTGGGACTTATTGCACGAACTAGAAAAAGAATTGGCATCAATCGGAATGGAAGACATTTCACTTGATGACAATGGTTATTTATTTGCCACTTTGCCTGCAAATTCAGAACGTGAATTGCCAACAATCGGCTTTTTAGCTCACGTCGACACAGCAACTGATTATACAGGTAAAAATGTAAACCCTCAGCGTATCGATTGCTATGAAGGTGGCGACATCCGATTAAACGAAGAAACCGTTATGTCTCCTGACGATTTCCCGGAGCTTAATAATTATATCGGGCACACTTTAATAACAACAGATGGCACGACTTTACTAGGTGCCGACAACAAAGCAGGAATTGCTGAAATTATGACAGCTATGGAGTTTCTAGTTAATAATCCAGACATTAAACACGGCAAACTTCGTGTTGCCTTTACTCCAGACGAAGAAATTGGGCGTGGGCCACATAAATTTGATGTTGAAAAATTTGATGCCAAGTATGCTTATACAATGGATGGCGGACCTCTTGGAGAACTTCAATTTGAAAGTTTCAATGCAGCTGGTGCTAAAGTTATCACACGTGGGACAAGCGTTCATCCAGGTTCAGCTAAAAACAAAATGGTCAATGCTTTGACCATCGCCATGAAGTTCCAATCTTATATGCCTGCAGATGAAGTGCCTGAGAAGACTGAAGGACATGAAGGATTCATCCACTTGATGAATTTCAACGGGCATGTAGAAGAAGCCAAATTGTCTTATATCGTACGTGACTTCGACCGTGAAAAATTCGAAGCGAAGAAAGCATTATTTGAAGAAGCTACTTCAAAGATCAAAGAAGAATACGGATCAAATGCAATTTCGTATGAACTGCATGATCAATATTACAACATGGGTGAAAAAATTGCGCCTGTAAAAGAAATTGTCGACATTGCACATGAAGCGATGACGAACCTATCAATTAATCCATTAGTCATCCCAATTCGTGGAGGTACTGACGGTTCACAATTATCATATATGGGCATGCCAACACCTAATATCTTTACAGGTGGCGAAAACTATCATGGGAAATATGAATACATTTCAGTCGATAACATGGAAAAAGCAACCAAAGTCATGATTGAAATGATTCAACTGTTTGAAAGAAAAGCTTAATATTGCCATAACACAAGCATTGACTGTCCTCCTGACAGACTGTGCTTGTTTTTTTATGGAATTTCCCATGACATTGAAATTCCCAAAAAACGTCACCTAATTTTGCGTCATCTGGCATATATTTTATGGGAATCGTAGAAAACATCATAAGCAGGTCATGATTACTTATCCTGCACCGACAACTTCACAATTTTGTAAAGACTTTTCCAGTAAATAATGAAAATCATTCTCATTAATTCTTTGTTTTATGGTATGATGTTTTAAGTGAGAACACCTATCAGTTAGATGGAGGTTACAATGATGCATACTGCTGTTAAAGCTGAATCCCTTTCAATTGGATATACTGATCATTTACTATTTGAGAATTTGAATTTACATATACCCCGTGGGGAAATATCTGTTTTTGTTGGTAGCAATGGTTGCGGAAAGTCAACGTTGCTTCGTTCTATTGCACGTTTATTGAAACCGACAACCGGTTCTGTCCTATTGGAAGGAAAAGATGTTCACCGCATGTCTTCCAAAGAAGTGGCTAAAAAAATGGGTATACTGCCTCAATCACCCGTTTCACCAGAAGGTCTGACGGTTCATGATTTGGTGAAGCAAGGCCGTTATCCCCACCAGTCATGGTTGAAGCGCTGGACTGAAGAAGATACAGAAAAAGTGGAAGCCGCAATGGAAGCAACGCGAATTAGCGATCTTCGTGACCGCGCCGTTGATACATTATCCGGTGGCCAACGACAACGTGCTTGGATTGCAATGACACTCGCTCAAGATACCGATCTCATCTTGCTTGATGAACCTACGACTTATTTGGACATGACGCACCAAATTGAAATTTTGGATTTGCTGTTTGAATTAAATGAGAAAAAAGATCGTACCATCGTGATGGTATTACATGATTTGAACTTAGCATCCCGATACGCCCACAATATCATTGCCATTAAAAATGGCGATGTCCATGCTCAAGGTAAACCGGAAGATATCATTACTTGTGATTTAGTTAGATCAGTATTTGGTATGGAATGCCAAGTTTCAAAAGATCCAATGTTCGGCACACCTCATTGCATCCCTTATGGTCGGGGACGCTGTGTAGTACCAGAATTACGAGTTTCTACAGGTGCGTAAGTATGAAGGATAGTCTTAAACAACTTTCTGTGTTTGTCGATGATGACCGTCAGACCGTTATGACACTCGGTGAGGCTCATACTGCACATGGCATAAACAGAATACTTCAAACTGTTCGAGACATAACGGATGCACCAACGGATGCCGTTGCTGCATCTGTTTTTTTTCGCCGAATCGGTTTCTTGTTAGCAGCTCAATTCAATACGATTGCGGTACACAAGCAAGTTTTTGCCGGACCTTTAAACCACATTGGTATTATTCAGGACGACTATACAATTAAGTTCACAGTACCAAGTGAAGGCTATATCAAAGTGCAAGATGAAGAACAAGCTTTACGATTCATTCTGGACACCTATGGTCATCCTCTAGTTGAATTCTTTAGTCAACATGCGAAGATCCCTAAGTTGATTTTATGGGAAAATATATGGGGGTACGTCATATGGGTTTACAGTCAACTTATTCAGGATGATATTACGGCCGCCTCAACGAATCTGGAATTTTTGTTGCTAGAAAGCACCTGGAAACCGCAAATGAGACGTTCACCTTTTAAGCAATTTTTGCAAAACCAATCAGCCCTTGATGCAATGAAAGACTATAAACGAGTTACATGTTGTTTATTAAAAGAAATGCCTAATACCAATAGATGCTCTTATTGCCCACACGCTGACTAAGCGTGTTTTTTTAATTACTTCTTCTTTCCGAATAAATTTATTGTCCGACCCCCTTAAGTTATTAATATATTTCGAAAAATGTATTAGCGTCTAAGGGATGCAAATTTATTAAGAGGTGAAGAAAATGAAAAATTGGAAAAAAGCAAGCGCTGCTATATTAGCTGCAGGACTTATTACAACTTCTGCTGGGCAAGTTTGGGCCAACGAAACTGAAAAAGTAGATTCTAGTTTAGAAGTTTCTCAAGACACTACTGTTACAGCTGAAGATTTAGAAATTGCTTCATTAGTTCCAACTGGTTATACTGCCAACAATATTTTTGCACTATCTAAAAACATTGAGAAAATTAGTAATCCAACAGCAAAAGCTGCATTGCAAAAAAACATTGATAAAGCATTAGCTAAATGGGCTGAGAAAAATGCTGAAACACCTGAAGTTCCTGAAGTAGAACTTCCTGAAACTCCAGAAGCTCCAGAAGCGGAACTTCCTGAAACTCCAGAAGCTGAAGTTCCTGCAACTGACGCTCCTGAAAGTGATGTTCCTGTAGTTGAAGCTCCTGATACTGAAGTTGATGAAGAGAAGGAATTAAATGAAAAAGCTACAGCTGCTCTAGCTAAAGCTGAAGAGAAAAAGACTGCCGCTCTAGCTAAAGCTGAAGAGAAAAAGGCTGATGCATCTGAAAAAGCTGCAAAAGCAAAAAATGGTAAAGAATAGTACAAATAACTAAATTAAGCATACAAATCGAGCCCAATTCGCATCCGAATTGGGCTCTTTTAATATGCCTTATATCAGCTTTGAATATGATTAGCACTCGCTTTTAGCCAATCTTCCCTTGAGTAAACTATCAATTCTCTATTTTAATTGGATTTGCAATGACTGTTCTATTTCTCCCTTGTTGTTTTGCTTGATATAATGCTTTATCTGTAGCGTGAAGTAACTGGGAAAAATGATTTGCGGTCTCTGAGGAATTTCCTATCCCCATTGAAACAGTGATTGGTTTTCCAGATGGGCTTATGGTGTTTTCAGTTTTTTTTCTAATTCGTTCTGCAATCATATTAGCCGTCCCAATATCGGTTTCTGGAAGAACAATCAAAAATTCCTCTCCACCCATGCGGAAACACATATCGCTTTCCCTTGTCTCATTTTTTACTAACGTGGAAAGATATTTTAATACTTCATCTCCCACTTGATGTCCGTATTGATCGTTCACGGTTTTAAAAAGGTCAATATCAAGGAGGATAATCGAATACATTTCTAACGAATTAACTTTCTCTTCTAACGAACGACGATTATAGTAACCTGTCAATGGGTCCAGGTTAGATTCACTCTCAACATTGATGATTTTTTTTTCATAAAATTCAACAGCTATTAAAATAGCACGTTCCAATTCTTTTAATTCAAAATACCAGTCTGGAATGAGAGGTTTCGGTACCGAAGAATCTACTGTAATCTGTTGGGCATAGAAGGATAAATTTCTTATCGGGTCCACAATTTTCTTCAACATGACAAGAGACATTAGAAAAACAAAAATCATAAATGGAATAGCGATTAAACACACTTGCTTAGCCATTTCTATTGTTGGTTCTAAAATTGCTTTTTTAGGTGTTTGCGATATAATTCCCCAATTGTTTGCAGAGCTTGCATATGCCGCTAACATAGGTATCCCTTTAGTATCGAGAATCTCTTGAGCTCCATTTTCTCCTTTTAACACTTTCTGAATGATTTTGTTCTCTATTGCATTTTCTCCAATTCTAATAGGATCGGGGTGATAGATAATATCGCCATGAGAATCAACTACATATACATACGAATCATTTTGATGTTTTGGATGTTGACCAAGTACTTTTTTCAGGCTATTGTCCTCATGTAAATATATGGTTCCAGCAAGAAACCCTAAGTATGAACCATTATCGTCAAAGACGGGCACTGAAATAAGCAATATCATTCTTCCTGTCACACTTATGTAAGGCTGTGATATTAAGGGTACTTTTTGTATTAAAGCTTCTTTTGCACCCGGCGTGTTCAATTGTATACCCTTCAAGTTTACTTCTGGTGCTGAGGCAACGACCTTTCCTTTTGAATCAACAAATAACGTAGAATTAAAAAAAGTAGTAGAATCTAAAAAATGCGTTAATTCTTTATTTATTGCGGTAGAATCTGTATGTAAATATTCACTATCTTGAGATTCCAATGTTAGACTTTTTAACATAGTACTAAAAAGTGAATTCGTTGTATCAGCTAACTTTTCTGCATAAAATTGATTTTCTATTAAGTAATTCTTCTCAAGGTTATTTTTACTTACTACTACTCCTGAAATAATACTTCCTGCTAAAGTACCAATCATGGCAAAGCCCAACAGTGTTAAAATTAGAAATTTAACACTCAGCATTTTTGGTTTCATATTTTTTTCTCCAATTGATTTAGTCCATTAATTCATTCATATATTACACTATTTAGGAATTGATTGGTTATAAACCATAAAAATGTATATTATCAGAAAACTTCGACAGGTAATTCGGAACTCTTTCGTTCCTTTTATATCCATTAAGGGTCAATGTGAATAGTCTATTAATTATCACCTCATTATTGGACATTCTGAAAGATAATAAATGAGTTACGTAATGTTTTATGATTACTGCAAAACAAAACAGCACAGTTAATTAACTGTGCTGTTTTATAAAGTTTCTTATGTCACAATTCGTATTAGCTAGTTATGCTTTCAATAACGATTGGGTGATAGTAGGTAACATTATTTCTATCGTTGTTCCCTCATTTAATTTACTTTCAATTGTTAATTTACCGTTATGACTTTCGATTATCTTATAACAGGTCATTAGTCCAAGACCAGTACCCTTTTCCTTTGTTGTATAAAATGGCTCTCCCAGTGTTGGCAATCGTTCTGTTGGAATTCCGATACCTTCATCAATAATTTGAATAGAAATTTTATCTTCTTCTTTTTTCTTAACCTTAACCTCAATACTTCCCCCCTGAGGCATGGCTTCGATTGAATTTTTAAGAAGGTTTAGAAAAACCTGCTTTAACTGATTTTTATCGCAACTCACCATTGGCAAATCACTTTCAAACTCAACAAAAATTTGAACATTGTTCAATATTGACTGGGTATTAATTAAGGTTACTATTTCTTTTATCAATATCGTAATGTCTTGTTCTAGAAAAGTTGCTACGCTTGGTTTGGCGAGAACCATGAATTCACCTACGATTGAATTTATCCGTTCAAGCTCTGATTCTACAATATCAAAATATTCATCTTTGAGCTCATTGGACTTCAATAGATATATAAATCCTTTGATGGATGTTAGGGGATTACGGACTTCATGGGCTATACCTGCTGCCATTTGACCCAACATAGCCAGTTTTTCTGACTTTTGGAGTTGCTGTTCGTTCTGTGCTTTTCTTATAGTGATATCCTTTCCAATTGAAAGGATTGCCTCTTTTTCACCAAAAACGATATACAATGAAGAAACTTCAAAAAAGAACATCGATCCATCAAAACGTTTCATTCTGTGTTCTATACTGTTTAACGGAAGTTTCTGTTTCATTGCCTGTTTTACTCGTTCGTGAATACGCTCTGTGTACTCGGGCTCAAAAAAGTCATGTATGGATTTTCCGATTATGTCTCCCATATTGGAAGCTCCAAACATGCAAACAGTGGCTTTATTTACATAAACAATCCTATTATCCTGATGGATAATAACTGATTCAGGCAATGAATCAATCAACCTTTTATAGCTTTCCCCACTAGACCGTGCCTGTTTTTCATAGTAACGAGCTTTATCATATTGCCTTCCAACAAGCCAAGCAATAAAAGTAAATATAAAAAAGTCTATCGTAAAAAAACCCTCATAATTCACAATCTTTTGAAAGGTAGTAAATGTTATTGAAATTAACACCAAAATAATTTGACCCGAATTATTCATTTTATCCCTCTTAAATAAGTATATTTGCAAACAATTATTGTAAATTATTTATTCAACGATTTGACGATATATTTCTTTATCTATATCTTTTTCCACGATATTCCACTCTTACTAAAAGCTACTACTATTTAATTCGACATTTTAACATTAAAACTCCTCTTTTCCTTTGAAAATTGCATATACAATATGTGAAATGCAGGTATTTATTTCATTATTTATTCTGTGCTATGTAGATAAGCAACTTCAAAAAATATCCTTTTTCAACTAACACGTATTTTCATATTTAATATAACTACCCCAGTAATATTAAAGAAAGACTACTATTGTCACTGGTCAGTTAGTTGAAGAACAAAAGCCTCCACTTAATAATATTATCGCTTGGATTCTACGCTAAAAAAAAATCCATGCACAAGTGCATGGATTCATAGTCTTGACTAACACAACTTAACGATGAGGGGGGTTAAGAATGTGTTTTTATGATCAGCATCGATTTGGAGAAAAGTCGCTGACATGGCTTCTTCCCTAATTTTCAGAAAGATTGTCTTTGGTATACGATAATGATAATCATTATCACTCAATATGTCAACACTTTACCGGTTAATTTTTTGTATACTACATTTATGACTACTTTAACGAACGATCAAATCCGACAATTAAATATGTATAGCACTTACATCATTCCTCCTGCTCACCCACTGTTTACACGTAAACAAATGGAAGACATTGATTTCCTGGCAGTAGTACAAACAATCACGGGTATTAGCAACAAAACGGTTGCTGCTTCTTACCTTATGCGTCGCTATGGGATGTTTATATCGACACAATTTGTCATGCTGGCTACTTACGATGAATTATGGTTGGGACAACATGAAGATTTGATGTTTGCTGCTAATGTTGAATATGGAAATAAGGGTATCAGTATGTATATCGATAAGAAAGACTTTATGGATGTAGAGAACCTTCCTCGTGAAGCTCTCATACAGAAAATATTGAAGGAACAAACTTATTCATTGATCCTAGAAATTCGAAAGCACTCTTCTGTCTCTCCTTTGACATTGTGGGAAAACGTTTTTGGATTTTTACTATGGCACTACTCTGTTCTTCTTGGAAATGCTGCGACTGAAAAGCAAGCTCGCATTGATTTGGAGATCTTAAAATCATCAAACGTTTGGGAAGGAATCGCAAATCATTCATTATTTAAAGCCTACTTAAAAGACCTTGAGCCAGCACAGCTTTTGAATTCTCCTGTACGAACTACATGTTGTTTCTCCAAAGATGTTCCGGGATTGCAAAAATGCGGTTTCTGTCCTCTTCAATAGTTAAAAATACCCATTTGAACATTGGGATGTTTTAGCAATGACTAAATAGGATAAACCTAACATTAAGAAGATGAAAAGGAGCGTGTCAATGACATGGAAAACATTCAAGGTAAAGTTCAAGAGGAATTAAATAATGTAAGTTCAGAAAAAAAAGAAGAAATCTTAGCGAATTTTTCAACCTTTAAATCTTATTTAGGCGATAAAGTAGCAATGGGTGAAAAATTAGGTCTTGGCGAAGAGCAATTAGCAAAGACTGCTGAAAAAGTAGCAGGCTATTTAGCAAATAATGAAGAGCCTCGTAACAGCGAAGAAAATTTGTTACAAGAATTATGGAAGTCTGGCGATAAAGATCAGCAACATGCTTTGGCTCACATGTTAGTTAATATGGTGAGAAAATAAGCATTTGAAAGGTGTGGATTCGTATGACGAACAAACCTTTTGACGATAAAGAACGTAAAAATCAAAAAGTTCGTAAATTAGACAATCCAGATGTAGTAGAAACTGACAAGGAAAGCCTCTTCGATATGCATGAAGACATGCAAACCGTGGATGCTGTACCTGTTGAAGAATTAAATGAAAAAGTAAAAGATGAAGAAAATAAACGACATTCAAAAGATACTTCTTCAAGTGAAGAACGTTATCCAGAATAAGCGAAAGCCGGACTCTCCTTTTGGAGAATCCGGCTTTTCACATTTCTATCATCATTCTTCTTCGACTGTTGATGTTGCAGCTTCTTTGATTTCCGCGCGTCTTGCATAAGCATTTTTCAAAATCGTCTTAATCACTGCATAAGTTGGAATCGCAAGAATAATCCCCCATAACCCGGCAATATTTCCTGCAGCCAAAATGACTGTAATAACGGTCAAAGGGTGAATATCTAGAGCTCTTCCCATGACATTCGGTGAAATTAAATTACTTTCAATCTGTTGTGCAATCAGCATAATAATCGCTACATAAATAGCCATTTGTGGTTCTTGAATGAAACCTATAATAAGAGCAGGAATGACAGAAATATAAGGACCTAGGAAAGGAATGACATTCATAAACATCCCGAAAATAGCGAGAATGAGTGCATAATCTAGTCCAATGATTAAGTATCCAATCAACAACATCATACCAACTGCAAAACTTACAAATAGTTGTCCCTGAATATAGGATTTCAGTGTGATATCAATATCGACCAATGTTTTACGAATCCATGTTTTCCGTTCCCCACTAAAGAAATTGGCAACAAATGGTGCGAACTTCTCGTGATCTTTCAATAAATAAACAAGGAAAAACGGTATCAATACCAATAAAAATAACCCTTGGAACATGCTTTGAATAAATGTGATTAGCCCAACACCGAATCTTTGTGCAAAGTCATTCAATTTTGAAGACTGATTATCAATTGATTCTTTTATCGAATCAGGTAAACGATTTTTTTGATCAAGTGCATAATCAACCATGGTTTGAACATCTTTAGTAATTTTTGGTGCATCTTCAACTAATGAATTCACTTGCTTTGTAACTGCCGGACCAATCATGAATGAGAACAACCAAAGGAAAAATCCAATCGCGATAAAGATAGCTAGAATGCTTGTCCATCTCGGCCAGCCTTTTGACTCTAAAAAATTTAGCAGAGGTCTCGTTAAATAGAATAAAACCCCTCCAAGCAATAAAGGTAAAAATATGGTTTGCCCTATAATGACAAGCGGCGAAAATATCCCTTTAACTTCAATAAACATTCGTATAATAAGTAAAGCCAGCAAAATCCCGACCCCAACTTGAAACCAAAGCTTTTTCGTCAATACATTCACGTCCTATAATGTTTGTTTTTCTTATTATAAGTTATTTTTGGTAATAACGGGTATACATACTTGAAAATGGTTAAGTGAGGACGTTTCTAATGGAATATTACGAGGAACTTCGACATCATATGGGTCCCCTTCTCCTACCGGGATCCGATAATGGCGATGAGTTTTATTTTGTTACTGTCGTTTATCAATCAAAGAACTTCACCGGAGAACTTTCAAATATGTGAAGATGAAACACTTAGTTTAGGCTTTTATTCATTAAACATGTTTAGAGTTGTGAGGTTTGGGTAAACATAATACCGAGGATTTTCTCGCCTACTTTGTTCCTCTTATTTTCGCGCAACAAAACAAAAACTCCAGGCAAAAGATAATTTTGGGAGGAGAAAGTTTAGATGAATTGGTATGAAAAGTTAAATCAATATTTTCCAGTCGAAGAAATGAAATCAAAAGAACATATGGAGACATTACTGACTGAAAAAGGTAATGTTTATATAAAAGATGAAGGTCCAAAACACGTGCTCATGTACGTTGAGTTTGAAAACTTTGTATTTGTGGATTATCTTTTTGTGTCGAAAGAAGCCCGCGGTGAAGGATTAGGTCGCAAACTTCTGAACAAATTAAAAGAAAAGAACAAAGCAATTCTCCTTGAAGTCGAACCTGTAAATTATGAAGATACGGATACCGAAAAACGCCTTAAATTTTACGCCCGGGAAGACTTCAAACATGCATCCCGCATTGGTTATACTCGTCGATCTTTAGCCACCGGCGAAAATACCGTTCTTGAAATACTCTATTGGTCACCTACCGATCAGGATGAAGAAGAAATTTATAACGCAATGAAGTGGACTTATGAAAATATCCATACCTTTAAAGATGAGCAGTTTTATGGTGATTCATACGACCCTTCCAGCGAGGTACTCGTCTTTAAGACAGACAAAAAACCAAATATGCTTGAATCTTATTAATACAGTACAGACGAAAGAGCCGTTCATTCCGGTCCTTTCGTCTTTTTTGCGGAAACGGCTGACTTAGTCGTTTTCATTTTTGTATAGATAGTAATCTTGGGCATGCACTACTTTAAAACCCACGGATTCATATAAATTCAAGGCATGAGCATTTTTTGTTTCCACTTCCAGATACACGGAATGGCCTTGCATACTTTGTTTTTTGACGACTTTTTGGAGCACTTTTCGACCTGTACCTTTCCCCTGGAAATCAGGAAGAATGGAAAAACCATATATCCATGCTTGCCCGTCTTCACGCTTAATACGAATCTTTCCGATTGTTTGAGTGTCCACTTCGATCATTAACATATCGGTATCTTCATCGCTTTCTATTCTGCTTTCCATCGCTTTAGCATCTTCCTCTAGTACACCGAACGCCTCGACGTCCAAACGAATTCTCATGTCCAGATCTTCATGCTTTGCCTCTCGTAAAGTCACACCCTCTACTTCATTAAGAGGTCTTTCCTGCCACTCCATTTGGTGTTCGGAAAATGCAGGAACGGCGTCATGTTTATTCAAAAAGGCCTTCGCTTCCTGAGATCCAGCTGGTGCGTTGAGCAAAATTTTCTTGAATTTCTGTTGTTTTGCTTTTTCCATTGCCATCAGAAACAAACGATTAAAATGACCTTTCCGGCGTTCGCTTGGCTTTACCATACCGCATACTTCCGCAGTTGAACCAAAAGCGTAAATCCCTAAAAATGCAACTAGTTCATTTTCTTCATAATAAAGAAAGTCACGTTCCTCCAAATCACGGGTCCTTAGCATTTCCCAGTTCAATTTCAGTTGTATCCCATCATGAGCTTCACATTCTTTTTGAAGAGTCTCAATGTCTTGCAATTGTTTTGTCGTTAACATATTTTTCTCCTTCTATTCTGATTATTTCCACATAAAAATAGCTTCCCACATTTTAGAGCGGGAAGCTACTGATTATTTAGGTTTTGTATAGCTTGCAATCGCTGTGGCAATTTGGTCTTCAATTGGCGTCACAGCTGCCAAATCATTATTAATAAGAACGGAGAATGTCAGCAACTCACCATCTTTTGTGGTGGCATATCCAGATAAGGCAGATACGGCGGTCAATGTACCTGTTTTTGCTTTCACATTTCCGACAGTAGGTTCAGTTTTCATTCGATTGCGTAAAGTTCCTCCGGTAAAACGGTCACTTATCCCTGCAACTGGCAATGAAGATAAGAATGTGTTGTACCATGGCTCATTTTGTACAGCCACAAGAAGATTTGTTACTTCATTGGAAGGAATCAAATTAACGTGAGACATGCCCGAAGCATCGCGGATCATGATTGTTTCCATATTCAAACCCATTTCCTCTGAATTCTCTTCTATCACCTGAAGTCCCTTCTCCCAGCTTCCTTCCCCGTAAACCACTTTGCCCATTTCCTTTGCCAATAC
Source organism: Paenisporosarcina sp. HGH0030 (assembly GCF_000411295.1). Taxonomy (GTDB): domain Bacteria; phylum Bacillota; class Bacilli; order Bacillales_A; family Planococcaceae; genus Paenisporosarcina. Next base: position 1,982,790 of record NZ_KE150421.1, read on the forward strand.
TTCAGCGTGTCCGTTATTGCTAAGTTTCATGAAAGGAATGAATAGTTCTTTCAGTGCCATTGAGTTTTTAAAAGTCAGCAGTTGAGCATCACTAGGCGTTTTGCCTAACGTGATTTTGTGCTTTCCGACAAATTTAATACCTTGTTCCTCCAAAGATGTCTTGAACAAGTCCAACGCATAATAGGAAGGCTCCCAAATCGCAATCCATTCACGGGTGACAGTGCCGCCCGCTGGGACTGTTCCCTCAATAATGATATTGTTCGATCCATGTTGCCGTTCAATTGTTATGTCTTTCACTTCTCCGGCAGGAACCGTTTTAGAACGATTGATGATGTTTACCAGATCAGTTTCAGGCAATACTTTAATCTTTGCTGGTTCACCGACAATTGAATTTGGATGTGCTTCCACAATTACTGTACCTGCATCATAATCTGCATTCGGAGATGCCGTTAGTGCTGATACTTGTGCAGCGTAATAATAGGATTCATCCGTCCAAGTAATATCCTGCGACAAACGGACATCGTCATACCAGGTATCGTCACCAATCAAGTTTCCATTTATCTTCTTAATACCACGAGCTGCAAGATCCTTGGCAAATATGTCGAAGTCCTGCTTTAACAACGTAGGATCTCCTTTACCTTTCAAGTACAAATCTCCCGACAACATTCCCGCTTTTACAGTGCCATCACTCAACACTTCCGTAGAGAACCTATAATTTTCTCCGAGTGTTTCGAGAGCAGCTGCTCCTGTGAGAAGTTTCATATTCGATGCCGGATGCAACCTCGTTTCACCAAAATGGGCATAAATAAGTTCTCCTGAGTTGGCTTTCCTAATACTCACACCTGTCGTGGCACCGTCGAGACGTTCGTCCTGAAGAATTTTATTAATGCTGATTCCTAATTGGGCATATTCATCTGTTGCAATAGCCGTTTGTTGTTTGGTTCCATCCGTAAATGGATAAAAAGCGAGCATCACTATAAAAAGAGTTAGAATATACTTTTTCACTTTCAACTTCGTTCCTCCTAAAAATAGTATTGGAGAGAGCATATCATAAAATAATTTGAATATTATGTAATTTTTAGGGTGAGTGTAAAAAACGTTCTTTTCTCACATGAGCTCTGTCGAATGTCTATTTCTATATATGTGGACTGAATGAAAGTTATGTAAACAAACTGGAGATTTTCACTTCTTTCGTCATACTAAAAAAACTCACTTCAGAAAAGTGAGTTTTGGACGTGTGGTTAAGTACACTCCACACAGTATGACAACCAATCCAACTATCATATGAACAGAAATCGGATCCTGTAATAAAAAATAGCCCCAAAAAATAGCGGAAATCGGAATTAAATACGTAACCGACGTTGCAAATTCCGCGCTCCGTTCTTTCATGATGTAAAAGAACAATAAATGGGCAATGCCTGAACCGAAAAATCCAAGCCCAATGACGGCAAATACGATTTCACCGTTTAGATGTAGTGAGAGTGTTTGTAATTGATTGGCGTTAGTAAACAACATCATCAATCCGCCTACAACCGCTCCCACTATCAACGTGCAGGTCGTGATGAAAATGATACCGGCGTCTTTTAAATGCTTACGAACATAATGAGAAGAAAATCCATAGCACATGGTTGCCAGAATCATCGTACCTATCCCGACAAAACTTTCTCCAAACAATAGTGAAACGTCAAAGTCCATAATAATTAAAATCCCTACAAATCCAAGTGCAATGCCAATCCATTGCTGTTTAAGTAAAATAGAACCGAAAAACAATAAGCCGATTAATCCAGTAAATATGGGTGTGAATGCATTGAGTACCGCAGCCAAGCTACTGTTGATTTGAGTTTGACTGAGTGCAATTAATCCCCAAGGCAAACCTGCGTTTACTACTCCGACCACTACTAATGCTTTCCAAGGAACAGGCTTAATAATTTCTTTTCGTTTCAACCAAAGTAATGGAAGCAATAGCAATGCACCAGCTGTACAACGAAGAAAAACCGTACCCCATACGCCTGCAGGCTCGCTAAGAATTGAAATGAATACGAATGATAAACCCCAAATCAGACTTAGGGCAATTAATGCTATGTATACGCGCATAAGAAGTACTTCCTTTACTAAACTTTCGTTCGATAATGTGTTGGTGACTGATTGGTGTATTTATGGAAAGCTGTTGAGAAATGGGCGGCATTCAGATAACCGACAGATTGAGCAATATCGCTTACTTGCAAATCAGTCGTTAGGAGTTGCTGTTTTGCTAGATCCATTCTTGCTTTCATTAAATAACGTGTTGGTGATACGTTCATTTCTTTCGAAAATACTTTCTGTAAATAGGTTGGAGAAACAAACAGTTGCTCAGCCAATTTTTTCAATGTAAGAGGTTCTGCTAATTGTGTTTCAATTATTTCGATGGTTTGATTGACAATTTGTGAACGCGGCTGAACAAATGCCACATCATCTGGACAACATCGTTTACATGGACGATACCCAGCCTCCAAGGCTGCACACTGTGATAAAAAAATGGAGACGTGCTGACGAAGTGGCAACTTGGAAGGGCATGATGGCCGACAAAAAATAAGTGTTGTCGAAACCCCATAAAAGAACTGACCATCAAAGCGATTATCATTGTTTCTGATGGCTATCCATTCAAATTCTTTCATGGCCAATGCCCCCTTTTATGTGGCTTTCATACTTGTCGGCTCATGCTGAACATGCACCAAACTGTACGATAAACAACAGAATCGTTTATCAAAACTTTTTTCTTTATAGTAACACAATACTTCTGCCTGAAAATTGAATGCCAACAATTGAAAAGCATACAGAACTGAAGTTATTTATAATAGGACTAGGGGGGTGTTCATATGTATAGAGGCTATTTGAATTCACCAATTGGACTCATTGAAGTAATAGCAACACAGGAAGATCTTATATCTGTATTGTTCGTAGAAGAACAAAAGCATTCCCATGAAAATGAAATCGTCAAACATTTCCTTCATGAGATTGACTCTTATTTCAAAGGTCATCTTACACACTTTACGATTCCATCGTTGAACGGCACCATTTTTCAAAGTGAAGTATGGAATGAGCTCATCCACATCCCATATGGTAAACGAAGCAGCTACTCCGAGATTGCTCACCAAATTAATAGACAAAAAGCAGTTCGGGCAGTTGGGTCGGCTATCGGGAAAAATAAATTAGCCCTCATCGTGCCTTGTCATCGAGTGGTCGGAAAAAATGGATCTCTGTCTGGATTTGCGTGGGAAACATGGCGAAAAGAATGGTTACTTGAACATGAAAAGAACCATTCACAAAAGTGAACGGTTCTTATCTCTTATTTACCGTGATAGCCAAAGTTCATATGCTGATAGCGTCCACGTATGATTTGATAAATACCGTATAAAATCAGACCTACAGCAACCATAGCAAGAATCAACTGGCCAAATGGTTGTCTGGCAAGTTCCGCTAATGCCCCACCCAAACCTTTGGATTCTTCTGGGTTATTCGTATAGGCAGTACGGATAAAGAAGAAACCTACCATACTCAGTACCACTCCACGTGCGTTCAATCCGATTTTTCCTGAAAGTCGTGCTATTTTACGTTCTTTTTCATTCATTTCATATGTTTTGAATTTATCCATAAACTTTTCTTTGACTCCACTATAGAGCTCATAAAGTCCATAACCAATGATGATAACTCCCACTAAACCGACTATCCATTCCCCAAAGGGCTGCTCCATCAATTTGGCTGAAATCGTCTTTTCGCCTCCACCTTCAGCGTTTCCAGTGTGACTTGCCAGTTTAATTGCTCCAAAAGCTAAATTCGCATAAATAATCCCACTGATAAAATAGCCGGTCCGCTTAATCAGCCCTTTTGCATCATTTCCTTCGTTTTCAGGATCTTTAAAAGCTTTTATGAAATCCCACATGATATAACCAATTAAGCCGATGCCAATGACCCATAAAACAAAATCTCCAAATTGCATTTCTGCAATGGATTGCAATGCACCCGAAGTTCCGGTTGTATCTCCTCCAGGTCCGAAAGCAGCAAGTGCCGCCAGGATTCCAATCATCCCGTAAACAACACCTTTTGTCATATAGCCGAATCGCCCGAATCTCCGTACCCAAGGTTTTACTTCTCTCATTTTATCTTTCGCATGTGCTGTTGATGTGTTCATCACGATCACTTCCTCTACATTTACTCTTACAACTGAAGTTCCCTTTTGAGTGAGATTGGAAACCTTACAACAGAGGCGTTTTAATTAAATTAGAAGTGATTACTGGGCATAAAGGGAAACTATAAGAATTTTAGAAGTATATACTAATATTTGGTGCAATCTATTATACTTTTCTGGAATCGATTATAAGGAGACGTAACATTTGAAGAAATTATTAACTGTTGTATGTATGTTAACTTTTTTGATTTCTGGTTGTTCAGATGATGTGAATAAAAAAGAATCAACTCATCCAAGGAGTGAATTGGAAAAAAGCATCGCAAATTCTCTCATAGAAAATTTCGGTCATCGCCATGAATTTCCTGAAGACGCTGTAGAAGTTCTGGAGTTCGATGAGACAACTGGCAAAATGAAAGTCATCGCATTGACCTATATTTATGAAGATGACATCTATGCAGACTTTAAAGCCGAAATCCTCTCAAGTTGTGCTAGTGTACTACAGGATATAAAGAGACAATCGGAAGTGACAGAAGTTGACTTTATCGTTGCTGTCCCGGCTTTAGATGAAGATGGAAATCAGATGAAGAATTTAGAAGGTAATCCGATTGATAACATGACTATTTTCAATATGGTGTTCGAGAGAAAGAACTTAAAGAATATTAATTTCAACGAATTGGATCCTTTAAAACTCTCCAAAAAAGCAAATTTCTATTTTGAAGCTCTGATTGAATAATTGCGTTACGGTTTATTTGGCATGGATAAAGATTTATTCGGCATCAACTTCAGTTTAATCGGCATGAGCAAAGTTTTATTCGGTTTCGCCCATTAATTTCCTCCTGATAGAATTGAATTACATGATTGAATAGCAAAAGACAGGGCCTCTGCCCTGTCTTTTATTTTGCTGCATGCGCAATCCAGCCACCAAATAGAGTGGTCGAAAAGAATTGTGTTACCCGCTCGAAACCAGCTTGTTGTAAGAGTTCTTCAATCTGAGTTGCAGGTATGAATGACAGTTCACGAACCGACTCTTCCATCGCCTCCACATCTTCTTGTGTTAAATCAGTTAAATCGAGCCAAATCGATTTCCATAAATTCATCCGCTCATCGAATTCTGGATTCGATTGATCACCAAACATCGATACGAGTACAAATGGAGCTCCCGGTTGCAATCTTTCTCTTACTGTTTTCAATAAACTCAGTTTTTCTTCAACTGTTTCAACGAAATGGAGGACAAGCAAACATGTGGCAGCATCAAATGTTTCATTAAATTCGATTTGTTCAACTATCCCTGTATGTATGGACACTCGATCTTCGATTCCTGCGTTTTTCGCTTTTTGCATAGCGACTTCAAGCATAGCTTCTGAAGGGTCTACTCCGGCGAAAGTCCACGTAGGATTTGCTGTTCCAAAGGTCACGATTTCATTTCCTCCGCCAGCTCCAATGACCAACACTTTTGCGGAGTCGTTTACATTCGCACGAAGGAATGACTGAACCATCCGGAACAATGCATCGTAAGTTGGTAGAGCACGGCGAATGCCTTTATCGTATTCTCTTGCCATTTCCAGATCAAATTCCAAATCATCTTTCATAGTGTTTCCCCCATTAATTAATCATTTATTACCTTCTATTATGGGACAGTTCATTGAAACTTTCAAACCGCTACATATTCGCTATCTTAAGAGACTAAATGGTACACTTTTACAATAAAAGCGAAAAGCTTCTTTCTAGCCAGACACTGGTGCTTGGAGCTGGAACTAATAAATCATATGCCCTTTTGGAGGCTGATATATATGGAAAATACTATGATAAAGCGGACTCTGGGCCAAACAGATTTACACCTGTCCCCCCTTGGACTAGGGACTTGGCAATTCAGTAAAGGATCAGGTGTCGTTGGCAGATTTTGGGGAGCACTGGATGATGAACTTACGGAAAACATCATTAAAACGTCATTGGATGGCGGCATCAATTGGTTTGACACTGCTGAAGTATATGGTGGCGGTGAGTCCGAAAGAATTTTAGCGAAAGCGCTTGAAAATATAGGTGCAAGCCCTGAAGAAGCTCGAATTGCGACTAAATGGTGGCCTATGCTTCGAACAGCAGGTTCCATTCCGAAAACGATTAATAATCGTAAAGAGGCTCTTCAAAATCGCAGGATCGACTTGTACCAAATTCATCAACCCTATTCACTCTCATCTGTTGAAAAGCAAATGCAGGCCATGATTGAGCTAGTAAAAGCTGGTCATATTAACCATATCGGCGTTAGTAATTTCAACGCTTCTGCAATGGTCAATTCCCACCGGATTCTTAGTGAAAACGGACTGACACTGGCTTCGAATCAAGTGAAATACAGTTTACTGGACCGACGTATGGAGGAAAACGGAGTTCTGGATCGCGCGAAGGAATTAGGCATTTCCATCATTGCTTACTCGCCACTTGAGCAAGGAATACTAACTGGGAAATTTCATGATAATCCTGCATTGATTCACGATGCCAAAGGACCTCGTAGATTTCAACGCAAATTCAAGGAAATAGGATTGGCAGAATCTAAACCACTCATAACTTTACTGGATGCCATTGGCGAAAAATACAATGTCAGTGCCAGCCAAGTAGCTTTGAACTGGACTATCCATTATCATGGAGAAACGGTTTTTGCGATTCCCGGTGCCACTAAAGTTCATCACGCACAAGATAATGTCGGTGCATTAACGTTTAAACTCGATGCGGGAGAACTCGAAGAAATTTCACGCGCTTCCTGGAAATTTCTTCAAAAATAACAGGAGTAATTATATTTCGAGGAGTGAGTTCATGTTAGAAAAATGGATTGAAGAAGCGACCGGACATCGTGTTAGGAGAAGTGCCACATTAAAAGGTGGCGTTTCATCCGAGATGACTAAGCATGAGCTTTTAACAGGACACTCTGTCGTCTCGAGGCTTATCACGAATCGTGAATGGCTTTCTGACGAGCCAGATTTAATTGAACATGAAAAGCAAAGTTTATTGCTCATGGAGTCCATGTCCGTACCAACTCCACACTTCATTTCGGAAGCAACTCCTAGATTTGAAGCTTTGTTGATGACTGAAATACCCGGAAAAGTTAGATTGGATATATGCAATCTACCAACCAGCTTAAATCAATTAGCTGGTACACTTCATGCTATCCATCAAACTACAATTCCCGATACCTTTAAATGGACTTACTCTTCCTATGTGGATATTACAAATGTGTCGATACCTACATGGACTGCTCAACAACAGGCGTGGTTATTTGCCATTGAGTTTGTTAGTTCAAATTCTCCCGAGTTTCAACCTGTTTTAATTCACCGTGATTACCATCCGACCAACATTTTGTGGGAAGGAAATGAATTGAATGGTGTCGTTGATTGGATCAATGCTTGCAAAGGTCCGTCTTTGGTAGATGTTGCACATTGCCGAATAAACTTAGTGATGCTATATGGTATTAAAATTGCCGATTATTTTCTGGAAGCGTACATGCAATTATCCAATGAAAACTATACTCCCTATTGGGATATTCTCGCTTTCCTGGATTTTGTGGATGAGCATTTAGATGTCTATGAAGGTTGGACCGATTCCGGCATCAATGACCTGAACCAAAAAGTCTTGAAGCATCGTTCCGACGAATATATTCAAAATTTAATAGCCAAATTGGACGCCTTTTGAAAGGCGTTTTTTTGTTGACTTTTATTTCAAAACAAATAAATTTTTAGAATATTTTAAATTACGCTTGTAATTAGATTATTCAGTATTGTATAGTCTTATACAATACTGAATAAAGGAGTTAGGAATGAATACAATGTTATTACTGCCAAATACCGATGAAGAAATAATGGACACACACGACGAAGACATTATCATCACAACTCGGGAAGGAAAAATCATTAAAGTCACGCAAATCAGCGGCGAACATTATGGCCTGACCCCTGCGGAACTTTTAGGAAAGTCTGTTTTAGATTTGGAAGCGCAAGGAATTTTTTCTCCAGCAATTACTCCTGAAGTTGTGGAAAAAAAGAAGAAAATCGTGACCGTTCAAACTACACCCTCTGGACGAAAAGTATTAATTACCGGCATTCCCCTTTTCAATGAACAACGTGAAGTCGAGTTCGTCATCAGTTATTCTTACGAACTGTCAGAGCTCATTGTTATGAAAGAATACTTGCAAGATTTAGAGACTGAAATGTCTAAGGTCAAAGAAGAACTTGCCCATCTAAGAGATCAGCATATTCAAATTGACGGATCCATTATGGAGAGTCAATCTTCTGCGCGTGCAGTTAAAACAGCCCTGAAAATGGCACGCATCGATGCTCCGATTGTCATTCATGGTGAACGTGGTGTCGGCAAGACTACCTTGGCAAAATTTATTCACAGTCAAAGTAATCGAAGTGATGGTCCATTTATTGAAGTTAACTGCAGTACAATTCCTGAAGCTGTATTTGAAATCGCTTTCATTGGTAATCAAGAGTCCCAATCACAAGGCTATTTATCCCTAGCTTCTGGCGGTTCACTTGTATTAAAAGAACTGGATCAACTATCGCTAGCTTCACAAGCAAAATTATTCTACCTTTTGAACAAAAACACTACAACCAGAATTATAGCGTTGAGTGAAACCCCATTCGATGAATTAGCCAAAGAAGGAAAACTGCGGGAAGACTTATTCTATCTTCTTCATATCGCCCCCATTCATTTGAAACCTCTAAGAGAAAGACCCGAGGATCTTGAAAAAGCGATTTCCTTATATGTAAAGGGCTTTATCGATCAGTATAACGATGAAAAGAAAATAGCAGATGATCTATATATTCACCTTCTCCAACTTGAATGGAAAGGCAACTTCCGTGAACTGAGAAATGTTTTGGAACGGATTTTCATCACAAGTGATTCGAATAAAATAACGCTTAAAGATTTACCATTACACTATCAACCTTCTGAAGGAGAACAAATAGGGATTGACTTTGATGGACAAACTTTGCCACATATTTTGGAGTTTGTAGAGAAGAAAGTACTGCTGAATACACAAAAAAGGTATAAAACGACAACAGAAATGGCCCACGTCCTTGGAATCAGCCAACCTTCAGTCGTTAGAAAGTTAAAAAAATATACCAGCTCCCCTATGGAAGATGACATGGATAAAATCACTTAAACATTAAAAGAGCAATACTTGTTGGTTAACCTTTAAGAGTATACTTTCCTAACTCACCTACCCATTATTAATTTTCAGAATCTCGAAATCATCCGGTAACACGATTAAGCCCCTACTGGCCAGGGACTTGATATTTTAGATAGTCACATACTTTAGTAATAGGGGGAAATTATGTTGAAAAAATGGTTGTTAGTTTTATGTTCGCTTATGTTGCTAGTCACGTTGGGCGCATGTGGTAAAGAAGGTGAATCCACTGCTTCTGGTAAATCAGGAGAACCGTTAAAAGTAACTCTTCCTACATGGACAGGTTATGGACCACTGTTCTTAGCGAAGGAAAAAGGCTTTTTCGAGAAAAATGGTCTGGATGTGGAGCTTTCAATTATTGAAGGTTTGGGAGAACGTAAAGCTGCATTAGCAGGTGGCAAAATTGACGGAATGGCGACTGCTTTAGATGTACAAGTCACATTAGCAGGAGCTGATATTCCTGTCCAAGTTGTATGGTTATTGGATGATTCATACGGCGGTGATGGAATTCTCGTGAAAAGTGATATTAATGATGTGAAAGACTTGAAAGGCAAACAAGTTGCTTTTGAAGTTGGTTCAACTAGCCAAATGCTTGCCTTAACAGCATTAGAGCAAGGTGGATTAACGGAAGATGATATTACTGTTGTTCAAATGTCAGCTGGTGACGCTGGTGCAGCCTTTGCAGCTGGTAAAGTAGATGCCGCTGTTACATGGGAACCTTGGTTGACTAAAGGTGCGGAGGCTAACGGGAAAGTTTTATTAACAACAAAGGATTTACCAGGCATCATCCTAGATACAGTTGCTTTTAAAGAAGACGTGATAAAAGACCGCCCAGAGGATATAAAAGCCTTTGTAAAAGCAATGGGTGAAGCAATGGATTATTGGAAAGAAAATGAAAAAGAAGCAAATGAAATTATGGCAAAAGGTCTTAATATCGACGTAAAAGAATTTGAAGCAACAGTCACTGGATTGAAATTCTTTACAAAAGAAGATAACGCGAAATTATTTGGTACTGAAAGCGAAAAAGGTTCGATTTATCAATCAGCAGAAAATGCTATTCAGTTTTATAAAGATCAAGACATGCTTGAGAAAGACTTAAAAGCAGATGATGTTGTGAATGGAAGTTTTCTTCAAGAGTAACTAATTACTAATTCAAATGAGCTAAACGGCTTTCAATAGGATGTATGAATTGTCACGTACCATCTTGGTGATTGATATTCAGGGTTTAACTTGATAGGCGTTGGTTTTTGCCTATTCAAGTTAGGCTCAAATCCAAAATACATACATAGATGGAGGGTACTAAATGGGAACCAAATGGTTTACACCAAATAAAGAGATACCTAAAAAGATTTATACTTCTGCTGGTCTTATTACATTTATTTTTGTTCTAGGGATCTGGTCGCTACTAAGTTATAGCGGGTTCGTAAATCCCTTGTTCTTACCCACTCCAACCGCAGTCTTAGCTACAGCAACAGAAATGTTTATGAGCGGAGAGATTTTCTCTGATATCGGCATCAGTTTTTCGAGGGTATTTACAGGATTTCTTATCGCCGCATTAATTGGCATTCCTCTAGGAATACTCATGGGATCCTTAAGAATTATGGAAGGTGCTTTTGAACCTATTATTGGGTTTATTCGATACATGCCTGCATCCGCATTTATTCCTTTATTAATTTTATGGATTGGTCTTGGCGAATCCGAAAAAATGGCCGTTATTTTCTTAGGAACGTTCTTCCAACTTACACTCATGGTTATGGATGTTACCAAAAACGTGCAAAACGATTTAATCGATGTTTCTTATACACTTGGTGCCAAGAATGCTCAAATTTTCACTAAAGTAATTTTACCCGCTTCATTACCGGGAATCGTAGATACGCTTCGTATTACGTTTGGTTGGGCTTGGACGTATTTAGTGGTAGCAGAAATTGTTGGAGCATCCAGTGGCTTAGGCTACATGATTATGCAAGCCTCCCGCTTCCTCCAACCAGAAAAAATTATCGTCGGTATTTTAATTATCGGTTTGCTAGGACTCATTACAGATATCATGTTCAAATCCATTTACCGCGCTTCGTTTTCCTGGATGAGAAAGGACGGTTATTAAGATGGTCGCACCAAAACTAGAAGTGAACGCAATAGGAACACCCAATATATTAAGTGAAGGGAAAACAGCTCCACGAATTATCACACCAAAATTGGAAATCAAAGATGTAGGTAAAATATTTAAAACGAAATCTGGAGAAACCACAGCGCTTGAAAAGACATCTTTTACTGTGGAAGACGGTGAATTCGTCACCATATTAGGACCTTCAGGATGCGGGAAATCAACCATACTACGTATCGTAGCAGGCTTGGAAGAGTCTACTTCGGGTCAGGTCCTGCTTGATGGACAAGAAATTAACGGTCCTGGTCCGGATCGTGGCATGGTCTTCCAATCATACACTCTCTATCCGTGGTTAAATGTCAAAGATAACATCACATTCGGTTTAAAGTTAAAAGGCGTTTCCCAAAGAGAGCGGGATGATCTTGCTGGACATTACCTTCAGTTAATTGGGCTGGAAGGTTTTGAAAAGCATTACCCTATTCAATTATCTGGAGGTATGAAACAACGCGTAGCCATTGCACGAGCTTTGGCTAATGATCCAAAAATATTATTGATGGACGAACCATTTGGAGCACTGGATGCACAAACAAGAACCATCATGCAAGAAGTTTTGCTAAAAGCATGGGATGAGTCCAAAAAGACGATTTTATTTATTACACATGATGTCGATGAATCTATCTTTTTAGCTGACTCTGTATATGTGATGACCGCAAGGCCAGGACGTTTAAAAAAGAAAATTCCAATCACGCTGGATAGACCACGGGAATTCAGTATGAAAAACACGGCAGAATTCGGACATTACAAAGAAGAACTATTGTCTCTCATTCGGGAAGAAAGCCTGAAATCAATTAAGTAAGAACCGTTTTCTTAAATTGAAATAATGCTCACTATGATCTTGGAGGTCAATTGTATGGAAAATAAATGGGACCATCTGGTCAAAAACATGCCAAATCGGTTAGCTCCGAGCATGGCCAAAGATCATCCGAATCTTCCTGTCATCAAAGAAGAAGGTTGTTATTACTTCGGAGTAGACGGAAAGCAATATCTTGATTTCACGTCCGGTATTGCTGTAACAAATGTCGGTCACAGACATCCTAAAGTGGTTCAATCTATCAAAGACGCAGCAGATGGTTTAATGCATGGCCCATCAGGTGTAATTATGTATGAATCTATTTTAAGACTGGCAGATGAACTTGCCGACATTATGCCTGGTAACCTGGATTGCTTTTTCTTCGCCAATAGCGGTACCGAAGCGGTAGAAGGCGCACTTAAACTTGCAAAATATGTGACTAAACGACCGTATGTTGTTTCATTCACAGGTGGTTTCCACGGGCGTTCATTAGGTGCGTTAGGTGTTACTACCTCGAAAAGCAAATACCGTAAGTTTATGCAGCCATCAGGACTTACATATCAAGTACCTTACGCAAACGTGAAAGAATGTCCGGCCGGTTTAGATCCAGAAGCTTATGTCATTGAGAAATTGGAAAGAGATTTTGCTACTTTGTTTAGTCATCAAGTAACGCCTGAGGAAGTAGCTTGCGTTATTTTAGAGCCAGTCCTCGGCGAAGGTGGTTATGTTGTCCCTCCAAAAGGCTGGTTGAAAAAAGTTCGTGAAATTTGCGATCGTCATCAGATATTGCTTATTTTTGATGAAGTACAAACTGGATTTGGTCGAACAGGCGAATGGTTTGCGGCACAAACTTTCGATGTCACCCCAGATATCATGGCGATTGCTAAAGGAATTGCATCTGGCTTACCTCTTAGTGCCACCGTTGCGTCCAATGAATTAATGAAGCAATGGCCACTCGGCAGTCATGGGACGACATTTGGAGGAAATCCAATCGCTTGTTCAGTCGCTTTGACGACATTGAGCATAATAAAAGAAGAAAATCTCCTTGAAAACACAAAACAGATGGGTTCATATGCCGTTCAACAGCTTGAAGAAATGAAGAAAAGACATCGTGTCATCGGTAGTATCCGTGCTGTAGGATTAATGATAGGAATTGAAATCATTAATCCACAAACGGGTCAACCCAATGGTTCGGGCTTATTAAAAATTCTGGATGCGGCTCTTAAAAAAGGCGTGTTATTCTATCTATGCGGAAATCACGGTGAAGTAATCCGAATAATCCCACCGTTAATCGTCACAAAAGAACAAATTGATGTAGGACTTCAATTACTCGATGAAGCTATAATGGAATACGAAGAAACATTAATGAGTTTAGAGGGTATATAGAGAATGAAATGACTAGAGGCTGACTCACTATTGAGTAAGCCTCTTTCTCTATTATTTTGAATAACGCCTTCATAGATTTATATATCAAACATATAATGCATTAAAGAAAGGAGAGCTTCGTAATGACCGATCCCATTCAAACAATGATTCAATTATTACAAACTCTGATTCCCCTTATACTGGGTACCATTCTCTTTTCCAGCACTCTGATGTCTCCAAAAAGATGGCTTGTCGCCATCACTTTATTTGTAGGAATTAGCGGGCCATTCATTTATTCCCTGTTTGATGAACAATCTCATCCTGCTATCGATGCAAATATCGGTTTGGGTCTCTCTATGCTTTTTGTATGGATTTGCTCAGGACTGTTGGTACTCTTCGCCCTCATTCGAATATATCTCAACATAAAACAACAAAAAAACTAGAACACGCGACTTATTGTCGTATGATTCTAGTTTTCTTTTGTTCTGCATACATTTCGCTCAAATGTGACCAATAACAAGAAAATTCACCAAAGATCGCATAGCCGAGGATTAATTTTTCAACTTGTCTCTTCATTCGCCAAATCTAAAATATTTTCACCAATAGGTTCCCACAATTCGATTTTGTTTCCTTCCAAATCTAAAATGTGTGCAAATTTCCCGTAACTTTCTTCCAAAATAGGTGCTAGGATTTCGACACCTTTCAATTGAAGTTCTTCAGCCAATTCAACCAAATCATCTACGCGGAAGTTAATCATGAACTGCTTCTGTGATGGTTCAAAATAAGTCGTCTCTTCTTTAAACGGCGCCCAAATCGTCCTCCCTATACCTGGTTGCTTTACAGAATTCCAAAGAAACACTTTGCCGTATTCATCCGAATCTATTCCTAATTTTTCTTTATACCAGTTTCGCAAGGCTATTGGGTCCTCGCTTTTAAAGAACACTCCACCAATTCCTGTTACACCTGCCATTAATATCACTCCAATTTTTTATAGGTATTGTTAATCGCACACTTGCGCTAGTCACATGAGCCAAAAAGTATGAAAACCACATACTTGTTGGCATCAAACTTCACGTTCTTGCGGCAAGCAAGGTCAAATGCACTCCCTCGGTTTTTATTCAATTTTAACAGCTTTCTATAGCATAGCCCCTTTTAAAAAAATATTTTCTATAGATTAAAACTTTTTTGCCAAAATAAAGTCAAATGTAGTATTAAAAATATGAAAGGAAGAATGAGCAAAGTGAAAAAGAGGAATAAGGCAATTCCACTGTTCATCACTTTTACTGTCGCATTGTTGATTGCACTCAGTTTGCAAACGGATAAAGGAACGGCGTTTATGAAAGAAATTAAAGATATGTTTCTCCCTGAGAAAGAAGTGATTCAAAGCATCGAGGGAGAGGATGAAGAAACTGAAGTCCAGTTAAATAAAGGGAAACATTCGGAATATGTGATTTATGTAGATGAAACACGCTACAAGCTGACCCACGGTGAGGAATCAGATATCATTACTCCTGTTTACCCAGTGCCTGAAAATTATCCGGAAGTGACGATGGACATCATGCAAGTTCCCGATGAGAAACCAGAAGAACTTGTTGTTAAATTTGGAGCCGAGCTGAAAAAAGACTTTCCCGAGCTACGGGATGTTGTAGAAGTAACGGAACCTGTAAAAGGATATGAGTTACATGGTGCAGCAGGCAATGAAGCAAACAGCAAAATCGTTCATGCTTACGTCATCAGTAACGGGAAAGATGGAAGTTTTGTCATCACGCAGTACTATTTCCTCGAAGCTGCTGAAGGACATGGAGCAAGATTTCATCATATGCTAAAAACCTTTGAAATCGTTGAATAACCTTTAAGAGGAGCCGGCCAATCCCGTTCCTCTTAAAGGTTTTTGTTTTCCAAAAATAAATACTGGTTTACGTGATGGTTAACCGAGTTTCATCACGTGTGTCGTATCAGGCGTATCATGAGTTTCTTCAAATCCGTTCGCCCGGTAAAAAGCATCTGCTTTTGCAGATTCAGTACGACATGTGATTTTTGAAAAATTGCCTTTGGCATGGTTCACAAGTTCGGTGAGTAATTGAGAGCCTACCCCTTGTCGTCTGGCAACTCCGAGTGTATAAAATCTCCTTAAGCGAGCTTCATCTTTGTTTTCCGTATACGGATTTTGATTGATGCCGCCGATTGCCACCAATTTATCGGGACCTTCCCACACTCCGAAAAGCGCTTCCCCGTCTTTGTTGAACGTATTTGATCCATCTTCATAATCATGTACTAAACGAGTCAAGAAACGGTAACCTTCTTCTTCACTTTCTGTTACCAGCTGCGATACGTCTACTTTCTTCAAATCTTCTATTCGTTGAACTTTGAACGTCATCTGAGTTTCTCCCCTTTAGTTAATAGTTTAATTATTCTAACTATATACTATTTCGCTAAACACGGACTCATTCCCTTTATTTTTGGCACTTTTAACTTCTTTTGATTTTTAATAAAGAGGATTATTTATCGTACATTTCGGCTGAATGCATGTTCCGCTTGAGCAAAGAATATGGTCAAACTACCTTTGACCATATCTAGCAATTCTTTAATCACTTGAGATGTACACAAAAAAGAGTGGGAAATTCCCACTCTTTTTCATTACGTTAAACTTCCACTGTATTTCAGCTCATCTATTGAAAGTTGATCCGCCTTGCCATCTAAAATGGCTTCAACGTCTTGCAATGTTTGTGACAATGCCACAGTCTTTCCTTTTTGGCCCGTAACAGATTCTGCTACAAAAAATGGTTGCGTGAAATATGCTTCCAACCGTTCTCCCCGTTGATATGTTTCCACCTCGGCTGCAGGAATTTTCTCCTTGCCATGCACAGCTACTACTGATCGCAATTCACGGTAGCGACGCAACAATTTTTGTGCACGCTGTCTCAAATTAAAATGACGTTGGTCCAAATCAATCCCTTCCAAAATCGAGGAAGTTGAATAAATCGGGTGGACAGCTGGGTATTGGTGACGGCTTGCCAAATCCGCATCCAGTTGCCACAACGTTTCAAGTGGACCATATGGCATGTCTTCATCCACCACTTCCCCAGATAAATCTACAAGAATGGTTGTTACATTTTGCACGCGTTCTGCAACTAGTTTTTCCTGTAAGTCCAACAGTTCACCAGACACGATATAACTCTTGTCTGTAATGAATATCACTTCTCCATTTTGTGAAGTTAAAGTCGAGTATGTTTCATTGATCGTAGTTGTGACGATATCAGCCAATTCAGTTGTCCCTTCAAGTTCAGGATGACTCCCTTTCGGCAGTAAAAAGACTGTAGTGAGGTCGCTATCTTTAAAGCGATGCATCAATTCAGCCAGGATCACCACTTGCCCCATGCCTGGACGAGCCACTATACCTGTCGTACCGCCTTTTACAAGCGGTGCAAAGAAATCCAAAGTCTTAATTTGCGTTTCAATCATATTCAATTTCTCCCCTCGAATGATTAATTCGTCTATTGAACAATTAGCAAGTGATGCAAGACCAACCAAAGTGCGAACCTCCGCTTTTCCCAAATCAATTTTTCCCGTGCATAAATTAGACACGGTTGCTGGCCGAATGCCAATTGATTTCGCTGCGATTGTTAAATTTGGAACTTTTCTTCTGAGTAAAGCGACATTTAAACGAATATTATCCATTATTCAATCCCCCTTCGTTACTTTTAATGGTAATTTAAATTACTTTACAATGCAATAGTTTTTTCTTTTTACAGTAAAAATAATTACTTTAAAAGTAACTATCAATTGCTCTAGTGGTAAACTTTGCAAATAGAAAATCATGTATGAGGAGAAATTTATCAATCAAATTGGATCAATTAATTAGTTAAAATGAGGCATTTAACAATAAACGTCTCACAACCGCATGCGAAATCAAATTTTAAACAATAAAAAAAGCCGTCCTTTACAGGACAGCTTTCAATAATTAATGTGTAAACTTTTTATCGACATTGTATTTCGCAACAAATTTATTGATGGCATACGTCTCATAAATTTCACGTTCCATTGCATCATCAACATAGAAAATCTTAATTTTCGCTACTTCATCACGGTGCTCTTTAAGTGGTGAAACATTATCTTCAAAATGTTTTTTTACACGCTGTCTTACTTTACGTGCTTTCCCAACGAACAAAAGCTCATCTGCTTTATTGTAAAACATGATGATGCCGCCTTTGTCTCGTGCAATTTGATGGAAGTCGATGAAACCATAAATTGATGGAATTTCTGGCTCGTCGTTTGATCGGTCTTGTTCACGTTGAACAATCGTTAAGTCTGGTTTTGGCATTTCAATCTTAATCATATTCAGTCACGTCCTCACTTCTTTAGAGTGTAATGCTATCACAAATAGCGTTAAAAATCTATCAGTTATACACAGTTCACCTATAGAGAAAGTTTTAGCCAATCCAATAACGTTTAATCACATTTCCATCATCTTCAACAAAGTCGTTGTCTTCGACGCCACCATTCTTACAGATGGTTTTTTCAGAGCCGATATTAATTGCGTCACATACGACTAATACACGCTTGATACCAAGCTCTCTTGTTTTTTCAAGAGCCAATCTCAGAATTTCTGTTGCATATCCTTTTTGGCGTTCAGATGGACGAATACCATAGCCAATATGTCCTCCGGCGTTCATCAAGTGATTAGTTAACGAATGTCGAATATTGACCACTCCTAGAATGCGGTATTCCTCATCAATTAACCAGTAGGTCGAATCAGGCACCCATCCTTCGGGTAAGCCAATCCCTTTTTCAGCTTCCAGTAAAGACGAAACCATCCCTTCAAAATCTGTGGGGTCTTTACCGATTACCCAAGGAATCATTTCTTCTTCGCTTTCTTTCCATTCCTCATAGTGAGACATATAAGCCAGCTTCAAGTCCACACTTGGTTTTACCAATTTCACCATGTATTTCACCTCACTACCTTTATCTTAAGCTTTCAATTGCCTGCTTCACACTGCCATATGTATTGAATGAAGTAAAGTCAATTCCTGCTTGAACAACTGCCATTGATAAGTTCGGCCGAATTCCAGTAAACATGATGTGAATGCCCAATAATTGCAACACATTATGAATCGTGAAAATATGTTGAGCGACTTCTGAATCAATCGTTAAGATACCGGAAAAATCGATAATTAAATGATCGATGTCTAGAGTTGGTATAGTCGGTAGAACATTGTTCAATAAATGCTGGACTCGTGAATAGTCAATAACACCGATTAAAGGTAAAACAGCAATACCATGTTGGATTGGTACGATTGGTGCAGACAATTCGTTGATTTCTTTTTGGCGATCTTTCAATTGGTCATCACGGTAAGCCTCATATGCAAAAATCGTTTCAATCATGCTGACATCCAGTAGATAGCTTATACGATTGTTGATTTTCAAAACATCTTCCGTCGATAAATCATGCTCCATCGATATTCTATTAATGTTTTCCAAGTACATCAAACGATTTTTTGCATAAGGTTTGATCATTGTCGATAATTGAGAAAGCATAGCAGCTTGTTGTTCTCCGTTCTTTTTACTCCATTTGACCAATTCCGCAGCAGCTACTTCATTGCTATCTTCAAATGAATCAACCAATAACGTCAAAAATTCGACATTGATTTTGATTGATTGCTGAATCATTTCATCTGTTACTTCAAATTCCACGTTTTCAAGTGCAGAATCTATCATTTCTGTAACAATTTCTTCTGCATGATCCACCAAATATTTACCTACTTTTAAAATATCATCCACAATTGTGCACATCCTCAGTTTATTATTGTTAACTATTGCTCTGTAAGAGAATATTACTATAAACATAAGTGGAAAGCATGAATACTCAGTAATTTAGTAATTAAAGAGTAAAAACCCACTCGAGTAAGTGGGTTTCGTTTTTTATCTTATCCTTGGGTACTTTGAATAGCCTGACCAATTTTTGATTCGGTAATGTTCCAGTGAGAAGCGTGCCAGACTGGCTCTTCATTCGACACGATGAAAATTTGTGGTGATTTATGCTGAACACCTAAATTACTTTCGATTTCATTCGATACTGGACGACTTTCAATGACTTTCACTAAGTAAGCGTCAACACCCGTTTCAAATGAAGTGAATTCGCGGTAAGCAGCAGCACTCACAGGACACGTAGTACTATGCTTGAACAGTAAGACAGGCTTTTCTTTTGATTGTTGAAGAACATTTTCCCACTCTGGAATTGTTGTAATTTCTGTATAGGTTGCCATCAATCATCATCCTTTCAATAGTTAGATTTCCTATTATCTCGAATTTCAAACCGATTTGCACATAACTTGCCTACGTACAAACAGTTTAAAATTTTCATCCTTTAGGGATACTCATAATGTACTAAACTAAACCAACACAACAATTTGAAAGGAGAACAAATCATGAAGACTAAAAAATATGCTTTTTATGGACCCTTCCTATTAACGACTGCGTTGCTGTTAAGCGCATGCGGAGAAAAGGAGGAAGTGAAAAATGGACCTACCGGGGAACAAGCCGAAAGTGAATTTGGATTCCGTTCTTTTGATTTAAATATAGATACGGCAGATCAGAAAGACGCAATTGATGTTTCGTTTGACGTGGATGTATCCGAGACCGAAGCGGAGTACTTGAATAAGCTGGAATCGTTAAATTTGTCGGGAGATAATGCTTATAAAAAGCTTGAACCACTCTTTAAAGAGCTTGCACTTACGAAAGACATGAGTAAAGAAGAAGTCATTGAAAAAGTGGCAAAGGCCTTTGGCGTGGAAGAGTACAAGGAATTCGATTTGGAAGTTGAATTTTCCGACGGGGACGACCAAGAATTTAAAGATAACAAATAGCCAAAAGCCAAGTAGCATTCATGATTCGCTACTTGGCTTTTATTATGGAAGTTCTTTGGAGGCATCGGCACAAACACACTACTTTTGGCTATTATGCGGCATAACCATTTTTTTCGCTTTTTTTCTTTTCAAGCAAACTCACCCCAGATATTTTCAATAAGTAGAAATCGCCATGCATGGCGGCCAGGCGAGTTTCGATATTGTCTCTAAAATGAAAAGTCACGGTGGGGTTAATACAAATTCCTTAATTTATATTCCAACTAAGAGCCCCATTTTTCCAACAAAGCCATCGCTCACCTAAATCACGGTTCCAGAGGCTGAAAAAAATACAAAAAAGCCTTAACGCACATTTTGTCGTCAAGGCTTCTTTTTATTGATCGATTAAACTGACGGATACTTTCACATCAAGCTCGTGGCTGCCACCTCGGTAAACCCCTTGCACCGGACTGACATCCCCGTAATCACGACCCACGCCAACCCGAATATGGTTTTCGAGTGCTTCCACATTATTTGTTGGATCTAGTCCTACCCAGCCTATACCGGGTACCATGACTTCAACCCATGCATGGCTTGCTGCGTCCCCAACTAATGCCGAATTTTCTCCGACATACAAATATCCGCTGACGTACCTTGCCGGAATGTGCTTAGCGCGAAGTATACCAAGCATGATATGAGAAATATCCTGGCAAACACCTTTCTTCAAATCAAAGGATTCCAACGCTTTTGTTGAAACATTTGTCGAGGAACCGTCATACGTAAAACGATTGAACAAATAACCCATAACATCAATTGCATATTGAACAGGATTGGCCATCTGTCCGGTATCCTTATCGACTTGTTCCATTTGTTCTGGAGTTAAATAGGTGTATGCCGTATTACTTAAATAAGCTAAATAGTGACTGCTGAATAAATCGGAATGGAAAATCGCATACATTTCCGGTGAATAATCAATGCGGTGAATCCAAGGACTCTTTTGAATGCTAACAATGGAAGTTGCCTTAACTTCCAGATGCTTATGATGATCCGCTATAAAAAATGATTCGACACTGTTCCCCCAAATATCCACATGTTCTTTCGTTAGAGCAACCGGATTAATATCCGTTCGATATGACAGCAATCGTTGACACTCATCCGTACGGGGCTTTAATCGGATTGAGTTCATGCTTTGATCCACCCATGAATCGTAATCAAAAATGTTGGTATGTTCAATTTTGTATTTCATGGAGGAAGCTTTTTCTGTAATCGGTTGTTGAGGAAAATCTAAAAATTGAACTTGTCGTTGCGTACCAATTGGTTCAATTAAATAATAAGTCTTCGAGAAAATTTGTCCAATTTCATTACATTTGTTTTGGAACGTGTTTAAAAAGGCCAGCATATCATCAGAATTTAACTCTTGAATGGACATTTCATCAAATTCATTTTTCACATTCTCAAGGGCGTAATATAATTCGGAAGAATAATGTGCAACTTTTGCATTCTCCAAAATATCAATGGCTGCCCTTACATGATTGATATTGTAATGAATCGACTGTGGGAACGACTCATCAGTAATTAAAAAAGTTAAGATGGTCTTCGGATCCATCTTGGGACGATTTACTTTCAAATAGGCTTCATAGCCATTCAACATGCGAAGTGCCGATAACCATGCATAGTAATCGTCGCCTTTGTAAAACAACTGGGTTTCCCGTGTCTGTTCACATACCACGTTTAAAATACGTGCCGTTTTTTCTGCACGTTCCAACCACTTCCCGATTTTCATCATGCGATATGCGACACTGCGGGACATACCAGATTCAATAATCCCTTGGGCAGTCAGGCACGTCAATTTCACTTTACGCAAAAACGTGCGTAAGTGATGAATCGAAAAACTTTCCTGTTCTGCTTGAATGGTAAACAGATACAGATCATTTAGAACTTCAAATAGTTCATTCGGCAAGTGATCCCTACTGATTCGTGCATTTTCCCGGGCTACGCGAACACAACTGTATATTGAATTAAAATTATCTATATGGAAGGCTATATAACGAATATAATCTTCATCTTGAACATCTTCACTACTTTTTAGCTTATCTAGTTCGTCTTTAGTTGAACACGCTTCAAACACTATTTGCCAGTGTTTACCGTCTAACAAATCTTCACTCGAAGTCTCAACCATCTGTGTTAAATGAACGTCCAAAATTCGCGCGTTTGTTTCTGTACGTTCAATATTCCGTGCCATCCAATAGAGTGAATCTGCTACACGACTTAACATTAGCTCATCCCTCCAGACTTCATAACCCATGTATCTTTACCACCACCACCTTGCGATGAATTCACGACAAGGGATCCTTTTTTCAATGCTACTCGGGAAAGCCCCCCTGGGAATACATGTGTTTCTTTTCCTCTCATGACAAACACTCGTAAATCCACGTGACAAGGATAGAATTCTTCCCCTTGGTAGGAAGGAGCTCTCGATAATTTTATCGTCGGTTGTGCAATATATTGATGAGGGTTTTCAAGAATTTTTTCACGGAATTCCTCGATTTCCACTGAGGTTGCATGAGGCCCTACCAGCATGTCATAGCCTCCTGATGCCCCTACGTTTTTAACTACCAATTCGTGTAATCGTTCCAGTACCCAGTTTCGCTGTTCGGCATGATCAAGACGGTAAGTCATGACATTATCAATAATTGGGTCTTCTTTCAAGTAGTAACGAATCATATCTGGCACGTAGACATACATCGCTTTATCATCCGCCACTCCATTGCCAATTCCATTCAAAATTGCCACATTTCCTTGACGATAAGCCTCAAGCAAACCTTCAACGCCTAATGTTGAATCTTCCCTGAACGCCAGAGGGTCCAGGAAGTCGTCATCAATTCGACGATAAATGATATCCACTTTTTCAAGACCACGGATCGTTTTCATATAAACAATGTTGCCGGAGACGAATAAGTCACGGCCTTCAACCAGATGTAGACCCATTTGTTGTGCCAGAAACACATGATCATAGTAAGCCGAATTATAAATACCTGGAGTAAGTAGAACTGCTCGAGGATTGTCTACCCCTTCAGGAGCATGGTCCATAATCGCTTCGTGCAAAAAAGTCACTTGATGCTCCAAAGTCTGAACGGAATGTTTTGCAAAAAATTCAGGGTATACCTGACGCATTACATAGCGGTTTTGGTAAACATACGAAATGCCTGAAGGGTTACGTAAATTGTCTTCCAGTACTAAGTATTTGCCATTTTCATCCCGGATTAAATCGATTCCGGCAAGAAATATATGATTATTCAATGGAATTTTTATTCCCTGTACTTGTTTAACGTAATAATGAGGGTTGTCCACAACCAGTTCCTTAGGGATAATCCCGTCTTTAATGATTTGCTGTTCATTGTATACATCGTGCAAAAAGCAATTGAGTGCATTTGTACGTTGTACCATTCCTTTTTCAATTGTTTCCCAATCTTCTGGAGGGATGATGATAGGCACAAAATCAAAAGGCATTGTGCGTTCAGCTCCAACATTATTATGATAGACAGTAAAAGTAATGCCTTGTCTCAAAAACGATAATTGGGCTGTTTCATGTTTTTCTTTCAATTCATCAGCAGAAAAATTATGGAGCATTTCATAAAATTTTTGATAATGGTCCTTCGGTTTTCCGCTTGCCTTCAACATTTCGTCAAAAAACGGCTTAACTTTGTACGTAGTAAACATGAAAACACCCTCTCTATATACGAAGTTGGAAAATTAAGAAAATAGTACGTTAAGTTTATCATAAAGTTCCTCTTTTCATTACCCATACTCCTAAGTTTTGAAGCCTTCAAATAGAAATAAAATACACACTGGCATCACTAAGAATATGTGAATATAGGAGTCAAAAATGCACACATCTAAATGTGTTTTTAAAAAAGGATATATTTCAAAATAACTGCTCTCCATATAAATAAAAAAATGAGCTGCTACCCGTGATTTTTCAATCACGAAGGAGCAGCTCATTTTTATTTAGTAAGAACTTCTTTTTGCTGTCTTTTTTTGACTACAGTACCTAACCCAACAATTAATAACACAAAAGCAATCGGGATGATATATTCAAGAATTGGCCAAGTACGTTCTACAAATAAATGGCCATATTTATCATCAACCATCATTTTCCCAGCAGTATAGGCAATGATGCCCGAACCTGCCCACACAAGGAGCGGGTATTTATCCATTAGATTCATAATGAGCTGACTACCAAAAATAATCAGTGGCACACTAATAGCCAGTCCAATGACAATCAAGACGATATTTCCTTCTGCAGCTCCTGCAATAGCCAGTACATTATCCAGACTCATGACTAAGTCAGCAAAAATAATCGTACGAATAGCGCCAAACAGCGACGCTGAGGAGTGCAAATCTGGATCTTCATTAGCAGATTTAATTAAATCAAATGCAATATATAACAACAATAATCCACCAATAATTTCTACAAACGGGATTTCCAAAAGATAGACAGCCGCAAATGTTAGCACTACACGCAATCCAAGTGCACCAACTGTTCCAATGAAAATGGCTTTCTTGCGTTTGTCTTCGGATAATTTTCTGCTTGCTAGCGCAATGACGACGGCATTATCGCCACTTAATACGATATTAATCAAAATAATTTCAAGTAGTATGCCAAAGAAATGTGCATCCATTTTTTCATCTTCTTTCATTTTGTTCTGTAACTCTTATTACATCATACTCCTCAAACAAAATCTTTCAAGTTTCTTTCCAATAAAAAGCCCATGAAAGCTGCCGTATGGCAACCCGTCATGGACTGAAATTTATCATTCATATTTGCCAATGATTTTAACTGCTTTTTCCGTAATGTCTGTATCAATGGCTTCATCAAAATCAAACTCGCCTCTAATTGCACCATTCTTCTTATACAGTTCGTACTGATCACGAATATCATCTGTGAACATTTTGCCATTTGGATCAAGTCCAGTGACAAATACATCTTTCCAGACAGCTGCATCTTTTAAAGCTGTGTATTCTGTCATGATGTCGATGATTTCATCTGTGCCTTCGCCTTTTTTGAAGGCATCATTGTAATCTCTTACACCTTTCAAGTAAGCTGCCATGAAACGTAAGGACACGTCCTGCTCGTCATTCATGAACTTCGGTGAACCTAGTACCATGGCAATTTGAGCTTTCGGTGCAAAGTCGGTTGCATCACCTAATCGAACATGAATACCTTCGGCAACGCCTTGCGTGATTAGAGGTTCAATATTCAAAGCTGCATCAATGGAGCCGTTTTCGATGGCTGCCATCATGTTTCCGAAATCCGGCATAAGAACAAACTCGACGTCATCCTTCGACAGACCTGCGTGGTCAAGCATTAGATGGTATATATAATCGTCAACTCCATGCTCCCCTGAAACTGCAATGCGTTTTCCTTTTAAATCACTGTATGTTTTGATTTCATCCTGTTTATCAGCACCTATTACAAATGTGAAGTAGGACTTCCCTATTTCATTATGGCCTTTATCGGCAACAATTTTCACATCGATTCCTTGTGCAATCGCATTAAAGAAGGCAGCTGAGGAAATACCTCCTGCAATATCCACATCCCCTGATGCCAATGCTGGCAACATGTCGTCACTATTCGCGAATGTTGCAAATTCCACTTCGATATTATATTCAGCAAAATAACCTTTTTCATTAGCAATATAAAAGCCTGCCCCAGAAGCAGAACCGTCTTCTGCAATGACTACTTTCGTTTTCTTACTTAAAGGTGCTAAATCACCAGAAGGATTATCTTTACTTACATCGTCATTCACTTTCACTGCTTCCTTATCAGAGCAACCCCCAACAAGTAAAATCAAAACGCCCAACATGCCTAGCCACTTTTTCATCTATTCACTCCTCGATTACAATCTTGATCCTTGTACTTCTATTTGCAAGTGACGCCAGATTTCCAGAAATTTCGAAGCCATTTCCGGATTCGAGCGAAAGTCTTCTAATTTCCTTGGACGAGGCAGATCTATTTTCATTTCTGCCACGATTTTGCCTGGCTGCGCACTCATGAGTAATACACGATCACTTAAATACAATGCTTCGTCGATGCTATGTGTGATGAATAACACCGTTTTCTTTGTTTCCGACCAAATCGACAATAATTCTTCTTGTAAAATGTATTTATTCTGTTCGTCTAAAGCTCCAAATGGTTCATCCATCAATAAGATTTCTGGGTCATTAGCAAACGCCCGAGCGATGCTGACACGTTGTTTCATGCCGCCTGAAAGCTCTTTCGGATACATTTTGGCGAATTTCCCAAGACCCACTTTGTTCAAAAAATACGTTGTTCGTTCTTTTACAATCGATTTTGGCAAGTGCCGCATCGTCAGTCCGAACGCTACATTTTCCTCAACAGTCAGCCAAGGGAGTATGCCACGTTCCTGAAACACCATCGATTGACTCGGTCGATCTTCATCTCCGGGTTCAATGGTAAAATCTCCTGAACTTTGATTTTCAAGACCCGCCAGAATGCGAAGTAACGTTGTTTTTCCACAGCCGCTCGGACCAACGAGACACACAAATTCCCCGTCTTCAATATCGAGCGAGATATTTTCAAGTGCAGTGACACTATTTTCTTTCTTGTAAAATACTTTCGTTAATTCATGGATTGATATTTTGGATTTTGAGCTCACGTCGTCACCTCCACGGAACTAATTTTCGTTGTAAGCCACGTAATAACAATGAAAAGATATATCCAAAGAACGAAATCAGGATTAATCCGACAAACATCTCTTTTAATAAAAACGCACTGTAGGACGTCCAAATCAAATAACCAATTCCTGAAGTTGCGCCCATCATTTCTGCTGCAACAATGGTAAGCAACGCAATTGCCTGCCCCATTTGAATGCCTTCCAGCATGACGGGAAGCGAACCAGGTAAAGCGATTTTCAAAAAGAAATCCTTACTGCTTGCTCCATAATTCTTCGCCACATCCAAATAAATGGAGTCTATCGAAATAACACCAGCTACGGTATTGATCACAACTGGAAAGAAGACACTACCCGCAATGGTAACAACTTTCGATACTTCACCAATACCAAAAATGATTAAAATAATCGGTAATAATGCAAGTGTGGGAATAGGCATCAATGCCATAATAATTGGAGAAATAAAATGGCGGATTGGCGCATATAACCCCATACACAAACCGATGATAATTCCAGGAATAACACCTAGTAAGAAACCAAACCCTATTCGGAATAGTGATATGTTAATGTGATGAAACAATTCACCAGTCGTGAGCAATTCGAAAAACGTGGTAACAATTGCAGTTGGCGGAGGGAAAAACCTCGCATCAATCAGTCCGGTTTGAGATAGAAATTGCCAGATGAGCAAGAGACATACTGGAGAAAAAATGGTTAGCCACGTCTTCAGTCGATTCTGTCTTTGCTGCTTTCGCCATTCTTGTTGTTCCGTTTCTATTGGATTTTTTATATCCCTCATTTTCCACCACCTCTTCATCCAAATAATATGAAGATAAGAGGAAATGTGTTCTCACTAAATAGCGTCCCATATCGTTTTCAGACGTCGATTATGTAATTTCAGACGTGGTGTCATTTTATTCACACGTCACAAACTATTTTTCAGACTTCATTCTTAAAAAGACGGACTGAGCCAACTGCATTCCAAAAACTCTTCTCCAAACAAAAAAGACCCGAAAAATTTCCGGGTCCCAATTTCTTCTTATTCAACTTATCCGTTTCGGTAAATTTTGGCGCTGGTTTTTAATCTCTCAGTCGATTGTGATTCTTCTGTGTTACCGTTGACTTGTGATTTGGTCCTCTTTGGCCTTGTCCAGTTATGATGTAATTCCGCTGATTTTGAATCCAGTGGTTGTTTTTTACTCATTGCCTTTCACCTCTTTTTTTAAGAATGAAAAGAAGAAATCTTGTTCAGTATGCGTAATACTCGTTAATCTATGAGTTGCGAAAAATTAATTTCTATTTAATTGCTGAAGAATTAATTCATTAAACCTACGTTCAAAACTCTCATTATCTTCTTTCCTTCTCTTTTTTGGCCCTTTCATTCGACCACCTGCCTGGCGAATTTTCTTGGCAATATGACGACTATCCAATAGTTGATCTATATTTTCATTCGTATACTCGCGACCATTTTGATCCATCACTAATCCTCGTTTGGCTAATACCATTGCAGCCAAACCGTAATCCTGTGTAATAACAATATCTCCAGGTTTAACGCGATTGACAAGCACAAAATCCACAGCATCCATGCCTTTTGATACCATCACTGTTTTGGCACCTTCACGTTGCATATTGTGTGCTGTATCGCAGAATAAAGTGACAGGCATTTCATAACGTTTAGCGATTTGAATCGTGCTATCTACTACTGGACATCCATCTGCATCAACTAATATGTTGATCATTTTTCACATTTCCCTCCACTTCAAAACAAATTTCCGTCAATGTCCTTTGCTCAGCTTTCCATTAATCAACCGAATCATGTTCGTTATCTAGCACATGCAAATAAAAACGTGTAAACTTAAGCTTACAGATTCTGGCGATTGGAGATAGTTACATGCATTTTTTTTTGAAAGTTGGACTAAGTCTAGTCCGCATGAAGAACTTAACTTTATTATTTGCAGCACTACTCTTTATTGTATTTTGTACGGTGACGATTTACTTGTTGGAACCTGATACGTTTGAAGGATTGTTAACATCATTTTACTTTGTAATGACCACCTTTGCTACTGTAGGCTACGGTGATTATTCACCAGTTACGGGAGTAGGTAAATTATTTACAGTCATTATGTACTTATTGGGAATTGGATTACTCGGTGTTGTTATCGGGAAAATAGTAGATGCGTTTTCCATATTCAGAAGACGCAAGGAGGAAGGTAAGTTGTCTTATACACATGAACATCACATCATCATTGTCGGGTGGGGAAAGAAAACTGAAATGGCCCTTAAGGAAATTCTTTCATCTGATCCTTCGGTGGAAATTGTCATAATTGATACTCTTCCTACATCTCCTACAGATGTCACCATGAATCGTGTCCATTATGTACAAGGTGATCCATCTGAAGAAGGACCATTTGTTCAGGCGAATATCACGAAAGCCAAGTCTGTCATCATTTTTGCTGATGAAAACATCCAAGTCGCGTCTTTGCGAGATGCCAAGACATTGACGATTGCTATTACTTGTGAACGTCTAGCTTCAAATGTGCATACGACAGTTGAAGTGATGACGGAGAAACAACTCGCCAACTTCTCACATGTCAAAGTGGATGAGTTTATTTTGTCCCAGGAAACCATTTCTCTACTAGCCGTTCGCTCTGCTTTACATCAAAATGTTGGCAATATCGTGACACAACTGATTAGTCGCACTGTGGGCGAGGATTTGTTTGAAGTCCCGACACGCTCTGAATGGAAGACATATGGGGACGCATTTCATGCATTATTAGTACATGGCGCAACATTGATTGCCGACCGTCAGAAAATGGACATTAATCGTCGTTTACAGGAACACATTCCATCTGATGCAGTTCTTACGGTCATTTGTGATGAATCAACCTATCAATCTATTATTTCGAAAAGTGGGCAGTGAGAATTAAATAAACAAGTAAAGCCATTCTATCGCAGAATGGCTTTTTCTATTTTGCTTATTCAGCTAGTTGTTCCGCTAATTTCAACAACTCATCCTTCAACTCATTCTCATTCAGCTCTGACATATTTAAAGTATATGAATACGTAACATCTTTGACAATTACGTCAAGTTGATTGGGTAAGGTATATTGAGCTTGATAGCCATTATTCAAAGTGATTTCTTCCGGATTGCTATCTGAATAATCTATGTTACCCGTTGTAGTAGAAAGCAGTAGGTTATTATCTTTCTTATCTAAAGCCATAAATTGTGCATCCGGATTTTGACCCTTTCCACCGATATCCGTAATTCCTAAAGATTTGAATCCCACAGTTTTGAATGGCAATTTCTCGGGCAAGTTGACTTCATAGGGTAAAGCATCAATGGCCACGTCCACTGAAGGTGCGCTGTAAAACTTGATGAATCCGTCTTCACTTTCTTTTGATTCAGTTAATTGTGATGTATCTAAGCTATTCGAGCATCCAGCTAACATTAGTAAGCTGCCTGCCAATAAGAATTTTTTCATATTTATTCCCCCTACTTTAAAGTATACAAGTTTCTGCTAAATTTTGGAGGTAATGTAAATAAATTATTACCATATATAACTACAAGCATGGAGTTGTTGAAACATTGGTTAAAAAGCCTAATAATAAGCTATTTTTATTGTTAAGTTGCTTCACTGCGCTTGGTTTTATCCTAATTGCATTCATGGTCGAACAAAAACAAATTGAACAATTTGACAGCCCCATTGCCACTTTCATTCAAAGTTTCGAAACTCCTTTCTCGACGAATATGATGCTTTTTTTCACAAATATTGGATCAGGAACTTCCATTAACATTATTGCTTTTATCATTTTCATTATCTTTTATTTCTTTTTAAAATTTCGGGCAGAACTCCTTCTATTCATTGTCGTCCTGCTCGGTTCCCACTATCTTTTTCGCGTAATAAAACTACTTTTCAAAAGAGAACGACCAGATTTACATCGCCTTATTGAAATTGGTGGGTACAGTTTTCCAAGCGGACATGCAACAAATGCAATATGTATATATGGAATTCTAACGTTTATTTTGTGGTGTCATATTCCATCTCGTATCGGTCGATTTCTTCTGTTATCTTTCAGTACTTTCATGATTCTTATGATTGGGATAAGCCGAATCTATTTAGGCGTCCATTATCCAAGTGATGTTCTAGCTGGCTATTTTGCAGGTGGCTGTTGGCTAACAATTGCCATATGGAGTTATCATGTTGCGCTCGTTAAGCTTAATTAATTTGAGATGTCGCTCCAAAAAACGCTTTTGGATAATGTAATTCTCCAACGGTGTTTTCAAGTTCTCTATCTTTCAGTTCGCAAACCATGAAAACGTCATCAGGCACTTGATATTGTGTCAATTCCAATCCATGAGCTCTAGCCGGTTGAAAACCAAACTTCGGATAATAGGTTGGGTGTCCAATGAGTAAGACCAGTCCATAGCCCAAGTCTTTCGCTCTTTTCAAACCTTCTTCAATCAATTTGATGCCAATGCCTTTTTTCTGAAATTCTGGCAAAACAGCAACAGGTGCTAGGACGACTACCTCTTTTTCGCCATTTTCATTGATAATTTTCGCCTTACTTAATAGTAGATGACCAACTATTTCACCTTGATCATCTGCCACTATCGATAATTCCGGAATGAAGCCATCTGAAAAACGAATGCGTTCCACAAGTTTTGCTTCATCGTCTCTATTTCCAAAAGCCGTGTAATTCAGATTGAATACATGTTTATAGTCATTTTTCGTTTCAGTTCGAATTTGCATTCTATTCACCTATTTTCTTTAAACTTCACTCAGTACTAACTTCTACCTCTAACACCACAATCCCTTTTTCTCAAACATCTTGTTTCCAAGAGTATAACTAAAAAAGCTTGAAACGGGCTGTGATGGCTCGTTTCAAGCTTTTTTGTGTTAAGTTTCACGGATGATTTTATTTAAAAGAAGTAATCTGCGCCTGTTGGCTCACTCGGAAAGTGTGGCAAGCGCAAATGAATGATAACCAACCATACCGTTTATTAAAGCCATCATTATTATTGATATTCTTTTGCAAATAACCGGACATCTTCTGAAGTAGATGCGTATTTTATCGTGCCTTCATCTTTCATTCCCAGCTTTTGTAGAAGGTTCGCAGATTTTTCATTATCGAGTGATGTAAATCCAACAATTCGGCGATACCCTAAATCTTCTGCACCATAAGTTAAGGTAGCTTCTGCCGCTTCGTATGCATAGCCTTTACCCCAATATTTTGAGAGTACCGCAAATCCAAGATCCACATCTCTCAAGAAGTCACGATGAAGGAGTCCACAAATCCCGATTGGTATTGCATTTTCTTTCATTTCAATTAAGTACAAACCGATTCCATGCTCTTTATACATGGTCATCGGTCCCTCCACGATGTATTCCTTCGCCCCTTCTGCCGTGCGAATACCTCTATCACCGATATATTTTATCCAGTCTGGTTCATTCATGAGTTCTACTATAAACTCCGCATCATCTTCATTTAAATGACGAAGTATGAGTCTTTCTGTTTCTACTATTTTCACGCAATTCACCTCTAATTTTTACGGTACTTTTTAAGAGCCACAATATTAAGCAGTATAAATACAATTGCAAAACCAAGAAGTACCAATACGTCCAATTTCACGTCACTTAAACCATACCCTTTATACATTATACTCTTTAACGCGTCTGCACCATACGAAATCGGCATCACTTTAGATAAACCTTGTAGCCATTCAGGCATTTCATCGACCGGAATAATTCCCGTAAAAAACACTTGAGGCACAATCACTAGAGGGATAAATTGAATCATTTGGAATTCAGAAGATGCAAATGATGAAAGTAGAATCCCCAAACTTAGTGCAACGAGCGCAATTAATCCATTTATCACAAGTACATGCCAAATTGAACCGACCAAAACCATGTCCAAAACATTTACGGCATACGTAACGACGATAATCGTTTGTATGATGGCAAATAATCCATACCCTATCAAATAGCCAAAGACAATTTCCCACCTTTGAATCGGGGTAGATAATAACCGTTCGAGTGTTCCTGTCATTCTTTCGCGTAGCAGACCTATTCCCGAAATTAAAAATACGAAGAAAAACACAAAAAACCCAACTAAAATAGGGCTTAATACGTCAAAGAAAGAAGTGTTTTCACTTCCATATACATATTTCGTTTCTATTTCTGACGTTCCAGCTAAATTGCCTAACAAAACTTGTTGAATTTTTGCTCTCAACATTTTCGAACGGGAAGGATCTGTATTTTCAACTGTCAATGTCATTGTATCCCCATTAACAACAAGGTACCCATCCAATTCATTATCTATGATTGTTTTCTTTATATCATTTGTCTTTGGAAAAGAGATCAACTCTATCTCATTACTCTTCCATTGCTCTATCATTTCGCTGGATACACCTTCTACACCTAGCCTGGAAGGTACATCATTGCTAGTAAACAAAAAATGCATAAGCGTTAAAATTAGTAATGGTGCCATAAACAGGAGAGCCAGTGTCCGTTTATCACGAGCTAGCTGTAATACAATTCGGTTAACGAGGGCCCTGATGCGCATCTGATACCCCTCCCGCTTTTAAAAAGACATCTTCCAAATTACTGACTTGATAAGCCTCTTTTAATGCTTGAGGTGATCCTGTTGTAATGACTTTCCCTTCTCTTATCATGGTGAGCTCGTCACACTTCTCTGCTTCATCCATGACATGAGTCGTTACAACAATCGTCTTTTGTTCATCATTCTTCAACCGGTCAAGTTCCTGCCAAATGGATTTTCTTAACTCTGGATCAATACCTACTGTAGGCTCATCAAGTATCAAAATCTCAGGGTTTTGAATAAGTGCGATTGCTAGGGAGAGTCGACGTTTCATGCCACCAGAATAAGTTAAAACTTTCTTTTGAATGGCATTTTCGAGTTGAACAATGTGTGTCACATAAGCAATCCGGTCTTTTTGTTCGTTCTTATTCATCAAAAACATGGACGCAAAAAATGACAAATTTTCTAAGCCAGTCAAATCTTGATAAAGCGCATCCGATTGTGCCATGTATCCAATTTTCTGTAGCAGTTCCAAATTCGGAACTTTTTTTGAAAGCACTTCTACGGTGCCAGTTGATGGTACCTCCATTCCCATGATGAGTTTTATTAATGTTGTTTTGCCAGAACCTGAAGGACCAATAAGGCCAAGGATTTGACCCGTATCCGCAGAAAAATTCACGTTCGACAGGATTTGATGCTTTCCGTAAGACTTGCTTACATTGGCAACATGTAAAATCGGCATCCTTTACCACATCTCCTTTTTAACCCGTTACTTTTTCAATCAACTCTGGTGCATTATTTTTGGGAGAGTTCACTTTGTCAGACACTTCATATGCTTCGAGCAAGCCATTTTCCAATGGAATTAAAAACGGTCTCAACTCATCCACATGATTCAAATTTGGATTTAACCACTTTTGTTCATCTTCTTGTTTAAGAATGACTGGCATCCGATCATGAAAGGATGACATTAATTCATTCGCTTCGGTTGTAAGAATGGTGCATGTGTGAACAAGGTTGCCTTTCGCGTCTTTCCACGACTCCCATAATCCTGCCATCGCAAAGAGATCATCGTTTTTCATTTTAATGCGTATCGGAATTTTGCGTTCTTCCGTACGTTTCCATTCATAAAATGAGTCTGCGACAATTAGGCATCTTCTCTTCTTGAAAGCTTCACGAAAACTCGGTTTTTCATGTACAGTTTCCGCTCTGGCATTAATCATTTTGAAACCGATTTTCGGGTCATTTGCCCATGGCGGAACGAGCCCCCACTTTAAAAAGCCCAAGTGGTTTTTCTTACCATCATTTATCACAGAAAGAACCATTTGGGAGGGTGCAATATTGTAGCTTTCTTCATAATCTTCTTCATCAAAAGTGGCTTCACCAAAACGTTCTTCAATGATTCGAAATTCCGCAAACAAACTGTAACGTCCACACATATTTACTTCCACGCCCTTTCTTTTAGAATCAATTCGCTACAATTAATTGATTTCCTTTATTCACACAAACAAAAACCGCCCTTTCTCAGCCGAGAGATGGACGGTTTGTATTGATAAAGATTTATTGATTGATATACAGCTCAAATGTATCTGTAAAGTCTTTTTTTGCGTATTTGGAGCGATTTTCCTGCATCCAGTCATGTGAGAAACGAGTGATTTCTTCAAACGATTGAGCAGGCGTTACTTCATCATTTCCAATACGCCCCATCGACTGGGATGCATAAGATAAACTGTTTTCTGCAATGGCGTACTTTTTCTCGTTTTCTTTTACTTCAATGGAAATCGCAAACAACACTTTATACAAATCTTTAATTTCCGCCAAAAAGCGTTTATGGATATCCACTGTCATAGGGATGCTACCGATGGTAAATTTAATTTCCACGTCCAAATCAATTGTTCCGGCTGTTTCCAAGGTAACATTTGTAATCGGATGGTACGCATAGTCATAACGTTTGAGTGTGCGTTTCTTGCTGATAGCATTTGCTCCATCCACATGAATCAGCGCTTTGTTTGTAAAACAATACTCGTCTGCTTTTGTCTTAATCAGGAAGAAGATTTCTTCACCCGATTCATGCATAAGAAAATCATCAGACTCCGTTTTATCAAAATCCGCTTTCGGTACGACAATTCCAATATCAGATAAACCAAGTGCATCTGCTGCTAATTTTTTAAACAAGTGTATTCCTCCCGACAATCTAGACTTCTCTTATACATACGAAATAATTCGCTGAAGGTTTCAAAGATAAGGACCAAAGGTAATTTGGTCCTTATCTTTGCGACGAGTAACCGCAGGAGCAAAGGTCCTTCGTAGTTTCCCACCAACAACATTATTTAACAGAGTGAACCAAAGAAAATGTGGATAACTTCGTGGATATTCGAAAATGGTGTTGGATTACTTTTCTTTCATAATCCACTTATAGTAAAAGACAATCAGTACGACGAAACCACCAAGTGCCATATACAAGTTTGCATATCCCATATACGCTACGGCAATGCCAAGCACAAAGGACCCTACTGCAATGCCTGTATCAAAAAGTGTAAAGAATGTGGCAGTTGCATAAGCACTTCTTCGGTTCGGCGATGCCTGAATGGCAAGCGTTTGGAAACTCGGCAATAACGTACCGTAACCCAAACCGATCAACGCGCCTGCCAGTAGTAACATCCAGGCAGACGAAGCCAAACTGAGGACAAACAAGCCTGCTGCAAAAATCAGGATCGAGGGAATGATGATGATATTCGGTCCCATTGTATCAAACAGTCTTCCTGTGATAGGTCGTGAAATGAGCATTGCTGCTGCAAAGACTAGAAAGAAGTAACTGGCTGTTTCAATTAACCCGATTGACTGTGCATATAACGAGATGAATGACATGATACTCGCATATGCAAACGAAACGAATATCCCTACAGACGAAATTGCAAGTGCCTTGCGTTCAAATAGATCAGTCCAACTCAGTTTACGCTTAGCACTAGGCTGAACTTCTTGAACTGTATCTTTAACAAAAACCCCACAAAGCCAACCAATAATCATAATCACACCAAATATCAAAAATATGGAATGATACGAAATAAGCGGTTGAAGGGTCAAGGCAATAAACGGGCCAACGACCACTGCCAAGTTCATCGACATGCCAAAGTAGCCCAGTCCTTCTCCTCTTCGCTCAGGAGGAACAATATCCGCTGCAATCGACAACGTCACTGTTGTGGCTATGCTGAATGAAACGCCATGTATAAATCGTAAAATAAGTAGTAAACTGATGTCTTCCGTCAATATATAGGAAAAGGTAGAAACTGCAAATGCAAGCATACTTAATCCCAACATGCGTTTTCTACCGAACTTCTCGAGAATCAGTCCAGAAAAAGGCCGGACGAGAATGACAGACAACAGGAAGATGGTCGTGACAAGCCCCGCTTGGGAAACGGTTCCTCCTGGCAGACCGAGAGCATACATGGGCATTAACGTTAACAATGCATAAAACACCACAAATATGAAAAAATTACTGACGGCAATGTTGATGAAACTTTTTGTCCAAATGGATGATTTATTTGATTGCTTATTCATAATCCTTACCTAATTTCTTTAACAGTCGGGTCAGTTCATTTACTTCATTGTCTGACAATGACTGCAACAATCTACCTTCAACTTCCGCAATTTTCCCTTCAATTTTTGGAATCAAATACATCGCTTCTTCTGTCAACTCGACAATTCTCTCCCTTTTGTCTTTGCCTTCCTTACGGATGATGAAGTTCCGTTGTTCCAACTTCACCAAAGTTCTCGTTACAGTTGGAGCTTCGACATTTAAATACTGCCAAATTTCGGTCTGTGTCATGATACCGAATCGCTTCAGGCAAAACAGAATGGACCACTGTGCGCTATATAATCCAAAATCTTTTAACGCTTCGTTTACTTCCTTATTTGACAATCGTGCTTTCTGATGCATTTCGTGAAACACTAAATTCTTCATCGTCATCTCTTTTCTGATTATTTACCTAGGTAAATATTTTACTATTCTAGTATATAATTTTAAATAAAAAGAGTAAAGAAAAAACCTGCAGTTCGCAGGTTTCAGCTTTAATGGCTTCATTTATTTCAATGCACCAGCACTCAGAATTGTTGTTTCGGCTTTAATTTCAAATTCAGCTTTGGCCATTAATTGTTGGGTCAAATCACTGGGCCAATCTCCCTTATAACGCATACGCATAGTCTCAAACAACCCAGTAGGCTCAATCGATAATTGCCGACATTTTTCCAACAGAATTCGCACATCTTTCTCAATACTTTTACTTACCTCTTTTTCGAGATTTGCCAATTCATGATCGTTCGCCAGATTTTTCCCGCCTTCGTATTCACTTAAATTCCCTTCAAATTCCATGGTAATAAAGACCTTCGGTGAATTAAAGTTTTGATTGGTCTTAATTTTAGCTTTCGATTTAATAAATTCCAAAGCAACTTTCTCTTTTTCATCATTATCGAGAGTGGTGGTAAGTACAGAGAGCTTCTTCTGTCCACGCAGTATTTGTATGGCCTTCCCTTCTTGTTGTGTAAACATGGTTACCATCTCTCCATCAGCAAATACAGCAATTCCTTTAATATGGATGATGCCTTCTTTATATTCGACGTAAGGGGCAATTGAATCCAGCAGTGGATTCGTTTCGTCATAGACAAAGTCATGAATCGTTGTGAACGGACTAAAGTACGTATATTGTCTTGGTTGGAATAAATTGTTGAGATAGACACTTGTATTCTGTTTATCGGGATAATCTTTCCTCAATAATTCTTCGGCCGAATCTTTAACTACAGCCACAAAAGTGTTCGATCGCACTTCCGTATCCTTATATAAAAACTCTACCATTTCTTTCATTTGACCTTTTTCAGCAAATTCTTCACTGAATAAGGCGACACGAAGTTGTTCCAAAGTAACGGCTTTATCTGCTTTGGATGCGATTTCAACCAGCCCTTTATGGAGCATGTCTGTTTCTACTGTAATTGCTTGTGTATGCTTCATGGCTTCTGTGGCAGGCTGGGGCATGATAACGGTTATTTTCATTTTATCCTCATCAATATAATCGAAAGCTATGACACTGATCATCCCCAATCTCTCCAGGGAGGGTTGAGAACCTTGCTCAGTAGAACAGCCACTCAGCAAGAGAAGGAGAGAAACCACAAATAGCATCAGGTAATTTTTCATTTCTTCGCCTCTTTCTTCTTCCTTCTGACCAAATGCAACAGGCATAACAGGATGGGCCATAATATCAGGCCGTAACTCACATAGAATATTTTTTCATATAATGCTTTCCTCATCAGCTGTGAAATCGGGAGATTGATTATGATATACGTCATCACAGCCATGACATAAATATGATATTGACTGTTTTTATTGCGGACAGAGTCCATCCCTTTCTTTGCTGTCCATAAATAAGCGCCAGCCGTCGTTAAGATTAAAAATACCCAAATGGTAATACCAAACGTATCGATTCGCTCGACAAACGCTAAGTCCACAGCCTGGAACAGTTTAAGTACAGGAAAGAGCACATGTTCAAGCTGCCATTCCGAAAAATACATAACGCCTACAATGGTGACCGCCAAATAAAAAGAGGTCGTCAGCCAAATGCCAATGGAAGCATGTTTGAAAGCTTTTTCTGGTTTACGTATATAAGGAAAATAAAACATGATCAATTCATACCCTACCAATGTGTTGTAGCCTTTTTTGGTTGCATCCCAGAATTCCGATGCCGTGAAATTAAAAAGAGGCAATAGATGACGGATTTCTCCCTCTGCAATGCCCCATCGCAAAAAATAGATCATCCATCCCGTTAAAAAGAACGTCAGTATACAAAACCTGGCAAGTGACTTGATGCCCCCTTTAATGATGAACACTGTCAACAAGATGAACAAAATCAAATGTCCTGTCATCAACCGCCCGGGCAAAGCAGTGCTTTGGATGAGATCCAGGTAATTTTGAATGACCGCAGCAAAAAGCACAGTGGCATACAAAATCAACAAACTATTTAATGTCTTCCCAATCCATTTTCCGAACAATTTTTCATGAATGTCAAACAAGTCATCATCTTTGTACTGCAAGGCCAACCAAATTATGGGGATGAGTGTTGCATTTGCAACTAGTCCAAAAAGAACAGGCAACCACCATTGACCATAGCCAACGGGACTCAAAGAGTTATTCAGGGACAACAAACCCATGCCTACCATGATATTTTGCACTAGGAAAACTACGTGGTACCCATTCAACACCTTCTTTTTAGTTACATCCACATTCAATCACCCTTCTATTTTGTAGGCTTATTCACTTTCTTAGCTCTAGACATGCCTGTTCTCTTTTGGAGAAACGCCAATGGAAAACGAACAATGCTGTCTCTCAGGTCAGACCATGAGCGCGGTATCACTGGCGTCATATATGGTGTGCCGAGTGATGTTAAATTCAGTAAGTGGTTGAATAACCAGGCAAGAGCCAGCATTTGACCAAGCAAACCAAATAATCCTGCTGCCAAAATGAAAATGTATCGAACAAATCGACTGGCATTGCTCATGAGGAAATTTGGCATCAGGAATGACAATAAAGCGGAAACCGCTACAAGCACAATGAGTGTATTACTGACAAGTCCTGCTTCAACTGCTGCCGTCCCTATAACGATACCGCCTACAATACCAATTGTTTGACCAATTTTTGTAGGCATCCGCGATCCGGCTTCTCTCAGAATCTCAATTACCAATTCAATGAACAACACTTCAATCACAGGAGGAAATGGCACTCTGCTTCTAGATTCCTGGATCATGATTAATAGTTCAAATGGAAGAATGCCTGGATGATAGGAAAGAGCCGAGATATACATAGGTGTAAGCATAATGGTAATAAAGAATCCTGTGAATCGTAATATACGCAAAAGAGTAGCTGTGGTCCACCGGTTATAAAAGTCTTCAGATGAATTGAACATTTCGATAAATGATGAAGGACAAACCATTACAGTTTGACTATTTTCCATTGCAATAACAATTCGCCCATCAAGTAGTGAGCCGACAGCAACATCCGGTCTGGACGTTGCACCATATTGGGGAAATGGGGAAAAGGGATTGTCTTCTACCAATTGTTTAAGCATGGTGATATCCAGAAAACCCGTGTAATCCAGCTTTTCGATGCGGTCCTGAATTCGCTGAAGGTTTTCATCATTCACAAGATGTTCAATATACATAACCGATATTTTTGTATTCGTTTCCGTCCCGATTGTATATTCTTTACTTTTCAATCCCGTTTGCTGAATTCTTCTTTTTATTAAAGATAAGTTTGTGTTCAAGGATTCTGTAAATGCATCTTGTGGTCCAATTACGCTGGACTCCATTTCCGAGCTGGAAATGGCTCGTACTGGAGGACTGAATGTTTGAGCTTTTAAATATTGTAGTTTGTCATGATGATAGATAACCGTATTGCCATTGACAATGGACATAAGTATCTTTTGCTTATTCCAACCTTCCATTGCATCAAAAGACTTCAAGACTTCTCCCTGATCATTAACTAGCGGCAGGATGATGGCTTTATGTAAAATCAACGGATCAATCAGCGTGCTCAAATAGACAACTGTAACAAGACCTTCTTTTGTTTGATAATCTTTGAAAACTGCATCATCAATATCTTTGAGCTCGTCTTTAATAGATGCTAGGGAAACAGGTTTCAATTCAGGTTGTGTCGGTGTTGGTGATTGTGATTGTGATTGTGATTGTGATTGAGGTTGAGATGATAACTTGTTTTTGCTCTCTACAACCACTTGCCGTGCACGTTTCCATATTTTCATCCGATCACTTCCCTTAATATTGGAGGCATTTCTATTTGATTTAAGTCTTGACTACTGAAGGAAAGTTTATTCGAAAATATGTAAGTGTTGACATATGCCGCTAACTCCCTTAAACTAACTTACATAAAGTAACCAACTTTTTAAATGTAACCAAAAAGGAGAATGAATATGACATTCCATCAACATCCAACCACTTATACCAAGCATGTCCATTTACAAGTAGCGGACTTATCTCGCTCTATCATTTTTTATGAAAACATATTGGGACTTCGTATTTTGGATCAAACAAAATCAATTGTCAGTTTTACCACTAACGGACAAGATGCTATCTTAACAATTGAACAACCTATAGAAGTCAGCAACCACCCCGCAAACGCTGTAGGACTGTACCATATGGCCTTGCTACTGCCTTCCAAGAAAGACCTAGGAATCGTTTTCAATCATATTCGCAGCACCGGTTATCCGTTTAGCGGAGCGTCCGATCACATGGTGAGCGAAGCGCTTTACTTGAATGATATAGATGGAAACGGCATTGAGCTCTATTACGACCGTAGCCCAGATGTGTGGAAATGGCAACGTGACATGGTTGAAATGACCATCGATCCACTTGATATTCAGAGTCTTGTGGCAAGTGCAGAGCAGACACCATTCAATGGCATGCCTGAAGGAACCCTTATGGGTCACGTTCACCTCCGTGTCGCAGATCTCGATGAAGCAGAAACGTTTTATGTAAAAGGATTAGGATTCGATGTCGTGAATCGTTATGGAACACAAGCATTGTTCATATCTTCAAACGGCTACCATCATCATATTGCTCTTAATACATGGGGACACCCTAGTTCGATTAAACGCACGGAACAAACACTTGGAATGAAAAGTTTTTCAATCGTTTATCCAAGTGAAGAATCAAGACAAAAAGTTATTGCACAATTAAAAGAAATTGGTGCAACCGTTTCAGTACAAAGTGATTATGTAAGTGCGATAGATCCATCCGGTATTGAAGTTAAATTGTTTATCGCATAATTAAAGTCCCAAATAGAGAAACAAGTCGATAAGATACAACAAAAAGCCAAACCTAAACGGAAAACTTCCGAATATGTTTGGCTTTTTGTCTATGATCAAATTAATATCACAAAATCCATAAAAATCATCATACACACAATTGTCTCATATGGATGAGACAATTAATTCCATATTAAAAGTCAATGAATTACTTGAACAATCAAATTTGAGAGTTCCATTACCTAAACATTCATTTCAAACTTGCATAAATTAGAAAGATTTTATAATGAGGAGTGTAGTTAAATGGTTATGCCATTCGGAAGATTTGATGAAAGATCACGTTCGCGACAACGTTTCCCAAGTTTCCCAAGACCCCGAATATTCCCAAGGTTTCCGTTTTATCCGTTTTATCCGTTTTATCCGTATTATCCGTATTATCCTTATTATCCTTATTACCCGGGATATGGATATCCAGGGTACGGTTATTAACAATTATTAAATGTTCATGAAATACACTTGATACTTTGGAAGAATTCTACTCTCTATGTCACAAAGTATGTACTCAAATAGGTAATTGAATGATTTACAGTGGGATTATTGTACAATTTAAAAGAGATGGTGATTCCATTGTGGAATTCACCATCTCTTTTACTCATTTCGCGTTTAATCTAAGCTTCTCTAACTCTTCTTCGATCAGATTTACATCAATTCGTTCAAATAAAGGACTTACTTGGAAAACTTGATAAGCTACTTTTTCAATTGGCTGCCATGAAAATGGAGCCAATTGTAACATTTCATTAACTTTTTCACTGGAAAACGGCAGAAATGGCGCTAACAGTTGGGTGCAGTTAGAAATGATATGCACACATGTAAGCAGTACGTTTCGACAAGCTTCCCGTTTTTCATGAATGGTTTTCCACGGTTGCTGGGCGTCAAAGTATTTGTTTCCAAAGCGGATTGTTTCAAAGATGACTTCAATCGCTTGTTTAAAATGTCCGTTTTCAATGAGTAGCTCGACTTCATTGTATTTCGTTTTATTAGTGAAAGTTTCTTTTTTAGTGACACTATTGTTATACTTTTCCCATCACAGATTTTTCATATTTTTTACATAAGAGGAGCAATTAACATGATAGAACAAAGAAATTTACGCCTGGTCG
This sequence comes from Paenisporosarcina sp. HGH0030, assembly GCF_000411295.1. GTDB lineage: Bacteria > Bacillota > Bacilli > Bacillales_A > Planococcaceae > Paenisporosarcina. The sequence goes on from NZ_KE150421.1 coordinate 2,026,473, forward strand.
TATCAGGCTTGCTTTTAGCGATTTTGATGGCTGCGATGGACAATACGATTGTTGCCACTGCACTTGGGTCGATATTGGCAGACTTAGGTGGAGTCGAGAGTTACGTGTGGATTACATCAGCATATGCTGTAGCCGTCTTGGCAGGGATGCCGATTTTCGGGAAATTATCCGATATGTATGGACGCAAACGGTTCTTCGTCTTTGGACTGGCAATTTTCCTGATTGGTTCTGCTTTATGTGGAATCGCACAATCTGTCCCTCAATTGGCTGTATACAGAGCTATTCAAGGAATCGGCGGAGGCGCATTGATGCCGATTGCTTTTACGATTGTCTTTGATATCTTCCCTCCTGAAAAACGTGGGAAAATGACCGGATTATTGGGAGGTGTATTCGGTGCTTCCAGTGTACTCGGTCCGTTACTTGGAGCCTTTATTACCGACACAATCAGCTGGCACTGGGTGTTTTATGTGAATGTGCCAATCGGAATTGTATCTCTATTTCTAATTCTGAAATTCTACAAAGAAACGAAGCAAAATGCGAAACTTAAGATTGATTGGCTTGGCGCGATCACCTTGATAACAGCTGTTGTTAGCCTAATGTTTGGACTAGAGCTCGCCGGCAAAGAATTTGCCTGGAGTTCATGGCAAAGCTACACATTATTCGGGATTTTCATTGTGTTTTTGATTGTCTTCTTATGGGCAGAAACGAAAGCATCCGAACCAATCATTTCGTTTTGGATGTTCAAAAACCGTCTGTTCGCTTCTTCACAAGTACTCGCATTTATTTTTGGTGCGACATTTGTCGGATTGACGATTTTCATACCTATTTTTGTTCAAGCCGTGTATGGGGGTTCCGCGACGAATGCCGGTATTATTCTGATGCCGATGTTACTTGGATCTGTTGCCGGAAGTGCATTCGCAGGGATTGCACAAACCAAAATTTCCTATCAGAAAATAATGGCTATATCCGTAGTTTTCTACGCAATTGGAATGGCATTCATGTCGACAATTTCTCCTGAAACAAGCCGTATTTTACTTACTTTGTATATGGTATTGGTTGGGATGGGCGTAGGGTTTTCATTTTCATTACTGCCTTCGGCGAGTATGCATAAGATGGATTATCGCCATCGCGGTTCTGCCAACTCGACAAATTCATTTTTCCGGTCATTGGGTTTGGCGCTGGGTATTACCATATTCGGGTCATTGCAGACGAAATTGATGACTAATGAAATACAAGACAAGCTTGGGGGTTCTGGTCAAGATGCATCGCAGACAATTGACAATTTACAGACCGTATTCCAACCCGAACAACGACAGATGATTCCATCAAACATTTTGGATGTCATTATCAATGCCATGTCGAATTCCATCTCGGCTACTTTCCTTTGGTCACTCATCCCGATTGCCATTGCAATCGTTGCTGTATATTTCATGGGGAATGAGAAGCTGGAAGTTTCAAAAGAAAAGTAACTGAAGACGACAATAATTAAAGGGCTTTTCCTCCGTCATGAATGATGACGACGGAAAAAGCCCTGTTTTTGTGTATTACCCCTCAACATCGACAAATAGACTGAGGAGAAATCCAGCACAAAATATTGCCAGTAAAAAAGACGGTACTGCCAGTACTATTTTCAACCACGTGGGAGTGTCCTTGAACCTGTTAAATAACCGGAAAGCAAACCACAAATGCATCCAACTAATGATGGTACGAATGATGGCGCTTTCCATCTTCATGTCATCGAAATGAACATATCGCTGAAGATTATCCATATCAGCAAAGAGGATTCCCATAAAAGCTAGTGCAGTTATGAAAAAGAGTAGACGAAAAATCTGAAATGATCTAAAATCCTAGGTCTCATTGATTGATGGCATTCAAAAATGCCACTCCATATTTCTCAAGTTTATTGGCACCTACACCACTGACTTCAAGAAACTCTTCCTCGGTTTTCGGACGTTTGGCACACATGTCTTTCAATGTTTTATCCGAGAAGATGACAAATGGCGGAACATTTGATTCGTCAGCCAATCGCTTTCTCACGATGCGCAGTTCTTCAAATAACGGATCATTGTCAGTAACTTGTTGGGTAACAATCGCCCCTTTGCGAAGGACTTTTTGATTTCCTTTCAGTACTTCTTTACTTTTCTCGGTAACATATATTGTTGGAAATGATCCATGTTCGACTGCGAGTAAGTCCTGTGAAATCATGAACTCCATCAAGTTCGCTACATCTTTCGCACTGTAATGCTTTAATATACCGTACGTTGTCAGTCTGTCAAATCCAAATTCAATTACCTTTTTATTTCTGGATCCCGTCAGTACTTGGGCTGTCAGCATTTTTCCGAATTTCTGTCCCATTCGAATGACGCATGAAAGGACCATTTGGACATCTTGTGTAACGTCCTGACTTTCCCGTTGGTCGGTGCAATTGCTACATTGGCCGCAAACGTCTGCATCGGCGTCACCAAAATAGTGAATGATGAATTGCTGCAGACAATTTTCTGTATGACAGTAGTCAACCATTCCCTGCAACTTGATAAGTTCGCCGGGTATACGACTTGGGTCTTGTGCTTGATCAATCAGGAATCGTTGGGTCTGAACATCCTGTGAGGCATAGAGTACAACACACGCACTCGGCAATCCATCACGACCTGCACGTCCTGCCTCCTGGTAATAACTCTCCATATTTTTCGGCAGTTGATAATGGATAACATAGCGAATATTTGATTTGTCGATACCCATTCCAAAGGCATTTGTCGCCACCATCACCTGAACTTCATCTTTAAGGAAACGTTCCTGCTCATAGGTGCGGTCCTCATCGTACATACCGCCGTGATATTTTGCCACGCTAATTCCTCGTTTTTGCAGCATGTCGTGAATATGATTGACTGTTTTTCGAGTAGCTGCATAAATAATGCCTGATTCGTTTTCATTTTTCATTAAATAATCTTTGACAAATTTTTCACGGTCTTGTCCACGAATAACAGAGAATGTTAAATTTGATCGTTCAAAACCGGTCATTACAGTGTTTTCTTCCGTGATATTCAGAATTCGGCAAATGTCTTCGCGCACTTGTGGTGTGGCAGTGGCAGTTAATGCAAGGACTGTCGGTTTATTCGGGAAAAGCTCGGTCATTCGACTGATTAATCGGTAACTTGGACGGAAATCATGTCCCCATTGAGAAATACAATGTGCTTCGTCAACAGCTATCAATGGTACTGGAATATCCCGAAGTTCATTCAAAAAGGACTGGGAGTCCAATCTTTCTGGGGCAATATATAAAAGTTTGACAGCTCCGCGTTGCACATCATACAGTACTTCACGCACTTCTTCATGACTCAATGAACTATTGATATATGCCGCATGAATGCCCGCTTCCAGTAAGGTATCCACCTGGTCTTTCATTAATGAAATCAATGGAGAAACAACAATCGTAGTACCTTCTAAAACTAGTGCCGGTATTTGATAGCAGATAGATTTCCCGCCACCAGTCGGCATCACGCATATTGAATTGTCGCCATTTAGTACTTGTGTAATTACTTGTTCCTGTCCGGTTCGGAATGACTCATATCCAAAAAAGGTTTGTAAGTATTTTGTTGCTTGTTCTAACACATGTGTCACTCCTTATCTGTTACAGATTGAAAGTTAATGATATTCAAGTTCTTCATTTTTTTGGTAGTACATCGCCCGTGACCCTTTGTGATTCCTCTTTTAATTCATCAATTAACAGCTCCGCTGCTCTACGGTACGAGTTACTGATGTTAACCAGTGAGGTGATCAGAAGAATTTTCTCCAATTTTTCCGCTTCGCTGTCTTTCATTTGGGCCACTTCTTTGTGGACATCTATTGCTCTTTTTTGGAATTCCGACTCGAAATCCGAGGCATTCCCACTCTGAATAGCAAGATAGCTATTATAGAATTTTTCTAACTCAAAGTCTTCATTTGTCAGTTTGGAATTAAGACCGTCCAGCGTTGACTTAATGTCATTGATTGATAGAGCACCTTTTAATTGATAGACCAAACTGATCAAGATGAGATGCTTCTTCGAATATTTTTTATTTTTTATAGGAATGAACAGCTTCGCTTTCGCATAGTTGTTGATCATAGTTTTGGTCAAAACTTTTTCTTCTTCATTGCGCTTTGTACTTTTAAAAGTGTGATCAAATAATTGAATGACTTGATCCATATATAAATCGATATCGGGCATTTCCTGAAGTGAAATGTTCTTCTCTAAAGAAAGTTTCCTCAACAATTCTTGTGTGTTTTCCATCTTGTATCCCTCGGTTTTCATTGGCATTTAGTAGTTTCAGTGTAACTTAAAAAAGACCAAGCGTAAATATTGACTAGATGGTGATATAGTTATATCGTTAAACATAGTATTAATAACTACATATTGAATTGGGGGCATTTAAATGCACGCTTATATTCGAGAACCTTTTAATAGTTTATCTCATTTAGTCGGTGCGGTATTATCTGTCATTGCGTTAATTGCTATGACTGTCAAAGCATCTATAAGTGATGTGCCTGTTCTTCATATTGTCGCCGTTATCATATTTGGCATCAGCATGGTTTTATTGTATACAGCATCCGCCACTTATCATATGGTAATTGCGAAGGACAATGTCATTGCTTTTTTCAGAAGACTTGATCACTCCATGATTTTTTTGTTGATTGCAGGATCGTACGCTCCTTTCTGCTTAATTGCTCTAAACGGCAAGAATGGATTTGTTTTATTTTCTGTCGTTACTGGTTTAGCGATCGCAGGTATTCTGTTTAAAATGGTGTGGTTCAACTGTCCGCGATGGCTTTCCACTGCTCTTTATATTGGAATGGGTTGGATTATTGTTTTTCTTGCCTCACCACTTACGGCAACTTTAAGTGCGAAGGGACTTTGGTTGCTCGTTGTTGGTGGAATCATGTACACAATAGGAGGTGTCATTTACGGTGCCAAGCCCAGTTTCATGAAATCCAAATACCTCGGTTTTCATGAAATTTTCCACATCTTCATTTTACTTGGAACTCTTTGTCACTTTTTGTGTGTATATATGTACGTATTATAGAAAAGTAACGAAGTGCCAGGCACCGGTTTTCTCAGAACCTTTGCCTGGCACTTTTGTATTGTTGCAACTGGCGTATGAATGGAACCCAAACCCTTCTTCGACAAAGCCATATACTAACTCGAATACAGTTTAAAGGAGGTACTCATTTTGGTTAATCAATTTCCCCCATTTCCACCTGGTGATGGCTCGCCAAACTTCCCTGGACGTGGTCCTGGATTTCCACCAGGATTCCCTGGACAAGGAGGATTTCCAGGTCAAGGTGGTTTCCCCGGGCAAGGTCCTGGATTCCCTGGTCAAGGAGGTGGCCAACAACCTTCAGGCGGCCCGCCGTCTGGTCCACCACCATCTTTCGTTCCTCAGCAAGCTGCCGGTGCTCGAGGTGGAGTTTCGGCTTTTGCAGTAGATCCCGGTGCGATTAGGGGCTGTTTGTTCCGGTTTACGTTTATATGGCTACGAAATGGTCGTTCTTTCTGGTTTTTCCCAACATTCGTTGGCAGACAATCCGTTGCAGGTTGGCGTTGGAATGGCCGTAGATGGACTTATTACGGAACAGATTTAGACAGAATCTCATCTTTCCAGTGTTTCTAGAACTTTTTTCTGTACAAAAATGAAGAGGACGCGATAAAGTCATTAACCTTGACTTTGTCGCGTCCTCTTTTTTTATTTAGCTATATTAAAGAATGTTGGCTCATGCGTAAATGCGGCTAGTGACGAAAAACAACAGGATAGTTTACCAAAGCCTTTAATTTAAAATCTATTGTGTAATTACTCTATAAAAATCTTCTTCATTATCGACTTCAAGATATGAAAAGGCTGATTCCCCTGAAGGATCTTCAAGTTCGGGATCTGCTCCGTACTCATAGAGCATTAATGCAAGTTCATAATTCTCGTTGTATAAAGCATCCATCAAAACAGTCGAATAGTCATTTAGAGCATTCGGATCTGCTCCAGCCTCCAAGAGAACTTGTGCGACATCGTTATTCTGTAAAAAACCTGCGTATGCGAGAGCAGTATATCCCTCAGCATCTGTTTCTTCCAGGTCGGCACCTTCATCAATTAAGGCATTTACTTCTTCAATATCCCCATCGTATGCCGCAGTCATAAGAGGAGTTTCTCCTTCGGTAGGATAATAGTCTTCCTCTGACAAATCGAATGTATCCTCTGAAAGAAGAGATGGAATGAAGCTTGAATAGACCAATCCCCCTGCTGAGAAAAAGAACACAATCAGCAGATAGACTCCAAACATCCCACCAAATAATAAACTGGCACCCAACACTATTTTCCCTTGTTTCGGTTCATATGAGGGTGTTCCCTCTACACGCATAAACTGTCCGACAGATTGGATGCGTTTTGGTAAGCGAGGATGACTAGATAAGACTTCACTTAACCACACAGCAACATTGGACTCACTCTTGATTTGCTCTAAATAGGCTGATTCGTTTACTTCTTGATACAAATCCTTGCCAGCTCCAAGAATCGTTAATGCCCGTTTTGCAGCAATTCCATTTTGAGTATAGAAAGCCGCTTCGCGGTCACATGTATATTCACATGAACGACTGTAAGCTTGTGATAAGAAAGGGATGAAAGTTGCAGGAAGCAGTAGCAGGTTCTTCCAAACATGGCGTCGTTTAATATGAGCAAGTTCATGGGCAATGATGAAATCAAGTTCAGCTGCTCCACCCTGTCTTGCAAGTTCGAAAACTTCTGAATAAACAACTACCATATCACGACCTAAAAAGCGTGTTGCAAATGCGTTTAATGCCCCTTCAGACTGAACAATAAATACATCGGGTACACGTTTCAGGCCCATTTCTTGCGATAAAACCACTACCCGTTCGTAAACATCCGGGAATTGGTTTTGGTTAATACGAATTCCATTCCCTCGGATTGATCCAAGCATAATCATATTTGCATAAATTACGATGGCTAATAAGCCCAGCGCTATGCCGATTCCGATAATTGAAATGGCCGCAATGATATAAATAAATATACTGAATATAATACTCAATACGAAGTATATCGTTTCTCTCTCTGATGTTACATTTGGTGTTCTCATTTTGCTGTCCCCTCTTGTATAAAATTTACATACAGTACTGAATTTAACGGATAATACAGAAGTGGTCAATATAATAATTTTTAGAAAATAAAAACAAAAAACGCAAAAGACCAAACCGATGGTCAATTGCGTTTTTGGGTACTTAAGATTTTAAGAAATCTTGAATTTCGGATAGTAATAAATCCGGTTTTTCCATCATGCTCATGTGTCCGGCACCTTTAATCAAAGCTTGGGAAATGGTTTCTTGATGAACAGAGAAAGTTTTTTCGGGAGGGATGACTTGATCCCTCTCCCCAGCAATCAGTAGCGCAGGCAACTTGCTGTTTTTGATGACATGATTTCGGTCTGGTCGATTTTTCATTGCTGTTAACATTCCGATTGCGCCTTCTTCAGTTGTTTCCTTCCCAATTTCTTTTGCTTTTTCTACATCTTCTGCATGCGTCTCCAAGTTTTCAGGCGCAAATAATTTAGGAATTAACCCCTCAATTAAAGCAGGGATTCCTTCCGATTTCACTTTCTCAATGGATGCATCGCGACCTTCTTTCGCTTCCTCAGAATCTGGATGCGCAGTAGAATGAATCAACGAGAAACCATTCAGTCGTTCTTCATATTTTTCTGCGAATGCCAATGTTATGTAACCACCCAAAGAATGACCAAACAATGTTACTTTCTCCAACTCCAATTGATCCAGTAGTTCTACTAACGTATCCGCCATGTATTCCATTCCGTAGTTCCCTTTAGGAAAAGTGGAGTCTCCATGACCCGGTAAATCGGGCACAATCACTCGATTCGTTTCGGATAATGCCGGAATCACTTTGTCCCAGTATTCATGACTTCCACAGAAACCATGCAGGAGGACAATTGCTTTCCCTTCACCACTGTCTTGGTATGCCAATGTCAGATTTGATAATTCAATTTGATGATGCCCCATCTTAACAACTCCCGTTTTCATGTTTGTCATACACTTATACCCATTATTTAAACTTTTAAGCGAGGAAATCGGTTAAAATACAAAAATAAGATAAAAGATACATTTTAAACACAAAAAAAGCATGCGCACTGAGTGTACGCATGCTTTCGATTATTTATTGGAAGAATTTAATCAATTGGTTGCTTGACGGTTCTTGTAAAGGAAATGTCTCATCACTGTCAGTCTGGCAGACCACATGCAATGTCGGCGTTTCCTTTACAATAAATTTCCAATGAGCCGTTTTTGAAGTACTCGTAGCTTTCAGTTCTTCACGCATCATTTTCTTTCTGAAATTGGCAAGCTTTGCAATCAAGAAACGTTCTTTGTAGCGAATTAACAAATACCCATTATGGGCAACACGGTTGTATTTGTTTAGACTAACTTCTCTTAAATCAAATCCATTAGACTTATTTTGAACAGACGGTGACAATACAAAAAAGTCACGTTTCTTAAAAATGGTTGTATTTAAATGTTGTACTAACCCTAATTCATTAGTCAAAAAGTCCTTGTTAACAGCACTTGGAATTTGATTATTATCCATTCTTCACCTCTTCTAAAAGTTCTCTTATTATAAGTATACACCTTTATGGATGAAATTTCACCTCTTCATGGCTTTAAACCACTACAGAATGCATGTCACGACAACATTTCTCACCCATTAATCGTTGCTGTTCATGATATTTCTCCACTACTTGGACAAATAATAATAATTTTAGATTTAACTGTTTTCAAATGAGATTATTTGATTTCTCCTGCTTAGTTTGCTTAAAAGTGGCTCATACTATTCCAATTAATTTTCTTCATTACATCAAAAAAAGAAGTTGTTGCTTATCGTGTCATTAGCGTTATCTGAATGAGCCAACAAGTATGAAAACTACATACTTGTAGGTCTCAAGCTTCGAAAGTGTTGCTCCTGCGGTTACTCGTCGCGAAGAATAGGGTCAAACTACCTTTGACCCTATTCTTTCCTGCGATATGCTAGGAGCAAATGTAACCTTTCGTTTTTTTCATTATCAACAGCTTTCTTTAATTGGATCTGATGTCTTACTCCAGAGGAATTGTGTCTTTCTCCAGGCGAATGAACAAATACGGTAGGTGAGTGGACAAAAAGCATAGTTGAACGGACGAAAACTCATAATGAATGGAAGAAAACCAAAGTTAAATGGACAATTACTCACAATGAGTGGACGAAAACCAATTTCCTTGTACCCTTTCGTTTGTTCTTCAGTATCCACTGCCTTCTTCATATAAATAAAAAAAGCAACCTTGATCCTCCTCAAGGTTGCTTTGGAATGACAATTTTATTTATTTTCCATAAATACGGGTTAAAGCCTCTTTGAATTGAGGTTTTACGTTCACTTCAGAACGAATCATTTTCACTTTCGCTTCAGCTTCTTCAATTGAATCAGCTAAACGGAGTTCCATCAACGTAGCCACAGCCATAGTTCCTGCTCTACCGCGACCGGTATTGCAATGGAAGAAGATTTTCTTGCCATCCTGGTAATCCTGAACAATTTGTTTGACACCAGTCCGAATCGATTCATCTTGGAATTCCCCATCATCCACAATTGGCTGATGTTTGCTGATTTCACTTGATGAAGCCGCAACTTCCGCACGCAAATCGTATACCACGTCGATTTTTTCGTCTTCAATCGCGTGTGGTACGTCGTTAACCCCACCAATAAATATACGATCGTCGATTAACGCTTGATAATTTTTTTCGTTCATTGTGTCATCCTCCTAGTTAAAATCCAGTTTTAATTGACCATTAGTGAATGTCAGCTTGGCATTGAAGTTTTTGCCCGTTTTTGAAACAAACCCTTTAATTAGGTCTGTTTTCCCTTTCACACATAAATCTTCAATGTGTTTGACGGACAACCGTTTCTTTAGGAACATGGCCGGAAACGTTTGTTTACAGCCCTCTTTATAGCCAGAGCAACCATAAAAATTCTTCCTTGAAATAATGGTTCCTTTTTTACAGGTCGGGCAAGTCGCAACTTCTTTTCTACTGACAAACGTTTCCGTCGTCATGTGAAAAGTCTTATCGCTCAGCTGCGTCGGCACATCATGAATCAATTGATTCAAGTATTTAGCTATACTGCCTAAAAACAATTCGGATGAGCCATTACCCGTTCCGATTTTCTTTAAATAGGCTTCCCATTTTGCGGTCATGACGGGACTTGCAAGTAAATTTCCTTCAATCGCTTCGCAAAGGACACGTCCTTTTTCAGTAATGGAAACGATATTTCGCTTAACTTCAATATACCCATGTCGTTTAATCGTTTCAATTATTCCGCTCCGCGTTGCTTCCGTTCCGAGCCCTTCCACTTCTTTAAGAATTTCAGTATCCACAGCATCTTCCACAAACTTCCCACAGGTTTTCATCATAGCAATGAGCTGGCCTTCCGTGTATGGCTTTGGTGGTGTAGTTTGACCTTCTTTAATTGCCACTTTACTTTTCACTTGTTCGTGCAGTGACAGCCTCGGTAAATTGGGCTCTTTTGCTGAAGACGGTTCTTTTTCATTCGAAAACAATGCTTTCCAACCTTTATCGATTTCCGTTTTGCCGCTCGAGAAAAAGTCCAGGCCATTTACATCCGTTGTCACCGTTGTTTCTTTGTATAAGTAATCTGAATGGAACATCGCGAGTGTGGTACTTAACACTTCTTCATACAAATTTCGTTCCTCACGAGACAAACCAGCCAATTGTTTGTCGCTCGGAATTTTTTTCGTTGGAACGATTGCATAGTGTTCCTGCACTTTTGAACTGTCGACATACCGTTTACTTGGATTCCTTGAAGCAACTTGGAAAGGATGCTGAATAAGCTGTTGGTAAGCTTCAACTTGATTAACAAGATACGAAAATTCATTTGGTGTAATGTGCTGAGTATCTGTTCTCGGATAGCTGACAAGTTTCTTTTCGTACAGACTCTGCATCGTCGATAGCACTCTTGCAGGACTATATTTCCATTTGCGATTGGCTGTTGCCTGAATGGTGGACAATGCATGAAGTTTAGGGGGAAGAATCTTTTTATCTTCCGTTTTCAGTTGCTTCACAGTGCCTGGAAGCAAGCCGTCTATTTGATGTTTGTTTAATAATTGTTGAGCTTCTTCAAGGCGCTTCATTTTGCCTTTCGCTTTCCCTTTATATGAACCATGTTCCGCTTTGAACGTTCCTTCTAATTCAAAAAAGGATTCTGGAACAAATCGTTCAATTTCAAGGGCGCGTTGGTAAATCAGGTAAACTGTAGGTGATTGGACTCGCCCTATAGAAAACACTTCACGAATTCCTTTTTGTTGAATGAGCAACGTGTAAAGACGAGAACCATTCATCCCAACAAGCCAATCACTCATTTGACGCGCCTTCGCTTCTTCATACATAAGCAAATCCTTGCGGTTGTCCTGCAACTGCATAAATCCTTTACGTACTTCATCCACTTCCAGAGAATTAATCCATAAGCGTTTAATTGTCTTGTTGCGGGCACGCGTGTAATCAAAGATACTATAAAAAATATTGGACCCCTCACGATCAACATCACATGCATTGATTACCGTATCAGTCTCATAAATCAATTTCTTAATGATTCCAAACTGTTTTGACTTGCCTTTAGCAATTTGAAATTGAAATTCATCAGGCAAAATAGGTAATGTCTGAAGAGACCACTTCGTCCATTTAGGATTATGGGACTTTGGATCGCGCAGTTCGACCAGATGCCCGATTCCCCATGTAATATAGGCGCCTTGCGGGAAAGCCTCGCATGGTTGTACATCAAAAAAGCCTTCCTGCTTCTTCACTTTGAAAGCATCTGCATATGCCTTCGCCTGACTCGGCTTTTCTGCAACAATAACCGGTTTCACAAAACCCCCACCTTTCTTTTTAGCCTTATGTAAAAAAAGTATAGCATCTACCGAACGCACATTCTACTTTTCAATGAGTAGTCTCATTGTTTGCCTTGCATTAATCGTCTCATTAAACAAGTTAACTCGACACTGAGATGGTAGTTACATCGTTGAAAAGATTTATCGCTCAGATTGGACCATTTATCGATCAAACTGGAGATTTATCGCTTAAAATCGAGTTTTATCGCTCAAACTAACACATTTATCAATCAAACACGTCTCATCAGCAAGTCAACTTGGAGAAACACAAACAAAAGAAGCCAGGTACCTTAATGTCGCGGGAAATTCACTGTCCCTCTCCACATGTCGGCACCTGGCACTAGCCAGCAAGCTTATTTGTTTACCAGTTTCAATTCAACTGGAATGGATTCTTCAACTTCTTCACCTTTTAAGTGAGCAGCAGCTGTTTCAAGTGGTGTCACTCCTATTAGATCCGGTTTTTGAGCAACACTTATATGAGGTATTGATGAATTTGCGACAAGTATTCTTGTCCAGTAAGCTCGGTCGTCCCTCCACCTTGAGCAAAGCTTTCTGAGCCGCCACCCTTACCGTTGATAATCGGCAAAATCTGTGCAGACAATTGCTTCATATTTGTATCGTTCTCAAGTCCGCGGGCAAGAACGACCTGTAGCAAACCTTCATTTTCCGCAATAAAGATGACCCGAAAGGCAGGTGCTTCAACTACAAGAAGACGAGCCAGTTTTTGCAAATCCTGAATCGGGCGTTGTTTAAAAATACGTTCAATGGAATCGTTGCTGACATTATCCGCAAGTAACTCCTTCACTTCATAGCTCAGTAATTGCTCACGAGATTCATCGATCAGTTTCTCATTCCTCTTCCCATTCTCGAGCAGTACTTTTACTGTCTGTGACAACCCTTCTTCAGATGCGCTCAACAGGTGTGTCACTTCTTGCAAAGTCTTTTGCTTACGGTGAAGTTGATTCAGCACTCGTCCTCCACAAACAAAATGCACTCGTACTTTTCCTTTTTGCATTTCAGTATCAAGAATCTTTAGCGAACCGATTTGAGCAGTGGATGATGGATGTGTTCCTCCGCAACCGTTGTAATCGAAATCTGCAATAATCACCAAACGAATGTCTTCTTCAACTGTTACTTGCTTTCGAAGTGGGTAATCTGACAATTCGTCTTTTGTGACCCACTTCGTTTCGATTGGCCGGTTATCTAATATGATTTGATTTGCGCGTTTCTCCACTTCCAGCAATTGCTCGTCTGATACATTCTTCACATCCAAATCAATCGTAACCAGTTCTTTCCCTAAATGAAAACTGGTCGTTTGTATGCCAAACAATTCAACAAAGGCAGCTGTCAATATATGTTGTCCCGTATGCTGTTGCATGAAATCAAATCGACGGTTCCAATCAATTTCAAATTCAACCGCGTCCCCCACTTCGAGCAATGGTTCTGATATGTAATGTCGGATTTCACCGTCAACTTCCTCCACATCAATGACTTCAACTTCATTTATGGCACCTGTGTCGTGGGGCTGTCCTCCACCAGTTGGATAAAAGAGTGTTTCTTCTAACTTGACGTACCATCTATCGGATTCGTCTTTCATCTGACTCACTACAATTGATTTTCCTTTTTGGCAGTAAGCATCTTGGTAAAATAATTTATGTTTCAATTTTAATATTCTCCTTTTATGTTGCAGATTTTGATTCATATGACTTATCACCTTGAAAAATGGGTATATAAAATAATGTACCATCAATTAGCATAGAGGAGCCATGGAATGAAAACAGATATATACCAATCTGAACCTGGACATAAAACTGATTTTCCACTTCCTTTATCTCATGCGAATAGTTTAAATAGGTATCAAGGGATTATTGTAGCTAGTTTTTTTGATTCTACAATGTGGATGGGGAAAAATGCAAAACGAACATCCTATTTGGAAGTGGATATTCTTCAATCCATTACCCGCAATACGGTTCAGCAATTCAAATCGATTTGTGAAATTAATACCCCTGTGGAAATGATGGTGCAAAAAAAGCTTTTGACTGATTAAAGTCAAAAGCTTTTTTCGTTCGGTTATTTGGATATTACAATAAATAAAAACCAATGCCCATAATAAGATAAGCGGCAAGCAATGTGAGTCCTTCAAACCAATTGGACTCCCCGTCGTTGGAAACGCTGATCGTTAAGAGAACTGCCGTAGCCATGGCAACGAGCTCCGGCATGGTAAAAACTAGCGGCATTGCTGTAGGCATAAATAAAGAAATAATGACGAGCACAGGAGCTACGAACATAGCAATTTGCAACGTAGAACCAATGGCAATTTCCACGGCAACGTCCATTTTGTTTTTCAGGGCCATTAAGATAGCAGACGAGTGCTCAGCTGCATTCCCAACAATCGCAACGATGATTACCCCAATGAATAGTTCGGACCATCCAAATTGCTCTCCTACCGCTTCAAAAGTATGAACTAGATTTTCAGACACATAAGCAACAGCCAGTGTCGATAGCAGCAAGATGGTCAAAGCTTTTTTCTTCGACCATTCAGGTTCTTCATGTTCTTCAGTTGTTCCATCACCCTCAGTGTGTGCATATACACCTCGATGTGTGACCAATTTGAAAACCAGTCCCGCTAAATACAGAACAATCATGATAATTGAAATCCCGACGCTTAACTGCAACGTTTTCGATTCATTCATGGACATAGAAAAAATTTCCGGAATAACGAACGCCACAATAACTGCGAAAACGAGTAATCCAGAATTATGACGGGCATCATGGATGCTAAATTTCTGGCGTTTAAATTTCAGTCCACCCATGAAGAAGGAAAGTCCTCCAACTAACAATAAGTTCCCGAGTACCGAACCAGTCAAAGAAGCCAATACGACGCCAATTAAACCAGCTTGTAGGGCAAAGATAGAAATAATCAACTCTACCGCATTCCCAAACGTGGCATTCAGTAACCCACCAATTCGAGGACCACTGACCACTGCCAAACTTTCAGTCGCTCGTCCCATAAAGCTAGATATCGCGATAACAGTCACCGAACAAATAATAAACATGGCAATACTCGACCAATGCAATAATGATGCCACAAATGTTAATGGTACCCCGACCAGTACAAGAATAGTAAAAATCCGATTCATACATTCACTCTCCAATAAAAGAAATTCTAAATTATATGATATTCCTTTATCCATACCCAATCAACAGGAGATTCTACACGTTTTGAAAAAATTTAATGGGCGGGCAACTTTGGGCTAAAGTGATTTCATAGATTAAATCTGAATCAAAAATGATTTCTCAGATTCTGTAATAAAAGGATACCCATTTTTCACTTTTCCAATTAAGCAAATATCATTATCAAATTGAGGTCTCTTTTTGTAAAAAGAGCTATAAACGTTAATTGCAATAAAAAATGCCGAGCGGATGGCGAAATTCGCCCATCCCTTGACATCATTTTAGAGATTCTATGGATTGGTTGACCACAGTCCCGCTTCTTTTATAAAGATTCGCTTGTTTAATTTTAATTGGGCAACGATAAATTCTGCAATATCTTCTGGTTGCATCACTTTATCCGGATTGCCATCAGTCAAATCATTGTCGATTGCTAAATCTGTAGCTACTGTACTTGGCGTCAACGCGGTGACACGGATATTGTGCTTACGTACTTCCATTGCGAGTGATTCAGTGATCCCAAGAACCCCAAACTTCGAAGCGCTATATGCACTTGTAATCGGTGCGCCTTTTTGCCCTGCAGAAGAGGAAATATTGATAATGTCTCCCGCTTGTTGTTCAATCATTCCCGGCAAAACAGCACGAGTCACATAATAAACGCCCATCAAATTTACTTGAATGATCTTTTCCCATTCAGTAATTTCAAGGTCCATAAATTTACCGAATTTCGCAATGCCTGCATTATTAATCAATATATCGACTGTACCCAGTTGATTCGTCAACGACTCAATTGAACGTGTCACTTCGTCATTTGAAGAAACGTCAGCGGTTGCGAAAACTGCTTTCACACCTGTTCCTTCCACTTCTTTTACAACTTGTAGCAAATGTTCTTCAGATCTAGCAAGGAGTCCAACATTCACTCCCTCTTTAGCTAAAGCTACCGCAATGGCACGGCCAATTCCGCGTCCTGCACCTGTAATTATGGCGTTCTTACCTTGTAGAGATGTAGCCAATATGATTTCCTCCTATTCATCGTGTGTATAAAAATCCACTTCCCATATGAGAAGTAATTTGTCTTCTAGACAAGAAATGTACGTGTGGTGGAATCGCGAAAGCTACTGTCCTGACTTTCAACGCACTAAATTATTTTAACCAATCGATTCGTGAGTTAAAAGCAAACTGTCTCGTCCGTAGATCACCTTTTCACTTGATTGCATAAAACATTCAAAATTAACTGGCGATTTGTTACAATAATTTATAATCTAGATTACACGCTTGGAGGAATGACAATGGAAAAACTATTGCTACATAAATTGGAACAATCCTTTGATGAAATGGTCGCTGTTCGTCGACATTTACATATGCATCCCGAACTGTCCCACCAGGAAGTGGAGACTCCAGCATTCATCGCTGCTCAGTTAGAATCAATGGGAGTAGAAGTGAAACGCGGGGTAGGCGGACGAGGTGTCGTCGGTACAATCAGAGGCGGTAAGCCAGGAAAGACCATTGCCTTCCGAGCGGACTTTGATGCATTGCCCATTCAAGATATGAAAGAAGTTCCTTATAAATCGACCGTTCCCGGAGTGATGCATGCATGTGGACATGATGGACATACTTCAGCTTTGCTTGGATTTGCGAAGGCCATGATGGAAGTGAAAGAGGATATGCCAGGCAATATCGTGCTCATCCACCAATTCGGAGAAGAATTATCCCCGGGCGGAGCGCGAGCCATGATTGAAGATGGTTGTCTTGAAGGGGTTGACCTCGTTTACGGTGCCCACTTGCAAAGCAAAATGGAAAGCGGTTTTGTATATGTACGGAATGGTTTTCTTCAAGCCTCTGAAGATACGATTAAAATAGTGGTGCGTGGATTTGGTACACATGGAGCTGAACCGCATAACGGCGTCGATCCCATATTGGCAGCGAGCCATATCATGGTGGCCTTGCAAACCATCGTCAGTCGAAATACAGATCCTTTAAAGGAACTAGTCGTTTCGATAGGGAAATTTCATGCCGGCGATGCCGACAATGTCATTCCAAGTGAAGCGGTGCTCGAAGGGACCATTCGGGTATTCGATCCGGAGTTGCGCAAATTGGCCAGCCGTCGAGTGCGCGAAATCGCTGAAAATGTGGCAATGGGCCTTGGCGCAAAAGCAATTGTCACCATTGAAAATGGCTACGACGCATTATGGAACCATGCCGAAGCGATGGATACAGTCCGACAGGCAGGTTATGAACTTTACGGAGCAGATGCAGTCATTGAAACAATGCCAGTCATGCCTGTAGAAGATTTCAGTTACTACACACAAGTTGTGCCGGGAGCCTATTTCTTCGTGGGTGCAAAATTACAAGACGAATCGTGCGTATTTCCCCACCACCATGAACAGTTTGATTTTGACGAAAAAGCCATGTTGATGACTGCCAAGCTATTCGCCGCCATCTATTTAAAAGCACAACAATAAATACGAGCGGTATCTAGCCAACTCCTTGGCCAGGCACCGCTCGTTTTTCTATTCTAAACAACTTTGTCTTACTCAGCTCGGTAAATCAGCACAAGCGAGATAACTAAACAAAGTGCCAGATTCCAATAGGTACAAGGGACATTAAAATCTTCCCACCATTGGTTTCTGGCACTTCTTACTTGATGTAATGTTGGCTTTCCAGTTCAGTAACAATCGATTCGACTTCTTTTCGAGAAATTTTTTCTCGGCCGATTTTCATCGCTTTTAACGTACTGTTCGCCAAAGCCAGCGGCACTTTACAAAACATCGTAATGCCACGATTGTTAATATCTTTCACATAATCGCTTCCCATTGCCAAGTTTTGCTTTGCATATAAAAATAAATCCTCACGCTCCCACCCATCAGGTAAGAAACGTACTCCACGTTCCCAGTCTTCATCTTGATTACGCAGAATGTTTACAGCTTGCAACCCTCGTCCAAAAGCAATTGCTTTTTCCCGGTCGGTTTCTGTATTATCATGCCATTTCCACAAATCGGACAGCATGCATCCCACAAGTCCTGCTACATAATACGTGTAATCATCAAGATCTTCTTTGGTTTTGATACGCCAGTCCTTGTCCACCCATTTAGCCATACCTTCCGCCATAACAGCAGTCGACTCTTTTACCTTTTCCACCACATCTGGCGGACACAATAAAATCCAGTCACCGAGGCGTTGCGTCACAATAGGAAGCAAGTTTTGATAAGGACGTATAAGTGCTCGGTATTTTTCAGGGTCAAATGTTGTTTTCATAATTTCGCTGATCGACGTTAGTAATTGACGTTTGGTTTCGGCCTTCATGGATGGATGATCTTCGATTTCATCAATCGCTCGCATACATAAATACGCAGACGCCACCGTTTTTCTTAACGTAGGTTCCAAAAAGTTAATGGGAATGAAAAATGTACGACTTGTTTGTTTTAACACATCCATCGCTTCCCGTTGCAGTAAGACTGCCTCACTCATACTCGATTCCTCCCGTTCCGATCCTTATGTATTTCTATGTTATGACCATTTCAAAAGGTTTTAATCCTCTTATCATACAATAAAAATTAGGTTTCGTACGCAACGAAGATAGAAAATTCAAGAAACTAGTAATAAAGACCGATGGCCAACCTAAAAAGTGCCATATATCTTTTGGCTTAATAGGACATTTAAAATCCCAGTAATCCATTGATACACAGCACTCTCTCTTTGTATACATTCCGTATTATTTTTTTAATTTCCGATTGAGCTCTGTGGCCGCGGAGATTGCACGAAAATCTTCTGAAATATCACCGGGACGACTTGCTTTTCCGAGAACATACCCTTCGAAAGACATTCCCATAAACTGAAATATATAATTGAATTGTTGAATTAGAGGAAGGCCTTTTACATGAGGGGTGTCGCCACCTACAGCAATGACATAAGCTTTTTTCGCTCCTAACTGGTCTTTGAATCCAGGGAACTTCTCATCCCGCATAGTATGAGACCATCTATCAATAAAGTTTTTCATGGTCCCAGTCATACTGTACCAATAAATCGGTGTCGCAAATATGAAGGTCTCATGTTTCATCATCCGCTCCACTAACCCGTTGTAATCATCATTCACATCCGAAAAGCCACTTTCAGAATGGCGGCGGTCGTCAATTGGTTCAATTTTATAATCACGCAAATAAATTTGTTCAACTTCAAGTCCGTCGATTGCAAACTTGGTTAAATACTCTGTATTTCCATTCTGTCGGGTACTACCGTATATCACAACAATGCTCATAACGGTCTATTCTCCTTTATGTTGATTAAATTATGAAGGCAATTAATAGTGTATGCCACAATCCTTGTAAAAATAACGAAACAAGCTCTGTTAACTGTTACTGTTGATTTTTCACAAAAGCTATATTAAATCTTGCTGGTTATATTTGCAAAACAGCTGCGCTTTCCGCTGGAGTCTCCGCTGTTTTGACATAGCCTTTACAAAAAGAAGGAATCTGCCTCATTCCGACGAAGCAGCTCAGCGTTGCAAAGCTCTTTCAAGTTTCGAAGCTAGCGCAGCGATGCCGAAACAGAAACAGATAAGTTCTTCTTTATCCACTTGTGGATAACCCTTCATTATCCCAATCTATACACAAAGTGTGGACAGCTACCCTTTTAACCGTGCATAACTTTTCCCTCACTCGCCTTTTTTACGTTTTTCATAGGAAACTGAATAGGCATCTTTGCGGAATGGCAGGATTTCATCCCCAGAACATTCGATGCCTGTGGGTAAAACGGTCGAATCAAAAATTAAGGAATCATAGCCTTCTTTCGCTTTTGAATGGACGCACAATACTCCTGCATCAATTCTAGACCGCTCAACACTCACTAAACTATGAATGTCTACTTCAGGCAATTGATTCACCGTGCGTATGGCCAACACTGTTTCATATGTGTTTTCAATCATATCGAAACCTCCTTATTTACTGTAACTCGTAGTCCAAACTCCGTTTAACGTGTACACTGAGAAAAGGGTTACTTACTGGACAAGATACCCCATAAAGAATTTAAACTAAATTATGAAAAAAGGCGGAATCTAAAATGACAAATCCTGAGCAAACGAATTTACCACCTAAAACATGTTCAATCGAACGTCTAATTACGATGGAATCTGATATTGAAAAAGTACTGCAAGGTGTAAAAACTGCAACACGTCGTAACGGTCGTTATGCCGATATTGGTGAGATTATGGAATTAAACGGACAGTCATTCATCATCAACAATGTGTACATCCAAGCACTTGGTGACTTAAACGAAGAACACGCGCGTCAAGAAGGTTTTCAATCGGTCGAAGACTACAAACAATCGATTTTGTCATACCACCCTGGCATGCCTTGGTTGCCTACAATGACTGTATGGGTTCATGAATTTTCCCCGGTAAAAGCTTAAGCTATGAATGATTTTTCCATCTACATCGTCTTCATCCATGTTTTAAGTGCAGTTTTGTCAGTAGGTCCCTTGTTTGTGTTGTTTGTTGTTCTGCGGAAAATGCAAGAAAGTGATCGCCAGCTTGATCAATCACACATCTCCATTTTCCGTTCAGTTGTTCGACTCATAAAGCATGCCGGGCATGTCCTCGTCGGCTCAGGAGTTTTACTCATTATCATTGGACCTTGGCCATGGTATACGTCATGGATTGTAATGACAATTGCACTTATGGTGGTTTCCATTTTCTTTCTTGCCCGTGCATTTTC
This sequence comes from Paenisporosarcina sp. HGH0030, assembly GCF_000411295.1. Classification (GTDB taxonomy): domain Bacteria; phylum Bacillota; class Bacilli; order Bacillales_A; family Planococcaceae; genus Paenisporosarcina. Next base: position 2,047,314 of record NZ_KE150421.1, read on the forward strand.
AAGCATTCTCAAGAAATTTGATGACGTTGAAGCTGATCGTTTTTCTTTAATTTCCAAACTTCGGAAAGCAACATGGATTTATATTATATTATTGGTACTTATGCTTGCTTTAATGGTTATAAAGCCAACATTGTGGTGAATTGAAACGATGCAGGATGAACTTTCATCCTGCATCGTTTTTTTGTTCTTTGATATGCTTCCTTTTTAATGAATAATTTGGGCAATTATTGCCATAGTAAGACGGATGGATATATTTATTGGTTAAATATAAGGAGGATTTTCTATGGAAGACCATACACAAATGAGCTGGAAAGAAGATACAATCATTGGGCAATTACACAATTCCGTAGACAATGCTACGATGGCGGTCGGACAAGCTTTAACGAACCCCTCTGAGCAATTTATCCACCAAGCCCACGAAATGATTGAGCGTGCTGATCGAGCGGTCGAAAATGCACTGAAAAACCAAGGGCAAACAGATCCGGTTAGTTTACTTCAGGATCAGTTAAGCGCACAAAAAGAAAAATTGAATCGACTTCACTAGGCGAAAGAGAAATTCTTTATTTTTATCTATTTATGAATGCTGTCAGAGTGTCTTTGCGGTTAGCGTAAATATAAGATAAACAACAAACCAAATTTTCAATTTAAGTATGCCCGCAAATTGGATGCTCATGCTTTAATCAATTAAAGAGACCCATCAGTTCGCTGATGGGTCTTCACCGTTTTATACAAACTTCATAAGGGTATCAATAGAAGTAGACGAATAAATTCGGAGGTGCTTCACAAATGGAAGAACAAACAAGAACGATTGTTCAGCAATCATTGAATGCATTATTGGAAAATGAATCATTTCTGCCTGAATTAAAAGGAGACATGCGCAAAACGGCGTTCACTTCTCTCAGCGCAATCCTTTCAACACCGAACCAGATACATAAATCATTTTTACGTATTCCCCTGGAAGCAGGGGAAGTAATCCGCATTCCTTCCTATCGTGTCCATCATAATGATGCACTGGGACCATATAAGGGTGGGATTCGTTTTCATGAGTCCGTCAATGAAGAGGAAGTCGTGAATCTAGCGTTTTTAATGACATTAAAAAACTCCCTACATAATGTTCCTTTTGGAGGAGGAAAAGGCGGAATCATTATTGATCCCAAAGCATTTTCTGAACAGGAATTGCAACGCATTTGCATTAAGTATGTACGCTATTTCAATAACGTCTTAGGTCCAGACAAAGACATTCCGGCACCGGATGTAGGCTCAGGCGAACGTGAAATGGACTGGATGATGGCTGAATACAAAAAAATCAATCCTGGTCAACCTTACCTCGGCAGTTTCACAGGGAAAAGTGTAATCAACGGAGGGTCTTTAGGTCGACGTGAAGCAACCGGTAAAGGCGTCTACTTCACTTTCCGTTACTTACTGAACGACTACGTAAAAACAAACCAAGAAACATTAACTACATCTTCAAATCCCTTTGCCAAGACAGCAGTGGAGTATGTGGATCGACCTTTAAGGGTAGCTGTTCAAGGATTCGGAAACGTAGGATCGGTATCCGCATTGGAAGCCTTCGGATGTGAGCATATCCAGAACCAAGTCGTTGCGGTAAGCGATCGGAATGTAACTCTATTCAATGCAGATGGGCTGGATATACCTGCACTCGTGAACTTTTCCGCAAACAATCACGGGGATTTACCAACAACTCCAGAACAGTTGAAAGAAATAAATGTAAGTGCTGAAATTCAATCACGCGAAGATATTTTAACCATGAACGTTGATGTGTTGTTCCTGGCAGCTTTGGAAAATCAGTTGACAGATCAAAATATGACAGAAATTAAAGCCCGTATTATTGTCGAAGGCGCAAACGCTCCCACCACTAAAGAAGCAGATGATTATTTAAGCGCAAAAGGAGTCGTTATCATTCCTGACATTTTAGCAAATGCAGGTGGTGTAATTGTTTCTTACCTGGAATGGCTTCAAGGTCGCGAAACCCAGTTCTATACAGAAGAGCAAGTCCACTCACAGTTACTCGAAAAAATGAAGAACACGTTGGATATTATTCTTCCGCAATATTTTGGCGATCCCTTCCCTCTTCGTCAAAATTGTTATATTCACTCGGTAACGCGATTATCGACTGTCTTATACAAACAAGGGAAACTATATTAAAAACCAAAAAGTCGCGGGTAGAGTCTTCTACCATGCGACTTTTTGATTTAATTAAATAATAGTAACTTTTTCTTTTTGAAGCTCTAATAGCACCGGATCTTCTGTTTTCGTAAAATCCAATTTCAGCTTTTCTAATTCAAGGCGCATTTTTTCCGTTTCCGCGATAAAATTTTCACCCTTCAACTTTTCAAGTTCCAACTCATCTTTTAGCATTTTAGCTCTCAACTTCTGATTTCCTCGCAGATGTCCCAAAATAATAGCTGTGAGCGGAATTGAAAATACCATGACGACTGCAATCAATCCTATTAAATTCTCCATGAAATCACCTCAATTTTATAAGTAGTGTATTTCTAATATAGTCATTTGCTTTATGTGTTATACGAGCTTAAGGTAGACTTGGTTTCAATTGGAATAGAAATTCCACTTTCAGCTTCTGCATCTTCAGGACACTCAAATTGCTTCAGGTAAGCAACCTTACCGTTCTTCATAATGATATACGAATAAATCATCGCTTCTTTTATAACCAACCCATCATCACTTTTCCAAATACCTCGATGTTTTAAAACCAATTTTTCTTCTTTTACATAACTATTCAAGGTTTTTAATGTCATTCCCGTTCGTATAATCCTTTTCACCAAAGATTGCAACCCAAAATTCGACTCTTTATCATCCACAACTTCAACGTGTTCATCAGTTAACTTTAGCAATCCATCAATATTACGTTCATTCCAATATTGCTGCCATTTCGCAGCAACAATAAGTGTGAGCTGATTTTTCATAAAGATAAATCTCCCATTTGTATGATTTGCGACAAAGATATTTTAACATTAGCGAAAAGTAGTTTTCACATCTTTTGAATTACATTGATTATAGATTTCGACAAAAATTTCAGGAAACCTGCTTCTTATGTCACATAACAACCACCGTTTTCAATTATTTTTCTAGAGTTTAAACCATTAAATTGACACTCCACCTAACGAGAATATCAAAAAACGCCAGGCACATTGAGCTCACGGAAGTGTAATTCCAAAATGCTCTCTATGTTTCCTGACGCTTTTAGATCATTCCCGTTTGCACAAAATACTTTCGCTGCTTTTATGAAGAGTGCTAGGCAGCCTAAAATAAGTATCTTTAAAGGCTAGATTTTCATACAAGAGTTATAATTTAATCCATTTTTTCTTCTAGTCTGAGAAAAATAGTAAGTAATAAAAACAACTCTTCTAATCATCCTGACCTATATGATAGATGTCATGCCTTCCACTTGACGTTTATGTCTTTTATTATCTGCTCCTAATCCCTATTCTTAAGGTAACAAGTTTTTAACGAAAAATTAAAATACATTTTTTCCAGGAGGACGCTATGAGTAAGGAAAAAACAATGCAGTTGCGTAAGCAAGTGGCGCCATTTGAAAAATCTAATACGTCAGCGAGTATCATGCAAATTATTAATACGATTCCCCCGTTTTTCATTTTATGGTACTTAGCATATTTGAGCTTAGATGTTTCAATTTTTTTAACAATCGCTTTGGCAGTGGTTGCATCAGGCTTTATCGTTCGAATCTTTATCATTTTTCATGACTGTACACATGGTTCATTCTTCAAGAGCAAGAAAGCCAATTCTATCTTGGGAACCATTACAGGTATTTTGACATTGTTTGCTTATGAAAAATGGAAACGCGATCACTCGATTCACCATGCAACAAGCAGTAACTTGGATAAACGCGGAACTGGCGATGTTTGGGTTATGACGGTTGATGAATATATCGAAGCAACACCTGGTCGTCGTTTTGCTTATCGTCTATATCGCAATCCACTAGTAATGTTCGGTTTAGGACCGTTATTCTTATACTTGGTATCAAATCGTTTCAATCGTAAAGATGCACGTAAGAAAGAGCGCAACAACACATACTTCATCAACGTTGCAATCGTTGCCTTGTATGCTTTTATGATTTGGTTGGTAGGCATCCAAGCGTTCGCAATTATTCAAGGAACGATCTTGATTGTTGCCGGTTCTTTTGGAATCTGGTTGTTCTACGTACAGCATCAATTTGAAGATTCTTATTTCGAAGATGAAGATCAATGGGATTATGTAAAAGCAGCAGTTGATGGCAGTTCGTTCTACAAATTACCTAAAGTGCTTCAATGGTTAACAGGAAACATCGGTTACCACCATGTGCATCATTTAAGCCCACGAGTACCTAACTATTTGTTGGAGCAAGCACATGAATCGACACCACCTCTTCATAAAGCAACGACCATTACATTGAAAACAAGTTTACAATCGATTCACTTCCGCCTATATGACGAAACGAAAAAAACGTTTGTGAGCTTCAATGAAATTAAACATTTACTGAACGACACGAAAACTTCCATGCAAATGCAAACAAAACGTTCAAGCATTCAAGAGAAATAGTAAGATGAAAAACCATTCCGCATAGGGAATGGTTTTTCTGTCTGTTATAATTAACTCAAGACAAAAGCACCTAATTTATGGAGGCACTTATGCAAAGTTGGTATCAGATTTTCCCTAAAAACCCTTATGTCAGTATTTACATATGGATTATTTTTTGTATTTTGCCGTTATTTTATATATTCAAATCGTATTCTCCATCAGAAAGTTTCCTTGGATTGCTGTTAGTTTTAGGGTTCTTTTTAACATATCGCCGATCGTTCATGTCAAAAGGATGGCGTATGTATGTTTGGATTGCTTTTCAAATTGCCATCAGCATAACGTTGATTATATTATTTGGTTATCTTTATTTTTCATTGTTCCTGGCATTTTTTATAGGTAACATTCGCAACAAAGCTGGATTCATCACGATGTACGTCGTTCATCTTGTAACCACGATGGTGTCTGTCAGCATTGGGTTCTTCACACAGTATGACCTACTTGTATCTCAATTTCCGTTCATTCTAATCGGCATCATCGGTGTGATTTTATTGCCTTTCAATTCGTACAATCGCAATAAACAGGAAAAGCTCGAAGGCCAGCTGGAGGATGCCAACAAACGCATTTCGCAATTGCTTGTCATGCAGGAACGCCAACGAATTGCACGTGATTTACACGATACATTGGGTCAAAAGCTTTCTTTAATTGGACTGAAAAGCGATTTAGCCAGTAAAGTAATCGAAAAAGACCCCGTTCGGGCTAAAAACGAGCTTCATGATATCAATCACACTGCTCGTATAGCGTTAAAAGAAGTACGAGAACTAGTTTCAAATATGCGATCAGGCAAGCTAGTGGATGAACTTTTACGTGTCCAGCAAATCTTGAAAGCTGCAGAAATCGACTTCCGAGTAAAAGGGAATTCAGTGCTAAAAGATACTCCATTACTCGTTGAAAATGTTTTAAGTATGTGTTTAAAAGAAGCGGTAACCAATGTTGTCAAACACAGTCAGGCCACGTTTTGTCACGTGTTAATTAAACAATCACAGACTGAATTGTTTCTTCAAGTACAAGATAATGGCATTGGGTTTGAAGGAGATAAACAATTTACAGATGGCAATGGCTTGCGTGGAATGAAAGAACGTCTAGAATTCGTCAACGGAATCATTGAAATATTAAGCATCGAAGGAACGACCCTTAATATCCGGATCCCACACGTCATCTTACAATCAGTTGAGGAGGAAAATTCATGATTCGTATTGTCATTGCTGAAGATCAACGCATGTTACTAGGAGCTCTTGGTTCATTACTCGATTTGGAGGATGATATGGAGGTTGTCGGTAAAGCACATAATGGGGAAGAAGTATTGTCTTTAGTCAACCAATTGAACCCCGATGTATGCATTATGGATATTGAAATGCCTTCGAAAACTGGTTTGGACGCTGCTGAAGAACTGAAAGATCACGATTGTAAAGTAATCATTCTTACGACATTTGCCCGATCAGGTTATTTTGAAAGAGCTCGAAAAGCAAATGTCATGGGATATCTCTTGAAAGACAGCCCGAGTGAAGATCTAGCCAACTCTATTCGCAGTATCATGGAAGGACGACGCGTATACGCACCGGAGCTCATCGACCTTGCGTATAGTGGCGACGAAAACCCTTTAACTGATCGGGAACATCAAGTACTCGAATTGATAGCTGACGGTAAAAACACAAAAGAGATTGCGAGTCAGCTATACATTACAACCGGTACGGTCAGAAACTATATTTCCGTAATCTTAGACAAACTGGACGTAACCAATCGAATTGAGGCCATTTCACGTTTTAAAGAAAAAGGCTGGTTTAAGTAAAAACTCTACAAAATAAAACACGCTTAGTTGCATTTCCTAAGCGTGTTTTATTTCTTATTAGATTCCTGGTATTGTTCTGAGATGATGAAATCATCTTCCATTAGAACATAAGGATGGGTTTCCATCAAAATCTTTTTAATATAGTCTGGCATTCTCTTTCCTTCGTACGCACAAATTAATGGAAACGACAGCTGATTTACAGCTTCGTCTACTATTTTCTCAAAATCTTCTATGAGATGCAGGGGCTCTTCCATAGTTGCCCACTCCACATGCGCCCACGAACGGAAGGAGATATTATTGTCCACGTAGGGCTGTACTGTTTTATTAAAGTAATCCGTGATTGCAGGAGGATGATAACTGCCACTAGAAAAATAAAAATCGAAGCTGTTTACAAAGTGAATGAACTCCATTTGTTCTTTCGTTAACTGTCTGCTCAGCTCTTTGTGAATAATAGGGTAAAGACGGGCATTTTCAATAATAATTATGTAATCTCCTGCCGCAATACCATCTAGTATAAAATTCAAAATCTGTTTATGGTAATTATCCATGCCATTGTATGAATACAGTACATGCACATTCCTTTGGTCCTCAAACAACTGATTCATTTTACTTTTCATGTAATCATTCCTTCTCTTCTGTATCTCCTTAATTATACTAGAATTATGTAAATGAGGTATATCAAGAATTTCCAGTTACATTCACGAGGACCATTCGTCTAGGTACGTTAGATTGATTTATTCAATGTACATTGTTTCTGTCTTTATCTCCTGCAATCTTCAGGTACTGAACGTGCCATTCTTCAGTCACCGTGCTTATACTTATACCAATAAACCCTTCGTTTAAAAGTCGTTGCTGCGTGGCGGTGTCTGACATCGGAATCAGCCTCTCTTCAGAAGACTTAACATCGTTTTTCTCATCTTTGAACGTTTTCATAAACACATATCGAAGTTTGCCACCATATTTTTGGTTCAAGGCCACAATGTGAAGACCCAGTACAAATTTATCCTTTAGGCTAGGAATGTTAAATGGCGCAACTGTTGAACAAACATAATCGTATCGAGAACGATCGATGGTGCCCATTACAATTTTCCCCATTTGAAGCTGAAGACCTTTTCCACGATAGTCTGGGTGAACGATGGATAGTTCCAAATAAATGACTCGACTTAACGCCCCCAATGATAGCCCCGCATCTAACCCTAAGTGGTCTCCATCAATGAATGGCATCAGCAACGCGCGGAATGCAACCAGTTTTTGTCCTTCAAACAACCCAACTATTAACCCGTTACCATTCAAAATAAATTCAAATTCAGATCGAGATAATGGTTGTAGCGTATCTGAAGAAGCCATATGTTTTTTTGCAAGTAGCTGCAGCTCCAACATGTTTGGCAAGTCATGATGCTCCAAGACTTTAGGTGAGAATACCATTGAATCTATTATGATTGGTTCCATTAGTTGATCACCGCTTTCTTTTGAGTTGAACTACTTTAAAATTTATGTCTGAATTAGCTATATTCATTGTTTACGTGCTTGCCCCAATACCGCATGGTACGATGTAGACACAATTAATAAGATTAGTATTATCTAACTTAAAGGAGATTTGAAGTGATGGACCAAAAAACTATGACCGACTACATCATCCAAAAATATCAAGAAGACGAACATGTGATGATTCAACTATTTGTGCAATGGTGTCAAAACTATGAGATTGACCCTTTATCTTTATATCAAAAAGCATACCCTACCCAAGGTGCCAATGAAACTTTGAAATCAATCATCGAAAACAACGAACCAATAGATTTGGACATTGATTCAGGCACACTTATTGAGATTCTTCAAATGTTCGGGAACGATGATCTCGCATTTATGGTGTCTGAAGAGGCTAATAAGCTTTAAAAGTGAAAGTGATGCAAGAAATCACCAAATATTTTACCATTCTAACTAACCTCCCTCTTTTTCCAACTGAAGAAGTGTATCCTTCAATTGGAAAAACGAAAAACCCCGTTCATCCAGAGATGTACGGGATTCTATCTTACTTATCGAATCATTTTCGAAGGGTCTACAATTCGATCGAACTCTTCTTCCGTCAGTAGTCCACTTTGAAGCGCGGCTTCTTTCAGCGTACTGCCAGATTCATGTGCCTGCTTGGCAATTTTCGCTGCGTTTTCATAGCCAATATGCGGATTAAGAGCAGTGACCAACATCAACGAATTGCTCACATGATGGGAAAGCTGTTCCACATTTGGCTGAATGCCAACTACGCAATGGTCATGGAAGCTTCTCACACTGTCACTAAGCAATCTCACGGATTGCATAAAGTTATAGAAAATGACGGGTTTAAAAACATTCAACTCAAAGTTACCTTGGCTTGCTGCGAAACCAATTGTCGCATCATTACCCATTACTTGTGTAGTAACCATCGTTAGCGCTTCACTTTGTGTCGGGTTCACTTTACCAGGCATAATCGAACTTCCCGGTTCGTTAGCAGGAATGGTAATTTCACCGATTCCGCTACGAGGTCCACTTGCTAACCAGCGAACGTCATTCGCAATCTTCATTAGATCTGCAGCCAGTGCCTTAAGTGCGCCATGCGCATACACAAGTTGATCATGACTGGTCAAGGCGTGGAACTTATTCGCTGACGACACAAAATTCAAACCAGTCTCCCCGCTCACTTCAGTCGCCACACGTCCACCGAATTCCGCATGTGCATTGATGCCAGTTCCGACGGCTGTCCCTCCTATGGCAAGCTCGCCCACATGAACAATGCTTTCACGAATCATCTCTTCGCTTTTAACGACCATGTGTTTCCACCCACTGATTTCCTGACCTAAGGTTAATGGTGTGGCATCTTGCAAATGCGTTCTGCCGATTTTAATAATATCTTTAAATTCATTTTCTTGTTTTTCGAAGGTTTGTTTTAAACGAGCTAGTTCTGGTAATAACATGGTCTGCAGTACTTCCACTGCCGCAATATGCATAGCTGTCGGGAAGGTGTCATTCGAGCTTTGCGATTTGTTCACATCATCATTTGGATGGAGTATTTCTTCACTCCCGGTTTCTTTCAACAACTGATTCCCTCGATGGGCAATCACTTCATTCACATTCATATTCGATTGTGTACCGCTCCCAGTCTGCCAAACGACTAATGGAAAATGTTCATCCCACTTTCCTTCCCGTATCTCTGAAGCTGCACGAGAAATCGCCTGCATCTTCCCTTCACTCAAGGTGCCTAAATCAAAATTCACTTTTGCAGCTGCTTTCTTCAATACGGCAAATGCATGAATTAATTCAATGGGCATCAATTCGGTGCCAATCGCAAAATTCTCTTTGCTGCGTTGCGTCTGTGCACCCCACATTTTATCAACGGGTACTTGAATTTCCCCAATGGAATCATGCTCTATTCGAAATTTGGTCATGTTGAATACTCCTCCTTTGAGTAAGTTTAAAGAAAAAGGATTTAAAAATTCAAATATTTCAACTTAAAGCATTCGCATATTCTCTACAATACATACGCTTTTCTTAACATGAATAATAGTTTGTCACACGAAATGAACTAATATTATTAAGTTCAGTAGATGATGTGTTTTGGAACAGTACTAGTTACACAACCTTTCCTATCTTTATTAAATAATCTAATGGAGCAAAAATAGCAGATGCAATACTAACTCTCATTCATGATGCAATTAAAAAGACATCCAATTTAATTGTCTAATTGGATGTCTTTTTTCGTTGGGATCAATCTATTGAAGCAAGTTCAGGAATTGTCTTGTCCGTTCTTCTTTTGGATTTGAGAACATGTCTATTGGTTTGCTACGCCTAGTCAGTCCAATGAGATGGGCGTTTCAAGTATGAAGGTAAAATTGTTTCTTTGTCACCTTTAGCAGAGTTAATTTGCATTTGCGTTAGAAACATACTTGTTGAAAGATTCGCACCACTTAAATCTGCATCACGTAAATCAGCACCAATGAAATCGACACCTCTTAAATCCGTATTTTGCAAATCTGCTGCAATTAAATATGCTCCCCTCAAATCAGTCGCTCTTAAATCTTTTCCTTTTAACTTTTTCCCAATCCAATCGATTCCTCTAAAGTCATGTTTTCGCGTATTCTTAGCACCGAAAAACTTTAATATTAATTCATTCCTAATATACTTACTAGATTCTAAAAGTAATTCATTTACAGGCAGTCGATAAGTATTTATATCTAATAATAATAATGCATCAGCATCAAGCCGCGTTAAACTCTCTAATTGAACTAATTGTAAATTCAGTTTAACTGTTAACGTATGTGAAACCTTGTAGGATAATGCCTCTGCAATATACGCAATCATTTCGTACAGTTGCTCCATAATTGGAAATACACGAAACATTTTCTCGCCAACTTCAGGATTTTCTCGCCAGTCTATTCCATTGAAAGTATCTTGAGAAACCTTTTGTCCAGCTCCTAAGCAATCGAATACTGTACACCCCTTAAATCCATTTTCTCTAAGACTACTGTGAATTTGACAACGGTAATCTGACTTTAAATTAGGGCAAGGTATTCCAGATGCTTTATTAATTGCAAAATCACTTGATGCAATAATATTTAGAGCTGTGCAACATAGACCAAAGCAGTTTGTACAATCTGCTTGCAGACTCTCTCTAATTTCTTTAGCCGTTGCTAATCTTTTATCTCCAGACATTTCTCACACCTCGTAATTTTTATATCTTCCACACCAACATTTTACACACACGTAGCTGATTAAAAATAGATTGCATTCTCTTAGTGGTTAGCAAGATTTTCAATGGAATTTTACTATAATTTAACATTATTTTCTTAAAATGAGTAGTCTCTATTTAAAAACGAATTGAAAGATTTTTAACAAAAAGAGCTTGTTCTCTTGTGTAAAAAAAAGACATCCAATTAGACTGTCTAATTGGATGTCTTTTTACGTTGAATCAATCTCTTTTATTGAAGCAAGTTCAGGAATTGTCTTGTCCGTTCTTCTTTTGGATTTGTAAACATGTCGATTGGTTTGCTGCGCTCGATAATTTTACCTTGATCCATAAAGATGACTTCGTCCGCCACGTCGTTGGCAAATCGCATTTCATGCGTTACTACTACCATTGTGATGCCTTCGCCAGCTAAATCTTTCATCACTTGCAATACTTCCCCAACTAACTCGGGATCTAGTGCAGAGGTTGGTTCATCAAACAGCATCACTTTCGGTTCGAGCGCCAGCGCTCTGGCGATACCTACACGTTGCTGTTGACCACCTGAAAGTTGATGGGGATAGAAATCAAGCTTGTCCCCTAGACCCACCTTAATCAATAACTGCTCTGCCTTTTTACGCGCTTCTGCTTTTGACAGTTTCTTCACAGTAACGGGACCTTCCATTACGTTTTGAATGGCTGTCATATGTGGAAACAAGTTATAGTGCTGGAAAACCATCGCTGACTTTCTTCTAAATAGATCAATCGTTCTTTTAGGGACGGATTTCGAGAAATCCGCCGTCTGGTCATCGATTGTAATACTGCCTGAAGTCGGAACTTCCAATATATTTAGACATCGAAGCAATGTCGTCTTGCCTGATCCAGAAGGACCAATAACCACAATAACTTCGCCTTTATTAACTTGCAGGTCGATTCCTTTTAAAACTTCTAGATCGCCAAATTGTTTTTTTAATCCATTTATTGAAATCATCTCTTACTCCTTTCTTCATCCTTTTTTATCTCGATACATAGCGATCGAAGCGATGTTCCAGTCGACCTTGGATAAGCGAAAGGAAGAAACAAATAATCCAATAAAGAATCGCTACTTCTGTATATAACAGTAAAACTTCATAATTTGTTGCCGCAATTTCCTGGGCTCTTCTGAACATTTCCGTTACGAGAATCAGAGATGCCAATGATGTATCTTTTACCAAACTGATGAATGTATTCGACAGTGGTGGAATGGACACACGGGTTGCTTGTGGCAAAATCACGCGCTTCAAAGTTTGAGAGTAAGACATCCCAATCATATGTGCAGCTTCCCACTGACCTTTAGGTATAGAGAGAATGGCCGCACGAATTACTTCTGAAGCATAGGCGCCAACGTTTAAGGAAAATCCGATTACCGCTGCTGGAAATGGATCAATGACAATTCCTACAGAACCCAATCCATAAAATAAAATGAACAACTGTACCAATAATGGCGTACCGCGAATCGCAGACACGTAAAAACGGGCAATCCATTGAAACGGCTTAACGGTCGAGATTCTCCCCAATGCCGTCAGTATGGCTAACGCAAGTCCTAATATAAAGGAGATTAAAGACAATGGAAGAGTATATACAACAGCCCCCTCCAGCAAAGGCAAGAGGGATGATTGCGCGATATCTAGGTATCGCTCCATTTTTTCAGGGTCTACGAAAAAACTATTCCAAGACATTTTCGCCGAACCATTTTTCCGAGATTTCGTCGTACGTGCCGTCTTCAATCATTTCGTTCAAGGCTTTGTTTACAGCTTCCACTAAAGTTTCATTACCTTTGCGGAACATTAATCCACTTTGAGCCACGTCGTCTGCTTCATCTACAATTTGAATTTTTGCATTCGGTTTTTGTTTTTGGAAATCCAAAACGGAAAGTTTATCATTAATCGTTGCATCTACACGTTGAGAGTTCAACAATTCAATTGCTTGGTTAAATCCATCTATGCCTACCAATTCTGCACCATAAGATTTAGCGAGTTCAGCATAGTTACTTGTTAATGACTGCGCTGATTTCAGCCCTTTAAGATCTTCAAAGCTTTTTACTTCTTTGTTATCTGCATGTGTCACTAGTACAGCTGCTGAAGAAATATACGGCTCAGAGAAATCATATTTCGCTAGTCGTTCCTCTTTAATTCCTACTTGGTTAGCTATCATGTCAAAACGTTTAGAATCTAGACCTGCGAACATTGCATCCCACTGTGTTTCCATGAATTTCGGTTCCACGCCTAAACGTGATGCGATTTCTTCAGCAATTTCCACGTCAAATCCAGTTAACTTACCACTTTCATCATGGTATGTGAATGGTGGGTAAGTTCCTTCAGTACCAATTAATAATTCCCCATCTTTTTTCACTTTCGCTAACAAATCGCTTTCAGATGAACTTGTGTTCTTTTCATCTTTAGATGCGTTATCGTCCTTCGAACCGCAAGCTGATAACATAAAGACTACCGTAAGTAGCAGTGCTAATAATGTAGTTAATTTCTTCATTTTTATTAATTCCTCCTAATTCATATAGACTTACTTGGTATTACTAATCTTATAACATCGAATTAATTGCGTCAAAACAAAAATCTCAGTGCATTAAAACGCGAATAATTAAGAATTATCTCATTAATTCTGTCTCTTACTATGATGATGGAAATGAACCATTTCTATCCTGCTTTTATGGTATTTTTTTTGATCATATACACTTGTTATCCCCGTTTACATATTGATGAAACTTAATCTTTTAAAGACATACGGTGAACAGAGCTTAAAAATTTCAGGGTTTAGGAAGTCTATTAATTCCACTTAATTTTTCAAGCAATAAAACTTTATAAAAAGAGTGAATTTTTCAATAAATAAAGATATAATAGTTTTTAGTTCGACATCCGTGATAAAAGGGAGAGATGAAAATGGTTCAAAGTTTACCTGCACGTTCAGATGTCAAAAGAGAAGAAACGTGGAATTTACAAGATTTGTTCACTTCAGAAGAAGCTTATCAAGATGCACTTGTCGCGCTTGAAAAAGAAGTGGATGCTTTCCATCAACAATTCAAAGGTCAGATTAAAGATGCACATTCTGCTGAAGAAGCATTAAAAGGGTATGAAAGCTTATATAAAATGTTTGTACCACTTGGCACCTATGCCGGCCTTGCATACAGTACTGATCAAACAGACAGTGATGCACAAATGCGTTCTGCTCGATTCGGTTCAGTGTCAGCGAGCTTAAGCAGTAAATTATCTTTTGTGGATAGTGAATTACTGGAGTTGCCTGTGGAAGTTTTGGAAGAAGCAATGAAAAACTCAACTGAATTCGGACATTATTTGAAGAAATTGATTCGCAAAAAACCACATCAGCTTCATCCTGAAGTGGAAAAAGTATTGGCTGCTTACTCTTCTTCATTTGACGGTCCTTACGAGTTGTATAATACGACGAAAATGGTCGATTTATCCTTTGAAGATTTTGAAGTGAACGGTAAAAAATATCCGTTAAGCTATGTGCTGTTTGAAGGCGATTGGGAAGCGGAGACAGATACCGATGTTCGCCGTGCTGCATTTAAAGCATTTTCAAATCAACTGAAAAACTACCAGCATACAACAGCAAAAACGTACGATATGAATTTACAAATCGAAAAAACAACGTCTGATTTACGTGGCTATGACAATATTTTTGATTATTTGTTGTTTGGTCAGGAAGTGGATAAGTCATTGTTTGACCGTCAAATCGACTTGATTATGACTGAGCTTGCACCACATATGCGTAAGTATGCGAAATTGCTTCAAGATGTTCACGGATTGGAAGAAATGACTTTTGCGGACTTGAAGATTCCATTGGATCCTTCATATGAACCAAAAATCACGATCGAAGAATCCAAGAAATATATGAACGATGCACTTGCGATACTGGGTGATGACTATTTGGACATGGTCAACCGTTCATTCGATGAACGCTGGATTGACTTTGCACAAAATAAAGGGAAATCTACTGGTGCTTTCTGCTCCAGCCCGTACGGTTTCCATCCTTACATTTTAATTTCATGGTCAAGCCGGATGAATGAAGTATTCGTGTTAGCACATGAACTCGGACATGCAGGTCATTTCTACAATGCCCATAAAAATCAAAATGTCTTTAACTCCCGACCATCCTTATACTTCATTGAAGCACCATCGACGATGAATGAAATGCTGATGGCGAACCATTTGCTGGAAAACTCGGACGATCCGAAGTTCAAGCGATGGGTCATTTCTTCTATCGTGGCACGCACTTACTACCACAACTTCGTGACACATTTACTTGAAGCTGCTTATCAACGTAAAGTCTATGAACGCGTGGATGCAGGTAAAAACGTCAATGCGGGGATTTTGAATGAAATCAAACGAGATGTATTGGAAGAATTCTGGGGAGATGCAGTTGAAATCACGCCAGGAGCTGAATTGACATGGATGCGCCAACCTCATTATTATATGGGCTTGTATCCATACACTTACAGCGCTGGACTGACAATTTCTACACAAGTTTCAAAACGGATTTTAGAAGAAGGCGAACCGGCTGTAGCTCAGTGGTTGGAAGTTCTTCAAGCAGGCGGTACGAAGTCGCCAGTTGAACTTGCTCAAATGGCGGGCGTCGACATTACAACTGAACAACCACTTCGTGACACAATTGCCTACATCGGCGAATTAATTGATGAATTGGTGAAACTGACAAAAGAAATCGAAGCAGTACCAGCTAAATAAATTGAGCATAAAAAACGAACCTTGGTCTATATTTGACCAAGGTTCGTTTGCTTCTCACATTTTCAATTATTTTCTAACGATAGCGACCGGGACACTCTTTTGCCCAAACAGCTGGAATTTCCCTAGGAACGGCTTCGCTTTAAAATATGTAAACAAGATGCAACCCGTGATAACTATCAAACTTCCCATTCCCTGTATCCAAGTCATACGTTCCCCGAGTAAAAGATAAGCAAGAATGGCGGTGAAAATCGGATTAAAATTCAGGAAAATGCCTGACGTCGTTGCACCTATTTTTTGAACGGCTATGTTCCATAACAACATACAGATTACCGTAGAGACGACTCCGGTATAAAGAACTGATTGAATGAAAGGTGTATCCATGTTGCTAATAGCAAAGTCCTTCATATTTATTGGGATTAACATCATTACGCCAAAAACCCCAGAATACAATGTAGCTTTCAAAGGTGTTGTATATTTCATCGCCCACTTGCTGATAACCGAATACAACCCCCAGATACATACCGCAGCCATCATTAATAAGTCGCCATTATTGAAACCTATGGAAAAAAGTACTTCGATATGTCCTTTTGTAAGAACCAACAATACACCCGTGAAAGAAATAAACATAGAACCTATCTGGAATCTGTTAATTTTCTCTTTTAAAAACACAAATGAAAACAAGGCAATGGAAAACATATTAAACGTTGAAATCAATCCTACATTTGTTGCAGACGTGAAATTCAAAGACAGGAATTGAAAAAGGTTAAATAAAACTACTCCTGTTGCCCCCATCAATATGAGTGGCAAGATGGCTTTTCGGGAAAGCACGAGACTCTTCTCTTTCCACCACACAATTGGAATCAGGCAGATAACAGCGATTAACCATCTCAATGTCGTTAATGTCACTGGAGAAGCATGGTCCACTAATGATTTCCCTACAACAAAATTGCCACCCCATAACAAGCTTGTAAACAACAACAATAGATAATAAATATATGGCATATCATCCACCTCCTCTTCCTATTAAATTAATTTTAGCACCTTTATAGTTTTTACCATATATTATTTTGTCATATCCGTTGAATTCAAAATAAACAAAAGAATATACTATAGATACTTAATATTATTCCATTAAACACTTAACCAAGAGGCATTTTTGGAATAAAAAAGAAAGAGGTAAAATCCATGGAATCATTGATTAGTAAAGTACTCGATCCAATCGATATTCAAATTCTCGATATTCTGCAAAGACAAGCGAATATCAGCAACGCAGAGCTCGGTCGGCGTGTCAGTCTGTCCCCCCCTGCTACGCATGCGCGCATAAGAAGGCTGGAAACCGAAGGATATATCAATAGACAAGTCGCCATTCTCGATCAGCAAAAACTCGGTTTCGACCTCTTGTGCTACATCTTTATCAGCACCGATATCCACCAGGCAGAGAAACTTGAAATTTTGGAAAAGAATTTGGAAGCCCTCCCCGCTGTTTTGGAATGTCACTGCCTGACTGGCGAATACGATTATTTATTAAAAGTAGCGAACAGGAACCGCCATGAACTCGAACAATTCATTCGCAAACTGAATAAACTAGGCATCTCACGAATCCAGACCAGTCTTGCCTTACGGGAAATCAAACACTCTACCGTTTTGCCCATCAATAATCTATAAATAACTAAAATTTTCATTTCATATGAAAAAGCGGCAGTTGAAAATCTGCCGCTCGTTGCATAATAAGTATTAATATTATTTATCCAATCTTCGATGATGACAACTGATGCGGAATCAGATGTTTTTTATAGAAGAAAGCTAATGTGTTCATAACGCCAGCCGGAATTTTTTTCGGAAAGAATCGCTTCGTATAAAATTGTAGATATACCGCTTTTAAATCATTCCATTGGGAACAATCTTTTGTTTGCCTGAAACGAGCGACATCAATCAGCTTGATGTCGTTATTTGCTGTAATAATAATATTCCTTAAGTGAATATCTGAAGGATTCAGCCCCTTCTTTAACGCCATTGATAAAGCCCTATCAATCTCATCAATGTGGTCGGAAGTAATGGGAATGCCTTGATTAACACATTTAAAAAGAGTACGTCCTTCTATATAATCCATAACAATATAGTTCTGTCCGGTATCATAAATGCTCGGGAAATACGAAATACCATGCAGTTCTTTATAGATATCCGCCTCTTCTTTTGCAATGTATGTGAATTCCGGAAAAAAGATTTTAATGGCTTTACTGGAAGACTTAATCCGAAAGACAAAAGCACTTCTTCCGGTACCTACGAGTGTCAATGTATTGTCATAACTGAGAAGTCGATTTTTTTTTGCGGAAATGACGACTGAATTTGCAAGTTCTTGATAAGTTTTCATGCTTAGACCCCCCTTTCTATTATAATCAACAAAAAGAGACGTTATAACTAAAAGACCTCACCAAATAATTGGTAAGGTCTCGCTAACAACTTAGTGTTAGTTGCCATCAAAGCCGAGGAAAAATAACCTAATTAAAGTTGCGCCCTTGCTTATTGGCAATGTCATGCGTCAAATCATTTAAGTTCTGTTCATTTTGGTTTGCATTGGATTGATTGTTCAATTCTTTTTCACCTTGAATATCCTGCTGTTGATTATTGCGATTCTGTTCCACACGATTGTCGTGCAATTTTTGATTTTGTATTAACTCTTTTTCGTTTTCTTCTTGCTGTTTCTGCCGTTTTTCAATTTCTATAGGCTCTGGCTCAAATTCAGGAAACTTCTCTTTTTCACTCATGGTAAATGCCTCCTTTAGAATCTTCATCTTATGCTTATTATTCCCTTCAACTTGGAGGTAAAACATACGGCTTGTAAAACATATTTAATGTCCTATATATATTGTCTTACAGAAACGTTTTCATACAAACAACAGGAGGTTCTTCATGGTATATACATATATTGACGGTATTCCCGAAGAAAAGTATTTGATTGGCATTCAACAACTTCATCAACACGTGTTCGAAGGAGCAGAACTCTCTCTAGAGGAATTGCACAACAAGCATAACTTACTTACATGCCTTGTAGTTTCCAATGATGAAGTAATCGGTTTTAAAATGGGATATGAACTCAGCCCCGATATATTTTATAGCTGGCTTGGTGGTGTACACAGTTCTTATCGCGAACAAGGAATTGCTTCCAAACTAATGGCACTCCAACACAAGCTACTTAAGAATGCCGAATACAAAACGGTTCAAACGAAATCCAGAAATAATCGAAAAGAAATGCTGATTCTCAACATTAAACATGGTTTTAATATCATTTCCACGTATACAAGTGCTAAAGGGAAACATAAGATTATTTTGGAGAAAGACTTATAAGAAATTCACTATCCTTATCGTCATTTTACGGATAAACAATTGTAAGATTCGTCTCATCCTTTCGACTGAAATGTGCGTGATAATGCTTATATTACCAACGATAGTGGTAGACTCATGGTAGACACTTAATGGACAAGGGGCTCGATTTATATGAAAGTATATGATGTAACAATAATAGGCGCAGGTCCTGCTGGATTATTTACAGCTTTCTATGGCGGTATGCGTCAAATGTCAGTCAAAATAATTGAAAGTTTACCCAATGTAGGTGGCCAATTAACGGCACTCTATCCGGAAAAATACATATATGATATTGCTGGATTTCCTAAAGTGCGTGCAAAAGATTTAGTAGCCAATTTATCCGAGCAACTATCTATTTTCTCACCCACTATCGTCACAGATCAGTCCGTGGAAGATATGACAAGACTTGAAGATGGTACATGGCAACTGACAACTGAAAAAGAGAAGCACTTATCAAAATCAGTCATTTTCACCACTGGGAATGGCGCGTTTGAACCAAAGCGACTGGAACTCGAAGAAGCAGTTAAATACGAAGGTACGCAACTTCATTATTTTGTAGATGACATGGGCAAATTTGCAGGAAAAGACGTTGTATTATTTGGTGGAGGGGACTCAGCTGTCGATTGGGCACTCATGCTTGAACCCATCGCGAAAACAGTCACTCTCGTACATCGACGTGATTCTTTCCGTGCGCACGAACATAGCTTGGATTTGCTTCATCAATCATCTGTCGTCATCAAAACACCATTTGTAGTGGATCATTTTGAACCAGATGGTGATACGTTTACTCATGTGGCAGTCCGAAAATCGGATGGTGATATTGAATTGCTAAAGGCAGATTATGTCATTGTCAATTATGGATTCCGCTCACATATTGGCAACATGAAAAATTGGGGCATGGAGATGGAACGACATGCAATCAAAGTCAATTCCAGTATGGAAACGACTCTGCCGGGCGTTTACGCAGTCGGGGACAGCAACACGTATGAAGGTAAAGTTAAACTTATTGCCTGTGGATTCGGCGAAGCACCTATTGCCATTAATTCTGCGAAACACTTCGTGGATCCAGAAACAAAGAAACATATGAAGCATTCAACCGATTTATTTTCGCATTAAGCTAAAAAAAGAGCAGTGAATTCATGAAGAATTCACTGCTCTTTATCTATTTATACACTCTATAGCAAAACAGACTCATTACATAAACGTTCACGCAACTTAGTTACCGGTCGATAGAAGAACTGAATCATTGGACCAATCATAAGAGTCACAAAAATAGTACCCAATCCAATTGGGCCACCGAGAATGAACGCAATCACCAGCACGCCAAGCTCCATCATGGTTTTAGAGACAGCCATGCTTTTGCCAGTCAAAGTTTGAATTGCCATCATCAAAGTATCCATAGGGTTACGTGCAATTTTCGACTGTAAGTAACAGGCAATTCCTACTGCAATCACTGCAATACCGCCAACCAACATGGCAAATCGAATTGGTAGAATCGGTGCCTGATAGTTAGCAAAAACAAATAACAACCAGAAATCAATCAAAAAACCAACCGTTACTACAGGGATTACTGCAGAAATATCAATTCGCTCTCTTAATAGAAGAGCATTGATGAAAATAAGTAATATCCCTACAATAAAGACCCACGCACCGACACTTAGGCCAAAAAGATTATTTAGCCCTACGTACATGGCATCCCAGGCTCCAGCCCCTAAATCAGCCAATATTATTAAACTAATGCCCAAAGACAGAAAGGTTAATCCAATTAAATAAAATATAGCTACAATACTTCGATTTTTCATAAAAACTCCTTTACATTCCGCAAAAATGAATGATTGAATCATCTTATCATGAAATAAACTGTATTCCCAATTTTTCAATTCACAAAAAATAGCCTTTTCACTGTTTCAGTGAAAAAGCTATGACATTATTCAAAATAGAATAGCAGTGCACAAAATCGCATGCAGCCCTATTTATGAACCTAATTTTTCTATTAATTCTTTTACAACCATTTTGGCGTGGATTGTGGATTTTGACCTGTCATCAATTTGCCATCCACCACAGATTTCTCAGACCAATTTTGCCCCGTCTCTACTGTTGCACTGACCCGCTTTCCTTCAACCAATGGTGCGCCATTTGAAAGCGTTGCACCTACTAATCCAGCTGGACCATGACAAACTGACACTACGTATTTATCCTCTCATCACGAATAGGGATTACATCGTAGGATTATTTTTAAATGGTTTCTTACGTATGAGATTCCAAACAGCCATTCCGTCACTCGGGTTCTCCCCATGCCATATGGGAAATAGTGAAAAGAAAATGAAATAGAAAGAGAAATAAACGAATTGATACAAGAAAATGCCGGGTTCCAGTTCACGCATCAAAATCAAGCCATTCAACAGTAATATAGCGGTCAAATTAAAAAGCGATCCACCCAAGTAGACCAAAATCAGCTGCCATCTACGTCTCTTTTTAGCCAAAGAAATATATTCACACCAACCATCATAAAAGTACAACCGTCGTATATGTAGAGGTCCAATCTTCGTCAAAATTTTTCCCGATCCAATGTGCATATTTACCTTGCCTCCAAAAATGCGCGCGAAAAACATATGACCCATTTGATGAAGAATTGTCACAAGAGGCATCACCAAGAAAAATGAAAAGAAAAATTTCCACATATCATTAAATCCAAACATTATGCCACCCGCTTTCCAGTGTTGAATTGAGGTCAGTGTAAAAGATGCCAAGCATGAATACAAATATTATCCTCCAAATTCCTGTGGTAATAATGTCAGTACTCCTCAACACCTTTAGTCTGGTATTATTTATCATCTATTTTATATTACTGGAATATGATATAAATTAAAATTAATGCTAAATTCAAAGTGCAATATATCACATACAGAGTATTTGTTGTATAATGGAAGAAATCATCCATTTTTATACATATTATTTCTTGATAGGAAAGGTTGTTACCTATATGCCGATACCCACTAATCATGCCAAACCCATTCGCATCTCTGCCAAAGAGAATGCTTTTAACCAGTTGCAGCAATGGATTATTGACGGTACATTACGTCCTGAAGAAAAATTGAACGATACGGAATTGGCTCAAGCATTGGGTGTCAGCCGAACACCTATCCGAGAGTCGTTACAATTGCTTGAAGTTCAAGGTTTCGTTGAAATGTTTCCCGGAAAAGCCACGCAGGTCACAACTGTGAGAAAAGAAGACATTAAAGATCTCCTTCCTCCGTTAGCCGCGTTGCAGGCACTGTCTGCCGAATTAGCCATACCCAACTTAGATAAAAAAACGATTCATAACATGGAAGATACAAATGAACGATTTTCACATGCAATCCAAACAAAAGACTATTTTTCAGCCTTGAAAATTGATGAAGAGTTTCATCAAATTATTGTAGATGCCGCAAACAATCCCTATATCACATCGATGGTTGCTAATTTACAAGCCCATGTACTCAGACAGTTCTTCCATAATTCAATCGTTTTGACGACCCATTCTATTAAGGAGCATGCTACCATCATCGAATTATTAAAAAAACGTGATGCCGCATCCGTCTCCCAAGTGATGCGGGACAACTGGCTACGTGCAATAGAAGAATTTTATACTCGTGAAGAACTATAAAAAAACCCTCAAATCTTGATACTTTAAAAGTATCTGAGATTTGAGGGTTTTTAGGTTAAAATCATTGTGAATAAGCGAGTGAAGCTTTTCTTACGTAAGCGAGAATTCCTGTAATCACCATGACAATGAGCACAGGAATCAGCCAGCCCAGACCTTGTTCATAAAAAGGCAAGTAGTTTTCATAAAACGAAATGACTGGTTTCATCCAATCGAAATACTCCATGTTTAATGAAGTGCATAACGTTTTCAGTCCATCTATGCTGCTCACCATCAATGTAACGACCGTTGCCGAAACATAAACCATGCGCGAATGCTTAAACAACGGTGATGCGAACGTTAAGATAATCAAGACGATTGCCAACGGATACAAGAACATCAACACGGGAATCGAGTACGTAATAATGTTCGATAAGCCGAAATTGGCAATGATAAATGAAAATGTTGAAAAACCGATGATGAATAATTTATAACTCACCTTAGGGAATAGGCTATGGAAATACTCCCCACATGCCGTAATCAGACCGATACTAGTCGTTAAACAGGCAAGAAAAATAATGACAGCCATCATTAGGGTACCAAATGTTCCAAAATAATAAGCGGCTGTATTCGTAAGCACTGGTCCACCAGTATCAAATAAACCAAACATTTCCGTACTCGTCGCTCCTAAATATGCAACACCTACATAAATCATGCCAAGTAAGACAGTAGCTACTGCGCCTGATTTAGCTGTAGCCTTTAAAATTCCACGAGTGGATGTAACACCCATTTTTCGAATAATATCAATGACGATAATCCCGAATACCAGTGATGCTAGCGCATCCATCGTATTATAGCCTTCAGTGAAGCCTTTCATGAATGCACCATTGGCATATGAGTCTTGAGGTGCTTGGATCGAGCCAAGCGGATTAACGATTACCATGACAAGTAAAGTTCCTAGCAGTACTAAAATAGCTGGAGATAATAACTTCCCGATACGATCAACCATTTTCGACGGATTCAGAGATAACCAAAGTGTTATAGCAAAGAAAATGATGGTGAAGACAATTAACCCAATCTGTTCATGACCTGCTCCTAAAAATGGAGCCACACCGATATCATAAGAAACCGCACCAGTTCTAGGAATTGCGAATAACGGTCCTATTGTCAAATACAGCAAGGCAGTGAAAATGACGCCATATACCGGATGGATACGGCTTGCAAGGTCTTGTAAACTGCGACTTCCTGAATAGCCCATTGCGAGTATGCCAAGAAACGGTAAACCAATTCCAGTTAATAAAAATCCAGCTACTGCCAACCATACATTCGTGCCTGCATTTTGACCAAGAGTTGCCGGGAATATTAAGTTTCCTGCACCAAAGAATAAAGCGAACAGCATCAATCCAATGACAGAGTATGCTGATAACGATAATTTTTTATCCATTTTGTTTACCTCCTGCAATTTAAAGATTGTAGTTTATGCAACTCCGATATATTGCATACTGAAACTATCACTGTCAGTAATCCTACTCTCTTTTTAAATGAAATGCAATATATTGCATAAAATATTTAAAATTTTTATATAATTAATGTGAACATCCGCCTAAATAATATATCTGATACTCCAGGAGACAAAATAATTCCTTCTCTGTTGCGCATTTGGCTTGTCCGGACGAGAATGCTTGTTCAGGTAAACAGTTCGGCGAAGCAGGTAGACTGAATGAGGGGTCAGGTTGCACAAAATCTTTAAACGGTCATATAAACAAAAACGTCTGCCTCCAAAAAGAAGGCAGACGTTTTATTATGATTATCCTTGATAAGGGATCCTATTCGAGAAATATGGACGTTATCCTTTAAAGGTTTTTTCGATATCTAGATTAAGTGGAAGGATATCGAGAATTCAGTGATGGATATCTCCATTTCACATGGGCTTATCCAGCATTCGCCATTCCTTTTCTCCATTTCACCCCAACTTATCTAAAATTCACTTTTCCTACACAATTTAACAGTCTGATTTCCCTATTATCACTATTCATTTCATCACTTTTATGCTATATTTATTGATTGAATTACCATAAAATTAAGGTGGTTAAATTAAAATGGAAAACAATGCTTATCAAGTCTTGTTATATTATAAATATGTATTAATAGATGAACCTGAATTATTCGCACAAACTCACTTGGCTGCGTGTAAAGAAATCGGCTTATTGGGTCGTATTCTTGTATCTCATGAAGGAATTAACGGAACCGTTTCTGGAACCATCGAACAGACCCAAGCCTACATGGATATGATGAAGAGTGATGAACGTTTTGCAGATATGATGTGGAAAATTGATGCAGCGGAAGGTCATGCGTTTAAAAAAATGCATGTACGTGCGAAAAATGAAGTGGTACATCTTGGTCTTGGAGAAGATGATATCAACCCGAACGAAATTACTGGTCAATACTTGTCCCCAACAGAATTCTACGAAAAAATGCAACAGGACGATACAATCGTCATCGATGCACGCAATGACTATGAATTCGATCTAGGTCATTTCCGTGGGGCAGTTCGTCCGGAAATTAAAAACTTCCGTGATTTGCCACAATGGATGCGCGAAAACAAAGAACAATTCGAAGGTAAAAAGATTTTGACTTACTGCACAGGCGGAATTCGTTGTGAGAAATTCTCCGGTTGGTTAGTCAAAGAAGGTTACGAAGATGTAGGTCAACTTCACGGTGGAATCCACACTTACGGTAATGACCCAGAAGTGAAAGGTCAGCTTTGGGACGGACAAATGTATGTCTTTGACGAACGCATTGCTGTGCCGATCAACAAAGTCGAGCACGTAATCGTAGGAAAAGATCATTTCGATGGTACACCTTGTGAGCGTTACGTAAACTGTGCTAACCCAGAATGTAATGATAAAATTCTTTGTTCAGAAGAAAACGAGCACTTGTATTTGCGCAGCTGTTCGGATGCTTGCCGCACGAATCCACGCAACCGTTATATCGTGGAGCACACCTTAAGCGAAGAGCAAGTTCAAGCTAGACTTGAAGAAGTTGTACGCGTAAAAAGTAACGTAATAGCATAAACAATGGAATTCATTTCCCGAATTTACAAAGAGAGACGCAATGTGATTTTGTCACTTCGCGTCTCTCTTTATCTTTACTTATCACTATTCCAACTAACACCTCATAAAAGTCACGACTTAAATCCACGAGTTATAGTTTATGATTTATTTCCAGAAACGAGAGCATCCTTTCACTAAGAGACAATAACTGGGGAGCCCACACAACAAAAAAGTCGCCACCCCATACATAGGGATTGGCGACTTTTTACGTTATAAATATTCTTATTCTCCTAACCAAGCAAGACCGACAGTTCCTCTTCCCGTATGAGTGCCTGGCACGGGACTAAGTTCTGTTGTAGAGAAAATAATCTGAGGATGTTGCGTTTGAAGTTCTTTTTTCAATTGAGTCGCTTCTTTCAAATTATCCGCGTGGAGGACAGTCACTTCTTTTACGTGATTTTTTTCGGCTTCTAAATAGTCGGCCATTTTGGCGATGGCACGCTTATGACTTCGTACTTTATCGGACAGCACTGCACGTCCTTCATGAAATTTCAAGACGACTTTCATATTCAATAGAGTTGCAAACACGGCTTGTGAACCCGTTACACGCCCACCTTTGTGGAGTTGTTCAAGGCTGCCAGGCGTTAAGAACAGGCGACCTTTTGCAGGCAACGTCTTGATTTCAGTAACGATTTCTTCAAACGTTTTTCCTTGTTGCTCTAACGCCACAGCACGCTCCACCATTTTTCCAAGTGGAAATGATCCAATTTGAGAATCCAGAACAAACGCATCTACTCCAGCTTCTTTTGTCGCCGAAACTGCGCCACTATACGCACCAGTCAATGCACCTGTCGCATGAATGGCAATAACGTGCTTGTATTTGTTTTTTATTTCATTAAACAGCTCCAGCATTTCGCCTGGAGAAGGTTGTGAAGTTTTAGGTAAATCATTAACGGACGCAAGTTTTTTATAAAATTCGCTTGAACTGATTTCAACGTTTTCTTTGTAAGCGGTTTCTCCGAAAATAACGAATAACGGTACCACATAGATATTATGTTTTTCTATAAATTCTGTAGACAGGGTAGCAGTTGAATCCGTAACCCATGCAATATTTGATTGGTTCATGGCCATAGCTCCTTTAAATACCACTTAAGTGATTAATGAAAATGGTTAATTTAGGAAATCAACAGGATGAATGGAGACTCCTTTGAATGTATTAGTATGGTAAGAAGCAATGTTTTTCACAAGTGTATATATCATAAGAGTAGTATGACAAACGTCATGTTTACAAAGAAATATAGGAGATTGTCATTAACTGTACACATACACTTTTTAAATATCCCATTATATAGAAAAATCCAAACCAGGTAATTTCCTGATTTGGATCCTTGTTGCCAATATGCTGATTATGAAAGTTCCTGATATTTTGCTTGAAATTTTCCTTCTACTACATCAGTATGGTACATCGCTTTAAGGGCGAAATCTTTTTCAAGCTCATGTTCTTTCATGATTTGCTTTAAGCGTATCTTCAGTTCCTCATTTTCTTTTACGAGTTGCTTCATTTTCGATTTTACGAATTTCAATTAAAGGTCCTCCTTTTCCGTTTGTTTTGGTCACGTCCAATTAACCTTGTATTGCTTATACTAGCACAAAAAAGTACCTCTCAGTCATAAACCAAGAGATACTTCAGTAATTGTGAATATTCAAAGGTAGCAGTCAGAATCAAATCACGCTTATATGTTCACTTTTTAAATCTGTGATGAACATATGACCAGGTGCGTGAGTGATCATCAATGGAGGCTTCATATGCATAGCAATTGCTTGGGGTGTCACACCACATGCCCAAAAGACGGGTACTTCTCCGTCTTTAATCGTCACTGCATCGCCAAAATCCGGATGTTGAATGTCCTTTATACCGATTGATTCTGGATTTCCGATATGTATCGGTGCACCGTGAACCGATGGAAAACGACTGGTGACTTGAACTGCCCGAATGACATCCGCTTCTTTCATTGGACGCATGCTGACGACTGTCGGTCCCGCAAATTTGCCTGCAGGCGACGTTTCAATTGATGTTTTATACATAGGCACATTAACGCCTTCTTCATTGTGTCTCATAGGAATGCCATTTTTAATTAGCGCATCTTCGAATGTGAAGCTGCAGCCAATCAGGAAACCGACCATTTCGTCAGTCCAATACTCTTTAATATCTGTAGGCTCATCCACGACTTCTCCATTACGATAGACGCGGTATCTAGGTAAATCTGTACGTAAATCAGCTTTGGGTGCAGACATTTTCGGAATATACGAACCTGCGTCTGTGACGTCAATTAGCGGACAAGATTTGGGATTTCTTTGACAGAACAATAGAAAATCAAAAGCCAAATCTTCCGGTAAAATAACCAGATTTGCTTGAATGTACTCTTCACACAACCCAGAAGTTGGTGAAGAAATCTCACCACTGCGCATCTTTCCTCTTATTTCAGATGGTTGCATCAAGTTAAACCCCCTTTCTTTTAAGGCATTATAAGAAGGATGATAAATATCGAAATAGCGCATTTGCGGCATGCATCACATCAAAGAGAGTGTTGGCTCATGCGGAACATGCCGCTAATGGAAATGTACGATTAACAGCGATTTCTATTTAAACAATTGAGGAATTCCTTCAATTAAGGTGTAAACACCCATAATCGACATCGCGATAACAATAATGATTCCAAAAATAGTCATCCACAATGGATGTTTGTAGTCACCTACAATTTTCGTTTTATACGCCGCAATAAGCATAACGCCTAACGCAATCGGTAAAATTAAACCATTTACAGATCCAACTAGTACAAGAATACTGACCGGACGACCGACGAATACAAAGACGATAGTTGAAATCGAAATAAACGCGATAATGATTTTTTGATGATGTTTTTCTAACCACGGATGGAATGTACGAATGAATGAAACGGATGTATAGGCCGCACCTACTACAGAAGAAACTGCTGCGGCCCACATTACTATCCCGAAAATTTTATAACCAAAGTTACCAGCTGCCAATTGGAAAACAGATGCAGGTGGATTAGAAGGATCAAGTTTTAACCCCTGTGACACAACACCAAGAACAGCAAGGAACAAGGCAATTCGCATAATAGCAGTAACTACAATTGCAAATACTGCACTACGGTTCACTTCAGGAAGCGAGTCTACACCTTTGACACCCGCATCAATCAATCGGTGACCCCCGGCAAAGGTGATATAACCCCCAACCGTTCCTCCTACCAATGTTACAATCGCCAAAATATCAATCTTGTCTGGAACAAAAGTTTTCACAACAGCTTCTCCTACTGGAGGATCTGCAGTAAACATGACATATACAGTTAATCCAATCATGATGAAACCTAATATTTGCGCGAATTTATCCATCGCTTTGCCCGCTTCTTTAACAACAAAAATACCGATGGCAAGAATTCCGCTGAGAATGGCTCCCGTCTGTGCAGAGATTCCGAATAAAACATTTACTCCAAGACCAGCACCTGCAATATTTCCGATATTGAATGCAAGACCACCCATAACAATTAAAATTGCAAGAAAGTAACCAAGGCCCGGCAATATATCGTTTGCAATATCCTGTGCCCGTTTTTCAGAGACGGCAATGATTCGCCAAATGTTCAACTGAGCGCCGATATCGATAATAATGGAAATCAGAATCACGAATCCGAAACTTGCAAGAAGGGATTCGGTAAAGACAGTCGTTTGAGTTAAAAATCCTGGACCTATCGCAGAAGTCGCCATCAGGAAGGCTGCACCTAGCAATAAACTCCTGTTTGTGTTTTTCAATTTGTTCTCAGTTTTCATGTGGATCCCCCTTATGATTTATTTGAACTCTGAAATTTTTTGAATATCAATTCCAGATGAATTCAAGTCTTGAGAAATACGTTGTGCAAAATCGAGTGCATGCAGCCCATCTCCATGAATACACACAGTGTCGGCTTGAATCAAAACTTCTTTTCCGCTGATACTTGTGACCTTGCCTTCTTTAACCATTCGAACGACTTGGTGAATGGCTGTTTCCGTATCCGTAATCAGTGCATTAGCTTCTTTTCGGTTCGTCAATGTTCCATCTGCTTGATAAGTACGATCGGAGAAGACTTCATTCGCAGTGCGTAAACCAATCTTCTCACCTGCTTTGACGATTTCACTACCGGATAAACCAAAGAGAACCAACTCAGGGTTCACCGCATAAACCGCTTCGGCAATTGCTTCAGATAACGACGCGTCGGTAGCCGCCATGTTGAATAACGCACCATGTGGCTTGACGTGTTGCATCACGCCACCCTCCGCTTTTACAAAGCCAAACAATGCCCCAATTTGATAGACCACGATTTCATAAGCTTCCTGAGGTGTAACTGAAAAATTTCTTCTACCAAAGCCAGTCAAATCTTGAAATCCAGGATGCGCACCAATGCCTACGCCTTTTTCGAGTGCGAGTTTGACCGTTTTGCGCATCGTGGAAGGATCGCCTGCATGAAATCCACACGCGATATTTGCAGATGTCACAAAATCCAGTATCTCTTCATCGTTTCCCATTTTGTAGGCACCAAAGCTCTCACCCATATCACAATTTAAATCGACTTGATACTTCATTTTCATGTACCCTCCTTAAATTTAAGTGAAATGGATTGCGTTAATTGATCGATCAATTTTCTCTGCTCAATCATTGATTTTTGTGATTCTTCCAAAGATATTTTTTCAAAACGAATGGTTTCCCCAGGCTTCAGCTGGCTCACTTTCGGCAAATCAATAAATGCAACTTGTCCTATTTTTGGATAGCCACCAGTCGTTTGTCGGTCTGCCATCAAAATGATGGGTTGTCCATCAGGGGGCACTTGGATGGAACCAAATGACACTGCCTCTGAAAGCAATTCTTTCGGTACTTCTAATCTAAGTTCAGTTCCTTTCAATCGATAACCCATCCGATCAGAATCTGAAGTGATTTGGAAAACTTGATTAAGGAAATCATCTTTACTTTTTTTAGAGAATAAATGTGCTTGTCTTCCTTCTATGACACGCACCGTCTCATCCTTTTGATAGCTGGGAATTGCTTCGGACTTTAATGTCCATTCCACTTGCATAAATGACCTATCGTTTATTTCTTTAGAGAGCTTGTTGATAAAACCTTTAACTTGTTGTGGGGCGTCATTAACCGGAATAACATCTCCTCTTTGCAAGGCTCTTCCGTTAAACCCTCCGATACTCGCTCGTATATAGGTAGACTGACTCCCCATCACTTTAGGTACAGCAACACCTCCAGCAACCGCCATATACGTTCGGCAACCTGTTACAGGCTTTCCAAAAATCAGCTTGCAACCTTTTCTGGCAAAAATCGGGCGCCACATTTTTATGGGTACACCATCAATGACGGGTGATAGATTCGCGCCAGTTAATGCAAATAAACAGTCTTCAAGAAATGTTATATGTGGGCCCATTAATGTAATTTCGATCGTTGCTTTCGTCTCTTCATTGCCGACCAATATGTTCGCCAGACGATGTGCATAAGAATCCATAACGCCACTAACAATAACGCCATATTTTTGAAAACCATTCCTGCCAAGATCTTGAACAGTCGTTTGCAAACCTTCCTTATCAATCATCAGCATGAGTTGTCCCCTCCCATTCTGCATACTCCGATTCTGTTATTGGCTTGAAGACTATGAGATCTCCCGCTTGGAGCAAGCTTGGAACGTCTTCATGCGGAAGGAATAAATCCATCGGCGTCCGACCGATCAATTGCCAGCCACCAGGCGTCTCAATCGGATAAACACCAGTCTGCATTCCAGCAATTCCGACAGACCGTTCAGGGATACGGAGCCTAGGAGTCGAGCGACGAGGAGCAGCAATTTTTTCGGACATGCCTCCAATAAACGGGAACCCTGGGGCAAATCCAATCATATTCACTTCATATGTACCCGAAGAATGAATGGCAATCACTTCTTCAACTTTTAATTGATTATGTGACGCAACAAACTCGAGATCCGGTCCGTGCTCGCCTCCATAGCAAACGGGAATCTCAATGGTCCGTTGGTCTACTTTTTCCGAATCATTGTTATTGTGCAGTATCTTGGTTAGACAATCCTTCATATCTTCAAATTGATTGTCGGCAGACACTCTATAAAAAACAGTGACGGTCGTAAATGCAGGAATTACTTCTACAACTGAGTCAATAGAAGCTTGTTCGATTCTACGGGTGATTGACCGTACCAGGTTGGTTGCTTCTTTTGTAATTTCTTGTCCAACTTCTAAGACAATTGCTTCTTCTCCAAGTGGTGAATAGGTGATTTCCATCTTTACACTTCCAAACATTTTCTGAAATATACGATAATTATAAAGAAGAATATATGGGGATACAACCGTAAATTAATAAATATGCACATATTGTATTGAAAATACAAATATTTCAAGTTCTGTCGGAATTACAAGATTCGTATGTTTGAACATACACATTTGGGGAAATATTCAACTACAACACTTTTACTAAAATAAATCAGGAGGGTTTGATAATGAAAAGAAATACGATGGCATTGGCAGCACTTGGACTTGGAGCGGCTTTCCTAATGCGCAACAAAGATTCTCGAGAAAAACTTAAAGGGCAAGTCAACGAATTCACGAAAAATGGTAATGGTAAAGGCATGCTTGATCAAGTCATGAATGCCTTTGATAAGAAAAAAACAACGACAACGATATAAGAATTTTTAAAAAGGCACTTTACAAAATTAGTGTATAAAAAGAGGCCATTCCAACGTTGAAATTTCAACTAGGATTGGCCTCTTTTTCTATTCAGTTTAATTTATTTTTAGTTTTCTCATCTTTCTTCTTGATGCCTTTAACGCCTTCTAATCCACTTGCTTTGTCTGCTTTGTTGAACTCTTCGTTGTACAACACTTCCTGCGCAGCGGACAAACCATTATTTTCTTCAGACATTTGCTGATGTGGAGGTTTTCTTTCACTCATTTTCGAATTCTCCTCTCTTACTTATTGAAAACCTTAGTTTGTCCTTAGTGAACTTTCTTTATTCCTCCTATTTTTTTATCAAAGGCAAGTACCCGAAAACTCGGGAAAGCATTTTGTGCAACCTGGAAGGCATTTTGTGCAACCTGGAAGGCATTTCTGTCTACCTGGAGTTCCTTTCTGTCTACCTGGAACTAAAACACAGTCTCACCCTGTTGATTGATTGCGTCTCCTTAGCACGTGCTGCTTGGGGCGAACATCATATCGAAATTATTGAAGATAATTAAGAATTAGAAACACCCCCGTAGAAAAAAGTTCTACGGGGGTGTTCGTTTTTTTGTAACTCATACGGTTAGTCTATAATTGCACCTGACACATCGTACAAAGCCAAATCGATATCGACTTGTTCATCAAGCGCGAGCTTCGACAGTTGTGCACCTAGAAATGGTCCGATAGTTAATCCCGATGCCCCAAGCCCGTTGGCGAGAAGAAGTCCTTCCCAACCCGGAACCTTCCCGATGATCGGCAGAAAATTAGGTGTAAATGGACGGAAACCGACACGGGTTTCAACAAATGTACTATCTGCTAATCCAGGTGCCACGGACAACGCTTTGTGAAAGACTTCATGTAAACCGCCTGCAGTGACGCGTAAATCAAACTCTTCATGGTCTTCATGGGTGGCGCCTATTACCATTTGGCCGTTATCAAAAGCGAGAATATATTGATCATTTGGAGGCATTACAACGGGCCAATCATCCGTTTTCATATTTTCCATTTGAAGATGGACGATTTGTGCTTTTTGGGAGGAGAGCTGAAATTCAATACCCATTGGTTTTAATAATTGATCCGCCCACGCTCCGGCAGTAATGATTATCTTTTCAGCACTGTAACGTTCATTGCCGACACGAACTCCAGTGATAGCTGGATCATCAAATTCAATTTCAGCAGAGCCCTGAATGAATGTTGCTCCATGCTTTTTTGCCGAATTGATTAAGGCTTGTCGGAGCGCCCTTCCGTTGACTCGAGCAGCTCCACTAACATAAACCGCTCCAAATTCTTCAGCTAACGGAGGAAATAGAGAACCCGTTTCATTCGGTGTCAGTTGAAGAACTTCTCCAATTTCCGTTGCATCCTCTCTTCTTGTAACCGCACGTTCTTCCATTTTGATGAGTTTGCTTTGATCTGTATGCAGACTGAGGGCTCCCACGCGTTTGTATCCCGTATCTGTTTCACCATCTTCTTCAAGTTGGGCTATCAGTCCCTCATAATAGGCCGCCCCACTTTTAGCGAGAGAGTACCATGCTTTATTACGTCTTTGTGAAATCCATGGACATATAATACCTGCTGCGGCGTCCGTTGCTTGTCCTTTATCAAAGCGATCCACGACAGTAACTGTTGCACCCGTTTTAGCTAGGTGATAAGCAGTTGACGCCCCTAAAATTCCAGCACCGATAATGATATATTTTTTCATGAAAGCACCTTTTCCCAATTGATTTTCTACAATCATTTTACACGTTTGAACACTGAGTCTCAAAACGACTGATATCTATCTGAACAAATGTGCACTATCAAAGTATCTTAAGGGAAATAATCAAGCTAAAAAAACCCCTGCAGTTAGATACAGGCATTTGCGCGCCTTCCTCTTCGACAAGGGAATTTTATCATATGACAATATTATATTGTTTCAACAGTTGAGTGTATCTAGATGAAATAGAGTATTGTGGCTTCACCCTACTTCTTGATATGGAATCATCCCTTGATATTGATTTAAGAGTTGATCCAGTTCTTGACTACAAGTCACCACCACTGAATGTGTGTAGCCTAATTGCTTAGCCTTTTTGTACATGTCTTTCTTTTTACGGTTAATTTGTTTCAATAAAAGATGTTGCTTATACACTGTCTTTGTTCTCATCTGTTTACATCCTCCAACTGGTTTAGCTTTTATTCATGAAATCACTTATTTACCAACTTAAAATTTTCACGTAAAAGTAAATTTATGTATTAACTATTTAACCAATTATTTACTGAGATAAACTTCCTTTTTTAAAACTTTTTTCGATTAAATTATATTTTTTTCGAAATGACCAAATTTCTTTATTTTCTAGTAGTAATTAATTGGCGGCAGTTTTACACCTGCGGCTTTGTTTGGAGCGGAGTTAATTGAACATTTGACGGGATCGGGCACCTTTCAAATGAATTTAACAAACAAAAAAACAGGCCAATATCTCCTGGCCTGTTTCCTGTTTCTTATTGAAGTTCATCCATCGCTTCTTTCAGTATCTCATAAGAACGTTTTCGTGCTTCCCGATCGTAAATGTACGTCACAGCCATCAATTCGTCCACTTGGAATGTGTCCTGAAATCTTTTCAGTTGTTTCTGAATTGCATTCTTGTCACCTTTAAAGGAATATGTAGACATACTGCGGACGGCGCTTTCTTCAAATGAATTCCATAAACCGTCCATTGATTCTACCGGAGGCTTCAAGAATTCCTCTGTGCGTCTCACCACGTTTAAATAGAATCGATTAGTTGAAGTGGAAAGTTTGGTGGCTTCTTCAATCGTATCCGCCGCTACGACATTTACACAAACCATCACGTATGGCTCGCTTAAATACTCAGACGGCGTAAATTGATTGCGGTATATCTGAAGTGCTTGCTCGAGTTGAGCCGGTGCAAAATGGGCTGCAAATACATATGGCAATCCAAGTCTTGCAGCCAGCGAAGCACTTGATGTACTAGAACCGAGAATGTAGATTGGCACTTTGGCATCTACACCTGGAAATGCACGAACTTCCCCTTGCTGCTCAATGGAACTGAAATACTGTTGCAGTTCCACTACATCTTGAGGAAACGCGAAAGCAGTTTCCTGTGTTGTTCTACGAAGTGCATGCGCGGTACGCATATCTGTTCCAGGTGCTCGACCGAGACCCAAGTCTACTCGTTTCGGATATATGGCTTCTAATGTTCCGAATTGCTCTGCTACAACCAATGGTGCATGATTCGGCAACATAATTCCACCTGACCCTACTCGAATGGATTGAGTATTTTCCAACACATGACCAATAAGAACTGACGTAGCTGAACTAATTACTGCAGGCATATTGTGATGTTCGGTTAACCAATAACGTTGATAACCAAGTTTTTCTGTATGTTGAGCTAAATTGACCAAATCGCCAATTGCTTCTTTATGTGTTTGTCCTTCAAGTACAGCAACCAAATCCAATACGGAAACTGGAATAGATTTTTCATTTAAAGTCATCATCAAAATCCTTTCGCAAAACTAATATCTTGAGTTGATAATATATCGATGGCATTTATACATCAAGCTATCTGCCTACGAGAAACTTCCTCCCATAAACGACTCATGAGAAAGTCACTTTAAGATGTGTATGATAAGCATTTTCTATAAATAAAAATCAGTTATTTCTGATATCGTTCTGTTTTGATGTTTTTCAGATAGTATTAAAGAGTAGGTTTACGATTAAAAGGAAAGAATTTCCGTACAATCTCAATACGTTTAGTGTACATGTTCGTGAAAAAAGATTTATAATAAAACGGTGTCATGATACACATGATAGGTTTAGTGATTTTACGGATGCAAGACAACATATAATGAATATTTTTTAGGAGGCAAAAATCATGTTAAAAGATGTATTTATGGCTTTATCAAAAAACCAATTGCTGACGAGTGCAGCTAAAAAATATGGTTTGAAATTAGGCGCACAAACTGTTGTCGCTGGAACAAATGTTGAAGACACAATCAAAAGCATTCGTGAGTTAAACGCGTTGGGCATCAGTGCAACCGTTGATAACTTGGGCGAATTCGTTTTCGAGAGATCTGAAGCTTTGAAAGCTAAAGAAAGCATTTTGGAAGTAATCGAAGCAATTCAAGCAAATGGTGTGGACGCTCACATTTCTTTGAAACCAACTCAACTTGGTCTCGATATCGATTATGATTTCTGTTATGACAACTTACATGAAATCGTTGCTGCAGCGAGCAAGTATGACATGCACATTAACCTTGACATGGAAGATTATGGTCACCTTCAACCTTCATTTGATCTAATCGATACTCTTTCTGAACAGTACAGCAATGTCGGCACAGTAATTCAAGCTTACTTCTACCGTGCACAAGACGATATCGAAAAATATAAAGATATGCGTTTACGTATTGTAAAAGGCGCTTACAAAGAATCTGCTGAACACGCTTACCAAACAAAACAAGAAATTGATGCCAACTACATCAAACTGATTGAGTATCATTTACTGAATGGTAAATTCTCTTCAATCGCGACACATGACCACAATGTTATCAATCATGTGAAGAAGTTTGTAAAAGACAATCAAATTTCAAACGACAAATTTGAATTCCAAATGTTGTATGGTTTCCGCAAAGACATGCAAGTGGATTTAGCGAAACAAGGATACAACTTCTGCACATACGTACCATTCGGAGATGATTGGTATGGTTACTTCATGAGAAGATTAGCTGAACGTCCGCAAAACTTGAACTTGGTTGTCAAACAAGTATTCAATAAACGCACAAATACTGCTATCGGAGTCTTTGCTGGCGCTTTCGCATTGAGCCGTATTGTTTCAAAAAAGAAGAAGTAAAATAAGTGTGCTGCCCTTTTTTAAGGGCAGTTTTTTTATGCCAATTCATCATTTTTTACCCATTGTACGGAGTCTTTAGGCTCAAATTAAAAATCCCTCAATTTACCTGTATTTATACAAAACTATCCATGGTAAATTAAGATGTATTTGAAAATAGTTTTACCCATACATAGGAGGAAAGATCAATGTTTACTAGTCTTAAAAAATTTATTGCTGCTAGCTTAGTAGCTATCCTGGCAGTATCTGCCATCGTTCCATCTGCTTCTGCAGCGGAACACCAATTTACGGATGTTAATTCAAGTTATGATGAAGCTGTCAGCTTCTTTTATGAATATGAATTAATCAAAGGAACAACTCCTACCACTTTCGGAACAGATTTAAATATCAAACGTGGAGATGCTGCTGTCATTTTGGCAAACACGCTTGGTCTTGATGTCGATAATGCACCATCTGCAGGATTCAAAGATTTAAACCCACGTGTCCAAGGTGCAGTAAATGCTTTGGCTGAAGAAGGAATTATCTCGGGAGTATCTAAAGATAAATTCGGTCCAGACCAACTGTTGAGCAGAGGCGCAATGGCGAAGTTATTGACTATTTCATTCGGACTTGAAGATTATGCAGAAACAACACCATTCACGGATGCTGTTGGGGTATTTACACCTTATATTGAAGCTTTATATGGCTCAGGAATCACAAATGGTAAAACAGCAACTTCATTTGGTACGAATGACAACATCAAACGTGGTGAATTTGCCAACCTTCTATACAATACAATTATGTTCTCTTTCTATATGCCTTTTGCAGAATCAGCTAAAATTCTGACTTCGACAACGATTGAAATCAAAATGGAAGAAGCTGCACCTAAAGAATATTCAGTTACAGAACTTGCAGAAATGTTCTACATTGAAGCGTACTTCAAAGATGGTTCAGTAAAAGAACTTCAGTTTGTTGGAACTTCATTATCTGATGATCGTACAACTTTAGTAGTTGAACTTTCTGCAGACAGCTCATTGGCTGGCAAAAAAGGAAAAATCGAAATTGACGGATTGAATGAAATTGATTTTGATTACACAACACCTGTTGCACCACCAGTTGAAGAAACAAAATAATAAACATAACTCATCCTCAGATATTAATGAGGATGAGTTTTTTTGTGTTATTTGTCACGACCAGATGGATTTTTACACATTGTATAGGAAGAAGCGTTTAATCTGTTGGAATGGTGGAAACCACTTATGAAAGACTTTTGTACATACAGATTACACGTTGACAGGAAACAGCTACCTTAAAGGAGAAGAAATACAATGGGAATTCATCGATTTTTTACGAGCATGAACGATTTAGAACGCATCATACGCTGTCCAGGAAAATTTAAATTTGAAGAGCATAATGTTGCCGCACATAGTTGGAAAGTGTCTCAATACGCCATGTTTTTTGCGACGATTGAAGAAAATAACGGAGAAGCCATCGATTGGAAAGCGCTGTACGAGAAAACGATTAACCACGATTTCGCGGAAGTTTTCATTGGTGACATTAAAACACCAGTCAAACACGCCTCGCCTGAGTTGAAGCAAATGATTGCCCATGTGGAAGATAAAATGATGGAAAAATTCATATTGGAAGAAATCCCCGAAGAATTTCAACCCGTTTTCTTTCATCGAATGAAAGAGGGAAAAGATGCTACCATCGAAGGACGGATTCTTGAATTTGCCGATAAACTCGATCAGTTTTATGAGTCCTTTGCCGAATTGAAGCGAGGCAATACCGACCCAGAATTTATCCTCATGTATCAGGAAGCATTGACGAAATTAATAAAATTGCCGTTACCGGCAAGTGTTGCTTATTTCCGTGATATTATGCTCGAAGACGTGAAACGGGAAGATACGGCACTCGATGTTAAAGCATTTACTCTTAAAGTACTACAGACCCCATGACAAATTTAGCCTGTTTCATGAACATACTGGAAACGTAACTATATATTGATGTCTAGCCAACTCTGATAACCATGTTAGACTTAAAAGGTAGACGGAAGAGGATGCGCATCGTCTTTCGTCCTACAAATATTTCATATTATGTTTCAACACATAACCTACCTGTTTTGTGTTATGTGGTCTGTGGAAAAAACGTCCGGAGTGGTTGCCGGACGTTTTTTTATGTATTTTTTTACTAAGTCTTTTCAATATCCGCCTTAACGATTAAATTCATAAATATTCTCTACATAAACTTGATGCCAAACCATAAAGATAAGAATCGTCCAAAGCTTCCGGCTATTGTCTTTTTTATTGTTCACGTGATCCGCTAGTAAATTAAACACTTCCTGTTTATTGAAAATAGTTTCTGTTTGGCTGATATGTATTAAGTCCATTGCCCATTCATATAACTCATCTTTTAACCAATGACGAATGGGAACAGGGAAACCGAGCTTTTTCCGTTCCACCACATGTTCAGGCACGAGTCCTTCTGCTGCTTTTCTCAAGATGTATTTGGTTGAATGGTTTTTTATTTTCAGGTAGGTATGTAGCTTCGATGCTACTTCGAAAACGTGTTTATCTAGAAATGGAACACGCAATTCAAGTGAATGGGCCATTGTCATCTTATCTGCTTTGACTAATATATCGCCCTTTAGCCATGTGTGGATATCTATATTTTGCATTTTCGTGACCGAATCATAACTCATTGATTGTTGATAAATTGGCTTTGTGATGGTTGTATAATCCAAATTCGATTTATAGGTTCGAAGCAATTTCCTTTTCTCATTTTCTTCAAACATCTTGGCATTTCCAATATATCGTTCTTCCAACGGTGTAGTCCCGCGTTCAATGAAGCTTTTCCCTTTAAATCCTTCAGGAAATATACGACTGAGGACTTTCAATATTTCTTTAAACCGTGGAGAAATATGATTAAACATCCTTAGAGAATGCGGTTCTCGATAAATATTATAGCCACCGAATAACTCATCTGCCCCTTCTCCTGACAATACAACTTTTACATGCCTTGCCGCTTCCCTTGCCACGAAGTATAGCGGAACTAATGCCGGATCGGCCAAGGGGTCATCTAAATGCCAAACGATTTTAGGAAGTTCTTCAAGAAATTCCTGTGATGAAATCATATAGCTGATATTTTCTAATTGGAGGACATTTGCTGTTTCTTGTGCGACATTTACCTCACTGTAACCACTTTTTTCAAAACCGACCGTAAACGTTTTCAGCCGTGGATTCACTTCCTTTGCCAATGAGACAATAAAGGACGAATCAATCCCTCCTGAAAGAAATGCCCCCACCGGTACATC
This sequence comes from Paenisporosarcina sp. HGH0030, assembly GCF_000411295.1. Taxonomy (GTDB): domain Bacteria; phylum Bacillota; class Bacilli; order Bacillales_A; family Planococcaceae; genus Paenisporosarcina. Next base: position 2,088,097 of record NZ_KE150421.1, read on the forward strand.
ACTGCGCATATGAACATGAACTGAATCGGTTAATACTTCGCGGATCTCATGGATTAGTTGATTTTCTGAAGAATGAACTTGCTGGAATTTCGGGGTCCAGAAAGAATGAATTTCCATTGGTTGCTCCGGTTTCTTAGTGAAATAATGACCAGCCGGCAACTTTTTAATCAATCTCGTCATGGTGTTGGGTTCAGGTACATATTGGAAGCTCAGATAATGATGAAGTGAATCGTCATCCAGTTCATCGGATTCGACATAAAGGATTGCTTTCTTCTCAGAAGAAAAATACGTCATTTCCTCATTTTCTAAGTAAAAGAAGGGCTTAATGCCGAAATGATCCCGAGCTCCGAATAAGTGTTGTTCCTCTTTGTCCCAAATGACAAATGCAAACATCCCTCTTAATTTGTGCACCATTTTTTCTTTAAGCTCACTATATAAGGTAAGAAGGACTTCCGTATCCGATTCACTAGAAAATTCATGACCTTTGGCTATTTGTTCTTCCCGTAGTTCAACGTGGTTATAAATTTCTCCATTAAAGATAATCCAGTAACGTTCATCCTCATAAGAGAACGGTTGATGACCACCTTCGATATCTAGTATACTCAGCCTTCTAAATCCAAAGCTTACATATTCATCAACAAAACACCCTTTGTCGTCAGGCCCTCTATGGGCAAGTAATGAAATAATTTCATTCATTTCCTGCGTTCTTAGGTCACTTGTTTCTTGAGGTTGATTATACAAAAACCCTACAAATCCACACATAATAATCTCCTGCCTACGTATATTTCCAACGATAATGATTGATATGCGGGCTGCCTTTCACCTATGTTCAAAATTTGTGTACTTTTAAACAACCATCATTTCTTTCAGTGCTGTAGAGAATTCTGAGTTCTGTATTTCAATTGTGGCTTGGTTTACTAAATGTGCAAGAAACGCTTCTTCATCAAAATCTTCAATATCGATTTCGAATCGGTCCAATTCCAACTGGACTTCTTCGTTAATATTCGTTTCAATTTCAATTAAATCCGAAAAAATCAAGCCCCATCTTTTCTCTTCATATAATGTTCCAGCAATTTTTATGATAGTTGAACTGACCGTGGAAGATGGAACAGAGTAATGATTCTTAATCCAGATAGATGTCTCATCATGATTTGCAACAAATTCTAGAACTTCATATCCTAAATCAAAATTCTTCTTAAACTCTACTTTGTTCATAATCTACCTCCCCAATTTTTAATAGATTACTGTCACTATATCCATTTAATCCAGAGATTATACCAATTTACTATGTTGTTCTACTCTATTATTTTTTCTTAAATAGAGTAGAACAACATATCAACCAATGTGCTATTTTCAAACATTAAGAGTTTGGTAAACTTGATAGAATATGTTTTTGCTCACAGCTTCAAAAATTTTTGTCTTTTTCAGACTTATAATCAGCAACAACTAACACATCTAAATGTCGGACTAAACGCAATAGCTTTTGAACTACCGATCCTTTCATGATTTCTTCCACACGTGTTCTAGCTGACTGTCCAATAATGACTTGTGTTGCTTTTCTTTCATTTAGCTTTTGAACTAATTCATACACGACTTTTCTTCGATGCGATGTTTCATATATCTCAAACTCTCCGCCAAGTCTTTCTGTTAATGACTTCACTTTATTTGACATAGATTCCTCTGATTCTGAAAGAGCAGCATGATCTTTTACATAAATTACATACCACCTGGCTTTCAATCGATAAGCAATACGGAATCCCCTTCGAATTAGCCGTTCACTGTCATTCCCTAAATTTACACAAACAAATATTATTTCCTGTTTCCGCCAAGGTCCTCTTAACGTTCGACTTCTCTCCAGAGACTCCAATCTCTCGTCAACATCATCTGCTACTTCACGTAGCGCCAATTCCCGTAACGCAATCAAGTTACCTGTTCTAAAAAAATTATTTAAGGATTGTTCAATTTTCGTTGCAGCATATATATTCCCTTGCCGCATCCGTGTTCTTAAAGCTTTAGCTGAAATATCGATTAATTCTATTTCATCTGCCATTCGAAGAATATTGTCTGGAACCGTTTCGCGAACTCGCACTCCCGTAATTTGTTCAACACTATCGTTTAAACTTTCCAAGTGTTGAATGTTCATAGTAGAAATCACTGAAATACCTGACTTTATTATTTCTTCGACATCCATATATCTTTTTGAATACTTACTAGTAGGAATATTCGTATGGGCGATTTCATCGACAAGAACAACCTCAGGGTTACGCTTTAAAATAGCTTCTGTATCCATTTCTTCTAAAATGACATGTTTATACTTCACTTTTTTTCTAGGAATGAACTCAAGGGTACCAACTTGTTCCAGCGTTTCTTTTCTTCCGTGGGTTTCCAATAAGCCTATCACTACGTCAATTCCATTTCGCTTCAAGATATTTGCTTCACGAAGCATCGTGAATGTCTTACCAACTCCTGGGGCAGAGCCGATGTAAACCTTTAAGGTGCCATTTTTAATTTTATGTACCTCATTTTCAAGTTCTTTATGTGATAGTCGTCGGTATGGATCTGACGTCGGAATTTCTGATTTTTTTGCAGGTAGAATCCGTTCTCCTTCTTTTTCTGCACGATCTGCTACGATAAATAAATCTATATTTTTTGTTTTTCGTAGTATTTTGTTCAAAATTGACCCATACATCACTTCTTCCAATCTGCTACGTTTTGTTTGCCCCACGACTATACGGGTGATTTTTTTCTTCGTAGCGTAATTGTAAATTTCATCAGCTACATCCTCATTTATAATAGGAAGTTCTTCAAAAGAACCACCTATTTTTCCCACAAGTTTTTTTATCTCGCGTCTGAACGATTCTTCATTTTTGGTGAGGTTTCTTTTTGATGAACGAAAACAGACAACAAGGAGTTCTGCTCCTAGTCGCTTGGCTATTTGTTGGCCTCGACGGATTAAGATGGACCCGTTCCAATGGTATTGAACGGATACCAAAATTTTTTCAGAGGCACCTGATGCTCCTAACATCCCTTGTTTTTCTCTATAAGAATCCAATACCTCATTTACTTCTTCTGCTACAAACCTTAATGAGAGCTCTCTAAGAACCGCAAGATTGTCACGCAAATATAATTTATCTCTTCCTTTTGATGTAACAATGGTTCTTTCAATTGTTCCATCATGTAATCGCTTTAGTATGGATTCAGGGGTCACATCAATGAGTTTTACTTCATCAGCTAAATCTAATGTATCTTCGGGGACACAATGATCAACCTGTACGCGAACACCTAAAGTTTCTTCAGCTACTTCTCGTACACCTTGCAAATCATAAATATTGACCGTTGTAATCACACTTATTTTTTTATTGATTAATTCTAAAACATCGTCTAATCTTGTTTTATTTTTAGCTTGTGGGGAATTTCGATGTGCTAACTCATCTACAAGAACTAATTCAGGATTTCGCGCAAGAATCGCTTCCATATCTAAATCACATTTTATTATTCCTTCATTGTTCCACTCAATCGGAGCAATATTTTCAAGCTGTCCAATTTGTTCAACTGTTTTTGGATGGTTCGATACACTAACTAGTCCAATCACGACATCTATCCCACTCTTTTTCATTGCATTCCCTTCTAGTAACATATGATAGGTTTTACCTGACCCGCTCACTGCTCCTAAAATAATTTTCAAGTGACCTTTATTTACTTTCACTATTTCCTGAAGCAGTGCTTCAGGTGACTTCCTCCGAAATTGGTCTACCATGTATCAATCACCTTCCTTTTGCAAGGTAAAAAGAGAGAGTCATTTCACTCTCCCTTTTCTCCTACTTATCGCTATTCATCAAGAGCCAAATTGAGATTCAATACATTTACACGTGGTTCACCAAACACACCTAACTGACGTCCTTCCGTATGTTCCTTAATTATTGTTAATAATTCTTCTTCACTAACTCCCCTTTCAGCTGCAATTCGAGGAACCTGTATCTCAGCAGCTAATGGTGAAATATGTGGATCCAGTCCTGATCCAGAGTTGGTTAATAAATCTGCTGGAATATCTTTCTTTTGAATATCAGGATTATTTTTTAGAAATATGTCAATATCCGATTTAGTTCGTTCAATCATATCTTCATTCGAAGGCGCATAGTTTCCGGACCCAGAACCTGCTGCGTTATTATCTATAGAAGAAACTCTTCCAGAAAAGTACTTTGGGTCATTAAATGTTTGGCCGATTAGCTCAGATCCAACTACTTTCCCATCTTGATCCGTCAATAAGCTTCCCTCTGCTTTTGCTGGCATAATTAGTTGCGAAAAACCTGTCATCGCCAATGGGTAACCTACCCCACATATAAAAAGTAACACGAGCGTTAATCGTAAGTTTTTTAACATGATTCGTCACCTTTGCCTTCATTATTTTATGTTAAATTTATCAAAACTAGCATCAAGTCAATTATTTTTATACCAATAAAAGGAATCATAACTCCGCCAAACCCATAAATAAACAGGTTGCGGTTTAAAAGCTTAGTCGAGCTCATCGGAACATATTTTACGCCCTTCATTGCTAAAGGAATCAACAAAGGAATGATGATGGCATTGAAGATCAGTGCAGACAATATCGCACTTTGCGGTGTTGCCAAATTCATAATGTTCAGAGCAGCCATATGAGGAATAGCTACCATGAACATCGCAGGAATGATGGCAAAGTATTTTGCTACATCGTTTGCAATACTGAAGGTTGTCAATGCTCCCCTTGTCATTAACAACTGCTTTCCGATTCCCACTACTTCAATGATTTTTGTTGGATCCGAGTCTAAATCAACCATATTAGCAGCTTCTTTAGCAGCAGTTGTTCCACTATTCATGGCAAGACCAACATCTGCTTGAGCAAGAGCTGGGGCATCGTTGGTTCCATCACCTGTCATCGCAACAAGTTTACCCTCAGATTGCTCTTTTTTTATAACAGCAATTTTATCTTCTGGTTTTGCCTCTGCAATAAAATCATCAACCCCGGCTTCGCGGGCAATAGTTGCAGCTGTTAAAGGATTATCGCCAGTACACATCACCGTTTTTATTCCCATTTTTCTTAGTTCATCAAAACGCTCTTTCATTCCTGGTTTAACTGTATCTTTTAAATAAATTAATCCTAAAATTCGGTTACCATCTGCTACGGCAAGCGGCGTACCACCTTCCATCGCAATTTCCTTCGTTTTCTCATCCAAATCACTTGGAACTGTTCCACCTTTTTTCATTACGTAATCTTTGATGGCATTGACTGCACCTTTACGGACTTGACGCCCGTTTGCAAAGTTCGTTCCACTCATTCTCGTCTCCGCTTTAAACTCTACCCCCTCAGATCCGGCTACATTTAGTTCTGATACAGAAACACCCATTTTTCTTGCTAACTCAACGACTGATCGGCCTTCTGGCGTCTCGTCATAGAGTGAAGTATGAAGAGCCACTTTATTTAATTCTTTTTGATTTACATTTTCTACTGGAATAAACGTTGCAGCCATTCGGTTACCAAATGTAATTGTTCCTGTTTTATCAAGGATGATTGTGTTAATGTCACCAGCAGCTTCTACTGCTTTACCTGACATTGCAATCACGTTAAACTGTGTAACCCGATCCATTCCTGCAATACCAATAGCTGAAAGAAGGCCCCCAATGGTTGTTGGAATTAAACAAACTAGCAAGGCAATTAGTGTTGAGATCGGAATGGTCGCATCCACATAAGATGCAATGGGTAATAATGTTGTACAAACAATTAGAAAGATTAACGTTAAACTAACGAGCAATGTATTCAGTGCAATTTCATTCGGTGTTTTTTGACGTTTCGCCCCTTCAACCAAACTAATCATTCGATCAAGGAAAGATTCACCTGGATCTGTCGTTATCCGAATTTTGATGCTATCACTTATTACTCGTGTACCACCAGTAACCGAGCAGAAGTCACCGCCTGATTCTTTAATGACAGGTGCAGATTCACCAGTAATTGCTGACTCGTCAACAGAAGCAACACCTTCAATAATTTCTCCATCACTCGGGATCAATTCGTTCGCTTCAACAACAACGATGTCCCCTTTTCTTAAGTCAGTTGAGCTGACCATTTTATAGCTTCCGTCTTTTTGGAGCAGCTTTGCTTTTGTATCTTGTTTTGTTTTTTTCAAGCTGTCCGCTTGCGCTTTTCCTCTTCCTTCAGCCAAAGCTTCTGCGAAGTTGGCAAATAGAATAGTAACCAATAGGATAAAGCTGACGATTCCGTTGTAAAAGGCATTGGACTCTCCGCCAAACATCGTTGGAAAAATTGTTAGAAATAACGTAACAATAAATCCTATTTCAACGACGAACATGACTGGATTTTTCGCCATAAGTCGTGGATCAAGTTTTTTAAACGAATCAATTATTGCCCGCTTGACAATATCATTAGTCAGCGTAGCTTTACGGGTTGTGTTCATTGGGGTACTCCTTTATGTTCTATTTTCTTTGCTTATCGAATAGTTAACCATTCAGCAATCGGTCCTAACGCAAGTACAGGGAAAAATGTAAGCGCACCTACGATGACAACTGTTGCCAGTAAGATGACTAGGAATGTGCTGTTGTCTGTTTTAAAAGTACCCATTGTTTCGGGAACAGGTTTTTTGGCCAATAATGAACCAGCTACTGCAATCATCGCAATCATTGAGAAGTAACGGCCAAACAACATAACCAAACCAGTTGATATATTCCAAAACGGTGTGTTATCTCCTAACCCTTCAAATCCAGAACCATTGTTTGCTGCCGAAGATGTAAACTCATAAACAACCTGAGAAATCCCGTGATATCCTGGATTCGAAATCGCTGATGAGCCCATCTCAGTAGCCAATGCGATTGCTGTGGGAACAAGAATAATTAACGGATGAATCAATATGGTAATCGCAATCAATTTCATTTCTTTTGCTTCGATTTTTCTTCCTAAGAACTCGGGTGTTCGACCTACCATCAATCCTGCCAAGAATACGGCAAGAATAGAGTACATCATGATATTGATGAAGCCTACTCCATCTCCACCGAATACACTGTTGAACATCATTAACACTAATGGAACGAAGCCTCCTAGGGGTGTTAATGTATCGTGCATGTTATTTACTGTTCCTGTCGTCGCTGCGGTTGTAACTGTGGTAAACAAGGCACTTTGAGCAATTCCAAAACGAACCTCTTTGCCTTCCATACTTCCATTTTCTTGAGAAAGACCAATTTTCTCCAGTTCTGGATTTCCACTTGCTTCACTAAAATAAGTAAGTGATAAAAAGGCTAGGAACATGAGTCCCATGGTTGAAAATAGGATGACCCCTTGTTTACGGCTTTTAGCCATTGCTCCGAATGCAAATGGCAAAGCAGTTGGAATCAAGAACATGGCCAGAATTTCTATGACATTGGAAAATGGTGTTGGATTTTCAAAAGGATGAGCCGAGTTAACACCAAAGAATCCTCCACCGTTTGTACCTAAGTGTTTAATTGATTCCAGCGCTGCAACAGGTCCACGCGCAATTTGCTGCACCGCACCTTCAACTGTTGTCGCGGATATTGTGGCACCCATCGTTTGTGGAACACCCTGAGCAACTAGAAGCAGTCCTACAACTATGGATAACGGGATTAAGATACGTGTATTTGCCCGTACTAGGTCAACATAAAAGTTCCCGACACTTTTTTGACCAGTGATTCCACGCATGAATGCCAAACATATGGCAAGACCCGTTGCCGGTGTTGTAAACATCAAAAATATAATGACGGTCATTTGGGAGAAGTAAGATAACCCTGATTCCCCGCTATAATGCTGTAAGTTCGTATTCGTCAAGAAGCTTACTACTGTATTGAAGGCTAAGAGAGGATCCATTGCAGCAATCCCACTTGGATTGGCCGGTAATATCCCTTGCAAACGAATAATGAGGTAACAAGTGGCAAACATGACGATGTTACTAATCAATAAGGCTTTTGCATATTGTTTCCAGTTCATGCTCGTTATCGAGATACCCGACATCTTATAAATGGCTTTTTCTACGCCACCAAAAACTTTATCAAGCTTTGTTTCTTCCAAAGAAAATACTTTGGCAATATAGCGCCCCATCGGAATTGCCAGTAGTACAACCAGTAGTAATACAATTCCTATTTGTAAAAAATCCATTTTTGTTTCCTCCATCTATTTAAAAAATTAATACTTCTCAGGATGAATTAAGGCATCGATTAGGTAAACTGTTAGTCCTCCGACTAGAATCAATAAGAAAATCATTACTTTCCGCTCCCTTGTTCATCTACAACTTTGTCGCAAAAATGAATGAACCCCAAAAATACTGCAAAAGATGAAATAATTAATGCAATTGAAACGATATCCATACTTTATCTCCCTCTCTTTATTTGTGAATTATTTTTTCTCAAGCTCCGTCTTCAAAAATCACCTCCTTTAAAATTGTCCGTACAAAACGCACATCTTTGAATGGTTTCGAGCGTTTGCCTGGAAACAAAAAATAGGCCAATGTTTACTTCTTCCCCACAGTTAAATGCAAACAAATCCATCTCAATCCACACCCCAGTGGGATGTGTCGATGAAAATTTTTGAAATTCAACTTTGTTGGAGAAAAAGTACACATTGGCCTACTTAACGCCCAGCAAGCAATAGCTCTAGCTCTCTTTGCGTTCTGTCTTCCTGTTTCCTTTTTCAAAAGTTCAGTTAAAGTGCCTTAAGAAGTTGGCACTCTAGCTAAAAATCATATATTAATAAACATATAAAAAGACCTACTACAGTCCCCGAGCTTCCTTTTCCGCCTAAAAAAGGCAACAAAAAAAGACTCTCGAAATCAAGGTGGTCTTGTGACCTCCTCCGCTTTAGCCGACGAAGTTAGCTGACGGGTAGGATGGCGAAAGAGCATCTCATCCTTTCTACAGACAACTGTAGAATTAACCCCAAAAAATTGGTTCCTCCGTTCCTGATTGCTCAGGACTAAGCCGATATGTTATTTTCTGTTAATAAAATGTATATTACTCTTGACTCTTTTTTATGTATACAGGTAATTAGAACTATTTTTAGACTTTTGAATATTCAATATAGATCAGAAAATTCAAAGTTCCTATTAGTCAGGAATTTTTACGTTTGTATTTTAACTGTGTGACTATAAAAATAAATTCATATTGACAACTTTAACAACACCTCAGTAAGATAAGTCGTTAAGAAGATGAAAAATACAGTCCACCGGAGGAAATACAGTTGCCAATCTCACAGAAGAAAAAGTTAGAAGCTGATTTAAGTGAAGCATTTATAAAGCTGCAACGGGAATTACTCGGTCGTGGCCCACAAGAAACGAAGACCTATATTGTAGGAGATATGGTGATTGCACGATTTAAAGGGGTTCTTACCGTGGAAGAAAAACATCTTGTTTCTCATGACAACGGACGGAAACTGGTTAAACAGATGCGACAAGTCCTGCGCGAAATGTACAGTAAGGATTTTGAGGGCATAGTTGAAAAATGTACAGGTTGTAAGGTACTCTCAAGCCATGCAGATATAAGTACCAAGATGGGTGAACGAATTGAAGTTTTTATTGTGGACAAGGACTTGGAGAAATCTTTAGATTAAATACGATAAAAAAATAAACCTATTCATTTGTATGTGATTTTTCGACGATTACTTTTTCACATTTTACCAATACCTCACTATGGCAAAGGATGGTTTCTGACCAAACTCTTTTGTTTTTATTCTCCTTCCTTGAATCCTCTTGCCAGCTTGTCGTGGGAGAATTATTCAGTTTAGATGTTGCTTCCCAACGATTTCGAAAATAGAAAAGAATCCAGCAAATTACTTACATGCTGGATTCTATTATCTAATTTAGTGATAGAAATAAGAAAATACGAATTTCAATCAAGCTTTTGATTTTTCATGAAATGACTGCAAAACCTGCTTTAGCGCATCTCTGAACTCAGGTTCTGTAAACTTTTTAATGCTTATGAACTGTCTTTTATCCATACGATGACGATATTCAGACAAATAGCCAACAAATAAATAACCATTTCCCGATAAATGCAATTCTTGTAATACATTCTCTTTGCGAATTGGACTATTGGGATAATAATAGGTCGAGCGATTATTCGAGACTTCTTTACGCTTTAACTCTGGAAACTCATCTAAGACATTTACTACCTGTTCATAAGACATCGGCATGTTTTAGCTCTCCCTTGTTCAGAGTATTATTTCTTTCCTCTCATTTCGAAATATGCCCCTAAATAAGATTTTTCATCCTGACAAGTAATGCTGTAATTAAAAGTTACTAGAAGTCTATACACATAATGAAAAGTTCAGCCTCCCTCGCTAGCCTTATCATTGTAAATAGACCGAAAATTCCACGAATGGTGTCCCATTCATGAGTTCGTAATTATTTTCTGACAACTTTCATATACTACTTCTAAAAAACTATATTAGGGGAGTATTTGACGATGAAACCTGAATATGTGAGTCAAAAGGAAATGGAATTACGTCAAAATCAAGATTTTATTGCTTCTCAAAATATGGTCGCTGAAGGTTCACCCATTTATCATCTGGATAAAGACGATACAGAAGTTGAAAAAGAAGATACACTTTAATTCTCGGGCACCAATATTCTTCATAAAATAATACAATAACTCTTAGAGTCACTGGATTTCTTTTTTATTGGCTCTTTAAAATTTTATTGTTGTTTATCCTACATTTGCGCTTTTTGGAGAAGTACCGAAAAAATAACGAACTCGTTTAATCATTATAAGTAAGGGGTATCATTTCATGGAGAATTGCTGTCCAATTTTCGGATGATTTTCGTCGTAAGGAACCATAAAACTTTAAATACGGAGGTTAGGGTCATAACAGAATTGAAATGGGATGGAAAAGTCACAGTAGATGTAGATCAAGCTACGTTTACTTTTACAGTTAAAAATAATAGTGAGCAGCCAATAATTCTAGAATTTCCAACGAGTCAGTCTTATGACTATTCAGTGTATAATGCCCAAGGAGAACGAGTGTATCATTTTAGTAAAGGGAAAATGTTTCTCCAAGCACTTCAATATAAAACGTTAAACAAAGGAGAACAAATTCAATTTGAAAGTATCTGGAATTACAAAACGAATGAAGCGGAGAGAGTGCCGGCAGGAATGTATACAGTAAACGCAATATTGACCATTCGGAAAATAAATGACACACTCGTTCATTCACAGCCTTCTACTACGTTTGAATTTTATATTCCGGCTGAAAATACTGCTTTCAAATAGTGTAAATTGAGGGAAAGTGTAAACTAATACAATATAAGTTGAGAGCTCTTTGTTTTCGATTGAACGGGAGTTAAAATAAGTATCAAATGGGTTAATAGCAACACTAAAGGACTGACGATGAATAACGTCAGTCCTTTAGTGTTGCTGGTAAAATATCACATAAATTAGATGCGCTTTTCTAGAAATATGGGATGAATATTATAGTACTCTTTGTGCCCACATGAAGTGTTTTTGTGTCCATGGTCCCCAGACAGAAAAAGTTTGTACACTGTTTGCCGTGTTTAGATTACTGATCCATTGCCCATTCCCCATATAAATCCCTACATGAGAAATAGTTTTGCCGTTGCTCGCAAAGAACATTAAATCCCCTTTTTTCATATTCTTAAATGAAATTGACGTTCCGATATGTGATTGCTCACGGCTAGTTCTAGGCAAGTTCACGCCAAATTTAGCATAGACATGTTTAGTCCAGCTACTACAATCTGCTTTGTAAGGCGCTAGGCTATAATCTGCCCCGTATACGTATTTCGTTTGTGTTTTAAGAACCTTTGCATAGTCAACAAGATCGGATGCTTTGTCCGGTGTTCTAACAACAATAGATTGACCAATATTAAGTTGATGAGGATTTTTGATTTGCGGATTTAATGATCGCAAATCCTGATAGCCCATTCTGTATTTATAAGCAATGCCGTTTAATGTATCACCTTTATGCACTGAATATGTTGCACCTGCGACTCCCGAAAATGAAAGCGCTAACATAAATGATAGAATCAAAATTCTTGTAAACTTTTTAATAGAAGTTCATCTCCTCGTGAATAATTAGTTGGTATTTTTTTCTTACACTTGGTACAAATTTTGAAATATGTTTTGGTAAGGTCTACTATGTAAAAATATGTAGGTAGAGCGCTTGCAAACTGTTGGCTCATTATTTAAAGCAACAGCACGAAGGGTCGTTATGTATTTGGCTTAACTTTTTTTGAGTATAGCATGCAAATTATATAGGGAATGGTGGTAATTATTACCGAACATTATTTCCCCTACAACTGCCCACATTTCCAATATTTACTGGAGGGAAACTTAATAACTTCTAAAGGTGTTAATTGTAATATTGGCTATAAATTGAATTATCTTTAATAAATCAAGCATATTTACATACAAAAAACCAGTATCTCTATGAGGTACTGGTTTTACATCTGTAGTTATATTCAAACAAGTTGTCTGCAAACAATCAGAAAACCACCATCCGAAACACGAGTCTAATCACTTAATAACAAATCGTGTCTCGCTATAGCCTTCTTTCGACTTTGTCACTTCCAATATCGCTGGAATAGCTGTTTTCAATTCCTGAACATGAGAAATGACGCCAATCATACGACCTGATTTTTGCAAGTCGATTAGTGTGTCGATTGATTTGTTCAATGATTCTTCGTCCAGCGATCCAAATCCTTCATCAATGAACATCGTATCGATGGAAACATTACCTTGGAAACTTTGAATGACATCGGCCATACCTAACGCTAAGCACAATGAGGCGTTAAATTTCTCTCCTCCGGAAAGCGTTTTGACATCGCGTGTTTGTCCCGTATACGCATCATAAACATCTAGTCCCAAACCACTTTGTCTTCCTCTTGCTTCTTGCCGTTCACTTCGAATCAAATGGAACTGTCCATTCGATAAGTTCTTCAATCGTTCATTCGCCGACACAATAATTTGTTCAAGGTATTCAATCTGCAAATATCGTTCAAATGAAATCTTCATTCCATTTTGGCCTCTGATCACGTCATACAAGTCGGTGATTTGATTGAATTCCTGTTCTTTCGCAATGGCTTTTTTACTGGATAACACTATGCTACTAATTAGATTGTTCGCTGCTTTTTTATAATCATTTGATAGATTTACTTCCTGTAACGCCTTTTCATAGACTACCTTCAAAGAAGCAAGTTCATTTTGCAAATCGTTTAAATCGACTTTCGTTTTGTTTGCAAGTTTTATGGACAATTCAGCCACTTGTTCAATCAGTGTATGTCGAGATTGTTTAAACTCCAGAATTTGCTCGTTCAATGAAGTTCTCTCTGAATCCCTTAACTTCGCTTGTTGATAAGTTTCATCTGATTCAAAAGCCGAGGACTCGAGGGCTTTATTAAATGCAACATTTGTCTTATCTAGTTTAGCCTGTGTTTCTTGCAAAGCTTGTTCGGTATGTGCAATCGTCAAAACAGAAGAAGCATGTTGTTCCCTAGCTTCTTGAAGAAGTTGTTGCACCGCTTTCCATGCATTTTCAAGTTTGGTTTTGCGTTCACTTGTTTCACGTACTTGTTGTTCTAATTGAGACAAGATACGCACTTCGGCTGGAATCGATTGTAATTTATCTTCATAAATCGCTTTGCTTTTTTCGTAAATAGATTGTGCTTCTTGATGATTTTTTGTTATCTCATTTTTTTTAACATCCAACTCTTGTACAGCTAGTGACAGCTCTTGGTGTTGTAGTTTTATTTTTCGAAGCACGTCTTTATCTTTTCGCATTTGACTCACTTCAACATCAAATTTAAGACGAGATTCATCCAAAGTTTCATAGACCTTATCAGAATGCGTTAAATCAACACCGAACCCAGCTACTTCTTGCCCTTTAATCGAGAGTTGCTCCATCATAGCGTTTTGTTTGGCTGAAGCATTTCGATAGGAACTGTCTACTTGATTCAAAGTCAATTTTACTTGATCCAGTTGTTCCTTCGAAGGAGCAATAGTTTGATCTTGCTCGTTCTTATTTGGATGCTCCACACTGCCACATACTGGACATGCATCTCCGTCATGTAAATGAGCCGCTAAAACTCGAGCTTGATTAGCAAACCATTCATTTTCAAGCGTTGTGTACTCTGTTTTCACCGTATTATAGCGTCTTTCTTTATCAAGAGTTTCAGTTTCTAGTGTTTTCATTGATTGCTGAATGGACAGAAACTCTTTTAACACTCGGCATTGTTCATTTAACTCGCTAAGTTTTTGTAACTTATCATCAAATGGAATCAACTGATTTTCGAGCCGATCCATATCAAGCTTTATAGCTGTAACAGCTTCATTTTTAGAGTTTATTTGTTCCTCGATTTCCTTGACGTTTACTGATAATTTATCGACTTCATTCTCCATAACTTTTAACTCGGACTCTTTCGAAGTCATATCTTTTACTATTGGCAAGAAATCATATAAACGGACAAGTGACTCGCTTAATTTTTCACGAATCTCCTGCTTGTTCTCTTCTTCAATATATTGAAGGTTCATCTGCGCTAACTTTTCCTTTGCTTTTGCCTCTGAAGTAACCGCTCCATCCCAAAGCTGCTGTTTCTCCAGTACTTCTTTTTGAAGTTCTTTATAGTTTCGTTCGATTCCTTCGATTACGCTTGCTCGTTCTGCCTGTTCAAGCTGCTTTTCTTTGCCTTCAAATAAAGGTAACTGGTCCGTCAACGCCTGCAGTTTCTGTTCTTTTGTTTCCCATTCCTCAAATCGTTCATTTAAGCTTTTGGCTTCATGGAATTCACCTGACTTACTTGTATGGTTCTGGTAAGCATCTTCGTATTTAAAGTGATCTTGGCGGATTTTCTCCTCATAGAAAGAAACTTCTTCTTCCAATCCCGAAATGACTTGGTGAATATTGTAGTGTTCCTGAGCAAGCACCTCAAATATGGTGGATTCGCGTTTCGGAAACGATGCAGCGATATTTTGAATGTAACTGTTAGTCGTGCGTTGCTCAATTTTCAATTCTTCTTCAGCAAGTGCTTTCTTTGTCTTAAGTCGTTCACTAATCATTTTATAAGGCTCGGTTTTAAAGATTTTCCGTAGAATATCTTCTTTGTTTTCTGTCTCAGAAGTTAGTAATTTTCGAAACTCGCCTTGTGGCAGCATCACAATCTGGATGAACTGATTTTTTGTTAGCCCAATAATTTCATCGACTTTATCATTAATTTCTGACACGATTTGCCGTTCAACACATGGAACTTCACGGTCTATTAGCTTTTCATAAAACTCATATTTTTCACCCGTCGCTCCTTTATTGCCTTTTTTCACATGCCCTATTTGGCGTAGGATTCGATACGTTCGCTGATGCATTTCAAATACCAGCTCTACAGATGTATGGACATGGTCCTCTGCAAAGTCACTGCGCATTATACGTGATTCACTTCGATCCGAACCACTTGCCGAACCATATAAGGCAAAGCAAATCCCATCAAAGATGGTTGTCTTGCCCGCTCCGGTGCTGCCGGATACGACAAATAATTGGTTGCCTTTAAGTTCTTTGAAATCAATAATTTCGGTATGTTTATAAGGACCAAAAGCGGTCATCTTTAAGGTAATGGGTCTCATATTGTCAGCCCTTCTTTCTTACCTGGGCTAGTGATTTCCTGTTGCTCCAGTAAGAACTCTTGAAGCACTTCTTTAAAAATATCCTCAGTTTCTTCCGATGCAGGTACCCCTTTTACTTCTTCGTAAAAAGCGTTAAATAACGCTAAGTCATCCATTTTACGACGTGAACCTACCGTGGTTTCTTCATTATCTTTTACAGCAGACAATAGTTTACGTTCTACATGCATTGCATTTGGATAAACCGAGCGAATCTTTTCCATAGGGAATAAAATCGGTGTTTCATCCAGCAATTTCACAAACACATAATCGTGATTCATTTCATGCTGCAAAATGTCTTCCATTTTTCCTTCAACGGTGCGAATGTCGCGTTTAGGTTTGAGTAAACGCTTTTCTACACTGACATTTCCAAGCTCGTCCATCTGAACTATATGGAAACCTTTTTGATGATGCTCTTCAGAAATTGAATATTTCAGTGGAGAGCCCGAATATCGGACCGTCTCATTCATAACATAATGGGCTTGATGCAAATGTCCAAGTGCCGTGTAGTGGAACTTTTTGAAGTGTGAAGCACTTACATACTCCGCTCCACCAATTGCAAGCGGCCTCTCCGAATCACTCGTGTTTTCCTCTTCTTCCCCGTGAGGTGTCACAAAGGCGTGTCCTACCAGCACATGTCTCTTAGATAAATCCATCGAAGACTTAATATGTGCAACCATTTTCTTCATGGCATCATCATGTGTGCGGATCTCTTCATCTTCTAATACATGCCGAACTTGAGAAGGATCAGCATACGGAACTAGATGGAAATGAACTTCTCCGTGTGCATCCTGTAGCACAATCGGCTCTAATTCTTTCTTCAATTGACCCGTAATATAAAAACCATTCGATTTCATCATACGGCTACCAAAGTTCAAACGCCCCGGGCTATCATGGTTCCCCGAAACGGCAATGACAGGTGTTTTCAGTTTCAATACAATCGTTTCAAGTACTTCGTCCAACAAATTCACCGCGTCCGTCGGTGGTACTGCCCGGTCGTATAAGTCTCCCGCGATAATAACGGCATCCGGTTTTTCTTCGGCAATCGCCTCAGTAAATTGTTGCAACACGTATCGTTGTTCTTCCGTCATTGAAACTCCTTGTACTAACTTACCTAAATGCCAATCGGCTGTGTGGAAAAATTTCATCATGTGCTCCTTTCATCATTCATCTGGATTATCATTCTCAGTAGTTTCTCTACATTTATCTTACCTATATATTAAGCAAACAAGATTTCCAAAATAAGTATTATTATACATGATTACGAGCAGGTTCTTTGGAATCAATAG
Organism: Paenisporosarcina sp. HGH0030; assembly: GCF_000411295.1. Taxonomy (GTDB): domain Bacteria; phylum Bacillota; class Bacilli; order Bacillales_A; family Planococcaceae; genus Paenisporosarcina. The sequence continues at coordinate 2,105,031 of NZ_KE150421.1, forward strand.
AAAAAACACCAGTAAGATATGAATCTTACCAGTGTCTATACTGTTTCCAATTTTTGAAGCTTGCGATCGAATATGATATTGCCAAACGGAATGAAGGCAACAATCACAGCGATAACGCTATAAATAAACGGCCATCTCACGATAAAAGTCATATACGCAATTACCAGGCAATAGCTGACAAACAGAAACCCGTGGATTGAACCAACGACTCTCACAGCTTCTGGCATTCCAAAGAAATATTTTAATGGCATCGCCAGGAATAATAAGATTAATAGAGAACTGCCTTCCAATAATCCCATGAAACGAAATCGCTTAAGTGGTTTTTCAGACATTTTAACCCCTCCTGCTTTCTACACCCCTCATTATAGAGAGGCGAGGGGTAGAGTGTACAGTCATACCGTCCTAATCAAGTGATTTTATCGAAAGGGTCTTCAAAGATTTGTCACAGTAAAGGTCTACTTATTTACGACAGGAATCCAGATCTCTGAATAATAATCCGCCTGACTGGCATCTTCGATCGAATAAACTTCCATTTCAGCTGAACCGCTTGGGCGATAAGAGCTCGACGGGAACCATTCGCTGTAGATTTTCTCCCACATTGATTGAATTGCTTGAGGCATCGGGCCTACTACTTCAAAAACAGCATAAGTCGCCGCGGGAATTTCCATACGATCATAACGTGCTGGAACCTCGTCTCCATCATAAGCAGTAGCAACCCAATACTCTAAAGTACTTGCAGCTGTATCAATCATGCGACAGACTCCAAGCATTCCTTGCACTGCGCCATTATTCAACGCGACCAATTCGTCATCCACTCCGTTTTGATGAACTTCTTGCCACATTTTTGGAATCTCTCGTGTATTTTCCCCGTTTTCACACGAGAACTCTCTTTTCACACCAATAATCGGAAATGCCTCTTTTTCTTCTATTCGTACCTTCATCGGTAACGCCCCTTTCAATTGTACAGAGATGACCAAACGATTGTAGGAAGTGAATCCTTTTTTTGAAGATCGCGCTTCAGAGGGCGATAACCCGTGCTGCCGCTTGAATGCCTTCGCAAAAGATTCCGGTGTCTCATAACCATATTTGAATGCCACATCGATTACTCGCACATCCGTCAATGCGAGTTCCTCTGCAGCAAGAGTCAACCGGCGGCGGCGTACATACTCCATCACACTCATGTCCGTCAGAACCATGAAAATTCTTTGAAAATGAAATACAGATACATTCGCTTCTGCAGCGGCATCCTCCATTTTGAAAGCAGTCTCTAAATGATTCTCCAAATAATCTATTGAGCGTTGCAGCGCTTCTATCCAACTCATTCCATCACCTCGTAAAATTATCTTATTCCTATTTCGACATTGAATCCTGTCTTTTCCTGCTCGATTCGGACAGGTAGACGGTTTTCTTCATATTGAGCGGACTCTCAGTCTGATTTTTTGGCGTTGATGTCTGAAAAACCTTCATTTGAACTAAAAAATCCCCTCTAAAAAACGAAAGGGATTACATATAGATTTTGGTTAACTTGTAGTCTTATAAAATATCGTCAATCTGGATAACTTAGCTACTCTCATCAAGAGCTTGATGATTAAGAATCCAACTGCCGTACCAATCGTATTGAGAATGATGTCGTCAATATCAAACTGGCCAATTTGAAGGGAAAACTGTAACACTTCAATAATAAACGTTATGATAATGCTACCCACAAACACTTGAGTGAATGATTGATATTTTTTAAATAAGATGGGAAGGAAAATGCCCAGAGGGATAAAAATCAACACATTCCCTAACGTATTGTTGATAATAATGTCCACATTGAATTTATCCGCACCCATTAAATATTCAAAAGTATTTCCAAATGGGATCAAATTCGAATTTTGTTGCCATGTGGCTAAATCAAAGAATCCATTAGATTCTGGCGAGATATAAAAGTATTTATTGAAATCACTTTTGTAATTAATGATTATCGATAATATCCTCAAGAAAAGTAAGTTACTTAGAACAATTAAAGAATAGATGCCAAATAAAAGCCAATTAATCTTTCTGAACATTTTATAGTATGGAAATATAGAGTGTTGGAATCCTTCTTCTATACTTTTCTCATCCCCAAAGCTTTGCAATGCTTTTTGTGTGGATTCTGAATCCGAAAATCCCTGCTCCAGAAATTCCTGTTTCAATAAAAGGATATGCCCTGTCATTTCTTCAGTCATTTCACTTTTTTCATGTTCATCGCAATTAAGTTCACTTACGATTTTCCTAATGTAGGCTTCAATGGTTTGATCCATGCTATTCCCTCCGAACATACTTTGATTAAGTCACTTATCTTCTTCCATTCTTGTAACTTCCGGGCCAACTCTTTTTTCCCCGAATCTGTAATGCGATAATATTTCCTTCTGGCACCGACCTCTGGATTATCCCAATAAGATTCAAGCCATTTTTTGTTTTCCAAACGTTTCAAAGCTGGATATAATGTTCCCTCACCCATGTTGTAAAGTTCTCCACTATTATGTTTTAATTTCTTCACCATTTCATAACCGTACATGTCTTTTGTATTTACAATGGACAGAAGTAATATATCGATACTGCCTTTCATGATTTCCTTATCCATTAACATCCCTCCTTATGATTAATAACTTTTTACATCGTAACACGATGTATGTCGTTCCACAATGTTTATCAAGAATATTTTTCCATAATTATTATTAAGTGAATGACTTAGTTTAATTAGTATGGTTAAATGGCTTCAATAGCGCTAAAAAGGAGAAAACCAATGATCATTCATGGACACCTAGTAAAAGGGAATGATGTCGATAACGAAACACGTTGCCTTCATTACCATTCAGAAATCGATCGAATCGCCATCAAGTTTTATTGTTGCGATACCTATTATCCTTGTTTCTCCTGCCACGAAGAGGTTGGATGTGATTCTCCTCAAGTTTGGCCAATTGAACAGTTCAATCAAAAAGCTATATTGTGTGGCGCTTGCGGACATGAATTGACCATTGATGAGTATCTGTCTTGTAACTCCACTTGTCCAGCTTGCCGAAGTGCATTCAATCCGGGCTGTAGCCTTCATAAGCATCTATATTTCGAGACGTAAATGAAAGAACGTAAGGAACTTCCTAAACAAGACGTTCCTCTTTTTATACGATTCCCTTTATATTTCAGTCATTTGACGGAGGGGAACGAAGAACCATTGGATGAAAGTGCACGATTATAATAAAGACCATTATTTTGCCACACTCAGAAATGCAAATTAAATAGAAACCAAAAAGGACCATTCTATGATTAGAAAAGGTCCTTTTTCTATGATTAGGAAACCGTAGTCCCCAATACTATGAGTTCTAACAATTACTAGTTCTTTTGCTCGGTTAAATAGTAGTGTTGTGCACCTTACACTAGCGCTAAACGCACGTTTCGAATGAGACAGCAAATATGAAAACCACCTGCTTGATGGTCTCAAAATTCACGCTCATATTGTAGCATAGAGCAAATGAACTCTCTCGCTTTTCACTCTTTAACATAGCCATTTATACTCTATTTCTATTTCAAAATTAAATAGATTCTTTTTATTCTATTAGCCCACTCACTTTTCTATCATTTTTATACTCTATTAACAAAGGAGGTGAAAATATTGCCTTATAAAAAACATCATGCACCACATTGTAGCAAGTGTCCGAAACGACCTGGAAATGATCGCTTTAAAGTCTTAACGTTTGAAAACTGTGCCCCTTTCGCTGGTACCTCGAACACAGTTGCTAACATCATTTTTGACGTAGAACCAAATTCCTTGCCCGTTGTTTTGGCTGGAACAATTGAGAACTTCAGCAATGACGGAATTAACGTCATTTTTGAAAGAAGCTCTGGAAATATCACGCGTACTATTTTAGCCCATTCATCTTTGTCATTTATTTATGACGACGTAACGCGTATCTCAGTCTTCGGTTTCGGTCAAGCGTACACTGGATCATTCAAGTTCCAAGCTACGTATACGTTTGAAGTTGAATAACTTCATTCAAGAACAGGCATGTCTATTTTTCTTTTATGCTCTATTTCAATTGATCTATTTATAGAATCTTTTTTCTATTAGCCCTTACATTACTATCTCGCACTAAAAACGAAAGTAGACAACGATTGTAAAGAAGGATAATTCTTTACGGCTTCTTCCAACAAATTCACTTCGGATTTGATTAGCTCTTTTAATTTCAATGGCATATGGTTAATTTCCTCGAGTTCTTTTTGGTAATCACTTAAAGTCATATCAACTTCCCATTTCCCATCTTGGAGCTTTGTAGAAGATATGGATTGCTCATCGTAAATCGTCCAACCAGCACTCTCAGCAATAGTCGTTAAATCTTTTGGTGTGAACAATGTCCGTACATTTGAGAAGCTGTTCTCTTTGAAGCACTCGTATTGAGCTTGAATATGCACCGCTAAAAAATGAGGATATTGCTCAATGTTTTGAAGTCGTGGATCCCATTCAGCAAAACACAATTGTTTCGCCCATTTCTTCGTTTTCTCCAACAATGCTTGTAATTCATCTGCCGATTTCAAATACCAGGAACAATGCGACAGAACAACGTAATCAAATGAGTTTTCAGGAAAATCGACTTCTGAAGCTAACACATCCAATTCAAACTCCATGCGTATTTGTTTTCCGAGCTTTGACTTCATTAAATATTCTGCTGCGTCTCCAACAGTTATTGGACTTCCATAACTAGGTGGAGCAATGTCCACTCCGTGCACAAAGCCTCTATCCCCTACTAAATACGCAAGAACCGCCGTCGTATCACCTTGTCCACAACCTATCTCAAGTACACGACTACCTTCTCGAATTCCCCAAAACTCTACAAGCTTCAGGCGGTGTTCAGTTTGCACGAACTGTACGTCTTTCATTTGTACATTCGTCGCCATACAGTCCACTATGTGTCGAGTTTTTTCAATGCTCATCGGACACCTCTTTTTTGTTTTATCATATCATTCCATCTTTAATTCGGTTGATTATCCATTGGAGAATGTAGGTCAAAAATCCTTTTTATTCAATTTTCTATCTTTTCCCGTAACTCTTTTTGCTTTCTCACGGTCTAATTATTATTAATGAAAGGTGGTTTTAAAGATGAAAAATATGCTAAAAGTGACTTCAACAGCAATCATCCTCATTGCATTGGGAGGCTGTGGAACATCTGCAAATTCAAGTGAATCAGAAGAAGGAAACACAGGCTCTGGAAGTAAAAATAACGAAATCGTCGCTGGCTCCGTTGTGCCAAGTCTGTCAGAAGAAAGTACAGATGGCGCCCACCAATTTACTTTCCAGCTGAGGAATGACAAAGAGGAAGACGTTAAATTATCGATGAATAGTTCGCAGCTCTTTGATTATCAACTTATCGATAGCTCAGATAAAGTTGTCTACAAGGATTCCGAAAACAAGATGTACGCACAAATGTTGCAGGAAAAAATCTTGAAACCCGGTGAAATTCTTGAGATGCAATTTGATGCAACGGAAGGTCTCTCTAAGTTGCCGGCTGGAAAATACACACTTGAGGTTTGGTCAACTGCCAATGAAGCTGAAGATTGGAAGGCCTCCACAGAAGTAAGTTGGAATGGCACTGGTTCTTCATCTGCTGGAGATAAATTGAAGGTTGAAGAAACATCAGTTACTTATGTGGGACTCCAGGATGTGAACTCCATCGAAGTGAAAAATGAACAAAATGAAGCGGAAGCAATGAGATTGTCTGAAACAGCGAAACCATTCTTTGCTGAATTGGAAGAAGGCGCAAAAATTAAAGTATTCTACGTGATCATTGATGGACAAAAAGTCATTCAATCTGCAGAAAAAGAATAAACCACTGCAAAAAAATTAGGACCGAATCAGTCTTTTTGAACTGATTCGGTCCTTTTTGTTGGTGCGAAAATCATTTTGTGCAACCTGGCGAGGCATTCTGTCTACCTGGACCCTTAATCTGTCTACCTGGAACCTCAATGTGTCTACCTGGACAGCCATTCTGTCTACCTGGACCCTGATTTCTCGATTTTCTTCTACCATAGTGGAAAATCTTTATGAAACTCATTCTTAGTGAGATTTCAAACTAAATAAAATCAAAAGAATTCCACTGAAGAGACAAATCATTTTGGTTAACGAGATTTTATCGGCTAGTCCAACTAATCCAATTCCTGTGGTAAGGATTAAAATAGTAGGCCCCACTAAAGCGAGTAGAGTATTAATATAAAACGCTTTCTCCAAGTCATTGAATTTGAGCATTAATAAAGCCGCTGTTACTTCTACACTTCCCCCAATAAGTCGTAATACTATCATGAAAAGAAGTGCCTTCTCAATGTGATTGATCTTGATCACCTTCTCCCGGGTAAACGTTTTCTATGTAATATCAACCTGCTTTCTACTATATGTATGCACGACCGTAAATATTGAAAATTAACTTGTTAATTTGAAGTATCATTCTCCATCACCTGTTCTTCCTTTTGTGAAAACCACTTACTTACACCTACAACTCTTCGCATAAATATGCATTTTTTTATACACAAAAAAGAGAAATATATAAAACATTAGCACTCACAAACCCTTTCAACGCCTTTACTACAACTTTTTACCTATAAAGTTCTGAAAAATTAAATTTTTATTTTTTGAATAAAAATGCTTCCCAACTTATAAATATCGTGATAAACTCCATTTAACACAAAACTATATATTAACGGGAGTGATTATACATGATGAAAAAATGGAGTTTAATTGGAACGCTTACACTTGGAGCAATGCTTATGAGCGCGTGTGGAGACACCGCTTCGAATGAAACAGGAAATGATACGGCAGGTTCTGGTGATAAAAAAGTATTGGAAATGGCTACATCTGCAGACTTCCCTCCTTTTGAATCACGAAATACTGCGGGTGAATTCGAAGGATTTGATATTGATTTGGCCAACTACATTGCAGACGAACTAGGATATGAGCTTAAAATTAATGACATGAAGTTTGATGGTTTAATTGGCGCTTTGCAAAGCGATCGAATCGATATGGTACTATCCGGTATGTCTGCAACTGAGGACCGTAAAAAAAATGTTGATTTTTCTACTGAATATAACCAATCTGGTGAAATGTTCGTTACATTAAAGGATTCAGATATTGAAACAATTGAAGATTTGGAAGGCAAGAAACTTGGTGTCCAACTTGGTACTATCCAAGAAGACGGCGCTAACAAAATCAAAAAAGATACAGTCGACTTTGAAATCAAAGCTGTCGATAGTGCCAACGTATTAATTCAGGAATTGTTGTCAAACCGAATTGATGTTGCTTACATGGATAAAGCGGTCGCTGAAGGATTTATTGCTGAACAGAATCTGGTTGGTTTTGACGACACTACGTCAAGCTCTCCAGGGATGGCAGTGGCTTTCCCTAAAGGAAGCGAACTGACTGAAAAAGTGAATGAGGTTCTAAAAGAAGCGGAAGAAAACGGAAAACTACAGGAATTAAAAGACAAGTGGTTGTCTGAAGAATAAAGAGTCTATATAAACTTACTGAATCAAACAAAAAGAGAAAAATAGAAATGAGGTGTAAGGCATGAATTTGGACTTTACGCAAATCACGCCTTATATTCCTTTTATGTTAGAAGGAATTTGGGTAACGTTAAAATTTGTCGCCGTCGCATTAATCGTTGGATTTATCCTTGGAACGATATTGGCATTGTTCAAGATTAGTCACATTAAGCCATTGAATTGGTTTGCTCGTGCGTATACTTCGATTTTCAGAGGGACGCCACTAATTCTACAGTTGATGACATTTTATTTTGCCGTTCCTCAACTGACAGGCTATGATATCTCTCCATTTTTATCAGCCGTTTTGGCTTTTGGATTGAATTCTGCTGCCTACATTTCTGAAATCATCCGTGCCGGTATTCAGGCAGTGGATCGAGGACAGACAGAAGCAGCTATGGCATTGGGTGTTCCATACAGACAAATGATGAAAGACATTATTTTACCGCAAGCAATGAAAAACATTCTACCGGCACTCATGAATGAAGTCATCACTCTGACGAAAGAGTCCGCGCTTGTTTCAACGATTTCCGTATTGGATTTAATGCGTCGTGCACAAGTAGTTGGTGCGGATATTTACCGTAATTTCGAACCGCTGCTGTTCGTCGGCTTTATCTATTGGATCATGGTCGTTGGTCTATCGACAATCGGTCGAATGATTGAAAGGAGGTTGAAGGTCAGTGATCAAAATTGAGAAACTATCTAAAAAATTCGGCAACAACGAAGTACTGCATGATATTTCCACTGAGATTGCCAAAGGAGAAGTTGTTTCCATTATCGGACCTTCAGGCTCTGGAAAATCAACGTTTCTACGTTGCATGAATATGTTGGAAACACCAACGTCAGGTAAGATACTGATTGAAAACCAAGACCTAACCGATTCAAAAACGCCGATTCATAAGTTGAGACAACAAATTGGCATGGTTTTTCAACACTTTCACTTGTTTCCTCACCTTACCGTTCTTGAGAATTTAACGTATGCACCAATGAAAGCTAAAGGCGTTAAAAAGCCAGATGCTGAGGAAAAGGCACGACAACTGCTGAAAAAAGTAGGCTTATCCGAGAAAGAAAAGGCTTATCCAGGTAGTCTTTCTGGGGGTCAGAAACAACGTGTCGCTATCGCCCGTGCGCTTGCCATGGAACCTGAGCTCATGTTGTTCGATGAACCTACATCAGCTCTTGATCCAGAAATGGTGAAAGAAGTATTGGATGTCATGAAAGATCTTGCCAAGTCTGGGATGACGATGGTCGTGGTCACACATGAAATGGGCTTTGCCCGCGAAGTTGCTGACCGCATTCTGTTCCTTGATCATGGTGTTTTACTAGAAGAAGGCAAACCAGCTGAATTTTTCACTCAGCCACAAACGGCGAGAGCAAAAGAATTTCTGGATAAGATCTTATAATTAATGGTATTGACTAAAACGCTGAATGGTCGGAAATTACTTGTGACTGGACAATAACGTCGGTTGAGTGGTCAAAAAATAAGACTGGATGGACAATAACCCGCTCCGACTGGTCGAAAACCTAAGCTGAATGGTCAAAAAATAAAAATGCATGTAAAACCAGTAGGCATATGCTCTACTGGTTTTTTCCTTGATATATTAATCTTGTTGGAACTGCTCCGCTTCAGTAGAACCGGTTAACGCAGTCGTCGACGATGTGCCTCCTGAAATAACAAGTGATACCTCATCAAAGTAACCTGTTCCCACCTCGCGTTGGTGACGGGTAGCCGTGTAACCACTTTCTTCAGCCGCAAACTCAGCTTCCTGCAACTCAGAATAAGCAGCCATTCCCCGCTCCTTGTACCCTCTTGCAAGCTCAAACATCCCGTAATTCAGAACATGGAATCCAGCAAGTGTGACGAATTGAAATTTGTACCCCATCCTACCTAGGTCTTGCTGGAAGTTGGCAATCGTTTCTTCATCCAATTTCTTTTTCCAGTTAAACGATGGCGAGCAGTTGTATGCCAGAAGTTTCCCGGGAAATTTCTCGTGAATTGCTTCTGCAAACCTCCTTGCTTCATCCAAGTTTGGCTCGGACGTTTCGCACCAGATTAAGTCGGCATATGGAGCATACGCAAGTCCCCTGGCGATTGCCTGGTCAATTCCGTCGTTAGTATGGTAAAAACCTTCCGGCGTCCGCTCACCCGTAATGAAAAGATGATCATATGGATCCACATCACTCGTAATCAAATTGGCCGCATTCGCATCCGTCCGCGCAATGATAACCGTTGGAACACCCATCACGTCAGCAGCCAAACGGGCAGCAATGAGGTTGCGGACGGCTGTTTGTGTCGGAAGTAATACTTTCCCACCCAAGTGACCACATTTCTTTTCTGAGGATAATTGGTCTTCCAAATGCACACCACCAGCCCCAGCTTCGATCATTGATTTGGTCAACTCAAATACATTCAGTGTTCCGCCAAAACCCGCTTCCATATCCGCTACAATGGGGGCGTACCAATATGTATCGCCCTTTCCTTCAGCTTGCTGAATTTGATCAGCACGTTGTAACGCCTGATTAATTCTTTTCACTACCTGAGGTACGCTGTTGCTCGGATATAAACTTTGATCGGGATACATGTGCCCAGAGAGATTGGCATCTGCAGCCACTTGCCAACCACTTAAGTAGATTGCCTTCAACCCTGCCTTCACCTGCTGCATCGCCTGGTTTCCTGTCAGCGCGCCTAGTGCATTGACGTAGTCCTCCGTATTGACAAGCTCCCAGAGACGCTTAGCACCTAAAGTTGCAAGTGTCTGTTCAATGACGATAGACCCTCTTAACTTTACGACATCTTCCGCGCTATATGGTCGTTCCACTCCTTGCCAGCGGCTGGAACTCCAACTTTCCTTTAATTGGTCAGCTTGTTGTTTCCGGTTTATCATGTCACAATCTCCTCTTTCATTCATTTAATTTTCAAATGGTTTTAAAACAGTTGACTGGATAAATTAGTCCAAATCTGCGCAACATTGAATCGACTCTTTGAAACTATCAAATTCCTGTCCGCAAGCGAGACAAATATTCAAAGGTTTTCTATCCATTTTGGATTGATACATAACAGTTGGTGTAATCTCGTTTGTATTGATATCCGGTTGATTTTCAAACATAGGGTTTCCTCCTTTTCATTTTTCTTTACTCAAAAGTTAGTTATTTTCACTCGAATTTTGCGCTTTATATTGCAGTCTTCTGCGATGCAATATCGGCTCCGTATAGCCACTCGGCTGGTCTTTCCCATCAAAAATTAGTTCACAAGCTGCTTGAACAGCAATAGATCCATCAAAATCAGCAGACATTGGATGATACATCGGATCCTCCCCGTTTTGCTCATCTACTATTTTGGCCATTCGCTTTAAAGACTCCAAAACTTGCTCTTTTGTACAAATTCCGTGTTGTAGCCAATTTGCCAAATGCTGACTTGATATGCGCAATGTTGCACGGTCTTCCATCAATCCTACGTTATGAATGTCAGGCACTTTTGAACAGCCCACTCCCTGCTCCACCCAACGCACCACATAGCCAAGCAGTCCTTGTGCATTGTTATCCAGTTCTTGTTGAATTGTATGTGATGACCATTCTTCCTTAGCTAAAGGAAGGGTTAAAATATCGGTCGTTCTGTCTTGAATCTCATGTTTCAGCCTGTCTTGAACCTTTGTCACACAGACTTGGTGGTAATGAAGTGCATGCAAAGTTGCGGCTGTCGGAGAAGGTACCCAGGCAGTATTTCCCCCCGCTTCTAAATGACCGATTTTCAGCTCCATCATTTCCTTCATACGATCAGGCATCGCCCACATGCCTTTCCCGATTTGAGCGCGTCCAGGAAAACCACAAACCAATCCATTATCAACATTGGATTTCTCATATGACTGTAGCCATGATGAATATTTCATGTTATTTTTTCGAATGACGGGACCTGCGAGCATCGATGTATGGATTTCATCACCCGTTCGGTCCAAAAAGCCTGTATTAATAAAGACAATCCGGTCTTTTACTTCACGTATACAATTTTCAAGATTAAGAGAAGTTCTTCGCTCTTCATCCATCACGCCTATCTTTAACGTATAGCGTTCCATTCCCAGCAAATCTTCCACTTTATTAAACAGTTCATTTGCAAAGGCAACTTCAGCCGAGCCGTGCATTTTCGGCTTCACGATATAAACTGAACCTTGCTCGGAATTACGGAAACTTGCTGTTTTCAAAAGATCATGTTTTGCAAGTAAACTGGATATCACCGTATCGATGATACCTTCCGGCACTTCCTGATTTCGTTCATCAAGTACCATATTGGAAGTCATTAAGTGACCAACATTTCGTACAATCATTAATGAACGACCGCGTAACTTTCGTTCTGCTCCAGTTGGCGTCAAGTACGAACGGTCGGCGTTTAACTCTCTAATTACTTCACTTTTCCCCTTAGTGAATGTCGCTTTCAGTGTCCCTTTCATCAAACCGAGCCAATTTCGATACACGAACACTTTGTCTTCCGCATCAACTGCCGCCACCGAATCTTCAAAATCCATAATGGTCGATAAAGCCGATTCGATGAATAAATCCTTTACTCCTGCAGGGTCAGCCTTACCGATTGGATGCTGCCGATCGATTTGAATTTCCAAATGGAGACCATTGTTTCGCAAGAAAATGGATGACGGCAACGCTTTATCTCCCGTGAATCCAATAAATTTGGATGGCTCCTGCAAAGCTGAATATTCGCTTCCCAAATCAACGATTATTTGATTCTTTTCGATGCGATATCCAGTCGATTGCGTGTGAGATCCTTTTTCAAGCGGTATAATTTGGTCCAAAAACTTACGGGCATACAAAACTACATGCTGTCCGCGTAGCGGATTATACGTAATCCCTCGTTGTGCACCATTTTGTTCATCGATGACATCCGATCCGTATAGCGCATCATAAAGACTTCCCCACCTCGCATTGGCCGCATTTATTGCATACCGGGCATTATTGACTGGTACGACAAGCTGAGGTCCCGCAAGTTTTGCAATCTCGTTATCAACTTGAGTTGTTGTAATCTGAAAAGGCTCTCCCCTTGTTTCCAAATAACCTATCTCTTTTAATAAAGCTTCATATTGCTCCCGATTCTCAAACCAATTGTGTTTGGTGTGCCAATCATTAATTTTTGCCTGCAACTGTTCTCGAACAGTCAACATTACCCGATTGTTTGGAGCCATGTCATGGATAAGCTGACTGAATCCTTCCCAAAACCTGTCGCTTGAAACTTCACTCCCTGGCAATGCTTCCTCCTCAACAAACCGATAAAATTCATTCGCAATTTTTAAACGGTTACGCTCAATCACATATCCGCCTCCTGTTGTTATAGTACAGCTGATTTTTATTATTCTATTACATAACAAATACTTTCGTGCAGTCCTTTTCATCCTTTTTTATTAGTTATTTAATTTTATTCATTTACAATTTGACGCTTTGACATTTACTGCTTTCACAGTGGTTTTAAAGTGAAACAAATCCCTTTCTTCAATAGTTTGCAGATGTTTCTTTTTATAAAAAACCGTGGGAATAATCGCTAAAGCGAATCTATTCTTTATTGTGAATCCAACTAACAACAATACTTAGATGACATACACCATACACCTAAACCTATTATTTTCTATCACATAGATTATGTATAAAAACTAAAAGAGGCTTTGATATGAATAACACTAAACACGTAATAACGATATTGGGAAGTGCAGGCGGTGTAGCGAACGGGATACTATCAATTCTAGATAACTCCGTGCAGGATAAGCAGGATCCATTAAATGAAGTAGTGAATAATTGCTGTATTCATTTAATTGATCATGAACAGAAAGATGCATCTCAATTTGCTCTCTCTTATCCACACTTACAAGATAAATTTGAATATCATGAATTCAATTTGAGAGACACCGAGCAATTTATGGCTCATTTAAGAAACACCCAGACATCTGTTGTCATTGACCTTTCTTGGGCGGATACGGTTGATATGTTGCACTGTTGTGATCAGCTCGGTGTAAGCTATGTGAATACCGCATTGGAGAATACCATGATAGATGAGAACGAAGAATTATATGAAGGGTTTGGTTTGATTGAACGATTTAGGCATTTGGAAAAACATAAAAATAAACTCCTGAACCACACAGCTATTATTAGTTCTGGTATGAATCCAGGTGTCGTTCAGTGGATGGCTCTGGAACTTCTAAAGAAAGATTCATCAGAAAATCAGCCAATCGCCTGTTACATCGTAGAGCATGACAACTCGTTTTATAAAAATCCTAAACTAGCCAAAAAGAATGTGATTTACACCACATGGTCACCCGAATGTTTCCTCGACGAGGCTATTCTTAGCCATCCCATGTTCATAAAGCACCATAACCCCCTCTTCTTATATGAGAAAGTCTATGATCTTGAATTCAAGGTAACGTTGGGAAAAAAACGATTTTGGGGCTGTTTAATGCCCCATGAAGAAGTTTGTTCACTTGGTAAGCTATATGATATGGAATTTGGATTCTTGTACAAGGTAAATGACCATACCACGAACTTGATTCGTGAAAATATAGAAGACGTGGATAAATTGTGGAATTATGAGATGAAGGTTCTCGACCCTCGAGACGCAGCATTAACTGGCGAAGATTTAGTAGGTGTGTTGCTTGTTTATCCGGACAAAGAACGGTACATGTATAATGTATTGAACAATGAAGCCATCTTTTCTAAGTACAAAACAAATGCAACTTATTTCCAAGTAGCCTGTGGAGTCTATGCCTCCCTAAGCGTGTTGCTCTTGGATCAAATACCTAAAGGAGCATATTATGTAGATGAATTAATATTGAATACCGAGAACAATTACGGAAAATATTTATCGCATTATATGACCGAGTTTATTACAGGAGAAAACAAACAGTCAGACGGCCTGTTACACCAACGAATGCAAAACCTTCGAAAATCAAATACGGAAGACATTTGACCTCGCTTACTGTTCATTAATAAAATTTCTTACTCATTGAAAGAGCCCTTGCCTCCAAAAAGGGAAGGACGTCATTTCATGTATAGTCATTTTCGTGGACTATACATGAAATGACGTCCCGCTCGTACAAAGAAGTAAAAATTTGCTGGACCTATGCATCTATTACACGTTTTGCTGAACAAAATTTTGAATATCAACAACCACGCTCTTCATCACATCAATAGATTCTACCGAATAATTATCGTATTCTAGACTATGATTGACATTAGGAATCAGACGAGAAACGATATTCGGATTGTTTTTCAATACATCGTATCGTTCTTTTATGTAACACTCATCTCCATCCCCAATGAAACACAACCCATTATGATTGCTTGCAGCCATTGCAGAAAAAACCTCATCTAGTTGTATTAACGGTGTTAACCAAATAGCTTTGGCCTCCATGAACTCCATCCTATTTAAGACAGAATTCATAGCAATTGTCCCCAATGACTTACCCATTATGAATGAGTTTTCATAAGAATCATTCTTTAAAACCTCATCAATAACCGTGTTTACATCGAATTTTATCGCTTCGATTATTTCTTCCTTGGTGAATTCAGTATAAGATTTGTCTTTATACTGGTAATTGATCTGCAACACATCAAAGTCCCTCTGACTGAATAAATCTTTGACATAGTGAAAAAGCGGACTTTGTACGGTATATCCAGTTCCAGGTAGAAAAACGACTAAATTCTTTGAGTGATTTTGATTGCTCAGCAAAGTATAGGGGATGTTCATTTCTTTGTAACCTTTTACAATAGACGAGCTATTCTTCAACTGAAATCACCCTGTTTTCTTTAGTGAAATTTTGTTGTTAATTATTTTATCTTTCGGAGTGTTAATAAATCCGTGTTAGAAATCACATCAATTTGATGATTGCCTTTTATGTAATAAACCGAGGAGCCTTCGCTTTCTCCTTTTTCCCACCCATTTACTTTTAGCACAAGTTCGTATGCTACCGGTATTCCATGCTCTTCGGATGCATGAGACCACTCGTACGTCTTACAATTTGTATTTTCTTCAATAAGTTCGGCATGTTTAGGTACAGGAAAGTTAAACAACTCTTTCGAAGAGTGATAGGCAAATACGGTTGTTGAATATAAACCAACCCCAATAAATACTAAGACGGCAATCACCCACCCAAAAATCTTCATCATAAAGCTTTCCCCTTCCTCATTAAACACCCTCGAAAATTTGTAAATTATACCCATCATAATAACACACGATATATTGATTCGTTAGCATTATTTTACAATTTCAAGGAAATCACATTGGGAATATTTGATAAAGTTATCAATTAGACACAAAAAGATGGCTGAAAATAAATTTCCAGCCACCTTAACTATATTTGATTCTTTATTCACGTATTTGTTTTATAAGGATTTTTCTATTCATCAACAATGCATGATGTTGGGACTGCTCATCATTCAAATAATTGAGTATCAGACAAACTGTCATGTGCACACACCTAAGTATAAATGTGATGACTGGATCTTTAATTCCCCAGCTACCACTCTTTCCATATGTTACTGTTTCTCTACGTCACCATTGGAAATTCAATCGTAAATATTGTGAAATTGCCGAGTTCACTCTCCACATGAATTTCCCCACCCATTCCTTTAATCAGACTGAACGATACCATCATTCCTAGTCCTGTACCGTTGTCTTTCATCGTGAAATAAGGTTCGCCAAGACGATTGATTTGCTGTTGAGTCATGCCTTTTCCTTCATCACTTATCGCGATGCGGACTTTAGGATATTCTGCAACTGTATAAATTTCCAATTTCCCGCCTTTCTGCATGGATTCAATTCCATTTTTCACAATATTAATCAAGGATTGTTCCAGTTTTTTTCGATCACCTGAAATATTGGCATGCCCACTTTGATCTGGGTGGTAAAAAATTTGGACATCCTGCATATTTGCCAAAGGTGTAAGAATGTTCAAGACATTTTGAACCGCTTCATTTACGAAGACTTTTTCTACCTTATCTGGAACAGGTTTCGCAAAAGTCAAGTAATCATTAATAATATCCGATGCTCGATCGAGTTCCTGTAAAGCAGTACCGAGGTATTGTTTGATTTCTGGCGATCGTTCTTCATCATAGGATAATTGCAAAAATCCTTTGCAAGTTGTCAGCGGGTTTCTCACTTCATGGGAAATGCTCGCTGCAAGATGGCTGACTACCTCCAATTTCTCTGCTTTCATGAGTTTTTCCAACAGATCCGAGTTTATTCGGATTACTTCAATTAGTAGAGTGACAATCACTGTTCCTAAAAAAGTGATGAAAAAAAACTGAAGCCACATATTCACACTCACGATTACATTGAAAAATAGGGATACCACAATAAATGTGATGATCGTCGACAATAATACTAATGAACTGCTCGTTAATACCTTTTGCTCCAGCGTCATTTTCAGATAATAGCGGGAGACAAAACTGACGGTAACCGCCAAAAGAGTGAACGTAATAATGGTTATATAAAACCCATCATTTACTCCCAACATAAAATAACGCGTTACAATCACGAATATGAGCAGTAAGAACCCATTTTTCGGCCCGCCATATAAAACACCTATAACGAATGGTATTCTCCTCAAATCCCAGATAAGACCATCCCCTACTGGAAAAGGAAATAACATGCAAAGAAAAATGGAGAACAGGGAGAGAACCGTAAAGAGATTTTCTTTCATTTTTTCAATTCGATAAACGAACTTTAACAAATAAAACATTTGCAGTAATAATAATGGAAGAAGAATGAATAGAAAATTGATAAGTAAATCTTTCGTGATAATCTCCATTTATTCACCGATCCTTCTAATTATTTTGCTGCTATAATATTTGAATATTCTAACTTAGATTATCTAAAATTCCCTTGCTTAGCAATATTAATAATATTTTCTTTCAATTCGTTTATTCTTTTTGAAAAAGAAATTAAATCTTTTAGCAATACATTCCGACTCTCAAATGTTATAATATTCTAACTATTGTATTTTTTTAAATATAATTCAAATATTTTACATGAAAAGGGAATGAACTTATTGTTTAAAATGGGGAACAAACTAAAAGAATTAAGAACGAAAAAATGTATCACATCTGAACAGTTAGCTGAAAATCTGGATGTTGCAAAAAGCATTATCTGGAGTTACGAACTAAATAAAAAAGAGCCAAGCAATAGTCATTTAATTAAAATTGCTGATTTTTTTGATGTCTCGGTGGATTATTTATTGGGTCGGGAACAGAAGAACAATACGGTTAATTTTCAGTATCCTTTCGATGACATCATCGATAAATACACTTTCTTGATCGACAATCATCCGATAGGCAAAGAAGAATTGTTGGATTCAATTGCTTTTATTAAAGCCAAAAGAATCATGATAGCTCAAAATCTAGTTAAATAGATAATACGCCAATACATGGGGAATTTAATGGAGGCTACAAGGCATGTGGAATCAACAACACGTTGAAACAGCTAGGGGAACTTTCGAGATTTTCATAAAAGGAAATGGCGCACCCATCTGTGTGACTCATTTGTATAGCGCCTATAATGCGAACGGAAATACATTTGCAAATGCATTTACTGATTATTACACTGTTTATCTCGTTAACTTGCGCGGCGCAGGCAAATCAGCCAAATACATACGTGATGAAGATTTAAGCATGAAAGAGTCCATCAGCGATTTGGAAGCCATTCGAGAGGCGCTTCATTTCGAAAAATGGGCATTTGCCGGCCATTCCACGGGAGGCATGCTTGGGCTCGTGTATGCCATACAAACACCACATTCATTAACGAAAATCGTTATTGGAGGAGCTTCAGCATCTAAAGAATATATGAATCATCCAGGAAGTATTTATTGTAAAGACAATCCGAATAACAAACGTCTGCTTGAAATACTCAGTATACTAAACTCACCTACAAGCGCTAATGAAATAAAGAGGGCTGCAGGACGGGAGTGGACTGAAATGTCCATTTACCACCCGGAGAAATACGAGGAGTATTTCAATACCCCAAATAGTGGAAGTGTAGTTCCTGCGCGACTCAATTATTATTCCTACTCTGAACTTCCTAACTATGACCTTGTGCCTCACTTAAAGACGATCACTGTACCGACAACAGTTTACTGTGGTTCGTATGATGCTCAGTGTCCTTATTTGTTTTCTGAACAAATCGCACATGCCATCCCAAATGCAAACCTATTTACATTTAGAGAAAGCAACCATTTCCCTTTCACTGAAGAACCCCAAAAATTCTTGGACATGATTGCGAAGACCATTTAATTAAACGAATGCTAACAATTCTTGTGAATAGGTTAATATTCACGATTATTTGGCTATCTTTCCTTCAGATCATCCAGTTTAGTCATTAGTCTGTTGTGTAAACCGTTCAATATAAGGATGGATAAAATGGCACCCAACAAGGCACACGACATATCCCATTGCGCGTCCCACTGATCTCCTTGCATGCCTAAAAAGTCTTTGGCTACTTTTTTGGCATTTGGCAATTTTGTACTCAACCATTCAACGATTTCATACAAAGCTGCAAGGGCAAGTACCATACTGATGGATATGCCTGTCAGCCAACTCCCTTTAAATAACGGGGTTTTCCTCAATAAAATTTCCCTAATAACAATAACTGATAGCCCTTTTAGAAAATGTCCAAATCGATCGTAATGATTGCGAGCTAAATGAAACTCTTCTTTTAGCCAATTAAATAGAGGAACCTCGGCATAGGTATAGTGACCACCGATAAATGTAAGGATGGACAAGAGTGCGATAATGAAATAAGAAAGGGTTGTCAGGCGAAACTTATTATATGTAGCCACTACTACAATTAATGCGGCCACTGCTGGACCCACCTCTGCCACCCATGTCATAAAAACGGCCGGTTTGATAACAGACCACACGAAAACAGCTATAACCAATATAAATAGAAATATATGTACCTTTGTCTCCTTACTAAAACCCACCATTTTCACGTCCTTCCGCTTAACAGTATGCGAAAAAACAGATTGGTATATACCAGTCACCAGACCTATTGAAAAAAGTAACACTTAACTCTCCAATTTATGTGTTAACCTATTTTAAAAATAGGTTGACTAATAAACTCTGTTTTTCTATACTGATGCTATATTGAGTTTTGGGAGGGTTCACAAACATGACGAGTAGCACAGCAACAAGAACAGTCAATCATTCACGTACTTTACAATTGGTACAAACAGCGATGTTTGCCGCATTAATGATGATTGGAGCAAACATATCTTCATTTCTAATAATCGGCGGTGTCCCAATCACTCTTCAAACGTTCTTCGCCATACTTGCTGGTCTCTTATTAGGAAAACGCACTGGCGCCATCGCCATGCTTGTATATGCATTGATTGGTTTGGCAGGGTTACCTGTATTCGCAAACTTTTCCGGTGGATTTGACACAATTCTAAGCCCAACGTTTGGCTTTATTGTTTCCTTCATTTTTGTAGCATATTTCGCAGGTCTCATTGTTGAAAAGTTCCCAACGAAAGTTGGTTTTGTAATTGCTGCATTGGTCGGAACTGCAGTCAACTACCTATTAGGAACGAATTGGATGTACGCTGCATATAAGCTTTGGTTTGCAGCACCAGAAGGCTTTTCATACCAAATGGCTTGGGCTTGGATGGCCGTACCATTGCCAAAAGATCTCCTGCTAGCGGTACTTGCCGGTTTGTTCGGCTATCGTTTAAAACCGATTATTCAAAAACAAAAATAAATGTGGTCACACAAACACCCACACCAATCAGGTTAATCTCCGATTGGTATGGGTGTTTTTCTAAACAATAACAAAAGCCTTCTTGTGATGTTAATCATTTTATAAAATTGTCTTTGTTCTTCTGATAGTCGATTTAAAATCGATTTAGTAATTTGAGATTGCATAAGATTTTTGTTGCGGCAATGTAAAAGATGTAAGAAAACTTGATGCTAATAATTTCGAAGTTTTTTCTTCTTTCGAAATTTCATCCATCAACACTCTCCTTATAATAAAATAGCAAAATAACATTTACTGGTAGTAAAATGGTTGGATATTCCATAGTAGTTCCTTAGTACATTGCATTCCTCCCGAAAGAAGGATAGTGTAATATAAGAATGCAAATAATTTGAAAACTCCATTAATTTATATTATACTTAAGCATTTATGTAAGGAAATTGTTCATCAAGTTGCTCATATTTCAAAGCAATGTATATTAAAATATTAAATTTTACAGAAAATATCACCATAACTTGGGGGGGAATCTTGGTTTTCTATTACTCGAACACGTTAAATAATATTTGTTAAATAATATTTTTCTAAAAGGAGAATTTCCTTATGATTGAGGGGAAAATCATTAAATATTATCGCGAAAAAAACAAATTAACTCAAGAACAATTAGGAAAAGGTATTTGTTCTGGTACACATCTTAGTAAAATTGAGCGTTTACACACTGAATATGCACCTGAAATTATTACTCTTTTATCAGAACGTCTAGGTATAAATATTGAATCCGAAATAACAAAACTAAATAATATAAAAAACCTCTTAAATGATTGGCAAGATGTTATTATCATGCAATTGTTTGATGAAATGGATCTTATCAATCAAGAACTTGAGCAAGAAGACTTAATTCAAATCTCAGATTATAAAAATCTTTATAAATTACTTCGGGTTAGATATTTACTTATGCATAATTTAACTGAGGATGCATTAAACATCATCTATGAAATACAAAAGAATGAAGATAAATTATCATCTTACGAAGCTAATCTATTAAAACACGTATTAGGTATTTACTATTTAGCCAAACATGAACATCTTAAAGCAATACAAGCGTTAAAATCAATTAATGAAACAGATTATAATAACAAAGAGTATACATACCATTTAGCAGCCGCATATCATTCCATCGAATCACCAGTCATGGCTTATTTTTACGCAGATAAATCACGTGAATTTTTTAAAGAAATTAATAACTATCTCAGAGTAATTGATGCAGAAATGCTAATGCTGATTCAAGTAAAAGGTGATGGAGATTTTAATGAATCCATTCAAAGGTTCGAAAAGTTAATCAAAAGCTGCGAACTTTGTAATTCACCTGTTCGGAAAGCAAGGTTATTACACAACTTAGCTTTTGAATACTATAGAAGAAATAATTTTGAACTAGCAAGTAAGTACTATAAAGATTCAATGAGTATGAAAGATAATGAATCTAACCCTTATTTACTTTCTTTAGAGGGTTATATTCGAAGTTTATTAAATGGGAGCATACTTCCACGTGATAAATTATTGCAGATAGCAAAAGAGGGACTTGAAACTGCTATTAAGAAAAATGAAAAGATATATATAAATTTATTTAACCTACTTTGTTATTTAATTCAAGATAAGGAACAAGAATACCATCAATTCTTACGTGATCATGCATTACCTACGTTTAAACAATTTGGTATTGTCTATTGGATCAATCGCTCAAAAAAAGAATTGTTTAACTATTACATTAAATTAGAGCAAACTAATAAAGCTTTAAAAATGGCGGAATTACTAATCAATCATGAATAAAAGGCGTGTCACTTATCATAAGTGATATGCCTTTTTTTACCACCACAAATCAACCAACCAGCAAAAGCACCTAGAATAGCTAATAGTAAACCATTCACAAATTCCCGGCCTCTACTAAATTCTATTTAGTTAAATAAAAAGTGCATTTCTCTTTCTGAAGAAAGCGCCCGATTGTTGAAGACATTTAAAATGTACCCTTATGGAACTGATGCTTTTGGAACGCAGAGAGATTGATTTCAAAAGTAATAAAAAACCTTAACCCAATAAAATACAGGGCTAAGGTTTCTTAAAATCCTATTTTATTACTGTCTATTCTGGTTCTTCATTTGATTATAGAAACTAGCTTAGGATTATTTTAATCCTAACTGAATTAACACAGTATCTAATGTAGAACCTTTATACGAAGTTTTCGCTTTAGGTGCATTCGGAACTGTACTATTTTGTAATCCATAGTTTTTAATAAGAAGATCCATATCCTTTTTATCAACAACTCCATCGAAGTTCAAATCTGCACCTGATTTATTTGTTCCCCAATTTGTTTGTAGATATAATGCATCCATTATATCGATTACATTATCTTTATTTGCATCCCCAGCTTTAGCTCGAGCAAGTGCAGAACCATATCCATTTCCGATTGCTTCTCCTCGAACGTCATAAGATAGTACTAACGACTTATACATCGTAAAATGACCTGGTACATCTACTTTTAATGTAGAAGCATTTTTATCAGCTTTTATTCCATCTGCAATGTAGCTTCCATATTTGTTTTGTATTGGTGCCTCAATAACAGTTTTACCATCATAAGACGTTACAGTTACTTTTGCACCAAGTTTGGTTTGATCTAACGCGTAATTCTGTTGGCCTGTTAAAGGATCAGTCGTTCCTTCTAAATTCAAGGTACCCACTATCCTTGAATATGTGTTTTTCATTTTAACACTTTCCATACTAGTATATACATTATTTGTTACTACATTTGATTGATCAACTGTAGTTCCAGTCATTTCCATGTCAAACCAGTCGACAGAGAAATTTGTATTTGGCGTATAATGTTTAACTGTATTTAAATCGAAATTAACTAATTGCATATCTTCTGGTAATGCTTTATTTCCTAAATAGTTAAAAGTAATTGTATAAATCGTCTCAATATCATCAGATGTTGATGTTACAGATACTTGTGCATCCCCATATTGCTTAACTGCATCACTTACAACAACATTATTAATTGTAGCTAAGTCACCATTGTCTTTTGCTACTGGAATTGTAATCTTTGATGTTTTTAGGTTTTTAATATTATTCGAACGAATTGAATAATTTATAGTATCTCCGGTTGAAGCGACTTGTTTATTTGCTTTTAAGTAATAGTAAGGGTAAGTATTAGAAACAAAAGCTACCCTTAGCATTGACGTAGCATCTGAAGTAAAGTTTCTTGCAGCATCATAAGCATAAAACTGAACTTTTATAGGTTTCGTTCTTTTTTTAACTAAAATTTGATCATTGTAATTTCCCTTTTTATCAGTGTTAATTGGTAATGCTGAATATGCACTATCGTAAAATGAAACCACTGCATTGCTAGATTGATCAATTGGAATTCCAACACGATTAGCATCAGCCACTTCAGGATCATTTACATTAATATTGAAATCATATAAATATTCTCCATTTGAATCAAATTGACTGTCTTTATATTCAATAACCTTTTGATCTAACGAATCAAAGCTTGAAGACATTGTTGGTGCGCCTTTTTCATAGATGAAATCAGCTGATTTTGAGAATGTTTTCCCTTGATCATTTGTTCCAATCATTTTTAATTTATAGTTACCTGTTTTTGCATAAACATAATTACTGTTAATCGGATTTTTCGGATCACCAGTGAATGGGAAATAACCCCCTGTAAATGCATATGGAATCCCGTAAACTGTGTTTTCATTTACTCCAAAACCATTGAAAGTTCCAAGGTATCCAATATCTTCACCAGTTGTTGCATCTTGGACTACCACGTCAATAGTTTTCATGTGCGATCTTACTGAAAAACTAAATGACATGCCTGGAGCTGCTTGTTCTGGCCAACGTGTATCACCAGAATACATTGGATTAGCAATGGTTAGTGTATCAAAACCTTCACTTACTACACGACTACCAAATGGAATTTGATACGTTTCTGTTGGATCTTCTTTATTTGTAAATACTATATATCCTTCGTATGTTCCTTTTTCAGCTGTTTTTGGAATGTTTAATTCAAATTTAATTGATTTTTGACTAATTCCATTTAATTTAACTGAAGTTGGACCTGTTAAGGTCACTCCATTTTGAGCTGCATCTTTGGAACCTCTTAATCCTGTTTGGAATTTAACATTTACACTAAATGTTTTTGCTTGTTCACTTCTATTATTCACTGTAATCTTACGTGAATCATTAATATCTTGGTCATCAAATCCATATGAACCAAAACTGATTCCACCCGTTAATTCTTTGATTAACTTTTGTTTTCCATTGATACTTGTAGGTGTTTGATCTACTACTTCAAATTCAACATTCGAATGAATTGCTTCATATGCATCAACTCGTCCACTACCGATTTCAAATACACTATAATTTTTTGAAAGTGGATCAGCCGTATTCATTAAAATTGATTTAATGTCTTCAGGCTGGAGACTCTTATTGGATTGTAATAGTAATGCTGAAACACCTGCCACATAAGGTGTTGCCATCGATGTACCTGATAATCGTTGATAAGCATACTTGTAGTCTTCAGCTTTTGAACCATCAACAGTTTTATCATTTATATAAAATGGAACGGTTGAAAGGATTGATACTCCAGGTGCGACAACCTCTGGTTTAATATCATAATTTACACGAGAAGGACCTCTAGAACTAAATGGTGCTAACTCATCGGATGCTGTTTGTATCTTAGTAAAATCGCCAAATGTGAAATCAGTTTTACCAGTTTTTAATGCTTCCAAGATCGTTAATCCTTCTTCATTTGAAACAGAGAATGAAGGAATCGCATTAACTGATTCACCTAAAAAGGACTGAATTGCACCCTCGGCCTTGTTTGCTTCATCATTATACATGATAACGCCAGCAGCACCTTGTTCCTTGGCATACGCAATTTTAGAGTCCAATGTATAAACTCCTCGGCTCATGAGTACAAATTTCCCTTTTATGTCTTTTCCCGCATAACCCGTTGGATCTCCGAGCCCCACATCAACAAGTTGGAGAGTTTTTCCTTTTAATGTAGATAAATCATCTTTATAGTTTTTTGATAATTGTCTTAAATTGTAATTCTCCCCATTATGTGCACCTGCATATTGATAAATATCAATTGCAACAGATGATGCACCGACAGTTAACGCTAAGGCTGCAGCACCTGGTGAACCTAGCGTATAATTTTTATCGCCACTATTCCCCGCTGCAACAACGGTTGTTACTCCACTTAATACTGCATTGTTTACAGCAATTGAAGTTGCATATAATGGATCATTAAGTGAATTACCTAATGACATATTAATAACATCCATATCATCCTTCACAGCTCGATCGACAGCTGCAATTATGTCATCACTTTGTCCGCTGCCATATGGTCCAAGCACTCGGTACGCATAAATATCTGCTTCTGGTGCTGCTCCAATTGTTGTATACTCACTATCCGTTACTCCACGGCTTCCAATAATCCCAGCAACATGAGTACCATGTTCTGTGTAATAAACCGATGATCCATTAGATTCAGGTTTTCCTGATTTCTTCCAATCCGCATAAGTTGTTTCCATTGGATCATTATCATCATCGACAAAATCAAATCCGCCTTTATAGGCATCCTTTAAATCTGGATGGTTATAATCAATTCCAGTATCTAGAATACCGACTTTAATCCCTTTACCGGTATAGCCTTCTGCATGTAAACGGTTTAATCCATCATAAGGTGTATAATTTGCGATATTGAATTCATCTGCTTTTAATGGATCATTATCTTTTCCTTGAACAGGCGGATCAATCGTAAACGTTTCGTTACTCCAAACTGATTTGACAACTTTTGATTTTAATAGATTCTGAATTTGATTTGCAGGTAAACTCATTGAAACACCATTTAATGCATTTTTATATGAGCGATTAATCTTATAATTTACTTTTTTACTCTTTTCATCAACTAATACTTGTCCTAAATCTTTTTGAAATGTTTCATGATCTTGATCAACTAAATTTGATGCTTCAGAATCTGATAATTGTTGACCTTCTGATGCCGCTTCAATCTTAGCAACTTTTGCTGGTTTATTTGCAAACTCGACAATTACATGGGTTTGTTCCGTTGTCGTTAAATCAATATCAGAAGAAATTTGAAGACCTGTTGATTCATTTGTAGTCATTTGGTTAAGTGCTGCTCTTTGTTCTGGTGTTAAATTAGCAAGTAAATTTTCGGTATTCGAATAACTAACCGCTTTCGCAGTAGTTGGTACTTGTACAATAGAACTTAAAATAAAACTAGATGATAGAGCAAATACCGCTAAGTTTTTTAAAACCTTACTTTTATTGTTTGCTTTTTTCCCCATTTTCTTCCTCCAAGTATCTGTCTTTTTATTACATATGTAGTGAAATGATTTACGAAAAAATGATTCTAATAGGTTTTAAGAATTTATATAGAATTCATCTATTTTCATTGGGTTCATTACAATTACACACCTGTTATTATTAAGAATATTCGTAGTTATGTAAATTGGGGGAATATTGAATAAATAAATGATTCAATATACGTTTTTTTAATCAGTTTTTTAGTCATTAAGATGTAGTTATGCCCTATTATGTTATTTGTTTTGTCAAAACGATGAATGATGGGAATCTAAACTTGGGGGAATATTGTACAAAACTATTAAATACTGTTGATTTGGTATAAAATATTTTTTCAATACGATCTAGATTCTTAAGAACAATTAAAAACTATTATAGAAATAACAAAAAACAGAGAAAATCTATCAAGTAGATTTTCTCTGTTTTCATTATTTATCCATTTGAATCTGTTTCACTAGATAGTAGTTGAATTCTTAATTTAGACATCTCTTTGTCCAGTAACGAGGAAGCATTGGATAGCTCAATTAATTGTTTTTGAGCTTCTTCTGGTATCGATTCACCTTGATATTTATAGTTGAGTTTATGTTCTGTTGATGCCCAAAAATCCATAGCGGATGTTCGGATTTGGATTTCTGCGGGAACCCATATCACTTCATTAGATAAGATGACTTGCGTTTCTACAACAAGATGAAGGCTTTTGTAGCCACTCTTTTTAGGTTCTTTAATATAGTCTTTCACTCTAATCATACGAATATCTTCACGCTGCTCGATATGTTCCTTCAGCAAATATACATCCTCAATAAAGCTAGTGACAATTCGTACTCCAACAATATCTCGTATTTCTTGTTTAATGGATTCTTGAGTCAGCGGTATTTCTTTATTTTCAATCTTCTCAACCAATGACATAATAGTTTTCATGCGTGTTTTCATATGCTCAATGGGAGAGTATCCGTGTTTCGATTTCCATTCAAGATCAATAATATTGAAATCACTCTTCAACTCATATAATGCCATCTCATATGGGATGAAAAAGCCTTTCCAGTTTTTTATAACCGTTTGCACTAAATCGATCTTATGTATCTCTGGATACATATTAAACACCCCTTGATTAAAATCACACTTTATTATTCTGTCATCATATCACAGGTGGTTTGAATCGGAAAGATATATGAGAATGACTCGCCAGGGGATGAAAAGGCGACACTCCTGCGGGAATAGCGTTAGCAGAAGACCCCGCTGCGAAGCGAGGCGGCTGAGGCAACGCCCGCGGAAAGGGAGCCGTTTCAACGATTTTCTTATTTATTGGACAACCCCATCTGGCAATCGTCAATAAAATCGCTGGTTTGCTGATGATTCTCTTGGGTCTACTGTCAATCGGAGAATTAGCGAGTTGATTCAAAATATAGAAAAAGACGACTGAACAAAAAATTTCAGCCGTCTCTTGCATATTAAACTTATTTATTTCCAATTCGTGTGAAAAGAACCTTCCATATCCGTACGTTCATACGTATGTGCCCCGAAATAATCACGTTGTGCTTGTAATAAATTGGCGCTGGATTGTCCCGTTCGATAGCCATCATAGTAGGCGAGCGCTGCACTCAGTGCTGGGAAAGCCATGCCGGACACAGTGCTTTCAGCCAAAACTTTTCTCATACCTGTTTGATAGTCTTTCGTTTTTCCAACAAAGTATGGAGCAATCAATAAATTATCTGTCGTTGTCTGTTCTTCATACGCTTCACTGATTGTGTTTAAAAATTCAGCGCGAATAATGCAACCACCACGGAAAATAAGTGCGATATCTTTTAACGGCAAGTTCCAGTCATTCAGTACTGAAGTCATTTTATATTGGGCGAACCCTTGTGCATAAGCACAAATTTTCCCCATATATAATGCTTGTCTTACGTATTCAATCCACAATTCACGATCTAAATCTTCATTCGCCAGTTTAGGTCCAGCCAATATGGTTGAAGCATGAACTCTTTCCGCTTTCTGGTGGGAAATGTAGCGGGCAAATAGCGATTCCGCAATGATGGTAACAGGAATACCATGGTCGATAGCTTGCACGCTCGTCCATTTCCCTGTCCCTTTTTGTCCCGTTTTATCTAGAATCACATCCACAAGTGGCATACCTGTTTTTTCATCCACTTTTCTTAAAATATTCGACGTGATTTCAACCAGGTAGCTTTTTAATTCCCCATGGTTCCACGTTTCAAAGATATCCGCAATTTCGTCTAGAGGGATATGAAGTCTTTCTCTCAAGAAAGAATAAGCTTCCGCAATGAGCTGCATATCCGCATATTCAATACCGTTATGGACCATTTTCACAAAATGGCCAGCGCCTTTTGGACCCATATACGCACAACAAGGCGTTCCATCTACTTGCGCGGCAATTTTAGTCAGAACAGGTGCCACTTTTTCATACACTTCTTTATCTCCACCCGGCATGATAGAAGGACCTTTTAGTGCTCCTTCTTCACCACCAGAAACACCTATGCCTAAATAGTCGATTCCCTTGGACTTCAATTCATCATATCGGCGTGACGTGTCTTCGAAATGAGAATTCCCGCCGTCCATAATAATGTCTCCCGGTTCTAGATAAGGTACTAATGATTGAATGACAGAATCTACGATATCACCTGCAGTAACCATAAGAAACACTTTTCTTGGAGACTGCAGAGACTGAACAAATTCTTCTACACTATAATAGCCATTCACTTGTTCTGTTTCTTGCAAGAGTAAGTCTGTTAAATCTCTCGTATAGTTATAGACTGCTACCTTTTCACCTTTACTAGCCATGTTCAACGCGATGCTCTTACCCATTACACCCAGACCTAAAACACCAATCGTGTTGTTCATATCTAATCCAATCCCTTCTTATACGAATAAACTTAACAATAGAATGAATAGTAATCCCGATACCGAAATAATAGTCTCAAGCAATGTCCATGTTGCAAACGTTTCTTTTAACGTTAAACCGAAGAATTCTTTAAACATCCAGAAGCCAGCATCATTTACATGCGATGCTATTAAACTACCTGCACCAGTTGCTAGAACTACCAACGCTAAGTTGACGTCTGTTGCACCTAACATCGGAATAACCAAGCCTGCAGTAGTTAATGAAGCAACAGTTGCTGATCCTAAAGAAATACGCAAAATGGCAGCAATCACCCATGCAAGAATGATTGGGGAAAGTGTGCTGTCACTAAACAATTCCGCTACATAATCACCGACTCCACCATCAATCAACACTTGTTTAAACGCACCACCGCCACCGATAATCAGTAGCATCATTCCGATACTTGCAATGGCACTAGAGCATGAATCCATGATGGATTTCATCGGGATTTTGCGTGCCAATCCCATTGTATATACTGCTAGCAATAATGATAGAAGCATCGCTGTTGAAGCATTCCCAACAAAACGAACAGTTGCAAATATAGCGTTATCTTCAATGCCATTTGTTTTTTGCACCATTGTGATGACTGTTGCAATGGCCATTAGGATAACCGGGAACATAGCTGTGAATACACTGATTCCGAAACCAGGAGTTTCTTCAAGCTTAAATGTTTTTTGTTCACCAAGTGAGGCGATATCACCAGTTTTATTGAATGAGTTCGGTACGATTCGTCGGGCAATTTTCGTAAATATAGGTCCCGCAATAATTACAGTAGGGATCGCAATGATGAAGCCGTATAGCAATACTTCACCGATATTCGCTCCGTATTCACCGGCAATAACTGTCGGGCCCGGATGCGGCGGCAAGAAGCCGTGTGTTACGGATAACGCAGCTACCATCGGAATTCCCAAATGTAAAATGGACACTTTCAATTGCTTAGAAATTGAAAATACGATTGGAATTAATAACACTAATCCTACTTCGAAGAACAAAGCGACACCGATAATGAATGAAGCCACTACCACTGCCCATTGGATTCTTTTCTCCCCGAATTTATCAATCAGAGTCATCGCGATGCGTTGTGCACCGCCTGCATCAGCAATCAATCTTCCCAACATGGCACCAAGTCCAAATATCAATGCCAAATGACCAAGCGTACCGCCCAGTCCACCTTCAATGGATGCAACAATGCTATCAAGCGGCATACCTAAAGCTAATGCAACCCCAAATGCAACAATGATCAATGAAACGAATGTGTTCAATTTAAAGCCCATAATCAAAACAAGTAACGAGACAATCCCTATTGCAACAATAATTAACGGCATGACAATACCTCCATTTTCTTAGTTATTATTTTTTATTAACCTTCTTTGATACTTAGCGATACTTGAATATTCTTTTTCCAAAACTCTAGATAAATTAATAAATATGGGCAGCAGCTCTCTATATTCCTGTACATCGGATTCTATAGGAGTGTGCTCGAATGTACTGCCGATCATATCGGAAACTACATTAAATGAGTCAATTTTTCCTGTAGCATAAAGTCCTAAAATACAAGCCCCAAGACAAGAACTTTCATAACTTTCCGGAACAACAACTTCAAGATCGAATATGTCTGCCATCATTTGGCGCCAAACATCTGATCTTGCGAAACCACCAGTTGCCTGAATTCGAACGACAGGTTCATCCATCACTTCAAGCAATGCCAAAAATACGGTGTAAAGATTATAAATTACACCTTCCAGGGCAGCCCGAATCATATGTTCTTTTTTATGGGACATCGTCAGTCCGAAAAACGAACCTCTAACGTCAGGATTCCATAACGGTGCACGTTCACCTGCCAAGTATGGATGGAACAATAAACCATCTGCACCTGGTCTTACACGTTCTGCTATCTTGGTTAACACTTCATATGGATCAATGCCAAGTCTTTTCGCTGTCTCCACTTCTGCAGAGGCAAATTCATCTCTGATCCATCGAAGCACCATACCTCCATTATTTACAGGCCCGCCAATGACCCAATGTTTTTCAGTCAATGCGTAGCAGAATATGCGTCCCTTTTCATCTGTTTGTGGATGGTCAATGACCGTACGGATGGCTCCACTGGTACCGATTGTAACGGCCACTTCCCCTTTACCAATCGCATTCACACCTATGTTTGACAGCACTCCATCGCTTGCTCCAATGACAAATGATGTTTGAGGACTGATGCCAAGTTTTTTTGCCAGCTTCGGATTACAGTCACTGAAAATCTCGGTTGTCGGCACAAGTTCAGATAACTGGTCTGATGTAACGCCAGCGATTTGCAATGCCTCTTCATCCCAAGCCAGGTTTTTGAGATTCATCATCCCCATAGCCGAAGCCAATGAATGATCGACAACATATCGATTAAAGAACTTGTTGAAAACATATTCTTTGATGCCTATATATTTTTTCACTTTGGCCGCAAGCTCAGGATGATCATTCACAATCCAAGCAATCTTGCTCAATGGTGACATTGGGTGAATAGGCGTTCCTGTCCGTTTATAAACCTCATGGCCATTTAATTCTTGCTTTATTTTACGTGCCCAAGCCTCGCTACGGTTGTCCGCCCATGTGATGCACTGAGTAAGTGGCTGATCATTTTCATCAATCGCAATGACACTGTGCATCGCACTGCTGAACGAAATGAATAACAATTTATCCGGGGCAATCCGGGAAAGGCTCATGACATTGGAGATTGATTTTACGACTGCTTGAAATATTTCTTCAGGATCTTGTTCCGCAGTCGAAATATCCGGTGTATACAATGGATAACCGATATTCTCTTGTTGAACGATTTCACCTGATTCAGTAAATAAAACCGCTTTCGTACTCGTTGTCCCTATGTCCACACCTAGCATATAGTTAGTCATATATTTTGCTCCCTTTCTTTTGTGAGCATTTGTTGAGACATCCAAAGGTCTTCCACTTTCTCTTGAACATCCTCGAAGTTTTGATGCAACGCTTGAACCATGACATCCCGATCTTTAGTTTGAATCGCTTTTATATAAATATCGTGATTGTTTAAGACACGTGAATAGTCTTCAAACTTTTCTTCCATTCGCATGCGCATGGATAAAAGAATCAAACTTTCCATGACCGGTTTTGTATTGTTCCAAATCAACAGGATATAGGAATGGTTGATTGATCGAACAATCGTTTCATGGAATAACACGTCCTGGTAAGAGAACTCATCCGCATCTTTATACTTAATGGCAACTTCCATCATTTCACGTATTTTGCTAAGTTCCTTCACCAAAACAGTCGTATCTATTTTCAATATCCGTTCATATACAAATGTTTCAATCATTAGTCGAACGTCATATAGCTCTTTTATGTCCTTTTCTGCTAATCCAACGACAACAGCCCCCATCCGTTCGAGACGAATGATATTTTCCGATGCCAATATTTTAAGAGCCTCACGAATAGGCGAACGGCTCACATTAAATTCTGTAGCTAATTTGTTTTCCGAAAGTACGGTGGCAGGCTCAATAAGACCGGCAATTATTCTGATTCTTAGCTCACACGCTAACCGTACACCCATGGAAGCGTTTGCATTCCACTTTTCAGGATAGATAAATTTTTGTTTTTCACTCATTCGTACCTTCCTACTTCCACAACTGACATACTTGTATACAAGTATAGTAATGGACTTAAATGAAAATGTAAACGCTTTTACCTCATGTACTTTCTTCCATCGATAAAGGCTCAGTTTAACTTTATGGTTGATTCTTTATAAAAATTAAAGGGAATCGGCTCCCGTTCCACGGACGTACCAGGCAAGCCTCCTCTGGCCAACAGGATGTTGGTCACGAAGGCGTTGCCACAAAATTGCATTTTGCGACAAGTAACCGCAGGAGCGGCACTTTTGAAAAGTGAGACCCACAAGTATGTTGGTTTTCATACTTGTTGCCTCATGTGGAACGTGCGGCTAGCACATATGTACGATAAACAACCCTATCGTTTACCAGAGCCTAAATAAAAAAAGAGCTAGGGATTCACCCCAGCTCGACTTGTTCATTATGAATTTAAGGTTACTCTTAATTCACTTGGAAATCACTTTTTAGTTAGTAGGTAAATAAAATATGGTGCACCGATCAGTGCCACCATGACGCCTGCCGGAAGTCCATTCGGTTCAACAATATTGCGGCCGATTGTATCCGCAATGAGCAGGAGCCAGCCACCAATGAGTACGCATAGCGGTAGAAACAGCTGGTGTCTGGGACCAATAAGCGTACGTGCAATATGTGGTGCCATCAACCCGATGAACGAAATCCCTCCTGTTACAGAAACAGCTGATGCTGCAAGTGCCACAGCTGCAAGTGTTAGGACAATACGCTCTTTCTGAACGGACAGACCTACGCCAATTGCTACTGGTTCACCCAGCCCAAGGATGTTCAACCGGTTCGCTTTAATGATAGCAAACGGGATTAGTACGACCAACCATGGCAAAATTGCCAATACAAACGGCCAGTCCGTCCCCCAAATACCCCCGGCAAGCCAACGAGCAATGAAATCGACTTTAATTCGGTCAGCAGAAGAAATCAATACAATCATGGCACCTGACAATGCCATGGACATACCGACCCCTACCAATACTAGACGCACTGGTTGCATACCATTCGTACGGCTGTAAGAAAACGCATAAATAATTCCAGCTGTCAGCAAAGCACCGATGAAAGCAACGAAAGGCAATACATAAATAAATGCCCCCACCTCCACTGGGAAGTACAAAAAGAAAATAGCAACGGCAACCCCTGCTCCAGAATTGATGCCGATAATACCGGGATCCGCCAATTCATTGCGGGTAATCCCCTGCAACAACGCACCTGATAAGGCTAGCGCCATTCCCGCCAAAAGCGTAATGACTATCCGAGGCAGACGGACCGAGAAAAGAACGAATTCTTCTTTAAATTCCCCTTGTCCAAGAATTGTCGGAATGATTCGGTCGTAGGAAACGGACGAATAGCCGAGACCAAGACTGATGACCGCAGTGGTCACAATCAATATTGAAAAGACAATCAGCAATAACCGTTGTTTTCGAATAATGGATTTTTCGATCATGAGAAACTTTGCCCTCCTTTACGTACAATGTACAAGAAGAATGGCAAGCCCATAATGGCAACAACAGCCGCCACGGGAGTTTCATACGGAGCGTTAATTGTACGAGCGACGGTATCCGCGAGCAACATGAAAGCCGCTCCAAGTATGGCTGACATCGGAAGCACAAAGCGATAATCCGTACCGACTATTGCCCGCACAATATGAGGCACCATCAGCCCGAAGAATGCCAAATTGCCGACAAGTGCCACAGACGCGCCTGTCAAAATGATGACGAGTACAAACAATATGGACTTAATCAATCGGACACGTTGCCCGAGCCCAAGTGCCATTTCTTCACTCAGTGAAAGAATGGTTAATTGGCGTGAACACATCAAAGAAATGATAATCCCGACCAGAACAATTGGTGCAATTAACAACACTTGATTCCAAGTCGTTCCGACCATGCCACCTGCAGTCCACATGGAAACCTGTTGCGATATTTTAAAATATAAACCGACACCTTCAGCAATGGCATAGAGAAAAGCTGAAATGGTTGCTCCTGCAAGCACGATCCGTAAAGTTGTAAAGCCTTCTGGATGAAACGAGCTGAACCCGAATACGAGAATCGCTCCGACTGCCGCTCCTGCGAAACATGCGAGCATCACACCAAAATAATTAACAGTTGGCCAAAATGCCAACGTTATAGCAAGCGCCGCATTGGCACCGGCAGTCAATCCGAGTAAGCCTGGATCGGCAAGTGGGTTACGAGTCATCCCCTGAATAATAGCACCTGAAACGGCAAGAGCCGCGCCTATTAGGGCAGCGGCTACTTCTCGCGGAAAACGTATCTCCCGCAACATTATGGCTTGGTCATTCGGAGCACTTGATAGTAAGGCAGATAAAACATCTTTCACGCTTGTATCGGCCGCTCCGAAAACTAACGCCATGCCGAAAAGTACGATCATCAGAATCAAACTCATCCCCAGTTTAATTGAATAAGGAATGCGTTGAATCCGAAATTTGAACATGATTTAGTTCCCCAAGAAAGATTCTTTAAAGAATTCCAATTGATAATCCAGTGTCAAAGGATCGTTGAAGTAAAACTCCATTGCATCAACTGTATACATCTGGTTGTTTTTTACTGCCGGGATATTCTTGAATGTTTCTGTGCCTTCAAATGAGTTGTCTGCATCTTTATTTTTGCTGAAGATTAAATAGTCTCCAACATACTCAGGTAAAACTTCAGCAGATAATGCATAGTAACCATCTTTCAATGCCATTTCTTTTACTTTCTCAGGCATTCCCAGACCCATTTCCTGATAAAGGATTTCTGTACCGCGGCCCCAGTTGTCGCCGAATACATACAATTCTTTGTCAAAGCTTTCAATTACAGTGACAGTCGCATCTTCACCAATTTTCGCTTTGATTTCATCGCCTGCTTCTTGCGTACGTTTTTTGAAATCGTCTACCCAAGCTTGTGCTTCTTCTTCTTTATTAAGTAGTTTCCCTATTTCTACGTGCTGCGTTAAATAGTCAACCGCTCCATACGTAAAGGTAACAGTTGGTGCAATTTCATTCAGCTTGTCCACATTTTTGATATTAGAAAGACCGATAATTAAATCCGGTTCCATTTCAATGATTTTCTCCAGGTTTTCATCCGTTACTTCCTCAACGCCTTCAAGTTTTTCTTCAAAGCGTGGATTCATTTTTGACCAAGAGTCAACACCAACTAAAGGAACATCTAATGCCATGACATTACCTGCAAATGATGATAAAACTACGACACGTTGTGGGTCAGCAGGCACTTCAACAGGTCCGTTTTCGGATTCATACGTGATTGTTGATGGCTCTGAAGAGTCACCTTCTTTGGAAGATGATTTTCCTTCTTCTTTATTGCCGCCGCATGCAGCTAATACAAACATCACAAGTAGCGCTATGAATAGGTATGAGTATTTTTTCATTTTATGTCATTCTCCTCTTACTAAATTATAGGTAATACAAATCGGTTTTCCTGTACGTGGATCTTCGCCAATTTCAGCATCGATTTGAAACAGTTCGCGTAATACAGGTTTCGTGATAATTTCTTCACTGGGACCAGACTTCACGATTTTCCCAAACTTCATCCCGATAATGTAATCCGCAAAACGGGCAGCATGATTCAAATCATGCAACACCATCACAATGGTGCGTTTTTCCGTAACGTTCAACTGCTGCAACAATTCAAGAATCTCCAGTTGATGCGCCATATCCAGATAGGTTGTTGGTTCATCCAAAAAAATCATATCGGTTTCCTGAGCAAGGGCCAGGGCAATCCACACACGTTGACGCTGTCCACCCGAGAGTGAATCAACGGGATGTGACTTGAAGAATTTAGTTCCTGTAACTTCAAGTGCCCAGTCAATCATCTCCAAATCCTTTTTGGTCAAGCGGCCGAATCGATTCTGATGCGGAAATCGTCCATATGAAACCAATTCTCCAACAGTCAGTGCACCTGCACTTTCTGGAGTCTGAGGCAGTACTGCAATTTTCTGTGCAAGCCTTTTTGTGGGTTCTTTGACAATGCTTTCGCCGTCAAGAACAACGGAGCCTTTTTGATGAGGAATGATACGAGTCATTGCTTTTAATAAGGTGGATTTCCCACAGCCATTCGGACCGATAATGACAGTGATTTTTTCATCTGGTATGGAAACAGATAAGTTCTCAACAATTGTTCGATCACCATATCGGATTTGCAGTTCTTTTGCTTTTAGCCGAACCATTTTCAACCTCCTTTCACCAAATTATTTATATTTACTGATAACGATTATCAATATCATTTACAAACTAACTATAATAGGGTAAGCTAAGCCTGTCAATAGCACTATACTATATATAAAATTCGAAATCACACGATTTTACCTGTTGAGGAAGGATTGAAAAAATGAAGCATTTAGAAGAGTATGATGTAACCATCATTGGTGGAGGACCTGCAGGTTTATATGCCAGTTTTTACAGTGGACTTCGCGGACTAAAAACGAAAATTATTGAATTCCAACCTCAACTTGGCGGCAAAATTCATGTATATCCTGAAAAAATGATTTGGGATGTTGGCGGACACCCCCCACTGCCAGGAGCCATGTTAATCGATAAACTGGTTGAGCAAGGATTGACGTTTCAGCCAACCGTCGTGCTGAACACAAAAATTGTGGCCATCCATCAGAGGGCAGATCAATTATTCGAACTGATTACCGATAAGAATGAACAGCATTTATCCAAAACAATCATCGTCGCAACTGGAAGCGGTATCCTTACTCCACAAAAGCTTCAAATTGAAGGTGCTGACCGATTTGAAGTAAGTAACTTGAATTATACCATTAAGTCCTTGATGCACTTTAAAGATAAAAAGGTAATCATTTCAGGTGGAGGGAATTCAGCCATTGACTGGGCCAATGAACTCGCACCGATTGCCAAACAAGTCATCGTGGTCTGCAGAAAAGACGATTTCACGGGACATGAAGCACAGGTCACCAAGCTTTTGGAAAGTAATGCAATTTGCATATTCCAAACGTCCATATCTAAATTGATTGCTTCTACGGATAATTCTCGCATTGAAACGGTCGAATTAACAGATGCCATGACTGGTGAAAAACAATACTTGTCAGTGGATGAAATCGTTATTAACCATGGATTCGAACAAGATATCGCGTTGCTTGAAAATAGTTCTGTGAAAATGGAACTAGCAGATGGCTACTTTATCGCAGGAAGCGTGAACAGTGAATCCTCGATTCCAGGTATTTTTGCAGCTGGCGATATTTTGAAGCATGAAGGAAAACTTAACCTGATTGCAGGAACTTTCCACGACGCTGCGAATGCAGTAAATAAAGCAAAGAAATATATTGAACCTGAAGCGGATCAAATAGCCATGGTCTCTTCACACAATGATGTCTTTAAAGCACGCAATAAGGAACTTGTGAAAGAACTACTTAAAGAAAGTGTTCATTCATAAGTAGATGCTGAAAAAGGGGACTGAATAATATTCATTCAGTCCCCTTTTTCGATGCTTTTCTATTGATTTTCTCCCGTAGGTGCAAAGACTCTCGATACAAGCTCAGCTACATAAGCACTGCCTCCGTTATCTTCCACCCCTTCAATCATCATCGCCAAAATGAAATCTGGATTCTCTGAGTTGTAAGTAACAAAAAATCCATTTTCCCTACCCTTATCTTCCGAAGCCGCTTTAAGTTCTGCCGTTCCCGTTTTTCCTGCAAGTGGAACCGACGGCAAATTGGCAACTTGTGCAAATCCATCCACTACAACGTTCCGTAGGCTAGTTCTAATAATCGACGCATTTTTTGCACTCACAAGTCCTTCCTTCCAAACTTGAGCGTCTTCTTCCTCCAAAAACAAGGTAGGTTTATACATCAGACCTTCTGTCAGAAAGACTTCATACATCGATGCAAGATGAAGGATATTGGTCAACATTTCGCCTTGGCCGAATGACGTATCCGCAAGCTGACCTTGTGACCCAATTGTCCCCTCATTTGAAATTTGGGAAGGCTTCATCCCATAAGTGAACGGGATTTCTTCATCGAAACCGAAACGCTTCAGTCCTTCCACAAATGTCTTACTCCCCATATCAAGTGCTTGCTGCGCAAAGTAAATATTGTCCGAATAGACGAGAGCTTTATTCAAATCAATCGGATTTGGTGCTTCGGCGTGGACACGCGTGACCTTGTAATCGCCCCAAGATGCATCTTTTTGCCATGTCTTTCCGTTAATCGTCAGCCCTTCAGTTGGATTAAGTGTTCCCGCCTCCAACCCGATTGTTGCCGTGATCGGTTTTAATGTCGATCCCGGAGCGTAAGAGGCTGTAAAACGATTGAACAACGGTTTCAACGGGTTCGTCTCAAGTGCTTTGTAGCGCTCGCCACTGATTCCCAGCATAAACTCAGTCGGATTGAAACCCGGGGAACTGACAAGAGTTAGTGTCTCACCAGTTTTGGGATTTACGGCCGCACTCGTACCCGCTTCGCCACGCATGGCTTGATACGTTTGTTTTTGTAACTGGGCATCAATCGTCAATGAAACCGTTTCCCCGTCTACTGCCGGCCTTTCTGCAACCGTTACCGCTTCGGCACCTTCTTCTGCTTTATCGATGTAGATACGAATCCCGTTTTCTCCCCGCAGTCGATCTTCGAGTAATCGTTCCAACCCTTGTCTGCCAATTAGGTCGCTTTCTGTATACCCTTCATCTTTGTGCTTTTCCAACTGTTCCGCTGTAATCACACCGATAAAGCCAGATAAATGGGAAAGTGCTTCTCCATACGGATATTCACGCATCGGTGTTTCCTTCCGAGTGACGCCTGGAATTTCAGCAAGCTTTTCCAGTAATGGAATGTCATTGTTCGAAACTTTTGCAATCGGCACAAAATAATCAGGCTTGACCCAACTCTGGTTCAACTGACTGTCAATGTATTTTGCTGTAGTACCGAGGAGCTCGGTTAACTCCGCTTTTTTCTCGTCATCTGTGAACTTCCCTGGCACAATTCCGATTTCATAACCAGTTCCATTCACAGCAATCGGGAGTCCGTTGCGGTCAAGAATTTCACCACGTGCAAAAGTCGATGTTGAAATCCGAATCGTATCTTTTTCTCCTAGCTCAGGAAAAATGAATGATGAATCCCACTCCACAAACCAATCCTCTATCTCATCGTTTGTTTCGTAGACCAAAGTCATTGTTTTCTCGAATTCAACCGGTCCAGCAACTGTTTCCATTTTTACTTGTATTGGAAAACTTGCCGGTTTCTCGCTGTCCCACTCAATATCTTTAGCTGGCTTCGTATACGTTACTTCCACATTTTCGATACCTAAATCTTTTTGCAGCTTTTCCTGCCTTTCCACAAAACCTTTCTTTCCATATGTGTCTTTCGTTTCTTCATTCAGATAGTTGCTATACATATCAGCGAATTCCCCATTGTTCCAATGCCCCAAATATTTCGCCAATCGTTCCTCCGGTGTCACCTTATCCCGACAACCTGAGAGGAAGATGACGATCAAAAAAAATGCAGCGAATACTGCCCATCCCTTTTTCATTTTTTACCCTCCTTCTTTAGTAGCGTTTCTAACGGCCAGTGATATTTGTATATTAATGGTAACACACTATGGTTGAACTTGATAAAATCTCCCTAGTTCCTAATTTCAAATAAGATTGAGGTGGGAAAAATTGCTCAAATATTACTTTTTATTGCTATGAACTTTAAAAATAACAGCCAAATAGTAATTTATAGTAAAATATTGTTATAAATTACCTATTATTTTCTTCCAATTAATGCTACCTTTGAATCTATTTTACTTTTCAGAATATTGATACTATTATTATACATCCAGATTTCGCTTACTAATAATTTGAGGAGGGGGAACATGGAAAAATTAGTACAATTAATACCGTACAGCGTAGTAGAGCAACTGGACATGGTGAACGAAATTCCAAAAGGGGTCGAAATCATTCAAGCCCCTGAAATGTGGAACGAAACAAAAGGAAAAGGCATTACCGTCGCAATTTTGGATACAGGCTGTGATACGAACCATCCTGATTTAAAGGAACGTATCATAGGGGGGCGCAATTTTACGAATGATTACAAAAAAGACCCTGAGAAATTCGAGGATAATAATGGTCATGGAACCCATGTGTGTGGAACGATTGCGGCAACGCTCAATAACCAAGGTGTCGTTGGTGTTGCTCCGGAAGCAAGCCTCTTGATATTGAAGGTTCTTGGAAGAAACGGTTCTGGTCAATATGATTGGATCATCAATGCCATCCATTATGCAATTGAACAAAAAGTAGATATTATCTCGATGTCTTTAGGTGGGCCATCAGATGTGAAAGAACTTCACGAAGCTATTATCGAAGCGGTCAATCAAAAGATTTTGGTAGTGTGTGCTGCGGGTAATTCAGGCGACGGCCAAGATTCAACGGATGAACTTGGATATCCTGCCTGTTACAACGAGGTAATTAGTGTTGGGGCTGTTAATATGGAGCGCGAGTCCTCTGAATTTACCAATTCCAATAACGAAGTTGATTTGGTCGCACCCGGTGAAAAAGTGACGTCCACATATTTAAACGGAACGTATGCCACTTTAAGCGGCACTTCAATGGCGACCCCTCACGTAACGGGTGCCTTGGCATTAATTAAAATAATGGCGAATTCATCGTTTAAAAGAGAGCTGACCGTTCCCGAATTGTATGCCCAACTAATCAAACGGACGGTACCGCTTGGAAACTCTCCCAATATTGAAGGAAATGGCTTAATTTATTTGACACTTCCAGATTATATTAAAACAGTTTTCGATCAAAAAATAGTAGAATCACTTGTTTCAATATAATAAATAGCAGGTGCCTTTGATTAAAAGGCATCTGTATTTGCGATTGTTTCGTTGCTTACCTAGTTCTATGCATAAATATCAATTTTTTTCAATAAACTTTTTCAAGGAGTTGTGAAATGGTCGCATCTATCTTCTTTATCAAATAAATACTAATAAAGAAGGCGGGGATATTTCATGAGTACAGTAGATGTTCCATTATGGACGACAGTAATAGGTAATTTTGGATTTCCGATTGCCATCACTATTTATCTTTTCTATCGATTTGAGAAGAAAATTGAAAAATTGGAAGATGTCATTTTTCAGTTGAATGAAGACATCAAAGATTATTTATAACAACGAAATTGAAGTTTCTTTAAATTTTTTTAACCGCTTAACCGAACTAGCGTTCTTTGCGGGGGGTATAAAGATGAAAGAGTTATTCGATCATCATAATCAAAGTGTTGAGACTTACTGGGATAAACTGGAGAAACACCGTCAAAATCCTATCATCAAATCGTTTTTGGAAATTCCAGAACATATTGCATTGTTGATAGAAGTCAGGAATCAACCCACTGCCGAATTAAAGAAGAAATTAGATGATACGTTCAGGGAATTTTACTTCAACATCAGATTTACCACTTATTTATCACAAACCATTTATTTTAATGCAATCAATTACGATAAGAAAATTAAACTGATCTCCGAACGGTACCAGTTAGTTTTGGACAGACCTTTAAAAGAAGATGGTGAATTAACATTCCTTGATTTACTGAGTTCTTCGGAAAACATGGAAAATACGGATATTTTCATTGCTTCATCCACTATTGGGGACCATTTGACAAGCTATGAGATTTTTCATGCGATTCAATCACTCACAGAAAATCAGCAGCAAGTACTGAGTTTGGCTTACATTTATGGGTTGAACGATTCCGAAATCGCATGCAGCCTGAATAAATCCCAGCAAGCCGTTTCCAAAAGTCATACAAAAGCATTAAGAAAGATTAGAGAGATAATAGAAACCGAACTGAGAAGGAAGGGGCAGTAATGAGTGAAAGTTTATTTACTTTAGTAAAGCAGTCAAGAACGGATAACGATTCACTGGCCATCGTCATTGATTTGTTTGCTCCGAAAATTGATCGCTCTTTACATCAGACAAAATGGCAACACAGGGAAGACTTGTCCCAAGAACTGAAAATCAAATTGCTTGAATGCATCCGAAATTATGAAGTCGATAACATTCCCGGCTATTTTCAAATGCTCGACCTCTTGGAAGGACAAGATGCTCAATACTATGAGCAAAAATAATTGGCTTGTTTTTGGCGACACCGACAAAGCATAGCCATTTCCTAAAACTCCTCCTTTCTAAGTTGATCGGAGGTCTTTTGCTGAAGTTGGTGAATTTTTGTACTGGGATTATCCAAAGATGGTGTGTTTTCGTCCATTCGGGATACATTTCCGTCCACTCAGTTTGTTTCTTTGTCCGCTGGCGATAGGTTTTCGTCCACTCGCAGAGTGTTTCTGACCATTAGTGATGACTTTCCGTCCACTCATCACTAATTGACTATAGCCTCCCTCTGACTCTTCTCCAATAGATGACTAGTGCCACCACTTACATGATATTCCGATATTTCCTTAAACCGTGCTTTCACTTCTTCTCTCTTATTCATGATCAAATGTTCGGTGTAGCCCCATTTGTTCTTGATCAGGAAATCTACGCCTTTGTCATAGTAATCAAACGGGTTGGTGTATTGGAAATAAAGTTTAAGCATAAGAATTTCATCAAGAGCATCTGCTTCTACCAAATCTTCTTCATTCATTTTCATTGAATAATAAAGCATGAATTGACCTGCATACTCTCCTCTTAATATTTCCACAACGCCAAGGCTAAATGTAATAGCTGCACTCAAATCGATTCTCACTTTCGGTAAATAGAATGTGGCATTACGGATATACTGAGTCGGGGTGATTCCCATCCCCACATTCCCATACCTGCTCCCTTTCCATAATTCCAGAAAAGCTTGATAGTGATTCTTCTTCAATCGTTCCGTTTCGAAATAGGCTAGGCTATCCATGTTATACCATTCATCTACAGAATAAGTTTCAAAGTCGTCGTCAAGAACGATTATCGAGACAATTGCATAATCGAATCCGTGAATTAATTGTTCTGCATCTACTATTTTCTCAATGAAATCAATCATCCGTTCATTACTCCCATCTTCTTTGCTTTATAAACATCTTCCACTTCATACTCCCCGATAATTCGAACGAGCTGGTATCGGTCCTTTCCATGCTCAATTACAGTGTACGTTCCACCGATATGCTCTATTTTCAAGTTTTTCATATTCATCTCTCCTTCTACTTATATAAGGTACTTTTATTTTCTAAATTCCCACGGGTAGAAGAAAAAAATGGTTATGAGCTGTAAGTAAATAGAAGAAACGAGCTGCGACTAGGTCACAACTCGTTTCTTAATTTTTGTCATTTAATACGTTCGAACAGGTACTATTAATTGCAGTACTGCGTCATCGTGAACAGAATTCAAGATAAATGGACGCATGGTTCCTGTAAATTGAACTTTTATATCGTGGCCACCAAAAGCTTTTAACGCATCCATCATATATTTTGCACTGAAGGAAATTTTCAGCTCTTCTCCTTCAATAGATGTTGCCTGAATTTCTTCTTCTACTTGTCCCACTTCGGGTGAACTGGAGGATATTTCAATGACGTTTCCACCCAATGAAGTTAATCTCACAATATTATTACGTTCTTCACGTGCGAGTAACGAAGCACGA
Organism: Paenisporosarcina sp. HGH0030; assembly: GCF_000411295.1. GTDB lineage: Bacteria > Bacillota > Bacilli > Bacillales_A > Planococcaceae > Paenisporosarcina. The sequence goes on from NZ_KE150421.1 coordinate 2,149,780, forward strand.
TCAATTGCTTGAAGTAAAGCCTTTCCATCAAGCGAGATTGTCGTATTATATTCGTTTGGAATCAGCCGGGATGTGTCTGGATAATTCCCTTCTAGCAAACGCGAATAGAATAATACACCTTCTGTTTTAAACAACACTTGCTGTTGTGTCATCATAATATGTACAGGCTGGGAAGAATCAGCAATGACTTTATTTAATTCACTTAAGCTTTTACCAGGGATTACTACACTGAACTCTTCCTCGGGCAATTGCTTTAAGTTCATTTTCCGCCGTGCCAAACGGTGACTATCCGTCGCTACACACTGAAGAACTCCGCTTTTCAATTGCCAGTGAACACCGGTTAATACTAGACGGGTTTCTGATGTAGAGACTGCAAATACTGTTTCACGAATAGTGGATTTTAGTAAATCTGCTGGAATGCTAAACTGTCGATTATCTTGAATTTCAGGAAGTAAGGGATAATCAGAAGCATCCAATCCGATTAAATGAAATTCTGACTTACCTGAACGAATATGCGTCCGATTTTGCTCATTGACTTCAATTTCAACAGCATTTGTTGGCAGTTTTCGTACAATCTCATTAAACATTCTGGCTTGTAACACAATAGTTCCGTTTTCAAAAATATTGATAACCTGTTCGCCATTTTCTTCGGCTTTTATAAAAGTTTGAATCGTGATATCGGAATCACTACCCGTAATATGTAAACCTTCTTCTGTAAGTTCTAATTTAATCCCGGTTAAAATGGGAATCGTTGTCTTAGAACTTACGGCTTTCATTACATCATTTAACCCATCTAATAATCGTTCACGTTTGATTTCAAATTTCATTATGATACCTCACTTGTATGTATTTTTTAAAATTGAACATTAAAAAGTAATACGATGACGATTAATACTGACTGGATTGAAATGGGTAACCTCATTACTTCTTCAATTTGATCTGTCTTTTCATATTGTAAAGGCTATCCACTCATCTTTTTGTCGCTTCATGTCGAACCACGACAAATATTTAAAGACCGCTGAAGATTAAAATTCAGCGGTCTGATAATAATTAGAATGTTATGGTTAGAATAACTCACTAATCACCTTTGCTAATTCATTGCGTGTTCTAGGTAGTTTTTCTTTAAGGTCTTCATTGTCCCAAGGTTCTTCTGTATAGAAACTTGCGAATGATTGATTTTCATATCTTGGCACAATGTGCATGTGGTAATGTGATAATTCATCGATTGTGCCACCGTTTTGACAAACCGTTATTCCATTGGGATTAAATATATTTTTTAAGGCTTTTGAAAGTAGTTGAGATGCTTTCATTACAGCAATTGCAGTTTCTGAATCAAATTCATCAACATAGCGAAAATGCTGCTTAGGTAATATTAAAGTATGTCCTTCGTTAAATGGATCATGGTCTAAAATGCAACAAACGAACTCATCTTCATAAACCACGTGAACAGATAAATCTTTTTTTGCCAACGCGCAGCCCATACATTCCATACCTTCAAGCTTATGATTAACTGTCATTTAGCTCACCTCATTTATATTAAAGCTACGTTAAATGTTGATGTTCCGCAAAACAGCTACGCTTTCCTAGGGCGAGCGCCAAGACTCCTCGGCGCTTGGGAAACCGGTGTTTCTGTTTCGGCATCGCTACGCTAGCTTTGAAAAATGGTAGATTGTTGCATCGCTAAGCTAGCTTCGAAACATGTAAGTGCGTTGGAACTGAGATCAACAATATTGTTTAACAGAGCTTATTTTAAAAGTTATGATATCGGCTGATCAAAGTATTGTTTTCTTAAACGGCTTGCTTCCTTTTGGTTAAGTTCCGTTTCAAATTGCACATCGAATTGACCCGTCCACGTATTCCAGACACGAATAAAAACAGTATCTTCAGTTGTGTCATGCATGTGGAATTCGAAGCAAGCTACTCGTAATGTGTCTTGCAGTTCAATTGAGCAAATCTCTTCAATCTGTTTCTGACCGTTCTCCACTATAAATTCGAAGCCAGAGTCCTCGATGATTTGTATAATTTGTGAGTCTTCCAGTTCGTTCACATTTAATTGATTGTTGTCTTCACCAAAACGATAAACAGGAAGTTGATCGTCTGTCTCTACTGACGTTTGATTGGTTTCCCTAATGAGAGCATCGTTATGATAGGGACTGAATGCAACTTCGACCTCTTCCTCCAAGGAATCATGTACGAACGTACCTACTTTCAGTTGTTCCATCCCAAGGTCGGTCAGTCGATAGAAACCTTCATTTATCTCAACCATCTGATTTTGTATCATCAGCTTCAGCATATGATCCACAAAAATGTTTTCCACCGCCAGCAATTCGCTGATTTCTTCAGTGTGTTTGACGTCCAGTTTCCCCAAAATCTTCAAGATCATTTTCATCAGGACATCCATTTGACTTCGGATACCCGTTGTCATCTGAATGTTCGCAAGCTGAAGCAGAAACCCCCAACTCTCACTTCCAAGCAAGCGCAGATGGCGTTGTTCCAGCAACACGGTCGATACTTTCGACATTTCTGTATCAAGTTGTTTGCTCATAAAATCACTTCCTGCCTGCGTTAGTTTCCAATTGTTTCAATCCCTCGTATTTCTCTACGACATTCAATACGTGTTGGAACATGATCTTTTGGGATTCGCCGTGGGCTTTTTTCGTGAACATGTCCGCACTGCCGACAATCATAAGAAGTTCACGTGCTCGAGAAAGTGCCACGTTTAATCGTCGGTAATCCTTTAAGAACCCAATGTTCCCATCCTTCTGGTGATGATTACGCACGAAGCTCAGAATGATAACATCCATCTCCATCCCTTGGAATTTATCGACTGTTCCTGTTCGGCAATGAAGGTGAGGCAGGTCGAGTTCTTGGCTGAGAAGACGATCCACTTTTTTCACTTGTTCCCCGTAAAAACTTATGACGCCTACTTTCTTCTTCACGTTGGCATTCAGACGGCCATCTTTTTTCGCGTGAGCTGTCGCCTGATCCAAATCCAGTAATAATTCACGGATTTGTTTGAGCTCAGCTGCGTTGTAATAGCTACGGCTATGCTGCTCCCGCTCCTCAAGAAATCCTTGCTCATTCGGCATATCGTACCAAATGATATGCTGCCCACGTTTGAACAGCTTGCCATCCAGCAAGTGATCCCGATCTTTGTTCGAATCAGCCAATCCGCATTCCAAACCGTAATTGTTTTCACGGTAAAATGGGTTGATTGTTTCCATTATGTGCTCATGCATGCGGTATTGAATGCGAAGCGTTGCCTTACTGTCTTCAGGCAAATCATTGAACAACCGTTCAAAAATGGACTCTTTCAAAATCGATGTCAAATCAGCTTTCTCTTGTGCATCGGTCATATCTTCGAGCACTTCGTCCATTGTGTCCTGTCCCACCAACGGAGGCAGTTGATGATGGTCGCCAACCAAAATGATTTTCTTCCCTTTTAACATCGGCAGCAGTAATTCAGGTGGTGTTGCTTTTGATACTTCATCAATAATGACCACATCAAAATCGGGATACTGTGTCACAAAATCCTTACTTGCCGAAATCGAACACGTCACACCAATCACATTCGCATACTGAATATACAACTTCTTGATTTCATCCATATCATAAGCAGTTGATTGTCCCAGCATATCCTGCCACTCGAGGCGAATGTCGTTGGAAACGTTCAGGAAAGTTTCTTTTCGTTTTAATTCGATTAATTGTGCTGACGTATTCTCGAAGTTCGTTTTCACTTCGTTCAATAAAGCATCTATATCGATAATGATGATTGCTTCTAATTCAACCACTTCATTATTGATCGTCGATTGCTTGAACTGTTCGTCAGTCAATTTTTGTGCTAAATCTGCCATCGTATCTTGGATTAGGTTCATTTCGTTTTCACGTTTTTGCATAACCTCTTGTTGCACGGAAGTTGCTTGTACCAAACCTTCTACGTAGCTCTCTTCTGTTCCCATCCGCTCAAGCTCTGCCTCTTTTTCCACAAGAGCCTTTTTGATTTCGACCATTGGAACAAGTACTTCTTGATTGGGTATCGTTTCACGCATACCGGAAAGATTCTTTTCAATAGAATCAATTTCTTCAACCAGTGCAGAAAGTTTTGGAGTCAATAAAGTGGTCTCTGAAGCTAACTCCTGCAGACGTGTTACAAGAGTTTGTCCAACGACTTCTTTCAGCTGTTCAAATGAAGTCAAAATTTCATTCTTTATTTGCTCGTTTCCTTGTGCACCATTACGTGTTAATCCAACATTTCTGGATGCTTTCAGGACCATCATATGTTCATAAATTGCCGACAATTTTTGTCGGTCCGTTTGATTTAACGGCTCCCGGAATGCGTTCATTTGTTTGGCATAATCCCGAAATGCGTCTACCACTTTTTTTACATACCGATCTTCAAGCTTCACTCCAACAACATGAGGCATCATCGATATCTTTTTTGCGAGCATCTTCATATTGTATTGATGCGCGTTTAGTTGCTGTTCTGCATAAATAATGGCTTTATTCAACGTGTCATCCACTTCGGAATGATTCCCAGTTTGAATCGAAGCTTGATAGTTCATACGCAACTGTTCCATATGATGAAGAATCGAGTTGATTTCAGAAGAACGAGCCCATGATTCCTGCCCCATCAACTTTTGTAATTCAGGGATTTTCTTAACATTTGGGATTTGTTTCGCTATATGTTCTAAAGTCGCTTGCTGAGCAGAGGCCTTCTTCAATTGGTCCACATAATCCTGATGCTCATTTCTTCTCTGTTGAAGAGATGTTGCCGTTTGTAAATATGCTAACTGTTTTTGAAGTACTTGAACTTCATCATTGAGTTTAATGTGAAGTTTAGCAAATTCACCTGTGCCCGAAAAAAGAGATACTTGGTCATTCAACCGTTCATATCGGCTTTTTGCATCCTCAAAAATGTCCTGACTCATAATCAATTGAAAATCAAATTGATCTTTTTTTCGCTTCAACTCTTGAACGTATGACTGACTTGACTTCAGTTCGTGCTGAAGTCTGTTCAAATTTTCTTTGGCTTGATTCTTTTCCGTTTTCTTCGTTTCAAGAGTCTCTATTTCACCCTTCAGACGGTCGATTGTTGCTTCAGTTTCTTTAATAGAAGTAAGAAGAACCTGTCCATCTTTTTCAAACTGGTTTACATGCGTCTGGATCGACAAAAGCGTCTGTTGCTTCCAGTAAAGAGCAACTTGTTCTTCAACAAAACGCTGCCCTTCTTCCTCGATGCTTTCACTTCGACCGATTCGTAAAATTCGAATGTCCTGATCCGTCAGTAATTTACCCAGTGCATTATCAACCGCCAAATTCGATTGTGAGGCTACTAGCGTTTTCAAACCCATTTTCGCATGCTGATAACAAATTTCAGAAATAACCGTGGTCTTTCCTGTTCCGGGTGGCCCTTGTATGACATACATATCCTGTGCGGCAATAGCGCCTTCTACTGCCTGTCGCTGAAATTCATTCAGATTTTGCTTGAAGGTCAAATCTTCCGGAACCTTCCCTTTTCGCACAGTCGGACGTTTCTCGAATAACAGCTTTTCCAGGTTCGCATTAACTGCCCAGCCATTTTCCAGACGCTTGAACCCATCTTTCAAACGATTAATTTGTGCCATTTCCGCTACATTATCGAATGCGAGCTTCCCGTTTGCCGGCACTCGCCATTTTCCCGTTCGTGCTTTTTCCTGAAGATCCCTAGCAAGTTCTACATCAATGGTTCGTTTGCCCATTTGCACCTGCACAACATTCCCAAGACTTTGGTTCGTAGCTACTAACTTAACAGCCGACTTTTTGTAATACTTATCAAACCCATTCGGCAGTTTGTGTAGCTCAAATGTGACTTTACGGAAATCCAGACTTAAACGGGCATTCCGGATGCCAATTTCAAGTCTTTCTACATCGGCATTACGCTCCATTACCCGTAAATAAGATTCCCAGCTTGAAATCCGTTTTTTTACGTACTCCGATCGGTCGGAAGCAATAGGTAGAGACTGAATAATCCTATAAAGAGCGAGCGTCATTTCCGTAGACACCAAACCTTTACGGTCAAATGCCATCCTCATCTGCAAATGGCGGTTATTTCCTAATTGAATACGCTTTTTAGTTATATAGAAATGAACGACCTCAAGTCCGTTACCAATCCATTCGCACTCCATGACTGGCGTACCTTCAATGGCTTCTGACTCTATATATAAAGACACGCGTTTTTGATTCGTCTGTCCATCTGAAAGGCGTTCCATATGAACATCCACAACTGGAGATACATTCAACAAGTTCGTCATCTCTTCAGCCATTTTCGGTTTATTTTTCTTAAACCGGCTGCTCACGGCTAAGTTACACCGTGTTATTTCACTTACTATCACACTCACCTCTAAAACACTCCTAACCCGTCCAAACCATATCTTCCTATTGTAAAGGATAGTTGTCCTCAAATCGACCGCTCATGAAGAATCCTTTTTGCCCTTTTTTGGAATTCATTATCACAGAAAAAAGCGACTGAAGTTGTATTTCAGCCGCTTTCGAATTTCGTTATGAAATTCCAACAATATTTCAATGATCTTATTTTAAGGAATTATAAGGTCCCTTTTAAGGTGTTCTTGTTCAAATAATGTACCATCAACCATCGAATTTTCATGGGAGTTTTACAAAAGAAGATGGTTACTAAACTTCTATATGACCTAGTATGCTATAATTTTTTTCGTTTTTTTGTCTCACTTATGTATTCAAAGAAACAACCAAGCTGATTTCTTTTAAAATGCCAAAAATAGTCAACCCAGCATGAGTGGGCTGACTATCCTCGATCACCTATTTAGATTCATTAACTTTATGCAGGTACATCGAGCGTTGCGCACCTTCCCCATTCACAACTAATGTGCCGTCCTTCGTGAATCTGGGTTTCACGAGTCGTTCGTTTAGTTGTTCGAAAGTCGAAAGTGCTACAACACCATCTTTCTTGAATTGAAACAATTTCACTGTATTTGTATCTTTTACTGGAACACTCAGGGCTACATAATCACCATACACGGCGTAAGCTTCAAATGTTGGTACGTCTACTTCATAAAATTTACCGTCCTTAAAATCGATATAGCCTAGGACTACTTCTTCATCCTCGTTTTGGAGCTGAGCAAATATTTTATCGTTGGTCAGCGTAACATTTACTGCCATTTCATAAGGTACCGTGTATTCCCTCACTTCTGAGGATCCTTGCAAATCGTGTACATAGAATGTCACCATGCCATCTTCACCGAATTGCTGTCTTTCAGGAATTACAATCAAGCCATCATTAATAGCCGCTTTACTATTTGATCCGTTCACCAGTTCCTGGATCTCTTTTGTTTCTCCAGTCGGTAAATCCATCGCGACATAACCTGTATAACTGTGATCTTCATTTCCCATAAACATATATGTCAATGTATCTCCTTCTATTTGCAGATCACTGAGACCCATATTTGGAAATTCTTTGATTTCCGAACTCGTCCGATTTAATACATATAATTTCAATGAGCTAATTTCTTCCCATACGAGCCATTCATCATTGACGGCCAGGTTAAAAATACGAGCGTCTTCTTTTGGTTCAATTAATACCTCTTTCGTCTTTGTCGCAATTGAATAAGAATAAATGGCTTCATGATCGGTGTATATCATTTCATTTGTTTCATCCACATAGTGAGCGTTGATTAACGAATCATACTCAACACCTGGAATGGTGACTTCTGTTAACAAATCATGTTCAGATGAATGCAACGCTTTTTCCTCAGACCATTCTTGTATATACGGGAATGCAAGAAAACAGGACAAGCCAATAATTGCCACGCCAACGAGGGGTTTCAAAAGCCGCTGATTGAAAATGTTCGGTCGAGACATTCGTTGGTTCGCTTCCATCAAAATTTTACGTTTGTGCTCTTCGGATAACGTAAGTTGTTCTGGTATAGTAGCGTCCAATTGACGTTTAATGTTCTCTTGCATGTTCAATCTCCTCCTCGCTCATCGTTAATCTCGCTTTTTCCCGGCCTCGGGCCAATCTAGTTTTCACTGTGTTTGCGGAACACTTCAACACTTCTGCGATTTCTTTGACCGAAAGTTCGGCATAGTAATGAAGCCACAATACTTCTTTATTTTTAAGGGGAAGTTTTTCAATCAATTGTGCTACATAATGGATGCTTTCATTCTTTAACAACGTGTCTTCCGGAGTTTGTATATTTACAAGCAAAGCTCCCGCCAGATTGGTCAGTTCTGTCTTTCGGTAAGTCCAGCTTTTAAAGTAGTTATGACATTCGTTGACTGTTATGCTATATAAATATGTTTTGACACTGGAGCGTCCCTCAAAGTCTTCAAGGTGTATGTAATAGCGGATAAATACTTCTTGGACAATATCTTCTGCTTTTGTCTGATCTTTTACAAAGGCATAGGCGAGGCGGATTAAATAATGTCCATATTCATTCATTGCTGCGGTCAGTAATCTGTCTCTTTCTTGCTTATCCAAATCCTTCCCCTCCTTTCTTTCTTTCTTTCTTACCTGTTAGACAAAGCAAAACGAATGTTGGTTTCATTTTTTTGAAAATTCTTTTGCATTTTGGATGGATATACGATCCAAGAAGTTTTTCTTCTGGATACCATCCCTGTTATTAATAGAAAAGCACCCCTAATCGGATTGACAGTCGATTGGAGGTGCTTCTTTTTCAATTCAATTCACAAAAATATAGAACTATTTAATGGATGAAGAAGTAGGAGATTAACGTGTTTAACAATAATAGGAACGATACGCTCTCTCGTCAGGCGCACAGGTGCAAACAGGCAATGGATGGCGAGTCCATCCACCAACGCATACAGTGTTTCGATTTCTTCCTGAAGTTCAATTCCTGGTTTCAATCTTCCGTGTGCTTCCAGTAGAGAAAGGAGTTGCTCTAGCGCCTGCAAAATCCCATCATCTCCCTCGAATTTATGACGGAATTGGACATTGGCCATGAAGTGGAACCAAACTGTCATTTCGAGACGGGACTGGTCATCCAAAGGAATAATTTCCAAAGAGAAATGAACAAGCAACTCATCCATTGGTATGTCCTGTGCAAACTTTTTCTCAATCCGTTCCGTCACTCTTTCTTTCACCAACTCCATCGAATAGCTCAACAGCTCTTCTTGAGAAGAAAAATAATGGCGCAAAGAACCTAATGATAGATTGGCTTCATCGGCAATCGCCCGGACAGTTGTTCCTTCAATCCCTTTCTTCATAATCATTTCCCACGTGGCTTCTGCAATAATTTGTCTTCGTTCTTCGTGATTCACTTGTTTTGGCATAGGTTTATTATAGCGACTAATGTACAGTCAGACAATCTTTTTAGAACACTTGTATTAAATAAAACTTGTGGTATATTTTAATTAATACGAACGTACTAAATAAAACATGGAGGTGTGCACATGAATGGAATTGCTTGGGCCATTGTCATCTGTGAAATTTTATTTTGGTTATTTATCGTCAGTGGGCTTGTTGTTCGCTATCTAGGAAAAAGAGAAAAACTTGGGTTTATACTTTTAGCAATGACACCTTTGGTGGATTTGGCACTACTTGTATTAACGGGATTCGACTTGTACAGAGGTTCGACTGCCACGATGGCACATGGAATTGCTGCTATCTACATCGGGGTTTCCGTGGCTTACGGTAAATCGATGATTCGCTGGGCTGATGATCAGTTTTGTTTTTATATCCTAAAAAGCAGGAAGAAGCCCGCAAAAAAAACGGGAATGGCTTTTGCTAAACAAGATTTCCTCAATTGGATTAGGCATCTCTTCGCCTTTTTAATCGGTGCTGGGTTATTACTCGGTTTGACAATATGGGTGGGCAATGCCGACAGAACGGAAGCTTTTCAACAAATTCTTTGCGTATGGGCGATTGTACTCGGCATTGATTTACTCATCACCTTGAGTTACTTTATCTGGCCACGCCCAGCGAGGCATTCAGCCTAACTCTGCAAGTATTGATAAAAATAAAGGAACAGCTTTACAAGTGAAATTCAGCCATAATTAAAAGAGACTCCATAAATTGAAAGTCTCTTTTAATTTGCTTGATATTGGATATAAGAAATGAATTTTAACGCCTGCATATGTTATAGTTTCTCATTTTTTAACACCAAGCGGACGCTTTTCGTTACGCATGTTATGGCCAGTTAAGTTATGTTCAACCTAATAAAAGCCAAGCTTATTGTTTAAGTGGACCCAGTAGTGAAATTTTTGCTTTTCGGTATCCCTCAAAAATATCAATGGCCGCAAACACTACACACACGATGATGATGCTTTGATATGCCCAATCATACAGGTTGGAATCAATCTTCAGTTGTTGCAAATAGACAACGAACTGCTCACTCAAAATCGAATCGTTTCCAATGATTGTCGCTAAAACCACCAAAGTAATGAGGTGTGTAATGGTATTCAGACTTGCAACTTTTATCGTCCATTGTCCGACAAAACCTTTATACAATGCCAGAGCTACCTCCAATACAATTACAAGGACTACTAGCAGCCAGTAAGAATTCAGTATTTCCTGATTAAAAATGGGGAATTGAAATTTGATTCCGTTCGCTCCATCTTCATAGATTCCTACCAATTTAGCAGCGTTGAAGTAAATAGCTACCCAGGTGGCCGTCCATATTAGACTGCCTAAAATCATACATTTTTGAATGGCTTTTTTCTTTGGAATTGGATTTACGTCCTTTAAATCTTCCGGAGTCCATTTCTTCATACTCATCGTGAGTGGTGCCTGGTCTCTGGATTTGTCCGTCCATTCAATGACAGCAAAGACCAAAGTCAACCAAAACGCTGTTTGCATGGCCGTGCTCAACAATTTCCAAATGGCTATTCCGAAAACGTTGAAAATGACGGTTATTATTTCTTCATCCCCTTTAACCGAAACAAGTGCATCCGCCACCGAAGCAATCAGTGTGATTGTCAAAGCGATTGGTAGGATAAGTTTCAACAGATTGATATATATATCGAAATACTTCGGTCCGATTAGATGCATGGGCCGATCCAAATAATTGTGTGCCATCACTGACGGATTGCCAAGCTCGGCGAGCACTGCCTTCACTTGAGCTTCGGTCGGTTCATCGGGAAGCATGTCTTCTATGGTAGAACGCAATTCTAAAGCAATGTCTTCCCTTGTGTTTTCAGGCAACCTTCTTGTAACTTCATGGATGTACAAATCAATCCACTTCATCTTGTTCGTCTCCTTTCAATAATCCGTACAGTTCTTGTGATGTTTTTTCCCATTCTTCTTTTAGCTGTTCAAAAATTTTCACACCGAATGCACTCAATACGTAATATCGGCGCGGTCTGCTCTCTGTTGTCTCCCATGTACTGGTCACGAGCTCTTGTTTTTCTAAACGCCTCAATAATGGATAAAGTGTACTTTGATCAATTTTGATGCCGTTCTTTTCCAATCTTTGGACGAGTGAATAGCCGTATTGTGGAGTTCTCAATTGACTCAATACCGCCAAAGTTAATGTCCCCCTGCGCAATTCAGTCGTCAAAGAACCCAATAGTTGATTCATTATTTCACCTCTTTCTCTATACTGTATGTCGCACACCTTCATACTGTACATCATACATTATTGTATTCTGAATAGTAAATTAAAATGAAGACTTATGAAAAAGAAAAAGAGACTTTCAATTAATTATTAATTGAAAGTCTCTTTTTGTAGCTGAAAGAAAAAATGAATCACGGGAACTTAATCATTATCGCCAGATTTCTTACACCGCTTGCTGTTTTTTACGAATATACAGGGACAGACACATGAACAATACTAGATAAAATGCCAAAATGGCTATGTTTTTCACTTCAGGGACATTTCCACGAATGATTTCCCATGCCCCGTTGCCGTAATTGTATGCGGGCAACCAAGACCCCAATGTTTGGATTGTTTTCGGCAAGACTTCCATTGGCATCCACATACCACCTGTGATAGCCAGAAGCATATAAACCATGTTACTGACCCCACTTGCTGTTTCTACCTTCTTCATTGTCCCAACCAGGACACCAATACCAAGGAAAGGAATAGAACCCAATAAAATCCACAATCCACTCATTATCCAGTCCATCGCAGGCAAGGATACCCCATTAATCAAAACCCCTGCAACGAAAAGCACAACAATTGACAATACATGAATCATCGTTTGCCCCAACATTTTCGACAGGAAATAGACCATTCCAGAGAGCGGCGTCACTTTCATGAATGTTGTCCAGCCCTGTGATTGTTCCTGTACCATCCGTATGCCCAACGTCATGATGGCACTTCCCATTACACTGAACGTCGTAATGGACATCAGGAAGTGAGCATTCCATAGTTCTCTGTCAGGAACATCCGTATTCATGATTTTTGTAAAGATCACATAAAACACAATTGGCATAAAAAGTGACCAGAAAAGATAATATGGGTTACGGAAAATCCGTAAACCTTCAATTTTGCATTGATTTAGGAACATATTCATTTAGATGACCTCCTGCGGTTCAATTGTCAATTGTTCAAATGCTTCCTCAAGACGTCCTTTTTCAACCGCAATATCACTTACTTCAAATTTAGATTCAAAAATTTTATGTAAGACCGCATCTGTGTTACTGGTGAACACATGAATCCGTCCGTTCTTTTCAAGGACTTTTGACACGTAGGGCTCTTGAAGGAAAAGCATTTCAGATTCCACTTTTGAGGCAATGAATGAAATAGACTGAGTCAAAAGATTGCCTTTGATTTTTTCAGGGCTTCCGTCCGCAACTATTTTTCCTTTATGGAATAAAATGATTCGGTCAGCTATATCATCCGCTTCTTGCAAGTAATGCGTGGAAAATAGAATCGTCTTTCCTTGGTCGGCCAGTGTTCTCACGGTATCCCAAAAAACTTTACGTGCTGCTATATCCATTCCGACCGTCGGCTCATCAAAAAACAAAAGATCCGGATTACCCGCAAGTGCTAAAGCAAATCCGACTCTACGTTTTTGGCCACCCGATAGCTTTTCAGTTCGTTTGTTCAATTCTTCTTCGTTTAATCCCGTTAAGCCGATTAGCTGATCGAGCGACAGCGGTTCTGGATAGTAACTTCTAAACAGACGGATGATTTCCTTCACCTTTAGACCATCCATCAGACTGACTTCCTGCAGCATCACGCCTATTCTTTCACGAACCTTTAACTCTTTCGCATTTGATTGGAACAACTTGGATTCGCCACTTGTCGGATGCAATAGGCCAAGCATCATGAGGATGGTCGTGCTCTTGCCAGCCCCATTAGGACCTAGAATCGCAACGACTTCTCCTTTCTCAACCGAAAACGAAACATCGTCCACCGCTTTATTGTCTTTAAATGTTTTTGTAAGTCCTATAATTTCAACAACTTTTCCCAATCCTTCAGCCCCCATTAGCATTATGCTTTTTCTCTTTGAAATTTACGTTCATATCCAGTCGATTATGTCTTGAGATACACGCATTTGGCTCTCCCCTTTGTTACATCCCTTCCATCTCGATGGCAAAATGAATCCCACTAGTTGAATGTCCATTATCAATGACTTGTTATAAATTCCTTCATGCATGTAAACAATTGCGCAAGTGTACATTTTTGTTTTCGTTAAGAGTTACAGAAATCCCTCTTTTTTACAATAACTAATATAAAGTTTCGCTAAGTTATCCCGCGCCATGCCTTCTCTATTAACTAATGTGTAGTCCATGTTGGCTCTGGTTGGACGAGTTGGTCCTTTACACAAAAAAATGGCCAATCCACATTGGACTGACCATGATCAATTACTTCTTATAGATTTCTTTATAAGCAATGACTTGCAACGCCAACATTTCTTCTTCCGTTAAGTCCTCGTTGAGGGCCTGCAATACTTCTTCTTTAGATGCAGATCCACTTTTCACTTTTGCTTGTAAATCTTGAAGCTTAGTGACGCCAACCTTTTTGACCAGGACGCGTGTGGCTTCTCCTTTAGTAGTAAAAGGCAATGTACTTTCATCTGCCGACTCGGCTTCCTTCATCATTTCCATCAGTTCAGGGTCATTTTCTATATAGGATTTCACTTCATTTATTTGCCCACTAGCCTCGAGTTCCGTTGAAACGGAATCAACCACTTTTTCCGAAGCGACATTGGTTCCGAAATAATAAAGTCCATAGCCTGCTAGTCCTAAAATCAGGATTACAACTAACAATTTCTTCATCTTCTCACTCCTTTTACGGTGCATTCTATAACAGACGTCTGGGAACACAAAAAGTAACAGCTTACATCTGTTCAATTTTTACCAATTATTTTTTTATTTTTTGTATCATTTGATTATTTATGGCATATACATATTGAATGTGGTCAAAATTGAAACCATGTTTTCATTAGAATGACATGTAATGAAATGATCATACGCAAAAACTAAAAAGAGAAGGTGAGTACATGATTAATCATTATGAATTGCAACAAATGATGGAAGCGAAAAGAATGGAGATAGATCGTCAAATTGAAATGCAGTCTTATTTCTTACAGGGAGAGCAGACAAAAGAAAGTTTGAGTCTGTTGGAACTGTTCAAGAAAACGTTCAGCAACCGAAGAAATAGCAAGGACGATTATTGTGAAAATTGCTAGAAGCTTAGATAAGCATGAGGGAATTGCGTTACTTCTTTCATTATCTTGATAAAAACTTTGACATACAAGTTAATTTGTTATAAGTTACCCTATGGACGAACAATTACAATTAACTTAGCTTTAATATTCGTGTTTAGGGGTGCTTATTATGGAAAATGTGTTTGATTATGAAGATATTCAATTGATTCCGGCAAAATGTATAGTTAATAGTCGGTCAGAATGTGATACAACAGTTGCTTTGGGCGAACATACTTTCAAGTTGCCTGTGGTGCCAGCAAATATGCAGACGATTATTGACGAAAAGATTGCGATTTACTTAGCTGAAAATGGTTACTTCTATGTAATGCATCGTTTTCAACCTGAGAAGCGAGTAGACTTTATCAAAGATATGCATTCCCGTGAATTAATCGCATCAATTAGTGTTGGAGTCAAAGAAGAAGAATATCATTTCATCCAACAATTGGCTGATGAGCAACTTATACCGGAATACATCACGATTGATATTGCTCACGGGCATTCTAACGCTGTGATTGAGATGATTCAGCATATCAAGAAGCACTTGCCTAAAAGTTTTGTTATTGCCGGAAATGTCGGAACTCCGGAAGCAGTTAGAGAATTAGAGAATGCAGGTGCGGATGCGACTAAAGTGGGCATTGGACCAGGGAAAGTCTGTATCACAAAGATTAAGACCGGATTTGGAACGGGTGGTTGGCAATTGGCTGCACTTCGTTGGTGTGCCAAAGCTGCAAGCAAGCCGATTATTGCTGATGGTGGTATTCGTACACATGGCGATATTGCGAAATCAGTCCGATTTGGTGCTTCCATGGTTATGATTGGTTCATTATTTGCCGGTCATGATGAATCTCCAGGAGAAACAGTTGAAAAAGATGGCAAGCTATTTAAAGAATATTTTGGTTCCGCTTCGGAATTCCAAAAAGGCGAAAAGAAGAATGTTGAAGGCAAGAAAATGTTTGTTGAGCATAAAGGTTCTTTGGAAGATACGTTGATGGAAATGGAACAAGATCTTCAATCCGCTATCTCCTATTCGGGTGGAAACAAGTTAGAAGCCATCCGCAACGTGGATTATGTAATCGTCAAGAATTCTATTTTTAACGGTGACAAAGTGTATTAAGATTACGCTGAATTTCTTATGAATTTCCAGTAAAATGATTGGCATATTCATATAAAACGGGCGGCTGAAGATTGTACTTCAGCCGCCCGTTTTCTCTAAAAATTCAAGTAAATAAGACCGTTATCGAATGTTTTCCTACTTACCGCCATATCCTTTAGGACTCTTTTATTTTTTGTGCGGAGGTTGGAATCCATGAAAAAAATGTTGCTCCTTATTGTCATGCTTTTCACATATGGATGCACGCAACCACCTAGTGAACCTCCAACTGAGCGTACGACTCTTCCCAAGAATGATTTTCTGATCATTGCCCATCGCGGTGCATCTGCCTATGCTGCAGAGCACACACTTTCTTCATACGAGATGGCCATCCAGATGGGTGCTGACTACATTGAAATTGATCTTCAAATGACGAAAGACGGAAAATTAGTAGCGATGCATGATACTGTCGTCACTTTTCACAACGCTCAACAAGCGGTAACGGATGTCACGTTTGATGAAATCCAGCTTCATTCTCCTGAAAAAGCGTTCGATAAAAACCATCTTGAGTACACCCTACCGCATTATGATGATTTGCGAATTGTTGATTTGGAGGAGATTCTCCTTCATTTCGGTGATACCGTCAATTATTACATTGAAATAAAATCACCCAAAACGTATCCAGGGATCGAAGAGGAGCTGTTGAAACAATTACGTGAACATAACCTCCTAAATAGGGGTGACATCATTCCAAAAGTAATCATTCAGTCCTTTGACGCAAAAAGCTTAAAAAACATATTCGCTATGGAGCCTTCCATTCCCTTGATCAAACTTTATACATTCGAGGAAGAAGCGCATATTCCCAAGAAACAACTGAAAGAACTCTCACAGTATGCTTCGGGAGTTGGTGTAAATTCAGTTGCCGTGACTAAGAAGTTCATCGATTTGATGCACAGCAAAAACTTGATTGTTCATCCTTACACGGTCAATGATGCAGAAACGATGCGTTTCCTAATTGATCTAGGGGTAAACGGATTTTTCACTGACAGACCCGATGTGGCAAATTGGGTTAGAAGTGAGACGAACAAGATTGGAGAATAAATAGAACAATACCGCCAAGCTGATGCTTAATGGTTAAAGCTTATTTTTCACTCATTACGTATATACCTTCTTAAACTAAAATACTGCGTTTGTTAAGAATGAATTCTCTAATTAGCCTATCCTTCTTTAATAACCGAAGTCACCATGTGTAACGAATCCCATTCCCCCATTGAGAAGCGTACAATGGGATATTTTTTGGGGAAGAGGATTTTATTGATTTGTTTAGGTGCCAGGCCTTTGTTGTGGAGCACAATGATTTTGCTTTGAAGCTCCAGTAGGTATTCGAGTTTGCGATTAAGATTGGCTCTGCCGTTCTTTAAGTACCCTGCATGATTGCAATATACTTCATTGAAATCGTAAGTAAGTGCACGTTGCAGGGAATTGATTAGGGTCGGAATGCTTTCGTCTCGAAGAACTACTTTTGTCCGTTCCTGACAATATAGGTCTCCGGTGAATAGTTGGCCCGTTTCTTTATTCAGAAAGGACATATGATCCTGCGCATGACCAGGGGTGTGAATAGTCTCCCATGTTGCCCCTCTGCTTGAGAAAGTGCTCTTTATCGGCTCGGCATCGAATGGTCCTCGTTTCCCCCAGAACAACTTCCTATATAAAGGATAGTTCGCTTTTGACTGACAGTCTTCTATATATCGTTCATGCATATAAATTGGTTTTCCTAACTGTTGTAGATAAGCCGCCCCACCTGTGTGATCTTCATGATGGTGGGTAATCATGACTTGATTGATTTCGTGTTGGTCAAAAAATAGTTGAAATTCTTTTTCGAGTGACTTTGCACCAGTATCTATTAATACGCCGTCCGACACAAAACAGTACACATTTAGGTTTACGCCTTGAAATGCCACATTGCCATTGACCATTTGAACACCACTTACTTCGGACAGCTCCACCTTTTTCTTGAAAATCATTCATCCCACTCCTCTTGAAAAACCTCTATGTTTAGATGACTTTAACATAAAATGAATGACTATTCACTTCAATTTCTCCTGTTATGATGAATGAATTACTCTTCACGTCCCATAAATGTTATAGAGGTGACAGATTTTTCACCTTATTTCAGTTACACTGTATTAAGTACCTAGAATTTGTAATTATTGGAGGAATTAGATGTATAAGAAGAATATATTAAACCCCTTATTTTTATTGTTAATTCTTTTTTTCGTTGCTGCTTGTTCCGAGGTAAACGATACATCTTCGCAACAAAGTAGCGAAGATGATGTTCAAGAAGTTGTTCCTGAGGATTCAGATTCACAATCTGAGAAGGATGATGGCGAGACAGCTCCTGTTGTGAACGAAGAGCCAGAAGTGTTAAGTGATGCTGAAATAAGAGTGGTCATGGATAAGTTTCAAAAGATAGAAGACATTGTTAAAGAGACGAATAGCAAGATGACATTTTCTGATGAAGAAAGTACCCAATCAGAAGTGATGGCAGCTAAACTTCAAGAAAACTTACCGGAAAGTATAAAGGAATTGGTATCAAGCGAAATGCTTAACAAGGAATTGCCGGAAGAGCTTCAGTATTGGTATTATTCAAGTGGAGAAGATGGGTTCTTCCCTGAAGTTTCTTTGGATGCACGGATGGAAGTTATTGAAAATACTCCACAATTCATTAAGGTGAAAACCTTTCAATTGAATGACTTTTTTCAATGGCATGGAAATGTCTATATAACAGCAGTGAACGAAAATGGGCAGTGGTTAATTGATGGCGGTTACGAATGGGTAGATGTAGACAAAGAACCTCTAGACTTGTCAAAAGAGGAATTACTTATCCATGAAGAAACGATTAATGATTCCGAAATCGAGTTTATCGCAGAAGAAACCATAACGAGCACCCTGGCTGATGGCACTTCAAAAACGGCAAATGCGATTATTGTTAAGATTGTTAAAGATAACATGCTAAAGGGACGGTTTACGGATACAGGGGAAGTCGTGAATGAGCTACCTGAAAAATTCAAGTCGGCCGAATGAGATTAGTACAGAAATATCTGTAAGAAATAAAAGAATGATGAGGTTTTTCAACTAACTTACTGCGTAAGTTAAAGTGAAAACATTCACACCCATCCTTCATATTCTTTAAGAATTAATAAACCTTTGACTTTAATAAACCCATTAAAAAGGAGCGGCTGAAGATAGATTCAGCCACTCCTTTTTTCACTTGCTATTAAGTTTTCAGGTAAATAATTGATCCATAAACGGTTTTTTTACGGACAGACCCAATGTGGCAAATTGGGTTAGAAGTGAGACTAACCGACTGGATAGTGAATAGAATTCATTTTTCCCAACAAGAGTTCAGCTTGGGATAGGCAGAAGATGTAGACTGGTTTAACATTTGGATTTCGGTAGAAATACTATTCGTCACCGACTTCAGAACTTAATTCAAGATGGTTTTTAAGTAAGTTTTTCGTGTCTGTCAACGATTCATCATCTAATAGCCAATACCACGTTCCAGTTGAGTTATCGTCATGGCCATCAAGGGATAGGGTTTCTACTTGTGGCATACCTTCTTTTATGTAAGTTAGAAAAGATTTCATCTCGTCAAATGTCATATCCGTTTTCATATTGTCACCAACGGCTGAAATCACATCATCGTACTTCGTGAAGGAAGAGGCAGAAGAAGCTTTTTTTACAATGGATGATAGGATTTCCTGTTGACGTTTACCACGTTCGATGTCATTATCCAATTTCCTTGTACGGGCTAAAGCAAGCGCTTGTCGACCATTGAGTTTTTGATAACCCTTTGTTAATTGAACGGTGTAATTATCTTTTTCATCTTTTTCTAATCGATCATATGGAACATTTGCGTAAATACCATCCAAAGCGTCTACTACATCAATGAAAGCATTGAAATTCATTCGTACGTAATAGTCCACTGGTACTTCCAATAAATTCTCAACCGTCTCTATTGTCGCTTTTGTTCCACCTTTAAAAAGGGCGTGATTGATTTTATCTTTGTACCCTATTTCAGGTATATACACGTAAGAATCTCTTGGAATACTGACTAATTTCACGTCTTTTTGTTTATTGTTGAGAGTTGCAAGCATTAGAGCATCGGATCGACTATTATTCGTTCCTTGATTACGTACGTCACTATCATCTACTCCAATAAATAATATGGATACATTGTCATTAATCGGTTCAACTGGTTTCTCTCGAAGAATAGAACCTTCACGGTTATCAATCGCTTCATATGATTTTTCCGCGGCTACCTCAGCTTTTTTCACTAAATAGAACCCGTAAGCTGTACCAGTAATCAGAAGACCCGTTACCAAGAGTGCCGAGATTTTTAAAAACAATTTCTTTTTGGATTTCTTTTTTTGGTTTTTATATTCTTTTCGAATCATGCGAAATCTCCTTCTTATTAAACCGAATTAGCCTCCTTTATAGAATGGCTATTCTTCTCCTCGTAAGGATCTGGAATCATTAAATCTGATATCTATCATTATTTCCAGGGCAATAAAAACGTCAATAATTAATTTTTCTAATCCGAAAAAAATGTCGGCAATCCTACTTCCCGTAATAAGTCATTGAATGAAGACCGTCTCACATTCTTTTCACCTGAAAATAATAAGGTTCTCATTTGACTGAAAATTTTCTGGTCCATTTCCGGGAAAACGTGTTCAAATGCTCTTTTTTTATCCAATTCGGACAAATAATAAACAATGTAGCTATACATAATCGGGAAGTCATGTTCTATCTGTGAAACATGTTCTAAAAATGCCGATAAATAGTCATCAAAGGAGTAAAATGATGTTGGCGGTGAGTAAATGGCATGTGGACTTGTATAAAAAACATCTGCCGGGCCATGATACCAATTGCCAACCATTGAAGTGAAAGCCAACAAAGACAATGATCGAAGCTCTGGATCCGGGTCGTCAAAGTATTTGTAGTAATAGTCATTGGTTTCCTCACCCCAATTTTTTGACGTATCAAAATACCCAATCTCGATTCCCGCTAATAGTTTTGCCAATTTCTGTTTGGTCAGATTTTTATCCATTCTTTCCGCACCTCCGTCTTCAGTTGTTTCTTATCCAGTTTCCCCAAAGGCGTGTAAGGCATATGATCAACGAAGACGATTTCCTTTGGCACTTGAAACCTCGCCACTCGAGGGCGTATCCATTCTAAAAGTGCAGCTTGGGTCAAGTCTTCATTTTTCCTTGTCAATACGAATGCTTTCAATCTCTGACCAAAATCTTCATCTTCTATCCCTACCACGGCCACTTCCTCTATCTGCGGGTGTTTGATCAATACGTGCTCGACTTCAATCGGGTACACATTCACTCCAGCAGAAACCACCAGTTCATCAGTTCTTCCACATAAAAAGTAATATCCATTCTTATCTTGAAAACCCAAATCACCAGCTTCTATCCAGGTACTCGTTCTGTTTCTCATGGACCATTTATTATTGATGCAAAATTGACCGACTGTGCCAACTGCAACCTTCTGCTTATCATGATCCATAATATTCAACCGTACACCTTTAATTTTTTTTCCGATGGTAGCAGCCGAATATTTCAAGTCCTGTGGGGTTGCGATTATATTCAGCCCCGCTTCTGAAGTGCCGTACAGATTGTACAAGACATCGCCAAGTTTACTGAAGACTTCATCCACCAGTTTCGGATTGAGCTTGGCCCCTCCTGAAGCAATACAAACAAGGGATCGCAAATCTTCCACATTGTGGTTTAACATCTTTTGTATCATCAACGGGACGACTGTAACCACTTCAATACGGTGTTTACTTATCAGATGACATGCTTTTTTGGCATCAAATCCTTTACTGATGACCACTTTTTTACCTAATGCAAGGTAGGAAAACAATATCGCAATTCCATAGCCATGGTATATTGGCGTGGCAATATAGGCTGTTTTGGTATTCAACAGCTTCAGCCTGGTTAGTACAGCCAGGAAAGGATTCAAGAAATGGAAGAGGGAAGGTTTATAGGCAACTTCCTTCGACTTTCCTGTGGTACCACCTGTAAGCAACATTATTTTGCTTGTTGAAGATCTCGGGAGTTTGAAGTTCCCCTCAACCTCCGTTTGAAGCAAGGTATTTACTGCGGGCAAATAATCATGCTTACTCAGAAGTCTCTCTTTCCGATAAAGTGATTTTTCAATCAAAGAACTCGATTCAACGTCGTAAACAAGAAAGTCAAAATCTTGGTCTTTAACTAATTGATCGAACTGAATCTGGCTCATGTCAGAATTGAGCAGATAGATATCCGGTCCAAGCTGGGCAGCAGCAAAAATCGATTTAACCAACGATCCATGGTTTTTACACAAAAACGCAACCTTCTGCCCTCTCTGAAGTTTGTATCTTTCCTTAAAAATGAAAGATAGCTTTTCTGATTGGGACAATAATTGTCTGTAAGTAATGGTTTCTTCATCCTCCACTAAGGCAAGCTTATCGCCATTTGTCTTTTCAGCCATGCGTAGCAAAAGCATGATATTTATTCCGTATTTACAGATGAAAACAATTAATCCGCACAATCCCAATAGGGAAAGGAATTTCATTTTATATAGAACGTTTATCAGGTTGACGATCGTCAATTTCCTTCTCCCCGTTTTCTTAAAATCTTGGGCATGGATAATTCCCAGAGGCCTCTAAAAAGAGTGGAGCCCAACTGCCCGAAAATCAACCACCAAGGCGTATATGTTTTTCTTTTTGTATACATCGACCTGCAAATGATTTTAGCCACATGGTTCGGGCACATTGCAGGCATTTTTTCGTAAGACACAGTCGGCACAATCATGGGGGTTTTCACCAACGGCAAATAGATGGATGTTGTCGAGATTCCCATGGCATTCAACTCGGCAGCAGCCGAGCGGAACCAAATATCAAAAGCTGACTTGGATGCCTGATAGGCCGCCCAATGGGGAATGGGCAGTAGCAAGGCATTAACTGTCGATACATTGATTACCTGTCCTTTATTCTTTTCCAGTAAAGGAATGACTGACAGCAGTATTTGAACCGGCGCAAAATAATTGATGGCCATCGTTCGTGTGAAATCGTGATAGCGATCCAATGAATGGGATATGGAGCGATTGATGGAAAGACCCGCATTGCTGACGACCACATCCACTCCACCCGGTAATTGATGTAGAAAAGTCAGTAACTCCTTCATCTCTTGCTCATTTCTCAAATCTGCCCGAAAAACACTTACACGGGACCCATTCTTTTCGATGTTCTTTTTTATAGTCAAAAGTTTTTCTTCTCTTCTGGCGACCAAGATTAAATGTGCATCTATTTCACCCAATAGGTAAGCTACTTGCTCCCCAATCCCCGAACTGGCTCCTGTAAGTAGAATCGTTTTTCCTTTCATCTCATTTCCAAGTTTCATCTTGTTCAAAGATGTAGAAGCAAATAAAAGTCGCTCCGTAAGGTTATATGTATGCATAGGAACTTTCCTTTTCTTTTAAATTCTTTCAATAGTTATATCGATAATTCCATCATACCAAATATATCCATCTACCTGTTGTGGAATTCGAATTTTCTAAAAACATACGATGTGACATGTCACCTTGTTCGTTCTTCAGGGTTTTGATTCTAATTTGAACACAGTGCTGTACATACAAAAAAAGCGGCTGAAGCAATCAGCCGCTTTAATGAACGTATTTTACGCGAAGTCTCTTTTATTCATTACTGAATCTGGTTATTTCGTAAAAAGTTGATCCATGATTGGATTAGTTTTGTCTTTTGCCTTTTTAACGAATAAAGGATTAAGAACGATCAATGCGATGACGTTAGCCGACAGTCCCCAGAACCCTTCATAAATCCCGAATGTCTTTCCTGTAGAATACACAGCAAAAGTTACACCAAGCCCTACAAGTAAACCGATGATTGTTGCTTCTCTTGTCTGGTTTCTCCAGAATAAACTAAAGACGATGGCTGGGAAGATTTGAACCATCCCAGATACCCCTAGAAGTTGAAGTGACACAAGTGCTGTCGGGAAAAGCATACCGAAAATTAATGCTAGTCCTATAACCACAAATACCATCGAACGAGTAATCATCGTCAATTTTTCCGGTTTGACATTTGGATTAATAAAATCACGGTAAATATTATTCGCAAATAAATTCGAAGCTCCGATTGCCATGATTGAACATGGAATCAATGACGCTAGTGCGATTGTTGAATAAGCAAGTCCTTGTACTACCCCACCGTAAGACACTTGAATTAAATTCAACAATGCAAAACGTGGATCGCTTCCTTCTGGCAATACAAGGTAAGCTGCAAAGCCAAGGAAAACAACAAGAATTAAGACGATATTATAAAATGGTAAATAGATGGCATTTTTACGAAGTACATCTGCATTTTTCGCTGTGAATACACCTGTTACCGCGTGCGCCCACATGAATAGTGCCAAGCCTGAAACCAATGAAGCAGTCAAGAACCACGGAATCCCCTTTGGTCCTGTTGTCGGTATGGTTAACAACTCTGGGGAGTCTGTGACGATTTTGTCAATCATCGAGCCCCAACTTCCAAAGTGAATGATTGGAATTGACACAACCAGGAATAACATAATGACCCATACTAAAATGTCTTTAATGACCGCGGTATAAGCTGGTCCTTTTATTCCGCTGAAGAATGTATACAGTGCCACTAACAGGAATGAAATAATAACAACAACTTTTATATTAATATAACCTGTACCCGCAACTGTTAAAGTATCTTGAATACCAGCTAATTGTAAATCAATGTACGGAATCAGCATTAATACACCGACAATTGCGATTAGCAACGATAAGAATTTACTATCAAATCGTCCTTTTGCATAATCTGCAAGTGTCGTTAATTTATGCTTCTTAGAAACTTCCCATAACTTTGGAAGATAGAAATAAGAAACGAAGAACGCAATTATCGTATATGGAATCGCGAAGAACGCAATACTACCAGCTGCGAATGCAGTACTCGTCAATCCTAAGAATGTGTACGCTGTATATAAGTCTGCTCCGACTAAGAGCCATACGAGCAATGGACCGAAACGTCTTCCACCAACAGACCACTCTTCTACCGAACTCCGGCTTGATTTATTTCGTCCAGCGATAAATCCAATTAAAACCACCGATAAAACTATGAAACTAGTAATTAATAACGCTGTTAAATTCCCCTGCATCATTCAATACTCCCTTCTGACTTCTGTATGATAAATGACATACGTACATAATGGAGTAAGAATCATCCCTAAAAATAACCAAAAATGAAGAAATGGCAATCCAAAAATAATCGGTTCAATTCGATTAACAAATGGAATTGCGCCAAGCATAAGGACAAACGGTAAAATAGTTAGAATTACAATAATCAATTTTTTGCTCATCTGTATCCTCCTAGGTGTAAATTTAGATAATATATTGGAATAGTTATAATTATCAATCATTAATATTATCAGATAGAAATTTTAATACAAGGGAATCTCGTGAAAACGGTTACAAAGTTCCAATTAAACTAGATGAAATAACGTTTCAAGATTTTTCCCACTAACTACCCCTGCACCATTACCTATAAAAAAAAGACAAACAAAGTGAAATCACTTTGCTCGTCTCAGTTGTAATTACTATTTGAGGAAATCTTTTTCTTCTTCCAAGGTTTAAATACGGATATATAAGAATTGTTACGCATGAGGTATTATTTATATTTATGTAACCACATGTTTACATAATGCATATACGTCTTCTTTCATTAAACAAAAAAAGGACTGTCAGATTAACAGTCCTTCTGGATCTCATTCTTTCACTAATGTTAGTCCCCACTAATTCTTTGCAAAATTACCATCAACCTCAACAGTCTCAAATATATTAATAAAGGCATGTTCATCATATTTCCGGACAATTTTTTTGATTTGCAATGTTTCATAACGTGTAACAACCATCATTAATATTTGTTTCTTTTCTTGTGTGTAGCCTCCGTAACCTTCAGTAATCGTCATACCTCGATAAATGGACTCCAGTAGATCATTGCGTATTAAGTCGCCTTTTGAAGTGACTATCTGCATCGTCAATTTGACATGATTGGTAAAGATCGTATCAATCATTTTACCGGTCAAAAATATGGATAAAAGAGTGTATAATGCGATATCCCAGCCGAAAACAAATCCAGAAATCAGAACAATTACACCGTTCATAGCTGTGAGAAGTAGTCCAATACTGACATTACTGATTCGGGAAACCATAATCGCTATAATATCCAAACCGCCTGAAGTTCCAGAGTATTTCAAAATAAGACCGATACCCAGGCCACCCAAGCCTCCACCAAAAACAGCGGAAAGCAAGATATTGTCGGTAACTTGAACTACCGGCAATATATATAAGAAGACTGACAGTGAAATGACACAAACCATAGTATTGATCGTAATGGTTTTTCCGAGTTTGAAATAACCCAACACAACTAAAGGTAAATTAAATAGTAGATTCAATAAGCCAGTATTAAATGGTGTGATCAACCCAACCAATATAGCTATTCCACTAATTCCGCTGCTTAATATACCATAAGGAACCAAAAAGAAATTAAAAGCGAATGCCACAATTAGTGAGCCTGTGATGACAATGGTATTTTTTAAAAACATAAACATTCCTCCAACTTCTTTGAATAAGGCTCTGTTAAACGAAACGGTCGTTTATCGTACAGTTGCGCATAGGCCAACAAATATGAAAACCACATAATGGGCTTCACGCTCTTACAGCATTTATTTTGCAAATGTACTCTATAAAAAAGCAACAGCTTGCAAGACCGTCAGTAATGCGCGAGCCAATTTATACTATTACTAAACCTGCGATTTTTCCAACTAACCATCAATTATTTCCAACTAAACTTGCATTTTCTCCAACTAAACTTAATTTTCTCAAACTAATCGTCACTTTTATCAAACTTGAGCCTAAAACTTGCTCAACATTCTTGATATTGACCTATTTTACATGAAAAAGCGTCAAACTTTAAAAAAACTGCCAATTCCCCATAGAACATTAGGCAGTTCTATCTTTTTATGGTAACAATTAATCCCTAAACTGAGTGAAAAGGCTTGCAAGTTCGATCGCGGAAAGAGCAAATTCACTATAATCAACAGTCAGAGCCGTGCATTAAAAAACTCGCCCCTACTGGAGGGACAAGTTTGTGCTCGCAAACTATCGGTTTCCCACACGTCCGTCTCTGTAAAATTGTTCTCTGCTGGCTAGAATTTTATTCATTCTAATCATTTAAAAAGGCTGAACCACAATGGGCTCAGCCTTTTTCTTATTATTCCTCAACGGGTTTTTGTTTATAAACTTGTTCCTTCTCTTCCTCAGTAACCTGTCTGTTCGGCTTTTTGATAAAGAATGTCAACGCTAACCCTACAACTGCAATAAATGTAGAGACGTAGAATGTATAAGTGATTCCTTCCATCATGGAGTTCTTCATGATGTTCATAGGGTCACTTCCGCTTTTCGCCAAGTTTTCCGCTGTCGAAGTCGTGCGAGTATTCATGACGGTGATTAGTAACGCAGAACCGATGGCACCTGATACTTGTTGAAAAGTGTTGTTCATCGCTGTACCGTGTGGGTAAGCTTTCATTGGCAACGTATTCAAACCGTTCGTCATTACCGGCATCATTACCATTGAAATCCCGAACATGCGGATTGTATATAGGAACATTATTTCAAGGTACGTTGTATCCAAACTTAATTTACTAAAGTAATACGTTGAAATAACAACAATCGACATCCCTGTAATTGCAAGCACTTTGGCACCGTATTTATCGAACAATTTACCGGTAACTGGTGACATGAAGCCCATCACCAAAGCACCTGGAAGCATGAGCAAGCCAGAATCGAAAGGTGAAATCCCTTTGATTGTCTGAACATAAATCGGCATAAGAATCATGGCCGAGAACATGGAAATGGATAGAACGATTGAAATCGCTGACGATAATGCAAACATTGGATGTTTGTAGATCCTAAATTCGAGCAATGGTTCACTCAATTTAAGTTGGCGGAGAATAAATGTAACAAGTGATACTACACCGACGGTAATGGTTCCTAAAACTATCGGGTCGTCCCAACCATTTTGACCAGCAGAACTAAATCCGTAGAGGATTCCGCCAAAGCCAAGACTTGAAAAGACTAAAGACATTTTATCCAAACTTAATTCTCGGTTTTGGAACGTTAAATTCTTTAATTTGAAAATTCCTAAAGCTAACGGGATTAAAGCAACAGGCAGGACAATGAAAAACAATACTCGCCATGAATAGTGTTCAACAATATAACCGGAAAGTGTTGGACCGATTGCCGGTGCAACGATCATTACTAGACCGAAAACACCCATCGCCGCTCCTCGTCGTTCAACAGGAAACGCAGCAAGCATCACGTTCATCAGTAATGGCATCATCAGTGCGGCACCAGCAGCTTGAATCATTCGGGCTGCAAGAAGCACACCAAAAGTAGGGGCTAAGCCCGCAAATAATGTCCCTAACGCAAATATGGACATGGCCAGGATGAAAATGGATCTATTGGAATAACGTTGTATAAAATAGGCACTCGCGGGAATTAAAATCCCATTGACCAACATATAGCCTGTTACGAGCCATTGTACTGTAGATGCATCCTTAATATTTAAATCCGTCATAATGGAAGGCAATGCGATATTCAATAACGTCTGGGTGAAGATCGCCACAAATGCCCCCATAAATAATATGGCGATATTGCCATATGGTGGTTTTTTCTGTTCTGTCATCCATTTTTTCCTCCGTATAGTTTAGTCGTCTATTACTCGCTTCATGAAATTTCGTGGGTTTACTTACATAATCCTTTTTTCATTAAATTCACTTCAGCTGTATAGTTTTGCATAGATTGTTCTATGGACAAGTCTTTTGCGAATACTTGAATCAGATTTTGGAATGTTACTGCCTTCATGATTTTGAAAATATGAATCAATTCCATTTCATCTGAGATATTCAATTTATCTGTATCAACCAAGCCCATAACCTCTTTTAAACGAGTATTCATTTGCTCTTCATTTACTTCAGGTGTTAACGTATTTTCTGCTTTATAATTCATGTTCAAGAATGCATTTCTGAAAAATTGACGAAATTCCAAGCTTTGCAAGCTGATCAACATCCTCCGGAAGGATTCGATAAATGACTCTATTAGATCGCCATTTTGATCTTTCAATACTGAAATGAATCTGCTATTCAGTCTCTGAGAGTTTTCATCTAACAAGAAATAGTAGAGATCCTCTTTATCTTCAAAATATTGATAAAAGCTACCCCTTGGGATACCAGCATCTTTTACGATATTAGAAATGGAAGCTCCAGATAACGGGACTCTTGAAAATTCCTTCATAGCTGCTTTTATTAATGTTTCTTTTTTATCATTGGGTAAATTGATGAAGGTTTGTTTAGGCAACCTTATAACCTCCTATCTGAATTTAAAGTGACACGATGTCACAACCGAACTTGATTCATTATATATGACACGATGTCACAATTCAACTAAAACATGACACCTTGTCACATCACGAACTATTTGGACAATTGAAAAAGTCTATCAGTCTGTCTTATTGATTTTTTATTTAAAAGAGAGAATCGGCATCTTTGCGACGAGTAACCGCAGGAGCAGGTCTAGATCTTTGCGACGAGTAACCGCAGGAGCAGATTTTCTTGTCGCAGATTCTCTTACTATGAACACATTGTTTTAACAAAATAAAAAGAGAAAAGTCATTTTTGACTTTCCTCTTTTTATATATGCCGTATTACAAGTTATTGAAGAACACTCTAATCACATCTGCCCCGCCGATAAAGGTTCCCAATGAACCTCCTAAGTTGGTCAGGACAACCACCAACAACACGCGGGTGACCTTGTTATCCCAAAATCCTTTTATGGAAAACACATCCTCCGAAAGTGTTTCGAAGTCTCCGATATTCGGTCGGCGAATATACGCTTGTACAATTCCAGAAACCCAACCAGCAGCAATCAACGGATGCAAGGCAGTAAATGGAGCAGCAACAAAGGCTGACAGTACGGCTAGCGGATGCCCAAAAGCAACGGCAGCTCCTACAGCAGCAAGAGATCCAGTCCACAGAAACCAGCTTATCGCTTGATCAAAACCTGCAGAAGGATTAGCGATAAAAGTATAGGCAATGATTGCTATAATCAGCAGAGGAACCGCCCAACCAATAATTTTAGGTACGATTGATTTAGGTGGCGTTTGTGACAAAGCCATTAAATCATGCTCTTTATGAATTTCTTTTGTAATGCCCTGTACATGTGCCGCACCCAATACCGCAACAATTTTATTTCCTGGAGCATCCTTAATTTTTTGGGCTAAATATTGATCCCTCTCATCAATTAAAGGCGTCTTTAACTTCGGAAAAGCTTCCGTGAATTCAGCAAGAGCAGCGTTTAGCGTATCTTGTGATTTCATTTTTTCAAGTTCATCTTCCGAGATGGTCTCTTTACTGAAAATACTAAAGAATATTGCATTGAGAAGTTGTGCCTTCCCTGACAGGCCGAGATTGCCCCAAATTCTGCTAAAGGTGATTTGTATATTGCGATCAGCCAAGACCAGATTTGCACCTATCTCTTTTGCTGATTCAATACCCTGAATCATTTCCTGTCCAGGCTTGATATCAAACTGTTTTGCTAAACGATTTTGAAAAGAAGAAATCGCCAAATTCATCAATAGAAACGTGGCTTTCTTGTCTTTAATCACTTTGAAAATATCAGTCTCTTTATACTTGTTGCTGTCCATAACTGACTGGTATCTTTGTTCATCCAACTCGATACATACTGAATCGGGTCTTTCTCTTTCGATAACCTCTTTTACTTGTTCAGCACTCTGTCTCGATACATGGGCAGTTCCGATTAAAATTAGTTCTTTGCCATCTAGGCTGATTCGCGTAATATTTTCTTCCGGCATAAGCTACTTCCTTCATAGAATGTATTTCTCTACGCAATTCCTGTATCTATTAATTACGAAAAGACTGTCTACTGTTAATAATGAATTAGATTATAAGAAATTTCAAATTTGTTTTGTTTATTATAGTAGAAAGATTTTTACATATGTCTGGAGTGCTTTAAAAGCATCATAATCCCTCAGCAAACATCGATTTTTTTGGGGAGATTGCTTTAGAAAATAGTATTTTGCAACCGGCAGTGCACTTCTTAATAAATGATGGCAAGCTAGCGACATCTCGAGTCAAGATGTCTTTGTTATTTTCCAAATAACGCCTGTTCCAGGTACTGCTGACTCTTCTGTAAATAAGCCAAAGTCAGAGACATACAGTGCGCCATCAGGACCGAAAACGGCATCAATGGGCCGTTCTAATCCGCCTCCATTTGTATCGGATGCAGCCAGACCTGTTCGATTTATTGCAAAAATATGAATCTGCCCTGTTTGCATGTCGATACGGGAAACGCGATGGCCCACATAGGGAAGCGGTATCCCTCCTGTTGTCTCTGGGTCTTCAGCTCCAAACTCCGCGATAAAAACATCCCCTACTGGTCCAAATTCAGGATTCTCATTAAAACTGAACCCCATTGTTGCGGAGTGAGAAGGGAATGAAGCCACAGGCATTGGTGGTTGCATAGGATGTTCTGCTAATAAGAAAGCAGGTTGAGGTTTTCCTTCCGGTTTAAATTGTGGCATTGTAACCGGCAATCCTCCGGTAAAATCCGGAAATCCATACCAGAATCCAGGACGAATCCACTGAAATTCATCCGGGGAGTTGGCCACTGGACGACTTCCGCGAACATCCATCCCATGATTGGACGCAAACAATCGATTGAATCGATCGAATCGCAATCTGAAAGGATTTCTTAGACCCCATGCCACCAACTCAAGCTCAGAGCCATCTGGATTGGCACGTAATATACTTCCGCTAGCACGAATGATTCCATCCACTGTGTTCCCGGGATAGGTTTCAACCCCAAAAGGAACAAATGCGCCAGTTGTCACAACACGGTCTGGAAATGCCTCTAAAAATCCTGATGTTTGAAAGTTAGAGCCATTTAAAGTCACCCTTGAACCGGGGTAATCATGAAAGAATGGATGTTCTTTTACCCAGGAGTTGTCCTTTCCTACAACCCCACTATTGGTCGCAGTTCCTTGCCCAAAATACATTTTTCCATCAGGGCCAAATACCACTCGATTATTATGATGATCACCAATACTGGGGAGCCCTTCAATAATATCCACCTTCGTCCCATCAGGCTGAATAATCGTTACGTAACCTCGATGCGCAACATAAATGTTGCCTTGGTATTCAGTAATCCCAGTTAGAGGAGGATTAAATCCATCACCTATAACAATAAAACCTTGTTGCGTTAGTTTTAACACCTTTCCGTTCCCATCCGTGATACCGGAATCGGCAACCAGCAATTCCCCTTTGCTTGTAAAGGTTATATTTATGGGAGTTGTTAAACCATCCGCGAATACTTCAATGTCATAACCGGGTGGCAACAGGATGTCACTCGGATCTAGTTTTCGTTCAGGCATTGACACCTTTCCCCTCTCTTCATTTTCTCTATCAATTTATTCAACCATTGGGCATTCTGGCACTCATTTCATTCTTTTTTATAGTATATAAAAAGACTTTGTGAAATAAGGAAATTAACAGAGGGATGGAATTCGGTGAAATTTAGAACTATAAGGAGAGAGACAGTGTATTTTAATAAGCCTATCCCGTCGCATCCAAAGGACATTCACCAGGTTTTCGAGAGTTGGTCACTTACAAAAAAATTAATGTTTTCAGCATTGATGGCAGCACTTGCAGCCATTTTGCAATCTGCAGGGGGGCTGTTTCCAGGTATCGGCTATGCTTTCAGCCCTCTTGCTACAGCACCGATTTTTTTAGGTGCACTGATCTCATTCCGTTCAAGCATGTTGATTTACTTTTCAACAATTTGTTTATTATTAATAATTCAACCAAGCGAATTAGTGATTTTCCCCTTTACTACGGGGTTACTCGGAATTGGCCTCGGATGGACGTGCCTCGCTTTAAATCGGCGTCTAGGAATAATATTCTTGAATGGTTTACTATTGTTTATTGGCATTTGCATTCCATTGTACGGGTTCGGCTTCCCTGTTTTCGGTCCCACTCTTTCTTCTTCATTTAATATGACGACTTTAATAATTATTTTTGGATTTTCACTTTTCTACAGCTGGTTATGGTTAGCTATTGGTTTATTTTTGCTTCGAAAAATTAGGATGATTATAGCTTTGGAATAAGAGGCGTTCTTTTCTTAGCTAGCTTTAACAAAACATATAAAAGAGAGAAAAGGCCTTTCATAAGTTCAATGAACTCACGAAAGGCTTCTTAATTTACAATCGGTTATATCAGTGACATTTCCATCTACATAAAATAAATCATCTCCTGCATAGCTAAAAGCTGTGCTAGGGATGGGCTTATTCTATTCGCCGAATTGTCACTAATAAACGATGTATCTTATTTCATTCAATATTTTGTTCTTTATAAAAAAATAAAGGCTGAAACTCAATATAGAGTTTCAACCTTTATTAAATATCATTTTAATTCAATTACCGGCCTAGGAATTTCTTCTTCTGCAGCAGTTGAGATTCCAGCAGAATTACCTTTATTGATTCCAATAAATATTAAACTTATAATTGCAAAAATCATTAATTTCTTTTTCATCTCACAAATCCTCCCAATTTAATAATTTATTTTTTAATAGTAATGCCTCATTTGCAAGTTGATAATATATTCCTGAATTCTTCAATTTTTTATTCAAATAATAATATTTTGCAAGTAGAACTGCATATTTATAAACATGACGATAGTCTTTTTTCAATTCAAAGTATTTTATAGCTTTAATTAATATATTTGTAAATTCAGCACCACCAACCTGCTCTGCTTCAAAGATCTTGAAATGATAATAATAAGAAAGATTCTTTTCCTTTGCTTTAGAATACATTTCAAGTCCTTTTTCACACCACATCAAAATGTTTTCAGGACTTTTTAGTTTTGAATATTCTTGAATAATGGATAAAATCGTTACGTAATAACCTTCAGTAGTCTTCTTGCAATCCATACTAGACAAAAAGTATTCGATGGCTTTATTTGAGTCACCTTTTATTGCTGATAATGTCCCTAAATTTTGTGTAATAATTCCCTCAAAATCAAATAGTCCACGATCTTTTAGTAATCTATAAGCTGCTTGAAAGCTTTCTTCGGACTCTTTGTATTTATAATTTCTTTTATAACTAATTCCAATGGAAATATAACAATCAATGGCCCTGTTAAATAATAAAAGGTCACGGTATATATTTAGCGCCTTTCGAGCAAACTCGATTGTACTATAATTATAATTATTTACTAGGTAACAAATTGCCATGACATTGTACAGATCCGCTAATTCCCAATTTTCTAATACTATTGTATTTTGATCTTCTAACGCCTGCTCAATGTATTCTACTGATTGAAGATATTCATCCGTGTAGAATGATTTTAGTGCTTTATTGATATTGAAAACGCACTTTTGATAGTTTGTTAAATTCTCTTCATGAAGTTCTATAAACTCAATCAAAGATTCTACACGAGACATTTCTTTACCACTTATTAAATACAATCTAGACAAAAAGAGTAAGGAATTGATAGAGTACACCTGGTTTTTAAAAATAGTTCTCTTCTCTTCAATTTTGACGATTTCATTTGAAATAGACTTATGATCTCTATAGATTATTGCAGTTTTATAGAGCTCTTTAATTGAATTTAAAGTTAAAATTTCTTCTTCATCACTAACTTCAGTGATAGTTATAGAAAGTCTATTTAATAAGTTAACTAGGATTTCATCGCTTGGGACAAGTTGATTATTTTCAACTTTACTTAAATAAGATATCGAACATATGCCTTTTGCTAAATTCAATTGCTTAATCCCTTGATCAACTCTTGCTTGTTTAATAATCAATCCTATATTCTTCATCTATGCTCCTTTGCGAAATTGTAAGTTAAATACACGAAAATTGAGAACTATTAAACAATTATAATTATACCAATAAATAGAACTTTGGTAAATGTTTGTATTAATTTAAGTGAATTTTTACTATAAAAGGGATTAAAGTATATAAATTTACAATAAAAAAACGAACCATCCGCAGAATGGTTTGTTTTTTTTTTGATATATTAAATCCAATAAAAATAAGGTCAACCAGTAAAAACTGGTTAACCTTATAATACGAAGCATTCGTTGATTGAAGTTATAACATCATTCTTTTTCTTAGATACGATTTAAATGGTTTCTTAATTTTTCCCCATAACTATTTTCTACAATTACTTATGTCAGATTGACCCAAAAGCAAGCTCTTGGGTCAATCTTTCAACTTATCATTCTAGTTCTGAAACGGTTACAAACTCATATCCTTCACTTGTTAAATAAGCAAGCACACTGTCTAATCCTTGAGCAGTCGATAAATGAATATCGTGCATTAATACGGTACTGCCGTCATGGACGCTACTTTTTACAGACGTTAAAAGTTGAGCAGCATCACGGTGTTTCCAATCGAGTGTATCTACATCCCACAAAACAACGGGTAATTGCATCACGTTTAACATGTCATCCTTGAAAGCACCGTAAGGAGGACGAAAAACAGTTGGTGCTTGTCCAGTGGCTTGTTCGATGATGTTATTTGTCCTTGAAACTTCTTTTGTAATCGAATCCGTCGCCATTTTAGTTAAGTTTGCATGGGTCCAAGTGTGGTTGCCGAGCTCATGGCCAGCAGTCAACACATCTTTCGCGATTTCCGGGTAAGATTCTACTCGACTGCCTAGCATAAAGAATGTTGCTTTTGCATCATACTTCGCTAGAGTGGCAAGGATTTGCGGCGTTACTTTTGGATCTGGACCATCATCAAACGTTAGGGCGACTTGCTTCGTATCCGTTTCTACAGGTTGAACATCATCACTGTCATCCGGTTCTTCTGCAGGTTCTTCTGTAGGTTCTTCAATCGGTTCTTCTTCTGCTTCATCTGAAACTTCTTCAACAGGAGGTTTTGGTAATACTTCTACATCCGGTTTATAAGGCGCTACTAATTGTTCAGTTAGCGCAGCAAGTGGCACGGCAATAACCGGTGCACCTGCGGCATCACTAGCGATTTCGTACTCATCGAAATATATGACGAGCGAATCGTCTATGAGGGCAAAGTTCTCGAAGTTGCTCCACTTCGGTTCGGTAGCCAACATCATGTCTTCTTCTAGGACTCTATTTGTTAAGCTTGGATCTTTCTGAATGCCATCTCGTACAAGTGATGAGAGTTTTACAAGCTTAGATTCGTCATGTCCAAATAAATCAGCAATCTCAATAATTTCACCTGACTCCGGGTCAAAATGAATGGTGTTAAAATTGGTAAAACCATTTGCACCGCCTAAATATGTTCCGGAAATCATAACAAATGAATACGATCCGGATGCATGTGGAAATGTTTCGAAAGCAATGTTCAACTCTCCAGGAGTCTTACTACCGATTCGCTTATTTTCTTCCATTGCAATTAAATAAGTATCCCGTTGTTCATCTATGTATTTTTTGACACGATCATTAAATGAGACTACTTTACTTTGTGGATACTGAATGGCATAAGGAGAATAGTCATCTTTTTTAACTTCAGTTGTAATAAGTATTCCAGGAAAAGCTGATTCTATCGTTGACACATCTTTTTTTACTTCTGGGGCGTGTCCGTTGTTTGTATTTTGTTTTGCATCGCTCTCTGTTGAGTATCCGAGAAAAATGAGGGTCATACTCAGAAATACAATCATACTGATACAGGCAACATCAATCCAGGGTCCGCGTTTCTTACTTTTGGATCTGGTCATTATCTCTAATTCTCCTTTTGTTAGTTATACGGCTTGAACGTAATGGTACAGACGTGAGTTCATAAATAGGGGAAAGACCTGTGCAACTCGAAATCCTAGCCGTCTGAGGTTTTTGTAAACACCTCAACGGCAGTTCGATTGCAGGTTGGAGCAGGACTTGCCAGCTATTTAGCAACACGAAATCCGCAACACATTTAGGAAATCTGATTGCGATTTGAAAAATGATGACTTTTAGGTGACTATTTAATGTAGTGGTTGCTGACTAAGGCATCCGAAAGAATATCAGATGGAATAATAAATTCAATAATGCCCATAGCCCCAGGAGCAACTTCATATTTATCAAATGAAATGACTAATTGATTGTCTTTATTAATATAAAAGTTTTGTTTGCTACTAATCTTATCAAACAATCCAATCGTCGTTTCATCCCCTTCATCTCGAAACCAATATAACTTGTTTTCGTCATGTTTCATTTGTTCTTTCATTTGCTCTTTTATGTTCTCACTAATCAAATTAATATATGTTTCATCTTTAAACAGTAATGGAAGGGTTAATAAGATTTCATTTTTCTTATCAATGGTGTCATATGTCATGGTTGTAGATGAAGATCCAACGGTATTCACTACGTACCTCCCAATCGATAAAATATTATCCGTGTCTGTCTTTACTTCATAGCCACTATCTATGCCTAAGTGACCTCCATTTTCTTTTTTCATCTCGTCCATTTCTTTCGTAAACGTATCATAGAGTTGTTTGTTTTCGTTCAAATATTTTTGATTTAAACTATTTTCAAGATCCTTGTTTTTTAAGTTAGAAACAGCAGGAACCTTTAAATGTGCCTGATAAGTTTTTTCATCTACAGTGTATTCAGTAAATGTCAGGACATCTACTAAATTCCCAACAATCGGAACATCAGACAATGTTTTCGCAAATGTTGGGCTACTATTTATGGAGAGAATAAAAATAGCAGATGCAGCTAAACCAATTACTGATTTAAATGGAAATTTTCTTACGCTAGAACGACTAATGGCGTTCGCTACGATGAAATCCAAATTATCTGGAATCGGGATGTTCTGGTAATCAGATTTTAATTCTTCTAATTTTTTATCCAATATCATTTTCCTCCTAAAAATAAGATCATGCCATTTGAATTCGGAGTAATTTTAGAGCTTTGGTTAATCGTGTTTTAATGGTATTTGGGTTTTCGTTTAATATTTCTGCGACTTCTTCTATTTTTAAATCTTCAAAATAGCGAAGAACAATCACACTTCGGTATTTTAGAGAAAGAGATTCTAAAGCTCTTTCTAGATCAATATTTGAATACTGATTTTCTACTCCATCAGCGTATGACTCAAGTGCTTCTTCATCAACAAACATTAACTTTTTCTGTTTTTTTAAAAAATCTAGTGATGTATTCACTACTATTCGATAAAACCAACTTTTTATATATTGTTCATTCTTTATGTGTCGTTTTGATGAAATGGCTTTTTGTATAGAATCTTGTAGTATATCTACTGCATCATTTTCATTTTTCACATAACTATACGCTAATCTATAAAAAGCTTCTTTGTTATCGGTTATACATTCTACAAGTTTCTTTTCAATGTGCAAATTCCCCTTCATCTAAAAAGCTCCTTTCTTAGAAGGTGTTCTATAAATAAGTCGTATTAGTTTAAAATAGTTTTAATTATATAAAATAGACTTCAACAAAACAGTTCTACTTATGTATTCTTGCTAAGAAGGTTAGCAAGGGTGTTATTAATCAAAGGACTTCCTTAAAAAGGAAAAATCCATTGAACAGTTAATTGGGCAGATTATTGAGTATTTACAATGTAATACCCAATAATGCACTCATTAAAATTGTAGCTGATGCGATTGTTCCGATTATTATTTCTTGTGTTTTATAAAATCTCCTTTGTGTTGTTCAATTTAAAACCTTTACATATATTAGACGAACGAAGTATGTAAATAGTTTTGATTATTTTTTATTTATATTTTTCCAATTCCCTATTATCTTCTGAAGTTCATACAAAATAAAATTCGTAATGTCACTGCGGATCATTATAATAAATATGAATAATTTAGTGGAAATGTGGGAGTTTCAGTTAGATGAAATTGAACATGGGCGGGCCGATGCTAAGACCTTTATGAGAAAAGTGGAACAGTATGCAACCGGTATTGTAGAGGAGGCCAAAACCTTAAAGGTGGGGGCAATAGATTTTGAGGAATCGTTAGGAAACTGTCCAGGTTGTGGAGAGCCAATACGACAGTCTGAAAAACGGTATTTCTGTTCTTCTGCAAGCGGCTGCACCTTTTATATTTGGAAAACTCAATACTTCAAAAATGTGACACCTAAAATGTTAGCGATGCTATTGACCAAAAAGAAAACAAATACGCTTTCCTTTAAATCTAAGACTGGTACTTACAAAGCCGTTTTGACACTTGAAATGCCTGTAACCGAAGGGCAACTTGTTCGAGTGTTCAAATAAGATGGTTTTTTGCACCTCTTCATATCCCATTATAGTATTAAATCAAAGTTCACTAAGTATTTAACCACATTGTTGACAACAAAAAACGAAATATAGGAGTGCGAATATGTTCAGTAACATATAGTACGAAATCAGCTTTCTATCTATGAGATTCAAGGCTTGGAAAGAACGAAATTCAGTAGGAATACAAAGAAAAGGCTATGTGAAAATTTACGATTATACTAAACGCAAATGAACAGTACGAGTTCAACGATACGCACACCAAGATACGAATATTCTTTGTCTTAAAGAATGGGTACTTCAAGACAAAGAATAATGTTCTTAGGATAAATTATTAAATATCGGGACACGCTTTAAAACCACATCTTGGCGGAAACTTATCGCTTGTATCAAAAGGTGTTGCACCTAGTGCTGAAGTTGATCCCATAAGAATAACAGACAGCAAGAAAGCAGATAGAATTTTCTTTTTCATATTAACTCCTCCTTTCTGAATATTTAATCTATTATAACATTACAAAAATGGGAATAGTAGGGAATAAAGAATGAAAATAACTTCTAAATTCGACATAGTATGTCAATTGTAATGTCGAAGGAGAAAAATGAACTATCACGTTTTCGAACATGACGGATTCAAACTGAACCTTTATGTTTTCGGCACAAGATTTAACAGATTTTGTGGACCTTTGGAATTCCGGCATTAGTGCTGAACGATACGCATCATTGACAGAATACGGTGTACCATACGACAATTTGGCGTCTAGTCATTCAAATTATAACGATGAACCGAACACGGAAGGATTAGCATACATCAATAATTCCGAGGGTCATATAGAGAGCAATATAGCCGAGATAGAAGAAGTGTTTCTTCATTTTGTTAACAAATAATAGTTCGCAGGATAACTGAAAAAAGTTTGATTAAAATTTAGCGGGCATCCTCAATTTCTAGGTAAAAAATAAACCGCGTATTTTGAACAAAGTTTGATCAAAATACGCGGTTTCACCTGTTTATTGCTATTCATTTTTATAAAAAAGATTGATTATTTCAGAAATCGAATCTTCAACTAAAGCCCCCGTTAGTTTAATAAGAAATCTCTTTCTACTTTTGCAAAATCAGTCCATAATTCATTTTCATTTACCTTGTTTTTTTCTTTTTTTATTTTTTTTACCATTAACTCTAATGCTTCTTTTAGGTTATCAATAAGATAAATTCTAATATCTTTTGCATTAATACCTTCCCATCTTGACCGTGGCATCCCAACATGAAATGAAACGGAGTCGTGAAGAACAACCAAAGGCTGTTACTTCAAAGTATAAAAATAATGGTTAGTGCTTACTTGAAAAACCCAAATGTGTATAGGGAGAGTTGTTCAGATTGCGGTCAACGTTTAGAGTCTAATGAAACGTTTGAAGCCTATGGCAGAATTTATTGTGGACCATGCTATCAGTCCAAATAAGAGCTAAAATGATAAAAAAAAGAGTCCTGAACTGATCAGGACTCCCAAAGCAAATTGAATTAAGGTGTAACTCCAAGTTCTCTTAAAATATCATCTAATCTTTTACTCTTCACATGATCTGCAGGTTTTGGCGTGTTTTCTACATCTGGATTTACTTTTAAGTAGTTGATTTTGACAAATCCGATGTCTGTTGCATTAACAATACCATCAAAGTTAATATCTGCTTCGCGTTTATTTGTGCCCCAAGCTTCTTGAATCGCCAGTGCATCGTAAATGTCGATTACTTGGTCTTGGTTTACATCACCTGCTACTGCTTCTTTGTTGTCAATGTACATATATTGCCCATACCACACACCGTTGCGTAAGAAGCCAACTTTTTGATTTTTTTGTATCGTAATAAAGTGCCCGGGTAGGTGTACTTCTTTGGTAAATAGTTGATCGGTTAACGGAAGCTTAGTCACAAGGAACTCTGGTTGGATTCTGCTATTTATAGTTGCATCGTAGACTTTACCCATAGCATCGGAAAAGATTACTTTAGCCCCAGCTTGAACCCAATCTTTTTTATCCCAGATGATAACTTGACCAGATGCATACTTTCTAAAACCTTCTGCTGTAAGGTAGCCAAATGCTTCAGAGAACGTAGGGGTGACGTTCCAAGAAAATGGTGCAAAGAAGGGATTGGTTGATGTGCCCGCTTCATTCACATAAGAAACCTTTGCATTAAATCCTGCTCTTGTAGAGTAAGCAGTATCTTTCACCTTAATAGTTACGTCTACAGCAGGGACTTTGCCAGAAACTTCTTTCGTAGACGCTACATCTAGTTTGATCGATGGTTTTCCATTCGTATAGGTAACGGTTACTGTTCCTTCACCAAACTCACTTAATGCTGCATTGGGTTTTGCCTCAACCACTTCTAGTTGAGTGCCAAATTTAGGACCATAAAAGTCAGAGTCTAACAAATTCCAAGTGGCTGACTTTAATTTTTGTACATTGTCCAGTGTGAGGGTAGTGGTAATCGTTTCCCCTAATGCGATCGATTTTTGTTTACTGGTTCCATAAGCAAATGGAGTACCTTCTTTAACAAAGTAGTAGGCTTTCCTTCCACCTATGTTCCCACCTCCATCAAATCCATCCATCTTAAAGCTTAGGACCGGAGTTTTTTCATCCATCGGTATTTCTTCTTTCCATTTTCCCGCTGTGTCCATACGGACAGAGCTAGGTACTGGACTGTTGAAGTACGACAAGAGCCGGTTTTTGGATTGGTCGACTGCCATCCCTGCTTGTTTTGCCGCTTCAATTTCTTTGTCATAGATTTGCACTTCAAATGGATAAGTAGTTTGACCTGGTTTGTACTCAAGGATCGGAGACTCTTGATCCAATGAGCTTGTAAAAGTAGGTAGATCAATATCTACTAATAGATCGAAGGATTTGGTAAGAACTTTGTCAGCCTCAGTAGTCGTAATCGTTTTCAGTTGGTATTGCCCCGGTTTTGCTTGTGCTTTTTCTGTAGAGATTCCATCGGCTGTAAACGGATAGTAGTTTCCATTAAACATAACTAGGAAATAGCTTGTATCGACGTTTTTTCCAACCAGATTGTGTCGTCCAACGAAACCAAGCTCTTGCCCAGATTTCCGGTCTACTAAGATCATGTCCATGGTTTTCATTGGTGATTTCAAGTTCATTTGCGCAGATACCAAAGATTGTCTATTAAATTCGCCATAGTGATCATAGCGATAGTAGGCTGGGGAAAATATATTACTACCATCGATATCCAGTGTTTTGAAGTTGTCTTCCGCTGTACGAACACTAAATGGAATCCGATATTGCTCGGTTTGATCCTCTTGGTTGGTCACTAAGAGGTAACCTTCGTAAATTCCTTCAGCAGCTGCTTTAGGCACTTCGATGGTAACATGTAGACTTTCGGTAGAAGCTGGATCCACTGTTAAGGTTGGGTGGAATTTCACTTGTACCTGGTTGGCTACGGCATCTAGGCTACCTTTCACCGCTTGGAACTGAACGTTCAAATTGAAATTCTTTACTTTATCAGTTAGGTTTTGAAATTTCAACTTTTTGGTAACGCTAAGATCTTCACCTGCATAATGAGTGCCAAACGCAATGCCACCTGTTTTTTCTTTGATAGTAGTGATTCCATCAGCGTTAGGAACTAGGGTCGTATCCTGTACTTGAATCTTCATCCCCGTATGGACGGCTTGATAAGGATCCACGCGTCCTGCTCCCACTTCAAATACACTGTAGGAACCATTCAGTGGATCAGCGGTGTTCATCATGATTGTTTTTACATCTTCAGGCTGTAACGTTGGATTGACTTGTAATAAGAGTGCTGCTACACCAGCCGCATTTGGCGTTGCCATGGAAGTACCTGAGAGACGAGCATACGCATATTTGTAATCGGTTGGTGCGTCATGGTTCCCGATGTAAGCGGGTACAGAAGACAACACACTGACTCCAGGAGCGGTGACTTCTGGCTTGATGTCATAGGTTCTTTTGGCTGGTCCACGAGAACTGAAGTCAGCTAGGGTGTCCCCTTGTGTTTTGGTTACAGTTAAATTACTAAATGTGAAGGATATATTTCCTGCAGTTAGTTGCTCCTTCACCTTGATTCCATCCTCTTGAGTAA
Source organism: Paenisporosarcina sp. HGH0030 (assembly GCF_000411295.1). Classification (GTDB taxonomy): domain Bacteria; phylum Bacillota; class Bacilli; order Bacillales_A; family Planococcaceae; genus Paenisporosarcina. Next base: position 2,192,982 of record NZ_KE150421.1, read on the forward strand.
GAGAGAAAGTAGGAATAAAGTTTTGATTTTCTCCCAAGTAAGCAGGAATATGGCCAGGTTCGTTGTTATACATTAAGACAGCCACCGCGCCATGTTGTTTCGCAAACTTCACTTTATCTGCAAATGCATATGTTCCCCGAGCAACGAAAGCGATTTTGCCATTCACATCTTTGCCCGTGTAATTCGCGTTACCACCAAGACCTACGTTTACTAGTTCTAAACTTTTCCCTTCTAGAGTAGATAGGTTATCAGTGAAGGATTTTGCCATGTTAAGCAGTTCCAGCCCACTGAGTGTTCCGATCGCCCCTTTCATGGACGAATGAGAAATGGATACATCACTGGCTCCAACGGTGAGAGCGAGTGCAGCAGTTCCAGGAGAGCCGAGAGTGTAAGAGTTAAGTCCTGAGTTACCCGCAGCCACCACGGCAGTGACATCACTTAATACCGCATAGTTCACGGCTGTACTCGTTGGAAAGTATGGATCGTTAATTCCTGCTCCCAAGGAAATGTTAATGACATCCATGCCATCGGCAACGGCTCGGTCGATCCCCGCCATTACGGCTTCCGAAGTACCGCTACCATATGGTCCAAGGACACGGTACACATAGAGGTCAGCATCTGGAGCGACTCCTTTGACAGAGACTTCACTATCATTTTTAGCTTGACCGACGATGATTCCAGATACGTGAGTCCCATGCTCCGTGTAGTAGGAGATTCCGCTATTGAATTCCGGGTTACCTGACTTTTTCCAATCTGCGTAGGTGGTTTCCATCGGATCGTTGTCATTATCGACAAAGTCATAGCCACCTTTGAAGGCATCTGTTAGATCAGGATGATTGTAGTCGACCCCTGTATCGATGACCCCTACTTTTACGCCTTTCCCTGTGATTCCTTCCGCATGAAGCTTGTCTACTCCTACAAGGGGAACATTAGCCGCTTGCGTCGAAGCGTTATTAGATTCTTCCTGTGCGATGGAAGGGGGCTCTACCGTAAAGGTGATATTTTTGTGTACGGATTGGACCACTTCCGATTTCATCAACGTCTCTACTTGGTTCGCAGCAAGGGTAAGAGCCACCCCGTTATAAGAAGTTTTGTAGGAACTGGTGATTTTATAAGAAGGTTCTGCACTTTTGACTTCTGAAGAAGAAGTGGCAGCAGGTAAGATTTTTTCCAGTTCACTTTGGAATGTGGAATGTTCTTGTTCTACCTGTTCGTTGGCTTCTTGTTTGGTTACTTTTTTGCCTTTCAGAGCGGCCTCTAATACAGCTACTTTTCCTGGCTTGGACTTAAATTGTACGATAACAGAAATGTCTTTGTCTGATTTCAGTTCTTCATCTGAAAATCCCTGCAAGCCATAGTTTTCTGTCATCTCGAGTTGGTTTAATGCCGCTTGTTGTTCTGGGGTGAGCGATGCTAAGATTTGTTCTGCTGATTTACCAGTTGCACCCGAAACAGGTCCGATCCCAAACTGGACGGAGGATAAAAGTAAACCCAATGATAAAGCAATGGCAGTTGAAGTTTTCGATGTTTTGCTATACCAACGATATTTTCTCTCTTTCATAGGCTCCCTCTTTCTTGCTAAGAATTTGTAAAGATCGTAACGCGATAGAACTGAGAAAGTGCGCTTTAACAATTTTGATTTCAACAAAATTCCTCTTACATTTTTCAATTTGGCATTAGAGCCATCTTGCCCGAGAATATTATTTCTTCTAAATCACATCCCCTTCCCTTTTATCTGAAAATTATTGTAATTTGTATTATACCTACTCCTTAGAACAGTTTAAATTGGGGGAATTCCATGCGATTCCATTGACCCATTCAACTAAAAAATATTTTAAGTACGTGTCAATAAAGCACGAAAACCTGTGGAAAATAGCATATTTTCAAAGGTGGATGGGTGAAATTTTGTAATAAATTATCAAGTTATGAATGCAATACATTTTAACTTTGGGGGAAAAGACTGAAAATCAAAACCATTCTATCAATTATTACGATTTTAATAGAATCAAATCGATAGATAGTACTAGGGACTCGTATCGAGGAATAGAAGTTTAACTAGGATATTTGTACCAAAAACACCATTAGTGATTAATAGAACTAACTGTCTATGAATGCTACTTTACTCTGAATGTAGATTACAATTAAGGGAAATTCTAAAAATCAATTAGTGTTAGGAGGATTTAGGGTGAAGTACTTTATGTATCAATACTTTAATCATTGCATGTGTCAAACAAAATTTCAGTAAGTGATGGGTAGTCGTTGCACCACCTGGTTCAACTGGCACTTCGATCTTATTAGCAATGGCCTCAAAACCAGAGTCCTAATGGAGACTGCTGAGTTTAAAAAAATTGTAGATGAAATAGTTATTTCTAACGGAATGCAAAAAAGAGGTAGCTATTATTATTTAGAAAGTAAAGAAATAATGGTTATACTTGTTAAACTTATAATAAAGCAATTGTTAATTAAAATAGCAAAAGGCATGACGAGTGAAATCTCGGCACACCTTTTTAAAAAGCTCAACTTATATGAAAGATTTCAAAATTCCCAAAGAAACTTTATGATACATTTAAATATACATATAAATGATTTTCTCTATTATGAGTAGATTTAATTCTACTATTGCGAGAAGTGCTATGGAATTCAAGTAACTGTCCGTTTGAGAATATGCTTATCTTTCAACAAATTGGTTCCAATAACTCCAATAATTATAAGAGCTGAGCCCACTATATGAAATAGATATATTTTTTCATTTAATATTACTCCTCCAGCAATAATAGAGACTACAGTAGACATATTGGAGAAGACACTCATTTGGGACGCTGATATTTTTGAGAGAATAAAATTAGATAATAACGACGTTACGAAAGATGCAAGAATCCCAAGAAATAAAATAGAAACAACGAAGTTTAAGTTAGTCAAAGGGATAAACATAGATTGTAAGCTCTTATTTAATATATGTTGATAAATTGCAATAGTGTTAAAAAAGAAGAAACCTATCCCTAACATAAAAAATGTTATATCTAACGGTTTAAAAGTTTTCAATAAAGAACGAGCCATTACTGTATAACCTGATAGCGATATACATGAAATCAACAGCAATGAAATACCTACCCAATTTGAGATGGAAACAGTGCCGCCTTTCATCGAAAAGATATAAAAAACACCAAAGACCGAGGTTAAAATAGAAAGCTTTTGATAAGCTGATGTTTGTTCTTTTAGAAAAAATGAAGCCAAAATTGTTGTTAAAATTGGTATGGTTGCAAAAAGTATCCCGGCTTCTGACGAAGGTACTGATTCAAGACCAAACGCTTGAAAAGTAAAGAAAAAAGTCGGATAAAACAGGGTTAATGGTATTAATTTATAATATGACTTTAACCTTAAATCTACCTTTACAATTTTAAACATTACTAATAACAATACCGTTATGAAAGCAAAAGTAAAACGGAAGGCTAAGGTATCTATTGGGTTAGAAATATTAATAGCCGTTTTTGTGAATAAGAAAGATAAACCCACTATTACTGCATTTATACCCGCACATACGTAAGCCAAATAAAGTCCTCTATTCATATAACCACGTTCTTTCTTCATTAGTCTTAAATAAATTGTACCATTCCAAATATTGTCTGCACCCTCCATTAGTTTGAATATCATCTACGACTTTTGAATGGAAATCTACCCCTTTGACTGAATATCAACTAATAAGTAAGAGTTTTAAGAAAGTTAGTTGTAATATCTTTATTAAATAATTCGGAAATTATTGAATTTATAATTCCATTATTATAGAATACATTCATAGATGAAGGAGGCACTCGGATGAATCTTCATTATTCCTCGCAACCAATAGAAACTATCTCGATAGAAGTAGAATCTTCACAAGTATGGGAGGTGATTCTTGGAATTACTGGTTTTACCCACACGCAACTAAGACATACTTTTGAGTTCGACGAAATGTGGGAGTCCAATCTGGATTCCATGTCTGAAATTCTCCTCAAGTATTTAGATGAAATAGAAAGAACTAATTTATGGTATGGATTAATCTTGCTTCAAGAAAGGTTTTCTGCAAAATCTATAACCGATTTTTCTCTCCAGCTTTCAGAAATGAATCCAAATGAATTTTATGAAACGGTTTTGCCTTATAAGGATCGAGAGATGGAACCAATGCGTAGAGAGATTTCTGCACAATACAAACAAGGCGATTCATTTGAGTCTTATGCGTCCTATTTTAATGACCATGCCTATCTCGGTGAATACATCCGTCATCTTGGTTCTTATTCATATCAAGAAATTTGCACTTTATTCATCAACCTTATGACTGATTGGTACACCTGGATACGCCAGAATGAAAAATGGGAAAAGTGGATTCGAACCTTAGATTTTGAGGAGAAGCAATATAATTCACTGGATAAGAACAACCCTATCGAAACAATCGAATTAATTACGGGTGGAGTAAGGTATTTTCCGGAACCTTCTGTTTGGACAGTTAAATTGATTCCGCAGGTAATTTATCGCCCATGGACCCTAGAAGTCCGTACGCCTGACACAAAATTATATTTCTATCCTTTAAAAGAAGAGTATTTGACGGAGCCCGGAGTTCCTTCGGCAGAACTCATTCGGGGACACAAAGCATTAGGAGATGAAGTTCGGTTGAAAATTCTTTATCAGTTGGTTAAAGAATCTTCATCACTACAAGATTTAAGTTTACAGTTCAGCATCTCAAAAACCACTCTCCACCATCAGCTCTCATTATTAAAAGCAGCAAAATTTATTCAGGTTGATAAAGGAATCTATAAGGCAAATATGACTCGAATTAACGCTTTTTCTGAACGTCTAACTCAATACCTTGGGGACACGATATGAAAAAGCACTCTAAATCATTTAAATCACTTTGGTTAGGTGAAGTCGTATCAGAATTTGGAGGAGCAGCTGGGGGGATAATTAATGGGTTGCTGCTTTATGAATTAACTGGTTCAAAGGAATGGATGGCGGCAATTTGGCTAGTCTACTTTATACCTTCATTAATACTTCAAGGACTTAGTGCTCCATTTCTGAACCACGTTGTGAAAGAGAAAATGCTTCGAAACATCCAGTTGATTCGTGCCAGTGCTTACTTTTTACCACTAGCTGGTTACTTAATGGACTCTGAATTTGGAATTATGTTTGGATTAGTTTTACTACAGTGCATTTTGGGATTGATGCAACCCATTTACGCCAGTCTTTCATTTGCTCTCATACCTGATATTTGCAAAGATGACGAGCTTGTTGATGCAAATGGATTATTGGACACCACACTGCGACTCATGATTATTATTGCTCCAGGTGTTACTTCATTATTATTGTTGGTCATTCCTATGGAATACATCTATGGAATCTCTTCGATACTGTTTTTGGCCAGTTTCTTGGCGCTTTCGCAAATACCACAGTCAAGCCAGAAAACGGTCGCCACGTGGACAAAAAAGTTTTGGTGGACTGAACTGAAAGAAGGTTATCGAACTTTTTTTAAATACCCAAATCTTTTACGACTAACGCTTCTTTCTTCGACAGTCCAATTTGCTGTAGGGGCAACAATGGTTTTAAGTGTTCCTTTTATACAAGGTGAACTTGAAGGACAGGATTGGGAATATGCTATTTTCAAAGGAGCTTTTCCTATTGGTTATGTTATTGGGATGTTAATTCTTACTAAAATACCGAAAACGGTTTTTACGATGTACCTTGGTTTGTTTGGAGGAGGTCTATCATTTATTCTCTTGTTTTTTGTCCATTCAGTACCCCTTGCATGGATATGTGAACTAATCGGTGGAATGTTATTCCCTCTTTTTAATGCTCAAAGTGCCGCTATTTTTCAGCGAGAGGCTCCTCGAGAACGCTTAACGCAACTTAGTGCAGTTCGCCTGTTTTTATTTAGGATAACAATGCCTCTAGGAATCGTGTTTGCCTCATCTGCATTATGGGATATCAGCACCCGTCTAACATACCTGATCATTGGAATGGTGATTGTTCTCCCTGCTTTGTTTTATCTTTTTATATCTCTAATAAAACAACATCATTTTCCAGAGCGAAGATTGGAATCATAACCAAGTAGCATATGACTAGCGATAACCGCGATCATACTCGTCACGGATCTACGCCCTTTAGTAAAAAAGCAATGCCTACTTTCAACACCGCAACTATTATTTAATTTTCGTTCAATGAATGATTAAGATTATTTTCTACTCTTTTATTTGAAACATAACTATGCAATATCATTCCAATGATGACGATAAAAATACCGACCCAGGAAATTGGAGAAGGAAGTGGTATAGATAGAAATATTAGTTCACCAGCTAATGCAAATATCACTTCCATTGATTGTGTTGCTTCAACTGCAGCTAACTTTTGCATATTTCCTCTTACCAAATCAGTAGCCATAAAAAATAAGACAGTGGCAATGACGCCTGAAAAAAGAGCTACCAATAACGATTGAAAGCTTTGTCCTCCACTTGGTAATCCTTCCGTAAAAAAGCCATACAAAGAAAGCAAAAGCCAAAATGGTAGACTTGCTAACGTCATTCCTAATACTCGTTGATATGCATCTAATCGCCCTTCACATACATCCATCATTTTGCGATTCCCTAAAGGATAGGCAAATGATGCGATTAGAATGGGGACAACTCCCAATAAGAGGTTTTCTAATGAAAGTTGCTTGGCATGTTCCATTTGCATTAGAACAATACCTAACAGAATAATCATTGACATGAAAAGACCCCTAAAGGCAACTTTCCTTCTAATCTGTAAAGGTCCATTCTTGGTTTGTATTGTTTCAAAAAATAACGGTGCAAGTAATGCACCTGAAATGATCGTAATTTGCCATGTACCAGCAATCAGCCAACCAGGTGAATACGCAGCCGCATAACATAAAGGTGCGTAAAATAAAACAAAGCCAACGAAGCTCCATAATATCCATTTTCCTGGTTGTTTTTGCATTTCTTTTATTAGTGCTAATAGATTTTTTCTCATTAGTACAATAGACAAAAGAAATGGAATCATAAAAATGTACCGAAGTGAGGCACTCCATATCCAACTCCCGCCAGACAACTCCATGGATGCATTAAAAATAAATGTAAATGCAAAAAAGAAGGCAGCACAAATACCAATAAAAATGGACTTCAATGGAACTCACCTCGTCTCTCTATCATGTTTGGTTAGTAGTTCTTCAAGCATCAGATCTGTTGGTCTCCACAACCCACTAACTAAAAGTAGTTGCAGATTTCGAATTATGATTATCTTGATATTTTTCTACCACTTTACTAAACAGAAAACCTAATATTTGTTGGAAAAGCATACAAAACACAACAGGCATGACAACTGTTGCAGGGAAATAAGTGGTTGCAATAATAATACCAATCGGAAGATTATAAAAACAAGAGTCAGTACAATACGAGTATCCATAATAAGTGATCCAAAGCTAAAGCGATTGCAAATCCGGAACCAGCTCATAGGAAAACAACAAGAATAACAAGAAATAATTCCCCTGTGATTTCTTATAGTATGGTGCGACTGCACTGTTGTTTATCATTACAACAAAAAACAAACTGAGTTTAGAAATTGGGACTTTGATAAAAGAGTGCTACAAACATTGATTTTATAATAGAGGATTTTGTGAGAAGGCCAGAACAAAAGGGAATAATTAAACTGGAGAAAAAAACGCAATTTATGTTCCCAATAGTAGAATAAAATAAGTAATTCCGTAAAAAGGAATTGCAATTGAAGTAATTATATACATTGTCATTTCGCCTTTAGAAAGTTTTCTTTTCCACTTAGTTAGCTTAAGTTGCCTACGATAAATAATGCTGGAAATGAATATTAATATAGAAGTTAATTCCTTTATGTTTTCTAAAATGGTGATCAAATAATCAGCTCCTTTAGGGTTTTGCAATAAATTGTCCTATTATATTAAATGATGAAATAACATAAAAAAGAATCTCATATTTAAAAAGCAAAATATGAGATTCCTTGACCAAAAAAGCTATTTTGAATGATATTGGATTTAATTGCTATTTGATAACCTACTAAAAGGTAAAGCTTGACCTATGCCCTGGCTCACTATCAAACTCATTTTTCACAATCTTACCAGTAATTAAATGAAGATCTTTGTTCGGTGTTAAGGTTTCGATAGTTTATGCTTGAATTTTGCTGTTACTGTTACTGTCTTTGAAACTTGATTGTTCGCAATATCGGTTGCGACAACTGTAATTTCGTTCACACCATTATCAAGCAAAATCCGCTTAGAATACTTGCCGTCAACAATTGCTGCCTCGAAACCATTCACTTGGACTGATTTGAGGTTGACATCTGAAACCGTCCCTTCGACTGTCACCGTTTCACGATTCGTCTTATCTCCGTTTTTCGGATTGTCGAGTGTCAGTTTAGGATTGATCGTGTCAAGCGTGATTGTAACTGGCGCAGATTTACCTGTTACTTTACCACCCATCTTCGACACAGCGATCATCTCATTTGCACCTTCAACAAATTCCATAGGGATAGCGAATTTTCCATCATCACCAACTAAAGTAGAACCTGCCTCTTTTCCGTTATTCATCAATTGGATTGTCGTCGATGTGGACGCTACTCCTTCGATTACCCCGTTTTTCTCATTAGTACTAAAGCCTTGTACTGGAGATGTAATAACCGGTTCAATCACTTCATAGATGACACGTGCACGGATCATGAAGTTTCCTTCGCTTGTAAGTGAAGGTGTCCATGAACCTGCATCAAATTGATAGTTTCGGTTAGAGTTCCGGGTATTTGTATCTGACGCAAGTCCAGGTGCATTCGTTCTACCCTGCGTCTGAACATAGACCATGTAGAAATCGCTATCAACTTCAATATTGTATTCTGTCAAATCAACGACTGTCCATGTACCGTCACGTTTTGCTTGCGCGCTAAATGGACCAGCCAGTTTCTTACCGGGTGCACCATCTGCACCTGTTGCATCCCACACCTCTACTGCAAAAGCAGTTCCACCAGGTCTTGGCCAACTCTCATCCGAGAAGCGGAAGATGCCATCGGATACGATTGCAGATTCTTTTCCAGCAGGAAGAGTCATTTTCACTCCCCAAGCATTTCCAGCTGCAAAAAACGCATATGCATTTTCTTCTGTTCCATCATCATAGCCAATTTCCCCACCTGGGTACGTATAATACGGCTCAAGCTCAAGATCCAGTGCCGTATCGTTGCCGATTGAAATGGTAGTTCTCTGACCACCGTAACTTCGTGCAAACACTACAAGCGTATAATCCCCTTCATAAGCAGTGATGGAATAGTTACCATTTACATCTGTCACTACAGGTGTGATATTTGCATCTTCAAGGAGAAGTAATTTCGCTCCTTCGATTCCTTCACCTGTTGATTTGTCTGTAATTGTACCGCTAACCGTTGCTTTTGGCAGTTCTTCTAATATGAAATTCGCTTGTGTCGATTTATCCGCCTCGATTTGAACGGTTTGTTCTTTAGATTGGAATCCGTAAGCTTCTGCTTTCGTAGTAAATGTACCTATGCCATGAATTAACGAATACTTCCCGTCAGCAAGGTTTGAATAGACTGAACGTCCTGTTTCAAGTACACTCACTTGTGCTCCAATTGGTAAGACCATCGGGTTGAAATTCCCTTCGCCTGGTGTTGTTTCTTTTTCAGGCAATGCGGGTTTTATTTTTGTTGGGTCAATCGCTTCTTCGAATAAATCTTTCCCTTTCTCTATAATCACGTCGGGATTTTTATTGTTTGGTTTTTTGACACTATCAAGACCACTTTTTTCGGTATTCACCGTATTTCCTTTGTCACCTTGTTTAACCCCTTTTGAAACCTTTCCAATTTGCGATGTATCAACTAGAGTGACATCATCGATATACCAGCCATCCTCTTCAACATTTCCATCTGAAAATCCATTGAACCCGATATAGACGCGCTGACCGCTATACGCTGACAAATCGACTTCCGTCTCAAACCAAGCACTTGATCGACCTTGAATCTTGAGTAGTTGTGTCCATTCCTTCATATCAGTGGATATGAAAACATGTCCGTAATCATAAGCTGCCCCTGCTGCTGATTGCTCGAATTCATACCATTGTTTGAATTGCAAGTAGGAATTTCCTTCTGGCAAATCCATTGGAGGCATAAGGAGTGTTGCGTTCATATTACTCCCATACGGACCTTCAAGATTTGTGGCGTACACTTTTTCACCAGATGCAGCTTTACCAGGGCCGGATGTCGGTACACCCCACTCCCAAGTATCCATTAACCCAAATGAAGTCCAACCGATTGGTGTCTTCTCAAAATTTTCGAAATAGCCAACTGTAATAGCTGGTTTCACTTCGATAGTGTGATTTTCACTTACTACTTCGTTATTCCCAAAGTCATTGATTGTCCATTTGTAAGCGATCGAATCACCAGCGATTTCCTCACTTGGAATCGTTGCTACATATTCTCCGGACTTATAATCTCCAGACTTCTGAGAGGCATTCACTGCTTTCCATTCTCCGGTTGCACCTTGGTAGTTCAGTACGACGGATGCTAAGCTAATGTTGTCACTCACTTTGATTTTCAAATCGAGATCCATTCCTTCATATGTTGCTACGGGCGCAGTATGAGTGAATGTTGGGGCTTCATTATCCTCCCCTTTTTTCGCCACTTGGCCTTCAAGCTTTCCAAGACCATTAATGATTGCAGAAACAGACATATAAGCGTCGACAAGTCCATATCCATACCCATTGTTCGGAGTCTGTGGATATTCAATATCCGTCAACGGGACTGCCGTATCTAAAAGAATCTGTTCCATTTCATCGACTGTTACGTTCGCGTTCACTTGGCGGAGCATTGCCGCTATCGCCGAAACTGCCGGACTAGCCATCGATGTTCCATTCCAACCGCCTTCATAACCACTCCCCGGGACTGCTGAACGGATGTTCGCTCCAGGTGCAGAGACGTCTGGTTTAATTTCCGAATACGGTGATGGACCACGTAAGGAAAAACCTCCCACTTTATTGTCAATGTCGGTTGCACCAGTTGCAAATGATTCCGGATAGTTACCCGGAGATGCTACTGATCCTGGTCCCCCTGGGTTATATATCGTTGTATTTCCAGCTGCGAATCCAGGAAATATTTGTGCAGCGCGCCAGTTTTTAACGACGTCGCGATACCACTCATCAAGACCAGCACCCCCACCCCATGAGTTATTCACAACATCTGGTGCCAGGTCGACACGTGTATTACCATTTGAATCTGTCGGGGCCAAAATCCATTGCGCTGCTGCCAATAGATCACTATCTGATCCCCCATCCGCTGAAAATGCTTTGACAGCAATCCATTTCGCACCCGGTGCTACACCAATTTGGTTAGAACCATTTGGCTCACCACCTACCATCGTACCGGTAACATGTGTACCATGCCCCTGGTCATCATAAGGTGCTGATTGTCCTGCAGTCGCATCAAACCAGTTGAAATCATGATTCACTTCACCTGTCGCTGCATTGTAGCCGCGGTATTTCTCTTTCAATGCAGGGTGATCCCATTGGACACCTGTGTCGATGCTCGCGACGACTGTTCCCGAACCGTCAATACCCATGTCCCAAACTTTAGGGGCATTGACCCTGTTAACATTCCATTCTACATTGGCAATTCCAGACTCTGGTGTTACTGCATTTTTGGTTTTCGTTGTATAAAGTTCCCGTGTTTCATTCGGTAGAATTTTTTCAACTTCAGCGAATGTCGCTACTTTTTCCGCCACTTCTTTTGTAGCTGTAACAGCCATTCCGTTGACAATGTAATACGACGTAATATCTTTAGCGTTCCCTGCCTTAACTTGCATGTCCAAATACTGTTTTACATTTTGTTGCGATTCAAGAGATGTCATTTTCAATTCAGATACAACAGCGGAACGTTGCATGAGCTGTGATTTTTTTGCCGAAAGATTTGCATTACCAGCATCTTGTTTTGCTTGCTCTGCTACTTTTTCCGTGTCTGCACTCTCTTTAAATTTTATGAGAAAAGTAACTCTGTCCTCTTTTTCGAATGTTTCTAGTAAACTACTGCTCAATTTGTTTCCCGAAAGTACGTTAGAGTCATTTAATGATTTGTGCAGTTTTTTATTTGGTTCCGCAGTTGCTATTCCCGGTACAATTAAGGAAAGTACCATGAGTAATGTTGCAACAATGCTGAACATTTTTTTTAGATTACCCTTCTTTTTCATCTTCAACTTCATCCCCCTCCAATTTTTATAGCGACAGCGTCCTACTTCTTCAAGAAGTACATAAAAAAGCCCCCCTTGCCCCCTTTCTACAAATTAATATAGGTAATCAATGGTGTCTGTTGCGAAATTCTTGTTGTTATTATTTAACATAACATACATAATAGTGTTCTTTGTCGAAATAAGACTGAAAATTCCAAATCGATAGTTTATGTCTAGTAAACTCTTTACGTAATATGACCAAGCTACTATTGAGTTTGCACAATACTTTAAGGAATATCGACATGATATTACAAAAGATGGTTATCCTACACAACAAGATCGTTATATCGGGATATCTCAGGACGAAATAGACCAGGCAATTGATGAATTTAGTTTGTAAAAGGGATTGCCACAACGTGAGACCTACAAGTGAGGTTATCATTCTTCTAAGTAACGATGTGGATGGTTATTGCTACTTAGAGTGCGAAGTCTAAAGGGAGATTTTTTATTATCCAGCTTACGCTGCATAAAGAATTGGTAAGCCAGTTTTCTAAGCCCCATTACTTTGTTTACTTCTACTCCATACATCTTAATCACTCATACATAAATGAACACAAAAAAACCGATACCTCGGAAGGTATCGGTTTTTTATTTTGCCTAGCGACGTCCTACTCTCACAGGGGGAGCCCCCAACTACCATCGGCGCTAGGCTGCGAAAGACGATGAACGGCAAATTTCTTCGTCAACCGCAGGTCTTCGAGTCTCGCGTATATTATACGCTCCGAGTCTCTTCCCTTTGTTTCCTCGAACTCTTTGTTCCTCCTCTTTCTCGCACACC
>NZ_KE150421.1:2211588-2354187 GCF_000411295.1 Paenisporosarcina sp. HGH0030
TCATTCCGCTCGACTTGCATGTATTAGGCACGCCGCCAGCGTTCGTCCTGAGCCAGGATCAAACTCTCCATAATAGGTGAGTCGATTAGCTCGACTTTGTTGCTGGCGTCAAATTAATGACGTTTTAAAATGAACAATTAAGTTCAAGTTTCGCTTCCCACACCGAAGTGTGTTCCGCTTTATTGTTGACGTTTTGCTGTTCAGTTTTCAAGGTTCATTTGTTTGCCGTTGTTGTAATGGCAACTTTTATATCTTATCAAATCCTGTTTGCTATGTCAACAAAAAGTTTTGATATTCTTTTTTCACTTTGTCGCTTTCAAATCAGCAACTTTATAAATATATCAGCCTGACTTATAAAAGTCAACACAATACTAAAAGTTTTCTAATCTTATTTCAGAAACTCAATCTCCTAGCTTAATATTATTCAAAAGCATATACTCTGAACTCCTTGAGAGTTAATAACATGTAGCGACTATGATCAATGTGATGCGTAAATAATTAAGCTAGAAAAAACGATAATGAATGTAGACTCACTAACCTGCCTCGTTAGTTCAATAAGAAAAGACCTGTCTTAGTAGCTTACCGATTAGTCGTTAATTTAATAAGAAGGAAGTAAAATTCACACGGGAGGTGATATTGAACTAACATGTCTCGTTGAAGTAGTCCTACTTATATTAGATACTGCCCTTTCATGGGAGTTCAAAAACGAAAAACAGATTGCTTTACACTTTTTCTCGCCTATCGCAATTGTAACTTTATTATTATAGAAGAAACATGATACAATTTAATAGTCTAAAAATTAAAAATATTAATTTATAGACGAATTTTTGCCGAGGAGGATGATAGTATGACAAACAAAAGAAATGTCAGCATGAAAATTTATATGGGGATTACGTCTAACTAATTGTTGTTTAGCGTTTCCCTACATTTTGAAAGGGGAAAATCATTTGAATCAAACACTATTAATCATTGATGCTCAACAAGAATTAATTGATGGGAATCAGAAAGAAAGTGCAGTTTTTAATAAAGCGCAACTTATTAGGAATATCAATAAAGTGATTGAAAAAGCAAGCGAAGCAGATGTCCCAGTTGTGTTTGTAAGAGATCTCGATGTTTCTGAGGGGAAAGGTGAAGGCTTTCAAGTTCACAATGAAATCAATGTACCCACGGATGCAAAAATTTTCGATAAGTCAGCGACGAATTCCTTTCACGGGACCAGTCTTCTGAATCATTTAAGAACTCAACAGATTAAACATGTTGTTATTATGGGCTGTAAAACACAACACTGCATAGATAGTGCAGTCAGAACAGCTACTATCAGTGGCTTGGATATTACATTAGTCGGCGATGGGCATTCAACAAATGATAATGATGTTTTAAGTGCAGAACAAATTATTAAACATCATAATCGTACTCTTCACGGTCATTATAATGTCGAACACTTTTCTGTTGTCAGAAATTCAGATGAAGACTTGTTTAGCCCAACTCATGACTCTTATAGGTAATATTAATTCAAAAAAGCGGCACTTAAAACGTGCCGCTTTTGCTATTGTATGTCAATGGCAGGCATGCTAGTTCAAGAAGCAATTGTAACGAAAGAAAATACCTCTTCAAATCTGGAGAGTAATCAAGAATGAAATGAATCACATCCATGGTTAAGAGAAAATCCCTTTATCGACATCCACGTACCGAATATCAGATAAAATGCTTATGAAACTGCAAACACTATGAGTAAGTAATTTAATCTAGGTTTCATTATTAATTGCCCCTATCAAAAGATGTTTATTGTATTTGAACCTTAAGAACGTTCCATCATACACTTGTCTAGATGTTCAAGAACCATCGGCCAAGCATCTTTATGTCCGTTTCTTGACTCATCATCTATAAAGCCTGCGTGCGTAAGACGAATTTGTGTTCCATCTCCATTTGGCTCTAGCTCTATTGTGACAACGGTTTCCGCGCCCTTTGTTCCTCCATCCCCAGTAACCCAAGTAATTTCGACAAGACGGTCTTGCTCGATCCTTAAAAACCTTCCGTAGTGAGGATGACGTTGACCGTCAAAGGCAGTCTCAAAGAAGAAGGACGTGCTGATTTCTCCCTGCATGATGACGCTTCCTGGTACAGCGAACCAACGATCGATCTGTGTAGTCCACGCTTGGAACAGTACATCGGGCGATGCATCCATTATGCGGTCAACCACTAAATTGAACGGTCTTGTTGAAAGGTCAGGTGTAGTAATAGGCTTCATTATTAAGTCCTCCATCTCTATTTTGAATTGAACGAAAAGCAACGCTAGCTTATCTACTTAATCCATTTCTCCATAATCTTCACTTTTCTATTCGTTGCATCCAGCTCCACGTTTATGCCAATAGGCAAAGTCAGCATCGGATGCGTGTGGCAACAATCAAAATCTGCAAGAATCGGAATGTCCTTGTTCCCCATCACTTCGAGCAAAATATCATATGGAGTTCTTCCAGTACCTTGATCATCAAATAATTCATGTTTCCCCAATAGAATGCCGGAAACTTTTTCAAATACACCATTCAGCTTGAGCAGAGTGAAATTCTTTTCGACGACGGATGCCGTTTTCATCGTGTCCTCTAACAGGATAATATCCCCTTGCTGGATGTCCGGGACATATGGACTTCCCCAAATGCCATACATCGCATTTAAATTACCACCTACTAATCGGCCATGCGCCACACCTTCATTCACACATACCCATTCATTATCCCTCTGTACTTTATCACCCGTTTTAACCTCCCAGTTTAAAGGTTCATCCGTCCAAATTGACGGTGTAGGGATAATATAAGGAAGACTTTGTTCTTCGATTAACATCTCTTTGAAATAATCATATGTAAGGTCAAGAAATGGTTCGAATTCTCCGAAAGAAGGCACCAGAGCAGGTCCATAGAATGTTGGAATTCCTGTTTGGGCATAGATACCGAGCAAGATGGCGGTAGCATCAGAATACCCTATCATGATTTTCGGGTTTTTCTTAAAAGCTTCATAATCAAGGTACGGTAGCAGCGCATTGGAATTGGTACCGCCTATTGTCGACATAATCATCTTAATTTCCGGGTTTCGAATAAGTTCGTTTAATTCGTCGGCTCGCTCCTGGATGGTCCCCGATCTGTAATAATCTTGCTTTCCTGTAAGATTTCCTTCAATAATCTCAAAACCTTTAGATTCTAAAAAGCTTTTTGCCCGCTGAAAGCGTTTCGGTGAAGAATATGTGATGGGTGATGAAGGCGAATAAATACCGATTTTATCCCCTTTTTGCAATCTATTTAATAGTGTCATCAATTCTTGCTCCTTTTAGATCATCATGCGTACTGAGTATCCTATAGTTTTCAATAAAACGAAGTGTCACTTATTTTTCTCTAATCTTCAGTGCCTAACACATCTGTATTTGGAGGTACATAATTCCTGAGGGAGACGTCGCAATCTTACCCTTATGATGAAATTCATGAGTATTTACATGCAACAATAATTTACAACTTGTTCGATTTTGTTTACCCATTCATATTAGTTATAGAAGTTATTCCACATTAAATGTTCAAACACCTTCTTTATAATTGGGAATAAATGGGACATAAGGGTGTGAGCTCTTTTATCTTGTTCTGTGATAAAGTAAGGATTGCAACAGAACAATTGCGGAGGTAATAAAAATTGATTAATTATACGTTTGATGGAACGAAGTCTACTTTTAAGAATGATATGGGTGAAGTAACAATTAAATTTAAAAAAGCAAGCGGAACCCGTGTAGATATACAAGTTGAAATGAAACATTACGCAACCAACACTTTTGCAACATATAAGAAATATATTGCATTGGTAGATAACGGATCTTTGCAGCACTACCCTATTAAAGAATTTACAGTTCAAGGGGTTTCCGTTGGTGAATACAACACGGTAAAAAAATACTTTACGCATATTTTAGGTGAAGATGGCTATAAAGAATTTAAAGAAGTCTTTTTAAATGAATACTCATTGCGCTTAGAAATCGAGTTGAATTGGTTTATTAAACGGACTTAATTAAGTTCTTTTTCTTCCACACAAAAAAGACAGAGGAAACAACTCTTAATCCGTTCAGTTTTCTGGTACAAAAGTTTAAATAACTATGCAATTAATGTCATATAAACATACAAATTAGCATTGCTTTTAGCAGTGCTTTTTTTTTGCTCGATTTTAATAATAAAAAGATTTATAACAAATATATGGAAATATAATAAATAGATATATTGATTAGCAAATTAAAGCAGACCCAGTAAAAACTTTAAAGGCCGAGCCTTGAAAGATTTATTATTAAGCTATTTGGTTGACTAACGGGGCCGGTTAGTTCAAGAAGAACGTAAAATTATTACAAGAAAGAATGGGAAAAAATAGTATAATTAAAAAATCTAAAAATTCATTGATATAATTTTTAGGAAATAGGCGTTAGAGGAGGCGTTCATTATGACAAACAAAAGAATTTTTATTATTAATGACTACAAGGGGATAACGACTAATTAACAAAGTTGTTTAGCGTTGCCCCGAATTTTGAAAGGGGAAAATTATGAGTACAGAAAATGTGAAAATCGTAGAATTAAATGCAGAAAACTGGTACGGCTGTTGTGAATTAGAGGTATCAACAGAACAAAAAGAATACATTGAGCCCAATGCTATATCAATAGCTCAGTCAAAGTTTGAGCCTACATTAAAGCCATATGCTATTTACGCTGAAGAAAAAGTAGTTGGCTTTTTGATGTACAATTCTGTTCAAGAAGAACTTGATGCTTATTGGGTTTATAGAATAATGGTGGATAAGGAATTCCAAGGCAAGGGGATAGGTAAAGCTGCAACTAAGTTAATGATTTCAGAGATGGCTAAATTACCGAACGCCCAAAAAATTGTTGTAGGCTATCACCCTGAAAATTTGGGAGCACATAATTTATACTCGAGTTTGGGATTTATTGATAATGGTGATAGGTTTGGTAAGGAAATGGCAGTTATAAAAAATATAACCGAGAGATAGGTCGATAGAATGTTCAATAAGAAAGGATCATTCTTTGATCCTTTCTTATTGTGCTAACGGGGGCTTTACTTCAATTAGGAGTGAAGCCTTTTTCTTACTTAACTAACAGGGCAGGGTAGTTCAACAAGCGCATGATTTTTTTAAAGATTCTTATGATAAACCTAAGTTGGAATTTGATACAAAGGGGAGTTTAATATGGACAAATACAAAATAATTTTATTTGATTTAGACGGAACGCTTTCAGACCCTAAAGTAGGTATAACAAAGTCTGTTCAATATGCATTGCAGAAAATGCACATTATTGAGTCTGATATTGATAAACTTGAATGTTTCATTGGTCCACCACTTCAAGATTCTTTTGCTGAATACTACAATTTCGATGAGGAAAATACGCAAAAAGCAATTGATTTTTATAGAGAAAGGTTTAGAGAGATGGGGATGTTTGAAAATGAGTTATATTCAAATATATCGTTACTATTGAAATCATTGAAAGACCTAAATTTCACTTTAGTTGTTGCAACATCAAAGCCTACTATATTTTCTGAACAAATACTAATTCATTTTAATATTGACCAATATTTTGACCTTGTTGTCGGAAGTAATCTTGATGGAACAAGAACAGCAAAAACAGAGATTATTCAATACATACTCGATATGTACAATGGGCATAAGCTAGATGACTTTATTATGATCGGTGACAAGAAGCACGATATCATTGGGGCAAATAATAACGGTATTGACTCTATTGGAGTAACTTATGGATATGGTTCATTTGAAGAACTAAGTCATTCAAAACCTACTTATATTGTCAAAAGTGTTGACCAGTTAAAAGACATTTTGATTGGAAGTCAAGTCAAATAAGTGATATTTAGTTCTTGATCTGTGGTGCAGCGTTTTTTTCTGCATGGATGGCTAACGGGGCAGTTTAGGTTAATAATGTACTAATAATATTATAGAAATTATTAGTACCAAGTTTATTATAATTACATCAGACACAATTGTTTAACTATAACCCGTTTAATATGGAGGAAATACTTAAATGAATTCCAAAGCAACAAAAAAATATTTACCTTATGTTTTATCTTACTTTCTTGTTTACCCAAGTAGCATTCCTTTACTCTTAATGCTGACTTTTGCAACAGAGAGCCCTCAAATTTCCGAAAAAACAACAGATATGGTATGGTATATTTTTTCTATTTTCGTAACAATTGTAGGTACTATTGTTTTGAATTTCATTTTTAAAAGAAAAATGAAATTTAGAAGAAATAATAAACAGACTTGGATGATATTTTTTGCCCATTTAATTTTAATTCCTTTTACATATTTATTAGGTATTGAGATTTTGTATTTATTAGACTAACGGCGCAGGTTAGTTCAAAGAGTAGAATCGTTGATTAACGATTGTGTTAATTTAATCTATCTTCCTTATGAAAGCAGACCGAGGTAAACTTACATAAGTACGGCATTTTTTGTTTGAAATAAGGAGTTACTAGCAATGAAAAAAATATTACTTCGATGGTTTATTGTTCTGTCAGCTTTATATACTTTAGGACATTTGCTTTTTGGTTTTGATGAAACTCAGTTGTTGAGAGTTATTACCAGTACAATTGGTGCAATTTTCTGGCTCAGTATTCTTCTCTATATGAATATAAAAGAACGAGAAGAAAAGATTTCTTAATCAACAGTTTTGTTCAACTCTACAATAAATTTCTTCAACTAACGGGTTCTTAGTTTAATAACACTTATAAATATTAGGTGCAAACACTCTGCCTTTTGTCTGGATGTTTTTGCGTTCGGTATTTACATTTACTATCTTTTTTATATTTCCATTCAAGCAATTAACAGACATTTAGCAACACTTTGCTAAAACGGTGAATATAGTATGTATTAATCATTAAAAAAGCCTGTTATATAGGCATTTTAAAAGAGCCCAATTCAATGCGAATTTGGGCTCTTTTTGTATGTTTAATTTAGATTGTGTACCAGATAACTGAACGGGTTAAACAACTCTGCCTTTTTTGTATTAAGTCCATTTACTTTTTGATAACGTCTTGGGAAATAACATTGAGTTAGATTCCAGCATTTATGATTGCATATAGAACAATCCGCCATTTACTACGTCGATGTTAATTCGCGTTTGGTACTGCTCATCCATTGCTTTTTTCTCCATTTCGTAACACTCCGGTTTGTTATCCATCGCTTCATAAAAATGTTCCAGCACTTGCCGGTCCTTTTGCCATCTACTTTTGGCTTCATCCGCCCATGTGTGGTCGTCATGCTGGATAAGGCTTTCGATTGCAGCATCCAATCGCTCTAGTCCTCTTATTGGTTTAATAATATACATTAAGTCAAAGGCATTTTTCGGCATGGTGGAATCCAAATCCAGTTCACTTATCTCTTCCTGAAAACTATGTTTCATTTCCCCTGTCATCAAATTAATACCTAAAGAGTACAGCATTTCCTTCGTCTGATCGCTGTAATACGATACTTTATAGTTCACGCCTAACCATGGAGTTAATATGGGTTGGGAACCTGGATTACCGGATACCCGTTCATACATGTGGACAAATGAACCCAGATCATTAGTTGCTTGAAATATATGATTAAGCCATGGAGAACCAAAGTGCACAACTTCCCCTTTGATGTCTTCCTCCAATTTGTTTTGATCAGTAATCAACGTTATTTGAGCCGGACTCGGAACAATGTTTGTATTTTCGATGTATTGCCAATAATATGGGCGGTTCATGATTTTTTTGTCCATATCGATGGTTAATTGAACAGTGATGTAGTGGTCATGTTCTTTGACGATCTGGCAATTGTTTTCTTTAAAAAACCTCACTAAATATTCGTGGATTTGTTGTGGATACATATGATTCCTCCTCTAGATGTCTCAAATCAAATGGATTGTTTATATGTGGATAAAATACTGTCTAGCTCACCCACTACCTTCTCAAATACATCGATTTTGACATGGAGCAACTCTAAGATATCTTTCTCAATGGTTTGTTCAATTGCCAAGTTGTAAATGTGAACATCATGTTCCTGACCTAACCGGTGAACACGTCCGATGCGCTGTTCCAATTTCATCGGATTCCAAGGTAAATCGTAGTTGATGACATGGTGGCAGAACTGCAGGTTAATCCCTTCTCCACCAGATTCAGTCGCAATCAGCACCTGTGCGTGGTCTTTAAACAATTGCTTCATCCAGTCTCGTTTACTCGCCTTGAACTTCCCATTAAAGATGACACTTGTGATTCCTTTAGAATGTAAATACCATTGTAAATATGCTTGACTGGCTCGGTATTCGGTAAATAAGATGACTTTATCATTTGCCTCGGTAATAATGTCATAAGCTTTTTCAGCTTTTGCATTGACTTCGAGCGTCACCAACTTTTGAATGATTTCTTCTATATAAAGAACCGCCTTTGAATCGGTGCATTTTTGCCGCATCTCGTTTAAGGTCAAATACGTAGCTTCCTTACTGCTGCACATTTCCTTTTGCAGTGTAATCATCGTGAATGCACTCGAAAATTCAGGGGATATATTCTTCAGTTCCAAAATCATTTCATAGACTTCTTTTTCTTGTGGGGTAAACTGAATCGGAATGGTTTGAACACGTCGGTTGGTCCATTCAATTCCTGTGTCCTGTCTTCGGTTTCTGACCATCACTTGATTCACTAATTCTTTTAAGAAGTCATCATTTTCCCAGCTATGTTTACTTGCGGAAAACGCTGCTTGAAACGTCTCATAATCACCGAGATGTCCAGGTTTCAGCAAGGAGATTAAATGAAATAATTCAAATAGATTGTTTTGAATGGGCGTGGCCGTCAGTAACAAACAAAACTTCTTCTTTAAATCTTGAACAAACTCATAGTTTTTTGTTTTATGATTCTTTAATTTGTGTGCTTCATCAATGATGATTAAGTCATAGTCCTGCTCATAGATATGTTCTTTATGTGGGCTCCTTTTAGCCATATCCATGCTCATGACGACGACACTGTAATGATCTAAACCATAGTTCTTTCGATAAGCAATGGCTGGAATATAAAATTTGTGGTTCAACTCTTGCACCCATTGATTGATTAAAGAAGCTGGAGCCAATATTAACGCTTTTTTCACAAGTCCCCTGATGAGGTACTCTTTCATAATTAAACCGGCTTCAATGGTTTTGCCAAGCCCCACTTCATCTGCGAGAATTGCTTTACCATTCATGCGTTCTATCACGGTTTCCGCGACTTCGAGTTGATGCTTCAATGGTGTCAGGTTAGGTAAATATTTAGGAGATTGAAGACCGGTAAATTCGGTAATCAAGTTCGACTTTACTACGTCATAACTCATCTTATATAGCGTCCAGTTATCCCAAGCTTCACGATTTTCCAATCGATTAATGAAGCCTTCTTTCCACTTAGACGACCTTTCAATAATCATAGATATCACCTCATACAACATTTTCTTTCTAATAAGATGTCCAAAAAAGAAATAGCTATGATTTTTATTTGAAAATAAATATAAAAGCCTCAATCAAATCGTGATTTCACATTAAGCGCAACATCAAAATCAAACTCATTTAATATATTCAACGATAAAAATCATAGATTTGCTGCACTTGAGAGACAATAAGAAAAGGGACATCCAGTAATCGGATATCCCTTTTTTGTCATGTAATTATGATTTAGAAAAGATTAATTTACATCTTTTTTAATGTTCGTTTTAAGAATTCTTTTGTACGTTCTTGCGTTGGATTATTGAAAATTTGCTCTGGACTTCCCACTTCACAAATAACACCTTTGTCCATAAATACGACACGGTCTGAAACTTCCTTTGCAAATTCCATCTCATGCGTGACGATTAGCATTGTAAGGCCTGTTTCAGCAAGTTCTTTCATGACTTTAAGAACTTCTCCTACCATCTCAGGATCTAGTGCTGATGTTGGTTCATCAAACAGCATGACGTCTGGTTCCATTGACAGTGCACGTGCAATTGCTACACGCTGTTTTTGTCCACCTGACAAGTGGCTTGGTTTCGCGTTGATATATCGGTCCATTCCAACAACTTTCAGGTATTTCATCGCAATTTTTTCCGCTTCTTCCTTTGAGCGTTTCAAAACTTTTACTTGTCCAATGACACAATTGTTGAGGACATTATGATTGTTGAATAAGTTGAATTGCTGGAAGACCATTCCGAGTTTTGTTCGGTAAGCATGGATATCATGCTTGTTATCCAAAATGTTTTCATTATTATAAATGATTTGTCCGCCGCTCGGTTTTTCCAATAGATTAATGCAACGCAGAAGAGTGGACTTTCCAGAT
The DNA here is from genome assembly GCF_000411295.1 of Paenisporosarcina sp. HGH0030. Lineage (GTDB taxonomy): Bacteria > Bacillota > Bacilli > Bacillales_A > Planococcaceae > Paenisporosarcina. Next base: position 2,221,915 of record NZ_KE150421.1, read on the forward strand.
CCCGAAGAACCAATGACACAGACCACTTCCCCTTTATTTACCGAGAAGTCAATGTCGCGCAATACTTCATGGGATCCAAAAGATTTGCTTAGATGCTGTATATCAATAACTGCTTCCATGTGAACTTCTCCTTTCTTATCGGTTACCGTTTTTTGCTGTACCAAGTACATTTTCCGGCATTCCGATCATGCTGTAATTTTTAGGTCCATCCAGTTTCCGTTCCACATATCGAAGGATTAATGTGACGGTGAATGTCATGATGAAATACAGGACACAGGCAACAAAGAACGATTCAAAATACCTGAAGTTATTTCCGGCCACTGATTTCGTTTGGAAAAACAATTCGGTAACGCCAATGACGTTAAGTACAGCCGTATCTTTAATATTGATGACAAATTGATTGCCTGTTGCCGGCAAAATGTTGCGAATGACTTGCGGCAGGACGACATGGATCATCGTCTGGAAATGATTCATGCCGATTGCCTGAGATGCTTCGAATTGGCCTTTATCGACGGACACTATTCCCCCACGGACAATCTCTGCCATGTACGCTCCTGTATTGATCGATACGATGAAGATGGCCGCAGACAATACGTCCATGCTGATGCCAAATGCCAGGGCCGATCCATAAAAGATAACCATGGCTTGCACGATCATTGGCGTGCCGCGGAAAAACTCAACATACACAGATAAAATTGTATTAATAATTTTTAATAGCCATTTTTTAGCCCCTCGTTCAGGCATTGGAACCGTTTTGATGACACCAATCAGCAATCCAATGATTGCCCCAAGAATTGTCCCGATAATGGAAATCAAGAGTGTCATACCTGCTCCACGAATGAACATCGGCCAGTTATTAGATAAAATCGTCATAATCCACTCAGTACTCATTTTTGTCCTCCTTGGAAAACGTAAAACCGGCTGCTATTGCAGCCGGTATCACGTTGTTACTTATTGTGCTGCCGGTTGATTTTTAATTGCGTTATCCATGATTTCCTGGCGTTCTTCATCTGAAATCTCTGCAAGTGCTTCATTAATTTTTTCTGTCAAGTCACTGCCTTTTTGCAATCCGACTGCAGTTGTCGTGTCTTCTACAGAAGTCTCAAAACCATCTGTAAATTCAACCATAGCGAAGTTGTCGTTAGCTGCGGAAGCACTGATTCCTTCTGGGCGTTCCGATACATATCCATCAATCATTCCTGATTCAAGTGCTACACGCATCGCCGGGAAGTTATCCATAGCAGTCTGCTTTTTCACACCTTTGATTTGATCGATCACAGAGTAGTGGAATGTATTTAATTGTGCCGTTACTTTTGCTCCTTTGAAATCATGGATTGAAGCGGCGCCCTCATATTTCCCGCCCTTTTTAACAACCATGACCAACTCTGAAGTATAGTAGTTGTCCGAAAAATCGATTGACTCTTTGCGTTCAGCTGTTGGTGACATGCCAGCAATGATGGCATCGATCTTGCCTGAAACCAATGCTGGAACAAGACCGTCCCATTCCGTTTTGACAATGACCAATTCTTTACCTAGCTTGTCAGCGATTCGTTTTGCAATTTCAACGTCATAGCCACCTGCGTATTCAGCATTTCCGTCAATTCTCACTCCGCCATTTGCATCATCCATTTGAGTCCAGTTGAATGGCGCATATCCTGCTTCCATTCCTACTATGAATGGATCTTTCTTTTCTGATGAACCTGTTTTCTCTGAACTGCTTGTCCCACAAGCTGTTAAAAGCAAAATGGTAGAAAGGAATATCGTTAAAAATATGGCTGATTTTTTTCTCATGACTAGTTCTCCCCTTTTGTTTGATATATGTTTTAAATCGTCTTTATAGACTAAAAAGGCCAACTCCACAAAAAAAAGACCTGAGATGAACTCAGGTCGCAATATGTATAGTTGCCCTAAATCCTCTACTTTTCCCAAATGAGATAGCACACCTCAATAAACCGGGACGTTTATTGAGACAGTCCTGCAGTTCTTAACTACAGACCCAGCAAGTAATACCGAGAAATATTACTCACTTCGGCGACATTTCCTTCTCCCTAGTATCAAAGCTTTCTCAAACTCCTCTAAGGACTGTTAAATATCGCGCCTCTACCTCACCATATAAGTGAGGTTGTATTCAATTGTGTAAATCAGTCTTTCAACAACATCAACAGTCTACAACAACATAAATTATCTGTCAACCAATCTAACAATCTAGTACTTATCCTATTAGCATATGTTGAGTCACCATTTCTTCTATCAAAAGCTAAATGATATATATATTTCCATTATGCTATCGTTGTCACCAAAATGGTTTGCCTGCTACTTAACGATTTAATAGATTTCCTGACCCATACTAACATGTATTTCTATTTACTCTATTTTGTTATACTTAACATTCAAAGTTTGGAGGTGCACAATATGGATCAACACATTCCATTAATTGAATCTAAATCTCAACATCGGGATGAGGTGTTAATTTTACTTATTGACCCAAATATTGATTTTGTCATGGACATGAAAGATTCCTTTGACCGACATTCTATTTCTGTTTTAATTGCAACGACCGCTTCAAAAGGAATTGAATATTTCCATACCGTCAATCCAGATTTCGTTCTTATTGAAGCAAACCTGCCCGATAAAAGTGGATTTGATGTATTGCTGGAAATCAAAGATATTTCACGAGATCGATCTATACCAACCGCGATTATCTCTTCCAATCAATTAAAAGAAAATCGAATACGCGCATATGAACTAGGGGCAATAGATTTTATCAGAAAACCGATTGATTTGGATATTTTCATTCCCTTTATATTAAACCGCGTGGCTTTTAGAAAGTCGATTACGAATAAATTACTCGTTGACGAATTAACTGGTGCATACAACAGGAAACAATTTTATATAACCAAGTCTTCTCTTTATAATCGCTACAAAATATCCAATGAATCTTTTTCAATTGCTCTCATTGACTTCGACTTATTTAAAGATTTCAATAATATTTATGGCCAGCAAAAAGGAAATGAAGTGCTACAATCTTTTGTTCAGATTGCCCAACAGACCCTACGTACAAAGATAGACGTATTCCGTTTTGGTAGTGATGAATTTGTCTTATTGATTCGCCATAAATCAGCTATTGTTGCTGCAAATATCGTAGAAGATATCGCTGAACAGATGCGAGATCTTTGGAATATCACCTTTTCAGCTGGGATATCAGAATGGTTTCCTTCTACTCATATCGACGGAACTTTGCTGAAGCAGGCTGACCGTGCTTTACAACAAGCCAAAAAAGCAGGCAGAAATTCCATTCATGTGTATGATGAAAATTCGTTTGCCAGTTCCCTCGCTAGCCGCTTAATGATACATATCGTTGATGATGATGCGATGGTTCGAGCATTACTTGAAAGGCAGTTCTCTGCATGGCAATCGGATACTTTTGATATTAGTGTCCACTGCTACAATGACGGCTTTGAGTTTTCGGAATCAAATTGGTATACACCACAGGATTATCACGTTGTCATGCTGGATGGTGTAATGCCCAAAATGGACGGATTAGAAGTCCTACACATTGTGAAGAAAAAAGTGCAATCCGAACGTGTGCTAATTGCTATGTTGACTGACAGAAAAAATAACCAAGATATTTTGCACGCCCTCAATTCGGGCGCAGATGACTACATGCTGAAACCTTTTCATCCACAAGAGGTATTGGCCCGTATCCAGCGTCTAGTCAATAGGTTATTCCTATGAATATCCTACTTACTTTTTTTATCATTCTATTTGTTGTTTTGGCTCTTTCCCAGCTGCTACTGCTGTTATTTTTAGTAAGCAAGAAAATGAAAAAAAGCAAGCGAGAAATGCATGAAGACCATATTTACAAAGAAACCATGCCTTTGTTTATTCAGTATTTATATAATGATCAAGATGTATATATCCCTCTTCCCCCTGAAGAGTATCGTGTTGCAGAGAAATTGTTCAGTGATAGTATGGCGATTACAACAGATGAAGGATTGCAGCACAAGATCCGCGAGAGCGCTACATACTATTTAAGTTCATACTATAAAAGAGTACTGAATACTGGGGCTTGGCCGGCTCGTGTAAATGCACTATATTATATAGAAAATTTTCGAATGGAATCTTTACAGCCCATTCTTAAACGAAGACTGGAAGAAATCAAAATTCATGACGAAGAAAAGCAGCAATTGATACGCACCTTGGCAGCCATAGGCGATCTGTCCATTTTAGCGTATTTAGAAAAAGATCAATCAGCGACTGAAACAGTTTTTCTATCAGCGTTTACTCGCTTCCCTGACGATGTAATCCCACAGGCAGTTGAGTATGTTTCGCTTCATGGCAGTTCAAAAGCTGTCAGTTCTTTGTTAATGTATTTTGGGCTTTCGAAGAAACTGGAATATTTGCAACTCGTTGAGGAAAAATTGTTTCATGAACTTCCGGAAATGCGCATTCAAGCATTGAAAGCAATTTTCAGGATGAGCTACTTATCAGATACCAAGTTTCTGGAACCATTTTTCAAGTCCGAAATTTGGGAAGAGCGGATGTTTGCAGCAAAAATTGTAGGCGCATTGACCCTACCACAATTTGAAAGTGAACTTAGTGAGTTTCTTGGAGATCCTGTTTGGTGGGTTCGCTATTCAACAGCAGATGCTATATTGCAAACGTTTGGTGAGAGCAAGCTGCTTGAACTTTCACAAAGCCACCCTGATCCGTATGCCAGAGATATGGCATCTCAGTGTTTAAAGCTAGATAGAGAGGTTCCGTCTTATGTCTGATATTTGGATTAGGTTGTTTCAATTTTTTGCGCTAATGATTATCATTTATATGTCTTTTACGGCATTAAGCTATGTTGTCTTATTTCTACTGTCTTTACGGAAAGTGTTAAGGGAAGGCAGACTGGATAAGAAAGAGACTCTGGAAGATTTGGCTATTAGTGAAAGTACGATACCCGTTTCCATAATTGTTCCTGCTTATAATGAAGAGATTGGGGTCATCAGTACCGTCCGATCATTATTGACTTTGCAATACCCACAATATGAAATCATTGTGGTGGATGATGGCTCCAAGGATCAAACTCTTTCCAAATTGATAGACGAGTACGGATTGGTAGTGGTGGATCATGCAATTCGAAAGCATATCCATACTAAGCCTATCCGTAAAGTGTATAAATCCCCCATATTCCCTAATTTAGTCGTAATCTCCAAAGAAAACGGCGGTAAAGCAGATGCATTAAACAGTGGGATTAATTTAGCCAATTACCCGTTCTTTTGTGCGATTGACGGGGATTCCATATTGGAACAAGATGCATTATTAAAAGCAATGAAACCTATCCTTGCGGCAGATGGGAAAATTATTGCTGTTGGTGGATCCATCCGTGTTGCAAATGGCACAACGATAGCCAGAAGCAAAATAGAAGTGATTGAGCTCTCCAGTAAACCTTTGGTCATCATGCAAATTGTAGAATATTTCCGTGCGTTTTTGATTGGGCGTTTGGGATTCAGCAGATTCAATCAGCTATTGATTATCTCGGGGGCATTCGGAGTTTTTCGTAAGGACAAGGTGATTCATATTGGCGGCTACCAAGAAGGTACTGTTGGAGAAGATATGGAATTGATCGTCAGGCTCCAGCGAATGATTCGTGAGGAAAAACTGGCAGACCGGATTGAATATATACCGGATCCTGTCTGCTGGACAGAAGCCCCTGAGTCTTTCAATGATTTACGGTCGCAGCGTGTTCGATGGCAAACAGGTTTAGCTGAAACGCTTTATACACATCGAAAAATGCTCTTTAATCCAAGGTTTGGTACCATTGGCTTTGTCACATTTCCTTATTTTTTATTTGTGGAATTGCTTGGAGCAGTGTTCGAATTCATCGGATATTTACTGATTATTTTTGGGTTGTTATTTGACTTCCTCGACCCTGCAGTAGTCTTCACCCTATTCCTGGTAACGGTCATGTATGGCTCCTTTGTTTCATCGCTTGCTGTCCTAATGGAAGAGATGACTATGCATAAGTATCCGAAAGTCTCTCATTTGGTGAAGCTGTTCTTTTGGTCACTAACCGAGAGTTTCTGGTACCGTCCAATTATGGTTATTTGGCGTATTGAAGGTTTAATTGTCTTTTTCACCAAAAAAGCAGAATGGGGACAAATGCAGCGAAAAGGTATATCTACAGATTAAAAAGAGGTTGTGCATACGCTGCACAACCTCTTTTCTTTATGGTGTTTTGCTGAATGTTTCTTGTAGGATTAGATATGATTGTTTCAAACGCTCGCTTGAATAAGGTAGCTCCCATGCTTCCCACCGATAGCGAGACACTTCATCGACACTAATGCTAGTTGAGGTGCTTGAAGGGAAAGTCTGGATTACTTGACCCTGATTGTCCGTCACTCCAAGGGCGATTCCAATATCATCGATTTGCTGCTTGGCATCCATGCCATCGACGTATACATCACCAAAAACTTCTTTGGAACTAGGATCTTTAATATTCAACAATAGCCACGGTATGCGAATTTCCATCACACCTGTTGATGGATCGACATAATAATCTGCTAAGGAGTCATAATCCGGTGAATCAGGATTGGAATTTCCAAAACGCATTTTCCCAGTCTCATATGAAGAAAACGGGAACGACTCTCCTGTATCCGGTCTTGTAATGCCTTTATTAAGCGGTAAGCGGATTTCATTGAACAAACCACTGTTTTTAGTAGGTTTTGTTGTTGCTGAATCCATCATATTTAGTTCAATTCCGTATTGATAGTAGAAAACGTCGTAGTAAGCATCTACTTTCATTCTTGCCTCTTCTGTGGACTGGATAGATAACCAGAAATCAGCAAATGGCTGATTAAAAGTAACATCTCCCAATTCATCTACACGATCATTTCCACTGCCAGGATTAACGTCAAACAGCAATTGCGGTTTGGTGTTTTTCAGCCAATCCGTCCCAGGTTTGCCGTCAATCCTCACATATAGAAAACGTTCATCACTAGTGGCATAAAGTGCAGTAATCGGCCCTTTTCCAGACTGGTACATCGGGTCTGCATCTGCCCAATCCTCTATATCGCCATCTGTTTTTATGAGCATACGATCAAAATTCAGGAGACCAAAATTCTGTTCATTCGTTTGTGCATTTGACCAAAATGGACGGCGATCTGCATTGTCTAAATCCATGGTATTCCACGTTCTCTTAAACCATTCATCTTGCCAAGTAAACACAAGACCACCCATCATGCCTTCTTGAATAATATCCTCATAAAGACTAGAAAGGTAGTTACCTTGCTCTTGCTCGGTATGAAAGCCTTGGTTCCATCCAAATGGATTCACATGTGTAAGTCCACGTGATGCAGGAAGTCCAAATTCTGCAATAAGTACAGGCATTTTATGGGACGCTTTTAAATCATGTAAATAACCCGCATAGTTATTTTTCTCTCCCCGGTGGTCAATATACTCAGTGTACCGTTCCTCCAAATTTAAAAAATCTGGATAGTATGGATAGACGTGATAGGAAGCAAACATTCCTGGCATTGAAAGATTTTCTTTATAATGCATATGGTTTGGATCGACACTTGCCAAATCCTCCTGTTCCAAAGGTTCAGCTGGTTGTTCTATATTGTCGGTCGAGACCCAGTTAGTAAAGCTCATCGGTCTCGTCCATTTATACGTTTCCGCTTCATACACAGTCAATTGATCCATTTGCTGGGCTATCCATAATTCAAATCCAACGGCATTGGTTGTTTGAATATATTCCCCATTATATTGGTCCATTCCCTTGTATTTCGTTGCCATATTATCCACCATGAATGGATACCATTCAATCCCAATCATCCACCCAATCACATACGGCGAAATATCGGCTTTATAAGTCCCATAAGCATGGCCAGGTTCTTTTGCAACTTCGGCATTTCCATGAATCACATCAGTAATTTTCTGGAATTCTTTTTGGAAACGATCCGTGATTTCCGGTGTAAATGCATCGAGTGTTTCTTCCAAAGGTGCTTCATCAACCCATACCCCATGAAATACATAGAGCGGCTTTTCATGAGATTCATTGTATTCCTTCAATGCTTCATAAAAAGCAGGGGGATGAAGCGTGTAAATTCGTATGGTATTGGCATTCATTTCTCCAATTTGTTTAAACCATCTTGCATACTCACCTTTTGTAATAGCTGCTTCCCCAGGGAAAGTTCCCGGTTTCCCCATTCCGATATTGACGCCTTTAACCGTTAATGTCTTCCATTCCCCATTTGTATATACGTCAAAACGATCGCCATTTACTTTGGCTGAGTAATTCAGACCAAGTTCATTTTGAAGAACAGCAGGTTTATGTATCAATTGTTTGTCTTTGCTATCAGCGTCTTTCACATCTTCCAAAAGTACTTTCATCATTGGGACGTATGTTTTCCAAAAGAAGCTTTGTTCAGGGTAAACAAAATCGAAGGTAAACCATTCTTTTATTTTTGTCATTCCACTATATTGATAGATTGAAGGAATATCATTCGTGTCTACGAAATCACCTGCAAAATAGTACGAACTTGTTGCATCCTGTTTCTTTTCAATTACTGCCGGAAAACGGGATGGAATTCCCCATTCGTCAAGCAATGCTTGTCCCTGTTTATTTACAGGGAGTTCGAAATAAGCCAATACATTATTTTCATCCACAGCTTCGGTTATATCAAACCAATACCTGTATGGAGATTCTCCGTCCAAGTTAAATTTCTTCTCGCCATTTTGTGTAAACCTCAAGTTAATGGATGCTTCTTCGACATCGCCATTTTCAAGTGACAATACACGGACCATTTCTGTATTCTCTTCAATGAACACAAGGCCTTCTCCTGCAAATGACCACTTTTGATTGCCAGCCGCTTCATAGGAGTCAACTAGCCATTGTGGTATTTCCCCGTTGTCATTGGACAATTCTTTAAAGTAGCGGCCAGTCCACCCTTTTTGCTCAAACCCTAAATATTTAGATACTTCCTTCCGCACTAAAGGTTCCGTCGGTGATGAGATTGAATTAAACTCCATGATCAATGGTACATCATTTTGATCAACAGCCTGTTGAATTGACGTCCACTCACCAGAGCTTAAGCCTCCCTCGATTTTATCACTCCGTTTCTCTTTCTCGGATTCATAGATTCCATAAGTGTCTGCGACGTAAATCATATCAGCAGAACTTAAATCCTCAGGCAATCCACGTACACTTTCACTTTTGCCATCAAAGGTCACTCCAGCATAGTCTTCCTTTTCACTATAGGAATCTCCATTCGTTTTATTAATATGGGTATGGTTAAGCAACCATGTCAGACCTTTATGTTCACGCAAATCCCCGTTCGGAACGGTCTTATCCAGAATAACAATATCCAAATTTTGTGCATGCCGTTCTTCCCATAGCCATACGGCAAGCGGCAATAGCAGGACAAAAAGAAATAAGACAATCCACTTTATAAATCTCATATAACCGCACCAACTCTCAATTTATAGAATCTGCAATTCACTTACCCTTTCATTCCATCTAAAGAAGAAACCGAAAAAGAAGCCTCTGCTCTCAGAGGATCAGGGCTTCCGGGTAGTTTACTAAGAATTTTCGTTTCTTCATTCCTTGACCATATTTACTATTCAAGATTATCCCCTAATAATTAGGAAACTTCTGCGAGCAACTCTCGAAATTGATAAATAGATATCCTCCATATAACAATACTGAAACAAAGAATCACATTAATGACCATCGTGCAAAACATATAGATAAACGTGTCCGAAGACTGTTCGGGAAATCATTACATTAAGCTCCAAACTAATTTCCAATATTCACTAAAGATTCTAACATACAAAAGGAACTTAAGAGTACGTTGTTCCAATAAAAACAAATTAACGATGCAGGAACAAAGGTTTCTCGCAAATTCTATTTTTTGATAAAGCTTCAAATAATCGAAATATGAGATTGGATTTAATAAAACATACAGCTATAGGGATGCCTCGCATAGAAATGACTGAGCGACCGCACACCGACGAAAACAAAACCTTTTCTACTTTTTTCATTCAATTGTAGTTAATAAGCTGAATTCGGAAATTCAAGTAAAAATGGAGTGGGTTCTCCCAGGCTATAGAGTTGTAAGTGATGCATTGCTCGCGTGCAAACGGTATAGAAGACGCGGCGCAAGCTTTCGTCTCCATAGACATGCGTTGATGCATCGTACACAATGACCGCTTCAAATTCAATGCCTTTTGATAAGTACGACGGAATGACAACAACCACTTGTTCGTATTCCATAGAGCCCGTCGTCATCAATTTCAAGCCAGGAACAGTAGATAACCCTTCATAGGCATGACTACTTTCCTCAACGGATTTACAAATGATTGCAATACTCTGGTAGCCACACTCTTGCAACTGCTCTACATTCCTGATGATGTGTTGATGAAGTTCTTCTGTACTGTGTACTCGTTCTAAGCGAGGGCTCTCTCCTTCGCGTTCAAATGGAATAATTCGATCACCGTTTGGTATAAGTTTTCTGGTGAAGTCGACGATCGGCTTTGTCGAACGATAGCTTCGGGCTAGATAAATGACCGTTGTTTCGTTGGGTCCGTACAAATCCAATAGAGACTGGAAATCATTCGTTTGACGAGCATGCGCAAAAATCGCTTGATTAAAGTCACCCAGCACCGTCATTCGCGCGGCAGGAAATATGCGTTTGATAAATCCAAACTGAAAAGGCGAATAGTCTTGCGCTTCATCTATCACAACTTGTTTAATGGAACGATTAGTCTGGAATCCAAGAATCAACTCTTTTAAATAGACGTACGGTGTCGCATCTTCATACAACAGGTTACCTTCATCGAGCGCTTCACATGTTCGTTCACAAATTGCCGGCCAGTCTTGAGGCAACTCGTATGATGAGAAGCTCCGCATGTTTGTAGGGTTTCCAAAAAGCTGTCTGTAAAGTTGTTTGATATCCACAAACTGAAACGCTCGAATTCGTTTTCGCAAAGTGTTGAGTTTTTGACGGACGATTAACTGCGCGAGTGCTTTTGGGCTCATGTCGTAATCCGCCATCGTCTCTCTTTCATAGCCATGTTTCTTGGCTAAGTACCGATGCGCTTTATGATAGTCATCATTACTTAACGAGTCCATTTTTTCTTGGACCCACGGTTTTTGCCACTCTTCTTTCGCCACTTGAGCTATTTGTTCAATCAGCCAGTCCCTTAATTTCTCGATTCGATTGAGGAGCCGAAGTGACGTGTGGTGCTCATAAAATCGATCTTCCATTTGCTTTGCGCTCACCATGAGTTTTCCGCGAAAGCGAAGATCCTGGAAACACATACCAGCGTTTTCCAAAGAACTGTGATAGGTATTGATGGCATCAAAATAATCTGTTGAAGCTTTCCATTCAATACTGGCCAATCGCGTGTAGTAGGAAGGATCTTTCGTTTTTGTGTAGACATATTCTAATTGATCGAATGGATTCTCGACTTGAAATTGTTGATCGAGCCGTTGATGCAGATATTGTTGAAAAGTCACTTGGTGCATGTTTACTTCTCCGAGTTCTGGAAGCACATTGGCGACGTAGCTGTTAAACATGGAATTTGGGGAAAATAAAATGATTTGATCGCTCGTCAGACTATCTCGATAGTGGTATAGCAAATAAGCAATTCGTTGCAGCGCGACCGATGTCTTGCCACTCCCAGCTGCACCATGCACAATTAACAATTTCCCGTGGTCATGACGAACAATTTGGTTTTGCTCCTGTTGAATGGTGGCGACAATTGAATGCATCTGCTTATCAGTGCCTTTTCCAAGCACTTGTTGCAAAATCTCATCACCAATTGTTAGAGTTGTGTCAAGTATCGATTCCAACGTGCCATCACGAATTATATATTGCCACTTTTTTTCTAATTCCCCTTCAATGTAGTCTCCTGGAATCGTATATTTCGCAGGACCCGGCTGATAATCGTAATACACGCTCGAGATCGGTGCTCGCCAGTCGTAAATGAGAAGATCATCTCCACTTGCGTCTTTAAGTGTGGAGATGCCGATGTAGATTTGTTCAGGCGAGGATGTGCCGTCTTCTAAAAAATCAATTCGACCGAAATAAGGGATTTTTTGCATACGCTGGAGTGTAGCTAAACGTTTTGATGTATGGCGATGCAAGCTTTGACTGACAGCTAACGCTTCTGCTTCTTGACGCAAACCAATAATCGTTTCTAAATAATCATCAAATGAATCTGTACTTACTTTCACTTCGTCCCAAAAATGCTTCCGAATGTTGATGACTTCTTTTTTTCGTCGTGACGTATCTCCATCAAGTGTCTGCATTTCGTTTGAGATGACGTCCATAACATGGTCCAATCGTTGTTGTTCCTGATGCAGTTCCAGTTTCATCGCAATCGCCCCTTAAAAAGTTTAATCAAAACGCTTGACTATTGACGAATTGGTATTGTATACTTATAGTAAGGAATACTATATCAATTCGAAAATTTAAGCATATCTATATAACTGTATCATATTTAATAAAACCTGTCACTAGTCGAAACGCTCTTGCGGCTCGATTTCTATAGAAAAAACGACCTTGATCCTCAAGGTCGTTTTTTTATTTTTATTGAATTGTTGTGAAATTTTGATTGAACATATATCAAGGCTATCTGAGATAAACCCTGCTATCCATATAACTTTAAACCTTCAATAATCCTCTAAACCCTCTCGCAGCATAATACGAATCGGCTCCATTGTGATACACAAAGACCGTGTCATAGCGACGATCACAGAACAGTGCGCCGCCGAGTTTGCGGATATTGTCTGGCGTTTGGATCCAACTGGATGTCTTGGTGTCAAATTCGCCAAGCGTCTGGAGGTGTCGGTACCGTTCTTCGGTTAACAATTCAATGCCCATTTCCGACGCTACGTCTAACGCGGTATTTTCAGGTTTGAATTTTTTGCGTGCTTCGAGGGCTGCGCGGTCGTAGCAGAGACTTCTGCGCTCTTTCGGACTTTCTTTGGCACAGTCGCAGAAAAGGTACTCGACAGCTTCTTCATCGTAGCCGATGACATCCGGTTCCCCGCCAGTTCGTTCCATTTCGTTAAGGGACCAAAGCTTTTCCGGACTGTCTTCTAGCTTGGCTTGCACGTCCTGCCAGTTGACTCCTTCATGGCGTTCTGTGTGTTTTTCAAAGCGTTTCTGTAGTGTTTCGAGTAATTTGTTTTGCTCTTCAGTTGATAAGTTTTTGGTTGGGCTCAACGCTCTTCTCTCCTTTATCGAGTTTCTAGTATTTATGTTATAGCGTTTTTACTTTTTTCACAAATTGGTATCTTTTTTTCTGCACTTTAAGATTTTAGAATCGTACTCATCCATTAAAAATCCAGTCTATAGAAAACCGATTTTCCTGCAGGTTTTTGTTTGACCATCTTTCGGTGCCACCCACGTGGATTTAAAGCCCCATTTTACCCCTTATTTATTGAATTGGAACAAAAATGTGATAGACGTTAAAATTTTAGAAGCTACTACTTCACTTTCCGATAAGCCCTTCGCTCTGCATACTCACTACAAGCAACACAGACGTTCAACACATCATTGCGATCATTGCGATATTTCAGTAATGGACTAATTTTTCGTTTACAAATTGCACAAGGCTTTTTAAAAAACCCAAACATTTATATCCCTCTTTCGTTTAGTTTTACAAAATTCGTTAGGTTTTCGATCGGAACCCTGGCACGATAAACCATATTTCACCAACCTGCTCATTTAATTCGTTGTACTCTGCCACAGTACCATTGTGTAACTCAATCAAATTCTCATAATTTTTCCGATAAGCCTCTAAACCTGCGACCATCACTTTCTGTGAGCGTAGTTCCAAATCTTTAAAATATGTTGTCACATTCATTTCCTTTTCGTTTAATGCTACTTCTGTTGATTTAAGTTCCGTAGTATATGAATCCATCATTCTTTTTAACATAAGCATTCGGTCATGTTCTTGCTTTTCACTAAAGTATTGAAAACCTACAAATACTAGATTAATCACTATGTAAATGCCAACAATAGACCCAACCAACTTTGCAATCGAATTCATTTTACACCTCACGACAATTTACCAAACTTCCCCTCTATTATAATTGTGAAATCTAGAAACTTTTGTCGATTCTTGTCTATAACTTTAAAAACCCTCAATTTCGTGTCAGTTCCTAGGGTAATTATGAGATTCATATAGTAAAATAATTTATAATCATTAACTCTGGAGGTAGCCTTTTGACACAACATGCACAACAACTTTTATCGTTACTTGAAGACTCCATAGAATTCGCCAAATTGAACAATCATTTTAAGAGATTCAATCCATTTAAGATTTTATCGGTGGATCAACTTGAAATACGTCATTCGAATTTCTTGGTGTGGATGTTGAATCCTAAAGGGAATCATAATCTAGGAGATTTCTTTTTAAAGAAACTTCTAGCAAAAGCTTTCGTCCATCCAAATAATCTGGAGGATCCGAACAAACTTGCCCATCTTAATCCATTGAATTTAGTCAACCTCAATTTTCAGGATGTCATCGTCCACAAAGAACTCTTAACATCAATTAATCAACGGATCGATATTTTGGCTGTGTCTGAAAGCAATAAAACCGTTATTCTTATTGAAAATAAGTTTTGGTCTAAAGAATCTTTTAATCAATTGAAAAATTACTTAGCGTTTGTTAACGAAAAATTCGAGGGCTATACGATTGTTCCTATATATTTAACAATGTTGGAAGACCCTCCATCGGAAGACGAATATTTAATGCTTACTTATAGGAATATATTAAGTACGTTGAAGGATTATGTGGTTTTGAACGAGGCCTTTATGAATGACGAAGTGCACTCATTCATTTCTTACTACATAGAAGTATTGGCAGATCAATTGGAGGAGAACGAAGAACTAAACCAATCTGCCTTGTCCATTTATCAAGACCATAAAGATGCAGTAGACCTGCTATATACTTCCGTCAATAAAAAATCTTCCATGAAAGCAGTGAATCATCAGTTGATTTCAACTGCAACAGTGGACGAAGCGGTCTTGAAAAAACTATACATGGAAAACAAGGAAGCCATCGATTATATCGTCAAAGTCGGCAACAGCATTATGTCCGAAGCCTTCAAAGCCTTTGCAGCTTCTAAAGGAATGGAAAGTGACAACTTCACTGCTCATCACCGTCTCCCTTCGTTCGTTGAAAAAGAATGGGCAGCAGCACATAACCGTGAAGACTTACGACAAAAGTGGTGGCTCGATCGAGGATTGATTGCCTGGTTTGCAAACAGCAATAACCGCCTCATGTTAAAAGTCGAAGTTGGCCCACTCCATCAGGAAAAACGTGTGGAACTTTTACAAGCTCTTAAAAATGAAGGCATACTAATTCGCGACATATCCTTCGAAGACGGTAAAAAATACACTGGCATTTATACCAGTTTCCTTCCTTTATCTAATTGGGAGTCAAAAGAGACAATCAGTCAGACCATGATGAAAATGTATGAAAATACTGAGTACCAGGAACTGAATGAGCAAATTAAACGGGCATTGACTACTCTAGATTCCCAAAAATAAATCCCAATTGAATTAACTCCATATTAAAAACCGACTGAAGTATTTTCAGTCGGTTTCTTAAAATAAGCAGGATCAATAGTCTTTGAGCTCTAAATTAAATTCTAGGCTCTAAATGATAATTTGTATGAATTTTAAGCATGCCTTTCTTATTCTTAAATTGAGGCACACCATCATTCCAATTCAAATCTTCATAACCACCGTTTTCATAGTGCAAAACTTTATGATGGTGAGGGCAAACAACAATGACATTTTGATAAGAATCCAGCAGCAGATCGGATTCATCGTTTGTGGATGTTGCTGTCGAGAGTTGAATGATATGATGAACTTCGACATACTCCCGCCTATTCTCCATCCGGATGACGGGTACCCCGTCCGAATCCTCACAAAGTTGGCAACGATCTAGATATAGCTCCTTCAACAACTTCACCAACTCACGACTTCTATTCCGTTTTTCTTCAACTACTTGGGTCTTTCCAAGTGCGCTTTGAACATTCTTTAACCTTGAAAGTAAATCTTCTCGAACATCCAATGCCACATTAGGATCGACTTCCTCTGCTACAAAATCTTCAGGAGGATTGTAGATTCGTTCGAAGCCCCATGACTCAATCAATTCTGTCACGGTTCGTTCGAATCTCACGCCATAGAAATAGAGTTTGGCATAGAAAATGGAATTACTTGGGATGAATATAAAATTATCTTTTATGACGTAATGATTCTCAATGAATGAAATAAACTCTTCTTCTTTATCAATATCCACTATGTAATTTCGCCAGTCATATGGTTTATAGCCTTCATTCAGGTTTTCGTATAAAACCCTCTTTAACCCATAGGTCTCCCATAAATAATCCGTTAAATTCATTTCTTTTTTGTAAGCTTGTAGAGATAGTGCGCTATAAAAAGGATCATATGAGCTAATGTAAACTTCTCCCGGCGCTACAGCATATCTTTGAACTAGCAATGAACGGTACTTTTCAAATGTATTCGTCTGCGGTATGCGCTTGTAAGGAAGCCCGAAATGCTCAATGAAATCTTTCAAAGAGAATCCTCGGTTTTTTGCTAACATAACGATACGAGAATACTGGTTTGAGCTCAAGGGAATTTTGACAGTGCCTAGCTCCTCATCATAAAACGATTTCAAGATATCAAGAATTTCATCATCACCAATAAAACGACGGTCGATTATTCGCAGATGTTGAATTCCAAAGTGTTCTAAAAGTTTTTCATGATTAAAGCCATGTGTTTTCCCTTGTGTCAATTCTCGAATGAGGCGCATTTCATTATCGTCCATACCTCTTTCTTCATATCCGTCTTTTAATGCACTTTCGAGTAGTTGTTTTAATCTTTCCAAATCATAAGGTTGAAACACGTGATATAACTGGCGTTTGAGAGCCTTTTGCAACTCGACAGTGCCATTGAAGACTACTTTCATGTGTCGATTATTATTAACAAGAAATACAAATTGCTCATTCTCATTAGAATAGATGCGATACTTTGTATTCGTAGAGTCATTTGAAACCTCAAATCGAATAATCATTTCAAGGAAAATACTTTCCTCTTCCACCGTCAAATCCTCTTCAACCCAACTGGCATTAGATTTACGTCTACGCTTCAATAATGATCCGATTGCTTGACGACTTACTCCGAACAACTCTGCCCACTCTGTCTGCTTAACGCTAAATTCATTCATTAACTGTTCCATGGTTTTCACATCATAAACATTATTCCCATCAGGAACAACTATCGTCCCTGCCGGGATACGATTGTAGTAAAACCCCATCGACTCAACGAACGACTCTACATTCATTCCTTTTGTACGTGATGCATAAAACAAACGTCGATATAAGACAGGATGGTCCGTACTTAACTTCAGAACAATTCGATCCGGAAAGGTAGCTTGGAGTTCCTCAATAAAGCTATCATAGGCTGCATTCTTTGATTCATTTGGCTTACGTACTTGCGTAAAACCATTAGATGCCAACCAATCAATTAGTTTCATCCCTTGTATTTCAGCCTTTTCCTTTGCCAACCTGTACAAGTGGTTATCCTTTTTATGAAGTGAAATGACCATCCTATCTGGATATAAAGTTGTTAGCCTGCCTATTATATACTCAGTCATTTTGTCATTCATCGTCTTCACCTTCTCTTTATCTGTTTCAAAAATACTTATCACTTACTATAATGTTACTGGTTTGTGAGGAGAAATATAGTGGGATAAATAGGAAGGTCTTTTTCGAATGAAAAAAGCAGCTGAAGATGTTGATTCAGCTACTGCTAGTTTTTTGACAATGAAATATTATAAAATAGAAAATCAAGTTTTACCTTTTATGTTCCCGAACTTGTCCTTTTCTGAACACGACACTCCTGGAGATATTGGTTTGTCTTCCCCACCGACTACTTCAATTACTTTCGAAGGCATTGTATGCATATCACGTGCTGTCACATGGGAAGTAATCGAATACGATCCACCTCTTTCAAAAGTGAAAGTTGTAGAATATTCGCCAGCTTTAAATTCAGCTGCAATCATCGTCTTTTCCCCGGAAGTCTCATTCAGAACTTCAAACTTCACTTCATCAGCATCCGTTACTATTTCGTCATCCTGTGAAACGCGGACAGAGAATTCAATCTCATGTCCGACTTCCGCCTTCACAGGGACAGCGAGATCAACTAAAACGGGTTCGGGAACGAGTTGTTCGGTCTCTTTAACAGCAATGTTATTCCCGCATGCAGATAGAACTACAATTGCAGTTAGCAGCAGGATAAATGAATAAGTATGTTTCATGAGTCAGGCTCCTTTACGTAAAGTTTAGATGTAGCAAAGACCTTGCAATTAATTAAATTGGCAAAGAATGGTGCCAAAAGAATTTGTGTTATATTCTTATCTTTTTGTTACGCAGTCGAAAGAAACGTGATAATAAAATTAATATACAATCACAAATTCTACTCCCACATTGTCACTATTCCATATTTCTCCGTATTACTTCATTAAAATAACCTGTTAACATCTTTTATTAATTCATCCGTACTATCCCCTTGAATAAAGCTGTAGGTACCTACAATTCCCCCATTCTGATCAACTAAAAAGAAGTCAGATCCATGAATGACCTGATTTGATGTCTCCGGTTTCTGGACAAGCGTTTGGAACTCATCACGTGCAAATATTTCAATTTCTTCTTGGGAATAGCCTGTGAGCATATTCCAATTCGAATCGTCGTCTGTAAAATTCTTTAAATAGTTGTTCAGTTTTTGAGGAGTATCTACTGTTGGATCCACGCTGAACGAAACGAATTCAACATTTATTTCTTCTTCTCTGAATTTCTCTTGCAATGTTGCCATACTCGCTGTCATTGGCGGACAGATAGTATCACAACTAGTAAAGATGAAATCCGCAATCCAAACTTTACCTTTTAACTCTTCCGTTCCGAATTCCTCTTCATTTTGATTCGTAAATGCAAATGATTCCATTTGAAATGTTTTTTGGGGATTGCAACCAGCAAGCATTACTAGTGCAAGCGCAATAATCAAGTATCTATTTTTATTCATACTTTACCTCCAATCAAGTCATCTTTTATATGTAGTTTAATGGTAAATGATAGTTGTGAAATTTATGTGAGGTTAGACATATGAAATATGGTGTTTTTATGCATGATATCGATATCATGCTATCCTTTGTGATGTCATAGATTTGGATGAGTGGTCTATTCCATTCTTGCTACACTAAAACAAAATAAAAGCATCGAAAAATCAATCTCTGTGATTTTTCGATGCTTTTTCCTTACGTGTTAATTTGTTGAGGAAGTAGTTTTTTGTTTCTTGATGAGATACATAATTCCCTCAATGCATACAACGAAGATTAACGAAATACCAAACAGTGGCATAATGATTCCTAACACAATCAATAATGCTATAAAGCCGATAGGCACACCGCTTGCAACCCTCGGTGGTGCAGAGAATTGACCTGCTTTTTTACGAGATAGCCATGTTTTAAAGCCCCAGATGATAACAAATACGAAGGCTAGGCATACGACTAAATTAATCAATTTGTTTGGCCAGCCAAATAAATGCCCTTCATGCAATGGAATTCCCCATGTAAACCACTTTGCTAAGATGCCATAATCATCATAGTTAACTTCTGAAATGAGTTTTCCGCTATACTGATCAAAATACGTAGTCATTTCATCATTTGGGTGTACATCCAAACCAGTGACTCCTGTATTACTCCCTTTTGATACCGTGAATACACCATCTTCACTCATTGGATAGACGATGGAATACGGTTTGGAGATATGCGCTTCTTCAACCTTTTGCATGAGTTGTTGCACACTTACCTTCATATTGCTTTCATCGGTCATTCCAGACCCATCTGACATGTTACTATGATGAGCGTGAGCATCGTTTGATGAAGGAGCTTCATTTTTACGAGTAGCCCAAGGAACTTCACTCAGATCAGAAGTAGGCGGCTGCTGTTTTAAGGTAGGAATGCCGATTGACGGATTTTCCTGAGCAGCAGAATAAATGAAATTCCCCATAAATGCTGACCAAGGCAACCCTGTAAAGATAATTACAATCATTGGGATGACAATCACTGACCCAAGCAATGCGTGCCATTTTTTATTTATTTGCCTATTCGTCGGATTTTGTTTTTTCTTCAATGCCTTCCCTTTAATTGTCATGTAAACACCTGAAAGTAGAAGGAATATAGCCCAACATGCTGCCAATTCTACTAAATAGTTAACGAACGCCCCACCAACCAATAGAGAACTATGAATGTTACGCATAATATTCGAGAACGTTTTTTCAGCATTTTGACTGCCAACGATTTGGTAGTTGTCATCTAAAAACACATATTTCTGCTCGCCATTTTCATCCGACATTGTTAAACGCGTGTTATAAGAACCATCTAAAACAATAACTTTCGATACAGAAAATCCTTTATGTAGATTTTCAGCATTGGAAATCCCTTGGTCAATTGTTAATTCTTCTGTTTTCTCACTTGTGCCAAAAAAGAAATCATCATACAGCTGATTTTCAACATTGGTATAGAATAAATAGCCAATACCACTAAGTGTTAATGTAAGCAATAAGGGTGTAATAAATAACGCCGCATAAAAATGCCATCGCCAAAAACGATTATAATTTCCTTTTTTCACTTTTATCTTATCCTCCAATTTTGTAGAAAATGAGCAACATCATTAGTTTATTGGATAAAAGTGAAGTTTGAGTGAAATATGGGACCAATAAGTAACATTCAAGAAAATGACCTTAGAATTCCAATTCCAAGGTCACTTTGATTTTTATGAAATTCTGCCTATATCAGGATGATGTGAGCACAGGTAATACAATAACTACGGATGTTCCAAGTCTTGAATCACTTTCTATCGAAAACAATCCATCATGCAATCTGACAATTTCTTTGACAATGGAAAGACCAAGACCTGTCCCTCCTGTGGATCTACTTCGTGCCTTGTCGGTTCTGAAAAATCTTTCTCCAACATGTTGGAGGTCTTTAGTGGATATTTCGGTCCCTTGATTAGTAATTTTAAAACGAAGTATTTCCTTTTCTTCCGTCAGAATTACTGAGATAATTCCATACTCATGTGAATACTTAATTGCATTATCTAGCAGATTATAAAAGATTTGCTGGATTCTCTTGGGATCTCCATTGCCAATTACCTCTTCCTGAATATCCATTTTTAACTGTATGTTTTTTTCATTCATGTGAATTTGAAATAAATCAAGCATATCAAAAAATAACTGCGCCATTGCAATTGGTTCCTTATTAAGTAGATACATGTTTTCTTGAAGATGATCGAGGTCTACTAAATCATGGATCAATTTAATTAAACGACCTGTTTCTTTTTCGATGGTCAACAAATAATGCTGAGCTTCTTCTGGTGAGGAAAAGATTTGCTCCTTCAACACTTGCGTGTAACCGCCAATATACGTTAAAGGGGTGCGTAATTCATGTACAACATTTGATAAAAAATCCTTTTTTCGAACTTCTTGTTCTTCAAGAGATGAACTCATCCGATTAAATGCATTTGCGAGCTTTCCAATTTCATCGTCATGTAGAAAATTTAGACGATATGAATAATTTCCATTGGAAACCTCTAGTGCAAGTTTCTGAATATCTGTAAGTGGCTGAAATAGAGAGTGATGAATACGATTCACCGCAATAAATAGAACAATGAAAAATAAACTCCCTACAAGTATTAGGATGGGGATACTTCCTTGAAAAACTTCTTGCAAATCTGCCAAGGGTACATAAATATAAATAAAGCCGATTAGTTTCTTCTCCGCAAGTATAGGAAATACCGCCCCGACAATCTCTCGATTTAATTCCTCAACATATCCATCCTTGATGACATAACGGCCCTGTTGCAGTAGTTCTTTATCTTCTTCATTGACCAAAGCTTCATAATTGAGCTTATATGGAAAGTAAGTGGATAGTTCTTCTAAATCATCCACTACAATTACCTCATACTCGGAGACAATATTGTACCATTGGATTTTTTCAATGATTTCGTCACTTAATGAGCCATAGTGATAGTGGGCAGCGGTTCGTTCTCCTTGATAGATAACTGATTCTTTCACGCTGGTAATATATAAATCCTTGTATAAGAAATGAAGGAAGAAAAAAGAAAAGAGAAGGACAAAAACGATACACAAACTAATAAGCAATAATACTTTCTGACTTAATGTCATTGCTATTTCTCTCAATCACTTACCTCAAACTTATACCCTACACTCCAAATGGTCTGTATGAGTTTGGCATCTTCCGTTAACTTCAATCGCAAAGTTTTAATGTGCGTATCTACCGTCCTGCCGGTCCCCTGATAGTCTTCTCCCCAAATAGCTTGTAATAGCTGTTCTCTTTTAAAGACTTTCCCTCTGTTTTTAGCAAGCATGAATAACAAATCAAATTCTTTTAGTGTCAATGAGAGCTCTCGATCGTTGACATATGCCTTAAATCCCAAAGAATCAAGAACCAGCGGCCCAATCTTTAATGAATTGTTGTTTTGAGTAGCATATGTTGATCTTCTTAATACGGATTCAATACGAGCCAACAGTTCTTCTCCATGGAAGGGTTTGACGATGTAGTCATCACCTCCAAGTTTCAGACCGTGAACCTTGTCCCATTCCTCCCCTTTAGCAGACAAGAAGATTAGAGGAATATCGAATTTTTTCTTCAACTCCATCGCAAACGTGAAGCCGTCCATATACGGCATCATTATGTCCACCAGAATAAGGTCAGGTGCTTTTTTTGATATTTTAGTAAAGGCATCCATCCCGTTAGATGCCTCTGAAATACTATAACCTTCTCTTTTAAGGAACGTCTTAATCAAGGATCTCATTGTTTCTTCATCATCAATTACCATGATAGTTAGTCTATTCACTGCGAGCCCCCCTATAATTCTTTACTCTAGTAACATATTATCCATCTTATCCAAAAGGTGTGAAGTTATTATGAGCTTTTTTAGAGCTGCACTTAATATGAAAAGAAAAAGCTTGTTCTTTGAATTAGCTACAGAAAGAATATTTCTGTATAGATTATTATAAAGGCATGACAGTCAAAAACTTTACATTTTCGTGTGAATTGACAAATGTAAACTAAATCCGAAAGCATTAAGTTTCTCAATGCTTTCGGATTCAAGTCTTAAAGAGGAATTGCCGGAACCGCCGACAACTGTGACATCGACTTCTTTTAATATTTCTTTGCATGCTGTTCGAAATGATGAGATTATCGGCTATCGTGTATACGAAAAAGATAGCCGAACAGGGGAAATGAAGAAAGTCAAAACGGTTTCTCTTTTTGATCGCAAAAAAGTGGAAATCCGGTCCGAGGTATGCTTACTCGTGGGGAAGATGACTGGTTCTTACCTATTCAAGCGATTGATACAACTAAATGTTTTCATCATTACCTGACGGACAAATCGTACCGTATGAATATCGATTTCAGTGATAAACAAGGCAAGGAATTGGAAGTGTACAATGAACGCAAAGTAGCATCACTCATTCAAAGAATGCCGATGACAAAGTGGGGTGGTGCGAGTAAAAACTTAATCACCTTTAAGAACCAATTGTTTAAACTAAACTTCGATATCGCATCAGAAGATCGCTCGATTGTCTATTAATGGACTCGACAAATTTGCGAGTATCGATTGCATACTTATTTTAAGAAAAAAGTCGTATCAATAGTCGAATTCAACTGAAAAACCACTTCATCATTCATCTGATGAAGTGGTTTTTTAGTGTTGTATTTGCATGAAGGTTTTAGGATTTAATGAACAACAAGCAAACCGTTACAGGATTACATATTAACAAAGAGCCAAATAAATAATACTGTTACACTGATGATTTTCTTTCCTCCTTATAACAAAGAGGACATCTGCTGTTGTTACTGCTGTTTACACGGTTATTAGGGGTCGTTTCCCACTCATGTCCCCTTTCACATAGCCACCAGACCTTTTTTCCATAGTTCAAGGCTATTTCATTCGGATTTAAAGCTCCATTCTTTGTGGGATGCCACTGTTTACCCATTTGAGGTGCTAAAGCCATAAGAGAATTAGTTTCATTTATTTTCCTGTTTAAACAGTAAGGACATTTTCTGCCATTGGCACGATTGGCAATCGTCGCTTCCCATTCATGTTTGTCATTTTTTTCGCACTTCCACCAAACTTTCAGATGGGAAAATGGAGATACTTGGTTTGGCATAAGTGCATTATTCTTAGTTGGATGCCATTCTTCGGATACTAGGGGAAATAGCATTTCGAGATTTCGTTCATTTTCATTCATTTGTTTAAGAATTTCTCCGCGATCTCTGTTCGAGTCAACATCCACACTGGCTACATCCAAGGAATATTTTTCATTAAGGTAAGCAAGGATTTCTCCGATGCATTTATCTAACCCTTTCTTATGGTTGTAATCATGCTCAATTACAAAGGAATCACTATTCTCAATAATCGGCAATTTCCTGTCGCCAACAAACTGGCGAACCCTAATGAGTTGAATGTTATTTTCCTTCATCAAGGCATTTTTTCTCTCATCTCTCTCTAATTCATTCATATGATGGTATCCATCATATTCGATTGCGAGACTCAGTGAATCAACAAAAATGTCAGCTTCCGCGTTATTAGCCAGAAAGTCTAATTTTTTCCGGTTTTCTGTCTCTGGAAAGAGTTTCTTCATATAAAAAAAGATTGCCTGTTCAGGGAAGGAAGTCTGGGAGTTTCTCGAACAATCAGGGCAACCTCTTCCGTCATGGCGACTTGAAATAGCAGCCTCCCATTCGTGGCCTTTTGAACAACGCCACCATACTTTTTCGTTTGAGAAAGGTTTAAAGTCATTGGGAATTTTATCACCATTTTTCTCACTATTCCATTCTTCACAAAGCTGAGGATTTGCGGCTAGGAGAGAGGTTTCATCTGTTGCCTTATGGCCAGAACAAAAAGGACAACCTTTTCCTTTTGTACGATTAAAAATATAGGCTTCCCATTCGTGATTATTCTCACAAAGAAACCACGCTTTTTGATGCGTATTTGGCATAAAGTCAAAAGCTGATTTTCCCATGTTTTTTTCTGGGTGCCATTCTTGTAAAAGCTGCGGATGTAAGGATCCGAAAGACTTCTCCCTACTCACTCTCTGACCAGAACAGTAAGGACAGTTCGTCTTCTTTCTATCACAAATAGCGGCTTCCCATTCATGCCCTTCAGCACACTTCCACCATACTTTTATATTTGAACCTTCTGTATAAGTATCGGGTCCTCTGTCTCCATTTTTTTCAAAATTCCATTCGTTCACAAGCTTTGGTTTTAAAAATGCAATCGTCTTTTCAAATGGTGGCCTATAATTTTTTTTAACTTCCAGAAACTTTTCTTTCGCACAAGATGGGCATCCAGATTTATTTCTTGCTCTATTGTAAACATATGTATTCCATTCATGATTCTTTGAACAAATCCACCAAACCTTCTTACCCGAACCAGGAGTTACATGTTCAGGTTTTAAAGCATCGTTCTTTTCTGTGTTCCATTCTTTTGCTAGATGGGGATGGGTAATTAATAGGTTATTTGTTGGTATTTTATTAGTCATTTTCTACACTCCTGATTATCTACGTTAAAAAAGCACAAATTCTATCATAACTTATTTAATCGCAACTTTGGATTGAAAATAATGGAATGCAGATATAGTGATATTAAATAACAGAGTAGCCGAAATTGCATCTTGGCTGCTTCCTTTTTATTGAGTAAGTGTTCCTTCTTTCGTCACCAAGACCGATACTAGTGAATAAAGGTTCTTGGGGAGCGACAGCTGTACTCGTAAATTTCCAGTACGAAAAAGAGGGACGATTAAGTGACATGGTCACTTCAATCGTCCCTCTTTCATACACTCGGTACTGGTGCAGCCAGGCGCTACCATAGCTAGGCAGAAACTCTTACCTTTTCTTAGAAGTTTGCTCAACTGCTCATTCGACTAAACGTTTTTAACTTTTGCAAATAGAAATTCTCGGCTTCTTCCCGACTCCCAATTATATAGGCTTCCTGTGTAATGCGTCGTGCCGATAAAATGCCCTTTGCTTTTACTCCTGGCATGTGTTGGGCGTCTATCATGACATCCAGTAAGGTGAAATCTGCAGGCTTGATTAAGTGTCGTGCTACGCTTACTTCTTTCCGTAAGCCCACGTGGCCGTATCTCATAATGACTTTCCAGTAGGACCATTCCATCGTTCTCCACTCCCTTTCCCATCGGTAATGTGAAACGCTTTAGCTTCGTTTGATACTGATTGAATATTCAGTCTTATCATTAAAGGATATTCTAATACCCCTTCCAGAAGAACCTTATTAGGGGAAATCACTAATTTTGGATTTTCAGAGGAGCTGGTTTCTTTGTCAGAAAGTGAAGAGCAGCTGAAATTGCATCTTCAGCTGCTTCTTCTTTGTAAATTGAGTGACCATTCTTTCGTAATCCAAAAGTGCAGTATTCCATTAGTAAAGGCGTTACGGATGCGCATAGCCGCATACTTTTTCTAAATATGATTGAATTTCTTTTTTACTCTTCAATGTGATTACTTTCTTGGCCGGCCCTATTGCTTGGAAGCTTTGAAGACGCTCGTCCATCTTTCGCTTCCTTGGATAATAAGTCGTGAGGATAAACTTAATGAATGCCCATTCGAGTTTGTCCTTACACCCCTCCCCCAAATCCTGCCGGGTTTTCCCCAGGTTCATCAGAGAACGCTTCACGACCCGGTAGAGACACACGTGAAGTGGAAGTTCCAAATAGATGATGGTATCGGCATGCGCTGCTCTAATGTCGAATGTATTGCTGTAATTCCCTTCCATGATCCATTGATCTTGAGTAACGATTTCCTGTTGGGCATTTGAAAATTCCTCCAAAGACGCTTCCACCCAGTTTGGCTTCCAAAATAGCGTATCTAAATGAAAAACGGGGAGGTTCCAGGCTTCCCCTAATTTCCGGGCAAATGTTGACTTCCCTGCTCCTGCTGATATACCAATTACCATTATTTTTTTCATTCATTGTATCCCCTTTTTATCCTGGCTGGCGATATCGATATGCTTTAATCCCATTCTTCCTTTAAATTCTTTTTACTCCTCTTTTGATTTAACCAAAACAATCGCCATAAGCCAATAATTTCCTAAAAAAGAGCTGTGCGAAATGTTCCTTCGCTCAGCTCGTTCCTTAATACGGTAATGGTTTCGCTTCCACGTTAACCGGACTGACTAAATAGATATTCAATGCTTGTTGTAACGTCCCGAATGTTTTGGTGTCTTTATCGAATTTGATGCCAAGAGACAGCATTTTTCGTACGACATCCGATCTTAATCCTGTGATTACTGTACGACAGCCCATCATTGATGAACCATCGATTGTTTTCATTAAATAATCGATCACTTCCGACTCCATGTCCGTCATTTTAAAATCATTATTTACTGATTGATATTTGTTTTGAAATGGGTTAATATGAAATTAACTTCACATGAAGTTAACTTCACTTCAGGAGAATAAGTTGGTTAGGAGAGGTATAATTGAAAAATCTATTCATACAGCGTTTTGTAGTCTCAACTTTGCTAATTATATTGGGAATCATTCAAATAATTTTCGATACATCAGGAAGATTTAATTTTGGCTATATCATAGTATTCTTAGGTGGAATAATTTTGTTGTACTCAACAATTTCTTACATTAAATCCCGTAAGAATATATCACTAGAAAAGGAATTAGCAAAGGAATATGACGAAAGAGATGCTTTAATTGATGGAAAAGTTGCTCGCTTTTCCTTGTATATTCTGATGTGCGAAGTTTTTATTCTTATGTTTTTAACTAATTATGTAGTTATCCCAACAAATACTGCATTATTTGTTATCTTAGTGTCATTAATAATTAGTGAAAGTGGCTCTAGAAAGTATTACAATCTTTCCCTTTAAATTGGAGGATTTATGAAAAATAGAGTAAAAGAATTCCGAATAGAATATGGAATAACGCAACAAGAATTAGCTGATAAAGTAAGTGTATCTTCTAGAACAATCATCTCATTAGAAAAACAAAAGTATAATCCATCTGTGCTACTTGCGTATAAAATAGCTTCAGTTTTTAATTTATCAATTGAAGAAACTTTTATTTTCGATGAGGATGACAAATAATCCATTTCATTAAGATACACTTATTAAACAAACAACGGAGGAATGAAAATGATATTTATATTATTTATTTTTGGGATAGTTTTAACGGTTTGGGGTCTTTATCGTATGAAAACAGACGATGGTTTATTTGGAAAAAATCGAAAAACTAAAAACTTATTCAATTTTATACTAATGGGAGAAGCTTCAGGATTAGGGCAATTTTTGGGTGGGATTCTGTGTATTGTTATAGGTATTATCGCATTTTTTGTGAAGTAGAAATAAATGAGAATTTCTATTCTTCACTGAAATATTGTGAAAAATTACGCTTAAACTAACGGGTGCTTTACTTCAAGTAGAAGTAAAGCATTTTTTCTTATTGAACTAAAACGGGGCAGGTTCGTCCAATAAGTATATATATTACGGATTGAAATATGAGGAAGTGAAATTCTGTGAATATTAATTGGTTAGTTGAAGATATAGTTTTTGAAACAATGCTTGAAGCTGATGTATGGGCAGATTCATTGGTGAATGAAATTTATGGTAGAAACTTTAATGGTTATATTACAACGGATTATAAAATTGCTTGTGCAATGGCTTTTAGATTAGCTACTGCAAGAGAACTAAGAGTTTTTACATCAGAAGATGAACCTAATAGATATAAAGTATGGGTAGAGTTTCACAATCAAGAGTAAAACACTGGCTTATCCAACTAACGGGTGCTTTAGTTAAAGATCATCTGGCTGCTTTAAGCAGCCTATTTTCTTGATGAACTAATGGGGGTGTTGATAAACACATTACAGAAGTGGTATTAACTACCGAGGGAGGTACAGAATGATTAAAATCCAAAATAAGTCTGATACTCTAATCATTGTGATACACGAAATTTATGGTATCAACCAACATATGAAGAGTTTTTGTGAAATTATATCCGAAGATTGTTTTGATGTCATTTGCCCAAATTTATTAAAACGAGAAACACCTTTTGATTATTCTCAGGAGGAAGTTGCTTATCGTAATTTTATGGAGAACATAGGTTTCGCTGACGCTTCAAATAAAATAAGAGATATATTATCAGAAGCTAAAAACAACTATAAAAAAATATTTATCATTGGATTTAGCATAGGGGCAACTGTTTCCTGGTTGTGTAGTGAAGAAGAGTGTGTCGATGGAATAGTTGGATACTATGGTTCGCGTATTAGGAATTATGAGGAAATATCTCCTCGATGTCCTACTATGCTTTTCTTTCCGCATGAAGAACCATCATTTAATGTAGATGAGTTAATATCAATTTTAGATAAAAAGAATATCGAGGTACATAAATATTCCGGACAACACGGATTTAGTGATCCTTACTCTCCAAAATATAATTTAGAATCCACAGAAAAAGCATTTATTGAAATGGTGAATTTTTTAAAAGCAAATAAATCTAACTGAAGTCTTATTCTGATGTTTTACTTCAATAAGAAGGTTTGAGAAAAAATTTTAGAAGAAGATAAAATAAATTGAGTAAGCAAGTGAAGGGCTAGTTACTCTAAAGTACAGGGGTGCGGATATTGAGGAAGATAGAAGAATTGCAGAGAACGTTAATGACGGATGGAAATAAGAAAATAGATAAGATTCAAGCACAAACGGTACATATTATATTTGGTGAATCACCAGCTGGGAGCTTACGTGCTGCGTTTCGAAATACACCTTATGAAAAGACAGAGGAAATCATTGTATTACCAGATATTTTATCTGTTGGTCCAGTGAAAAATATACATACAAAAGAAGGAATGCAGGCACGTTTTCACTGGTTTAAAGAGCGTTACCGGGATGAGGGCAATGAGCGTGATGTTGCTATGCTAAGAATGATTGATTCAGTGGATAGAATCAAAGCCATTCCACAAGTTCAGGATATTGTTATTTGGACTTGTAATAATGCACACGAACAAACAGGCTTACGGATAGTCCTTGCACTGCTAAAAGGAAAGTTGAACACAATCTTTGTAATAAATACTTATACGGCGTTTCATAAATTGTATGATTTGCATCCATATGAAGAAGATTACCCGAAAGCAACTGGCGAACTTCCGAGTGAGAAATTATCCTGTTTTTATGAGCAATATAAGCAACATCCCCTAAAAGACATTAGACGAACAAGTTTATGCGAAGAAGGAAAGAACCTTCTTAATAATGACCAATCTTTACTTCGCACATGGGCAGACCACCAATTATGGCATTATAATGTGCTAACCAGAGATGATGACTTAATCATTACTTGTGCAAAGAGACTAAATGAAGAACTTGAATACCCTGGTTTTATAAAGGCTGCACGTGTTATTGGCGAAGTTTTAGGGCAGATGGAGCAATATACAGGGGACGAATGGCTCGAATACCGCTTGCGTTGTTTAATCGAACTAGAAATATTTGAATACGAAGGAAATTTGAAAGCAATGCGGTATTACGGAGTAAAGTTAAAAGAGGAATTTTCAGCATAATGTTTATAAAGAAATCTGAACAACATGAAGATTACTGGAAATGTGGTTATGTCCTTCCTATCTTCAACTCCCATGAAAATTAAAATTACCGACAGTCAAAAAAAGACAACGAAAGTAGACACAGCTGATTTGATTTTTTAAAAAGTGCAGCGCATAAACTTGGATCGGATTATTTGTTGCATTAGGATGCATTTGGTTCAGAGAGCTAAAAGGGAAGGTGTAGAAATGACTGATTGTTGTGCTTCAAAAGAACAAATTACTGAAAGTAATGATACTGAGTTTTGTCCATCTTGTAATACCAAAGGGAAAAAGTTGAAAATTATTACGTTGAAATCAATGCTTAAACCATCAGTTTTAGATTCTTTGAATCCGAGTTTGACTCATTACTTTTGTTCAACGAAAGATTGTGATGTTGTCTATTTTGATACAGAGAAAAAATTGTACCTTAAGTCAGAAGTAAAGGTATCTGTGCATCAAAAAGATGATTCTCCCACAGTACCAGTTTGCTATTGCTTTAGTTGGACAAAAGAGAAAATTAAGAAATATGAAGAACAAGAACTTTCTCCTAAACCTTTAGAACACATTCGAGTAAATGTAAAAGCAGACAGATGCGGGTGTGAGGTAAATAATCCTCAAGGAAGTTGCTGTATAGGGAATGTTACGAAATATATAAAAAGTCTTTAACTAAAGCAATATATTTTTTTACTAACGGGTGCTTTACTTCAAGTAGGAGTAAAGCATTTTTTCTTATTAAACTAACGGGGCAGTTTTGTTGAAGAAATGAGCAGAAAAACTGAATGGAAAAAAGGAAATAAGAGTGAAAATGTTGATATATTAAAAAAAGCCAACAGATACTGTTGGCTTTTTCCTGTCAATTTATGGTTGTATATCGCTACCGAAGTTATTGCTAAATGCTGTAATCTTTAAAACTAAAGATTTTCCGGTTGAAAAAGAATAATAAACGATAAAAATAAAAATATAGAGCCTACTACATATACTACTTCAATGCTAAAACGTTGTCCTAAGTTTCTTCATCAACTAATAATGCAAGTTAAGTTAAAGAAGGACTATCCCCCTTTAATAGAGAATTGAAAAAGGAGAAAAACTAAATAGAAAAAGATGCCGTCATGGCTTAAGGAGCATTTAATTTGAACACACAAACTCATGCAATTTCACATGGATGGACTATAATGGCACATGAAAACATTTCTATATATACAAAATTTAGTGGACCTAATCCTAATCAAATTGTGTTAATAGATTGGGATGGAGACGCTTAGGGGATGGGAATCATGCTGGAAGGAAAGATAATCAAATTCTATCGCGAACAACAAGAAATGAAGCAAAAGGACCTAGGGGAAGGAATTTCCTCCAGTACTCATATCAGTAAAATAGAACGGGGGCTTACAGAAGTATCGGATGAAACTATTCTATTATTATCTCAAAGACTAGGAATTGATATGGAAAGGGAAGTGTTAAATTACAGGAGGGTGGAATCCTTATTAAAGGAGTGGCATGATGCCATTGTGAAGGAACTGCAGACAAAGGCGGATAGTATAAAAAGGCAGCTTGATGGAATTAACCTTTTATATATTCAGGATTTTTATCGATCCTACACCCTTGTGCTCACCAGATACTACTTGTCTATTAGCGAGTTCACATCAGCGCAGGCTCTAATAGAGGAGATGGATGTTTGGACAGGTTTATCTAATTATGAGGAAAATATGTTGTTGCACATAAAGGGGATTTTCCATCTGACCGTGAAGTATGACTATGTCAGTGCCATCTCTTTTCTAGGTCAAATCAGTCTGGAGCAATACTCCAATCAGGAATATTATTACGACTTGGCTGTTGCCTATAGTTCGCTCAATTCTCGCGTCCTAGCTTTTTTCAATGCGAATAAGGCACTGGCCTTCTTCACCAAAATTCGCAGCTTCTCCCGTATCATTAAAGCTGAAATGCTGATGCTCATCCAGCTCGAGCAATCGAAGGATTACCGTTTTCTAAGCAGTGAATATCATAGATTGATAGATATGACAGGGGATTATGGGCTCGATCATCAAAAAGCGATGCTGCATCATAACCTCGGCTATCTGAATTTGATGCACGGCTATTTCAAGCAGGCTGCTGAATATTACAAAAAGTCGATGGATGCACGCAAATCCTCGGAGCCCAAGTATGTCGCCTCGCTGGAGGGGTACATAAACGCTTTGACGAAAGAAGGGAAGACGCCAAAGGAAAAGCTTCTAAAGCTTGTAGAAGAGGGACTCGTGTTATGCAGGAATTTTTCGGCCGCCACCTTTCATCATCTCTTTACGATGCATTATCACTCCATTCTAGGTGAGGATGACCAGTATTATCACTATCTGGAGAACAAGGCATTTCCCCACTTTGACAAAATGGGCTATGTAATGGCGAAAGAGTTTTATGCGGTAAAATTATTTGACTACTACATGTCCAACAATGATATGGTCAATGCTAATCGTTATGCTGGAGCAATTGTGGAGAAGTTCAGAAGAAATAATCAGTTTGTTTGATGGAGAGGTTACGTTTTTATGGCTGAAGCTTTAAGTTTTGGTCAGAAAATGGACTTGTAAAGAGGAAAAAACGCTCTATTTTTATGTTTTTTGCATCGTTCGGGGGTGAAAAGAATGTTTGTGCTTCCTTCTGAGCTAGGATGGGGTGCTCAAAATATCCTATTCTAACAATCCTAATCATTTATCTTTTTCACATCGGGTCACACCTCACTAACCAAAAGAAAAGACGCCTGCTTTCTCTATATAAAGCAGGCATCTTCCACTAAAATTATCTTAATCCGTAAGCCTTGATGATCTCTTGGGTAATTTTGTTTCCTTCATCATCCCAAGCGCTTGCTCTGAGTGAAACGGATTTTGCGTTTATCGGATTTTGGATGGTTGCGGCATAAGCGTCGCCATCTTTTGTAAGCTTCACTTTTTTCCACGATTCGCCTTCATTGAATGAAACTTCCAGAATGGCATCCTTCACGTTTCCGTATCCTACTGCACCTTCCACTTTACCGACAGACAGCTCAAGGTTAGTAGGACGGTTTGCCAATGCATCCCCATTTACATCGGTGTCCACCTTGTAATCCAGAGTTAGGAATGGAAGATCGTATCTCCAATCCTCTGATGCTTCCGTCCAGAAGGTCCATTCAGTATGAGTGCGGACCGACGTATTCCAGCGATCTGCGTCACGTTTTGCGTCCGTAACAAAACGGAATTGCGTACGTTCTTTTGGTGCGACATCTGTTGCATAGAGCGCTTGGCTTTTACCTTCCTTCACTAATGTATCACCCTTGTACAATTTAGATGTCTGATTTTTTACAGATATATTATAATCGTTAATACCGCCTGTGTTTCCTGTTCCTGCATCGGCCCAAGCAGGAACATTGATCATTAGATGATTGCCTTGGCGCTCAGGAGCCCAGTAACCTTCACCCAAGCTTGGACGGACAACTGGAGAGAACCAGTTCTCTGTTAATTTTTGTCCTTTTGTGTAAGTGGCCAATGGCTGACGGATCTGCCATTTCGAATCTAAGACAGTTGCCTCGTGATACCAGCCTGTGTCCTCTATTGCCGAAACATACTCAGTGCGGGCTCTTGGTAATGATATCTTTTTCAGGAAGCCTACAGCCCCAAATGTATGCGGACGCAAGTCGTATCGGAATTCTCCACCTGCTGTTTCAATGTGGGAATTGTAGCGACTGTCGATTGTCGCTAGGTCTTTATTCTTCGGTGCATAGGTTAAATCCTTTGGTATAGAACCTTTATGGACATCCATAAGATCATATACATATGGAGAATCGATTGTTCCTTCTACTTGCAGTTTTACATCTCCTGAACGTACAGCTTTTACAAGCTTGTCGCCTTCTTTTTTGCTGATACTAGCAACGGCAATCGGGTTGTCTGTGTACTCTGGAGTACCAGCATATTTACTAAATTCTTTATCCTCATTGTTGACGATGATCAGTAGCTTTGCCCCGGCAGCAGCAGCAACAGCAGCTTGTTGAGAAGGGGTTACTTCATCATTTCGATCGACCACAACAGCTTTACCTTTTGCTTTTAGGCGGTCGAAGTCAGCTGAACTGCCTTTTCCAGCATAGACCGTGGATAAGTTATACTTTCCATCCAACAATGTACTTCCAGCCAATGGAATATCATCCAGTTCCTTTCCATTAAAGTTAATGGTCAGAAATGGTTTTGTTAAACGCCAGCGAGTGAGCTGCTCAAAATATCCGGTTTTGACTTCTTTTGTTGGAACAGCGTACATCTTATCAATCCAAACCGGCATCAAATAGAGACTAGTCAGGGGCATATCACCAATTGTTCGGTGATATTCCATACGTTGGTAATTTGCCTCTGTTTTCTTCGGTACCTCTACAGATATTTCTTTTGCTTTTCTTGCATCGAGTTCCACTGTTTTTGGTCCGTTCAGTTCCACTTCCGGGTCACCTACAAGGGCTACACCAGCGTGGTCTGTGTTCACGTCCACATCCATTAGGGACATGGCTGAATAGGTGCCTGGCGGCAGGCGAAGTTCTGATGAACCATTGACAGCATAAACAAATGGCTCCATTTTCTCGCTGGATATTGCCACATATGCCAGTCCAGCAGAGCCGTCACGGTCAGTTGCATTTAGTGTAAGAGTATAACGTTCCTCTTCCTTGACCATCGCCATAGTTGTGTGTACAACAGCTTCTCCGTTTGCTTTTGCTGTTAAGTATCCTTGATAACGAGAACCTGTTTCGCCAAGTGTCGGATCAAGTGTTACGTTCACGTCCGCTGTGCCATTGGCTGGAACAGTGATGGTATTTTCAGAAAGGTTTAACATACCAGATGGAGCTTCTTTACCCTTTGCATTTGTAAATGTTGCTTCCAACTCTATTGTGATGTCCTCGGCACTATCATTTGTATAGGTAACAACTTTTTCAACAGGGGCTGCTTGATCATTCGGCCATTTAAAGAAGCCGAATGATACGGAGCTAGTTGCTCTCAGCTGTGTTCCCAAGGCTGCAGCTATATCAACCCGTCCTGTTCCCACCTGATAAGGCTGGTAACCTTCAAGCTTCGTTGTTGTGTTCATTAATGCTTCTTTTAAAGCTTTTCCGTCCCATTCCGGATGTTTTTCGGCAAGGATAGCTGCTGCACCTGCGACATGTGGTGAAGCCATGGATGTACCATCTTTTCTAGAGTAATATCCACTGCCAGATGTAAATTGGGAACGGGCTGCAACAATCCCTACACCAGGAGCAGATAAGTCAGGTTTTAGACCCATATCGCCATAGCGAGGCCCCATTGAAGAGAACCATGCAAGCCGATCCGATTTGTCCACAGCCCCGATAGTTAAAGCGGAATCTGCAGCACCAGGAGAGCCGATAGAACCCTCTGCTCCATTATTACCGGCAGCGATAACAAATAGTGTTCCATTCTCTTCACTAAGTCTATTTACAGCTTGAGACATAGGGTCTTTGCCATCACCTGGCTCGCTGGTTCCAAGACTCATATTGACAATCTTTGCATTCTCAGATGCCCATTCCATTCCATCAATAATCCAAGAATCTTGTCCAAATCCTTGATCACTCAATACTTTCCCTACCAGTAAGCGTGCATCAGGAGCAACGCCTTTGGATCTTCCATCAGCTGCACCTGTTCCAAGCACAGTGGAGGCAACGTGTGTTCCGTGACCATTTCCGTCATTCACTTCTTCGCCAGGTACAAAGCTCACCGCTTCGTCCAATTGATCGACAAGGTCCGGGTGGCCAGGGTCAATTCCAGAGTCAAGCACGGCAACCTTGACGCCTTCACCTGTAAAGCCTGCTCCCCATGCTGTGTGTGCTCCAATTTGAGGGACACTTTGATGAAGGGCTGCTTCTACACGGCCATCCAGCCAAATTTTTTCTACTCCATATTTAAAGAGTGATGATTTTTCAGGTTCTTTATTGTCCCTTTGAACTGTGACATCTTCCCAGAATGTATCCGCTTTCATTTTGTCGGTAGTAAGTGCGGCACCATTAATACTTTCCAAATCCCGAACCTTCTTCGCTCCTTTTGGAGCAATGTTTTTGGAGAAAGATCTAGCCTTTGTCTCTTCGTATTCGACGATAACCGGCAATCCTGCCTGATTCTTGTCATCATACCCATATTCAATCAATTTCGTAATATTAAATAAGTCCTTATCGAGTTTTCCTGCTGCCAGGTAAGGCATGGTAGAGTTCGGGAATACGAAAGTATCCTCACCAAAGGTCAGGACCCTGACTCCATCCCCATCCTCATTAGCTGGCTCTACATTGATGATATATTTCCCGTTTTTAAGGGTAGAAACTTTTACGACATCACCAGTAATGAGCGTAATTACGTGATCACCGGTCCCATTATTACTCATTGCAACAGTTGATTTATCCAATACCGTCCCATTCCTAGATGCTCCAAGTGCGTTCACTTGAAAAATGGAGCCTGATAGCATAGAAGCGGCAATCGATCCAACTAGAAGCGTCTTCATGGTTAGCTTTTTCATTTACATTCTCCTATTCCATAAGGTAATTAGCGGATAATTCTAAGCTGAGAAAAATCATGGTGAGGTAAAAATAAGAAGTTATTCAGTCCCAAAAAGATTACTGAAAGAAGTAGACTGCTAGAATCAGAGCTTGTCTTCACCTCCTTAAAGGTTTGGTTCTATTTCTGAGGAAGCTCCTAATGGTAGTAAGTTCTCTAGATGAGGTAAATAAATAGGAAGGATTAGTTGAATTGTATAGTCATACAATATTATTGACAAATGGGGTTTTGAGAGGGACCTAAGAACTATATTAGAAGAAGGAAATCTGCAAATATTAGCTGAAATAACCGATGGGATAAACCGAAATGTCTAAAAAAGGGGAAAAGAATTGGGGTTTTAATTAGTATAATCTAAGGTAATGAATTACATAAACTAATAAACTAAATTATCCTTATTCAAGTCAACAGTGATCTGTTGGCTTTTTCTGATGCATTCCGGACCATAATTCGCAGCATAATCTAGCGCTTTTTTATTGTCTGTGATAGCTTGTTAAACGGTGATACAATTGAATTATGAACACTAATTAATTGGTTTATAGGAGGTAATATTACAGATGGAAAACTTAAAACTTCATGTTGGATATGATAAAAAGGAAGCATTATATGTTAGAGAAAGTCTAATCAATTACAATAAGAAACAAGTTGCTTATACTGAAGAAGAAAAAATAAATATTATTATTAAAGATGACAATCACAACATATTAGGTGGAATATTAGGGAATATAGATTGGAAATGCTTTCACATTGAGATTCTTTGGATTGATGACGTGTTACGCGGACAAGGTCAAGGAAAAGAGTTAATGAAGGAAGCAGAGAAAGTAGCTATAGAAAAAGGGTGTAATTTAATTAGATTGGAGACTTATAGTTTTCAAGCCCCTGATTTTTATAAAAAACTTGGTTATGAAGTTTTAGGTAAACTTGAAAACTATCCAGAAGGTTTTGACCATTATTATTTATTTAAAAGATTGAACAGTCTTTGATCTAAAAGTTAAATTCATATTCTCTTTAGGACCATGATACGCATAAATACCTTATTGAACTAACGGATGCTTTAGTAAATAAAGACAGTCAAAAAAATGCGCTTAGAGATACATTCCCAAGCGCATTTTTTCTCGATATAGCTAGGATTCCAGTTCACAGGTTTCTTTCCTGTGAATGCCCATCGGTCCTCTTCAAGTTCTTCATCTTCGTAAGGGATAATCCCTTTTTCCATGGCAAGATGTTGATCCAACACTCTTCCACTCCCCATTGTGTGCTGTGCCAGAAACGACCGAATTCGTCGATGTCACGGTATAGCATTGCCCCTTGCAAGTATGAGAAGGGCGAACCATCTCCTTGAACTAGACTCATCGGTTCGACTTGGTCGGTATCTTCGATGTTCCAGCCTTCCACTTTTCCGTATCCAC
Source organism: Paenisporosarcina sp. HGH0030 (assembly GCF_000411295.1). Classification (GTDB taxonomy): domain Bacteria; phylum Bacillota; class Bacilli; order Bacillales_A; family Planococcaceae; genus Paenisporosarcina. The sequence continues at coordinate 2,260,562 of NZ_KE150421.1, forward strand.
CCATTCCCTCACAAAAGGATTCCCCTTTGAAGGTCCAGCCCTCTTTTATTTGTAGTTGAGAGTAAGGCTTCCCAGCACCTTTTCCAATTGATTGTGCTTTGTTAAGCCTAGTCCTGGATTTGGATTGTAGGATGAAGGTGCTACAATATTTGGTTTTGTGACTTCTACTGTAAATTCGACTCGTTTGATCATCGTTTATTCCTTGCTTTCACTTCCGCCAATGTATACAGTTCCATTAAATCCTGTGTGGTGAGTTTAGAATATAGGGATGTTAGTTGGTCCAGGTATCGTTGTTTTTGTGATTTCCCTGGAAATAAATCTTCTATAGAAAGGTCATCTTGAGATGATGTCCCGTTCATGATGTCTTCCCATTCAACGTCTGTTCTACTTGAACTGGCTGAGGAGTTTAACTGAGAGTAGACTTGCTCTTCAGGTTCACTCACGAAATTAAAAGTTGTGGCTGATTCGCTTATTTTGTACATTTCTTCTGACCATTCCAATTGCTTTAAAGGACTATTTATTAGTAATAAATCAGTTGAAATGTTGAATCGTTCAGCTATCGCCACAATCCAGTTTGCAGAAGGGACACTCTCACCGCTTTCCCAACTCTTGATGCGGCTAGCGGAAGTACCGATGTCTTTCCCAAGTGCCAACATAGAAAGCCCGTGTTGAATGCGTATTTCTTTCAATCGTTCACCAAAATCTTGTGAATTGAATTCCAAAATTCATCACCTCTTGAATGAATTATTAACTTTTAAGTTAAAAGTGTCAATAATTTTTATTTATAAGTAAACAGAAACCATTTCTCCCCCATTTGCTTATTAGAAAAAAAGAAGTTATCAGGTTGATTGAGGAGGGAAAAGACATGGGGTTACAGAAATGCGTCAAATGCCATCATCGATTCAGCTGGGGCAAAATATTTAAATCAAATATCTTTATGTATAAACCAATTCAATGCAGCCAATGCGGCACTGAACACCGAATTACTTTCCTTTCAAGAATTGTAACAGCAGTAGTGCTTGTTCTACCGATGTACTTTTTTGGTTTCTATTTAGGGGGGCAGTGGCATTTAGCTTATGGCTACGCTTTTTTATTAGTAGTGTCATTAGGAATTATTTCTTCACTCATTCTTCCCTTTGTACAGAAGTATCGGCGCAGCTAATAAAAGACAAAAAACCATCCATGGCCATTACAGAGCAATTGATGGTTTTTTTCAATTTTTAACTGTAAATAAATGTTAGAATAAATCATATAAGGAAATTTCGAAATATATATATAAGGATGGTGTTCGGGTGAAAAAACGTATTGCGATAGCATTTCTTATAATTTCTATTGTGGGATTCATTTTCAGCTTGCAGGGTCTTCTTTATGAATGGAAAGCGAAGGAATTGTCCGTTGCGTTTATAGAAGAGACTTATGGAGGCGACTGCCTAAACAATATCCGAGCTAACATATATGGAGAAGAAGATGGCTACTATGCGGTTTATGTTCGTTCAAATGATAAAACCTTTTATCTGAAAATCAAATTGTCCATGTGGGGGCAAACAGAAGAGATTTTGGATGCTTCTGAATACAATCAGGTTTACTCTTGCGAGGAGGAATTGGATGTTTAAAGAAATGAAAATCCGGATTTTTGTTGTCTTAATGATTGTCTTTGCTCTCGCAGTGGAATGGATTTTATCCTTGTATGACATTCCTGAAAACTACAAACGCATTATTTCAGATTTCGTTTCTTTTGAATTGGTTGCGTTGCTGTTCTTTGGCTATTACTTTTATCGGTATAAATCTCCACTCCGGACTGTTGTTTCAGACAAAAATGTGGATACTTCATTCTTATCGGTGCTAGCAATTGCGCTTATTTTCAATACATTTTCACTTACAACGTTTTGGGTTTATTTAGTGATAGAAGATTCTTTCTTTCAATTAGACCCATTTATCGTTGAACCCTCTAATGAAACTGTCCTATTTTTGATTGTCTCCATGGTGGTGACGACGGTTACGGGACCAATCGCAGAAGAATTCGTTTTTCGGGGACTTTTGTTGAACCGCCTCATCAAGAAAACGAATATGTGGGCCGGTATCTTGATTTCGAGTTTGGCTTTTGCAGCAATCCATATGCAAGCCGAAAAGATGCTAGCTACTTTCATCTTTGGCATCCTTGCCTCACTGATTTATTTGAAGACAAAAAATTTATTCATTCCGATCTTGATTCACATCGTACATAACGGCTTCACTTTATTTCAAGAATTCTTCTTTCCTTCATGGATAGAAACCCTTTTCTTAGTCAGCACGGATGATTTATATGTGAACGTTGTCCTGAAAAGCACGTTTCTCGTGGTCAGTTTATTATTGTTGATTCTCATCATCATGTATCTTGCAAGAAGCATATACTCCGATAGACGAAAAAGAGATGTATTATCGCAGCCAGTAGGAGTTTCTCAATAATTCGAAACCATTTCCTCCCAGTTGCGTATAAGTAAGTAGAATTTGATTGGGGTTGAGCGAATGTTTGAAGAGATGAAGACGCGTCATTTGTTTGGTTTGACTATTTTGTTGATGGTGGTATTTGGGATTGGGGCTATTTTCCTTCCATACAGTGATAATTTTGTGGAAGCAGGAATTACGCTGATTTTGTATATAGCAGCACCCCTTCTGTTCTTCCGATATCATTTCCGAAAACAAGGTCAATCTGTACGTGAAGTGGTATTCAAGGAAGGAACCGTTGAATGGCTACCTCGTTTATTTGGATTTGTTGCGATTTCCATTGCGTTTTCAATAAGTGTATTTTGGCTTCAATTGTTTGCCTTGTATCCTATTTTTCCTGGGTTTGTGGATTTTCTGTTGGAGCCCATTCCGATGCCGGAAAACCCGATTTATTTAGTGATTTCACTTGTCAGCATAGCCATTATTGGTCCCATTGCTGAGGAGTTTATCTTCCGTGGCGTTTTGTTGCATCGCATGATGAAGAAAACGTCGATGTGGGGCGGAATCCTCATTTCCAGTATTCTGTTTGGCCTGTTGCATGCAGATGTTGTCGGGGCATTTATCTTTGGAGTGATCGCTTCCTTGTTGTATTTGAAAACACGCAATTTATTGATTCCGATTTTAATGCACATTATCAATAATTCGATTGCCGTGATCTGGATGTATGTCGCACCGACTTGGCCAAAGTGGGGCATTATGGAAAGCTCAGAACTGTATGATAAAGCCCTTCCGAATGCGATTGTGCTATTGATTAGTTCTGTATTAATTACGTGGGTGATTGTAAGTTTGGTTAAAAGTTTGCCGAAGAAAACAAATAAAGAAGAAGTGGAAGAAGAAATGGCTCAATGATGAAGGATAATCGAGTAATCGTCCGAAACAAAAAAAGACTGATCGTGGGGATTGGCTTGATGGTATTCGTCATGCTGCTCAATTTCCCTTTTCCGCATGAGAAACCTTTTGCCGCAGGTAAAGCGTCAGTCATGAACATTCCCATTCAGGATATGGATGGGTTCAAGTTTGGTGGGCTCGTCTTGCTTGTCATTTTGGTAGTTGGTATCTATCTGTTTGGGACTTCCTTGGAAAAATATCGGGCTCGACTGGTGATTTTAGCGATTCTTCTCTACTTTTTATTGCCTTTTTTCTTAATCAATGTCTATCAAAACACACTCGCTTCGGGTATTTACGCGATTGACTATGAGTTGGATGAGAGTGTATGTGAATTCAAGAAAATGGATGACAAGAGATTGAGTGTCATGTGTGATTTACCGTTTGAAAATTTTAGTGACGATGAAGTGACTTTTGATGTTCGATTTGGTGACGAACCGCTTTTCGAAGAGAGATTCAAGGTGGTTCCTTTGATGAATGAAAATGCTCCTTACACCGTTTCCCTTCAAGGGCACGAAACAAAAGTAGTCCGTATTGAAACAGAATTGGCTATTTCTCGAGGAAACGGTTTAGACGGCGGGACCACCCATCAAGTACACATTGAAATATCACAAGGAAATAGAATGAGACGGTTATAAATGGACATAGTCCCTGGTACTTTCAGTTCTCTGGGATCCAAATGATTTAAAAAAAATGACTCCACAGACCGTTTTTCACAATTTGTGCTTAAAGATATTCCGAATCATGTTGTTTCAACTTTATATCCTTATAAAGGATGGTGATCATTAATGACTTTTTGGAAAGCAGTTGCCGCATTCATTTCAGCGTGGCTCATTAGTAACTTCACGTATTTACTATTACCATTTTTCCAATACAAATTGTTCAGTGACGGTCAATTTGTTTGGGAATCCCTTTTCAAATTTGTTTTGGATATCGCTTTGTTTGTTGTTCTTTACGTCGGGATGTATTATTTGATTTCGTTCATCCAAAGTTGGCGGATGCGTGCCCGGTATGACGCAGCTCAAAAAGAGCGAGCGAAGGAGAAACAATAGGTAGTTCAATATTAATATCTTCATTATTTTATGTATAGGCATTTACTCGATTGGCATCAGACCGTCATATATGAATTTCCCTTCAGGAGTATATACCCTTAATTTGGCCATCGTGATGGCACATATCTTTTTGAAAATTGAAAAGTTGTGAGCCATCACATTTAGTTTATTTAAGGCACCATTTTGTTTATTTTTTCCATTCAACCACTCCATTTTTCCCTCTATATTAAAATCGTTCTTCTCCCCTTTTTTATTTCGACCTTATTCATATTTATTTTGCGATTGACAAGACATCTATATAACCTTATAATTCGTAAGAATCTAATTGATAATGATTTTCATTATCGAATTAATCTTTCAATTAATTTAAATAACAATATAAAGAGGAGACAAAATAATGCGATCTATACATTTTGCTCTAGTCTTCGTCCTTATCGGGCTGTTAATTTTTCCAACCAAAAGTTTTGCTACGAGCCCTGAAGATGACCTGCGCCAAGCAAACGTTCAAATTGATGAAGTCGTAAAATCTGTTCAATTGGGCGACACTAAAACTGCCTCTGAACAATTTAAGAAATACACGGCTAATTGGATTTCTTTTGAATCAGGAATTAAGGAAAAATCTGAACAGGCTTACCATGATATAGAAGATAATATGGGACAAGTTCAGTTTGCTTTAGCTCAAGATCCGGTTAACTCTGAAAGTGTTCAAAAATCGCTTCAACAACTGAAAGAAACGAATACTAAATTTATTAATGGTCAATTCTCACAAACTTCAGTTGCGGATCAAGATGCTTCAAAAAATAATGGCGATGTTGCCAAACTGATTATGTTATTAAATCACTCTTTAGACAAAATTGATAACCAAGATATTGACGGTGCTAAATTAGATATTGAGGAATTCAGAAAATCTTGGTTGGACGTTGAAGGTGTAGTGCTCACTCAGTCTGCAACGGTCTACAAAAATGCAGAAAGTGATATGGTTACTTCATATTCCATGCTTTCAGCTAATCCGCCCGATGTAAAAGGGGCAAAAAAAACCATTGAAGAAATGAGAGATTATTTATCTCCACTGGTTTCAAAAACTAGCTACACGATGTTAGATGCGACGACCATTCTGTTACGCGAAGGGTTAGAAGCTCTTTTAGTTGTCGTAGCGCTTATGGGCTTTTTAAAGAAATCCGGTCATTCGGACAAGAATAAATGGATTTGGGTAGGCGTGGGGTCTGGCATTGGCATCAGTCTGGTTCTTGGCATTTTGGTCAACTTCTTATTCTCAGCTGGCACATTTGGTCACAACAACTTTCTGATTGCTGGATGGACAGGTGTTTTTGCTGCTGTCATGCTCAGCTACATGAGCTATTGGCTTCATAGTAAATCGAGTATTTTAGAATGGAATCGCTATATCCAGAAGAAAAGTACGAAGGCACTCGATACTGGTAGTTTACTTTCAATTGCGATTTTAGCTTTTCTTGCTGTCTTCCGTGAAGGAACTGAGACCGTCTTATTCTATATCGGAATGGCATCTTCTATTGACTTAGGTTCCTTATTAGGTGGCATAGCGATTGGCCTAACCATATTATTGATTACGTCGTACTTAATCTTAAAAGTAGGCTTAAAAATTCCGATGCGTCCATTTTTCATGGTGTCGAGTATATTAATGTTCTACTTGTGCTTTAAGTTTACGGGTATGGGCATTCATGGTTTACAATTAGCCGGGCTTATTCCAGCTACACAAGCTCCAATTCCAACCATTGACTTTTTTGCGATCTACTCAACTTGGGAGAGCTTTATCCCTCAAATGATTTTGTTAGTCGTTGCAGTTTTTGTAGCATTTTTGGGTAAAATAAAACAAAAAACAATTCAATCAAGAATGAAAAAACAGGAGGAACTTAATAATGCAATCTAAAAAGTACGTATTCCCAATAATAATCGCAGCATCAATGGCTTTATCGGCTTGTGGAACAAATGATGAACAAACAAAAACTGATGATAACACCCAAACAGAAGAGACGACTTCACAAACATCGATTGCGGATGGAGCAAAAGAAATGAAAGCTGAAGTTGCCGATTTGAAAGTGCAATTAGAAGCAAATGACACTAAGAAAGCCGAAGCAAATGGCGAAAACTTAGAAGAAATTTGGGAGAGTTTTGAAGATGCAGTAAAAGAAAAAGACGCGGACCTTTATGAACAAGTTGAAACACCCCTTCACATAATTGAAGCAGGAGTAAAAATTGACCCTCTTGATGTAGACACATTAAATAAAGCCGCTGACGATTTGGATAGCGTCCTTTCCGATGTTGAAAAAATAAAATAAAATCAGAACAGCTTGCAATTTACTTCAACGTAGATTGCAAGCTGTTTTTTGTACGTGAACTCTACATATTCGGCGATTAGAAAAAACCCTCATGTTTGTTTTTAAAACATTTGAATGGGGTGCCTCCTAAATTTTAAACAGCGTCCCAAAAATTTTGTGTCTCGAAGTACTTGTTTTCTTTTTTTACAGGTTTATAATTCATAGAATATCAAACCTATTCTTTGAATTATAACGGAGAAACTTATGCGACCATATAATGAAAAAATCAGCATTTATTATGGCATGGCTTCGACCATTGCGATGAATTTTTCTAACAACTTCTTTCCCATTTTTGCAATTACCATTTTGAGCGCCACCAACTACCAAGTGGGATTGATTAGTTCCCTTCCCCCGCTTGTCGCGTTGCTCATGACTATTCCAGCTGCCATTCTACTGAACCGAGCACATGAGCATAAGAAGCTAGTGGCGATGTCGGTTTTGCTTGCAAGGTTGATGTTCCTGCTGATTGTCATGCTCGTGTATTTGCCTTCTGAATCGATGCAGGCATGGGCTTTCCTTGCCATCATTGCACTAATGAGTGTGCCGAATACTGTGGCAAACATCGGCTCGCAAACCTTGATTAGCGGCATGATCGATGAATCCAGGCGTGGCCAATTTTTCAGTGACCGCAATCGGCTGTTGACGATGGTTGGGCTCGTTTCGACACTTATCATCGGCATTGTGATGAAAGATGAATCCGACAATGTGACAGCGTATCAAATCCTATTTGCAATGGCCTTTGGATTTGGACTTTTGGAGGCCTTCTTGTTGATGAAGCACGACGAAGCGCCTGCCCATGGGGGTGGCCCTTTGGTAAAGAAAAAGTTAATGGATTGGTCCATTTTCAAGCATGCTAATTACGTATGGTTTTTAGTAGCAGCACTATTCTTCAACTTTGCGTGGCAAATGGCATGGGGGATTTTTAACATTTACCATGTGCGTGTGGTTGGGGCGACCATTTTTTGGATCAGTATGTTTTCTGTTGGAAATATGTTGATGCAAATTTTGACATTCCCGCTATGGAAAAAATGGGCTGAGCGCAAATCGAATGTGCGTGTCTTCGTATGGGCCGCAATTGGAATGGCTTCAACGCCATTTCTGACGGTACTATCGACGAACTTGTATTACTTAACACTCGTCCAGACAATGTCAGGCTTCTTCCTGTCAGGCGTCGTGTTGCTGCTGTTCAATTTATTGTTGGAACAGTCTCCTGAAGAATCACGTACGTATTGCATCACAACCTACAATGTCCTGCTTGCATTTGCGGCGTTTCTTGCACCGCAAATCGGTATTTGGATGTTGAACAGTTGGGGTGTCGAGACGGCAATGTATCTAAACTCTGGACTGAGATTGTTGAGTGCCGCGCTGTTTTATGCCGTGTATGTCCGCTATGGAAGAACGCCTAAAACGATCACCTGATGTGGATGCAAATATAATTTTCAAGTAAAACACCGCTAATCCATCATTGAATTAGCGGTGTTTTACATGTTGTGGTATGGAAGTTATTCAGATTCACAACGCCTTTATGTAAAAAATTACTCAAATGACTTTCATTAATAGGAGGATTCTTATGCAACGCTATACATACAAAGTGCCTGGAACTGTGTTCCTTTCTACAACAATGCCCATCAATCATGAGCTAGGCGGCACCAGTTTTGCGATGCAAAAGCAGCCCCATGGCTTTGTTGCCAAAATCGTCAACGATGCCCTGATCACTGGCTTGCCCTACTGTTATAAAATCGTAAATGAGTACGAGCAACCTTTATATAGTGTAGATTGTACATTTCCAGGCATTGGCTACACATTTACCGATCATGTATCATCACAGACCGTGTCGATAAAGAGCCATAGAGTGCAATTGATGGAAAAAGCCTATTCGATTACACTTGCCAACCACGAATATTATATTGAAAACGATTATACAGGTGTCGGTCACTTGAAATGCAACAATACACACGTTGCCACTGTTTCGAGACTTTCTGCGACTAAAATCTCAACAATTGATACCGTTGTCATTCAAGCAACAACACAGGAAATTGCAGTTATCGCAGCCGTACTATATCATACGTTTTACTATTTGGGTGCTTAATATTGGTTGTTGGATGGTGTTTTTCATTTTGATTTCTTTCCATACATTTATCGTTAACTAGTCCAATTAAAATAAATTCCTTACTACACGAATGATTAGTCTCGGGATAAAGGTGAGGATGCCTAAAATAATTTCAATTAGGATCGAATCTCGAATCTCCCTGTCCATCTGTCCATGTCTCTTAAAAACCATTTCTTTTTTCCTAGGATTATTCTTCATTCTTATCCCCTCTGTATCTTTAATCATGACTTTAAAAATTTACTATTGTATGTTGTTGAGCTAATCTATCCGCAAGTTTGATATTGTCCTTCAAGTAACCCGGTACATCATGATGATTTACGATTTGTTCAGTGGTCATCCACAGAACGACGTCCACTTCATCTGGACTCTTAGCATACGCTTCTCCCGAATGGTGGTCGCAAAGAAATATAATATCTACTACATGGATGCCTGAATCCGTAACAAATGATGAGCTATTCACATACCGAAGATTTGAAACTTCAATGCCCACTTCTTCCGCAATTTCTCTTTTTAGTGTTCTTTCTAAAATATCCGATGAAACTCCTTCTATTTCTACCTTGCCCCCAACCAAAGACAGCGATCCACCCGCATGTTCTTCTTTTTCACTGCGTCTGATTAACAACCACTTTCCATCGTGATAAATTGCGCCCTCTACATTTACAATAAACAAAAGTTCCCCTCCTCAGATTTCATCTATAAATCAATTTATTTTGCCTTATACTCACTTTTTAAAAGAATGTCCTCTGCAGGCAGTTGCGTCCATTCTACAAGGAATACATAAAGATATTAAACGATTCAAGATTAAATTAACGCATGTGTCTCTTTATACGTACTGAAAGTAAAAAAGTTCCAATTCAAGAGTGTCTTTTCATTCCATCAAAAAACACCCCAAAATGGAGTGCAATTTGTTAACTATTTCAGTTTTCATTACGATTCCTTCGACCCACTTGGAATTCGTGTATTGTTAAATTGTCTTTCCTGTTCTGCCAAAATATCGTTATCTTCCGCATTATCACGTGTCACTTTTTGTGTTAGGATTGCACCCACTGCCACCAAGATCATGACTGCGATGTAATAGCCTTTTTCATTTAGTTGTAAATTATCCGCATTGTAAAGACCGATTGCGAACATGACTACACCTGCAAAGAATGTGAAATAAGCAAGCACGGTAAAAGCGACGGTATTGCGTCTTCTGTATTTCGTTGGATACATAGAACACCCTACTTTTCTCTTTATTTGTACTTCTTATTATATGATATGAGTGGAAATTCTAGGTATTTCGCAAGAAAAAAATGCATTTTCCCATTTTTCAGACCGTTATCGCTTTTTTTACTAGAGTGAGACATATTATGGGCAACCCTGTATAACTTGAAAAATAGGCTATTCGCGTTTCCAGCCGGTCTATTCACGCTTTTGACACTTCTATTCGCGAACCTTATATTCGCAGCCCCATACAAAAAAAAGCGAAGCGAAGTGACATGATCACCTTGCTTCGCACTCTTTATTGGCTAATCTTAAGCTATACGACAAAATTGAATTGATAAATCCCTTGATAGTGGTTGAGTAACTCATCCAACTCTTGACTGCACATGACGACGTTGGGATGACTCATACCCAAGTGCTTTGCTTTCTTATACATTTCTCTTTTTTTACTGTTGATTTGTTTCAACGTTACGTTCGTTTTACCTATCGTTGGCGTATTCATATTTCCCTTCCTCCATACCCATATGATTTTTGAGAGCACATAAGTTCTAGCGGTCAGTCAGAAAAGCGTTTTAAACACAGGGCTATGGTTGCGATAAGCTTGATTGAAGGGTTTTTCCTTCATAATTATTACCATTTACTTTACATTTTTATTATATAACGCAAATCCATGTAAATCAATATATGGTGTTAACTTTATTTTTCGACACTACATATTGTGAAAATAAATCATTTTTTTCATAAAATAAGCCACAAAAAGCTATGTGCTTTCTGTGGCTTATTTAGCATTAATATTGCATTTAGTTAATTACTCCTCATCCTCGAGACTTAACCCTTTAACATGCTTGAGATTGAGCTGTTTCTTCACTTTCCGATAATTTTTGGATTTGAAAATGATATCGTAATCATAGTTTTCAGGATACAGTTCACTTCCTTTAATGTGAAGCTGCAATCTTTTATGGTTAAAGGCTTTCTTTTCGCCTTTCACTTGCACGATGTAATTCCCATTGCTGTCAGGTCCTTTATATACAATCCCCGTCTCATTCGTAGCGGGTATCGTGACATTGTCTCCTTGTTCAAACTGCGCTACCTTTTCTTCAATGGCTTCCTTATTTTGTCGAGTTTTTCTGGCGTATTTATTTGTCGTGATTTGCTGCACATAATGAAGGTCCTTCAAATCAGCCTCGCTTGCATCATGAGGATATGTCTGCTCTCCTTTATACGATATGTCGTGTGCTTTTCTGATTAACTGCGGGTGCAATCCAAGCTTCAATGCAATATCAAACGCCTGGCTTTTCCCGCTTTCCCCCAATAACAAACGATACGTTGGTCGCAGTGTCTCGAGATTGAACTCCATCGAGCCATTCACAAACCCTTCTTTCCGGTCGGCAAAATCTTTCATTTCACTGTAATGGGTCGTTGCAAAGAGTGTTGCTCCTTTTTCAAACAATTGCTCCAAAATGACGATGGCCAACGCCATCCCTTCACTCGGATCCGTTCCAGAACCAAGCTCATCCAGTAGTACAAGTGATTGATTATCGGTTTTCTTTAAAATGTCGATAATGTTCAAAAGGCGTGAACTGAATGTGCTTAAATTCGCTTCGATGCTCTGGCCATCTCCTATATCCACATAGATTCGATGGAAAATGTGGAGTGAACTTCCCTTTTCCGCTGGAATGAACAAACCTGTTTGTGCCATCATGGTCAGCAGTCCGATGGTTTTTAGCGTGACGGTTTTCCCGCCAGTATTCGGACCCGTAATGACCAGTGCCCGATCTTTTTCTCCGAAATGGAAGGATAAAGGAACTGCATTCCCTTTCAGCATAGGGTGCCTCGCCCCATTCAAATGAATGATATAGTCCTCGTTCAACGTCGGACGTTCCCCATCAATGGAGACGCTGTACTTTGCTTTCGCAAAAATAATGTCATAATGATGCATCGTGTCCATAGCAATGTTGATTGCTAGTTCTTGTTCTAAGAATTTTTCGGTCAGTTCGTACAATATCTTCTCCACTTCATGCTCTTCTGAAATTCTCAAGTACTCGATCGATTCCTGCATTTCTTCCAGTTCTTTCGGCTCCATGAATAACGTAGCGCCTGATGCAGAGGTATCAATAACAGTCCCTTTTACTTTAGTTCGGTATTCCCTTTTGACGGCAAACACATAGCGTCCATTTCTTTCGGAAACCATCGCTTCCTGCAAAAACTGCGCAAACGTTTTTGACTTCACCATCGTTTGTGCTCGTTCCTTCACCTTAGCCAGTTGCATGGATAACTGTCTTCGAACAGTTGAAAGTTCTTTCGTAGCATAATCGTCAACTTGACCGTGTCTCAAGCAGCGCGTCAGTTCAGCTTCCAACTCATTTAAATCCCCTATTGATTCCGCATACAAATGTATAGTAGGTGCTGCGTACTGTTTATCTTTCATAAAGCGCTTCAGTTTATTACAGTGATCCAGGAAAGAAAGGACACGGGTAAATTGATCAGCCCGAATGTACAATCCTTTCTTTGCCTGTTCGATGTATTGCTCCATATCACTTAATGTATGAATCGGCACACTGGCACTGATTTTCATAATTTGCAGTGCTTCATGCACCTCACCTAATCCATGTTCAATACTTTTCTTATTCGTGGTCGGTCGCAATCCCTCGATTGAGTTCTTCGCCCGCTCCGTAATCGCAAAGCTCCCTACTTCCTGTAAAATTTCTTGATATCCCAATACATCAATGGTTTGTTGATTCATTATTAAATCCTCCCTTTTTTCCAAATAAAAAAGCCGACATGAAAACACTCATGACGGCTTAGAAGATATTGCATATAATGGAATCCCTGATTTGTGCACAAAATCGGCTTTGGTTGACGAAAATCAAACAAATGACCGTTTATAGACACAAAAAAAGCGATGACAAATACATGCCATAGCTGGAAATTTCATTCTTCTTTGCTATGATGCTTGTTCTTAACAATTCTTGAAAAGCGCAACCTAAATAAACCAAGCATTTTCTTGGTTTTTTGCTACTTTCAAGACCGTATTAAAATGACGGATTAGTTAAGAACTGCCACACTCATAAATAAACTCCTCTTTCGGATCTTTCTTTTACAAATTCAGAATATGCGAATTTCAGAATTTTGTCAATTATAGGAACTCATTTCAGCAGGACTTTTCATCTATTTATAGAATAACCTCATGACAAGATACTATTATTGAACTTTTCATTCTTCCAGCATATCAATCTTCATTGCTACATACGTATTATCGTCGCATCTTTTGTCAACACTAGTTACTAATTTGCGATACAAGTTGTTATCACTCTTTTTATATCGTAGCTAATGAATATTTTGGAGGAACGTCGTGAAAAAGTACTATTTATTAATCGCCTTATGTATGTTAATCGTTGGCTGTTCACATTTTTCTGCCCCTGAATTGCCAATCGACAGTATACCTGTCGCCAATGCAATGGAAACTGAAATGGCAAAAAGACCTGTAAAGCCAATTACAGTCAAAGCATTCAAAATTGAAAAACCCGTGGTAACAACCGCGAAACTTGTTGCAATTGGCGATATCCTGCTACATCAACCCGTATATAAAGATGCAAAAACGACTGACGGAACATATGATTTTACGGCCATGTTCGAAAAAGTGAAGCCTTTTATCGAAAGTGCCGATATTGCAGTTGCCAATCAAGAAACGATGATTGGGGGTCCAGAGCTGGGGCTTTCCAGTTACCCCAAGTTCAACAGTCCTTATGAAATTGGAGATGCGTTGAAGTACTCGGGAATCGATTTAGTGACCATCGCAAACAATCACACGCTGGATAGGGGAGAAAAAGCCATTCTTAACGCCATAGACTATTGGGATCATATTGAGATGCCATATACGGGTGCTTTCAAATCGCCAGACGACCGGAATATGGTACGGACTGTCACGAAGAATGACATCACTTTCTCTTTCCTGTCCTATAGTTATGGCACGAACGGCATGCCAGTTCCTGAAGGCAAACCTTATTTGATTAATTTGATTGACTTGCCGTTAATTGAACAGGACGTGAAAAAGGCGAAAACCATTTCGGACGTGGTGGTCGTATCCATGCACTGGGGAAATGAATATGAAAAAACACCAAACGACACACAAATTAATTTAGCCAATGAGCTTTCAAGCATGGGCGTTGATATTATCATTGGCCATCATCCTCACGTTCTTCAACCCGTTGATTGGATTGAACGGCCGGACGGAACGCGAACATTCGTCATGTATAGTTTAGGAAACTTTTTATCTAGCCAAGAGGGCTTGGAGAAATTGACAGGTGGCATTGGTGGCGTGGAAATAACGAAGGTCGTGGATTCGGAGAAAACGGTTATCAAATTGGATCACCCTAGTTTCGTACCGACTTATGGTTACTACAAAAACAAGCGTGACTTCGAAGTCATCCCTATGCATTTGTTAACGGAATCTTATTTACCTGGCTATCAAACGCACTATGAGAACACCCAAAGACACCTGAACGTATTAACGAATGAACTGACGTTTATTGAAAAATAATCGGTAAATGAAAGAGGACGGCTCTAAAGCCATCCTCTTTTTTGTGATTTGTTCCCTATGCCTTATCTTTTGGATTCATTTTTTATCTAGTAGCTAACTTGGGTGCAACTGAGGATTGTTTGTAGCTTCAATTTTGTCTAAATTAAAGCATGTTTGACAAAGCCTGGCATACAATTATTTGTAGGCAGACGAACGGAGGCGAATTGATGTCGAACGAGTTTGTGGTAAGGTCATTAGACGAAATTCGATTTTGGGCAAGAATTATGAAAGAACATGCTCTATTTTTAAGTTTAGGATTTTCTGCAAATGACAAAAAGCTTATTGAGGAAGCTCTACAGTTCATTGCTGTCTTTGAAAGAATTGAAGAGCAATTAGCCGGTTACTCAGTGCATACCGATCCACGACAGATTAAAGCTTTCAACACGCAGGTGTATCAAGCAGTTGCATCCATTTGGGCGTATAAGCGAAAAGTATTAGGACTCATTCTTCGTTGTGAAATCACGTCAAATAACTACCCTTTACTGGTTGATCATACGAGTAGAGAAGCCGCTTATTTTGCTAATCGATTAAAAGATTTGAATGAAGGTAAATTACAGCCTTTACCCGAGGCCATCATTGAAGAAAATGTATTCTTCCTTAAGATTATGGCGGACCATGCGAAGTTTATCGGGCATTTATTAGACCCAAGCGAACGAAAATTGGTAGATCAGGCAAGAGAATTTAGCAACGATTTTGATCAGTTAATGTTCCAGGCAATTGACTTGGATAGCATGAGACCACAATCAGAAACGACCCCTCTACTCGATCATTTTTTAGATCAAAATCGGGTGTCCGTCGTTGCATTAAGGGACTTCAAGAAAACAGCCCGTGATTTAATTGAAGCATGCCGGATTAAGAGTGATATTCATCCTCTTTTAGCGGATCATGTTTTTAGAGAAGCCGAACGGTTTATTGAAATCATTGATATTTTCGAGGTAAGTCTTTTAAACCCTAAGCCAGAAGTCAGTTTATAAAGAAGCCGTCAGCTTTAACGGCTTCTTTTTGTTTTCTTTTTAGTTTAGATTATTCAGGCATCACGAATGCAAGATTACCCACATTATTTGAACGAGCGAAAAGTATCGATAAAGGTTTGCGGATTGCTGTGAATGTTAAATGGAAAAACGCCTTGATTGGTATGGAGGTATAAAATTCCCGCTTCTGAAGAAAAAGGCCTGTAGGAAACATCCAGTACCTGATTAAGCGTGAATTTTGTTCTGGCTGTCGTCACGTTTTCAGATGTGATGGTTAGTTCATGATGCGTGGCGATTTTCTGTAGCTTGTAATAAAAGTCGATTTTTCGTTCTACTTCCGTGTAAACAATCATGGCGTGTTGTTCTTTATTCATCACCCGACAACCCTCCTTTGCTTTAATGGTACAGGAGATACGCCAGAAAAAGCAAAACATACAAAGGACCAGGTCCAATGTATGTTAAGACGTTTTTGCCGCTTTCTTCTTTCGGGGAACCGGCTTTTTCTTTTTGGTTTTATCCAGCGACGCTTGAAGTGCAGACATTAAATCGGTCACATTTGAAGGTGCTGCAGCTTGTTTCTCACTCGCCGTTACGGTCTCGTTACCAGTTTTCTTCTCTTCAATCAATTCCATCAGTGCAGTACGGTAGTCATCCGTGTATTTTTCGGGTTCAAACGTCGTCGTTAATTGCTCCACCAATAACAAGGCAGTATCAAGTTCTTTCTGAACGATAGCCGGTTCACTCGGGATATTTGGGACTTCTTTCGCACTTCGTACTTCATCTGGAAAATGAATCGTTTCCATAATTAAAATTTCGTCGTAAACTCGCACTACTGCTAGCTGTTCTTTTGAACGGATCATAATTTTGGCAACGCCAATTTTCCCGGATTCAGTTAATGCTTTTTGCAGAAGGGAATACGCTTTCCCTCCTCCCCCATCCGGCGCCATGTAGTAGCTTCTTTCAAAGTAAATGGGGTCGATTTCTTCCAATTTCACGAAATCAATAATTTCCACTGCTTTGTCTTCATTTTCCTTTTTCAATTTCTCCAGTTCATCGTCGTCCAACACCACAAATTTATTTTTCGAATACTCGTAAGCTTTTACAATGTCTTCGCTTTGTACTTCTTTTTTACAACCGGCACATACCTTTTGGTAATTGATTGGCGTGTTGCACTCTTTGTGTAATTGTCGTAATTTAATATCCTTATTTTCTGTCGCAGCGTGAAGCTTAACTGGAATATTGACCAGTCCAAAGCTGATACTTCCTTTCCAAACAGTATGCATATTCGATTCACCACCTACATTTCTTTTTCTTACTATGCTTTTTTTGCCTATATTTATGTATCAGGTTCGGAAAATTACAAAAGCTAGGAAAAACAATGGAGAGTAGGATAAAAATTGAAGCCGATGCTTTTAACTACTGCAACAGAAATTCCAACAGGAAAAGACTGGTTGTACGAAGTGAAATACGATGGCTTTCGTTGCCTTCTTGAATGGGTGGATGAAACGCCCACTCTCAAAAGCCGGAATGGCAAAGTGCTCAATCCGATGTTTCCGGAAATCATTGATTATTGTCAGGACATTTATGAGAATATCCGCTCATTTTTGCCCTTGATGCTTGACGGAGAACTGGTTTATTTGGTGAATGACCAACAAAGTAACTTTTCCATTGTACAAATGAGAAGCCGCATGCGAACACAAAGCGTCATCAGTAAACATGCTCAGGAATTCCCTTGTCATTATGTTGCATTTGATTTGTTAACCTGCAAAGGCGAAACGCAACAAAGTGTTCCTTTTTCAAAGCGTAAGCAGCTTATGCGTAAGGTGTTTAAATCCCTCAACTTGCCACATTCCGTCGATTATCAGGATTTTGCACGAATTCAAATGGTTGAGGAAAACAAACACAGCAAGAAATTGTGGAATGAAGTAAAAGTAAGTAATGGTGAAGGTATCGTTACCAAAGAAAAAATGAGCAAATGGCAAAGTGATAAACGCACCAGCAACTGGATGAAAATTAAAAACTGGAGATATGTCACGGTCATTTTATCCAAATACGATCACAACAATGGTTTTTTCCATGGATCCATTTATGGCAAAGGACAGTTGATTGAAGTTGTTACTTTTCGCCACGGGCTGAAAAAAGAAGAAATGAATACATTAAGGACGTTATTCGAATCAAATGGCACCTTAATTTCTTCGAATGTATGGGAACTTGAACCATCCATTTGCGTAGAAATTGCATGCATTGATTTCGATGGCAAACACCTAAGGGAACCGCGATTTCATGCATTCGTCTTTGACAAAGACCCTGCCGATTGCGATTGGAAACAAATGCAACGTCAGCTTTATCCTTTACCCGAAAATGTAAAAATCACTAATCCGGACAAGCCCGTGTGGCCATTATTAGGTTTGAACAAAGATGATTACTTACTTTACTTGCAACATGTCTCTCCCCATATGTTGCCTTTCTTGCAGGATAGACAACTGACCGTCATCCGCTTCCCGCATGGTGCTGAAGGTGAAAGTTTTTATCAAAAAAATGCACCTGATACATTTCCGGATTTTCTTGCGACCTCATCAGGAGATGACATCACACATATGGTGTGCAATAACCTGGAATCCTTACTATGGCTTGGGAATCAGTTGGCATTAGAGTTACATATTCCTTTCCAGACAATAGGAACAGAAAAGCCGACTGAGATTGTGTTTGACTTGGATCCTCCATCCGTTCAAGAGTTTTCATTGGCCATAGAAGCCGCGCAGCGAATGAAAGCTATCTTTGATCAATTTGGTCTTGAATCCTTTGTGAAAACTTCTGGTCGCAAAGGTTTGCAAGTTTACATTCCTTTGCCTTTTGATCGTTTTTCTTATACCGAAACACGCGTGTTCACAAAATTTGTTTGTGATTTTTTATGCGAACAGGAACCTCAATGGTTTACAACAGAGCGCTTGATTAAGAACCGCCACAACAAATTGTATTTGGACTATGTGCAGCACCATGAAGGGAAAACCATCATCGCACCCTATTCTGCTAGAGGAACTGAAAAAGGTTTGATTGCCACACCGTTAACTTGGAATGAAGTAGACGATTCCTTGAAACCTGATCTATTTTCCATACCCGCCGTTTTGGAACGCCTGAAAAACAAAGGGAATCCTTTTCGGGATTTCCGGGATGCAGCAGATGAAATGAAGTTTGCCGATGTTCTGAGTCAACTGCAAAAATTAGTGAAAAATAAGGCATAACTCATTTTCAGAGAAACTAAATACTAAAAACAAGGAGGATTTGGATGCAAATTGAAAATCCAATGATTACAGGTGCAGGACTGCCTAGTGATCCACAACAAGCGATCGTGATCTATAACTGCGATTTCTGTAACGGGGAAATTTATGAAGAAGATATCTGCGTGGTGTACGAAGGGTTGATTTTTTGTAGCAGCGACCATCTGGGCGAACATTTGGTGAAACATGACCTTGCCGAAGAAATCACCGCACATACTGAAACTTCACATTGAATGGATTTAACAAAAGAGCATCGGCTTAGCCGATGCTCTTATACTGTTATAAGATATTAAACTTCTACAACCATACCAATCCCTGCTTCTTTTGCTTTAGAATAGACGCCTTTTGCAACAGCAAGGTCGAAATAGGCAGCTCCTACGCATTTGAAGAAGGTGATTTCTTCTTGTACTTCTCTTCCCGACTTCGTTCCAACAACAAGTTCTCCGAGTTGGGCATGAACGTCTTCAAATGACCAGTTTCCACTATCTGCTGCGTGCATCAATTCACCAGCTTCATCTTTTACGCCAGCAAGGTCGTCCACCACAATTTTGCCTGCACTCAACACTGTTGTTTCGTCCACTTCACGCATATGAGGCAAGTAGGAACCTACGCCATTTATATGGGTTCCTGGTTGTAAATCACATCCCATGAATACAGGTTCGTTTGATCGGGTGGCACAGCAAATAATGTCCGCATGCTTCACCGCTTTTGAAACATCAATTTCGATTTCAAAAGGCACGTTCACTCCAAATGTACGTAATTTCTCGCCAAATGCTTGCGCTTTTTCCGGTGTCCGATTAACCAAGATGATTTTCTCGATGGTACGAACCGCCAGCACGCCAAGAACTTGTTCAAAAGCCATTGCACCTGTTCCGATGACTATTAGGATTCGGCTATCTTTTTTTGCCAATAAATCCGTTGCGATGCCACTAAGTGCACCTGTTCGCAGTCGTGTCAAATACGATGCGTTCATCATTGCGACATGCTCGCCATTGGTCGCATCGGAAAGTAGCACGACCCCTTGTGTTGTTGGCTTTCCTTCGGTCGGATTTCCTGGAAAAATCGTTACTACTTTGACCGCTGTTACTTCGCCAGCCATATCGGCACTCGGCATATATAATGCGGATGCTTCGTGTTGAGGAAATTCGAGTACTGTGCGATGGGGGTTATTGATTTTCCCTGCTTCTTTAGCCTTTAATACCGCTGCGATATCTTCAATGGCATCAACCATTTTATAGAGTTGTTGAATCTGTTGTTCGTT
Organism: Paenisporosarcina sp. HGH0030; assembly: GCF_000411295.1. GTDB lineage: Bacteria > Bacillota > Bacilli > Bacillales_A > Planococcaceae > Paenisporosarcina. The sequence continues at coordinate 2,280,739 of NZ_KE150421.1, forward strand.
GATGATTAACATGGTCTTCCTCCTAACAAAAAACATTACTTCCCACACTAATAAATGATTTCGTGTGGTGAGCTGAACTTAAGAGAAAAAAAGAGCCGCTTACGCGCGACTCTCTTTTCCTACCACGATTCGTTTAGATTGTTGTCGACTGCGATCTTTCACAGCCCAAATTGCAACTAGTGAAATAAGTGCAGTGAACACGATGTAAAGTGCAACCGGTACATACGAATTATCAAAACGTGCTAGTAATGCCGTAGCCACAAGTGGAGCTGTACCACCCGCTAATGCTGCACCGATTTGATAGCCTAATGAAATGCCCGTATAGCGTACTTTTGCATCAAAGATTTCCGAAAACATCGTGCCAAGAACCGCTGTAATCGGTGCCCAAATGATTCCGAGTCCAATAACTGTTGCGATGATCAATAATGCAACTGACCCTTGTTTAATCATCCAGAAGTATGGGAAAGCAAAGAGTGCCATGCCGACCGTACCAGCAACGTATAACTTTTTGCGTCCTACTTTATCCGATAAGTTCCCCATGATTGGGATTAATATCGTCGTAACGACGGTAGCAATCATAACGGCAGTTAATGTAGATGTTCGTGTATATCCTAAATTTGTTGTTGCATACGACACCACGAATGTGCTGAAAATATAGAAAGGTGCAGTCTCCACCACTTTTGCTCCAATAGCTATCAACACTTCACGCCAGTGGTATTTCAGTGTATCTGCAATCGGCAATTTTGGAATATCGCCAGATTCCTGCACTTTTTTGAATTCAGGTGTTTCATCAATGCCTTTACGAATCCATAAACCAAAAATAACTAATAAAGCACTTAAAATAAATGGCACACGCCATCCCCAGGTCATGAATGACTCTTCAGGAAGTAACGTCATCACCCATAAAGCGATCGTTCCCATCAACATCCCGATTGTTACGCCCATTTGCGGGATACTACCAAACAATCCACGTTTTTCAGGTGGTGCATATTCTACTGCGAGTAAAAGTGCGCCTCCCCATTCCCCACCGATTCCCAAACCTTGCACTAAGCGAAGTGTAATCAATAAGATAGGAGCCCAAACGCCTATTGCTTGGTAAGTTGGCAATAAGCCCATTCCAAACGTAGCAATCCCCATTAAGCTTAACGTTAAGACGAGTGTTTTCTTGCGCCCAATGCGGTCACCGATATGACTGAATATCACGCCGCCAAACGGACGGATGAAAAAAGCTAAAGCAAATGACGCATATGCTAATAAAAGTCCTACAGTCGGATCTTCATTAACGAAAAATAGTTGGTTGAAAACAAGTGCAGCAACTGTTCCGTATAAGAAATAGTCAAACCACTCGATTGAACTCCCTACTAAACTCGCAATCAAGATGCGACGGGTTTGTTTTTTATCCATCATAAATCCCCCTTGTGAAAAATGAAAATTGAAGTGACACTTTAATTTATCTTCCGAGATTCATTTTAGACAGTTATAAATTTTCTGTCAATACTTTGTCACAATTTATATTTCATTGCTGTTTGAGTGATGTATTATGAGAGTAAGAGATTAGATGAAGCGAGGAATTCTTATGCCACAAGAATCAATTGGGGATACATTAAAAAGTCTTCGCAAAGAACGGAAAATGACGTTAAAGGCTTTGTCTGAACAAACCGGGGTATCCATTAGTTTTTTATCACAGGTGGAACGGGGAAAATCGAGTGTTACGCTTGAATCGCTAAAGAAAATTGCAGACGCATTAGGTGTAAATCCGAGTGTATTTTTTGCAGAAGAATATTCACATGACAATTTGGCTATCCGAAGAGAGCGTTTTTATTACAAGGACTTATCCCATGGAGTTCGAGATGCCAGCTTTTCCCCTATTTTAGTCACACTTCAACCAGGAGAAAATGAAGGGAATGCATTTTCACACGGTGGACATGAATTTCTGTTCGTAGTAGAAGGCGTATTAACGGTCGAAATGGATGGCAATCGAGCGGAACTCCGTGAACAAGAATCCATTTTATTCGATGCACGTAAGACACATTATTGGTTCAACCATACCGAAAACGATGTACGATTTTTGGTCGTTTCATCGAAAAATTAACCAAACCTCCTCAGAAATCCAGAGGAGGTTTTTTGTGTAGCTTTTCGGTCAATTGGTATGGCAACACACTTTGTTAAATATTATGTTTTATAGACGGAGGTTGTTGTTATACTAGAAAAGGAAATCTCAAGGAGGATATTAAAAGTGACTTTTAGTTTCAAAAATAAATTAACATGCTTGATTGTAGGTAGTGCCCTTATTTTTTCTGGTTGTGGCACGACAAGCATGGACGATGAGAAATATGAGCCTGTTGTAAAAGAGACGACAGACGAAGATTCCGGTTCTGCAGATCAAGAAAGCGTCGTGGACGATTCAAAGCAAGACGAAAAGCCTGCCAATAAAGCAACTACCGGAAAGACAGCGGAAACTAAGTCCGCTACGAAAATCATAACAGCACCTCAACAAGGTACGACGGATCAAATCCCGGTGACATTGGTCTCGACGACGGACGGGGATACGATTCGCGTGATGTATAAAGGCGTGGACGAACCGGTCCGTTACTTGTTAATCGATACACCGGAGACGAGTCACCCACGTTTAGGAAAACAACCTTTCGGGCCTGAAGCCAAGGAGCGAAATCGTGCTCTCGTAAACAGTGGAAAGTTAACACTTGAATTTGATATTGGTGAAAAACGCGATAAATACGGACGTCTATTGGCTTATGTATACGTCGACGGCAAAAGTGTACAGGAAACATTGATCCGTGAAGGATTGGCACGCGTTGCGTATGTCTATCCACCAAATACTCGTCATTTAAATCCTTATGAAGAAGCACAAAAAGAAGCTCAGTCGAAGAAAGCCGGATTCTGGGCAATTGAGGACTACGCCACGGATTCAGGATTTGCAAGCTCATCAAAGACTTCTTCAAAGAGCAGTTCCAGCAGCGATAACTCTTCAAGTTCAACTGGAGGAGCTTCAAATAGTTCTGCGACTACCAATCCCGCAGGAACAACGGAATGGTTCGATAATTGTACGCACCTCCGTACCAAGTATCCGAACGGAGTGCCGAGTGACCATCCGGCCTATCAACCGAAAATGGACCGTGATAAAGACCAATTTGCATGCGAGCGATAGGTTGAATAGTTGCGTGAGTTCAAGATATTCACTGTAATCTAAGATTTGTGCAACCTGGAATGGGATTCTGTCTACCTGGATCGCAATTCTGTCTACCTTGACATCTAATTTTACTAGTAACTCATTTCAACCTAAAAATGACCTTTCCATTCATTCGGAAAGGTCATTTTTGTTTGTCGATTATAGGAATCCAACGAATATACCTGCTAATATAACGGAAACAATCGTTACGGTGATGAAGCCGGCAACCAACATTGGTGGTAACATGTGACTTGTTAACACTTCCCGTTCTCTTTCATCCTGAGTTAACGCATTGATGACTTCGTTAGTGATGATGTAGTCCGCCGGGAATCCGTATAGGGCCGTTAAAGATACGGCAAACGCCATTTCTTTGCTTACTTTTAACACCTTGCCCATGATGAACGAAAACACGTACATGCCAGCTACACCGATGACAATACAGCCAATCAACGGATAGATTAGATCAATCATCATATCTGGCGTTGCTGCTTTCAGGCCGTCCAAAATGAACAGCATTAACCCTAAAACGGCGAATCCGAATCCGTTCGCTTTTTTCAACGGGTGTTTTTCCAAGAATCCTACGCTTCTCGCGATTACTCCAAATAGTAAACAGAGAACAAATGGACTGATGGTCACAAATGGTGCAAGCCATGTAGATACTTGGTACGCTAAAAATCCGACAAAAGCCAAGCGGAAAAATTTGAAGAATTCCGTATTGTATTTTTCAGGCATCCAGTTAAATAATTTTAATTCTCTTGAATGTGTCTCTTCATTTTCTTCCCCTACTTGCTTCAAATCAATTTCCCCATTGCGCAATTGTTGAAGCAAACGTTTTCCTTCTTTTTTCAACATGACTGATGTCAAAGGATACCCTGCGAACCCTTGCATCACGTAAATAACGATGGCGAAAACAGCTAAGCTTGGAAGTCCTGCCTCTGCGGCGCCTTCAGACATAATAAGTGCCGATACAAGCCCGCCCACTAAAGGTGGAATGGCTACAATTATTGTTTCACTGCCGAATAGGAAAGTACCGATTCCAAATAATCCAGCAATGATTCCTAGAATTCCTGCCAATGCAATCAAAATGGTTTTCCACTGGTTTATCAGTTCCTGCAAAGATAGCAAGGTGCCCATATTGGTAATTAACAAGTAAATTAACATGACTGCTACAACTGATGGAATTCCTGATAACTCTACAATGTTTGCGGGAAAGAATGTCCAATAGCCGATTAAGAAAAGAACGGCACTGATAAAAATTGAAGGAACCCACGCTTTCGTACGGATCGCGACGACATCCCCAATAAAAAGAATGAAAACTAAAATACTTAAAGCTAGCATCTGTGACATATTGATTCCCTACCCCCATTACTTTTCTCTTTCACTTCGTTGCACGAAGTAATGTGTACTACAGTAACACGATTCGACACGATAAATATATAGAATAAATAGAATTTAAAGAATATTCATCCATTTATAGCAAATAACATGCATGTAAGCGGATAAATAATGTCTGAACGATTATTTATCGTCATTATGGATTTTGTGGTTTTTGGAATTAAATGGACACTGAAACGATTAAATTTACATAAAAAAACTTCCTCACGTTTTTGGAGGAAGTTGAATGTTTATCGATAACTAGACAGAATAATTAGAGTCAATAAATGCACTTAACCATTTCTCTTAAAATATGACTAATTTCTTTATTTCTTTTATGCTACATATATCAGAAAAATTTTATAACCCAAAACACATTTGAGGTGCCATTGATGAAAAAAACTTTATTCGGAGTGGCAGCATTTGCTACTGCTTCCACTCTCTTTTTGCAGCATTATCCGGCATTTGGGAAAGCTCCGAACGCCAAGAAGAAATTAACATTAATAGCATCCCCCAACTATGAAAAAAACAAATTCAAGAATACCTCAGATACGACTATGTCTAATGATTTAAAAACTTTAGGCTCCATGATTAAAGATTATGTTCAAAAAAATCCTGATCTGACACCAGTTCGATCGCTTCCGATGGAGAATTTCCAATGGAATCACCTTCTTGATTCACAAGCAAATGTGACATGGTTCGGACATTCAACTATATTACTGAACCTTCATGGTAAAACCATCTTCATCGATCCTATGCTTGGTAGCTCTCCTTCCCCTTTTCCTCAGATCGGTGGAAAGAGATATAGTGAGAAATTGCCATTTGACATTAATGATATACCCGCTATTGATATCGTCCTTTACTCTCATGATCATTATGATCATTTGGATATCGATTCTGTTCATTTGCTGAAGCACAAAGTCGGGCAATTTATCGTCCCTCTTGGTGTCGGGAGTAGATTGGAAGGTTGGGGTGTAGCACCTGAAAAAATTAAAGAACTCGATTGGTGGGACACTTTTGACCATTTAGACATTGAATTTATCAGTACTCCTGCACGTCACTTCTCTGGCCGCAGTCTGTTCGATCACAATTCTACTTTATGGGGTTCTTGGGTCTTTCGCAGTGGAGAAACGAGTATTTTTTATAGTGGGGATAGCGGGTATGATACGCATTTTAAAAAAATTGGCGAAAAGTATGGTCCATTTGATTTCACTATGATGGAATGTGGCCAGTATGACGATCGTTGGGCAACCATTCATATGAAACCCGAAGAAACGGTACAAGCCCATCTCGATTTAAATGGTAAATTGATGATGCCAATCCACTGGTCCGCTTTTACACTTGCGTTTCACGCATGGACCGATCCTATTGAGCGCGTCACAAAAGCTGCGAAAGCACGTGACGTAGCTATTACGACACCAAAAATTGGACAGTCTGTTGTAATTGGTTCTGATGACTATCCTGTTGCGGAATGGTGGAATTTGGTATAATTGTTTTTATCAGCAGTCCGGTTATCCGTTATCGATAACCTTAAAATATATTAATAAAAAACCCTTTTTCATCGCTTGATCTTATCTTCTGATAAGAACGAGCTTTGAAAAAGGGTTTTATTTTATGCCAATGTATTTTTGCAATACGCGAGAATTTCTGCCTCTTCATCATCTTCTAAAGCAAAATCCAAAACTTCATTTGAAGCTTTATCGGTAAAATGATACTGCACGATGCGATGTACATCCTCTTCGACAGCCAAAATGACACGCAATTCTAATCCGCCTTCTGTATATAACTCATCATCTTCATCAACTTCAACGGCAAGCAGAAACTCAAAACGGTCTCCAACAATAATGCCCGTAGGGTCGTTCATTTTTTCAACCATGTGATTTGTAATTTCCATGTGGCATTCTCCTTTGTCAGTTCATTGAACTTCCCTCATTGTATACTGACCTGTAGCCACTAAACAACTCTATCGATTATCTTTCCTATTCTTCCCACACATTAAAGACCATTCCGAATGGATCGCGGACATAACAATCTCGTCCTTTTCCTTCCCAGCGAACAATTTCACAGCCAAAACATATGTGTATCTAGGTATGGCTAATTACAGCTAATAGCCTCTTTTTCATTTGCCCTCAAAGTCCTCAGGATAAAAGGCTATATAGTTTAGTCTAGCTATTTCCTCTATTGTAGGTGGTTTCCTTCCAAAATGTTTTACAGCTAATACTGTTAATAGTTTAATACGTTCCCCATTATCCATTTCTTCCATAGCTTTTAATATTTCCTCAGCAGTCATTTTTGACATAGCGGCTACCCACAACTTTACATTAAATACTTTGTTACCCGTAATATACCATATTAAGTCGACATGATGAACGAGGTTTGATTACAATGAAAGTAGTTAGGGTAGAGCGGAAATGTCAAAGGAGGTAACAGCATCTTGCAACCATTCACGGCAGAAGTAGTTCGGATATTAAAAGAAATACCAGAGGGATACGTCGTTACCTACGGACAAGTCGCGCGCATGGCGGGGAGCCCCCGCGCAGCAAGACAAGTGGTACGGATTTTACATACGATGAGTGAAAAACATGGCTTGCCATGGCACCGCGTGGTCAATGCACGTGGTGAAATTGCTGTGCCCAATGAAGAATCGAAAGAGTTGCAACGTATGTTACTTCAGGGTGAAGACGTTGCTTTCTTAAGTGATGGACGGGTGGATTTGAGTGTTTTTGAGTAAACCTTTTAGGAAACTATTAAATCGAGCTGTGCGGAGGGGAAATAAATGAAAGTTCGACTTACTGACTTCAGTGAAAACTGGGCACTTATGTTTCAAAAAGAAGTTTATTTTTTAAGTGAAATTTTCGGAGATGAAATCATTAAATTTGAACATTTCGGCAGTACTTCTGTTCATGGTCTAAAAGCAAAACCAGTAATCGATATGATGTGTCTCGTAAAAGACATTCATCAAATTGATTCCTTAAATGAGAAAATGGATTCTTTAGGATACGATGTGGTCGGAGAATACGGTATTGATGGAAGAAGGTTATTCCGAAAAGGCGGAGAAAACAGAACTCATCATATTCATTTCTATCAATACGACAATCCACAAATAGCTCGCCACTTAATTTTCCGCGACTATTTGCGTTCTCATCCAGAAGATGTGGTTAAATATAGTCACTTTAAAGAAAAGTTAGCTCAACAGTTTGAGAATAACAGCGAATATAGTCCGGCAAAAAATTTATTCGTCAAAGAAATGGAACAGAAAGCAATACAATGGTTTGCTGAAAATGAGGATAAATTAACTTAAAGACTGTCTAAAAAAGAGTTGAGGAGATAGGAAGACGAAGAAATTATTGGAGGCTGTCGAAATAGTAAAGTAATTTTGGCTGTTTTATAGAACCTTAAAACCCTCCTCAAGACTTTCGAGGAGGGCTATTTGATTCTATTTCATTTTTCCACCTTATCCTCTGGCCGCCAGCCGTTTTGCAAGTCACTGATCGATAAGCCGAAAGTATATTCTAAATGTGGGTAGTCCTTGAAGCTAGGCCAGTCTCCGCCCCATTCAAAGCCTAAGTCTTTGCCAATGCTTGCAACTTCGTACCAGTCCGCTTCCCCGTTGCCATTCAAATCACGCTGTAAATCGTAACTAATCGTCCCGTCACTGTTTTGCAGGACGAAATCGATGGCGAGTCCGTAGTTATGATAGCTTTCACCGCCGCGTGCATACGTGACGATGTCACCTTCAATCGAGCGTCCTTTTTCATAAAGGACATCTTGAGATTCGACGGAACGGAAGCTATCACTGATTAATATCGGAATACCGATTTCCTCAGCTTTTCCGATCAATTGATTGCTCTTTTCTGCCACGATGGGATGCAAACCTTCCGGTAAAGGGCGTTCTTGAAGTTCTTCTCTAAATTCTAGTTCCTTGTGGATCCAAACAAAGAAGAGTCCGCCGATGACGAGCCACAATATAATATTCAAAACGGTCCATAATCGTTTCACACGAACTCCTCCTTTCCCACACGCTGCTTTTCATCTTACGTAAATTCTCCAGAGCTTTCAATGATTCAAACTGACGATTAGGCGAATGAATAAAAAAGTCGCTCCTCCGAAAAGGAACGACTCTACCATAATTAAGCTGTAACGTCTCGCTTTGTAAACGACCAATAGCTGATGAATAAGAACAATACGACATATACAGTCAACACAGCGGCTGACAATGGCCAGGTGATGCCTGAAATGAACATATTGCCTGTAATGTAACCAGTTAAATCAGTATGCGCAAACAGGATGTATTTCGTAATTTCGTATTTACTTAAGAAAAAGACAATATTTGGACCCATAAACATCAGAAAGATCGATAATCCGATGGCAAGTGAACTTGTACGGAAAACACTTCCAATCATAAATGCAAATGTCGTGAATACCATGATTCCGATATAAGTTAAGCCATATAAGGCTAAAACCCGTCCCCAGTAAGATACTTCAACTACTTCCCCGCCACGAACATCCAGCATCGCACCGCTTCCAGCATCAAAGAATATATATCCAGCAACTACGTTCGCAATTAAGGCAATGATGGATAATACTAATGCATAAAGCAATGATGTGATGTATTTGGACGTTAGAATTTTCCACCGTTTCACAGGTCTGCTTAACAACATTTTAATCGTTCCTTGAGAAAATTCAGATGCCACTATACTAGCGGACGCAATGACGGCAAACATTAGAACCAATGTAAGCATCGTATGGGAATCCATCAAATTTTGTTCTCTATCACCGGGACTGAACGGTGCCACGTTTTCCGCTAAGCGGTATTCAGTGATGGCCAGTTCTTCTTTTAACTGTTTTTTAGTCTCGGCATCAAGATTTGGCTTTGCCAGTTCAGCTGTTAAATTTGCTTGATTTACAGCCGCATCCTCTTCCCAAGTGGGTTGGTCTGACGGTTGTACCGTTCGGTCAATCGCCCAATTAATGATGCCTGTAATCCCGATTAATATGAGGACCAATAACCCAGCCATTATCCAAGTGGCTTTTTTATGCCACAGTTTCATCCATTCATTTCTTATGAGATTCAGCAATTTGGCCACCTCCAGTCATTTCGAGGAATTGATCTTCCAATGTTTTACGGAACGGGTGCACAGCGAACACTTGAAGATTCGCCGAGACCATCGCCTGAATGATGGAAGGAATCTGGTCCTGTTCAACTTTGACAATGAAGCCAGCCCCACTATTTTCAAGAGTTAATCCTTGTGTTGATAATAGTTCACGTGCCTGGTCAGCCGGTTGCGCCTCAATATAATAATGAGCTTCTTCTTCTTGATTAATTTCACGGATATTAATAAGTTGTCCGTTTTGAATAATGGCGATTCGATCACACATCAGTTCAATTTCTGAAAGCAAGTGACTCGATACGAATACTGACACGCCATCTTCAACAGCGATTTTACGCAAGTATGTACGGAATTCACGTATTCCGGCAGGATCCAGACCATTGGTTGGTTCATCCAAAATCAAAAACTTCGGACGATGCAGCAATGCTTGTGCAAGGCCTAGACGCTGACGCATACCTAGCGAATAAGTAGAAACCCTTTCATGAATACGATTTTGCATGCCTACTTGATCGACGACTTCAGCGATGCGTTCTTTTGAAATGGTTTTGTTCATGCGTGCGAAATGCAGTAAGTTTTTCCACCCCGACATGTACTTGTACATTTCCGGATTTTCGACGATTACCCCTACTTTGCTCATTGTTTCTTCAAAGTGGTCTGTCAGTGTTTGACCTTCCACCACTACTTCTCCGCTTGTCGGCCTCATTAAACCGGCCATCATGCGAATCGTTGTTGTTTTACCAGCACCATTTGGCCCCAGAAAACCCGTAATTTGACCAGGGAATAATTGCAGGTTCAAATTATCGATAATTTTCTTTTTGCCAATGGTTTTTGACAAGTTCTTTAATTCAACGATTGGTTGTTGTTCCACGCTTTTCACCTTCCTTAATATGAGACATCCTTCATTTACTTACTAAGACGAAATGACTAGTTAAAAAGTTCTATCCAATCTACGTCCATATTTATATACGAAACACATGACTCTTGGTTTCGTTTTTATTTCATATTAAGGATTTATTTGGAAAAGTTTTTGAATTAAACTAGTAGAAAGGAGGGGTTCAGATGGGCTTTACATTATTTCCCGAGAAATATTGTTTACATATGGAGTATCCAGTTGGAGTCGTTCGTTATTCGAAAAATATTGATGAAATCTTCAAATCAGCAAGCGTCATAAAGCTTCCTATTTTCTTATATGGTTTGCACCATGCAAAGGATTCAAATGAAGAGATGGAAGTATCCCCAGAAGCCATCGTGGATGGATCAGGCGTATTGCAAACACTTGTTACACAACCAAGATTATTTTCAATTCGTGATTTACTTGCTCTCATGATGGTGGTTTCGGATAATACGGCAACTAACATACTAATCAGACGCTACGGGTTGAAACGGCTCAATTCTTATATACAACATCTCGGAATGACAAAAACCGTATTGGGTCGGGAAATGCGAGATCTGGTTGCTATTTCGGAGGGCCGGGACAATGTCACATGTGGTCGCGATATGGTTGCCTGCTTAAGACATATGGTCAGCTCACACGCTTTTCACGACATGCTTCAAATCCTTGAAAAGCAGCAATTTCAGAATAAAGTTCCAGCTGGTGTCAAAAGCGATCAATTTGTTTTCTTCAACAAAACAGGCGAATTGGATGATGTCGAGCATGATGTGGGCTTATTTATGTACAAAGGCCAAGTGGGGTTGTTTGTCGGTTTAACTGAGGGCAGTAATTCTAGTGGACGTACATTGTTACACGAGTTTGGACATATGTTAGACGAATTGTAAATGAGCGAACCGTCATCGGTCCGCTCTTTTTATTTTTTAGGCAACATAAGGTCTTCTATACTATTGTCAGTTGTTCCAAACCAGGATTTCATTTTCTCGTATGCCTGTTGTTTCGTTGGTTCATCGATATGGGAAATCACTTGATATAAAGCATAAGCAATTACACTTGCATCATCTACCAAACCGACAACTGGAATGAAATCTGGAAGTACGTCTGCCGGGAAGATTAGGTAGCCAAGTGCTCCCGCAATGGTCAGCTTAGCAGATTTCGGCACCGCTGGATTTTGAGCTGTGAAATAAAGCAACAAGCTTGTATACACTGTTTTTTCTCCTGCTTTTTTGCCATACTTCACAATTTTATTCCAAAATTTTTCTTCATCATAATGCTCATGCGAGCTCTCTATTTGCTCTTGTGGATCCACGTTTTTTACCCAATTCTCTTGAATATCTTGCTTGTTCATGGTCATCACTCCTTTTTATCAGTATGTCGGTTTGAAAGAAAGTTTTCAATGATACTATAGGATGTTTTCAACAACCAATTGCAAAATGAGTAACGCAGTCACGACACGTAAGATGGGCTTTACGTATTGAGGTTTTATTTTCTCTGCGATACGGACTCCAAGCTGAGCTCCGGTAATAGACCCCGCCATCAAAGCAAGGGTCAATGGCCAAATAATAGCTCCAGATATAATATAACTGATTGCTGCGCCGAAACAGCTTGAAAAAGTAGCCAGCCTGACCAATCCCACTGATTTCACATACGCAATGTTCAAGTAGCTGAACAAATATAGCATTAACGTGCCTTGTCCCGGACCAAAAAGTCCATCATAAATTCCAATACCAAACAGCCCTGGTCCACTGACCTTTGTTAATTTCAATGGTTCTTCGCCTGTGAAATTACCTTTGCCAATAAATGAAGTAACAAATGCAAATGCCAGAAGAAAAATTGCCAGTGCATACAAATTATTTGCGGACAGCTGTGAAGCAATAAATCCCCCGGTCACGCCTCCACCCAAACTGATTGGGATTAGCCAAAGAGAATCCTTCAACGATATTTGTTTTCGTTTATACAATGTAAAGAAACTTGAGAATGAACTTACCGTGTTGGAAACTTTATTTGCCCCAATAGCTGAATGAATCGGCATGCCGAGCAACAACATCGTTGGCAAACTGATAAGGCCCCCGCCACCTGCCAATGTGCCGATTGTCGTTGCGGTTACCCCTATAAAATACAATAGAAAATAATCCAACTTAATCACCTGTCTTTCTTATTAACTGTATTGTACTTCGTGTCTCGAATTAAGAAAATGACGATGATATAATGAAGTACAATAAGAAAAACTTATGACAAGGAGAATATTCGATGTTTATTGGCTCTAAAATTCGTTTGACTGCAATGAGAAAAGAAGATTTGCCAACGTATCGACTGTGGAATGGCTTGGAATCTTTTGGACGTTTTTATAATGCCTTTCCCATTCGTGAAGAATCAGAAAAAAATGCAGAACAGTTAATGGACCATTCTGATCGTAGTTTTCGCTTTGCCATTCGACCGATTGATTCGGAGCAATTTTTAGGTGTTTGTGCCATCGAAGATATTTTATGGTCGCATCGTGTAGGCTGGCTGTCCATAGCTCTTGGGCCAGAATTTCACGGCAAAGGATTTGGGAAAGAAGCCATGCAATTGTTGATGAATTATGGTTTCAATGAACTGAATCTTCATCGTTTGCAGCTGACGGTATTCGGCTATAACGTAGGTGCCATCAAACTTTATGAATCTCTTGGTTTTAAGCCCGAAGGAACGTTCCGAGAGTTTTTACAACGTAACGGGAAGCGTCATGACATGTACTTATATGGTTTGCTTGTTTCTGAATTTCACTAAATTGTAATTAAAGAGTAATATTTATTAAAAAGTAATTTTATCAACTTTATTAAACTAATAGAAAAGGATGCCCTCTGATAAAGGCATCCTTTTTTCTATACTTTTGACTGGGTAAAACGTTGATATAAATTACGCATGATTGCACTCACAGTTAAGATAAACAAAATAATCAAGGTAATTTGAAGGACCATGATCATCCAGTCAGGAAATGACAGAATACCTGCACCGATTAAATGATTCAAACTCATGAAAATCAGTACCAGTGCAACAATAGAACCCGCCAATATACCGAAGAGTGCGAGTAATTGTACAAAGGACAATTGCTTAATATAATTTCTCAAACGGATGATTTGCATGAGGATTACCAGTATGAACAACATTAAGGATAATCCATCAGAACCTATGTAGATGGAATTAACGATGTAGAAAACTAAGATAATGCTGATAATGATGTTTTGGTATTTATCGAAGATTGCTAGCATGTATGTTTCGCTCCTTTATATGTACTACGCAAAACCTGATAAAAAGTTTCACATTTGGTAAAATAAGAGATATATTCGATTAAAAGGAATGAGGAATTGGATGCTAACCCTATATATTACACGCCATGGACAAACAGAATGGAACGTACAATCGCGCATGCAAGGCTGGGCAGACTCACCTTTAACTGACATAGGAATGGCAGCAGCGTCTCAACTAGGAACGCGTCTTAATGATGTCCCACTCGACGCTGTATATAGTAGTACAAGTGGACGAACGGTTCATACAGCTCAACTCATTATTGGGGAACGTAACATTCCTCTTATTCAAAAAGAAGATTTACGTGAAATCCATGTAGGTGAATGGCAAGGAATGCTATCTTCTGATATTGATCGTGATTATGCGGAGCAAGTCAAAACCTATTATGAACGCCCGAGCCAATATGAATCGACTTCCGGGGAAAGTTTTCACATGTTGAAAGAACGCGTATTACGTGCAGTGGAAGAAATTGCTGCAGCTCACCCGAATGGTCACGTCCTAATTGTCACGCATGGCGTCGTTAAGAAATGCTTGATTAATCACTTCAGTGGAGCTGATCTTGATTTATTGTGGGATCCACCTTTCATTCACGGAACGAGTCTGACAGTGTTAGAAATCGATACTGATAGACGCGAATTGACTATGATTGGCGACATGTCCCATGCAGAAGAAGCGAAGGGACCTTTAAAGGTTCAATAAAGTAGTAAATATGCTGACTGTGCTCTAATATTTTCACTAAAATAACATCTTCCCACCGAACGCCCGTATTTGGGATTAATTTATCTCACAGGTGAATCACTAAAGTGATTCACCTTACCAAATAACCATGTATTTCTTTAACTAATTTCCTCGGTTATTTGATAAGTCAAACCATCCTTCTGTGAACCCTCTTGGAGCCCAAAGGAGTTCGTTACAATGTATAATCTGTATCTTTAACGTGGACTATATTACTTCCGATGGTAGTGAAATCTTTTTAACATATTTTTAATATAATTGATAACGAAAATCATTATCAATTATGTTATTATCTTCTAGTAATTATTTTTTAAATTATTGGAGGAAAAGTATGTTTATTGATCTTTTAAGGCATAACAAAAATGTCTCTATTCTTTTGGCTGTATTGCGTGTGTATCTCGGATATACGTGGGTTATGGCTGGCTGGGGGAAAATAGCAAGCGGACAATTCGATGCTTCTGGTTTCTTACAGGGTGCGTTGGCAAATGCAACAGGAGAGCATCCGGCTGTTCAGGGATGGTGGGTTGTATTTCTTGAAAATGTAGCCATCCCTAATGTAGAGATATTTAATACGTTAGTACCTTGGGGAGAATTCCTCGTCGGGATAGGTTTATTGGTGGGTTGTTTCACTAAAACAGCTGTCTTTTTTGGCCTGGCTATGAACTTCGCTTATCTGTTTAGTGGCACCACAAGTACCAATCCACAACTTGTTCTATTATCTATGTTTATCCTTGTTTCTGCTATAAATGCTGGAAGATATGGGGTAGATGGTATGATTATGCCAACTCTTAAAGAAAAGCTATTTGCTACCAAAACAATAAATGGAAAAGAAGCTGCTGAGGTTTAAACCTCAGTAGTATTAATTTTATCTTCTGAGACTTGCTTCAAATAGCTATAATTTCAATAAACTTTCTGCTTCCCTAAATACATGTTCAGCTAGAAGAGGATGAATATAGAAAGTGCCTTGAACTAGTACTTGGGTTATGTTAATACGGCAGAAAAGAATAATTTTCTTGTTCCACAAACGGGCGCGATTGTGGAGCAAAATATGGTGTTATGTTCATGCTGTCATTAAACAAATGGACCGTTAATTTAGCCAATACTAAAAATCCCCTACTGAAGTCCTCTTCCTTAAACATTTCTTCATAATCGAAACCTTCAGGGTTACTTGTGATTATATAAAGAGCCGAAATATATTCACTACTCTTTCGCTATAGATAGGTACGAGCAAATTTATAAATTCTTTACCATAAATACGCTATTTGGGTCCTCCTTGTAATCGGAAAACGGGTCACAATAGTTGAACCCAAACCTTGCATAAAGTCTTCTAGCTGGATCGAAAGAATCCATTGATCCCGTTTCCAAACTTAACTTCCGATAGCCACGTCGTGTGGCTTCTTCAATTATGTGATGAAGTAGTCTTTTTGCAACCCCCTTGCGAAGATGGAATGAAGAGGTTCGCATTGATTTGATCTCTCCATGCTGACCATCAATTTCTTTAAGTGCCCCACATCCAACCAATTCATTTCCTTCCCATGCACTCCAAAATGTAATATCTTGTTGTTGCAACTGCTCAAGATTGAGAGCATGTATACTTTCTGGTGGTGAATGCAGTGTCATACCATGAAGATGCTCGTTTATCAATTTAGTAATTTCAGAGCCCGATAAATCATCTATTTTAATATCCATCATTATCACTCCGTAGTTTTTAATTGTAGTGGACTGGCGATCTTTATTCATAGTTATAGAAGAATGTAGGATAACCAAACTTATTGTGTAAGGAACTATTTATAGAGCACCAAATAGGTAGGATAGAGCATTGCCCCCTTGTATACCTGTCTTGATTCTAGGACTTTTTCGCTTATCGTATTAAAAGGATTTTTAAATTGACTTCGCCATGACTATATTGGTGATTTCGTAGCCCATCTTCTCGTATAAGCCCCGCGCGACTTGGTTGTGACCAAAAACATGAAGTCCAATTTTGCACATTCCTAGTTCTTTCGCAATTGTTTCAATTTCTCTCATTGCTTCCTTGCCATATCCTTTTCCTTGATATTCATCTAAAATACTAAAATCATAAATATAACCTTCATCAGCTTTTTCAGGAGATTTTTGTGCCATCCATATCATTCCGACTATTTGTTGATCATGGAAGATAGAAAATATGTAATTCCCTTTCGATTTTTCACCGTCAGGCAACAGACGGTTAAATTCATTTTTGGAAAGCTCCGATGCTTCCGCTTCGCTCCAATTCCCTGAAGCTACTTTGTCTTTAGCATAGTCCTCTACTGCAATTTCAAGGTATTGCTGAAAATCCTCTTGTCTCATAGGTTTTAATGTGACCATTTATTTCCCTCCCAGTTGTGGTGATTCGTCGTTATTCATCTCTTCTAACAATCGCTTCTTTTTCAAAATGAAAATCTCTCGGATAAATGCTCCGATTACTCCAGACAGAAAGACGATAGCGATCAAGTTGACTACTTTTAAAACTGTAGATGGTGTGTACATGACTTGTAAGCATTGGCTAATGACAAATAGACTGTACGCCACGCACATTATTATTAAGAATTTAGGTGTTACTTCTTTTCGCATCTTCATCCTGGAATTCCCCCTTCAAAACTGAATGATGTTATATGCATATTTTACCTATAAATTCCATAAGAATCACATTTATTCCTTCTTTACTTAAACACGTCAAATATGAAAACCGTATACTTCTGGGTCTCACGCTTCTCGCTCTGCGGCTTGCTAGTCGCAAATGTACTCTCTCGTTTTTCATTAAATATCACCGTTTTGATTTAAATCACTTTTTATTAGTGGGAAATTAGGAGGGAAATGGTTAGTTGCCCCAGTTACATGAAAAGTTGCCCCAATCAAGCCAATAGTTGCCCCAGTCAGCAAGAAAAAAAAGCGGCAGCCTGTAAGCCACCGCTTTCTTTCTATAATTTCATTTGAATTCGTTGTTTCCGATGTTCTCTTCTTGCAGGACCTGATTCAAATAGGCGGTGTTCGTTTTCAGTTTCAGGCAGTATTCCTGGGACAGGCATTGGAACTCCATTTTCTACCGCTACAAACGTCAAGAAGGATTCCGTCGTTAACTTTGTTTCTCCTGTCAACAAGTTCATCGATTGCACACGTACATACACTTCCATGGAAGTGCGGCCAGTTGAGCTCACGATTGCTTCCATCTCCAACACATCCCCAACTCGAGCGGATGATAGAAAATCTACTGAATCGATTGAAGCCGTAACAACAGGCTTATTGCAATGTTTCATCGCAGTAATAGCACCTATTTCATCTATAAAAGATAGAACTCTACCCCCGAAAATCGTTTCGTGGTGATTCGTATCGGGCGGTAAAACCAAATGTGTTTGGATTGTTCGCGACTGGCTCATGGGTACTGTATTTGTCATGATGTTCTCCCCTTCATTGCTGGATAGTCTCATCATACAAAACACTACTGCGAATGAAAAGTTTCAAGCTTTATACAATCGCAGTTACTCGTACAAGTGACATGCCACAAAATGGCCTGGTTCCTGTTCTTGCCAAGCGGGTTTAACATTCGCACAGACTTCCATCGCCATCGGGCAACGCGTTCTGAACACACAGCCTGAAGGTGGATTGATTGGACTCGGCAATTCCCCTTCGAGCAAAATACGTTCGCGTGATTCTTCAATGTCCGGATCTGGAATCGGAATGGCGGATAACAACGCTTGCGTATAAGGATGAAGTGGATTTGCATACAGTTGTTCACTCGTCGTCAATTCAACCATATGTCCTAAGTACATTACACCAATACGGTCCGAGATGTATTTGACCATCGACAAGTCATGCGCAATGAACAAGTACGTCAGGCCTTTTTCGCTTTGCAGTTTTTGCAGTAGCTTAACGACTTGGGCTTGAACGGATACATCGAGTGCCGAAATTGGTTCATCGGCAATGATGAAGTCTGGATCCAGTGCCAGCGCACGCGCGATGCCGATTCGTTGACGTTGTCCTCCCGAGAATTCATGCGGATAACGGTTGGCGTGGTCGCGATTGAGTCCAACATCCTCCAATAACTGATAAACCCGTCGTTGCATATCTTCTTTTTTCTTATGTAACCCATGGACTTCCATCGGTTCTGCAATGATTTCAAAAACAGTTGAACGAGGATTAAGTGATGCATACGGATCTTGGAATATCATTTGCATGTTGCGCAAAAATGCATAACGATCGTTTTCGCCCATCGTATGTACATTTTTCCCACCGTACGTTACTTCCCCTTCCGTCCGATTATATAAACCCATAATCGTCCGTCCTGCAGTTGATTTGCCACAGCCCGATTCACCAACAAGTCCGAATGTTTCTCCTTGGTAAATTTCAAAACTGATGCCGTCCACAGCTTTTAATGTTTGATTCTTGCCTATATCAAAATGGCGTTTCAGATCTTTTACTTCAAGCAATACTTGACCAGTCATGACGCTTCCCCCTCAGCTCTTGCGTAGCGTCTTACGGCGCACAATTCTTTTACGAACTTTGTTCCTTCAAGTTCTATTACTTCAATGTGTTGTCCAGTGGAAGGCGAATGAATCATTTGCCCGTTGCCTGTGTAAATACCGACGTGCCGAACATTGCTAGACCCTACGTTCGCAAAGAACAATAAATCGCCAATCTCCCACTGAGTCATGTTGGCCATATCCACTTCTTCACCATTTCTTGCTTGATCATCCGCATCCCGAGGGATGAAATAACCATGCGCTTTTAACATATTGTAGCTAAACCCTGAACAATCGTAGCCGTACGAAGACATTCCGCCCCAGAAGTATGGAAGCTCCAAAAATCGCATGGCACTCGCCACTACGTCATCCCCTGAACGTTCAATGAAAGCTTCAATTCCTGGCCCATGCTCGATTTCTTCGCTTGAAATAAGGGCTTCACCATGAGGTGTTGAAACTAAAGTAAATTGTTCATTATTATCGAGTATAGGAAGAATCGTGTTGAAAGGAACCACCAGCAAAGGCTTTAAATCTTTCGTCCAAAGTTGCGCTCTAGGCTGTGTCACTTTGGCAAAGCCGAAATCTGAGATGCGTTCCATTTCTTTTAATTGAGCAACGGGTATCCATCCCGGATAGCCACGGCCGTCCTTTTTGGAAGGTTGCCATGTGCAGATTACTTTTGCCCAGTCACCAACGATCTCTTCAATCAATACAGGTTCCCCGTAAAGGACTTGTGTTTGCACGCGGTTATCGTTGCACAAATCAAGCAAATCCTCATACTTCATTGCTTCCAGCCATTTTGTGAAACGGACTGGATTTTCAAGCCCATGGGTGTCTTGAGTACGTGCAGACTCAGGCGAAGTCCATACTGTCGCCACCGCTACCGAACAAGCCCAAGTCGTGGATGATTGAACTAGCATATGAAAATCCCCCTTACCCTTTACGATGAAATCGTTTATTCATTAAATCTGTATGTATTCCGAGCCCTGACTCACGAGAGAAACGAATATGTCGACCGTCATAAACAATGCCACCTTCGACGATATCTTCTGCAAGCATCAACGGCGCATCAAAATCAAAGCGTGTCACGTTTGGCTGGCTTGCAGCAAAATGAGCCGCTGCGGAAATTCCGAGTTTCGTCTCGATCATGCTCCCAGTCATGCATTCCACTCCATAACTTTCTGCTAAAGCATTGATTTTCAACGCTTGATAAATGCCACCAGCTTTCATCAGTTTGATATTGATTAAATCCGCTGCTCGAAGCTGAAGAACGCGTATTGCGTCTTTCGGTGTGAAAATACTTTCATCCGCCATAATTGGCGTATGTGTATTCAAGGTCACATGCTGTAAACCTTCGATATCATTCGCTTTCACGGGCTGCTCGATGAGTTCGATTTCAAGCCCGGCATCTTCCATCTGCCCAATTGCTCGGACCGCTTCTTTCGCTTCCCAGCCTTGATTAGCGTCCAGTCTAAGCTTCGTTTCATAGCCGATTTTTTCACGGATTGCACGAATTCGTTCAACGTCTTTCTCGATATCATCGATGCCTACTTTTATCTTCAATACATTAAATCCTTTTTTTACATAACGAGCTGCGTCTTCAGCCATTTCTTCCGCATCATTGACACTGACCGTGAAATCCGTTTCTAGTGTATCTCGGTATCCACCAAGCAATGTGACAAGCGGAATCCCTGCAAGTTGGCCAAGCAAATCATGGAGGGCCATATCAAGTGCTGCTTTAGCACTTGAATTCCCTACCATGGAGCGATGCAATTTTTGGAATACCCGCTCCGAATGATGTAAATCAAGTCCAATCAGTTGGGGGCCTATCACATGATCGATAGCAAACTGAATACTCCCAAGCGAATCACCTGTGATGACGTGGGTAGGGGGTGCTTCCCCCCAACCGACACTTCCATCTTCAGTTGTAATTTTCACAAATATGGATTCAGCAATCGTCACGGTACGAAGTGCGGTTTTAAACGGTTTTGTGAGCGGTACCGCAACCGAAAAGGTTTCAATTGAATGTAGAATCATGGTAGTTTCCCCTCCCGATTATTTAACTCCTGGTAAGATGGTCAATGTTTTGGCATCGCCATCGAGTCTTGCTTCCACTCCTAGTGGAACGGCAAAGTGTGGTTCACAATGACCGATTTTAAAACCAGAAACGACTGGTTTTCCTAAATCACCCAAGTAATGTTCCAATACTTCACCAAGTGTCAATGTCGTTTTTCGTTTTTTAGGTACTGCTCGGGCAAAATCCCCAACTACGATGCCAACTGCATCTTGAAGTTTCCCAGCCAATCGTAATTGATTCAACATGCTGTCTACTTTATATGGTTCTTCATCCACGTCTTCAATCAACAGTAACTTGCCACGAGTATCGATTTCATATTTAGAGCCCAGTGCACTCACTAGCAATGAAAGATTCCCACCGACAAGTTCCCCTTGTGCATTCCCACCACCTAATGTGGTCAATGGAGAAATATCTTCGGTATAATGCAGTTCGATTGGTTCAAACAGCTGATTGAACATACGTGCGGACAAATCATGGAACGTATCTTTCCCTACATCCGATGCAAGCATCGGTCCATGGAATGTCACTACATTGGCGAATTGGCCGATTGTTGTATGGAGGAATGTGATGTCGCTATAGCCCCATAAAATTTTCGGTTGTTCCGCCATTAATTGAAAGTCGATTCGGTCAGCGTAACGCCCTGCCCCGTAACCGCCTCCTGCACAAATGATCCCTTTTATGCTTTGATCAGCAAGCATAGCTTGTAAATCTTCCAGACGTTCATCATCGGTACCAGCCAAATAGCCGTGCACGTTCTCGATATATTTGCCCATTTTGACGTTTAATCCCAGTTGTTCTAAAAATGTGAGCGAGCGTTGCAAGCTTTCTAAGTTGGGAGGACTTGACGGGGCTATAATGCCAATCGTATCCCCTTTTTGTAATCGTGTTGGTCGTATGCGCATGCTTATATTGCTCCTCTCTTCTATTTTCAAAAAAAGTTATTCGCCTAAGTATAACTTCTTTTGAAAACAGAAGGGTGCGGCGCCAGATTGAGACGCCGCAACTTCTTGTTTTTATTGTCTTGAAAGTATAAATTTATGGGTATTTCATTCGAAATCAGTTGTGTCTAGCTCCGCAGGCCAGACCGCACCTCCGTTTCACTGTCTCATTCGAAAACAGGTTTTCGATTCGACAGTTCCAACGTCGGAGTCGGTCTATCATGGCCTGCTGCGCTTTTCTATATTATTCCGCTTTTTTGTCTACCCATTTAAGGTCTAGGTAACCTACTGGGTGACGCACAATTCCAGAAACGCTTGGTTTTTGCAATGCCACTTGGTTATAGAAGTGGATTGGGAAAATCGGCATTTCTTTCATTAATACTTTCTCAGCATTCATCAATAACTGCCAGCGAGCTTCTGCATCTGTTTCTTTTTTTGCATCGGCAATCAGTTTATCGAATTCTGCATTTGACCAACCAGTACGGTTCATTGATGAACCTGTAACGAAGCTTTCAATCGCGTTCACTGGATCTGCATAGTCGTGTAAGAATGAAGAACGGGACAATTGATATTTCAATTCTTTTTGTTCAGAAGAGAATACACTTCCTTCTACATTCGCTAATTCCACGTCCACGCCTAAAGCTTCTTTAAACTGCGCTTGCAAAGCAACCGCAATGTTTTGATGTGTATCTGAAGTTGAGTACGTTAAAGTAACAGTCGGTAATTTATCGTAGCCTTCTTCTTTCATACCTTCTTCTAACAATTTCTTCGCTTCTTCAGCGTTGAATTCTACTAAATTGCCAACCGTGTCACGGAATTCAGAACCGTCCGGACCTTGGAAGCCGTAAGAAACGAAACCATGCGCTGGTTTTTCACCGTTTTTCGTTACGAATTCAACAATCTCTTCTTGGTTGACTGCTGTTGCGAAAGCTTTACGAATTTTTTCGTTCGTGAAAGGCTCCATTGTTGTGTTGAAACGATAGAAATAAGTACCTGCCTGGTCTTGAATTGATACTTCTTCGCTGTCCATTAAATCAGCAGCCAATTCAGATGGAACGTCAGATACATCTAGTTCATTCGCTTGGTACATTTGGTACTCTGTATTGGAGTCGTTGACCATTGCCCACTCTACTTTATCTAGCTTCACAGTTTTAGCATCCCAATACTCTGGGTTTTTCTCAAATACCATTTTCACATCATGTTCCCATGATGCTAATTGGAATGGACCGTTTCCTACGAATGATTCTGATTCAGTGAACCATTGTGCGTTTTCTGTTGCCACTTTTTCATTGATTGGGAAAAAGCTTGGGTTTGTAATGATATTCAAAAATGCATCAGTTGGTGCAGTTAATTTTACTTCAAATGTTTTTTCATCCAATGCCTTCATTGCTACATCTTCAATCTTACCTTTACCTGTGTTGAATGCTTCTGCACCTTCGATGAAGTAACCAAGGAAAGCCGCTGGTGAAGCTGTGTTCGGATCCAACATGCGTGTCCAGCCATATACGA
Source organism: Paenisporosarcina sp. HGH0030 (assembly GCF_000411295.1). Classification (GTDB taxonomy): domain Bacteria; phylum Bacillota; class Bacilli; order Bacillales_A; family Planococcaceae; genus Paenisporosarcina. Next base: position 2,304,322 of record NZ_KE150421.1, read on the forward strand.
AGTCTTTAGCAGTAACTGCGTCTCCATTAGACCATTTTGCATCTTCACGAATGTGGAATGTATATGTCAAACCATCTTCAGATACTTCAATTTTTTCAGCCGTTGCTTCTTCTGGCTGATGGTCTTCGCCTAAACGAGTTAACCCTTCCATCAAGTTGTTCAATGCATTCCAAGAAACAGCATCAAAGCCGACCGATGGATCGAATGATGTTGGCTCGGTGCCGTTGTTCAAGTAAAGCACTTTTTCTTCAGCTGTTTCTGTTTCTTTGTCGTCTCCGCCTTTGTCAGCTGGCTTTTCGCCTGCATCATTATTCGCTGTACATGCTGATAGTACAAGTGCGAATACGGCTGTCAGTAAAAACAAGAGCCATTTCTTCATGTGTGTTTTCCCCCTTGGAATTGTGTTCATGCTTTATGATTATGCACCTAAGTGCGTTCATCCTATTTTTGAGCTATTTCCAAAAACGCTTGTGCACGTTCGTCCTGTAACCAACAATCGACGCGATGAGTAGCTGTTTTAACCGTTGTGTCTGGATGTACGTGTTCACAAACTTCCATTGCAAATGGACATCTCGCTGTAAATGCACACCCTGTAGGTGGCGCAAATAAATCAGGTGGTGTCCCTTCAATTGGCTGCAGTTCTTCCGCAATCAAATCGAGACGCGGAACCGAATTGAGCAAGCCTTGCGTATACGGATGCTGTGGCGTATAGAAAATCTCACGCTTCGTACCGAGTTCAATGATTTTGCCAGCATACATCACCGCAATACGATCTGCGATTTTTGCTACAACTCCCAGGTCATGAGTGATCAGAACAATCGATACTCCTGTTTTTGCTTGAATTTCTTCAAACAATTCGAGGATTTGCGCTTGAATCGTTACATCTAGTGCAGTTGTCGGTTCATCCGCGATTAATAACTCCGGTTCGCAAATGAGCGCAATGGCAATAACAATCCGTTGACGCATTCCGCCTGAAAACTGGTGAGGATACTGTTTTAAACGTTCTTGCGGATTTGGGATACCTACTAAGCGAAGCATGGCTAGCGCTTTTTCTTTCGCTTCCGCTTTGCTTGCTTTGGTATGTGTGAGCACACCCTCCATCAACTGCTCGCCAATGGTAAGTGTCGGATTGAGTGCCGTCATCGGATCTTGGAAAATCATTGAGATGTCGACACCCTGTATTTTGCGAAGTTCTTTTTTCGTCATATTCGTAAGATTGACATCTTTGAACATCACTTTGCCATCTAAAATACGCCCCGGCGGCTGTGGAATAAGCCCCATAATGGCATTGGATGTCACGGATTTTCCGCAACCCGATTCGCCTACAATTGCAAGCGTCTCTCCTTTTCGGAGAGCAAAGGAAACACCACGGACGGCATGTACATTTCCACCATATGTTTTGAATGACACATGTAAATTGTCTACCGACAAAATGATGTCCTCGGTTATGACTTTTTTACGTTTCATTTTTTGCGTGTGCGCCGTCACAACCGCTTGTTGAGTACGACCGACTTCCGCGCGTCTTTCTCTCGCCAATTCCCGGGCGTTTTCTAGTTGCTGTTCGTTCATATGTGTCACCCCCTTAACTTCGGATCAAGTGCGTCTTGTAGTCCGTCACCAAGGACGTTAAATGCAAACATAGTTAATGAAATGAAGAATGCCGGGAAGAATAGTCTCCACCAGTGACCTGATAGGATAACTGGCAAGGCATCATTCGCCATAACACCCCAACTTGCAAATGGGGCTTGAATACCGAGTCCAAGGAAACTCAGGAAGGCTTCCGCGAAAATGGCACTCGGAACCGTCAAGGTCATTTGGACAATGATTGGACCCATGGTGTTCGGCAATAAGTTTCGTCGAATGATTCGTGGTGTTTTTGCTCCAAATGATTTGGACGCTGTCACGAATTCATAGTTTTTGATTTGCAGTACTTGTCCCCTTACAATTCGGGCCATTCCGACCCATCCGGTAACGGTCAGAGCGACAATAATTGTCGTTAAACTTGGACCCATTACAACCAATAATAAAATAACAACTAATAAATGCGGCAAGCCATACAGGACTTCAATGATACGCATCATTATGGCATCTGTACGTCCACCTTTGTAGCCACTAAAACCGCCGTAAATCACACCGATAAAGAAGTCAATCAATGCTGCGGCAAGTCCCACAAACAATGAAATACGAGCGCCATACCAGGTGCGTGTAAAGACATCGCGTCCCATTTCATCCGTCCCAAACCAGTGTTCACTTGAAGGTGCTTTGTTTTGGTTCGGCAAATCCATGCCATCCACGGGATGCGGAGAGAAAATCGGACCAAAAATCGCAAGTAACGTCAAAAGAACTAAGAAAATTAAACCCGTCATTGCCAGCTTATTTGTGCGAAGTCGACGCCATGCATCTTTCCAATAGGATAATGAAGGTCGAACAACGGCTTCCGCTTCGACTAAATCTCTATCTTTCTTACGGAACCATTCATCAGGTACTCGGTTGGGTGATACGGGTGTCGATTCGTGGTTGATAGTCATCACGCATCCCCCTCTTTCTTATGCAATTTAATACGTGGATCTAGGAATCCATAAACCAAATCGACAATGAATAACATAACTACGAGAATCGTGCTGTAGAATACGGTCGTTCCCATAATGACCGGATAATCCCGGTTGTTGATACTTTCAACGAAGTATTTTCCCATCCCGGGAATTGCGAATATTTTCTCGATGACGAACGTTCCTGTCAGAATCCCAGCAAGCATCGTCCCCATAATTGTGACAACTGGCATTAAGGCATTGCGCAACGCATGTCGTGCAACAATGCGAAACGGTGACAATCCTTTTGCTCTCGCCATTTTTATGTAATCCTGCGTCAATACTTCAAGCATCGACGAACGCGTTAAACGTGCAATGATGGCCATTGGACCCGTAGCAAGAGCGAGCACCGGAAGTACCATATGCATCGGGCTCGACCAGGTGGCTGGTGGGAAAATATTATAATCTACTGCCAGTTTTTGAATAAGCAATGTAGCCAGTACGAAGCTTGGTACGGAAATTCCGATTACCGCAAATGTCATTGCAAAGTAATCAATAATCCCGTTATGACGCAGTGCTGCAAAGGTTCCGAGTAAAACACCCGAAATTACTGCTACCAAAATGGTTACCATCCCGAGCTCAAAGGATATCGGGAAGCCACGAGAGAGCAGTTCATTAACCGTTTCATTCGGTTTTTTGATTGAAGGTCCAAAATCCAACGTGACAATGGATTTTAGGTAGTACAAATATTGGACCGGAAGTGGTTCATCCAGCTTGTAAAAGCGTTCTAAATTGGCTTGAATCGTTTCATTTGTCGTACGTTCTTCATTGAACGGCGATCCTGGAATTGAGTGCATCAAGATAAATGTCAGGGTCGCAATGATCAGAATGGTCATGATCATCATAAAGAAACGTTTGATGGTATATGAGAACATATTAAGTCCCCCTTAACAGAACGTCGTTTGCATCGCCAGTTCCACTTGAACTAACATTGCTCGATACGCTTCCAAAATATCTTTTGCTTCAAATTTCACAATCGTTGTTCCAGGTTCTATTTCACAGCCAGGCATAATGGCTGCCCATTCGGCTTGACCATAGTTGGCAAATTCAATTCGCAACGTTGGGGTTTTTGGTGGGGTAAGTGGTTTAACCAAATGACGATTGTCCACTGCTTTTTGGATTTGTTCAGTCAGCAGTGCATGTGATTTTTCCGGATGCATCGTTTTGACCGCTTGGCGAGTGATTGACTCTTTTACTGCAACTGTTGTGATGTTTGGAATGAGTGCCGCTGCTTCACGACATGCTCCGTCATCTCCAGCAACCATGATGACCGGTACACCAAAATGACCCGCCACATATGCATTGAACCCAAGCTCTCCAATTTCCACGTCATTGATGAACATGTTTCGCACTCCAAAAATCATCGAGTGACTCATTACACCTGGTTGTCCTGCACGTGAATGATAGCCTGCGAAAATCGCACCATCATAAGTTTCATCGAGTGCCTGTACCATTGAGTAAGGTTTCACTCCACCCGTGATCAGCATGGCTTCAGGATTCAAATCTTCAACAAGTAAGTTGTTCATTTGTGAATGGCTATCGTTCACCAAAATATCGGTAGCCCCTTTTTTCAGTAAGCCTTCAATAATGGCATTTGCTTCGTTTGTCATGATACGACGGGCGCGTTCATAGTTGTGTTTCTTCGAATCTACGAAAGTGTGATCAGGTAAACCTGTAATCCCTTCCATATCGATCGAGATAAAAAATTTCATATTCTTGATGTCCCCCTCATGCCATTGACTCATATTTTTATTATTATGAATTTTTACTTATTGTTATTATTAAAAGATATCAAATTTTTTAGAATATTTCAATATAGTTTGAGGGTTTTTTTCGTTTCCCGAAATGATTTGACGGAGAGAAATTCCACTTCCAACAAAATACTTGAAGACCACAAAATATATCCGAAGGGACCCCAATTAAATTGCTAGTCCCCACGGATAAAATGGCATAGACACCGACACACATCTGCCCTCAATTTTTTCTACAAAAAGATTTCAGTTGACATCTTCTTTCATGCGTACTACGATAGGAACAACTTTTTTGTTCGGGATTTAGGCAGAAGGTGTCGGGAGCGACATCGCCGGTGAGAACACCAAGAGTTGAGATGAGTTGAGTTGAGAAAAATCGATGACAAAGAATAGTAGCACAAGTGCGTCTTCATAGAGAGTCAGCGGCTGGTGGAAGCTGATAGGCAACTTGGTGTGAATGGTCTTTGGAGAGTTTCCCAGAATGTCAGTACGGGAAAACGTGTGATCTACGTTACAGGTCCTAAAGCGAAAGCCGTTATTGGCTTTTAATTTGAGGTGGCACCACGGTCATTCCGTCCTCTGTACATGAACTCTTCTGTTCATGTACAGAGGATTTTTTTGTTTTCCGGGTGCAAATGAGCTGAGCAGAGGAGAGATTTACATGCAAACACATTCAGTAAAAACAGCACGAATTACCATCAACGGGGACACTTTATCGCCCATCGCCATTTTCAAAAGGTTACAGGGAACGCGGAAATTCCTGCTGGAAAGTTCTTTGAAACATGAAGCGTCGGGTCGTTATTCCTTCATCGGCGCAAATCCAGTGAAAGAATTTCGTGGTTCAGCCAACGATTTGATAGAGCATTCACTTCTAACAGGTGAAATCACCGTGCACTGCGGAAAGCCTATCGAATTATTGAAAACGTTACTTCCCATTGTTGAAGATGACCTGGAATTCCCTTTCAATGGTGGTGCAATTGGCTACATTGGCTATGACGTCATCGCACACTATGAAGACATTGGGCCAGCCCTCCCTGACGAACGTGATATGCCCGATATCCATTTGCTCGTTTATGAAACCGTCGTTGTATATGACCATCAAAAACAAGATGTCACCATTTTGCATAACGGCACAGCCCCTTCTCTTATCAATGATGTTGTACGCCAACTGGCAGGAAAGGAATGTGAAGAAGAATGTGTACAATCTACCCTTCCCTTCACATCCAATGTGAGCAAACAAGCGTTTATCGATAACGTAGTGCGCGCAAAAGAATGTATCCGGGCGGGAGAAATTTTTCAAATTGTGTTATCTCAACGATTGCAGGCAACGTATACAGGTGACCCTTTCATGCTTTACCGGAAATTACGGAAAGACAATCCTTCCCCCTATATGTTTTACGTAGATTTTGATGAACATGTAGTGCTCGGTGCATCTCCAGAAAGTTTAATGAGCATTCAAGGTAATCGGGTGACGACAAATCCGATTGCTGGAACTAGACGACGAGGTCACACACCTGAAGAAGATGCACAACTTGAAAAAGAATTGCTCGCCGATCCGAAAGAACTTGCCGAACACCGGATGCTGGTGGACTTGGGAAGAAATGATTTGGGTCGTATTACCGAAGTGGGCAGCGTCCATCTAACGAAATACATGAGCATTGAAAAATACCAGCACGTCATGCACATCGTTTCCGAAGTTGCTGGCACGTTGCGTAATGATCAGCATCCTCTTGATGCACTAGTCGCTTGTTTACCTGCAGGAACGGTATCGGGTGCACCGAAAATTCGTGCCATGCAAATCATTCAAGAGTTGGAAAATGTAAAACGAGGCGTTTATGCCGGAGCAGTTGGTTACATCGGTTTTAATGGCAATATCGATATCGCGTTAGCCATTCGAACATTGGTCATCAAAAATCAAACCGCTTATGTCCAGGCAGGTGCAGGCATTGTCTATGATTCCAATCCACTAGCAGAATTCGAAGAGACGTTGCACAAAGCGAAGTCGTTATTGGAGGTGCTGTCATGATTTTGCTGCTAGACCACTACGATTCGTTTACGTACAACTTGTATCAAAGCTTATCGATGCTCGGTGAAGAAGTAAAAGTTGTCAGATATGATGAAATTTCGATAGATGAAATCCGTCAGTTGAACCCAAAAGCAATCGTGCTATCGCCCGGTCCTGGGTCACCAAATGACAAGTTGCACTCTTTATCAATCATCAATGAATTCCATCAAACCATCCCAATGCTCGGGGTGTGCTTGGGTCACCAACTTCTTGGAGTGGCATTTGGTGGCAAAATCAAACGGGCAACACTGGTCATGCATGGAAAAGTATCTGCCATTCGGCATTCACATGCAGGAATGTTTGCCTACCTGCCGCAACCCTTACCCGTCATGCGCTACCATTCGCTCGTATTGGAGGATCTGCCTTCATGTTTTAAGACAACAGCCATTTCGATGGACGATCAAAGTATTATGGCAATTCAACATTTGGATTACCCGCTTTATGGCTTGCAGTTCCATCCAGAATCAATTGGAACGCGTGATGGGGATAAAATCCTTCAAGCTTTTTTAACAGATATAGCTCAGCCAGTAGAGATTTAGTCAGAGGAGAGATTGAGATGAGAAGATTTACAGAGAGTGTACGTAGTGGAACGTCACTGACGTACAGTGAGATGAGAGAAGCAACGAACGCCATGTTTTCAGAAGATATTGCAGGCGTGGATATCGCGAATTTTTTAAGTGCCCTATCAAAAAAAGGCGAAACTACCGAAGAAATAACTGCACTTGTTGAAGTGTTACGTGAAAATGCTACACAGATTCCTGTTACCTCCCCCCATGTATTCGATAATTGCGGAACTGGAGGCGATGGTTCCCAAAGTTTTAATATCAGCACCACTTCTGCCTTTGTCTTGGCGGGAGCAGGACTGAAAATCGCCAAGCACGGGAACCGCAGCATTTCGAGCAGAACGGGCAGCGCGGATGTACTCGAAGAGCTCGGCATTGCTTTGGATTTCCAACCACGCGAAGTGGAAGACTTATTAAATCAAACGAATATCGCTTTCCTATTCGCCCCATATGTCCATCCGAAAATGAAACGGATTCAATCCATTCGTAAGTCTCTGGGAAAACCGACAATTTTCAATATGATTGGCCCATTAACCAATCCCGTGACATTAACATCCCAAATGGTCGGCGTATATCGCCAGGATAAATTGATGGATATCGCAGCAGTCCTATATCGTCTGGGCCGAAAAAGAGCAATCGTCTTGAGTGGTGCCGATGGAATGGATGAAGCTTCTTTATCCGGAGACAACCACCTCGTACTTATGAAAAACGGCGACTACATCCCTTTTACATTGAATGCCGAAGAAATGGGCTTGTCATTTGCTCCACTTGAAGCAATTCGCGGTGGGGACGCCAAGGATAACGCAGCCATTTTAAAAAGCGTGCTACGGGGTGAATCTTCGCCTTATCTGGATACCGTATTGTTGAATGCGGGAATCGGTTTGTTTGCGGCAGACATCGTTTCAACCATTCAAGAAGGCGTTCACCAAGCACGAAAAAGCATTGAAACAGGTAGTGCACTCAGTGTGTTGGAATCAGTCGTCACTTACAGTCAAAATCGAAGTCATTTGGAGGTGAACGCATGACGATTTTAGAGCAGATTTTAGAAGTAAAAAAACTGGAAGTGATAGAGTTATTGGAACAAGAAGGACCATTTGAATTTTCTAAAACACTTACTGATAAGCCTTCTTTATTTGAGACTTTATATAACACGCAGCACTTACAAGTCATCTCTGAAATTAAACGCGCCTCCCCCTCGAAAGGTTTGATTGATGGTAATGTCGATCCCGTACAGCAGGCACTCGCTTATGAAAAAGCTGGTGCAGCTGCAATTTCTGTATTGACTGATCAACAATTTTTCAAAGGCTCGATGGATGATTTACATGCAGTATCATCAGCCGTCAATCTTCCCGTCCTCTGCAAGGACTTTATCATTCACCCTTTGCAGATTGAAGAGGCAAAACGTGCTGGCGCATCTATCATTCTGTTGATTGTCGCTGCGCTTGATCAACAGAGTCTTAGTGAATTATTTGACTATGCTAGTAAGTTGGATGTTGAAGTTTTGGTTGAAGTTCATGATGTCGAAGAATTGCAGAGAGCGTTGGCGATTAATGCAAAAATAATCGGCGTAAATAATCGTAATCTCAAAACGTTCGAAGTAGATTTAGCAAACACATCGCAAATTGCCGCTCACTTCCCTTTTCATGAACAACGCGTTTTGATTAGTGAAAGTGGGATTGGCAACATCTCAGATGCTGTTTTAGTTGCGGATGCTGGAGCGCACGGCGTGCTGGTTGGAGAAACGTTAATGGGTAGTGAAAATATTGACGAAATATTGCGTTCGTTTCACGTGAAACGTGGTGAATTGTGATGACAAGAGTCAAAATTTGCGGATTGATGGAACTGGAAGATGTAAAAACAGCAGTTGATTCTGGAGCAGACGCAATTGGTTTTGTATTCGCTCCTAGTCGACGCCAGCTAACGGTTGAAACCGCCAAGAAACTTGCTAGTGCAGTTCCAAATGATGTGTTGAGAATTGGTGTATTCGTCAATGAAACACCGGATGAAGTGAATCGCATCGCAGGAGAAGTATCATTGGATATGGTTCAACTACATGGAGATGAAGCACCCGAATATGTTCGACAAATATTCCTTCCTACCATTAAAGCCTTATCGATAAAAAGTTTTGAAGATGTGCGAAAGGCTTCGCAATTTGAAGTCGATTATTTCTTGTTTGATGCACCAGGTGTGGAGTTTCGCGGAGGATCGGGGCAGTCATTTGACTGGAAACTCCTTGAAAAAGCTAATATTCCACTTAAGAAAGTCATATTAGCTGGCGGTCTGAATGAAAGCAACGTAAGAGAAGCAATTAAAACCGTCAATCCTTTTATGGTGGATGTATCCAGTGGAGTCGAGACGGAGCAACGAAAAGATGCAGTAAAAATCCGCACGTTTATCCGTGCAGTTCGAGGTGAGGAGAGATGAGCATGCAAACTACCTACAACCAACCAAACACTACCGGTCATTATGGCAGATTCGGCGGTCGATTCGTCCCCGAGACATTAATGCAAGCCGTGATTGAACTTGAGGAAGCTTACGACTTAGCTATCAAGGACGAAGCATTTCTTGAGGAATTCCGCTACTACTTGAAAGATTATGTGGGACGGGAAAATCCCCTTTACTTTGCTGAGCGTTTGACGAAAAAAATGGGCGGCGCCAAGATCTACTTGAAACGTGAAGATCTCAATCATACAGGCGCTCACAAAATCAACAACACAATCGGACAGGCACTTCTTGCGGTCCGTATGGGTAAACGAAAAGTCGTTGCTGAAACAGGCGCTGGCCAGCATGGTGTGGCAACTGCAACGGTTTGTGCACTGCTGGATTTAGAGTGTGTGATTTTCATGGGAGAAGAAGACGTCCGTCGTCAGCAACTGAATGTATTCCGCATGGAGCTGCTTGGTGCGAAAGTTATTTCCGTAACCCAAGGCAGTCGAACGTTGAAGGATGCGGTTAATGAAGCGCTGCGTTATTGGGTGACAAATGTCGAGGATACTCATTACATTATGGGTTCGGTTTTAGGACCACACCCCTTCCCTAAAATTGTGCGTGATTTCCAGCGTGTCATTGGGGATGAAACGCGTAAGCAAATCGTTGAAAAAGAAGGCCGTCTGCCAGATGCGATTGTTGCTTGTATTGGTGGAGGCAGTAATGCCATGGGAATGTTTTATCCCTTCATAGAAGACAAAGACGTGAAATTATTCGGCGTCGAAGCTGCTGGTGCAGGACTGGATACCGATAAGCACGCCGCCACATTGACGAAAGGTTCTGTAGGAGTTTTGCACGGAGCACTAATGTATTTACTGCAGGATGATGCAGGTCAGATTCAAGAAGCACACTCTATTTCAGCAGGACTCGATTATCCAGGAATAGGACCCGAGCATAGCTACTTACATGAAAATGGCCGTGTTGAATACACATCAGTAACAGACGAACAGGCTTTGGCGGGTGTTCAACTGTTAGCTCGTACGGAGGGCATTCTCCCCGCTCTCGAATCAGCTCATGCGATTCATTTTGCCGCTGAACTGGCTGCTGATTTGGATAAAGATGAAATTGTCGTGATTTGTTTATCTGGTCGTGGAGATAAAGATGTTGTCACAGTGCGTGATGCGCTTGGAGGTGGAACGAATGACTAAACTGAAGTTGCAAACTGCCATAGAACAACAAGTCGAAACAGGTGGAAAAGCATTTATTCCTTATGTCATGGCCGGTGACGGAGGGTTATCAAAACTCCGTGAACAATTACTGTTTCTTCAAGATGCTGGTGCTACTGCGGTAGAACTAGGAATTCCTTTTTCAGATCCCGTTGCAGATGGACCGACCATTCAAGAGGCTGGGAAACGTGCGTTGGCTGAAGGTGTGACCTTGCGTGGTGTATTGGAAGAAATCGAACGAGTTCATAGTGAAGTTACGATTCCGATTGTCTTGATGACCTATTTGAATCCGGTGTTCCGTTATGGCATAGAGGCATTCGCTAAGGATTGTGCAAATGTCGGCGTGAGTGGATTGATTGTTCCAGATTTGCCACTTGAAGAAAGTGGGATGGTGAAGGATGAGTTCTCAAAACACGATTTGGCTCTCATTCAATTGGTCAGTTTAACAAGCCCTCCCGAGCGTATTGAGCGAATTGCAAAAGCTTCAGAAGGATTTCTGTACGCCGTTACGGTGACGGGCATTACGGGTGCGCGCGCAGAGTTTGCTATGAACGTCGGAGACCATTTGGCGAAGCTTAAAGAAGTGAGCCCAGTTCCAGTCATGGCAGGCTTCGGGATTTCCACGCCTGAGCAGGTTCGGGAAATGGGTAAACTGGCAGACGGCGTCATTGTGGGAAGCCGTATAGTTGATGCATTGCATGAAGGAAATCTTGATAGTATCAGAGAGTTGATTGCTGCATCGAAATCAGTGGAAATCGTATAAAACTAGTTTGGACCTCATGCGCATTCGTATGTGGTCTTTTTTCAGGAGAGAGTTGGGGGAAACGGAATAAATACTAGTTGAGGCCGAATAAAACTCGTGCGTTACAGTTTAAATTTTTTCATCTTCCTTAGGAAAGTGAAACACTTATGTTTCCTTACTCGTCAAAGTTATATAAAGGAGGAAGAAATTTGAAAATGAAACCTTTGTTAATTGCCATTTTATTATTTACTTCGCTTTGGATTACTGGATGTTCGAACGATACGGTTACCGCAGGAAAAGAAGTTAAGGTCAATGAAAATGAATTTCCTCCATCTATTTCTGGAGTCGTTAGAGTTAATAATGCACAACATGAAATGGTAGTTGGAGGTTATAAATGGGAAAGAAAACAAGGTTCTGAAACTCAGGTTGTCCAAACTGACTCCGCTTCCCCATACCAAATCGCTGAAGATTTCAAAGCCATTGCTTTAGAACAGAATCAAAAAGTGACGATTGATGTTGAAGAAAATCCCGAACTATATGTTTACTTATGGAATAAGGATGGAAGAGAAAAAGAAATTACATTGAAAGATAATCAAATAACGGTTCCTGCAAGTAAAGGTCAATATATATATGAAGTGTTAGCAAAATGGAAAAACGGTGAAGTTTCCTACACCTTTGTGGCTGAAGTGAAATAAAAATTCACTTTTACGTAATTGGAAATTACAGTTTTGACGATCAGTACAGCAAAGTTATAACGTTGTTTTAACATAGAATAATCTTTCTCATGATGTGATTTTATTGCCCGATTCCTGTTTATTGGATTTGGTTAATTCGATTGGTTGCACGGGCTTCTGGAAATAAAAATATCAACTATTATTAAACGAATAAATGTTATCACTGGCACCTTTGTCTATTTCCCAGCTATCCTTTGTGCATCTTGTTCAGCATTTATTTTCATGAGCTCGTTTGCAAATATTGAAATACCTGTTGCAATTAATCCTACCGCCAACCATCGAATACCAATTGGTTCCATAAAAGTATTAAAATAAGTCAACGTCAATATAAGGCACCCGAACAATAAAAACAGTGTTGCGATTAAACTATTCATCTTTCTTTCACCTCGCTCTAATTAGTAATACTCACACCGATAAAACTACATTCAATCATTCAAGTTTAATTTAACTAATTCTCTTTTATTCCCGTTACTCCTTCTCCTTTAATAAAACAGGAATGGTGATGTGTCTTTCTGAAGAAGAATCGTGTCCATTCCACAGCGAATGGTCAGAAACTGAGATTGAGTGGACGAAAAACCAACTTGAATGGACAAAAACCTTGATTGATTGGTCATAAAACCAACTTGAATGGATGAAAACCCACAGCGAATGGTCAGAAAAAAAGCAACCCAATTGAGCTTTACAATTGGGTTGCTTCGTCACTTCTAAAATACGGTTTTCATCGTAATAAATTTCAGTTCGGTCATTTCATCGACGGCAAACTTAATGCCTTCACGCCCATATCCACTCATCTTGATGCCACCATACGGCATGTTGTCTGTACGGAAAGTAGGAATGTCGTTTATGATGACGGCTCCCGCTTCAATTTCATCTGCGGCCTTCATAGCATCCGTTAAGACATTGGTGTAAATCGCTGCATTCAATCCAAATTGTGAAGCATTCACCCACTCAATTGCTTCATCCAGTGTATCGTAAGGAATGACGGAAACAATGGGTGCAAAGACTTCCTCACATACAACTTTCATGTCTTCTTTAGCACCTGTCAAAATAGTTGGATGCAACTGACGCTCTGTAAATTCGCCACCTGTGGCCACAGTTGCTCCTTGCGATTTGGCTTCTTCAATCCAGCCAACGATGCGTTTTACTTCGTCCGGATGGATCATGGAACCTATATCGGTTTGTTCATCCAGTGGATCACCCACTATTAATTTTTTCGTTTCTTCCACGAATCCTTGCACGAATTCATCGTACACTTCGCGGTTTACGTAAATGCGTTGTAAAGAAATACATACTTGTCCTGAAAAGCTGAATGCCCCTTCCGCACAACGTTTAACAATTTTTTCGATTGGCACACTTGGCTCCACAATCAAGGCTGCGTTTGAACCCAGCTCAAGCGTAATTTTGCGTAGACCTACTTTTTCTTTAATTTTCAATCCGACAGGAACACTTCCGGTAAATGTCACTTTTTTGACCGCTGGATGTGTAATGAGTGAGTCACTTAAATCACTCCCGCTCCCTGTTATAATTTGAAGGGCACCATCCGGCAAACCAGCTTCCTTGAAAATATCAGCCATAACCAATGCACTCAATGGTGTTTGTGTTGCCGGCTTTAAGACTACCGTATTTCCAACTGCAAAAGCAGGTCCCAGTTTATGCGCCACTAAATTGAATGGGAAATTAAAGGGCGTGATTGCCGCAACAACGCCAATAGCCTCTTTTTTTGTCCATCCGATTCGGTTCGCACCTCCAGGGGCAGCATCCATCGGAATGGTTTCCCCACGGTACTGCTTCGCTTCTTCTGCAGCAAATTGATAGGTCGCAATCGTGCGATCTACTTCACCACGTGCCGTTTTCAACGGTTTTCCCGCTTCTTGTGCCAATGTCATTGCGAGTTCTTCTTTACGCTCTCGCATAATGTTGACCACTTTATATAAAATTTCTGCCCGATCATATGCCGTCCATTTTTTGAAGGAATGAAAAGCCTGTTCGGCACCAGCAATTGCTACTTTCACATCATCCGGTGATCCCTTTGCCACTTTTGCAAGTAATTTTCCATCATAGGGAGCTTTCAAATCATATGTTTCACTTGCTTCGCGCCAATCTCCATTAATCCAAAGTCCGGTTTTTTTCAAAAGATACACCTCCTGAGGTTGATATATATACATTCTTCATTATTCTATCATTCTCCTCCAACACTTGACGCGACTGCCGCATTCGTTGCTGCCATCGTAGCAATCATGGCGGCTTGTTGCGCTTGCAACATTAGTTCAATGGTAGTGGCAAAACTGACTGAGGTTGTTCCTTCATTATCGATAATGTGTTTCGTTTCGAGTTGGACTGCGATAGGTAAAATCATATCTTTGTACCAATTGAAAAGCTTCATTGTTTCCAGTTGACGGTACGTATCAATGACATGTTGCAATTCTACATCTTTAATTTCCAAGGCAGCCAAAAATCCGATCATGACATAGTGCATGGATTTCACTTTGATTCCGGCACTTTTCAGCTGATCTCGTATATGCACAGCTTGCCCAACCAGATTAGCTTGATAGCTCGAACTATTGTATGTAAGAACTTGCGACATCCATTGAAGTTCATTCCCCATATAAAAACCTTGTGGTCTAAGTTCCGTGTAATAGCGATTCATAGTGGCTGCTCTTTCTTTCGTATCGCCCGGTAATTTTCCAAGCATGACTGCATACGGCACATCATCAGGCTGCGTCAGGAATGGGTGATGTGATTTCATCGCATCATATAAGTGTTTTGCTTGTTCGGCATGTAGTCCTTGTAGAGTTGCATCATCGCTCATCAAAAGTGCTGCTAAATAACTGTATACATTGTTTTTGAACCCTGCTGATTTTAATTTACCTTGCTTCGTCATTAGATTATCAATTGAAATGGCAGGATCTTCATCTTCCTTCGCCAAAAATGCAACCATCATGTAGTGAATGTGTGAGCGGAGTGGAGATGTCCAACCAGTTTTTTGTTTGATTGCGTCCGAGGTTGCCAAGAAGCGTTTACCGTCAAACGTTTTACCTGTCGTGACATAGTAATTTGCTATCGATAACGTAATTCGTTTATCGGTAGTCCATCCAACTGCGTTCTTTACTTGTTCAAATGTTGTTTGCAAATCTTGTTTCACTTTATCCATCGTCATATCATCCACTCCCTTTACCAACATTTACGAAGAATGATGATTAAAAGTTTCATTCATCCACATTCTCAATTCTTGTTCATATGGAACTTTCTTTTGACGCAAGTTCTCTTCAAGTTCAATTAACTTGTCTGATTGCCATTGCTCCAAGTGATCATGGTCCCAGGATTTCTGAAATAACAGATACAAAAATACTTCCCTTATTTGTAGGAACAGTGTGAGTTGGGTTAAATCGGCTTCAGTGAGTGACCGACTACTTGTATATCCTTTCAGAAAATGCTTCAAAAATTCTTGTTGGAACGTGGTCCATTCTGGATGATACGAGCTTCCCGTCCACAGAGCATGATAAATAGAAGTCGATAAATCTTGGACGAACCAATTGTAAGCACAATCATCGAAATCAAAAATAATGAGTTGTTGAGCTTTCACGAAAAAATTCCCTTGATGCAAATCATTGTGAATCAATCCGAAGCGTTCTTTGGTTTTTGGAAAAGTAGCCAATCTTGACTTGTAGTCATCGTAAATTTCCTTTAGCCAAGGTTCACTCTCTTCCAACATGGATGGCATTGGATTTATTTCTTCATCATCCATCCAAACGGGGCGATTGATTTTCTCTTCCATGTTTTCACTGATGCCATGCAATTTTGCAATTGTTTTTCCCCACTCGTAAAAGAATGCATTGTTCCACTGAGAGAGATCCGACACATCTATTTCTTTATCTTCTACATATTGAAATACCGTCAGCCAATAGCTTTCATTGTCGATTATTAATGTTGATATGTATTTGTCATTAATCGTGATTACGTCTGGCACATGTATTTGATTTCTTTTTAGTGATTCGACATATCCCAGTTCAGCATCTATCAATGCTTTTGACCTTTTAAGAATTGGTGTCAAACGGGCAATATAAGGTCGATTATTCATCTGAAAGTGAAACACAACATTTTGGAAACCACCCGATAATCGTTTTACATTTGTAATTTCCTGATTGGTTAACTTCGATAAGCTTAATAAAATTTTATGACTATCCATACTGTTTACTTCCATTTCTTATTTAAATTTGCATAGAAAAAACGGATATTTAGAGAATTTTGGGATATACCAACTACAAAGAATTATATCGAAAGGATGATATACATGAAATCGAAAAAGACATTCACCGTGGCAAGTTTATTGCTCTCTTCTGCCCTCTTCCTTGGGGCTTGTGGAGATAAGGACGAGATTACAAAAGATGTGACCAATAACAATACAGGAAATGATATCGAGGATAATGCTCCAGGTGATAATCCAGCAGATACCGGTGAATCATTTGAATTTAGGAAATTTGAACTAGAAGTAGATTATCCTGACCAACCAGAAGCGCTTGATGTAAATTATGAGGAAAAAAAAGACTCTACCGACGCGGAATACAAAAATGTAGCAGATGGTAGTAGTGAGGCTACTGGTAAGGAAGCCATGGCAAAATTGAAGCCTTTATTGGTAAAAATGCGATTAAAAGAAAACATGTCTGAAGAAGTAATTATTGACCAAATTGTTAGCGCTTTTGGCATTGAAGATAATTACACATTACTTGAAGCAAGTATCACGTGGCAAAATGATGAGAAAAAAGAAATTGTAGTTACAAAATAAAATTAATTTGAGCCCTTGACCTTCGTTGAGGGCTCTTTTCATGTAGAAACCTCCAATGTAAGGTACATTACTACATAAAAGAAAATATAAAATGGAGGTAAGATAATGCAAAAACAAATAAAATTAATCAATCGACCAACGGGCACACCAACTAAAGAGAATTTCGAAATTGTCACTGCACCCATTGACAGTGCGTTTGAAGGTGAAGTAGTAGTAAAAACTGTTTACATTTCAGTGGATCCATATTTACGTGGTCGGATGAATGATGCGAAATCTTATATTCCACCTTTTGAGTTGAATGAAATGATATCAAGCGGAATCATAGGACAAGTCGTTCAATCGATGTCCTCACTTTTCGAAAAAGGCGATGTCGTTCTCGGATCATTGCCATGGCAAGAATATAGTGTGGTAAAAGAAAGTGCCGTCCGTAAAATTGATCACCGTATTGCGCCTGCCTCTGCTTATTTGAGTGTGCTGGGCATGACTGGTTTGACAGCTTACTTTGGCTTACTGGATATCGGGAAACCTAAAGAAGGTGAAACGGTGGTTGTGTCAGGAGCTGCAGGTGCTGTAGGGTCCATCGTGGGACAAATTGCGAAAATTAAAGGCACGCGTGTCGTTGGAATTGCTGGTTCTGATGAGAAAGTGAAGTTTTTGGTCGAGGAACTGGGTTTTGATGCGGCAATAAATTATAAAACTCAGGATGTTGCTCAAGCGTTACGCGAAGCTTGTCCAAATGGAATTGATGTATACTTCGAAAACGTGGGTGGGGAAATTTCAGATGCTATCTTCCCTCTTTTGAATAATTTTGCGCGTATTCCTGTATGTGGCGCAATTTCTTCTTATAATAATAAACAAGCGGACGTTGGACCTCGTGTTCAAGGATACTTAATCAAGACGAGCTCATTGATGCAAGGCTTCACTGTTGGCAATTACTCTTCTCGTTTTGGAGAAGGCGCAAAAGAATTGGCAACTTGGCTCAAAGAAGGCAAACTGAAATACGAGGAAACGATTACGGAAGGTTTCGATCATACGATTGACGCATTTCTCGATCTTTTCAAAGGCGTAAACCTTGGGAAAGCGATTGTGAAAGTATCGAAAATCGAATAACAATTTTAGCCGTTCTGGTTTATTCCAAAACGGTTTTTCTTTCTCTTTTTGCGGGACGATATTTCTTACCGATTTTAAATATAATTGGTGTTCCGATGATGGTTGGCAAGAACCAGAAGATAAGCACAGGCAATTCGTTTAGAAGTGGTATTCGATGAATGTTAACAACCAGTGTGGCTGTAAATATCCCTATGTAAGATCCCAACATCCCTCCGATATGGATACGCAGCCAGTTTTTCCATCTGATTTTTGCAGATGTATAGCCAAGCAATGCAAGACCATATGAAAATATTCCTATATAAAAGAGGTAGGCACTTTCTTTCCAGTGCATAATAGACATCACGACAGTACTGATAAATACCAACAGGAAAAATCCATGATAAATCTCTCCACTGATTGTATGTCTGCCTTTTCTCTTTTTAGAAATACCAGCCAGCAAACCAGTAATCAAACAAATGCATCCAGCTGCAATATGAATCATTAAAAACAGGTTGAACAAATTCAACACCTCCAATTATTTACAGTTTATTTCCTAATTATAGTAGCATACATAAAGTTCCATTTCATTCATTCAAAAAAATATTCGATTGTTAATCTTATCTCTACTCTTATATGATTAAGTTATTAAAGATTGCGGAGGTCACCCACATGAGTGAATTTGATCTTGTACAAGAAACTACATCTTTCCAATCAGTTGAAACGTTGAAACAACAGTTGCAGACACTTGGCATCAAAGCAGGAGATGCTATCATGGTTCATTCATCTATCAAATCAATGGGGTGGATTGCCGGTGGTGCAAAAGCTGTCATCGACGCATTGATGGAAACTATCACGGAAAAAGGGACCATTATCATGCCAGCCCAATCTGCCGAGAACTCAGAGCCTTCCTATTGGATGCTGCCGCCAGTTCCAAAAGAATGGCATGCGCCTATCCGAGAACATACTCCCGCTTACGATCCACATTTGACCCCACTACGTGGAATGGGCAAAATAGCGGAATGCTTTCATCGTCATCCTAAAACCATTCGCAGCTATCACCCTGTTCACAGCTTTATGGCCTGGGGCAAGGATGCTGAAAAATGGATGATGGAACATCCACTTGAGGATTCATTTGGAATGACTTCCCCACTCGGTTCATTTTTAAATGAAAATGTTAAAATCCTGTTAATTGGTGTCGGATATGATTCGTGTACAGCTTTGCACCTATCGGAGAATTTAATTGAAAAGAAGACTTACATGAATCAGGGTGCAGCGATGCTGGTGGACGGTGAGCGTCAGTGGATTGAGTACCAAACACTTGATGTAGACTCGGATCGTTTCCCAGACCTTGGAGAAGCATTTGAAAAAGAACATCCCGATGCCTATCATGTAGGGAAATTAGGTCAAGCCGACTGCCGCATCATTCAAATGAAACAGCTAGTTGATTTTGGGGCGGAGTGGTTAAAAGAAAATCCTGTAGAGGAAGATTAAAAAATTTTGTTAGTAAAATTCTCATTTTTGTTCATCCTAATGGAACTAACATGATGGAGGAACAAAATGAAAAATAAATTTTATAAATTTGCGATAGGAGCTATTCTTTGCCTAAGTGTCATAGCTCCTATCGCCACTTTCGCAACTCATTACACGTCCACCCAGAATGAAAAAGAAACCAATCTTGAAACAAAAATACTGCAGTCTCTTGATGCAGATAATATGTATAACAATATTAAATTTTTATCCAAAACACCTAGGGTCGCTGGGACCCAGCAAGAAGATGCTGCAGTTGCTTATATCAAAAAGCAATTCGAATCTTACGGGTATAAAGCCGAAGTTCAAGCATTCACTTTCAATGACTATACAGCCCCTAATTCCATCGGGTTGGATGTCGAGCGATTTTCGAAAAAACTGAATCCGCAGGCTTTAGAATATTCGGTTAGTGGAAAAGCTACCGCGGAAGTTATCTTCGCGGGACTTGGTCAGAAAAACGACATCGCACAATTGGACCTTACCGGAAAAATCATACTCCTGCAACGTGGCGTCATCAGCTTCAAGGAGAAAATGTTGAATGTGGCTGCGAAAGGTGCTGCCGGGGTCATATTTTACAACAATGCACCAGGAACCATCATGGGAAGTTTAGGTGAACCAAATAAGGCTTATGTTCCGTCTGTGCTGTTGACCCAGACAGAAGGAGAAGCGATATTGATTCATCTCAACAAAAACCCGCGTGCTGTTGTCTCATTGAACATTGAAGGTGCTAAATCCGCTCAAAATACATCGCACAATGTCATTGCAACTAAAAAGCCCAACGTTTCCAACAAAGCATCTCATGATATATTGGTCATCGGTGCTCATCACGATTCAGTTGCAAGTGCGCCGGGTGCTAATGACGATGCATCAGGAACTGCCATGACACTTGAACTTGCACGTGTCTTGAAAACCATTCCAACCGACACAGAAATTCGTTTTATCACGTTCGGTGCGGAAGAGCTTGGATTACTTGGATCCAATCATTATGTCGAACAGTTACCGAAAAATGAAATCAGCCGAATCGTGGCAAATTTCAATTTGGACATGGTCGGTAGCAAAGATGCCGGGGAACTAATCTTGCAAACGGTCGATAATAAGCCTAACCTTGTTACTGAACTCGCCCAGGATGCCAGCACACAGCTAAACGGTGCACCAACACCTTACAATCAAGGTGATAGCAGCGACCATGTACCCTTTTCAAAGGCAGGCATTCCCGCTGCCCTATTCATCCACAATCCCGCTGAGCCTTGGTACCACAAGCCACAAGATACTATAGATAAAATCAGCAAAGAAAAACTGCAAGACGTTTCGGAAATCGTCAGTATAGCTGTGTGGAATCAAATCAAAATCGATCGCCAAGTCAAATAGTGTAAACCTTAAACCCCACGTCACTGGATCGGATGATCTCGTTACGTGGGGTTTTTACGTAACGTCTACTATACTTTCACAGAGCCTCCAAAAGGATTACTACGGCTGGGTGAGAGAGGACGATGAACTATGGATAGCACTCGTGGAAGATTAATCCTACTCAGTCGTTGCACTAGCCAATCCTCCTATACTTTTTACTCTAGGGAGGATTTTTGATTATCTGACAGATTAGATTAATAATAAATCTTACAAGGCTCAGCCTTTTTTTAAAAAGTGTTTTCTGGGTCTACTTTAATTTGCTTTTTTTTGATTTTAATTTTCATGGGAGTTTAAGTACATTACTTCACAATGTTTAGTTTTTGATAGTCCAGTTAAATAATCCTTTTACTTCTTTTCAACATATAATATTTAGACCCTAAATTAAAGGAGTGAAATAACATGGGATTTTTCCAGCCCGAGGGAACAATGGCACCAACTTCCCCTCCCCCACCTCTCATACCAACAAAACCTTCTGTATCCTATATAATTGACTGTGTATATCAAAACACTTATGTATGGCTTATAAATGGGGACCAATTCTGGTTTTACCCAACTCGCGTGGAATATGGTGAAGTATCTGGATATAGATGGAACGGTTCCTTCTGGCAATTCTACGGAATTGACCCAAGATTTATAGATGCTGTTGCCTGTTATCCTACTCCTACCCTTTACTAAAATCCAAAAAGTCTTTTGGTAATTAAAAACCCTGTATATGTAGAAGTTCCATATTACGGAGAATACTACGTCAAAGTTGATGCAGTTAGAGGTGCAATTTACGATTATTTTATTAGACCAGTAAAACTGCTTGGCACACATACTCAAAAGAAAACCTTTACTCAAGCTGATGTCGATCAATTTAAGACTAGTAAACTTGTTGCTCTTTTCGTAGGAACAGCAATAGGGCTTACAGCAACTGGAGTTATAGCGAAATATGTAACACTTTTTACTGCTGCCTTTACTATGGAAGAAATTGGTGCTTTTGACACTAAAGACGAAGATTGGCCAGACCCACGCGTTGGTTGGGGGCTACGAACAACTATGTACGATAATGGAAGTGCCATTCAAATTAAATGGGAAGCACTTGATCAGTACGGTAATGTACAAAGGACTCAAAACGGTCAAATTAACTATATAAAATGGTAATATTTATATAAAAAAATAAAAAAGGACGATAGCTACTAAGCTTCGTCCTTTTTATTTGTTTTGATTATATCAAGTATAAGAGTAATGTGAATAATAATGAATATAACTATCAATAAATAGGTATTAAATTGGTTTATGAAAAATAATCGATATTGATCCGACAAGTAATAGGTAATTAAATTAAAAAGTAGAAGAATTCCAATGTTGACTACTGTTATATAAGCATTAATCTTCTTAAATCTTTCTTTTTTCTCTTTTAAAAAGATTCGAACTAGTATTAAACCAAATAAAATCAATGAGAAATAGTGAAACTCTATTGGCATGAACCTCTCCCCCAATGCTTTGACTATCAAAATATATATGATTTTTTATGAAAATCATGTAAAATTAACCTAAGAAAAAGATTTTTTAGCATAAACTGGTTGTTATATTTATACTATATATCCCTTTAATAATAAAGGACATGATTTTATTCATGTTCTATATTTTTTACTCAAAAAGCGAACATACATTCGTAGAAATGGGAGGTGGAAGTTTGAAATGAATAAAAATCGACTACTTGCAGAGTTTTTTCAAGATGATAGGAATCGAAAGCTATATCAAGAGTATCTTAGGAATCCAACAGGCATTAACCAAAAAATTTTAGATGAAAGATTTAAGGAGTTTTATTTTAGAATCCGTTCGATTGCTTATATACTAAAAAGTTTGCACTTTGAAAGTCAAAAATTAGATAGAAAAAATCGACTGTATAAGCAACGTTATCAATCAATTTTAGATAGACCAAACGAAGATAATTCTACGTTACTAGATTTAATTGAAGTACCACCTCCCAGAGAAGAAACTCATTCAAACAAGTTAGAGGATTATATAACAGATTTTAAATTGCATTCTTCGATAAAAAAATTAACCAATAAACAAAGAGAAATTTTATTTTATGTATTTGTAATGGAGTTAAAAGATGTTGAGATAGCGAAAACTTTAGCTCTCTCACAGCAGTTTGTTACTAATACGAAGAATGTAGCATTGAAGAAACTAAGGGGGGAAATGAACGATGTTAGATGAAGCGAGTATGATCCAATTAGTAGGCAACTTTGGTTTTCCGATTGTCATGACCATTTATTTATTGCATCGCTTTGAAAGAAAGATTGAATCTCTCGATAACACAATACAAAACTTAGCAAAAGTTGTTGGAAACAAAGGAGTGAATTCATAATGAATATTATTGAGGAAAAAGAAATAAGAGCAATAATAGAGTTAATTCAGCCTAAAATTAAAAGGTCACTCTTTCAGACATCTCTTGAAAATAGAGAAGATTTGGAACAAGAATTAATGTTATATATACTAAAAGTAATTAACAATAAGATAAGTAGAAACGTACCAGGTTTCTTTACCACTTTTGGACAATCATTCAACATAACAGAAAACGAATTATTGTCCTTTGAACTATCTTAGTGTAACCATTGAAAAAAATTTTAATTAAAATTTAGCGAGCATAATCAATTTCTAGGTAAAAAACAAACCTCGTATTTTGAAAATACGAGGTTTCACCTGTTTATTGCTATTCATTTTTATAAAAAAGATTGATTATTTCAGAAATCGAATCTTCAACTAAAGCACCCGTTAGTTGAATTAGACAGATTAATTTTACGGTCCATATATATCTATATATTCCCAGTGTAAGCATTCAACAGTTGGTTCACTACCGATAAATTTTATTGTAAAAAAGCCACCCATTAGTTCAACAACTCATGCAAATCCCCAAAATTATTGCAATTATACGATTTTTTTTTGCGTTTATTCGGTAATACAGTCTTTTTTTAGTCACAACCACTTATTCCGGATTGTGTTTGCCATTGCCAATATAGGCCGGTGCTATTTCCCCATCAATATACATGAATCCATAATCAGTTTCTGGCTCGTCTGAAAAATAAACAATAGCTTTATAGCGTTGAATCCCCGTTTCTTTCAGAGCGTCAAATCTAATATCAACTTCGCGAATTTCTTCCTCAGTATATCCCCGTTCTGTGTAAAGGTATTCCCGCACATCTTTTTCCATTTGTTCTTCTACTGATGCCCGTGGTGTTAAGTAATAATAACCTCATCCTCATCAACCCCTTTAATTTATTTATTGTTATAATACCATATACTTCTTACAATAATTTCTTGTTCAACTAAACTGCCCCGTTAGTTTAATAAACTAAAACCATCTATCCAATGTCCATCCTTCAGCTAATCTCAGTTTAAGTAAGGTGTCATTCCAAGTTCCCCACGGTGATAGTTGCTTTTGTTCCTCAGTCATTCTTTCGACTTTTTCTCTTTTCCAAGTATCATAATCAATGATGTGCCAACAAATAAATTCACCATTTACCATATGTTCACTTCTAAATTTTTTAGGTAATTTAAAATCTTGTGGAATGGTATAACTACCTTTTTTAGTTACTAACTTTTGATTTAATGCAGTTCCTAAAGGGAAATGAATAAGATATAATTCCTTCTTTTTCACTATTTCATCTTCTATAACATAACCCTCCTTAAATAAGCAGGGTAATATACGAATTAACTCTCCAATGGTTTCGTCTTTATGAACATATTGAAATAACCCTATTCCATTTGATGTAACTATCTCAAAAACATCACCAATTTTTAATCGTTTCACTCAAATCATTCCCTAGTATTTTTCTTTATTTTAACGCACGCCTTATTAAACTAAACTGCTACGTTAGTTGAATAAGAAAAAAGAGCTGCCAAAGCAGCCCGATGATTTTCAACTAAAGCACCCGTTAGTTGAAGAAGTTTTCTGGTTATGAATGATCTTCTTCACTATCTACATCTGGATATTTAGTGAATACAGACTCAAACTCACCGTTATCGATAAGATAATTAATAACTTCATAAATCCTTTCCTTACTCGCAATATCAATTAAAACCATTTCACTAGCATGAAAGTAGGCTCCGTTCATACTTTCGCCCGTCTTAACATTCTTTTCTCTTAGGCTTTGAATGTTTCTATATGTAAAAAAAGTTGCCATCCAAACAGAACTGTCTGAAAATGTTACTTTGACATCCGTATTTACATCTTCTACATCCCATTCTCCGTCTGCCCACTCTTCGGCTTCTATCCATAAATCTTTTTTCATTTAATTTCTCCTTTGTCTTTTAGGCGAAAATGAACTAAACAAAGTTTCATCTTATTGAACTAACCTGCCCCGTTAGTTTAATAAGACATACCAGCTTCTCTAAAGGCATTTCGATAAATCTCAGTGTTTATTCTTTGAACATCAATCTGCAATAATTCTTTTCTAATGGTACTAAATAGGTCACTTGGAATATTAGGAAATTTACCTTCAAGATCCTCTCTTTTATCTAAATGATTTAGCGTTTGAATAATAACAAAATAAATGTTTGGATATTGCTTTTTAATGTTGGAAGTATGTTTTAGAAACTCTTTGAGATACTTATCAAAATAGTGACGGTTGTATCCTTCTATACCTATATAGAATGGAAATCCACTTCGGTCTTCCCACTCTATCAAAAGACCCCAAAAAGCAATAAGGGACCCCCCCCTATATCTCAAATTATCGTCGTTAAAGTGTTCATAATAAGGGTAAAACAATTTTACACACCAATCAAAGTCTACTATCCCATTCACTTCTTTTATCATATTATGTAATAGGTCTAATTTTTCTTTGATCGAATTCATTTGAAACCCCCTCTGGAACGTAATTAAAATTAACAATATCTCTTATACCTATTTTTATCGCTTTTCTTATCGAACTAACCTGCCCCGTTAGTTGAATAACGTTATTCTCATTATATTTACATCTTTTTGTCTCTGTCTGGTTCCTTCATAAATATATTTTCATTCTCATCAAATCCTTCAGGTAGCCAGTAATCCTCTGGTAATCCTTTTTCCTCAAATAACTTTCGAAGTTGTTCAATTGATTCGGACCACGTTAAAAAGACTTTGATAGAATATGGTGGTTGTCCTTCATCATTCCAAACTGCCCACTTTTTATTAGGGAGTTCTGTCGCATACCAACCTGCGTCTTCTCCTAGACGCCAAACATAAAACGTGTTTTCTTCAGCAACTTTCCAATCTTTGTAGCCCAAAACTTTCGCAAATTCATCGTAATTTTTATAGATGAGAGAGCGTAAAAACTTTTTCACTTGTTCCATTTTCATCCTCTCCTCCTCTTTTTCTTTACT
This sequence comes from Paenisporosarcina sp. HGH0030, assembly GCF_000411295.1. Classification (GTDB taxonomy): domain Bacteria; phylum Bacillota; class Bacilli; order Bacillales_A; family Planococcaceae; genus Paenisporosarcina. The sequence continues at coordinate 2,330,573 of NZ_KE150421.1, forward strand.
AACAAAACTGCAACTTCTTATTGAACTAACCTGCCCCGTTAGTACAATAAGAAAGATGATTTTCAGTTAGTTGAAGAAGAAATGCGTTCAGTAACATATCTATTCTATCGCTGAACGAGTGTGCAGCATGCACAACGTGTTGACATAACATCAGGATCAGGAAGTGATCATTTTTGGTCAAAAACCATTAGTCTTCCATGTTGGGGAAGCATAAGCATTTTCTCTTAAGAATTTTACAAACATAAAAAGAAGTCGCCCAAAACAATACAGGTAATGAATTAGAAGCAAATGCATGTTCTCTTAAGAATCCTACAAACATAAAGTACCTCCTATATAAAAATATGCAAGAAAATCCGAGCTTATTTCCTTGAAGAAAAAAAGTTTCCTTAATGCAACTATAGAATAACATATGCATTTTCCCTTGAGAATTCTACAAACATAAAAATACTTCCTGCAGGTAGTAAAAAAATGAACTGGCTTGTATGGTGTATGCACAACGTGTTGACATAACATCCGGATTGGGAAGTATTCGACATTAATCCATAAAGAAAGCTGCCCTTTAAAGGCAACTGGCTTAACATTTGTATATAATCCAACTGACATAATGTTAAATAAAAAAATCGTCCGTTCAATCGGACGATTTTTTCTTATTGTGCTACTTCGCTGGCAATGCTTGATTCTGCTAAGCCAACTTCTCTTTCGGGAGAAAATTAATCAACTTCTGCTTTCTTATAAGTTCAAAAGAAAAAGAGCAGCCGCTACCGTTCATTGTTTAACTCAATAAAGAAAGCGATCCCTGCTAAAGAATCGCTCCGGCTTGCGGAAGACTAAAAATGTATTTAAAGGGCTTAAGGGCATGTTTGCGCTTAGCTGGCTAAACAGAAATTTGTTCGGATTTTATATGGTTACTGAAAATAGACAGCCTTTTTTGATCGTGTCACTTGTTGGTAGTAACCCTCCAACCAATAAATCCATATCAATAATCTTTCAGCTCGATCCCGTTAGCAGCTTTGGCTATCATTTTTGAAATCATCTTAAATTGTACGATCATAATCGGGGGTATGTGCAACATTAAATTGCGTAGAAAGATTTTGAAGTTTGATTTTTCAATCATACTCCTGGCAGCCATTAGTCCTATTTTTTGATTCTTCTCAACAAACTTTCTCATTTTTTGTTCGTAGGCTACAAATGCACGGGCGAAATCGCCATCTGCAGCTTTAAGTTCACCAGCTAATACATAAGCCCCGACAAGCGCCAGGCTAGATCCTTGACCTGATAGAGGAGATGGACCATACGCCGCATCGCCTACCAATGTAATCCGCCCTTTTGACCATGTCGGCATGTGAATCTGGCAAACCTCGTCAAAATAAAAGTCTGTCGCATCTTTCATGGTTTTGAGTAGATGCGAGGTTTCCCAACCTGAATCGCCTAAGAAGGCATTTTCTACTAGTTTCTTTTGAGATTCTGTAGCATTGCGGTCGTGCTTCAATGCCTCTGATTGAAACAAGAACATACCCCTTGCTTCGGTATTGTCACGAGCGCTATACATACCTACAGTTTTGCCTGGTATCGTATATAACAGTTGGCGGTGGTCGAGGTTGAGGTAATTCTCGAGAGTGAAAATCGAGATATAACAGCCAAGCGTCCGTTTAAACTGTGCTTCATCTCCAAAAGTTAAGGTTCGAACATTAGAATGAAGCCCGTCTGCACCGATGACAAGGTCAAATGTCTGTGGCTTGCCATGAATAAATTGAACTTCTGCACCAGCTTCAGTCTCATTTATAGCGGTAATCGAATCGCCCCAAATGTAATCAACAGTATCCTTGGTTAAATCGTACAAAATGTTACTTAGATCGTCTCGCATGACTTCGATGTCCAGACCATACTGGTTCCCCATACTTGCTTCGCTTATTTGACCTTGTATCTTGCTCTTGCTGTTCACAAAGTAAACACCAGTCATGTTCGTGTCAGCTGCACGAACTTGATCGAGTATACCCATCCCCTTAAGCACGGAAATGGCTGCACCACGGATATCAACCCCGAATCCACCCGCGCGCAATGCTGGAGCACGTTCAATTACAGTCACGTTGAATCCATGACGATGAAGCCAGTAAGCGAGTGCCGGACCGGCAATGCTTGCACCAGAAATAAGAACGCGCATCGTTTGTTTCATTATTGCCTATTCACTCCTATCCTAATTAAAGTCTTAACATACCCACAGTATATTTATGGACGATTTCACTTATTTAGGACAATAAAATAATAGGAATTTAATTTTAAAAGCTGAGACTAATGTTCAACTATCCTGCCCCGTTAGTTGAACAAGTTCATTCTTTTACCCATTCTTTTTTCGCTTTTCTATATTCACTCCTTGATGTAAAGAATAGGAGTGACATACTTATCATTAAATATAATGGTTCCATATCGAGAACATCTTTTATTAAAAAATTACCCACAAAAGAAGAGCATCCACTAGGCTCTTACCTCGACCGGACTATACCAGATAGTCGTGCCTGACTTGGTTAGACACGCAATAAAAAAAAGAGCTAGCAAAAATACCGCTAACTCTCGTATTGATCAATAAATGGCCTAATTACAATCTTTGAATCAACCAATAAAATGCCAGCACAAAAATAAGGCAAGACGTTGAGATCATCATTTTACGATACCATGGGAACCTTCGCAGCCATAGCAAGAAGGGAAGTAATAGGCATAGGAACATGATCTGGCCCGCTTCCACACCTAAATTAAACGTCAGGAGTGAGCCAATCAGATTGCTCTTTGGAAGTCCCGTTTCGGCCAAAGCCCCGGCGAAGCCCATGCCGTGAATCAGGCCAAATAAGGCCGTCAATAGCCACCGCCATTTCGCCTTTTGAACAAACATATTTTCCACTGCCACATAACAGATCGTCAGGGCAATCAAGGCTTCGACCCAATGCGAACTGACCTGAATACGGTCGGTGGCCACCAAGAATAGTGTTATGCTGTGGCCGATTGTAAAAGCAGTAACAATTTTCAATGCATCCTTGAAGCGAGATGCGATTAATACTAAGGATAACAAAAACAGCAAATGATCGTACCCGGTCAAAATGTGTTCGATTCCAAGTACAAAGTATTTCCATAGGACGGATCCAATTTCAGGCTGGGGAAGTTCCTGAGGAAGGTCCTGGGGAAGGTTGATCAGAATATCTCTATTAGTGCTATCAATCATATCCTGCTGAAAATATTCTCCTGCATGGACCATGAGTACACTCGTATGTGCAGGCGCATCGTCAAACACCAAATCGTAATGAAGATTAAATTGTTCGATTTCTTCATCGGCAATAAACGTCAGTTGAATTTCCATGCCTCTTACGGCACCCTTTTGCGCCATGTTCATCGAAACCAATTCCATCGTTAAGGGCTTCGAATCCGCATCTATGCGAAGACCTTTCTGTAGATAGGATTCAATTTTTTGCGAGGCCAGTTCATCGTTCACCAGATTATCCAAGTCAGTACCGAATTGTGGAAACAAGTCTGTTTGTTCAATAAAAAGATCATAGAGAATCTCGTTCCCTTCAATGTTTAAATCCGAGTAATTCATATCTATGGAATGCGCAAGTGAAGTTGTGGCAGTTCCAAAAAATAATAAGATGATAAACAATGACAGGAATGAACGTCGAATCATAATGGGACCTCATTTCATAGAAAGTGGAGAGAAAAGATTTACTTTTCTCTCCTTATTATCTGGTGCTATTGCAAAATCTTATTGGCGATCCAAACTAAATCTGCAAAATTAATCTTGTCGTTATGATTGATATCTGCATCTTTAACCATGTGCCAATCCTCACTTGTAATGGTCTTTCCTTAATTCACCGTATCCAGCGTTCAATAAATTCTCTTAAAGTTAGAAGCTAATTCTTTACAGTTTCTGTTTCAAGGACGCTAATCTCCGCGGCCGCTGCCCAGCCGTTAACACCCGCCGTTGCTTCGAGCTTGACATATGATGCATCTGTCGGATCAAAAGTTGCTACTTTCTCCGCATTGTCGTTTGCCCAAGTTCCGCTTGCAACTTTAGTAAAGGTCACTCCATCTGTACTTACATAAACGTTATATCCTGTAATATTCCCGTTGCTGCCTGATGGCCTTGGTAAATACGCGACCTTATCGATTGGGTAAGTTCCTCCAAGATTTAAGGTGATCGATTGAGGGAGAACATCAGATTTATCCCACTTTGTATGCCAAAAAGTTTGTGAATTTCCGTCAATCGCCATGGATGCTGAATTATTTTCACCAATCGTTTCCTGACTTGTCGCCGTTGCCGTCATTTGAGACTGAGTGATCTTATTAACCGTTACTTTAGTGCTTGTTGTCAAAGGGACGTTATTGGGATTTTTCACCCCAGTTGGCAAAGTTACAGTTCCATTGACAGCGAAGGTTTGTGCAGTCTTTACAGTGGGATCATAGTTTGAAGCATCTACATTCCATGTCACATTGGCTTCTCCCCTGCCTGCATCAGTATCCAAGGATACTGATGCAGGCAATCCAAGGGCGTCCGCTGTCTTCGCCGTTCCGATTGTCAACCCTGTTATGTCAGCAGGCGCAGTGATGCTGTTTAAATTAACACTTTGAGCCTCAATGTCAATGTCCTGCGACGAACGGTTATACATGGAATCGTCGGCAAATACCCTGAGTATATATGGAGTAGTCGGCGACAAATCTGTAAACTTATACTGTCTGTATTCATCGAATGGTTTGTCTAGCGGCAGTGAAAGGCTGTTAAACGATTTGTCCACTTTCCCGGTGAGCTTGTTGATAAGCTGAATATTGTATTCCAAAACGCGCACATTGTCATTTGCTTGCTTTATTGTAAAAGCAAGTTCGTTGTTTTTGTAGGAATCGACCGTAATACCCTCTTCAAACTGCGGAGCTATGAGTTCTCTTATATCGCTCCTGCTATAGGTAAAGGCATCTTTGCCTTCACCAACGACTTTTACAGAAGGTATGCCTACATATTCATCTGTACTCAAATTATACTGTTTGATGATAATTTTTGAACCGTAAACCTCTATGAAATTCGCGATGCGAGGTGTGGTATGGTATTTGATATACGAGCCTTCTATATATCCTCCGTACGGTCCGTTATCAATATAACTGGAATATGAACTCGCACCGCTGTCGAGATACGTAGCCGCACCTTGATAGTGAGAACGTTCGTCGGTCGGGTCGTATTGCGTATGACCTGACATATATACCACTTGTGAAAAATTATTGTCGGCAATATATTTACCTACATTATTACTTGCCGCGCTGCTCCATGCCGATCCCCACGCGGTTCCGCTTATAGGGTAGTGAGAAGATACAAATATGGGTTTGGTTGGATCGTAATCCTCTTCTTTTCTAATTTGGTCGAGGAAATTGGTGGCTTTTCCCACCGTTTTTTCGTTGTTATAATTTCCGTCAAAACCCACAAAATTATATCCTTTTACCTTTACCCTATAAGAATCGTTAAAGAAATTGTTATCGTATGAATTCGTTGACTCGTTCCACGCGCCCGCCGAACCGACAGGAATAAATTGTTCGGCTCCGCCCATATCATGGTTGCCTCTTACCATATAAAACTTCGTATTTTTTAACAAACCCTCATTTGTAAGTTTAGTATGTATGTCTGTCAGATTTTTCATCCATACATATTCATTTGCATTGTTACCGCCGGTAACGTCGCCAGGAATAAAAAGTACGTCGGCCTGTGGGAATAGTCTCAGTTCTGTTCTGTAATCTTTTTCAATGCGCGCGTGTGTTGCGGGATTACCACTGATTTCCGGGTCGCTGTCCACAATCATATTTAAACCGGCGGGAGTTAATGTTTTATTGCTTTTTTGATAGATGAATAGGGCGTTGTTTAGTTCACGTTCGTAATAATTGATGGTTTCCTGTGTATATAATTTTACTTTTTGCGTTCTTGCAACCGAAGTTGCAGTATTCAAAACCTTTTTCAAATGATCAAAATCGGTTTCGCTGAAGCCTTTGCCAAGTCCGTCTGCTATTAGTGTATTTGCTTCTGATATTGTGTCGTTAAGTGCGTTCATATCTACTTTATTTACAGCGTAACTATTATAATTAGCTTGGACTACATCACTGCTAAATGCACCTTTCCAAACATTCAGATCAGCTATATCGAATGAATTACCGCCATGTTTGCCCAATCCGTCGCTACCTATATTTAATGGGTTCGATGTATCTAAAGATCCGATTCCCAGCGAAGTTTCAGTCATTTTGTAACCATCAATATACAACGATCCGAGCATTTTATCTCTGTCTACAACAAATGTCACGTAACGCCAATCGGAAGCATTAAACGTGTCGCGCCCAAATTTTACTGATGTGGTCGGGAATCCTAAATTCATATTGACCGAATTGGCTGATGTATAAATCGCCCAGCCTTCATTAGAGCTCTTAGTAAAATCCTTGTTTGATAATATTACCTGATTATTGTTAGTGTCACCCTTATACCAGAAGGATGTGGTATAACTGTCATTACCAAAATTCAAGCTATGCTTTGTACCGACATAATTGCCGTCTCCACTTTCTAAGTGCAGAGCTTTGGTCCCGGGTAATACACCGTCTACATAACTATAATTTCCTTTCCCTTCCAAGTTCTCTTGATTTGCATCGTCCTTTAAATTATTATCGAATTTCATCGATGCAATAAGGGGATTGGCATTTAATACTGCGTTCGTGGGCAATGAAGTTTTTCTGTCACTATTTGATGGTAAACCAACTACAACACGCAATTTTTTACCAATATCATTTAACGTTACGGTGTAGCTTTTGGATGTACCACCCGATTTTACATTAATATATTTATCGCTTATACGTGAATCCTGTACTTGCCATTGAAATGTTAGATTTTTGCCCTTTGAACCTTTACCCTTGATCACACTGGCGGTAATCGTTTGACCGTAAATCGGCTGCATATTGTCGATTTTGACGATTTTGTCGCCCGATGCGCCTGCGGTGGTCGTTAACATAACGAATATCATCGTTAATACGAGGGTAATGGATAAAATTCTTTTCATTACAGAAAACCTCCATATTTTAAGTATTTTAAGAGTCTGTTCAAAAATCTTGAAAAATTGAGTAAAAAACAAAACCGTAGCGAAACTTTGATGCGGAACTCATTGATTATATCGAACATGTCGACGACTCCATTGTGATGGAGAAGGTCGCCCCTCTTTACAAGGATGGTGGGCATCCTCCAATCGATCAGGATGAGAGGAGATTTTTCGTCACGGAAATCCCCCTTTCGTTTCCAATATTGGAACCTTGATTCTCTCCTTCTACTATTCTCATTAAACTGAAACGGTGCTTTAATCCTGGCACGCCGATATTTTGAAGTTCACCTCCCAGAATAGGGGGAATACATAGACGCCACCTCAAAACAGCATAAAATAATGCACTCACACAAATTACCTATGTAAAAAAATAATACACAATCAATATTGATTTTCTGTAAATATCTTGTAAATTATTATTGTTTTTATGAAAAATTAGACAAAAACACATAAATAGCTGCTGGTGGATTTTATTTTCCTGGCTGCAAAAAATAAAAGATTTACTTAGCTACTTGATTGAGGAGAGAAGCTGAATTGAGATAAACTGAGTTTAAAAAACTCATAAAAAAAAGGAAAGTAGACGGCTACTTTTCCTTCAAATTAATCTTATTCACAATTTCAATACCTTCTTTTTTATATTTCTTCAGTTTGACCCCTTCGTCCGAATTAGAAGAGGAAATGAAAAAAGTCCTCTCCATTAAAGGAGCCTGTTCCAATTTATCTCTGACTTAAAAGTCATTTGAAACATATCTTATTAGAAAAGCATGTTCGAAAGGTGACAAGATTTGGAGAGTCAATTAAATTCATTTATTTACGGATTGCAACCTAGAACCCCCAAACAAGCTGCGGAATTATGGATATTGGGTGTAGAAAATCGAAGTGGTGCTGTTCAATATGCTGTGCTATCACCATCTCTTCAAAAACTTACACAGAAACAGTTCGAAGAAAAAGGTTGGGTGACTGGACAATCAAGTCCGTGGGTTGCTAACGTTCATTTTGTAAAAGTAAATAAAATAAGTGATACAAAGTTACAATATACAATTTCATATGATTTACTAACTTCATATGAAAATTTCGGCAGAGGACATAAGGTTATTACTGTAGAAATGAATCCAGAGCCCTATAGAACAAACTGGTTTATTACTAAAATAATAACAACTTATTTTCAAAATGAAGGGGTTACTCCCGCCGAAACGGTAAGTAAATAAAGGTAAATTACAAGTATATTATTCGTTAAACCTATTGTATAGGACATACACAGTATGTTGACATAACACCCCGATTAGGAAGTATTCCTTTTCTTCAACTAAAGCACCCGTTAGTTCAACAACTTCTATATAGCCTAAATAATGGATACGTTATTCATCATCAGAAAAGATTTACTTTAGTAAATAGGTTATAAAATGAATATAAAAGGGCTAAGACCCCAACTATTTTACTGAAGTTTTTTTGCTTACTTTCTTTGTCCAATATAAAGAAAATACCTGTACAAAAGAATCCAATAAAAAACCCGATTTCATATTGTAAAAAGGCTAAAACAAACCCTAAAAGACCAATAGTTTGAAGTATTATTGGGAAGTTTTTTTTCAGAATAACCACTCCTTATTTTTATTTCTTTTTTGAAATTTCAACAATTGAATCGTTCTTCAACTAACCTGCCCCGTAGTTAAATAAGAAAAAAGAGCTGCCTAAGCAACTCCACGATCTTTAACTAAAGCACCCGTTAGTAGAATAAGAAAAAAACTTCTCACTGAATCAATGCCTTGTATAAATTTGTCATTTTTATATATAACCTTAATAAAGTAACAAAAGAGGCCACATTAATAGCGTAGCCCTTTGTTTTAATTAAGGATTAGAAACATTGCAATGTAAATTGAACTTTATCGAATTGCTTATTAGCTAGTGAGGTCTTATCTATACAGAAATAAATGATGCCTGAATCGCCCCACAGCAATTTTAAATCTTCTTCATCTGAATCAATCTGTAGGAGAAGAACAGCTTCTTCTGGTTTTAAATCAAATTCATCAAAAACATCATTTTGAATGCTAAATGGATACCCTAACATATAATGAGCCGGTTCGTAGTTACCTTTCTCATCACTTGGCTGGATAAGTTCGTGCCTCATTTCAGAGTAGTTTTCTTCATCCTCATCACTAAACTCCATATCTTCTGGATACTCCGGTAATGTCAGCTTGTTTGTGAATGTAACTTTAAAAACAGGTAAAGGGAAGTAGTCTTCTGTCTCTTCCGGGTATTCTGTCCTTTTTAACTCTTTTTCGTCTCCCTCAAAGTATAAAACCTTAAAACAACCCTCGTCTTCTTCAAAACCCCAGGGCTGTTCTACTACATCATAAAATATATAAAGGATCTCACTAATCGGAAGATTATTTTCCGCGTTATATGGCTTTATTTCCTTTAAGTTAAATTGCCCTAAAAAAGAGAGCGAGCGATTGTTGTAGCTTGGAAACTCCCAATCTTCCGGCAAATCTGGTAGACCACCAATTTTAGAGGAACCTAACGGAATTTGCTCTTCCTTCACTTTATTTTCATCACAAATACATTTTTTTAATTCTTCCTTGTTATTTAGATTCTCTATGTGGAGACAACTGTGTACGTATCCTCTTAACGCGCTTAGCTTTAAATGAGGATTTTGGAATGATTTACACATTTCAAGTACTTTTTTATATACGTCAACTGCTTCTTTGTAATATTCCTTTGAAAAGTATTAAACTCCCAAATTGTGCCATACGTTGATTTCCTTTGCCTCTTCTTGATAAGTTCGGCAGCTTTTGATTAACGACTGATATTGCTGAACTGTATCTTCGAAATGATCAAGGTCGTTAGATGCCATTTGCGCTAACATTAGCATTTCTGAATCCAGGATTCTTTTGAAATTATTCGTTTTTCGAAAATAAGTTAAGGCAAGATTTCCATAATAGTAGGACTTTACTTTAGCATTTGTGTAATGAGAAGCAGACGCAAGATGAAAATAAAATTCATGGTTATTGTACTCCATCGGGTTAATATTCTTCAGATGATGAATTGCTTCTTTACTTTTATTTAAAGTAAGGTAATAGATTCCCAATGTATGTTCCAACAAATTTTTTTCATAACGATCCAACTCATTCCAATGAGCTTGACAGCTCTTTAAAATGTCTTTTCCTTTTTCCACATCCCCTTTTATTAAGAAATAGCGTGCTACTAGGATACGATAAAAATGATGTGCTTCTGATATATGGACAAAAGTGTTGTCTTCGATTTCTTGTTTGAGAAGTTCTATATCTGCCATCTGTTGTTTGACCATTACTTCAAGCCATTCATTCAGCTTCTTTTTCAATCTATCATATTGTTCTAATTCTTTTTGTAAATCGATGTTAAGTCGCTCACAAATAAGATTGATAATTTCTTTTGAACATTGGGTTAGTCCACGTTCAATTTTACTTACATGAGTGACAGAACAAATCCCTTTTCCCAGTTGTGCTTGAGTCAAACCAGCTCGTTCACGATACAGTTTAATAATTAATCCTTCATCCATGTACCATCAACTCCTTTATTCTTATTTACATGTAACATTTTTAGAAGAAATGGATATATCAGATGTCAGTTTTTCACATAAGGACTAGAAAGCTAGGAGGAACAATACTTTAATCCGACTAGCCCATTTGGAAAACTAGTATTTGGGATAATTAATATGAAGAAAATGCTCTATCAATATATTATTTGTAAGAAGAAGTAAGTTTTAGAGGCGCTTTTATCTAGTGAAAATAATTATTTTACATAATTTAATTAAAATTTCATAAGTAAATCCCTATTTATTCCTAACTAATTACCCCCATTTACTTCCTATTAGGCGAATAATACAATTATATTGAAATATTCTTAATTTTAAAACTATTAAAAAATTGAGAAGTAAGTATTTTTTGTTTCATTAAAAAAAAGGGGGAAGGGTAAAAAATGAGAAGAAAATTTCCGTACAAGGTATTTGCAACGACGACTTTGGCTGCGATGTTGTTAACGACAACAGTGTTTGCGGAAGGGCCACAGAATAATTCGGTTTCCTCTCCAAATATAGAGGAGATTGCGAAGCAAGGATTGCAAATTTTCCAAGATGAACAAAACCAAGCTGCTATAGAAGCAGCTGATAGGCTTGGATACAAGAATTTGAAAAAAGACGGCTTAGCTAAACCGTATAAGCCGGATGAAAAGGTGCGCTTGATTGTGGAGGTAGAGCAGCCAATAATATTGGAAAAATCTGTCCAAAACAAAAAGACGAAGTATAAACAAAAACAAGATCAAGTAATTGCACAAATTTCTAAGGAAAATTCAGCTTCTAAAGTAAATCATCGATTCTATGAAAGCTTTAACGGCTTTAGTATGGAAACGGAGTTTAGTAATGTAAAAGAAATTCAGGCAACTCCAGGTGTTATAAACGTGCATATCGCAAGGACGTTCCAACCATCTATGGGGGCAAGCAAAGAATTGGTACAAGCACAAAAGGTATGGGAACAATACGGATATGAAGGAGAAGGATTGCTTGTTGCGATTGTCGACTCCGGACTAGACTATACTCATAAAGATATGACGTTGACAAAAAAAGGAAAGGAAAAAGAGAAGTGGACGCAAGAGAACATTCAAGGGGAACTCGCAGAAACAGCAGTAAACGAAGTATGGTACAGCGACAAAGTTCCGACAGGTTATGACTGGGCTGATAAAGATACAGACGTAATTCCACGCGGTCAATATGGAAGTTCACATGGTATGCATGTTGCAGGAACTGTAGGAGCTAATGGTGATGAAGCAAACGATGGAGTACAAGGGGTTGCACCAGGTGTGCAGTTGTTGGCAGAAAAAGTTTTCTCCGATAATGGGGGTGGAGCTTATGAAGATGATATCATCGCAGGTATCGAGCACGCGGTAACATTAAGCGCCGATGTTATCAACATGAGCTTAGGTTCTGACGCGGGATTTGTTGGCGAAGAGAACGACCCAATTCAAAAAGCAATTCGTCAAGCAACTGAACAAGGCACGCTAGTTGTTGTAGCAGGTGGTAACGCTGCTTACAGCACAAAAAATAATCTCTTGCCTTCTTCCGAAAAACCATATGCTGAGAATCCGGATATTGGAACAGTTGGAGAACCAGGAGTAAGCCCCTATGCGTTATCTGTTGCTTCCTATGAAAACACAAAAATGCATAAAACCACGCTTGCAGAAGAAAACGGTTTACAGCTTCCGTACCAAGACCAAACGCAATTTAATTTTAAACTCTCCAGAGTACTAACACCTACTGAGAGCTATGAAATGGTGTATGTAGGGGAAGGAAGAAAGGCAGACTTCGCTGGAAAAGACGTCGCAGGCAAAATAGTAGTTGCGAAACCGCAAGTACCCTATGCATTTTATTCTTATATTCAAGTGGAAGCAAAGAAGAATGGTGCGAAAGCAGTTATTCTAGTACCGCCAACCACAATGGCAGATTTCCCATATCTAAATTTCAGCTATCTATCTACTCCAGCTGCTACAACAAGTAAGGTTGCAGGAGATGCGTTAATCACAAAGCTTACAAGTGGTCAAATTGTTAAGATGAATATGACAAAGGGTATTTGGCTTGATAATCCTGATAATAATACCATTTCCGACTTTTCATCTGTCGGAACTCCGCATACGTTAGACTTTAAACCAGAGCTTTCAGCACCGGGTGGCAACATTTATTCAACTGTTGCGGGCAATGAATATGAGGTTATGAGTGGAACATCCATGGCAACTCCTCATGTTGCAGGTGGTTCGGCATTGTTAATGCAAGCATTATATGAAAAAGGATTATCTCATTCAAAGAATACAGCACTAACGGCAAAAATCGCATTGATGAATACAGCGCAGGTAGTACAAGATCCGCGCACAAATAATGAAGTACCGTACTCACCGCGTGTACAAGGATCCGGCTTAATGAAAATTCAAGATGCAATTAAAACACCTGTTATTGTGACAAGCAAGGATACTCCGTTAGAGCAAGCCGGAGCTGTAGCGTTAAAAGAGATTAATAAAAAAAGTACGAACTTCAAGTTGAATGTGGAAGCCTTAAAAAATGTAGATGTAAAAGATTTAGAATACACGGTCTTTGTAGATGTTTTGACGGATGGAAAAGAAACAAAAGAATTTGACTTAGACGAAGACGGGAAATTGGATTCTAAAGAATATTTAACTTTAACAAGCAAGCATGTAAAAGGTGCTATTTCATCTATAAATGGCGAGAAAGTGACACATACACAAGGTGCGAAATTGAAGATTAAACCGGGTCAAGAAAAGAACCTAGACGTAAAACTTGTATTACCTGAAAGCTTGGAGGAAGGGACGTTTGTTGAAGGATTTGTTCGCCTAGTGCCAACAGGCAAAAACAGCAAGGCGGCAGTTCCGTTAACCGTTCCGTATATGGGCTACTATGGAGATTGGGATCAGCCGCAGAACATTGATCCTGTTGCATGGGATAAAGATGCATTCTTAGGATATACCGTGCTTTGGAACGATGAAGGAGCACAATTCCCGTTGGGATATGACCCGTATACGGGAACCTTTAATATGGACCGAATTGTCATTTCTCCAAACTTTGTCTTGCCAGGTGTATACCCAACATTTACAGCACTTCGCAACTTAAAGAAGACAGAAATGTACGTGGAGAATGATCAAGGAAAAATGGTTCAAGACCTAGGCGATTTTAGTGAATATACTGGGAAACCGTGGAAGTTCCGTAAAAATGTTATGGCATACGGTGATTATATGAATAGTGGTTATTTATGGGACGTAAAAGACCAGGCAGGACAAGCAGTCAAGGATGGCACATACAACTTTGTTATTAAAACAACACTAGATTACCCAAATGCGAAGCCACAAGAAGTGAAGCTTCCAATCCGTGTTGATTCTGTTGCCCCAGTTGTATCTGATATTCAAGTGCAGCCAAAAGAAGGACAATATGAAATTTCTTTCAAGGCAGTGGACAACGAGGGCGGTAGCGGATATAACGCAGCAATCATCTGGTATAACGGTAAGTATGAATCCTTACAGCCGGGACAAACTTCTGTACTAGTAAATGAAGAGCCGAAGAGTGTGGTAGTGTTAGGTGCAGACCATGCTTTTAACCACAGCTATACGGTTTGGGGAGATCCTTCTTATATTAATGAAGAAATGCTTGTAAGTTATTTCTCCGTGTATCCAAACAACAACGTAAACACAACCACCCCTGCCCAAATTAATGCGTTTGCCAGTAACCGTGTGAACTGGACAATAAACGTTAAAGATGTAAACGGCACGGTAGTTGACACGATTGTAGCTGAAAATGAGCATGAAATTCACTTAAAATGGACTCCAGAAGCGGATATTCCAAGCGGTACGTATACAGTTTCAGCAGAAGTAGTAAACAAGCAAGGCTTTAAAGTAACGACAAGTCCGCAAACAGTAACTGTATTGCACCAATAATTAAAAATACGAAAAGAGCCGGCCTCACTATTACTATAGTGAGCCGGCTTTTTCTGTAAAGTGATTCGAAAATTTTTTTCTTAATTATGGTACCCCAAGTACCCCAACTCTGGGTTTCATATGCTGTATTCACAAATAATGAAGTTGATAACACACATCTTTTGGCGATTTTTAATGCACCCACTCCTCAAGTAATTTGGGGTTCTAACATTTTAAATTTTACACCTTCAAATATTATGTCGTATACCTATGGTATGAATGAAAATCAGTGGAAACAGGTAACCGCATCTGTTAAACCTAACACTTATATAGGACCCACCTGATAATCTTGTAATAGAGGATCAGAAAGGATGTCCCATCTAGATATATACCAACACTCAATATCCAACCCCAGAGCTTTACTAAAAACATAAATTCCTTGGGGGAAATTATAACCACAAGGAGTTTTTATTTGTGTTTTTCTCAAAAGGAATTTGACCTCCTTATACTACTCTGCAAATCCTTATTAAAATACCTTTTAAGAAATCTCTCTTCTTCAACTAAACTGCCCCGTTAGTTGTAGAAGAAAAGCTATTACCTTTTAGTTGTTTTAGCTCGATATTAGAGACTTAGATTAATAATTCACCCCATAATATCCGTACCGCTGTACCTGCAATGGCAACATCTTTTTCTTTTGGTGTTACGTATAATAACCCACCTCGTTTTGAAAGCTGTTTGCTGACAATACTTTCTATTGATAACTTTTCACACCAGTAAGGTCCTAATGCACCGTGGGTAGAACCATTTACATGGTCTTCATCAATGCCCTGTGCTGGTGAAAAAAATCTAGAGACAATATCAATTCCCTCCTCATTAGACATACTCGTGATACAAACACCACGTACAGGAAACTGTTTCATTGCAGAAAAATCAGGTTCAAAATCTGCAATGTATTCTTCATGACTTAGTTCCACAATATAATCCAAATCTGTTTTCCCTACATATTTC
Source organism: Paenisporosarcina sp. HGH0030 (assembly GCF_000411295.1). Taxonomy (GTDB): domain Bacteria; phylum Bacillota; class Bacilli; order Bacillales_A; family Planococcaceae; genus Paenisporosarcina. The sequence continues at coordinate 2,346,118 of NZ_KE150421.1, forward strand.
GGTTTCGTACCGAGCCATTCTTCAAGTTCTGAAGGACATTCAATCTCTTCTAATTGGTACTTCTTAATTGTTATTTCTACCAGTTCATTAAACCATCTTGCTTGCAAAGGACCGCTTAAAGTCTGGAATGTAATAGGGGAATCTAAGGGTAAAATCGATTGTTGCCAAACAATAAAAGCACTGGCTATTGTTCCATGTCCACAAATCGGAATTTCCATCTCTGGAGTAAACCATTTAAGAAAAAAATCATTCCCCCTTTTTTGGACAAAAGCTGTTGTTGGTACGGGTATCTCCTGAGCAATTTTTTGCATGGTCAACTCAGATATTGTTGAATCCAGTAAACATACTGCCGCGGGATTTCCCTTGTAAAGATCTGTAGTAAATGCATTTACGATAAAATACGTGACTCTGTTCAACTCTCCCACCTCATTCTTCGTTACTAATATAAATTTATTTTCATTAACCTGCCCCGTTAGCCATCCATACAACAAAAAACACTGTGCCATAGAGCCCAACCGTTAGTAACTCACATCATTTTATCATTGGTTTTTATTGAACTAAACTGCCCTTTAGTTGTATCGCAGCAACTTAGAAGAGGTTTTATATGTATGATTCCTTTTTGAATTGATGTCTCTATGTATCCAATGATTTGCTCAAAAGTAAAAACGTTTAATTGTTGTTTACTGTGTGTATTTTCATATTTCATATCTTCTAAAACATATGGAATAAAGTCACTAATGTCTTTTGAGTGTACTTCTTCAATATCTATAACTGAACCATTACTATCAAAAATCTCTTTAATTCCATCTGCGACTCCATAATAATCCAATAACAACCCATTTAGAGTTTGAAAATCCCCATGATACAGATTTAAAATATTTTTATCGTTTTCCATCCTGTTTTTTAACCACGGTAAATAAAACCCCTTTAACCACAAGTCATCTGCGATGAGATGTGAATAATACCCTAAAATAAATGAATTATTTTTAACAGAACTGTATTTTTCAATAAAATTTTCATAATCCACATTTCTTGAATAATCATCTACTTCGCCTGAAAAGAAATGTGATAACTCTTTAGGAGACACCGCATCTGGTGCTATCCCTCCTAATATAAATGAAGCTTTATCTGATATTGAAACTGATTCAGTAATCTTATAGGCTATAATACTATGCATAATTCTTGAACCCATAATAACCTTCCTTCACATTTTTTTAGTGATTTTCTTCTTACAAAAATGAAAACTTCTTGCCCACTCCTTTCTATTCTCCTCTGGCATTTCAATCTCCTTTAATATGGAAAAAGAAGGCATTTGGTTTTTAGATGACGAATACAATAATGATTAAATCCTTTTCTTACGAATTAAGGAGGCATGAAGAATGGAGGTTGACCATTCATTAGAGTTTATTGAGTTCCTCCATTTAAATGAGGATGAATTACATCCATATGAACCATTGGCAGGATCCTATGCAATCATTCAAATTAATCATAAGGTGCTTTTTGCATTTAATCGATTTCGGAAACGGTGGGAGTTGCCGGCAGGTAAAAGAGAAATAAATGAAACTGCTAAAGAATGTGCCATCCGAGAATTGTTTGAAGAAACAGGACAAACGGTGCCGAATTTAAAATTTCAAGGATTAGCCAAAATCCGTAATCTGAACTCACAACATATAAAATACAACCCTATTTACTTTTGTAAAGTTGCAAACTTAACTACTTTTATTCCGAATGACGAAATGGAATGTATCACTCTATGGGATTTGTCTAGTGATATAGGACCTGTAGATGACGTAGATTTAAAAATTTGGATAGCGTTAAAACATAGTCTTTGTAGCAATTAGAGGAGATGAAACAATCAGCAGGTCCCTTCATGGACCATACCGGTGGTTTGGTAATAGTGGATGTTAATGAATTGAAAGATGCAGAAGAAATTGCAAAGAATGATCCTGCTGTACTTGAGAATAAATTCACCTATGTCGTTCACCCTTTGGAACCTTTGGAAGGTATTTTCAGGTAAATACAAATTAATTACTTCAAATGACATCTAATAGGATTATCAATACATTCTCTAGTAACGGAGGATTTTAACATGACAACGACCTATGTAAACTGGGGGAAGTCTCGAATAAAATTAACCTGGATATCGTCTTACACACTGCCTCAACCTGAATTAATAACAAGTGTGCATGCTTTTTGCTTTCATCAAGACAAATTGCTGTTAGTGGATATAAAAAACCGCGGATGGAATTTTCCTGGTGGGCATATTGAACAAAATGAATCACCACTTGAATGCGTGAAACGTGAAGTGATGGAGGAAGCGTGTGTTGAGGGAGATTGCACGTACCTTGGCTATGTTGAAGTCAACCACAGTGAAAACCCAGCTTGGAATAGCAATAGTCCCTATCCTTTAATAGGATATCAAGCCATGTATCGAATGGATATTACTCGCATACTTCCGTTTGATGCCATTTACGAATCTGCTCAAAGGATTTTTATCCAGCCTTTTGAAGTTACCCTGCATTGTGAAGATTGGCATGAAGTTTATGCAGACATTCTGCGTAAAGCGTTGTCATTTGAAATTAAGTGAACTAATGAAGAGGCTTTAAAAGAACGGCTGAGAATAATCATGTTAGATGGAAAGAGAAACGAACATATATAAAGAGGAATTGCAGACAGGAGGAGTCTATGCAAAACGAAATCGGAAGCCTTATTTTCAGAAAGTTAGTAACAACGTTTGTCGCCACCACAATTTCTTCTTTGTTGCTCGCTATTCTCAGCACACAAGGACCTATAGAAACCATATACAACCAAGGGGAACATTTCATCGGATGGTTTCTTATTTTCTTTATGTACATCGGGGCTATCATTCTTATTTACGGGAATTTGGTTTCTGTAGGGATGGAGTATTTTCAGCGGAAATGGTTTAAACAACACGATTGGCTCTATGTGTTAATCCTTAGTCTTTTTGGCTTAGCAAACGGGTTGTTTTTTCAAGAAAGACAGTTTGCTTTAGCTGGGATGTTGGCTGCTTTGTTATATGCGATGATAGACAAATGGTTTTATAAAAGAGTGGCAGAAAGTAAAAGTATTAAATGGTTTTTCCTCTTACCCCTTGCCTCCCTTCTGATAGTATGGGCATATTTCCATGTTACTTCGCCACTCTTGCCCCCTTTTACAAAAGGAGATGCCATAGAATTCGCAACTTCTGGAGATGGAACGATAATCGATCATTTTCCTAGAGAAGTTGGTCAGTGGGAAGGCAAGATTAATGGTTATCAAGTGACTAGAGAAAGTAATGCAAAGGAAATCGGAAAGGAAATTTATCTAGTTACCTTTACAGAACGTTGGCGTTGGAGTCAACGTGCTGGAGAAGGTATTTATACTATATCCTATAAAGTTGAACGAGGAAGTTTGACTGCACATAGTGAAAAAGGCCAATTGCCTCCTTACTATAGCGGGAATTAGGTCGGTTCTTAAGTAAGATTAAAAGGCTACCGTGAAGTGAAATCATCCTCAAGAATAAGTCAAAAAACAGACGCATTCTTACTAAAGAAAGCGTCCTATTTGTTATTATTCAAGTATTCTAAAACTACTTTTGATTGCTCAAACGTTTTTTATCCTGTATAGCTAACTTTTCCAGTCTCAACTAATTCCTTCAGTCCCATGAACATTAAATTCCAACCATGTTCAGCTTTCTTTTTTACTTTCTAAAACTCATTCTCAAGATTAGCCATAAAACTCAATATGTTCTTTCTCGTTTTTGTAATACTCCAGTCGATCCTGCAATGTGCCCGTGTGAAATTCAAACTTATGTCCATCCAAGTCTTCAAAGTAAATGGACTTTTTATCCCGCTCATCCCGCTCCCTGCCAGGCAAAATCGAAACGTTCAATTGGTTCAGCCTGACTAGTGTTTCTTCATATTCTTCCTCGGTAATTGTGAAAGCCATATGTGTGTAGGATTCCTTTATTTCATTTCGCGGAATGTCGGTTTCCTCGTTTAGTGCTAGCCATAATCCTTCCAAATCAAAATACGCTGTTTTTCTGCCTTTCATCATTAGCTTGGCTCCGAATACTTCCTCATAAAATCTAATAGAACTTTCCAAATCAGAAACGGAAAACAACAAATGGTTTATTTTCATTCCTTACTATCCACTCGTTCAAGCAAACGATAAGGTTTTGTTTCGTACGATTCGTATGCGACATTTCCAGGTTTCATGGCATCATGAATACGAGTAGCAAATTGCTCTCTTGTAACCCATTCGTTGATATTCGTTTCATTCAATTCAACAAACTGAACGTCTATCGTTTCGCCCGGTTGTGGTGTAGGTGTCCCTGCTACCGCCTTCCCTGCATATACAATACAAAAAACTCCGCTAGTGACATTTTGATAAACGCCGACCATGTCCCCAATTTTCGCATGGATTCCCGTTTCTTCAAATATTTCTCTTGCAACGGCTTTTTTTAAACTCTCACCCGGTTCAACTCGTCCCCCTGGCATTTCATATGTATCGGATCTGTGACCATTTCGAACCAACAATACTTCCCCCGCTTCATTTTGAATGAAAGCAGAGACCGCCACCACATATCGCGGAGTTGAATAATCACCTGTCCATTCCATAAAATCTTCAGAGCTTGTCTCAAATAATGGTGGTAATGTTTTTCGGAAGTTTTGTGCCGTTTCATGAAGTTCAGAAACCCGAATCTCCTGATCCACACGCTCAAAATCCTCGCGGTCACGGTAACCCCACATAGCCATAATTTCTGTTTTATCCACGTTCACCCAACGCCCTATTAAACGTGCACCATGCGTTAATTGATTCGGCAATAAATAGGTGTGGAAAAAGTGATTAAACGTCTCCAGCATTTCAGGTTTAATGGTGTACATTTTTCTTCGAAATAGCATACGATACCCGCTTTCAATTAAAGATTAATCTTCTTTTTTAGGTTTGGTTTCTTCATATTCAATCTCATGCTTTGTATCGTGAAGCGATGACGCATTATTATCATCTTTCTTTCCTTCCATTGCATCATCAAATGGCATGTAATGATTCATTGGTAAGCGACGTTTAGTTCCCAATCTCCAAAGTGTCCAAGCAATCACACCGATTAATATTGCTAAAAATATGTAGCCCATCCCGTCACTCCTTTTAGTTGATTGTACTTTATCCGTCTCTTATGAGTTAGGGTTAAATCTATTTCATAACTTTTCTACAAACACTAGGAAATCCCCTTTAATTCTCTTGCGCAGCATTTATTCCCTTTCAATTTGGTTTGTTCCTTTTCACGAGGGGTTTCTTCCCTTCCGGTCATTACAAAAAAACCGCAATGCCTCAAGTTTTCACTCGAAACATAACGGTTTTCAAAAACTATTAATTTGAGCTTGCTTGAATTTCTTTATTCTCTTCAGCCGTGAACGCGCGAGATCTAGTCAGAAACCTTTTCCCTTCCACGCCTTCCAGTGAAAACATGCCGCCTCGACCGTCTACCACATCAATAATTAACTGAGTATGTTTCCAGTAGTCGTATTGGCTCTTATGCATATAGAAGGGACTGTCGCCGATTGAACCGAGTAGTACATCTTGATCTCCCACTATCAAATCACCTTCCGGGTAGCACATCGGTGCAGACCCATCACAGCAACCTCCCGATTGGTGGAACATGACGGGACCATGCTTGCTTTTCAACAACTCGATTAGTTCAAGCGTAGCGTCCGTTGCGATGACACGTTCAATCATTGGTCATTCCCCTTTCTATCAAAAGAATCCTAATTTGTTTTCGTTGTAGCTAACTAACAAGTTTTTCGTTTGTTGGTAATGGTTTAACATCATCAAATGGTTTTCGCGTCCGATACCTGACATTTTGTAACCACCGAATGCAGCGTGTGCTGGGTACGCGTGGTAACAGTTTGTCCAAACTCGGCCCGCATGAATAGCACGGCCGAAACGGTATGCTGTGTTCATGTTACGAGACCATACGCCAGCACCTAGACCATATAAAGTATCGTTTGCAATTTCAAGTGCCTCTTCTTGCGTTTTGAACGTTGTTACAGAAACAACCGGTCCAAAGATTTCTTCTTGGAAAATACGCATTTTGTTATTCCCTTTGAAGACAGTTGGCTTCACATAATAGCCACCAGCGAAATCACCTTCAATGTTATTACGCTCTCCACCGATTAAGCATACTGCGCCTTCTTGTTTCCCGATATCCAAATAAGACAAGATTTTTTCCAATTGTTCACTTGATGCTTGTGCACCCATCATCGTATTCGGATCAAGTGGGTTCCCTGTCTTGATTGCTTCAACACGAGCCAATACTTTTTCCATGAACTTATCATAGATAGATTCCTGGACTAGTGCACGTGAAGGACATGTACACACTTCCCCTTGGTTCAATGCGAATAATACAAAGCCTTCTACCGCTTTATCAAGGAAAGCATCGTCTTGGTCCATAATATCTTCGAAGAAAATGTTCGGTGACTTTCCGCCAAGTTCCAATGTTACCGGAATCAAGTTTTGTGAAGCGTATTGCATGATCATACGGCCTGTAGTTGTTTCACCAGTGAAAGCAACTTTGCCAATACGTGGATTCGATGCAAGTGGCTTACCAGCTTCCAAACCGAAACCATTTACAATGTTCATAACACCTGGTGGTAATAAATCGCCCACTAGTTCAGCAAAGACTAGAATACTAGCTGGTGTTTGCTCAGCTGGTTTCAACACAACACAGTTTCCTGCAGCAAGTGCCGGAGCAAGCTTCCAAACTGCCATTAACAATGGGAAGTTCCAAGGAATGATTTGTCCAACCACACCGATTGGCTCATGGAAATGATACGCTACTGTATCGTTATCGATTTGGCTTAAAGATCCTTCTTGCGCACGAATGGCACCAGCGAAATAACGGAAATGATCGATCGCAAGTGGTAAGTCAGCATTCAATGTTTCACGTACTGCTTTTCCGTTATCCCAAGTCTCTGCGACAGCCAGCACTTCTAAATTTTCTTCCATGCGATCCGCAATTTTATTTAAAATATTTGCACGTTCAGCTACAGACGTTTTCCCCCAAGCGTCTTTTGCTGCATGTGCTGCGTCTAATGCTAGTTCAATGTCTTCAGATGTTGAGCGAGCAACTTGAGTGAAACTTTTACCCGTAACTGGTGTCACGTTATCAAAATATTCACCTTTAACAGGAGCAGTCCATTGCCCGTTAATATAGTTATCATATTTCTCTTTAAAAGTAACAATTGAACCCTCAGTGTTTGGAAATGCATATACCATTCTCAAGTTCCCCCTTTAATTTGGCCGACTCATTATTTGTATGCGCTTTTATAATCTAGTATTCAAACAAATTAAGAAGTCCGTACATCTATTATTGTCAGATAACATCGAATTTTACAACATATTTGTTTATGAAATATGGCCAAGACTATTCATACTATATTAATCTTCTAAAGAAATTAAAGGCGTGACATTTATTTCGGACGATTAGAGAAGTTCCCTTCCATTCCTACTCTTTTTTTCATCAACTCTTAACAAACACCGGTAATTATATAGATAGAAACCCTCAAGTAATCTTCTCGAATTTTGAATTAGAGTAGACACCCTGATAGTTTGAAATCTTTATTAATAGTCTGCCTATCTCTCATGCCAATGGCGCACATATTATAAACTATCTTGCAAGAAAGGAGGTGAACTAATGAATAATTATAGAAAAAGAAGAAATTACAAAAGTATTCATCATAAAAATGAAATTGATAGAAATTTGAGGCATACACATAATCATAGTGAACATCAACATCATCATCATCATCATCAAGTACATGCTGAAAGCAACTATCATCATTCCGAAAATATTGATAAAGAAAAAGAATATAGCCATTCCAATGAATATAAATGGGATAGGGGGCCACAGGGACCTAGAGGACCTGCGGGACCGATGGGACCTGTTGGGCCTGCTGGGCCTGCTGCAATTGGACTTTCTGGAATTGACGGAGCTACTGGACCAATTGGACCTGCTGGGCCTCCTGGAACTGACGGAGCTACTGGACCGATGGGACCTGCTGGGCCTGCTGG
>NZ_KE150421.1:2356328-2506722 GCF_000411295.1 Paenisporosarcina sp. HGH0030
TGGACCTGCTGGTGCTGACGGAGCCACTGGGGCTACTGGACCTGCTGGTGCTGACGGAGTCACTGGACCGATTGGACCTGCTGGTGCTGACGGGGCTACTGGACCGATTGGACCTTCAGGCGCTGACGGGGCTAATGGAGCTAATGGAGCTACTGGACCTGCTGGACCTGCCGGCGCTGACGGCGCTACTGGACCTACTGGACCTACTGGTGCTACCGGTGCTACTGGACCTACTGGGCCTACTGGGCCTACTGGACCGGCCGGACCTACTGGGGCTACTGGGCCTGCTGGAACAGGAGGCATACTAGACTTTGCAGATTTTTATGCTTTGATGCCTGGTGATAATGCTACAACAGTTGGTGCAGGTGAAGATGTTGATTTCCCTCAAAATGGACCTACCTTAGCTGGATCAAGGATTACTCGTATCAACGGTGATTCATTTAATTTGTCAGCTATTGGAACTTATCAAGTTTTATTTCAAGTGAGCATAACAGAAGCTGGGCAACTAGTTTTAACTCTTGATTCGGGATCGGGATCTACTGAATTACCTTATACTGTAGTCGGTCGTGCAACCGGCACTACTCAGATAGTAGGGATGGCACTAGTGCAAACAAATGTCACTAATTCAATCATCACCGTACGAAATCCTCGAAGTGCATCCACTGCACTGACAATTACTCCTACCGCTGGAGGATCAGAGCCTGTATCAGCTCATCTTGTTATTACACAAATTGGATAATGAGAAAAAAATTCTAGACTTTCAAAAAAAGCTTCCATCCCGGGAGCTTTTTTTATTGTTTATTAACGTAAGAAGCTAGACTTTTTTAATCATAAGGAACCCTGTTTCTATTTCTGCATAGCTACTCTAGCTTCGAAACATGATTAAAAAGTCTACAGTAAAAGTAGACTGAGTCAATCGTAAAAGCATGAAACTAGCAATAGATTTCACGATTCATGTTTATAAAAAATATCCATTCATTTTTAACTTGATTATTTCTAAAAATACTTTTTGTTAGTCATCAATAGGATAAAGTTACATATCATTGTCCTACAAATTAAAAAAAGGTTTGCTGCGAACTCTTTCGCTACAAACCTCATTTTAACCTTATTCTTCTATTTCATTAACTTCCACTAACATTCCGACCACTAAAGTAATTACGACAAAGAAACATATCAGCATTAAGACCATTTCATTCAACTCCTACCATGTTTTGAATCCTTCTGAACCAGGAGGTGCATGGTGAATCATGCCAGTTAGCGGTATAGCATAGGCGATAATGATTAATGCGAATGCGATGCCAATCCAAATCCACCAGTTTTCCAAAAATTTCGGTGTGTTTTCTTTGTCACTTTCCGCCATTGGAAACTCGACAAAGTCTTCTTCACGTACAGCTTTTGGTGATAAAAACATCGACATCACGACGATATAAATCAGGATCATGGCAGATAGGAATAAAATGCTACCTCCAATTGCCATCGTTACATGATTCGTAATTATCCCATCAAACCATTCCATTGCGGAAGGATGATTATTGTAATTGGAATATGCAGTGCGTCTCGGTGCTCCCAGAAGACCTAAAATATGTTGCGAAGTGGACATTAAGAGCATACCGATAGTCCATGTAATAATTTGAATGAATCCTAGCTTTTGCATAGACTTTGAGAATTTACGTCCTGTTAAGTATGGAATTAACCAAAATGTCAGCCCCATAAAAGTCATCGCTACAGGTGTCCCAACAGTAATGTGGAAATGTCCGACGATCCATAATGTGTTGTGGACGACTTCGTTTAATTGGAAACTTGCGTTGATGATTCCTCCCGCTCCACCAGGAATAAAGAAAGCCATTGCAATAAAAATTGATGTAAAGCGAACGTCTTTCCAAGGAAGTTTCGTGAACCAGCCGAATAATCCTTTCCCTCCTTTTTTACGTCCTGAAATCTCGAATGTCGCAAACATAGAAAACGCCGTCATTAAAGATGGAATAATAACCATGAATGTCAATACGACTTGAAGGAACTTCCAGAAGTTTGAAATCCCTGGTTCCGTTAATTGGTGATGGAACCCTACTGGAATAGAGAAAAGAATGAATAATACAAATGACAAACGAGCCAATGAATCACTGAAAACTTTCGTTCCAATTAGTTTCGGAACTATTACATACCACGCCATATAAGCTGGCAACAACCAGAAATACACAAGCGGATGACCGAAATACCAGAACAAAGAGCGACTTAGTTCCACGTTAATCGTATCCACCCAGCCAAACGCCCAAGGGATGTATTGGAATAGAACTGTGGCTACCACACCTAGACAAGCGATGATCCACAGGATGATTGTCGTAATGGTCATGAAAGCAAATAGTGGACTTAATTGTCCTTTATGTTTTTTTCTCCAGACGAGATAATGTCCTACCAATGCAAAACTATTAATCCATGTACCTACTACAAACAATGCCAATCCTACATAATACCAACCACTTGCTTTCAACGGAGCATAGAACGTATATAGAACTGAAGCTTCCCCAGAAATAATCATAGCTGTTGCTAAAATAGTGCCTATTGTTGTGACTGCAAAACCAATCCAGGAAACGCGTCGAACTTTCGGACCGAAGCTTCCAAGGCTTTTACTCATACCAGTAATAAAGAAACCGAAAATGAAATAAGTAGTAAATATAAGTGCAAGCAATACGCCATGTGCCGTTAATATTTGATAATAATCCAACCAACTAGGTAATTGGAGAGCATCGTTTCGTATGAAAACTTGTAATAATCCGCATAATGTTCCAATCAGAAATGCGATGTATGCAACTCCGATATTCCATAAAGCCAACTTACGATCTTGTGCAGCAATCATCTTAATACACCTCTATTTCTGTGGACATCATGTGGTGACCGGCACCGCAGTATTCATTACAAAGAATTAAATATTTACCTGGTTTATCGAATGTATAAGATTTTGTAGTAATCCGACCTGGAACCACCATCATATTTACTTTCGTATTATCAATCGTAAAACTATGAACGACGTCTGTACTAGTTAATTTAAAAATAATTTCTTTTCCTACAGGTACTTTAAGTTCCGGCGCATTGTATCCGAACGCCAATGCCACAATTGCTACCTGGTACGTATCGTCATCTATCTGAGTAACGCCCGGGTGATTAAATGGCGCAGTTTCATTTACTTTTTTAGGATCAATTGTATCCATTCCTCCCGATGGTGTGTGGCCGTGAGAGAATGCGCTTACTCCGACTATACTTAAAAACACGATTAATGAGACTAGGCCAAATACAAGCCAAATCTTTTCATATTTATGAAAATGCATTTAAATCTACTCCTTTTCATCTTGCTACATACATGAAATAAACGACAAACCACATGACGATAATAATGATGCCGACTGAAAAAACACTGATCAGCGTTCCTTTTAAATTCAACTCTGGCGATTGATTTTTTTTACTCAATCTCATTCACCTCTTTACGTTTTTATAACTTATATTCAGCGTAGGCCATTCATGATTTAGGGACTGTGATATAAGTCACACTCGAAGGGTTATTTACAGTGAGTGTCGATAATTTGTCAAAATTGGAATAGGGCTATGGAGTAAATCGAGGGTGATTGAATTTAATCGGAATGGGACTCAATTTAATCGGCATCAAACCTGTCTTAATCGGTTCCGCCAATTTTCCCCCACAAAAAAAGCGATTTACCTTTGAGGTAAATCACTTTTTTAATCAATTTTACAAAAAGCAATTGGGCAGTTTTCGCAATTGATTTCATCTTTTAAATAATCAAGGTCGTGTATCAGCATCTTTCCATCCACCGTAGAAAGTATGTTTTGCTTTTTTAAGTCACTCAGCAGTCTATTCACCACTTCACGTGTCATGCCGCAAAAATTAGCAAGTTCTTGATTGGTAAGCGTCATATCGATCATGGTTCCCTTTTCGTTAGGTACTCCATAGCTATTCGTCATGCGAATTAACGTTGAGTAAAGGGCTCCTTTTTTCCCATGCAATAGGAGATCACGGAATTTCGTCTGTGTTTTTTGGTGATTGATACCCATCCACTTCATAAAGGAAACGGCAAGCTTGGCATTATGGGTCAGCTCTTCTTCCAGATCGTCGACACTTATCTTGATGCATTCCACATCTTCCATGACCTTGGCATCCAACATATATTTGGCTGATTCGGCAAAGAGTGTGAATTCCCCAACGAACTGATTGCGTCCACAAATCCTTAACGTCAATTCTCGACCTTCAGGTGTAACTTTCCCAATTTGAACTTTTCCGGTTCGGATGAAGTATATCCCTTTGATGGGGTCGCCCTCTTGGAACAAATAAGAGTCTTTATTATACGTTTTCACAATGTGTCGTATGGAAAGCAACTCTTTCAGTTCAACGGACGTATCAACCATCCCTTTTTTCAATCAAAACACTCCTTTCTTCGTCTTCTCTTGGGTAAAGAGTACCATAGAACCTTTTCTATTGGATAGTACCATCTGCACGATTGAGATTCCCCTTCCATCTCATATAGGAGTTCATTATGGGGTATAATTAACATACTAAATGAAGCAGGTGATGATATGCGCATAAATAAATTTTTAAGTGAAGCTGGTATTGTCTCAAGACGCGGTGCTGATAAATGGATAGAAGACGGACGCATTACGATCAATGGGAAAAAAGCTGAACTTGGGAGCAAAGTAGAGCCTGGAGACGATGTGCGTGCCGATGGCAAACCGGTAAAACATGAAGAGCCCTATGTCTACATCGCTCTTAATAAACCCGTAGGCATTACTAGCACAACGGAACGACATATTAAAGGAAATATCGTTGATTTCGTCAATCATCCTTTACGTATTTTTCATATCGGCCGACTCGATAAAGATTCGCATGGATTGATTTTATTGACCAACGATGGAGATATTGTAAACGAAATATTGCGGGCTGAAAATGAGCATGAAAAAGAATACATCGTTAAAGTGGACAAACCTGTTACACAGGATTTTGTTAAACAAATGTCTGAAGGCGTAGAGATTTTAGACACCAAAACATTACCTTGTAAAGTAGAAAAACTCTCTTCTCAAATGTTTAAAATTACGCTAACACAAGGATTGAACCGTCAAATCCGCCGCATGTGTACAGCACTGGGTTACGAAGTCAAAGGTTTGCAACGTATTCGAATCATGAATATTCATGTGGACGGTCTTACTGTCGGTGAATGGCGTGATTTAACGAAAGTGGAGTTGGATGAACTATTCAGTACGCTTAACTATTCACCAAAAAGGTAATAGAGTAGTAGGAGGCGATGCAATGCTATCGATAACTCATACATTTAATATCACCGGTGACCTAATACGCGGAGACTTTGGGGACTTAGACGAGGTCAGTCAGGCACTTACCGGCTAATTTTACCCAAAATAATAAAAAAAAGCGGTCCTATTCTTTAGGATCGCTTTTCTTCATCATCATGACATCTTCGGTTTGCTCCGTAAAATCTAACTTCTTTAGTCGTGAATTACTTGATAGTCGTGCGAAAGAATTAAAAAGATATACCTGGTAAAACCCAAGGATACCCTACACAAAGTTCACCATTATAGGCACAACATCGTGATTGCGAATTATTGTTGTTTCATGAATTGATTCGGTGACAATGTTGGCTTCCATGCAAAAGGAAGTAGTATTGTACAAGCATTCCAAAATTCAATTTGCCGATGTAAATCTTGAGGCCCTTCATAAAAACGATATGTGATTGTCACGTGTAATTGCCATCCACTATTTTTTTATATGCCATTCTGTTAATGACCTCTTCTTGTTGAGGATATAATTCTAGTAATTCTTTTTGCGTAAAGAGCTCGAAATCATCGAAATCAAAACCAGGCGACACCATACAACCGACTAAAGAAAATGTGGATTCCAGATCAACTGAGGAACCGAATATTGCACCTTTAGGTACGAGTACCTGTGGCTTTTCCCCTTTATTAAAGTCCAATCCTAATTTCTGAGCTGTATATTCACCATCCGGGTGTATCACGTGGACAGTGAGTGGACTTCCGTCATGGAAAAACCATAATTCGTCCGATTGAAGTCGGTGTAAGTGGGATACTTCGCCACTCTTTAAGCAAAAGTAAATTGTCGTGTAGAGATTTCTTGTTTTGCTATCCGACGTTACCATTTTTTCTTCCGAGTAGAAACTCCGTGTATAGTGTCCCCCTTCTGGGTGCGCTTCCATGTTTAAATGTTCTATGTAATAGGATGCATTTCGTTTTGTCATCATTTCTCTCCCTCCCCCTAATACATTCATCATCCGCTATAAAAGAAATGGATTCAATGCATTTCGACAAAATGTGCCACGTGAAACATTTTCTAAAGTGTTTTTATCGACATTTTAGTCAGGGAATCTTCTGAATATTGAGTGTATCAATTTGTGATAGACAACATAAAATCATTAAAGTTGATAATTTTTTTCCGTTATTAAATTTCTCTGGATTTTCCCATGCATCCCGAAAGACTCCGCGTACAATCTGCTCACTGATAGCTTCATCAGCAACAACTCTATATGATATTTTCCATAACAGCCGAGAGTAGCAATCATATAGTTCAATCAAAGACTGTTGTTCCTGGTTAGAAAATCCGATGATCAAACACTCTTCAGTAGTCATCTAGTCACACCCCTTTAAATCCTCACTACCCCACACGCGTTTTGTACAACATTTCAATGTGCTGAATTTACTTCAATATAAAAAGCACATGAAGTGATAGACACTTCATGTGCTTAAATGATTAGGCGTAATAGAATGTTTTTCTCTGCTTAATTGTAAACAATCCTGAAACCACCATTACAACTGCGGAAAGATAAAATGCGTGATTTATTCCAAACCATTCGGCTGTCAAACCGAAAATAAAAGTTGCGATTCCAAATGAACCAGTCACCAAAACAGATTGAACAGAAAATACATGACCAAGTTGATTAGTATCCGTATGCATTTGCAATAGTGTCAATTGGGCAATCAGCTGTAATTGACCAAAGACGCCA
Organism: Paenisporosarcina sp. HGH0030; assembly: GCF_000411295.1. Classification (GTDB taxonomy): domain Bacteria; phylum Bacillota; class Bacilli; order Bacillales_A; family Planococcaceae; genus Paenisporosarcina. The sequence goes on from NZ_KE150421.1 coordinate 2,363,360, forward strand.
AGGAACAGTGAAATAACCAGCGCCATCAACGCATAAAATGGAAACAGAAACCACACTGTTAATAGGCTTGTAAGAAAACAACCAACTCCTATCATCAGATGTGCAGGAATCTTCATTAATTTGGCAAACAAATACCCACCAATCAAAAAGCCACCTGAATAAAATGCGTTTATATACCCCCACCACGCAGTGCTTTTCTCAATTACTTCGTCAACATAAACATACAGAATGGCGGAAATCCAGACCGCTCCTGCAAATGCTGTCAATGTATCTAGCAGCAGTATATTACGAATAGGCTTTATGGAAAAGCTATACTTCCATCCTCCAGAAAGTTGTTGAAATACAGATTGTACATCCTTCTTGATATGGGGAATCGCTTTAATTCCGTATGTGAGCATCCATGCGAACATATATAACCCGATGGAAACAAGTAAAAGAGTTCCCCCACTATAAAGAGCGACAAAAAATGCGCCAATCGGCCAACTTACCAGATTGATTGTGTTATCGGAAATGGCTACTAAACTATTAGCCTTAGGCAATTCCGATTTCCCGACCAATTCAGGCAGCATGGCTTGTCGGATCGGCGTTGCCCACCCATCCAGGAAGGCGATGACACTGACCAAAATTAGAATCCATAGGATACTTTCTTCTTTACATAAAAAAACGCCACTTAAGACAATGATTTTCCCGACCATCGAAAAAAGTAATATTTGACGTAAAGGAAACCGATGCAAAAGAAGTGGGGTTAGATAACTCCCAACCAGCCGTGAAAAAGTAATGGTTAATGGAATAAGTGTCAGTGTTAATACAGAACCACTCGAGACATAAACCAGTTGTATCAGTCCCACAATATAAAGGACATCCCCACCATTGGACATCATCTGACTTACCCATAGAAAATAAAAAGAACGACGGTCGTTCACATGAATCTCTCCTTCACTCTATTCAGTTTATTAGATTGAAAGAAGAAGTCTTACACTCGTCGCACCCTTTCCCGATTCATACTATTTCCAATAATTTTACAGAAATAAAAATCTCTCTGCAAGAAATGTTTTGAACGCCGTTTCCAAAAGGAACAAAATTGCATCTATTAAAAGAGATAGAATGGAGGTGAATTCATTATGAATCGCAATATGCCAGGATCAAACTATGGACCAGGATCAAACTATGGGCCACGAGGTGTTCAAGGTGTTCAACAAGGCGCACAACCAGGTTATCAACCAGGTGTTCAACCAATTGTATGTCCGCCTTTATGCCGCTATACGGACTCTTACGTAAAACGTGAAGTTCCTTATATTCAACCATTAATTAATATCAACAGACAGCACATCGTTGACGTTCCTAGAACTTACTACCGGGAGATTAATCAGAACGTTGTTGTTTCTCCAAGCCAATCGCCTTACGGTGGAAACCCTTACGGAGGAAACCCTAATGGTGGAATGAACCCATACGGTGGAAACCCTTATGGTGGAATGAACCCATACGGTGGACGCCGATGTGGTTGCGGTGGAAACCCATGTGGTTGTCGCCGATAATTCAAAAGTTTTATTCGTTCTGATGTAAAGTCCAATAGTGGGGTCGACAGTCAGACGAATTACTGTACAGAATACTCCTCTTTTTTTCCCCACACAAAAACCCCGATGGTCAGTTTATGCTGACCATCGGGGTTTCCCTTTTAATCGACTAGTTGAATAAATTGTTTCGTACGTTCATGACTTGGATTTTCAAAGAAAGTAACTGGATCCGCAGACTCAATAATTCGGCCTTCATCCAGCATGATGACACGGTCTGCAACTTCACGTGCAAACTTCATTTCATGTGTCACCACAACCATCGTCATACCTTCTTGTGCGAGTTGCTGCATAACGCTCAGCACTTCTCCAACAAGCTCCGGATCAAGTGCAGAAGTTGGTTCATCAAACAGAAGAACTTTCGGTTCCATTGCAAGTGAACGTGCTATTGCGACACGTTGCTTTTGTCCACCGGATAATTTGCTCGGATAGACATCTGCCTTGTCAGCCAAGCCTACTTTTTCAAGTAAGCCCTTTGCCAAAGTAACCGCATTTTCTTTTTTCAACTTCTTCACAATCATTGGTGCTTCAATGATATTTTCAAGCACCGTCATATGCGGGAAGAGGTTGAAATGTTGGAATACCATGCCTACTTCTGCACGGATATTTGATAATTTATGTTTCTTGGGATCCACCACTTGTCCATCCACCTCGATGGTCCCTTTATTAATTCGTTCTAAAAAATTGAAGCAACGTAAAAGCGTACTTTTACCGGATCCACTGACCCCGACCAGGACGACCACTTCCGAAGGAGCGACTTCCAGATCAATGCCCTTCAACACTTCCAAATCGCCGAACGATTTATGGATATTTGTTCCCTTTAACATTTAATCCCCTCCTTCTTATTTGTCGACATTCAGTTTATTTTCATACAGTTTTAGTAAATAAGTGATGATCATAACCAACACTAGGTAGTATACCCCAACCACTAAAAAGGTTTCCAGAGATTGATAGGACTGCACCGCTCCTCGGTTAGCCAAGGCGAACAGTTCTGGCACACTGATAATATAGACCAATGAAGAGTCTTTCAAGGTGATGATGAACTGATTTCCAAGAGGTGGAATGGAGCGTTTCAAAAAAGCTCACCCGCCGTAATTGGCAAGTGAGCTTTAATGCTAAGGTTATTTTAGAATTTTGATTTTGACTGTTTTACGTCCCCATTTTAATGCACTTGTCTGGTTAGGCATAAACAAATCAATCTTATTTCCTTTTATTGCACTTCCTGTATCGCCTGCGACAGCGTATCCGTAGCCTTCTACGTATACTTTTGTTCCAAGCTTGATGACGTGTGGATCAACAGAAATTACTTTTAAGTTTGGATTCTTTTTCAAATTAATTCCCGTCGCTGTTATGCCCGAACATCCTCGACAATTTGCTGTGTAGGCAGTTGTCGATACCATAAATTCTTTTACCACATTGGCATTCGATCGAGATGGTGTAGATTTTTTAGCAGCAGTTTTAGTGCCGGTTAATTTAAGTTTTTGATTCGGTTTAATCATGTCGGACTTTAAACCATTTAAGGATTTGATGGTAGAAACTTTAACATTATAATGTTTGGAAATTTTATATAATGTGTCACCTTTTTTAACCGTGTGCGAAGAAGCAGCTGCTTCTGAATCATTGGCAAATGTGAAGAGGAACATTAGTACAAAACTTATCACGAAACTAAATTTTTTCAAGTTGTTTCTCCTTTATTTCTCGTTTGTAGAAATAAAAATAACATTTAAACATTACAGATTCATGACAAAACATAGGATGTTTCTTTACAATTTGAGGGTGTTTATATTACTAATGCGAAACAAAAGAATTTTCAAAACCAAAAATAAGTAGGTATATTTGTCTATTCCCATCGAAAAATGACGTGAAAAAACACTCCAGTCATAAGTCTTCAGGAGTGCTAAAATCTTCTTTTGTACTTCCTAATATTCCTTCATGAATTAATTCCACATTGACCGCCATTGCAGCCTCGGCACCACTTGCAGCGGCTATGATCAATTGTGCAGGATAGACATTTGAAGCTTCTCCTGCCACAAATAAACCGTGCACTTTGGTTTTTCCTACCTCGTCCGAATGATGGCCTCCTGTATTGTTTAATTTAACACCTAGACGAGTTCCTAATTCACATGCTTGTACAAGCTCCGGTGTCACAAATCCACCCATTCGTGCTATGACTCGTCCATTTTCAAGCTCGATTTTTTGGAGCTTTCCTTCTATTCCAATAAGAAGTCGGATAGGACTTGTTTCCACTTGGAGCTCAGTCTTTTTAATTTCATTCAATTGACTCTTCGTCATCTCTTGACCATTCGTAAATATCACTAGATCTTGAGACCAATTGCGTAATATTTCCGCTGTGTGAAGGGTGTAGTCAATTATGCCAAATAATGCGAGTGGTTGATCTCGCAATTCCCAACCATCACAATATGGGCAGTTAAAGATACTTTTACCATAAAAGTTCCGGAGGTTTGGGATGTTCGGAAACTTCTCTTTTACACCAGTAGCCAGAATGACTTTTCGTGTTTTCCACTGTTTCTTCATTTCAGTTTTAACTAAAAACCCATCCTTCTCTTTCGCAATTTCTACAACTTTGTCTCTCAATGTCTGGATTGTCGGGTAGCGACTGAACTCCTGATGGGCAAGTGCTCTGAATTCTGCCGGTTTTACGCCGTCTCTTGTTATAAAGCCATGCGAGGCGTCCGTTACTTTATTGCGTGCCTCATCACTGTCAACCAACACTACATTTCTTCTAGCCCTTCCTAACACCAAAGTGGCATTTAAACCTGCTGGACCTCCCCCAACTACTGTGCAATCTATCATTCTATTTCTTTCCTCCTAACAAATCTTGTTTAAAGGTCCATTTATTTGTAAACTTCCATTAATAACATTAATCTTTCCTTCTTTTGGTTTAATCAAACCGAAAGATTACTTTTTATCTAAACGGGTATTTATCCTATTAACAGCAAACTAAGGGAGGGGTATATGTGATTAATTCTACTTATCAAGTATTTACGTTTGAAGATGATGGCACGATTCCAAATAATCCACAATTACCGGTTATTTTATATCCCGGTGTATTCAAGCATCATCCAAATGAAATCGAACCTACATTTAGATTGAATAATTGGAGAAACAGCTGGATTGATGGTGTCTTTGACTATCATCATTATCATAGCAATGCTCATGAAGTATTAGGAGTTCGCGCTGGTTCGGCAACATTAAGAATAGGAGGAAAATATGGGGAAACGGTTGAAGTCAGAACCGGTGATGTCCTCGTTTTGCCCGCGGGTACAGGACATAAAAAGTTAAAGGGTAGTACAGATTTTGAAGTTGTCGGTGCTTACGCAGATGGCAACGAATACAACCTTAAAACCGGTGAACACAATGAAAGACCTCGAGTCTTAGAAGAAATTAAGCAAGTTAAAGCCCCTTCCATGGATCCCGTGTACGGGAGTCGTGGGCCAGTACTTGATCGATGGATACAAGAATAGCTAAGAACTTGGAGCAACCTAAAAAAGCATTCATCACGCGAAATTCATGTGATGAATGCTTTTATTCGTAGTAGTTATCTATATTACTTTTTAAAACGATAAGGAACAGTCGTTACAACTACATCTCTTCGGTAAAGCAAGATGGATCTGATTAGTAAACTTGACTGATTGTGAAGGATATTATGCCACCCTTTTTTCGGAATAAATTGTGGAATCAAGACGGTTACACGATGGTTTGATTCATTTGCTTTATATTCCACCGTACTAATAAATTTCGCCAATGGTTGAGTTATGCTTCTATATTGAGAATGCAAAGTCACAAGCCGAACATCAGGCTGGAATTTTTTCCACTTCTCTTGGAAAATGTGTTCATCTTTTCTCTCAAAAGATACATATACGGCAATGATTTGTGTTGGATTAAGTGATTTGGCATAGTTTAATGAGTTTTCAACTACATGCGTGACTCCTGCAACCGGCACAATAATGACATTTCCTTCTATTGGCATTGCAGGTTCACAAGTAGAAATACTTAACTGTTCGCCAACAGAAAGATAATGTTGTTTTATCTTATGGAAGACTAAAACGAGCAGAGGCAAAAAGATTAGAACCGCCCAAACCTGTCCGAATTTGGTGATGAAGAAAATCATCATGACCGCAAAGCTGATAAATGCCCCGACAAAGTTAGTGATTAGTTTGACCATCCAACCCTTTGGCTTTTCCCTCATCCATTTAACGAGCATCCCTGTCTGGGATAACGTAAATGGAATAAATACTCCGACTGCATAAAGCGGGATAAGTTGTTCCGTTTGTCCTTGGAAAACAATGATGAGAAGGATTGAAGTGATTCCTAGTGTGATAATCCCATTGGAATAGCCCAAGCGATCGCCTCTCATTTTGAACATGCTTGGAATGTATTTATCATTCGACAGGCTGAATGCCAAAAGCGGAAAAGCTGAATATCCTGTATTAGCTGCCAGTACAAGAATCAAGGCCGTCGTTCCCTGAACGAAATAATACATATAGTTTCGCCCAAAAATCTCGGAAGCCATTTGTGAAATCACAGTTTCCTCCACCTTGGGTGAAATTCCATAGAAATAAGCCAGAAAGACGATTCCGGTGAATAACAAAGCGAGCAATGAACCCATCATCACTAGGGTTTTTGCTGCGTTTTTTGCAGCAGGGTTTTTAAAGTTTGGAATTGAGTTCGAAATGGCTTCAACCCCGGTTAATGCAGAACTTCCGGATGCGAATGCTCTGAGCAATAGGAATAAAGTAAGACCCGCAACAGGTGTACCGAGCGGTGTATGCAAATCAGGTGACACATTCCCTGTGATAATGTTGAAAAGACCTACTCCAATCAGAATAAACAAAGCGATAACAAACAAATAGACTGGATACGCGAGAATGGACGCCGATTCGGTAATACCTCTTAAATTCAAGATGGTAACAAATATAACGAGTACACTGGCAATGGCCACATTATGATCGTGAAGGCTTGGGATTGCTGAAGTAATGGCATCGGTGCCTGCCGAAACACTAACCGCTACCGTCAGGATATAATCCACCAACAGCGAGCCGCCCGCAATTAACCCTGCATTTTCACCAAGATTTTCTTTCGCCACAACATATGCGCCACCACCACGTGGATAAGCAAAAATAATCTGTCTATATGATAAAATAAGTGCCATTAACAGAACAAGGACACCTACTGCAATTGGAATCGAATACCAAAACGCGATTGCCCCTACCGAAGCCAATACAATCAAAATCTGTTCCGGTCCATATGCTACAGAAGATAATGCGTCTGAAGAAAGGATGGCTAAAGCTTTTGTTTTGTTAAGCTTTTGTTCACCTAACTCCGATGATTTTAATGGACGACCGATTAAAAATCTTTTTACTGCCGACAACATGTTTTCCACTTCTTTCTTTGATGAGCCGCCGTTTGGACAGCCTTAGATGCACTGCAAATTCCTGTAAAAGAACAACAAAAAAGCCCGCTAGGCATAGGGAAAGAGCCTAGTGGGCTTAATAACATTCTCACTAGTTCGTATTTCTCTCTCATAACGCTTACGGAGTTAGCTGTCGGGTTTGGGCTAAAGAGTAGCCCTACCTACAATAGTAGGATTCACCCCAAGCGGCAAAGAGAAGCCACAAATAATGGGTTCCCCGTTCCAAATGGATTAAGCGATTTAGAAATATGAAACTGAAGATTATAGTACTCCCATATAAACAACTTGTAAATATAAATTTTATATCTTTTTAAAATGTCTTAATTTTGTTAGTTTATGCGTTAAGAAAATATACTCATGCAACAATCGTCCATTATTACTTTAAATAACAATATTTTATTGGCCATTATGTTTTAACAGACCCAATAATAAAAAGACCAGATACTTTGATCTGGTCCATCTTTTTAATCTTATTAATGAGTTCCCGCGTGTTGGATAGACGATGGTGCATACGAATTCACAATGGCCATCGTGTCTTGTTGTGCAAGTTGTGGCACTTGGTAATAATGGTGTTTGTTTTGATAAATGGAAGCTTCATATGCCATTTCAATACAGTTCGGCACCGAGTCTGCAAGTACTCGACGAACTACGGGGTTAGTGGTTTCTAAGGCAGACATTGCTTTTAAAGAGGCACCTGATTTGTGCACGCCCAGCATGAAGCCTGAGATAATTTCATCTGTTAACTCTGCACCAGATTGAATCGGTTTCTTCGGTTGCGAAGGTTTTAAACCAAAAATGAAATCATTATCTTGTTTCATCATGTATTTTTGAGTTGTTTTAGACGGATCCATACCTGTTTTAAAACATTCTGCTGTAATGTTGTATTCCTCTTGCATGAAGCTGAATTGTCTATCCAACATCGTTAATAATTCCTGATCTTGAATATGAGGACGTAATAAAGTGAATTGGTTTAATCCCGCAACAGAAGCAGATAATACTTCATGAACATCAAACAGTTCGTGACCACCATGATTCATTTGTGGCGGCACTGGACCTGTATGCATATTTTCGTGCATTTGACCTTGTGGATTTTGAGTCATTTATCAATTTCCTCCTTGTTTCATTTAATGTGCATCAGAATTAGTGTGCATCGAAAAGGAGTTTTTATTCAAAATGAATGGACTATGACACATAAAAACTGAATTTTTTCGAATACTGTAATAAAAAACGTGCAGAAGGATTATAAATCCACTGCACGTTTTCGATCTATATTTTTTTATTCTTCTTCGGTTAGTTTCCTTTTACGGAACTTCCCTAAGAATTCATAAACTACAGGTACAATAATCAACGTCAACAAAGTTGAACTGGTAAGACCGCCAATAACCGTTACACCCAATCCTTTGGAAATCAACCCGCTACCTTCAGCTCCAATCGCCAATGGAATCAATGCGCCGATAGTTGCAATTGCCGTCATCAGAATTGGTCGTAATCTCGTTACGCCGGCTTCCAAAATAGCATCGCGTGTACTCAAGCCTTCTTTTTCTTTATGAATAACCCGATCAATCAATACAATTGCATTCGTTACAACGATACCAATGAGCATAAGAGCTCCAATCATCGTGGAAATACTGATTGTTTCGCCTGCGATTAGCAAGGCAATTAAAGCTCCACTGATTGTGAATGGTAACGAGAACAAGATAGCAAACGGTGCAACCGCTCCGCCAAATGTGATAACCAGAATAAGGTACACGATGGCAATTGCCGCCAACATAGCCAAACCAAGCTGCGTAAACGACTCTTGCATATCAGCTGTTACTCCTGCTGTTTCAATACTCACATTCGCTGGAAGGTCTAGTTGATCGACTTTCTCTTGAACCTCTTTTGATGCTTTTGAGACATCATCGGTCGTTATTTTACCTTTCACACTTGCATAAATCTGTCCATCTCTTCTTGTAACAGTATCAGATGTTTTACCTTCATTCACTGTCACAACGTCTTTAACAGGTACTTGCATGCCAAGTGGAGAAGGAATTGTTCTATTTAAAAACTCTTCCAATGACTCCGGTTTTTCTTTTGTAGAATCAATGAACACTTCAAACTTCTCGCCATCTTGTTCAATCGTTGCCAGCACTTCACGCTGTACATTTGGATTGAGCGCCATCCCTACTTGAGCGGTCGTTAATCCGAATTGAGCAAGTTTCGCTTGGTCTGCCACTAAAGTATGTTCTTCATAAGACTCTGCAAGCGTTGACCCTACGTTGTTTATATTTTTACCTTCATTTAAAATTTCTTCTATGTCACGAATAACAGGTTCAATCGTTTTCAAATCTTTACCGTATACATAGTAGCTGATTTCATTACTACTGCCACTTGTTGCAAAGTCTTGCGATTTCCATTCCCCTGCAAAGTTGAAATTTTGAACTTCTTTCATTGCTTCTTCTTTTTCTAATGAAAACTCTGGTGTGTCATTATCATAAATAACATACATTAATGCCCCATTATTTTGTCCAGGCATCATTGGATTTTCCCCACCGATTGAAACTTGAACACTTTCTACATCTTTACGATCAATGAAGAAATCCTCGATTTCTGTAACTGTTTCATCTACATCTTCTCTCGTTTCACCCGGTTTAGGAGTATACGTAATATACATCATTTTTTCATCTTCTTCAGGCATGAAACTTGTTCCGACTAATGGAACTAAAGCTAAGCTGCCGACGAAAAGTACAACTGCCAGTACTGTGGTAATCAGTTTATGATTAAGTGTCCAATTAAGAATTGAACGATAAACACCAGCTATTTTTCCTGGTTTCTCAGGATCATGTGTATGTTTGTCGCCTAATCCTTTTTTAAATAGCGAATGGGATAACATCGGTACGAGCGTAATGGCAACTAATAGTGAAGCCAGTAACGCAAATACAATTGTTAATGCGAATGGTAAGAATAATTCGCCCACCATTCCTCCTACCAAACCAATTGGTAAAAATACGGCAATTGTTACAAGTGTAGACGATAGGATTGGCACAAACATTTCTTTTGTTGCTTCTCGAATTAAAGCCTTCCCTTTTAACTGCTCTGTCGGGGATGCCATTCTTCGATAAATGTTTTCGACGACAACGATTGAATCATCAATTACACGCCCAATAGCGACGGTTAGAGCTCCTAGAGTCATCATGTTTAATGTGATATCCATTTGTTTAATCAGTAATACTGCGATTAACAATGATAATGGAATGGATATAATTGCGATTAGGGTTGAACGGATATTTCTAAGGAATAGCAAAATGATCAATACAGCAAAACCAGCACCAAATAATGCCTTGCTCAGCATCGTTTCTACTGATTTCTCGATTGGTTCCCCTTGGTCAAATGTAAAAATGATTTCGGAGTCAGCATTTTCCTTTTCAAACGCCTTTACTTCTTCTTTCATTAAATTGACAACATCAACCGTATTTGCCCCTTGAGACTTTACAACTTGAACAGCAATCGAATCTTGACCATTGGTACGAGAAATTGATTCCGCTTTTCCAACGAGTTCTATCTCCGCCACTTCGCCTAATGCCACCATTGAAGGTTTAGAAGAGGCTGTATCTGGACTGGTTGGGACAACCGGAATTTGAATTTTTTTCAGGTCATCAATCGTAGTAATATCTCCGTCAACAACGACAGATTGTTCTTTTCCTTCAAATGGGAATAACCCTAAAGGGAATGTAACGTCAGAGCCTTTTACGGTCCCTTTTACCATCTCTTCAGTCAGTCCATATTGAACTAACTTATCTTGATTGAATCTAAAGCTGACTTCATTTAGGTGCTGACCGGTGACAGCGACGGAAGACACACCTTCAATTCCTTCGAGTGTAGGCACGAGATTCGTTTCTACATTCTCCGTAAGTTCAGCAAGTGTATCTTGTTCACTTGAAACACTAATCGCAGCGATAGGAAATGCATTGATGCTTATTCGCGCGACTTTAGGCTCTTGTGCACCTGTCGGAAGTGGAATATTTTTAAGAGCCGCAGCTACTTCTGCTTCTGCTTCCTTCATATCTGTTCCAAATTCAAACTCAATTTGGAGAGAGGATGCATTCTGATAAGAAGAAGACATGACCATCTTAACGCCTTCTAAATTTCGGACAGCTTTTTCATACGGTTCTGACAGTTCATTGACTACCTGGTCAGGAGTCGCACCTGGATAAATAGTCGTTGCCGTAACTACAGGAACCGTGATATCCGGAATTGTTTCTAATTTCATTTGTAAACCTGCTGTTAAGCCAGCTACTATTATAACAATGGTCATTAACCATACTGCAAATTTGTTCTTCAACACAAAATTAATGATGTGGTTCATCGTGTCAGTTCACTTCCACCCTGCTTTATTTGACCAACTGGTCATAATCAATCATAATAATACTGACTGGTCATTCAAAGGTCAACTATTAACCTATAATTTTACATCATTTTTTTCGGAAAAGGAGCTTAAATATGACAAATAAGAAACAATTAATCATTGAAAAGGCTCTTCACTTATTCGCCTCAAAAGGATTTGAATCAACATCCATTCAAGAAATTACCGATGCTTGTGGCATCTCCAAAGGTTCTTTTTACTTATCTTTTAAATCCAAAGATGAATTGCTTGTTTCGATTTTTGAATATTTTTTCAGTAAAATATCGAAAAGATTTACAGAGCTTGACACTATACAACGAGTATCTCCCAAAGAAAAATTCCATCAGTTATTAGTCATACAATTTGAAGAAATTGAACGCCATGCAGACTTTATCTTGATGCAAATTCGAGAACAGACAAATCCTTTGAACAAAGATATGACAGAGCTGTTAGCTTCCATGCAGGAACATCATCATACGATTTTGCACAAAATTTTTGTGGATACTTATGGTAAAGATGTTCAACCGTATGTTGCCGATCTGATCGTCATGGTAAAAGGGCTCATTCATGGCTATATCGAAATCATCCTGACTCATCGTCAACAATTGAATACCAATGAATTATCAGTTTTTATCATGGAACGAATAGATGATCTAGTGTTGTCCCTATTATCCAAACAACCACAACCTTTTTTAAGCCTTTCTATGTTAGATAAGAGTTTATTGCAAAATGCAGCTCATAGTTCGCCCAGACAAGACCTCCTTCAGGAAGTCCTTGATTGCAGGAACAGCACAATCGATAATGATATACTCGTCACGCTGGATGTAATTGCTGAAGAACTAAAAAAGGACAAGCCCCGAACCCCTGTCATTAAAGGAATGTTAGCTAATTTGGTAGAGGATAAGGATATGCTTGCATTGCAGCAAAAGTTGATGACTTACGTAACGAATCAAACTGATTGAAAATTCAACACCCTATCACTCTATGCTTCTAATACATGCGAAGAACAAAAAAGACTTGTCGTTTATGACAAGTCTGATTTGTTACCTCTATAGATTGATGGCTAGCTATACATACACATCATTTTTTATACAATGCCATCTTCTTTTAACACCTGTTCAAATTTATCTACTACTTCTTTATCATAGTGAGTGACCGATAGTTTTTTCAATTCTTCCAAAGCGTATTGAGCACTGAACGCTTTACGATACGCACGGTCTTCCGTCATTGCATCGAATGTATCACTGACAGCAATAATGCGAGCTTCGAGGAGTATTTCATCATCTTTCAATCCTTTTGGATAGCCGCTTCCGTTTAAACGTTCATGGTGCTGCTCAATAATAGGCGCAATATCTTCGTAAACGCTGCCTTTTATCATCTCTGCCCCATCGGATGGATGTTTTTTTATCACTTCATATTCTTCAGAAGTCAGTTTATCGGGTTTATTCAATATATCTTTTGGAATATGAATTTTTCCAATGTCATGTAAAAAAGAGGCCGTTGCAAGATTCTCCAATTGTTCTTCATTTAATTTAAATTTTCTAGCTATTTTTAATGCATAAGTAGCAACTCGATCACTATGCATATATGTATGTCGATCCATTAATTCAACCTGTTTGACAATCTCCATTAAAGAAGATATTTCTTTACTTAAATGCACAAAAGTTGGCTCCGTTATTACCCATAAGAAGGTAACGTCAGATAAGGCTGTAAAATGAATAGGCTCAGTTATTCCTTTAACTGTGAAGGAATCATGAGGGCCGAGTACAACTCTTTCGCCATCCTGTTCACAGATAACTTCTCCAGATAAGATTAAATAAAATTCCATAACTTCTGGATTTTCAGCCGGGTAAATGTAGAACAATCTGTCCTTCTCAATAGATTGAAGCAATACTTCAACCCCGTCTCCATCTGCTACTAAGCTTATTTCATTTTTGTCATATTCAACTTTATCTAGGAACGTGCCTCTTTTCCCAATACTAAAACCTTTCATACCAAAATCTCCTCTATGCAAACTTATCAAAAAAATGAGCTCTATAAAAGAACTCATTTTTCTAATTATACCAATATTTAAATAAATGAATAGAGATTTATTAAATAATAATTGCGATGTTTTAGTGCCCACCAATTCCAATTACGCGAATCGGATCAATCCAAACCAAACGGTGTGCAAAGCGTACCAGTACCCAAGAACATTCTGCTTCTATTCCAGCTTCAGCAGATAGTTCAATAGTATCTGCAGACATTTTAAGTGTTTCATTATATACATCGTCAATAATCACATCAAGGTTAGCATTATATGCTTTTGTTAATTGAAGGAATTCAGATGCACTTTTACTTTTTCGAATGTCCTTCAAGTATTGAGTTTGTAGCTCATCTGCTGCTTTAACACCTTCTTCAATCTTTACATCGATTGCGTTGTTTGTGGATTCGATAAGCTCAAGTGCTTTCAAAACAGAATTATCATATTCTGCTGCAGAAGCATTTGTTCCTAAGCTAAAGAATAATGATACCGCAAATAAAATTGCCAACAGTTTTCTCATGTCTTATTCTCTCCCCAAAACTATGTTTTTTGTGGTATACACATAATACAATTGGTAAAATGTTTACCTATGTAATAATGTCAAACTAATTGGAATCTTTTCATTAGTATAACTCTACAAAACTTATCTGACTACAGTTTTTGTAATTTTTTGTAATATCCGCCCGCTTTTTGCAGTAAAACAACTGCATGATGCTCACATTCAGAACATAAATCCGTGCAATGCACCCAATAAGGTGAAAATCACTAAATGATCTCCAATAGCTACCATCAAAGATTGATTCGTCATAAGTCCAAACAATCTATTTTTTATGTATACCAGTGTGATGATAAGCCCCACCATAAACCCTACGAGTATCCCTGGTCCAAATCCTTCAGCACCTGTTGCTTGTACAAAGATAGCGATGATGAATGAGCTAATGAAAGCTACAATCCCCGAAAAGATATACTTCATTGGACCTTCAATTTCATTGTGTTTCTTCTCAGGATGTTTATCTCCACCCAATCTAATGGAGTAGTAAACACCTCCATACACCATATACAATAAACCACCAATAATAATTGCGAGTACATTCAATTCGTTCCAATCAATCAACGTAAAAAGCCCCCTTTAACAACTAAATTCAATTTTTTCTAATATAATTCCTGCATGCTCTCATCTTTTGCATCCATTATTTTCATCTTACCTCATGGAATAATTGGTATCTATCTATTCAGTAGGCAGCATTCACATCTTCCACATAATCTTTAGGGATATTATATAGAAGAAACCCTCTTGTTCCCGCAATATCTTCGGCTAAAGAATAAGCTTGTCTTTCTTTCTCCTGCGTTTGTTCCAACAACAAAAAAACCTTCAAATGAAATTTTTTCTGAAGGAAGGTTAAGTGTTGAATCATATGAACTGTCCAAGCGTGCTTTCAGCCAATGAAAAAGGTGGATTTCCCCAACAAATTCCGTCGATATAGGGCCGGCTCTAAATAAACCGACACCAACCCATTATTTTGAACTTTCTTTATTAAAGTGCACACCACGTACTCACTCCGCCTTCATGAAAAGGATACGTACCTTCTGTTGTGAGAAATACGGTTAGATTTTTCATTCATTTCACCAGTTTCTTTACACAAAATTTTATTTGGGAACTTGATTTTGATAATAGGCTACTGTTTCTTTCAAGCCAATTTCAAAACTAGTTCGAGGTTCCCATTGCAGGAACTCCCTTGCCTTGTCGAAGGATAAAGAACTGTCCTTAATATCCCCGGCTCTAGAATCTGTGTAAGTGATGTCTAATGGCTGATGAATCGATTCTTGCAAAATGGCAAGCAGTTTATTTAACGAAATGGGCTGGTTCGTACTGATATTAAACGCTCCACTCCCACCAAATGCTACTGCCTGTATGTTTGCCTTTGCTACGTCCTTCACAAAAATGAAATCCCTTGTCTGGCTACCGTCACCGTAAACGGTGACCCCTGTATTACGAATGGCTTGATTAATAAAAATACTCACAACACCTGCTTCGCCAAGCATATTCTGTCTCATACCATAGACATTGCTATAGCGAAGGATCGTGTAAGGCAATCCGTACAGTTGATGGAATAAGTGAATGTACTGCTCGGCAGAATATTTGGACTGTCCATAAAAAGAAATGGGCAAAATACGATGTTCTTCTTTCAACGGCATCTCTTTTGCCGATCCATATACCGCTGCTGATGAAGCATATACTAGTTTGGAAACCTTGTATTTTGCGCAAAGCTTCAATATATTTAACGTTCCTAACGTATTAATCTCGCAATCTGTCAAAGGTTGTTGTGTTGAAAACTCCACAGACACTTGTGCCGCTTGATGTATGACGACTTCTGGATTGTGCATGCGAAAAACCTGTTCCAAGGTATCGGAACGAATATCGATATTGTAAAAAGGCACACTTTTCGGCACAAAGCTCAAATTGCCTGTGCTCAAGTCATCGACTACAATGGGCTCCCATCCGATATTCATTACTTCTTCTACAATAAAAGAACCTATAAAGCCCGCACCACCGGTTACCAATACTTTCATAACATCACCATTTCTTTATGTGTTTGGTTTTATCCTATGCCACTTATAGTAGTCACATTCCAGTTACGATAAGAAATCTAGTAGTTTTATATGTTTTAACAAAACAATTAAAATTACAGAAAAAGACTGCTTCTTGAATAGACAGTAGAACGGCTCCTTATATGGTAAAACTATCCAACTAAACATAACGATGTTATGATAAAACGAATAAAAATTAATATATTGGTAAGGGATCAATGAAGTGTAGGAATATCTTATTGCAAGACTGACTGTGCTAATTACTTTTGGTTTTGGAACATTACTGATTAATTGTTGGCTAATGCGGGACATGCGGTAAGCTCAAATGCACGATAAAGAATTGTATAAGTTACCTATAAACTCTTCTTAAAAAAAGCCTGTCTCCCATTAAATTGGAGGACAGGCTTTATTAATTCAAGTTACTGGCACACTAAAATTTCTCTGGAAAATATGCCTTTTTTGGCTACGCATCTGTCGATGATGTGAAAACCCGCTTCTTCAATCATGTGATCGATTGTGTCAATCGTAACGACCACGAGCTTCTTAGAAAAAGGCCGTGCATGCTTGAGGATGGATAGTTGATCCTCAGGTGTGGCATGTGTGTAGAGATTGTATGGCATATCAATAATGGTGGCATCATAGTTAGACGTCACTTCCGCGATTGGGCCAAGGTCAACATCCCCTGTTAATCCGAAATGCGCAATGTTTTCACGTGATCCTAGAACGACCAACGGATTAATATCGCGGCCGACTATATCGATTCCCATTGAAAGTGCTTCTACCAGGACAGTACCGATTCCACAGCACGGATCGATTGCTTTCACACCATTTGGTTTTGGAACGGCAATATTTGCCACCGCACGGGCCACTCGTGTGCTAAGTGCTGTTGAATACTCACGCGGTTTTTTTAAATGGTGCAACCAAACAGCTTCACTTTTTAGGTACTCCCCAAAATACCAACGTCCATCGAATGGCACTAATCCAAATGTCATATCGGGGTGATGAACATCTGCTTCCCCTTCAATGATCATTCCAATTTCACGTTCGATTTCTCGCTTTTGTTGGTAGTCCACTTTTTCCGTTAGAGCCAAGTCATTGATTTTGACAAAAATGACTTTAAAAGTGGATTCCATCATATTTACGACTTCCACTTGCTTCAAAATATCCGAGAGCTCATCACCTTCAAAAATTACTTCTATTCGTTCTTTCATAAATGGACTTCTGCTCGGATTTATTTCATTCGAGCTTTTGATTATTTTAGTATGTGTATCCATATCAAAAAATGAACGCATTTCCAAATGACATAAAGATTCTTCGTCATTGGTGTATGCGTATGTATAAATAAATTCACCTGTTCGTTCTAGTTGATTCAAGTTATTCCCATCCTTTTTCATGCCCTTTACTTCGTGAAGAGCAGTACCTTGTTAGTATAACAACTGGTGAATATTTATGCCGGAAATGTGATGAATAATTGCAAACTTGTTTTTCTATTCATCTTTATTTTTATCGATAATTTAATAAAAAATAAATAATTTTTATCGATAAAATTATTTCAGAAAAATTTTATGACCATACATGAAGAAATACATTTTAAGCCATACTTACTATGTACGGCCAACTTGAAAGGAGACATGATCAAATGCCAAAAAACAATCAGAATTCTTCAGGTAACTCTTCAGGTAACAACAACCGAAACAAAACGAAAACACCACCAAAAACTGGGCAAACAAATGGTGCTCTAACAGGTCGAGAAGAATTCTCTCGTGAATTGACTGAAATCATTAATAAAGCCACACAATCAGGGCAAAGCCAAACTGCTCAAAAACGAAAAAATAACAAATAGTTTTTTCTCAACTCACATGAAAAGAAGCAGGATTCCTAAGGGGATGCCTGCTTCTTTTTCTATATAAAAGGCACAAATGCCTGTTTTTATTTTCCTTCATGCATTGACTTAAGATGGGTCATATTCAAATAAATGGTTTTCCCATTCCCTGTAACCAACTCCACCAAAACAGGATCGACTTGGTTCAAAATCCCGATTTTTCCGGAATCTTTTCCTAAATCAAATAGCACTATTTTCCCGATATACATTTTCATTTGCTCTTTAAATGTGTGAGCGAATGATTCGTCAGAAGAATTAAATTGTTGACCTATCTTAATTTGATAAGGGGTTTGGTTGATATAGGGGATTAGCCATTTAAGATGGACGATTGGAATGTAAATCGTTTTAAATGCTGGCGAATCGAACACAATATAGTCTTCTTTGACATATCGGATATAACCATGTACTGTATGACTTCCGGTTAAAAAAAGTTCTACAAATTTACCAGACGCGTTCGTTAATATCTGTTTCATGGATAGCTGCTTTTCCTCTTTTTCAAACGGTGACATATCATTATTAATGTATTCTTCAGTATACGTTGTTTCCACTTTTTTTACGGAGATAAGATGCACGACTGGCAAATACACATAATGTTGACCGTTAAAGAGGACAATAATATCCGAACCTACTTCCAGAAGCTTTCCTATGATTGATTTTTTGGAGGATACTTCAACATCTATTATTTGACCTATATAAGAATCTAGACTATTCATTTATTCAACTCCTTTACTTATAAAATGAAGAGAAGCCACAAATTAAATATAACTAACGTGACGAAAAGAGTCGCTGGAATAACCAATAATGCTGGTCTTCGGTATTTCTTTCTTAAAAAGAAGATCGATAAGTAAGTTAAGCGTCGCAATTCCAATCATGGAAGGAACGAAAGCGAAATGTCTATAGGAAATCAAATCTAAACCAACCATTTTTAAACCAATTAGATTTGCTATATTACTCTCTCACCGATTGGCAAACTGGCAGACGTCGCAATAAATACTCCCGCGAATAAATTAGGCAATTTTTGATGTGTTTCAACCGAGACATGCTTACGATATGTAGGATGATTGGAGTGGTAATCAGAATACTTCCGTCATTATTGAAGAAGATGGTCATTAAAAACACAATCATACAGGAATAGTTTTAGTCCAGACCCTTTGCTTAATTAGCCAGATTAACCGCAACCCCCCAGAAAACTCCTTTACTTTCCAAAACAATACAAATGACAATTGTCGAAATGATCGTGATGGATGGTCCGCTTACCAGCTTAAATATTTCAAGAACATCACTAAATTGCACCACACCTGCAACAATAAGTAGAAGTGCTCCACAAAGTGCAGGGATGGATTCATTTATTCCCTGGGGTCTCCAAAGGATGAACAAAGTTGTGAGTGCAAAAATTGTAAATGTATTAACAAGTTCATATTTATGCATTTGGATTAATCCCATTAAAACGGAATTTCATTTTTTTCTTATTATTACGTTCAATTTGTATTGACTGCGACTCTATTGAGAGTGGATGGTAAAGACGACTGTGACTGCAGTTTGTTCAACTACAGGTCTTTCATCCTTTTTTGTAGGATGATTACTTTTTCCTTTTTTGTGCTTTTCTCTTCATGCGTTTATTTCTTCGCATCATCGCAAGATACAATTCTTCTTCATACGTTAATCTTGTATAGGTTGAACTTGTATAGGTTGATGATTCTTGGTTTCCATCTGACTGCTTGCCATTTTTTGACGATTTTTTTGATGTTTCTTGGTCTCCGTCTGATTCCTTGTCTTTTTTTGACGAGTTTTTTGATGTTTCTTGGTCTCCGTCTGATTCCTTGCCTTTTTTTGACTTTGTTTGTTGGGCATTTTCTTCTTCAGTTTGTTTGGCATTTTCTTCTTCAGTTTTTTTCTCTTCTGATTTATTAATATTTAGACTGAAATTTTTCACATGATAGTTAGCGATTCGGAAGATTTCGTTGTTAACAACCATTACTAGGTATTCATCATTGGCTTCGGTTAATAGACCTTCTATACTTTCCGGACCTTTTCTATTTATTTTAATCCAAGAGTATGTCAGATTTTTCAATAAACCATTGGTGTTGTCTGCAGTAATTTGATCATAAACATCTTTTATTTCGTTCATTTTTAAGATTGCTTCATCTTCAGTAGCTTCGTCCGTTAACGTTTCCTCTACTTTTACTTCCTCATCTTTTACATCGACGTTATTGGTCTTGGGTATAGCGTGACTAAAACTTTTGATATGTTGTTCTTTGTAAAAAATTAATCCGTCCTGCTCAGTATGAAGAACAAAGAAGTCGTCCTTTACATCAATCAGTGTCCCAAACTTGGATTCTGGACCTTTCCCATTAATCTGGATAATTTGATCTTTGAAATGACCTGCAACTTCATTAAACTTGGCTGCTTTAACTAGGTAATTGGAATCATACACTCTTAAAATAGAATTAAATCGAATCTGGGAATTTTCTTTAATACTTTTAATGTGAGCGGTTTTGTAATAAATAATTTCGCCATCTTCTTTTTGCAGGGTTAAATAATCATCGTTGACATCCAGTAAAACGCCTACATTTGAATCGGGACCACCTTTGTAAACTTGAACTGACCTTCCAACTAATGAGATTAAATACTCATCTTTCATCCCGTTTTCCCCTTTCTTCTGTCTTGTCATTGCAAAACAAATAAAAATGCCTCATTAATTTTATTTAGGGCAAATTATTAAGTTTATGATTATGTATATGTCTATGACTTCCATTGTGCATAGGTGAATTAATCAATTATTATCGTGCTGTTTTTGATTGCTTTCCTAATTCAAAGAAATTGGTGACTAAATTGTAGAATATATACTGGAGGTTTCGCAGTGGGAAAAATGCAATTTTTATATCAACTGAAATTAATTCCTTCATTACTTGAAGAATCAAATTGGACTGATAAAGAAAATAATATGTTCAGCATCACTCCGAAGAAGAAGCAAATACTTTGATGGAAAAAGACCCCGCAATAAAAGAAGGCATAATGGAGGCTAAGTTGTTTCCCTATCGCGTAGCGTTAATAAAAGATTAATAGGATATTTTTCAGTTACATCAAAATCCCTTTTTTAAGCCATACTTTCTTATATGGGGAGAGACAACCATAATTCATCAAGCAACAATAAAAATTCGTTGCACAAACACCGAAAGCTTTGAAACAAAAACTCCAGCATAAGCAAGAAGAGTTTTCTCGCGAATTCCCTAACTCGGTAATAAAACTGGAAAGCAAGATGGGAAATCAGCAACTCAAGGGAATAGAAACAAAAGCTAATTAAGCGATACCCAATTGGAGTGAATACCGATGAGCAGTAATCGTGAAAAAGAGATTTTTTCTGACCCTGCCAATACGATTGTCAGTGTAAACGGCGTTCAAGTTTTTCTTGATAATAAGTTTGAAGATGAAACGTTGAATGAGGAAATCGAAAAAGAGTACCATGTGGAAAATGAAGGAAAACCCATTATCAAGCAGCCAAAAAAGAAACAGCATTAATCAAACGAACCATCTTTTATTCGTGTAAAAGGTGGTTCGTTTCATTTTGTTTTCTATCTATACATCCAATGTCTCTTAATAGGATTTGTGCGTTGATTTCAGTCGCTACATGATATTCGTTGCCCTTTTTTGATACAGAAACTTTTCCCTAATCCTCATAAAAAGAAAGGCGCGTGGGAATACTTCTTATAGCGATTTAAAATAGGAGGATATTTAATTTGGAAACGATAGAAAACTCATTATCCATTTTCGCCCTTGGCGGCGTAAATGAAATCGGAAAAAACATGTATGTCCTGCAAGTTGAAAACGATATCGTAGTCATCGACTGCGGATCTAAATTTCCAGATGAAAGCTTACTTGGCATAGATTTAATCATTCAAGATATTTCCTATTTACAGGAAAACAAGGAAAAGGTTCGAGCTTTAATTGTTACGCATGGTCATGAAGATCATATTGGGGGCATCCCATACTTATTAAAACAATTGAATATGCCGATTTATGCCACAAGAATGACGTTGGGATTAATTGAAATCAAGTTGAAAGAACACGGACTATTACGACAAACTGAAATGAATTTGATTGATTCCAAGTCAAAAATCAACTTCAATGCCATTACATGTACCTTCTTTAAAACAAACCACAGCATCCCAGATTGTTTAGGAATTGCCTTTCACACACCTGAAGGTACGGTTGTTCATACCGGGGACTTTAAATTCGATTTAACTCCAGTGAATAATGAATATGCGGACATTCATGAAATGGCTGAAATCGGCAAGAATGGTGTTCTTGTATTATTATCAGAAAGTACAAATGCGGAACGTCCTGGATTTACTCCATCAGAATCTTTAGTTGGCGGACACATTGAAGATGCCTTCCGAAAAGCGAACAGGAAAGTATTTATTTCAACATTTGCATCCAATGTTCATCGAGTTCAACAAGTCGTGGATGCCGCCCAAAAAACAAACCGAAAACTTGTCCTACTCGGGCGCAGTATGGTGAATGTGGTTTCTGTTGCTATGGAGCAGGGTTATTTAAATGTTCCCGAGGGCATGATTATTGACCCGCATGATATCAAGCGAATGGCTCCAGAAAACGTAGCTATTCTTTGTACAGGAAGCCAAGGGGAAACCATGGCGGCTTTATCGCGCTTAGCAAGCTCCAACTATCGTCAAGTAGAAATCCTGCCTGAAGATACTGTGATTTTCGCTTCGTCACCTATACCTGGAAATGAACGGAATGTTTCACGAGTTATCGATAATTTGTATCGGTTAAGAGCAAAAGTCATTTATGGTTCTGGTAGTGCTACAGGGATGCATGTTTCCGGACATGCCTGCCAAGAAGAATTGAAACTGATGCTGACGTTGATGAAACCGAAATATTTTATCCCAATTCACGGAGAGCTCAGAATGCTACATCAGCATCGGTTATTAGCCGAATCAGTTGGTGTGGAAAGAGAAAATGTCTTTATCATCAGCAATGGAGACGTAGTAGACGTAAACAACTCCATTGCACGCCAAACGCGAAAGGTCCCTTCCGGCAACATTTTTGTCGACGGATTAGGGATTGGGGATGTAGGAAACATTGTGTTGCGGGATCGCAAGCTTCTATCTGAAGACGGGATGATTGTCATCGTCATTACTCTCAGTAAGTCCGATGGTCAAATTATTTCCGGACCTGATACCATTTCCCGGGGCTTCGTCTATGCACGTGATGCTGAAGAACTGATGAAGGAAGTGGATCGATTAGTGTTGACTACCATCCAAACAACTGAATCAGCGAATGGACGACAGCGTAACGTACTGAAGCAAAGCATTAAAGCTACCTTAGGGAAGTTTATATTTGCAAAAACGAAAAGAAAGCCGATGATTCTACCTATCATTATCGAGATTTAACTTGATTGCATACATGAATAAAAGCGAACTCCATAAATTAAAGGAGTTCGCTTTTTTAAATTTATATACTGGTATGTCATTTAAAAAAGGTTTCGTCATTTTCCAATTCGATATGATAACGATTCATACCCTTGAGGAGAAGGTCACGAACATAGTCGATTGCAAACACCCATCTTCGAAAACAGAAGATGGGTGTTTAGTGGACAATATATAAAATTATTATAAGTTATTCCATTTACTTTTTACTCACACCCAAATGCATCATACTAAAATTCCTCTTCAAGAGTTCCCAGGTTTCAGTTACTGAGTAGATCATGCATTGTCGAATAAGCTTTGACGATATTAATGATGTTCAGGATTCTTTTTTTAATTGGTTTTTGCGTAACGCATATATAACTACTAACAAAAGAGGTAAAAATAATCCTATTGATAATGAATATGAAACAAGCGTTGTACTGTCCCAATTTTTTTGGTAGATAACGTTTGGATAAATCACAAGAGAAAGGGCAATGGCAATCATGCCTAACGGTATAGTTAAGGGACGATAATCTTTTAAATTTAAAATTTGTGCAATCCCTAAAACGGAAGCGTAAAAATAAAGGGTCGCCTTAAAGTAGAGCGCAATAATCCAAAAGGCGGCCATTAACGCCTCGATACGCTGTACAAAATCCCCGATATTTATCCTTTTAGCCAATTCATAGCCAGGATATAACTGTCTTGTAGTATTCTCGGCACCTAATACCGCAACACACAAAAATGTAATGATGATGGTGACGATTCCACCTATTAAGTTTCCAATTAAAAAGGATTTTTTTCCTTGTCTAGCTTTGTTTATAAATGCAGGAAAAATCATTACCAAAATAACAGCATTGACAGAAGAGTAAACCACTAAATTCAGGGATGATTGAACAATTTTTTTTGTTCCTGCCTCATATACAGGTTGTATGTTTTCAAACTTGATTTCTGGTGAAATAAACACCACTAAAATGAGAAATAGGAAGAAGAAAACAACAATTAAGATTTCGGCCGACCTAGCGATTGTCTCTAACCCAAGACGAACACCCATCATGATAATCATTCCCATAAGTGTATTTAGCGCTACCATTGGAGTAGTTGGCAGCACATGGATATTTAGAAAAGTTCCAGAATGAGCTAGAAGATTAGTGGTATAAAGAAAAGAAAGCGACACAAATAAAAGAGAAAATATTGTCCCTATCCATTTCCCAAAGAGTTTATTATTGATTTCAATAAAAGTGAGATTTGGAAACCATTTCCCTATTGTGCAAAATAGCCAAATGACTAGTAACCCAATCCCCATCCCGAATATCGCGGCAATCCAAGCGTCTTGCTTCGCATTTTGAGCTAAGCCTGATGGTACAAGCAAGATGCTCGAACCAATCGTAAATAGGGTGACTAGAACAAGAAATTGGTACGAATTTATTTTTACATCCTTCATCATTTCATATCATACCTTCCGCTCCAATAGGACTCCCAGGTACCTGTCACTGAGTTGGCAATACATTTCCAACTTGGCTTTTAACAAATTTTTTCCTAAGGATTTCTGGCCTCTTTTTTTAATTTCTTTTTTCGTAACCCATATATAACTACCAGCAAAAGAGGTAAAAAAAATCCGTATGACAATGTTAAGGAATTACCCGTTGTACTGTCCCATTTTTGTTGGTAAATGACGTTAGGATAAATCACGAGAGAAAGGACAACAGCAATCATACCTAAGGGGAGTGTTAAAGGGCGGTAATCTTTCAAATTTAGAATTTGTGCCGTACCTAAAACGGAAGCATAAAAATAAAGTACTGTCTTAAAGTAGAGCGCAATAATCCAAAGTGTGGCCATTAACCCCTCGATACGCTGTACAAAATCCCCAACATTTATCCTTTTAGCCAATTCATAGCTAGGAAAAGACTGTCTTGCAGTATTCTCATAACCTAATACAGCAACACTCAAAAATGTAATAATAATAATGACGATGCCACCTATTAAGTTTCCGAATAAAAAGGATTTTTTACCTTGTTTCATTTTGTTAATAAAGGAAGGAAAAATCATTAATAAAATAACGGCATTAACTGAAGATACTACGAAATAAAATAAGGATGATTGAACGATCTTTTTCATACCCACCTCAAATACAGGCTGTATGTTTTCAAACTTGATTTCAGGTGAAATAAACACCACTAAAATGAAAAAAAGGACGAAGAAAACGGCAATTAAGATTTCTGCAGAACGAGCGATGGTTTCCAATCCAAGACGGACTCCCATCACCACTACCCCCACCATAAGAATACTAAGGGCTACCATTGGAGTACTTGGCAGCGCATGGATGTTTAGGAATTTCCCACAATAAAACAAAAGTTCTGAAGTATAAAGTAAAGTCGTGAGTACAAAAAAAACAGAAAAAGCTTTACCTATCCATTTTCCAAATACTTTTTCATTGATTTGGATAATGGTGAGGTGAGGGAACCAAAGAGCTATAGTGATGAATAGCCATATGAACAATAACCCGATTCCCGTACCAATTATAGCGGCAATCCAAGCGTCTTGTTTCGCGTCGGTTGCTAATACTGATGGTACAGTTAAGAGACTTGTACCAATCGTAAAAAAAATAACTAAAATTAGAAATTGGTACGAGTTTATTTTAACGTCTTGCATCATTTATATCATACCTTCCGCTCCACACTGTTCTTTTACTTTAACAAATGAGCAATAACATCATTAAGAGGTTTAAACACAAAAGTGAGTAAATCTAATGGAGTTGGAATAGATTTTCCAAATCCTAGTGTAATACTTATTCCTACGGCAATAGCAAGAAGTATATAAAACACAAGTAACTCTTTTTTATACTTTTTTTCCAATAGAGGTGGAACTTCAATCCACAGAATGGTAGCCGCAATCAGGAGTATTCCTATACTTTTCAACATGATTATTTAATTTCCTTTACATCTTCTAGGTAGGAATTAGTTACTGTACCCGTATGCTGAAGTTTCACATCAACTTTAACGTTCGCTGACAACTCAGAAAATCCTTCATCCCTCCACTGCCTTTTAATCTTTTTCCATTCTTTCGGATTGGATCGATGAATGGCTTCACCAAATCCAAATATGTCTGATTCATATTGTTTTTGTACCGATTCAATGGTCTGATTAATGGTATCTTCCATTTTTTTTTCCGTAATTTTCTCTAGCTCAGCAAATGTTTTTGGTTCACTAAGATTAATTGGACATTCTACATCCCCTACATTTCCTTTTACTTTAATATTGACGTCTACTTCGGGTTTTCCTTTATTCATTTTACCTTTAACGTCAGATTTTAACTGAATGATTTCTATAGAAATTTTTCCTTCTTTAGGACAAGATATTACACTTACTGTATTTTTCACTGAGTTGGTGATGTCATTATACCCTCTGCTTTCCTCTTCAGTTAACCAGCCCAACAGTTTATCTTTTTTAAACACAGCTAATTCATCATATATAATTCGCGCTTCAGGAGTAATTGATTCTACATTCTGTTTGCTTGTTCCTATTTCTTGGTTCCCTGTTACTAGAATCCCCGTTAATACCGCTTCTTTTCCTTCATTTGTTAGATCTGTTATCAGCTCATCTAATATAATGCCGTTCGTTGCGGCCCAGGCAGTTTCTGACGTTTTAAGCGTGTTAAACATTTTATTAGCGGGTATGGCTTCAAGAGTTGTTGTGACATTTAGTATCTCTTCCGCGGTCACATCCTTAGCAATAACAACATAAAAATCAGATCGAAGTTCCCAATCTCTTGACAGTAACTCTAAGGATTCGCCTATACCTTCTTCAGCTAAATCCTCACCGATCACAAGCATTCGAAGATGTCCAGGATATATTTTTCGTGGCGAGTTCTTTGTCATTTTTCGAAGAGCTTCATATACCGTTTCCCCTTTCGCCTGAAACAGGGTTACCGGTGAACGCCCAGTACTTGCTTTCGCTGATATTTCAGAAGGTACAACCACTTGAGCAGTTACTTGGTATTCATCTTCTACTTTATCGATGCCTATTGCTAATGCAATGCCAAGCTCATTTAATTCCCTCCGGTCCCAACACCCCGTAAGAAAGAGGCTGAGAATCAGGAGTACAAACATGCACTTTTTCATCGTTTACTCCCTTTCATACTCCTCATTTTTTGTTGGTTGTGGTTTTGCAGAGGCGGAATCTTTTTGACGAGTCATATTTTGTTGATTGATTAGGCGAGGTCGAGTAAACATTTTCCATTTAGGCAAACGAATAAACGTGTCCTTTTGATCGGAAATATTAAATGGAGCTAATGGAGACATATATGGTATGCCAAAAGAACGTAAACTGCATAAATGCAGAATAAGAGCAATTAAACCTATCGTAATTCCAAACAAACCGAACGATGCTGCGATTGCCATAAATACAAAGCGCAACATCCTGACAGCGATAGCCAAGTCATAAGTAGGGGAAACAAAACTTGAAATGGCTGTTATTGAAACTACGATGACCATCGCAGCAGAAATTATGCCTGCTTCAACGGCTGCTGTTCCAATAACAAATGCCCCTACTATAGACATGGCTGCACCGATGTTTCTGGGCATTCTTATACCTGCTTCACGCAAAAGTTCAAAGGTGACTTCCATTATTATTGCTTCAACAAATGCCGGAAATGGGACGCCTTCCCGTTGGGCTGTCAAACTGATAAGGAGTGCAGGTGGTAGCATTGAGTGATGAAAAGTGGTGATTGCAATAAATAATGATGGTGCCAATAAAGCAATTGCAAATGCAAAAAAACGAAGAAGCCGAATAAGACTCGCAATATCTGCACGTTGATAGTAGTCCTCGGAAGATTGAAAAAATTGAACAAATACTGCTGGAACAATCAGTACAAAGGGTGTTCCATCAACTAAAATAGCTATGCGCCCTTCCAATAGTGCCGCAGCGACTATATCTGGACGTTCTGTATTAAAAACTGTGGGAAAAGGTGATAAAGGTGCATCCTCAATCAACTCCTCAATGTTTCCACTTTCAAGAATTGCATCAATTTTTATTTTATCCAAACGCAAACAGACTTCTTTCACTATTTTGTCATTTGCAATGCCGTTCATATACATCACGGCAACGTTCGTTTTCGTTCGTTTTCCAATAATTTTTGATTCCATCCAAAGATTTGGGTCTTTAATTTTCCTGCGAACTAAGGCTGTATTTACACGCAAATTTTCGGAGAAACTTTCACGTGGTCCCCTGACTACCATCTGAGATGATGCTTCGGTTACTCCCCGATCAACCCAATGTCTGTTGGAAATGATTAAACCTTGCTTATAACCATCGATTAAAATAACCGTATCTCCCGATAAAAGACCAGTAAAAAGCACATCGAAATCGGTTAAATCTTTTATATCCCCTACTGTCATGGCAAAATCTTTTAATACGCTAATAAGATTTTGTTCAGGAGATATCTTTTCCTGCAATTCCGTCCCTTTGGTATCCAACATGAGCGTTTCCAAAATGAAGTTTTGTAATGAGGGTGTGTCAGTTAACCCATCTGTATATATGATAGCAGCTTTAATGGATCCTTCTTTTCCAATATTAATTTCTCGAATGATAATATCAGAGCTTTCCCCAAGGGAATCTTTAATTATTTGTATATTCTCTTGAAGATTTGGTTTTATATATTTTGTTGGACTTTTATTCGTCCTTTGACTAGTTGAAGTAGAATTGGGTTGTATTTTATTATTAATTTTCTTTTCGAAAAAGCCCATACACTACCTCATTTACTGTTTCGTTTTTATTTTTGCTAACTTTACTTTTTTTAGTAATCCATTTGTCAGTTACAAGAAAATTAACCCAATTACTACATAAACTTTCTTCACAAGCATGTTCAATTTTTCTTTATTTCATACAATATTATTGGTCATATTAAGTGCAACTTTTGAAATAAAGGGGGTAAACCATTTTTTGCAGAACTAAAGAATTCGAAAACCTAATTTCTACTGTAAATGTATTAGAAAAGAGATTCGTATTTTGTGAATTCATTAGAGAAAAATAAAAACGATAAACCCCCTGAGTAGGTTTTATCGTTTTATGGTTAGAAAGCTTTTTAAATTTAGACGCTACCATTGTTATTGGTGACGATTATAGTATAGGCACTTAATTGAATCCGGCAGATAATGCTTTGTTGCTGCAATTCTTACTTTCTCGACGAATTCAGGTCGAATGAGTGGTTGAAGCGGTTGTTCCACTTTATTAAAATATTGTAAAGCGTCACTGACCACTATATCCCATTCTTCGTGGTAACGGAGAAGGTCATCTGGGTAAACTCTCGTCCGCTCCGTCCCGTCTTCAGGGAAACAATCGAAAGGTTCATCAATATTCAAAGTTCCATAATCGTCTGTTAACTGTTCACCTGGATAAATGTCTCTGATGGCTACCTCGAATTCATAAGCGGTCCCCATGCAATTGGCATGAAAACTGTGGTTCACATATCTCCCTAAATCCCAACATAAAACGTACTTCCCTTCTTGGTTTCGATATGCATATTTTTTCAATAACTCGCTTCTGTACTCGTCAACCGTATGAATATAGTCGGGCTCCAGTATTTGATCGAGGTCGTCCAGTGCCCACGTAATCGTTCCTTTCGGAATAAATTGAGTCGCAAATACACCAAAACCCATTTCATCATTTATATAACGTAATTCCGTATGCGGATGTATCATATCTAAGTATTCCCCTTTACTAAGTTGGTATTAAAACCAGTCTATGCACTTGGGGAATGACTTGTTGAAAGATATGTTTAAAAACGCTTAATTCGAAAACACAAAACCTCCAGAAGAATCGTTGATTCTGGAGGTTTTGTGTTTTAAGAAATGGATTGTTGCTTTAGGATGATTTGATGAAATGCCTTCTCAATTGTTTCGAACGTAAAATGAAACCCTTCTTTCTCGAGCCTCTCCGGCAACACCCAACGACTTTTCACGATGAGTTCTGTTTCAGTTCGTATAAGGATAGCACCGATTTCGAGCATCCATTTTGGGGAAGGCAATCCAAGCTTTCGATTCATTGCTTTGCGCAGTTGTTCCATGAATTCACGATTTGAAACGGGATGTGGAGCAGACAAATTAAAGACACCCTCCAAGTCGGTTCTTTCTTGAAGGAATAGAATAATCTGGTACACATCTTCAATATGAATCCAACTAAACATTTGATTACCTGACCCCTGTGCCCCACCAAGCCCGAAGCGCACCAAGTTGAAGTAAGGCTTCATCACGCCACCCTCTGCACCAAGTACAATTGCCATGCGTAAAGCCACTAGTCTAGTATGTGGAAGTTGATAATCGAATAGGGATTGCTCCCACGCTTTGGCTATATCTACCGAAAAACCGGTGCCAATTTCCCCATTTGTTTCCGTCATGGGACGATCTTCTGCATGACGATAAATCGTTGCTGTACTTGAATTGATCCATAAGGGCGGTGGAGTTTCACAAGCCAACAGAGCACTTCCAAGTATTTGAGTCGTCTTCGTACGGGAACTCATGATTTCTTCTTTATTCTTGTCATTGTAACGACAATTAACGGATTTACCAGCAAGATTGATCAGCATTTCCGCACCATTCAAAGCACTGATAATACCCGTCTTATTGGACCACGCAATATGGTGAGGCTGTCTTGAAATAATCACCACTTCATACCCTAAATCGGTGAATTTCTCCTCCAAGTATTGTCCAATAAAACCTGTTCCTCCAGCTAAGACCACCTTCTTTTTCATACCATCCACCCGTTTTCTGACAGTTTATTTAACATGACGAAGAGAGAGTAAAAAGGATGCTTTAATTCCACTTACAATCAAAATAAAAAGGGGATAAAAATACATCTGAAATGTTGATGAATGAATCGAATAAAAAAATACCTCGAAAATATTTACATAATTCAAATCATTAATTAAGATCTAACCTTATTTTCATTACTGCAAAAAAACGAGGAAAACCTCGAGCTATAAGATAATTCGTAAAAAAGAAGAGAAAATCTAAGTAGAAAGAATATGAATATTCAAAAAAATGGTATAAAAGACTCTGAATCTATTAGAAAGAAACAAGCATTTTAACTCATTGTTTTAACTCACTTTTGCAAATATTCTAATAAAGATTAACTATCTCAAGGGGGTTACGAATTGAAAAAGTTTTGGAAATCTAGTATTACATCGGTTGTGTTTGCAGGAACATTGCTATCCGGTATGTCCGGTGGCTTTGCAAGCCCAATTTCCGAAGCGCCTCTTCATCAACAAGTATCACATTCTGCTCAATCTCATTTTGCAGGATCTATTGACCTCTCAATTGTAAATGACGAGAAATTAATCAAAGCATTAATGAAACGTGGTGTAATACCAGCTAATGCATCAGAAGCACAAAAACAACAGGGATTGCATAATTATTTAGCTGCTAAAGGTCAATCTGACTCTAGTAACAAAGTAAGTGATGATCCATTAGCGAAACAGGTGAAACAAGCCGAAGCGAAGAAACAGAAAGAATTCAATAATGGTTTATTAAAGGGAAATGGCAAAAAAAATGGGCATCTAAAAAAACAACCAGATCCTGTTGAAGAAGGGGCATCACCAGGTGTAGTGAAACAAGGTAAACTATTAACACTAATGGTAGAATACTCGGATTTTGAACATAATAATCTCCAACCAAATGAAACAGACAACTACTACGAGGATTACAACACGAAGCATTTCGAAGATATGATTTTCGGTGAAAATGGCGTGAAAGGTCCGAATGGAGAAACATTTGTTTCACAGAAACAATATTATGAAGAACAATCTGGTGGTACGTATACGATTGAAGGAAAAGCATATGGATGGTTAAAACTTCCTGGTACTGCAGCATTTTATGGTGCTGATAGAACTAATGGCGGTCATGATAATGTTGCACCCGGCGGATCGAAAATATTAGTAAAAGATGTATATAACGCGGCTAAAGCAGCAGGTGTCCCATTACAAGATTACGATTTAGAAGATTCACATGATTTAGATGGAGACGGTAACTTCTGGGAGCCAGACGGTTTAGTCGATCACTTACAAATCATTCACTCTGGGATGGGACAAGAAGCAGGTGGTGGTTCATTAGGTGATAACGCAGTTTGGTCACATCGTTCAGCATCATTTGTGGATCCAGATGGACTTGGAGCAGGTCTTCCTGGCTTCTACGATTACACAGTTATGCCGGAAGATGGGGCAACTGGTGTTTTCGCTCACGAGTATGGTCATGACTTAGGCTTACCGGATGAATATGACACTGCTTATTCTGGAACAGGCGAAGCTGTTGCTTATTGGTCCATTATGTCTGCAGGTTCTTGGGCAGGTAAAATTCCTGGAACAGAACCGACTGGATTCTCTCCGTGGGCTAAGCAATATTTCCAATCTACATTAGGTGGCGAATGGTTTGAACCAGCCGTATTAGAATGGAAAGATGTTTCTTCGAAAGGTACACAGTTTTTATTAGATCAAGCAAATTCACCACTCGGTAAAAACAACCAAGTTGTTCGCATCAACATACCGAAAAAAGAAACACCTGTGAACACACCTAAATCTGGTAACTTCGAATTCTGGGGTGGTCAAAAAGATGAAAGCGATTCAAACATGGTGACAAACGTTGATTTGACAGGAAAAACTTCTGCTACATTAACTTTTGATGCTTGGTACGAAATTGAAGAAAAATGGGATTTTGCATTTGTACAAGTTTCTAAGGACAACGGTGCGACATGGAAATCTCTTGGTAATGAAAACACGAGAAGTGATGTTGTGGCTGAAGGTTATCCAACAATCCTAAATTCAATGCCAGGACTAACAGGTCATTCCAATGGTTGGACTGAACAATCGTTCGATTTGAGTGAATATGCAGGCCAAAACATTAAACTTCGTTTACGTTCTGTAACGGACTGGGGTACTTCGGAACTTGGTTTCTTTGCGGATAATGTGAAAGTAGTAGCTGATGGACAAACAATCGTAGAAGATGGCGCCGAAACAGAACCAACTAAGTTCACTTTGAATGGGTTTGAGCGTTTCAATGGTAATAAATTAATGAATCATTACTATTTACTAGAGTGGAGAAATCATGCAGGTGTGGATGCAGGTTTAGGCAACATTGCTCGTGGTAATTCACTAATGAGCTATGATGGTGGTTTAGTCGTGTGGTATGTGGATGACAGTTACACGGATAACTGGACTGGGGTTCACCCTGGAGATGGTTTCTTAGGGGTTGTTGATGCACATACGAAAACCGATTTAACATGGAACATTAAAAATGGTACACCGGTTCAAGCAAGTTCTCGCTACCATTTAGCGGATGCAGCATTCGGATTGAATAAAACATCTGGATTGAATCTGATTTATCCAACTCAAACGTTGAATTATGCAAGCCAACAAGGCGTTCGATTGTTTGATGATGCAAATTCATATAGCAATTCATTTATGCCAGATGCAGGTCGCGATTTGCAGTCTTTGGGTTTGAAAATCACTGTAAATGGTCAAGCTGCTGATAAGTCTGTTGGTTCAATCGTCATTTACAAATAACCATCAAGCCCAATAACGTTACTGTTATTGGGCTTTTTTCATTTATATGGTTAACTTTGTATTTATTCAGTTATTATCATTGTTACTGACGAAGATGAAAACAGCAAAACCGTCCTAGCCATGCGAGGGATTCCAGTCTCTGCCACTGAAGAGGAGCATTCCGTATTCCAGGATGCCCATGAAGTCATTCAACACGGGTTGGCAGGACCGTTCGATCAATTGGATGCCTTTATTGAGCAGTTAAGAGATTAAAATAGAAAAATGCACCCGCTATTTATATGCGGGTGCATTTTTTGAATTAGCCTATGACATGAACAACGAAATTCATCAGGAACAATCCTGCAATAACGTAAAGTGCCGGCGAGACTTCTCGCCATTTACCAATCGCAATTTTCAGGATTGGATACATGATGAAGCCGATTGCAATGCCATCAGCAATGCTATAAGTGAACGGAATCATTGCAATGATGAACAGTGCAGGGAAACTTTCGCTCAAGTCTTTCAACTCGAGATTGCGAATGTTCTGCAGCATCAAACTGCCGATAATGATTAGAATCGGTGCAATGGCGCTATCCGGAATCAGTTTGATAACCGGAATGAAAAACGCAGCCACTAAAAACAACAATCCTGCAGTCACGGTTGTCAGTCCTGTTCGACCACCCGCTACCATTCCGGCAGCACTTTCAACAGAAGCAACAGTCGGACTCGTACCGAAAATACCGGACATCATCGCAGACACTGAGTTTGCCTGAAACGCACGACTAAATCTGTCTGGACGGTTGATAAATCCAACGTGCCCATGGACTAGCCCAATGTTCTCAAAGACAATGACCATTGTCAGCGAAAATACTGCAATCCAGAATGTCATGGACAGGAAATTCTCAAATGATAGTGCACCAAATGCACCAAATGCGTCAGCCAAGCCTAAAGAGGCATTGTCTGTCTGATTGACATCAATCAATCCGAAGAAATACGCAATGATGGTTCCGGACACAATCGTGATGAGAAAATTCCCAGGTACGTTGCGGATGAACAACACGATTGCTACTAAAAACGTCAAGACAGTCGCAAGCACATGTGCTTCACCCAAAGACCCAAGTGCCAAAATGGAACTTGAGCCTTTTTCGACGATGCCGCCTTTTTCTAGACCAATTAGCATAAGGAACAATCCAAGACCGACAGTGA
Organism: Paenisporosarcina sp. HGH0030; assembly: GCF_000411295.1. Classification (GTDB taxonomy): domain Bacteria; phylum Bacillota; class Bacilli; order Bacillales_A; family Planococcaceae; genus Paenisporosarcina. The sequence goes on from NZ_KE150421.1 coordinate 2,398,396, forward strand.
TTGCTTCTTTGAGTGAATGCGGTACAGCAGCACTTAATATTCTCGAGAAAGGCGTAAATGCAATGAACACAAAAATGACGCCAGACACAAAAACAACAGCCAGTGCTTCCTGCCAGGAAAGACCCATTGATTGAACCATCGTATAGGAAAACAACGCATTGATTCCCATTCCTGGTACAAGCAAAATTGGAACATTCCCCCAGAAGCCCATAATCAGACATCCGAACACAGAAGCTGCAATCGTTGCAACAATCGCTGCTTCGAGCGGCATTCCCGCTTCAGACAAGATAAGTGCATTGACCGCAATGATGTAAACCACCGTAAAAAATCCGATGATTCCTGCCATTACTTCCCGCTTTACCGTCGTTCCGTTCGTTTTAAGACCGAAAAATCGGTCAAACCAATTAAACATGTTTTCAACCTTCTATAAAATTAGCCCTCTCCCAACCCGCTCTGCCTGATAAACAGGTAAGCCACTAAGGATTCTAATCATAAAAAGGTCATCTGTCAATCTTTTGAGGTCGTAGATGGGGATCTATTCGCGGTTTTGGAAGTTCTATTCGCGATTCTCGCCTTTCTATTCGCGATTTCAATCATTTCATAGTATTTCCACGTCCAAAACACACAAAAGACGTCCCTTTGCCAGGCACGTCTTACGCTTTTTCTTCAAGGCTTCTTTTTCTCGTTGTCTTTTGATTTTTGGTTGATAACAAAATGTGTCAATGGATGGTCTGACCCTGTGAACAGTTTTGTTATATAAGAGGTTGTGTAGTTATACCCTGTGTCAATTTTTTCTGCTAAATAATTCGTTCGTTCGAAGAGGATGGATCGGAAATGATCAACTTGTCTTAAGATTTTTTCCGTCAGTGCTTCCTGGTTATCAAGCCGGCTCATTACTTCCGTATGAGTATTTTTTTGGGCATTCATTTGATGCGCCATCTGTTTTTGGAGAATCAGTTGCTCATCAACCTTTTGTTCCAGTTGCTCATTTCTCAACCCTACTTTGTCTAACCGATTCGCTACCTCTTGATTTGAAAGGCTTAGCTGGTTCATGTAATTCATTAAATCATTGTTGCCTAACGTTTCATTTTCCAATGTTGTTTGTAAAGCTTCACTTTTTCCATCTAGTTTCTTCAACCAATCCAACACTTGATTTTCAACCTTTTCATGGTGGTAATTCACTTTCTTTTGCTCATTGAATCCATGTTGGAAAAACTTCCACTGATTGGTTTGTTTCGTAGCTTGATTTTCCAATAAATCTTTCAGTTCACTAAATGACTGATGCAATTTTTCACTTGTTTTTTGCTGTTCTTCCAACAAATCAGTTAAGTGATTCTGTTTGAAAAATGATTGATTGGGCTCTTGTATTTGCCCATGATTTTTATAAACATCCGGGTGCTTATCTGAATTAATAAATAATCCCATCGCTACTTACACCCCTTTCCTGCAATTCTTTTTCTATCTTATGCAACAAATGCCAGATTGGCATTCAGTTCGGAATTAAAGCCGATTTTTCAAGCAATCGAACGGAAAATTTTTTCTCCTTTTCGAATCTATCTGAAGACCTTCTTTCATACACTTACTAAGAAGTTTGATAGATAAAGGGGTTATGAATGATGAAATTAACATATCCGATGTTGTTCCTTGTTGTGCTTGTTTTCATTTTATTTTCTTTGCCAACTCCCAGTCTTGCTAAAGAAGATTCAAATCGGTACATCGCATTGCATGACCGTTTATTAGCGTTCGAAAAAGAAGAAGTCCGCCTGGAGAACGCACAAATACTGGTTCCATTCGAAAAAATGTCACGTTATTTGTATGCGGACATTCAAAAGTCAGACAAACAAATCACAATCACAAAAAATGATACGTCCATTTCTTATAATTTTCTAACCACTGAAACGACAGTCAATCAAGTGATTATTTCCGACAACGCGGTCCAAATGATCGACGATATTCTGTACATTCCAGTTCGCTTGTTAGGAGAATCCACAGATTTCAAAGTTGATTACTTATCCGACATCTTAACAGTAAGACTTTATACGGATCGATACCCCCATCTAAGCCATCCGCAGTTTATTCAACAAATAAAGAAGAAACGTAACGAAACTGCATCACCGAAACCAACTCCACCTGCTGAGCCTGGAAAGCCAATTGTTTATTTGACCTTTGACGATGGACCGAATCGCTATACATCCGAGCATTTAAAAATCATGAGAAATTATAATGTAAAGGGCACGTTCTTTTTCGTTGGAAATCAGATTTCAAGTTTCAAATCATTGACTCAGCAAACTTATAATGAAGGTCACACCCTCGCTCTTCACAGCATGACGCATGACCGTAAGAGCGTTTATGCATCCGCACCAGCGTTCATAGGTGAAATGAAGAAAGAAACGGAAATGATTCAATCGCTGACTGGGTTCAAGCCTACGTTGGTTCGTACCCCCTATGGAAGTAAGCCCTACGTAACGTCTGCCATGCGTAGTTTACTGAAAAAGGAAGGCTACAAAATGTGGGATTGGGATGTCGATACATTGGATTGGAAAATATCGGAAGACAATTTCCAACAAATTATCACGAGTGTTAAAAAGGGTGTGGAAGAAGCCATTCGGGCCAAGGATCAACACATTGTGGTATTACTCCATGATCGTGTACAAACCACAAAAGCTTTACCTGGAATCATTGCCTGGCTAATCGAACAAGGGTATTCAATTCAGCCATATAAGTCGGAGTTGCACGTTTCACAAAATTTTTGGCATGATAATGAGCTTTAGAGGAACCAATTTTTAATAAGCCCATTGAAGACATTTCTTAATTTTTTTATCAAACATCGTTTTAATTCAATCCATATAAAAAAGGGAGTAGCGTTTAATCTACTCCCTTCAAAAATTGCTTATATACCACCTAGGTATGCCAATTTGATTTGCTCACTTGCTTGTAACTCTGAAGCTGGCCCTGAAACGACCACGCGTCCAGTTTCAATTACGTAACCTCGGTTTGCAATGGATAAAGCGACGTTGGCATTTTGTTCAACTAATAATATCGTCGTACCTTCACGATTGATTTCTTCAATAATTTGAAAAATAGTCTTTACCATAAGCGGTGCAAGGCCCATGGATGGTTCATCAAGCAAAAGAAGTTTTGGTTTTGCCATGATGGCTCTTCCCATCGCTAACATTTGTTGTTCTCCACCCGAAAGTGTGCCTGACATCTGTTTTCTTCGCTCAAATAATCGTGGGAATAGTTCATACACCTTATCAAAATCTTTGCTTATTTCTTTTGAATCTTTTCGTAAATAAGCCCCTAACTCCAGATTTTCCAGAACGGTCATATTCGAAAAAACACGTCTTCCTTCTGGAACATGAGATATTCCGGCTTTCACAATGCCTTGAGCCGGTTTACCTGCGATTGAAGAATTCATGTAATTAATGATTCCTGATTTGGGCTTAAGTAATCCTGAAACCGTTTTTAGTAGAGTGCTTTTTCCCGCTCCATTTGCTCCGATTAACGTTACAATTTCACCTTCGTTGACTTCAAGTGAGATTCCTTTTAGTGCCTGTATATTTCCATAGTAAACATCCAATTGATCTACTTTAAGTAAAGTCATTTCGGAACCTCCTCTCCTAAATAGGCCTCAATCACTTTAGGATGGTTACGGATATATTCAGGTGTGCCATCAGCTATTAATACCCCATGGTCTAACACATAAATTCTTTCACAGATACCCATAACCAAGTTCATATCATGCTCAATTAATAAAATCGTTAAATTGAACTTTTCTCGAACAAATGCGATTAATGACATTAAATCGTGTGTTTCTTTATGATTCATCCCCGCCGCCGGTTCGTCTAATAATAATAATTGAGGTCCCGCTGCTAAAGCACGGGCAATTTCCAATCTTCTTTGCTTACCATAAGGAAGATTTTTTGCAATCTCATCTTTGTATTGGTCCAATTCGAAAAGCTTGAGAAACTCTAAAGATTTCTCTTCCATTTCTTTTTCACCAGAAAAGTGAGAAGGCAAACGCAAAATCGAGCTAAACATCGAATGCTTCGCTAATGAATGATAAGCAACTTTCACATTATCTAAAACAGATAATTCATTAAAAAGTCGGATATTTTGAAACGTACGACTAATTCCCCCACGGGTTACTTGATATGGCGCCAGTCCATTCAAACGTTTTCCGTTGAATACAATCTCACCTTCTGTTGGTACATACACGCCAGTTAATAAGTTAAAGCTAGTTGTCTTTCCAGCACCATTAGGTCCTATAAGACCAATTAACTCTCCCTGATGGATTTCTAAGTTAAAATCAGAGACAGCCTTAAGTCCACCAAAATGAATGCCAACATTTTGTACCTGAAGTAAAGGTTTACTTACCATATTGGTTGTCTCCTTTCGAACTTTTTCGCGATTTAAAATAATCAGTTATTTCGCGTGTTCCCATTAATCCTTTAGGTCGGTATAACATGACAATGATTAAAATAAGACTATAGATAATCATACGTGTTTCGGGATAACTTTGAAGAAAAGTCGATACAATCGTTAACAGCACGGCTGCAATAACTGCTCCAGATAAACTTCCTAATCCACCTAACACAACGTATATTAAAATATCAAATGATTTTAAAAACGTGAAGTTTGTAGGTTGAATAATATAAAAATTATGAGCATATAAAGCACCTGCAACCCCTGCAAAAAACGACCCTATAACAAAGGCTGTCACTTTGTAATAAGTTGTATTTATTCCCATAGCATCTGCAGCAATCTCGTTTTCTCGTATAGAGATACATGCGCGTCCATGTCTGGAATTAGTAAAGTTCACAATCACAATAATCGTAATTACTAAACAGACGAAAGAAGTTGTCCATGTAGTTAATTGATCAACTTGCATACCTGCTGCCCCACCGACATAGTCAATGTTAAGAAAGACAATCCGAATAATTTCTCCAAATCCTAATGTGGCAATTGCCAAGTAATCACCCTTTAATCGTAAAGAAGGAATTCCAACGAGCATTCCGGCTAACGCAGCAACCAAACCAGCCATGACGATTGCAAGAGCAAAAGGTAGCTGAAGTTTCATTGTTACAATAGCTGATATGTATGCCCCAATTGCCATGAATCCCGCATGACCAATTGAAAATTGTCCCGTAACCCCAATTACTAAATGTAAGCTTACGGCTAATATTATATTGATGATAATAAAGATGAGTGTGTTTGAATAAAACAGATCCAAAACTCCACCGGTGATGAGAAATTGGATAACTCCATAAATCACTACCGATAAAATGATAAATAACCAGAATCCCTTTATCTTTTTCATATGTGCCTTCACCTACACTTTCTCTCGTGTATTTTTCCCAAAGATGCCATTCGGTCTGAAAATTAGAATTAAAATTAGAATGATGAAAGCTGCCGCATCTCTCCATAATGAGAACCCTAAGCCACTTACCACCGTTTCAACAACTCCAAGGACAAGACCTCCGACCATTGCTCCTGGAATAATACCAATACCACCTAGAACGGCAGCAACAAAAGCTTTCAACCCTGGAATAACTCCCATTAATGGTTCGATCTTTGTATAATACACGCCAAAAATAACACCAGCGGCTCCAGCTAAAGCTGAACCAATCGCAAAGGTAGCTGAAATCGTATTATCAACATTTATACCCATCAATTTTGCTGCGTCTACATCATGTGAAACGGCCCGCATTGCTTTACCAATTTTTGTTTTATGTACGATTAATTGCAAAATAATCATAAGTATCACTGATACAGAAAGGATTAAAATAGACTGACTGCTAATTTGAGCCCCGAATAAATCAAAAGAAATATTAGGCACTACATCTGGATATGCTTCCGGTTGAGCACCTCTAACATATATGACACCGTATTCAATAAGAAGTGAAACCCCAATTGCGGTAATTAAGGCGGCTATGCGAGTTGCATTTCGAAGTCGTTTATAGGCAATTCTTTCAATGAGGACACCAAATGCTGCACATGCAACCATTGACAATAATAATGCTGGGAAAAATCCAAGTCCAAACGCGGTAATTGAATAAAACCCAATAAAAGAACCTACCATGAATACGTCCCCGTGGGCGAAGTTGATTAATTTAATAATTCCATAAACCATCGTGTAGCCGAGTGCGATTAACGCATAGATGCTGCCGAGTGATATTCCGTTAATAATCTGTTGAATCCATTCCATGTATTCTCACTCCCTTATAAATTCTCAACATCTTAATAAAAACAAGATGAGAGGATGGTTGTTCCATCCTCCCATCTCAAGTTAAATCATTAAGGATTTACTTTTGTATTAAAGACTTGTTTGCCATCTTTGTATTCCAAAATTGTTGCAGACTTGATTGGATTATGTTGCTCATCAATTGTTACATTTCCAGTAACTAAAGATAAATCTTTCGTTGCTGCTAGTTCATCTTTAATCTTAGTTGTATCTAAATCTCCTGCACGTTCAATTGCGTCTGCTAACAAATAGACAGAATCATAACCAAGTGCGTTAAATGCGTCAGGTGATGCGCCGTCATATTTATCAGAGAAGCTCTTAACGAATTTTTGAATTTTCTCATCTGGATCTTCAGAAGAATAGTGATTTGTAATAAATGTATTATTAAGTGCTTCTGCACCTGCTAATTCAACTAACTTCGGAGAATCCCAACCATCAGCACCCATTAGAGGAACATCAATGCCCATTTCTCGAGCTTGTTTTACAATCAAACCAACTTCTTCATAATAACCAGGAATAAAAATGAAGTCTGGTTTTGCTGATTTAATACGCGTTAATGTCGAGCGGAAATCTGTATCTTTCGCAACGTACGCTTCTTCAGCTACAATTTTCCCACCAGCTTCTCCAAACGTTTCTTTGAAAGATTTTGCAAGCCCTTTTGCGTAGTCACTTGAACTATCAGAAAAGATAGCTACGTTTTTAATTTTCAACTCATTTGCTGCAAAGTTAGCTGCCACTGTTCCTTGGAATGGGTCGATGAACGAAGTTCGGAAAGCAAACTCGTTTACACTACCATCTTCATTAACAGTTACGTTTGGACTTGTACCAGAAGGTGTCAGTAGAATTGTTTTATTCTTATTCGCAATTTGTGCTTGTGCAACTGTATTACCGCTTGTAGCTGCACCAATAATTGCAGTAACTTTGTCCTTGCTTGTTAATCTAATGGCCCCACTTGTTGCTTCTGAACCCTCGGATTTATTATCCACTTTAATAATTTCAATTTCTTTACCGTCGACTCCACCGGCTTTGTTAATTTCTTCAACAGCAAGGTCGATTCCTTTTGAGATTGAAGAACCAAAAGAAGCAACACCGCCAGAAAGCTCTAAGTTCGCACCAATTTTAATGGTGTCTCCGTTAGCTGAACCCCCACCTTCTGCTCCGCAACCAGTTAAAATACCAGCTAGTAATGTAGAAACCACAGCCAATTTCGTAAACTTTCTCTTTATCATACGCAATCCCCTTTTTGATAATTCTGAAAACTTAATTCACAAAATGTTTATGTGAGTTTAGTAGTTAGATATTATCATTATTTTATAGTAAGCAATTTGATTGTAAAACAAGATATCCGTTTAGTCTATATTATTTTTTGTTAATTTAGATATTTCGGAATATTAATTAACATAATATAATGATTTTTAAAATTGTATATTGTATAAGTGTGCCTTTTATTAATATTATTAATCGAAAATAAATAGTTAGAATACTCTTTTTTTATTTCTTCTCATTTATATTTATCCGAAACCTAAAGCTGAATCAAAACGTACAGATGGAATAATAGGGAAAAAATGTTATTACTACGATAATTTATTCTGATACTTCAAAATGATTAGGAGTGAGGTTTTGAAAAAGTTTATCACTTTAAGCGTAACTATTTTAATTATTGGGAGTTTGCATGGAATTACTGCTTTTATATTTGACTCTAATTTTGTTGATATCGCCATTCCCTTCGGGTTAGCAGCTATATTCTTGGCATACATTTTTACAAACAAGGGCGGGGCCTTAAGTCGTCAGATGGATATGCAGATTCAAGGAGAAACCGGAATTCGAATGGCCACGACAAAAAAAGTGACCAGTCAATCATTTGTCTTCCTCGGATCAATTGTGTATTTTTCTCTGGCTCTATTACTTACACTTTATATTTATAAAGATTATTTCATTGATTAATAAGGAACTTAAAGGAGTTTTTTATGAGAAGTTTTGCAGTCATATCATTAAAATTTGTGCTGGGCATCCATACTGACTGCCCCCGAATAAATAGGCTTGAAACAGTATCTATGAAACCGAAGATAGGAAAACAAACGCCTGATACAAAAAGTTTTATTCGGTTAGGTGATGTGAAATAATCGTTGTATGGTCTTCTTTAGTCTTAGGCTCTGTTGAACATCGATATTGATAATTAAGCAAATTAAAAAGGACTCAATTGCAGTCCTTTTTTGTGTTTTTATTAATATTTGACCATGCATGCAGTAAGTATGTAAAAGATTTTTAACGGTTATTTCAGCAAGGGTACTGATACAACTATTTATTTAGGTATCACGGGAACCCACAGTTCATGTCTTGGTTTATGTTTTGGTCCGTAATAACATTCGATACATGGTAAATTAGCAAGTTCATAACCCGAAGTAGGAACCCATTCGGAATATAAACGTTTCCATGCATCTGGAATGTTCGGAAAAACTGCCCATGTACTTTGAGGAATAACGAGAGTTTCCATTCCACTTGGTGCCTCACCGTCGTATCGTACACCCATAAAGTATGTAAAATCTTCGTCTGTTATGGCAGCTTCTTTTCCACAAACCCCTAAAAGGCTTTCGAGTGTGCATTTTGGATTTTCCCATGACATATCAATTAGTTCCTGCCTAAATCCATCTTTTTTTGCACTGCCCCAAAGCAAAGGAATAATTTTAAATGGCCTGCTTGTTTTTACTGACTTACCCTTTCCCACAATTCTCATTTCAAAATCAAGATTTTCAATTCTGTACTCCATTTCCGTGTCCCCTTAATTGAAATTTGATTTCATTAACCAAAAAACTAAAATTCTATTTCCTTTATCACTCTTGCCGGGTTTCCACCTACAATCACATTTTCTGGAACATCTTTCGTCACGACTGCCCCGGAAGCAATGACAACATTATCACCAATCGTTATACCTGGATTGATGATTGCACGCCCACCGATCCAAACGTTGTCACCGATTGTAATAGATTTTCCGTATTCGTGCATCGTGTTCCGTTCTGCCGGATGAATCGGGTGGGTAGCCGTATACAAATGGACGCCAGGTCCCATAAAGCAATTGTCTCCTATACGTACTTCACACACATCGAGAATGACGCAATCGAAGTTAGCGAAAAAGTTCTCTCCTACGTGGATGTTGTATCCGTAATCGCATCGGAATGTGGGTTCAACGTATAAGCTTTTACCCGTTGAGCCAAACAAATTCTTCAGCATCTTCACTCTCTTGTCCGTCTCATATTCAAGTGTATCGTTAAATAATCTGGTTTTAAGTCGGGCTGTCCCCCGTTCGATTGTCAGTTCCGGATCTGCGGGATTGTACATATCACCAGCAAGCATTTTCTCTTTTTCAGTAGCCAAATGGTGTACCTCTTTTCTATCGCAACTTTTATAAATCGAATCTTTTTCTAATTAACTCCGCAGTTTCAGCTGCAGTCAAATGCGTATTGTTAACTTTTATGTAGTTTTCCTTCTTAATTTCCCCATCGATTGAGTTAAGCCTAAATTTATTAGCTACGCTTTTCAGATGTGCCTCTGACCATGATATGTCTCGTTTGGTTGGTTTGTGTTCCAGGCGATGAGGGGATTTATTTCGTTCAAGTCTTTCATCCATATCAGCCTGCAACTCAACGATATAGACTATCGATCCTTTTGATTCGAAAATTCGACTTATTTTCTCGACATAATCCCAGTCGACTTGCACGTCGAAACGCCACACAAACGTAAAAATCACACCATACATCTCACTTACCGCAAACTCCTCGAACATTTGCTGACGGAATGATTTAACCAACCGATTTCCCGCTTCGGTGCCGTAATCAAAAAATGGATGGACGAGCTCGATGGTCAGATGATTATGAAACAGCTTTAAGTCCGTTATCTTTTCCAGTTCATGCCCGACTGTCATCTTCCCGACAGCCTGGGGTCCCACGATGATGACAAATTTCATATTTTTCTTTCCTTTCCTGTTTTTACTTTGATAACAGAATTTCGCTACAAAGCCAATAAGTGTGGTGCCTGACACCCTGACTCAGCTTTCAAAATAATACCCATCTGTTCTCATCTAACCAAAGGCTTTGAAGATGTTTTTGGGAAGATGAGTGCCCAACCGATGACGACAGCTCCCAGTAGAAGAATAAAATAGATGGGTAATACGTAAGGGACCTTCAATGCTAAGTGATGAGCTCCGTAAAAGAGTCCAGTGACTAAAGCGAGCAATAAAGTTTTGGCGGATTTGGCTTCTTTAATGAATTTGAACGACTTAGAAAACGGATGAATCTCATTGTCGAGCAGTTTGTAGGTCACGAGAGTCTGTACGATACCAGCTAGGAAGATAATGACCAACTGCGGCAGGAGACTGACCGAAAACAACCAAGTAAAACCGATGCTGACGACAAGGAAGATTGGCATATACAGTTTCACGATGAACGATTTTAGTGTCGCGCTATATGTTGACGTAATCTGCTCAAGGGGAGTGGTCTTGAATATCCAGCTTGCTTTGTCGTTTCCTGAGTATTGGAGCATTTGAATGACTGCAGGTATCATAAAATTACAGAAGTAAATTGATAAGTATCCGTTCCCACTTGAAACTTCGTCCATGGAACTAAAGCGGGTTTGATTCACCACGAATAGGAAGGGGATGAAAAGTGACAAGGCCAAACTCGGATAAACCTTCAGTTTGAATTCCCTGTCCTTCTCCATCATCAATCCTGCAAAACGGAACATCGCTCGTTCTTCATTTGTTCGACATAGAATCTTTGCCCACAATTCGTTAACGCCACTCCATCTCTTCTTGCTTTTGCTTGAGTGAGTCAGCAACTTTTGCAAATTCCGTTCGAATGAAGGCATCATCTTCACGTAAACAATCAATGAAATGACCGGAACCAGTAAGGCTAGGATGGATAATCCAATCAATGGCGTGGAAAAATCCCCGCGCAACAACAGTTCGAATGGGGCACCGAACCAGAAGGCAGGAACAAAGAGATGCCACCAGTCGAATTGATAAATAAATCCTGACATGGTGAACTCAACTGACCTCCCAATAAGTTGGTACCCCAAGAAGATACCGATGCTCAAGATGATTTGGACATAGTTGATGATGTCTTTAAGACGCTCGCCATCAAAAAATTTCAACACCAACAAATACAACAGGGCAGTTAGCACTACAACGAACAGGCTAACAAAAATTAATACCCCCACAAACAACAGGGCAAATAAGGGACCTTGGCTGAACAAACTGACAGCTACTGGAATAGTAACAAAAGCACAGGTAATTGACACCATATAAATTAGCACATGAATGGTCTTGGCAGCCTGGATGGTCCGATTGTCAACCGGTCGGCTATTCAACATGGTTTTATCCCTTAAATCCAACAAAACGGTTGAAAAGTCGGTGATCATGGTGGTCATTAGGATGAAGATGATGATGCCGAAGACCAGGCTTAATTGAATCATATAGTTTTCACCAAGCAGGATGAAGGGAATCAATATCAACCCGTAGAGTGCATAAATGCCCAATGATTTCAGGAAGTGATTTTCTCCTTCTTCTGGATTGGCTCCATCGAAAATGGTTGGTACACGACGGTCATCCATCGTAAGCTTCAATTGAAGAATTTTTCGCATGACGTCGTAATCAATACCTACTGCTATGAACAATTTACGAAATGCATCAAGCATTCTCAGTGAGCGAAAATTATCCATTCTGCTCTCCCCCCGCCATTGTCGTGACAAGGCGTAAGGCAATATTCCGATGTTCATTAAAACCCGTCAATTGATTGAAAATGTCTTCTAGAGACCCTTGTTCACTTTGCATGACCAGCTCCTCGAACGTTCCATCTGCTACAATCTCACCTTCCACTAGAAGGATGATACGAGTACTAATTTTTTCGACGACATCCATGATGTGGGACGAATAGAAGATGGTTTTGCCGGCAGCTGCAAGCAATGTGATCATTTCCTTGACGACCATCATGCTGTTGGCATCAAGCCCGCTCAACGGTTCATCGAAAAATAATAAATCCGGGTCATGTAACAAGCTTGAGATAATCAAGACTTTTTGTTTCATTCCCTTCGAAAAGGAAGAAATGCGGCTGTCATACACTTTCTCCAGTCCGAAATTCCTCAGCAAGTCGAGTGCTTTGTGCTCTGCTTCTTTTCGATCAAGCCCATAAAGCTCACCTGTGAACGTCAAATATTCCCGTGGCGTTAAGGTCTCATACAGTTCCGCATTTTCAGGAACATAGCCAATTTTTTTCTTATATGTAATATCACCGTCAGTAATATCCTGACCGAAAATCTCCACTTTTCCCTTGTATCCATTAATCAGGCCCAGCATGATTTTAACGGTGGTACTTTTCCCTGCTCCATTCGGCCCAATATAGCCAATGATTTGACCTCGGTAAACGTCCAAATTGATTCCTTTTAAGACGGATTTATTTCCGTAATTCATCTTCAAATCGGTAAGTGACAACATCTTTTCTCTTGATCCATTCATGTTAATTCCCCCTATTATCAGTTTAACATGTTTCCAACATTTGGATGTACCTTTACAATTCTTTTAATGCTGTAATACATGGATACACTCTTGCATTAATTATTCAAACTGAGTAAAAGGCAAAAGTGCAACATGTCGACAAAGGTTAAGCTACACCTGCCATCAAATGTGACGTGTGTAAAATGAAAAAGGAGCATACTTTCCATTGTGGAAGTACACCCCTATTTGTATACCTATGGCAGTACTGTTGTTCCCATCAAGTAGCGATCACATTCCCTCGCTACCTCACGCCCTTCGTTAATGGCCCATACAATCAAGCTTTGCCCGCGACGCATATCACCTGCAGAAAAAACACCTTCTACATTTGTTGCATACTTGCCGTATTCCGCTTTGACCGTAGAGTTTCGGTTTGTTTCAACATTCAATTGCTGAAGAAGTCCTTGCTCCGGACCATTAAACCCTATGGCAAGCAAAACAAGATCAGCTGGCCATACTTTCTCGGTCCCGGGAATTACTTCGCGGACACGGTTTCCATTTTCATCGATGCGGAGTTTTACATTAATAGTATGAACTTCTTTGACGTGACCATCTTCGTTCCCTACAAAATGTGTGGTTTGAACGGCATAGGCGCGTGGGTCTTCTCCAAATTTACTGGCCGCCTCTTTTTGGCCATACTCCATACGATGGATGATGGGATATTGTGGCCAAGGATTGCCCAACTCGTCACGCACCGCACCTTTTTTATCGTAAATATCAAACTGCGTTAAACTTTTGCAATCATGACGAACGGCTGTCGCCAGACAATCTGTCCCTGTATCGCCACCCCCAATTACAACGACATCTTTGCCTTCCGCTGAAAGGAAATTGCCATCTTGAAGATTTGAATCCAGCAAACTTTTAGTATTGGCATGAAGGAAGTCCATGGCGAAATGAATGCCTCTTAATTCTCGACCCTCCACTTGGATGTCACGATGAACCGTTGCACCTCCACATAAAATGGTCGCATCAAACTCGGTTTGCAGTTTTTCAGTAGGGTAGTTCTTTCCAACTTCTGTTTTGGTAATGAACGTAATGCCTTCTTGAATTAATAAGGCAACCCGTCTTTCCACCATTTCGTATGGCAATTTCATTTCAGGAATTCCATACGTCAACAATCCGCCTACGCGATCGTTACGTTCGAAAACCGTTACCCAGTGCCCTGCTTTATTTAATTGTGCTGCCGCAGCAAGACCAGCTGGTCCAGATCCGATGACCGCTACTTTTTTTCCTGTACGTTTTTCGGGGGGCTCGGGAACGACCCAACCTTCTTCAAAACCTCTGTCGATAATGGCACGTTCTACGGTACGAATGGCAACAGGAGGTTCGTTTATTCCAAGGACACACGCACCTTCACATGGAGCTGGACAAGCTGTACCTGTAAATTCAGGGAAGTTGTTCATTTCATGTTCACGCTTCAAGGCTTCCTGCCATTGCCCCTGATAAACAAGGTCATTCCATTCAGGTATCAAGTGATATACCGGACAACCGGATGTCACCCCGTTGATTTCAGTTCCTGTATGGCATGTAGGCACTCCGCAATCCATGCAGCGTGCTGCTTGTATCTGCACTTCCTGTTCCGTCATCGGTGCAGTATAATCCTGCCAATCCTTTACACGATGTTGCGGTTCACGTTCTCGTTGCGAATAACGCTCATACTCCATAAATCCAGTTGGCTTTCCCATCGTATCCCTCCTTTTCGCCAGATTATTTTTCCGCTCCTACTTTTTTACTTTCCTCAAATGCCGTCATTTGTGCATCGAATACCGTTAAGCCACTATCGTGAAGCTCTTTGATTCGATCGTTTATCGTTAAATAGGATTTCGGAATAACTCGCACAAATTGTGATGAGTATTTCTCCCAGTAAGTTAAAATGCGTTTGCCTAGTCCACTGCTTGTATACTCCACATGCTTTTCAATCATAGAGAAGACCTCATTCAACTCTTCTTTATTTTCAATTGGCTGGATATGAACGAGCTCCGCATTGCACTTGGTTAGGAATGTTCCATCTTCGTCAAAGACATACGCTACACCACCAGACATCCCTGCAGCGAAATTGCGTCCGGTTGAGCCAAGAACGACCACTTTTCCACCCGTCATATATTCACAGCCATGATCGCCAACCCCCTCTACCACTACGTTGGCACCACTATTACGTACACAGAAACGCTCTCCAGCGACTCCTTGGATATATGCCTCCCCGGCTGAAGCCCCGTAGAAAGCAACGTTACCGATGATAATATTTTTCTCGGGTGGGAATGTGACCACTGGATCGGGATGAACGATGATTTTCCCGCCAGACAATCCTTTTCCAACAAAGTCATTCGAATCTCCAACGAGTCTAAGCGTTATTCCCCGGGGAATAAATGCACCAAAGCTTTGACCTGCAGATCCTTTTAACGTCAGACGAATGGTATCCTCAGGCAGTCCTTTTTCTCCGTATCGTCGCGTGATTTCGCTGCCGAGCATTGTTCCGGTTACCCTGTTAATATTTCGAATAGCGGTTGTAAATTCGATTGGTTGTTGTTTTTCGATGGCATTTCGACAAATCGGTATCAGCTCCTGGAAATCGAGCGTTTTCTCTAAATCATGGTCTTGGTCTACTGTGTGATAGCGACCTACTTTTGCTGGGAGTTTAGGTGAATAAAGGAGTGCAGACAAGTCGATGTCTTTCGCTTTCCAATGGTCAATCGCTTCGTTCCCTTCAAGTGCATCTGTGCGTCCCACCATTTCGTTGATTGTTCTGAAACCAAGTTCAGCCATCAGCTCTCTCGTTTCAGTGGCAACAAAACGCATAAAGTTCTCGACATGTTCAGCATCCCCCGTAAATTTCTTACGCAGTTCAGGATTTTGCGTCGCAATTCCTACTGGACATGTATCCATATGACATACGCGCATCATGACACAGCCGAGGACTACAAGTGGAGCGGTCGAGAATCCATACTCTTCTGCTCCGAGAAGTGTGGCCAATACTACATCTCTTCCGGTCATCATTTTCCCGTCTGTTTCCACAACGATTCGATTACGAAGTCCATTTAGCAGCAAGGTCTGGTGCGTTTCAGCTAAACCGATTTCCCATGGCAGCCCTGTATGTTTCAGACTCGTACGAGGTGCCGCCCCCGTACCGCCATCATATCCACTGATTAATACTAGGTCTGCTCTTCCTTTTGCGACACCAGCGGCAATTGTTCCCACCCCAACAGCGGATACCAATTTAACGCTGATACGTGCTTGTGGATTAGCATTTTTCAAATTATGAATAAGCTCGGCTAAATCCTCAATGGAATATATATCGTGATGCGGTGGAGGTGAAATGAGTTCAACCCCAGGCGTAGAGCCACGGACTTCTGCAATCCACGGATATACTTTCTTGCCAGGCAAATGCCCACCTTCACCTGGTTTTGCCCCTTGAGCCACTTTGATTTGGATTTCATCGGCATTGACAAGGTAATGGCTCGTCACCCCAAATCGGCCTGATGCCACTTGTTTAATTGAACTTCGTCTGGAATCTCCATTTGAATCAGGTGTGTAACGGTCGATATCTTCTCCGCCTTCACCTGTGTTACTTCTTCCGCCTACGCGGTTCATGGCAATCGCCAATGCTTCATGTGCTTCTTTCGAAATGGATCCATACGACATGGCACCCGTTTTAAAGCGTCGACAAATTGCCTCAACGGATTCTACCTCTTCAATCGGCACGGACTGTACTTTCTTGAATTTTAAAAGTCCACGCAATGATTGTAAGTTGGTTGTTTCATCAGTTAACAATTTCGTGTACTTTTTGAACAAGTCATAGTTATTTGTACGGCAAGCATGTTGCAGCGTGTGGATGGTACTTGGATTGTATTGATGGTCTTCACCGTTCGCACGGTATTGGAATTCATCACCAGCCTCCATAGCCTGATTGTTCCCACGATTTTCGCCAAATGCCATTTCATGTCGCATAAGCACTTCTTTTTCAATCATTTGGATGCCGATTCCACCAAGCCGTGAAGATGTTCGTGTGAAATACTTCTCGATGACATCCATGTGAATGCCAACCGCTTCAAAAATTTGAGCACCACGATAACTTTGAATCGTAGAAATCCCCATTTTGGAAAGGACTTTAATGACTCCGTCTGTTACTGAATGGATATAGTTAGCTACTGCCTGGTCAAAGGACTCCATGGCGATTTCACCTTTATCCATCAGGTTTCGTACTGAATCAAATGCTAAATATGGATTGATACCTTCAGCCCCGTAACCGAGTAAGGTAGCAAAATGATGCACTTCTCTCGGTTCTCCTGACTCTATTAAAATACTAATTTTTGTACGCGTACCTTGGCGAATGAGATGATGATGCAACCCCGATACCGCAAGTAGGGCCGGAATGGCTGCATATTTTTCCGACGTGCCACGATCGGATAGAATCAACAACGTATGTCCTGCTTGAACTGCCTGGTCAGCTTTATCAAACAATGCGTCGAGTGCTTTTTCTAAATTGCATTCGTTTCTTTCGCTTGATGTTGCGTCAAACAGCGTCGAGAATGTAATGGATTTTAAGCCTTCCATTTGTTGCGTTCTCAGTTTTTGGAGTTGTTGATTTGTCAGGACCGGTGTTTTCAAACGAATATGCCTACAGCTCACTGGACCTGGTTTTACCAAGTTCCCTTCAGCACCTATCGTTGTATCGACCATCGTTACGATTTTTTCACGAATGGCATCTATGGGTGGATTTGTTACTTGAGCAAAGAGCTGCTTAAAGTAGTTATAGAGTAATTGTGGTTTTTTCGATAAAACGGCTAGTGGGGAATCATAGCCCATGGAACCGACTGGATCTTTGCCTTCCATTACGAGGGGCTTAATGATTTTATTGAGTTCTTCTCTTGTATAGCCAAATACAAGCTGTTGTTTTAACAGTTCTTCTCCCATGTACACGGGTGGTTGTTCCACTGCTTCAGGTAAATCCTCTAAATCTTTCATATTTTTCAGCCACTCTTTATATGGCTGTTCAGAAGCAATTTGTAGTTTAATTTCTTCATCCGGAATGATTGTTCCTTTTTCCAAATCAACCAAAAGAATTTTACCAGGTGCAAGTCTTCCCTTGTATTCGATATCATCGGCGAAAATATCCAATGCGCCAACTTCGGAGCCCAGGACAATCATGCCACCCTTAGTTACATAATAACGGGCAGGTCTCAGTCCATTTCGATCAAGACACGCACAGATTTGGTTGCCATCTGTAAATACCAGTGCAGCCGGGCCATCCCATGGTTCCATCAATGTACTGTGGTATTCGTAAAAATCACGTTTTTCTTCTTTGATGGTCTGATCATTCGACCAAGGTTCGGGTACCATCATCATAGCTGTATGGGCCAAGGAACGTCCTGATAGATGTAAAAATTCAAAGCAATTATCAAACATCGACGAATCACTGCCGTCAGCATCGATGACAGGTAATACTTTTAACAAATCTTCCTGACTGAAAAACTCCGATTCGCATAGCTGCTCACGTGCTCGCATCCAGTTGACATTGCCTCTTAATGTATTAAATTCACCATTGTGGATGGTATATCGATTCGGGTGAGATCTCTTCCAGCTCGGGAAGGTATTTGTACTAAAGCGGGAATGAACAAGTGCTAAAGCGGATTTAAATTCTGGATGATTTAAGTCGATGTAAAACGAATCAAGTTGTTCGGGGATCAGCATGCCTTTGTAGACTATAGTGCGCGTCGATAAACTACAAATGTAAACATCCTCAAAGCCCTTCACACTTGCTAACTCTTTTTCAATTCGTTTGCGAATCACATAAAGCTTTCGTTCAAAATCCATTTGATCTTTAATATCTTCAGATACTTGAATAAATAATTGCCTAATGGCAGGTTTGGTTTTTGTCGCTACTTTCCCTACAAATGAGTCGTTGATTGGAACAGGACGCCATCCCAGAAACAGTTGACCTTCTTCAGCAATAATCTGCTCAAAAACTTCTTTGCTTTTCATGCGCAAATCGTGATCTTTAGGTAAATAAACCATGCCAACACCATATTCGCCTTCTCTAGGCAACACGATGTTCTCCTTCTCACATTGTTTTTTAAAAAAACGATGGGGAATCTGCGTTAATATCCCAGCTCCGTCTCCTGTACTCGTGTCAGCGGATTGCCCACCGCGATGCTCCATATTGCAAAGCATGTTGATGGCATTCTGTACGATACCATGTGTCTTTCTACCGTTGATATTGGCAAGCATCCCAATCCCGCAAGCTTCGTGCTCTTGCTCGGGATCGTATAAACCTTGAGGTGCGGGATATCCAAACTTCGTCATGATAACATCTCCTTTCTATTAATGCTGAAAGATGTTCACTCTTTTCATGAAGGGGTTCTTCACTATATGCACACTTTCAATTTTGGAAAGTATATCACAAAACAGCGTTAACACACAATTCCAATAATATTATTTATTCACTTTCTTTAATAAATATAAATGAAAACACTGTCATTTTCTGTTCTTTTTTTATTATATGCACCATAAATGCATACATACTCGCGTTTTGCATTATCTAATGTTCTATTGTATTTTTTCTTCTAAACATACTTATTCATCTTCAACAACTCGATTTATGAATTAGGAGTTTAGATAGGAGAAGTTGGGTAAACTATACATATGTAAATTTCTAAAGGAGGTTAATCATGAAAACGAAAGCTAAATTTCTAGCCATGCCACTGGCAGCTGCATTATTATTAGGTGCTTGCGGTGAGGATGATAAAGCGGATGAAATTGAAGTCGAGGACCCGATGTTAGAAGACAACGGGGAAAACGATATAGGTGGATGATTTAGTCATCTAAACGAAGAGATTGAGATCTCTTCGTTTTTTTGTTATTTAAACAAATTAGCATTCCCTCAATGCAAATCCTAAGAATTTGCATTGATCTAAAAAAGAGGTTTTCGTACCGAAAAATAGTTGCTATTTAAACAGACTTAATCAAGGTAGACGGGTTCTTGGGTATTATTTAAATTCTTAAAAGCCATCTCAATTTGGTTTTTTGTATTACGAGCTATCGATAAAGGAGGTAGTTCGTTTTCAGAAAAGAATTCAACGGCACTGGTTTCTATACCCTCCATTGGCTGACCACCGATTATTTCACATTGGATAAACATTTTATAAACATGAAAAGGAGATGGTGGATGCGGGTGACACTTTTTATCTTGTACAGCCAACAACTTTGTAACTTTTACATCAAACCCTGATTCTTCTTTTACTTCTTTAACTGCTACCTCACTTGGGGTTAATCCGATGTCAGCCCAACCACCTGGTAATGACCAATCTCCATCAAGCTTCTCTCTAACCATTAATATTTTATTGTCTTTGAAAACAACCGCCCTGATATCTACTTTAGGTGTAGCGTAACCAGTTTCATTTGCAAATAAGTCTTTTATATTTTCCATTTTCACGCCAGTTTGTTCTGACAGAATTTCAATACTTATTTGTCTTATTAATTCAAACCGTTCCAAGTCATAAACATCATTTGAATAAGTCAATCCCGCCTGTGCAATTGATTGAAGTTGTTTCGCCCAATCAAGCCACTTATGTTCCATTAACACCACCCCTTATTTATCAAATTTTACCATATTAGTATCAAGAGTAAGGAGTTCTTATTGAACTAACCTGCCTCGTTATTATAAAAATTCCCATAAGAAGAATGACAAGTCCAACAAGAAATAGAAGTGGGAACATTAACATCATTAATGCGGCCGATGCAAACCCCTCACCCTCATTTATCCCATACAAAATAGAAACAACCCATGAAAATAAAGGAGCTATTGCTAACATTGTAGTTATTCCCCAAGTTATATACCAACTGGATTGTATGCAGCATGCATCCTAGGTTGATATAACAACCGATTAGGAAGTAATCAACTTAATTACTCTTTAATTCAAAAAGAACCGACTTCCATAGAAAGGAAGCTGGTTCTTCAAAATATGATTTTTTACCAATTAATTGTTTTTGCTATTTCGATCATTTCTTCTTCTGATATCGCAGTTATCTTGCTTTTTCCATCACTAGCGTCTGCGAATCCAGAAATAATCATTTTCCAGTCACCTTTTTCAATATAAATATGATAGCCATTCATATCGTAAATACCGAGCAACCTTGCAGGTACACCTTTAATAAAAATTTCTTTATCAATTGCTGTATCTTTTTTTGTATCTGCAAAAAAAATCGGTTTTTCCTTTATTACATTAGAAGCAGATACATGATACATTCTTTCTTCTGTCCGAAGTGTATAAAGGTATGATTGTAATTGTCCATTTTCTGTACTTACACTGTATTCGCTCAGTTCTGCGCCCTTTTCGGCTGCTATCAATTTTTGAGGAAATGGAATATCCATATCATGAACTTTTTCGACTTCTGATAATGATTTATAAACCTTAGACTCATCACCCACCGTTGTCCAACTCCATCCTATCCCAACCTCTTCATTTTTCTCGACATTAGTAAATTCAAATAACCCTTCAAACACTGCTTTTACTGAAGGAGTGAGAAATAAAGTAATAGCAAGGACAGCAACCATCGCTAGGGAGAATAATGGTTTTTTAAATGATCTTTTTTCCTCTTTGGAATGTGCTGTATTCCATACTTTTTGAAATGAAGAAGATGGATAATAATTATCCAAATTTCTTTGCAAAGTGTGTTTGATATCAGAGCGATTAGAATTTTCCTCCATCTAAATTCCCTCCTTTAATTTTTGTTTAACTTTTAAAATTTCTTTATCAGACATACTTTTCCGTAATTTCGTGAGTGCATAATTCAACCTGGACTTACAAGTACCTATTGGAACGTCTAAGGAATTTGCCACTTCAACAAGTGTTAGTTCTGAATAGAAATGCAGAATAATCACTTCCTTGCTTTTATGAGACAATCGATTTATCTCTTTCCAAAGGTCATCTTTCCGTTCGTTTTGTAAAATAGTGGTTTCAATCACTTTTCCTTCTGGAATGTCTGAAGGAATACGAATAAGATTTAACAATTTTTGTTTACGCAACATATTACGTGTAATGTTAATTGTTATTCTATAAATCCACGGTTCAATTGGCTTTTCAGAGTCATATAAGTGGATTTTTTTTATCATGCGGATAAATGTTTCTTGTGTAATATCATCAGCCATTGCTCTTGATTTCGTTAAAAAGTAAGCAGTTCGATATACCATAGAAGAATGCTTGTTAAATAATTCTTCCATAAATTCTTTCCGATTATTTTCTGTCACTCGATTGCCCCCCTTTCTTTTGAATACACCCTATATACACTTGAAAACAAAGAACAGTTCGGTTTTTTTAGAAATATTTTTATAATCACTTAGTAAATTATTTTTTTCCCACAAAAAAACCTTGCCATAAACCAACAAGGGATTAATTATTCACTATCTAAAATTAGCCTATTTTATTCAACAAATGTTCCGTTAGTAAAAGAAGAAAATAGATCTAGCAACAAGAGATCCGTTTCACATTTATGCTATGGCTGAATCAGATTGTATATCGCATACATCCTAGGTTGACATAACACTACAACTAGGAAGTAATCACCTTCGATTTGAAATTAAAGAGAACATTAAAAAAATGGATAAAATAGTATAGTAAGGTGAACTAAAAAACCGCAGGCACGAATGCCAACGGTTTCATAAATAGGTTTGTTGCTACAATAGCGGTTCGCTTTCCCAGTTCAATGAATAAATGTCCAATCTGTCTTGGGGATTTAGCCAAATAAAAGTGAAACACAGTCAGGCTCTTTTATTATGAAGGAATAATAATTGAAAAACATGTTCCCTTCCCTTTTTCACTTTTTATTTCTATATCCCCGTTTAATTCTTTAATAATTCCATATGCAATCATAGTGCCGAGCCCAGTCCCCTCTTCTTTTAATGAATAAAACGGCATGGCGATTCGCTTTACCTCCTCAGGAGACATTCCAATACCAGAATCGATAATCTCAATTACAATACTATTCTTTCTCTTTTTTACATTAATTCGTAGCATCCCGCCATTTGCCATGGCTTCAATCCCGTTTTTTATTATGTTAATTAAACACTGTTTAATTTTATCGGCATTTGCATTTATAGAAAGTGAATCATTAATACTGCTTTTGATTTCAATATTATGTAAGCTTGCTAGCGGTGAAATATTATTTATTACTTGATTGACAATTAGCCTAATATCTAACGAGTCTTTTATAACATTATTTTGTGGTTTTCCTAATGATAAATAATCGTCAATAATGAGCTGTGCCTTTTCTAACTCCTGCTGAACGACTTGTAAATACTCATCCTTATGTGTTTCCGAGATTTCATCTTTATGAACCAACTGTATAAATCCAGATATAGTTGTTAGTGGATTTCGAATCTCGTGAGCAAAAGAGGCGGCCAATTCACTTATTATATAAAATTTTTCTGCCCTTTGAATTTTTTCTTTCATTTTATACTTTTCAATCATTCCTTCAATTAAATAAATAGAAAATAATCCCGTAAGGATATTGATTACTATATAACTGCATAAAAATTGTATACGAACAGAGCCGGCCGTTCCATCTATTTTTATTTCGGTCATTATAGCAAAAACAGAAAAAGTAATAGTGCTAATAAGAATTAGCAGTGTGCCGAAGAATTTTCTCCTTTTCTCTAACTTTGCCGGTTTAACAAAATAAACTATTACAATAATAGAAACGAACAAAATAACCATAATAATAAATGATGGGAAAAAGCCGTTTCCTCCTAAGTAAAAACGGTAAGAAAGATATACAAAGGTGACAAAAATAAAGCTTCTTAAACCTCCATATAGAAAAGCTAAAAGGATAGGAATAAGCCGTAAATCATAAATATATCCCAAATGAAAACTAAAGGGGAACGTTATACAAAGAACAGTAGAAATTGATGAAAGAAAGGAAATCAATACCTTATTACGTACTTTATTACTATCTTTATCTAACCAAAATATTTGATAGCAAAAAATACAAAGGATAATAATGAATGCATTTAATAACAGTGTATGTATCCACATGCTCTATCCCCTTCTTTCCATTAAAATAAATGTCTATTAAGTATAATTAACAAAATATTATTATGATTATACATGATTTTACCCAGATGAAAAGTATGAATATTGCGAAATTTATATTAAATTTTTTTAAAAAATTATGAAAGGAGGAAATAAATAAATTCGTAAGTAGGGGGCTGGACAGTTTAGTTCACGGGATCATCGTCCCACGCACCCGTACGTCCTACCCTGGCTACTGATATCTTAAATCCTATAAAAATAAGGTCAACCAGTAAAAACTGGTTGACCTTATAATACGAACGTACCCGTTAGGATAATAAGTTATTTATTAAATTCTTCTAATTCCTTTTCTATTTCTTCGTTAGAATACTCATACTCAGCTTCATTGTCCTTATTTCCACCACCAGAAAAAAACAATGCAAGACCTATTACAAAAACAATTATAACTAAAACCACAGTCATAGTAGGCGGATCTCCACCATCTGTCCTAGAATTTTGTGAAATAATGGCACCCGCAAGCAATGACAAACTAATTATTAAAATACCGAATAACCTATTAAATACATTTATCATTTGACTCACTTTAACCCTCCACTATTTAATTCTATTCTGCTTTGTAAAATGGCTGTGTAGGCTAAATCTAGGTTACGATGGGCTCTTTAAAGCGACCACTCGCCGTAGGCTCTGACGCTGGTCATGATAAAAAATTGCCGTACGGTATGCAACACCACGGTCGTTGAACTGACCTTTCGCATCGGTTGGATTGATTTGTTTCCAAAACAAATCAATCCAATTTTCGTATGAGAAGTCAGTTGGATTATATGTTATTTATACCGCTGCATAATGACCAGTTGTGTGCATGTGCACGTCTTCATATGTAGGGTTCTAAACGGTGCCACCTGTATAATCTGAGACCACATCAAGAATACCCGGCTGCTCATCAAATGGCGACATCATGCACCAGAAACACCCACCGCAAACGTTACGAGATTCGTATGTTAGTCTCTATTTGTTTAATTGGGGACGTAAGGATTGTTCCCAAATCGCCCGGTAATCCAAGTCGACGATCGGTTCGTCCTTAATT
Source organism: Paenisporosarcina sp. HGH0030 (assembly GCF_000411295.1). GTDB lineage: Bacteria > Bacillota > Bacilli > Bacillales_A > Planococcaceae > Paenisporosarcina. The sequence goes on from NZ_KE150421.1 coordinate 2,423,289, forward strand.
AGACGATTGCGGATACCGACTACGAGCTCATTTACACGTTCATTATTGGCTAGGTCAACCTTCTTGTGGAAAACACCATACAATGTATAGTCGCGCATCTTCAAGAATAAAGGCAAACGCTCAATCCATTCTAGCGGTATGGCTCTTACATTCATATAACCTTTCAGGAAATGGGTCAATACTTCAGTCCCAAAAGCTGAACGTGTTTCAAGCGATTCTTCTCCGTACTTCCACCATGTTGTGTAATAGACCGGTATGGCAATATCGCTAACAAAATAAAAATACATAGCATCATCGAAATCAAATACGTGAATATCGCCATCATGGTAGAAGAAGTTGCCAGGATGTATGTCCGAGTGAATCAAGCCAAATGTTTCCTTTGTTTGTGGCAATTGTTGAATCTCCGCTACAAGATTGCGATTGCCTTCAACAATTGCTTGATCTTTTACGGGATCAATATATTTGTCGAGCTCAATTAAATCATCCTGTTCCCAACTTAAACGCTCTGTCCCCGACACTTCATAATCTTCGGTAACTAAGTGCATTTTCGCTGTAATAGCTCCCCATTTTTCAAAAAGTTCCGGCCCGAATTGAGGATCCTTAACTGAAGTTCCAGGTGCCTTATCAAACAAGCAGACATAGAAATAAGAATCTCCAACCGATAATTCTTCGACGAGGTCACCATTTACTGACTTATGTACAAGTGACACGTTGATTCCGTGCCCGTTCAGAAAGTTAATCCACGTCAGTTCGCCTTCTACTTCCGATTTTGAACGATGCGAGGAGTGTGTCAGCCTTAATATAAATGGTTTGCCATCCCGTTTTACTTCATATACATAATTCTCGAAATCCCCTAGCTTCTTAGCGTCAGTTGCATCCGCTCCGTATCGTGTTGCCGCATCCTCCAAAACCTCTTTTGTAAAAAGATTTTCCACCCATTGTTCCATAATTTATTCCCCCGTTAATCTTTATTTATTGTTGTGATGAACCATCACAATAGCCATTCATGAAATTTCAGGATACATGTTTTGTAAAAATGTGATGGATTGATGGATCAACTCTTTCATTACGTCCACGTCAATATCGTCTAGTTTATTAATATACACGCAGGCTTTTCCTGACGTGTGTTTGCCAAACTTTTCGAGCAGCTGCTCACGTTCGGTATCACCCGTCGCAAAGTACAAGCTGATTTTCGCTTTGCGTGGTGAAAATCCTACGAGAGGGGCATCACCTTCATGTCCTGTCGGATATTTATAATGGTATCTACCGAATCCAATTATGCTCGGTCCCCACATTTTCGCCTCATAGCCTGAAGTTTCTGTGAAGATGTCGAGCAATTTGTATGCATCTTCCCGCTTTTTCGGATGATCCACTCCTTCAATGAACTCAATTACACTGCGATCAGTTTCCTTCGTTTTCAATTCATATGTCATCTGTTCGTCCTTCCTTTTCACTAAAAACATGTGCCGTCAAATCTGGTTATGTACTTCCTTTTCGATTTTACAAGTATGAAATCCTTTATTTTTGAAACATACCTTTCAGAAAGCTGACAAAAGATTTCATCTTATTGTATTTTCACGAAAACCTTTGCTACTAGAATTTCAAATGCTCTGAAGTAGGATATGGGTTATACTTTTTATTATCAAAGTGTTGAATCTTTTCTGGGATTCACCGAATTCGGCAAAGGAAGGATGATGTTGAAATGGAAAATAAAAAAAATCCGAACGACAAAGGATTAAGATTACTGTTAATTGGACCGAACATTCTTATGTGGGTGTTATTTTTAGGACTGTTATTGTGGTTTGGACTACATTTGGAAGAAATCAAAGAAAACAATCGCTTAATTGTTTATTTAATTTTGCTTGGCGCACTGTTATTCGTTTCGATATTTGGTGCCTTTCGTAATTGGCTTTGGATTAAAGAAGGCAAAATGTAAGGTTTTCTGTATCAAACGATAGAAAATATTAAATCCCTCCAATCATTTACTGATTGGAGGGATTTTTTGTGCTTATTTTGCCTGACTGTTTAAAAACGCTCTTACTACTTTTGCATATTCTTGAGGCTCTTCAACTCCTGGCATATGAGAGCTGTTTTCGAATACATGAAACTCAGAATCTGGAACTAAGCTCGAATAGTATTCCGTTGTATTCGGTGTTGCTTCATCATAGCGTCCACACGTAAAGAGGCTTGGCATGTCGATTTCATGCAATCTATCGGTGACATCAAAGCTTTTTAATGTTCCTGTCACGGTAAATTCTGACGCGCCCCACATGTAGCCATAGATTTGATGATTGCTTTTCGACATATTTGCCAGAAGTTCTTCAGGCCAAGGCAATAATCTGCAGACATGTCGTTCATAAAATTGAATCATCGCTTGATGATACTCTGCTGAATCAGTTGTATTCTCCCGTTCGCTTCTTCCGATGATATCCTGTGATTCTCGAGGTAACTGTTTCAAGTATTCGCGCTGGTCGCGTTCCCACATGCTTGAATTAAGACACGGGCTTGAGAAAATAACACTTTTAACGCCTTTCGGTTGTTCAAGAAGGTATGCAGCGGCCAGCATAGTTCCCCATGAATGTCCGAGAATATGCACTTCATCCAATCCAAGAGCTTCTCTCACTTGAGCTAATTCTTCCACATAGCGTTCAACCGTCCATAATGAAAGATCTTCCGGACGATCTGAATTTCCACATCCCAATTGATCATAATGAATGACCGGCCTGTCGTCACCCAGTTCTCTAAGCGGATCAGATTCCCGGCTCATTCCGCCTGGTCCCCCATGTAAAACCAGCAGTGGAACTCCAGGTCCATCCCCTGTCTTGCGATAATAAACATTTCCTCCTGTAACAGGAATGAATCCTTCTGAGAGATGCTTCATGTGATAACCCCTTTTGTATTTGTTTCTGTTAAGTTACTACTATTTTTAGTATAGAACAATAGCTGCAAACGTTTTATAAGGTCTTCATGAAAAATTAACCATCAACAGTAATACGCCAAGACCCGCAACCCATAGCATTGGAATCAAATTGATGATAATGGCGGTTCGTTTTCTCTGTATATGCAGAATCCAGGAAAAAATGGAACAGAGGATAACGGCTATCGGGTAAAATCCAATAGCGAGAACAAATGAAACGTTCCATACGCTAAACCCATTATCAAAACTCATAAACGACAAGCCCCAAATCACGAACCAAGGAATCAGACACAGCACATAAAGAATCTGACTGCCAATTAAAAACCCCTTCATTCTACCCTCCTTACCTATTTGAAATCTTCACTCGGCTACACATAAATTGGCCAAACGTCTAATTTCTTCACCCATCCTCTGATTGATAGGAAAAACATCTTCTAAATACTTTAATATATGCAACGCTGATTCAGGGACATGATGATACCCTTGCATCATGTCACCAATCGTCTGTGCAAAACGTGGAAATCTTTTTTCCAAGCGTCTTTCATTGTTAAATACGTCTGGAAAGTACTCTACTTCTGGTTCAATCAAATGCAGCACATTCAGAATATTATCGATGGCCTCACCTTGAACAAACTTCAAAGCAGATAGTTTCTCCCCTCTTGCATAACGGCACAATCCCACATACAAATTAGTTAGCGCCTCATTCAATGAATAGTTCAGTGAGTGATCTTTTTTGAGCGAAACATTTTGAACGATAGGTATGTGCAAGCCTTTATTTATGAAATGTGCCTCTTGCCAAACAATTCGTCCCTCAGAAAACGAAATATGGTCCATTTCTTTTTCTTCAAAAATGGCAAACTCAGCATAAATCCCGTCTTCAAATAAGATTTTATGCCCGTCTTTCGTATTCTTAAAAGAAAACGCTAACGGATAAACCGTTTCTAACCAATCCAAACGGTCAATAAATCTGGATTTTAACTCGGGTCTTGCAATCACGAAGAAATCCAAATCCGAATAGTCATCGAGCCGCTCAAGCTCAATCCCCACTGAACCGAGTCCAAACAGCAACAACGCACCTCCCGTTGATTCCAAACTCTGACCAATTTCATCTAATCTGCTTAATAATTTCTGTTTTCTCAATCGCCCATTCCTCCCCTTTGAATAGAAAAAGGGTCCAACCACCGTATTTACGAGGTTGAACCCAATCGTTACATTGCCTTTAGTTTTCTTAACTTGAAATTATCATTGTGCGTAAAGTCTGTCAACTTCATAAATATATTACGTTTGTGTTGTCTCTGAAACTTCAGGAGGAACAAGGGCATATTTCTCCCAAGCCCTGCTCTTCCATCGGAAATACATAATGATGCCTCTTGTCCACTCGTCTGCAGCAATGGCCAACCAAATTCCTGGCAGCCCCATATTCAAATGGAAAACGAAGAGATAGCCTAAAGGCAAACTCATCAACACCATTGAAAAGACTCCTATTAGTACTGGGAATTTAGCATCTCCCGCAGCGCGCAAGGAATTGATGATGACGATATTCATTGTCCGTCCCGTTTCCAGAAGGATACTGAGCAACAGAACAGTGGACGCTATTTTGATGACTTCTGGATTATCCGTAAACAACCCGATTAGCTGATTGCGGAAAATCATAACAAGAATGACCATACATAGCGTAAATATAAGAGCTGATTTTAAACTCTTCCATAATCGCGAATATGCTTCTTCTTTTTCATTTGCCCCGACCAATCGCCCAACGATGATGGCAGTTCCCATACCAATCGCGATGGCAAATAAGAATGTGAACATGGAAATATTCATCGCATATTGTCTGGCAGCTAAAGCTTCCGCTCCTAGATAAGTCGCATAATACAAGAAGACAATTTGACACGCTTGATACATGACTTGCTCAAACGCTGCCGGAATCCCGATGTGCAGGATTTTGCCAATGTATTCTTTGGACAGGTTAATGTAATAGTGAAATTTCACTCTATATTCCATGACTTGATAGAGTAACCAGAAGAACACAATGAGTGCAAGGAAGCGACTGATGACTGACGAGATGGCGGCACCTTGAACCCCCATTTCAGGGAATCCGAATTTCCCGAAAATCAGCAAATAGTTACCGATTACGTGAATGATGTTCATGCCCAACGAAACATACATCGTTTGTTTGGTCCACCCGTGTACACGTATAATAGCCGCTAATGAATTAATGATGGCCTGAAGAAAAATTGCGCCTCCTACAATGGACAAATATTGTTCTGCATACGCCAATACCTCGCCTTGTAAATTCATGGCCGACATCATGCTTCGGGCAAACAACAAGTATCCAGCGCTTATTACAAGACCAATCCCAAGATTTAATGTAACGGCTAGCCCGGATATTTTTGATGCTTCGATATACCTCTTGGAACCGAGATATTGTGAAACCACAATCGCAGCACCAGTTCCGACAACTTCGAGTACTAAAATGGCAATGTGTATATATTGATTTGCTGCACCGACTCCCGATACGGCATCATCCGAAAGGGCACTCAGCATGAACGTATCTACAATTCCCATTAACATAAAAAGAAAAATTTCTAAAAAAATAGGCCATGTCAGGCTGAATAATTTCAACTTCTCCATTGGCTTGTTCTCTGCTTTAATTGTTGCCATTTTTTCACCTACTTCCCAAGTAACAATATGTTATCTTATCAATTACTAGGACAAAAAGAAAGACAAGTAACACAGTGGTTACTTGTCTCAACTATTTTTCAGATAGGTCATTTCTTCAGCAAAGTTGTGTTAGATGAATAGTCCAACGACTGTAGCTGTTAGTACCGATGCCATTGTAGCAACTAACAACATCTTGAGGCCAAACTTGGCTACAACCCCTGATTGTTTTTCATCAATTGCCTGTACTGTTCCGATGATGATTCCAATGGAACTAAAGTTAGCAAATGAGATTAAGAATGCTGATACAACGCCTACAGTTTTAGCAGACAAGTTAGGGATCATTTCTTGGAAGCCCAACATGGCTACAAACTCATTAGAGATGATCTTTGTTCCCATTACACCGCCTGCTTGTACCATTTCATTAGCTGGTACACCCATTAACCAAGCTACAGGTGATAATACAAACCCCATAATTGTAGTCAAGTCTATACCAATAGTTGATGTAAGAACAAAGTTAACCATTGCAATAAGAGAGATGTATGCAATAAGCATAGCTCCTACAATTCCTGCAACTTTCATCCCATCGATGGCACCATTGCCAATTGCCTCGAATAGAGACTTATCATTAATCATATCTTTAACTCTTATTTCTTCACCTTCAACTGATTGAGCCGGAGCCACCATAGAGGCAAGTAGTAAACCTGACATTATATTAAGAGGTAGAGCTACCAGTACGTATTCAGAAGGTATCATCGTCATATAAGCTCCTACAATGGATGCTGATACACTTGTCAGAGATGCTGTAGTAGCAATAAATAATCTGTTCTTATTCATTTTAGGAATATGGTTCTTTACTGCGATTAAAGCTCCTGTATCTCCAAAGATTGAAGAGGCTACAGTAGAGAAAGATTCAATTACAGGAAGACCTGTTAATTTAGAAACTGCTCCTCCAAGATACTTGATCATAAGAGGTAAAATTCTGATGTAAGTCAATACACTTAGCAAAGTGGATGTAAATACAATCAGCAATAAAACCGAGATAAAGAATACCGGTCTGTCATTCTCAAACACAAAGCCACCAAAGACAAAAGCGATCCCTTCATTACCAAATACCATCAACTTAGCGAAAAAGTCAGTAACTGCTTTTACTACCTGTCCACCAATTGCTGTATTAAGCATGGCATAAGCTGTAACAAGCTGAGCTACAAACAAGATTACGACTGCTCTATAGTTGATGTTTTTCTTATCATTCGACATTAAGAATGCCGCTCCAAGTAATACAATAACTGATAAGATCGCTGTTAATATTCCTGTCATGTTGATTACTCCCCATTTCATCAGTTTATTATTTTTCATCCTCTGATTTGTTAAACAATGTGTGTCATTACATATCCAATGTAGATTATCCATGTCACCATGGAATTTTCAATTCCTATGATATCCCTTAAAATTTAGCTTTTCCTATACTTTTAACTAAATACATTGATAAATGAAATCGTTTTCTTAAAACGGTACACGATTGGAAAAGCATAATTTTTTTAAAAAAATTAAGTGATGGTACAGAGCATTTTACACACTCGTTTAGGATTACGATGAATCGCTGAATAGAGTTATGTTTAACATAATCAAGAGGTTTTATATACGTGCTCCAAAAACCAAAGCTACGGACGATTATAAAGTTGCAACAAAAAAAGCATCTCTAGGGAGACACTTAAACAATATACTATATCAAATTGGATTCTCTTTAATTTTGAAAACTTATACTTAACTGATTTTAATTGCCGTTTCAATTAGGAAATGGACATAATGACAACAACCGAGCAGAAAGAACAGGTGCCAGAACACTGTTTCTCTTTGATAACCCAATGCTCATCTTTCAACTTTGATTGTTGCCATTTTTCCATCTATTTCTTGGTTAACAAGATTTTACTTTAAAATTACTCGGTTTTTTTATGATTTTAACTTTTTAACAATCAAACTTTCTTCCTTAACGATCGAGCAATCGAAGAAGGCACAACCAATTATTTTCAGTATATAATCCTCATCCAGAACTCAGAGGAAGCAACCCCTTATTTGGCGTTCGAACGATTTCGCATAACTCCCCATACTTTGTCATAACGTGGAGGTATGGGGGGAATAAAATTACAAAGGTACAGAAAACTGCAGATGTCGTAAAGAAAGGAATCGGTTTTGGAACTTGCCTTTCGATGGTTATCTCGTACACAGCTTATAAGTCTATTGGTTGGGCCATTGTACACGGGTTTTTTAGTTGGTTTTATGTCCTTTATTATTTAATAAAGAATTCAACAGATTTATTTTAAAAAACCAAAGACAGACTTCTGAAAACGAAGTCTGTCTAGACTGTAGACAAAAAATAAAAAGAGTGAATATAACTGTATACTAATGAAAAAGAGCGTATGCAAGAAAATGTTGATTTCCTTTGCGACGGACGCGTTTCGCGGGCACGGCTTTAGTCTCCTCGTCACTACGTTCCTGCGGGGCCTTCAGCTCGTGCTGTTCCCGCTGAAAAGATTGGGACCAAAGGCAATTTGGTCCTAATCTTTGCGACGAGTAACCGCAGGAGCAGTTGTTTTCTGCCGCCTCCACTCCAATCAACGGATTTCGCTTCTGTTTGCGTATCTCTTCATATGATTTCATTAGTAAGATGGTCGGCAATTTCTGAAGACTCCTGCGAAAAAACGAAATAAGAAGAAAATTCGACACTAATCCATAATGCAAAAGCGGTTAGACTTTCAAAGTGAATTTAGGCAACTTTTTAAGGCCGTAATATACAAGGATTGTTCTGAATCCTGTATATTACGGCCTTTTTAATTTATTTATATAATGATTTCGTACACCAATGACATAAACAAACATTCTCTAGACCATGAATCTGTAGCAATAGATGCTTACTGTGTGTCTTCCCATTTGGCGACTTCTTCCCGAACGATCGGTGCCACTTCCGTTCCTAACAGTTCAATGGCCTTCATCACATCAGCATGAGGCATCGTCCCAACGGGTACATGTAGCATAAAGCGTGTAATCCCTACATTTTTACGCAGGTGTATGATCTTTTGGGCAACGGTTTCCGAATCCCCTACATACAATGCCCCTTTAAAACTCCGAGCTGCATCGAATGCCGCACGGTCGTAATGACCCCAGCCTCTCTCCCGTCCAAGGACGTTCATGACTTGCTGGGTCGGTGGGAAAAATTTATCTGCTGCCGTCTCATTATCCTCTGCAATAAACCCGTGTGAATGGGAGGCAATCGGTAATTTTGATACGTCATGACCTGCCTTAGCCGCCGCTTGTTTATAGAGCTGAACAAGTGGGGCAAACTGCACGGGGCGTCCTCCTATTATTGCCAAAACAAGTGGCAGTCCCAAAAGTCCTGCGCGGACGACCGATTCACTATTACCCCCACTGCCAATCCATATAGGCAAAGGATCTTGAACAGGACGCGGATATATACCAACATTATCAATGGCTGGGCGATGCTTTCCAGACCATGACACGATTTCGGACTTCTGTAATTTCAGCAGCAAGTCCAACTTTTCTTCAAACAGTTCGTGATAGTCCTCTAAATCATAGCCAAACAGTGGAAAGGATTCGATAAAAGAACCCCGTCCAGCCATAATTTCCGCACGCCCATTCGAGATACCATCAAGTGTGGCAAAGTCCTGGAATACCCGGACTGGATCTGCAGATGAAAGCACAGTGACCGCACTCGTCAATCGGATTCTCTTTGTCTGTGATGCTGCAGCTGCCAACACTACTGCTGGAGAAGAGGCCGCAAAATCATGACGATGATGCTCTCCAACCCCAAATACATCCAATCCAACTTGATCGGCAAACACAATTTCCTCCACGACTTCACGCAACCGTTGTGCGTGGCTGATTACTTTACCGGTTTTAACATCAGGTGTTGTTTCTACAAACGTGCTGATTCCTATCTCCATTAACAAGACCTCCTATATAATTCACCGTTTTCTCAAATGAATAAATTTTATATTTTCTTTAATATACTTCATTTTCGAGATATTTTCCTTTCGAAGAATTTCTTTCAGATACACGTAAATGTCACTATCCTGCTTAGGAAAAACCATACTTATACTGTCCTATACATTAGCAATTCACTGCTATATAGTAAAATCAGGTGATGATATGAAATCAAACATATACTTAAACAATGAAAAATTCATTGCAGGAATGACCATGAAAAATGAAGTCGAACTGGAACACAACAATATGGCTCTCCACGCCTGTGAATCCACGGCTGATATAGTAGAAAACCGCAAGAAATTAGCTGCCTTCTTACATTGCGAACTGGATAATTTCGTTTGTGCGAATCAGACACATAGTGCGAATTTCCATCGGGTAACGCTTGATGATAAAGGACGCGGCGCGAATCAGGTTGATACAGCCATTCCGGATACAGATGCCCTGTATACGTATGAGCCTAATATCTTGCTAAGCAGCTTCACAGCTGATTGTGTCCCTGTGATTTTTTACAATGAAGTGACTGGCCTGATAGGCGTTATTCATTCCGGCTGGCAAGGTACCGTCAAAGAAATCTCATTAAAACTTTTTGAGCATTTAAATCAAGTTGAACGTTGTAACCCAAGTGATTTACATGTCCAGATTGGTGCAGCGCTGAGCCAGGAAAAATTTGAAGTTGATGAAAATGTGTATGTAAAATTCAAAGACCTTGGCTACGCCGATGATTTTATGTATTACAATGATCAAACCCACAAGTATCACATTGACAATCAGTTGACCGTGAAAAAGCAATGTGAATTAGCAGGCATCCCGTCAGAGCAAATTACGATTGACCGTACGTGCACGTTTGTTAGTCCGGATGGCTTCTCTTATCGCCAAGACAAACAAAGCGGAAGACATTTGAGCTTTATTATGAAAAAAGGGAATGACCCGGAATAATTTTAAAAGCACATCAACATTAAAAAGTTGATGTGCTTTCTTATTGTTACTTCTCGACCTCGCTTAATGCTCCTATTTCAATGGAAATTCATCTTGTTTGACAGTCATTTAATTCCCATTTTTCAAAATGGAATCAATATACATTTCACACACCGACAAGTGTACGCATAGCATAAGAGATAATTTCATAACGACGGAGGTACAAATTTGGTCAATTTTTTATCTTTCCAGGGAACGGTCATGGAAATCAGTGATTTCATGATAGGAGCAAATGGTGAAGGAGAAGGTTGCTATACGTTGATGTCAGTAGATAATGGTGCTGGAGCTTCAGTAAATTTCGTGGTATCGCCGACCACTTATTTTGTTAACCAGGAGATGGTCGCTGTGGGAGACCGGGTAACCGGGTACTATGATGGAAATGCCCCTGTTCCTCTCATTTATCCACCGCAATACCGGGCACTTATCATCGTGAAAGATAATCCTTATCAAGATGTGAAAGTCGATTACTTCAATAGCCAATTGGAAAGCAAGGATGGACAATTAAAATTAAATCTTACTCCTTATACTCCGATTATATCTAGGAATGGGCAACCATTCACACGGAGTATTACGAACCGAAACCTGATTGTCATCTATGGTCCAACTACGAGAAGCATTCCGGCACAGACCACGCCATATGGAATTATTGTTTGGTGTTGAATTTAAAGGAATCCGCATGGAACTTGCGATTTTTATTTATTCGTTCATGGTAGGGTTCATCGAAATAATGTAAGAGGCAAAAAAGACGGGAGATTTTTTCTTCCGTTTTTTTGTTTGGATATAAGTGTTTTCTTATTAGAAGAGAAATTACATTTAGTCTGCCTTTTATCCTCTTGGAGTTAATGCACCTATGCTTCTAATTCATTGTGTTTTGTATATTTTAAAATTAAAAAGCTAAGTCACGAAGCCATATAACTGAAAAACCACGGTCTTCTGGATTGTGAGATTCCAGTTTTGATTGAATGACTAATATTCAGGTAGTAATTTTTTGGAGGTTTGTAACATTTAGCCACTAAAAGTTTTTAGAAGAGAACGCCAAAAAACGGACTCACCGCAATAGGCGGCGTATCCGTTTTTATTATGATAAATAGCTATTTAATCGGATAAGAAAATTTCCCTTTATAAGTTAAATGACCAAACTGTCGACAACAGGAGTATTCCTGTGCCTATGCCGAGTGAATATGTCATCAATTGTGTTGAAAGCTTGTTCTTCCACTCTTTAAAAACATTATCCGCATCAATCAGTTCATCCACTTCTTTCATTGAAGCAGAGTTTTTGATGGTCATGTTGCTTAATGTTTTAAATCCTTGAAAAAACAAATCGAAAAACCCCGTCTTCAACACGTACATAGATGCACCGACTAATAAAGATATGATTCCAATCAGAAACAGTTTATTCAAATCTGCCTCTGAAACAATTTGGATCTTTTGGAAAAATGCCAAGAAAATCACCACAATAGCGACAGAACCATCAGAATAAAAATATCGTTTTACCATTTATATTTCTCCTTTATTTATTCTGACACCTTCTCGGCATATCTGAGGTCTGGTTTTGATAATACATCAAGACGAATTCCTTCAATCTTTTTGCTTATGAGGGTATTTTGTGCAGAGAAGAGGATTGGAATAACTGGCATTTCTTCCATCAATACTGTTTCTGCTTCATGTAATAATTCAAATCGCTTATTTTCATCCTGTTCAACGAGTGATTTTTCTACCAACTCATCAAATTTACTATTGCTCCAATTTGTGAAGTTACTTGAGCTTTTCGAAGTATACAAGTTTAAAACTGGATATGGATCAAGGAAATCTCCGCCCCATCCCATGCGTGCTAACTGGAAGTTTTTTTGCTTGAACGTATCAATATATGTTTTCCATTCCTGATTTTCAATCTTCACATCTAAATCAAGATTTTGTTTGAACATTTCTTGCAGGACCTCGGCGATTTTCTTATGATTGCCTTCTGAATTGTATTTCAACGTGAATTCAGGAAGCTTGTCCCAACCCTCTTCTTTCAATCCTTCTTCTAACAATTCCTTTGCTTTTTTAGGATCAAATTTAAAGTACTCAGGGGCTTCATCTCTAAAATCTTTACCTGATGGAGATTCAACACCGTATGCAACGTAGCCATATGCAGGCTTTTCTCCCCCTTTAAGGATATTTTCAGTAAGGGCTTCTCTATCAATTGCAAATGATAATGCTCTTCTGATTTTTGCATTAGTGAACGGTTCTTCCTCAACATTAAATGTATAGGTATATATGCTAAAGGATGGAAAATTCTCGTATTCTTCATTACTTTTCTCTTGTTCAACTGTCTCTGCAGGTAATGCTGCTACTAAATCAAGTTCGCCTGCTTTATACATTTGGTATTCAGTTGTTGCATCAGCGACCATTTTGAAATGAACGGTTTCCATTATAATCTGATCTGCATTCCAAAAACTCTCACTTTTTTTAATCGTCAATTGTTCATTATGCTTCCATTCTGACACTGTATATGCCCCATTTGTGACAATTCCTTCTGCTTCTGCAGCCCAATCTTTATTAGCTTCAACAACCTTTTGATTAACTGGTAAGAAACCTTCTCCCAATACTACTTTCGGGAAAAATTTCACAGGGTTATTCAATTCAACAACAAGCGTTTGATCGTCTTTAGCTGTAATTGCTACATTTTCTACAGTCCCTTTTCCTGTGTTGTAATCCTCCGCGCCTTTAATATAATAAAATTGTGAAGGGTCATAAGCAGCTGTTTCTGGATTCAAAACTCGTTTCCATGAGAATTCAAAGTCTTTTGCTGTTAAAGGATCTCCATTGGACCACTTAACATTATCTCGAATTGTAAATGTATAGGTTTTTCCATCTTCTGATACACCTACTTTACTTGCTACACCATCCACAACCTCTCCATCCTTATCATAAGTAAATAACCCTTGATATAGATGGCTAATAACCCAAAAGGAAGTGGTATCAGATGCAAATGCTGGGTCCAATGTATAAGGCTCTCCACCAAGGTTTGCAGTGATTTCTTGTTTAATATCTTTTTTTAACTTACCTGATGTAGCTTGTTCTGGATTGTTACATCCAGCTAATGCTGTCACTATCAATAACATGGTGGCGATGAAAGCTAACGATATTTTTTTCATGTTCTTTCCTCCGATTCATTCTCTAAGTTTGTTGTTAATACAGATGGCATGCTACCCAATGATTTTCCTTTACTTCTTTCCATTCAGGCATTTCCATAGCACAGTGCTCCATTGCTGAAGGGCATCTGGTTCTGAATGGGCATCCACTAGGAGGGTTGATTGGACTTGGTGGATCTCCTCCGAGAACTATTCTTTCGCGAGTCCCTCTGAGTTTAGGCGCTGAAACTGGAATGGCTGAAAGAAGAGCATTTGTATAAGGGTGAAGAGGATCTTGGAAAAGAGTTTGGCTATCTGCCAATTCCATCATTTTCCCTAAGTACATCACTCCAATCCGGTCACTGATGTGTTTCACCATTGCTAAATCATGCGCGATAAACAAATAGGTCAGATCCTCTTCCTTTTGCAGATCCTCCAATAAATTCACTACTTGCGCCTGGATAGAAACATCAAGGGCGGAAATGGGTTCATCCGCTACAATAAACGATGGTTGTACCGCAAGCGCTCTTGCGATTCCGATTCTTTGCCTTTGTCCTCCACTGAATTCATGGGGAAAACGCTTGGCATGATCCGGATTCAAGCCTACTCTTTCTAGAAGCTGAAACACTCTTTCCTGCTTCGCTTTTCCTTTTGCAAGGCCGTATGCATCAATACCTTCTGCAATAATTTCTCCCACCCTCATCCGGGGATTAAGGGAGGCGTGTGGATCCTGGAAAATCATTTGCATCTTACGGTTAAATTCCCGCTTTCCTTTTCGATCCAGCTGTGAAATATCCTTTCCTTCAAACATCACCTTTCCAGCAGTCGCTTCGTACAAACCGACAATTGTTCTGCCTATTGTGGATTTTCCACTTCCACTCTCCCCAACAATGCCAAGAGTTTCTCCCTTTTTTATTGAAAAGGAAATACCGTCGACTGATTTGATAACCTGCTTATGACCCACATCGAAGTGTTTTTTCACGTCATGAATTTCTAATACATTTTCAGACAAGTTGCTCACTCCTTGCTGTATTTAACTCTTTCACTTTCACGGCACGGTGATCATTCAACCAGCACTTGGCATAATGATGGTTTGAGAATGTTTCTGTCTTTGGCATATGTAAAACGCACATTTCCATTGCAAAAGGACACCTGGAAGAAAATGGACATCCTTTTGGTGTGGCGAATAAATCCGGGGGTGATCCTTCAATGGGAATGAGTCTTTCTCTCTCGGGAGAATCTAGGTTAGGAACTGATTTAAGAAGTCCCCATGTATATGGATGTTTTGGGCTTTCGAAAATTTCCTCAACTGTCCCACTCTCCACTACCAGTCCGGCATACATGACTGCAACACGATCGGCAACTTCTGCCACGACTCCCAAGTCATGCGTGATTAATATAATTGAAGAATTTCGCTTTTGCTGAATATCTTTTAACAAATCCAAAATTTGTGCCTGAATGGTTACATCAAGCGCTGTTGTTGGTTCGTCTGCAATAATAAGTTTAGGATTACAGGCAAGTGCAATCGCTATAACTACTCGTTGCCGCATTCCTCCACTGAACTCATGTGGATACTGTGAATATCTTTTTGCAACATCCGGAATCCCGACTAGTTCCAGGAGTTCAAGGACTTTTTTCTTCGCTTCATTCTTTGATAACTTTTGATGTTTCAAAATGCCTTCGCGGATCTGGTCTCCTATTTTCATCGTTGGGTTCAAAGATGTCATCGGATCTTGAAAAATCATGCCAATTTCAGATCCGCGTATTTGTTGCAGCTTCTTTTTTGAAAGTTTTGTAATGTCCCGGTTTCCAAAAGTTATCTGCCCATTCTGCACTATTCCATGTGGAGTGGGAACCATTCCCATAACAGCCTGTGCTGTCACACTTTTCCCGCATCCGCTTTCCCCGACAATCGCTAAGGTCTCCCCTTCGTCAATGTAAAATGAAACTCCTCTTACAGATTGGATTTCTCCACCATACGTTCGAAAAGACACTTTTAAATTCTTCACTTCTAGTAGCTGACTCATATGACCTAACCTCCTTAATTTTTCGATCTCGGATCCAAAGCATCTTGTAATCCATCGCCGAAAGCGTTAAAAGCGAACATCGTTAATGAAATCATGAGAGCTGGGAAGAATAATCTCCACCATTGTCCGCTTAAAATGATACCAAGAGAGTCATTTGCCATTGTTCCCCAGCTCGCAGTAGGTGCCTGTACCCCAAGTCCGAGAAAACTTAAAAAGGATTCTGCAAAAATGGCTTGAGGAATAGTAAATGTTAAGGTCACAATAATGATTCCCATCATATTCGGCAGTAAGTGTTTAATAATGATTTTGCTATGGGAAGTCCCAAGCTTTTCAGCGGCTAAAACATATTCTTGCTGTTTCAACTGAAGTATTTGTCCTCTCACAATTCTTGCCATTCCCACCCAGCCTGTAATGGACAGTGCAATAATCATGGTGATCAAGCCTGGTTCCATAATGACCATAAGCAGTATGACTACTAAAAGATACGGAATTCCATACAGGACTTCGACAATTCTCATCAAGAAACTGTCAATTTGGTCTCCCGTCTTGCCTCTTCCGGCCATATATCCTGAAACACCGCCGACTGCGATACCGATTACAAGATCAATAATTGCTGAAGCAATTCCGATGATTAAGGAAATCCGTGCCCCGGCCCAAATTCTTGCCCACATATCACGGCCGAGATCGTCTGTGCCGAACCAGTGTTTACCAGACAAAGGAAGATTTCCTTCTGTCAATGACTGTTCGCTCTGGCTATATGGAACCAAATAAGGACCGATAATAGACAGTAGAATGATAGCAGTCAATAAAACAAAACCAAGGACAGCCATTTTGTTTTTAAATATTTTTAATACAGCATCCTGCCAAAAGCTCAAACTTGGCCGTGAAATTTGCGTATTATCAAAATGAGCAGGATTTGCTGGCCGAAATAATGAATCCGTTTCCGGTAGAGAATTTGTCACATTATTCACCCCTGCTTGTGAGTTTAATTCTAGGATCGACGAATCGATAAGCTAGATCGATGATAAATAAGGTAATGATTAAGATAATGCTGTAAAAAATTGTGGTACCGAGAATAACTGGATAATCCCGGTTGAAGATACTGTCAACAAAATACTTTCCGATACCAGGAATAGCAAAAATCTTTTCGATGACAAACGTTCCTGTAATGATGGCTGCAAATAAAGGACCGATAAAGGAAATAACCGGTATAAGTGCGTTTCTAATTCCGTGATTCACAGCAACAGAAAATGTTGAAAGTCCTTTGGCTTCAGCAGTTTTTATATAATTTTGGTTATAAACTTCAAGCATGCTGGTCCGGACAAATCTCGCGATGATCGCTAACGGTCCCAAAGCTAAAGCGAAGGAAGGCAAGATGGTGTGCTGCCATGTTCCCCAGGATGCCACCGGAAATATGCCCCACTCAACACCAAAATATTTGATTAATAACGGAGCTAAGATAAAACTTGGAATGGAAATGCCGATAATCGCGATAAACATAGATATATAGTCGAGCATCCGGTTATGGTTCAAAGCAGCAATCACTCCCAACCCGATTCCCAAAACAAGTGCCATTACAAGAGACTGGAGTCCTAGCAATGCCGATGGACCAAAGCCCTCTGCAATCAGCGTATTTACATCCCTTGTTTTTGATTGGATAGATGGTCCAAGATCGAATTGGGCCAAGTCTTTCAAATACAGAAAATATTGTTCCGCCAAAGGCTTATCTAAATTATATTTAGCTCGCATATTCTCCAGGATTTCATCCGGTAGCATTTTCGCGTCGCTCGCAAAAGGATCTCCCGGAATAAAATGCATCATAATAAAAGTTAAAGTTGCAATTATCCATAAGGTTACAATCATGGTAAACAAGCGTTTGACTATGTACACTTTTACTTCCTCCAATTCTAGATTTATAACCAATCAATCAAACCTGAATACTAGGTTTTATTAATGTGTTATTCACTTACTCAATTTGAATTTCCCTCCTTAAATACCGAAAACCCCTCAACAAAGATAAGTTGAGGGGCAGATTTAACCATAAACTTATCTTATCTGTTCAGAATTGATTCTGATGGAATTGGCACAGTGTTCTGCAAAAGAACCTGTTGCCGAGGTTTCATAGGGCCAGTCCCTCCACCTCTCTGGATAAGATTGATATTCAGTTTTCAAAATTTTGCTTTATGTACATATAAAAAAGCCTCTTCCAATAAACAAGAAGAGGCTCATCATAAATATATCGATTCAGCTCTTCTTATCTGTCAAGTTTACACCTGATGGAAGTAGCACAGTATTCTACAATAGAACCTGTTGCCGAGGTTTCAAAGGGCCATGTCCCTCCACCTCTCTGGATAAGAAAAGTTATTAAGTTATGTTCGGCTACAAATTACTATAGTGCTCTAATGTTTTACTGTCAACACAAATTATATAAATATTTTAAATAGATTTGTTTTTTTACAAACCGTGATCCATATAAGTACGGTTTTTATTAGTTTGATTTTGAAAGTATCACCTATATTTATAATGTAGGTATTTAGCAATTTTCAAGGTTTCTTGTAGCATCATTTACGTGAATTCAGATCTATTAACTAAACCCAAGTCCTTTAAATTCAGCTTCGTCCAATCAAAATCCCATCAGGATACTACACTTGATTTTCTGTTTTCTCTAAAAACTGACCCCTACATTTTCCGCTAAACTGATACTTTTAAATAGTCCAGCCCTTTGCTACTGTTATCAGTGAATTCAAAAAAACGCAAAGAAGGGTTAAACTATGCAAAATACACAAAGTTATTCAAGCTCAATCTCACGCACTCGCACATTTGATTTAATTTTAACGTCTATGTTAATTGCACTTGTATTCGTTGCTACACTCTTATTAAATATCAAACTACCGATTACGGCGAATGGCGGTTTAGTTCATCTTGGAACAGCTATGCTCTTCATTGCCTCCATTTTATTTGGTCCTAAAAAAGCAGCCATCGCTGGTGCTGTTGGGATGGGGTTATTCGACTTAGTTTCTAATTGGACATTGTGGGCACCCTTCACCATTGTGGCTCGCGGCTTACAAGGATATATAGTTGGAAAAATTGCTTGGTCGAACGGTCGCAATGGTAACAGTGTTGCTTTCAATCTACTCGCTACTATTGTTTCTATTCCTGTGATGTTAGCGGTTTATTACCTTTGTGAAGGGGTTCTATATGGTAACTGGATTGCACCTGTGGCCTCTATTCCTGGAAACATCGTTCAAAATGTTGTCGGGATCATTGTAGCCATTCCTGTAGCTAGTGCACTGAAAAAGGTTCCTTTTTTTAAGTAGTACTATTGTTAAACACCATATAACAATTTTTATATAACCTAAAAAGGGGAAGGCTTTGTTATTAAGCCTTCCCCTTTACTATTGTTTTTTAGAAAGTGAATTATCGGTTAGTCACTTGATCATCTTTTTGAGTATCTATTGGAACACGCTTGCCGATTCGAAAAGCGTAAAAACTAATGACAACAAGACATAAGAACACAATACCTGCAATAAGCGACATCCGTGTGTCCTCATTAAACCACATGCCAACTAAAACTATAATTAAAAAGGCGATGGTAATGTAGTTTGTCACCGGTGCAAAAGGCATTTTGAATGGATGATTATCCATTTCAGCCCCTTTTCTTTTTCGGAATTGAATTTGACTAATTAGAATGACAAACCACGGAATCATACCAGGCAGTACACTTGCACTGTATACATACACAAATAAATTTTCTGGTGCAATGTAACTTAGCACAACGCCAACTATTAAACCAAGCATTACACCAAGCAAACTAAATATAGGCACTCCATTACGAGAGAGTTTTGTAAAGAACTTTGGTGCTTGTCCATTTATCCCTAATGTATAAAGCATACGTCCTGCACTATAAATACCACTGTTACAGCCTGACAACGCCGCTGTGATGACGACAAAGTTAATAAGTCCGGCGGCGGCTGTAATACCCACTTTCGCAAAAGTTGCTACAAATGGGCTACCAATCGAACTCAGCTGATCCCAAGGATAAACTGTTACTATAACAAAAATCGCACCAATGTAGAAAATTAAAATACGCCAAATAAGACTTTGAATGGCTTTCGTTAATGTTTTTTGCGGATCTTTCGCTTCACCAGCTGTAATCCCAATTAGTTCGACACCTTGATAAGCCCCAATAACTAGTGATAGCGCAAAGAAGAAGCCTGTCCAGCCACCTGTAAAGAAGCCGCCATGTTCCCAAAGGTTAGATAATCCGATTGCATTTCCTCCATTACCAAATCCGAAGAAAATAAGGCCAAACCCAGCAATAATCATCAATACAATTGTAACGATTTTAATCATCGCAAACCAAAATTCAAATTCACCAAATACTTTAACAGAAACTAAGTTAGCTGCACCCAGAATCACTATTGCGATAAGACCTGGTATCCAAGCAGGCAGGTCTGGGAACCAGTACTTCATGTATGCCCCAACAGCTATAATTTCTGACATCCCAACAATTACCCACTGGAACCAGTTACTCCATGCCGTCATATACCCCGCTAAGGGATGAATGTACTTATGGCCAAATGTCGCATATGAACCTGTACTTGGCTCTAAATATAACATTTCTCCCATTGCACGCATTATGAAAAAGATAAAAATCCCTGTGATTGCATAAGCAAGCATTACAGACGGACCCGTCCATTTAATTGTGCTGGCTGAACCCATAAATAAACCAACACCAATTGTACCTCCCAAAGCAATCATCTGAATATGACGCGCTTCCAAGCCTCTCTTTAATTCTTTGTTTGCCATTCAATTTCCTCCTCTTAGACTATAAAATTGCTTCAATTAACAGCAAGCTACTAATATCTCTATTCGGTATTAAAAATGATGAAGGGAGCGTCACTTTCAATATATTTTAAAAGTAATTTACTTGTCTTATAATAATAAATTATCCGACAGAATACAAATGTATTTTTCAGGAAAACACTGGTATAATCAGTATCTTTCGACTATATTTAAAACAGTAACTATGTTAGAAATAAAATAATTTTTATTTCTAAATAGTAATAATATTATACAGATTCTTTCTATTGTATTCTTTCCCTCGATAAATATCTTTTCTTTATTGGATAAAAAATCAAACTTAAAAAATATATTGAATTTCACTTTCAGTAAACAGACATAGCTCCAGAGTTGTCGGAATCATTGTAGTTATTTTAGCTAAAATAAAAAAGGGGAAGGCTTAGTATATCAAGCCTTCCCCTTTTTTATTGTTTTTAAATGCTATGTTAAAGAAAGTATGAAAATTCCATATCCAAAATTAACTTTAGACTTGTTCTTTTTCACTTAGACCAAGCTTCTCTGCTATTGAAATATTTATTTCGTGCAGAAGCTCTGGATTTTCCATTAGTGACACGCCATAAGAAGGAATCATTTCTTTGATTTTTGGTTCCCATTCTTCCATATGTTGCGGGAAGCATTTTTTAATTACTTCGAGCATAACGTGAACTGCCGTAGAAGCACCGGGAGAAGCCCCTAGTAATGCTGCAATAGAGCCATCAGCAGCACTAACAACTTCCGTACCAAATTGAAGCGTTCCTTTGCCTTCAGAAGTATCTTTGATCACTTGTACACGTTGACCAGCTACAACTAAATCCCAATCCTCGCTCTTGGCGTTCGGGATAAACTCTCGTAACTCATCCATACGCTGTTCTTTCGATAACATAACTTGCTGAATCAGGTATTTTGTCAATGACATCTCTTTTGCGCCTGCCGCCAACATGGTTAAGATATTATTCGGTTTTACAGAGGTCACTAGATCCAAATTTGAACCGGTTTTTAAGAACTTAGGTGAGAAGCCGGCAAATGGTCCAAATAACAACGATTTTTTATTGTCAATAAATCGTGTATCAAGATGCGGAACAGACATTGGTGGAGCACCAACTTTAGCTTTTCCGTATACTTTTGCATGATTTTGAGCAATAACTTCTGGATTATTACACACCATGAAGATTCCGCTTACTGGGAATCCTCCAATTTGTCTACCTTCAGGAATGCCGGATTTTTGCAGTAAATGCACGCTTCCGCCTCCGCCTCCGATAAAGACGAATTTTGCAGTATGGTGTTCCACGATACCGCTGTAGACATTACTCACTTTTAATTCCCATGAACCATCGCCATTCTGGTACAAATTATCTACATTGTGGTTATATTTGATACGGACGTTCTTATTCTGTAAGTGGTCAAACAACATGCGCGTTAAAGCACCAAAGTTAACATCCGTTCCAGAGTCGATTTTTGTTGCCGCTATGACTTCATCCGAAGGACGATCTTGCATAATGAGCGGAATCCATTCCATCAGTTTTGCTGGGTCATCAGAAAATTCCATTCCTTGGAACAGCGGATTTTTTGATAGCGCTTCAAAACGTTTCTTTAAGAACGCCACATTTTGTTCCCCTTGTACCATACTCATATGAGGCAATGGCATGATAAAGTCTTCTGGATTATTTATCAACCCGTTTTTTACAAGATGTGACCAAAACTGCGTGGACAGCCGAAACTGTTCATTTATTTTAATCGCTTTGCTAATATCAATAGATCCGTCTGGTTTTTCAGTTGTATAGTTAAGCTCACACAGGGCCGCATGACCTGTTCCTGCATTATTCCATTCGTTTGAGCTTTCCTCTCCTGCATTGTCGAGCTTCTCAATCACTGTAATTTTCAATTCCGGCGCTAATTCTTTCAAAAGTGTCCCTAAAGTGGCACTCATGACTCCGGCACCAATTAAGATAACGTCTGTATTAGTTTCTCTCATGTTCATTTTTACCATCCTTAGTCCCTAAAATTGCAGAAAGGATCTAGGCGCTCTTGCTTAGAAAGCATAATAAGCCAAGGCGAGACCTAGTCACACACCTTTTCTGTTTAAAATATATCCATATTATAGTGTAATACAATTATTTAAACATTAATATATATTTACTATTACCTAATAATTATAAGCTAAATAAAAGCAGGTTAACAGTGAGAAGTCCTTCCATAAGGCTATGGAACATCCCAGTGTGTGCTGCACTGAAAAAATTCTATTTTATATAGTTAATTATAGTGATTTACAGTTTGACTTAAATCGATTCATTCTATATGACACAAAAAAGGGAGAACGCTTCGTATAACAAGCATTCTCCTTCTTTTTTGATTTAACTTCAAGTTTAAATTACCTCTTTGAAAGATTACCTTGCTCATTCAATGAAGTATTAATTCACACCATCTGTTGCTAGTTTGCACAAAACCATCAAGATAAGTTAATTATTTTGCTCAAGACTTTGATAAACGGAAATCATGTCTTGTTTATCCAGCTCACGAATACGATTGAAAATAGGTATATCTTCCACACCATCTGTAAGTAATCTTTCAGCCACTACATCCCTTACTTTACCGGTCAGCCAGGTTTGTACGTCGAAGCCTTCGATGATTTCCTTCCGACCTTCATTATTGATACCACTAGCATGACAACTCACACAGGGCACCGACAATTTATACACGCCGTCATGAAGACCATCTTCGGAAATGACTTTCTTCCCTGCACAGAATGGACATTTATGACTTGCTTTAACTTTATTGATTTGGGTAACAATTTTTTTGTATCCAAACGCTTCGTACACATAAGTTAGCTTTTTATATTTTCCATTGGTGAAATACTTATCGATAATGGTTTCTCTCGTTTCGGTAATATTGGCGAAATCACAGATTGTGATCTGGTTTTTACAGCTTATTGCTTCGATTTTGCTTCCAATACTGTCCCAGAATGGGAAAGCATTCTGTAAAACGATCTCGTAGTCAATAAAGCTTGCCTGTTCCAGTTCTAGCATTTTCAGTGCTACTTGCGTTCCCCTAGAAAGGATGGAAACATCTTCAGTAAGCGACATATCGCCGCCAACAACCGCTTTTAGTTTTTCCAGTTCCGGCAACTTCCCTACTGTTTTTATGACTTGATCGATTGGCTGTTGAATGAGTTCACGAATATCGATCCCACCAAACAATAGTTTTTTATGATGGTTCAGCACGGTTCCTTCACAAACTGGACAGGTAATCAGTTCTTTTGAAGCTTTCATATGATCTTTAATGATTGATTTCGAAATGAACATATAGCGTCCAATGATCAAATTAAAGCCTTCCCATGTTCTCGATGCCTTGCCAGCTTTATCATAAAACGACTTTTCCCAATAACCATATAAAAAAGTATGCTTTTCCGAGTTAGTCATCTCATTGAAGCTTTTGCTGATATCTTGTCCGAGTTCATTCTTGATCTCATCAAACAGGAATTGCAACTTTGGATATTGATAATATTTCAAAACTTCCATGACGTCGGAATGTAATAAGCCATCCCAGAATGGCACAGTTTTGTCCTGAATGACCACATCAAAATTGAATTTCTCAATGACCCGACGGCCGGAACAACATGGACAATGGTTTTCTTGATTATAGAAATCGAAGTTTCTTGTATCTTTATTGGTCGGATGGGCAGCAACGATATGGTTGATCAGCCCGCCCATTTCATAGAGGAAACTATATTGACTATACAAGTGCCTTTCAAGATCAATGGCGATAACGGGTGCGATGGTGTCGGATTCATATTCACCATAAATCAACCGAGCCATAGGTGAAAGGCTTTTTAGAATGCCGCCCTTGTAGATATTTTCTGCATTTTTAAAGTAGACCAAATGATTTTCTTCTAAGTAGTGAATACCGTTTCGCTGCTTGAGTGTTGAAGAAATGTGCAATGGAGCAACTTCTTCACTATTTTTTTGACAGTAATACTCTTCATGACTGACAACATCAAGATGTTGAACAGGCGCAAGCTGTCTTTTACCGAAATCAACAATAAAATCAGAGCTTTCTAGCATATATGCATTATGTTCAATCATCATGATGGAGACAGATTCATTCTCTAGAATGACCCTAACACTATCAATAAATTGGTTTAAAATATTTTGTGACAACCCTTTTGAAGGCTCGTCAAAAATAAACAAAGTATGTGGATTTTTGGCATTCGTAAACAACTCAGAAACTAAATGAACACATTGAAATTCACCTGTTGATAAAGTTTGTGTTTTTCTTTCTAACGTCAAATAACCAAGTCCAAGTTTGATCAATAAGCTCAAGCGTTTATGAGCGATGTCTTCCTTAGGGAGTTCATCAATAATATCTTCTATCGAACGTAGAAAAATATCATCTATCTCGTCACTATATTTAGTGAGTTTCTTCTTAATATCAAGAAACGTCGCAACGGTTGACCGGCTCGTAATCGATTGATTCCGATCTTGCCCAACCATGACTAGTTTATCTTTTGGATATCGCTTCATAAAATCTTTGGTGATACACTCATTGACGAGAGTGGATTTACCACATCCAGACTCACCGGTAAAAGTGACAAGTCTATTTTTGGGAATTCGGATTTCATCTATTTGAATATTTCGGCAGTAAAGATCCTGGAATTGATAGTATCCTGTTGGCATAGCCTGATTTCGTTTCCAGATGATTGGTTTTGGACGTGGGGATTCTTCTACAATTTTGCCGCCATACTTGCCACTTCCTGGTCCAAAGAACAATTGCTCATCTGTTGCATCGAGTACCGTGTCAGAATGATCGATGAGCCAGATTTGATTCTTATACCCTAATTGTTTTATCTGTTCTAAAATTTTCAATAGTGTTTCGTGATCAAGGCCAACCGAGATTTCATCAATAATAATAACGGTATTTTCACTGGCTGCCATGAACTCGGCCAAGTAAAGCCGTGTTAATTCCCCGCCTGATAAAGTCCCCATTATCCGATTCAATGTTAAATAACCAATATTCATATTGATGATATTTTGGAGAATATGCTGCTTCGCTTCACTAATGTGCAAAACTTCAGCTAATGAGAGAATGGTTTCTATGCTTAAGTCGTTGAGTTCGGAAATACTATGTGGTTTTCCAAGTAATTCAATCGTATATTGCTCAACTTCTTGGTTATAACGACTGCCCTTGCACTTTTTACATTCCACATTTTTGGTCGTGCCACGTCCTTTACAATCCCGACACCAGCCTAATTCATTATTAAATGAAAAAACTTCTGGAGAAAGATTAAATTTTTCAGCAAGGCGAACTCGAATTTCTTTAAAAACGCCCGTATGGGTGCCAATGGTAGACCGCGGATTAGAAGAAATCGATGCTCTTCCGAGAAAAAGCACTAAAGGCATGTCTTCCATTTTGATGGCACTGAAATTTGTTTCCATAATTTTAGAAAACAAATACTGATATTCTGCCTTTGGCAATAATGAAACGAGACGCTTCTTGGACTCTTCACCAATGGTTTGACTAAAAGTGGTTTTTCCGGACCCAGACAAACCTGCAATTCCTAACGATTGATTTAATGGCAGTACGGCATCTAATTGATTAATGTTATTAGCAATTAATCGATTTATTTTCATATGTACATCCTCTCTATTTATGTAAACTCAGTCTTTCCACGTTAGAACATCGACAAACTCTTTTATGATACGGGTTTACCGTGATACTCCAAAATGAGGTTTTACCATTCAAATAAGTTTTTTTATTTGATTTATAAAACTTCTTAAAAATCTCTGGAAAATACAAATGTAAACCAAGCTCTATTAATCAGTTACTTCCTTCATTTAAATTTATCACTAATTATGGATTATTAAAATAACATCAGAGTTAAACTATGTGATAGCTATTTTGATAAAGGATGTGTATTATTTGGATTTTTTCAAGGCCAAGAAACACTTACTACCTTTGAGTGGATTCTTCGAGCTATTGTTGCTTTTTTCTTCTTATTAACTGTTACTAGAGTATTAGGTCAGCGTGTCATCTCTCAATTAAGACTCTTGATTTCGCTATTGCTTTAGTCATTGGAAACATTATTGCCCATCCACTATCAGATGAACATCTTGGGCTTAAAGTGTCTATCGTTACAACCATTGTATTGGATGTACCATTTACAAAAGGCTAATAACAGTGTAATATTACACTATTAGTTTAATTTAACACTGTTGCATGGAGGTGATGTTATTTGAATAAAGAAACTGTAATTGATTTGATTTCTAAGAATGTTCGACTAATTCGTCTTGAAAAAGGATATTCTCAAGAAAAAATGGCTACTGTTCTAGGGATTTCCAAAAAGACACTGGTTCAAGTTGAAAAAGAAAGAACATCAATTGGTTGGACGAATGCAGTCGTAGTTTGTGCCTTATTTAAGGATAGTCAAATCATAGAACACATTTTAGGAGAAGAACCTTTTGAAGTAATTGAAACACTAGCTCACGATGGTATCAATACTCCAAAAGTAAAAACATTAGGAGGAAAAATGTTTTGGAATGAGATTGCGAAAAAAGGAAAATTTCGAGTACAACAAAATGTGATCAGCCAACATTATCGTATTTTAGATGGTAGTGATTATAGGTGGTATAGCACGTTTGAAGAAGAAGAAGTTATGAATCGTTTTTACGAATTAACTAATGAGTAATTAAATTTTAAAGGAGAAATTACAATGGATAAAAACAAGAGAGTCATTATATTAAACAGTATATTAGTAGGAACTATCGTACTAAATCTGTTTATTTTTACTTCACGTATGCGCTTTTTCCCTTGGTTTATTGAAGATGCATGGGGATATTTAGGATTATTCCTTACTGCACCAATTTTAATAGGTATTTTTTTCATACTAAGACATTTTCACAAGCAACAACTAGTCACAAATATAAATAAGACAATTCCATTGTTTGTCGCAATAACATCATTGATTATTGTGTTTGGGCCGACAACTGACTTTTTAAATATTGTTGCCCTTTTAATTAACGTAGCTTCAGTATTTTTAGCAACAAA
The DNA here is from genome assembly GCF_000411295.1 of Paenisporosarcina sp. HGH0030. Lineage (GTDB taxonomy): Bacteria > Bacillota > Bacilli > Bacillales_A > Planococcaceae > Paenisporosarcina. The sequence continues at coordinate 2,450,867 of NZ_KE150421.1, forward strand.
TTTCCTATTCAATCAAAATGGGGGGAAAAATAATTATGGATTTAGTAGTCTAAAAAATTAGAGTCGAATCTCTAACAAAGCAGGAAATTAGACTCATTTTATATCGAAATTTGTTTAGCGTATATTTTCGTTAAAATGTGGGCGGGACTCCGTAATGGCACTAAGTGAGGGTATTGATGCTGTAAATTATGTTTAATAAATAGAAGGGCCCCCTTTACCTAATCATAAAATCAGACTATCCCTACGAATTGCTTCTGTACGGCAGACACTCTTTTCCTTGCCTAATGGTTGCTGTACCCTTCGTTGTTGTATAAGGCGGTGTTTTCGGCAAAACGTTCATGACCAATAGCCGGATTGAATGATCTTTATAAAATATTTCATCAAACGAAGGGGTTATGTGTGGATCCGTATTTTCAAATATCCTTTTTTGTAATTCTTCTATGTCTATATCAAATGGAATCCCTATTAAAACATTTTCTATTCCCTGCATTTTGTCGGCCACGCCGAAAACAACGCTGCCCCCGCCGCCATTTGCCATACAAACAGCGTATTTAATCATTTTATTGACGTTTTCCTCCACAGCACTAAAATTCCATTGTTTAAAGTCTAGGTCCTGTGCCTCAAAATCATCTGCAATATGATGATCCAATTGCTGAATGATCTCCATGATTTCGCTTTTATTCTTCATAAGAATATCCTCCTTTCCAGCAAAATCGATCTATATACCTTGCAAATACGTTAACCAATGCTTATACAAAAAAGGCAGTCCCTTATTACAAATACACTTGTAAGAACTACCTCTTATTATATTTATATGTTTGTTTCGTCATGGCTGTTTATAAAGCTTTTTGAAATTGCACGCCGGCTCCATACTTGCATAAAGCCCCCGTGGTTCATTGATCCATTCAATCGGCTTCATCATACATTTTTCAACACATGCAATTCCCAACTTTCTCCAAACCGACACCTGCATTTTTCGCTAAAGTAATACTTTTGAATAGACTAATCCTTTGCTAACGTTATCAGTAAATGTGAAAACGGATTTATTATGTAAGGATTTCAAAGGAAGGCTTACGTGCCACTCCTCAATATCTATAAAAGAAGAAAGTTGATGAACAAACATGGAAACTTAAACATTTATCAATACTCCTTGCACAGGTACCTGAAATTTTGTTAAACAGATTAGAACCTCATTTACTTATGATACGGTTCTCCGTGACTAATCTAAATGAGGATTATTCAAATTGTTTTTAGAATAGAATTTAACAAAAAAAGTAGTGCCATCTAATCCAGTTTGAATTTCAATTTTCGCATTATGACGAGCAGCAATGGCGTAACAAATGCCTAACCCCAAGCCAGTGCCATTATCTTTGGTTGTATAGAATGGAGTACCCAGTTTCTCTAATATTTCTTGCCTGATACCTTCTCCTTGATCCCGCACTGCAAGAACCACACAATTTTCATCTTCTATGTAGGTACTGATGGATAGCACTTTCCCTGTGCTCATCGCTTCTAAGCCGTTACGGTATAGGTTTATTACTAATTGCCGTATCTCATTACGATTTAAAAGCAATTCTGGGATGTCTTTAGTATCGAATTGAATAAGTTTATTTTGATTAAATGTATCAATCTTTATTAAAGGTGAAATATCATAGATAATTGAATTTAAATCTAACATCTGTAAATCAGATGTCCTTGTATTTCCCATTGAAAGAAATTCAGTAATAATGGCATTGGCACGGTCAAGTTCTTCAATCATTAAATTAAAGTGGTCATTATGTTTTTCAAATTCGTCCTCTTTTTTTAATAACTGTAAGAATCCTCGTACCGTTGTCATTGGATTTCTAATCTCATGGCTGATACCTGCTGCCATTTGCCCTATTAATTCTAAGTTGGAAAACCTTCTCAGTTCATTTTCATATTTCTTTTTTTCCGATACATTTTTAAATAGGCAACAGATACCCTCGTCATACGGGTAAGCCACTACTTCGTAACAATAATCTTCAGAGGTTGCGGGAATATCGAAATGTACAGGAACTCGCTCTAACATCGCACGATGAAATTCTTTATACATGACGGTATCTATACTTTTCGGGAAGATCTCCCATATATTTTTGCCTAATACATCTTTTGCTGCTTTCTTTTGTGGTAGATATTGATGTTTATTTATGTAAATAAATTCCCATTCTTTATTCAAAGCAAAGAACCCATCCGTAATACTTTCAATAACACTTGTAACTTTTTCATTAGCAGCGGCTAGTTCCCTTGTTCGCTCTTCCACCATGTTTTCAAGTTTGTCCATATCTAACAAGTTTGAAAACGTAGGAGCTGTGGCATCAACTATAGATTGTGCCAGTTGAATTTGGGATTCATCGTAACTGTGAGTTTTTCTCACCAAATCCACAACTGTTATTACCCCTAATACTTCTCCCATTGAAACCAATGGAATCATAAGCAGCCCCTTTATATCTTCACTTGGGATTTGAATTATATTTTTAGTTATAATAACCTCTTGGATCATGGCTTCATAGCTATGGTCCATTCTTATGTTATTAAGGGTTTCACTCCACTCTGCTTCCGTCCAATTACAGTCTTTACTTAACTTCGTTAATGTAATTGTTTTTTTTTCTAACGGTTCTAGGAGGTGGGCAGCAATATTTTTGCTATCTAAAATCTTTCCTAAGTAGAAAAAGCATTTATCGAGACTTTCCTGTATCGAGGAACACATCGATAAATCACGTGTAACATTAAGCAACAACTGCTTTTCGGCAATAAGGTTTTCCTTTTGTGTTAAATTATTCACGTTTTGAATTGCGACTGCAGCCATATTCACATAAGCTTCAACACTTTGAATTTCCGACTCTGTCAAGTTCATTGGTGTTCCATAATCAAATAAAAAAACTAGACCAAATAACTCTTTCTCAAATGAAATAGGCAGAACTAATAAGGATTTAATTTTGAAGGCTTCAACTGTTTTCGGATCCGGTCGATTATCTTTTGAGGTATCCGGGATGTGGATGGTTTTTTTAGTTTCAATCACTTCTTTGGCTAGTAAGTCTATTTCAGGATCAATTAGTTGCGTATCGAGCGCCATGCCATTCATGAGTTCAGGTTTTCCTGCAAATCCTCTAAATGTTCCATCTTTTTGAGGTAAATAAATACCAACGGAATTACATTGAACAATCTCTTCAGATATTGCACTCGTTACACGCTGTAATACTTCACGTAGTTCTAACTTTGTATTTATTATTTTTGTTATATTTGCAAGCCTAGAATATCTTGTTTGTTCCATTAACATTCACACAGTCTCCAATCAATTGGGTTAGCGTTTATTATTTACGTCTTAGTGATCTTTCAAAGGAAGGTATCCAAGTTGAAATAAAGAATACTATATTATTAATAAAAAAGATTCCATACTGAATATCTTTTTACATGGGATAGGGATTTGGATTACTTATTTGAACCGATTAATGAAAATGTATATGTACTAGCAATATGGGACACAAGTTGGAACTCTTATAACAACTGTTATTTTATTGTACAGGAAGTTGATAGATTTAGGTAAAAAGGAGCATTCCATATACCTTGAACAAGCTCTAAATAGAATAGGCAAATCACCAGAAGATGTTACTCTCATCTTAGCAACCCACGGTCATAAGGATCATGTACAAGAAGCTACTATTTTTAAAAATGCTTCTTTTGAAGAACACGATGTATCCTCTCCGTCCCTTCCAAACGATAGCCTTATCCTGAAAACATTATCGAATTGCATGAGTAATAGCCTTGTTTTTTGTTCGATAAAACTCTTTATTTGAAATTGGTGTTGTTCCCTACGACCACATTAATTGGTAATTTCCAAACCAATATCGATTTCTTTAACATAGTAACTACTTCTTGGAGCCCTCCACATTCTCATTAAATATATATTCTTATTATTTCTTTTGATAAAAAAGTATTTATTAGAACGAGTGTCTACTCAAAACGAAATGTATGAGCATATACATATTGAATATCCAATAATTTGTTACGTTTTCGATGTTAAGAAGATAAGTGTAATTTTATTACGCGAGACCATCATTTTCTTCCCTACTGAAGTTTAACCTCTCATTTTTTTGGAGAATAAAATGAATTCGATAAAGGAGGAATAGCAAAATGATGCATCCGAATACCGAAATTCGGTATGTAAATGAGAAAGTAGGAATTGGAGTTTTTGCAACAAAATTAATTCCTAAAGGAACCATTGTCTGGATTAAAGATGATTTAGATATTGTTCTTGATGAGTCATATATTGAAAGTCTTGATGATGTTCGAAAAGAGTATATATATAAATACTCATATTTAGATAATGACGGCGAATATGTTCTCTCTTGTGATCACGCAAAGTATATTAACCATAGCTTCAATCCAAATATAGTAGATACAGTATATGATTTTGAGTTAGCTGCGAGAGACATTCAACCTGGCGAACAAATAACATGTGATTATGCTGCATTGGGTGAAGATGAAGATTTTGAATGTATACCTGAAGAAGGCACTTCAAGAACAAAAGTGACAGCAGATGACTATCTAGTTTTATACGAAGAGTGGGATAAAATGGCAATAGAGGCGTTTAAGTATTTCAACAAGGTGGAACAACCTCTAAAACATATGATCAGTGAGCAATATACCGATAAAGTAAATGCGGTTGCTAATGGAACCGAACCACTAGATTCAATCCTTACTTTATTTATCGATGATGATGATGAAGACTGAGATTGAATTTTCGAAATTAGAATAACAGTTTTAAAGGCTTTAACAAAACACGACCTAAAAACAAATTTTTGAATGCTACTATCGAGTTACAAATACCAAAAACGTTCGCGGCACAGGTCTCGGCATGGCTATTTCTAGAGATATTATTGAGGCACACGGTGGAAATGTTATATTGTCGAGTAAAGTTGGCATCGGTACAACCGTGGAAATTCGTTTAAGTGAGTAAAAGATAAAAGGGCTATCTAGTTGGAAAAATAACTAAAAAAGCCCTTTCTTATTGAAAAAAACAGTCCAAGTAAAATAATTAAACTGTTCCCTTTATTACTTCCTAAACCTCATTTACTTATGGTAAGATTCACCGTAGCAGGGCTAAATGAGGTTTATTCTCTTTTCCATTTTAGATAGCCGGCTGAAGGACCACCCAACTCTCTCCTACTCCAACAGCTCTTCCGGAAGCAGCTTAAATCCTTCAATCATCGTGTCTTCTTCCACCTCGATCAATAGACAGCGTTTGCCATTGTAATTGATCTGTTTGACATATCTCAAGTCTTGCGGGCTGATCGCAATATTCGCTACTTTCGTGCTGATTTTGATTGACTTGGACGCGTAGCTTGGAACGACATGGCTTGCTTTCATTTCATAGTTTTTGTCTTCAACCACCTGCTGAAAGGCCATTTCCACTTTTTCCGTACTCACATCTTTTACGCCGCTCGCCTTCAACACACGTGCAACCTCTATAGAATCCAAAGTAGGAGTACTCCCTACTTCGTCCTCACCCTCTTTTTCCACCAATAACATATTATTGATTTCATCATATACACCGGCGAGGGTTTTCGAATTTACTTCATCACCAATTACTGCTTTGACAATTTCTTCAAACACCGCTTTATCTTCCTCGGCAGTCATGATTTCATTGCCGTTCAACACATTCTCGATAAACTGGAAATCTGGTTTATTCGCTTTGCTCGCAGCATAAAGGACGTGATTGATGTCTGCGGCGTTGTCCGTGAAGCTAGGGAACAGAAATCCACCAATTGGAGTGGCAAGTTTAATGACGGGATCAGCCAGCAGACTGGACTTAAACTCTTTCTCGACAAAATCAAACACCAGTGAACGTTTCGGCAGTTCGGTTTGATTCATGCTACTGAGGATAAAAGGAGTGGTATACACTTCATCTCGAGCGTCTATTTCCGTTTCATCGGGATGACGTTTCGTCGTTTTATAATAGTTTCCACGAATGAATGTGATGACTATGTCCTTTTCATATTGGCTATACTGAACCATCTTCAAGGCGATGCGTTGCATACCCGCTTTCCATTCCCCGACATCATCTGCATGAAGTCCCTCAAATAAAAGGTGCTGCGTATGGTCCGTTTGCCCCTCTCCTTGACGCTGGAACTTCACCTCAAACAGCTTCACATCTAGTTTCCCACCTAAAACCTTTTTAAAGTTGGCAAGGAACAGCTCTTGTTGCTCCCGGTCCAGCAAGGAAAATGAGCGGCTCTCCTCATGATAGATTTCACTGCTTTCTTGCTTGATATAAACGTTATAAATATCAGCTATTTTAAGCAAATCAGTATCCATCTTAAAGTGTTTGCGAATCTCTGCTATATCCTTATTATTCATCTCTAATTCCAACTCCCTGGCAAGTAAGATCCGTGTTATCTACAAAAAAAGAGCATCCAAAGCTACAGTTTAGCTTCTGACACCCCTTTATTATAACAATATTTAAAATGAAGAAAGGAACACAGTCAATTTTGGATCGAGTGACTCCTGTGGGAGCAGCGTAGCGACGTGTCCAGTGAGGCCCGCGCGGAAAGCGTTTGCCTGTTTCTGTCTCTGCATCGCTGTGCTAGCTTCGAGACATGAAAAGGCGTTGCATCGCTGCGCTAGCTTCGAAACCTAACGAGAACCATCCCCTGTTTCATAAGCATTCTTGCTTCATCAAACACAAGAAATGTCCCCGTGTCTCAGTCGTAATAATCTCAATTATTTAAAAGGAATTTTATAGTATATAATGGACATATAATAAAAAAGAGAGAAGTGTTGTAAGCACTTCTCCCCATGTAACCTCTACCGTCAGGGTGGTGGTTGTCATTGTGGATTATTTATGAGAACCACCCTTTTGCTTGCGACGGCGCAGGGTGGTTTTCTTGTCTTCTAGAACATTCTTCCGAAAAAAATATGCGCTTACTTCACGCAGAACTCCCTTCAGAACTTCTCTGAGAATTTCAAGAAATGTTTCCGTGATTATCACCTCCTTTCCTAACAAAGGAAAAGAAGATTGACAACCCGGCAACCCCAACAATATACAGCTAACAACTCCATTCTATCGTTTACTACCTATCTAAAAACCTATCAATCTTCGACAAATATCAGGGAGTGCCAGGAACGAATATTAGAACTTTCTAATTTCATCGACTGTCTTTCGATCTAATCGTTTAATAATTTTACGCTCTCCCGTTATACGATACGGAGGCAAAAAGAAAATAAAAAAGTTAGCTTTTTTAGTGATTAACAGTAATTCAATTGAGGCTCATGAGATACACCCTATAGAGCATTTCTTTGTAAAGAGGAATGTTTTTATTTTTGCCTTAATAACTTATTAACAATAAAAACATTATAAAAATAAATAAAAATTTATTGTTTATCGATAAATAACATGTTAATATCTAAAAAACAATACTTATGAGAGGTGATTTTCATGAAACCTGAAACACTATTTTTAAAGTTAGCGGTTGTTCTTATGGGCTTTCCAGTTCTTGCTTTATGCATCTTTTTGGTACCTGAGTTAGGTAATATTGCAGCAAAATTGCTTCCAGAGTTTGATTTGATCAAATACCTCGTTACTATCGTTTTTGATGCATCGGCGATTCCCTTTTACTTTGCTTTGTATCAGGCTTTTAAACTTTTACGCTATATTGATAAAAATAAAGCTTTCTCGCAACTATCTGTATATTCTTTGCGGAATATCAAATTCTGTGCCATCACAATCAGTACCTTGCATGTGCTAGTCTTGCCACTCTTCTATCTCTTTGCGGATAAAGACGACGCCCCAGGTGTCATCTTTATCGGATTGTTTGTTCCTTTTGCTTCAATGATGATTGCAGTCTTTGCTGCTGTTCTTCAAAAGCTATTAAAAAATGCCATCGATATAAAATCAGAAAATGATTTAACGATATGAGGTGAAACCAATGGCTATTATAATCAATATTGATGTGATGTTGGCTAAAAGGAAAATGAGCGTAACGGTACTTTCGGAGAAGGTTGGCATCACGATGGCGAATCTTTCAATATTGAAAAATGGAAAGGCAAAAGCGATTCGATTATCAACTCTAGAGGCGATTTGTAAATCATTAGAATGTCAGCCTGGAGATATTTTAGAATACAAAAGTGACGAAGACAGTCAAAGGTAAGAGAGTTTGATTAATAAACATTGTTGAGGAAAGTAGGACTTAATATGACAATTATTAAGGGAGGTATAATCATGGACAGTAACAATTTAATTATTGAAAATATTGCTAATCCCCATGAGCTGGAGAGAATGTTTAGAAATGACCCCAAAGCCTTTAAAAAGTCATTCTCAGACGCATGGGAACAAAATCCTGATTCTCAGGTTCTTGGCATTTGGTATGAAAGATTGCATTTCAAGGAGACGGCACATTCAGAAAAATCTTCCTTGCTTCAAAAAGGTTTCTTATTCATGGGCATTTTAGCCATTCTGGCCGGGATAAGCACCAGAATCATTTTCCATTTTGTCGAACAAGAAGCAATTGCTCCAATTAACCTGGCTTTTGGTATTATTCCCTTTATTGCTGCCTATTTTGTTTACAATAATACTCCGAAAAAAAGTGTTATTTATTCCCTTGCAGCGTTGTTCCTAATTTCCGGGTTTTATCTTAATATGCTACCATTAAATTATAAAGACAGTATTATCCTTGCTTATTTACACCTTCCCATATTCTTATGGGTATTGGTAGGGCTTGCATTTACAGGAAATGAATATTCAAAAGGCAGTACAAGATTAGCCTATATTAAATTTAATTTGGAATATTGTATTCTCTACGCCAGCATGGCAGTTAGCGGAATGGTGCTAGCGGCATTAACCATGCAGTTATTTAGCTTTGTTGGCTTGGATATAGAAGAATTCTATTTTAGTAATATCGTTTTATTTGGTGCTGCCGCTCTCGCTATTGTGGCTGCATACCTGGTATCAATGAATCTTAATCTTGCTAAGAATATTACACCATATATAGCTAAAATTTTTAGTCCTCTTGTTCTGATCACATTGTTGGTCTATCTTATAACGGTTATATGGGTCGGAAAAAATCCATTCTTGGACCGCAATTTCCTGATAGCCTTCAACGGAATACTCCTTGGTGTATTGGCCGTTACCATATTTTCTATTACCGAAAGCGACTCAGACGAGAAAAAGAACATTTCAGATTATATAAATTTTTCCTTAATTGTTCTTGCGCTTATCATTGACAGTGTGGCTTTGTCAGCCATCGTGTTCAGACTTTCTTCTTATGGGATTACACCAAACAGACTTGCTGTTTTAGGTGTAAACATACTTATCTGGGGAAATCTTATTTGGATTATGGTCTCATATATGCGTTTTCTACAAAACAAGACCGGACCTTCACCCATCCAAGATGCGGTCACTAAGTATTTGCCAGTTTACGGACTTTGGGCGGCTTTCGTTACATTTACTTTTCCTTTCTTTTTTAATTAGAAAGGCTATATTAATGTAACGGATGTTGATCTTCCTTATAAACACCAAAAATGAAAAAGTTATACTCATAACTTTTTCATTTTTGGCTTTTTATTTTTCTAAAAAAACCTCATTTACTTATGATACGGTTCCCCTTTAATAATCCGAAAAGCTCGATATACTTGCTCCACCAACACCAATTTCATCAATTGGTGTGGCAAGGTCATTTTTGAGAATGACAGCTTTTCATCAGAGCGCTTCATCACGTCTTCATGCAGACCGAGTGATCCTCCGATGACGAACGCGATTTTGCTGCGACCATATGTCATGAGTGACTGTAAATCATCCGCTAGTTGTTCAGATGATTTCATTTTGCCCTCGATTGCCAATGCGATGACATAAGTGTCCGTTCCGATTTTTGCCAAAATGCGTTCGCCTTCTTTTTTCTTGACGATTTCCATGTCAGCATCACTTAAATTTTCCGGTGCTTTTTCGTCTGCCACTTCAATCAAATCTATTTTTGCGTAACTTCCCAATCGTTTTGTGTATTCTTCAATACCCATTTTTAAGTACTTTTCTTTTAACTTCCCAACGGAAATTATTGCGATATTCACAGGTTATCCACCTTTACACTTTATTTACAAACACGCTATCCACAGAAGTTATACACATATCCACAACCACAAACTATATATAGTAGGCAATCATTCGTTCGCCACTAAATATATTGCAGCGACATCACAGTAATCGCATTTTGTGGATATCTTTTCTTCATCTGTGAGTTCCGTTAAAATCGGGAAGGTATTTTGCTCAGCCACAAACATGTCCAATGCATGTTCTATATGGGTTTGACAGCATTTAATTTTCATTTTTCTTCATCCTTTCGGTTTTCGAACAATTCAATTAGTTATACACAATTCACACAACTTTATCCACAATCTATTTTAACAAACAAAAAGCGAGTAGGAAAGGTACGGGTTCGCACCTTCTACTCGCTGTGTAAATGTTTTGTTAATATAAAATTGTTATCCACAATTCTTTTTGGTCATCCACAACATTGACAAACCTTTTTATAGAGCTGAATTGTCTTTCAATTCTAAGGTCGCTTCTATCAGTTGACCTTTACGATACACTTTCAATTTCAAATCGTCACCGATTTCTTTTTCATTGTATAAGTGTTTACGTAAATCGATCATGTTATCGATTTTTTCTCCATCCATTTCAACGATTACATCATATTGTTTCAATTCCGCTTTTTCCGCTGCTGATCCTTCTATTACTTCGTCAACGACCACCCCTGTTGAAACTTCTTCCGGTAAACGAAGTGTATCTCTCTGATGGTAAGCAGAAACGTTGGTCACATCGACTAATGTTACACCCATTGAAGGACGTTTCATTTCGCCGAATTTTTCAAGATCTTCAATGACAGGAATGGCAGAGTTAATTGGAATCGCAAGGCCAATCCCTTCGACTGTCGCCTGAGATATTTTCATGGAATTGATTCCTATCAATTGACCAGCTAAATTGACAAGTGCCCCACCACTATTTCCTGGGTTGATGGCTGCATCCGTTTGCAATACTTCAGCCTGCCAATCAATTTGGTTATCTCCATTTAAATCAACCGGAATTGCACGGTCTTTACCGGAAACAACTCCTGTCGTTACGGATCCTGAAAAATCCAGACCAAGTGGATTACCGATTGCAATGACCGTTTCCCCTTGTTTCAATGAATCTGAATTTCCAAATTCCGCAACTGTTGTCACTTTGGAAGCATCCATTTCTAAAACAGCTAAGTCTGTCCAAATATCGGCCCCAAGTAATTTGGCATCCACTTTGGCTCCGTCTGCCAATGTCACTTCTATTTGAGTTGCACCTTCAATAACATGATTGTTGGTAACAACGTATGCTTTATCTCCTGATTTTTTATAGATGACACCTGAACCTGTTCCCGCTTCTTGTTCTTCACTGGTTGGTCTCAAGAAATCTGACGTGGATTGAATGTTAGTCACGCCTACAACTGCGTTCGCTGCCTTGTCGACTGCAGATGTGACATCAGTAGTTATATCCGCAGATATTTGCTGATTAGTTGAAGACACAGCTGATGAGTCTTTGGCACTTAACTCGGTTCCACCAGGCATCATGCCAACGAGCGAAGGAAGCATCAGCCAAACGATTAGTGCCCCAATCATAACCCCGATAAGACCACTGAAAAAGTAGCCACCTTTACTTCCTTTCCTAATAATCCTCGTTTGTTGTTCTTTTTGTGGATCTGATGGTATTTGATCGTAGTAACCCATAGATAATCTCCCTTTCTGTTATTCGATACCTTTACTTTACCAAGTCAACATTAAAATTAAATGAAAATGAATTTAAAACTTGCTCAAAATAAAGAAAAGCGTATAGTGCCACTCAAGCTCGAAGCCATGAAATGTGGAACAGGCCGTGAGCTGGCACTTGGTGCTAGACACTACTTAGTTAAAAAAAGCATCAAAAAACCCCACAAATTTGTGGGGTTTAGATAGTCACTAATTCAGTGGCTTTATTGGCATCTGTATCAAAAAGATTCAAATATTCACCGGTAATAATTCCGCATGATTCAAGTGTTTGAGTAACACTCATTCGTGCCAGGTCCTTCATGTTATTATCTTTACTCAAATGAGAAAGATAGATACGTGTTGGTTTTTCTTCGACGACTTCGCTCATTGCGACAGCGGCATCTTCGTTTGACACATGTCCTACGTCGCTTAAAATCCGGCGTTTGACCGACCACGGGTAACGACCCATTTGTAGCATTCCTACGTCATGATTGCTTTCGAACACAAATGAATCCGCACCTTTGATATGACCCTTCATCCGGTCACTGACATATCCAGTATCCGTGATTAACACCAGTTTACGTCCATTTTCATGAAATACGTAAAACATTGGATCTGCAGCATCATGGGATACAGCGAACGATTGAATGTCTAGTGAGCCGAATGTTTTTACAGTCTCCATATCAAAATGAAAACGTTGCTCGAGTGGAATGTTTCCGACAAGATGTTCCATTGCCATCCAGGTCTTGGCATTGGCATATATGGGAACTTTATATTTACGGGCGAGAATTCCAAGCCCTTTTATGTGATCACTATGTTCATGCGTAACCAAAATTCCGCTCAAGTTTTTCACATTGCGGTCAACAGAGGCGAACAACTCCTCCATTTTACGTCCACTAAGACCAGCATCCACTAAAAATGAATGTTCTTCGTTTTCAACGTAAATGGCATTTCCGCTACTTCCGCTTGCTAGAACACTAAAACGCATGATGAAAACTCCTTACTCTACTTCTTTTTTCTCGGACTCTTTGTTAAATTCGATAATCTTTCCTTCTACGGCATTTACAAAATAGTCTTCCTTCGAGCCATCTTGTAATTCTACACGAACTCGCCAAGTCGGTGCAAACACTTGTGTTTCCGTCAATTGAACGAGTGTGGAATATCCTAAACTGATATTTGTAATCGTCGAATTTGGTTTCAATAAATTCCGTGTATATAATACTTCAACTGCTTTCTCATCCGGCAATAGGTTTTCGGTTTGCTCAAAATCATCTTCCAGCTCTTCGAAGGCCGTTTGTTCATATCTATATATTTCATTATCTTCATTCCAATAAATTGTGAGAAGCGCATTTTGGTTAAAGAAGATTTGACGATTATTGATAGTTTGGAAAAACACTGCTTTTTTAGCTTCTGCATCAACCTCATACAAGTCGTATGACGAGCCTTCGAATACATGCGTATTAACAAAGTCCTTGAGTGTTGCCGGGTCTTCCAAACTTGCTAATACCACTGGTTTTTTAAATGTAGCTACAAGTTCAGTACGATCAAATATTTCAAAGGTTTGATTATCCAATGTTTTTAACTTTTCAGGAGAGTAGACACGAATGTTGCCGGAAACATATGATTCTTTCAGTGTATTTTCAGGCGCACTCTCATAACGAATGTTATCCGCTTGCAAACGTTCTTCAATTGTTGTTTCACCCAGCACTTCGACTTCCTGTGCTTCATTGTAACGAGTTAAATATAGTGAATACAAGAAGACGTTTAAAATAGAAAACACGATAATGAAGATGGTTTTTGTTTTATTCCAATCCAAACTTCCCACCTCCTAAAACATCAGGTGAAATGCGAGACCACTGATTGTTTGATAAATAAAACCAGGATGGTTCCAATGTCAATAATCGTCTTTCGTCATCGCGTGTTAAATAATAGCCCGTGGTAATTTCATCGATATTGTTAAAATCAAGTTCTTTCACGGTTTTCATGACACGTGAAGCTTTCTCACCTGAAGGCAACGTTGAAATCACGGTATCAAATGCCAACGACAGATCAAGCGTATAGTATGGTCTCCGATAGCGATAAATCCCGGGGTCTCCCCAAAACGCCGTTATTTTTGTAGATGTTTCATCACTGAATACGGGATATCCCAACAAATATAATTGGTAATCTATTTGCTGCTTGTCCGGGTTGATACTTGCAAAACGAAATTCATCTGTCCAGCCCCCGTGTTCATTTACATAATCCAAGCTATCAAAAATCAACTTAGATGGCTCGGCTGGTACAAAAGTTTCAGCAGAAGGATTCACAAAACTTAATGTGCGTTCAAGCAAGTTCACATTCATTAATGAGGTTCCATCTGAATATTCTTCATTTGTTGCGCCTACAGGACTTTGACGAACTAGATTTGGGTCACTGAACAGGGCGTCCCTGAAGCGATTGGGATCTATTTCTTGCAGGTAATATGTGTAACGGATACTTTCCACATCTTTTGCTGTAACAAAAAGTGAAGACCTTCCTTTTCGTTCAATTTCCGTGAACTGTGTAAAATTAGCCGTCGGTGATACTACTTCTTGCTTCAATAAATTCATATCAACATTACCTGCAATTGCTGAATACAGTTTTTTGGATTTTGAACTGGCAAAGTAGATTTTCAGTTCATTATTATCAATACGATTCCAATTGACAATTAAGCGATCAAATTCATTTTCAGGTATGTTTGTCATCGAAAATGGCAAAATGATATCATATACCGGAAACGGCACATCATCCGGGAAGAATAGGGTAAAGCGATCAGGCGCATGAATTAGTTCATTTAAATCCATTTCACTTAAATTATTGTTCTCTAATTTCAACTCACTGACTTCCCAGTCCTTCATGACATTAATAACACGATCCAAGTCAAACGGAGACATAGAACCAGTCATTTTGTTTTCCCGACTCGCTATCATTTTATATGGTTTGATTACATCATCTACACGTTTTTGATCTGCAATTGATATATTGAGTACCGGTGCTTGTTTAATGGTTTCATAGTTCGGTGTATAGGTCCATATTGTAAACGTCAGTGTCACACTTAAAACGACAAGCAAGGTGAGGACAATCGATTTAATTTGCTCTACATACTTCAATCCCATTCACCTGCCTCATCCAACTCAAATGGCAACGTAAAGAATATCGTCGTCCCATGTCCTTCTTCACTCTCTGCCCAAATGGCTCCACCGTGTGCTTCAATCATTTCCCGGGCAATAGCTAGTCCAAGTCCTGAGCCCCCCATTGACCTTGCACGCGCGCGGTCCACACGATAAAAACGGTCAAAAATTCGTTCTACATTTTCTTTTGGAATTCCCATGCCATCATCCGATACCATCACTTTTAAGAATCCTTCTTGCACAATAATGCCAAAACGAATATTACCGCCATCCGGCGAATATTTTAAAGCATTCGAAATGATATTATCAATGACTTGTGTTAATTTATCAGCATCGATTTCCACAAAGAATTGTGAATCTGGCAATAATCGTTGGAAATGAACTTGTTGTGATTTCGACATTTCAAAACGATCGATGATTCGATTGAAGAATTTAATGAACTCAACAAACTCTTTATTCAAATCGTAAGAACGGCTGTCCATTTTCGATAACTGTAACAGGTCATTAACCAAACGAATCATACGCTCAGTTTCCGTCTGCGTAACATTCAGGAATGAAGGTGCTAATTCCTGGTCTCGCCACGCGCCATCCGCAAGGGCTTCTAAGTAGCTGCGCATCGTCGTTAATGGTGTCCGTAGTTCGTGTGATACGTTGGCTACGAATTCACGACGCTCCATATCAATTTTCTCTTGTTCGGTATTGTCATGAAGAACTGTAATCAGGCCATTTACGAATCCTGTTTCTTTCTGAATGACCGAGAAATTTGCTCGCAGAATATACGGACGTTCTGGTGAGCTGAAGTCCAAGTTAATGGACTCTTTCATATGAATTAAATCTTCAAATGCATATTCCGCTTCTATTCCAAGAACGGATGAAATGGGACGATGTAATACCAGTTCTCTTGATACTCTCAACAGTCTCAGAGCTGGATCATTGATTAAAATAATGCGCCCTTTTCGATCCGTTGCAATTACGCCATCCGTCATGTTAGAAAGGACTGACGCTAGTTTGCGTCGTTCACCTTCCGTAGTGGACTGGGCTTCTTGCAGACGGTTGGTCAAGTGATTGAAGGCAATTGCCAATTGCCCAATTTCATCATTTCCGTAAACGCGCACTTTACGGGAGAAGTTCCCTTTTGCCATAGCCTGTGCTTGTCTGCGCATATCCGAAATCGGCCGTGTGATGGTCTGGGCAATCAAAATCCCCAAAATGATGGTGATGGCAAGTGACATCGCTGTACCACCAGCAAGAATTCGGTTAATTTCATTCATCTGCTCAAAAACTGTTTCGATATTTGATTCCAAGTAAATCGTACCGAGTACTTCACCTTGATCTATTATAGGTGAAGTGAGAACCCAAATACGATCGCCTTTTTTTAATGAAATTTTATTGTCTGGTGTTTCAGAAGATATGGATCGACGGACCATCGCATCTGTTGAACGTTGACCAACAATGGATTGATTGGTCGTTTCGGATGTTGCTAGAATACGAAAATTGGGATCAATCACACTAATTTCATTAATATCTTCCGAACGGATACTGAATAGAACAGAACGTAAACTTTGCTCTAAAGTGGGGTCTTCTTCTCCCCGCTTCTTTATAATTTCTTCACGCACACTAAACTCCACCAAATCCACTCGTTCTTTAATGGAATTGGTGAAGCTCTCTTTAAGCGTATGTTCTAATTCACGCGCAAAATATATTCCTATGATTTGCATTGCCAATATAATAAGCAATATATAAACAAGGACAATTTTGACGTGAATTGATTTAAAAAAGCCAACCTTTTGCATTCTGTCTACTCCTGTTCAGGATTACGCAAATAATACCCTACGCCGCGACGTGTCACAATCCATGCAGGGTGACTTGGGTTATCCTCAATTTTTTCACGAAGGCGACGAATGGTTACGTCTACAGTACGAACATCCCCAAAATAATCATAACCCCATACAGTTTGCAGTAAATGTTCGCGTGTCATCACTTGACCGATATGTTTTGCCAAGTAATGTAGCAGTTCAAACTCACGGTGTGTCAGTTCAATTGATTCCTCTCTTTTCAAAACTAAATACGCATCTGGCTGAATAATTAATGAGCCAACCGCAATATCATTTGACGCATCTTCTGCATCTTCTGATTGTACGGTTTGATGGCGACGCATATTGGCTTTCACACGGGCAATCAATTCACGAGTACTGAACGGTTTTGTTACATAATCATCTGCACCTAATTCCAAACCAAGAACTTTATCAATTTCCGAGTCTTTCGCTGTCAGCATGATAATAGGAAAATCGTGTTTTTTACGAATCTCACGACAGACTTCCATTCCATCCCGGTTTGGTAACATAATATCCAGTAACATCAAATCGGGTTTGATTTCTTCTGCTTTTGCTAAAGCTTCATCACCGTCATAAGCACAAACGACATTGTAGCCTTCTTTCTTTAAATTGAATTGTAGAATGTCCGCAATCGGCTTCTCGTCATCTACTACTAAAATTGTTTTACTCATTGTTCGTCATCCTCTCTTGCCATCTATCTATTTAAATATGAATTGACCTCTTTATACTACTTACTCTATCACGCTTTACTATGTTACGCACCTATCGACTAGAGGAATCAGAATGTTGAATATTTCCCGGGTAATATTTCGACAAGATTCTTAGATAAACTAACACTCTATTGTCGATGAATATAAAAAAACGGCCAACTCTGTCGAATTGACCGCTTCCGCGTATATTATTTTTTTAAAAACTTAAGAGGATTTACGTTTACACCATTATGTTCTACTTCAAAGTGTAAATGTGTTCCAGTAGATCTACCTGTTGACCCCATTACACCTATTTTTGAACCGACAGGAACAGTTTCTCCTACGTTAACATTAATTGATGCTAAGTGAGCATATGTTGTTTCATAACCATTTTGATGATCAATAACTACTTTGTTACCGAATGTACCATCTGCTCCAGCAAATTTCACAACGCCGTTATCAGCTGCTTTAATTGCAAAGCCGTCAGGACGTGCAATATCGATTCCACGGTGCATTCGTCCCCACCGTTGTCCCATCCCACTAGATATGTAGCCACCTTCTGCCGGCCATGCGAACATACCTGACCCACGAGATGGAACGACTTTAATACCTTTTAAAATAATATTGTTTTTCACTTCTTTTACTACTGCTTCATCTTTAATTGATTTGCCCACGCGTGTCCCGTTATTCTCACGGATAACGTATGTCATTTCTTTGGCACCATTGCTGCCTTCTTGAATGACTTTGGAATCCCCTTTAAGCATATCTTTCGATTCGCGTACTTGGTTTTCAAATTGAATTGCTTCTGTCACTCTTTTCTCGCGAACAACTTCAATGTTCACTAAAGGTTTTAAAGCTGTTACCTTCAATTTCTCTCCAATTTGAAGAACGCTATTTTCATTGACACTTTTGTTCAGCTTTGTTAAATCCGCTGTAGTCAAATCATGGTTTGCTGCTATTTTGCTGAATACATCTCCAGATTTTACGGTATATGTTTTCTCTTCCAAAGCACCTTTTTGAAGGTAATCTACTGCTTGATCAACAGTTAAAACCTTTTCTGGTTTTGCTTGTTTCGTAACACCTGAAATTGATTCTTTTAAATTAATATCCAAAACTCGTGTTTCATTGTTCTTTAATGGGGGTAAAGAATTGTTAGAATCTTTTCGATTTTCCAATTCGGTGAGTTCTTTTTCAGAAACGGTCTGAAGTTTCAGTTTGCGGATTACTTCATGATATGCTTCCAAGTCTTTGACGTAGACGGCAATCTCGTCATTGACCGACAAGGCAAATGCATCCGCTGTGACAGTTACCAGATTGTCCAGCTTGTCTAATGTTTCCTTATCATTTGTTTCTGCATTAAAAACTTGTTCTGAGATGATGGATAAATTGGAGCCACTTAGATTTAGATCTTTGTATTGGGAGCTTGACTCAGTAATTTTTTCATTAACAAGCTCTTTTACTGCTTTTTCATCTGAAACCGTACCTACATATTCGTCATTTGCATATATATGAAAAATTTCCTGTAATTGACTGTCCTCTTTGTCTTTTGCAAAACTGATATTAAATGTAAAGCTTGAAGCAAGCACTGCTGTTATGGCTGCTTTTTTCATTATATTTGATGTGCGGTTTGGCTTGCGGTCGGATGAAATCTTATCCCCATCACCAGTATTCCTTTTCAAATGCATGATAAAGCCCCTCTCAAAATTTCATCCGTAAAACGAATGGTTCTTTTTATTGTGAAAAATTTCACGCCCCTTTAATTTAACATATCCTTTTTAACACTGGTAAAGAAATGTCATTTTGTAAAGAAAATGACTCATTCTTACCATCAATTGCATTTAATTGTTTTATTTTGTAAGTTTACACGGGCTTTTCTCTTAAATCAATTGAAGATTCAACATATTTTTTCTATCTTTCGACCCTTCTCATTCATATTTCATGTACTTTTTTGTCATTTTTGTAATAATAATAGCGTTCTTCTATCGAATATCCTTAATATAGGGTAAAATAAGAGTATTCAAGGCGAAATGAGGTATCCCATTTGACAGACGAACAACAAGAGAGAAATGCCAAAATAAAAACCGCATACGTACATCGTCGGGCTTCCAAAACCGTAATAGCGAAGCGCATCTTCATGATTATTATTGGTGCCGTATTTATGGCAATGGGAATTGAGTTGTTTTTGGTACCGAATCATTTATTGGATGGTGGAATTGTCGGTATATCCATTATCTTGTCTCACCTGACTGGTCTTCAAATTGGATTATTTATTTTCCTATTAAACATCCCCTTCTTTTTTTTCGGGTATAAACAAATTGGGAAAACATTTGCCCTTTCTACTGTATTAGGAATTACGGTTCTTTCTATTTGTACATACTTTTTACATCCAGTTGCACGTTTTACTGATGACTTGTTACTTGCTACCGTCTTTGGCGGCATTGTACTTGGCATTGGTGTCGGTCTTGTCATTCGCTACGGTGGCTCATTGGATGGAACTGAAATTTTAGCTATTTTGTTCAGTACGAAAAGCGTTTTTTCCGTCGGGGAAATCATTATGTTCTTCAATTTGATAATCTTTACTGTCGCTGGTTTTGTCTTTACTTGGGAGCAAGCTATGTATTCCGTACTCGCTTATTTCATCGCTTATAAAATGATCGATATTGTCATTCAAGGCTTTGATGAATCCAAGTCGGTTTATATTATTAGTGATCTTGTAGATGAAGTCGGCGAAGCGATTATGGATCGTCTCGGTCGTGGAGTCACTTATTTACATGGAGAAGGCGCATACACAGGTGATGATAAAAAAGTTATTTTCACCGTTATTACACGTCTGGAAGAAGCAAAATTAAAAACAATCGTGGAAGATATTGATCAACAAGCGTTCGTCGCCATTGGCAATATTGCTGAAGTACGCGGTGGACGATTCAAGAAACGTAATATTCACTAATATGCACTCTATATAAAAATGCGCTGCCCAATATTGGGACAGCGCATTTTTAATTGGGTCATTCCATTGGATATACCCGTCCCTGGTCGGGTGGGAAGGTTTTCTGTAGATTACGGAGAGTGATAATAAACGCGACATGAACACTGAGCGTCAACACAATAATAGCTACCGCAACTGTAGACTGAACATCCTGTTTCATATTAATTAAAAACGACTGAATAAACGTTGAAGTGAGTGTTATGGTCATATAGACAATCATAATTTTTTTAATGCCATTCTGTTTTTCAGCCGCTTCAATTGGATAATCCACTTCATGCATCAGCATTCTGAATACATAATACATCAAAATTAAGTCAATCAGCGTGACACTAAAGCCATATACCAGCCAAGATGTACTGTTAACTTGCATTTGAGTGAGTACTTCTCCTGATAAAAACAGTGTAGGAATGGATAGAGCCATTAGGACAAAAGCAGTTATTACAGCTTTTTTAGCATTCGGCTTTCCTGCGGCAAGTTGATGAATGCCTGATGCGATCATCATATATCCCAGTGGGTCAGGAAGAAAATCGAAAAAAATATGAACGTCCAGCAAAACCAATAAGAACCCGGCAATCATATACTTGAATGCTCTTCTATTTTCCATCTTTAACCACTTTCTCCAACATGCTCCGTAGATCTTCATCTGAAAGCTGTGGAATATGATGCAAGGGAAATGAAGCCGTAAAAAACTGTCCAGCAGCCGTTTCCCCTTCCCATGGAATCCATGCATCGATTGCCTTATTATTAGTCGACTCTATTTGTATGTATAAGCCGACACTACCTTGTGGTTCCAATACGATGGGCCAATTGACGTCTTTGGCAAGAGGTTGTTTTACATCGCTCCAATTAGGCATAACTTCTGCTTGATAGATAGGATCGGGAATTCGGGCTTCTTCTCCTTCATAATGTACTTTAACTTGAACATCCTTCGCAATATTTTCAGGCACAACGAATTCTTTCATTTTTAACTGTTCTTCTGCAGAATATATGCTGGAATGAAGACCGTCTGAAGTACTTCCAGTCGATATGCCCTTCAATTTAGGATCTTGTCTGAGCGTTGACGGCGTGATTCGAATTTCTCCGATGTCAAAATGTCCAGCCGTTCCGTCACTGAATTGTAGGAATACATTGGTCCCTATATAGGACTTATCTTCTTCGCCTTCAAGAGACAGCATGGATGGGTCAAATTCAGCTTTCAGTAGAAGATGTTGATTGAACTCCTGGACGATATTTGGTGAGTTGTATATCGAATTCTGATTTCCATGTAACCACATGTCATTGCTCGGTGAGACGTTCGGGAGCGAGAATCCATCCACTTCAATCGTTTGGAGAATTGCCGGATTGTTTTTATTGGTCAAATAGTAAATGTTGAATAGGTGTGTCTGGTCCATTGGTCGTTCGATATAATGTTCCAGAACAATGGGTTCATCCAAAAATTTCGCCTCGTAAGTGGTTATATTAATCGTCCAAGCCACAATGATTGCCAGCAGTGCTCCCCAAAACCAAAATCTCTTCATTTATTTTCAACCCCAAATCGTATGAAAATTCACATTACTTTTACATACGAAAAAGAACGGGAAAAGATTCCTTTTCCCGTTCAATAAAATTTAGCGCCAAACGCTCGCAATGATATTTGTTTGATTTCGATCTGGTCCTACTGAGAAAATCGAAATTGGAACACCAGTTAATTGTGAAATGCGTTCCAGGTAGTGTCGTGCATTTTCCGGAAGCTCATCGAGTGATTTACAAGATGTCACATCTTCGCTCCAACCTGGCAATTCTTCATAGACAGGTTTACAGTCAGCCAGCATACGTAAGTTTGCTGGGTATTCCGTAATCAGTTCCCCGTTGTAACTGTAAGCTGTACAAATCTTCACTGTTTCCAAACCAGTTAACACATCAATCGAATTGACCGTTAGATCTGTTAAACCACTCACACGACGTGCATGACGTACAACTACACTGTCGAACCAACCGATGCGACGTGGACGACCAGTTGTTGTCCCATACTCTTTACCGACTTCACGAATTTGATTGCCGACTTCGTCAAACAATTCCGTTGGGAACGGACCGTCTCCAACACGAGAAGTATATGCTTTACATACACCAACCACATGGTGAATTTTCGTTGGTCCGACTCCGGCACCGATTGTAACGCCACCCGCTACTGGGTTAGATGATGTTACAAAAGGATAAGTACCTTGGTCGATATCAAGCATAACGCCTTGTGCACCTTCAAACAGTACGCGGCGGCCTTCATCCAATGCATCGTTCAATACTTTAGATGTATCTGTTACGTACTTCGCAATTTCTTGCCCGTAGCCGTAATACTCTTCAAGAATTTCTTCTTTTGTAAAACCTTCTGTCTCATAGAACTTATCGAACAAACGATTTTTCTCTTCTAGATTACGTTCAAGTTTTTCTTCAAATACTACTTTATCAAGTAAGTCGGCCATACGAATACCTACACGTGCTGCTTTATCCATGTAAGCCGGTCCGATTCCTTTACCTGTAGTTCCAATCTTGTTTTCACCACGACGAGCTTCTTCCACTTCGTCTTGCTTCAAGTGGTAAGGTAAAATGACGTGTGCGCGGTTAGAAATACGTAAGTTTTCTGTCGTTACCCCACGTTCATGTAATCCTTTTAACTCTTTCACTAATGCTTTAGGATCGACAACCATACCGTTACCGATTACTGAGATTTTGTCTTTATAAAAAATACCTGATGGAATCAAGTGAAGCTTATACGTTTCTCCACCGAAAATAATGGTGTGTCCAGCATTATTCCCACCTTGATAACGTGCAATTACTTCTGAATTCTCGGATAGGAAGTCGGTAATTTTCCCTTTACCTTCGTCTCCCCATTGTGTTCCTACTACTACAACTGATGTCATAATCAGCACCTCCGTCAGACGCTGTCACGCGTCCTGAATCAAACAGTGTTATTGTATCAACTGAAACGGCTGAAGTCAACCAAAAACAAGAAAAAACACGAACGGAAAAATGTTTTCAGACATTTATCGTTCGTGTTTTTGCATCAATCACAATTTAGAGATATTTGCTGCTTCGCTTTTCTAGTAATCCGGGGTAGGTTGTTGGTGCTGGCTCCAGTCAATGTTAACGAATTTGTTGAACTCTTTAACAAAAGCCAGGGTTACCGTCCCTGTCGGACCATTACGTTGTTTTGCGATGATGATTTCAATCATGTTTTGATTCTCGGTTTCTTTATCGTAGTAATCCTCACGATATAGGAACGAAACAATATCGGCATCTTGCTCAATACTTCCGGATTCACGTA
Source organism: Paenisporosarcina sp. HGH0030 (assembly GCF_000411295.1). Classification (GTDB taxonomy): domain Bacteria; phylum Bacillota; class Bacilli; order Bacillales_A; family Planococcaceae; genus Paenisporosarcina. Next base: position 2,474,605 of record NZ_KE150421.1, read on the forward strand.
AATCGGACATCATCGGACGCTTGTCCTGACGTTGTTCCACACCACGGGAAAGCTGTGACAAGGCGATAACTGGAACTTGGAGTTCACGAGCAAGGGATTTTAATGAACGGGAAATTTCCGATACTTCTTGCTGACGGTTTTCTTTCCCATTCCCGCTTCCTACAATCAGTTGCAAGTAATCAATCAAAATCATGCCAAGTCCATACTCTTGTTTCAAACGACGGCACTTCGAACGGATTTCATTAATCCGAATACCCGGTGTATCGTCAATAAAAATACCTGCGTTGGATAAACTCCCCATCGCCATTGTTAGTTTGCGCCAATCTTCAGCAGTTAATGCACCTGTACGTAAAACTTGGGCATCAATATTTCCTTCTGCACACAGCATACGCATGACAAGCTGCTCAGCACCCATCTCCAAACTGAAGATGGCTACGTTCTCTTCTGTCTTCGTTGCTACGTTTTGCGCTACGTTTAACGCAAACGCTGTTTTACCAACAGACGGACGTGCGGCTACAATAATTAAATCGTTCCGCTGGAAACCGGCTGTAATACGGTCTAAATCACGGAATCCTGTGGGAACCCCTGTTATATCGCCCTTACGTGAATGGAGAAGTTCAATGTTGTCATACGTTTGAACAAGTACATCTTTAATGTGCCTGAAATCACCCGCATTTTTTCGATTGGAAACTTCCATCATTTTCTTTTCGGCTTCAGATAACAAGGCCTCGACTTCGTCTTCACGTGTAAAGCCATCTTCGACGATATTGGTCGCTACACGAATTAATCGTCGCAGTAACGCCTTTTCTTCAACAATCCGTGCATAATGTGCGATGTTTGCGGCAGTTGGTACTGAATTTGCAATTTCCGATAAATACGAAAGTCCACCGACATCTTCAAGTTCTTTTTTCGATGCTAACTCTTCCGTCACTGTTACAACGTCAATTGGTTTTCCTTGATCACTGAGGCGATTCATCGTTTGGAAAATCTTTTGATGTGCCACGCGATAAAAGTCTTCGTATTGTAGAATTTCTGCTGCCGTAATGAGCGCTTGAGGCTCTAAAAAGATGGCCCCTATCACGGACTGCTCGGCTTCTTGGTTGTGAGGGGGTATCCGGTCCATCATGGGCTCGCTCATTAACGTCACTCCTTACGCTTCTTCTGTTACATGTACTTTCAATGTTGCTGTTACTTCTTGATGTAATTTAACTGGAATGTTTGTATATCCAAGTCCACGAATGGCATCGTCCAATTCCATTTTACGTTTGTCGATTTTAATACCTGTTGTTTTCTGAAGTTGTTCCGCGACTTGTTTCGTTGTTATCGAACCAAACAAACGGCCACCTTCACCTGATTTTGCTTTTAGTTCTACCGTAATTTGCTCTAACTTCTCTTTTAACTTTTTCGCTTCTTCATGCACTTGTTCTGCATGTTTATCTTCTTTACGTTTTTGACCATCTAATGCGCTGATTGTCGCTTGATTAGCTTCAGTCGCCAAATTGTTTTTCAATAAAAAGTTATGCGCATAGCCATCTGCTACATTTTTGATTTCGCCTTTTTTCCCTTTGCCTTTAACATCTTTCAAGAAAATTACTTTCATGTTATTTGGCCTCCTTCGACAATTTCAATGATTGCTAATTTTAGTTGTTCAATGGCACTTTCAATCTCTTTATCATGAATCTGACAAGCAGCATTGGTTAAATGACCACCGCCACCGAGCTTCTCCATAATTAATTGGACATTGATTTCACCCATAGAACGGGCGCTGATGCCAACGTCTCCATTATTTTTTCTTGCGACCACAAATGATGCAGAAACATCCTTCATTGTCAGTAAAATATCTGCGGTTTGTGCTATAAGCACCTGGCTATAGGAATTTGTTTCTTCCCCATGTGCTATCGCAATGCCTTCTCGGAAAAACTCAACTGTCTGGACAATTTTAGAACGTTCAATATATGTTGCAATATCTTCTTTTAGTAAGCGCTGAACTAGCACCGTGTCCGCTCCGTTTGTACGTAAATACGAGGCTGCTTCAAACGTTCGTGCACCCGTTCGAAGGGTAAAGCTCTTCGTATCGACAATTATACCGGCAAGCATTGCAGTTGCTTCTAGCATCGTTATTTTATCATGTTTCGGTTGATATTCGAGCAATTCCGTTACAAGCTCTGCTGTTGATGATGCATATGGCTCCATGTAAACAAGCATTGTATTCGAAATAAATTCTTCTCCACGGCGATGATGATCAATCACTACTACTTTTTCAGCTCGATTCAACAGTTTTTCATCAATGACCATACTTGGTTTATGCGTGTCCACGACCACAAGCAATGTACGATCGGTTAATTTAGATAAAGCTTCTTCAGGTGAAATAAAGCGTTCAAATAATTGTGGCTTGTTTTTCACTTCTTCCATCAACCTGGTCACACTTTGGTCGAGTTCATCAAAATTGATGACGACATAGCCATTGATCTGATTCATCTCTGCCATTTTCCGTACGCCGACAGCTGCACCGATTGCATCCATATCGGGCAATTGATGCCCCATGACAAACACTTGGTCACTATCCTGAATTAAATCACGCAGCGCATGTGAAATGACGCGTGCCCTAACTCTCGTTCTTTTTTCAACCGGGTTGGTTTTTCCGCCGTAAAATTTCACTTTTCCACTTGGTTGTTTAATGGCTACTTGATCTCCGCCACGTCCCAATACCAAATCCAGACCCGACTGCGCAAGTTGGCCAAGTTCTACCAATGAGGATGACCCGGCACCCACACCGATACTCAGTGTTAATGCCAAATTCAATTTGGAGGTTGCTTCTCTAATATCATCCAAAATAGAAAACTTCGTTTTTTCAAGTTCCAGTAATATGGATTCATTCAATACAGCTAGGAATCGGTCAGATGAAATTCTTTTGACATAAATGCCGTGTCCCGCTCCCCAATTATTGACGAGCGACGTTACCAAACTATTTAACTGACCGCGCGTCTGGTCATCCATTCCTTGTGCCAGCTCATCGTAATTATCAATGAACAGCACACCAATTACGCTGCGATCTGAATAGTAAAGCGTCTCAATTTCTGTTTGCTCGGTGATATCAAAGAAATAAAGAAGTTTTTCTTCTTGTTTGTAAAATACTTTAAATTTCTTACCGGACAAGCTGACGGTCTGCTCTTTATTATCTTCTTGCTTTACAAGTGAATGGAATTCATCTGACAACGTAAATAAATCTTCACCAATGAGTGAATCAAATTCAAGCTCTCTCGACATGTACGGGTTCGCCCATTCAATGGTCCAATTTTCATTGACCAATATTATTCCTATGGGCATTTCAAGTAATGCTTCTTCGCCAACCCGTTTCATGCGATATGAAAGTGTTTCAATATGTTTTTCGGTCTCTTCGTATAAACGTTTCTCCATTTGCCAGCCAATAACCAAGACAATGAGGAAAAGAGCAGCAACAATGCTTCCTATCCACATTTGCCAGTATAGGAGCAAAAAAGCGCTTATCAGGCCTAGCACTGATAGAAAAAATAAAGGGACACGAATGGGTCTTTTTCTAAAGAATGCTGACATTTGTTCAGCTCCTTACTTTTTGTTCTTGTCTTTGACAAATGAACGAATGTTGAAACCTAAATCGAATATGCCTAATAACACCGTTAACGATTGTAAAGGGAACGCTAAAAATGTTGCAACAATTGCAACCCATTTCGGCCATCCTTTTTCATGGATGTAAAAATGGATGAAAGATATTCCCTGTAAAGTAAGCAATACACGGAGCATCATAGTTACGTTGGCTAATACCATAAAAGCAAATGTTCCCTGAGTTAATTCAACAAATAAAGTTACGACCATGACAATCATGTAGTACCATAATATGGATTTCGGTAACCGCATGTGTCTAATTGCCGGAAACTTTGGTACGTCCAAGCCTAATTTTCGCAAAACTGGCAACTGGATATTGATGAATACAAATACAAAGCAGAAAACTCCAAGTATCAGGAGAGTTGGCATGACAGTTTCGAACATGAATAAAACATCCGAAATGGTCTGATCGTAATTTTTAGGTAAAGTATTATAACTTTCCAGGAACGTACCCAATTGATCATATTGATCTTTCGTGTATACTAACATTTCTTTCACAGGATTGAATTTGAAGAGCAGTACAAGGATTACATATTCAATGACGATGCTTACTATCAAGACAATCGCCGAAGCCATTAACATGAACAGCTTACTTTTCTTCAAACGAATCGTATCTCCGATAATAAAACCGAGCAAGACATGAATCAGAGCAAACGGTATGGCCATTAACCCTCCAATGAAATAGGAAATACCCATACTTAGTACAACAACATAAATAGAAGCAGCCCGACTAAATTTCGCACTATACCAAGCTATTGGCAGAGCGAGAAAGAGTATTGTAATCAAGTTCAGCACAGGCACATAAAAAGAAACAGCCAACAAAATAGAAAACAGCGCAATTATCATTGCACCTAATGTCAGCTGTTTCGTTTGTTCATTCGGCATTCAAAATCCTTCCTAACTTAAAAAACATGTATTCACTATCAGTTGTCCCAATCACATAGTCATTATCAAAGCTGTTTTACTACTTATCTAATTTTTCAAGAGAATGGACAACTATATCTTCCTATTGTATCATGTCGGACCAGTTGCAACAAAAGTTCCAAATGAATTGATTTAGGCACATAAGAAACGCTCAAAGTACGATGTCGACCCACCTGTGCCCAAGCTTAGATGCGAGCTGGCGACCGGAGCTAGACATAACGTATCTTGAAAGAATAAGAAATATTGTCAAAAATTCATACTTTCTTATAATATAAAAAAAGACCGGTTTCCCGGTCTTTTAAGCGTTCAAAAGCATTTCTTATCTCTCTTCAGTAGAGAATGGAAGTAATGCCATGATACGTGATAATTTGATTGCTGAAGTCAGTTTGCGTTGGTATTTCGCGCTTGTTCCAGTAACTCGACGTGGAAGAATTTTTCCGCGTTCTGATACGAACTTTTTAAGCAAATCAACATCTTTATAGTCGATATGCGTAATATTGTTAGACGTGAAATAGCAAACCTTTTTGCGTCTTTTGCCTCCGCGACGTGGTGCCATATCGTTTCGCCTCCTTAGTGTTTGGTTTTATTTTGGGTGTGCGTTAAAGTCAATTCGCTATCTGGTAATGTCTAGCTCCGAAGGCCAGACCGTACCTCCGTTTCACCACTTCATTCGAAAACGGGTTTTCGATTTGTTGGTTCCAACGTCGGAGTCGGTCTATCATGGCCTTCTACGCTTTTCTAATTAGAATGGTAAATCGTCGTCTGATACTTCGATTGGGCCGCTTCCAGAAGAGAAAGGATCTTCATCTACACGTGTATAGTTTTGCTGATTTGGTGATTGATTCTGTTGATAAGATGGATATTGATTGTTTTGGTTTGAACCGCCACCATAAGGTTGTCCTTGTTGTGGACGATCTCCGCCAGAACTATTACGTGGTTCAAGGAATTGAACACTATCAGCTACAACTTCAGTCGTGTAAACACGCTTTCCATCTTGGCCTTCATAGCTCCCAGTTTGAATACGCCCTTCTACACCTGCCAAACTACCTTTTTTAAGGAAGTTTGCCGTGTTTTCAGCTGGCTTTCTCCAAACAGTACAGTTAATAAAATCCGCTTCCTTTTCACCTGACTGGTTAGAGAATGAACGATTTACAGCTAGTGTAAAACGCGCAACTGCTACACCACTTGGTGTATAACGAAGCTCCGGATCTTTTGTCAGTCTTCCGACTAATACGACTCGGTTAATCATCAGAATACAACCTCCCTCGTCTGCAAGTTGTTTCGAGTATACTCGATGCTAAATTCTTATTTATCTTCTACGTTGACAGCTACAAAACGAATAATATCTTCGTTAATGTTAGCAAGACGGATGTATTCATCGATTGCTCTTGAATCAGCGTTTGCTTTCACGATTTGGTAGAAACCTTCGCGGAAGTCATTGATTTCGTAAGCTAAGCGGCGTTTGCCCCACTCTTTAGACTCGATGATTTCAGCACCATTCGTAGTCAAGATTTCGTCGAAACGAGCTGTAAGAGCTTTTTTCGCGTCATCTTCGATTGTTGGTCGAATGATGTACATTAATTCGTACTTTTTCATCTTTTTGCACCTCCTTATGGACTTAGGCCTGACTGTTGACAGTAGGCAAGGAGCAAGTAACGTTCATTACTCACATCAATTGATTGTAACACACACAATGACCACGTGCAACTACTGATTTGGTAGACAACTTAGGCTTTTCAGCTATACTACCTATTATGAGGTGAGAATAATGAATGATTTCGATACACCCACTAAAATCATTGATTTGGACATTCAAAAAATCGGCAAAACAAGCTTAGTATTAACGGTCGTTTTAAGCGTGGTACTTTTGCTATTAACTAGTATTGTGCATCAAGATTTTACATTTGAACCATCCTGGCTAGGATTGCTCCTATTCATCATTGGCTATATCCTATTAATTATTTTGCATGAAGCAGCACATCTAGTCGGCTTTGTCATATTTGCTAAAGTTCCATGGCGTTCGCTTGACTATGGCTTTAATTTGAAACTGGGTGTTGCCTACGCGACAACTACTGAACCTGTTCAAAACAAAGCGATGAAAAGAGTGTTAATCCTGCCATTTTGGACAACAGGTGTATTACCGGCCGTCATTGCTATTTTCCTTAATAGTCCGCTTCTCGCATTACTAGGAGCCTGGCTGATTGCTGGTGCCGCTGGTGATTTTGCCATGATTAAAGAATTACGGACTGTACGCGATGATGCTTGGATCAAGGATGACCCAGAACGACCAAAATTATATGTGTTTGAACAACAATAAAGCTGCTTCCATTCGAAATGGAGCAGCTTTACTTTATTTCTTGAGTTTTACGATAAGCAATCCAGTCTCCGGATGAAATCACAACTTTCTTCATCGTTTCATCACAAACAGTGTACACAATTGCTTCTAAGATGCTTTCTCTTGTTTTTATATTCACCATTTGTTTCGTATACAGATCCGTTTCAGGGTCCCCTGTATAACCTTCAAGCTCATCTAAATCCCCCCACATATAATCGGGTACTTCGTAAACATCCCCTATTACTATTGATTCCTGGGCCAGCTCGATTGCAGGATAACCATCTCCTGTATCATACATAATCGCCGGAAGCGTAACCTTCTCATATAAAAGTTGTGCACCTTCGAGAACATGATGATTCTTTTCTCCATAAAGCAACGTCCCATATGCAAATAACTTCATACGACATTCCCCTTTTGTCTCTATAATTCAAAAAAGGGTCAGCCGACAAGTCGACTAACCCGAAAATATTTTATACGTTGAAACGGAATAACATAACGTCGCCGTCTTGTACGATGTATTCTTTACCTTCCAAACGCACTTTCCCTGCTTCTTTTGCAGAAGCCATTGAACCGTTTGTAACCAAGTCATCATAAGAAACAGTCTCGGCACGGATGAAACCACGTTCGAAGTCTGTATGGATGACGCCTGCACATTGAGGTGCTTTCATGCCTTTACGGAATGTCCAAGCACGAACTTCCTGCACGCCTGCTGTAAAGTATGTTGCAAGTCCCAATAATTGATATGCGGCTTTTACAAGCTGATCCAGACCTGATTCTTTAATCCCCAACTCGTCAAGGAACATCGCTTTCTCTTCCTCGTCAAGCTCAGCCATTTCTTCTTCAATCTTCGCACACACAACAATAACTTGTGCATTATCTACTTTAGCGAATTCACGAACTATTTGAACATATTCATTTTCATCTGCATTCGCAATTTCGTCTTCTGCCACATTTGCTACATACAGCATAGGTTTGATTGTTAATAAATGAAGACCTTTAACAACGCGTAATTCTTCTTCTGTAAATTCAACAGAACGAGCTGGTTTCTCTTCTTCAAAAGCATCACGAAGTTTGACCAATACTGGCTCTTCAACCATAGCATCTTTGTCTTTTTGTTTCGCCATTTTGCCTACACGTTGCAAACGTTTTTCAACGCTTTCCAAGTCAGCCAAAATTAACTCAAGATTGATTACTTCGATATCTGAAATCGGATCTACTTTCCCTGCTACGTGTGTAACGTTCTCATCAGCAAAACAACGTACCACTTGGCAAATTGCATCTACTTCACGAATGTGAGCCAAGAATTTATTTCCTAGTCCTTCACCTTTACTGGCACCTTTTACAATCCCGGCAATATCAGTGAACTCAAAAGCTGTAGGAACAGTTTTCTTTGGAACAACAAGTTCTGTTAATTTATTTAGACGCTCATCCGGCACTTCTACAATTCCAACGTTTGGATCAATTGTACAGAATGGATAGTTTGCAGCTTCTGCGCCTGCTTTAGTTATTGCATTAAATAGAGTAGATTTACCGACATTCGGCAAGCCCACGATTCCCGCTGTTAACGCCATATTAGTTTCCAACCTTTCATAACTTACGAGTTCTATATTCATGTGTGTATAGTCATTTTCAACGCTTGATTGAAGCTTTTACTTTTCATTTAACTAATCTATTATAAATTTTTGTCAACCAAAAGTCTATTCCTCTGTGGAAGGCTCAGCTGCTTTAATCACTTTTTTCATCTTTTTCTCGAATTCTCTTCTTGGAATCATCACACTATGCTGGCAACCTTCACATTTTATCCGCACATCTGCGCCTGTGCGAATGATTTTCCATTCGTTCGTTCCACAAGGGTGCTGCTTTTTCATTTCAACAATATCACCCAGCTCAAAGGATTTCGTGTTCATCAGACTTTCCCCTTATCTTCAGACTTCACAGGATCTCCAGTACCCGAATCAACCGATCCTGTTTTCTTTTGGTACATCACCATTTTCGGATATGGAATTTCGATTCCATGTTCGTCCATGAATATTTTCAGGTCACGACGGATTATTCGCGCTACTGCGAAATGTTGCATCGGCTTTGTTTCCGCAGTAATACGCATGACCACTTCAGAAGCAGCTAGATTTTGAACACCCAGTAACTCAGGTTCTTTAACCAATTGCTCGTATTTTTCAGGAAGACTCGATAAAAACTCTCCAATAAGCTCTTCCGCTTTTGGAATATCCGTTTCAAGTGCAACACTCACGTCGACAATCGCAATTGAATTGTTTAATGAGTAATTGATAACTTCCACAATCGTTCCGTTAGGGAAAATGTGAATCTCCCCGTTTAATCCTTTTAATTTAGTTGTTCGCAAACCAATCTCTTGTACAGACCCTTCTGATGCACCGATTCGCACATAGTCTCCGACAGAAAATTGATCCTCAAAAATAATAAAGAATCCCGTGATGACATCACGAACTAAGTTTTGTGCGCCAAAACCAACCGCCAAACCGAGTACCCCTGCCCCAGCCAGCAAGCCTCTCACATCAATCTTCAATGCAGAAAGGACTGCCAGAAGCGCAGCAAAGTATACAACATACGCAACTACATTTTCGAGTAATTTGAGTAATGTATTCTGTCTGCGTTCCGAGTAGCGCAAGGGTGATTTCATACGGACTTCAAATACTTTACGAATGACCACTTTAAATATTTTCACAAAAATTCCTGCTAAGAACATAATGAATATTACTTTTAGCGTAATAACGCCAGCAGCAATCCATATTTTCTCATCTAATAGAAAATCTTTGACACTTTCAAACGTCTTGTTAATGTGAATGTCCACTTGATAACTACCACCTTTTTGAATAAAGCCCATTTCTAATACGTATACTACGAAAAAAGAGAGTGAGCTAACCTATGTTTGCATTTTCGTCTCAATTACATTCGGAAGATTTTTCCTATCAAGATTCAGGTGTTGCCTGGCGCTTAAGCTCGCTTTTTCTTCAACTTATACCATTTGATAAACCGAATCTCACTTTTTGTTGCATAGGCACCGACCGGTCTACTGGAGACTCTCTAGGACCATTAATCGGAACTTGGCTTCGCGACCATCCTACATTTCCATATGAAGTAATTGGTACTTTGCAGCAACCTTTGCACGCTTTGAATTTACAACAAACAGTCGAGTCACTTCAAGCGAGAACATTAACTCCTTATGTAGTTGCCATAGATGCTTGCTTAGGGAAAGTTGAAAAAATTGGACATATTGTTATCGAAAAAGGTCCTCTTTTCCCCGGCAAAGCAGTAAAAAAGGAATTGCCGCCTATTGGAGACCTTTCCATTAAAGGCATTGTAAATGTTGGTGGTTATCAGGAATATACCGTCTTGCAAAACACTAGACTTCAATTACCTTATGATATGGGCAAAGTTTTGTCCCGTGCTCTTCTACTCGCTTGGCAAAGGCACCAAATGAAAATAGTACGCAATAGCCACGACGATAGCTACCACGAGAATGCCTGGCAGTAAATTGGCTACTCTTATCTTGGTCAAACCAATCATATTTAAACCAATTGCCACGATCATGATTCCGCCGGTTGCAGTCATTTCCTGAATATATAAAGCGAGTGCTTCTTGTGGAATAACACGGCTGATTTGAGTGGCAAAAAGTGCGATCGTGCCTTGATATAAAATAACCGGAACGGCTGACAAAAGAACACCAATTCCCAGAGTGGTAGCCAATATGATCGAAGTAAACCCATCTATCAACCCTTTTACAATTAATAAATCATGATCATTTCGCAGTCCACTATCTAAGGATCCAATGACTGCCATCGATCCAATAACGAAAATCAATGTAGCTGATACAAAACCCTGTGCAATACTTATATTTTCGCCTTTTTTGTTTTTGCCAACTTTCGATTCCAACCAATGGCCAAATCGATTGAGTTGATGATCTAAATCAATCCACTCTCCAATGACTGCACCAACAACCAAACTAATAATAACGATTAAGAACTGACCGCTTTCAAAACCCATTTGAAGTCCTATAACAGTAACAGCAAGCCCAATGGCATACATCACTGTTTGCTTCATATTTTCCGGGATGTTTTTCAACAATCTTCCAATGATTGTTCCCACAATGATGAGAAGCGCGTTAATCAATGTCCCTAATAACACCATACGGAACTCCTCATTTCAGCTAAAAATAGAACCTATCCCCTCAAAGTTAAATCCTTTAAGGGAATAGGCAGTTTAGTCTTCTAATAATTCTAAAATACGTTCAAGATCATCTTCAGAGAAAAACTCAATTTCGATTTTCCCTTTGTTTTTCGATTTCTTGATTGAAACGGTTGTGCCGAAATATTCACGCAGTTGTGATTCTTTTTCTTTAATAAAGATATCTTTGTTTGGAACTTTTGATGTTTCACGTGAAACATCTTCATTCATTCTTTGAACGAGTGATTCAAGTTGACGAACATTCAAGTTTTCTTTCATCACTTTTTCAGCAATTGAAGGTATCAGCTTTTTACGCTTTAATCCAAGCAATGCTCGCCCATGTCCCATTGATAGTTTATTAGATGAAATTAGCTCTCGCACAACATCAGGTAATGAAAGCAGACGGATATGATTGGCAATATGAGGACGACTTTTCCCTAAACGAAAAGCTAATTGCTCTTGTGTGAGGCTCAGGTTTTCCATAAGGTTTTGGTATGCATCTGCTTCTTCAATCGGTGTTAAATCTTCACGTTGTAAATTTTCAAGAATCGCAATTTCCATCATTTGTTGATCTGTGAATTCACGAATTACAGCAGGAATCTCTTTCAAACCGGCAGCTTTTGATGCTCGGAAACGACGTTCCCCTACAACAATTTCAAATGACTTACCTCTTCTTCTTAAAATAATCGGTTGTAAAACACCGTGTTCTTTAATGGATTCAGTTAACTCAGCTAATGCTGTTTCATCAAAAATTTTGCGTGGTTGATATGGGTTTACTTTAATATCTCTTACAGATACTTTTTCAACACTTTCCATTTGATTGATTGATTCTCCTGGAAATAGTGCATTAATTCCTTTACCTAAGCCTTTAGACATTACGAATCACTTCCTTCGCCAAATCTAGATATACTTCTGCACCACGAGATTTTGGATCGTAAATAATAATAGGTTCTCCATGACTTGGCGCCTCGCTTAAACGAATATTACGAGGAATAATCGTTTTATACACTTTATCTTGGAAGTATTTTTTTACTTCTTCAATTACTTGGATTCCGAGGTTCGTACGCGCATCAAACATTGTCAATAAAACTCCGTCAATAACAAGTTGATTATTTAAGTGTTTTTGTACTAATCGAATGGTACTCAATAACTGGCTGAGACCTTCCAATGCGTAATACTCACACTGCACTGGAATTAAAATAGCATCTGAAGCCGTCAATGCATTGATCGTCAGCAAACCTAGTGATGGCGGACAATCTATGATGATATAATCATATTCTTCTTTCACTTCTTGAAGGGCCCTTTTTAAACGCACCTCACGAGAAATGGTAGAAACTAGTTCAATTTCAGCACCCGCCAATGAAATTGTTGCAGGAACTACATGTAAATTTTCAACTTTAGTTTCCAAAATCACTTTCTTTACGTCTATATCATCTATTAGAACATCATAAATACATTGTTGTACGTCACCTTTATTAACGCCAACTCCACTTGTAGCATTTCCTTGGGGATCCGTATCCATTAATAATACTTTTTTCCCTAAGTACGCAAGGCATGCGCTCAAACTTACAGATGTTGTCGTTTTACCCACGCCGCCTTTTTGATTGGCGATCGCAATGATTCTTCCCACGCTTGCACCTGCTTTCCTCTAGTTGTCGCTTCTCAGCATTTCTTCCCAGATAGTTCTACCTTATCAGAACTTTCCGCTTTTCCTTTCATTCTAACAAAAATTTGATTAAAAAAGGATTATATTCTGATTACAAACAAAAAAACTCTTGCCATTTTCAGAGCAAGAGTTCACGATTTCGTAATATCAAGATTTCTTTTTCGGGATTTTCACAGTAATTTGGTAGAAATCCTCAAGTTCTTCTTCTTCCGTTTCCATCTTAATTCCCGTTTTTGCAACCATCGCAAATGACTGTCTGAGTGTATTCAGTGCAATCCTTACATCACGACTAACCGTCTTTCTTTTCGGCTTTTCTTTTTTACCTTCAACGACTGGTGGGTTTAACAGGTCCTCCACTTTCTTTTCCAGCTGCTTCACATTATATTGTTGCTCCACTACTTCCTGGAAAAGTGCGATTTGCTGTTCTTCTTCTTTAATGGGCATGAGTGCTCGTGCATGACGCTCTGAGATTTCACGCTTCAAAATTCCATCCTGAATCACTTGTGGTAGTTTCAGCAGTCTTAATTTGTTGGCAACAGTTGATTGACCTTTGCCTAAACGTTGAGCCAAAGCTTCTTGCGTAAGTTCATGAAGTTCCAACAACTTTTGATAAGCCAATGCTTCTTCAATAGCTGTTAATTCTTCGCGTTGTAAATTTTCAATCAAAGCAATTGATGCTGTTTCTTTATCACTTAAATTACGCACGATAGCAGGAACTTCTTCCCACTCAAGCTTCGTCATCGCACGGAAACGACGTTCCCCCGCAATAATCTCATATCGCCCATCTTCCATTTGACGAACTACGATTGGTTGAATAACCCCGTGTGTATGAATGGTACGAGCCAATTCTTCAATTTTGGACTCATCAAAAACAGTCCGCGGTTGAAAACGATTCGGTACAATCGATTGCAAAGGGATTTTCATTACTTCTTCATATTGTTCAACTGTTTGCTTTGTAGCCGCTATCTCTTTTTCGCCACTCCCAAAAAAACGTGAAAAAGGACTTTTCATCCCCTGGCACCACCTTTAAGAAACTACCTACTTGTATTAATTCGAGACAAATCTCTTCAATCCTTTATTAATGTTTCACGTGAAACACAATATTACAATGGAGTTTTATTTGGAACTCCAGGTTTTCTTGGATATTTTTTAGGAGTGCTCTTTACTTTATTAAAAACAAACAATGATCTTTCACTATTTTCTACAGGCAGTGTGAAAGAATATTCTTGAATTTTTTCAGCACCCAAAATTGTTAAAGCTTTTTTTGCATCATTTAGTTCGTCTTGAGCCGCTGCAGCTTTCATCGCCACAAACTGACCTCCGACTTTAACTAATGGTATGCAAAGTTCCGACAATACAGATAATCTCGCTACCGCTCTCGCTGTGACAATATCATACTGTTCCCTGTAAGTTGGATTTTGTCCAAATTCTTCTGCTCGGGCATGTACAAATTGAACATTGGAAAGTCCCAATTGCTCACTTAAATGTGTGAGAAATTGAATCCGCTTGTTCAATGAATCAACAATAGTTACATGCAATTGAGGGAAGCAAATTTTCAAAGGTATACTTGGGAATCCCGCTCCTGCACCTACATCACAAATTGATTGGCCTTTGGAAAAATCCACATAAAAAGCCATGCTGATTGAATCATAAAAATGCTTTAAGTAAACGGATGGTTGATCAGTGATTGCAGTTAAGTTCATTTTTTCGTTCCACTCAACAAGCAGTTCGAAATATTTATGAAATTGTTGAAGTTGTTCAGGGGTTAAAATAATCCCTTTTTCTCTTAGTGCTTCAACAAATTGTTGTTGGTTCATATTGGACCCCTTCCGTATATGAAGAGTGGCTAAATGCTGAATTTAGCGAATAGCCACTTTTATACTTATCCGGATATTTTCGCTATTCTACCTTGTTCAATATACACCAGAAGGATAGAAATGTCAGCAGGATTTACACCTGATATTCTAGATGCTTGTGCAATTGATAAAGGTCTAACTTCTTTCATCTTCTGCTTCGCTTCAGTAGCGATACCAGAAATGGCATCGTAGTCAATTAAATCCGGAATTTTTTTATCTTCCATTTTCTTTAATTTCTCTACTTGTTGAAGTGCTTTTTCGATATAACCTTCGTACTTAATTTGAATTTCGATTTGATCCTTCATTTCATCTGTTAAGTCTATTGGTGAAGGAGAAAGCTGTGAAATATCATCATACGTCATTTCAGGGCGTTTTAGTAAGTCCTGACCTTTTATTCCGTCTTTAAGTTCAGTGCCGCCTTTAGAACGGATAATTTCTTGCGTTACTTCATTCGGCTTAATAATCGTTTTTCTTAATCGGAAGATTTCTTCCTCGATCAATTTCTTCTTCGCTTCAAAACGCTCGTAACGTTCCTCCGAAATCAATCCTGCTTCGAATCCGATTTTGGTTAATCTCAAGTCTGCATTGTCATGACGTAACAATAATCGATATTCTGCTCTCGACGTAAGCAAACGGTAAGGTTCATTCGTGCCTTTTGTCACTAAATCATCAATTAACACACCGATATACGCATCTGAACGGCTTAAAATGATTTCTTCTTTATTTAAAGAACGAGCCGCAGCATTCATACCAGCCATCAACCCTTGACCAGCTGCTTCTTCATAACCAGATGTTCCGTTAATTTGACCAGCAGTATATAAATTACGGATTTTTTTCGTTTCCAACGTTGGCCATAATTGGGTAGGTACCATTGCATCGTACTCAATCGCATATCCTGCTCGCATCATTTCAGCTTTTTCCAACCCTGGAATGCTTTCTAGCAACTTACGTTGTACATGTTCAGGTAAGCTTGTAGAAAGCCCTTGTACATATACTTCACGCGTATTGCGCCCTTCAGGCTCCAAGAAGATTTGGTGACGTGGTTTGTCATTGAAACGTACCACTTTGTCTTCAATGGAAGGACAATAACGTGGACCTGTACCTTTAATCATGCCTGAATACATTGGTGATAAATGCAAGTTTTCATCAATTATCTGGTGAGTGCGTTCATTCGTATACGTCAACCAACAAGGCATTTGATCCATGATATATTCAGTCGTTTCATAACTGAATGCTCGTGGTAAGTCATCGCCTGGCTGAATCTCTGTTTTGCTGTAATCAATCGTTTTACTGTTTACGCGTGGCGGTGTTCCTGTTTTAAAACGTACCAAATCAAAACCTAAATCTCGAAGATTATCTGCCAATTTCAATGAAGGTTGTTGATTATTTGGTCCACTTGAATATTTCAAATCACCAATGATAATTTCACCACGTAAAAATGTTCCAGTTGTTACAATCACCGTTTTTGCACGGTAGATTGCCCCGACTTGTGTAATAACACCTTTTATTTCGTCGTCTTCAATAATTAATTCCTCAACCATTGCCTGATGGATGGACAAGTTCTCTTGTTCTTCCATTAAGCGTTTCATCTCAGCTTGATACAACACTTTATCGGCTTGTGCACGTAAAGCACGTACAGCTGGGCCTTTACCTGTATTCAACATTCTCATTTGAATATGCGTTTTGTCGATGACTTTCCCCATTGCGCCTCCAAGGGCGTCAATTTCCCGGACAACTATTCCTTTAGCCGGGCCTCCGATAGATGGATTACATGGCATAAATGCAATCATATCTAAATTAATTGTTAAAACGAGTGTTTTTGCACCCATTCCCGCTGCCGCTAATGCTGCTTCAGAACCGGCATGGCCAGCTCCAATAACAATTACATCGAACGAGCCCGCTTCAAATTTCTGCATGTTCGTTCATTCCTTTCGTTTATCCTATTTTTTATATTCAAGCTTTCCGCTCTTTTATGTCTAGCCTCATGCGCCAGCTCGCACCTAAGCTTCAGAACCGGTGTCGAGCTAAAGTGGCGCATTCAACTTGGGCCCACAGGATGTGGGTCATGAAGGCGTTGCCGCAAGGACGCGGCGAACTTAGCCTTCGTTCCACTTATTTCCCTAAACAGAATTGGGAGAACAGTTGGTCAATCAAACTTTCTTCTACTGTATCTCCAGTAATTTCACCTAAAATTTCCCACGTTCTGGTGACATCGATTTGGATCATGTCAATTGGCACGGCAGCATGGGCTGCGTCTATTGCATCTTCAATCGTTTGTTTTGCCTGGTGCAATAAAGCAATGTGACGAGCATTTGAGACATACGTCAAATCGCCACTTTCCAGAGATCCTTCAAAGAATAATGAAGCAATTGCTTCCTCTAGCTGATCCACTCCTTCTTCTTGTAATAAAGAAGTGGTCACGATTTTTCGGTTCCCTGCAAGTTCTTCTACACGTTGACTATCGATTTTCTTCTCTAAATCGGTTTTATTGATTACCACAATAAAGTCCATGCCTTCGATTGCTTCAAATAAACGCTCATCCTCAGGTGTTAGCTCGTCCGAATGGTTCAGTACCAAAAGAATCAAATCGGCTTGTTTAAGAACTTGTCTGGAGCGTTCTACACCGATTCGTTCAACAATGTCTTCTGTTTCCCGAATCCCGGCAGTATCAATGAGCTTTAACGGTACGCCACGGACATTTACATACTCTTCAATAATGTCACGTGTTGTCCCCGCTACATCGGTAACAATCGCTTTATTTTCTTGCACTAAACTATTTAATAAAGAGGACTTCCCTACATTCGGTCGACCGATAATGACAGTAGATAAGCCTTCTCTTAATATTTTCCCTTGAGATGAAGTACGCAATAACCCTTCAATTTCTTGTTTCACCCAAGATGACTTTTCAATAATCATGGGCAATGTCATTTCTTCCACATCATCATACTCTGGATAGTCGATGTTCACTTCTACCTGTGCCAACGTTTCTAACAATGCTTGTCGCAAACTGGCAATGAGTCGTGATAATTTTCCATCCATTTGACCTAGTGCAACATTCATTGCACGATCGGTCTTGGCACGAATTAAATCCATAACAGCTTCTGCTTGAGATAAGTCGATACGTCCATTTAAAAATGCACGTTTCGTGAATTCTCCCGGCTCCGCTAATCGAGCACCATGTCTCAGTACTAACTGCAACACTCGATTTACGGTAACGATACCTCCGTGACAATTTATTTCAACTACGTCTTCTCGTGTAAAGGTTTTTGGACCTTTCATTAAAGACAACATGACTTCTTCTACTACGTCGCCTGATTCAGGCTCTATTAAATGTCCATAATGGATCGTGTGTGATGCTTGACTACTTAATTTTTTTTCTCCAGGCGAACGAAAAATTTGATCAGCTATGGAAACTGCTTCTGATCCACTTAATCGCACAATAGCAATTGCTCCTTCACCCATTGGTGTGGATATCGCAGTAATCGTATCGAATTCCATGATCGCCCACCTCCTGTCTACTAGTTATCCACATGTGGATAACTGAAAAAATGGTCATGATTCTCTAACATACAACAATAGCATAAAATCACTAAAATCGAAAGTCGCAAACGTCATTTCGACAACAAGAAAACGGACCTTTTCGTCAAGTGACGTCAAGGTCCGCTGTCCATTACTTTAATGGTTCAATTACGAGATAACGATTAGGATCTGTTCCTACTGATACGGTCTCAATATCCAACCGTCTGGATAAAGCGTTGTGTATCACTTTTCTTTCATAAGAAGGCATTGGTTCAAACTCTACTTTTTTTCCAGTTCGGATTGCTTTATCCGCCATACGTTCGGCTAATTGTTCCAAAGATTCTTGACGGCGCTCGCGGTAATTTTCTACATCAAGTTGAATCATCAAAAAATGGTTAGCATACTTGTTTGCAACTAATTGTGATAATTGTTGCAAGGCGTTTAACGTTTGCCCTCGTTTTCCAATAAGTACAGCTGCTTTTTTACTTTCCAGTCGAAGCGTAACATATTTACCGTTCTGCTCCGTATGAATCGTTAAATCGTCAATTTTCATTTCTTTTGCAATAAGGTTTATATATGCTTTCGTTTCTTCAACTGCCTCGCCTTGAGTGGACTCGACATTCTTAGAAACTCCTTTTTCTTGCAATGGCGCTACTGTTTTTTCTGTCGCATCTTCTAACGACTCAACAGTGACAATTTCAGTCTCTTGCACAACGGGTGGTGCTTCCTTTACTGTAACTTGCACTTCTGCAAGTTTGGAGCCAAAACCTAAAAATCCTTTTTTACCTTCAGTTAAAACGTTAATGGTGACTTGATCTCTCGTTGTCTCAAGTTTAGCTAATGCAGCAGATATCGCTTCTTCAGTTGTTGAACCCGTTTGCGTAATCTGATTCACTTTTTAGCCCCTCCAGTTTTAGCAGGTTGAAGTGTACGTTTTTCCCATGGTTTGTAAATGACCATGTTTTGGCTCAATGAAATGATATTTCCGATTACCCAGTACAATGTTAAGGCTGAAGGTAAGAAAATACCGAACCCGATAATCATAATAGGCATGAAATACATCATGATTTTCATTTGAGGGTTGTTCATTGCTTGACCAGTACGTAATACCAGGAACTGCATGATTCCTGCAAGAACCGCAAGAATAATACTTGGTTCAGCAAGCTCAAACCATAAGAAGCTGCCTAAGTTAATTTCTGGCGTATTATTCATGCGACTGATTGCATGATAGAAACCGATTAGGATAGGCATTTGAATGACTACCGGCAAACAGCCCGCAGCTGGATTCACACCTTTTTCTTTAAATAACGCCATCATTTCTTGTTGATACTTCTGTTGCGTAGCCGCATCTTTTGAGCTGTATTTTTGCTTGAGTTTAGCAAGTTCAGGTTGAACATCTTGCATATTCTTTGCACTCTTTGTTTGTTTGATCATTAAAGGAAGAATCGCCAAACGAATTATTATTGTCACCATGACAATACCTAATCCGTAAGATCCTAGTAATTCCTTGAACAATGTAATGAAAGAAACAAGAGGCCAAACAATAAATTCGTTCCAAAATCCTTTACTGTCCTCATAAATCGGTTGATCATACTCTGTACATCCACTAAGTAATAGCGTGACAGAAACAAGCATGAGGATAATAAGTAAGCGTTTGTTCACCCTTCTTCCCCCTAAAACGACATTCCATTTCTTCTATATATATATACATGAAAAACTTCTTGTCTTTATTACTTGATCTTTTGAATCATTTTAGCGATTTTCAAAACGTGCTGCAAACTTTTCTTTGTTTCATGAAAATCTAAACTGGCCGCCTGATTTCTGGCGATAATGACATAATCCATGTTCGGGTTGATTTCATCTTTCAGTTCCAAGAAAGATTGTCTGATATAGCGTTTGATTTGGTTGCGGACGACTGCATTTCCGACTTTTTTACTCACGGATAGGCCGATGCGAAACTCCTCTTGTCCTTCTTTCGGTAAGAAATATAAGACAAACTGGCGATTCGCAAAGGATTTACCGCGTTTAAAAATCTTTTGAAACTCTGCATTCTTCTTTACTCGTTGACGTTTATTCATGCTTCACCTTCTCCACCTGATCATTCGCTTCTAATAGGTAAAGAAAAAAAAGACCACTGATGCGGATCAGTGGGCTTAAGCTGATAATACTTTTCTTCCTTTACGACGACGTGCTGCTAATACGCGACGGCCGTTTTTAGAACTCATACGAGAACGGAATCCGTGAACTTTACTATGTTTGCGTTTATTTGGTTGGTATGTGCGTTTCATCTATGTGACACCTCCTGAAAAATTGAAAGTCGATTTATCTCTTATAGACAGTCTTGGATATTATATATAGTTTGACCCCTAAATGTCAATAGCATTTCGAAATATCGTTCTCTTATCGTTCTCTTTCAGTGTAAATTCATCTGGTTATAAGTTGTCCACATATATGAAGTTTTCTACACACAGTGCTGTGGATAACGAATTTGGGGCATTTTTTCTATCCACACCACTTATCTACAACTTTTTAACAAACTCACGGCCTGTGGACAACAGCGGTGTGCATGAATATGCATTTTGTGGATAACCATCGAGAACGCTTGTAATTTCTAGTTATTTTTGATACGATGTTTGTGTTTTACTCTTCAAAACCGAAAATCAGTATTCGTTGTTATCCACAACTGTTGATAATCTGTGGATAGCTTATCCCAAGGCTCTGATTAACCTTTATCCACAACTTGTGGTTTTGTGCATGACTATACATATTATGTGTAAGATTGTCGATAAAAAATATTTTAAAGAAGGAGGTACGTTGTTGGAACATTTAGAAGAACTATGGTCGAGCGTTCTTGCTCAAGTGGAGCAAAAAATCTCGAAACCAAGCTTTGAAACGTGGCTCAAATCTACAAAAATGTTGACCTATCAAGGAGATACAGTGACAATTGCGGCTCCAAACTCATTTGCACGTGATTGGCTTGATACGCATTATGTACATTTGATAGCCGGTATATTGACCGAATTGACGGGGGAAGGCCTGTCCATCAAATTTGTTGTACCTAAAGATCAAAGCATGGAAGATTTCTCACTTCCTAAACCGATCGTTTCAATGAAAGATGATGAGCAACCAGAGTATTCACCTGGCATGCTTAATTCAAAATATACATTTGATACCTTTGTTATCGGTTCAGGTAACCGATTTGCGCATGCAGCATCACTTGCAGTGGCGGAAGCGCCAGCAAAAGCCTATAATCCACTGTTTATCTACGGGGGAGTAGGACTTGGAAAAACCCACTTAATGCATGCAATTGGTCACTATGTACAGGAACATAACCCAAATGCAAAAGTTGTTTATTTATCTTCCGAAAAATTCACGAATGAATTCATTAATTCTATTCGTGATAATAAAACGGTAGATTTCCGTAACAAGTACCGCAGCGTGGATGTACTATTAATAGACGATATTCAATTTTTGGCCGGGAAAGAACAAACTCAGGAAGAATTTTTCCACACATTCAATACTTTGCATGAAGAATCAAAGCAAATTGTCATTTCAAGTGACAGACCACCAAAAGAAATTCCAACATTGGAAGATCGTCTGCGTTCCCGCTTTGAATGGGGCTTAATTACGGACATCACGCCTCCAGACTTAGAGACGCGTATTGCGATTTTGCGTAAAAAAGCGAAAGCAGATGGCTTGGACATCCCAAATGAAGTCATGATGTACATCGCCAATCAAATCGATTCAAATATTCGTGAGCTTGAGGGTGCTTTGATTCGTGTGGTTGCATATTCTTCTTTAGTTAATAAGGATATGAATTCGGATTTAGCAGCTGAAGCATTGAAGGATATTATGCCGAATGCAAAGCCGCGTAAAATTACGATTTTGGATATTCAAAAAACGGTGGGTGAGCACTTCCACATACGTTTAGAGGATTTTACAGCGAAGAAACGAACGAAATCTATTGCTTTTCCAAGACAAATTGCCATGTATCTATCTCGAGAGTTGACAAGTTTCTCTTTACCTAAGATTGGTGAGGAATTTGGAGGCAGGGATCATACAACGGTTATCCATGCACATGAAAAGATTTCAACTCTATTAAAAGAGGATCAGGCCCTTCAACAAGACCTGAAACAAATTAAGAGTCTATTAGGTAAGTCTTAACGTTGTGGATAACCCCACATTGGACAGCCTAGTTTATACACAGTCTATCTACATGTGGATAGGCTGATTTTATTCGGTAAAATGGACTTATTAACAAATCCACAGGCCCTATTACTATATCTATTATTCTTTTAAAACATTAATAAATATATAAGCGAGGTATAATCATGAAATTTGAAATCATGCGTGAACGGTTATTAGATGGGTTAAACGATGTAATGAAAGCAGTAAGTTCTAAAACAACGATTCCGATTTTGACGGGAATTAAATTAGAAGTTACTGAAGAAGGTTTGCACTTAACAGGTAGTGATTCTGATATTACGATTCAAACTTTTATAAAAGCTGAAGAAAATGGCGAACAAGTAATTCGTGTAATTGAAGAAGGGACAATTGTTGTTCAAGCTCGTATGTTCAACGAAATCGTTCGTAAGTTACCAACAAGTGATGTTGAAATTGAAGTAAATGAACAATATCAAACGCATATTCGTTCAGGTAAATCAGAATTCCATTTAATTGGACTGGATGCTTCTGAATATCCATTACTTCCAGAAATTCAAGATGATCGCCAGTTTGTCATTCCAGCAGATTTATTGAAATCAATTGTTCGTGAAACAGTATTCGCAGTATCAACTTCTGAAAGTCGTCCTGTATTAACAGGCGTTCATTGGGAAGTGAAAAATGGAGAGCTTGTTTGTGTAGCAACAGACAGTCACCGTCTAGCTCGACGTAAAACGACTTTGGAACAGCTGCCTGAGGGAGAATATAGCGTAGTAATTCCAGGAAAGAGCTTAAATGAATTAAGTAAAATCATTGGAGACTCATCAGAACCAGTTCATATCGTCATGACACAACAACAAGTGTTATTTAAAACTTCTGATGTATTATTCTATTCACGTTTACTTGAAGGAAATTATCCTGATACATCTCGTTTAATTCCGAGTGAATACAAAACAACGGTAACCGTAAACGGGAAAGCATTACTACAAGCGATCGATCGAGCTTCTTTATTGGCACGAGAAGAACGCAATAATATTGTTCGATTTAGCTCTTTGGAAGGCAATGTTGTTGAAATTTCATCCAGTTCACCAGAAGTAGGGAAAGTGGAAGAAGAAATTCAAGCAACATCTATCGAAGGAGAAGAACTAAAAATCTCGTTTAGTGCGAAATATATGATGGATGCATTAAAAGCTGTGGATGGCCAAGATGTAATGGTTCAATTCACCGGTGCAATGCGCCCATTCATCTTAAAATCAGTTCATGATGATGCAATTTTGCAACTCATTTTACCTGTTCGCACATATTAAAAATAAATTATTCAAAGGGTAGTCCTCTATTGGGCTATCCTTTTTTACTTCTTGGTGAAAATGAAGTAAAATGAAGGGATAGACTAAAAAGCGAAGGATGTAATTAACTTGAAAGAACTTGAAATTGGAACGGAATATGTAACACTCGGGCAAGTACTGAAAATGACTGACGTAATAAGCTCAGGTGGGATGGCAAAATGGTTTTTATCGGAAAATGAAGTATTGATAAACGGGGAAGTAGATCAAAGACGTGGACGTAAACTTCGTCATGGAGATTTAGTAAACATCCCTGGAGTAGGCGAACTTCGCATTGTGGATCCATTGAGCGGGCAATAATATGCACATAGAAAGTCTGGAATTAACGAACTACCGAAACTATGAATCGTTAGCGTTAAATTTTTCAAAAACAATCAATGTCTTGATTGGCGAAAATGCACAGGGAAAAACCAACATCATGGAATCGATTTATGTGTTATCCATGGCAAAATCTCACCGAACGTCCAATGATAAAGAATTGATACGTTGGGCTGAAGAATATGGTAAAATAAAAGGTGATGTTCAGAAAAAATATGGTCGCTTACCGCTTGAATTGACTTTATCCAAAAAAGGCAAAAAAGCAAAAGTGAATCATTTAGAACAAAACCGTTTAAGTGATTATATCGGTCAACTAAATGTGGTGATGTTTGCACCAGAAGATTTGCATCTTGTAAAAGGCAGTCCTCAAGTAAGAAGACGTTTTTTGGATATGGAAATTGGGCAAATATCGCCTGTTTATTTACACGATTTATTAACGTTTCAAAAGTTATTAAAACAGCGTAACCATTTACTGAAAATGCATCAAGGAAAATCATCTGTAAATGATGTGATGTTTGATGTTTATACTGATCAATATATTCAAGCAGCTGTCAGTGTTATACGTAAAAGATTTCAATTTATGGAGCTTCTTCAAAAATGGGCAGAACCGATTCATTTCGGGATTTCCCGTGGACTTGAAAAATTAGAAGTTCGTTATAACCCTGTCAGTGGCCTTGACCAAAATGCGACATTTGAACAAATGGCTGATTTTTTGCAGCAAAAATTGCAAGCAGGCAAAGCGCAAGAATTAGCGAGAGGTGTAACATTAACCGGTCCTCACCGGGATGATTTGCAGTTTTTCGTTAATGGCTATGACGTGCAAACTTATGGTTCTCAAGGACAACAACGTACAACTGCATTGTCGCTTAAACTTGCAGAGATCGAATTAATCAAACAAGAAGTCGGGGAATCACCGGTATTGTTGCTGGATGATGTGTTATCCGAACTTGATGACTACAGACAATCTCATTTATTAAATACCATCCAGGGAGAAGTTCAAACCTTCGTTACCACAACAAGTGTGGATGGCATCGATCATGAAACGATTACGCAAGCCGCAATATTTAATGTGAAGCAAGGACATGTTGAAGGAGGAGCGTGAGTGTTTTGTATGTGGTTATCGGCAAGACCATTGTCGTCAAGTACAGCGAAATCCTCACGATATTAGATTTTCGCGAGATAAAGGATGAGACGGAGCGGGACTCGTGGCTGCAAAATCCACGTACACGATGCTTGGTAGAAATACCACGTGTAAAGTCTTTAATCGTCACTCCTTTTTTAACGTATGCATCACCTCTTAGTCCGCAGAACATCGTAAAGAAATTTATTCAATTCCCAGGGGCAAGTCCCCTTCAGAACAATAGCGATAAGACAGTAGGAAAGAGCAGGTGAGCTAAATGGCGATGGAAGAAAAAGAACTGCAATCTTATGATGCTGATCAGATACAAGTATTAGAAGGTTTGGAAGCGGTACGTAAACGTCCAGGAATGTACATTGGTTCGACGAGTTCAAAAGGACTTCACCATCTTGTATGGGAAATCGTAGATAATGCAATTGACGAAGCCTTGGCTGGTCATTGTGATGAAATTGCCATCACAATCGAGAAAGACAATTGGATTAAAGTTGATGATAACGGTCGCGGAATCCCTGTCAGCAATCATGAGAAAATGGGACGTCCAGCGGTTGAAGTCATTATGACTGTATTGCATGCCGGCGGTAAATTTGGCGGTGGCGGATACAAAGTTTCTGGGGGTCTACATGGTGTTGGTGCCTCAGTAGTTAACGCCCTTTCGGAAATAACGGAAGTATATGTTCATCGTGATGAAAAGCTTCATTACATCAAATTTGAGCGTGGTGCAGTAACAAAAGAATTAGCGATTGTTGGAGAAACTGACAAGACTGGTTCTACTGTCCGTTTTAAAGCGGATCCAGAAATTTTTACCGAAACAACAGTCTACGAATATGATATTTTAGCGAACCGCTTACGTGAGCTAGCTTACTTGAACCGCGGTTTGAAAATTATCATTTCAGACGAGCGTGAAGAAGAAGTGCGCACGAACACTTACTATTACGAGGGTGGTATTAAGTCGTACGTTGAGCACTTGAATAAATCAAAAGAGCCGATTCATGACGAACCGATTTATATCGAAGGTGAAAAAGACGGCATTTCAATTGAAATCGCTATGCAATATAACAGTGGTTACTCGTCTAATATTTTCTCATTCGCGAACAATATCAATACGTATGAAGGCGGTACGCACGAATCTGGCTTTAAAATGGCGTTAACGCGCGTAATCAATGATTACGGACGCAAAAACAACATGATCAAAGATGCCGACACGAATTTAACAGGTGATGATGTGCGTGAAGGATTGACTGCCATTGTGTCAGTCAAACATCCAGATCCACAATTTGAAGGACAAACGAAAACGAAATTAGGAAACTCTGAAGTAAGCACAATTACGAATTCATTGTTTTCGGAAGCGTTTGAACGTTTTATGCTGGAGAATCCATCGGTTGCCCGTAAAGTCATTGATAAAGGATTAATGGCTGCACGTGCACGGGTTGCAGCGAAAAAAGCGCGTGAATTCACACGCCGTAAGTCCGCTTTGGAAGTATCAAGTTTACCTGGTAAACTCGCTGACTGTTCTTCTCGTGTTCCTGCAGATAGTGAACTGTATGTAGTAGAGGGTGACTCTGCCGGCGGTTCAGCAAAATCAGGACGTGATCGTCATTTCCAAGCGATTTTACCGTTAAAAGGGAAAATTTTGAACGTGGAAAAAGCACGTTTAGATAAAATTTTATCGAATACTGAAATCCGTGCGATCATTACAGCTCTTGGAACGGGTATCGGTGACGAATTTGCGTTGGAAAAAGCACGTTATCATAAAATCGTCATTATGACGGATGCCGATGTAGATGGTGCCCACATCCGAACTTTATTATTAACTTTCTTATTCCGTTTCATGCGTCCGTTGATTGAAGCGGGTTATGTATATATTGCTCAGCCTCCATTGTTCCAGATTAAACAAGGGAAAAATGTGGAGTATTGTTATTCAGATAAGCAACTAGCAGAAATCCTGGAGCGCTTGCCAAAACAACCAAAACCAGTTATTCAACGTTACAAAGGTCTTGGAGAGATGGATGCGACTCAATTATGGGATACAACAATGGATCCAGCCGTTCGTACTTTGTTGCAAGTAAACTTAGAAGATGCGATTGATGCAGATGAAACATTTGAACGTTTGATGGGGGACGAAGTAGAACCTCGCCGTCAATTCATCGAAGAAAATGCAATTTATGTGAAAAACTTGGATATTTAATACCCCAAGTGAAGGGAGGTCGCCTGCGTGACGAATATAGCAAATGATGGAGTTAGAGGAATTAATATCAGTACAGAGATGAAAACGTCATTTCTTGACTATGCAATGAGTGTTATTGTTCAACGAGCTCTTCCAGATGTTCGGGACGGTTTAAAACCTGTTCATCGCCGTATTTTATATGCGATGCAAGATTTGGGGAATACGGCAGAAAAACCGTACAAAAAATCTGCTCGTATTGTTGGAGACGTAATTGGTAAGTACCATCCACATGGTGATACGGCCGTTTATGACACAATGGTTCGAATGGCGCAACACTGGAGTTATCGTTATATGTTAGTAGATGGTCACGGAAACTTTGGATCAGTTGATGGAGATGCGGCGGCAGCAATGCGTTATACCGAGTCCCGTATGTCGAAAATCGCGATGGAATTACTGCGTGATATCAACAAAAACACAATTGACTTCAAAGATAATTATGATGGTCAAGAAAAAGAACCGATTGTCCTACCAAGTCGTTATCCAAACTTATTGGTAAACGGTACGTCAGGGATTGCAGTTGGTATGGCAACAAATATTCCGCCACATCATTTGGGTGAAACCATTGAAGCTGTGTTGGCACTTGCTGAAAATGAAGCCATCACTACTGAAGAGCTAATGGAAATCATTCCAGGTCCTGATTTCCCAACTGGTGGTATTATTTTAGGACGAAGCGGCATTCGTCGTGCTTATGAAACTGGGCGTGGATCTGTCATTATCCGCGGTAAAGTTGAAATTGAACAAAAATCGAATGGCAAGGAAGTCATTTTAGTTCATGAACTTCCATTCCAAGTGAATAAGGCTCGCCTTATCGAAAAAATCGCGGAACTTGTGCGCGATAAGAAAATTGACGGCATTACAGATCTTCGCGATGAGTCAGACCGTAACGGAATGCGCATCGTCATTGAAGTCCGTAAAGACGCCAATGCTAACGTTCTATTAAACAATTTATATAAACAAACAGCTCTTCAATCAAGCTTTGGTGTGAATATGCTGGCGCTTGTCGATGGTCAGCCAAAAGTACTTGGCTTGAAAGAGATTTTATATCATTATTTAGAGCACCAAAAAGTCGTCATTAAACGACGTACACAGTTTGAACTGACAAAAGCGGAAGACCGAGCTCACATTTTAGAAGGTCTTCGTATCGCTTTGGATCATATTGATGAAATCATTGCATTGATCCGTAGTTCACAGACGGGAGAAGAAGCAAAACAAGGATTAATTGCTCAATTCAACTTGTCTGAACGTCAAGCCCAAGCAATTCTTGATATGCGTCTTCAACGTTTAACTGGTTTGGAACGCGATAAAATTGAAGAAGAATACAAGGAACTTCAAAAACTGATTGCAGAACTTCGAGCGATTTTAGCGGACGAATTGAAAGTTATTCAAATCATTCGTGAAGAGTTGAATGAAGTCAAAGAGCGTTTCAG
This sequence comes from Paenisporosarcina sp. HGH0030, assembly GCF_000411295.1. Lineage (GTDB taxonomy): Bacteria > Bacillota > Bacilli > Bacillales_A > Planococcaceae > Paenisporosarcina. The sequence goes on from NZ_KE150421.1 coordinate 2,503,358, forward strand.
CGATAAACGACGTACGGAAATTACTGCAGGTGGCGCTGAAATGATGGAAGACGAAGACTTGATTCCACGTGAGAACTCTGTTCTGACTTTGACTCATAATGGATACATTAAACGTCTGCCGGTAAATACGTATCGTAGCCAAAAACGTGGTGGACGAGGCGTACAAGGAATGGGTACGAATGAAAATGATTTCGTCGAACATCTCCTATACACTTCTACTCACGATACCATCCTGTTCTTTACCAACACAGGTAAGGTGTATCGTGCGAAAGGATACGAAATTCCTGAGTACGGTCGTACAGCTAAAGGATTGCCAATCGTCAATTTATTAGGTGTCGATAAAGAAGAGAAAGTTACCGCAATGATTCAGATGGCATCATTTGAAGACGATGCGTACTTCATCTTTACCACGCGTCTGGGTGTAACGAAACGTACGCCAGTCAGTGGATTTGCCAATATTCGAGCGAACGGTCTTATCTCAATCTCTTTAAGAGACGACGATGAGTTGATTTCTGTGCGATTGACCGATGGGAAAAAACACATCATCATCGGAACTCGTAATGGTATGCTCGTACGTTTTGAAGAAACAGATATCCGTTCAATGGGACGTACAGCATCTGGAGTTCGAGGAATTCGATTACGTGAAGACGATCACGTCGTTGGTATGGAAATCCTGGAGCCAGGTCAGGAAGTATTGGTAGTGACGGAGAATGGTTACGGAAAACGTACACCTGAAGAGGAGTATCGTTTGCAGTCTCGTGGTGGAGTTGGTATTAAGACAAGCCAAATCACCGATAAAACTGGTCCATTATCCGCAGTTAAAGCGGTTGATGGTTCAGAAGATTTGATGCTCATCACGATTAATGGAATGTTAATTCGAATGGATGTTAACAGCATTTCTATCACTGGCCGCAGCACGCAAGGTGTTCGCTTGATTCGTTTAGGCGATGATGAACTTGTGGCAACTGTCGCAAAAGTAGAGAAAGCTGAAGATGAAGAAGAATTTGATGAAGATGGTGAAGAAAGCACAACTTCAATAGTTGATGGAGAAGAATCAACAACTGAAGCAAGTGAAGACTTACCGACAGAATCAGATTCATCAGAAGAATAATAGAAGGACTAAGGTGCATATGCGCCTTAGTCCTTTTTTTATGACTTGACTCTGTTAGCTTTTTAAGTTGATTTTTTTATGAAAATTAGAGAGAATCGGCTCTCTTTCCGCGGACGAAGCTAGTGCAGCGATGCAACGTACTTTCATGTTTCGAAGCTAGCGTAGCGATGCAACGATCTACCATGTTTCGAAGCTAGCGTAGCGATGCAGAAACAGAAACAGAAACAGGAGCACAAGTTTTTAGGTTTTTCCGCAGGAAAGAATAAGGCAAAAACTTTTGGCCCTATTCTTTGCGACGAGTAACCGCAGGAGCAAAAGGTTTGTCGCAGATTCCCTTCCTATCAACAACATCATCATTTAACTGAGCCTATGACTTAATTACGTATCTACTTCAACAGTAGTTTTCTTTCATTGCTCCACTGCCTGCAGAAGTTGTGCTTTTTGCTTTTCAAGAATGTGCAGATTCCCCAAGTAGTAAAAGAAAATGCTGCACAAAATAATGACTGCGATTACAGAAAACAAGAAATCCCCGCCGAAGTCCTGAAGTAACCATCCACCAAGAACAGGACCAGTGAAATTTCCAATGGACCGAAACTGGCCAGCCCCAAAGTAAGTTCCTTTTCGATTCTCGGGTGCAATTTGATCAATAAAGACACTGGTGGATGGGAAAATGAAAATTTCACCTATGGTGACAATTGCCATTGCAATCATCATGCCAATTGCTGTGGTAGCAAAACCAAAACTTGCAAACCCGATAGCAAAGAAAAGACTCCCTAGTATCATGACACGGAGAACCGGCCATTTTTCAGTAATCAAACTTAAAGGAACTTGCAAAATGATAACGAGAATTGCATTGAGTGCAATGAGCTTAGCAAAAAGTGCTACCCCATCAGAAAACGACTGTTGTATGTACTGAGGTAAGTTCGAATCAATTTGTGAGTAGCCAACATTTATCAAGATGCCGCCAATAATAAATACGAGTAATGTTTTATCTTTCCACGTTACCATCAGCGTATCCATCAATGGCAATTGATGAACAGGCGTTACATGTGTAATTGAATGACGATTTAACATGATGAACAATGTGCCTCCATATAGAAGGTACATCAAACCCGTCAGTAAAAAAGGCAAAGAAGAAGAAAATTGTGCTACATACACCCCAAGAAGCGGACCAAGGGAAGCACCAATGTTAATCGCGGTATATCTTAATGAGAATACACGCTTCCTTTGTTGTGGCGAAGTTAAATCTGCCATCATCGCCTGGGATGATGGTTCAAAGAATGAACGGCAAAGACCATTTAAAGCATTTAGTGCCATAAACACGCCAATATGCGAAGCTTGAGAAAATCCGAAATAGACTAATCCCCAAACAAGTATGGTCCATAGCATGACCTTCTTCCGGCCATAACGATCTGAAAAGTAACCCCCAATGAATCCCCCTATGGTTCCGGTTAAAGGAGACAGGCCAATTGTGAGTCCAATCCAAACAGGATGAATTCCATGAGTGTTCGATAAATACAAGGCAAGGAAAGGAAGAGCCATAAAACTGGCACCTCTTGCAAAAACAGTTCCAATCAGTAATGTCCAGACAACAGGATGAAATGCAAACTTTTCTTTCATACTAAAACCTTCTTTCTAACTTTCATACTACGCTTACACAAGTAGTCTGGATAGTTCGAAAAATGAATAAAAGGTCTTCGGAATAAGTAATGACTTGTGGGGGAAGTGAATGCTTATTAAAACTTTGAAATGAATTGAAATTGATGATTCAAGATATAGATGTAAGTCTGTATATTTACAGCAATTCAACACCGTATATAGTAAAAATCATTTCTCATGCAATTACCACTGGAAAAACTATGAAAGAAATTGAATAAATCTCTGAAATACTGTTGACACTTGCTTGTGGAATTGTTATTATAAGTGAGTCGCCAAAACAAGCGGCAAACAAAAAAGAAAAAGCAAAACTTTTTGTTGACATGACAATCTGAATTTGCTAAGATATAAAAGTTGCTGTCGCGAGAGTGACCAACGAAATGAACCTTGAAAACTGAACAGCAAAACGTCAACAATAAAGCGGAACACACTTCGGTGTGGGAAGCAAAACTTGAACTTAATTGTTCATTTTAAAACGTCATTAATTTGACGCCAGCAACAAAGTCGAGCTAATCGACTCACCTATTATGGAGAGTTTGATCCTGGCTCAGGACGAACGCTGGCGGCGTGCCTAATACATGCAAGTCGAGCGGAATGA
>NZ_KE150421.1:2512647-2535804 GCF_000411295.1 Paenisporosarcina sp. HGH0030
AGCCATCATTTAAAGAGTGCGTAATAGCTCACTGGTCGAGTGACGCTGCGCCGAAAATGTATCGGGGCTAAACAATTCACCGAAGCTGTGGATGGATTCCGTATGGAATCCGTGGTAGGAGAGCGTTCTAAGGGCGTTGAAGCTAGACCGGAAGGACTGGTGGAGCGCTTAGAAGTGAGAATGCCGGTATGAGTAGCGAAAGACGGGTGAGAATCCCGTCCACCGAATGACTAAGGTTTCCTGAGGAAGGCTCGTCCGCTCAGGGTTAGTCGGGACCTAAGCCGAGGCCGATAGGCGTAGGCGATGGACAACAGGTTGATATTCCTGTACCACCACTCCACCGTTTGAGTAATGGGGGGACGCAGAAGGATAGGGTAAGCGTACTGTTGGTTATGTACGTTCAAGCAGTAAGGCGTGGAATGAGGCAAATCCCGTTCCTATAACGTTGAGCTGTGATGACAAGGACCATTAGGTCTGAGTTCCTGATTTCACACTGCCAAGAAAAGCCTCTAACGAGGTGGAAGGTGCCCGTACCGCAAACCGACACAGGTAGTCGAGGAGAGAATCCTAAGGTGAGCGAGAGAACTCTCGTTAAGGAACTCGGCAAAATGACCCCGTAACTTCGGGAGAAGGGGTGCTCTATTAGGGTGTTAAAGCCCGAGAGAGCCGCAGTGAATAGGCCCAGGCGACTGTTTAGCAAAAACACAGGTCTCTGCAAAACCGTAAGGTGACGTATAGGGGCTGACGCCTGCCCGGTGCTGGAAGGTTAAGAGGAGTGCTTAGCGCAAGCGAAGGTGCGAATTGAAGCCCCAGTAAACGGCGGCCGTAACTATAACGGTCCTAAGGTAGCGAAATTCCTTGTCGGGTAAGTTCCGACCCGCACGAAAGGCGTAACGATCTGGGCACTGTCTCAACGAGAGACTCGGTGAAATTATAGTACCTGTGAAGATGCAGGTTACCCGCGACAGGACGGAAAGACCCCGTGGAGCTTTACTGTAGCCTGATATTGAATTTTGGTACAACTTGTACAGGATAGGTAGGAGCCTGAGATTCCGGAGCGCCAGCTTCGGAGGAGGCGTCGGTGGGATACTACCCTGGTTGTATTGAACTTCTAACCCTTGCCCCTTAGCGGGGCAGGAGACAGTGTCAGGCGGGCAGTTTGACTGGGGCGGTCGCCTCCTAAAGTGTAACGGAGGCGCCCAAAGGTTCCCTCAGAATGGTTGGAAATCATTCGTAGAGTGTAAAGGCAGAAGGGAGCTTGACTGCGAGACCTACAAGTCGAGCAGGGTCGAAAGACGGGCTTAGTGATCCGGTGGTTCCGCATGGAAGGGCCATCGCTCAACGGATAAAAGCTACCCCGGGGATAACAGGCTTATCTCCCCCAAGAGTCCACATCGACGGGGAGGTTTGGCACCTCGATGTCGGCTCATCGCATCCTGGGGCTGTAGTCGGTCCCAAGGGTTGGGCTGTTCGCCCATTAAAGCGGTACGCGAGCTGGGTTCAGAACGTCGTGAGACAGTTCGGTCCCTATCCGTCGTGGGCGTAGGAAATTTGAGAGGAGCTGTCCTTAGTACGAGAGGACCGGGATGGACACACCGCTGGTGTACCAGTTGTTCTGCCAAGAGCATCGCTGGGTAGCTATGTGTGGCCGGGATAAGTGCTGAAAGCATCTAAGCATGAAGCCCCCCTCAAGATGAGATTTCCCATTACGCAAGTAAGTAAGATCCCTCAAAGACGATGAGGTAGATAGGTTCGAGGTGGAAGCGCGGCGACGTGTGCAGCTGACGAATACTAATCGATCGAGGACTTAACCAAAATGAATTTGAATGGTTTTCAATGACCCGTTTATCCAGTTTTGAGTGAACAAACACTCAAATAGTCTAGTGATAATGGCAAAGAGGTCACACCCGTTCCCATACCGAACACGGAAGTTAAGCTCTTTAGCGCCGATGGTAGTTGGGGGTTTCCCCCTGTGAGAGTAGGACGTCGCTAGGCAAAGTAAGAAACCGGTACCTTCCGAGGTATCGGTTTTTTTGTGTTTGTTTTTTAAGCTTAGTACGAAGGTGTGCGAGAAAGAGGAGGAACAAAGAGTTCGAGGAAACAAAGGGAAGAGACTCGGAGCGTATAATATACGCGAGACTCGAAGACCTGCGGTTGACGAAGAAATCTTCCGTGCATCGTCTTTCGCAGCCTAGCGCCGATGGTAGTTGGGGGAGCCCCTTGTGAAAGTAGGACGTCGCTACGCAAAGTAAGAAACCGGTACCATCCGAAGTATCGGTTTTTTTGTGTTGTATTTAAATGGTTTGAACAGGAGCGCAGCGAAAATATAAACAATTAGTCTTTCTAAGACCATAACTTTATGTAATAACCCAAGAACTTAAATGGGAAACCACTCTGCGTACGCCTCAAGGGCTCTTTTCTGTGGAGGAAGGGTTATTTAAAGGGAAGATTCGGTTGATTAGGAGAAGTTGATTCAACAAGTCTACTAGCCAGTGAGATGAGTTTGAGCGATAAATTTTCAAACCCCTGTTTTAGAAAAGATATCTTGTTTCACTAATCAACTTAACTTGGCTTATGAGATTAGCTACAGCATGCTATACGTCTTGAAAGAGTGATTGTCATGAAGTAATCCATTAATCTATCAATCGTTAACTATTAAACCTATAGCTAGTTTGTAAGCGTATTGATGAATCCAATTACTTGTACATTACCGGGTAACTCGATATGTTAAGAATATAAAATGCAAGACGAGAGGATGTTGCCAAATGACGAATGTTTATGATTATGCTGCAACTTTAGTGAATGGCAAGGAAGTTTCATTAAGTGATTATAAAGGGCAACCTATGATTATTGTGAATACTGCTAGTAAATGCGGATTCACTCCACAGTTTCAAGAGTTACAAGAATTATATGATGAATATAAGGATCAAGGTCTTGTCGTTTTAGGTTTCCCATGCGGGCAATTTAGCAATCAAGAGTTTGATGATGTAAAAGAAACAATGGAATTTTGTCAATTGAATTATGGCGTATCATTCCCGATGTTCCAGAAGATAGATGTGAAAGGTGACAAGGCTCATCCATTGTTCCAACACTTGGTTTCTGAGAAGAAAGGGTTATTGACCGAAGATATTAAATGGAACTTTACAAAGTTTTTGGTCGATCCCGACGGGCAAGTTGTAAAACGTTATGCACCACAATCATCGCCAAAGAAAATTGAAGGTGATTTGTTGCAATATATTTAATGAAATATCCGAATAATCTTTCTTATTACATGTTCCTTGACAGTCCATGTAGCCGCTGATAACCTTATCAATAATATTCATGAGGATATAGGGAGGCGTAAGAGATTATGTGGGAATCAAAATTTGTTAAAGAAGGCTTAACGTTTGATGATGTACTGCTTGTTCCAGCGAAGTCTGAAGTGTTACCGAAAGATGTTAGTTTGTCTGTTCATTTGACGTCAAAAATCAAATTAAATATACCAATCATCAGTGCTGGTATGGATACGGTCACTGAAGCTGCAATGGCGATTTCAATGGCTCGTCAAGGTGGTCTTGGTGTGATTCATAAAAACATGAGCATTGAAGAACAGGCTGAGCAAGTAGTCACGGTAAAACGTTCTGAAAATGGCGTTATTACAGATCCTTTCTTCCTTACGCCGACTCATCAAGTATACGATGCAGAACATTTAATGGGTAAATACCGTATTTCTGGTGTACCGATTGTTAACAATGAAGAAGAGTTAAAGTTGGTCGGGATTATTACAAACCGTGATCTTCGCTTTATTCAGGACTACTCATTGGCAATTGAAGATGTGATGACGAGAGAAGAATTGGTTACTGCTCCAGTAGGGACAACTCTTGAGGATGCAGAAAAGATTTTACAACAATATAAAATTGAAAAGCTACCGATTGTGGATGAGTCCGGTGTATTAAAAGGATTAATTACGATAAAAGATATCGAAAAAGTAATTGAGTTCCCCAATGCAGCAAAAGACCATCATGGACGTTTATTGGTGGGTGCGGCAGTAGGAGTTACTTCTGACACAATGAAGCGTGTTGAACACCTTGTAAAAGCTCAAGTCGATGTGATTGTTATCGATACGGCTCATGGTCATTCACAGGGCGTAATCGATACTGTCAGTGAGATTCGTAAAACGTATCCTGAATTGGATATCATTGCAGGGAATGTAGCAACTGCTGAAGGTACGGCGGCATTATTTGAAGCTGGTGCTGATGTGGTGAAAGTAGGAATTGGTCCAGGATCAATTTGTACAACTCGTGTTGTTGCTGGTGTCGGTGTTCCCCAAATTACGGCTGTTTACGATTGTGCGACAGAAGCTCGTAAACATGGCAAAACAATCATTGCCGATGGCGGGATTAAGTATTCTGGAGACATTGTAAAAGCTTTAGCGGCAGGTGGACACGTTGTTATGCTCGGAAGTTTACTAGCAGGAACTTCAGAAAGTCCTGGAGAAACTGAAATCTTCCAAGGTCGTCGATTCAAAGTATATCGTGGAATGGGTTCAATTGGGGCGATGGAAAAAGGCTCGAAAGACCGTTATTTCCAAGATGATGCTAAAAAGTTAGTACCTGAAGGAATTGAAGGTCGTCTTCCTTATAAAGGACCACTTTCAGATACAATCCATCAATTGATGGGTGGTATTCGTGCAGGTATGGGATACTGTGGAACGAAAGATTTACAAGATTTACGCGAGAATTCACAGTTCATCAAAATGACGGGTGCAGGGTTGATTGAAAGCCATCCGCATGACGTGCAAATTACGAAAGAATCTCCAAATTACTCTATCTAATTAAATAACGGAACTTTAGCACCTATCTGCCGTCTATATTTTAGGCAGATTGGGTGCTTTTTTTTCAGAACGTCCCGTATGCCAGATTTTTGTGATAAAATGAGCAAGGGAAAATTAAAAAAGAGAATGGCGGAGGTTCTGAAGTGAAAAGTGCAGTGAGCAAGGCGCTAGTGCGCTGGTTACTCCTTCCGATTCTGATGGTAAGTATGGTTGTAACGCAACCGGCTTCTACAGATGCTGAAGAGAGTCTGAATTTATTGGTTGACGGTGCTATATTAATTGACGCGGATACAGGAAAAATATTATACGAACAAAATGCAGATACAGCTTTAGGTATAGCAAGTATGACGAAAATGATGACTGAGTACTTATTATTTGAAGCGATTGAAAACGGACAAGTTACTTGGGATCAACAATATTCAGTAACAGATTACACATGGAAGATTTCACAAGATCGTGTATTGAGTAACGTGCCTCTTCGTCGTGATGGGTCATACTCTATCAAGGAATTATATGAAGCAATGGCGATTTATTCAGCCAATGCAGCAACCATTGCCATCGCTGAAACGATTGCAGGTACGGAATCAGAATTCGTCAACATGATGAACAAGAAAGCCGAAGAGATGGGATTGGAAGGATATAAATTCGTCAACTCTACTGGGTTGAGCAATTCTGATCTACAAGGCATGCACCCTCAAGGCACTGGACCTCAGGATGAAAACGTTATGCCTGCAAAGTCTGTTGCGAAACTTGCTTACCATTTGTTGAAAGATTACCCGGAAGTGCTTGAAACGACGAGCATTCCACGAAAAGTTTTCCGTGAAGGCACAGACGACGCCATCAACATGGAAAACTGGAACTTCATGCTTCCAGGATTGGTGTATGAATACAAGGGTGCTAAAGTAGACGGGCTGAAAACCGGTACAACGAATTTTGCCGGCCACTGTTTCACTGGTACAGTTGAAAAAGATGGAATGCGTGTGATTGCGGTTGTCATGAAGGCAGTAGACAGCAAAGGCGAGGGTTCTTACAAAGCACGATTTGACGCTGCTCGTGCATTGTTTGATTATGGGTTCTCGCAATTTGCAAAAGAAGAAGTTTTACCTGCAGGGTATGTATTTAAAGACCAAAAAGATATCCCTGTAATTAAAGGGAAAGAAGACCAAGTCGGCATTACAGTAAAAGAGCCGATTGAAATGGTCATTAAATCAAGCGAAAAAGATTTATACAAGCCCAAATTGGTGCTTGATGAGAAGAAAATGAAAGATGGTTCTTTGGAAGCTGCGATTAAGAAGGATGAAGTAATTGGTCATGTGGAAATTGTAAAGTCTGAGGGGTCAGATTACGGGTACATCACAGGCGCATCAAATTCTTCTGATGTTGTAACAACTGAAGCCGTTGAACGTGCAAGTTGGTTCTCTTTAGGCTTACAAGGTGTTGGTCATTTCTTCGGCAAACTATGGAATGGTGCTTCTGACTTTGTCGGTGGATTATTCTAAGCAAAAAACAAATCAAAACCGTGATTCCTTCAATTGAAGAAATCACGGTTTTTTTATGCTTTCTTTATATGCCAAGCTTTCATTAAGGCCTCTATTGCTGGTCCAAATGCTTCTTCTTCAAAACCACCGAAACCAATCAGCACTTGGGGGTTGGAGGGGATATTTTCGGTTGGATGATGGTAGTCGGACAAGGCGTATACCCGAATGTCTTGCTGTTTGGCAAGTTCAACTAACTCGCTATCAGACGATTCGCTATCAATCGTTAAAACGATGTGCATGCCTGCTTGCTCGCCTGAAATTTGAACTGTAGGTTTATACGCGTCCAATGCTTGCGTTAACTTCTCCAATTTTTTACGGTATAACTTTCTCATACGATTCAAGTGCTTTGAAAAATGGCCGTCTCTCATGAACTGCGCAAGAACATGTTGATCGAGTCTCGGCACCGTTGATGAATAATACGGAAATGTTTGCCGATACGCTTGCAGTAAGTGCATTGGTAACACAAAATAGGCAATGCGTAGGGAAGGCATAAGTGATTTTGAAAAGGTACTGATGTAAATGACGCGTTCTCGCTGATCCATTCCCTGAAGAGATGGGATTGGTTTACCAACGTAGCGGAATTCACTGTCATAGTCATCTTCGATAATATAGCGCCCTTCTTTGGCAGAAGCCCAGTTAAGTAATTGAACCCGTCTGGAAGCGGAGAGAATCGCCCCGGTAGGGAATTGGTGGGAAGGCGTCACATAGGCAACGTTTGCAGGTTTCTTATCCAATTCTGCTACTTGCATACCATCTTCATCGACAGGAACGGCCAAAGTTTTCCGATCGTTATTGTCAAAAATATGGTGGGTCATCGGATAGCCCGGGTTTTCAATGGCGAAGACGGATTGTTTCCCGAGTAAACGGATCAAAAGTGGCATCAGCTGTTCGGTTCCTGAACCTATCACTACTTGTTGTGCTGTACAACGAACACCACGAGAGGAGTATAAATAACTCGCAATTTCCTGTCTTAACTCCACATCCCCTTGAGGGTGACCGAGTAGCAATAAATCCCGAGACGTTTCATCTAACACTTCTTTTGCATACTTTCGCCATTGATTGAAAGGGAAAGCAGAAGTGTCAATACGACCCGAGTTAAAATCAATACTGTAGACGTGTTTCAACGATTCCGATTGCTCATGTTCCATACGTGTTTCATCTACATAAGCAAGCTCTTCCACTTGTTCTACGTAATATCCACTCCGCGCAACAGCTTTAATAAAACCTTCAGCAACCAGCTGTCCATAGGCGAGTTCAATTGTTGTTTGACTGATAGCTAGAAACTCCGACAGTTGTCTTTTAGAAGGCAACTTAGTGCCGACCTCTAAGTCACCCCGAATGATTGCTTCCTTCATTTCATGATAAAGCTGCTCATATAGAGGTGTTGGTGAGGATTTATCTACTTGATTGAGCCAAATATCCATCATTCGCTCCTAACTGACCTTATTAAATAGTTCGAAACTGACACTTTTTAAATGGTCATACTTCACTATACTAATAATATTAGATGAAATGGAGGCTATATACAATGACTCAACATTTAACAGGTACGGATCGTGTAAAACGTGGTATGGCAGAAATGCAAAAAGGTGGCGTCATCATGGACGTTATCAACGCAGAACAAGCTCGTATTGCTGAAGCGGCAGGAGCAGTAGCGGTAATGGCATTGGAACGAGTACCTTCTGATATTCGTGCAGCAGGTGGCGTAGCACGAATGGCTGATCCGCGTATTACGGAAGAAGTACTGAATGCAGTAACAATTCCAGTTATGGCAAAAGCACGTATAGGTCATATTTCTGAAGCCCGCATGTTAGAAGCAATGGGTGTAGATTATATTGATGAATCGGAAGTATTAACACCAGCAGACGAAGAGTTCCATTTAATTAAGAGTAATTTCACCGTTCCTTTTGTATGTGGGAACAAAGATTTAGGAGAAGCAGCTCGAAGAATTGGTGAAGGTGCTTCCATGCTTCGCACAAAAGGGGAACCTGGTACGGGTAATATTGTAGAAGCAGTGCGTCATTTGCGTAAATTAAATGCTCAGGTACGTAAAATCATTCACATGAATGAAGACGAATTAATGACGGAAGCAAAAATTCTAGGTGCTCCTTACCATGTGTTACTTGAAATCAAACACTTGGGCAGATTACCGGTTGTAAACTTTGCAGCAGGTGGGGTAGCTACTCCTGCAGATGCAGCATTGATGATGGAACTTGGAGCAGACGGAGTTTTCGTAGGATCAGGTATCTTCAAATCAGATAACCCTGAAAGATTTGCACGTGCAATCGTTGAAGCGACGACGCACTACCAAGACTACAAATTACTTGTTGAGATTTCAAAAGACCTTGGAGTGCCGATGAAAGGGATTGAAATGTCTCGTTTAGAAGCGAAAGATCGAATGCAGGATCGAGTACTGTAATATGGTGAAAATCGGTGTATTGGCTCTACAAGGAGCTGTTCGAGAACATATTCAATCGATAGAAGCGAGCGGAGCACAAGCAATCGTTGTCAAACGTGTGGAAGACTTGTCTGGGATTGATGGATTAATTCTACCGGGCGGAGAAAGCACAGCGATGCGTCGACTGATTGATTTATACGGCATGATGGAACCATTACGCGAATTTGCAAAAGCGGGACATCCGATGTTTGGGACATGTGCAGGGCTTATCCTCCTGGCCGGTTCACTTGTAGGATATGAGCAACCGCATATAGGAGTAATGGATGTGACAGTAGAACGTAATTCATTTGGTCGACAAGTCGATAGTTTCGAAGTGAGCCTTTTAATAAAAGGTGTAGCGGATGATTTTCCTGCTGTGTTCATAAGGGCACCGCATATTAATGAAGTTGGACCTAAGACAGAAGTCTTATGTGAACATAACGGTCGTATTGTGATGGCTCAACAAGGACAATTTTTAGGATGCTCTTTTCATCCTGAACTGACGGACGATCATCGTGTAACTGCTTATTTTGTCCAATTAGTAGAAAATTTTATAAAGCAAAAAGTTTAAGATTAAGCCTGCCATTGTGCAGGCTTATTTTTTTTGAAGTTCTAAATGGGATTATTAAATTGTAATCATCTAATTGAATTTAGGGAAATATGTAAATACAAATCAAAAATGGATATTAATTAGATAATCTTTCTATCTATTGATATAGGTTTATTAAACCAAATGATTCTAAAGATAGGTTTAAGAAAAATTATCCATTTTTTCAACAGGATAATAAACCTGTATTTAATCAATAAAAAACAGTGATAGTTACCTATTTATTCAGAATAGTAGAAAAGATACAATACGAATTACCCGGAATTATTTCGGAATTTTCAGAAACTGAGGAGTGAAGTTGAGTGAAGAAGAAAAAAGTCGTGAGTCTGAGTTTAGCAGCAACAGTTGCATTATCGGCAGCTATTGCACCAGTACAGGCAGCACCAGGAAATGCAAATTCTGAAAAAGTCCACATGAATCAAAAAAGCAATACACCGGATTTTATTTCTGGTAAACTAACAGCCCCATCAAAGAAAGCAGCAAAAGACATCGTGTTAAATTATTTAGCAGAAAAACAAGGACTCTATAAAACCAGCAATGATTCTTATTCTAATTTCAAAGTACTGAATGAAACAAAAGATGAAGCGGGCTTCACTCTAGTAAAATTACAACAAGTTTATAAAGGTGTACCAGTTTTCGGATCAGTATTAACAGCGCATATTGATGCGGATGGTGTATTGACAGCTGTATCCGGTGAACTAGCACCAGAATTAGATAAAAAACAATCTTTAAAGAGTGGCGCAAAAATCAAACATGCTGAAGCTCAAGCGATTGCATCCAAAGATCTGGAAGCAAAAGTAGGAGAAGCTCCAGAACTTGCGAAAGAAGCAAAACCTGAATTCGTAATCTATGTGAAAGATGGAAAAGCTAACTATGCGTATGCTCTTGAGTTTGAATTCTTATATCCATCACCAGGTAACTATCAGTACTTCGTAGATGCACAAACAGGGGATATTTTAGCCTCGTATAATCAGATTCATGAAGCAAAATCATCACCTGGTGCTACATCACCAACAGGTACCAACACAGTAGGTTCGGGTAAGGGTGTTTTAGGTGATACGAAGTCATTTAATACGGTAACGAACAGCAATGGTTCATATTTGGTGGATCGTACGCGTGGAAATGGAATCTTTACGTATAATGGTAAAAACCGTACACAAACACCAGGAACGTTATGGTTGGATACAGATAACGTGTTGAATGCGGCTTTTGATGGACCAGCTGTTGATGCTCACGCTTACGCTGCCCAAACATATGATTATTATAAAAATGTCCATAACCGTAATAGCTATGATGGCAATGGGGCACAATTAATTTCTACCGTACATTACGGTCGCAATTACAACAATGCTTTCTGGAGCGGTTCGCAAATGGTGTATGGTGACGGAGATGGCTCTACATTCATCCCTCTATCAGGATCGCTTGACGTTATCGCACATGAGTTAACTCATGCCGTGACGGATACAACTGCGGATTTAGTCTATCAAAATGAATCAGGCGCAATCAATGAATCAATGTCTGATATTTTCGGTACGTTAGTAGAATATCATTTCAATAACAATCCTGACTGGTTAATGGGAGAAGACATTTATACACCGGGAACATCAGGCGATGCATTACGATCCATGGCAGACCCAACAAAAAATGGAGATCCGGATCATTACTCGAAACGTTATGTGGGAACACAGGATAATGGCGGTGTTCACTCGAACAGTGGAATCAGCAACAAAGCTGCATACCTGTTAGCAAATGGCGGCACACATTACAGTGTCAGCGTAGCAGGAATCGGCAATGACAAAACGGGTAAAATTTTCTACCGTACGTTAACACAGTATTTAACACCAAACTCTACTTTTAGCCAATACCGTGTAGCAGCTGTTCAAGCAGCGACTGATCTTTATGGCGCAAGCAGCAGTGAAGTGGCAAGTGTGAAATCAGCATTTACAGCAGTGGGTGTAAATTAATTATTGAAATTTAAAAGACATCAGCTTGTTCCTTAAATGGAGTAAGTTGATGTTTTTTCTTGTATAACAGCTTGCCAAAATACATATCCTGTAGTAAAGTATGGATAATTTCACATATGAAACGTTGATGGGAAGTAGTAACAAGTTCCGTTTTTTGAAGAGAGCCAGCGGTTGGTGCGAGCTGGTAAAAACACTTGTGAATCCGTCCTGGAGTTGCGCGACTGAAAATTAGTAAGTTGCAGCCGGTTGAAAAGCCGTTATGAGACAAGTGGATTTGTTCGCATGGACAAATCAATCAGGGTGGCAACGCGGGTAGCTCTCGTCCCTTTCCAAGGGGATGGAGGGCTTTTTTTGTTGTCCAGCTTCGTAGCCCAGCTCGCACCTTCGCTTCAGAAACTCATTCGAAAACGAGTTTTCGATTCCTCACCGGAGGAGTCGAGCTAGAGTGGGCTACAACGCTTTTCGGCGATTTCTAAAACGTCTTTTTAACGCTTGTTACTAATCTCCCATCATCGAAATCGAAGGAGGAAAATACATGTTAGATGTAAAACGCGTAAGAGATAATTACGAAGAAGTGAAAGCAAAACTTGAAAAACGCGGTGAAGACTTAGGGAACTTTGATCAATTTGCAGAGCTTGATTCTAAACGTCGTGAACTAATCGGCAAAGCAGAAGTATTAAAAGCAGAACGAAATGAGGCATCTGAAAAAATTGCGGTTATGAAGCGCAATAAAGAAAATGCGGACGATGTAATCTTGCGTATGCGTCAAGTAGGCGATGAAATTAAAGTGTTGGATGAAGAATTACGTAGTGTAGAAGAAAAGTTTGCAGATATGATGATGCGTCTTCCAAATATTCCACATGACAGCGTTCCGGTTGGGGATTCTGAAGATGATAACATTGAAGATCGTACATGGGGAGAAATACGTGAATTTGATTTTGAACCAAAACCTCACTGGGATATCGCGACAGATTTGAATATTGTCGATTTCGAACGTGCGGCAAAAACAACTGGTAGCCGTTTCCTATTCTACCGTGGTCTAGGTGCTCGTTTGGAACGTGCTCTTATGAACTTCATGATCGATCTTCATACCGAAGAGCATGGCTATGAAGAAATGCTACCTCCATACTTGGCAAACCGTGCAAGTCTTACAGGTACAGGTCAATTGCCGAAGTTTGAAGAAGATGCATTCTTAATTGAAAAAGAAGATTTCTTCTTGATTCCGACGTCTGAAGTAACGGTAACAAACTTCTACCGTGATGAAATTTTAACAAAAGATGCATTGCCACAAGGTTTTGCTGCATACAGTGCTTGTTTCCGTTCTGAAGCGGGTTCTGCCGGGCGTGATACACGTGGTTTGATTCGTCAACATCAATTCAACAAAGTGGAACTTGTTCGTTTTGTGAATCCTGATGATTCTTATAATGAATTGGAGAAATTAACAGGACATGCGGAGAAAGTTCTTCAATTATTGGGCTTGCCATATCGTGTCTTGAAAATGTGTACAGCGGATTTAGGATTTACGGCAGCGAAAAAATACGATATCGAAGTATGGATTCCTGCACAAGGCGTGTACCGTGAAATTTCTTCTTGCAGTAACTTTGAGGATTTCCAAGCACGTCGTGCAAACATTCGCTTCCGTCGTGAGCCAAATGCCAAACCGGAATTTGTGCATACGTTAAACGGTAGTGGATTGGCACTTGGCCGTACAGTAGCTGCTATTTTGGAAAACTTCCAACAAGAAGACGGCTCTGTTATCATTCCTGAGGTTTTACGTTCATATATGGGTGGAAAAGAAATCATCAGTAAATAAATATTGAAAAATGAAGAAAACCGGAAATGAACTTTAACTTAAGTTCGTTTCCGGTTCTTTTTTTGTTCACGCAAATTACGGAAAAATTGTGTAAGAATTCCGCCGCATTCTTCAGCTAATATTCCTTCAGTTACCTCACATTCATGATTAAACCGTGCGTCGTTTAACAATCGATAGAGTGAGTCGACGCAACCTGCTTTAACGTCACGCGCACCGTAAACCACCCGGGGAATTCGTGACTGCAATATTGCCCCAGCACACATCGGGCAAGGTTCAAGTGTGACGTAAAGGGTCATTTCTTCCAGACGCCAACTTCCGATTTTTGCACAAGCTTGCTGGATTGCCAACAACTCTGCGTGAGTCGTTGCGTTTTGAGTCGTTTCTCTTAAGTTATGTGCACGTGCAATGATTTCATCCTGATAAACAATAACTGCACCAATTGGCACTTCACCTAGAGTGGCAGCTTTTTGAGCTTCGCTTAATGCTTCAAGCATGAAAGTCCGGTCTTTTTCAAATACATCCATTTCGCATCACTCCTTCATTTTAGTGTAGCATGTTTTGTTCATCCTACGCATAGCATAAATGAGATGTGGAACAAGGAGGTTTTAGATGAATATTTATGTAGTAAAGCAAGGGGATAGTCTGTACTCTATTGCCAATAGGTTCGGGGTCAACCCTACCACACTGGCCAATTTCAATGAGCTTACTGATCCGAACGTTTTGGTAGTCGGTCAAACGATTGTCATTCCTGGCGCACCAAATCCAAATCGCCCAACGACTGATACGAATGCGTACGTGGAATGGTACACCGAAAAACCATCCCAAGCCGTGCTGGATGAGGTAAAGAAACGTGGTCCATTATTGACGTATATGATGCCATTTTCATATGAAGTCAAACGGGATGGTACGTTAACGCCATTGGATTGGAGTGGACTTGATCAGATTGCGCAAGATCAAAATATGGTTTCTGCAATAGTTATTTCCAATATCGAGAATGGTGCATTCAGTGACACTTTAGCGCAAGACATTTTCGCGAGCACTGCTGTGCAAGATAAACTCATTCAAAATATCTTGACTGAAGCCAAGGCGAAAAATGCAAAAGATATTCATGTGGATTTTGAGTATTTACGAAAAGAAGATCGACAAAACTATGTTAACTTCTTAAAGCGTTTAAAAACAGCGGCAAAAGCAAAAGGTTTGACTCTTTCTGCTGCACTTGCTCCGAAAACGTCCGCCGATCAGGTCGGAAAATGGTATGGAGGGCATGATTACAAAAAAATCGGTGAAGTAGTCGATTTTGTTGTCATTATGACCTATGAATGGGGCTATAGCGGAGGTCCACCGATGGCCGTGTCTCCAATTGGACCGGTACGTAATGTACTCACGTACGCATTAACAGAAATACCTGCTAAAAAAATCATGATGGGTCAAAATTTGTACGGGTATGACTGGACATTACCATATAAACCAGGAAATCCACCGGCTCAAACGATTAGTCCGAAGCGGGCTGTGGAACTTGCCCGGGAACGTAATGCAGCAATCTTATATGATGAGGTAGCGCAAGCACCATATTTCAATTACTGGCGGGACGGAAAAGAACATGTAGTATGGTTTGAGGATGCCCGTTCGATTAAAGCAAAATTTGATTTATTAAAAGAATTAGGTTTGAAAGGAATCAGTTACTGGCACATTGCCTTCCAATTCCCACAGAACTGGGTCGTTCTTAATGAAATGTTCCACGTGAAAAAAAGATAGAGCTAAAACCCTTTTCCGCTTTGGAAAAGTGGTTTTTAGCTCTGTTTTTCGTTTTCCAGCTATGATAGAATAAAGGGCACTGAACGACTGAGAACGAGTAGGAGGACTTCTGATGCCGATTCCATTTATCACAGTTGAAGGCCCAATTGGTGTTGGAAAAACTTCATTATCTAAGGCCATAGCCGATGCAAATAAGTTTCAACTTTTAAAAGAAATTGTGGATGAAAATCCATTTTTAAATAAGTTTTATGAAGATATCGATGAGTGGAGTTTCCAAACGGAAATGTTTTTCCTTTGCAATCGCTACAAACAACTAAGTGATATTCAAAAGAAATACATTGCCAATCATGAACCTGTCGTTGCGGACTACCACATTTTCAAAAATTTAATCTTCGCCAAACGTACACTTCCGACAGAAGAGTATGTTAAGTACGAATCAATTTACCGTATTTTGACTCAGGATATGCCAAAGCCGAACATGGTTATCTATTTGCATGCTAGCTTGGATACACTGATGAAACGCATCGCACAGCGCGGGCGTGAATTCGAAAAATTGATAAGTGCAGAATATATGGAACAACTTTCAGCTGATTACCATGCATTCATTCAGTACTTCGAAGAAACACATCCGGAAATTCCAGTTCTTCGTTTCAACGGAGATGAAATTGATTTTGTTCAAAATGAATCTGATTTGAAATGGATCTTAAATAAAGTAGATGAAACGCTACAAAAAAGGAGTCTCCACGCATGAACTTACGTGAAAAATATGGCATTCCAAAAAATGCCGTGATTACAATAGCAGGTACAGTGGGTGTAGGGAAATCAACGATGACCAAAGCACTTGCAGACGCACTAAAATTCCATACCTCTTTTGAAAAAGTGGACGCCAATCCATATTTAGATCGTTTCTATGATGACTTCGAAAAATGGAGCTTCCACTTACAAATTTATTTCCTGGCAGAACGTTTTAAAGAACAAAAACGTATTTTTGAATACGGCGGCGGTTTTATTCAAGATCGCTCGATATACGAAGATACAGGGATTTTCGCTAAAATGCATATGGAAAAAGGCACAATGAACCTAACAGATTATGAGACGTATACAAGTCTCTTTGATGCAATGGTGATGACGCCGTATTTCCCGCATCCAGACTTACTTATTTATTTGGATGGATCTATTGAAGACATTTTAAGCCGCATTCAATTACGTGGGCGTCCAATGGAACAATCCACTCCAGTTGAGTATTGGTACGAAATGCATGAACGCTATGAAAACTGGATCAATTCTTTCAACGGCTGTCCTGTCCTGCGATTAAATATCAATGATTATGATTTGATGAAAAATCCTGAGACTGTGGAACCGATTGTTGAGCGTATTGGTCACTTTATTCAACAAACGTCGATGTTACGTAGATAAAATGGACGAGCCTTCAGCGAAAGCTGGAGGCTTTTTCTATTTATGAATATCTCATTTGTTTCGCTTAACTGTTAGGTAGCTGGCAAACGCAATGATTGGGAAAAGTGCCAACAGACCGATGAGTAAAGTGAAACCGTCATTATTGTTAGGACCTGAAAAAGGGGTGGGCAGTTTGTTGCCAGCATATTCCCCATCACGTGTCGCTTTATAATATTGCCCATCGGGGTCTTCAATCGCTATCGCTTCATCTGTGCTTGTATCAATGATAGAAAAATACTTCGTGCCACTGGCGTACGAATTTGAGAAATTACCGGAATACGTACCCTCATTCGTAGAATATAAAGTAACTTCTCCGATTTCTTTATCGATTTGATCGACAATCTCATCACTTAAGACGTAAACATAGCCATCCCATACGACAAAAGAATATGCCCACTCAGCTGATGACTTATTGGGCAAGAAGACCGTCGTACATACAAGTGATATTAAAAAGGAAATCAATAAAGATTTACATTTCATCCGAACCCTCCTTATTCTTCCATTTGACGTTAGAAAAGCAGTTTACGTTACAAATAATTGGAAATTAGTTATTAGAAAGCACAAAAAAAGGCAACTCAATGAGTTGCCTTCATAATATTCTGATTAGTTATGTTAGAAGAAAATTCGTTACGTTAGTAACGAATAACAATCTCCATTTATATGCGCGTGTTTGTTGAAAAAATGGAGGAGGTAGAGGGATTCGAACCCCCGCGGGATTTGACTCCCCTGTCGGTTTTCAAGACCGATCCCTTCAGCCAAACTTGGGTATACCTCCGTGTCAACAAGATATAATTTATCATGTACAAAAACTAAAGTCAACAACTACAGGTGATTAAATTAAAATTTAAGTATTTTGTTTTTTTGCACATTTTTTTCAAATGATTTGCGGTGCATAAGATAATAAAGGAAAGCGGGAAGTGAGAGCTGCCCTTTTGAAGTGTTAAATCACTTTTTCTTTCACGATTACTTCCAGCATGGTTTTATACTGTGTGAAATTATACGAAGAGTTATTCACTCTTACCGTCATAAAATCAATTTGATCAACGATTTCATTTTCCAACAACTTTCTCGCTTCCAGAACTTTTAAGGTTCCTTCGACTCCTGTATAGTCATTTGCTTTTCCATACCCTTGATTCGTATAGTAATCAATAAATCCTTCAGCCCAATTGTTGTCTCGTTCTTTATAGGCTTTTTCAAATGAGGCATGAAGATTTTCTTGATCCACGTAAATTAACAAAGGGTTCAATGGTTCAATTATTTTTGCCAGCTGTAAGATATAGTCTGAAACAATATCGCTAGAGGCATTGTATTTAATCATGCTGATGGTTATGGGGTTCTGTATCAAACAGCATTCGAAAATATAGGTTTTGTGACTCTTGAGCGCGTGTTGAACAAATTCCCACCAGTTATTTATCATAAGTGGAATATGTATATCGAGAGGCAATTCATAAATATCATTTTTTGAGAGAAGTGTATATACGTCATCAGGAAGACTTGAATGGTTTGTGCTTTTCATTTTTTGATAGGAAATGAAAGTTCCGTTCTCTTGTTGTTTCGCATTTTCTATTAATATAGTTGCGTACTCAGTGTTTGCTGAAAGTAATTTTTCAAATTCTTCGTTTGTATAATAAGCAACTCCATCATAATCTGCAGGATGGTTTAGGTTTCCTTCAGAGAAAAGTTCGTTTTCTATATCATGCTCTTTCAATAGTTCATGCATAAGTTTGGCTGTTGTTGATTTCCCAAAGCCAGGCAACCCTTCAACTAAAATCAATTTTGTGTTCATGCTAAGTTTCTCCTTAAAGTGAGGATGAATTTACATTCCTATTATTCAATAAGAAAAACCCTTTTTCCTTCAAGCGAGGTAATGATTTTGTAAAAAGTCTCAGAGAATGAAATAGAAGGATTTGATTTTTTGTGGCTAAGTAAGTATACTAATAAATACCGTGCTAGGTGGGAAGGTAGCGGTGTCTTGTAACTCGCAATCCGCTCTAGCGAGACTGAACTCCTTCTCTGAGGCTGTTTATATGTAGGGTCTGACTTTTGCACGTAGTGTTGACGTCTGGGTCCTGCGCAATGGGTATCCATGAATCAGGTCAGGTCCGGAAGGAAGCAGCCTTAAGTGGACTTTTCTCATGTGCCGCAGGGTAGCCTAGGCAGAGCTAACGACAGAGGTTCCGCTTATGTATAGCAGTCGAAGGAAGGTGCACGGTATACATACTTCCATACAGGTGTTTGTTCGCTAACCATGCGAATGAACGCCTTTTTTCATTCTCGAATTCTTTGCTTTCAAAGAGCTAGAGTGAGTGCCTTATGTTATAATTAAAGAACTGTTTAAAATCACACTATAAGGGGAGAAATCAGTTGGCGTATCAAGCTTTTTATCGTGTTTACCGACCTCAATCATTCGCGGAAATGTCAGGTCAAGCACATGTGAAACAAACCCTTCAAAATGCTCTCCTTTATAATAAAACGACACATGCTTATTTATTCAACGGTCCACGAGGGACAGGGAAAACAAGTGCGGCAAAAATCTTTGCCAAAGCGCTGAACTGTGAAAAGGCACCCGTATCTGAGCCGTGTAATGAATGTGAAACGTGTAAAAGTATAACCAACGGATCGAATACAGACGTTATTGAATTCGATGCTGCATCTAATTCACGAGTTGAAGAAATTCGCGATATCATTGAAAAAGTTCGGTTTGCTCCTGCAAACTCGCGTTTTAAGGTGTATATCATCGATGAAGTGCATATGCTCTCCAACAGTGCTTTCAATGCTTTATTGAAAACACTTGAGGAACCACCGGCTCACGTTGTGTTTATACTAGCGACCACAGAACCTCATAAATTGCCACTCACGATTATTTCCAGGTGTCAGCGCTTTGACTTCAAACGAATTACGGCATCCGATATTGTGGATCGCATGAATGTCGTATTGGCTGATTCAGGAATCCCATCAAATGATCAAGCATTGAAAGTCATTGCGCAAGCTGCATCAGGCGGTATGCGTGATGCGTTGAGCATGCTCGATCAAGTGGTATCGTTCAGTGGTGACGAAATGACAGTGGAAGACGCACTTCTTGTAACAGGGTCAATTGGTCAGGATATCTTCTACCAACTGGCAGAGTCCTTATTAACGAAAGATGTTGGGAAAGTATTAACTCTTTTAGAAGAATTAATGAAAGAAGGAAAAGATGCAGTTCGCTTAACTGAGGACTTAATTACCTTCTTCAGAGACCTGTTATTAATGAATACTGCTCCATCTCTTGATGAGTTATTGGAACTCGCGTCCGGTGAGGAGAAGTTTAAACAACTTGCCCATCAGTTCCCGATTGATACGTTATATCGTTACATCGAAATCCTATCAGCCACTCAACAGGAAATGCGTTACTCGAATCATGCAAAAGTCTATTTAGAGACCGCTCTATTAAAAATGTCACAAGTTAAAGTAACTAATTCTCAGCAAGCGACAGTGGATTTAAGTCCCTTTGAAGAGAAAATTGCTCAACTTGAACGAACTGTCATCGCGCTTGAACAACAACTGAAACAAGGTATTGCAACAAATGGTGCACAAACTCCTCAAGCGAGTGAATCACAAAAACGCCAGAGGTTAAGAACTCAAACTGGTTTCAAAGCACCGTCAGGCCGCATTCAGGAAGTCTTAAAAACGGCAACGAAGCAAGATATTCAGTTAATCAAATCGCACTGGCCAACGATTATGATGCAATTGCAAAAATCACATGCCGCATTATTGAATGAAGCAGAACCAGTTGCGGCATCTACCGGTGCATTTGTGTTAAAATTCAAATATGATATTCATTGCCAAATGGCCGCGGATAATCAAACGTTTTCAAGCGCCTTTTCTCAATTGCTCATGAATTTAACAGGCAAGATGTATGAGATTCTTTTTGTTCCTGAAGAAGCTTGGCTGAAAATCCGTGAAGAGTTTATTCGCAACAAAGGGTTGAAGGCGTCCGATTCTGATGCAGATGCAACAGCTGAGCCAAGTGAGACGGAACAAGCTACAGATGAAATGTTAAGCTTTATGCAGGAAGAGAAAGCAGCCACGGAAGACCCGTTGATTGTGGAAGCGGAAAAATTATTTGGTAAAGAATTTGTAGAAATACATGATGATTAGGGAGGAAAAATAGTATGCGTGGAATGGGTAATATGCAAGGTATGATGAAACAAATGCAAAAAATGCAAAAGAAAATGGCTGAGGCTCAAGAAGAATTGGGAACTCAACATTTTGAAGGTGTTGCAGGTGGCGGTATGGTTAAAGTAACTGTTACTGGACACAAAGAAGTAATCAGTGTTGCTTTGGATGAATCAGTTGTTGATCCAGAAGACATCGAAATGTTACAAGACTTAATCGTAATCGCTACAAACGAAGCGATGAAAAAAGCAGAAGAAACTTCGAACTCCACGATGGGACAATTCACGAAGGGATTGAACCTCCCTGGCATGTTCTAGGAGGAAATCACATGCATTATCCTGAACCGATATCAAAACTAATTGATAGTTTTATGAAGTTGCCAGGTATTGGGCCGAAAACTGCGGCCCGTCTGGCATTTTTCGTGCTAAGCATGAAAGAGGACACTGTACTTGAATTTGCTAAAGCGTTGGTAGATGCTAAGCGTAACTTAAGTTACTGTTCTATTTGCGGTCATATTACAGATATAGACCCATGCCATATTTGCCAAGACAAACAACGCGACGACACCATCATTTGTGTTGTCCAAGATACGAAAGATGTCATCGCTTTGGAAAAAATGAGAGACTACAAAGGACTTTATCATGTGTTGCATGGAGCGATCTCTCCAATGGATGGGATAGGACCTGAAGATATTAACGTTCCGCCTTTACTGAAAAGACTGCAGGATGAGCGAGTGCAAGAATTGATTTTAGCAACGAACCCTACAATAGAAGGTGAAGCAACTGCTATGTATATTTCCCGTCTTGTAAAGCCATCCGGAATTCGGACAACCCGAATTGCACATGGCCTTCCTGTAGGTGGAGATTTAGAGTATGCGGATGAAGTTACTTTATCGAAAGCGTTAGAAGGCCGACGTGAGTTATAAAGAGGAGGCCTAACTGCCACATGTTTTTCAAGAAAGCGAAACTTAAAAGAGAATTTGATACAAAGTTAATTTCTTTAATGAAAGAAACGAAAGAAGAATGGCAGCAAGCGCAACTCATTGAAGAACTAATGGATGACTATGAGTTGGCTATCATTGTCCAGCGCAAAATTACCGAAAGCAAACACTTCTTTCTATATAAAGAAGCAAGAATACGAAAAATCCTTTTGAAATGAAGTATATATTATACCGATTCCTTCATATAGTTAGTTGATAACTTATATGAGAGGTGGGAGAAGCTCCATGAAGCTGACTCTTTATTTAATTGGTATAGCTGTACTTCTTTTTTTATTTTTAAACAAAGCATCAAAAGGACGAGTAATCGAAGCATTCTCTATTTGGTGGTTTAGAATTGCCTTTGCTTTTGTCATCTTGTTTGCAATCCACTTGATCGCAAGTCAATTTGGTCTTTTCATTCCCGTCAACATTGTATCTGGCTTATTGATTGCATTCCTTGGCGTTCCAGGAATAGCTAGTGTATTAACGATTTCTATATTCCTATAACTTTTTAAGAAATAGTGTTGACTTTTATAAGTCAGGCTGATATATTTATAAAGTTGCTGATTTGAAAGCGACAAAGTGAAAAAAGAATATCAAAACTTTTTGTTGACATAGCAAACAGGATTTGATAAGATATAAAAGTTGCCATTACAACAACGGCAAACAAATGAACCTTGAAAACTGAACAGCAAAACGTCAACAATAAAGCGGAACACACTTCGGTGTGGGAAGCAAAACTTGAACTTAATTGTTCATTTTAAAACGTCATTAATTTGACGCCAGCAACAAAGTCGAGCTAATCGACTCACCTATTATGGAGAGTTTGATCCTGGCTCAGGACGAACGCTGGCGGCGTGCCTAATACATGCAAGTCGAGCGGAATGATGAAGAAGCTTGCTTCTTCTGATTTTAGCGGCGGACGGGTGAGTAACACGTGGGCAACCTACCTTGTAGATTGGGATAACTCCGGGAAACCGGGGCTAATACCAAATAATCCATTTTGCTTCATGGCGAAATGTTGAAAGGCGGCTTCGGCTGTCACTACGAGATGGGCCCGCGGCGCATTAGCTAGTTGGTAGGGTAACGGCCTACCAAGGCGACGATGCGTAGCCGACCTGAGAGGGTGATCGGCCACACTGGGACTGAGACACGGCCCAGACTCCTACGGGAGGCAGCAGTAGGGAATCTTCCACAATGGACGAAAGTCTGATGGAGCAACGCCGCGTGAGTGAAGAAGGTTTTCGGATCGTAAAACTCTGTTGTAAGGGAAGAACACGTACGAGAGTAACTGCTCGTACCTTGACGGTACCTTATTAGAAAGCCACGGCTAACTACGTGCCAGCAGCCGCGGTAATACGTAGGTGGCAAGCGTTGTCCGGAATTATTGGGCGTAAAGCGCGCGCAGGCGGTCCTTTAAGTCTGATGTGAAAGCCCACGGCTCAACCGTGGAGGGTCATTGGAAACTGGGGGACTTGAGTACAGAAGAGGAAAGCGGAATTCCAAGTGTAGCGGTGAAATGCGTAGAGATTTGGAGGAACACCAGTGGCGAAGGCGGCTTTCTGGTCTGTAACTGACGCTGAGGCGCGAAAGCGTGGGGAGCAAACAGGATTAGATACCCTGGTAGTCCACGCCGTAAAC
>NZ_KE150422.1:0-245490 GCF_000411295.1 Paenisporosarcina sp. HGH0030
TTGGTATTAGCCCCGGTTTCCCGGAGTTATCCCAATCTACAAGGTAGGTTGCCCACGTGTTACTCACCCGTCCGCCGCTAAAATCAGAAGAAGCAAGCTTCTTCATCATTCCGCTCGACTTGCATGTATTAGGCACGCCGCCAGCGTTCGTCCTGAGCCAGGATCAAACTCTCCATAATAGGTGAGTCGATTAGCTCGACTTTGTTGCTGGCGTCAAATTAATGACGTTCTTTATTGCTCCGGTCGCAAGCGACCATCGCAGAAATTCATTCTCGCGCTAAGCGCTCGTAATGAATTTTGTTGACGTTTTGCTGTTCAGTTTTCAAGGTTCATTTCGTTGGTCACTCTCGCGACAGCAACTTTTATATCTTAGCAAATCCAGATTGTCATGTCAACAAAAAGTTTTGCTTTTTCTTTTTTTGTTTGCCGCTTGTTTTGGCGACTTTATTAATATACCTTCATTCGAAATCAAAGTCAATAACTATTTTGAAATATTTTTCTTCGCTTCCGAAGGACAAGTATTAATATACAACCTCTTGATTTATAAATCAAGAGGTTTTTTACTAAAAAGTTTAAATATCTTCTTAAAGTCCACTACAAACAGCACTATACCTGCAATAACGATGATTCCTCCGATGATCTGAGTCGTGATTAAATATTCATCAAAGATATAAAATGCTAAAATTGCTGCACCCACAGGCTCAAATAAAATTGCGATTGATATAACATTTGTTGAAACATATTTTAAAGACCAATTAAATAATGTATGTCCCAGTAGATTCGGTACGATTGCTAATAAGATAAACCATAACCAATCATCAGCTGGATAAGGTCCAAATGATTCTCCTTTAATTAATACATAGAAAAATAGCGTAATCGTACTAATTCCATACACCACAAATGTATATGTAACGAGAGACAGTCTTTGACGTACATCCTGGCCGAATAAAAGATAGGCAGTAACAAGTGCACAAGCGATGAGCGCCAATACATCTCCATATAATGCACTCCCACTGATTCGGAAGTCTCCCCAGCTTATTAAAATCGAGCCTCCTAATGCAATGACTCCAGATACGATGGTTTTTAATGATAAGCGTTCTTTAAAAAAGAAGTATGTACCCGCGAAAGCAAAAATAGGTTGTAACGTCACTAGAACCGTTGAGCTGGCCACCGATGTGTAATTTAGTGATTCAAACCATAAGATAAAGTGAAATGCCAAAAAGATTCCGGCAACTAACGAAAATGTCCAATCTCTCTTTGTTAATTGTTTAATTTCTGACGTGTATTTCCAAAAGAAAATGGGTGCCATGATCAATACTGAAAATAACATACGATAAAATGCTATGACCCCTGCATCCGCATTTGCAAGTTTAACAAATATTGCCGACAAGGCAACTGCGAGAACGCCAACAGCAATTGGAATTAAAGGGTGAATTGTTGGTTTTTCCATTAAGTTCACTTCTCTCTGTACCCTTTGAAACAATTGATAATACTATTCGATTAAAGGTACTATATAGATAATCCTTCATATTGTTTCATGTCTTATCCAGCATTGCAAGTTCGTTTTTATCTTATTAAATAGGAGGATGCTTATGGGCTCAATAATTGTTGACGGATTTATACATACTGAAATATTGATGAAATTAGGATTAGCCGCATTATTAAGTTTAATTATTGGTCTTGAGAGGGAACTTAAAAAGAAACCAGTTGGTTTGAAGACAAGTTTGGTTATTGCCACTTTCAGCTGTCTTCTTACATACATCTCTATTGAGTCAGCTTATATGGCAGATGCTAGAGACGGTGTGAATATAACCATGGACCCTTTAAGGCTGGCAGCCCAAATCGTTAGTGGAATTGGTTTTCTAGGAGCGGGTGTAATACTACGAAAAGGTAACGACAGTATTACCGGATTAACAACAGCTGCAATGATTTGGGGTGCTGGTGCTATCGGTATTGCTGTCGGAGCAGGTTTTTATGTAGAGGCGACGAGTTGTGTACTGATTGTTTTGGTTGGGATTGAGGTTCTTCCTCCACTTCTTTCTAAAATTGGTCCTAAGCGTCTTCGAATGAAGGAAGTATATATGAAGGTTCTCCTTTCTGAATCGGGTTCGATCGAACATTTGGTTTCTTTTCTTAAATCAGAAGAGATGGTCATTGAAAGTCTTCGTATCAAAGATATCCCACTTTCCGATCAACGACTGAAGCATGAAATTGAATTACGTTTTTCCACTTTACCAAAGCATAATTCGTTAACTATTTATGACAGTGTCCATTCTCTTTCATACATTGATCGAGTCGAACTAGAAATTTTATCCTAATAGGAGGATTATATGAAAGAATTTTTCGGATTACTTAAAGAAGGAAATAAACCTTCATTGTTAGCGGCTATCGTCAATTCAGTAATCGCAATACTAAAAGGTGTAGCATTCTTCTTCACAGGAAATGTAGCTATGTTTGCAGAAATGATGCACTCTATTGGGGATGCTGCAAACCAATTCTTTGTTTTCATCGGTTCAGCTCTTTCCAAGAAAGCTCCTACATCTCGTTTTCCAAATGGTTTCGGAAGAGTCGTCAATTTAGTTTGTCTAGGAGCAGTTCTAATTGTTGGGATATTGTCTTATGAGACTGTTATAGAAGGATGGCATCATATACAACATCCAGCTAAATCAGGTGGTTTATTCATTACTCTCGGTGTATTAGCTATTGCAATCATATTAGAAACTTTCGTACTTTATAAAGCGGCAAAAGAAGTACTACACGAAGCTGGTGTGCCTAAGGCAACAGGATTGGCACCTTTAACACTCGCTTTTAGTCATTTAAATCGAGCGAAACCCGCAACAAAATTAGTCTTTATGGAAGATTTAGTGGCAACAAGCGGAGGAGTTCTGGCATTTATCGCAGTGTTAATCGCTCATTTCACAGGCTTTTTACAAGCAGAAGGTATCGCTTCCATCATGATTGGTTTAATGATGTTCTACGTTGTTGGTCGCGTTTTCCTGGAAAATGCACGTGGAGCAATCGGGGAAACGGACGAACAAATGTTGAACCATATTGCGCATCTCGTATTTGAACATAAAGACGTTAAAGATATTCAAAAGCTTGCAGTAATTAAAGAAGGCGAGTTTTTACATGTTGAACTAGTTGCTGAAGTGGACCCTTCAATCTCTTTTGCAGAGGCTGATGACATTCGAGATCATCTTGTAGATTTAATTCTTCATCAACAAGGTGTTCAAGATGTAACTATTTCATTCGATGAAGACGATGGGGTCACTCACTGGAAGCATGTCAGTAATCGACCGGAAATTTTACCTCCACAATGATTTATATGAAGAAAGCCCCGTTCAATGTTGCTCATTGAACGGGGCTTTCCTATTGTAAACGACTATCTAGAGTTTTTAGTAATTCCACGCCCTGAACGACAAGTTTATTGCTGATCGGTGCATCTTTATTGGTCGGTTTTTGGAATTGATTCATTACTCCTCCGCCAACTCCAAAAAGGGCATCTTTTTCGTCATCAATGCCATACTGATAACAATGTCTTAATAAGAAAGGAACTCCACATTCCAATTTGGCCGATGCCTGTTCAAAATCTCCACTTTTCACAGTTACCGGAATTCGTAAGACATCGTAATATGGTGTCTTTTGAAAAACATAATCAAAATAGGCATGGTCGTAATCCCAACCTCCACCTACCGTAAATCCATGACTTGTTAAAAACTCTTCTAGGTGACCTTTTTCAAAACGTCTTCCTTCTATTGAAGAATTAAGTTCTATCAAATAAAAAACCTCCCGTCTTCTATTAGAATGGACAGG
The DNA here is from genome assembly GCF_000411295.1 of Paenisporosarcina sp. HGH0030. Lineage (GTDB taxonomy): Bacteria > Bacillota > Bacilli > Bacillales_A > Planococcaceae > Paenisporosarcina. The sequence continues at coordinate 3,814 of NZ_KE150422.1, forward strand.
AGGAGTATGGTTTTATTCGTAACTGGAAAAGAAAACATCAATCACGAGTGCAGTTTACTTCATTTATTAAAGTGAAGCTTTTAAAATGGCGCGTACATCGCCTGCTTCTAATGGTACGAAGTTTCCGAATGGACCGTAAACCATAGCTTTTTCAACCATAGATTCAATTTTAGAATCGTCGATGTTATAGTCGGCAAGTGTCTCGGGTGCTCCTAGTGAAGTCCAAAAAGCACGCAAGTTATCGATTCCTTCATTTGCTATTTCATCAACCGTCTTGCCTTCAGGCTCTACGCCAAATACATAAACCGCCAATCTGGCAAAACGTTCTGGATCAACTTTGATATTATGACGCATCCAATGTGGGAATAGAATTGCTAGTCCACCTGCATGGGGAATATCATAAATTGCTGATACTGCATGCTCAATATTGTGAGTTGCCCAGTCTCCTTGGTACCCCATTTGCAACATGCCGTTTAAAGCAATTGTTCCGGAGAAAAGAATGGTTTCACGATGTTCATACGAGTGTAAATTGTTCAGTAGTTTTGGTGCAGTTTCCATAATGGCACGCAATACGCCTTCACACATTTCATCTTGAACCGGTGTACTCGTAGCGTTATTGAAATATTGCTCAAAAATATGAGACATCATATCCACAATTCCATAAACAGTTTGATCTTGCGGAACTGAGAAAGTGTATGTAGGATCTAATATAGAGAATTTAGGGTATACCAATGGGCTACCCCATCCGTATTTTTCCTGTGTCTCTTCATTAGTAATAACCGATCCCGCATTCATTTCAGAACCAGTTGCAGCCAATGTCAATACTGTACCAAAAGGCAATGCCGTTTCAGGTACTGCTTTACGACTGACAAAGTCCCAAGCATCCCCATCATATTTTGCACCAGCAGCAATTAGCTTCGTACAATCAATGACAGAGCCGCCCCCTACCGCAAGTAAAACGTCGATATTTTCGTTCTTACAAATTTCTACGCCTCTTCGGACGCTTGAGATTCGTGGATTCGGGTCCACTCCACTCAATTCAAATACTTCCAAATCCGCCGCTTTTAAAGTGGTCATTACTTCTTCATAGAGACCATTTTTCTTAATACTTCCGCCACCATAAACGAGCAGTACTTTTTTGCCGTATGTAGGTAATTCTTGTTTGATCTGTTCAAGTTGGCCTTTACCAAAAATCAATTTAACAGGGTTATAAAATGAAAATGCATTCATTTTTATCACGCTCCTCTATTGAGTATTATGTACATAATCGCCCGTGAAATCAAAGGAAAAAGTCTAAAATAAATAAAAAAACGCCTTGTCCCTAAAGAGACAAGACGCGTTTATTTTTATACCCAGCCACGGAAGCGAGAAGCTTCTGCAGTTTTACGAACACCAACCATATATGCTGCTAATCGCATATTGATGTTGCGTGTTGTTGAAACAGTGTAAACATTTTCAAATGCGTCCACCATTTTTTTATAAAGTTTTTCGTTTACTTCTTCTTCTGTCCAGTAATAACCTTGATTATTTTGAACCCATTCAAAATAAGATACTGTAACACCACCTGCGCTAGCAAGTACGTCAGGAACAAGTAAAATGCCTCGATCAGTTAGTATTTTTGTAGCTTCAGTAGTAGTCGGGCCATTTGCAGCTTCTACTACGATGCTCGCACGAATGTTGTGTGCATTTTCAGAAGTAATTTGATTTTCAATTGCTGCCGGTACTAAAATATCGCAATCTAATTCAAGTAATTCTTTATTAGAGATTGTATTTTCGAACAATGTTGTTACCGTTCCAAAACTATCACGGCGATCCAGTAAATAATCAATATCTAAACCATTCGGATCATGTAAAGCTCCGTATGCATCTGAGATTCCGATTACTTTAGCTCCTGCATCACTCATAAACTTAGCTAAGAAACTACCAGCATTACCGAAACCTTGAATGACCACACGTGCCCCATTCATATCGATGCCGCGTTTTTTTGCAGCTTCTTCCACACAGATTGTTACACCTTGGGCAGTAGCGCGTTCACGTCCTTGAGAACCTCCAAGAACAATTGGTTTACCAGTAATGAAACCTGGTGAGTTAAATTCATCAATACGGCTATATTCATCCATCATCCAAGCCATAATTTGTGAATTTGTAAATACATCTGGAGCTGGAATATCTTTAGTTGGTCCCACAAATTGACTAATCGCGCGAACATAGCCACGACTAAGTTTTTCAATTTCGTTCATTGACATTTTTCGAGGGTCGCAAATAATTCCGCCCTTACCACCACCATAAGGTAAATCAACGATTCCGCATTTCAATGTCATCCACATTGATAATGCTTTCACTTCATCTTCAGAAACCTCCGGGTGGAAACGTACGCCACCTTTAGTAGGTCCTACAGCGTCGTTATGTTGAGCACGATAACCCGTGAATACTTTTACTTTACCATCATCCATTTTAATTGGAATACGCACTTCAAGCATACGCAATGGTTCTTTTAAAAGTTCAAACATTCCTTCATCATATCCAAGTTTGTTAAGAGCGTCCTGAATAACATCTTGTGTTGATGTGAACAGGTTTAGATTTTCAGCCATTTTTTAGTTTCGCCTCTTTATTCATAATGATTACGTCGCAATCATTGTAACATAATTATTTTTATTTTTTAACACTAAATATTATTTATTGAATACTTTTTGAATTTTTTCGATTGCCCAGTCCAATTCTTCTTTTGTAATAACCAATGGAGGAGCAAAACGAATGACCGTATCATGCGTTTCTTTACATAAAAGTCCAAGCTCTTTCAATTCCTCACAATAAGGACGAGCTTCTGTATTTAGTTCCATTCCGATAAATAATCCGCGACCACGTACTTCTTTAATAGAAGAATGTTCGATTTTTGACAGTGCATCTTTGAAATAGTTTCCTAGTTCTTCAGAGCGTTCTGCTAACTTCTCTTCTGTCAATACGTTCAAAGAAGCAATCGATACTGCACAAGCCATTGGGTTCCCACCAAAAGTTGAACCATGAGATCCAGGGTTAAATACTTCAAGAATTTCTTTGTTGGCTACTACGCAAGAGATTGGGAATACTCCTCCTCCAAGTGCTTTACCCAAAATGTACATATCTGGATCAACATCTTCCCATTCACATGCGAACATTTTACCAGTACGGCATAGTCCTGCTTGAATTTCATCTGCAATAAATAGGACGTTGTTTTCGCGACAAAGTTCACGAGCAGCTTTCATGAATCCGGCTGGAGGAATGACAATGCCTGCTTCCCCTTGAATTGGTTCAATCAAGAATGCCGCTGTATTCGGCGTGATTGCTGATTTTAACGATTCAATGTCTCCGTAAGGAATCAAATTGATACCTGGAAGCATTGGTCCGAAGCCACGTTTGTAATCAGGATCTGAAGATAAAGAAACTGCCGCCATCGTACGTCCGTGGAAGTTTCCGTTACAAGCAATGACTTCTGCTTGGTTTTCAGCAATACCTTTTACATCATAAGCCCATCGACGAGCTGCCTTAATAGCTGTTTCAACAGCTTCAGCCCCTGTATTCATAGGAAGTGCCATATCTTTTCCAGATAACTCACAAATCATTTCATACCAAGGTCCTAACTGATCGTTATGGAATGCACGTGACGTCAAAGTTACACGGTCAGCTTGATCTTTAAGCGCTTGGATAATTTTCGGGTGACGATGCCCTTGGTTTACTGCCGAATAAGCAGATAACATATCCATGTATTTGTTACCTTCTGGATCCTTAACCCATACACCTTGTGCTTCAGAAATAACAATCGGAAGTGGATGATAGTTTGGCGCACCAAATTTTTCTGTTTGCGCAATAACGTTTTGTGAAACTGTCATAATGTTTCGCCTCCTCAATTTTCAAAAAAAAGCAGACGCATCTTCTGATGTGCCTGCCTATATTTAATGTCGCTTTTCTTAATGTCTAGCTTCGAAGCCCAGCTCGTACCTAAACTTAGGCCTACAGGATGTAGGTCATGAAGGCGTTGCCGCAAAATAACTTTTTCCTGCATTTTGCGACGAGTAATCGCAGGAGCAGGACGCGGCATTCTTAGCCTTCCTTCCGAAACTTATTCGAAAGCAAGCTTTCGATTCGAGCCTTCTCGAGCTACTTTAGGGTTTCCCGCTAGCCGTAATGTCTAGTTCCGCAGGGCAGGCTGCGCCTAAGCTTCAAGCCCTCATTCGGAAACAGGTTTCCGATTCGGTCTTTCCAGCGCCGGCGTCAGCCATTCTACGAGCTTCCCGCTAGGCTTAATGTCTAGCTTCGAAGCCCAGCTCGCACCTAAGCTTCAGACTCTCAAGCGAAAGCAAGCTTTCGATTCGAGCCTTCCAGCGCCGGTGTCGAGCTAGCATGGGCTTCTACGCTTTTCTTATAACATTTCAGATGTTGTTTTTGCTTGTAAGTGTAAAGTCAGGTAGTCAGGACCGCCTGCTTTAGAGTCTGTACCTGACATGTTGAATCCACCGAATGGTTGGTATCCAACGATAGCGCCAGTACATCCGCGGTTGAAGTACAAGTTACCCACATGGAAGTCTTCACGTGCTTTTTCTTGGTTCATACGGTTGTTTGTAATTACCGCACCAGTTAAGCCGTATTCTGTGTTGTTTGCAATTTCAAGAGCTTCGTCGAAATCTTTAGCTTTACAGATACCTACAACTGGTCCAAAGATTTCTTCTTGCATGATGCGAGCTTTAGGATCTAAGTCAGCGATTACAGTTGGTTGAATGAAGAATCCTTTAGAATCGTCACCAGTACCACCAGAAACTAGACGACCTTCACCTTTACCAATTTCAATGTAGCTCATGATTTTTTTGAATGCAGCGCCATCGATAACTGGACCTACGAAATGCTCATCTTGATCTGGAACACCAACTGATAGAGCCTTAGTTAATTCTTCAACGCGGTTTACTACTTGATCGTATACATCTTCAACGATTACAGCGCGTGAACATGCTGAACATTTTTGTCCACTGAAACCGAATGCAGATTTCACGATTGATTGAGCAGCTAATTCTAAATCAGCTTCTTTATCAACAACGATTGTGTCTTTACCGCCCATTTCAGCGATTACACGTTTAATCCAAATTTGACCTTCAGTTAATTTAGAAGAACGTTCGAAGATACGAAGACCAACGTCACGTGAACCAGTGAAACTGATTAAACGTGTGCGTGGGTGATCAACCATAAAGTCCCCAACTTCAGCACCAGAACCTGGAATGAAGTTTACCACTCCTGCAGGCATACCTGCTTCTTCTAATACTTCCATAAATTTATATGCAACAACTGGTGTTGTAGAAGCAGGCTTCAGTAATACTGTGTTACCAGTAACCATTGCCGCAACTGCAGTACCCGCCATGATAGCGAATGGGAAGTTCCAAGGAGAAATAACAACTGCCACACCCATTGGAATGTAGTCATAACGGTTATACTCACCTGGACGGCTTTCAACTGGTTGACCATCTTTCAAACGAAGCATTTGACGACCGTAGTATTCTAGGAAATCGATTGCTTCAGCTGCTTCAACGTCAGCTTCAACCCATGTTTTACCAGCTTCTTTAGAAAGTAATGCAGAGAATTCAAATTTACGACGACGCATAATTGCTGCCGCTTTGAATAATACATCAGCACGAATTTCAGGTTTTACTTTTTTCCATGTATTGAATGTAGCATCAGCGATATCCATAGCTTTAGAAGCTAATTCTTGGTTTGCTTTAGATACAGAACCTACAACTTCAGTTTTGTTAGCTGGATTGTAAGAAACAATTTTGTCTTCAGTTGTAATGCGTTCGCCACCAATGATAAGTGGGAAGTCTTGACCCATATAACCTGCTACTGTTTTATAACCATCTTGGATGGCTTTTTTGTTTTCTTCTTTAGTGAAATCTGTAAATGCTTCATGTTTATAAGGAATCATGTGAATCCTCCTATTTTTTATTTTAGTGCAAAATTAATTTGCGCTTTTATTTCGTTTACATCTATAATAATGCAAAAGATTGTTGCGTTTTTCAAGTGATATTTCTTATTTTCGTAAAAAACTTTAGGAGTGAGCCTCCCGTGAACGATAAAGATCTTCAATTATTGCCGTTTTACCGTTTTGCAAGTGATCATATTTCAGTGGGAATCCACGCAATTGACCGGAATGGGCGGACCATTTTATACAACGAAAAAATGAAAAACATTGAAGGCCTTGATTTACAGGATGTCGCTGACCGCTCCCTTCTTGAATTATTTCAATTCGACCAACAGGAAAGTACCCTTTTGAAAGTTCTGCAAAGCGGCGAACACGTGTTGAATGTCAAACAAACCTATTGGAATCGCAATGGCCATGAAATTACAACCATCAACGATACCCATCCTGTTTTTGATAATGGAGAATTAATCGGGGCTGTTGAGCTAGCACGTGACGTTACCACATTGGAACGCTTAGTTTATCAACCTTTGCGCCGATATGGGGAACCAATAACATTTTCAGTAATTACGGCTGTTTCCGAATCGATGAAACACGTTATCTCAACCGCCAAAAAAGCGGCGATGGCACGTTTATCTGTCTTGCTTGTTGGTGAAGCTGGAACCGGAAAAGACTTGGTCGCTGAAGGCATTCATTATGAATTATCGCCACCTTTGTCCCATTTTTATACGTTATATTGCCACAACTCCGATCCGACGATTCTCAATAAATTAAGAGAAGACATGATTGCGCTTGAAGCGAGCACGATATTTTGTGAACGAATTGACCTTTTGACTTTGGGTATGCAACAACAACTACTGGAAATGGTTAATGACTCTACGCTAGGGGACCACTTATTTTTAGCAAGTGTAGGGGCAGACCCTGTGGATTTGATTGCTTCGGGAGAATTATTAAAAGAGCTTTATTACTTCTTCGCCTCCATGACGATTGTCGTCCCTCCCTTGCGTGAACGACGAGAAGATATTGATCCATTTATACACGATTATTTTGCACGACATCGGGTTCGCTTCGGTTCAGCAATCATTGGCCTGACAGAAGAAGTACGTGACATTTTTCATTCGTACGACTGGCCAGGTAATTTAAAAGAAGTGGAAATCTTACTGGATGAGATCGCTTCGATGCTTACTGTAGAAGAAATGGTGACGTTCGAAATGTTGCCTCTGCATTTCAAATTAAAAATGCAGGAATTGCGGGAACCTCTTAAACGAGCAGAAGATTTCGTTGTCCAATCTGATCGTGAGTTACTGCCACTGGAAGATTATTTACGTGAAGCGGAAATGTACTATTTGCAGAAAGTGATGGGCATGTTTGAAGGAAATGTCACAAAAGCTGCAGTTGCTTTAGGAATGAGCAGGCAGAACCTGCAATATCGTTTAAGGAAGATAAGAAAATAACATATGCAACCCTACTGTAAACGGTGTTTAAACGCATTATTAATAGAAAAAGCGAGCCGGCTCACAAGGAGTTGGCTCGCTTTCTACTTTTCTCATTGACCGGATTGTTTGATCCAATCTTGTAATTTGTCTTTTAAAGAGTTGAAACCTTCTGCATCATGCTCGTCAACGCGTGCTTGCAATGATTTTTTCGGTTTGTCTTCTTTACGTAAAACCGGTGGGCGTTCTTGTAATGCACGGATAGAAAGGCTGATTTTGCCTGCTTCTTCGTCCACTTCAAGTACTTTCACTTCGATTTCTTGCCCAACAGACAAGAATTCGCTTACGTCTTTCACATAACCATATGTGATTTCCGAAATATGCACTAATCCTTGGGTTTCTTCGTCTAATGCTACAAACGCGCCATATGGCTGTACGCCTGTTACTTTTCCTGAGATTACTTCCCCAACTTCGTACTTCTTAGTCATAATAATCGCTCCTAGTCTTGGATATATACCTATCTACCTTAAGGCCATAGAAGATTATACCATAAACAAGAGTTTTACTCAAAAGACTCACTGCATCGGCATGAAGTGAACGCGCCATCCTTCACTCGTCTTACGCAGTTGGAATCCTTTCTGTTTTTCATTATCCGTTCGATACTCTGCTTTTAAATTATAATAAATCACTTGATCATGATCATAATCATCTTCCAATACTTCTGGTTGATATTCTACTGATTCGTATAGAGTTTTCCAATCCATCACGTCGGCAGAACGAGAGTAATCACCTATATATTCTTCCCGGGTAGGTCTTGAATAGCTCTCGTCATCCAACAGCAATGCATATTGGGTTTCAGCATCTCCGGAATAAAGTGCTTCCAGATAAATTCCCGCAATAATATCTGGATTTTCCCATTTAATGATGTCGTAGTCATATGCTTTTTGGAATTCTTTGTAAATTTTTTGAACTCTTTTCGTGTAATGCAAATTAATCGGTTCAAAATAGTGCTCATTTATAACTGAAATGCCTAAATCGAGTTGCCATACACCTTCTCGGTTTTTCACAACCGGTATTAACTTATGAGTTTCCTTCGTTCGGACTTCAACATTGCCAAAATATTCATCATTTTGATAGGTGGTTAATCGGTCATCATACGTAAGTGTAATTTCTTCTTCTGGAAGGATATTTTCATCCCCTAGAAAGGCATGTAAATCCGTTACCGATTCCATGCCTTGGAATGGAAGTGCTAAATCCAACATAACTTTTGGGATATCTAATTGCTGGGCATAGGAAAATAACAGCACAGAATCAATCGGTGACAAATTCGATAAGGCATACTCAGGATTATTAGAACCTGGATTTTTCAGATAGGCATGAATTTTTTGCTGTAATTCCGAATTTGGCCACTCAACAATTTCCACATAATCTGATGATTCATCAGCAGGCATTAACTTAGCGAGTTCACCCGTTTCTGCAAGCGAGAATGCTTCCATCAATCTATTGAAATCAAGAAATTTGTAAGTTTCGTTCACTTCCCAATTATTCGCACTGAGGGAATCTACTACGGGTTTCATGAAATATTTCATTGGTGAAGTCCCAGGGTAATTAAGTAAATATTTCCATGCAGCTTGGTATTCCTCTTTAATTTTCCCTTCTTCAAAAACGGCATTCTGATGAGATCCAAAAATCAATGTATAGGCAAGGTCTTCATAATAAGATTTTATTACGGTGTACAATCCACCTGGTTGCTTGACACCCATCAGGGAATATTCCATTGACTCAATAATTGACGCAGATTCTTGTGGACTGTAAACCAACTCCCCAGCATTTGTGAAAGGTGCCATTGCTTTCATATGCAATAAATTCAAGGCAGGCTGAGCGATTCCTCCTTCAAGTCCGAGAAATAATTCATTCATTTGATATTCCGTTACATACTCTTTTTGATTTGCAGCCACTTTAATTTTAATACCTTCATGTGAAGAATTCGAAATCATCTGCTGAACTGGTTCAGGCAAATCTTTTTGTTTGCTATACAAATAGCCCACGTCAAGTTTCTCGTTCATTTTGGCAGTATTCAAAACTTCCTTATGTTCGACCAAAATCTGGTCATAGACCATTTTCAATTCGTCCATTTTCTTGCTTAATTCATCCACAAACCGCATACTCATTTCTTCATTCAATTGATCTCCAACTTGCAGGGTTTCCACCATTTCTGAAGGCAGTCGTAAATACTTAATCGTTTCTCCATAGGCTACTTTCAAGGAAACTGTCGAGTTCTTTATAGTATCAGGATGTGTGATACGAGCAAATTCACTATCCGCAAACTTTACAAAGCCCAGTTGATCGTATTGTTCACTCGTCATGCCAAGCATTTTCTGTCTTTTCTCACGTTCCTTTTGATAATCTTTTTTGAGTTCTTCTATTTCCTTCTGATCATATTCGGCTGCCGCGTTGTTCTTTTGATCATCATGATCATTCATGAATGAAGCGCTCAAAATTCCGATTAAGAAAACACTTGCCAAGCTGACAGCCCAAACACTGACTCTTTGCCATTTCGATGGTTTAACCGCATTCACGACAGGCACTTCATGTTGTTTTTGATTTTCTGCTTCTATTTTGCTTAATACATCGTCCGCATTAAATTTAGATGGAACGCGATTATAAGATTTGTTAAGTAATTTCATTTGTTGCTCAAATTGCTTATCGTCCATATTCGGCCCCTCCTTTTAATGCAAGTGCGGATTTGAGTTGTTCTTTTGCTCTTAGCAACCGTGTCTTAACCGTTGCCAGTGGAATGTTCATGACATCACCGATTTGGTCATATGTGAGTTCCTGAAAATAAAATAATACGATGGGAATTCGATATTTTTCATCAAGCATCTGAATGGCCGCATGCAATTCTCTGTCTTCTTCAAAGACCAGAATTTTCGATTCTGCAGATCTTACACTCGTTCCGAAGTTTTCGTTATCCTGGGCTTTATCTTCTTTATCTTTTTCTCGTTGTTCTTTTCGATAATAATCTCTCGCTGCATTTAACGTAATTTTGTATAACCATGTCGTAAATCGGTCACGCTGAAATTGATGGAGGAATCTATACAGTTTAATAAATACTTCCTGGGTCACATCTTGCACATCATCTGCTTTGACACCACACTGGTAGGCAAATTTCTCAACGGTCCTATGATGAAGATTCATTAAATCACCGTAGGCCGCCCTGTCTCCTTTTTGTGCCCTTTCAATTAAAACCAGTTCGTTCATGAGGCCCCCTCACTCTCTATGTATTACCTGTTATACGAACGTTTTCCTTAAATTGTTTCAAAAAATTATATTAATTTCAAAGGCTCTCGTGTAGAATTAGAAAAATCTTTAAAGATTGAAGGAGTTGGAGTACATGGCAAAGCGCGATCATTTTGCATCTAAGATTGGCTTCGTCCTTGCAGCTGCAGGGAGTGCAATAGGGCTGGGGGCAATATGGAAGTTTCCATATATGGCAGGAACAAACGGTGGAAGCGTATTTGTCTTGATGTTTATCATCAGTACATTGTTAATTGGTTTACCAATTCTACTTGCAGAATTCGTCATTGGACGTAAAGGACAAGCTGATGCAATTACAGGACTAAAAAAGCTGGCACCGGGCAAGAAATGGTATTTAATTGGTTGGTCAGGGTTCTTTTTTTCATTTATTATTTTGTCATTCTACAGTGTTGTGGGTGGATGGATTTTATCCTATTTAGGAAGAGCTTTACTGTTCAGCCTTAATAATACTGGAGAAAGTTCTTACGCGAACTTATTCAATAGCATCATCTCGAACCCCTGGGAAGTATTGATTGGTCAAGCCGTCTTTATGTTATTGACGATTATGATTGTACAAGGTGGGATTGAGGCAGGGATTGAACGTGCCAGCCGAATTATGATGCCAGCACTATTAATCTTCTTTGTTGTTCTGGTTATTCGTTCATTGACACTGGAGGGCGCAATGGAAGGTGTTAAATTTATGTTCGTGCCAGATTGGTCTTACTTTAATGCACAAACCTTGCTGTTGGCATTGGGTCAAGCGTTCTTCTCCCTTAGTGTCGGTGTAGCTGGAATGATGACATATGCCTCTTACTTGCCTAAGGAACAAAAATTAGGGAATTCTGCTGTTAGTGTTTCCATGTTAAATATCGGCATTTCACTAATGGCGGGTCTGGTTATATTCCCAGCCGTTTTTGCATTAGGATATTCGCCTAACGAAGGGCCGGGACTAGTTTTTATCATTTTACCTGCAGTCTTTGAACAAATTCCTTTCGGTGCTTTCTTTATGCTGTTGTTCTTTATTTTGATGTTATTTGCAACTTTGACGTCTTCCATTGCGATGCTTGAGACCGTCGTGTCCATGGGGATTAAAAATGCATATGATAAACGGAAACGCTCTTCATGGATTTATGGATTGCTTATTTTCCTTGTGGGTATTCCAAGTGCGCTATCGTTTGGGGTATTTTCGGATGTGAAGATATTCGGAAAATCTTTCTTCGATTTTGCTGACTTCCTGACAAATAACTTTGGTTTACCTTTAGGGGCTTTAATGATTTCGATTTTTGCAGGTTACGTTTTGAAGAAACAAGAAACGTTTGAGGAATTGAATATGTCTTCTTTAGCTTTTAACATTTGGCGCTTCGTTGTTCGATACCTTGCCCCAATTGCGATTATTTTGATTTTCCTAAATGCCATGTTTTCAGCCTTTAAAGGTTGAGAACTGTCTGTAAAACGACTTATTTCACAAAATCTATATCTATGAGGTATGATAAGATAGTTGCAAGCATACGATGTATGATGGAAAGGAGTGCATGAAGATGAAACAAGAATTTCACACTCAACTTCGCTTATTGCGTGAAGAACGTAATATGTCTTTAGAAGATTTATCATTAAAAACACGAGTTGGTGCGGGGAAATTAGAACAATATGAAGCTGGTACAGAAGTCCCTTCCGTACAGACCATTTTGAAATTATCCAACGCACTCGAAGTTCCAGCCTCTAATTTGTTGGATGGACTTCAAGTTAGTTCATAAAACATGAAAAGAGCTTACACCAAAATTGGTGTAAGCTCTTTTTTGTGAATGGGGCTTAGACGATGCATTTCGCCTCGTATTTTACCGCTATTAATTTATAGGCAATTTGAACACATTGGTCAATAGGGATCCATTGTTCATATGAATGTTCATAAACTTCTTGAATGCGTTTTGCCAGTTCAGTTGGATGGTCGATTCCTTGAAGGGCAGCCACTACATCAGCTGTTTCTGTATCATATGCATCAGTACCCATTTTGAAAGGATCCCATAACTGAAGCAATTTCACTGCCTTGCGATTCATTTCAATATTTTCCATCATTTTTCACCTATTTACTTTTCTTTAATAAAAGCTATGATAACATATTAATAAAAAAAGGAAAGAAGGAATTGCTTTGACTTCGTTTGAACAAGTAATCGATAGACGCAGTACTCGCTCAGTAAAATGGGATTTAATGGAGATAATATATGGGATTGAAGATGCTTCGGATATTTTGCCAATGTGGGTAGCAGACATGGATTTTGCAGCTCCTCAAGCCGTCATTGATGCACTTCAAGAACGACTCAAACACCCGATCTTTGGCTACTCCTACATGTGTGAAGGATGTAGAACTGCCGTGCAAAATTGGCTTCTTCAACGTCACGGATGGCAAACACAAAGTGAATGGATGCTTTTTCATCATGGTGTAGTTCCTGCCATAGCGACGGTTATTGAAACATTTACTCAAAAAGGAGACAGCATCCTGATCTCATCTCCTGTCTATCCCCCGTTTTTCTCAATTCCCGAAAAACAAGGAAGACAACTTGTTGAGAATTTCCTAATTGAAAAAAATGGCGTTTATGAATTTGATTTGGATAGTTTTGAAAACCAGTTGGCTCAAGGCGTGAAACTTTACATTTTATGTAATCCCCACAATCCTGGTGGTATGGTGTGGTCAAAAGAAACTTTAGAAGAAATCGTTCGGTTGTGTGCTAAATATGATACCTTGATTTTATCTGATGAAATACATAGTGACCTGGTTTTTGCCCCACATCGACATATTCCACTTGTCACGGTTGCAAATGGTGAAGAACATCGTATTATTACTTGTGTTGCTCCCACAAAAACCTTTAACTTGGCTGGTATACAAGCTGCCGTCATGATTGTGACAGACGAAGAGAAACGGGAACAACTAAAAGAAAACGCGCTTGCTCATGGACAAATGGAATTGAGTCCATTTGCGGCAACTGCTTTAACAGCCGCTTACGAACATGGTGAACCTTGGTTAGAAGAATTGCTGACTGTCTTTTCTTCACATATGGACTATGCCATTGCTGAAATAACCAAAGCTGTTCCTGCCGTGAAAATTGCTAAGCCGAATGGAACATACCTGTTATGGATCGATACTCGCGATACCGGTCTATCTGAAAAAGAGATAATGAATTTACTGTTGACCAAAGGAAAGCTTGCTTTGGAGCCTGGTTCTAAATATGGACAAGCCGGAACAGGCTTTTTCAGAATGAATGTCGCTTGTCCTCGCTCGATTCTTGAAGATGGGGTTGCCCGTTTTATAAAGGCTTTAACTTAAACTAAATTTAACTACTCTGTTAAAACTGTTTGTTTTTTTGACGTACATTTGCGCTGGCCGCACGTTCCGCATGAGCCAACAAGTATGAAAATCACATCCTTGTTGGTCTCCCATGAAAGTTAACACATAGCAATATTAATAAGAAAAAGGCTAAACCAATTGAATTGGTTTAGCCTTTTATTTATTGTTGTTCTTTTTGATTTTCTGATTGACGTTCACGTAAAATACGTTCTTCTAATTCCTTCGTCTTTAGTTCTTGTTTTTTTGAAAGCTTAATAATCCATCGAAAAGTGAGGACGCAAATGATTGCAAAAATCAAGAATTGAAAGGCCGCTGGGATATAGGCAGACTTATCTTCTGGAAAGTATAGAAAGTTGAAAATCCATACATTCATTTGGATCACTTCCTAACTTATTTTTGAAGAACTTCGATTGATTCGATTTTGATGTCTTCAAGTGGTTTGTCGCTTGAATTCCTTTTAACCTTAGTCATCGCGTCCACAACATCCATACCTTCAATAACTTGTCCAAAAACTGTGTGTTTGTTATCTAACCAAGGTGTACCACCATTAGTTGCATATGCTTCAACGATTTCTTCAGGGTATCCCGCTTTTTTCATTTGGCTCAACATGCTTGAGTCCATATCGCTTTTTTGAACGATAAAGAATTGACTACCGTTTGTTCCAGGACCAGCATTGGCCATTGATAATGCACCACGTAAGTTAAATGCTTTATCCGAGAACTCATCTTCAAATTTAGGTCCGTAAATGCTTTCTCCACCCATACCAGTTCCAGTAGGATCGCCACCTTGAATCATGAAATCAGAAATAATTCGGTGGAAAATGATGCCATCATAATATCCATTTTCGGCATGAGTAATAAAGTTTTCTACTGTTTTAGGAGCGATTTCAGGGAAAAGTTTAATTTTAATCGCACCCATAGTTGTGTTCATTACGACTAATGCTTCGTTTGAAGCAACTTCTGTTGATAATTGTGGATACATTGCACTCTCTCCTTCAGTTGTTGTAGTAGTTTGTTGCGTTTCTTTTTTTGGTTTTTCTGTCTTTTCTTGTTCGACACTTTCATTTGTGCCGCATCCTGCTAACAGGACAATCAAACTAATTAATAACAGCCATCCTCGTTTTTTCATGTTCATTTCACCCTAAATTAGTCTATCATATTCTGTTAACAATTTCAGTAAATAAGTCGCACCACTTCCTTCGTAAAGCGAAATGTTATATAATTAATCTATATGGGACACTAAAATGTTCAAAAATTGAAAGAAGGAGATTAATTGGCCAATCAAAAAAGAAATTTCTATATTATCTGGATCTCAAATTTTTTAGTTGCAGGAACCGCAACAATGATTATGCCTTTCCTGTCACTTTATATAGACACAATGGGTAACTTTTCGGATGCATACGTACAAAAATGGGCTGGATTTGTTTTCGGCATCACCTTCGTCTCAGCCTTCCTCATGTCACCAATATGGGGGCGCATCGCAGATCGATTCGGTTATAAGCCAATTTTAATCATTACGGGGTTTGGTATATCTATTAGTATTCTACTCATGGGGTTTGTACACTCAGTTGAAGCTTTCTTCCTACTACGATTGTTCATGGGTGTAGTGACCGGATTTATTCCAACCTCATTGGCTTTCATCAGTTCGCAAACAGCCAAAGAAGTAGCAGGGAAAACACTTGGAACTCTTCAAATGGGAAGTGTTTCTGGTACGTTATTCGGTCCTGTTCTTGGTGGATTACTTGCTGATTCATTCGGTTTTCAGTACACATTTGTCATTACTTCCGCAGTTATAGCTTTTGCAGCCATTCTGGTTATGTTTGGCATAAGCGAAACGAAAAAAATTGCTACAGTCAATGCACATGTTTACTCAAGAAAAACCGTAATGTCAGGCATCATTCATCATAGACTGGTGCTTAATGTCATGATTATCACTGCATTAATTCAAATTGGGAACTTTAGCATCCAGCCGCTTCTTTCACTTTACGTATCAAGTTTATCCGATTCTTCAGATGTAGCATTACTTGCGGGCATCACGTTTAGTGCCGCAGGAATCGGAAACTTATTATTTGCACGTAAATGGGGGCAACTGGGGGATTCAATCGGCTATGAGAAAGTGTTAAGCATGTTGCTTATACTGGCTTTCCTGTTTATCATTCCTCAGGCTTTTGTAACCGAACTTTGGCAATTGATTGGGTTGCGTCTATTATTCGGGATTGCCGTAGGTGGACTGGTTCCAATTACTACTGCTCTCGTCAGACGTGAATCACCAATAGAGATTCAAGGCGAAATGATGGGATACAATACGAGTTTCCGATTTTTCGGGAATATAATCGGTCCGATGTTCGGAGGACTGGTTAGTGGATATATTGGGATATCTTCTGTCTTTTTCGTGACAGGCGCATTATTCCTTGTATCTTACTTAGTTTTGACATCGACACGGAAAAAACCAGAACAAGATTTTGAAAAGGTGTTACTCAATGAAGAAGCACATCAACAAGCCTAGCGTTTCTCTATCATGAGGAACGCTTCAGACTGTAGACAAAGAAAAATATGAGTGAATATAACTGAAAAAGAGCCTATGCAAGAAAATGTTAATTTCCATTGCGGCGACGCGTTTCGCGGGCACGGCTTTTGTCGCCGCCTCCACTCCAATCAACGGATTTCGCTTCTTTTTGCTTATCTCTTCATATTATTTCATTAGTTAGATGGTCGGCTATTTCTGAAGACTCCTGCGGAAAAACGAAATAAGCTAGACCCCACAGGCTCAGCTGTCATTGACAGCTGAGCCGAGGAGGCTAGCGTTTCGTCCGCGGAAAGCGAAAGAAATAGCCGACCATAAAATTTTTCGATAGAGTGCAAATAAGAACTCAATTTTTATACTTTTTTATTAATTATTATTCTTTTGTCAACAAGCTTAGCGTTTCTCTATCATGAGGAACGCTTTTTTTTTTGAATTTTTTAAGGCGTTTCTTCCTATTTATCATTGGTGGTAAAGTTAGGAGCAAACTCACTGAGTTGGCAAGAGTATCCCATGCAAACACTACATATGTACGTTATAATTGACTTTATAGTGAGAATTTGTGATTTTTCAAAAAAGGAGGATTAACTTGTCTTTTGTCTATCTTATTTTCATCCCAATGCTTGCCGCACTAGTGATTCCTTTTTTATATAAAAAAGTTCCTGGCATTCATACCGGTTGGTTTGTTTTAGCAGTACCAGCCATATTATTTGGTCTTTATACGACCTTTCTCTCAAAGGTTAAGAATGGAGAATCATTTACATCCACTTTTGACTGGATCCCTTCTTTGAACATATCTGTTACATCATACATAGACGGTTTGAGTTTGTTATTCTCTTTGCTCATTACAGGTATCGGTACATTGGTTGTGCTTTACTCAATATTCTACTTGGATAAAACACGTGAGCAATTACACAATTTCTACGTTTATTTGCTGCTTTTCATGACAGCAATGCTGGGCGTTGTTCAATCAGATCATCTAATAAGTTTGTACTTTTTCTGGGAATTGACATCAATTTCTTCATTTTTATTAATTGGGTATTGGTATAAACGAGATCGTTCGCGCTTTGGTGCATTAAAATCCATGATGATTACAGTATTTGGCGGATTGATGATGCTGGGTGGTTTCGTTCTTCTCTCAATTATGGGTGACACTTACTCAATCAGAGAATTGATTGCTTCGGCTCCAGAGCTCGCTAATCACGAATGGTTTGTATGGTCGCTTATTCTCGTATTACTTGGTGCTTTTACCAAGTCTGCACAGTTTCCATTCTACATTTGGTTACCGGATGCAATGGAAGCCCCAACTCCCGTCAGTGCTTACTTACACTCAGCCACAATGGTTAAAGCTGGCCTTTATTTAGTTGCTCGTTTCACGCCGATTTACGCAAGTTCTGAATGGTGGATTTGGCTTGTGACTGGAATAGGATTATTAACCTTGTTATGGGGATCATTCTTCGCTTTGAAACAAACAGACCTAAAAGGCATTTTGGCATTCTCCACAGTAAGCCAACTCGGACTGATTATGTCTTTACTTGGAGCAGGAGCGATTTCATTACACACAGGAATTGAAGATGATAATTCCATCTTTAAATATGCTGCTTTTGCGGCCATTTTCCATTTAGTGAATCACGCCACATTTAAAGGCAGTCTGTTCATGATTGCGGGCATCGTCGACCATGAGACAGGTACACGAGATATTCGAAAACTTGGTGGCCTAATGAGTTTAATGCCAATCAGTTTCACCATTGCTCTTATTGGAAGTTTTTCAATGGCTGGCCTCCCTCCATTTAACGGTTTCTTGAGTAAGGAGATGTTCCTTTCTGGAATGCTCTCCATTCCAGAGTTTGATTTTTTTGCTTTTGATACTTGGGGGATGTTGTTCCCTATCATTGCATGGATTGCAAGTGTGTTCACATTTGTGTATAGCTTTTATTTTGTATTCCGCACGTTTACCGGGAAACACAAACCAGACCTTTTACCAAAACAAGCACATGAAGCACCTATTGGTATGCTCATTTCACCAGCTATTTTAGGGTCACTTGTAGTAGCTATATTCTTCATCCCTAATCTCATTGGTGACGTTCTGGTAAAACCAGCTGTCGTGGCAATACAACCATTTCTTTACTCTGTCCCAGAAGATGTAGACATTCACATCGCAGCTTGGCATGGGCCGAATGCTGAATTATGGATGACAATTGGCATTGTAGCTTTGGGTTATCTTCTTTATGCAACATTGTCCAAATGGCAACCACTGTACAATAAGTTCCCACAAGGTTTCACTTTAAATCGCCTGTATGACTTCATGATGTTTTTAAGTGAAGTTGGGACAAACCGTCTGTCAAGAATTTATATGACTGGTTTCATACGCTCATATTTAGTGTATATGTTTACGGGAATTGTACTTCTGACAATTGGTACCGTTTTCATTAAGGATGCTTTTGAGGTCAGTTTTGCCACTGTGGCACCGATACATTTTTACGAATTGGTTATCGTCCTTGTATTGATCGCTGGGACATTGACCATTTTGTTTGCTAAGTCCCGACTGACCTCCATCATAGCGTTGGGTGCAGTAGGCTATTCTGTTGCTCTATTCTTTGTCATCTTTAATGCGCCAGACCTGGCACTAACCCAATTAGTCATTGAAACAGTTTCCGTTGCCCTGTTCCTATTAGCTTTTTATCATTTACCAAAATTAAATCGACACGAAAACCGGATGAAATTCCGACTGGCTAATGCACTGGTTGCAATCGGGGTAGGCGTTACTGTTACCATTGTTGCACTATCTGCCCATTCACAAAAACTTGTTAGTTCCATTTCATCTTATTATGAAAAAACGGTCTATACAGAAGCCGGTGGCGGAAATATTGTAAATGTAATTTTAGTTGACTATCGTGGATTTGATACTTTATTTGAAATTGCGGTTCTCGCAATCGCGTCCCTTGGAATTATTGCGATGATTAGATTGAGACTGACGAAAAAGAAAGAGGTGAATCGAATTGAAGACCAATGATGTCATTTTACAAACAACTACAAAGATCATCTTCTTTATCATTTTTCTCTTTTCGATTCACATTTTCTTTGCTGGTCATTATACACCCGGTGGTGGGTTTGTAGGCGGTTTATTGACTGCAAGTGGTATCGTTTTGCTACTGCTTGCTTTTGATTTGAAAACCGTCACCACTGCTTTGCCGATCAACTATACAGTAATGACCGCAATCGGATTACTATTGGCATTAAGCACAGCTGCAGGATCTATTTTCTTCAATGTTCCGTTCTTTACACATGCCTTTGATTATTTCGAACTTCCATTGTTGGGAAAACAATCGTTACATACGGCCATGTTGTTTGATACTGGTGTATATTTAGTAGTCGTCGGTGTTACGATGACCATAATTCAATCGATTGGAGCTGATGATTGATGGAAATTATCATGTGTTTTGTCATCGGTTTTCTATTTATGGCCGCAGTTTATTTAATGCTATCTAAAAGTCTGTTGCGTATTATCATCGGTACCGGCTTACTCAGTCACGGGGCGCATTTACTGATTTTGACCATGGGTGGACTTGGAGGTTCCGCTCCTCCAGTTGTCTCCCCTGGCGTGACAGATTATGCAGATCCTTTGCCTCAAGCACTTATCCTGACTGCTATTGTCATTAGTTTCGGTGTGACTGCATTTTTCTTGGTACTTGCATACCGAGCTTATCAGGAATTAGGCACTGATAATATGAATTTAATGAGAGGAACTGAAGATCATGATTAATTTGCTTTTGTTCCCCATCTTGCTTCCTTTTTTCTTTGCCATGATTTTAATGCTTTTTCCAAAGAAAATACTTGCACAACGAGTAGTCGCTTCTGTTGCACTTGTCTTGACCTTTGGGGTAACTCTTGTACTTCTTTTTAAAGTGAAAACAGATGGTATTCAAGCCATAACACTCGGTAGCTGGCCTGCGCCATTTGGAATCACAATGGTTTCGGATATGTTATCCGTTTTGCTCGTCCTGTCTTCCACATTGATCACCCTTTTTGTTGTATGGTATAGCTTTTCATCAATCGGAAAGGATCGAGAATCCTATTTCTACTACCCTGGAATTTTGTTCATGTTAACGGGTGTGAATGGCGCATTTACCACAGGCGACATTTTCAACATGTTCGTATTTTTCGAAGTATTACTTATGTCTTCCTATTTGTTAATTGTACTCGGTGGAGAAAAAGAACAATTACGAGAATCCATAAAGTACATTTTGGTGAATGTCATTTCATCTGCTTTATTCGTTGTCACTGTCGCTTATTTGTATTCGGTCATCGGCACCTTGAATATGGCAGATATTTCAGTGAAAATCGCACAAATCGATCAACCGGGAATCATCACGGTCATCGCTGTATTATTCCTACTTGTATTTGGATTGAAAGGTGCAATATTTCCACTTTTCTTTTGGTTGCCTAGCTCATATGCAGCACCACCAATTCCGGTATTGGCCTTATTCGGGGCATTACTGACCAAAGTAGGCGTATACGCCATCATGCGTACATACACTCTGTTTTTCACGTTTGATCAAGGTTTTACACACGAAATGCTGATGATACTTTCAATCCTGACGATCATTGCCGGATGTATTGGTGCATTAGCTTACTTTGATGTAAAGAAAATCATCATATATAACATAATTATTGCTGTAGGAGTCATTTTATTTGGTGCATCCCAAATGAACGAAGCATCTCTAATGGGCTCTGTATTTTATTTGATCCATGACATATTGATTAAAGGGGCTTTGTTCTTATTAATTGGTGTCATCATTGCTATAACTGGCACATCTGATTTAAGAAAAATGGGTGGACTGATTAAAACTTATCCGATGCTTGGATGGACTTACTTAATAGCGGCATTTAGCTTAGCCGGTATACCACCTTTGAGTGGATTTATAGGAAAATTGCTTATTGTACAAGGTGGATTTGAAGCAGGGAATTTGTGGGGAAGTATCTTGATTTTACTTTCAAGTTTAATTGTTTTATTATCTGTTGTCCGTATCTTCATTTATGCATTCTGGGGTGAACCGGCTCATATACAACCTCTTACAAAACAGCATTATCGCGGATTATTTATGCCTGCAGTCATTTTAGTAGGAATCAGTGTTTTATATGGTGTAGGCTCAGAGTGGTTGGTTCCTTATATGAGTGATGCTGCAAATGTAATGCTAGAACCCGCTCTCTATATAAAAGCTGTTTTAGGGGGTGCGTAAGATGGCTTTTCAAATCATGCTAAACTTTTTTATTGCCTTTCTTTGGATGTTTTTGTCCGTCTCGTTTAATGCTTCCACGTTTATCGTCGGATTTTTATTAGGGATGCTCATGCTATGGATTATGAAGGGTTTTTTTCCGGGACGTTTCTATATGAATCGCGTGTGGGCTGTTATTAAATTGATTATTCTATTTTTAAAAGAATTGATCATGGCTAATATTCAGGTTTTGGTGTTAATTATTCAACCCAAGATGCCAATCAAACCTGCCATTTTTGCACTTCCAATTGTTTTAGAAAAGGATTGGGAAATCACGCTTTTGGCAAGCTTAATAACTCTGACACCTGGTACCCTTGTTATCGACGTATCTGAGGATTCCAAAATTTTATATATCCATGCATTGCATTATGATGATGCTGATGAAGCAATCGATTCGATTAAAAACACATTTGAAAAAGCCATACAGGAGGTGAGCCGCTAATGATGGTATTCTTTTGGGTCATAGTCGTACTGATTAGCCTGTCCATGTTGGCTTTTATCTATAGATTAATTGTCGGTCCTACTGTTCCTGATAGAGTTGTAGCGCTGGATTCATTGGGTGTTGCACTAATTTCAATGATAGGGATATTTTCTATTCTCGTTGATACCAGCTTTTTCCTTGAAATCATTTTGCTGCTCGCTATATTAGCATTTATAGGCACAGTGGCTTTCTCTAAGTTTTTAGAGAAAGGAGAGATTATCCAACGTGATAACGATCATCGCTAATATTCTTATCGTATCTAGTATTGTTTTTGGGGTAATTTTCATTCTTGTCACCGCAATTGGCTTGATTCGCCTGCCTGATGTATATTCCCGTACCCATGCTGCTTCCAAAAGCGCTACGCTCGGGGTGATGTTCATCCTGCTAGGTGTATTCCTCCACTTTTGGTTAATTGAAGGCCATATTAATACACGTATTCTGCTAGGCATTGTATTTTTATTTATCACAGGTCCAGTTGGTGGACATGTCATCGGCCGCTCTGCCTATTTATCAGGAGTTAAACTTTGGGATAAATCAGTGAAAGATGAATTGGCTCCCGTTGTAGCTGAACGAAGAAAAAAACA
Organism: Paenisporosarcina sp. HGH0030; assembly: GCF_000411295.1. GTDB lineage: Bacteria > Bacillota > Bacilli > Bacillales_A > Planococcaceae > Paenisporosarcina. The sequence continues at coordinate 26,680 of NZ_KE150422.1, forward strand.
TGAACAAAGAAATGCTTAAAGCGCCCAGAAAGGCTGGCGCTTGGATCTAAGCAATAAGAAATGTATAAAGCACAAGGTAATAATAAAACGCTTTTGCTCCTCCCCTTCTGGGACAGCAAAAGCGTTTTTTTAATAGCCGTATGGATAATATGGATAGTATGGATAATATGGATATTGATATGGGTATTGGTAATACGGATAAGGTTGATAATAAGGTTGATTAAAGAGTGATTGACCAAGCAAACTTCCTGCCAAACCTCCTAAAAATGGACCTCCAAAAAAGCCTAGCCCTCCAAAACCCCTGCCAAATCCTCCAAATCCTCCACCAAAATGCCTGCGATTCATATGTCCCCTCCTCTCTTTCCTAACGTATGAGAAAAAGAAAGTGTGACATATGTACATAGCCTATTAGCTAGAACTCCAAATAAAATCAGGTTCTTTCTAATATTAAGACCTTTAACAATGATATTCTGCTTCGATTAGGTCCAAATAGCTTTTGGTCTAATCTGTCCTGCCCAAAACTAGCAGTGAAGGAACGAGTGAATTTTCACTTTTCCAACTATGCACTACTCCAATTCACAAAAAAAGCGACCAGTTTATAAAAATTGGCCACTTTTCTATAGAATATTATGCTTTCTTAATTTACTTCTTAGAGCACTATATTAAGAATTTTCTTCTGTATTTTCCAAGCTCATCCGTTCAATAAGGGTCGCTAAGGAACGAACCATCGCACCAGTTCCACCTTTTGGTCCTAGATCGTGAGCAGCACTTGCATCTGATGTACCTGCGATATCCAAATGGATCCAAGGGGTATTTTCAACGAATTCACCAACAAATCCTCCCCCGAAAATCATGTGCCCGTCGCGTCCCGGTGAATTGTTTAAATCGGCTACATCACTTTTCCGAATTCGTTTCTTGTCACTCTCAGTTAATGGCAAACGCCAAACAAACTCACCTGTTTCAACAGTAGCTTCCAAGAATGTTTCAAAGAATGTTTCGTCGTTTGTCAATGCACCCGTTTTATCTTTCCCCAGTGCGATAATTACGCCACCCGTCAACGTTGCAACATCTACAATGTAGTTAGCTCCTTGTTGTTTTGCGTATGTGACGGAGTCTGCTAACACAAGGCGTCCTTCAGCATCCGTATTCAGGATTTCAATCGTTTTTCCACTTAAAGAAGTAATAACATCATCAGGTTTGAACGCATTACCTGAAATCATATTATCCGTTGAAGCAATGACTGCTATGACGTTTTTGTTCGGGCGTGTTTCCCCGATTATGCGCATTGCACCTAAAACAGCTGCAGCCCCCCCCATGTCACCTTTCATGCCTACTAAGCCATCCTTAGGTTTAATGGAATAACCACCTGTATCGTAAGTAATCCCTTTCCCTACTAGGCCTACGACATCGTTCCACTCTTCATTTGCACGGTATTTCATAACCATTAATCTTGGTTCTTCTGTTGATCCTTGGTTAACAGCCAAAATCGCACCCATACCGAGTTCTTCCATTTCTGCTTTTCCAAGTTCTTCATATTCAAAATCATACGTTTCTGCCAATTCTCTTGCGTATTCTGCCATATTCCTAGCGGTCAAAACGTTTGAAGGCATATTAACGAGAGTACGTGCTTCATTTACTGCTTCTGCATACACTTGTCCCACTTCAAAGTAAGCTAAAATTTCTTGTTCATCCGAATTGGTCAGCAATTCAACATGGTCTAGGTATGCGTCAACTTCATTTGAAGAAGTCTTGTAATTTGGCACTTTATAAAGTCCCATTCCGATGCCTTCTGCAGATAGGTAAGCCGCATCTTCAATTTCGATATCCTCATTGATAAACGAATCCAACCAAATGGAGACATTTGATGTTTTGGAAGCAACAAGTTCTTTTCCGATTGTTCCAAAAATTTCACGTAAATCATCTTGCTTCAGTGTTTTACGATCACCAAGCCCTACAAAGAAAACACGTAAAAGTTTGCCATCTTGAAGTGTTGGTAATTTAGTCAATTTCTTGCGATCAGTCGAGACATCGCCAGTTTTCAACCATTTTTCTAAGGATGAACCGTAGAAAGAAACAAAGTCAGACCATCCTTGTGTGTTTTCAGGATGTTTATAAGTACCTACGATTAATACTTCAGTTTGTACATCATTAAAATTAATACCTGCAACGTCTACTCTCACAAAAAACCCCTCCATCTATTTACATTCGACTTCTATTATATACGAATATGTTACGCTTTTCGAATTATCTGTCATCTACTAAGATTACGCGTTTTAGAGCCCTATAGATGTGGTATACTTTACTAAACAATTCAACACGAAAGGGTGGACCACTATGGACATTCTTACAAATATTCCACTCCTCGCAGCCTTATTCGGAATCATATTTGCTCAATTCGTAAAAATCCCAATCACCTATTTAGTAACCAAGAAAGTCGATTGGAAACTTTTCACTTCAACCGGTGGTATGCCAAGTTCTCATTCAGCAGCTGTAACAGCTTTGACAACAGCGGTTGCTTTTGAAACCGGTCTCGGTTCACCTTTATTCGCTGTATCCGCCATTTTTGCAATCATCGTTATGTTTGATGCTTCAGGAGTTCGTTTCCAGGCAGGTCAGCAGGCAATCATTATTAACCAAATGCGTATTGACTTTCAGATTTTTGTTAATCAATCTAAAGAATGGGCACATAAAAAAGATGAAGAAAAGATTGAAGAGCTGAAAACACTACTTGGACACAAACCGAGCGAGGTTTTTATGGGCGCTTTAACAGGAATTTTCATTTCCATAATCATTTATGTATTTCTCGTATAAAAGAAGCAGTGGATCTCCTTTGAGAGCTCCACTGCTTTTCTGTTAAAACATTTGATATCCATTTTTACGTAACATTTTGATGACAATTCCTGCAATGATCGCACCAACCAAGCCACTAGATAAAACTAAAATATCCGCGAAATGAAGTGCCATTAATTTTTCCCCAAGTGCTTGAAATGCCATAACAGGCGCTGTGAAATACTCGAAAAAATCCACTTCATCGATAATCAAGATAACGACTATTGGATAAACAATTGCCATTAACCATGTCATGCGAAGTAACATATTGAGTAAAAAACCAATCCCAAAAAACATTACTAGAAATATTAATACGGATAACATAACCGTTACAAGTGTAAAATTACCGTCCATTGAATTGTTCCCTCCATGCGTTCCTTTCAACAGTTTACATGATTGGTATGTTCCTTTCAATATCCATGTGAGTTGTTCAACGGACTGTAACATGTTGAAGCACATAAGAAGCTTAAGGGATCGTCCATATTACTCATTAATGCCAACAAAAAAGGTTCTTTTCGAATTATTTACGAAAAGAACCTTCAGAGTCTACTTTTTCCTTCCAGAACCTGCACAACACGAACACGTTTCAGAACCACCAAGACGTAATTGGAAATATCCATTTCCTTTACAATATGGGCATTGATTGGCTTTAACATCCTTTTTGTAAGTTGTCATATTGACCATCTCCTTTTAATTCTTAATATTCTGATAATATAACATACAGGAAATCCTCTGTAAACCATACATCATCTAAATGTAAACGAATACATTAAATATTATCTCTATTTTGCTTAATTTTACTCCTCTTTTCTCATTCTTTCAAAACCATAAGCTCCTTCAACTGCTTCATCCTATATATGCATTACCCGCCCATTAATTACTTAAGTTTCAGCCTTCTATTTTCTAGAGAATCCTCATTACTCATTTAAATCCTTCAAATATTTCCGGTTTGTTAGAAAACCAACTCGGTTAGATTGAAAAAACCCATCTGGATAATCCAGATGGGCGAAATTTAATCTATTATTAAAGAACGTTAAATTTACCTTTTTTCACAACTAGTGAAGGACCGCCAATCATGAAAAGAGAACGGTTATCAATTACTTTTTTCATAAATGATGCCTTTGTGCCTGTAATTTTTTTACCGAAAACTACACCGATTGCGTCATGTTCACCAAGTGAACAAACACTACCTTTTAAATCAGGTACGAATGTTTCTGTTTGTTCTCCATTGATTAAAGCGATAAGGTTTTTCGCCACTGTCACACCTTGTTGCATTGCAATTTGTGCTGTTGGTGGGTAAGGACGGTTTACTTCTTCATTAATCAACAATGCGCAGTCACCAACGATAAATACATCATCATGACCTGGAGCACGCATATCTTTTTCAACTTTAACGCGGGCACGCATGTTTTCAATGCCTGTTTGTTCGATTAAACGGTTTCCGCGAACGCCTGCAGCCCAAACGACTGTACCAGCTTTCACAAATTCAAACTCGTCTTCACCTTTTTTAATTTTCACACCTTCAGGAGTTGCTTCAACAACTGGTGTTCCAATTGAGAATTCAATTCCTTTTGCTTGTAGGTGACCAACTGCATATTCAACCAATTCTGGATCAAATCCTGGTAATACCATTGGTGCAGCTTCTACACAAACAACACGTACTTTTTCATGTGGTACATCGAACTCTTTGCAAAGTTCAGGAACTCTGTTACCAAGTTCACCTAGGAACTCAATACCGGTAAACCCAGCACCACCAACAACGATTGTTAAGCGGCTATCATCTTTTACGTCTTCCATTGACCAAGTAGCGAATTGATATTCGATATGCTCACGGATTTGACGAGCTGCTTTTACATTCGCAATCGATAAAGCGTATTTATCTAAACCTGGAATCCCGAAAGTTTCGCCTTCGAATCCAAGACCGATTACTAGGTAGTCATAAGAAAACACACCGTTATCAGTTGTTACTTGTTTCCCAGGAATATCGATTCCTTCTACAGATGCTTTCACAAATTTTACTTTATCTGATTTAATTACATCTGCAATGTCATAACGTACTTGATCTGGTCTTAATGTTCCTGCTGAAGCCTCATGTAACCATGTAGATTCATAATGATAATCATTTTGGTTAATTAATGTAATATCTGCTACGTCAGGTCCAATGTTTTTTTGTAAGTTGACTACTGTTGCTAAACCGCCATAGCCGGCGCCTAATACTAAAATTGTCGGTCTTTTCACGAAGATCGAAACCACCTTTAAATAGTTTTATATTTATTCGTTTAGTCAAAGAAAAAAGAAGTATTTACATACTTCAAGTAGACTAAAGCGAATTTGTCTCTTTTTTCGACAAATGTACTATCCTCTATAATATACCTCTTAGGTTTTGATTTCAATATAATCCTGCCAAGAGTAAAAGGTTTGAATTTACAGAAAAAGACCAAAAATTGGTTGTCTTAACAATTTTCTGGTGTTCCTGTTTTGCTCGCTGTTCGGAATGATGAACCGCAACCACAAGACGCAATGGCATTTGGGTTTTCAATAGTGAACCCTCCACCCATCAACGATTGCTTATAGTCAATTACGGTACCATTTATGATGGCTGCATCTTCACTCGATACCAGGATGGTCAAGCCATGCTGTTCCAGTGTAATGTCTGAATCTTTCTTGTCGTGTTCAAAACCCATCCCATATGAAAGACCACTACAACCACCGCCATGAACGGCTACCCGTAAAAAGGAACCTTGCTCGTCATTATGACTCATCATTTCTTTAACCTGGTAAGCTGCAGCTTCTGATAATTCGACAACATGTGTCATCCGTTACACCTTCCTTCTATCATTTATGATACCAATTTTGCTCAAACACATACAACTAGAACAACTTAATTTGACTATCGATATAACCAACGTTTTGGGTATAATGAAAAAAAGATAAGTATAAAAAAGGAGCCTCTTAAGGCCCCAAATTGTTCAGCATAAAAATCAACTAGCATTATCAGCTCGTATTGTATAACTACAAGTGACAGTGCAATGCAATTTCACTTTTAGGAATTAAAACACTTGTTCAACTTCCACAACACCTGGAACTTCTTCCAAAAGAGCTCTTTCAATACCTGCTTTTAGTGTTATTGTAGAACTTGGGCAGCTACCACATGCACCAAGAAGACGAAGTTTGACTATGCCATCTTCGATATCGACAAGCTCACAATCTCCACCATCGCGGAGTAAAAATGGACGTAATTTATCTAATACTTCTTGAACTTGTTCTGTCATTGTATCAGTCATTTATTTCGACCCCTTTCCTTATAATTATTATAATGTGAAGAGAAGAAAAAATCCATCAGTACATACGAAACGGAGAAAATTATCATGGAGAAAAAATTAGTTTCAATTGAAATTTATGGTGCAGATGTCGTTTGTGCCAGCTGTGTAAACGCACCTACATCCAAAGATACGTACGAATGGTTGCAAGCGGCAATCGATCGTAAATACCCTAATCATCCTTATGAAATAACCTATATTGACATTGAAAAACCAGTGGATAATGAACGACAACAAGAAATTGCCACTCAAGTATTGGAAGAAGAATACTTTTTCCCACTCGTTTTAGTTGCTGGAGAAGTGGTTGGCGAGGGCTATATCCAACTGCAACCCGTTTTTGTTGAACTAGAAAAACATGGTTTTATCAGTAAATAAACAAAAAATGAGACCTGAAAGTTATATTTCACTTCCAGGTCTCTTTCTATTCATCATCCGTTATGCCACTTGTACATCCATAGCACACCAGATTTTAGTAAACGTGCGATACGTCCAGTGACTGTACGGTCTGCCAAGTAAGCAAAACCTTGTTTTTTCCCTAAAGAACCCAAGAATCCTTTTAGTTTGATTTCAGGCATCGTTTCAGGCAGCTCTTTACCTTTCCAACGTGCTTGAAGCACTTCAACAATTTGTTCCGCTTGTTCTTCCGCAACTTGTGCACTTGGCGAATATGGCAACGCTGCACAGTCACCTACCACATAAACATGTTCATCTTCGGGTAAGTTATGGTATTGAGACAACACAACACGCCCAATTGAATCAGTTTCCGTATTCATGTTTCTCACAGGAGCGACAGGTTGAATACCTGCTGTCCACACCACTGCATCCACTTCAATCGTCTCTTCATGGTTATGCAAAACAGTTGGCTCCACTTTTGTGATATTAGAATTACTGACGACTTCGACATTGTGGGTATCAAACCATTTTTTCACGAAATTACTTAATCGTTCCGGGAAGTCACGTAAAATACGTGGGCTTCGATCGAACAATTTAATTCCTAAATCCGGACGTGATTCGCGTAATTCGCTGGCAAGTTCGATTCCACTTAATCCTGCTCCGACAATCCCGACAACAGATCCAGATGGCAATCCACATAGTTTGTTAAATGTTTCACGTGAACGACCTATCGTTTGAATGCTTAACGTGAATTCGTCTGCACCAGGCACACCATGGTACTTGTCTTCACAACCTAATCCAATTACTACATCATCATATGGGATTTGTATGTCATTAGAAAGCACGACCATTTTTTCTTCACGGTTGATTTCTACGACCTCGCCATAGACCATTTTCAAACGTTCATGTTCTGGATAGGATACTCGGACTTCCTGGTCAGGAACAGTACCTGCTGCCAATGCATAAAACTCTGTTTTCAAACTATGGAATGGTGTACGGTCCACTAATGTAATTTGTACATCTTCAGGTAAATTATTATTTGGCAGTAAACGAAGCAACATACGCATGTTGCCGTATCCACCACCCAGTAAAACTAAGTTTTTCATAAAAAAATCTCCCTTGAGCATTTTATATACAGTCTATCTCTTTACGTTGTAAGTATAAATCATTGTGAGAAGTTTCACAATAAGACACTCGGATTGACGAACGAAAAAAAAAAGAGTAGCATGGCGATGTAGCGAGGTGAAGAACGTGTTTAATCCAATGGTAGAATTTTGTGTCAGTAATTTAGCGAATGGTTCGCAAAAAACGTTTGAACAATTAGAACGAGACCCAAATTTAGACGTTCTGGAATACGGGTGTTTAAGTTATTGTACAAAATGTGCTGAATCTTTTTTTGCAGTTGTTAATGGTGATGTCGTAGAAGCTGATTCGCCAGATGAGCTTACTAAGAAGATTTATGAATATATAGATGAAAATCCACTTTTTTAATACTCAGGAGCTGCGTAGATGCAGCTCCTTTTTTATATGCATTCCACTAAATTTTCAAGAGTTACAGTTGGACGTTCTGGTTTCAGCAATGCTTCTTCCGTAGAAGTCACACCCGTATTGACGTGAATCGTGTCAATTCCAAAATTTATTCCCGCCATAATATCGGTATCATAATTGTCTCCAATCATCACCATATCCTCTTTTGAATACTGATGTTCAAGCTGAATCATTTCAAGCATATGACCATGCGGCTTTCCTATATAAATAGGTTCAACTCCAGTAGAACTTTGAATCAACGCTGTAAACGCACCATTACCTGGCATCAAGCCTCTTTCATTTGGGAAAGCACGATCACTGTTTGTAGATATAAACGTTGCTCCTTGTCTGATGTCCAGACTGGCCTGTGCAATTTTCTCATATGTGATATCCCGGTCGATTCCCATCACAAACACTTCTTTCGAAGAAGGCACTATACACACTCCTTTCTCAAGAAGTGATTCCCTCAATCCACTTTCCCCAATCATTGAAACTTCTTTTCCAGGGTAGTGAAGTGCAATGTACTTCGCTGCCGCCAAAGCAGAAGTCATAATATGACTGCGCTTTGCTATAATCCCAAAGCCTGCAAGCTTCGATAGCACTTGGTCCGGTGTCTGAGAAGCATTATTAGTCACAAAAAAAGGTTCTATTCCTTGGTGTTGTAAATGGTGAACAAATTGTACTGTTTCTTTTATCGGCTGTTTACCACGATAGACTGTTCCATCCAGGTCAATGCAATAACATTTATAAGTTTTCATGCTTAATCCTCTGGTAAAAATGCAGACACTGGCCCAAGTTCATGCGTTAAATAATGCTCAATACTCGCTGGAAATTGTCTTAACTCCTGGAAATTTGATTGCAATATAGTTTGCACTTCCTTATGATTAACGCTCATAAAATCTCGCACCAGCATTTTACGAAGTCCAATTACTTCTTTTAGAGGTGCGTCCATCTCAACAGATATCACTTTTTCGTCAGTCAATATGTCAATGATGTCATCATAGCTGCCTGGGTCTCTCATAATGAAGCCGTCTATCATGGAATTCCCAACATCAATCATGGACTCGATAATGTTTTGAGCAATTCGCTCCAATGCCAATTTTTCAAATTCATTCATAGAAGAATTCACTGATGTCTCCAGCATTTCCATAAGTGTTGTCATATACTTCAATGTATGATTAATTTTTTTTCGGTCTACAAAATACATAAGGTTCCCTCACTTTATCAGTTCTAAGTTGATTGTCTTTTCCATCCTATAGTACCATAATTGCTAGGAGTGGAAGGAGAACTGCCAAATGGAACGATTTTTCTTATATGATGATGTGGAAGATACAAAAACGAGATTTGTTAGCTTTACAGGTGAGTCTCAACGATATGATTTAGCAATTTTGCAAAGTAGCCGTTTTTTCGGAAAAGTACTCGTAATGGATATTCAATATAATCGTTTTGCTATATTGGGCTCTGATGATTTAGAAGAAGAAGGTTATTTGGAACATGTCTATAACCGCAACGAAGAAGAAGCCGCAGAACTACGCGATTATTTGCAGGAATTATTAGGCTAAGCATTCATTGTTGATTTTATAAAAAGCAGGAATCTTTGCCCCTTTCCGCGGACGAACTATCTTTGCACCTAGCAAGCCCCAAAGAATATGGTCAAAGGTAGTTTTGATCATATTCTTTGCGACGAGTAACCGCAGGAGTAGCACTTTTGAAGAATGAGACACACATCGATAACGTTTAACTGAGTCTTAGGATAAGAAAAAACCTCGATTAGGATGATGGAACATCCAAATCGAGGTTTTCTGTTTGTGGTGTTTCTTCTATTGCAGCTAAAATTGCTACCGGTTTTGCTGGTCCAGATTTTTTTAATATGAAGTACGCACATCCAAAATTACAGTATTCATACAAATAATCCTGTAACGTACTGACTTTCGTATCATAAGTCGCTTTTTGATTTTTATCATCAAAGAAACCTTTCAGGCGAAGTTGTCCATAACCCCAGTCGCCCAAAATGTAATCATATTTATTTAAAATTTCACTATAACGATCTTGAAAAGCCTCTTCTTTAAATGCTTCCCGATAATCTATCAGAATTTCATATTCCCATCGATCGATTGTAATCATCAATTCACGCTCCATCAACTTGTTGTGAGAGTTAATTGCTCGTCACCAAGACGCTGTTTTTCTTTTGCTGCTGCATTTACCTGTTCATCCGCATGGTAACTGCTACGAACCAATGGTCCCGCTTCACAGTGTGAGAAACCTTTGGACATCGCAATTTTACGTAGTTCTCCAAATTCGAGCGGTGAATAATATTTTTGAACTGCAATATGTTTTTTAGATGGCTGTAGGTACTGCCCAATTGTCATAATATCCACATTGTTTGCTCGCAGATCATCCATTACTTCAATAATCTCTTCTTTTGTTTCACCTAGACCCACCATAAGAGAAGATTTTGTTGGAATATCAGGTTGCATTTCTTTTGAACGACGTAAAAATTCTAGTGAACGATCGTACTTTGCTCGTGCACGAACTCTCGGTGTTAAACGACGAACTGTTTCTATATTATGGTTTAAAATATCAGGTTTTGCATCCATCAGCATTTGTAGATTTTCCTCTATCCCACCCATATCAGAAGGCAAAACTTCGATCGTTGTGAATGGGTTTTTGCGACGAATGGCACGCACAGTTTCTGCGAATACAGCAGAACCACCGTCTTTTAAATCATCTCGCGCAACCGCGGTTACGACGACATGTTTTAGATTCATCATGACAACTGAATCTGCTACACGTTCTGGCTCTGCTAAATCAAGTTCATTCGGTAAACCCGTCTTAACTGCACAGAAACGACATGCACGTGTACAAATTGCACCTAAAATCATGAACGTTGCTGTACGTCGAGTACCCCAGCATTCGTGAATGTTTGGGCATTTCGCTTCTTCACATACAGTATTTAAATTGTTTTCACGCATCATTTTCTTAAGACCTTTATAATTGTCATTCGTATTTAATTTAATCTTTAACCAAGCTGGTTTTCGAATATGTGTTTGTTTAGTTGTCATGATTGTAACCCCATTCTTTTCAGACTATGTAGGCAAGTAACTCACTGTTGTCAATGTACCATATTCGAACACGTCCCACAACCTTCTCTGGAATCAAAAAATAAAGCTTCTCTGTGTAAGAGGAGCTTTATTTTTGCTTTTAATTTTGAACCAGCATGCATCTTAACTTACCGTGATACCTCTCCCTCTGGTCTCTTTGTACGAACTCATTCAGGTGGTGGTGAAGTTGGGGCTGCTGGGGGCTGTAATGGTACTTCTACTGAAGGTTGAGTATTTCCTTCACCTTTTGTATAGATCTGAGGAACCTGTCCTCGGATGATTCCTAGTGCAACAGGTATTTTTCGTTTAATTTTCGTCGATTTAGTTGCCAGCGGCACAATGACTTGTACAGTGACCTCAATAACAATGCTCACGTCAACCATTGCATTGTTAATTCCAAACTCCGTGATTTCGTATTTTACGTCTGATTGCACATTGCCGATCACATGGAATCTTATAGGAATTTTTGGTCCCAGATTACCAAGAAGCGGGATATTCGTTGCTTGACCAAGCGGTACATAAAACACAATTCCACCGTTATCTTCCATTGCCTGTGGATCATACTCGATGTCATCTAAATAAGGTAAATTATCCAAGTTCCCTTCTTCAGCCTGCTCCAAGTGGGTTTGCACCAATTGACTAGTTTCCGCCTGTACCCGATTGATGATATCCGTCTTGAACTTCGTCGTTACCATATTGGGTTGGTCCGTTGGTATTTCTTCAATTATATCATTTACATCCATCACATCAGCAGTGCGTGAGTTGATTGCTTTACTTACGACAAGTGAGGCAATTTTATTGGATTGAACTTCTGCATAATCTAAGTAAATTGGAGTCAGGCGAACGTTGACGAGATAAAACATTAAAGCAACGGAGATCACGATAAAAACAAATAGCAAAGGAACAATGTTATTCCCTTTCCAATAAACTGACCTTTTTGATATTTTACGTAATCGCACAAAAAAAGCCTCCTAGGTCATGTTACGACCAGGAAGCCTCAATTATTCCTATATTCGTTCTTTTGACCATATGCAATTAGAATGTCACGAATGAATTCTGGCATAAAGTAAGTCTTTGGCAATTCTTTGAATGCTGGAAAGAAATAACCAAATGTGAACATATCAAGAGTTGCCAATCGAACCTTGACTGTAGGTTCAATGAGACGCCCACGTATAAACAAATCATCCTCAACTACTTTAAATTGATGGGTAATCATTTTACCCATCACTACCCCACGAAAGCCCAGTCCTTTAATTTCAAGATTTGGCCAGCTTTCATTTAACGACAAGTTGTAAATATCTTTTAATTGTTCTCCAGTCAGTTCAATGACACAAGGGTTGATTGGATGAGGCATCATTTGGTGAATATCAAAATGTGATATTTCTCCTCTATGTAAGTCCGTTAAGAACAAGCCTGCATTGAACAGGGCACATTCGGTGTTACAAAATGTGGTTAATGCGTTCCCAAAATAAGTCGACAAAGCGGAATCCTTGAACCATTCTTTTGGAAGATGTTCCTTTTGGTAAAACGCTGGAACTGATAAAAGGTTTTTGCCCACATTGACCAAATTATTTAGAAATCCTTCTTCGTCGACACTTTCTTGCAATTCATTTGTATCGTACAAAAGTGCATGTTTCTTTATAACTTCTTTCTTTTCCAAATCGTATTCTAGAGTCACATGCCCTACGTAATATCCAAACTTGCCAGCGGCTGCTAACAGGGAACGATTGACCAGCTTTCCTTCATGTAAAATGTGGTGCGTGTGTGCCCCAAAAATGACATCAATTTCGGGAAATTGCTCTGCCATTTCTTCATCTGCTTGAATCCCCAAATGAGACATACAAATGATGACGTCAGTTTCACCTTTTAGTTGCTCAATATGGGCTTTTAAAGCTACAAATGCATCCGTTACTCGCCATCCGAGCTGTTCATAAAACTGAGTGTATTCAGCAGTTAGGGCTGTCACACCTATCTTTGTACCATGCATCGTTGTAAGAAAAGTGGTTGGCAATAACCAATTTGGAACTTCCCCATTTTGATTAAACAAGTTTCCTACCACGACTTTAAATTGTGCATCTTCATAAAGATTTTCTAATTCATCGTATGACAAAGTTATACCTTCATTGTTACCTATAGTAGCAACATCATATAGAGCTTCATTTAAGAGATTCACATTTCCTTTGCCTAGTGTTCCTTCCGTGAAAATATGGGAACGGTCGATATGATCTCCCAAGTCTATCGTGAAACTCGATTCGCCTTCTTCAACATGCCATTTTTTTCGTGCTGTCACGAGCTCATGAATACGTGGCCAATGCTGAAAATGACTATGTAAATCATTAGTATGATAAAAATGAATGGTTTCAATCATTTGGCCAACTCCTTATCCCATCAGTCCTGCAGCAATCGAGCGAACACCAAGTAATAATAAAATTATACGCAGAGCAAATACCAATGTTTCCGATTGGATACGTTGATTTAAGTTTGCTCCTATTTTGGCTCCAATATAAGCAGCCGGTACGACTGGAATTGTATATAACCATGGAACATTCCCCAGCGAAATATGGCTGGCTGAGTTAACCAAAGCGGATAAGAACACCATGAACATGGAAGTTCCGACCGCAACGTGTGGTGGGAATAAGAATAGTAAAATCATGGCTGGTACAATTATGGACCCACCACCTATCCCAAACAATCCAGAAGCGAAACCAATTCCGCAGGTCAATAACAGTGCGAACCATACAGGATATCCGTATATGTAATTTTGTCCGTTAGCATCTGTGAAAGTCTTTTGCTTACCGTGTTTCACAAACCACTCTACAGGCTTTAAATATTTCCGAACCATTAATATGGTCGAAATAATAATCATTAAAATGCCAAAATACAAATTAAATGAAGGCAAATCCAAACCTTTGTTCACCCAAGCTCCTAAAATCGTTCCTGGAACACTTCCAGCAAAAAAGATCAGACCACTGCGGTAATCAACTGTTTTGGATTTCATATAGGTCAATGTAGAGGCTAGTCCCGTAAAAATCATCATAATAACAGAAAGTCCAACGACATTCTGAGGAGTAATTCCTGGAATCAATCCAAGTGTTCCACCAATATAAAGAGTCGCAGGCACCAGAATGATCCCTCCACCTAAACCAACCAATGCACCCACGATGCCAGATATCAATCCCACAATTACCAATAAAACATATTCCATTAACAATCTCCTTCAAACATTTCTAGTTGCTTTAATGCCAGTCCTTCATACTGAATTGGGAAAAAATATTTGCAAGAATTATTTTTTGAAGGAGAAAAACATGAATATACGAATCTATCCTTGTGGAATTTTTCTTGAAAATCTTTCCTTTATCATATCCTTAGATTACATAGCTTTCAAACATTCACACTCAAAAAGAATATCAACAAACGCTTAAAACCTTGCATTATTATAAACTATAAAAATTTATTCGTTTTGAGTTAAAGCACCCGTTAGTTGAAGAACAGAACTCTAACGTATTTTAAAGCAAGATCTTGAACCAATAAAAATATCAACCAGCCACATACTCCTAAACCAATGGATATAAATAAATGAACGGAGTTTTGTAGGGCTATATAAACGATTACTAACAAAACAGCAGTTGCAGGAAATCCCCAAAGTACCCCTAATGCAAACTTGCTTAACGTTGCTGTTTGTTCCCCTTGGACATACAGCCATGTAATGCTTAGTAAACTTACTAAAGGAAGAGCAGCTATTATTCCTCCATATGAAGGAAATCTTCTTGAAATCTCCGTAACAACACCAATAACGATTGCTGAAGCAATAATTTTCGTTATTACATACATTGTTTTGCACGCTCACTTAAGATTTTTAGGGCTTGTTCTATTAAATTCTTTTCATTGTCATCAAGTTGATTCAACACTTGTTCTAATTTTTCTTCATCTAAACTAGTATTTCTATGTAAAACTTCTTTACCATAACCCGTTAGACAAAGAATTACTTTTCTTTCATCAAGAGGATCTCTCCCCTTTATTAAATAGTTCTTTTCAATCATTCTTTTAATGTGTTCCGAGGCAGTATTATGGGAAACCTGTATGTATGAAGCAATTTCATTTACTCCTATCTCATCCTTTTTATCTACAAGTTGAAGAATACGGACCACTTGATGAGAGATTTTTTCTTTATGGAGATAATGTAAATGAAAATAAATATCTGTCCAATATTGATTTATTAGTGAAACTTTACTGTTCACAAATACCACTCCTTTATATCGTTAATTACGATTGTATCGTATAGTACGATATAAAGTAAAGAGTTTGTTTTTGGTCCTACAAATCGGGATCTCTTATTAAACTAAACTGCCCCGTTAGTTAAAGAAGAAAAAGGCCTTACTCCTTATTGAAGTAAAGCACCCGTGAGTTGAAGAAGACTTATTTTAGAGTTGACACAAACTGTGACATGAAAAATGACGGGTTTCCCCGTCTAATTTAGCTTATCTAGTTTGTCAGAAATAGAACGTAGTATTTTGTTCTTTTCCTGCTGTATTTTTAAGAATTTAATCATAAACCAAATCACAAATACAACTGGTGCTATGTAAAACAAGATAGTTATGATTGGTAAAAAAGCCAAAACTGAATCATAGCTCATTTATAAGCCTCCGCTAATTTTGGTAATTATATCATAATTAGTAATGTGTTTACTATTTATTAGGTAGTGAACAAAAAGGCTTCACTCCTTCTTGAAGTAAAGCACCCTTTAGTTGAAGAAGAAAGAAGTTATAACTGTTCAAAAACAGTGATGAAAAGTTGTTCGTCATATTCTTCAAATACCTCAATTACAATATTTCTGTTAGGATAGTTCAGTTTAAATGTCATTGACCAAAAATGTTTAAGAACTTCCCCTAATGCCCTTAATTGAATTTCTTCTTCATCATCTTTCCTGTTAATGTGAAAGAAATCGTTGAGTTCATATAGATTCATTATTTTTTCTATTTCAGTTTTGTTACCTTGGCAACCTTCCATCCAACTGTTAAACAGTCCTTCTTCATATTTATCTTTTAATATTAAACAGTCTTCTTTTTCAAGAAGTTCAGGAGAAAAGAATTTAGCAAACGCCAAAGCAGTATGTAAATCAGCTTTTAGATTAACGTAATTCCACCAACTAAATGAATTTGGATTTGCTAATTTCCATTCTTGGTATTCCTTGATTAAATCATCTTCGAATAGGTTCATCTTTCTCTCCCTCAATTACGTTTAATTTTGTTCATCTTCAACTAACCTGCCCCGTTAGTTTAATAAGACGGAAAATCTCGTTCCTAATTAGACTAACAACTGAACCCATAGAACTTCCTTATTATTAATTAGTTCATTTTTAATTGTATTCTCTTTCCATTAATGTTTATTCAACAAAAAAAGTTTACTTCCTGCTTATGGAAGTAAACTGCTTCGTTAGTTCAATAAGAAAAAAGGCTTCACTCCTTATTGAAGTAAAGCATCCGTTAGTTGAAGAATTATTTTTTTATTGTGAGTAGAGTTTTCTCGGCTATTTCAATGTCATCCATATCAAACATACTAATATTGATTGTTTGGTCTAATTCCTTGTTTCTTGATTCCTCACCAACCCAACAAGTATATAATTCACAATAGTCTCCTCGCTCAAGATGACTATCCAGAATTTCAAGTAAAGCTTTCAAATATTGTTGTTCTTTTTTGTAATTGTGCAGTTTTAATTTTCATGGGGTTTCAATAAGAAAAATGAGCTGCCTAAGCAACAGGTCTCTTATTTTCTATTAATTCGAAAAAAATTGTAACCAAACAATAACTTTTGCAGTCTAATTTAGTGGGGAGTGATCGAAATGAAGAAAGGAATTGCAATATTTATCAGTATTATAATATTAGGCGGCTGTAGTTCGGGTGAAATGAACAATGGCGATTCGGCAACACCAGACAATGAACTAAGTAGAGATGCTATATCAAACGATGTTCCTCAGCAATTAAAGGAAATTGACAATGGAAAAATGGATAACGCCATTCTATATTGGAGTAAATCTTATTTGGACTTATTGGACTCGAGTTTTTTTGAAAACCGAAGTCGTGAATCCTTTTATCTAAAGTCTCATCGAGTTTATCGTCCAGGTGAACAGATTGAAATTGATGCTGATTCCTTACCACGAGATGGCAGATATGAAGTTAATTTATTTAAATTTAACAGTACTGATAAATTGTTCGAGACAATCATAGAAGAAACAGTTAACCGAAATGACCCTGATTTCAGTGTTCAGATCCCAGAAGGGGAAAATGTCACCTATTATCTTGAACAAATAGCTTTAAACACAAAAAATAAAGTTCTCAAGCAAGAATTTCAGCGTCTTTTTGTCCCATACAACGAGGTAAATGCAAAAATTGATATTGATAAGACCTTGTATTCTTCGGGAGATACTATGAAGGTTACTTTGACAAATTTGGGTACGGTTGAATTAGGAACTGGATATGGGGCCCATTTTGAGAAATGGGATGGCGAACGCTGGAATCCATATGATTTTGAACAAATTGTTTATTTAATAGCAATTAGGTTAAGAACAGGAAAATCTTTTTCCCAAGATGTTGTACTTAAGGGATTCGAAACAGGAACCTACCGTGTTATTGAAAAGATACCTGGTGATCATAAAATTTCTGTAGCCTTCAAAGTTGAATAAAAAGTAGTAAAACAGGCTGGCTTTGAATATAAAGCTTGCCTTCTTTTGTGAATAAACTTATATAAGTTGTTTTCAACTAACCTGCCCCCTCAGTCTGACTCCAACGACCTCGGTGCTTCACAGACTGTCGCACCCAATGTGGGCAGCACTTATGGGAGAATTCTGCTATGACTGCCGCAGCCTCCCCTTTATTCTAAGGAGAATGGAATTGGTTTCTGTTCTACCTTTCAATTCAATATAATCCTTCTGAAAGCTCAGAGTTTTTTAATTTTCATGGGAGTTCAATAAAAAAAAAGTCTTTACTCCTTATTGAAGTAAAGCACCCGTTAGTTAAAGAAGAAGAATTCTACTTTTCAAAGAGTTGATCTACTTTTTTCTCATCTGCTATTTGCTTTTGTATAAGATTTTTTAATTCTTCTTCACTTGTAAATTCGCTCAATTCTTTGCCGTACCAGTCTTGTAATTCTTCTTTAGTTATTTTATATTGCTGGTCTTCAAAATTAAAAGTAATCCACTCTGCATTTTCAACCAAAGTAAATAGGAATGTAGCATTGTATATTACCGTTTCTTTATATTCCTTTTCTATCATAGATTCTTCAATGTCTTCGTATTTCAAAGTCATTCCATAAGGTTCTACTTTTGTTTCAAGTGAAACTTCCTTGAAATCCTCACCGTGTTTCAATTTATTTATAATATTTATTACTGCACTATTATCTCCAATAAAAGAACCATCATATTGAAAAACATTCGCATTTTTATCGCCATTTACATTATTATTTGGATTGCATCCATTTAGAAAAAGTAATATTGACAGTGAATATAAAAAATATATTGTCATTTTTTTCATTTTCATCTCCCTTTCAACTGCTTATTTTAAAATAGAAATTTAAAACCCCTATTAAACTAAACTGCCCCGTTAGTTCAATAAGAAAAAAGAGCTGCATAGCAGCCCAAGAATCTTCAACTAAACTCGTTAGATACAATTAAGATCCTGTGGAGGACAAGAAATACATCCCAATAAGGATAAACATAATTACCAATATTCCTATTAGTAGACGTTTCAATAAAATTCCCCCAAACTATTTTACTACCTTACTACTTATAGTTTTATATTCAATAAACTAATCGTTTATTCCTTGTTCAACTAAACTGCCCCGTTAGTTCAGCCCAATGATCTTTAACTAAAGCCCCCGTAGTTTTATACAAACCGCCTAGGATGACCATCATGCTAAACTCCACTAGAAAAGCTAATGCTCTCAGTATTAGACCAACAGGGTTTTTCGTCTTCATTCTATTTCCTCCAATATTATTGACCCATCCATCATTACTCATTTGGATTTGCAGTGACTCCAAGAACAGTAGCTCGAATCATAGGCATGTTGTTTAATTTAGCTAAGTCTGAGGCTTCCCCAGTTACAACTGCCCCTATTACATGTATGTTTTTTGCATTTAGAGTTGAAGAATCTCCTTTCAGCTGCTTATAAATCCGTTCGAATTCTCCATGATATTTTCCATCCTCCAAACTTACACCCATTTCAACATCGCCTAAAAACATTTGTTCACTTAACGACGGATTTTCAGGATCTTCTGGCATTTCATCAAAACCATATATTTCTGTAGCTAGTTCAGGTGAAGCTTCAGTTTGGAACTCTCCACCATTAACTGCTTCAACTGTATTATCGTTTAATCTTTCTATATCTGTTTTTGAGTAAGTATCCACCCAATACCATTTGAGAGTAATACCTTCAGGCATTAATTCTCTTACTTCTTGAGGTGAATATTTTTGATCAAATGATAATGCCAATTCTACTAGAGTGTCATCTGCAACATTATTTAGACTTGCTAAGTCATCACTTAGTTTAGGGTACTCTACATCCGGATGATAAAATTTCATCATTCTTTGTTTTGTCACCCGATCATAAAATTTCATTTCACCATCGTTTTTATCTTGTATTTGTATGGGTGAATGGTCTCCTGTTAGCCGGCTTACTCCACCAAAGAGGCTATAAGTAACTACACGATCACTCCAGTTTACCGGGATTCCTTCAATCTCTTTGTATCGATTAAAGGTTAAAATACCTTCAAACAAGCCATTCCCCTCATTTTGGGCCCCTAATTCCTCAACATTAGGATTCGTTATCCGACTAAACAACTGAATGTCACGCATAGCATTTTCCTGACTCCATCTCATTATAGAAAGCCATGTAAAACCTAAAGTCACACTTAGAAAAAATATAACCAAAATAGAGATAACAATGTTCCGAAGGATTGTTCTTCTTTTAGCCCTTTTAACTAATTTGGAAATGCTGCTAGTCGATTTCCCTTCAAAAAGTTCATTAAGCTCCATTTCCTCTTTACTTTCTTTGTAATCGGTCATGTTTTTCTTGCTCCCTCCTATATAGTTCTTTAAAGGTCTTTCTTGCACGAAATAGATATGTCTTTAAGGTTCCTGAATTCAAATCCAACATCTCAGCAATTTCTTCATAACTTAAATCCAGCTCGTATTTTAGCAATATTAACTGTTTATGTAGGGGAGTTAGCTGATCAAGTATGACTTGTATTTCTTTTTTCGTCTCAGATTGATGAACATATTCTTCTGGCAGATGAGTATCGTCCACAAACTCAAAGTTTTCAAAAGATACAAGTATATGTTTTTGCTGCTTGCGACATAAATCATAATATAGATTAATCGCTACCCTGAATAACCAGCTAAACGACTTGTTAGGATCGACAGAATCGATGTATAAAATAAATTTATATAAGGCTTCTTGTAAGATATCTTCAGCATCTCGGGGGTTTGCACCTATTTTAATTAAATACTTGAAAATAATTCCTGATTTTTCTTGTAAGACTACGTACAGTTCTTCTTTCTGATTCAATAACTCCCCTCCTTTCCACTTATAAGACTCCATTGATTTTAAAAAGTTAACACCCTTTTTCACTTTTTTAAATGGTTCCAGAAAAAAGTGTGATTCTTATATAGAATCACACTTCTAAAAATAATTCTTATAATAAATCCTTATTCAACTAACCTGCCCCGTTAGTTGAACAAGACTTATTGTAGTGTTGACCTATTATGTGAAGTGAATAAAAAAGACGTCTAGTAGTATAGAACGTCTCTCTTTCAAAAATTATTTGGGTAAGGGACTTAAATGCTCGTGAATTAAAAGCCAGACATCGGATTCTTTGACGAAGACATTTGTGGCCCTTCCATGGCCGCTTGCATATTTATCATTGACAAAGCCTTCATAGAAATAGGTATAAGTACAAGTTGCTGAGTTACTTCCTGTGAATAGCCAGTGCACCTCTTGTGCTTCGTAGTTTTCATTTTTAACAATTGACCATGCCTTTTCAAAATATGTCTGTATTTCTTCGTGAGTTGTACAATTTCGATCTGAGAAGAAATAAACAGCATTAGGATGAAGAAATTTTTTAACTTCATCAAATTTATGAGTGTTTGTTGCCTGGATGTAATTGTGTAATACCTTCAATTTATACCCTCCTATCGTCTCTTATAAAGAAAATTGTAACAATTTATTAGGAGATTGGAAGTTGTTAATTCACAGTTTGACCATACTACGCTTCTTCAACTAAACTGCCCAGTAAGTTCAAAAGAAAAAGGGCTGTTTAAACAGCCCGATGATCTTTAACTAAAGCACCCGTTAGTAAAATTTGGGTACAATAAAAGTATGGAAAGGTGATGATATTATGGAAATTAATATTGTGCCTAAATTTATTGATGATGCTGCAAGTCCAGTAGCACAACCAGTTGGAAGTACTCGATTAACACCCTTAAGATCATTCAATAATAAAACTCAACCTAAATAGCGATGATATAAAGTTCTAGCTTCGGCAATGTCTTTTGTTCCGTGGATTAATACCCGGCCATCCTTAAAAATAACAAGGCGGTGATTACCGATTGAAAAAGAAAGTAAATATGGATTTTGTGAGACCTTTCTTCCTTGTCCCGAAAGGACGTTAGCCAAACTCTCTAAATTTCTATCCATAGGTTCAGGTGGTCGGATTTGAACCGTATCCCTTCCACATAATGCGACGGTTTTTGTTTGATTTGAAAAAGCTAAATGCGGATACGTACGGTGTGTACCGCAAGATAAACAACTTTCTTTCTTCATCTTATCTACGCTAATTGCTGCATGATGATTTTTCCATAAATCAAATGAAACGAGCTTTTTTCTTAAAGCTTGATAATCTTCTACTAAAATTTTTAATGCCTCTGTTGTTTGAAAGGAGACGACCATTTGAACAGCTGGGCTAATTATTCCGACAGTGTCACAAGTAACCCCCTCCATTGGCACAGTTTGTAACAAACAATGTAAACAAGGGGTTTCCCCTGGTAGGATCGTATATGTAATCCCATAGCTTCCAACGCATGCCCCATAAATCCAGGGAATTTGATACTTCTGGGAAATGTCATTAATTATCATCCGAATATCAAAATTATCAGTTGCATCCATGATTAAATCCACATCTTTAACAAGCATTACTAGTTCCTCTACAGAGACATCCATTACGTGGGAAATAATATCTACCTCTGAATTTATGTGCGCTAAACGTTCTCTCGCTGCAATTGCTTTTGGAATGCGTTGCTTCGCATCATTTTCGGTATACAATTGCTGACGTTGGAGATTACTCCACTCCACATAGTCACGATCAACAATCGTCAGCTTGCCAACACCTGCACGCACAAGCACTTCTGCACTTCCCGTTCCAAGTGCACCCGCACCGATTACTAACACATGTTTTTCCCCTATTTTTGATTGTCCTTCTACTCCAATTGGAACGAAGAGTTCTTGTCGTGAATACCGTTCACTCAACTCATACTCATTCCTTCCGTAGGGCTACTAGCAGTTGCATAACGCTTTTTCGGAATCCGTCCTGCTTCAAATCCTAGTCGACCCGCTTCAATCGCAAGTTTCATTGCCTTCGCCATTTTCACTGGGTCATTAGCTCCTGAAACTGCAGTATTTAGTAACACCCCATCCGCACCTAATTCCATGGCAATGGCTGCGTCAGATGGAGTCCCTATTCCAGCATCGATAATAACTGGTACACTTGCTTGCTCAATAATAAAGCTGAGGTTTAATGGATTAATAATCCCTTGGCCGGAACCAATTGGTGATGCACCTGGCATAATGGCATGACACCCCAATTCTTCTAGTCGTTTAGCTAGGAGAACATCGTCAGACGTATATGGTAGGACCGTAAATCCCTCTTTTAACAGTTCCTCTGATGCCTTTAATGTTTCTATTGGGTCCGGTAATAATGTTTTTTGGCAACCAATTATTTCAACCTTAATCATGTCGCAAAGACCTGAAGCTTTAGCTAATTTAGCAATACGAACCGCTTCTGCTGCTGTACTTGCACCTGCTGTATTTGGAAGTAATATGTACTTATTAAGGTCTAGCTTTTCTAAAAAATTTGGTTGGCTCGGCTCGAATACATTCATCCTACGAACAGAGAACGTTAATATCTCTGTTCCTGACACTTCTACTGCTTCCTTTTGAACATCAAAGTCCGGATATTTCCCTGTACCTAATAGTAATCTTGACATGAATTCATATGATCCAATTTTTAACATCGTCATCCGCCTCCTACAAAATGTACTAACTCAACTTTATCCCCATCACATAGTATGGTTTCTTGATGCGATCCTTTTTCCAATATCGTGTTATTCCATTCAACGATTACAACCTTCTTTTCTAATTCGAAATGCTGCAACAGGTTAGATATTGTTTCCACTGTATTTGGAACTTCTATTTTGTCTCCGTTAATCACTAATTTCATTCTTTCACCCCACACTTAAACTAATTGCTTTACCAAACGATCTACCCGAAAAGGTGCCAAGTTTACCGATGTGGACTTTCCTTCAACCAAGTCGGAGATAATCTCACCAGTTATTGGAGAAAGTAATATTCCATTTCTAAAATGGCCTGTTGCGATGAATAACCCTTTATAAACAGGATGTTCCCCCAAGTACGGGTATCCGTCAGCGGTTTGTGGTCGAATTCCAGCCCAGGTCTGCTCCAATTCTGCCTCCAAAATGGACGGCATCAATTTTTTAGCATTTTCCATCAGAAAGGATATCCCCTCAATCGTAACTTTTGGGTTAAAAGTTCTTGGTTTAACGGTAGCACCAACGATTATTCTTCCACCTTTTTTGGGGACGAGGTAGCAACCATGCGAAAATATCGTACTAGTTAGCAATGGACGATGTGTTACGATAGAAAAACATTCACCTTTTACGGGATGGGTTTCTAACTGTATACCTGTTTTTGAAAGTAACTTCTTACTCCAAGCCCCACCTGCCACTATGACATTT
Organism: Paenisporosarcina sp. HGH0030; assembly: GCF_000411295.1. Classification (GTDB taxonomy): domain Bacteria; phylum Bacillota; class Bacilli; order Bacillales_A; family Planococcaceae; genus Paenisporosarcina. The sequence goes on from NZ_KE150422.1 coordinate 50,870, forward strand.
TCACTGGTAAAATCACCTTCACTCGTCACAACGCCTGTAACTCTCTCTTTCGTGAACTGAAAGTCATAAACTTCCACGTATTCCTTTATTACCACACCAAGTACTGCTGCAGACTTTAATAACCCTAAAGTTAACTGGGGAGCTTCTACATGCCCATCTTTATCAAGAAGCATAGCTCCAATAATATCTTGAGATAATGCAGGCTCTTTTTCTCTTACCTCTTCACCTGTAAGCCAATCAGCTTGATCTCCACTTTGTCTCTGGATTGCAATGAATCTCTTGTATTCCTGTTGTTCCTGTTCATTAATGGCAACCTTTAGCATGCCTTTATTTATGAGTTCAATATCTATTCCACTGGTCCCTTTTATTTCATCTGCTAATCTTGTAAACATCGCTCTGCTTTTTCTAGCTAATTGAAAAAGTGGTCCCACTCCATCCAATTCTGCTTGAGCGGCCAACATTCCAGCAGCGGCTCCAGATGATTTACTAGCAAGTCGATCTTTTTCTAACAAAAGTACCTTAATCCCTCTTTTGGCAAGATTATAAGCGATGGCTCCCCCGATAACTCCACCGCCCACCACGATTGCGTCATACTGATATCTCATCATATCCCCCCTTTTTCCCTGGAAAATTATTAAGTCAATTGATAGACGTTAGCTTTTGATAATATTCCTTTGCTGCCTCTAACGGATTATCAGCTTCTAATATTCCTGACATCACAGCAATACCACTTGCCCCAGCTTCGATTACTTCCCTAACGTTTAGCGGTTTTATACCGCCTATTGCAAATACGGGAATAGTAACTGAATGAGAGACGGTGGCTAATTGCTCTAAACCCTTTGAAACTAATCCCGGCTTTGATTGTGTGGGGAAAACATGTCCGAAAATCACATAATCTGCATCTTGTTCTTGTGCAATATGAGCCTCATCAATTGAATGAACCGAACAACCAACTCTAAAACTTGGAAACTGTATTTTCACAATATCAGCTGGTATAGAATGATAGGCGAGTTGAACTCCTCCAACCTTTGACACATTGGCCACATCTAGTCGATCGTTGATAATTATTTTAGATAATGGGACTTTATTGTCCGTTAATAAACTCACTAATCTATAGATTTCTATGGCTGTTTTCGACTTCTCTCGAATATGGATGGCATCGATATATGGATGGATCGCCCCAGCTATTTCTGCTAATTGCTCTGGCTTCTGTCTTCCAGTTGATATAACATGTAGTTTTGCATGATCCATACTCTTAATCCCCTTTGGAAAAGCCTAAAGTTGATTGCCTTATAAACTAATGTAAATTAAATTAGAAAAACACAGTTTGCATCCACAATGGTGCAAGCTACTGACCTCCGAAAACTTCCACTCTCTTATCGGTGTAGAAAAACCACACTGGCGCTTAGAGTGGTTTGTTGTGATATGCATAAAACATAACTAACATTTCCTCTTCCCTACGCCAGCTACAATTTACTACGTGAAACTTACTACTTCTTTTTGAGCTGGCCATTTTTCTAATGTATGGGCCATCTCCCAAAATGAATATTCGTATTGGCTACTAATGATAAAATGTTCTTTCATCCGTTCGCGGTCCTCAGCAGTTACTGTTTCAGCAAGCTTGTCTAGTCTATTAATTTGTTCCTCGACTTTCGATCTAAACCATTCACCACCATATGCTGCAATCCATTCTTGGTAAATCGGTTCTTCAGGAGTACACGACTGAAGTCTCTCGCCTATTTCAAAATAAAGCCAATAACAAGGTAAAATGGCTGCGATAATATCGCCTAAATGTCCGTGATATGCTGCACGATACAAATGGGATGTGTAAGCATACGCAGTAGGCGAAGGCTTGAAACTTGCTTGTTCTTCTTCTGTTATTCCGAGTCGACGTGAAAAATTCTTATGCAGCGATAATTCCGCTTCATATGTGGCTTGTGCATGAGCTGCCATTTTACTCGTTGTTTCAAAATCATTAGCTCTAGCTGCACCCAAAGCTTGAACCTTTGCAAAGTGGGACAAGTAATATGCATCCTGCATAACGTAATAACGGAAACACTCTAAAGACAATGTCCCATCCCCAATTCCTGTAACGAACGGATGATGAAAGCTTGCTTCCCAAATGTGATCTGATTCTTCTCTTAAAAGCTTTGAAAATGTCATAAAGCAACCTCCAAAAAAGTTTTGCTCAACTGAATCGAATCACTTCCGCCAAATTTAGAGCAAATAAAAAACCACTCTCTTAACAAACATAAGAAAGTGGTTGTATTGGAAAAATAGTAAAAAAACATACTGCTCCGCAACTCCACTTCCCTACGCTGGTATAAACCAGATCAGGTTCTAAGGGTCTTAAAGCATTACTTTAATCTCAACCTTTATTTAATGAATAAATGATTTCCATTTATCAATTGCAAGGTCCCCCTAGTGGAAGATGTTACTATTCAGTTGTACATGAACATCATAACACGAATTAATTACTTATCAATCCAAAGATAAATGTAATGCATTTTTCTACGTAAACATGATAGCCAGTTTTTGAGTATACATGCACAAGTCACCACAGTAACGATCCAGATAAATCCCTCTGTATCCCGAAAAGAAAAAGTATTCGACAGTCGTTTTACGATGTAATCTTCAGTTCATATTCCGTTCACTTAACACGAATATACTCTAGTTATCATAAAAAAACGGAGGCGTAAAAGATGAATATTGCATGGAAAGAAATTAGGAAGAGTAAAGCAAAATTTATCATTTTAGGATCAATTATATTTCTTGTTAGTTTTTTAACGTTTATCATTTCTGGATTATCGAATGGTTTATCTCAAGATAATGCGGCTTTAATAAAAGATCTGCCGAATGGTCAATTCTATATGAATGAAGAAGCAAATGAAACCTATAATCTTTCGAAAATAGATGAAAAATTACAAGACAAAGCAATAAATAACCAGAAGGATGCAGCGGCACTTTCAATTCAGATGGGCTTTGTGAACGATGCAGACGACAAACAACATAGCGTTGCCTTTGTTACTTCAACTGATTCGAAGTTATTTGAAAAAGTTGGAGAAGGAGAAATCATATTAGATCGTTCATTAGAAGAAGACGGCATAAATGTCGGGGATACCATAACAAACAATCAGTTTAGCGGTGAGTTTAAAGTAAAAGGCTTTGTCGATCAAAAGAAATATAGCCACGCACCTGTTGCTTATATCAATATGGAAAACTACAAAGAAATCTACGGTGTGGAAGATATGCAATTGGTATTTGTACCTGGAAATGATAAGGAACAAGCAATTGACGGATTACAATCATTTTCAAATAAAGAATTTCTCAATACGATTCCAAGTTATAGCGCAGAACAGATGTCGCTCAATATGATTGTATGGTTTTTAGTCGTCATCAGCGGGATGTTGTTCGCGATATTCTTCTACATGATGAACGTTCAAAAAATTGGATTATACGGGATTTTGAAAGCGCTTGGGGTTAAAACAAGTCAATTATTTGGGATGATGTGGTCGCAGATGCTATTTATTACCGCAATTGCACTAACATTGTCAGTTGCATTGAGCCAAGCTTTCACAATGATTGCACCTGAAGGAATGCCTTTTAGTTTAACCATTCAAACAACGGTTCAATTATCACTCATATTCGTGTTCATCGGATTTATTGGCGCTACGCTATCGGGTATCCAAATTAAAAAAGTCGAGCCACTACAAGCGATTCAACAAGGAGAGGTTTAATATGACTGTATTCACAATTGATGATGTCAAAAAAACGTTTAAAAACGGGGAAGTAGAAGAGCAAGTATTAAAAGGAATCAATCTTTCTCTTCAACAAGGGGAAATAACAGCTTTAGTAGGAGCATCTGGTTCTGGGAAAAGTACGATACTTACAATAGCCGCCGGTCTTCAACGCGCAACGCATGGTCAGGTTCTATTCGATGGGAAAGATTTGTCTAAGATGAGTCAGGAGCAAATTCGAAAAATCCGGGCAAGTGAGTTCGGATTTGTCTTTCAATCCTCTCATCTTGTTCCTTTTCTCACTGTAGAAGAACAACTTATGCTGATGCTCGACGTTTCGGAAACAAAGATGAAAAAAAAGAAACAAAAAGAGGAAGTTGCACAAATACTTAAATTGGTTGATATGGAACACCGTAAGGATTCCTACCCTGCTTCATTGTCAGGTGGGGAAAAACAACGGGTGGCAATTGCACGCGCAATCATCCACAAACCTAAAATGCTTTTTGCGGATGAGCCCACTGCGAGTTTAGATTCGAAAAGATCGAAAGATGTGATGACGTTAATCAGAGAATTAACTAAAACGTTGAATATTACCACGTTAATGGTGACTCACGATGAAGAAATGCTTTCATATGCAGACCACATTATCTCAATGAAAGACGGCTTAATTCTTTGAAATCCACTTCTGCTTTTCAAGCTATGTTGAATCAATGAATCAATTAAAAGGAAAAAGGGTATCCCATAAGCACTCGGGATACCCTTTTTCCTTTTAGCAAACTATAATGAACAATATTGTTTTCAATGTAAAGACACCAAAGTAGAGATGACCAACACTGTCATTTTTTTATTCTATCAAAACCTTATCCTTCACGATTTGTACTAATTCTATAAACTCGCTAATTTCATAGGTTGGCTTAATTGCCGATACATTTTCTTTTCCATGTGGATTAAACCAGCAAGTATCGATTCCAAAATTGTTGCCACCTTGAATATCTGATGTAAGGGAATCCCCTACCATTAACACATTTCCTTTAGTAGAAATACCCAGTTTTTCAAAAGCATATTCGAAAATTTCCGCTTGTGGCTTTTGATAGCCGGTTTCCTCAGAAGAAATGATGGCTTCAAAAGTATCCTTCATGCATGAAATTGCTATTCTTGAATGTTGAACTTCTTGAAACCCATTCGTTAATACAGCAAGCCTACAATTAGAAAGATTATTGAGCATTTCCTGGACACCATCGATCAAATGTACTTCTTGCCCTAGGTTATCTAAATAGGATTGACCAAAGTCTTCCGCGCTTAATGTCAGTTGATGCTGCATAAATAAGCGCTTAAACCTTTCTACTTTAAGTTCAGAAAGTGAAATATGTCCTTGCTCCAAGTCAGACCATAGACCTTTACTGATCACATTATAGCTAGCTCTGTAATCTGTTAAACCATTCGGCAAACCAAATGCTGTAAATGAATTATTAAAAGCATTTTTCTCCGTCTCACTGAAGTCTAATAACGTGTCATCCAAATCAAATAATATTACATCATATTTCACGAGCTTCTCACCCTTTTTGTATTCAAATTTCACTACGACATACATTATCGTACCTATAATAAGCATAACAAAATCAAATTTCCATTTCAAAGAAGTTCCATAATCAATAAATCACGCCACCCTTGAAGATAACCTACAAAAAAAACTGTAGACACTTGTAATGTGTCTACAGCTTTTATCGTTCATAAAAATTTTCACTATTATCATACAGAATAATAGACGAATCACTCAAAAAGTGAGCACTACACAATTCGTTTATTACCCGATACTACCTTCCATTTCGAACTTAATCAAACGGTTCATCTCAACCGCATATTCCATCGGTAATTCTTTTGTAAACGGTTCAATGAAGCCCATAACGATCATTTCAGTTGCTTCTTCCTGTGAAATGCCGCGGCTCATCAAGTAGAACAATTGCTCTTCAGATACTTTTGAAACTTTCGCTTCATGTTCCAAAGATACATTGTCGTTTAGGATTTCGTTGTATGGAATCGTATCTGATGTCGACAGGTTATCCATGATCAATGTATCACACTCGATATTTGAACGGGCACCTGATGCTTTAGGACCGAATCGTACAACGCCTCGATAAGTCACTTTTCCGCCTTGTTTCGAAATTGATTTAGAAACAATTGTCGAAGACGTGTTTGGAGCCAAGTGAATCATTTTCGCACCTGCATCCTGATGTTGACCTTTACCAGCTAAAGCAATAGATAAGGTCATACCACGTGCACCTTCACCTTTTAAGATGACAGCAGGGTATTTCATTGTTAATTTAGAACCGATATTTCCATCAATCCATTCCATCGTAGCGTTTGCTTCACAAACTGCACGCTTCGTTACTAGGTTATACACATTGTTCGCCCAGTTTTGGATTGTTGTGTAACGGCAATATGCATCTTTTTTGATGATGATTTCTACAACCGCACTATGAAGTGAATTCGTCGTATAAACTGGAGCTGTACAGCCTTCTACATAATGTACGTGTGCACCTTCATCAACAATGATAAGTGTACGTTCGAATTGCCCCATGTTTTCTGAGTTAATTCGGAAATAAGCTTGTAGAGGCGTTTCAACTTTGATACCAGGCGGCACATAAATGAACGATCCACCTGACCATACAGCCGAGTTCAATGCAGCAAACTTGTTATCCGAGTTCGGAATGACTGTACCCCAATGTTTTTTGAACAGTTCTTCGTTTTCACGTAGAGCAGATCCAGTATCTTTAAAGACGATACCCATATCTTCTAGTTCTTGTTTCATGTTGTGGTAAACCACTTCAGATTCGTACTGAGCAGATACACCAGCTAAATACTTTTGCTCTGCTTCAGGAATACCGAGTTTATCAAACGTACGTTTAATTTCTTCCGGCACTTCATCCCATGAAGTTTGAGTCGCTTCTGATGGTTTTACGTAATACGTAATTTCATCGAAATTAAGGGAAGATAAATCTCCACCCCATTGTGGCATTGGTTTTGCGTAGAACAACTCCAAAGATTTTAGACGGTAGTCTAACATCCATTGAGGTTCTTCTTTCATATTTGAAATTGTTTCAACGATTTCACGTGTCAGTCCACGTTTTGAACGGAAAATAGACACGTCTTTATCATGGAAACCATATTTGTAATCGCCGATTTCAGGCATTTTTTTAGCCATCATCTTTCCTCCGTTCTGTTACGAATGTGATTCGTTATCTACACCTTTTTCCATGGCTTTCCAAGCAAGGGTTGCACATTTGATGCGCGCAGGAAACTTGGCTACACCAGAAAGAGCTTCGATATCACCTAAGTCGATAGAGTCGTCATATTCTTTTCCAAGCATCATCTCCGAGAAGATGGTGGATAGATTTAGCGCTTCATCCACCGGCTTGCCTTTTACAGCTTGCGTCATCATGGATGCGGAAGCCATGGAAATGGAACAACCTTCTCCATCAAACTTGGCATCTTGTACGACACCATCAGCTACTTGCAAAGTCAAATGAATTCGGTCCCCACATGTAGGGTTATTCATATCGATTGTGACACTGTCCTCTAATGTCCCTTTATTGCGAGGCTTTTTGTAATGATCCATAATCACAGTTCTATAAAGTTGATCTAAATTATTAAAAGACATCGTTAAAATACTCCTTTGCCGTGGTAAGTCCAGCCACTAATCGGTCAATATCCTCTTCCGAATTGTAAACATAGAAACTTGCACGTGCAGTCGCTGTTACTTGCAGCCACTTCATTAATGGTTGTGCACAATGATGCCCCGCACGAACTGCAATTCCGTTCATATCGAGAACTGTCGCTACATCGTGTGGATGTACATCATCTAAATTAAAAGTAACAATTCCTGCTCTTTCTCCAGGATCTTTTGGACCGTAAATTGTCAAACCGTTAATTGTAGACATGCGTTCCAACGCATAAGCAGCAAGTGCGTGCTCATGTTTTTCAATTTCATCGAGTCCGATTTCTTCCAGGAAATCGATAGCTGCGGCTAATCCGACCGCACCCGCAATAATCGGAGTTCCTCCTTCAAACTTCCAAGGAAGCTCTTTCCACGTTGAATCATATAGACCAACGAAGTCGATCATTTCGCCACCGAACTCAATCGGTTCCATTTGCTCTAGCAACTCTTTCTTGCCATAAAGTACGCCAATCCCAGTAGGACCACACATTTTATGACCAGAGAAAGCAAGGAAATCGCAGTCCAGATCTTGCACATCGATACGTAGATGAGGTGCAGCTTGTGCACCATCGACTACCATGATTGCTCCATTTTCGTGAGCAATTTGTGTAATCTCTTTTATTGGATTCATTGTGCCAAGAACATTTGATACATACATAATTGAAACAATTTTCGTACGTGGGGTAACTGTTGCACGTACTTTATCCAAAGAAAGGGTACCGTCTTCTTCTAAATCTACGTATTTTAATACCGCACCTTTTTCCTTTGCTAATTGCTGCCATGGAATGATGTTTGAATGATGCTCCATGTAAGTAATGACGATTTCATCGCCTTCCTCAACATTTGCTCCACCATAACTTTGTGCGACTGTATTAATTGCAGTTGTTGTCCCGCGCATGAAAATGACTTCCTGAGTAGACTTTGCAGAAATGAAGTTGCGCACTTTTTCACGCGCTCCTTCATAACTTTCAGTCGCTCGATTGCCAAGTGTATGAACACCGCGATGAACGTTTGAATTATCGAACTCATAATATTTTTTTAATGCTTCAATGACTTGAACAGGCTTTTGAGATGTCGCTGCACTATCAAGATAGACAAGCGGATTGCCGTTCACTTCTTGATTTAATATGGGAAAATAGCTTCGAATGTCTTTGCTGATCATTAGCGCACTTTCCTTTCAATTACCTCCGTCAGTTGCTTTTTAACGCCCTCGATTGGCAATACGTTTACAACTGGCGCAAGGAAACCATGAATTACTAGTCGTTCTGCATCTTGCTTCGAAATACCACGACTCATCAAATAGTAAAGTTGAAGTGGGTCTACACGACCTACGGAAGCTGCATGTCCTGCTGTAACATCATCTTCGTCAATCAATAGAATTGGGTTTGCATCCCCACGTGCTTTTTCATTTAACATCAAAACACGCGATTCCTGAACAGCATTTGATTTAGTTGCACCATATTCGATTTTGCCAATTCCATTAAAAATAGAAGAAGCTTCATCTTTCATGACGCCGTGTTTCAAAATGTATCCTTCGGAGTGTTTGCCCCAATGAATGATTTTAGTCGTGAAGTTTTGCTTTTGTTTCCCGCGACCTACAACAACCATTTTAGTATCGCCATAAGATGCGTCACCCACCAAGTGTGTAACGTTCTCAGAAATTGTATCGCCGTCATTCATCAAACCAAGAGCCCACTCAATTCGTGCATTACGATTAACGATGCCTCGACGGTTAACATACGTTGTGCCGCCTTTAGCAAGGACATCAACCGCACCATAAGTGATGCGTGCATTGTCTTCAGCAAATACTTCAGAAACAATGTTTACAAGTCCTGCTGATTCGGGAACAGTTGAAAGATAGTTTTCTACATAAGTTACTGAGCTATTCGCATCCGCCACTACAATTGTGTGGTTGAATAGAGAAGCTTGAGCATCGTCATGTAGGAAAACAACTTGAATTGGTTCAACGATTTCAACATTTTTCGGTACGTATACGAACACACCACCATTTAACAACGCTGCATGTAAGCTAGCGAGCTTATGCTCGTCCGATTTCACACCGTTTGTCATGAAGTACTTTTGAACAAGATCGCTATGTTCACGTACAGCAGTAAAGATATCTGTAAAAATGACACCTTGTGCTGCTAACTCATCAGAAATTTGTAAAAAAGCAGGTGTATTATTTCGTTGAATATAAACGCTTTTTTGATCATCATTTACAATGGCTTTTACTTCTTCCGGTAATTCGGCAAGTGAAGCAAATGGTTTGCTTTCAACAGCGTGAACTGGGAAGTTAGTGAAATTCCATTTATCGATTTTCGTTTTATCTGGTGTTGGCATAGGCAGATCTTCTGCCGCTAATAAAGCTTGTACACGATATTCAGCAAACCAAGACGGTTCTTGCTTCGCCGTTGAATAGGAGCGTACATCTTGTTCGGTTAATGCCAATTTTGTTTCAACCGTCATTTGTATGTCTCCTCCTTACGCTTCTTGACCTACAGTTTCGTCTTCAATTCCTAATTCTTCTTTAATCCAATCGTAACCTTGTGCTTCTAGTTTATGAGCAAGTTCCGCTCCACCAGATTTCACTACACGACCTTGCATCATTACATGTACATGATCAGGCGTGATGTAGTTCAATAAGCGTTGGTAGTGAGTGATGATTAAACAACCGAAACCTTCGCCACGCATTTGGTTGATTCCTTTAGAAACTACTTTAAGTGCATCGATATCTAAACCAGAGTCAATCTCGTCAAGAATCGCAAATTTTGGTTGAAGCATCATTAATTGAAGAATTTCGTTACGTTTTTTCTCTCCGCCTGAGAAACCTTCATTTAAATAGCGTTGAGCCATATCTTGGTCCATTTCTAGATATTCCATTTTCGAATCAAGTTCACGGATGAATTTCATAATTGAAATTTCATCACCTTCATCACGGCGTGAGTTAATTGCTGAGCGTAAGAAGTCAGCATTCGTTACACCAGTGATTTCACTTGGGTATTGCATTGCTAAGAAAAGACCCGCTTGAGCGCGCTCATCTACTTCCATTTCCAGTACATCTTCACCGTCTAAAGTGACTGAACCAGAAGTTACTTCATATTTCGGGTGACCCATGATTGCTGAAGCTAAAGTAGATTTACCAGTACCATTTGGTCCCATGATTGCGTGAATTTCGTTTGTATTAAGTGTAAGGTTCAATCCTTTAAGAATCTCCTTACCATCAATGGCAACGTGAAGATCTTGAATAACTAAAGTCGACATTTTATAACCTCCATATTGTATAAATGAACGGAAAAAACCATTCTTAATTTATTATCATTCTAATCTTAACCGAATTATCGACCCCTTGCAAATCTTTTAAACGGCCTATTAAATATATGAAAATCGTTTAACACAATTGAAATTAACTAATATCAGCACGATTTATCATATACTATCATTCACAGTTTTTCATTTTCAATAAAGCGAATCTAATTGAGAATCGATTTCACTAAGAAACGACAAAAAAAAGCCAATGAACCTAGGCTCACTGACTTTTGCTACTATTTATTATACTTCTCAATGTGCTTGACGCTCTAGACGAGCCGCGATTTGTTGGCCAATTTCATGATCACGTTCACGTTGCATTTCAACCCTAATTCGTATATCGGCGTCGTTTTGATAATCAACCAATCCAACTCCATGTGCGCTTCTGAATGCTTGGTCCATACGTTCTGTGTAGGTAAAATCTAGTGATTGGATAGTGAATCATTCCTTTCAAATTTTCAACCTACTGTTGTAAGTTGTAATCCTTCACATTTGTATATATACCCACAGGTCAAACTTTTAAACAAAAACTCTCATAACTTTTGTTTTTGTTTTATAACAAAAGTATGTATCGATTCGATTTCCACGGACTAACTGGTTAATCTCAGTACGTTGGCTTAGGCCTAACAAGCGGCAAGCGCATATGTACAAAATTTACAACGAGATTTTTAATCAGCTCAAAATAAAAAAAAGTTCGACCGAATTAACGGAAGAACTTTTTTGGAAAACATCCAACAAATCAAGCTATGATTTGTTTCTTATAAAGAAACTTCATTAAAAATACTTGAACCAACCAAACCGATTTCTTCAAGGACAGCATTTAACTCTTTGTCAGCTTCCTGGAATTTTGCATTTGCTTCATCTAATTGAACTTCGCCTTCAGAAGCTAACGCTTTTGATTTCATTGTGTAAGCTTCTTGAATTTTAGAAAGTGCGCTGTTAATTGCTTCTTGTTGCTTTGTTAAGGTTTTAGGAACTTCCAACGCTTCTACTTTTGCTGATGCATTGTCTGCAGAAGCTATTGCTGCATCTTTCATCGCTTGAAGATCGGCACCTTCAGGAAGTGCTGCTTCACCCTGTGCATCTTCAAAAGCGTTTAAATCAGCATCAACCTCATTAATTGATTGAGAAATGGATAAATAAAACTTCATCATATCTGCTGCAGGATTAGCTTTTTCTTCAGTCTTTGCTGCTCCGTTTGTTGTTGTTTCCGGCTTTTCTTCTTTATCGGATGAACATGCCGCAAGAACGATTGTAAGTGAAGTAAGTAGTAGTAATAATTTTTTCATCATTGAATCTCCTTTATATGTAGTCAATTTGCATCATTATCCTACCATAACAATATTCCCAATGTAAAGGCTATACAAAATAGTCGGAACACATTGAAAATTATGATTCCAAAGAGCTACTTTCATTAGTTTTTTCACGTGAAAGTCGATTCACGATTAACATGGTGATGCCTCATCTCGATTTATATTTGTTGCCAATTCAAAACTATCCTGTGCTATGTAATGTACAATCATTAATATAATCATCGTTTGGATTAAATCCTAACTCGGTATGACACTCATTTAATTTGGAGTAAAGTGAAAATTAATCGGCATCGTCTTGGATTTAATTGGGTTCAACTGAGATTTAAACGGCATTGACTTAGTTTTAATCGGCATCAAATACCATTTAATCGGTCTCACCCAATAATTCCTACAAAAAATCAAACTTCAAGTTACTGAGTGACTAAGTATCCTCTTCCAAGAAATAGAAAAGACGCCGGTTTCCCGACGTCCATAGGATTACTTTATTTAACTGGAACGACCGAGCCGCCCCATTCATCTAAAATGAAATCTTGAATTTCTTTAGATTTCAATACTTCAACTAATGCTTTAATTTCTTTATTTTTTTCATTACCAGCTTTTACAGCAATGATATTTACGTATGGAGACTCTGAGTTTTCAATAGCGATTGAATCTTCCAATGGGTTCAACCCAGCGTCGATTGCGTAGTTTGAGTTGATTAGCACCGCATCGCCTTCTTCATTTTGGTACATTTGTATAAGTAGTGCCGCTTCGTATTCTGCATCAAATTCCAAGTTCTTCGGATTGTCTACAATATCTTTTACTTCTGCTGTTGTCTTATCAATGCCTTCTTTCAATGTGATTAGACCCTCAGCTTCCAACATAGATAGGATACGACCATGGTCAGCAACTGAATTACTGATTAGTATCGTTGCTCCTTCAGGAAGTTCATCCAGAGTCTTATATTTTTTGGAGTACACACCGATTGGCTCAATATGGATACCGCCAGCATTGGCAAAATCATAGCCATGATCGGCCATTTGAGCTTCGAAGTAAGGAATGTGCTGGAAGTAGTTAGCATCCAAATCGCCATTTTCCAAATCCTCATTCGGTAAAATGTAATCTTGGTAAGTTTCAATTTTAAGTTCAATACCTTTTTCTTCAAGCAACGGTTTTGCTTGTTCCAAAATTTCTGCATGGGGTACGTTAGATGCTCCCACTACAAGTTCTTTACTGTCTCCACCTGATGATGAGCCAGCTCCTCCTCCACATGCCGCTAGAGTGATTGCACTTGCCGATAATAAAATTCCTGCTACAAATTTCTTCATCATTTTCTCTCCCTTTTTTTGTTTATTTGATCGAGCTTTCACCCGAAAGCACCTTAACGTTTGTCTGTTTTTGTTGTGATCGAATCTCCCACCCATTGGATGATAAAGACAATTAGTAAAATGATAATTGTGGAAACAACTGTTACATCTCCCCTACTGCGTTGGAAGCCATCTAAAAATGCGAGTGTTCCAAGACCGCCCGCTCCAATAATTCCTGCCATCGCGGTATAACCTACAAGGGCAATTGCTGTAACGGTCAGTCCTGAGATTAATGCAGGCATGGACTCTGGAAGAAGCACTTTCCATATGATTGTGGAAGTTTTAGCGCCCATTGAGCGAGCAGCTTCAATTACACCTTTATCTATTTCACGTAATGCAATCAGGACCATGCGGGCATAAAATGGTGCTGCACCTATGATTAGTGCCGGTAATGCAGCATTTGCCCCACGAATCGTACCGAGTAGGAATTTAGTAAACGGAATCAACAAAATAATTAAGATGATAAACGGGATGGATCTGAAAATATTAACGAACGCCCCTGTTAACCAGTACACTATTTTATTTGCCCATAATTGACGAGGGCTAGTTACAAACAGCAAAATTCCAAGTGCAAGTCCGATTATGAAAGTTAAAACGGTAGCCATTGAAGTCATATATAACGTTTCAAGTGTGGCTTCCCACATTTTTTCCCAATCCACATTCGGTAGAAGGTTTTCAATCATGTGAAATCACCTCCGTATGAACATCTTGTCCATGTAAATAATCAATCGCTTGATTGATGGCATTTGAATCGCCATCGATTTGTAAATATAACGTTCCATATGCACCATTTTGAGTTTGTGCGATATTCCCTTGAACGATGTTAACTTCTACTTGATATTGCTTAATTAATCTTGATAGAATCGGTTGTTCCGTTCTATCTCCGACAAAAACAAGTTTCACAAGCTTGCCTGTGGGATATTGCTCTACCAAATGAGCAATCGTCTGGCTGGCTGACTCCGGACCATTTACCTGGGCAACAAAGCGTTTCGTAATGGGTTGTTCAGGTGTTTGGAATATTTGAAGTACACTTCCCATTTCAACCACTTTTCCAGCTTCCATGACCGCAACCCGATGACAAATTTTACGGATGACATGCATTTCATGTGTAATCAGGACAATTGTCAAACCCAACCGTTTGTTGATGTCTACCAATAGTTCCAATATGGCATCTGTTGTTTCAGGGTCAAGTGCTGATGTCGCTTCATCACATAGAAGCACTTCAGGATTATTGGCAAGGGCACGTGCAATTCCTACCCGTTGCTTTTGACCGCCGGATAATTGGGAAGGGTATGCTTTCTCCCTGCCTGTCAATCCAACTAGTTCGATTAATTCTTTAACTCGTTCTGAACGTTTCGTTTTGCTAATCCCTGCAATTTCTAGTGGGAATGAAATATTTTCCTCGACTGTCCGCGACCATAGTAAGTTGAAATGTTGAAAAATCATGCTTACTTTTTGTCTTGCACTACGAAGATCTTGTCCTGAACTGGACGAGATTTCGTGTCCATTTACAGTGACACTACCTGAAGTAGGTTTTTCCAAGCCATTTAATAATCGGATCAAAGTACTTTTTCCGGCTCCACTGTAACCGATTATGCCAAAAATCTCGCCTTGATCAATCGTCACATTCACGTCATCTACCGCTATGAGTTGTCCATTAGCGGTTTCAAACCGTTTTGATAAGTTTTTTAATTGAATCATATTCACTTCACCTCTGAATTTATAACGCATTTTATTTGTTTTCATTATCGTGCACTTGCGCTGGCTGCAAGTTTCGCATGAGTCAACAAGTTTAAAACCACTTACCTGCTCTCAAGCTTAATGCGCGCAAATAAACTCTTTCATTTCGCTTAATATCAACATCATTTTATTGAAATATCCTAAAAAAATAAAAATCCCTTCCGCAGACAAGCAGAAGGGACTAATGCACAATTATATACGTTAGACCGTTCTCTCATCTTTCAAAGCAAATTCGCTTTGAGTGATTTGGCACCATTTCACAAATTGTGACGGTTGCCGGGCTTCATAGGGCACTTCCCTCAGCCTCTCTTTATAAGAGTTTACGATATTAAGTTTTTAGTTACGAATGATAATGTAACACGTTCAAATGCGAACGTCAATTATTTTTTTGCAAACGATTATAGAGATAGGGAACTGATTGAAAAGCATAAACTTTTTCAACTATTTGACCATTTTCCGCAATGAGTAAACAAGGGACGCTTTGGATTTGATAATCGACCGCTAAACTTTCTACATAGTTCAAGTTTGCTTTCCCTATTTGCAAATCCGGCAAAAGTTCTTCCACAACGTCCATCATTTTTGAGGCAACTTGGCAAGTTCCACACATGGGCGTATATAAATAATAAGCTGCCCTCTTTGCGTTTTGAGAATGATTTTCCCACTCCGCACGCGTCCATTCTTTCATTGTATTCATCCTTTAGGCAATAAATTCCGCTTTAACATCGATATTCGCTCCGAGCAACACAGTTGCTAGAACTTTCATTGGTGTAGTCGCAACTTCTCGGTAGGCTGGATCAGTATATAAATGAAGTGCTTCGGGAAATTCACGTTTAATGAGCGCACGTAATTTCTCTCCGGACTTATCAGCATCGACAAATACATAAATCTCCAACTGATCGTAGGGGGCTAATATTTCTTCCAATCGCGTGGGGCTGACTGTTCCGTTCGTGCAGATAATTTCAACTGGCTCTGCAATAAGACGCAGAATCCGCTGTTTATCTGATCGACCTTCTACAATTATGACTTTATCAATTGGCATGGGATCACTCCTGGCTGTACTGACATAAAAGATTGTTTAAAAAGTTTTCTTGAAACGGAGTCCATCAGGTTGCAACTCTTCCCGATCACAACCAATGCCACTCTTTTCAATATCCCGTTTTAAACTCGCTGTTATAATCGACATATGCAAAAAACGCCGAACAAATGTCGGCGTTCAACTAACGATATTACTCTTGTGTCATTTCTTCGTATTGCTCAGCCGTCATTAATGAGTCCACTTCAGACAAATCTGTAGGTTCTACAACGATCATCCATGCATTCTCGTATGGAGATTCATTCACGAATTCAGGACTGTCTTCCAATCCGCTGTTCACTTCAACTACTTTACCACTGATTGGTGCGTATAGCTCAGAAACTGTTTTAACAGATTCAACACTGCCAAATGGTTCGTTCGTTTTGATTTCGTCGCCTACTTGTGGAAGTTCTACGAATACAATATCACCAAGCTCAGATTGAGCGAAGTTAGTGATGCCGATGCGTGCTTTTCCATCTTCAACTTTAACCCATTCGTGTTCCTCAGAGTAGCGTAATTCTTTTGGTGTGCTCATTAATACCCCTCCAAATATGTAATATATTCAACTTCAGTTTGACATAATCTTTCCTTAAAAACAAGAACTGAAAATCAGCTTTTCCAATTCACAGTAAAATCCGACTCCTTAAAACCTACTGTGGCTTTCAAGCCGTCCGTCACAAGGGGTCTTTTAATGAGCATCCCGTCTGAAGCAAGCAATTCATATTGTTCTTCATCTGACATCGTCGGCAGTTTATCTTTTAAACCAAGCTCCCTATATTTCATTCCACTCGTGTTATAAAACTTCTTAAGCGGCAACCCACTTGTCTCTACGATCTTTTTCAACTCTTCCTTTGAAGGGGGAGTTTCTACAATATGTACATCATGATACGAAAGACCTTCGGCATCCAACCATGCTTTAGCCTTTTTGCAAGTACTACATTTCGGATATCCATAATACGTAATAGCCATCATTAAACCTCCTTATCATCATTTTAACCAGTCTATCAAAAAATAAATCCGAACACCTCATCAGAAGCGTTCGGATTTTTTATTCTACGTTTTTCTTTGCGTCAATCAAATATTTTCACTTGTTTATTTCCAGTATTGAAGGAAGTTCTCCTTAGGTTCATCGAAGAACCTATCGGTGATTTTTAGTATTAATAGTTTTCTTAAAATACAAACAAGGCGAAGTGGCAGAAGCACTTCGCCTTGTTCAATAATAGGGTCAAATATCGAGATTTTATTAAACTACGTATTTCTCAGCGTCAATCAATTTAACCGAAGCTTCACGTTTTTTGGCAATTACATTATAAGGAGTAGAGCGAGTCAATTTACGCAGTGCAGAAAGCATCATGCGTAAGTTATCGCCTTCAACTGCAGCAATCAATGTTTCTTTCGCATCTTTTTCGATACATTCAAAAGCTTCCTGACAGAAGATTTGAGTGTATAGAAGTTTTTGGTTCGCTTTATCAACACCGTCACGCTGGATTGCTTTCTCTGTACGCAGAACAGCTGATTCCATTGCGAATAGATTGCTCACGATGTCCGCAATGTTTGCCAATACCTCTTGTTCAGTTTCAAGTTTTGTACCGTAACGTTGAGCCGCTAAACCTGCAGCTAGCAAGCCGATTTTTTTAGCATTTTGCACCAATACTTTTTCTTGAGCTAATGGTGTATCTTCAATTTCTTCTGGCATCATCATTAACAATTCTGATTGAAGCGCTTGTGCTTTTTGAAGAAGTGGAAGTTCACCTTTCATAGCTTTACGCAAGAACGTACCAGGTACCAGCAAACGATTGATTTCATTTGTGCCTTCGAAAATACGGTTAATGCGGGAGTCACGATAGATGCGCTCTACTTCATACTCTTGCATGAAGCCGTAACCGCCATGCAACTGAACTGCTTCATCCGCAATATAATCCAATACTTCTGTGCCGAACACTTTGTTGATTGAACATTCAATAGCATATTCCGCAATAGAAGCAGCAATAGCTTTGCCATCTTTTTGCTCTTCAGGACTCAATTGACTCATGCGGTCTTCAAAATAACCAACCGTACGATAAATCAAACTTTCCGAAGCATATAATTTGGATGCCATTGTTGAAAGCTTTTCTTTTGTTAAGTTGAAAGAAGAAATCGGTGTTTTAAATTGTTGACGTTGGTTCGAATAGGCAACAGCCAATTCAAAAGCACGTTTGGATGCACCAACTGTACCCACTCCCAATTTGTAACGACCAATATTCAAGATATTGAATGCAATAACGTGGCCACGGCCAACTTCCCCAAGTAAGTTTTCAACCGGCACTTGTGCATCCTGTAAAATTAAAGTACGTGTCGAAGAAGATTTAATCCCCATTTTCTTCTCTTCCGCGCCTACTGAAACGCCTGAGAATTCACGTTCTACGATGAAAGCAGAGAATTGTTCTCCGTCAATTTTTGCATACACAACAAATACATCCGCAAAACCAGCGTTTGTAATCCATTGTTTCTCTCCATTTAATACATAGTGCGTACCTTCTGCATTTAACTTGGCAGAAGTTTTAGCACCTAAAGCATCCGAACCTGAACCTGGCTCTGTTAGCGCGTAAGCGGCAATTAGTTCGCCAGTAGCGAGTTTAGGCAAATATTTTTGTTTTTGCTCTTCATTCCCAAAAAGTACAATTGGTAATGATCCAATTCCAACGTGTGCACCGTGAGTAATGGAGAAACCACCTGCACGCGACATTTTCTCTGCAATTAGTGCAGATGAAACTTTATCCAATGCCAGACCGCCGTATTCTTCAGGCACGTCTGCACCTAGTAAACCTAAGTCACCAGCTGATTTTAATAGTCTTACAGAATGCTCAAACTCATGATGTTCCAAGTTTTCAATGACTGGCACCACTTCATGTGTAACATAATCCTCTGTTGTTTTAGCAATCATTTTATGTTCATCTGTAAAGTCTTCCGGTGTAAAGACGCGATCAAGTGCTACATCTTCCACTAAAAAGCTTCCGCCTTTAATTACATTTGCAATCGTCTTCGTCATTTTGTTTCCCTCCTATTTTTTCAATAATTCAATTAAAGAATCTCAAATACGCCAGCTGCACCCATGCCTCCGCCGATACACATCGTGACAACACCAAATTGCTTGCCTTGACGTTTTAATTCATGAATCATTTTCAACGTTAAAATCGAACCTGTAGCACCAAGTGGATGTCCAAGTGCTATGGCACCACCATTGACATTCACTTTATTGATGTCGATTCCTAAATGACGAATTACTTGAATCGATTGCGATGCGAATGCTTCGTTCAATTCCCATAAATCAATGTCTTCAATTGAAAGACCCGCTAGCTTCAACGCTTTTGGAATCGCTACAATCGGTCCAATTCCCATGACTTCCGGTGGAACCCCGCCAACCGCAAATGAACGGAATTTAGCTAGTGGTTTTAGTCCTTGCGCTTCAGCTACTTCTCGATCCATGACAAGCACTGCACCTGCACCATCAGAAGTTTGAGATGCATTTCCTGCAGTTACAGTCCCACGTGCGTTGAATACCGGACGAAGTTTTGCCAGAGTCTCCATGTTCGTCCCAACACGAACGCCTTCATCCATTTCGAACATGATTTTCTTTTCTTGTGGTTTGTTATTTTCATCAATATATCTTTTCAGAACTTCTACTGGTACAATTTCTGTTTTGTATTTACCTGCCGCGATGGCTGCAGCTGCAAGCTCATGTGAGCGTACAGCAAAAGCATCCTGGTCTTCGCGGGTAATGCCAAACTTCATTGCCACTTGTTCAGCAGTATGCCCCATCCCCATATAGTATTGAGGTGCTGTTTCTGCAAGTGTTGCGTTAGGACGAATTGTATTTCCCATCATCGGAACCATACTCATCGATTCAACACCACCTGCAATGATTGCTTCAGAGTGACCAAGCATAATGCGTTCTGCTGCATAAGCGATTGATTGCAGACCTGAAGAACAGAAGCGGTTGATAGTAATCGCTGGTGTTGTATCTGAAAGTCCTGCCAGTGCACCTATATTACGGGCAACGTTCATCCCCTGTTCCGCTTCAGGCATTGCACAGCCTAAAATCAAATCGTCAATCGGACCATCATAACCGCCCGCTCTTTTTAACGTTTCTTTTACAACCAATGCACCAAAGTCATCTGGTCTCACTGTTGCAAGGGAGCCTTTTTTCGCTTTCCCTACAGGTGTTCTGGCACCTGCTACAATAACTGCTTCGCGCATAAGTTCTCCTCCTCATTGCCGCTTCGTACGCTTAGTTACGAAGTGGCTTTCCTTTCACTAACATGTGCTGCATTCTCGCTTGAGATTTTGGTTCAGCTACTAAACTTAAAAATGCTTCACGTTCTAAATCGAGTAAATATTGTTCATCGACCAAAGTACCGTAAGGCACTTTTCCTCCTGCTAGCACGTAGGCTAATTTCTTCGCAATTTTTAAATCATGATCGCTGATGAAACCTGAAAGGAACATTCCTTCAGCTCCAAGTAACAGCGTTGCATATCCTGACTCGCCGGTTACTGGTACTTTTTCACGAAGAGGTGCTTTGTAGTTGTTTTCATATAGCGAAAGTGCAACTTGTTTCGCATCATAGATTAAGTGATCAGCATTTACACTGATACCGTCTGCAAAGTTCAGGAAGTTGTTTTCACGTGCTTCTTCGGCAGATGTCGATACTTTTGCCATGGCAATTGTTTCAAACACTTTGTTTGACACGTACTGATAATCAACATGAACACCCGTTGGCAAGCCTTTTAAGTGTTTCATATACAATTCTTTATTTCCGCCGCCTCCAGGAATGAGTCCCACTCCCACCTCAACTAATCCCATATATGTTTCATGAGATGCTTGAATGTGTGCAGCTGGCAGACATGCTTCCGCCCCGCCACCAAGCGTCATGCCGAATGGAGCTGCCACTACAGGTTTCGAACAATACTTTATTTTCATCATGGCGTTTTGGAACGAACGCACGACGAAATCCAATTCAAAAATATTGTCGTCCTGGGCCTCCATAAGAATCATGCCAAGGTTTGCGCCTACACAGAAGTTTTTCCCCTGGTTACCAATCACAAGACCTTTAAAGGTTTTCTCTACTTCATCAACTGCAAAGTTAATCATTTGGATAATATCGAGCCCGATTGCATTTGATTGTGAATGGAACTCCAGTAAAGCAATCCCATCTCCTAAATCTATTAAACTGGCACCTGAATTTTTCTTGATTACGCCATGTTTTTTCTTGTAACGTTTTAAGTTAATTACTTTTTCATTCGTTGGAACCAATGAATAACCCTCACCATTGAAGAAATACAAATCTCCATTGTCTTCTTTATAGAAGGAATCGAATCCTTGATCAAGTAAGCTTTGTGTGAAAGTTGGAATTTCCAACCCTTCCGCTGCCATTTTTTCAGTGGACTCTTTTACGCCGATGGCATCCCATACTTCAAATGGTCCTTGTTCCCATCCAAACCCCCACTTCATCGCATTATCGATTGCCACGATATCATCTGCAATTTCTCCATGTAGTTTTGCGGAATAAGACAATGTAGGTGCTAAAATGCTCCACAGTAATTCCCCTGTGCGATCTTTAGCATAAGTTAATGTTTTCACTTTAGCTGCAAGACCTTTTTGTTGCTTCGCCATTTCCAATGAAGGGGTTTTCAGCTTCTTCACTGGTTCGTACTCCATCGTTTCAGCATTCAATTCAAGAATTTCTTTACCTTTTTTCAGGAAAAATCCTTGACCTGATTTTGCACCTAACCAGCCGTTTTCAAGCATATTAGTAATCAAGGTCGGCAATTCGAACACTTTTTGTTCGTCACCTGTAGTCTGGTCGTAAACGTTTTTTGCGACGTGACCAAAAGTATCCAAACCGACCACATCAAGCGTACGGAACGTCGCCGATTTCGGACGACCAATGACAGGACCTGTAATGGAATCCACTTCACCAACCGAGTAGCCTCTTGCCAGCATTTCACGAAGTGTCACAAGAAGGCCATACGTACCAATGCGGTTCGCAATAAAGTTTGGTGTGTCTTTAGCAAGAACAACACCTTTTCCTAAACGATCCTCACCGAATGTTTGCATGAATACTACAACTTCCGGGAGCGTATGATGAGCTGGTATAACTTCCAACAGTTTTAAATAACGTGGCGGATTGAAGAAATGAGTGCCAAGGAAGTGCTTTTGAAAATCTTCACTTCGTCCTTCAGCCATTGCATTGATGCTAATGCCGGAAGTATTAGAACTGACAATTGTGCCTGGCTTACGAACCGCGTCAATTTTCTCGTAAAGACCTTTTTTAATATCCAGATTTTCTACAATAACTTCGATAATCCAGTCGACATCTTTTAATTTATCCAAGTCGTCTTCGAGATTTCCTGCTGTCAATAATGAAAGATTTTTCTTTGACGATAGGGGTGCGGGCTTTTGTTTTAGAAGTTTCTCTAGTGCACCTTGGGCTATTTGATTACGAGCTTTTGAATTATTTTTGTCCTCTACTTTTAAATCTCGAGGTACCATGTCAAGCAATAAAGTTGGAATTCCGATATTTGCTAAGTGAGCAGCGATTCCTGAACCCATAACGCCAGAACCCAGAACAGCAGCCTTTTTAATTTGATAAGTCACGTGCAAAGCCTCCTTTAGAGTTTTTGAATGAATACTCATTCATTTTTTAATGAAAAAAAATAGAAACAACCTCTATGTCTATTAGTTTAGTTCATTTTCAATTTTTTCGCAATATTTAAATGATGATTAAAAACCAAAATTTACCCCGAAAAATCTTGCTAACTATTGCGTCCTTTTATTCTATGAAAGGCGTATTTTTTGTATGCACTATGTAGCTGAAGAATTCAAATAAAACTTTTCCAAGTCTAATTCAAAAAGGAGATGTTCGTTGGCATCTCCTCTCCTATTATTTATTCAAAATACCATTGGCAACAAACGCAACATTTGCTGGCCGTTCAGCTAAGCGTCTCATAAAATAACCATACCAATCAGACCCATATGGGACATAAATACGCTTTTATAGCCTTCTTTTACAAGTTGGCGCTGTAATTCTTCACGAATACCAAACAACATCTGGAACTCGAATTGATTGCTTGCAATCCCATGTTCCTTAACTAATTCTTTCGTATAGTTGATCATTGCTTCGTCATGAGAAGCAATGGCCGTATAGTTACCTTTCAATAAATGGGTTTTAATGATTTTTTTGAAATTCTCATCCACATCAATTTTAGAATTCACGCATCGATTGTTCGATTATGAGTTCCAGCCTCCTCTATTCAAATACATTTTATTAGTATGTTCTTTCCTATATATACATAACTACCCTAACATCTTTTTTACAAAAGAAACTAAACGGAAAATGTATATATAATCATTTCTGCCTCACACTAAAACGAAAAGGAGGATACATTACATGAATTTATTTTCACAACAAAAAGAACAGCCAATTTCATTTCCCGAACCCCCTAAAATGGTTTCTTCAAAAGATTTCAGCTACTTGACAGATATGATGTCATGGAATTTGCTGGCAGCTAAAAAAATGAATTGGGCGGCTGAAAATTGCCAACTCCCTGATTTGAAGAAGGAATTTGAGACAGCTGAACAAATGCACAGTAATCATTACGACGAGTTGCTCAAGTTACTGAAACAAAATGAAGGAGGTTCTGTTTCATGAATCAGCAAACAGTGAAAAATCCACAAACTCCTTATGTTGAAACACCGCAATTAAACGACCGCGACATCTTAAATGATGCCCTTTCTACTGAAAAATATTTATGTAATTCTTATGCAACGGCAATGCATGAGGCCAGCCATGATGCGCTATATCAAACCATTTTCACTCAATTAAGAGCTACATCCAAACAACAACGTAGCCTTTACGACTTAATGTTCAAGCATGGTTGGTATAAATTGACACCGGCAGATCCTAAAGAAATCCAACAAGCGACACAACAATTCCAGGGATACAAGCAACAGCTTCAGTAATGAAACAAATTGCTATCCGATGGAAGTAAAACCGTGTAAACTGTTCCTATAGAAGTCGAGGAGGAACAAAAATGAAATCTATTACAACAACTGAACAATTCAATGACATTATTTCTTCTGATAATGAAGTCATCGTAAAATTCACTGCTGGATGGTGCCCTGATTGTACTCGTATGGACATGTTCATTGATCCAATCGTTGAAGAGTATAAACAATACACTTGGTACGAAGTGAATCGCGACGAACTTCCTGAAATTGCTGAAAAGTATGATGTTATGGGCATTCCAAGCTTGCTGATTTATCAGGATAGCGAAAAGAAAGCTCATTTGCACAGTGCAAATGCAAAATCACCTGAACAAGTAACTGAATTTTTGCAGAGTCAAAAAGGATAGACCTCGTGTCTATCCTTTTTTCGTGCAGAATCAAGAATAGATTATGCTATACTTAGTGAAAATAATCACTGAGGTGTAAAATGACTCAAGAACTTGAATTGCAACAACTGAAAGAGAAAGTTAAATACTATGAAAATATTATCAAGAACATGTCTGCCCCAGTGATTCCTTCTGTCGTACCAAATACAATATTGATTCCGATTGCCGGATATATGTTCAAAGAACGCTTTGATATGATTCAAACCAAAGCACTTCAATATGCAGGAACCCATCGTGAAACGGAGCGAGCTATCTTTGATTTTACTGGAGTTACAGTAGAAGACGTTGCATCTTTTGATTACAATGATTTGGCAACGGAAATTTACCAACTGAATAACTCACTTAAACTAATGGGTATTCGTCCGATTTATGTTGGTTTTAATCCTCGATTTGTCAGAGAAATTGTTCATGCTGGTATTCAAGTGGAAATCGAAACGTATGTGAATTTCCGTGCAGCTCTTCAACGTCTATTAAAAGAAAACAACCAATCGCTTCACTCCCTTGGGTGAATGATTGGTTGTTTTTTAGTATTTCTTGAGCATAAAGACTTGTGAAATTGCTGTATTTTCAAAACCACTTTCCTGAAGGTAAGATACCACATTGCCTTTCCCCGTCATAAAGTTGTATGTAGATCGACTAACAGGTTGATCATATTCAAGTGCATGTGCCAATAGAAGGTTAACCTCATGTTGTTCGTCTCTGGAAGCCACTTGGAATAAGGTAATTCCATCCGAAGGATTATTATAAATTCCTCTTTTTCGAATTAAACAGGATGCTTTTATTTCCCTCTCTTTTAACAAATTCACTACTTCTCCACCGACTTTGGGTACAACACTCTCGGCTGTTTGCCACGGGACGAGCGTTGGAAAAAGATCTGATCCAATGGCTAGAAACGCAGGAAATCTTTCTAATTCGTAATCTCCTAATTCAGGCAGTTTGTCGATTAGTTTTCCGGAACCAGATAAAAATACAAGCTTATCCTGAATTTCGTATCCACACTTTTCATATAATTTGATTGCAGGCCCGTTTTCAGACAAAGCCTCTAAAGTTGCAAAGGCTACTTCATTTTCCACAAGAATGCGCTCTGCTTCTTTCATTAGGTGAAGTCCAACGCCCTTACCCCGATATTTAGGAATGATCCCCGTACCACCATTCCAGGAAATTTTAACTCCGTCATTTTCTCTTATTCCTTGCAGAATAAACCCAATTGGTGTGTTTCCATCAAAAGCTACAACTGATAGTTCCACCGACAATCCTTCGTTGCCAAAGCGTCCAACAAACTGTTCCATTGTTAAATGCATCGGGATTAGGTATCCTTCAAAACCTTTATTGAACAAAGCAAGTGCATCTTCAAAATTTAATAATGATAACCGTTTATATGTGATATTCACCAGTTATTCCCCCTTTATTAGTGATGTTTAACTTTACGATTGAATTTGTGGAAACATTCTTTCTCTTCTATAATTGTATTTTTTCATCTTCTACAAGTCTACAAGCTAGTAAAAATTTTTTAGACTTTCACTCAATCATATTACTTGATAATCACTTAAATATACTTTACATTTGAATTAGTTCTTTTTTATAATAATTATTAATAAGGAGTCGATACAATGAAAAAGCTAACAACTAACCAAGGTGTACCAATCGGCGATAATCAAAATTCCCGAACTGCGGGTGAACGTGGCCCAACACTTTTAGAGGATTATCAATTAATTGAAAAATTAGCTCACTTTGACCGTGAACGTGTTCCTGAACGTGTTGTACATGCTCGTGGAGCTGCTGCCCACGGTACATTCGTCGTCAAAAACAGTATGAAAAAATATACAAGAGCTGCTTTCTTACAAAATGAAGGGCAAGAAACGCCAGTATTCACTCGATTCTCTACCGTCATTCACGGGCTCCACTCACCAGAAACTGCTCGAGATCCACGTGGATTCTCAGTAAAGTTCTATACAGAAGAAGGCAACTATGATTTTGTTGGGAATAATTTGCCTGTATTCTTTATCCGGGATGCAATCAAGTTCCCTGATGTTATTCACTCATTAAAACCAGATCCACGTACGAATCTTCAAGATGCTTCACGTCTTTTTGATTTCATGGGTCTTTCGCCTGAAGCGACAAATATGCTCATTCACTTGTTTACAGATGAAGGAATCCCTCAAGATTACCGTCACATTCGTGGATCTTCAGTGCATTCATTCAAATGGATCAGCGAAGATGGCAAAACTACATATATAAAACTTCGTTGGGTTCCTAAACAGGGCATTAAAAACATGACAATTGAAGAAGCTGCAGAACAGCAAGGAAAAGATTTCAGTCATGCAACGCGTGATTTATATGAAGCAATTGAGCGTGGAGACTATCCTGAATGGGATTTATTTGTTCAAACTTTGAAACCTGAAGACATGGATAACTTTGACTTTGATCCACTTGACGCTACGAAAGATTGGTTAGAGAAAGACTTCCCTTATGAGTTGGTGGGAACAATGACTTTAAATCGTAATGTAGACAACTTCTTTGCAGAAACAGAATCAGTTGGATTCAATCCAGGTGTTCTAGTACCGGGTATACAACCATCTGAAGATAAAATGTTGCAAGGTCGTTTGTTCTCTTACTCAGATACACAACGCTACCGTATTGGTGCAAACTACTTACAGTTGCCAATCAATGCACCAAAATGTCCATTCTCAAATAACCAACGTGACGGCGCTATGCCATTTAGACAACAAATGTCTCGCGTAAACTACGAACCAAATAGTTTCGACTCAGAACCAAAAGAAGCGCCTGAATTCAAAGAATTTGATCAACCAATTTCAGGAGTTGCAGGTAAAAATGCAATCGAAAAAACAAATAACTTCGGTCAAGCTGGTGAAATTTATAGAAGTTATGATGAATCGACAAAACAAGCATTAATTAAAAACTTACTTGATCAGTTCTCTGGCATTGAAAATCGCGATATCGTAGGTCGAGCGATTGCAAACTTCCACCGCGCCGATGAATCGCTTGGGCATGCACTTGCCGAAGGTGCAAACGTAGACGTTCATCAATACTTGTAATTTAATAGATCGCTAGATTTTAAGTTTCTCTTCCATTTTTAGTCGCAACGAAAGCTTCAAAGTTTACAGAAAAAGAGTTTTTCCGTACTGTTAAATCAGACGGAAAAACTCTTTTTTCACTGAGGTGACATTATGCGTATTCAATTAGAATTACAAGGTCTATCGCAATTTGATAGATCAATCAAAATACAGTATCAGAAATCTGCATGTGGACCTGTTACTGCCCTGACCATTTTGCGTTACTTGATGCCGAATTCATGTCCTTATGATGCGAGTCGATTATACCGTTTACTGGGAGGTACTCGAATTGGTTTATTTACATGGCGTTTAAAACGTAATTTACGGAAACTTCTCGGCCCTAATTGGGATATTGATACCTGTTCGATGGATGAAGCAAAAGAAGAATTACGAGCCGGTAGACCGGTGGCATGTAAATTTGATCGGTACTTTTCATTTCACTGGTTCAGCTCTTATGATTTTTCCTATCATTGGGTCCCGCTCATCGGGTTTGAAGAAAAAGAAAACGACTTGACGCTGATCATCCACGATAATGGTGGAAGAAATCGCCCAAGCCGAATTCGCCAAATTTCATATGAAAAGAACAAAGGAATTTTAACGTTCGTAAAAATATCCCCAAATACTAAGAAGTTTGAATTACTGACAATGCTCGTTTAAGAGCCGATTAACTTCCGACACGACCAAGTTTCCTCCAAATAAAGTTAAATCGAATATAAAGTTCGAGCATACCGACTCGTAATGCCGTATCCGGCTTCCTCTACCTGAGTTAATAATTGCTGACTGTATGAAGGCACAATCAATTGATCAAGTTCAATCGGCAAATCCATTTCACAATGGATCGTAGCAAGTCTTTTTGACAATCGTAACATGTCCAGGTTTTCCTGAATCTTCTTTTGTTGACCCGGCTTTAACTCCGGTAACGCCTCAATGACTCCTTCAACAGAACCATAGTTTTGAATAAGTTGAAGTGCACTTTTCGGTCCTATTCCTTTAACTCCCGGGTACCCGTCACTCGAATCTCCCATAAATGCTTTCACATCGGCAAAAAACGAAGGCTCAATTTGATACTCTTCTACAAAACGTTCGTATGTATATTCGTCATAGATGTTATACCCTTTTTTCGTAAAAGCGATCTTAGTTGTGGGATTGAGTAATTGCAATAAATCTTTATCTCCACTTACGATGGTGATATCTGCTTCATTTTGCCACTTGCATGCCATGGAGCCAATTAAATCATCCGCTTCCATCCCAACTTCCCCAAAGTTTTTCCAGCCAAGCATTTCAGAAAGATTCTTAGCCATATCAAATTGAGGCAGCATTTCTTCAGGCGGAGCAGGACGGTTGGATTTGTATCCATCAAACAAATCATTGCGGAAAGTGTGCATACCCATATCCCAACAAATGGCCATATGAGTCGGTTGCATAATTTGTTTTGCGCTCATCACATGACGGGCAAACCCTTGTACACCATTAGTTGGGACACCTTGTTCATTTCTAAAGTATTGTCCAAAGACTGAAGTTGCAAAAAACGAACGGAATAAAAGTGCCATTCCGTCGACTAATAAAATGTGGGGTCTCTGATTGGATTGCATTATATCTCCTCTTTCTGCCACTCTTTTGTAGCATCGATCCATGTAATGAATTTCTTCAAGACTCCATTAATGAATATTACGGTCTTATCATCAGTTAGTGTTCCTTTATCATTAAATTTCGTTGATGCTTGTCCAATCAAAATTTCATTTCCAGGTAGTGTTAACGCTTGATGTCCTGGTGAATTTAATATTAATCGCAAATGATTTTGAGCACGTGATGTTCCTACTGGTCCTCCTGAACAACCCATGATCAGAACTGGTTTCTTTACAAAAACTTTTTCTTTTCTTGAAAGCCAATCCAATGCATTCTTCAATGCCCCAGGCACTGAATGGTTATATTCAGGCGTCGCAATCAGCACACCGTCAGATTCCTGTATCAGTTGGATGGCTTTTTTCACCTGTTCAGGAACCTCAGCTTCGATATCTTCATTAAACAATGGAAACTCATTGATTTCAATAAACTCCATTTTTATGTCCACTTTGTACGTTTCTTGTAAGTAGGCAAGTAACTTTCGATTTAATGATTCTTTCCGCAAACTTCCAGCGATCAAGGCGAATGTTTTCATTGGAATCTCTCCTTTTAAAATATCTTGTTTCAGTATAACAAATGCAGATCGAACTGTACGAAAGTCTGTATTCTATAAGTGTCAAAAAATATTATTACATTTGAATTATGAGTATAGATTATTTTCCTGGAGCCTATTCTAAAAGAAAGGGTTGTGAAAGGAGGGAAAGAAATGTTTAAAAAAAAGAGCAGACAGTCTTCCTCGAAAAATAAACCGACTGTTGAAGATGGCGAAAATCACAAAGATGAAAAAGCAAGTAAGGTTCATAATGAAAGCTTGTTTCCAATCTCATCAAAAGATTATTTAGAGGCTATTAAAAAAGCAACCAACAATCCAACTGACTTAGTTGTCAAAACAATTTCTCCAAATCTCACGCTTACTTACATAGATAGTTTAGTGGATGGCCAAACCATAAGAGATCAGCTCATTCCAGATCTTTTAAGAAAAGAGTATGAATCACCTGAAAGTCTTAAATCTGCACTTTCCCTCCCCGAGGTAGATTTGGATGAACAACTTGATCATTCCGTACTTTCTATGTATAACGGGACGGCACTGATTCATATAAATGGCTTTTCTCAAGTTGTAATGGCAAAAATAACGACGAAAGAGTCCCGAAGCTTGACAGCACCTGAAAATGAATCACAGGTAATCGGGGCACAGGTCGGATTCAATGAAAGTCTGTCTACCAATGAATCGCTAATTCGAAGGTATATTAAAAATCCTGAACTGTGCAATGAAAAATTTGTTGTTGGAAAACAAACGAATACAACGATTGCCCTTTT
The DNA here is from genome assembly GCF_000411295.1 of Paenisporosarcina sp. HGH0030. Classification (GTDB taxonomy): domain Bacteria; phylum Bacillota; class Bacilli; order Bacillales_A; family Planococcaceae; genus Paenisporosarcina. The sequence continues at coordinate 81,543 of NZ_KE150422.1, forward strand.
ATATATCAAGGGCATTGCATCCGAGGACATGGTGAATACGCTGAAAGACCGGATTACCAGCTTAAAGCTAGATGCCTTATTGGACAGTTCGGCTCTTGCTGAAATGATTGATGACAATTCTTTATCACCGTTTCCCCAGATGCTTCTTACTGAAAGACCGGACAGGTTTTGCGAAGGGTTGCTGAATGGTAAATTAGGCATCCTTGTGGATGGCAGTTCCATGGCATTATTATGCCCATACGCGTTCATTGAATTTTTCCAAAGCAGGGAAGATCAAAACCTGCGATGGCCAATCGCTTCCTTTTTTCGACTTTTGAGATTCGGTGCCATATTTTTGTCCACTTACTTGACACCTATATATGTAGCAGCTCTGACTTTTCATTATGAAGTCATCCCCCAATCACTGTTAGTTCCTTTAAGCGAATCAAGAGCTCTAGTGCCATTCCCACCAATAATTGAAGCATTACTCCTGGAATTGATAATTGAATTATTAAGGGAAGCAGGGGCAAGATTACCGACCAAAGTTGGACAAACCATCGGTATCGTAGGCGGTATCGTGATAGGAACCGCGGCGGTACAAGCCGGGATTACGAGTAATATTCTTATTATCATTGTTGCGCTAAGCGCATTGGCTTCTTTTACGACGCCAAGCTTTATGATGGGTAACGTCATTCGGGTCATCCGATTTCCATTGATTTTGTTAGCGGGTTTTTGGGGTTTTTATGGAATCATGCTCGGTTTTTGCTTCATCTTGATCCACCTGATTCGTCAGTCTAGTTTGGGAGCACCATACACTGCTCCTTTCTATCCCCCGCGTTTTAAGGATTGGCGAGATAGTATCATTAGGTTGCCATTACCATTTGCTTACAAAAGGCACTCAAATGCAAGGCCACAGGATGCAGATAAATATCAACCAGAACCAATCAATCCAGAAAAAAGTTGAACTGAAGGTGATTTGAGTGAACAACACCATACATGTGAAAAACCAAGAGATGATCAATGCTTTTCTACTTTTTTTTGTGATTCATACGATTCAAGTAGGTGTTGGTATCCATGGCTTCCAACGTGTCATTTATCAGGACGCCAAACATGATGCCTGGATTTCTGTTCTGCTCGTCGGAATTGCCACTCATATTATCGCGATTATTATGATTAAAACGCTGGAAATCTACGGTTCGAATGATTTATACGGCATCCATCAAGACATTTTTGGAAAATGGGTCGGCAACTTTTTAAATCTTTTATATATATTGTATTGTTCAACTGCATTTTTCTCTGTATTACGAAACTATATTGAAGTGGTTCAAACATGGGTTTTTCCGAACTTGAGTACGTGGTTTATTTCCGCTACTTTACTGCTGATAGTCATCTACGCTTTTACAGGTGGACTGCGTGTTATTGTTGGGATTTCATTTTTCAGTTTCGTTCTGTCCATTTGGCTTTTGCCCATGTTGGTATATCCACTTCAATTTACTTCGGCGCGAAGTTTGCTGCCCATAATGGAAACCGATATTATCGGAATTTTAAAAGGTGCACAGTCCATGACGTTTACTATTGCGGGGTTTGAGATACTCAATGTGATCTACCCATTCATCAAGGATAAAAATAAAGTACAAAAGCATGTACATTTTGGATTGTTGGCAACTACGATCATTTATCTATCTGTCATATTAGTTTCTATCACATACTTCAGCCCAGAACAATTAAATAAATCGATTTGGGCCACCTTAACATTATTCAGCGTCGTCCATTTTCCGTTTATCGAACGGTTTGAATATATTGCCGTTTGCTTTTGGATGTTAGTGATTTTGCCCAACCTTTGTCTATACCTATGGGCTGCTTATCGGGGAAGCTTACGATTGGTGAAAGTAAATTCAAACAAATTTATTTGGCTTTTTTCGGTTGTCATCTTTATGCTCTCTCTTTCCATTGAAACTCGTACTCAAATCAATGCGGTGAACACTTACTTTTCCAAAGTTGGATTTTATGTCATATTTGTTTATCCCATCTTTATATACTTTCTCGCAATAATGAAAAAGAAATATCGGACTCGTAAGGAGCAAAAGATGTGAAAAAAATAAAACTTGGCTTCATATTCGTTGTTCTCTTTGTTTCGTTGGTTGGATGTGCGGAACAGAAATTGCTGGAACAGATTGGATTGACAACCTTACTTGGATATGATTTGAGAGAAGACGATAAATTATCGGTAACAGCAGTCGTTCGTCAAGTGAATCCAGAATTCCAAAGTAATGTAGAAGTAATTTCGGCTGAGAATGAAACTATTCGTGGTGCCCGTACTGTTATTAATAGAAAAACATCGAAAAAAAACGTGACCGGTCAGATGCGAGTCGTCTTGTTTGGAGAAGAAATATCAAAAGACGGAATTGCTCATTATATTGATACTCTTTCGAAGAATTCCGAGACGAGCGGTGGCTTGTATGTGGCTGTTGTTGAGGGTGAAACAAAATCATTACTTGAATATCAATATCAGGAAATCGAAGATATAGGAATCCATATCTTCAAGTTGCTAGAACAAAACATCAAGAGCGAACAAATGATTTCATCCACTATTCATGAAGTAGCACACGATTATTACTCTCTAGGTAGGGACGTTGCTTTACCCATAATTAAAAGAAAGGATGAAATTGTGGAAATTTCAGGAGTTGCTTTATTCAACAAAGACAAAATGGTCGGGAAATTATCGGCTGAAAATAGTTTTTACCTTAAATTGGCTAGAGATTTTCATAAGGCTGCCATGTTTGAAACGAAGATTCCTAAAGAATCACTACCAGCTTCACAAACACAGGAATCTCAAGAAGATATTACAGTAGTGATTGATACTATCTCTACGAAGAAAAAATTGAAACTCATTAATCCGGACACACCGGAATTCGACATGCAATTCACAGTTCGTGGAAGATTATTAGAAATAGAAGCAAATATGGATATGGACAATCCAAAAAATGTGCAGAAATTGGAAGAAGAAATCGAGAAAAGTATGTCCAAGAACCTTGCAAAAATACTCGTTTATTGTCAGGAAGTGGACTCCGATGTTTTTGGTTTAGGTGAATTTTACCGAAGCTCGGTCAGAGAGTCCGATCTCACTTATGAAAAATGGCATGAGATGTATAAGGACGCGAAAGTAAATTTTAAAATTGACTTTACCGTTCTTAGAAGTGGGATTTTCGAATAAGCTAGAGCGAATATACTTATCCCTCTTTCTCTTTTTATTGTTCCCCATTACGAGTATGTTGGCCAATCATGACGGACATAAACTGTTTAAAAAACGTATCATAGTCGATATCGAATGCGATGCGATGTTTTTTATTTCCGTCCTTTTTTGATTCAATATCGTTCCGATGCCCATTTAGTGCAACTGGATCGTAAATATGGTGTTAAATAAGTGAATATAACTGTATACTATTTAAAAAGAGCCTATGCAAGAAAATGTTGATTTCCATTGCGGCGGACGCGTTTCGCGGGCACGACTTCAGTCTCCTCGTCACTACGTTCCTGCGGGGTCTTCAGTTCGTACTGTTCCCGCTGAAGTCGCCGCCTCCACTCCAATCAAAAGAAATTGCTTCTGTAAGCGTGTCTCTGCAAAATTTTAAAGTTAGAAGGGGTCGGCTATTTCTGAAGACTCCTGCGGAAAAACGAAACAAGCTAGACCCCACATGCTCAGCTGTCATAGACAGCTGAGCCGAGGAGGCTAGCGTTTCGTCCGCGGAAAGCGAAAGAAATAGCCGGCCACAATCTTTTTCGATAGAGTGCAAAAAATAAGAACTCAATTTTTATACTTTTATATTAATTGTTATTCTTTTGTCAACAAGCTGAGGCAGTCTCCAAAAATGGAGACTGCCTTTTTTATTGGCTCATTGAGTAGCTGAGCGATAACTCAGTTTAACTTTTTGGGTTTCACGTCTGAAAAATTAGCGTTCACATCTGACTTTGCAGATTCACGTCTGAAAACGACCTTTGAGACATCTTGACTCATCGCTTACTGGACGGTTACAGCCTCTTTTTTCGCATAAATTGAGGAAGCAGTTTCGTTCTTTAAATGTACGCTGATTCGCTCGATATCTGTGCTGAAAATCCGGTCTTCATCCATCGATGGGACGAATGCTCTAAATTCATTCCATTTATCCTGTAACAATGGAGACATTTTATCTTTGCCTCTGTACTCTGAACCTTGCAATGCACAGAAAGCTTCGATTGCCAACACGCGTCGTGCATTTTGAATCATATTTCCAGCATGACGAGCGCCGATTGTCCCCATGCTCACATGATCTTCCTGATTAGCCGAAGATGGGATTGAATCAACCGAGGCTGGATGTGCCAGAGTCTTATTTTCCGATACTAAGCTTGCCGCCGCATATTGCAGAATCATGGCACCTGATTGAAGTCCTGGTTGTGGACTTAGGAAAGGCGGTAAACCTTCGTTCAATTGTGGATTGACCAATCGTTCGATTCGGCGTTCCGAAACATTCGCAAGCTCCGCAACTGCCAATTTCAGAAAGTCCATCGCAAAAGCAATCGGCTGACCATGGAAATTACCTCCTGAAATGATGACTTCCCCATCCTCAAAAATCAATGGATTGTCTGTTGCTGCATTCATTTCGATTTCAAGCTTCTCTTTTACATAACCAAGCACCTGCCAGCTGGCACCGTGAATTTGTGGAATGCAACGCAGCGAATAGGCATCCTGCACACGCTTTTCACCTTGAGTTGTAACAAGTTGACTGCCTTGCAACCACTCTAGCATTCTACGTGCCACATCTACTTGCTCGACATAGCCACGTGCCTGATGGACAGCTGGATGAAATGCATCCGTTATACCGTGAAGCGCTTCCATTGTCATCGCCGCAATCCATTCACTTTGATAAGCCATTGTCTCCGCTTCTAACCAGTTCACTACGCCCTGCGCTGTCATGGCTTGCGTACCATTGATTAGCGCCAAGCCTTCTTTTGCTTCCAGCACTAATGGTTCAATACCTTTATTCCCCCATACTTCATGAGCTGGAATTTGCTGTCCCTCATGCCAGACAAACCCTTCCCCCACCAATACAAGTGCCAGATGAGACAAAGGTGCTAAATCACCGGATGCCCCTAGAGATCCTTGTGAAGGAATGACTGGATGAATAGAATGATTGACCATGTAAGCCAATCGTTCTAATACATCTACTCTAATGCCCGAGAAACCTTTCAATAATGCATTTAATCGTAAGACGACCATTGCACGGGACACTCGTTCTTCAAATGGTTCACCAATTCCACATGCATGTGAACGGATTAAATGGAGTTGTAGTGCGTGTACATCTTCCTCATCAATGCTGACATCACTGAACTTACCAAAGCCCGTATTAATGCCATAAACTGTTTTGCCTTCCCTTACGATTCTCTCAACCGCTTCACGGCTTTTTTGAACACGTGTTAATGCATTTGAATCAAGATTTATTGTTTCATTCTGAAATAATATGGATCGCATTTCTTCTAAATTTAATTTCTCACCAGTTAATAAGATCATCATAATCACCCCTATACTTCGAGTATATGTGTGTATATAATGAACTGCAATTACTATTTTCCAAATTATAACAAGATGCAGTGGTAGTGTACTATCTTAATAAAGTGTTAAAATGGGGAATATTCACATTTTTTAGAGGAGGAATTCAATTGGAATGGCAATCGATGTTTCATTATCACAAATGGGCTACACAAAAACTATTGAATCATGTAGATTCACTAGATGCATCTATCTTTCACCAAGAAGCAAAAAATTCATTTCCATCTATCAGTGAAACTTACTCACATGTCATCAGTGTTGATTACTTATGGTATAAGCGTTTAATTGGTATTGCTAAGCCGGAATGGAAACAATTTGATGTGAGTTCTGTTCAATCAACGAAAGAAGCATTTGCAGCTTTACACGAAAAAATGGAACAATTTTTCTCGACGCTAACTGACGAACAGTGGAAAGAAACAGTGAATTTTACCAATATAAAAGGTGCTCCGTTTTCCAACAAACGAGACGAAATGTTCTTTACGTTCATCAACCACTCTTCCTATCATCGGGGTCAGGTGACTTCATTCCTGCGTCAGTTTGATTTGGAGGGCGTTCCAGTCGATTACATTTATTTTGCAAATGAAATTCAAAGCTAATTATGGAGGTTTTCCTGTTGTCTTTTCCTGTACTAGAATCCGATAGACTTAACTTAATCGACTTAAATCAATCCCATGCAGTCCACTTGTTCAATCAATTCTCACGTGAAGATGTCACACGTTACTATGGGATGGACCCCATCACAACAATGGAACAAGCAGAAAAAATGATTACCAATATGAATAAAGGCTTCATGGAAAAACGTTCAGCACGATGGGGCATCCAACTAAAAGAAACTGGAGAGTTGGCTGGAACAATCGGGTTAAATAATCTGCAGCTTTGGAGCAAAAAATGTGAAGTTGGCTATGACCTGCATCCAGATTTTTGGGGCAAGGGCTATGTGAAAGAAGCACTGGAGAAGGTTTTGTCACATTGCTTTGAAACACTTGAACTTTCCCGAGTTGGCGCCGTTACATTTCCTGACAATGAAGCTTCGTGGAAGCTATTGTTGAAAATGGGGTTTGAAAAAGAAGGATTGCTAAGAAATTATTTATATCAAGGTGGTAAAACTCACGATGCTTTCGTCTTTTCCATAACGTTTGAAGACTGGAATCGACTTCATTAATAATTGGAAAGAGGATGTCCCAACAATGGGTAGGCATCCTCTTTTTTTTACTTATTTGGTTTTTTCAATTCTACCTTAATATCGCCTTCAATGTAATTTGGATATGCCAATAATTCGAGCTCTAGTGGATTCTTATAGTCGATAGTATCAAAATCTAGTGACCAATGACTTTCCAATTTTCCTGAATCATAAAACATTGAGGTAGATGGAGAACTTATCGATTTTCCATTGGCATCTTGTATTATGCTGGTTAAACTAAAATTGTTATTTACATCTTTGGCCTGTGTTAAGAAGAAATCAGCGTGAGTTTTACTAGACTCACCTAATTGCAATCTTCCATCACGTGGACTGTTCAATAAAATATTTTTTTCAGTATCTACAACAACAATTGCTTCATCTTTATTAAGGGCCTGTAATTTATTTATTCGTAAGAATAGTTCTTTTGGTTTTTCAAAGTAATTGCTTTGTAAGTATATAATTTGTTCTAACTCTCCAACTTCACTTCCAGAAATTCCACTTCTAGAACCCCAAATCTCTCCATTTTCATCTTCTAAACGTAAATCCGGAAATTGGAGGATTTTTTTCGAGTTATTTGGATTTATTGAAATTCGAACATCTACACGGAGAGGATTGATTGTTACTTCTTCAATCGTAAACTTTTGATTTTCAATTTCTACTTCTTTCTTTAATACAAAATTAATGCTCGGTTTAACATTTTCGGGAACAGTAAACGGAATAATATATTCTATTTCCTTTCCTTCATTCTCGATTGTCATCACGAGTGAAAATGATAAATCATTAAACTTCGTTGGCTTTTGAAAATGAAAATCGATTGTATTACTAAACTCTTTAACAGCTTGATCATTAGCTGAGATACTAAAAGAACTACTTGGCGAAATAATTTCGTCGTTCCTTAATTCTACATTTCCAACCCGAACATTCTGTATGGCTTCTTCAGAACTAACGGTATAAAAAACATTCATCCCCGATTCATCTAGGATGACACCGTCAATGGTTAGTGTTAGATCTTCCTTGGTTTGAGAAGCATTAATTTCTTGGTAGTAGTCATTTTCAATAGCTGCCGTTAAACCCTTATCATAGTGTATCATTTCAACAATTTTCTCCAGTCCAGGTATAGATGAAACCGCATTTGCAAAAGTTGCGGACACTCGAATGGATGTGGCCAATGTAATCATGAGAAGTGCAGTTGCTGCAAGCATTCCATAATTTCGTATTTTTCTCTTTTTCTTTTTCACTTTTTCAATCTTTGCACGTTCATAGCCTTGCCCAATTGCTCCGTCCAGCTGTTCGGTAGGAATACTGATGTGTTCAAGCTGACGTCGAAGTTCTGCCAATTTCTCTTCCTCGTTTTCAAACATGATCCACTTCCCCTTTCTCCGTCAGATGGTGGCGCAACGTTTTCAAGATTTTGTGAAGACGGGATTTGACGGTTCCCTCAGGTATATTTTCTATCACCGCAATGTCCTTAATCTTCGTATCTTGAAAATATTTCATATACACCAATTGCTGCTCCTGCTCTGATAACTTATTTAAGGCTTCCTGCAATTCAAATTGAACCAAATCATTATTAACGGATATTTCATTAATTAGTTCAGAATTTGAGAAACGCTTTTTCTTTTTCAATTGATCTTGGCAATAATTCATCATGATACGAGTCAGCCATGTATTAATATAGCAAGGTTCTTTGACTGTATGAATTTTTTTATATGCTCTGTAGGTGACTTCCTGAATGGCTTCCAGAGCATCATGTTCATTTCTCAAAAAAGCGAATGCTGTCCGGTACAATGCTTCTTTATTGAATTGCATTACGAGCAGGAATGATTCATCATCTCCAGCAATTGCCCGTTTGACGATTTCAATTTCCCCCAAATCGACCCCTCATTTCAACCTCTGTTATGTATTAGACATTTCACATTCCAAAAAGTTCATATGACAAATAAAAAAAACCTGCCACTTTATGGTAGTGGTCAGGCAGATGGTACACAAGATGTATTTTAGGAAGCTAAGAGTAATGACTTATCGATTTTTTCTCTCTTTGTTTCTTTGCACATTTCTCAACCATATTATAAGCTTTCCTAACCGATGTTTTGATACGTAATCGGAATATACTTTCACATGATCTCCCCCAAAACCAATTTACTGTTGCATGTCCATTTTTAAACCAACAACTCAGCCAAGCTCACTGCTTGCTCGTCGAATTAGTTAAAACTTGTGTAGATGGCTTAAATAACAAATTTCTTTTCTTGATACTGCTGACATGAGTGAAACCTAATTGTTGAAGATGTTTCGTAGTCACTTCATCTTTTTTTGTGGTATGCAGAAAAATGTCCTGAACTCCATTATCTTGCCGCAAAAATGAACATACACTCGACAACTTATGAATTTGCCACTCTGCAATATACGCACTGTTTTTTGGCAACTCCTGCAAGTAATCAACTTCATCTACACGTATAACATTTGGATGAACCCAAAACATCGAAACATTGGCATCACCATAGGGGGTGAACCCATTATAAAACCATTTATTCGTTTGCTTCAGGTCGTGATGTCGTTTTCGTGCTTCGGGATAGATAAGCATTTGATAATCCAGCGAATCTTTAGTACCTTGCTTTTGTTGATAAATCTCGACAGATTTCTGCGAATAAATTTTACCAACTTGGCTGCGAAACGCTTTTACCCACTCTCTGAAGCTAGCATTCCGAAAAAAATGCAGATTTTTTCCAAGAAACTCATTTTTAAATAACAATACTTTATAATTCTTCTTTAAAATTTCTTTTACATACCCCTTACCTTTGATCAGTTGGAAGACCATTTGAGTTTGCCATTCATTAGAAGAAAACAAGAAATTGTTCGTGTAGTCTACTCCCGTATTCCAGTCGAACTTATATGGCTCGTAGCCAATGCTCAAGTCATAAATTCTCAAATCATCATTTTGGCTTCTAGTGATCAATTCTTTATCGAGGATTGTTCCAGGTCCATAAAGGCTGTAGTCAGGATCGTGCCCGTTCAAATAACCGACATGTCGACCTCTGCACTTAAATACGTAAGAGAACGCAATCATTTGATCATCCAAATATAAGCCTTCCACTTTTGCTTTCATCGGTCCATCTTCACAGTTTAATAAAGCACTGTAAAACATCTGATGTTCTTCATCCGTGAAATTGGTCTCGTCCATCTTTCTCCATCGCTTATCATGTAGCGTAAAAACTTGTTCGATTTCATCTGGACTGCTAGTCATTACTTTTGGATGACCTAAATAACGAAGTCTCTTTTCCCTGCGATTGAGACCGTGAATTTTGCTTCTTTTTTTCAAGTAATCTTCGAGATTGAGCGTGTCCGTTTTCACGAAAGGCGTAACAATTGAAAATATGGTGGGTTCACACTTTCTTCTAGCCAGATACAAACTCAACATATTGGTTGTAGGGCTGCTTGATAATAACCCATGTAAATTAAAGATGCATTTCGGCATCGACTCCATTAATTCATCGAAAACATATTGAATCACTTGTTCTCTTTCATCATCGTATACGACGATATCCATGTAATGCGCTTCACCACGCCCGAGGAACTCAATGACGGTCGACTTCATCATGTGAGTGATTTGCAAAGGGAAAAAGGCAATCACGTTATCTGCTTTTTCTACGACGATAATTTCGACTCCCCGATTGCGCCCAAGGTATTTCCACCAATTCTCTATCCATTGAAATTCAATGAATGGGTTATCGTTCTGATTGATATCCAAAATGTGATCCCACATTTTCTGATAAGGTTTCAATTGCTCCAATGACCGGATATGGTAAACCTTCATTAATTTCTCCCTTCTATTATCAGTTGATATTGAATGGTTTCGAGGAAATAAATGAGAAACTTCCGATTGCTTAAGAATTAATCTGAGAAGCTTGGACTATTTACAGTCGCTCAAGTCGCACTTTTTATAAGAGGCGATATGAGATTATATTCAGCCAAGGACCTTATACAGAACCTTTTTATTAACAACAAAAAAACACGTCTTTCGAAATGAATCGAAAGACGTGGTTAATGATGGGTAAATCCATCTACATTTAAATGAATCATGTAAATGGAAACGGCGTGGCCGCTACCCCCTTATAACAACGTAATTGTCTGTAAATGCCGTTGTTCTATTTGATTAATACAATGCATAGTTTGAGAGGTTATTTGATGTTTTCTCATGTTCAAAACATCACTCCGTTTACTTTTCCATTATCTTCTAAGTCTTAGGTCTTAGAAAAACATAATTCTAAGGATCAATGTGGAAGAGACTCCTTTTTTTTACAATGAAGATGTAACTGAAAAGATGGTAAGAAGGGAGCATATAGTTTGAATTAAGTTTTTGTAAAATTTAATAAAAGTCTGATTTTTCGTTTTGCATTTATAGTATATTTCTTTTGATATCAAATTTGTAATTTTATGGAGGGGAATTGTTATGTCGATATTTACCAAGTGGGCTTTTCGAAACAGGGCTGCTGTCGCTGTATTAACCATTTTAATATTGGTGATAGGTATTGTCAGCTATTTTAGATTGCCTATGGAATTTTTACCATCTGCGGATAATCCGCAAGTCACCATTATTTCCGTAGGTCAGGGAACTGACTCCAATACGATGGAATCAGAAGTAACCTATCCGATTGAAAGAGCTGTTGCAGGATTGAATGGAAAAACATCTGTCTATTCTACAACAGGAGATGGATTTTCAAAAGTAGACCTGTTTTTCGAGGCAGGATATGATATGAAACAAGCCAAACAGGATGTACAAGATGCGTTAAGTAATGTAGCTTTGCCGCACTATATATCCAAGCCAACCATATCACAGCTTAATACATCTATGATTCCAATTGCTAACATTGCTGTCACCTTTGAAGAAGGTGTGACTACAGAAAATGTGGATTTTGCTCGTGAAGAGCTTCAATCTCTTTATCAAGAAATCAAAGGTGTTTCCAGTGTAGATCTATATGGGATTACAGATTCCGTCATTTCCGTGAATATTGATGATGAAAAATTGGCTGAAAATCAAATTTCTCTTCAAGCAGTTATGGGCATTCTTAATGGTCAAAATACTGCTGTAGCTGTTGGTGAAAAGATTATTGACGGAAAAACAAGCAATATTAAAGTAATCGGTGATTTAACAAGCATTGAAAAACTAAAAGGTTTAACTGTTGCACCCAGTGTGACGCTTGGAGATATTGCAACAATTGAAGAAACAAGAGATGCAAATTTCATTAGCCGATTCAATGGAAAGGAAAGCTTAGATATTAGCATCACAAAGGATAGCCAATCCAATGCGGTGACTATTAGCAAAGAAATTGAAAAAGTAACAAAGAAAATCAATGAAAAGTATGATCAGCAGGAATCTGTTATTTATATTTCCTCTGCTGATATGGTCCAAAATTCCGTTCATACTATGATAAAAGAAGTTCTTCTTGGTGCACTATTTGCAACAATCGTCATTATGGTTTTCCTGCGAAATATCCGTTCTACTTTTATTACCATAATATCGATTCCTCTATCCCTGTGTTTCACACTATTCCTTCTGTCTTGGTCTGGTGTGACATTGAATATCTTAACGCTCGGTGGTGTCGCTGTTGCAGTTGGACGCCTAGTTGATGACAGTATTGTCGTCATAGAAAATATTTTCCGGAAAATGCAAACAGAGAAATTCTCAGTTCAAATGGTTATTGACGCAACGAAGCAAGTAGGGGTTGCTATTACTGCCTCTACATTAACAACAGTAGCCGTTTTCTTACCTATGAGTTTACTGAATGGTGGACTTCAAGAATTTCTTTTACCATTCGCTTTAACCGTTACTTATTCCTTGCTAGCATCCTTGATTGTCGCGTTGACTGTTGTTCCGTTAATGAGTGCGGGATTATTAAAGAATACAAAGCTTCCTGAACATAAACCAGCTGTTCGTTTTCCAAAAGTAGTTACTTGGTCCTTGAATCATAAATGGATTGTTTTCTCGATTTCCATCCTCCTATTCATCGGATCCATAGGCACTTACTTTTTCATTCCAAAAGGTGCAGTTGACAGCTCCTCTGCTGACTATGTCCTGACCACGCTGAGTTACCCGAATGATACGCCAGTGGAAGAAGTAAAGGAAAAGACAATTGAATTTGAATCATCCATTCGATCTATGGATGTAGTGAAACATGTGTTTTCACAGGTAGGTTCTCCAGCTGAAGCTGCTCAATATGGCTATGTTGGATCACCGACAGAAGCGTCCTTCAGTATTTTATTAGACGATAAAAATGATACAGACTTCATAGTGAAAGAAATGTTAAAGAAAAAGGATCAATATCCTGATGCCATTCTAGAAGTAACTACAGCCTCCTTTATGATGGGAGGAGCAGGTACAAATATCACCATTGATGTAGTCGGTGAAAATTTAGCAGACCTTGAAGAAGTGGCAACCAATATTAAAGAAAAAGTGCTAAACATTGAGGGTGTCGAGGAAGTATCGACCAATCAAGACGAGAAGAAAACTGTACACTCCCTTGTTGTAGATCCAACAAAAGGAAATACTGAACAAATCGCACAGCAGTTGGGTGTGATGTTAAATAAAACACCAATTGGAACGATTAGTTTAGATGACAAGCAGAAAACTGTATTCCTGGAACCGCTCCTGGATACGGAGACACCTGAAGACTTGGAGAATATACCAGTCATGACCGATTCCGGCCTTGTACCAGTATCATCCATTGCTACTTTACAAAGTGAAGAGCTTTCAACCAACCAGTTTCATAAAGATGGGGATGCCTACCTTCGTGTTACAGCATCAGTTGATCCTGCAAAGCTTTCTGAAATCTCAAAAACAATCAATCTAGAGATTTTCGGCGATCAAAAAGACAATAAAGGCATGGATCTACCAGATAATGTTGAGGTTCTAGTAGGTGGATCAAGTAGCCAACAGGCAGATGATTTTACAGATTTATTTCTAATAATGCTTGTTTCGATCGGAATAGTATTTTTAATTATGGTCATCACATTTAAGTCGATCAAAGCACCAATCGCCATTCTTTGCTCCCTTCCACTTGCTGCGATTGGCGCAATTTTAGGAATCCTCATCAGTGGAATTCCAGTTGATATCACAGCACTACTAGGAGCATTAATGCTAATTGGTATCGTCGTAACAAACGCGATTGTTCTTCTAGACCGAGTAAAACAAAATGAACAAAAAATGATTATTCGTGATGCGCTAGTGGAAGCGACATCAACAAGGATGAGACCGATTTTCATGACTGCAATTGCAACCATCTGTGCGATGCTTCCACTGCTACTAAAACAAGCCGAAACAGGAAGCTTAGTATCACAAAGTCTAGCTATTGTTGTGATTGGTGGTCTAGCCATGGCAACCGTGCTGACCCTAATCGTGATTCCTTGTATGTATGAATTACTTTACTATAGAAAGTCTAAGAAACAGCGAATGAATCAAACAACTGAACAAGATATTTCAGTATGAAATCCTGACTTTCGCTTAAAAGCTTGGGACTGACCAAATAGAGTGAGACAAATAAAAACACCTTTAAGTTGAAAACGGGTTTGAATACCTGAACCAACTTGGAGGTGTTTTCTATTAGTAAAAGAATAATTTAATATATCCCAAACCATTATGTACAAAACAAAAAAACACGTCTTTCGAAATGAATCGAAAGACGTACGTGATGGTGATTTCAAATGAATACCTTTATGGAGCATTAGGTCAGATCAATAGTTAAGCTTCTATATTCTTTTTACTAGAGTCGTAGATCCTAAGATTTCATAGTTACTACTGTACCTTCTGTACCTTCTTTACGTTCTTTACGTTCTGTACCTTCTTTACGTTCTTTAGCATACTCAGCTGTAGCTGTGAACAGTACGTCAGAAGAAGAATTCAGTGCAGTTTCACAAGAATCTTGAACAACACCGATGATAAAACCAACACCAACAACTTGCATTGCAATATCATTTGGAACTCCAAATAAATTACATGCTAGTGGGATAAGTAATAGTGATCCGCCTGCAACACCTGATGCACCTGCTGCAGAGATAGCTGCTACAACAGAAAGCATTAGTGCAGTCACAAAATCAACTTCAATACCAAGCGTATTTACTGTTGCAAGAGTTAGTACAGCAATTGTAACGGCTGCACCAGCCATATTAATTGTAGCACCTAGAGGGATTGACACTGCATAAGTATCCTCATCTAAGCCTAGTTTTTCACATAATTTCATATTTACCGGAATATTTGCAGCTGAACTACGTGTAAAGAATGCCGTAATACCACTTTCTCTTAAAACCATTAAAACAAGTGGATAAGGATTTTTTCGCGTATAGATGAATACGATTAACGGATTCACTACAAGTGCGATAAACAACATACATCCAACTAGAATTAAAATTAATCTACCGTAATCAAGTAAAGCAGAAAGACCACTTGTTACAATTGCACTAAATACAAGCCCCATAATACCAAGCGGTGCTAAATTAATCACCCATTGTACTACTTTAGTAATTGCATCTGAAAAATTACCTAACATGTCTTTCGTATTTTGATTCGCATTTTTTAATGCAATCCCAAGAACGATTGCCCACATTAATATACCTAGATAGTTAGCATTTACTAATGCATCAATTGGATTAGCAACTACGTTAAATAGTAATGTTTGAATAACTTCAACAATACCTTCTGGTGGAGATATGTCTTCTGCTCCTGATGTCAGTGTTAATGTAACTGGGAACATAAAGCTTGCAACTACAGCGACAGCCCCAGCTAGGAATGTACCAATAGCATAAAGACCAAGAATTGATTTCATATTCGTTTTCTTACCACTTTTATGTACGGCAATCGCATGCATCACTAAGAATAATACTAATATTGGTGCAACTGCCTTTAATGCACCGACAAATAAAGAACCGAAAATGGAGATCCAACTTGCGGCTTCAGGAACCGTTAAAGCTAAGATAAGACCGACAATAATACCGATCATAATCCTTTTTACTAGGCTCACTTGATTCCATTTAACAAATAAATTTTTCATTCTACTACCCCCCAAAATTTTCTTAAAACACGCATAAAAAACGCACAATCACTTCTCCTCGTTAAAATAATGTGTACTTATTTTAACTTTAAATAGACTGATATTTTATTCTATCACAAATTTTTAGAATGTTATATCGATTTTTTTTGTTATCTTTTGGGATATCTTATGAAAGCCGTCCTTGTGTTAGTTGCAATTTGGGGAGCATAAGGGCAGGGCATCATAAAACATCAAAAAAGCCACAATCCTGAATTATCTTCAGTAATTGAAGCTTTAAAATTCATAGTGTTTGTTCCCTGTGTAAGAAACAAGCTTGAGCGTTAGCGAATAAGGAGGGTGAAGCCATGCCCCCGGAAAGCGTCCGGTCATAGCGAAAATCAACATGATGATTATTTAGATTCTTTTTATTAAAAAATCACTTATTAGAATGCCATTAGATGAAAAAACGTATATTTAGGTGAAAAAGTAAAAAACGCCACCCCCCTTGATTAAAGCATTCGCTGCATTGTTGTTTCTATAGAGTGCAGTTTTATAAAAGTGGTAACAAACAATTCCTACAGTCATTTGACTATCGTCACATAAGGCTCAGTTAATCGCCGATAATTCGGCAAAAGAAAAAAGAACTCTATTAGAGTCCCTTTTTGAATTCTTCTTAAACTAAAAAAGCATTACAACTGATGCTTTGGAATTGGAAGTTATGGGGAAGTGCGCTCATTTAAAAGTAAATCTTTGATTTCATCTAGTTTAGTTTCAATATCTTTATAATGAGTATTCCGCAAGCTTGAATTTATTAATAACCTACGTATAAAAAGAGTAAACGACATTGCTCCTACCAAACTTAAAGTTATTATAATAAGATTTAAGATTATCTCCATATTAACCCCCAACACTTTTTTCTAATTGTACCATATTTTGCACTTTATATAATGATTAGCCTAAACTGGTTTGTCCCCCTGCCCATTACCGATATAGATAGTAAAAGTTGCAAAATATTTAAATTTTTCACTTAAACTAGATTCTACGTATGGTTAATGGGATTGAACTAACCAGTGGCGTTAGTTTAAGTACATTCTCTTCACAATTTCTGTATTTATAAACTAATCATAATTTAAAATTCATTGAAACTCGATGAAATATAAAAAACGCCAAAACCTTTATGTATCAAGGATTTTGACGTTCATTGAAACTCCATGAAATTAAATTATGGAGACGGCGGTTCTTGAAATGAAATTATAGAAAAGTGCTGAAATACCAGTATTTCCAACGATTTTTGGTACACCGTCCTATACGCGAATTGGAAATATTAAAGACACCTGATTTTTTAGACACAAAAAAACCTCCTAATCATAATTGATTTAGAAGGTTCTTTGGTAATCTTAACAGTAAGACGAGATTGAAGATAAAATACTAAAATTCGTATTCCGTTCTTTTACCTACTCACTGAAAAGGTTTATTTGACGTCCTTTTATGTCCAAGGAATACTTATAAGTATTCGCTGGGATGTTGCTTTTATTAGGGTTTTGGATGACACTTTTTCTAACTATAGGATAAAACTCACAATAATCGCTGATAATACGCTCACTAAAGTTGCTCCGTATAAAAGTTTCAAGCCGAATCGTGCTACAACGTTTCCTTGTTTTTCATGAAGACCTTTTACAGCACCTGAGATGATGCCAATTGAAGTGAAGTTTGCAAATGAAACAAGGAAAACTGAAATGATTCCAATTGATCGTTCACTCAGATTTGACGCTAATTCATTTAATGAAAGCATCGCTACAAATTCGTTTGTAACTAGTTTGGTAGCCATAATACCGCCTGCTGTTACTGATTCTGAAACAGGGATACCCATTAAAATCGCAAATGGAGCAAAGACATATCCAATAATTGCTTGGAACGTGACTCCAAATATCATATCAAATAAGTTATTTATTCCTGCCATTAGTGCAACGAATCCAATTAACATCGCCGCAACCACGATTGCAACCTTGAATCCATCCATAATATATTCGCCAAGCATTTCAAAGAAGCTTTGTTTTTCTTCTTGCACAACAAGGAGATCTTCTTCTTCGGTTACAGAGTAAGGATTAATGATTGAAGCAATGATGAATCCTCCAAATAAATTAATCACGATTGCAGTCACGACATATCTCGGTTCAATCATCGTCATATAAGCTCCGACAATAGACATCGATACTGTAGACATCGCTGACGCACTTAGTGTATATAGACGTTGAGGGGATAATTTTCCAAGCTGTTTTTTCACAGTAATAAATACTTCAGATTGTCCAACAATAGCGGATGCTACTCCATTGTAAGATTCCAATTTACCCATGCCATTTACTTTACTGATTGCCCAGCCAAGCCATTTCATAATGAAAGGAAGAACCTTAATGTGCTGCAGAATTCCAATCAGAGCCGAAATGAAAACGATTGGAAGTAAAGCAGTTAAGAAGAAAGGAGCTTGTCCTTCATTTGCAATGCCGGCAAATACAAAGTTGATTCCTTCATTAGCGTAATCTAGTAATTTTGTAAACACAGCTGCGATTCCCTCAATAAGAATCAATCCAAATTTGGTATTCAGTAATATAAAAGTTAATATTAACTGAATTATGATCATCTGAATAATTGGTCTTATTTTTATTTCTTTACGATTGTTACTTGCAACCCAGGCAAGACCCAGAACAACAATTATGCCTACGATTGAGATTAAATAATTCATTTAATGCCTCCACAAAGTTGTATTATTAAAAGGTTAAACGTCTGACCATTAAACTTACTTAATAAGTATACATTTATAACTTATCATGTCCATATACAATTTATTAAATGTTGCCCATGTTGATAAAGGAATATTATATTTTGACTACGTTCGGTTAATACTTATTGAAACTAGATGATATAGACAAAAAGAAAAAACCCTTGATTATCAAGGGTCTTAACACTGTATGAAATCATATGATTTCGTAATATGGAGACGGCGGGAATCGAACCCGCGTCTTCCTATGTTTTCATTCATATTATTTATCTGTTTGTTTTTGTTTTTTTTTCAAATACTCCGCACGTATTTTTTCAAGTTGCTGCTTTTTATCAAATTTGGCAGGCTTGTGTTTTTCATGATACTTTGCCACAGCCACCTGACCTTTGGTATCCAATTGATATTTCCCCACTTTGTTCACCTACTTTTCTTGTCTTTAAAGAGAATCTATTCAACAAATATAATATACCTTATTTTACTGAAGTAAACCTTTTTACTTTATTAGTGTACTGCCTAACCTTGCATATATCAGTAAAAACTTAGTAAAATAATTCATAGCCAAATGGTATTCATTATACTTATCTTTACGACAAGCTCCTAATCCAAATTGGAATCAGAAGGTTTATAAACAAAGTTCATATAAATAATGTGTAAATTACCCTAATAACAAAACAAGGATATTTAATAAGAGTTCAACTCCTATCAAATACCCCTAACATTGTTTAAACATTGATTTAACAGTGTTTCTACTGTCAAAAATAAATATGGAGACGGCGGGAATCGAACCCGCGTCCAGAAACTCCAACACTTAAGCTTCTACGCGTGTATCTTGCCTATTGAGGTTTCGCGCAGCATTATGCCGACAAGCGGGCGTCTTGTGCGCTAACTTGAAAGTCTCTTCTCGGCGGCTCAAGTCGCACCGACGATCGTATCCCACTAAGAGTGAGCTCGTACAGGACCACATGGGCGATGGTCAAGACAAGCAACATTGTCAGCTTACGCTGCGAATGCTAGGTTTTGGTTTTTGCCAGTTATTATAAAATGACGTTGATACGGAGCCGATCCCTCCGACGCGCAACTTAAGCTCAGACCATCCCTGTCGAATCCGTAACGTCCCCTTATAGGATAATCATAAAGTCTTTTAACTCTTTATGATAAGGGATGTTCGGGTGAACAAAAAGTTCAGCTGGCAAAGCTGTAAATCTATTATAAGGCAAATTTGGTCAAACTTCAAGTACCATCAATCTTGATTGCGGGATTTGAATGCACGTTCAATGTCTCGCTTCGCTTCTTTCTTCTTAAGATCATCGCGTTTATCGTAATTCTTTTTCCCTTTACCCATGCCGATTAACACTTTTGCAAAGCCATCCTTCATGTACATTTTGATGGGAATGATTGAATAGCCATCTTGTTTTGAAAGACCAATCAATTCACTGATTTGTTTTTTATGCAATAACAGTTTCCTAGAACGCAAAGGTTCATGGTTGAATCGGTTTCCTTGTTCATATGGGCTGATGTGCATATTCGAAATCCATGCTTCATTGTTGCGAATGCGGACGAATGCATCCTTCAGCTGAACTTTCCCGTTACGGACTGATTTGATTTCCGTACCTTGAAGCACAATTCCTGCTTCAATTGTTTCATCAATAAAATAATCGTGATTGGCTTTCTTGTTCTGCGCAACCACTTTCCCAGTTCCTTTTGGCATCTGTCTACACCTCGCTGTCAAGAAAAGCGCAAAGCACCACTCTAGCCTACACCATCGCCTGAAGTTACCGAATCGAAGTGCATTCGTTTCGATAGGAAGGCTAAAGTCACCGCGTCCTGCGGTAACGCATGACCCACATCCTGTGGGCCCAAGCTTTGGCGTAGGCTGGCGCTTGGAGCTAGACATAACATAATTTTATATTTTATTAGCTTTGTGGAGCGGCTATCCGCCGCTCCGATTACTTACTTTTTCTTACGCTTACGACTGCTTTTATTTTTCTTGGCAATGTCTTCATAAAACTTTTTCTTTTGATTCACGCCTTTTTTTGGTCCTGGCGATGATTTATCAGCAGAAGATTTACCTCTTCCTGCCCCTTCTTTTCGTTTCGCATGAATGACTTTCGGCGTTTCCTTGCGAGGAGGACGGTTGAAAGTTTTGACCATACCGACAATTTCAAAGTCGATGGCAGACTCTTCAGGTTTAACAGATGTCACACGAACCGTAACTTCATCCCCGATTCGGAATTGTTTTCCTGCTCTTTCACCAATCATCATCATCTGACGATCATCAAATCGATAATAGTCATCTGTCATATTACTTACATGCACGAGTCCTTCAATTGTATTCTGAAGTTCGATAAACATACCAAAGTTTGTTACAGAGCTGACGATTCCTTCAAACTCTTCACCAATCTTATCAGCCATGTATTGTGCTTTCTTCAATGATTCTGTATCCCGCTCTGCATCAACAGCACGGCGTTCACGTCCAGAAGTATGGTCAGCAATTTCATCCATCACTGCACCCCAATGAGCCACTGTTGGTTTTGAAACATCTCCATTAATTAAATATGTTCGAATTAATCGGTGAACGATTAAATCCGGATAACGGCGAATCGGTGAAGTGAAATGCGTATAGTAGTCCGTCGATAATCCGAAATGTCCTAAACTTTCCGCATGATACTTCGCTTGTTGCATTGAACGTAACATCATCGTTGAAATAACCGGTTCTTCTGGTAGTCCTTCGATTGACTCTACGATTTCCTGTAACGCACGTGGATGGATTTCATTACCCGAACCTTTTACCACGATGCCGAAATTTGTAATGAATTCGAAGAAACGTTGAAGCTTCTCAGGTTTTGGATCTTCGTGAATACGGTAAATGAATGGTACATCCATCCAGTGGAAATGCTCTGCAACTGTTTCGTTCGCAGCCAGCATGAATTCTTCAATCAAGCGCTCAGCGATCGTACGTTCACGAATGACAACATCCGTTGGCCATCCATCCTCGTCCACCAAAATTTTTGATTCCTTGAAGTCGAAATCAATCGCACCGCGGTCTGCACGTTTTTGGCGTAAAACTTCAGCCAATTCTGCCATTAGTTCGAACATTGGAACCAAATCACGGTAGCGTTCGATTAGTGCTTCATCTTTTTCTTCG
This sequence comes from Paenisporosarcina sp. HGH0030, assembly GCF_000411295.1. GTDB lineage: Bacteria > Bacillota > Bacilli > Bacillales_A > Planococcaceae > Paenisporosarcina. Next base: position 103,224 of record NZ_KE150422.1, read on the forward strand.
ACAATCTTGAAAACATCCGTGTATGTCATACGTTCTGTTGTTTTGATGACACTTTGGAAGATTTCATGTGATACGACTTTCCCGCTGCCATCAATCACCATTTCACAAGATAATGTCAAACGGTCCACTTTTGGATTCAATGAACAAATTCCGTTAGAAAGACGGTGTGGAAGCATTGGGATTACACGGTCAGTCAAATAGACACTCGTTGCGCGTTCATAGGCTTCGGTATCCATTGGCGAACCATCAGTTACATAGTGACTAACGTCTGCAATATGAACTCCGAGCTTGTATGTTCCATCTGCATTCTTCGTGACTGTAACGGCGTCATCCAAGTCTTTTGCATCTGCTCCATCAATCGTCACGATAACTTCATTTCGAAGATCACGTCGACCTTCCAAGTCCGCTTCAGTGATTTCATCAGGCACTGCATTAGCTTGATCCAATACTAGTTTCGGGAATTCCGTTTCGATTCCATGCTTATGGATAATGGATAAAATATCGACACCAGGATCATTTTTATGTCCAAGAATTTGTGTAACCATACCCGTTGCTGATTTACGACCTTCTGGCCATCCAGTAATTTCTACAACTACTTTATGTCCTTCCATCGCGCCAAGTGTATCTTCTTTCGCAATGAAAATATCCATTGAGATTTTTTTATCGTCCGGAAGTACAAAGCCGAAGCCTTTATTATCTTGGAACTGTCCGACCACTTTCGTGATGCCACGTTCTGTAATTTTGGTAATCGAGCCTTCACGTCTATCGCCTGAGCTTGAGCTCGAAACACGAACTAAAACGCTATCTCCATTCATTGCTCCATTGATTTCTGTTGGTGGAATGAAAATATCATCCATGCCTTCTTCTTCCGGTGAAACAAACCCAAATCCTCTTGGATGTCCAATGAACTTACCTTTTAATAAATTCATTTGTTGCGGGAGTCCATAACGGTTCGATCTAGAGCGGATGACATCGCCTTGTGTTTCTAATCGGGCAAGCGTCTTCACTAATTCCTTAAATTCCTCGGAATACTCCAGCTCAAGCTTTGATTCTAATTCCTGAACGGTCATTGGTTTATAATCTTCTTCTCGTAATATCGCGAATAATTGTTCTTCTAAAGATTGTTCCATGATTCATCCCTCCTTCTATCAGCGTGTGCGTGCATGGCAATTTTTACACATGCCAGTCAAGTGATTGTAAAAATTCTAAAATATCTTCGTGCAATTGCTCTTTTTCCTGATCAAGTGTAATTACATGGCCTGATTGTTCGTACCATTTAATCTGCTTTTCAAATGATTCCGCCTGATTATATATAATATTAGCCGAGTCCACGTCAATAACACTATCTTGACGGCCTTGCACAACAAAAAGTGGTGCATAGACATGATCCACATGATCACGAACGTTATACACGAGTTTTCGTAATTCAGGTAGTGAATCCATCGAAGTCTTTTGAAGTGCTTCTACTTCTTCTTCGATAAGTGATGTGTCTTTTCCTTCATAGCGCTTATAATCCCTCGCATATTTCAATACACCTTCATACATGAGTTCAGTAGTCTTCATGGACATTGGTGCACACATCGTCACGATACCCTTTACAGGAACGGTATACCCTAATTTCAGTGAAAAGACACCACCTAATGATAAACCTGCCACAGCAATTTCTTCGTATCCAGCAGCCTTCAATTGATCATAGCCACGCATGACATCTTTCCACCAATCAGCAGGTCCACTTTGAATCAATTCTTCTGGTGGAACACCATGCCCTTTATAATGAGGAGCCAATGATGTGTAGCCATTCTTTTCTAAAAAACGGCCAAGCATGCGTACATCTGATGAGTTCCCAGTAAATCCATGCAACAATAATACGGCTCTTTTACCCGCTTCAAAAAAGAACGGTTTGGGTTGCGCAATTCGCATTAAAAAAACCTCTCCTTTACAAAACACATCATTCAATCAGTATGTATCTAAATAATGTTTTTAATTATGACATCCAACTTTTCCCATCATTTCATGGAATAAGAAAACGCCTAACCAATTCAGTCGGTCAGGCGATTCGTATGTGTTGATTATAATTTTGTTACGGCAATTGCCAAAATAAAAAATAATACAGCTAATACAATCGTTACACGGTGCAAGACAAGATCAATACCTCTTGCTTTTTGCTTACCGAAAAGTTGCTCAGCTCCGCCAGAGATGGCACCTGATAAACCTGCACTTTTCCCTGATTGTAACAACACAACAACGATTAATGCTAGCGAAACGATGACGAGTAAAGTCAGTAAAAACGCATGCATTTGTTCCACCTCCGATCAGAAACATCACAACAATAACTATTTTACCAAATAATAGAGATAAGCACAATAAGTTAAGAGAAATAGAATAAGAATTCTGTCAGATTATCTGATAATATGATAGAATCTTGCAGAAAATGTGTATAGCACCTTTATAATTTGACTCCATATTTTGCTGGAGAGATTCGAAAAATAACCTATCGCATAATGGACTGAATCTAATTCCAGAATGGCGCTTTAAGTTAGACAAAGAAAGAATATTGCAAGCGCAAATGTACGATAAACACCTAATTTTATAAAAAAGCCAAATAAAAAAAGCCGCACACCTAAATGAAAAAGGTGTGCGGGCTTTCCAATTATTTTTTCAAGTTATAAAACGTTTTTAGTCCTAAATATTTTGCAGTGTCATACAATTGGTCTTCGATACGAAGCAATTGGTTGTATTTTGCCACACGATCAGAACGTGATGGTGCACCCGTTTTGATTTGGCCTGCATTTGTTGCTACAGCGATATCAGCAATCGTTGCATCTTCAGATTCACCTGAACGATGTGAAATAACAGTAGTATAGCCAGCACGCTTCGCCATTTCGATCGCATCAAATGTTTCAGTCAATGTACCGATTTGGTTAACTTTGATTAAGATCGAGTTGCCAACGCCTTCTTCGATTCCGCGTGAAAGTTTCGTTGTGTTCGTTACAAACAAGTCGTCTCCTACTAATTGAACGCGGTCGCCCAAACGCTCAGTCAGTAATTTATGACCAGCCCAGTCGTTTTCGTCCAAACCATCTTCTATTGAAACGATTGGGTATTTGTTGCAAAGCTCTTCATACCAAGCAACCATTTCCTCAGATGTTTTCACGATGCCTTCGCCAGCCAAGTGGTATTTACCATCTTCTTTATTAAAGAACTCAGAAGAAGCTACGTCCATTGCAAGCAAGACTTCTTCACCAGGTTTGTAACCTGCTTTTTCAATAGCAGTCAAGATTGTTGTAAGAGCTTCTTCATTAGAAGCTAAGTTCGGTGCAAATCCACCTTCATCACCAACTGCAGTGTTCAATCCTTTTTCATGTAGCACGGATTTCAGGCTATGGAAAATTTCAGCACCCATACGTAGTGCATGACGGAAAGATTCTGCTCCAACAGGCATAACCATGAATTCCTGGATATCAACATTGTTATCTGCGTGTGCTCCACCGTTAAGGATGTTCATCATCGGAACTGGAAGTTGCTTCGCGTTGAATCCACCCAAGTATTGATAAAGTGGAATATCCAAGTAATCTGCAGCAGCATGAGCAGCAGCAATTGATACACCAAGAATTGCGTTAGCGCCAAGTTTCCCTTTATTGTCAGTACCATCTAATTCAATCATCGCCTGATCGATCGATACTTGATCCAAAACAGAGAAGTTCTCTTCGATTTCAGCTGCAATGATATCGTTAACGTTTTCAACAGCTTTTAACACACCTTTACCAAGGTAGCGACCTTTGTCTCCATCACGAAGTTCAACGGCTTCATGTTCACCAGTGGAAGCACCTGAAGGTACGATTGCACGGCCGAATGCGCCGCTTTCCGTGAATACTTCTACTTCGATTGTGGGATTACCACGTGAATCCAATACTTCGCGAGCTTGTACTTGTGTAATAATTGGCATGTTTAAATCTCCTCAGCTTTCACTAATGTTTCACCTGTCATTTCAGGTGGTTGATTAATTCCTAATAAGTGTAACATGGTTGGCGCCAAATCGGCTAAAATGCCATCGTCTCGTAAGGTAACGCCTGATTTCGTGACGATGACAGGCACCGGATTTGTCGTGTGTGCAGTCATCGGTGTTCCTTCGATCGTTAAGACCTCGTCAGAATTCCCATGATCTGCTGTGATAATGGCCGCTCCACCTTTAGCTAGCAAGGCATCCACAATTCGACCTAAACATTCGTCAACCACTTCGATTGCACGAATCGTCGGTTCGAGCATTCCACTATGCCCCACCATATCCGGATTGGCAAAGTTTAGTATGATTCCATCAAAACGATCGGAGTCAATAGCCTGCAATAATGCATCCGTCACTTCATAAGCGCTCATTTCTGGTTGTAAATCGTATGTCGCCACTTTAGGTGAATTGATGAGAATTCGTTCTTCACCAGGGAACCGTTCTTCCCGTCCGCCACTCATAAAGAAAGTTACATGTGGATATTTTTCTGTTTCAGCAATGCGTAATTGTGTTTTTCCGTTTGCAGAAAGAACTTCTCCAACCGTGTTCAGTAAGTTATCACTTTCGTAAGCAACTGTAGCCACAACTTCATCACTGTAAGCAGTAAAAGTCACAAACTTCAAATCTGTTGGATGCTTCACGCTTAAAGGAAATGTTGTTTCACATCTTGGATTGGTAAAAACAGACGATAATTGAATTGCACGGTCAGGTCTGAAATTGAAGAAAATGACCGCGTCCTGTGAATCAATCGTTGCAACTGGTTGTCCATGATTTTCAATAACAGTCGGCAATACAAACTCATCCACTACGTTACTATCGTAGGAAGCCTTTACTCCCACCACAGCTGACGCAGCTGTTTCACCTACACCATCGACGAGCGCACGATATGTTTTCTCTACTCGCTCCCAGCGACGATCGCGGTCCATTGCAAAATAACGTCCACTAATAGTTGCGAACTTACCGATTCCGATTTCCGCCATTTGACGCTCGGTTTTTTCAATATAGTTGATGGCTGTTGTAGGTCCGACATCTCGCCCATCGAGGAATCCATGTACAAAAACTTCATCCAGTCCATTATTCTTCGCCACCACTAACAGAGCAAACAAATGTTCATAATGTGAATGGACGCCTCCATCCGATAATAAGCCCATCAAATGTAATTTTGAGCCATGTACTTTAACGTGTTCAATGGCTTCTAAAAATGCAGCGTTGTCAAAGAAATCGCCATCGGAAATCGATTTATGGATACGGGTCAAGTTTTGATAAACAATCCGTCCTGCTCCAATATTTAGATGTCCAACTTCTGAATTGCCCATTTGACCTTCAGGAAGTCCCACTGAATTTCCCGCCGCAATCAACGATGCATGGGGATATTGATTCCAATAGCGATCGAAATTTGGCTTTTTTGCTTGTGCCACTGCATTGCCAAAAACTTCATTACGCAGTGCAAAACCGTCAAGAATAATCAAGGCAACTGGTGATTTAGACATTGGCACCAGCCTCCAACAATTTCAGGAAAGAAGAAGGCTGTAAGCTTGCCCCACCTACTAGAGCTCCATCAATATGCTCCATTCTTAACAATTCATCAATATTTTCAGGTTTTACAGAGCCACCGTACTGGATGCGAAGAGCTTCAGCTACCGATTGTCCGTATAATGACTCCACTTTCGCACGGATGGCGCCACATACTTCATTTGCGTTTTCAGATGTCGCAGTTTTGCCAGTACCAATTGCCCAGATTGGCTCATACGCGATGACGGACTGTTTTACTTGTTCTTCAGTTAAATCTGCAAGTGCTTTCTCTACTTGGCCTTCAACCTTAGATGTGGTGTTTCCAGCTTCACGCTCTTCGAGTGTTTCACCTACACAAATAATTGGCGTTAAAGAATGGGCAAAAGCTGCATGTGCTTTCTTATTCACCGCTTCGTCTGTTTCGTTGAAGTATTCACGGCGTTCTGAATGTCCTAAAATAACATAGTCAACACCTAAATCCGCTAATTGGACAGGACTGACTTCTCCTGTAAAAGCGCCTTCTGTTTCAAAGTGCATCGTCTGTGCGCCTACATGTACGTTAGAATCCGATACGATTTGTTTCAATGACTCCAGAAAAAGGGCAGGTGCACAAATAACCGTATCCACTTTCACAGAATCCGGAGCCAACCCTTTTACTTCTTCTGCAAATTGTTTTGCTTCAGATAACGTTTTATACATTTTCCAGTTGCCAGCAATAATGGGTTTTCTCATACGAATTCCTCCTTAGTTTTGATCGTTCAGAGCTATGACTCCAGGTAAGTCTTTACCTTCCATGAACTCTAATGAAGCTCCGCCACCAGTCGAAATGTGATCCATTTTTTCTGCAACATCGAATTTTTCAACAGCCGCGGCTGAATCGCCGCCGCCGATTACTGTATACCCCTGTGTTTCGGCCATAGCATTTGCAACACCTTTCGTGCCTTCCGCAAATGGTGCCATTTCAAATACGCCCATTGGTCCATTCCAAATAATCAGTTTCGAATTGGCAATGACATCCGCATATTGAGCTGTTGTTTTTGGTCCGATATCAAGACCCATCCAATCAGAAGGAATCGAATCGATTGCGACAACTTTTGTTTCGGCATCTTTTGAAAATTCATTTGCTACGACAACGTCTATCGGCAAGAATAAATTCACGCCTTTTTCTTTCGCTTTATCGATAAATGATTTGGCTAAATCAATTTTGTCTTCTTCAAGCAAAGATTTCCCAATATCATTGCCTTGTGCTTTAGAAAATGTATAAGATAAGCCTCCACCGATAATAAGGTTGTCCACTTTATCCAATAAATGATCAATTACACCGATTTTGTCTTTTACTTTTGCTCCACCAATAATCGCTGTAAATGGACGGTCGGGTTCCGATAATGCTTTACCTAGTACATCCAATTCTTTTTCCATCAACAAACCAGAAACTGCTGGAATGTGCTTAGCAATACCTTCTGTTGAAGCATGAGCGCGGTGCGCAGCTCCAAAAGCATCGTTTACAAACACATCTGCAAGCTTCGCGAATTGCTCAGCCAATTGTTGATCATTTTTTTCTTCACCCTTATGGAAACGGACATTTTCAAGCAATACAATGTCTTCGTCTTCCATTCCGGCAATTGCTTCTTCAACCGACGCGCCGACTGACTCGTCCAGTTTTTGAACAGGCTTATGTAATAGCTCACTTAAATGTTTACCGACTTCAGTCAAGCGTAACTCTTCAGTGACTTCTCCTTTTGGACGGCCCATATGGCTCGCCAAAATTACTTTCGCACCCTTTTCCATCAATAGTTGAATCGTTGGAAGTGCTGCACGTATGCGTGTATCATCAGTAATTTTGCCATCTTCCATCGGGACGTTGAAATCCACCCGGCAAAATACGCGTTTTCCTGCTAATTCGAGCTGTTGCATTGTCTGTTTTTGTTTCATGAAGAATCTCCTCCTCCAAAAATTAAAAAAATAAGGAACGGAGGGTACCTCCGTTCCTTTTACCCTACTTTATTATAGAGGTTAATGACAATATTCGCTACTATAGCTCAAGAACTTAAACGCCTTATAAACCTTTGCTAGCCATGTGTAATGCAAGGTCGATACAACGAGTAGAGTAGCCTGTTTCGTTATCATACCAAGACAATACTTTTACCATGTTTTTCTCAAGAACCATTGTAGACAATCCATCAACAGTTGATGAAGCAGCGTTACCGTTATAGTCACGAGATACTAATGGTAACTCGTTATATTCTAAGTAACCCTTAAGTTCATTATCAGAAGCAGTTTTAAGTGCTGAGTTTACTTCTTCAGTCGTTACATCTTTTTCAAGCTCAACTACTAAATCAACAAGTGATACGTTTGGTGTTGGCACGCGAACAGCCATACCATCTAATTTGCCTTTTAATTCAGGAAGAACTAGTGAAACTGCAGCTGCAGCGCCTGTAGATGTTGGAATCATTGATTCAGCAGCTGCACGTGCGCGACGGTAGTCTTCATGTGGTAAATCTAAAATACGTTGATCATTAGTATAAGAATGAATTGTTGTCATCATCCCACGTTTGATACCAAAGCTTTCATGAAGTACTTTTGCCACTGGTGCCAAACTGTTTGTAGTACATGAAGCATTTGATACAACATTATCCGAATCTGCGTTATAAGACTCGTGGTTAACTCCCATAACGAATGTCGGCATACTTCCTTTACCAGGAGAAGAAACGATAACTTTTTTCGCACCCGCTTCGATATGTTTGCCTGCAGTTTTTTCATCACGGAAGATTCCTGTTGATTCGATTACGATATCGATTTCAAGGTCTTTCCAAGGCAATACCGATGGGTCTTTTTCTGCATACACACGTACTTGTTTACCATTGACGATTAAGTATTCACCTTCAGAAGAAACATCAGCATCAAAAACGCCGTGAATTGAATCGTATTTCAGTAAATGAGCTAACATCGCTGCATCAGTTAAGTCGTTAATTGCTACTACTTCCACTCCATCACGTTGTAATGCCTCGCGGAATACCACTCGCCCAATACGTCCAAATCCGTTAATCGCTAATTTTAAAGTCATTTATAGTTCCTCCTAATTTTCATTACTCATAAGTTGAGTTAATTTCTTCGCTGCACCTTCATCCGTAATCAATACGGTCTGATTTGGTGCATGCTTTAAATATGAAAGCATGGCAGAAGCTTTTGATGCTCCACCAGCTACTGCTAGTAAATGCTTCACTTGATTCAGTTGTTTTAATTGTATTCCAACTGTCCGAATCCGATGGACTGCTTTGCCTTGCTCATTGAAATAGTATCCAAACGCTTCTCCCACAGCCTGTTTCCCTGAAATGATATCCAGTTCCTCAAGGCTTGAGTTGCGTCGTTTAGCCATTTCTTTTGCATCACCGATACCATGAATGACAATGTTCGTGTGATCATATAAGTCCATCATTTCCTTAATGACAGGCTCTTTTATCATGGTCTTATATGCAGCTTCACTTAAATGATCAGGTAAGTATAGTGTTCTGGAAGTACCACTGGCTTGTGCGGCAAATGCAGATGCAATATGATTCGCTTGCAGTTCCACATTTTCCCCGATTCCTCCCCGCGCTGCCACAAACACTAGATTCTTTGGTTTGATGTGCACCGACAAGTGATTCGTAATGGCAGCAATCGTACTTCCACCCGTTACAGCGACAATATCAAGCTCTTTTGATAATTGCTCCAGTTGCTTTGCAGCTTCCTGACCAATCAATGACTTCGCTTGACTTTCTTTTTCGCTATCTCCAGGCACGATGATTACGCGACTTAACTTGAAACTCTTCTCAAGTTGTTTTTCCAGTTCACTTAATCCAGACCATTCGTGTACTAAATTTTTCAAGCTATCTAAAACATCTTTACCTTCATGCGTAATTTCCATTCCATTTGCAAGCACATGTATTAATCCTTGTGCTCGTAAAATGTCAAGCTCTCTTCTTGTCTCCCGTTCGGTTGAGTGAACGATTTCACTAAGGGCTCTGCGACCAATTCCAGCAGTTAACTGGATGGTCATCAATAAACGATATCTTTTTTGGAGAAGCGCAGTCATTTCCGGTAACAATTTTTGTTGTGCTCCAAGTAATTGATTCATTGCATTCTCCTTCTGAAAAGTGGTTGGACGTTTTTTGTCCCACTACATCATTTTATGTCCCACCTTAATAATAATATACTCCTTTTCTAAAAAAAGAGCAAATAAAAAAGACGTTTACGATGTAAACGCCTCTAATAACGTAGGATAATCAATCCGTCCTTCCTGAATGACCACTCCGTTGCTTTCGATTACTGGAATGCGGAGTAAGTACTTTTCATGGATGTCATCATTGTCTTCAATATTGATTTCTTCTATATGTAATTCAACATCTTCTTTTACAAGTTGTAGCATCATTCGTGCGTCTTCACACAAAGTACAGTTCGGGCGAGAATAAAATTGTACGTTCATTATCCATCTTCCTTTCACGTCTTTAACATCTTGATATCCAGAATTGTACTCTATTTTCCACAATTGCACGTCATAAATTTATAAAAAAACAAGTGGCTGTCTTAAGCCGCTTTCTGTACCCTCATTTAAAAACCACGACAAGCGCCGCGTCCACGTGAACCCGGTCCCACACCGCCACCGCCAGCACTTCCTTGATTGGCCTATACCGGCTCGTGCTTTTAAGTTATCCGGAAATGCACTCTTTCGTTACAGTATCCTTAATCATAGCCATAAACAAAAAAGCTACAATGACTATAAAAGTCACTGTAGCTTTGGTTATTATGATTTTTTCAATTCACTGCGAGAAATAATGTGATCAACAAGACCATAGTCTTTCGCACGCTCAGCTGTCATGAAGTTGTCGCGGTCCGTATCTTTTGCGATGACATCAATCGGTTGACCTGTACGTTCTGACAAGATACCGTTTAATTTTTCACGCAAGAATAAAATGCGTTTTGCAGCGATTTCAATTTCAGTCGCTTGCCCTTGTGCTCCACCAAGTGGTTGGTGAATCATGACTTCAGCATTCGGTAAAGCATAACGTTTACCTTTTGTTCCAGCCGCAAGCAAGAATGCGCCCATTGAAGCTGCCATCCCGATACAAATTGTTTGCACGTCCGGTTTGATGAAATGCATTGTGTCAAAAATCGCCATACCCGCCGTGATACTTCCACCTGGGCTGTTGATGTAAATAGAAATATCTTTTTCTGGATCTTCAGCTTCTAGGAAAAGTAATTGTGCCACGATGGAGTTTGCAACATTATCATCAATGCCGCTTCCAAGCATAATCACTCGGTCTTTTAATAAACGTGAGTAGATGTCATAAGCGCGCTCTCCGCGGCTTGTTTGTTCAATAACTGTAGGAATTAAATTCATGGAAATGCCCCCTTCAAGCTTAAAATAATTTTCGTACATCCCGAGTATCATCTATTGTACTCGGTTGTTCCTTTATAATATACAAGTTGGTCAAGGAAGGTCAAATATTATGCATAAAAAAGTACAGTTGAATTGTTTGCCTACTATTTGTATAATAGGTAAGTCGCTTGCCCTCGTGGTGCAATGGATAACACGTAAGATTCCGGTTCTTGAGATGGGGGTTCGATTCCCTCCGAGGGCGTCAAAAGGAAACCGTCCCAAACGTTAAAAGACGTATGGGTCGGTTTTTTTATTTATATTCATTCATTCAGACAATGGATCACTTTAACTTCCACAAAGAATGGAAATCTGCGAGTAACAACCTTTTTTGCATCAGTGGCTTTTCATTACAAAATTTTCACCCATTCAAAACTGTGAATTTTTTATATTTTATCCAAGAGCAACCGTTTTAACACAATTGCAGTTAATCCAATCGCTTCAGATTCTGTCAAGCTTCCCTCCTCAGCCTTTTTCTCCCAATGATTGGATTCAATTACGCCTTGTTCACGCGCCTTGGTCAACATATTTTTAAATTCATTATTTAATGATATTGAACCTGTATTGAAAAACTTCGTTTCCTCCTTACCAGAAGAATCAATAACTTCTTTCATTTTCAGTCCGAAACTCTCCGCGATACCTTGAGCGATTGCTACACCGTGTGCTTTCAAATAACTGTCATCACGCATTTTTACGATATCCGTGAGACTATCCATAAAACCACCTTCTACTAGTACTGCTGGCATAACTGTCTCCCGCAATTCATGAAAGTTGGCAGATTTCACACCGCGATCCCTCAACCCCATCGCTTTCACTACTTTCGGATGAATGGAATTGGCCAGTTTGAGTGAAGATGGATTATTGTTTGCCGGCTCCATTACGTAGGTTTCGATTCCTCCATGATTTCCCCATTGCCCTCCAAGAGCATTATGGTGACAGCTGATGTACATATCAGCTTTCCAAGCATTTGCCATATCAGTGCGAGACGCTAAGGGTATATCCGTTTTTCCGCTGGGATCGTCGACCCGCATTTGTAGAACACCTTCATATTTATCCAGATGTGCCATGCCTGACAGAACCACTTTGTTATTGAATGTCCATTCTTTTTCATCATTTGGCGACCGTTTCCCTGCAGTAGTCAATCCATGTCCTGCAGACCATGCTATTTTAATCATTTCTATTTCCCCCTTTCCTATTAAGATTTTTATCCCATTTTTTAATAACATTCGAAAAAACCATGAATAGTCATCGTCGCTTTTATGCCCCTATTATTTAAAATTAAATTGTATTGTAGCTATAACCCATAGTATTCTCGTAAATCTATTGGGACTGAGTAATTTACTAGATTTATCGAAAAGTAGCAATAGTTAAGTGAAACATTGTGAACTTGATGAATTTTGTCCATAAAAAAACCTTCGACAGATCGTCGAAGGTTTTTGATTTTAATTTTCTTTTTGAATCATGGCGATTAGTCCTTCAACCGCCTGTTCTTCATCTGATCCTTCAGCACTGATTGTAACTGATGATCCTTTGCTGATGGCTAGGCTCATTATGCCCATAATACTTTTTGCATTTACTTTTTTATCGTCTTTTTGCAGATATACATCTGCTTGGTAACGATTTGCTTCTTGCACAAAAAGAGCAGCCTGTCTTGCCTGTAATCCTGATTTCAATTCAACTTGTACTTGATTTTCCGTCATTAGTTCATGCCCCCCTAATCTCTGTCCGTTCATGTATTGTTTTTTATGTTAGCTGAAATGAGTCATTCTCACAACTATCTTTTCACTTTATCGAACGCAACGCCACCGCGAAGTCCATCAGCAATTTCATCAAGCTTACGTAATCGGTGATTAATGCCTGATTTACTGATTGTACCTGTTGAAACCATTTCGCCAAGCTCTTTAAGCGTGACATCTGTGTACTCAACACGCAATCTTGCTACTTCCCTCAGCTTTTCAGGCAATTGATCAATTCCCATGACATTATCAATATAACGAATATTTTCCACTTGTCGTATGGATGCGCCAATTGTTTTATTGAGATTGGCAGTTTCACAATTGACGAGACGATTTACGCTATTTCGCATATCGCGGACAATGCGGACATCTTCAAATTTCAATAATGCGTGATGAGCTCCGGTAATACTTAAAAAATCCGATATTTTTTCAGCTTCTTTTAAATAGGTCACAAACCCTTTTTTACGTTCAATTGTTTTAGCATTCAATCCAAAGCCATTCATTAAATTAACAAGTGCATCACTATGGTCTTTATATAGCGAATAAACTTCCAAATGGTATGCAGAGGTTTCCGGATTATTGACTGAGCCACCAGCCAGGAATGCACCACGCAAATACGCCCGCTTGCAACAATTCTTTTTAACCAGTTCAGCTGAAATTGTATGATTGAACTGAAAGTCTTCTGTAATGATTTTCAAATCTTCCAGCAAAGCTTTTGACCCATCTCGCACCCGACAAATATATACATTGTTTTTTTTCAAGCGCATCTTTTTTCGTACCAATAGTTCTACTTGGTACGGGTACAATTCTTTCATCAATGTATATAAACGTCTGGCAATCGCTGCATTCTCGGTTTGTACATCCAAACTCAAACTTCGGTTCGCAAATGAAAGCGCACCATTCATGCGGATGAGTGCAGATAGTTCTGCTTTCGCGCAACAAGGTGTTATGTCAGCCTGCGTCATTTCTTTTTTTGTTTCAGATGCAAATGACATATATATTTCCCCCTTTCGAGCGAAAGTTAGATAAATGATTGCTTGATTGCATTTTCCTTATCTTCCGCATAATGGACCAGCCATTCCGCAACTTTGGTTGCGTCATGACGAATGGCTCCATCCTGGATGGTCGCAATATCTTTTTTGACCACTGTTATTCCTAATTGATTTAATCTTGATTCGTCATAACTCACCGGCATAGACTGTTCTTGTGCATAAATTTCTTGAACGGATAATGGAACTTCATCCGTGTTAAGTAAAATCGTCTGAATAAACGGCGCACCCATATGCAACATCAATGCACGGACATGATCAGCCGCTGAATAGTTCAATGTCTCTCCAGCTTGTGTCATCAAGTTGCAAATGTATACGTTTGGTACCTTCGATTCGAGTATTGCTTTTTGAATTCCTTGAACCAATAAATTGGGCAAAATACTAGTATATAAACTTCCTGGTCCAAATACGAGTAAATCAGCTTTGCAAATTGCTTTAATCGTATCTGGAAGCGGTTCCACATCATTGGGTGTCAGAAAGACACGATGAATGCGTTGATTGTATGTAGGAATCTTTGATTCTCCCGTAACAATGGTCCCGTCGTCCAGTTCTGCATGAAGGGTGATTGTCTGATTCGCAGCTGGCAATACAGTACCATGAACATTTAATACGCGACTCATTTCCCGAATCGCATGCGAAAAGTCACCAGTTATATCTGTCAACGCTGTTAACATTAAATTACCTAGTGAATGTCCACCTAAATCATCAGATTGACTGAAACGATATTGGAACATTTCTTCAACTAAAGGCTCTACATCTGATAATGCAGCCATTACTTTTCGAATATCTCCCGGAGGCGGAATATCGTAATCGTCGCGGAGTCTGCCTGAGCTGCCTCCATCATCTGCAACTGTAACAATTGCAGTGATATCGACCGGGAATTTCTTTAATCCTCGCAACAACGTGGATAGACCCGTCCCCCCGCCGATTATGACGATTCGTTTCCGGCGTTTGGAACGTGCCATTCCATCAGCCCTTTCTATGTTTAATATCGCGATGCGTAATTACAGTTTGATAATCTTGTTGGAACAATTTCGCATAGTATTCCGTAAGGGTTACGGAACGGTGTTGCCCACCGGTACAACCAAATGCAATGACGAGCTGGCGTTTTCCTTCTCGTTTATATTGAGGAATCATGTAAGTCAGTAAATCAGTCAGTTTTTCAATTAATATTTGGGTTTCCGGCCATTTCAACACATAACCAGATACATCAGAATCCAAGCCGGTTTTCGGACGCAAATCTTCTATATAATAAGGATTTGGCAAGAATCGTACATCAAATACTAAATCCGCATCAATCGGTAAGCCATGTTTAAAACCGAATGACATGACGTTTACAGTAAATGTAGAGCTTCCTATTGAAGAAAACTCTTCTTGTATTTTTTCACGAAGATCTTTCGGTTTCAGGGTTGAGGTGTTGTAAATGAATTGAGCTCTTCCTTTCAACTCAGAAAGCAACAAACGTTCTTTTGCAATCCCCTCTAAAGGTAAGCCTTCAGGAGCGAGCGGATGTGAACGCCGTGTTTCTTTATAGCGTCTGACCAGAGTTTCATCGTCCGCTTCCAGGAATAAAATTTTTGGTGTACATAAATTCCCTTGCGCCATTTCATCGAGAGCACCAATCAACGAATCGAATAAATCTCCGCCACGCATATCCATTACCGCAGCAATCCGATTCATGTCTTTTCCTGATTCCTTCATTAATTTTAAAAACGTCATTAATAAAGCTGGTGGCAAGTTATCGATACAGAAAAACCCTAGATCTTCGAAACTTTGAATGGCAACTGTTTTCCCTGCGCCAGACATGCCGGTAATGATGACCAATTCCGAATCCTGAGTTTGTTTTGATTCCATCATTGCTTCTCTCCCTCATATGACGCTTGTATATCTTGTTTAATCAAATCAAAATCATGGGTGTAAACAAATGTCCCGTATTGAACCCCTTGTCCTGATACAGCAAATTGTAAGTTCGTACGATCTCCTTCTGCCATTGGCAAATGTGCCAAGGCTTCCACAGGATGCCACTCCAAAATTCCTTCTTTTGTTACTTCAAATGGAATACCTTCTAAATCATGCGACACAAATGTAAAGAGCATCCACTCATTTTCGATCTGCTGTTCGTCTTGTACGATCATCGTATAAACGCCTTTTAAATGAGGTTTGACAGGTACGGTGTTGGTTTCCTCTTGAAATTCACGAATGGCCGCGCTGTAAATGGACTCGCCTGCTTCCATTTTCCCGCCAGGGGCTACATACCAATTTCTACGTGGTTTTTTCAATAAAAGAACCTGTTGATCTTTCAAAACAATTAAATTTGCTATACGCTGCACATTCGACACTCCACATCCAAATAAACTCACTTATTCTATTATACAACTTTGAAGGATGGCATATCAAAAAGTATGCAAAAAAGAAAAGCGGAAAGCTCGTCTAGTGATCGGAATGACATCATGGCAAGTTGTTTTCAAGAGTTTTGACCATTGTTATTGAATATCTGACCATTCAGAACCGTTATTGACCACTCAAAGACGTTTTCTGACCGGTTAACTTGATTTTCTGTCCAGTTCGAAGCACTTTCTGTCCATACACTTTCAACCCCCTTTCCAAACGGCAAAAAAAGAGGCTGTTTCATCGATTTGCACCGAGAAACAGCCTTTCAAAATGTTGCTATAAAAAGGGGGTCAATTTACTATCCTTAATATACACCTTTATTGTTGCAAGGGTATTACAGATGGATTAAAGATTGATTAAAATTAAGCCTTAATGCTTAATTTTTCGTGTAATTCTTCGATATAATGCTGTGCAGCCTGTGCAGCGATACTGCCATCACCTGTTGCCGTTACAATTTGACGTAACGTTTTTTCACGGACATCTCCAGCAGCAAAGATACCAGGGATGCTCGTTTCCATTTGTTCGTTTGTTAAGATATACCCCATTTCGTTCAGGATACCTAATTGAGCAAATGGTTTTGTCAATGGAAGCATTCCGATGTAAATAAATACACCGTTCGCTTTAAATTCCTGTTCCGAATCATCTACTGTTGATGCCAATGTCACGCTTCCGACTTTGCCATTTTCATCGTTAATCGATTTCACAGTATGGTTCCAGATGAAGTCGATTTTTTCATTTGCAAACGCACGTTCTTGTAGGATTTTTTGTGCACGAAGTTCATCACGACGGTGAACAATCGTTACTTTGCTAGCAAAACGTGTTAAATACACGCCTTCTTCCACAGCAGAATCTCCGCCTCCTACAACGACTAATTCTTTATTTCTAAAGAATGCGCCATCGCAGACCGCACAGTAACTTACTCCACGTCCACCCAGTTCAGTTTCGCCTGGAATTCCCATTTTCTTATATTCAGCACCGGTTGTGATGATGATTGAACGGGCTTTATATTCTTTCCCACCCGCTTTAATTGTCTTGAACGCTTCACCATCAGTGATTTCCTGTACATCTCCGTATGCGTACTCCGCACCGAATTTCTTGGCATGTTCAAACATTTTCGTTGAAAGTTCAGGTCCTAAAATATGTTCGAAACCGGGATAGTTTTCAACTTCCTCAGTATTTGCCATTTGGCCACCTGGAATGCCACGTTCAATCATTAAAGTCGATAAATTTCCTCGTGATGTATATACAGCTGCTGTCATACCTGCAGGACCAGCCCCGATAATCACAACATCATAAATTTTTTCTTCAGTCATTAAAAATACCTCCTAAACCCTTCTATCACAAATCGTATAAGATTCATGCAAGTCATTCAACTTTTTTGCTTAAGTATCAAAAAGCGGTAAAAATTGAATAAGTTCATTTACATATTTTGTGATGGTTGGTGTGGTAATCTCATAGCGTTCCGCTAGTGCTTTTTTTGTAATGCCTTGTGAACGTGATGATTGGAACATATAATCCGCAGCGGCCGCTAAAGCCTTAGGGTTTTTAAAGGCATAGCCTTTATCAATACCACGCTCAATTAACACAAACCACATTTGAAAGAGGAATGATCCGTCAATTGTTAACGGGTGATTTTTCCGGTACAGCACTTCTGTTGCTTCGACCGCTCTTAAAAAAGAACGTTCAGCAAGTCGACTAGTTTCAAATTCGTGCCCAAGGGCATGGGCCAACAACCATTTTTCCATCGTAGAGTACGTTTCTACATTTACCCATTCAGGATGAGCGATAATTTCTTGTTTATGTGCAGTCTTACCCAACAAAAACAAACCGAACATTCGCTCACTGCGATACGCATTTTCAAGCTTTTCTACAATAAAATCACGATTGTGCTCCATGCCATCTAAAGATTCGCCTTCTTTTTGGCCAGCCCAAGGTTCCAGTCCGTGTTTTTCGGGATCAATTTGAATCAGTTGTTTCCAGTATTGACGAGCTTCTTTTTCATGTCCCGAAAAGTATGCAGAATGTGACAACCAGAAATAAAAGCCAGGGTCGCCCTCGTATCCGCGTTTTTGAAGTGAACGTAACCATTTATACGCATCTTCATATTTACCAACCAAAGCAAAAGTTGCACCCAGCTTGTAGCGGTGTTCCAGCATATACGGTTGGATTTTCCCGAGTAAATTCAAAAGATAAGAGAGTTCCTGCTCATTTTTTTCGTAATAATGAACGACTGCCAAATTACACAATGCATGCAAATTCCCTGTGTTTTCTTCCAACACTTTATGTAATAAAGCTTTTGCTTGATCGACTTCACCGATATAAAAATAAGCAAGCGCCAAATTGTTGAATGCAGCCCAGAAATCCGGATTTTCTTCAATCAAATTCTCCAAAACTTCAATTGCCTTCTCAAAGTTTCCTTGTTCCATCATCCGTCTTGCTTTTTCTTGAATGACTAAAATTTCGCTTCCGATATTATCATCTTCAAATAACGGCCAGTCTTCTTGTTCCGAGAAATCAATGATCTCCATCGCTTCCTCAGCGTAAGCTCCCGTCATATCCAATTCAATATACTGTTTGGCATACTTATGGGCATCCGAAAGAAAACCGAGATGAGCATTGACTTCGGCCAAGAAGAAAACAATTTCACTTTCATTTGGATCAAGACTGTACGCACTTTGCAATAATTCTAGGGCATGGTCGTATTTTTCCACTTCCATTTCCACAATTGCGTATTGCATTAAAATAAGCGGATCATCAGGACTCAGTTCCGCTGCACGTCTCAAATATTTATGCGCTTTTTCAAAATGCTCACGATTCAGAGCTACTAACGCTTTTTGATAATAATATTCGCCTGTAGGAATAAACGAGACGATGTTTTCATTCGCGAGTTGTTTGTGTTTTTTCTCCAATTAATGCCTCCGAAAAAATAAAAAGGAACACAACAGGTCCCTTTTCAGTATCTCTCTATTATAGCACATTGGCTTATGATTTACTCTCATGTCGTTTCTGTAAAACTTCCAACACATCATACAAATTCACTTTTTGTTCTTGAAGCAAGACTAATAAGTGATAGATCAAGTCAGCCGCTTCCCATTGCAATTCTTCGGCATCACGGTTTTTTGCGGCAATTACAACTTCTGTCGCTTCTTCCCCGATTTTCTTGCCGATTTTGTCCACGCCTTTTTCAAATAAGTAGGTCGTATAGGCACCTTCTGGCATAGATTTTTCACGTTGTTGGATGACTTGTACCAAATCTGCCAAAATCCCAAAACTGCCGACAGTTTGTCCTGGAGAGAGGATGTCTTTATGAAAACAAGTGGCTTCACCCGTATGACAAGCAGGACCTTTTGGCAACACTTCCACCACTAATGCATCTTCATCACAGTCTGTTCGGATGGCTACTACTTGTTGCGTGTTACCACTCGTTGCACCTTTATGCCATAGTTCTTGTCTCGAACGACTGAAGAACCATGTTTCTTTCGTTTCAATTGTTTTTTCCATTGATTGACGATTCATATAAGCGACCGTCAACACTTCTTTTGTTTGTGCATGTTGAACAACAACCGGTATCAGTCCTTGCTCATCAAATTGAATGGTTTCCAATACGTTTTTTGTCATCTGACTGACACTCCCTTCTCTCGCAGTACACTTTTCACTTCTGCTACACTTGTCTCTTTATAATGAAAAATGGAAGCCGCCAATGCCGCATCTACATCCACTTCATTGAATACATCATAAAAGTGTTGGGCATTTCCTGCTCCACCACTTGCGATAACCGGAACATTGACAGCCTCCCGAACCGCTTTCGTTAACGCCAAATCAAAACCACTTTTTTCACCATCTTTGTTCATGGACGTCAGGAGAATTTCTCCTGCACCTAATCGAGTGGCTTCTTGTGCCCATTTAACTGCTGTCCATTGTGTAAGCCGTCGACCACCATGCGTATAGACCATCCACGTCCCGTCATCTTCTGACCATTTTGCATCAATAGCGACGACAATGCATTGTGAACCGAAATAAGCCGCACCTTCAGCAATCAATTCGGGACGGTCAAGTGCAGATGTATTGACTGATACTTTATCTGCACCTGCCCGCAGCAAGTTTTTCATATCATCCAGTGTTCGGATTCCGCCTCCAACGGTAAAAGGAATAGCCAGTTCAACGGCAGTTTGACGTACGACATCAATCATCGTCTCTTTTCCTTCATGCGAAGCCGATATATCCAAAAATACTAACTCATCTGCCCCTTGCTCATCATAAAATTTTGCAAGTTCGACCGGATCTCCTGCATCTCGTAATGAAACAAATTGAACCCCTTTTACCACTCGTCCTTCTTTGACATCCAAACATGGAATAATTCGTTTTGTTAACATGAAGCCACCTCACGCAATGCTTCCGGTAACGTGAAACGATTTTCATAAAGTGCTTTACCAATAATCACGCCACCAATTTTTGAACCTGCGGCTGCTTTTGCAACTTTCTTTACGTCTGAAAGTGAACTAATGCCCCCAGAAACAATCACTTCTGCTCCCGTAGCTTCGGCAAGAAGTTCATTCGCAAGAATATTAGGTCCACTTAATGTTCCGTCCGTTGCTATATCCGTAAAAATAAAGGTTTTCGCACCATGAGTTGCAAAATATTGCCCTACTTCAATCGCGGATTTTGAGGAAGTTTCCAACCATCCATGTGTAGCAACCATGCCTTCTTTTGCATCAAGGCCTATAACTATTTTCTCTGCACCGAACCTTTGGATTATCGAGACCGCTAGCTCTGGTTGCTGAATAGCCAAGCTTCCGATGATGACTCTTGCCACACCATTATCCAGATAATATTTCACATCTTCTTCAGTGCGTATTCCTCCGCCAATTTGCACATTCACACCAAGCTCAGTAGCCGCACGGATTACATCCTTATCATGAATTCGTTTCCCATCTTTCGCGCCATCCAAATCTACCATGTGAATCCACTTTGCTCCTTGGCATGCAAAAGTTTTTGCCATTTCAAAAGGAGATTCCGCATAAACCGTCTCTTGATTATAATCACCTTTAAATAAGCGCACACATTTGCCTCCACGCATATCAATCGCAGGGAATAATTCAATCACTGTCATCTTTGTTCACTCCTTTCTTTTACTTGACCGACCCATTTTTTCAACAAGTACTTTCCGAACGGTCCAGACTTTTCAGGGTGAAACTGCATACCAGTGATTGAGTCTTTCTGGACAAGTCCAGGAACAAACTGACCTGCATATGTACTGCTTGCCAGTACTTCTTTTTGCATTGTATTTTGTGCCAAATAGGAATGGACAAAGTAGACATGAGTTGAATCTTCTTTATCGAGACCCTTCAGCCAATCTGGTTGATGTGTAAAAGATAATGGATTCCATCCCATATGAGGAATTCTGATACGTTTTTGTTCTGTATCCAGTTGTTCAAATTTCTGAATATGACCCGTTAATATACCTAAACCTTCCGTCCATCCATTTTCTGTACTATCTTCATATAGAAGCTGCATGCCCAGACATATGCCAAGTAACGGTTTGTTGGTGTTCTCGATTTGTTTAATATATTGATCCAATCCAGACTCACGCAGACGACTCATGGCATCTGGAAATGCCCCCACACCTGGTAAAACATAACCATCCATTTGATTTAAGATGTTTGTATCTGCCGTTATGGAAACTTCACAACCTAGTCGGAGCAGCGCTTGTTCAACACTATACAAATTGCCCATGCCGTAATCGATTACACCAATTTTCATGTTAATAATCCTTTAGTGGATGGCACTCCTTTGACACGCGGATCAATGGATACCGCTTCATCGAGCGCTCTTGCCAAAGCTTTGAATATGGCTTCAATCATGTGGTGTGTATTATGGCCATAATGAAGGATTACATGAACATTCATCCGTGCTTCGAGAGTGAATTTCCATAAAAATTCATGGACAAGTTCCGTATCGAAATTCCCTACTTTTTCTTTAGGGAATGTCGCTCTGAATTCAAGGTGAGGACGGTTTGAACAATCCACAATCACTTGCGCCAGTGCATCATCCATCGGCACAAATGCATTACCGTATCGTCGTATCCCTTTTTTGTCACCTAACGCTTCTTTGACAACTTGCCCGAGTACAATCCCGATATCTTCAGTTGTATGATGATCATCAATATGTGTATCACCAGACGCTTGAATGGTCGCATTAAAGAATCCATGTTTCACAAATAAATCAAGCATATGATCCATAAAAGGGACGCCAGTATCAATCGTGGCCTGTCCTTCTCCATCCAGTTGCATCGTAACTTTCACTTGTGTTTCGTTCGTTTTTCTATTAATCGTTGCTTCGCGTGTCATGATTGATTCATCCCCTTTTTCCAGCCTCTTGATTCTACAGCTCTTGCATGGGCTTCTAACCCTTCCATTCTAGCCAGTCTTGCTATTTTGTCTGCATGTTGTTGCCATGTTTCTTCTGTGTAAAAAATGATGCTTGTCTTTTTGATAAAATCATCCACCGATAATGGACTGGAGAACCGAGCAGTGCTGTTTGTCGGCAAAACATGATTGGTCCCTGCAAAGTAGTCACCAATTGGTTCCGAACTGTATCGACCGATAAAAATCGCACCTGCATGTCGCACTTGTTGTGCAACTTCATGAGGATTGATTGTCATGATTTCCAAATGCTCCGGTGCCAATTTATTTACAGCTTTAATAATATCCAGCATTGTTTCTGCAACATAAATTTTCCCGAACTTTTCAACAGCTGCCCGTGCAATCTTCTCACGCGGGAGCGTTCGCAATTGTTTCTCCACTTCTATTGCAACTTCCTGAGCAAATACATTGCTCGTCGTCAGTAAAATCGGACAAGCCATCGGATCATGTTCAGCTTGCGATAATAAATCGGCGGCAATTTCGTCCGCATATGCAGTATCATCTGCGATGATGGCAATTTCACTCGGTCCTGCAATCATATCAATAGCCACTTCACCAAATACTTCCCGTTTGGCCAATGCAACAAACACATTACCTGGACCTGTTATTTTATCTACAGGTGCAATGGATTCGGTACCATATGCAAGAGCAGCGATTGCCTGAGCTCCACCCATTTTATAAATTTCTTCAATTCCTAAAATCGAAGCCGCAACCAATACTGCGTCTGGTAGTGCTCCTTTATCGTTTGGAGGTGACACAATGACAATTCGTTCAACACCAGCCACTTGTGCCGGAATGACATTCATTAATACCGATGACGGATAAGCAGCGGAACCACCTGGCACGTACAAACCAACTGCATCCAATGGACTTACTCGTTGTCCAATAAATGAGCCATTTTTGACGTCAACTTCATAAGATGACCGTTTTTGCATTTCATGAAAAAGGCGGATATTTTTTGCCGCTTCTTCCAAATCATTTTTAAGTTCTTCATCAAAATTGGCGAGTGCTTGTTGAATTTCATCCATCGAAACACTAAATTCACTTAGTTTAATTCCGTCCCATTTCTCGCTATAGTCCGCGACTGCTTGGTCACCGCGTTTTTTGACATCGGACAATACCATTTTCACGGTGTTCAATTGCTCCTCATTGCCCATTTCCAAAGGTCGTTTTAATGATATATCTTTCGTTAAAGAAACGATTTGCATATAATATCCTCCTTACTCCATTGAATCTTTCAGTCGCTTCACCATATCGCGGATGCGTTCGCTTTTTAGGCGGTAACTGACGGGATTAGCAATTAACCTCGATGTCACATCCACAATGCGTTCGTATTCAACAAGTCCATTTTCTTTCAATGTCCGGCCAGAAGATACGATATCCACAATTCGATCGGCCAGCCCAATCATGGGTGCCAGTTCGATTGAACCATTTAATCCAATAATTTCAACTTGCTCCCCTTTTTCTTTGTAAAAAGCCGAAGCAATTTCAGGATATTTAGTTGCCACACGAGGCGCAATCTCATTCATGACTGTATTCGGCAAGCCTGCAGTTGCGATATAGCATTCGCTGATTTTTAAATCCAGCAACTCATGAACAATTCGTTTTTGTTCAAGTAATACATCTTTACCCGCTATTCCTATATCTGCAACCCCATGTTCCACATAAACAGGTACATCCATCGGTTTCGCAAGAATAAATCGAATCTTTTCACCAGGAGCTTCAACAATGAGTTTCCGTGATTCTTCAAAGTCATCCGGCAACTGAAAACCCGCTTTTTGAAGTAACACATAACCTTCTTCAAAAATTCGTCCTTTCGGCATCGCAATTGTCAGTTCACTCATTATTTCCAACTCCTTCTGTTAACCACAATACTTCTGTAAAGTTATCCTGATAAGCCTGTCTGTCCTCTACACCATTAACATATTGAATGGTTGTCCGAATCCCTTGCTGTCTAAATTTATTCGCCTCATTGACTGCTTCCATATAATTAGCTTCATCAAAAAAGATTAACGTATGTGGCTTACGTGTTGCCGATGTAGTCATCACTTCAAGCAATCTGTCTACTCTCAATCCAAAACCTGTTGCACCGACATCACAATTGAATTCCTGCAACAAACCGTCATAGCGACCTCCATTGCCTATCGGAAAACCTGATCCCCTCGCAAAAACTTCAAATAACATCCCAGTGTAATAACTCATTTCACTAGTAAGTGTCAGATCGTATGTGACCAGATTTGAAAGACCTGCATTTTCCAGTAATACGGACAAGTCACTAAGATACATAAACATGTTCACTTGCTGAATATTTGATTGGTCGATAAAAGGATGTAATGATTGAATGGATTGCACATTCGAAGCATGTCCAATAAATTCAATAAAGCGTTCTTCTTCTACTTTCGATAATCCATACGATTGTACAGCCTCTTCAAATCCAACCATGTTCTTTTCCACAAGTAATTTACGAAGTTCTTTAACTTGTTCTTTGGATTCGGTAAATTGCGTCAAAATTGATTGCAATAACCCAGCATGTCCGACCGTTAAATGATATTCACCAATTCCAAGTTCCTGTACAAAATCCGATGCGGTTATAATCATTTCTGCATCTGCGAAAACCGAAGAATCTCCTATTAACTCCACGCCCATTTGCTCGAATTCAGCGGGCCTTCCGCCTTCATTTTCCTGTGCACGGAAGACGTTCGCAAAGTATGCTAGACGCAATGGTATTTGTTCCTTCAATAGCTTAGATGTTGCCACACGAACAATTGGTGTCGTCATATCTGGTCTTAAGACAAGTGTCTCACCTTGGCGATCGACTAATTTAAACAATGATGAATCTGAAATTGCCGAGGCTTTCCCCACGGTTTCGTAATATTCAACAGTAGGTGTTTTGATAAAATCAAAGCCGTGATTTCGGAAAAACTTTCTGCCGACATCCCGTACTTTTTCCTTTTTTTCATTTATTAACGGAAATGAGTCTCTCATCCCTAGCGGTTTCTCAAATTTTCGAATTGGCGTCATTCTTTCATCACTTCCTAAAATAAGGATATTTTACTTTAGTACACTAGCATGCTACTACAATGAAATAAAATATATTTTAACGTAACTAATAGAGTGCGTCAATACAAAAGACCTCATGAAGCATTGGAATTCTCTTCATGAGGTCTTTTCTGGTTATATAAGGCGACGTGTCGCCATTTCTTCAGCAGTGTAAATGATTTTCATGGGATTCCCCCCGACAAAACTGCCTTCTGGTACATCTTTATGCACAAGAGTTGCAGCAGAAACAATCGCACCATCACCAATAGTAACTCCAGGTAATATGGTAGAATTCGCTCCTATAAGAACACGATTCCCAATAATGACGTCTCCAATACGATATTCGTCAATTAAGTACTCATGAGCTAAAAGCGTCGTATTGTACCCGACGATTGTATTCTCTCCAATTGTAATTCTCTCCGGAAACATGACATCAGGCATAACCATCAAGGCAAATGAAGTTTGCTCTCCAACTTTCATATGTAAAAAGTGTCGGTAGAGGAAATTTTTCAGTGGTAATGAAGGGCTGTATCTGCCCAGTTGAATAACGATAAAATTTTTCATCACTTTCCAAAAAGGCACCGTTCGGTAAATATGCCACAACGAGTTTGCCCCTTCTACGGGATAACGTTCCGTCCTTCTCATGAAGATGTTCCGTCCACGATTTCAAGCAAATCCGTTATATGCTGCAACATATATGTTGGGTTAAAAGTAGCTAAATATGCTTCGCCTTTAGCAGTCCATGCAACACCAGCTGTTCTTACACCTGCGTTTTGACCACCCTCGATATCATGGGAGTTGTCCCCGATCATTATTGCCTCTTCTTTCGTTGCATTCAAACACTCAAGTGCCAAAAGAATGGGTTCAGGGTCTGGTTTTGGGGTAACCACGTCGTCGAGTGCAATCACAACATCGAAGATGTCCTCAATCCCCATTAATGTTAATCCCTTCTGAATCATACCTTGTCTTTTCGTTGATACAATTGCCATCTTAAGGCCTCGAGCTTTTAATATACGGAGAGTATCAGTAACACCATCAAATTCGACAGCCATTTGATCGTGCATTTCAATATTCCATGCGCGGTATTCTTTAATTAGCTCTTCTGTCAATGTTTCATCAATCGAATCAAAGGTCTGTTTTAAGGACGGTCCTATAAATTGCAGCGCGTCTTCTTTAGTAAATCTTCCGGGATATCTTTTACCCAAAACACTTAAAAACGTTTGAATGATGAGCTCATTCGTATCCAGCAATGTACCATCAAAATCGAAAAGAAGCGTTGTTATTGGTTGAGATTTCATGATGTAAGTACTTCCTTTCTTTTCGTTTGCTCAGCTCTTTTCCAAATTGATGCGACCACAATCGTCAATATAAAAGCGATGCCGAGCCTTAGTAAAAATAATGGCCAAATCGGTATTCCAAGAGGAATAAAGATAAGCGTATCTTCTACAACTGCGTGACAGGCGACTAAAAAGATAAAGACCAGCGTTGCATCTTTCTTGCTGACCCCGTCCTCTTGTACTGCCTGAATCATTACGCCTGCACCAAATGCCAACCCGATAACCAATCCAGATACCAGTGTCATCGAAGCATTTGGTTTAATTCCGAGCAACTTTGTAAAAGGTGCTATTTTTTGTGAAAACTTCTGCAAATACTGTTTGTCTTTCAAATATTGAATGACAACCATTAATGGAATAACGACCAGGGCGAGTTGCAGTACCCCATAACTTGCTTTTTGCAGTCCGAGTAAGATGATTTCAAGCCACCCTTCAGGCATGGTAGCCATTTTTGGTGCCATCCCATATTGAGCGACTTGCGAACCACCAGACCACACCAGGTTTATGACGATTGCCGTTATAGCTGCAAGACCAAATCTTACGAGTAAAACTACCCACAATTTTACGCCAACCTTTAATGCTACTCCCGTTTCAATAAAAATATTATGTGAGAATGACAACATGACTGCCAGAATAAAGACTTCTTTAACAGTCAATTCGAGTGAAAGTATTCCAGCAATCCCTGCATACAAATTGAGAACGTTTCCTAATACTAGCGGAATCGCTGCATCGCCGCGCAATCCGAATAAACCCATGATGGGAGAAACGAAGTCAATAATCCACGGAAGAACTGGTGTGTACTGCAAAATAACCAGCAACAATGTAATTGGAAATATGATCTTGCTAAGCGTCCAGGTTGTTTTAAGACCCGCCAGCAGTCCATTTTTTATTGTAGTCATGTATGATACTTCCTTATTTATGCGTCTTTATAACGCACAGGATCTTTAATGGTCATACGACGGTAAACAACAATCAATAGTGCAACAACAACTGTAATAAGAGACACTACCTGTGCCGTGCGAAGTTCCCCGAGTAAGTACAGACTGTCAGTCCGCAATCCTTCAATAAAGAAACGTCCCACAGAATACCAGATAAGATAAAACAAGAACATTTCTCCGCGTAGTAAATTAACTCTACGCAATAATATTAAGATAACAACACCCATGAAATTCCATATAGATTCATATAAGAAAGTGGGATGGTAATACGTCCCATCAATTCGCATTTGTTCGATAATCCAGTCTGGTAAAAACATATTCTCTAAGAAAGCACGTGATACAGGTCCTCCGTGGGCTTCCTGATTCATAAAGTTACCCCAACGTCCTATTGTCTGACCGATTAGGATACTTGGTGCCACTACGTCCGCCAGTTTCAAAAATGAGACTTTTCGTTTTTTCGTAAACACATAAGCGGTAACGAATGAAGCAATCAATGCTCCATGTATGGCAAGTCCTCCCTCCCAAACTTGAAGGATATCACCGGGATTTTCGGAGTAATACTCCCATTTAAATATTACGTAATAAAGACGCGCCCCAAGAATTGCCAATGGGACAGCCCATATCAATAAATCCGTTAAGAATTCTTCGTGAAAACCTCGTTTCAGCATTTCACGCTGTGCTACTAGAAATGCCAAAACAATTCCAAAAGCGATAATGGCGCCGTACCAGCGTACATCAATCGGTCCAAGAGAAATCGCGATTGGATCAAATGCTCCAAGTAAAAAATTCATGTTATACCCCTTCCATACTTCCTGCTTTTAATATGTAGCGTCTTCATTTTGACTAATGACATCGTTCAGACGATTGGAAAATTCCTCTGCTGCATTGACTCCCATACGTTTCAAACGATAGTTCATCGCTGCCACTTCAATAATAACTGCTAAGTTCCGACCAGGTCGAACGGGAATCGTCAGTCTCGTCAGATCCGTATCAATAATTTTCATTTTTTCTTCCTCGAGCCCGAGACGGTCATACGTTTTCTGTGCATCCCAAATCTCTAAATCAATTACTAGAGATATCCGTTTGAAGCTGCGTATTGCACTTGCACCGAACAAAGTCATGATATCAATAATGCCCAGTCCACGGATTTCTAGTAAATGCTCAATCAGTTTTGGTGGATTCCCTACAAGTGTATTTTCGGCTTCTTGTCTGATTTCCACACAATCGTCAGCAACGAGGCGATGACCTCTTTTGACAAGTTCTAGAGCGGTCTCACTTTTACCGACCCCACTCTTCCCTGTAATCAAAACGCCTACCCCATAAATATCAACGAGTACGCCGTGTACTGCAGTGGTAGGTGCGAGTTTGCTTTCCAAAAAGTTTGTCAGCAAACTGGAGAACCTCGTAGTTGCCATTTTTGCAGTCAATACCGGTACGTGCTCTTCATTCGAAGCAATCTTCAGTTCTTCCGGTACGGTCATACCATGTGAAACAATAATAGCTGGTGTATCAGGTGAGCATAACTTTTTCATGCGATCTATTCGTTCGTGAGGCAGCAACATATCATAAAATGACAGTTCTGTCGTGCCGAGTAGTTGGACACGGTTTGCTGGGTAGTGTGTAAAATAACCGGCCATTTCTAACCCTGGTCTTGAGATATCGCTGATGGCAATATGCCTGCCGATGCCTTCCTGGCCACTGACTAGTTTTAAATCGAACATTTCCATTACATCTTTTGTTGTCACTTGTACCAAAATATCACCTGCTTTCTTCGAAATGCGAATTATCCGTCATGTCCTTTATTTTAGCATGCACTTTGAGAAAAGCGCAAAGTGCCGTTTTGCTGTACATCTTCGCTGGAAGGTTAGGGATGGCAATTGGAGCTAGACAAGCATTTTGATAGTACAACATTAATTTCATTGTACTAAATTGAAGGTAATCTCTATCGAAATTATCTCTCTTCTTTCATTTTTCCTATGTAAGTATTAGGAGGGATGAAGAATGAAGAAGATAATCATCGATGCTGGACATGGTCCAGAAACTTCAGGTAAACGATCGCCTGATGGAGCCTTACGGGAATTCACTTTTAATGTAGCCACGGCTATACATGTCAAGAAACTCTTAACTGCTGAAGGATTTACCGTACTATTTTCGCATAATAATTCTTGCGATGTTGCACTTTCAGAACGCATATCTCTAGCGAACAAACTGAAAGTTTCAGCATTTATATCGATTCATGCGAATGCTTTCGGCAATGATTGGAACCAAGCTCAAGGCATTGAAACGTATACTTGTTTGAACCCAAGCGAAACTTCAACTCGGATGGCTACTTTTGTGCAGCAAGCTTTGATCATGCGCACAGGTAGAAAAAATCGAGGTGTTAAAAAAGGAGACTTAGCCGTGCTGAGGGAAACGACGATGCCTGCCATATTAGTGGAATGTGGATTTATGACAAATAAAAAAGAAGCAGACTTGTTAAAAAGTCTAGGATATCAACAGCAATGTGCACAAGCCATCGTTTTCGGTATACTGTGTTCATTATAATAAGGAATATAAAAATCCCCAAATCGATTGTACTTTCGATTTGGGGATTTTCTAGTTATTCAGCTGTTGTATAGCGTACGACAATCGAGCCTGTTTTTGCTTCCCCTTTAATATATAGAGGAGCTGCTGTTGAATCTGTGAGTTCTTTTGTAAAACGGATATTTTTTTGCAAGAAATGCTCTTGCTCATTTAAACGTGTCACATCCGGCAATGATACGTCCATTTTCCCGAAATTCGAAGCCACTTCTCCTTGCAAGGCAACCGTGGAAGGGACATAAATTTCTACTGTACCAGCCACTGCACGTCCCTCAACTTTACGTGCTTCGGGATTTTTCGTGGTGACAACGACATGACCATTCACAGATTGTGCTTCAATATCTTTTAAATGGCCATCAATGTAAATACGACCATTTATGGTTTCTGCATCAACCTTGTTTCCAATGGCATCTTTAATATTAATGGCGCCATTGGCAGTCTGGATTTCACCATCCTCCAATTGAACATTTTTCAATTCAATTTTGCCATTAGCGGTTTTGACTTTAAAGCGTCCCACTTCTAGATGTTTGCTGATGAAGGCTCCATTGAACAATCGAACCGATATGGAATCATACATTTGTTTTGGAACATACAAGACGACATTGACAGAAGTTGTTTTCATATCGCTGATAATGCGCAATCTTTGTTGATCCACGACAAATACAAATTTTTCAAAGAAATCTTTCTTCCCATCCTCTTCATTGGGAGCACGATACACTTTCACATGGCATTCCGCTCGTACTTGACCGTCTTGTGAAGGATAAATTTCGAACTTCCCATTGGCAATGTCGACAGAGACTTCTTTGAAATCTGCCAACTCTTTTGTAAAGGTGTGATGAAATTCGTTCGGTTCACCGAAAGGCATATCGAAATCGAATGATTTCATTTTACCGACAGCCGTTTGCATAAATTGCATGAAACGGTCGCTGAATTGCGAAAAATCTCTTTTAATATCTTCCATAAAATCTTCTGCTTGAGAGGATGTGGTTTTCTTGTTGTGTGTTTCAGAATTTGTATGAGTGGAATGGTTATGCACATCAGACGTTCCCGGTCCAGCGTATGCCGACACACTAGGTTTAGCCTTATCATTTCCAAGAGCCTCTAGTAATACCAACGCTTCTTGAGCAGAAATCGTTCCTTTTTCAACTAGATCTAAAATGCGTTTACGTTCTTCTTGCATATAGTTGGCCTCCTTCAAAGCCGCTTTGCGCGGAACTTTGTTCTTCCCTTATACATACGGTTCATCCACAAAAAGGTTTCATTTAGCTGAAACTGTCTCTTTTTTCGCCTTCTTTTTTGTGGAAGCTTTTGCGATTTGATCTTCCATGCGCTGACGGTCACGTTCTAGCACAGGTTTTAAATAGCGACCTGTATATGACTTTTTGACATTGGCAATTTCTTCAGGGGTACCCACTGCTAAAATGGTGCCGCCTTTATCGCCACCTTCTGGCCCTAAATCAATCAAGTAATCGGAAGTTTTAATAACGTCTAAGTTATGTTCGATTACTAAAACGGTATCGCCGCTTTCAACCAATCGCTGCAAGACAACAAGCAAACGGGCAATGTCATGTGCATGAAGTCCTGTTGTCGGTTCATCTAAAATATAGAACGATTTTCCGTTTGAGCGTTTATGCAATTCCGAAGCCAACTTAACCCGTTGTGCTTCACCACCTGATAACGTCGTAGCTGGCTGGCCCAACTCCATATAGCCTAGGCCTACATCGACAATTGTTTGAAGTTTACGGCTGATTTTCGGGATATTTTCAAAGAATTTCAGACCGTCTTCCACTGTCATTTTCAATACATCTGCAATATTTTTGTCTTTGTATTTCACTTCCAGTGTTTCACGGTTGTATCGTTTCCCATGGCAAATCTCACATGGTACATAGACATCCGGCAAGAAATGCATTTCAATCTTGATGATACCGTCACCACGACAAGCTTCACAACGTCCACCTTTAACGTTAAAACTGAATCGACCTTTTTTGTAGCCACGCACTTTCGCTTCGTTCGTTGACGCATACACATCACGAATATCATCAAATACACCCGTGTAGGTAGCTGGATTTGATCTTGGTGTTCGGCCAATTGGAGACTGGTCAATATCAATGACTTTTTCCAATTGTTCGATACCTGTTACTTCTATGTGCTGTCCAGGTTTCGATTTTGCTCGATTTAGCTTTTGAGCGAGAGCTTTATGCAAAATTTCATTTATCAACGTACTTTTCCCTGAACCTGACACACCTGTAACCGAAGTGAAAACACCCAGCGGAATATCCACGGTAACATTTTTCAAATTGTTTTCTGTCGCTCCCTTGATCGTTATCAAACGACCGTCCGGTTTGCGACGTTCTGTAGGCAGCGGAATGAATTTCTTCCCGCTTAAATATTGACCGGTAATGGACTTCGTGTTTTTCATGACCTGCGCCGGTGTTCCGGAAGCGACAATTTCTCCACCATGTACTCCTGCTCCAGGACCCACGTCAATTAAATAATCTGCAGCCATCATCGTGTCTTCATCATGTTCAACCACAATTAACGTGTTACCGATATCTCGCATATTTTTAAGCGTTGAAATCAAGCGATCATTATCTCGTTGATGCAAGCCGATTGAAGGTTCATCCAAAATGTAAAGTACGCCCGATAAACGCGAACCAATTTGAGTCGCTAAACGGATACGTTGTGCTTCCCCACCCGACAATGTTCCAGCAGCTCGACTCAACGTTAGATAATCCAGTCCCACATTAATAAGGAACCCAAGTCGTTCATCGATTTCACGTAAAATGAGTCGTGCAATTTGCATATCTTTTTCGGATAACTCGAGTGATTTGAAAAATGCATCAGCTTCCTGAATGGAGAAAGACGTCACTTGTCCGACATGTAGTGAAGCTACTTTTACTGCCAATGTTTCAGGTTTCAGACGATAGCCTTCACATGTTGGGCAATCTTGTTGGGCCATATATTTTTCCATTTGCTCGCGAATATAATCCGACGACGTTTCTTTATAACGGCGTTCGATATTTTTTAATACGCCTTCAAAATAAATCTCATTGCTCCGAACTTGTCCAAAATCATTTTCATAACGGAATGTAATTTTATCCTTGCCAGAGCCATGAAGAATTTTATCCATTTGTTCTTTCGGCAGTTTTTTCACGGGTTTTTTCATATCGATTTTGTAATGTTTACATACTGCCGCCAAAAGTTGTGGATAGTATTGAGAACTGGTCGGTTCCCACGGTACAATCGCTCCTTCATTCAACGATTTTGACCAATCGGGAATCACAAGTTCAGGATCCACTTCAAGCTTCGTACCTAGACCATCACATTCCGGACAGGCTCCAAATGGACTGTTGAATGAAAACATGCGTGGTTCTAGTTCCCCAATTGAAAATCCACAAATTGGACATGCATGATGTTCACTGAACAGTAATACTTCATGTTCCATTACATCAATCAAGACACGACCATCCGCCAGTCTTAACGCGGACTCCAATGAATCTGCCAGTCGTGCTGCAACATCATCCTTCATCACGACACGGTCAATAACAATTTCAATGTCATGCTTTTTATTTTTGTCTAAATTAATGTCGTCATCCAGATCCATTAAATCACCGTTTACACGCACTCGTACATAGCCTTGCTTCTTCACATCTTCCAGCATTTTTGCATGAGTACCTTTACGACCGGAAACAATCGGCGCTAAAATTTGCATCCGCGTACGTTCTGGGAATTCCATCAAACGGTCAACCATTTGCTCAATGGTCTGTGATGTAATTTCAGTCCCGTGATTTGGACAGATCGGTTTCCCGACACGTGCAAATAACAGTCGTAAATAATCATAAATTTCCGTTACTGTCCCCACAGTGGAACGAGGATTGCGGCTTGTTGTTTTTTGGTCAATGGAAATGGCAGGTGACAAGCCTTCAATGGCATCTACATCCGGTTTATCCATTTGACCTAAAAACTGTCGTGCATAGGCAGACAATGACTCGACATAACGTCGTTGTCCTTCTGCATAAATCGTATCGAAAGCAAGTGAAGATTTACCCGATCCCGATAAGCCTGTCATGACAACAAGCTTGTCTCGTGGAATTGTTAAATCTACGTTTTTCAAATTATGTGCACGTGCACCTTGTATACGAATTTCCTGGTTTTTCAAATCGGTTCATCCTTCCGCTTTCAGTTCCAAAATCGTGTCACGCAGTTCAGCTGCACGTTCGAAATCGAGTGCTTTCGCTGCGTCTTTCATTTCTTTTTCCAAAGTCAGCAATAATGTCGCTTTCTCGTCTTTGGTCAATTTTTTGCCTTTTGTTACTTTTTCCATATATGTCGATGTTTCTTCTGCATTATGAGAAGCACGAATGACATCGCGAATTTTCTTCTGAATTGTTTGTGGGGTAATGCCATGTTTTTCGTTATACTCTATTTGGATATCGCGGCGTCGCTGCGTTTCACCAATTGCTTTGGTCATCGAATCCGTCATGCGATCCGCATACATGATGACATGTCCATTGGCATTACGTGCTGCCCGTCCAATTGTTTGAATAAGTGAACGCTCGGAACGTAAAAACCCTTCTTTGTCCGCATCCAAAATCGTCACTAGCGAAACTTCCGGAATATCGAGTCCTTCTCTGAGCAAGTTGATGCCAATCAATACATCATACGTACCCATGCGAAGTTCTCTAATAATTTCAATTCGCTCAAGTGTCTTGATTTCTGAGTGCAAATAATTAACTTTAATGCCGATTTCTTTTAAATAATCGGTTAAATCCTCTGACATTTTTTTCGTTAATGTGGTCACAAGAACCCGTTCATTACGCTCGGCCCGTTGACGGATTTCATCAATCAAATCATCAATCTGACCTTCAATCGGACGGACATCGATTGTAGGGTCTAACAAGCCTGTCGGTCTAATGATTTGCTCAACCATGTCAGGTGTGTGTTCCAATTCATAAGGTCCTGGAGTCGCTGAAACGAATATGGCTTGCCCCATATGACCTTCAAATTCCTGGAATGTCAATGGTCTGTTATCCATGGCTGATGGTAACCGGAACCCATGATCCACCAACACTTTCTTACGAGCCTGGTCCCCGTTGAACATCCCCCTTACTTGAGGCAATGTTACGTGGCTTTCATCCACGACCATCAGGAAATCGTCTGGAAAATAATCAAGTAATGTATATGGGGTGGCCCCAGATTCGCGCAGTGTTAAATGACGTGAATAGTTTTCGATACCTGAACAAAAGCCCATCTCGCGCATCATTTCCAAGTCGTAGCGGGTACGTTGTTCCAGACGCTGCGCTTCTAGTAATTTGTCTGCGCCACGTAGAACTTTCAGTTGCTGTTCTAATTCAATTTCAATATTTTCTATCGCTTTCAGCAATTTTTCTTCACGGGTAACGAAGTGGGAGTTCGGGAATATCGCTACATGTTCACGGTCTCCGATAATTTCACCTGTTAAGGCATCCACTTCACGTATCCGGTCGATTTCATCCCCGAAAAACTCAACACGAATGCACCGTTCATCACGGGAAGCCGGGAAAATTTCAACGACATCTCCTCGCACACGGAACTTCCCGCGGACGAAATTCATATCGTTTCGTTCATATTGAATATCGACCAATCGACGGAGTAATTGATTGCGTTCGATTTCCATTCCCGTACGAAGGGACAACACCATTTCCCGATATTCTTCGGGATTTCCGAGTCCATATATACATGAAACGGATGCAACAATTAATACATCCTCTCGTTCAAATAAAGCCGACGTTGCGGAGTGGCGCAATTTATCAATCTCTTCATTAATACTTGAATCTTTTTCGATATACGTATCCGTTTGTGGCACATAAGCCTCCGGTTGATAGTAATCGTAGAAACTAACAAAATACTCCACCGCATTATTCGGGAAGAATTCTTTGAACTCACTGTACAGTTGTCCTGCAAGTGTTTTATTGTGAGCCATGACTAATGTCGGCTTTTTGATTTCCGTCACTACATTCGACACGGTAAATGTTTTACCTGTTCCTGTTGCACCAAGTAACGTCTGGTATTTCCGACCTTCTTCAATTCCTTTTACCAATTCGCGAATCGCCTGCGGTTGGTCTCCATCGGGTTTGTAAGGAGCCTGCAAATCAAAATTCTGTACCATAATTTCCTCCTTGTTTATAAAGCGGAAAGCGCTACTTTTGTTAAGGTTAGCGGGGTTCGGCCATTTTTATTGAATGTTCATATTTTATCATATTCCCCAATGGAACACGAATAAAAAGCGAACGTATGTTTTTCTGCTAAAAAAACAAAATCCGCTCTTCGCGAAGAGCGGATAATTCACAAGTCTATAGGAACTAATCATCTAATCATTACACACTTTCTTGTTGCAACAGACGTAATTCGCTTGTATATGCCACAAACGATTCTTTATCTTTCAGATCGAGCGCTCCGTCAATCAAGGTCAGCAAGCGTTCTTTCCGTTGCTCGCGATGCACATGGTTCAAGAACAAATCCATGTAGATATCGTTCAACAGTTTCTCCGCTTCACTAACGGTCTGATTTCGCCCCATCGCTTTCAGAAAATCAGCATATGAATAATACTTATCCATTGCAATCACCTCGGATGCCTTTTTTCTATTATAAATAAAAAACCCAGGAAGTTGCAAATGTTTTTTCTGAATATTACGTATGATTTATTTTTTCTTAATATTTGTACTAATTAGTCAAAAGTATTGCAAAATTCCCAATTTTCTCTATAATAGGGTTTGTAGTCTAAAATAGGGATGTGAATAGATGGATAAAAAAATCTCCGCTGCCTCGAATTACATCGTGTCATTCAACACCATTGCTCTCGTACCGTTCTGGAATGAGAATAATCTTTACACTCGTGTCATTGAAAACCATATTGAATTTATCGTTAGAATGAAGCCTGGGGCCATTATAAAAAAATCACTTATTTTTTATGGAAACTCTTATAAACATGCTACGTTTTTCTCTCGTGAATCCATTGGCCCTTTGCATAAAGTCCCTCTCATCATTTCACATGATTTTGGAGTTCCATTAATCATGATGCCGACCCTATCTGCCGAATCAGACGGAAATATATGGGTATCCTTTTCTGCTATCGATAGCTATTCAATTAATTCCCACAACCAATGTTTAGTGCATTTCACTAATTCGCAGATTCTACCGGTGAATGTTTCGTACACAACGATGTGCAGACAATTTGTGCTTTCCCATTTCCTGACGAATCAATTTCAAAAAACACGCGATCAAATGAACCATCCTTTTTCTCAGTCAAAGCTTACATATTTACCAACCCAAACAAATCCTATCAGATAATACATACCCTTAAGCCCTTTCTCTGTGAAAGGGCTTATTATTTTGATTTTCACTCAATTTCCCCACTCACTCAATTAGCCTGTTTTGCAATTGACAGATACACACTCAGCAGCTCCTCGACTCGATTTCTCAAGCGCACGTTCAAATAGCGGCGATGCTCTTCGTATCCACTGTAAAAAAAAACATATTCGGTAAAGGTGTCATCGTGATTGCCTCGAATGACTTTCATATTGTGTTGGCGCAAATAGATTTTGGTGTCTTTCAATTCACGCTGCGCTTCCTTCACTGCTTGATCGATCATGGCCACATAAGGTCTCTTCAACTTGAATGGGCCTTTTTCAACGATTTCCCGGTCGCGCTCCAAAATGGTCAATACCATGGGGAGATAAATCATTTTTTCAAAATAGGGTAAACTATCGGCGGGAATGAGCGGCATGTTTTCGCCTCCTTAAAGAACGTTTGTTCGTATTTTATATTGTACGCTCATTTTTAAAAAATACAAGTGGGAAATCAGGGGAATTTCGCTGGAAGTGTTGCTGCGTCTCACTTCAAGTTAACCTGATCGTGAGATGACATGAAATATTCATCAAAAAAACCACCTCAAAAAAGAGATGGTTCAGCGTTATTTATGTGATTTCCCTCGATAAACCCAAGCAGAAGCGATAAAGAAAAATCCGGATGTAACCATTAATGGAGAATGATCATCCCATACCGCATAAAACCCTGTAGCCAAGGACAAAACAGATATGATTCCGGCAAACATTCGCGTTTGCAGTTGGAATCGTTCCACTTTGGATTCTGCATCCCGAATTTGCATGTATTCCCGCATTCGAGTCGGTTCATCAAGAAAAGTAATTACTTTTTGTGGGAAAGCACGCAATGGTCCGATTGCATTTAATGCAAAGCGTACCGCATCCTCTTTCGAAAATGATTTGTCCCCCTCTTTTTGGGTTGTTGCCCATTCGAGCACACGCGGCCGCGCAATAGCAAGTAAATCCACTTTCGGATCCAGAACATGAAGAACTCCAATAAAAGTCGAAACTGCCCGCCCGAAAAAGGCGAATTCCGCAGGCAGTTGCACAGGTTGCGTACGGACAATTCCTTTTAAGTCATCCAGTAAACGGTCGACGACAAAACTGTCCATTTGCGTCAATTCTTCGGATTCATACGCTGCAACCACTCTGGCAATTGCATCTGCCAGTAAACGGCGGTCTGCCTGCGGCAACAAGAATCTCAACTCTTCCAGACCATCCAATACTTGGTCATACTGTTTGAGCAGTATACCTTCAACGACTTTTAACACGGAACGCGCTTCCTCTTTACTGATAGAACCGACCATTCCAAAATCAATCAACACAATCGTGCCATCGGGTTTAATTAAGATATTTCCACCGTGTGGATCCGCGTGGAATTGTCCACCATCCAGCACTTGTTCTAAAAACAACCGAAACAGTCGCTCCGATAAAACGCGACGGTTTATCCCATTAGAATCAATAAATGCAAGGTCGGTTATACGGGCACCTTCAATCCATTCCATCACCAGAACGCGACGCGTAGAAAATTCATCATAGTACACAGGGAAACGAACACCCGGCATTGATTCGAAACGGTCCGCAAAGCTGCGCCCATTACGTAGTTCCTGTAAAAAATTAAGCTCTGCCCCAACCGTATCGACCATCTCGCTATACAACAGATTGAAATCAATTTGTTTGCCAAAAGCCGTGAAACGTTTTGCCAGCCAAATCACAATTTTCATGGCACGAAAATCAGCACGTAAAATGCGCTCGATTTCCGGGCGTTGAATTTTCACTGCCACAGGCGTCCCGTCTTTCAGCGAGCCCTTATAGACTTCACCGATCGATGCAGATGCGACAGGTTTATCCGATAGGTTCATGAGAATATCCGTATGAGTTTCATTCCACTCTTGTTCGAGAAGATCAATTGCTTTCTCTCTCGGAACAGCAGGAACCCGGTCGGTCAACCCTTCTAGCTCTGCAATAAATGAAGGCGGCATTATGTCCGCACGTGTCGATAAAAACTGTCCCATTTTAATCATTAATCCGCCAAGTTTGAGTGCGGTCCGTTTATATTCCTTCGCTTGCCTCGTCACAAGCCGCTCCCATTTTTCGTTGATTACCGGTGTAAAACGACCTTTATAACGGCGCTGAAAAAGCGTTACTTGTGTAAAAAACTTTACGGACATCCAGACAATGCGATAAATTCGATAAATTGCTAAACGTTCCATTTCAAGCGCCTCCTTTGCCTACCATTATAGAGAGAGATGGCGACAACGTCCAAAAAGTGATATGTTTTGAAGGGGAAAACTTTCAAAATTGTGAACATTATAAGGGGGATTTACCATGGACACCATTCGCTACGAACAAAACGGGAATTTAGCTATCATCACACTCAATCGTCCGGACTCTATGAACGCCTTTAACTATGATATGTTACGTGAACTTGGTCAGGTTGCCGAAGCCATTCGCATCAATCCAGACGTTCGTCTCGTTGTTTTCACAGGTTCTGGTGAAAAAGCATTTAGTGTAGGTGCAGATTTAAAAGAACGCAAAACATTGACAGAGCAACAAGTAAAACGCAATATTTACAAAATCGGTGAAGTATTTTCAGCCATTGAAAACTTGCCACAACCTACAATTGCCATGATGAATGGTCACGCATTCGGTGGGGGAATGGAACTTGCACTAGCATGCGATTTCCGAATTGCAGCAGATAATATATTACTTGGTCTCACTGAAACGAGCTTAGCCATTATTCCAGGAGCCGGTGGTACACAGCGCCTACCACGCTTGATCGGAGAAGCAAAAGCTCTTGAATTAATCCTAACTGCACGTCGCTTAACTGCTGATGAAGCTCTGGCTTACGGCGTTTTAACAAAAGTAGTTTCCAGCGGAAGCTTACTAGAAGAAACGGGGAAATTTGCCAATCTGATTTTAGCAAACGGGCCGATTGCCGTACAACAAGCGAAATTTGCTATTAAACACGGCATGAACGCTGATTTACATACAGGCTTGAACATTGAACGAAAAGCCTATGAAATAACGATACCTACTGAAGACCGTGTTGAAGCCTTGATTGCATTTGGCGAAAAAAGAAAGCCTGTCTTTAAAGGGAAATAATAAAGAGCTATTCCAGAGATTTCACACTACCTCTGGAATAGCTCTTTTTGGTAGTATCTTCACTACCACGTTTCAATAGAATCAGTCTTTTAAAAAAGTCATCACATATTCCGCATCGTCTCCTACACCTTGAAGAATAGCGGATCCTCTTTTACTTTGCCATGGCAAGCCCAAGAAATACAATCCCTTTACTGGACTGATTCCTCGTTGATGCAGCACTTCATTTTTCTCACTAATGGCTCCATTAATTTGAATACAAGAGTAGTCAGATCTGAATCCTGTGGACCAGATGATATTTTGTATATGTAAGGTGGAATCATCTTGGAATCTTACTTCATTCGCCTTGCACTCAATGAGCCTTGATTTTAGTACAACCCGATTTTGTTTTAGTGCATTTTTCAACTCGTGACCAAAAATGAAATCGCCTTTTCGCTGTATGAATTTACCTAGCATGGAATTTGAAGACGCATTTAATATTCCCACTTTATCCAACCACCAAAAAATGCTTTTTCCCATGATGAATAACGGCATATAATCGGGGTTTTTACTGACCGCCAAATATGTTTTCTTTGATTTCGATAATTCCACAGCAATTTGTGCTCCACTGTTCCCACCACCTACCACCAACACATTGCCTTCCTGCAATTGACTTTCGTTGCGATACTCGGATGAATGCAATTGAACAACATAATCATCAATTGATTTAGACATTGAAGGAACAAACTTGTTATGGAAAGGCCCAGTTGCCATGACGAGGTTTTTTGTTTGAAAAACACCATTATTTGTCGTTACCTTAAACGACTGATCGTCATTTTGAACGACTCCATGAACTTCCGTATTAAATTGAACGGGGAATTGATAATTCTTGGCATACAGTGCTAAGTAGCGGCTGACTTCATCTTTCGACGGCAATCCATGCGGCTCTCCGTCCATTATCATGCCTGGAAGGGAATTATAAAGGCGTGGTGTGAAAAGAACCAATGAGTCATATCGATTAACCCAACTCTCACCAATGAATGATCCTTTGTCGAGAACAAGAAAATCCTTCTCATTTGACTTTAAAAAATAGCTCATAGCTAATCCAGCCTGACCAGCACCGACGACAATTGTATGATACAACTGGGAACACTCCTAAATAGAGATTTAAGTTTTAAATAGACTTCAATAAAAATATAAAATTGTTATCACTCACTGTCCAGAAAAAAATGGAAATTAAATATCACTCTGAATCAATAGCTTCTAAAGGCATGTCCCATAATAAATAATCGTCTATAAAAATGGCGGTTTCTACCACAATCGTATCTTTATTTTTCTTGAAAAATAAGGCCGTTCCTTCTTGTGTTTCATACGACCATCCCAGATCACTCATGATTTTCTTCACATGGTCAAATGTCGCCTCTTCCGTATATTCAGAAACATAACGTTTCACGTATTCCGTCTCCTGAAACTTTACAGACTCACGTGTAGTGACATCCAAAACTGCAACTGCCAAACCAAGTCGAATTGTCCCTTCATCCTGAGCCAAGATATGACCATACCGCACCCCCAAAATTGTGCAAAAGATTACGCACAATAAACAAAGAACCAAACTGATTTTTTTCATGGCGACCTCCTATCCATATTATAGAATATGTTCATAAGGAGGATAAATAGTATCTAATTCATTAAACAAACCGCTCTGTTAATTTTTATTGATGAAAGACTATTTTATTATCAGCAACATCGTTTATCATAAGCCAAACAAAAACCACTCCATATCTCGATGGAGTGGCTGATGTCTACGAATATTAAACTAACCCTTGCTCTAAATCTTCAATTAAATCTTCAACGTCTTCAATACCAACCGAAATACGAACAAGGCCGTCTAGAATGCCAAGTTCTTGGCGGCGTTCTGCCGGAATTGACGCATGCGTCATCCGTGCCGGGGTGGAGATCAAGCTTTCCACCGCTCCCAGACTTTCAGCAAGTGTGAAGTATTTTAATTTCTTGATCAGCTGATCGGCTTTTTCAGTACTGCCCACATCAAATGAAATCATTCCGCCAAAACCAGTTGCCTGTTTCTTCATGATGCCGTGCCCAGCATGTGATTCCAATCCTGGATAGAACACGTTTCTAACAGCTTCATGAGCAACTAGGAAATCAGCAATGCGCTTAGCATTTGAATTTGTTTCTTCCATGCGGATTCCGAGTGTCTTCAAGCCACGAATCAATAACCATGAATCTTGTGGTCCTAAAATTGCCCCTACTGAGTTTTGAACAAAGTGTAGGTCTTTCGCTAACTCTTCTGTCGCAACAACTACCAACCCAGCAACTACATCACTATGGCCGCCAATATATTTCGTTGCACTGTGCAACACAATATCCGCTCCAAGTGAAAGTGGCTGTTGCAAGTAAGGAGTCAAAAACGTGTTATCAACAATAGTCAGTAAACCTTTTACTTTTGCCAATTGTGCAATTTCCGCAATGTCCGTTACTTTCAGCAATGGATTGGTTGGAGATTCAATAAAGACCGCTTTTGTATTTTCTTTAATTGCCGCTTCAAATTCAGCTACGTTTGAAGAATCAACAAACGTGGATTCAATTCCGAAACGGTTTAATACTTTTGTCATGACACGGTATGTACCACCGTATACATCATCCGTCATGACGATATGATCACCAGAATTGAAAAGCATCATGACTGAACTAATTGCTGCCATTCCTGACCCGAAAGCGAAGCCTGCATGGCCACCTTCTAAATCACTAATTAAAACTTCAAGTGCATGGCGAGTCGGATTCCCTGTACGTGAATATTCATATCCACGGAAATCACCTACGGCATCCTGTTTATACGTGCTTACCTGGTAAATCGGAGTAGAAACGGCACCCGTTGTTTCGTCTCCTACTATTCCAGCGTGAATTAATTTCGTTTTCGGTCTCACTCTGCTTCATCCTCCTTCAATAATTCGTAAACTTTTTGACTTAAATAACGTTCGCTTGAATCTGCAAAAATAGTTACAATATGGCTGCCTGGTTTTGCAACCTTTGCTTCTTCCAGTGCAGCATAAAATGCCGCTCCTGACGAACTGCCTACGAGAAGACCTTCTTCTTTAGCCAGCACACGCAGTTTTTCAAAAGCGTTCTTATCCGTAACCGTATGGATAGCATTAAAATATGCTTTGTTCATATAGGCTGGTAAAAATTCCATACCGATGCCTTCTGTGTAATGCGAACCAGGTTCCCCACCATTTAAAATAGAGCCTTCTGGTTCTACGATCACTGTTTTAATATCTGCATTCTGCCCTTTTAAATACTTCGCAGTTCCCATAAAGGTTCCACCAGAACCTGCGCCTGCGACAAAAACGTCAATTTGACCGTCCAAATCACGCCAAAGTTCAGGTCCTAAAGTATGGACATACGTTTCAGGATTAGCTGGATTTGAAAATTGAGATGGTGAAAAAGCGCATGGTGTTTCTTTGACAAGCTCTGCGGCTTTTTCAATAGCCCCTTTCATTCCAAGTTCAGTTGGTGTATTGATAATTTCAGCGCCCAATGCGCGCATCAAAGTTTGTTTTTCCATACTGAACTTTTGCGGGACCACAAATTTCACTTGGTAACCTTTGCCGATGGCGGCAAGAGCCACACCGATTCCTGTGTTGCCAGCGGTCGGCTCAATAATAGTGCCACCTGGTTGAAGTTTTCCCGATTCTTCAGCATCTTTTAATAAAGAAACGCCTAATCGATCTTTTACGCTACCACCTGGATTCATGAATTCAAGCTTGGCAAAAATACGGCAATTATTAGGAATTTCACAATTTTTAATTTCA
The DNA here is from genome assembly GCF_000411295.1 of Paenisporosarcina sp. HGH0030. Taxonomy (GTDB): domain Bacteria; phylum Bacillota; class Bacilli; order Bacillales_A; family Planococcaceae; genus Paenisporosarcina. Next base: position 147,913 of record NZ_KE150422.1, read on the forward strand.
ACAACCGGTGTATTGCCGATTAATTCATGTACGCTGCCGTATACGTTCATTATGCTTCCTCCGCAAATACGTTACGCCACTCATCTTTCTTCGATAGCATGTCGCGTGCAATTTCTTTCGCGCCTTCGAGACTGTGATTTGCAGCCCATCCACATTGGACTTCGTTACAAGCCGGAACTTCCGTAGCTTGAAGGACATCTTCCAGCGTTTTTTCAAGAATCGTTAGGATTTCCTCATAATTGTCATGGTTGATTACAGCCAAATAGAATCCAGTCTGGCATCCCATTGGACTCATATCAACCACTTGATCTGTATGGTTGCGAATATTTTCAGCCATTAAATGCTCGATGGAATGCAAACCTGCCATCTCCATATGTTCTTTATTTGGTTGTTTGAAACGGATATCATATTTCAGGATTTCGTCGCCATTCGTGCCCATTTTACGACCAGCAAGACGTACATAAGGTGCCACTACTTTTGTATGATCTAAGTTAAAGCTTTCAACATTCATTTGTTTCATCAAAAACACTCCTTATTTTTTACTCTTTACTGTTGATTTTTATTGAGAAGGTGGGAATCTTTGCGACGAGTAACCGCAGGAGCAGATGTTTTTTTCACAGATTCCCTGAAGTTCAACAACATTGTTTAACAGAGTCTATTTTTTAGTTGCGTCCATTAACCACACATAATCATTCATTTGTTCAAACTGAACGTCAAAGCCAGCTTTTTCAAATGCTTGAGTCAAAACAGGAATCGTCGTGTAGTACTCGCGTTCCAAATCATCTGCCACATTGTTAAAACCACGTGCACGTTCTTTTGTAATCTGTGCTTGTTTTGCTTCTTCTGAAACAAATACAGTATCTGCAAATACAATTTTCCCACCAACCGGCAATATAGTAGCATATGTGACCAAAGCATTTTCTTTCTCTAAATCTTTTAAATGATGAAATACATACGAGCTGACAAATGTATCAACCTTCTCGGGTGCTTCAAATTTCAATAAGTCCCCATCCAGTATTGCTAATTCTGGAAAACGTTTCGCTGTTACCGTACGCATTGCTTTATTTGGTTCGATACCAATAACAGAATGACCTGCATCTATTAATTTCGCCGTCAAGTTTCCAGTCCCTGTTCCAAATTCAACAATTGTGCCAAATGATTTAGAAGCAACCGCAGAAAGAATCTCTTCATATTTTTCAAACACATCACGGTATTCTGGATCTTTTCCGGAAACGGATGCATCATAAGAATGTACCCACTCGTCAAAAATATCTACGAATTCACGTCCCATAGTAAATCCTCCTTTTTATTTATATATATTATTCCAATAAGTTTACTTGGTATTAGGTTAACTGACTTATTTATAACATAGTTTACCCGTTATTTCTACTCCTAAATTCCAAAAGACCCCTTTCAAATTATGCGAAAGGGGTCTTGATATTATTTAGATTGTGCTTCCCATTCTTCACGTAAAATGCCCATGCGAATCGAGTCATAGTATGTGCCATTGTAGTAACGAACCTTACGGATACGGGCTTCCATCGTCATGCCAAGCTTTTCCCCTACCCGAATCATCCGATAATTACCGGACCACGTGGTAAAGCCTACACGTACGAGCGGCATGGTTTTAAAGAGACGATTCGTCCATTTTCTTAAGGCTTCTGCACCGTAGCCTCCGCTCCAATATTCCGGCTTAAAGATGACGATTCCCAACTCAAGCCATAAAGAAGGTTCATGCTCCCAGTAATAGGACACCATCCCGATTAGTTCGTCATTCACTTCAATCCCATACATATGCTCCTTATTGAGATAACGATCTTTATCGGATAAAAATTGTTCAAACGTTTTTGGTGAATATGGATAATAGGGTGCATCCCATTTCTTCCATTCGGGATTTTCTTCTTTCGCACTCATTTCCCATAGTCTACATAAATCCTCTTCATAAAAAGGTCGCAAATGGACCTGTGAACTTGCCTCAATCAAATCATTTCACCTCATAAATACTTATCAAACCAACCAGTAATTTGCTCTAGTCGGGCATAGCGTAAATTTGGATAACCCGTTCGAGACAAGTTATGATCTGCATCCGGGAAACGCACAAAGCCCGCTTCTTTTTTCATTTGTTTCAATGTAATGTAAAGTTGCTCTGCCTGCTCAATCGGACAACGGAAATCTTTTTCACTGTGTAAAATCAATAATGGTGTCTCGATGTTCTTGGCGTACTTCAGAGGGGAATGATTCCACAGTTTTTCAACATCCGTCATATCCGCGCCAATTTGCCATTCGTTGAAATAATATCCGATATCAGATACCCCAAAGAAGCTGACCCAGTTTGAAATCGATCGTTGAGTGACCGCCGCTTTAAAGCGATTCGTATGACCGACAATCCAGTTCGTCATGAACCCGCCATAGCTTCCGCCAGTTACTCCAAGACGATTTTCATCAATCCAGTCGTTTTCAGCAAGTACCGAATCGAGGCCTTTCATTATGTCTTCATAATCACCGCCGCCATAATCGCCGCGAACCGCATCAACGAATAGCTGACTGTAGCCATGACTGCCACGTGGATTTACATACAGAACGCCATAACCCTGTGCTGCTAAAAGCTGAAGCTCATGGAAAAAAGTGTTCGCGTACATAGCATGCGGACCACCATGAATCTCTACAATTAATGGATACTTTTCACCTTGTACGTAGCCCGCCGGTTTCATTAACCAACCATGAACGTTCCATCCTTCTGCACCTTCATAAACAATTGCCTCAGGTGATACCAATTCCACCTCGTTTTCAAATGTTTCATTGAATGTCGTTAATGCTTGTCTTTCACCAGTCGCAATCGTTTGTACATATAGTTCGCCAATGCTGGTTGGATTGGACACCGTTACCAGAGCAAACTCCCCAGATTTTGCAACATCATAGCCATATATATATTCATCGTCGCCAGTCGCCGGATACATTTCCCCTTCCAATGAAGCGGCATATAATCGAACGTCCCCCATAGTAGATACTTGGAAATACAAGTGGTCATCTTTCGTCCATACAACGCTAGGCGCATTTGCCCCTTGTTGTGTATCTGCTACGACATAATCCCCAACTGGAGCATCAATTCCTTCAGTCAGGTTTTGGCGTGAACCTGACTCGATATCATATACGTATAGTTCTGTATGTGTTGCATTCTTGAAAGATGCATCGCTACCGACAAATGCCAGTTTCGAATCATCAAAAGAAAATGCAGCACCACCAAAGTAACCATCTTCTTCAATAACAACCGTTTCTTCCTTCGATTCCACATCCACGAAATACAATGATTGACGGAATTCGAAATCCTGGTTTTCAGAACGATTGACACTGAAGACCAGTTTCGATCCATCGTGTGAAACGGACTGTAGCGAATAAAAATAATTGCCTTCCGTAAATTGTGTTACTTCCCCGTTTTCAAGATTTATTACACCGATATGTTTATAACTGTCTTGAGGCAGCAACCCCGTACCGTCCATTTTGTACTTCATTTTATCCACTACGTATGGTTCTGGTTTTTTCTTTTCCTCTTTATCCGGTTCATCAGTAAAGTTCTTTCCTTCTTTTAAGGAAGCAGAAAACCATATTTTCTTTCCACATGGAGACCACACAAAACTGCTGACTCCTGTTTCAAATGAAGTCACTTTACGTGCTTCCCCGCCTTTTGTGGACAATACATAAAGTTGATTCTTATCATCACGAGTAGATAAAAATGCAAGCTGCGTGCCGTCTATGGAATATGTAGGAGAAGAAATCTTCTCTTTGCCATGTGTCCATTGTGTCAATTTCTTTGAATCCAATTCCACATGCCATAAATTCGCTTGATATGTATTTTCCTTGTCGTCTATTTTTGTATGAACAAAAACTGCTTCTTTTTGATTTGGTGCTAAAGTAGGCTGAGTAACAGAAACCAATTGATTTAAATCTTCTATAGTTAATTTGCGTTTTGACATTTAATTTCCTCCCTAGGTGTCGCATAATTCCTATTTCGACATCCGTAAGAGTTTTCCTTTAATTCTGAACCATAATTTTCCCGTCGATTATTTAAATTTATTGCAGTATGTTATTTATATGAAAATTGGAGGTTTTATTATGGCTTGGATACTAGGTGGAATGGCATTGATTCTTCTAGGCTTAGTGGGGATATATTTTTGGGTGTACAAATACGATCGTGATAAAGTCGAATTGAATCATATAGACTCTCCTACAACAGACAGCATCATAGTCTCCATTCTTTTCTTTATTGGCGTAATCTTGATTGCAGTATTTTTCGAAAAACTGCCGATTTGGCTTGCTAGGAGTATTTTATTCCTTGTCTGCCTTTTGCCTATTTTGATCGGGGTTATGATTATTTTGGAAGAAATATAATTTTCAAACCCTCCTTACAGTTCAAATTCTTCCATCCATGATTGTATTTTCTGGAAACGGGTAATAATGAAGAAACTACGAGCAGGAGGGTTTATATTATGTGTGCACTTGAATTGCCTAAATTCACAAAATCCTATTGGAGAAAAGTACGATCAAACAAAACATTTCCACAAATAGAATCGGATGTCTCAACAGAAGTATGTATTATAGGCGCTGGCATTACCGGGGTGACTGCAGCATATGTCCTCGCTAAGGCAGGCGTAAAAGTAATCGTAATTGATGGAAGCAAAATCGCCAGTGGAACTACTGGATTTACTACAGCGAAAATAACCGCACAGCACGGAATAATTTACGATGAGTTAATACAGACATTCGGAAAGACCAAGGCACGCCAATATTTTGATGCAAATCAACAAGCACGTGAACAAATACAAATGTGGGTAGACGAGCTTTCCATAGATTGTGATTTTGAAGAACGAGATGCCATTCTGTACGCACAAACTACACAAGGTGTTGACCAATTACATACGGAGAAAGCAGCTTATGACAAGCTTGGTATTCCTGGTGAACTATCGATATCCTTGGATGAACTCCCATTTCCGGTAAGTGAAACATTAACCTTACCAAAACAGGCGCAATTTCACCCTGTCAAATATATCAACAGATTAGTTAAAGAAGCACAGAATCTTGGAGTCGTTTTTCACGAAGAAACCCGAGCAAGTTCCCTTAAACATAATGATGAAATCATTATCGAAACGACGGAGGGAATGAAAATCACCACCAAGCAAGTCCTTGTTACAAGTCATTATCCGTTTAACGATAAAGACGGTTTGTATTTTTCAAAATTGTCGCCGCAACGCTCCTACGCGGTGTGTGTCAGAGTTCCAGATGAGCATATGAACGGCATGTATATCAATGTAGAAAAACCTACCCGTTCAATTCGAACAGCCAAGGGTGATAAAGGAGAAAGCTACGTGATTGTCGGTGGTGAAGGTCACAAAGCCGGGCAGTATGAAGATACTACTCATGATGATTCTACCGTTGAACGCTATGAAACACTCGTACAATTTGCCAAACAGCATTTCCCTGTCCAGTCCATCGACACTCATTGGTCTGCCCAAGATTTAGAAACGCTCGACCGTATTCCCTATATCGGCGAAATGACATCTGGATTGCCTCATGTATTTGTGGCAACTGGCTTTGCGAAATGGGGTATGACAAATGGGACGGCCGCAGGTCTATTGTTAGCCGATCTTGCCCAAAATAAATTTAATCCCAATAAAGATTTATACTCACCTACTCGATCAAAACTAAAACAACATGATACGAAAAACTTTGTAAAAGTAAACTCAAATGTGGCGAAAGAATTAGTAAAAGGAAAATTCACGAGACCTTCTGATACCCTTGAGAATTTACAGGTGGACGAAGGCAAAATTGTCATGATTGATCATCACAAGACAGGCGCATATAAAGATGAGCATGGGAAAATACATTTAGTAAAACCTACATGTACCCATTTAGGCTGCGATGTTCATTGGAATAACAGTGAGCGTTCATGGGACTGCCCTTGTCACGGTTCACGGTTCTCTTATACAGGAGAAGTTTTAGAAGGTCCTGCAGTGAAACCATTAGAACGCAGATAAATTAACTTTTTGGAAACAACGTCTAGGACATATTCAATAGGACAGTTTTGTATTGAAAGTTTAAACACACACACTAGCAAGTAGCTCTTATAAAGAGTTGCTTGCTTTTTACATGTTGTTTTTGTAAATGTTTCGAAAAAAATCATATGGGTAAAGTTTTAGGCGGTGAACACCGTTTGAGGAGGATGGTATATGAAGGCGATTACGTTTAAAGGCACGAAAGATATCAAAGTCAAAGAAGTGGAAGATCCAAAACGTCAAAAACGAGATGATATTATTGTTCGTATTACCTCTACAGCCATTTGTGGATCAGATTTACACAAATGGTTTTTCGTTTCAGAATCTGATTACTTCAGTGTTGATGTGCTTTTTCACAACCGTTACACCTTCACCAAGAATTGGGAGTAGATTTGAAATGGAATAGATCATGAGCAAGGTAAAAAAAGCGAACGCAATTATGTGGATGGGTTTCGTGATATTTCTTCTGTTTCTTAGAAGAAAAAAGCCCAAAGCAATTTGAATCAAAATCAATGATGTATTTTTCATTTCCTACTCACCTCCCCTTTATATTCTCTCGTTTAATTCCTCTAGTAGTAGTTTACATGAAAAAAACGTCGAAAAATGTCGATAATGTTGGGAAAGTTTTCACATTCAGGGCATATATATATCATTTTTATGAAATAAATTTCTTGATTAAACTTTTGTTTTAAGTTTAATGAACGTATAGTAGGATAAAGATTGAATTTTAAAGATGTAAAATATAAGGAAAGGAGGAAGCTTCGACCATGAATAACTTCGGACATGTGATTAAACTTGAGAGAATTAGAAGGAATATGAAGCAAATTACATTAGCTCAAGGGATTTGTACTCCCTCCTACCTAAGTAAAATTGAAAACAATTCCATCGTTCCAAGTCAAGAAGTGGTCAATTTACTATTAAGCCGACTCGACATTGCGATCAACCAAAACAAAAGTTTAGACGACGAAAGTTATCTGAAGCAAATTCGTGAGATATATTTCAATGCCGTCATGAACAAAGACCGCGAACTCACAGCTATAGCGTTAAAAGAAATTAATAATGAACGTTACTTATTTAAAGATTCTTCAAATTTTTATACATATCAGCTCATGGTGCTCAGATTAACTTTGATTGTGCAAGATGTTCAAAATGACACAAGTGAACTGATTATGGCATTATCTGAGCTATCCAGTAACTTTGATAACTACCAGATGTTTTTATTTAATTCTAATGTCGGCAGTTACTATTCTTTTTTGATGGATTATAACTTAACTCTTCAATCCTATGAAAAGGCAATTTCTTATTACAAAAAAATCAATATTGAGAAATGGGAAGAAGCCGATTTCAATTATCTTTTAGGACATTGTTATCTAACTCAGCAGAGATGGGTCATTTCAATAGAATACATCCAAAAATCTCTAGAGTTTTTCAAGAGCGGATTTTTCAACACTCGTGTGATTGAATGTTACTTAATTTTGGCTTATGCACAAGAATTCTCGTTCCAATATGAAGAAGCTTATGAAAATCTACTGCTCGCACAAAAAATAGCATCCCAACTTAATCTTGTTGAACACTTCCCAATCATTACACAGAACTTAGGGAATTCTGCGTCAAGAAGGGGTTTGCCAGGTGAAGCAATAGAATTCTATTTAAAAAGTCTTCAATCGCGCAACACTAACGAAGAAAAATTGCTACCTATATATTCGCTCGTAAAAGAATATTCTAAATTAAGAAACTCGGCTGAAGTCATTAAATGGTGTAAGGAAGGTTTATCATTAATAGATAATAATCAGAATCCCAGTCAGAAAACATTTTTTCACCATTTAAATGTTTACTTGGCAAGAGAAACTGACTCAACGATATTCGAAAAAGTAGCTATTGATGCTTATAATTTCTTTCAGGAACTTAAAGATTACCGCCATGCTCATAAATATGCGCAATTGTTGGGCAACTTTTATTATGAAAACAATAAATATAAAAACGCAGCCAAATATTTCGTATTATCTAATGCAAGTATGTTTAACAAAAATAAAATGAACCATTGGGAAGAATTATAAAAATTCAAATCAAAAAGCCTGTAACTATTTCCCGAGGTCGGGGGAAATAGTTACAGGCTTTTCGGTATATGTCAGAGACACTGGCGGCAGTGCCTTTGAACGCAAAAATCAGCTAGCCGTTGTATAAACTAAACAACCATGTTCGTAATCAATATAGTAACTGTTAATTTTTTGTGCAGTGGAAACAGAATCTGTTTCTTTCTGTTTATTTGCAGCACGTTTGTTCACTTTTGAGATATGAAAGCCTTCTTCCTGAATGTCTACTAATAATACGTCGCCAACTTTCATATCAGAAGTTAAATCATCTGTTGGAACGACCAATACATTTGATTCACTAGGAAATTCCAAGAGAACTGCTAAATCATCCTGAAATCGATCCAATTTATACATTCTACCTGTAAACATACTGAACAGCTCCTTTTTAAATGATAATTTGCTTGTTGAAAGATAAAAATTGCTAAATATTCATAATAAACGTAGAATTTGAAGAAATACTAATTCATTAACTAGTTACAATATAATCATAATTCGTTAAGATGGAATAAGAAAGAAAAACAGGTTGGGAAACTTTTTTCCAAAACACGCGTTTTATTATAGGTATTTAAGTTTTGTTTCCCAACTACAAGTAGTAGATATTACTCAATGACTCTATTAGTATAAAAGGTGGATATATGAATAATATCGGTTTGCTCATCAAAATGTCCCGCATACAACAAAATATGAAACAAGTTACGTTAGCAAAAGGAATCTGTTCCACTTCCTATTTAAGCAAGATTGAGAATAACCAGACGGTTCCAAGCGAAGATGTCCTGCAGCTTTTATTGGAAAGATTAAATCTGGATTATGAGGATCTCTCCACTGAAGAGGAAACAGAGTTCTTATCTGAGCTTTATCATCTTTATAAAGATGCAATCATTAATCGAAATAAGGAAGAGATTCTGGAGAAGTTGAATTCATTTAAGGAAAGAAATTTTCTTTTTAAAGAAGAGACTAACTTTTTCACATATAACCTCTATCTTTTTCGTCTGTTTCTAATTACAGAGACAGAACAGGAAATCTTAAAAAACTTGATGGAAGCATTGGATCAAATGAGTGAGAACTTCGATGAGCGCCAACACTTTTTATTTAAGTTTAATTGTGGAATACTTTTACATGTTGAACAGTATTATAAAGAGTCACTTAGTTATCTTGAATATTGTTTAGAACTTCTTACAGCTTTTCATTTAGAAGACTGGGAAATTGCAGATTTCTATAATGTTTTAAGTATTTCATACCTCGCTAATAATCATTTTCTAAATACAATTGAATACTCCACTAAAGCTCTTAATTTTTATAAAGACAATTTAATTTTCAAGAGAGCGATTGATTGCTATATTGTTATAGGCATTTCTCAGACAATGACTGCAAAGTACAAAAGTGCTGAAGAAAGCTATTTGTTTGCGAAAAAGCTTACAAACGATTTGAAGTTGAGAGAATATGAAGGTATAATTACCCAAAATTTAGGTTTCCTTTATGCTCAAAAGAACAATCATATTAAAGCCATAGAATATTATATTGAAAGTTTGAATAGTATGAAAGATACCGAAGGTTACTTATTAACTATCTTCTCTATTGTAAAAGAATATTCTAAACAGAAAAAAATTGATAAAATTCTTGAGTGGTGTAAAAAAGGATTAGATTTGTTAGAAGCAAATCCTTCGGAAAAAATCCATTCATATTATTATCACTTTTCGATTTATAGCATTATGCATAACAATGATTTAAAAGATGAATGTCTTTATAAGACTTCAATTGAACACTTCGAAAGTACAAAGGATTATCGATATGCCAATAAATATGCTATTAAATTAGCTGATTTATATAGTTACCACAGGAAATACAAAAATTCTTCTTTAATGTATCAAAAAGCATTGGAATATCATTTTTCACAAAAATCTATTACTTACTTGGAGGAATTATAATGAAAAAGAAATTAGCAGTTATGTTATTCGCAGCAGTTATTATTCTTGGGTTTTCTACGCAAGACCGTACTCATGCGGATTTCCAAATACCTAAAATCACAAGTATCAAATCACCTACATTCATTGCTCTAAACAACTAATTAAAAAAGCAGAAACTGCCGGGATTTTTATTCCATTGCAGTCTCTGCTTTTTTATTTGATTTGTTTTTTGGATACGCCCTCTGATAAAGAGTCTTTTAGTTGGTTGTGATTTTTACGGCTTTTCGAGGACATGAACATATAAATTAAGAGGCCAGTGATGAACACTGGAATGATGAACACAATAACCGTGAGAAAGAAGTCACCTATATTCAATTTGTTTCCCCCTCTCTTTAAGTTTCTATTTATATATAGAATACGCAATATCTCACATTTGTGTTTCAATTATTAACAATTTATTTTTTATAATCAATTGCCCATATAATTGAATGTTAAAAGCCACTCTTCTCATAGAGTGGCTTTCGTATTGTTATCTGTTAAGGAATTTTGCACAACGTGTAAAAATGCATTAATTTCTTCCACAGTTGTCTTGTGATTAAAAGAAACTCTTATAAATCTATTTGCCATATCTTGTTCAAGACCCATTGCGCTCAAAGCAGAAATTGCTTCTCCATAGCCAATTTTGCAAGCCGTTCCAGTGGAGATGGCAATCTGATGACGATTGCATTCTAGCATCAGCCACTGCCCTTCTACATGTGGCAAAATTAATCCTTGTATAAAAGGAGACTTAGTCGCTGGGTTTCCTACTAAATGGACAGATTCAGGTAGATTAGCCAAGATAAAATCTTGTAAATGACTCGCCTGTTGATAGGCACCATCTTGCTCCGCAAAGGCATATTTTGCCGCGATTGTCGCTGCTACAATTGCTGGGATATCGACTGTGCCAGCTCGAAATCCACTTTGATGCGTGGTACCTTCATAAACAGATTCCCAGTGTACGGACGGGTCTAAATAAACGATTCCTACCCCTTTAGGTCCTCCAATTTTATGCGCTGAGCAAACGACGGACGTTACATTCAATGCACGAACATCCACGGGTATCTTCCCGACTCCCTGCACCATATCGCAATGAATAGGCACGCCAAATTGCTTGGCATGCGTTGCACATGATACAACCGGTTGAATGGCTCCCATTTCCGAGTTGACTAGCTGCATGATGACTAAAGCGGTATTATGTTTCACCGATTTCTTAAACAATGGCAAATCGATTACACCATATTTGTCTACCGGTATGTAGTGAATACGGTAGCCTTCTTTTTCTAATTCGTGCAGTGCGGTTAATACGGAAGCATGCTCAAGTTTGGTTGTGACGATATCCCGATATTCAATAGGTCTTCCTCTTAATAAGGATCGAATCGTCAATTGATTTCCTTCTGAAGCATTGGCTGTAAAGTAAATCCCTTCCGCACGTCCATTTAATAATTTTGCCCACAATTGCTTACAAGATAATAAATATTCTGCAGCGATTGAACCCGCATCGTGCAAACTTTGTGTGTTTCCAAACGCTATCGTTGCCGCCTCTACATAGGCGTCAATCGCTTCTTTTCTCATTGGTGATGTGGCAGCTGTATCTAAGTAAATCATCAAAACTCACCCATTTTCCTTCCAAAAACGATTTTCTTCTTGTAATCACTGTATCTTTATGTCATTAATAGTGTCAAGACAGCTGTAAACTTTTCGAAAAGTTGGTGTGAAGAATGTTTGATATTTGTATCATCGGTGGTGGAGTCGCAGGGTTAATGCTCGCTCATTCTCTCCCCGCTTCCATGTCCATTGCTATCCTCACAAAAGAAAATCCTTTCACTAGTAATACTGCACTTGCTCAAGGTGGAATTGCAGCAGCACTTGCTCCTTATGATTCCCCTGAAACACATGCCGTCGATACAATACTTGCTACTGCTGATCATGCGCACTATACACGCGTGGAGCTTCTTGTTCATGAGGGAAAAGTACTCATCGAAAGATTGATGGCACAAGGACTTCCTTTTGATGCTAACTCGCATGGCTTACCCGATCTTGGTCAAGAAGCAGCACACACACAACGGAGGATTTTACATGCTGGTGGAGATCAGACCGGCAAGATGTTAATGCATTATTTGCTCGAACAAACACAAGAAAAAGTTACCCGCCTCCCTTTTCATACCGTACTGCAATTGCAAATTGATGACGGGCAATGTACTGGGGCGTTCGTTAGTGATTCAAATGGTCACAAACATCTTATTAAAGCGAGACATGTTGTTCTTGCGACCGGTGGTATTGGTCAACTTTATAGTCAGACGTCCAATTCCCCAGTAGCAACGGGAGATGGGTTATCCCTTGCCTATCATGCGGGTGCTATTTTGGAAGACTTGGAATTTGTTCAATTTCACCCCACCATTTTTACGTTGAATGGAAAATCGTGCGGTCTTATTTCTGAAGCCGTAAGAGGTGAAGGTGCTTTCCTCGTTAATCAAGACGGAATTCGTGTGATGAAGGATGTTCACCCGTTGATGGAGCTAGCACCACGGGATATTGTCGCTCGTGTCATTGAGTGGCATTGGCAAAAAAACGACCCCGTTTATTTGGATGCTCGACATATTCACCGGTTCGATAAAAAATTTCCATCAATCTATGCTAATTGTATGAGTTATGGTGTGAGTCCACTTCATGAGTTATTACCTGTTCGTCCAGGCGCTCACTTTCATATGGGTGGCATACAAACGAATGATATTGGAGAAACATCCATTCCTCAGCTGTATGCAATTGGTGAAGTAGCTTCTACAGGTGTGCATGGAGCGAATCGTTTAGCTAGTAATTCATTATTGGAAGGTCTCGTTTTTGCAGAACGATTGGCAAAGAGATTGCAAGAAAACGTGATTCGCTCAGGAGTTCAACTTGATGAAGAAGTAGATTGTTCATTCATTCAGGTCTCTCTAACGACTATGCAACTACGAATGACGGAACAAGTCGGAATTATTCGCACGGGAAACGGTCTTGCAGATTTCATTCAAGAATTCCCTCTCTCTCGCCTTGACCTTGCAAACTACACAAAAGAAGAAATACAGCTTATTCACCGTTATACAGCTAGCAGTTTAATTGCAAAATCCGCCTTCCTTCGAACTGAAAGCCGAGGAGGTCATTATCGACATGATTATCCAACGTCGGCTGATGAATGGACAGGAAAAGTTATCGAACGTTCCATTCAAGGGGAATCGACGAGATTACGTGAAATTGAAAGTAAGGAGACTGTAAAATGAATCGTTTAAAAGTAGAAGCTGCGTTAAAAAATTTCTTGATTGAAGATATAGGAGATCGTGACGTGTCCTCAGTTCTCTTCCAGGAATCCGACATCGGCGAGGCCATTGTGCGTCTTAAAGAGGATGGAGTGGTAGCTGGTTTGCAGTGTTTTACATGGGGTTATGGTTTACTGGATAACACAGTGGAAGTAGAACTGTTAAAAAAAGATGGGGATCATGTGGCATCTGGTGAAGCTATTGTTCGATTGAAGGGTCCGATTTCTTCCTTACTGTCAGGAGAACGCGTGCTATTGAATTTAGTTCAGCGAATGAGTGCCATTGCAACTTTGACAGCTAAATGTGTGGAAGCACTTGGCTCATCGCATACACGCATTGTGGATACTCGCAAAACTACACCGGGTCTCCGGATGTTTGAAAAATATGCAGTTCGGGCTGGAGGCGGGTTTAATCATCGCATCGGTTTATATGATGCGGTGATGTTGAAAGACAATCATATCGCTGCGGCGGGTTCCATTACGCAAGCCGTGGAAAAAGTCCGTGCTTCGCTTGGTCATATGGTCATGATTGAAGTGGAAGTAGAAACAGAAGAACAATTACTTGAAGCAATTAAGGCAAAACCACATGTCATCATGTTTGATAATCAAACCCCTGAGACGATGACACGTTGGTCAAAACTTGTGCCAGCTTCCATTCGTACAGAAGCTTCTGGCGGAATTGATTTAAATAAACTTTCATCATACCGTCATACTGGAGTCGATGTTATTTCCATTGGCGCTTTAACACATAGTGTCTCAAACATAGACATCAGTATGAATTTAACCGTTTCAAGCAAGGAGGCCGTTTTCGCATGACATCGTTATTAAAAGAATTACAAATGGCGGATCCAATACCTGCCCATTACTTGAACACGCCTGCAAAAGAACTACATGAACGAGCATTGAAGGCTAAGAAGTTATTGGGTGAAAGGTTGTACATTTTGGGGCACCATTACCAAAAAGATGAAGTCATTGCCTTCGCAGACGTGACTGGCGACTCGCTTCAGTTATCGCAAATTGCAGCCAAACAAACGGCCGATTATATTATCTTTTGCGGCGTCCATTTCATGGCGGAAACCGCGGATATATTAACTACTCCAAACCAAGCAGTGATTTTGCCTGATATGAGAGCAGGTTGTTCAATGGCGGATATGGCGAACATTGATCAAACAGAACGTGCCTGGATTGAATTACAAAAATGCTTCGGTGATACAATTGTTCCTTTGACGTACGTCAATTCTACTGCAGCGATCAAAGCATTTGTCGGTCGCAATGGTGGTGCGACGGTAACTTCTTCTAACGCAGAAGAAATGGTGGAATGGGCACTTTCCCAGAAAGAGCGCATGCTATTTTTACCTGATCAGCATTTAGGACGCAACACTGCCGTGAAACTTGGCATTCCTTTGGAAACGATGGCAATTTGGGATCCGATTAAAAACCAGCTGGAATTGCAATGTGCTTTAGAAGACGTTCGAGTAATTCTATGGAAAGGACATTGCTCGGTGCACATGAATTTTTTGCCTAAACACGTGGCAAATTTAAGAGAGAAAGATCCGGATCGCAAAATCTTAGTCCATCCTGAGTGCACATATGAAGTGGTTGCCGCATCTGATTATGCTGGTTCCACAAAATACATCATTGATATGATTGAGGCGTCTGAAGTAGGTTCTAAATGGGCAATTGGTACGGAAATGAATTTAGTGAACCGCTTAATCGCTACCTATCCTGACCGTGATATCGTGTCCTTGAATCCCTTTATGTGCCCTTGCCTGACGATGAATCGCATTGACTTGCCCCATTTAACGTGGGCTTTGGAGGAACTCTTAGAGGGTCGCATCATCAACCAAATTTCAGTTGATGAAAAAACAGCTGTGGAAGCAACCATGGCTTTGGAGAAAATGCTGTAAATAGAAAAAGAAACGATTCCGCATTGATGGAATCGTTTCTTTTCGTTTTGCTCAATTATTTAGCAAGTGCCTGATCTCTTAAAGAACGACGTAAAATTTTACCCGTCGTGTTTTTCGGTAATTCTGTCAGAAACTCAAAACTACGTGGAATTTTATATTTTGCTAAATGTTCTCCGCAATAGCTGGACAGAACTACACTGTCGAGACTTTCGTCTTTCACTACCACATAAGCATGAACAGTCTCTCCGAAGTTGGCATCCGGTAGACCAATCACGGCTGCTTCTACGACACCTGGGTGAGCAAATAATACTTCTTCCACTTCACGTGGGTAAACATTGTAGCCCCCAACAATGACTAAATCTTTCTTGCGGTCCACAATATAGAAATATCCATCTTCATCAATTCTCGCTAAATCACCTGTGTACAACCACCCATCACGGATTGTAGCGGCAGTCTCTTCTGGCATTTTGTAGTAGCCTTTCATCACGTTTGGTCCACGGACAATCAGTTCGCCAACTTCACCAACCCCTACATCTTCGCCAAGTTCATTCACAACCCGATTTTCAACGTTGCTGATTGAAGTCCCAATTGAGCCTACTTTACGATTACGATCTAATGGATTGAAGCAAGTAACGGGTGAAGCTTCTGACAAACCGTATCCTTCCGAAATTTGCACATTGAACTTATCTTCAAAGTTATGCAGTAAGGCAACAGGTAAAGAAGAACCTCCTGAAATCGCCAAACGAATCGTTGAGAAGTCTTCGACATTTGCCTGCGGGAATTGGTACAGGAAATTGTACATTGTCGGAACCCCTGCAAAGACAGTTGCTTGCTTTTCCCTCGCTAATTCAAAAACATCTTGCGGGTTAAAGCGAGGCACTAGTAAAATCGTAGCACCTTTTAATAGTGGCGCATTCACGACAACTGTCAGTGCAAATACGTGAAATACAGGTAAAGTTGCGAGCACTTTATCTGATGAGGAAAAGCCTAAATAGTCAGCTGAATCACGTGCATTTGAATACAAGTTTCCGTGCGTTAACATAGCCCCTTTAGGACGACCCGTCGTTCCTGAAGTATATAAAATAACGGCATTGTCATTCTGGTCAATATCAACAGGTAAAACGTCAGGTGAAGCAGACATGACTAGTTGTGTAAAAGATTTCACTTTTCCGCGAAGCTCTTTAGGAAGAGCAGCCAGCTTCTCTTCCATATCTGGAGAAGTTTCACAAATTACATATGTATGGACTGACGGAAATGCTCCTGCTGCTTTCACAACAAATGGCAAAAGCATATCAAGTGCTATTACTACTTTCGCGTCACTATCTTGAAGGATGTAGGAAATCTCATCAGGTGTATAGATTGGATTGATTGGTATTACTGTAGCTCCCAAACGCATCGTTGCGTAAAGAGAAATCAAGAAGTGTGGTGTATTGCCGAGCAATAATGCTACGTGGTCTCCTTTTTCCACACCTTGTTCACGCAAAGCTGACGCAAAACGAGCAATTGATTGATCGAATTCTGCATAGGATGTATCTTTCCCCATAAAATGATAAGCCGTTTTAGATGGTTGTTGTAAAGCCGTTTCACGAACCCGAGATACTAAATTCATTTGACTATCCCCTTTGTATTGAATGAATACTCACTCATTTTTCAATATATTCATTATATAAGAAATGTTCAGTCAATACAATAAGCACCGTGAACTTTCACGGTGCTCCTGAGGTTACTCGTCGCAGACAGTTCTTATGCTCCTGCATCGCTTCGCTAGCTTCGTCGCATAAAATTTTTCCGCTCGCTTCAGAGCGGAAAAATTTTATGCTCGGACATGTGCAATATAACGCCAGCGTATTAAAAAATAATAAACGACCTGAATTAATGTGAAACCAATCAATACTAAAATCATTTCACTCAAAATGGAGACTTCCGCCAAGTTCCTCCAAATGACTTGCAGTGATAAAAATGAAAATGCACTGTGTAACATCGCAATCCCCCAGGGTAGGAAAAACTGAGGAACCAGTTGACGATTGACGATTTTGATAATTTCCGGTTCGGTCAAGCCCATTCTTTTCAACACATCAAATTGTCGTTTGTCCCGCTCCAGTCCCGTATACAGTTTGAAGTAAACAAAACTTCCGGCTGCCAATAACAAAACGGCTGCAACCATTAACCCTGTAAACAATAACAACGAGAATGTTGCCCGTATAACACTGTAGTTCAATCCTGGATTTTCAAAGTAAAATGGCAGAGTGGTAAAACCTCCATCATAAATTGCGTTCGTCACTTGAGAGTCTATATCTAATCCGATTGATTTTGTACGTTCCCATTCGGCTACATGGAAAGCAAAAAATTTATACGATGAGTCAAGCATTGTTCTTCCTGCAAACGGTTCGTCTATCAATCGATAGTCTATGTCGTCTACTACCACAATGTTTGATCCTATAATCATTGAAGGAAATAACATCTTGGGATACACACCATGGATTTTAATCGGGACATTGCTTTCTTCCAATACAGTCTGAATTTCTTTACCTTTTAAATTGCCGATTGATTCCTCAGAATACGGAATAAACATGGCTTCTCCAGGAGCCAATTCAATGAGTGGCGAACCGAGTGCTAGTGCTAAACTATTGACATCCGACTCTCTTAAAATATCCACCGAGTTCCGTGAAAAGGATGAAGTTTGCTGTTTAATTAAGAACGGCACAAGCGTGTAGGACAACCCCTGCTCTTCCAATTCCTTACGCAATAATGAAATGTGGTCCGATTCATATGGATTATTCATTTCACTCGAATAGATTAGCGAAAGCGGGTTTATTTCACGAAACTGCCCTGTATAGGAAGACAGAGATGTTAATGTTCCAACTGATAAAAAAGCAACAGTCGAAACGATGGTGACGATAAAATACATACGTGCATTTTCACGGAGCTTTACAGCCACTTCCGAAACGGCGATCATTCGATACGGATGCCAGTAAAGAGACTTGCGTTTGCGTACTTGATGAAGCAAAAACAACACACTATGTGTAAAGAAGAAATACGTACCTAGTGCAGCAAGAGGTGGTAAAACAATGGCTAAAGCCAGTACCACATTCATCGATGTAAACGCGGCCGCTCCGTACGCAAACAATAACATGGCAATGCCTAGAATTGCTTTCACCGTCGAGTAACTTTGTAGTTCATCGTTCTTCCAGTAACCACGTATCAGTTCGATTATTTTTTGCTCTCGTATGAACACGACGCTCGTCATCGCAATGATGACGAAAAGACTGAAAAATGCCCCAATTGTCAAGGCAAAGGGCTTAACTGATACATATAAAGGTAAACTTTCCAATTGAAGCAATTCGCGCACAATCATAAAAAAGAATTTGGAAAAGGCATACCCAAAAAAGATTCCGGTTGCTACAGATACAGCACCAATCAACATCGTTTCTAGGAAAATCAATTTATTCAATTGCTTCTTCTCCATACCAAGCTGAAGTAGCAACCCGAACTCTTTGGAACGGGCCTGTAAAAAAGCGCTCATGGAATAGAACAGGAAAAACAGCGTAAATATGTACAATATTATTTCCGCTACAATCATCCCTGAGGCCGCAAATTCCCTTAAAAATTCATCTTCGATTTTCGGATGAAATAGTAACATGGAATACATGAAAAAGACCATGACTGAAAACATACTCGCCATAAAAAAAGCGGCATATATTCGACGATTTCGAATGACATTACGATAGGCGAATTGTCGAAAGGTCATTGACATTGCCTCCTAGCAAAGACAGCACGTTCAAAATACGCTGGAAAAAGGTTTGCCTGCGATTGTCGCTATAAATTTCATTAAAAAACTCACCGTCTTTTATGAAAATGACACGGTCACAGTAACTTGCGGCAATTGGATCATGTGTGACCATGAGTATCGTTGTTTTTTGTTCCTGATTTACCTTTGCCAATAGTTCTAGCACATCACGAGAAGCTTTAGAATCCAAGTTCCCGGTTGGCTCATCGGCTAAAATAAAGGTGGGATGATGAATGAGCGCCCGCCCAATCGCAGTCCGTTGTGCTTGTCCTCCAGAAATTTCATTCGGTCGTTTTTCAAGTATTTGTTCCAAGTTCAATTTCTTCGCCAAATCCTCTATACGTCGCTTCATTTCATCTAGTGGAAGTCCATCCAGTGTTAATGGGAGAACCAAGTTTTCTTCCACTGTAAGCATTTGCAATAAATTAAAATCCTGAAAGACAAAACCGAGCTGTCTCCGACGAAAAAGAGCTAGCTCGGTTTTTGACATTTCATCTGGACGTAGCCCATCAATCGTTAGGGTACCTGAAGTTGCCGTATCAATCGTTGAAATTAGATTGAGCAGGGTCGTTTTCCCGCTACCTGAAGGGCCCATGACAGCAACAAATTCACCTTTTCCCACTTCAAAACTTATTTGGTTAATTGCACGATGCGTCACTTTCCCCTCGTACACTTTCGTCACTTCGTCCATTTTCAATATGCTCATCTTCTGTTACACCTCGCTTTGCAGCTTCATGTTTATGGAATAAAACCGATACTGTCGTGCCTTTGCCTTGCTCAGACATTACACTCATTTCATGACCGAGTTTCCCACAAATTTCATTAGCTAAATATAAGCCCATTCCTGTACTTTCTCCTGTTTTCCGACCATTTTCCCCCGTAAAAAAAGCTTTCAAGACGCGGGGAAGATCGGTCGCAGGAATACCGATTCCTTCATCTTGAACAGAAAGGAGAACTTGTCCTTGTTGACAGGTTGCTTGAACATTTACTTTCTTGCCTTCTTCAAACGTGTATTTTACGGCATTCGTGATAAACTGACCGATCACAAATTTCATCCATTTCTCATCTGTTGGCACGATAAATTCATCATCAATCGCAATCACTGGATACACATGATGTGTAATGAACAAGCGTTTATTTTCCGACACTACTTCCGACACCAATGTCTTTAGATGTACTTGTTCAATTTGCATATCCTGTTCAAACGTATCCAAGCGGGCATTCATCAAGACAGAATCAAGTCCGCGCTTCAAGCGGTCAATCTCTTCCTGCATACTTTTCTTATCGACATTGCCATCTTCTTGCAATAGCAATTCCACGACAGATAGAGGTGTTTTCATTTGATGCACCCATTGATTCATGAATTGAAGATGGCGATGCTGGTTGGCGTAGAGTGCTTGAACTTCATTTTGGTACAGTCTATACAAGCCCTGTAAATACGCCTCTATTTGTTGTTGTTCGGGTGATTTCCCATCACGCTGCAAAGCCTCTTCCATGTGCTTGGGTGGAGACAATACTTTTTGATAAAATGCGTATCGTTTCACGAACCGACCAAATAAAAACGATAAAATCAGTAACGTGCTGATGACAACTGAATAAATAGCCGTATCGACATTGCGAAATCCATCCAACCAATACAGCAACATAATAAAGAGCACCATAATAAGTTGAAAAATCAAGTAAGCAGCATGTTCTTTCACAAAAAGCCGGAAATTCATGACGACTCCTCCACACTTAATATGAAACGGTACCCAGCCCCTCTTACTGTTTCAATAGTTGAGGTGATTCCGTAGTCCTGTAATTTCTTCCTTACACGAGTCATATTAACGTTCAATGTGTTCTCATCGACAAACGCTTGGTCGTCCCAAAGTTCTTCCAGTAATTGCTCACGAGTGACCACTTTTGGTGACTGGGTCATTAATAGCTCAAGTATTGTACACTCACGTTTTTGCAGTGGAATTTCTTGCGAAGAAGTATGAAGTTCCATGCGCTCCAAATATAAACAGAGTTTGCCCGTTTTTATCGTTCGTTCTTCTTGTTTCGCTGCATATTCACCGTAAGTTCTTCGTAAATGACTTCTTATTTTGGCTAGGACGATTTCATAGTGGAAAGGTTTCGTGATGAAATCATCCCCGCCATTTTCAAGCGCAAACACTTGGTCCATGTCACCAGAACGTGCTGAGATAAAAATAATCGGGCACGTCGTCTTCATGCGGAACTGACGACACCAATAGTATCCATCATAAGAAGGTAAATTAATGTCAAGCAAAATGAGGTGCGGATCGAACGCTTCGAATTCTTCTAAAATCAGTTCAAAGTCTTGAACCGTTTGCACTTCATAATGATATTTACGTAACGTATCGGCAAGCAGCGAGGCGATTTTCCGATCATCTTCAACGATATAAATGCGATGTGTCGACATCTTGTCCTCCCCCTTAATATCTTTTTCTTAATTGTACTTAAGAACAGCTCGAAGTGCTACTCTATGTAGATTATTCCGATGAAAGGAGAGAATGGAACAATGGCGTAATTCCAGGTAGACAGTTTGGTGTTCCGGGTAGACAGAATCGCCTTCTAGGTAGATAGTTTGGCCTTCCAGGTTGCACAAATTGGATTTGGACGACCATCCTGCTACCTCTTGTCCATAAAAAAAGCCTGACAGAAGTCAGGCTTTCGTAATGAATATTAATAAATCAACTGAAGGAATTCTTCTTTTGTAATTCCGCCAAGGTACGTTGAGATTTCCATATCACCTAGCGCGTCAGAAATCGCCGCTTTATCGTAAGTCACACCGATGATTCGCTTCTCGATATCTGCAACATCGCCTACTCCGAAGAAATCACCATAAATATTAGCATCTTCAATGACTCCGTTTTTCACTTGCAATCTCACGTCAATTCCACCAGTTGGGAATCTTTCTGAATGGGACATATTGAATGCCGGAGACTTGCCATAATTCCATTCCCAATTTCCATAACGTTTTTTTGATAGGGCTTTGATATTTGCCCAGTCCTCTTCAGTCAATTCAATTGTTTTAACTTCTTCTCCACCAAAAATTGAGTGGAGCAATTTCACACGAAACTCTTCAATTGTAATTTGCTTGTCCAAAAACTCGGTAATATTTGCCACTCGACTGCGAATTGATTTAATTCCTTTTGATTCAATTTTGTCCTTGCGTACTTTTAATGCAGAAACCACTGCATCAATTTCAGTATTGAACATTAATGTACCATGACTGAACATACGGCCTTTTGTTGTGAATTGGGCATTTCCAGAAATTTTTCTACCTTCGGCTAAGATATCATTGCGTCCTGACAGTTCTGCATCAACGCCCATTTCTTTCAGCGCATCCACAATTGGTTGCGTAAATTTCTTAAAGTTTCTGAAGCTGTCCCCATCGTCTTTCGTGATGAAACTGAAGTTTAAATTACCCAAATCATGATAAACAGCTCCGCCACCAGATAGTCTGCGTACTACGTGAATACCGTTAATATCTACGTAATCTGTATCAATTTCTTCAATGGTGTTCTGGTTCTTGCCGATAATAATAGCTGGTTCATTGATATAGAACAGAAAGAAAGAATCCTTTTCTATGTCCATTGTTTTTAGTGCATATTCTTCAATCGCCAAATTTATGCGAGGATCTGTAATTCCTTTGTTATCAATAAAATACATGAGGGTATCGCTCCTTTTAGATGTTATTCATATTATATAGGAATATTAGGCGTTTGTGTTGACATTCGTTTAACTGTTATAATACAATACCATATACGATAACAGTACTAGTACAGAAAAAGGAGGTCACCGACATGATTGAGAATGTAGTAGAGTTTTTCAAGAACCTTCCCCCTAAGCAATGTGCCCAATGTGGAGAAAAAATCGAAGAACAGCATGAATGCTACGGTAATACATGCGATAAATGTAATACTATTTAATTAAAAAAACAGCCGTTCAGGATTTACCTCCTGAACGGCCGTTTTTTTATGCTTCCTGGACTTTTGAATAGCGTCGCTTGAACAAAATGACGAAATAAGTCATCGTGCATGCAGCTGCTGCTATAAAGAATGCCAGCAATATTCCGATATTCCACTGAATAAAGTCAATATCCGTTGAGGAAATCGCAGCTTTGAATCCTTGTACGGAATAGGTCATCGGCAACCATTGGTTAAATATTTGCAATGGTTGCGGAATCATTTCGAGCGGGAACGTTCCTGCACTTGTAACCAGTTGCAAAATAAGAATGATGATGGCGACAAATCGACCACTGTCACCAAGAACTGAGACGAGCAATTGCACGATGGCTAAATAGGTGAAACTCGTCATGATGGCAATCGCAATAAACCATCCAAGATTTTCTGGATCTAATCCTAATCCGAAAATTAGGATTGCTACCGCAATCAGTGCTTGCACAACGCCAACGATACCGAGAACGGTCATTTTACTCGTTGCCCATGCAAAACCACTTGTCGGTGGGATAGCTGTTTGTACCAGAGGGAAAACGATCGAAATTAGCAATGCTCCCACAAACAATCCAAGTGACAAGAAATATGGCGCAAATCCTGTTCCATAGTTTGGCACGTGATTGACAGCTGATTTTGTTACGCCAACTGGAGAAGAAGCCATGTCAATAGTATCTTCGTTAGCATTTACTGCGCTTGCTTCAGTAGAAGCATCTGCAAGTTTTTCTTGTAAAGAAGACGTACCTTCAGCTAGTTTCGCTGTCCCATCAACAAGCTCGGTGGATCCAGCAGCAAGTTCTCCAGATTTTGATGCAATTTGTGATGTACCTGAAGTTAACTCGTTCGAACCTTGAACAAGTTGTTGCAACCCGTTTGAAAGTTCATTACTGCCCGTAGAGGCACTTGCCAACCCGTTTTTCAAATCTCCCAACTTAGTCGAAAGGGTGTCACTTCCAGATGCTAAAGATGCAGCCCCTGTATTTAAAGCTTCGGAAGATTGAGTTAAGGTAGACAATCCATTCGCAAGCTCCTGATGACCTGTAGCTAATTTCTCTGCACCAGATGATGCTTGACTCATGCCGCCGCTTAGCTGTTCTGTTCCGACTTGTAACTCACCTAAACCTTGAGAAACTTGTGAACTTCCTTGTTGAAGTTGCTCAAGTGCCCCTTTTAAAGCGATTTGTTGCTCTTTTGGAAGGGATGCGAGAATCGGAGCCATTTGTTCAGATAAAGTTTCTAAACCAGCTGTTACTTGAGTAGACCCCCCTGCCAATTTTCCAACAGATTGATTCGTCATGGTGGCACCTTGTTGCAGTTGGCTTAGCGCTTCATTGAGTTGCTGTTCTTTTTCATTTGCCGCCGCTAATCCATTTGATACTTTTGCGACACCTTGCGTATAAGACGCAACTCCATCTTGCAGTTGGCCTGCTCCATCTGCTGCTTTGCCAGCACCTTGTTGTAACTGACCCGCTCCTGCTGTAAGTTTCCCAAGTCCTTCATTTAATTCTGTTGCTCCATTTGATGCTTTTACGGCTCCTGAAGCAAGTGCTGTTGACCCATCAGCCAATTGTACCGATCCACTTGCCAATTGTTCCAAGTAACCTTTCAAATCCGTCGCTCCAGAAGTAAGACTATCTGCTCCAGCCGATAATTTCTCAGCTCCGTCTGCAGCCTCCCCATACCCATTGCCCATTTTAGAAATGGAAGCGAAAAGATTTTCAGAGTAACTAGCGACGACTTGTTTATTTACTTCTGCACGAATTTGTTCAATTGCTGACTCACCAATTTGTGCGGATAAGAAATTAAACCCTTCGTTCGGTTTGTATTCAATCATCAATTTTTCAGGTTTCTCATCTAAAAGTGTCGTTGCATGTTGAGAAAAATTCGAAGGAATCTCAATTACCATATAATAGTCTTGATTTTTCAGAGCTTCTTCTCCCTGTTTTTTTGACACTTCCACAAAATGGAACTCTTGACTTTCTACCAGGTTCTTCGTGAGATCCTTCCCGACCGTTATGCGTTCCCCATCCAATTCAGCTCCCGCATCCTCGTTAACTATTGCTACTGGCAGTTCATTTAACTGTTCATAGGGATCCCAAAACGCCCATAAGAACATCCCCGCATACAATACCGGAATGAATAAAACCGCTAGGATTGGAACAAGTAATTTACGGTTCTTAACAATGTTTAGAAATTCTTGTTTTATCATCTAATTTCCTCCTAATACTTATTGACCGAATTTCTCAATTGGTCATTTTATTTCAAAAAAAGAGTCTCACTTAATGAGACTTCGGAATATAGTGTCACGAAATACATCCACTATTTTTTCTTCCGGCAGCGCTTGCTCATGAGTTTTTTGCCAATCAACAGCAAAGGCCATATAGGCTTTAAAAATTAAATAGGCGACTAGTTCAACATCTACTACTCTTATTTCATTCTTGGCAATCGCCCGCTCGATATGCTCTGCTATATAGCGTACAATTTCTTGTTCAACCTTTACAAGAACAGCCTGAACGACAGGCGTTTTCATATCTTTTTCTTCAGCAATCAACTTTGCAAGTAAAGCGTGTCGCTCCCGGAATTCCAGCATTTTCATTAATACGAGATGGGCATTTTTCTGGAAAGAGCACTGATCCGAAATGATGGCATCTTTTTCTGCCTTCATTTCATTAATCATCGTAAAGGCAATTTCATGAAACAATTCTTCTTTATTTGCAAAAAATGTATAAATCGTCCCTTTTCCTACATTTGCAACCTTCGCCACTTGATCCATGGTGGTCGCTTTATAACCAAATAAAGAAAATGATTTAGTTGCTGCTTCTAAAATTTCATGTCTGCGATCCAATTCTTTCACCTCATCTCATAAAATTGACTAAAAAACCATATTGGTCATCTAGTCATAATCATAATAGATTCTTATGTTTTTTACAATAGGCAATTCATTACTGTCACTATTTGTTCATAAATCATTAATCCTTCTTAATATATAGTATGAACTGATAATGGCTAAAATGGTTGCAATAATGGAGCGAATGAATAGACTCATAATGCCATCAGCACCAAAAGGATGGAAAATCATAATCTTCAACAGAAAATCAAAACACCAGATTAAAATGATGAAAATCATAAATTTCATAATAAGATACATAGTTTTCCCACCTACTATTACAATTTTTGATAGATTTACTAAACACTATAATACAATTTAAAGAGCTTTTTTAAAAAAGCCCTTACTTTCAACAATTGAAAAATCACAAAACAGATTAGCGCCAACTATTATAATCAACTTTTATCTGGATTAACTTCCTATGATTCTAATCCTAACCGGAACTCGTGACGACAAAGGTTGAACAAATAAAGGGAAAAATCCTCAAATCATTACCCAAATTCACTCAATTCCTCACAATCCATTGCTTAAATTCCATCCCAATAAAAATACATTTGTGTTCTGTAACTTAAACTTATCTTCTATTAGTTACCTACGATAAGTGAAGGTCTATATGTAAAAATTCGAATGCCTAAACTCATAGTCACCTACTACATACAATGTAAAAAACAAAAGGATGTTTGTGAATTGAAAGTTGTTGTCACGGGAAAAGCCGGATTTATTAGTTCCCATTTATTTGACGCGTTCATTTTGTCAGGAGTAAGTACGGCGAAAAAATCTTCCATCAATGAGCTTTTCAAGTTACTGGCAGATATTAATGGTATTAATATGCAACCACTCCATACTGCTTCTCCGGATGTAGATATCAAACATAGTTGTCTTTTTAATAAAAACGCACATCAAGGGCTATATTGGGATCCTCTCGTTAAAATCCAAAAGGGAATGAATGATACCTATGCTTTTATCGATCTAATTGACCGTTCATTTCTAGGTCCTTTCAATTTTCATTCCGATAGGAGTGGAGGATTTGACGCAAAATAACGAGTCATCAAGCCAGTTCCCGCTAAATGCTATACCATTGGGGAAACCGAGGATTTTAATTACAGGAGCAAATGGATTTACGGGGAAACACGCATGCCAATACTTTATGAATGAGAACTATCATGTGATTGCAGTAACGAGAATGGCAACCAATCAAATTTCAAATCGCTTAATAACCTATGAAAAATGTGAACTTACAGATAAACAGGCAGTTAAAATGCTAATCAAAAAAACAAAACCCGATTTTCTTCTTCATTTGGCAGGTCAGAACCATGTTGAAGCATCCTGGAGTGACCCACTTGGCTCTCTCGAGGCAAATGTTTTCTCTACTGCATATTTATTGGAAGCCCTGCGAAATGAAGAATCTGATTGTAGAATTGTAGTTGTTGGATCCTCGCTGGAATTCAATCCTGCCGACTTCTCCGCTCCTCACCATCCCTATGCTTTATCGAAAACTCTTCAAACATTGATTGCACAGTCCTGGGAAATGCTTTATGGAATGAATGTTATTATCGCAAAGCCTTCTAATCTTATCGGTCCGGGCATTTCTTTCGGGCAATGCTCAATCCTTGCAAAAAAAGTAGTTGAAATGGAATTCACTAATGCCGAAAAAATACTTAAAGTAATTAACTTACATGCGAGACTCGATTTTTTGGATGTTAGAGATGCTATTTTGGCGTACGATACATTATTTCAAAAAGGTATTCCTGGCAAAATGTATGTAATATCGTCTGGAAAATACAAGTACTTAAAAGACCTGATAAATACTCTCCGTCTTTATTCTTCTGTTGAATTTGAGATTCAAACATTGGGCAATTACCTTGAAGTAGTTAAACCTCTTAGACCTAATTCAATCAATAAACTTGGATGGCAACCTAGCATATCATTTGAGGAGTCAATACAGGACATTCTATCGTATTATCGCGATGTTTCACTTGGTTTTTCATAACTTTTTTGTAAATATAGCAGGTACTATTATCCTTGTACTCTCTGCTTAATCAAAAGGCTCCGTTTACTTTTACTATTGATTATTTATAGAGGGAATCCGCTCCCTTTCGTGAACTACGTAGAAAAGATTAAGGCCAAAGGTTATTTGGTCATGACCATTCCTCCGAAGCTATCGCAGCGAAAAATGGTATTTTATACCACTCTGATCTTTTATAATAACTCTACAATAAACGTAAACAAAAGGACAACTCCGAGGAGTTGCCCTTTCACATTCATTTATTTAACAAACAAGTCATCCAAAACTTCACTGACAGCTGCTTTCCCTTGATCGACACAATCAGGCAGTCCAAGGCCTTCATAAGAACTTCCTGCTAGCTTAATCATTGGAAAACGCTCTTGAATCTCTCTTTTCGCTTTAGCAACGCGCTCTTTATGCCCTACCACATATTGGGGAGAAGCATTTCTCCATCGAGTGACGACCGAAAATAGAGGTTCTTGATCAATGTTAATCGTTTTGCGTAAGTCCGAGAGAACAATTTTTTCAAGTTCGCTGTCTGATAATTCAACCGCAGACTCATCGCCTGCCCGACCAACAAATCCTCGAAGCAATACATGCCCGTCTGGTGTTGTTGTTGGCCACTTACGATGTGTCCACGTACAGGCAGTGATGGAGTAATCACTGTTTCTAGACACTAAGAAGCCAGTGCCTTCTTTATCTTGTTTGACTGCTTCTTCTTTAAAAGCCAGTGCAACAGTCGCCACTGAAGTAGCAGGCATCTCCTCGAAATCAGCCATCAATCCGTGCTCTTCAAATAATGGCAGAGCGGCGAGATGTGGTGTTGCAAAAATCAATTGATCGAGAAGCATTTCTGAATCGTTGTTTAGGAACAAATTCACTTGTTCCCCAACTCGTTCGAAACGTTCCACACGGACACCCTTCATAACTGAACCTGGTTCAAGCTGTGCTTCAATTGCTTCCACAACAGTTTCCAATCCATTTTTGAATGTACGGAAAATACCTTCTTTTGACTTAACAATCGGCTGTTTTGGTGTCGTTTTTTTCGAACCGATTATCAAACTTCGATGTTCCTGTTCCAGTTTATAAAACTGGGGAAACGTAGCCTGAAGGCTCATTTTATCAATGTCTCCTGAGTAGATGCCTGATAATAAAGGTTCAATTAAATTTTCAACTACTTCACCGCCGAAACGTCTACGTAAGAATTGTCCAACCGACTGATCTCCGTTAACAGAGGACTTAGGTAAAATAAAATCTCCAGCCGCGCGAAATTTCCCGCTCCATGAGAACAATCCTGAGGTGACGAAAGGCGATATTTGTGTAGGGATGCCCATGACAGACCCTCCAGGAATTGGGTGCAGCCCGTCATTGACCAGAATATATGCCTGTCCAGTTGCATTGCTGACAAGTTGGTCACTGATGCCAAGATCCTCGGCTAAAATGCCAAAGCTTTTTTTACGTGCCAAAAACGAGTCAGGTCCCCGTTCAATGACAAATCCATCTTTGCGGACTGTTTGGATTTTCCCTCCGAGTCGATGGGAAGCTTCTATCAAAACTACTTCAAGAGGATACCCTTTTTCTTTCGCTTCTTTCTGCAAGTAATATGCAGCTGCCAATCCAGTAATTCCCCCACCAACTATCGCTACTTTTCGTTTTCCTTGAGACACAGTCATCATCACTTTCGATTTCAGTTTCCTTATTTTTTATCTAAATGTTTCAATACAACATCGGACATAGCATCAATAAATAATGGTTGTGTGTTAGGCATTTCAGGTCGGTAGTAATTGGCACCGATTTCATCAGTCACCACTTTACACTCATAATCATTGTCGAATAACACTTCTAAATGATCTGCGACAAACCCTACTGGCGTATAGACAAATGTAGAATAGCCTTTTTGTTCGTGCAATTCATGAGTAAGGTCTTGAACGTCTGGTCCAATCCAAGGTTCTGGCGTTTGACCAGCACTTTGCCATCCGACTTCGTAGTTTTCAATACCAGCTGATTGCGCGATTAAGTTGGCCGTTTCTTTTAATTGATCTGGATATGGATCGCCATTTGCGATAATTTTTTCAGGTAATGAGTGTGCAGAAACGATTAAACAAGCTTTTTCACGTTGTTCTGCCGACATCGAATTGAAAGTTTCGGAAACCTTTTCAGACCAATACTGAATGAATTTTGGTTCATCGTACCAACTCTCTACTGAAGTGATCTGTAGACTACCTAATTTTTCAGCAGTTTCTTGTACGCGCCCGTTATACGACTTAATCGAGAATGTTGAGAAATGAGGTGCAAGTACAATGGAAACCGCTTCTGTGATTCCATCCTTATGCATTTGCTCCACGGCATCTTCAACAAACGGTTCAATATGTTTTAACCCAATGTATAATTTGAATTCAATCTCGTCTTGAACGGCATTCAAACGGTCACGAAGTGCAGTCGCTTGGTCGTCTGTAATTTTTGCCAAAGGAGAAATCCCACCGATTGCACGATAGCGGTCTCTTAAATCGATAAGAGCTTCTGGGCTTGGCGGACGACCATGACGAATATGTGTATAATAACGCTCTAAATCTTCTTCTTTATAGGGCGTACCGTAAGCCATCACAAGCAGTCCCATTGTTTTTTTAGTCAACTTGATCACCTCGTTCATTAATTTACAATCTTCATTTTGCTAGGTTCAATTTCATTGCGCGAACATGTAAGCCTTATGAATGTGCTTTGATTTGTGCACGGCTGTATTCATGGACAAATGACGTCAATCGTTTTAATGTATCTGGATTTACTTCAGGGAATACGCCATGTCCTAAATTGAAAATGTGTGAAGGATGAGCGATTCCTTGATCGATGATTTCTTTAGCACGTTCTTCAATGACAGACCAATCTGCCAACAAAAGAGATGGGTCCAAGTTTCCTTGAAGCGTTTTTGTTAAGCCCATTGCTCGAGCTTCTTTGATTGATAAGCGCCAGTCTAGACCTATTACGTCCACCGGCAGATCATGCCACTCTTTTGCTAAATGACTTGCACCAACACCAAATGTCGTTACAGGTACACCTTGTTCTTTAATAGCAGTAAAAATTCGTGTCATTACCGGTTTGATGAAAATACGGTAATCTTCAATATTCAATGCGCCAACCCATGAATCAAAAATTTGAATGGCTTTAGCACCAGCATCGATTTGTGCTTTAGTATAAATGATAATCATATCAGCAAGCTTGTCCATTAATGCAAACCACGCTTGAGGCTCAGAAACCATGAATGCTTTCGTTTTGTTGTAATTTTTAGAAGGACCGCCTTCAATCATGTAACTTGCAAGCGTGAACGGAGCTCCAGAGAAACCGATTAACGGAACATCCAGTTGTTCTTCAGTCAAAATTTTGATGGTTTCAAGAACAAATGGGATGTGATCTTGAGGCGAAAGTTCACCAAGTTTTTCTACATCTTGCACTGTTCGAATCGGATTAGAAATAACAGGACCCACGCCTGATTTGATTTTCACATCAACGCCGATTCCAGGAAGTGGTGTCACGATATCTTTATATAAAATCGCGGCATCCACATTGTAATTTTCAACCGGTAAGCGTGTGACGTATGCACAAAGTTCTGGTTGATGCGTGATTTCTTCTAAAGAATATTTTTCTTTAATTTTGCGATATTCCGGTTGTGAACGTCCTGCTTGACGCATATACCATACAGGTGTGTAATCTACTTTCTCGCCTCTCGCTGCGCGTAAAAAAGTGTCGTTAATCTGTCTCATGAATTGCCTTCCTGCCTTTCAACATTACATATTTGGGGTCGTCCTTGTTATATTCGTTCTAAATATAGACGTTCTCTACACTATTGTATAGATTTCAAGTGCAATTGTCATAGAATTGTCTTGATTCAACGACACTCTTTTGACAAAGTGTTGTTTTGAGCACTTTTAACTGGGGAAGATTATAATGTACATATAGAATGGAGGGATTTTGAGTGAATATTTATTTGACGTCAGGTACACCTGAATTCATGAATTCTTTAAAGGAAAAACATGCAGGAGAAAAGATGGTCGTCCTACACGGACAAGGAAATGCAGTGCTACTTCATGAAACAAGTGGCAAAACAGTTTTTCAAACACCGCGTAAGTATGAAGTCATCGACTCTTCAGGTGAATTAAGTGACCAGGGCTACTTCGTTTTCAACAATATCCCAGTAACGGAAGAAGGTCGCCCGATTTTTGAACACCGATTCACAAATCGTCCGCGTGCTATTGAAAATGAGCCAGGATTTATTGCAATCCGCGTATTGCGTCCAGTCGGTTCGGACACATACATCATTTTGACGGAATGGACTGGTGCAGGCTCATTCGAAGCTTGGCAGAATTCACAAGCTTATAACAAGGCACATGAAAAACGCGGTACCGATGAAGGCATCGACAAACGTCCAAATATCTTCTCAAGTGCTTCTTATGTTACAACTTATAAAACTGCAAAAAAGACAGACTAAGCTTAATAATATTGAAAAGCGCCTATTCCCAAGGGAACGGCGCTTTTTTGATGGCTATGGATTTCTTAATAATAATTTCGTGAAATTTTTATCGCTCAAATTAGAGGATTTATCAATCAAACTAGAAATTTATCGCTCAAACTCGGTTCACAAGCAAGTTAACTTCTTGAGAAATCGTTTAAAACCCTACATGTTAGCCATTAAACGTTTGGCAATTTGTTGATATTCATCCGGCCCAATTCCTGGCGCGAATTCTTCAGGTAAATCGTCAAGATCCGGAATTGGTCCACCTTTAGGAATGCCATCTTGTACAACAAGTGGCTGACCATTACTCGGATTATCGCCTTTCCAGATAGAGCGGATATCTTTATACTGCCCTTCATCATTCCATGTAAAGAGAACATTTCCTAACCCACGATCTTCAAATTTTACCGCATGATCAAATGACCGATTATCCAGATTCGGTATTGGAAGCATTCTTGTTAAATCAACACCAGTGGCCATTTCAATTGCTTTAGCATACGCAAGTACGTGTGTACCGCCTCGTACTAATAGATATCCAATCATTTCTCTCGCTGTTTCGTGACTCGTCATTTCATAAACGCGCATTTTATGGGTTCTTGCTCCACATTCCAAGAAGAAATTATGCAACAGATCCAGCACTAAGTTTCCGCTAGAAAACACATGGTCACCGCGCCATGGATTACCCATGGAATCCCCTGCCATCGAAGTTTGGGCGGTTGCTATGAGCGCGTACGTATTTCGTAAATCTTTACCATTCTGCAATGGTGTCAAATCAGGATCACCTGCAAAGGAAATACCTTTGTTCAAGATATTGATGGTATTGGATACCAGCTCAACATGTCCAAATTCTTCAGCGGTAATACTTGCGACTAAGTCATAAAATGGTTTAAATTTCGTTTTTTGACGAAAATTGAATGACTGATACATATAGTTATTCAAAGTCGACATTTCTCCGAATTTACCACCCAAAAGTTCTTGAACGGCTGCGGCAGCGTTTGCATCGCCATATTCGGGTACAGGCAACTCGATTGCCAGCCTATTTACGCGTTTAAACATGGAATCTCCTTCTCTCAAATTTGATAATTAAACGAATTCGACTCTTCCCGTTTATGTTTATGACTCCCAGTAAGTGAATATGTTCAATTATTATTTATGAGAAGCTGGAGACACCCAAATAATTTGTTGGATACGAACGTAAAATGGTGTTCCATTTTTTTCTACTACGATATGATCGGGCACAACCTCTTTAAGTACACCTGTGACCACACTGTTATTTGATAATTGAACAACAATTTTTCCTCCTACAGCAGATGTTAATGTCTGGTACACAAAAGGATCAAAATTGCTGACAAATTCTACGGACTGTTGTTGATCATCCATTCATGCCACACTCCTTTCAATCAATACCCATATTGTATGGAAGGACTGTGGCAAAGGTGATATAAAATTTCCAATCCTCGAAATTTGAAATGTCCACAGGCTTATTCTGACTTCATTTCCCTCATTCGTAATTCTGCCAGATGCTTTAGCTCATTCGAACGGGATTCAATAAATCCTTGCATGTACTTTTCCAAAAACAGTTTATCTGCCACGCGCCCAATGATGCCGAATGGTGCATGATAGACAAATGTATCTTTCATCATTGTTCCGTAATGGATTTCCGTAAATTCGTGCGTATGTGTAAATGATTGAAAAGCTCCTTTAACTTGAACATCTATAAAAAAATTGGGTCTAACCATCTCTATAATTTTGGCAGTTAACCTCTGTTTCACTCCAAAATGAGTGGCTTCCCAAGTGACACAATCACCTTTTTCAAATAATCCTGTTATTACGCCATCAACTGCCCTTTCATTTGTTTGAGAGGTAGTTTTCATATGCGCTTCAACGCTTCTGGCAAGATTGAAACACACTTCAATCGGTGCTTTTATGTAAGTAATGTGTATGATAACAGGCATCATTCGACACTCCTCAATGTGAAAGTCAGTTTATTCTTTCCCGTGCAAGATCCCATTACGATTGGCATAAACAGCCGCTTGAGTGCGGTCGGCACATTCAAGCTTCCCTAAAATATTGCTCACGTGAGTCTTCACCGTTTTGATGCCAATGAATAACTTTTCCCCAATTTCCTGGTTACTAAGCCCGTCCCCTAGGCACTTTAATACATCCAATTCCCGCTCCGTTAAATCATCGTGAAGAAACCGCTCTTTAGGACGCAGCTTTTTCATCATCAAGTCAGTCACTTTAGGGGCAATCGTCGCCTGCCCTTTAATGGCATCATGAATCGCCTCAGAAATTTTATGGGCCGGCAATGTTTTCAATAAATAGCTGAAAGCCCCTGCTTCTAGCGCTGGAAATACTTGTTCTTCATCATAATAGCTCGTTAATATCATGATTTTACATGTTGGATGAAAAGTCAGGATTTCTTTTGTGGCTTCGATTCCATTGCCATCTTCCATTAACAAGTCCATCAGCATCACATCGGGCAGATGTTTTTTAGCTAAGGCGATTCCTT
Source organism: Paenisporosarcina sp. HGH0030 (assembly GCF_000411295.1). Lineage (GTDB taxonomy): Bacteria > Bacillota > Bacilli > Bacillales_A > Planococcaceae > Paenisporosarcina. The sequence continues at coordinate 182,849 of NZ_KE150422.1, forward strand.
CTTTACCACTTCTCGCTTCTCCAACAACTTCGATTCCAGGTTCTGTCATAAAATAAGATACCAATCCCAGTCGGACCATTTCATGATCATCCGTTATGCCAATTCGAATCGGTTTCATCACGCATACCTCCTTTTAAAGGTTGGCAAGGAATCTGGAAAAGCCACTCCGTTCCTTCCCCTTCTTTTGAGTGCAAACGGGCAGTTCCGCCTATTTCTTCACAGCGTTCTCGTATCGTCATCAATCCATATGATGTTTGCTTCTTCTTTGCCGAATCAAACCCTCTGCCGTCGTCTCTGATGGTCAATACAAATTGTGAACTACTGAGCTCAGCTAAAATTTTCACATATGTAGCTTCTGCATGACGAAGACAATTGGCAAGCACTTCCTGCACAATTCTGTACACATGCTCTTCACTTCCTTGAGACAAGCAGGACTCTTCTGGGAATTTAAGGTCGAATTTAACATCAGTCCTCGTCTCCAACTCTTCGAGTAACTCTGAAAGTGCCACAAAGAGGGTTTTATTTTGTAAATCCATTGGTCTTAAATGAAGCAATAGAGCTCGCATTTCATTGAGGGTTTTAACGGATAGAACAGATATTTGCTGAATAATGGATACAGCTCGTTCAGGATTTTGTAGAACTGTTCTCTCTGCAGCAGAGGACAGCATCGATAAGGCAAACAATTGCTGACTGACAGCATCATGCAATTCACGTGCAATTTTTTGACGTTCTTCCGTCATTGCAGCTTGTTCAGCTTGTTTGATCATCATGACATTCTGATCCACTAGACGTTGTAAAGTTCTTAATTGGACATTCATTTGTTCTGCCAACTCATTAAAACCTTCTTCGAGCAACCCAAGCTCGTCATTTCCTTGAACTGGAAGGCGGGTACGGTATTTGCCGTTTTGCAACATACCAAAACCGGCCAGTAGATCGCGGTGGCGACTTGATAAATGATTGTCCCTTCGATATCCCCGGATCATTTCGTACGTAGCGATTACTATAAAAACGATGATGGGCACTACAATAGAACCTTTTATAGTAATAAATGTGTACGGAATGAAATAAACATATAGTTGAAGAATAGCGAATAGGAAAATGGAGACATCACGTGCAAGCCGCCAGCCTTGTTTAATGGATTCAACATGAAATGACTTCATTCCTACTCTTCCTTCCTAGACACCATGAATTTTAACATCGACAACATTGTACTTAATGAATATTCGCAGACGTTTTTCTGAAGTTTCAAAGTTTGGTGTTTCATAAACGAGGTCTGCACCAAGTCCTTTATCCAGTTGGTCGAATAATTCAACTGCACCTACATTCGCTTTAATCGTAATATGAGCACCGATATGTTCAGGGATTAACATATGGATGTCTCCTACAAAACCAGTTAATTGAATCGGAGTCTCGCCAGGCGGAATAATTGCCTTTGAAAAGTCAAAAAAATATTCAGCCACATTTTTTGTTAATTGTAGAGGCCCTAATTCCCAATCAGGACTGTGAAAAGACTTCTTTTCACTATTTTTTGATGTATTAATTGTAATGATTTTCTTCTTTTTCTCTTGTAAAGGCCGTTTGAATAGTTGATGTACACCGAAAGCAACAAATAAAATCGGCCATAATTTCAACCAGTCTCTATATGCAAATTCAAAATAATCCAGAATTCCCAATGTAATGAGAATTCCGTACAAAACGGCAAACATTCCCCAAACTAAGGAAATACCTTGGCGATCTTTTTTGATATAACTATCCAGAGCAATCAATCCAAGCACAATAAGGATTCCCGGAATAATAAAAGTTTTCCAGGAGGTCTCTCGTAAGTTAAATACACCTAAATTCAAACTAAGTAAAATCGCACCCATCCCAATAAAAAAAAACGTGGACAATAATGGCCTTTTCATGTTTTTACCACCAATCTAAAATTTCTTATACCCTTTATTCTAACTAAATCGTATGCGAATACTTCTCTCGCTAGTGGGATGTGTTCTCCGCCTTAAGACGGAATTTGCTTTGTTTGGTGAATTTATTAAACTTCAATTGTTCTGATGTTCCCTCAATGATATAATAACAAACATTCAAACTATTTCGACAGTCGAAAGGAGATTTTTTTGTGAAGAATCAATTATTTGAAAAACTAGATGCGGCATTTGAGGAAATGCTAGTCATCCGCAGATATTTACATATGCATCCTGAAGTTTCATTTCAAGAGACAAATACAGCAAAATACATTCAAGATTACTATGCAGATTTAGGTATTGAGTTCACAGCAAATGTTGGCGGAAATGGTGTAGTTGCACGAGTCAAAGGTGCTTTGCCAGGTAAAACTGTTGCCCTGCGTGCGGACTTCGATGCATTGCCAATTCAGGACGAGAAAGATGTATCGTATAAATCGACGGTTCCTGGCGTTATGCATGCTTGCGGTCACGATGGTCATACCGCTACTTTATTAGTTCTTGGAAAAACATTGCATCAAATGCGCGAACAACTTACCGGAGAATACGTACTCATTCATCAACATGCAGAAGAGTATGCGCCTGGTGGAGCGAAGCCAATGATTGAGGCAGGCTGTTTAGAGGGTGTCGATGCCATTTTTGGTACACATTTGTGGTCACTGACTCCTGCAGGAACGATTGAATACAGAGTCGGACCGGTCATGGCCGCAGCTGACCGATTCGAAATTACAATTCAAGGTCGCGGAGGACACGGAGCCAGCCCCCACCAAACAAAAGATTCAGTCGTAATCGGTGCTCAACTAGTTACTAACCTGCAACAAATCGTCTCTCGTCGAGTGAGTCCAGTGGAATCGGCCGTATTATCTGTGGGTTCTTTTGTAGCCGAGAATGCATTCAATGTCATTGCTGATTCAGCGAAGTTAATAGGAACAGTCCGTACATTCAATCCTGAAGTCCGTGATCTTATTGAAAAAGAAATGGAACGTGTCATTCAAGGAACATGCCATTCGAATGATTGCACATACGAATTTTTATATGAGCGTGGTTACAATGCCGTCGTTAACCATGTTGCTGAAACTCAATTTTTGAAAGAACTGGCTGAACATGTGCCTGGTGTCAGTGAAGTGCGTGAAACGGAACAACATATGGGCGGTGAAGATTTTGGTTACTATTTGGAAAAAGTACCAGGTACATTCTTCTTTACCGGGGCGCAACCACAAGGAGAAATGTTCCCACATCATCATCCCAAATTTGATTTTGATGAAAGTGCCATGTTGATTGCGGCAAAAACATTAGGTGTAGCAGTTGTAGATTATCAAGACGTAAAATAAATGAGAATTCGACATCAGTATGATGGTGTCGGGTTCTTTTTTTAGTGGCTCTGTTAACTTTCACGGTTGATTTAATAAAAAAGAAGGAGTATGTGCCCTTTCTGCGGATGAAAACAGGTAAGCCTCCATCAAATTACTTCTTATAAGAAGTAGCTTTTATTAATTTCCGGTTCGTGCTTTCATGCCAAACTTCGAATAATTAAAAGGATTAGGCATATGATTTTAAAACCATGTCTAATTGGAGGTTGCGATGAGAAGGTCAAAAAAAGGAGTAATGTTGCTAGGTTTCTTATTTATCAGTCTGGTAGTCGTGATTATAATTCTATCGTCTTTGACTAGCGAATCGGATCAGGACCTTTATTTGCGAGATGTGAAAGAAGTTGAAGCCGTCACCAGTAAATTGACCGAGACGAACTTTCAGCAACAACTTATTACATCATTAAAAAATGAAGGATATAAACCTACTGGAAGCATTGCGTACACGATTTTCAGTATGGATAAAAAGGAATTAACGATCATTTTGCATGGAATCGATACGAGTCAAAGAAAAGCAGAAAACTACATACAGGATCTTACCAACAAACTTTCCACTTCGATGGGTCTTGGAACTTTTGAGGTAACGGTTATAGAGGATAAAGATTAGACATGTTTTAGAAAGGATGAACGAATGGATTTACCTGTTACGATAGCTCACAAAGTTCTTCAAAAACAAACACCTAAAGTTAACGTATACTATCCTTTTGTAATTGGTCTCGCCAATCGACAAGCGGAAATGAAAATCAATTCCGTCATTGTTTCAACAATGAATAACACGATGGTCGAACTTGGATTTCATGAGCCATTTCTACAGGAAATGATCGGACAATTTGAAATCAAGACAAACGAACGAAATATATTAAGTCTGACATTAACCGTTTATGGGTTTACCGGTGGCGCTCACGGCAATACCATAGTCAAAGCACTGTCGTTTGATGTAACTACAGGAAGACAGTATGAATTAAAAGATTTATTTAAACCAGATAGTGATTACGTCACGGTTTTATCGAAAATCATTGGACAGAAAGTCAAAGATTGGGATATTCAATTGCTTGAACCATTCACAAAAATCAGGCCAGATCAAGATTTCTACTTTGCTGACCATTCACTGGTCATTTACTTCCAGCAATATGAAATCACCGCTTATGTCTGGGGCTTCCCATACTTCCCTATTCCGATTCTCGACATTCAAAATATCATTCAGCCAGATGGTCCACTCGAAAAATTACTGCCCTTCTGAAAAAAGTAATTTCTATTACCAATTGTATTAGAAAAAGGTCTCATAACCCCCATGTAATGGGCTATGAGACCTTTTAAAATCCCCTATTTACTCATCCTTAATGTAATCTCACTAACTACTACGACAATTAGAGGCAAAGTATATAAAATGCCTTGCTCTACGCCAATAAGAAGCACAGCAATCAGTACGATTATTGCTTGCAAAACTTGTACAACTCTTACTAATTTCAACACCGCTTTCTTCCGTGCACTTTCGACCAAGGGATAAAGCATATCCATTCGGAATTCACTAGATGACGATAGGGCTTGTTTGATTTGAATAGCAGAAGCAAATGCCAAAGCTCCTACGAAAATCATTACAACAACAGGAATGCCAATAAATGCCGCACCTATTGCAGAAAGTGCAGTTAAGCGAAGCCATAAGTAGAAAGTATCATCTGTACGAACAAAAGTACGAAACACTAAGTAATTTTGTGCGTTTCCCTCTTGGAATGGAATCAATCGATACATGACATCCATCCAGGGACGACGGTGAATGCTTCCCCGTACATGAGGAACATCCGTGAAATAATTAGCAAATCTATAAAAACGCAACATACGATTTTGTTCCATTTTCACAAAGTGCTCATACGGGAATGGTTGTCCCTTAACCTGCTTAATCCAAAGACTATAAAAACCAATTGGGAAAATCAATAGCACCAAATAAAAGGGAACCAGTGTGAAAGTGGCTATGATTGTAGATATAGAAATTAAGGCACGTATAGAACGATCTCCCCAGATTCTCTTGCCTGAATTAGCCCACTGGAAGGCAAACTCAATTTGGCCATTCCAAAATTTCAACAATACAATGGTGATAAGAACCATACCAATCGTCATTGGTTTGACTTGTCCTACTTGTGTAAGTAAAGGAATGGCAACAACTAATGGCAGTAAGACTAGATATATCTGAGACCAAAATGACCAAGCTAACGCTTTCTTCATATATGACATTAACTTTGATTCCAAAGGCAATAAATATACCTGGTCCGGTTCACGAATCAATGTGGTAGGCGGACTATATGCCAATAATAGTCCGATTACAATAGATACTAGCCATGTAGCCGGAAAATCAGTTGGTGCAGACTTCAACCATTCACTATATTGATAACCACCCGCTCCAAGGACAAACACAAAGACAATTGCTAGATGTCCTGTAAATACATATTTCATGTATTTCTGTAGTTCATTTATATAATGAATAAACCGTATTCGCCATACATCATGCAGGTTATTCATGGTCTTGCTCCTTCGTCATTGCGATGTACAAATCATCAAGAGTAGCAAGTGGCATATTGAACGCTGCCCGTAAATCATTCATCGTCCCTTGCGCACGAATGCGGCCGTTGTGCAATAACAAAATACGATCGCAGTAGCGTTCAGCTGTCGATAAAATATGCGTAGACATGAGGACAGATGCGCCAGTTTGTTTTTTTTCATTCATTTGATCCAGTAAAGATTGAATGCCCAGTGGATCGAGTCCAACGAAAGGCTCATCGATAATATATAATGAAGGATTTACTAAAAAGGCACACATAATCATGACTTTTTGTCGCATTCCTTTTGAAAAATGTGATGGAAACCAATTTAACCGTTTTTCCATGCGGAATTCTTTCAACAATACTTCTGAACGCGCTGCCAAAGTTGCTTCATCTAACCCATAGGCCATCGCAGTCAGTTCCAAATGTTCTTTTAATGTTAGTTCGTCATACAAAACGGGAGTTTCCGGGATATATGAAAACGATGAACGATAGACGTCCATATTTTCCTTCATTGTCACTTCGTTTAGTCGAATTTCTCCATCTTTTGGATTCATCAACCCAATTATGTGCTTAATGGTTGTACTTTTCCCTGCCCCGTTCAATCCTATTAAGCCCACTAATTCACCGGGGGCAATGGAAAAGGATAAATCATGAATGACTGGTTTCCGTGTATAGCCACCTGTTACTGCGTTTACTTCCAATACGTTCATCAGATGCACCCCTTTTATTCTTTATCTTATCAAAAAATTTGCTGTATGGCTTTTCACTTGCCACTTCTTTGTATGATAAACTTATGACCATATCTTGAAAGGACGTGACCCAAAATGAGTGAGTGTTTATTTTGCAAAATTGTAGACGGTTCAATTCCAAGTACAAAAGTATATGAAGACGAGCATGTGTTAGCCTTTATGGATATTATGCCACTGACAAAAGGGCATACGCTATTAATTCCCAAAAAACACCATGAAAATGTTTATGACATGTCATCAGAAGAAGCTGGACAATTATTTTCTGTTGCGCCAAAAATCGCTGAATCAATCAAAGCTTCTTTTCAGCCAGCCGGCTTGAATTTGCTGAATAATAATGGTGCTCCTGCAGGGCAAAGCATTTTCCACTTCCATCTTCATTTCATACCTAGATATGATCAAACTGATGGATTTAAGGCAACTTGGCAAACAAAAGAGAAGCAATATACCAATGAAATGTTCGCTGAGTATGCAGAACTGATTAAGTCAAACATACACAAGTAAACTTGCATTTTACTGCCAAACCTTGTAATATCTTAAGTAAGTTTCTCGCTGTCGATCACAGGATACGTCAGGAGATTCCTAAATATGAGTTTAGAATAGTTGAGGAGAGATGAGCAAATGAATACAAAAAATTTAGTGTTAATGGCCCTATTAGTCGGTGTAGGAGCTGCGTTGTACTTAATCGTTCCAGGTTTCGGCGGTGGAATGAAACCTGACTTCATGTTGACGATGATGTTTATTGGGATTTTATTGTTTCCAAAAGCGTCACATGTATTTTTACTCGCACTGACAACTGGCGTTATATCTGGATTATTTTCGACTTTTCCAGCTGGTTTTTTACCAAACGTGATTGATAAGTTTATTACAGCATTTGTCTTTTTTGCAGTCGTTGTGGCACTTAAACATTTCACACATAAACTTTCAGTTTCGGTCGCACTTGCAGGATTGGGTACACTTCTGTCAGGCATCATTTTCCTATCCGTTGCCATTTTTGTACTCGGAGTAAATGTTCCTTTTGGCGGTCTTGTAGTTGGGGTTGTTTTACCAACTGTAGCGTTGAATGCCATCGCATTCTTCTTTATTTTCCCGATTGTAACGCAATTGTTGAAGCGTTCAAAATTCGATACCGCTTTTTCAAACTAAATAATCTATGGTCTGCCAATCATGGCAGGCCTTTTTTTATCCTCTAGCAACCAACGGAAATCGGGCTTTCTAGGCACTTTTCGCATTTCTTGTTGTTTTGGCTTGTCCGACATGTTTTAATTAATTGAAATGAAGGAATAGTATACATATATATGAAGGGAGTGCCTCTATAATGAAAGCTTCTACATTTTTTGTTGGTCTGGTTTCAGGTCTTGTGGCAGGATCAGCAGTGGTCTTATTCTCTACTCCTCAATCCGGTAGCGAATTACGTTCGAATGTCAAAATGGCATCATCTGATTGGAAAGAGAAATTATCTGACGTTAAGTTTCAAATAAGCGATTTAAAACAATCGATAGCTGGTTTAACTAATACGGCAAAGACTGATGTACCGCAAACGATTAATGAGTTGAAACAATCTGTACAACAATGGCAGTCAGAAACTGCACCTATTCAGGAAAGTCTTCAAAATGAAATTGCTTCAATTCAGTTGGCAATGGAGGAACTTGAAAAATCAATCACAAAGCATCAAAAAGATGCTTCACCAGCCAATTCATAATTAAGCATAATGCCCCGCAAAAAATTTGCAGGGCATTTTTTATTTGAATCAATTTCTCGTCAACAAAAAAACTACTTAAATCTTAATATTTCCAACATTCTAACTATGCAGACCTTTACTTTATTGCTATAATGATAGAAATTGATTTTTATGGAAGCAGGTGACGATATGTCTGAACAATTGTATACCATGAAAGAAGCTATGCTCTACAGCCAGCGAATTGCCCAGTTGTCGAAAGCGCTTTGGAAAGCGGTCGAAAAGGATTGGCAACAATGGATAAAACCTTATGACTTGAATATTAATGAGCATCATATTTTATGGATTTCATATCATTTAAAAGGGGCTTCCATTTCAGATGTTGCAAAGTTTGGTGTAATGCATGTGTCTACTGCATTCAACTTTTCAAAAAAATTGGAAGAACGTGGGCTTTTGTCTTTTTCAAAACGAGAAGATGACAAGCGGAATACGTATATCGAGCTTACTGAACAAGGTGAAGAATTATTAATTAAAATGATTGAGCATTATCACGATTCTCAGCACGCTGTTATTGAAGGTTCAATGCCTCTTAAAGATTTATACGGGCGTTTCCCCGAATTCATGGAAGTCATGGCAGTAATCCGAAATATTTATGGAGATGACTTTATGGAAATCTTCGAACATTCATTTAAAAACATTGATCAATCCTTTGATGAAAAGATTGGTAACATTAAACCGGCCGTTACAAACAAGAGTTAATATAGCAACGTTTGAAAACGCTATCTAATTTGTAATAAATATTGGCTTGCTTTTTCTATCAAAACATCGTAATGTATGTATCTGCAAGTACATTATTTTACAATAGGAGATGCATACAGTGCACTGCTGGAAAACCATCAATGTAAAAAAACAATACGGATTTGATCGTATTTTCATGTTATCGTCATTACTCGTCGTTGCCGTATTTTCACTTTTTTATGTGTTGCTCGAAATTTTACACGACAATCGCCTTTCGGATGATCGATTCGCTGTTTTTTTACTGAGTTTCTTGTTATTGTATCCAGTTCATAAGAGTCTTCACTTTTTACCATTGATTCGATATCGGAATCGCATACACTTCTCAGTAAAAAAACAATTCAGCTTTATGCCTATATTATCGATTCGCATAAAAGAGCCTGTACCTAAAGCACTTTTCTTGTTTGCTTTACTTGCTCCGTTTTTTATTATTAACAGCATGCTGATTACTGGAGCATTCATGATGCCCGAATTTGGTCATTATTTTACGATGCTACTAGCTTATCATTGTGGTCTCTGTCTGATTGATTTGTTATATATTAAAAATCTTGCCCGTTCACCCAAAAAAGCTTTAATTGAAGAAACGGAAACGGGATATGAAATTCTTGTTCCTCCAGCTACCTTTTAAACGGATTGCTGTTCTTTTTTTCTTGATTTTGATATGCTTGTGAAGATTGGCAGAGGGGAGGAATAAACTTGATTATCGCAGTTGTAGTACTATTCTCGATTGTGTATTTATTCCAGATTAATCGCATGACTTATGCATTATGTGCGCAACGAGAAATTCCTGAAGAGAAACAAAATAAGATTTTCCGAACCATTAATGTATTGGTGACGATTTTACTTGTTTCCTTTTATGTAGAAATATTATTGACCGCATAAAAAAGTCCATTCGCCTGACTCCAGGCAAATGGACTTTTTCTTTTTGAAAAGCAAAGAATACTTTTTAAAGAAACCCACAAATTAAGAGAGCCTCTCTGTTCAGCTTCAGCGTAAGTTCGGACAGTCGTTTCACTACTTCATCCGAAAATATTCTTTTCCGATAGTTTATGCAACGCCAATGTCGGTCTATCTCAGCCGTTACTGATTTTTAAATTAGCACAAAAATGCTGCACCTACGATGATCAAAAGAATAAATAATACAACGATTAAAGCAAAGCTGGATTGATGCTGGAACCCACCACTCACTTCGCACACCCCCTTCCTCTTTGTTATCGTATGCTCTTGTGTTCAACAAGCGTAGGCATATGAGGGAACCATTTTTGTTTTTCCGTCGTCTATGGTATAGTAACAACGGCAATAAGAAGATAGTTAGGAGAGATTTCCCATGAAAAAAACCGTATTAACATTGACATTAGCAGCATCTGTATTAGCTTTATCAGCTTGTAATGGCGACTCAGCGTCAGACGACAAACCAATCGTCACGTCTAAAGCTGGAGATATTACGAAAAACGAACTTTATGAAGAAATGAAAGAATCCGTTGGTAAACAAGCACTTCAAGTTTTAATCATTGAAAAAGTATTAGCTTCAGAATATGAAGTTTCAGACAAAGAAGTAAAAGCTCAATTTGACAAAGAGAAAAAAGAAATGGGCGAAAGCTTTGATCAATATCTTGCACAACAAGGTCAAACAGAAGAGAGCTATAAAAAATACATTCGTTTGAACTTATTGCAAGAAAAAGCTTTAACTGAAGACGTTAAAGTTACCGACAAAGAAGTAAAAGCTCAATACGAAAACATGAAAACAGAATTAAATGCACGTCATGTATTAGTAGCAGACGAAGCAACTGCGAAGGAAGTTAAAGCGAAGCTTGATGGTGGCGCTGATTTCGCTACTGTAGCAAAAGAATATTCAACTGAGCAAGCAGCACAGCAATCAGGTGGCGAACTTGGCTGGTTTACTCCAGATAAAATGGTAAAAGAATTCTCTGATGCAGCATTGGCATTGGAAGTTAACAAAATCAGTGAGCCAGTAAAAACTAAATTTGGCTATCATATTATCCAAGTAACGGACAAGCGTGAAGCTAAAGTTGGTTCATTTGAAGATGAAAAAGCAGAAATAACTAAAACCTTAAAATTGCAAAAAGCTGATCAAAGCACTTTGCTACCTAAAGTATCGAAGTTAATGAAAGAAGCAGATATCAAGATTAACGATGAAGACTTAAAAGGTGCAATCGATCAAATGTTAAATCCAGAGCCAGCAGAACCTGAAGCTGCTGAATAATAATGTGTACAGGAAAGGCGCTTCCCATTTGAGGAAGCGCCTTTTTGTTATGTGCTATGTTAACTTTCACGGTTGTTTTTTAATAAAGAAGGAATCTGTGCCCTTTCCGCGAACGAACTAGCAAGCCTCCTCGGGCCAACAGGATGTTGGTCACAAAGGCGTTAGCCTTCGTTCCATTGTCCACACTGTGGGGTCTTGCTAGCCAAGATTATGGTCAAAGGTAGTTTGACATAATCTTGGCTACGAGTAACCGCAGGAGCAGCCTTATTCTTTGCGACGAGTAACCGCAGGAGCAGCAATTTCGAAGAATGAGACCCACAAGTATGTGGTTTTCATACTTATTGGCTCATGCGGAACATGCGGCTAGCGCAAATGTACGATAAACGACCGTTTCTATTAACTGAGCCTTGTTATTTATCATTGTTAATCTTTGCATAACTAACTACCTAATACACGTTTTCTTATTCAAACGTAGGTTTATAGAATGAACGATTGTCGAGTGGGAATAGACGCTCGGAAAACTCTCCAGGGTTCGTTTTCTTTAATGCTCGATCCAGCATATTCATCTTCGCATCGATATTATCAATATAGTGAAGAATTTCTGCCTCACGCAGCATTGGTTTTTTAGGACTGCCCCACTCTTCTTTCCCGTGATGCGACAAAACCATGTGCTGGAGAAGCATGACTTCTTCCCCTTCAATTTGTAACTCCTCTGCCGCTTTTGAAATCTCATTGACCATGATTGTAATATGGCCTAACAAATTCCCTTCGATGGTATAAGAAGTTGCGATTGGCCCTGATAACTCGGTAACTTTTCCTACATCATGCAAAATAATGCCTGCATAGAGTAAATCTTTATTCAATGAAGGATACAAATCACATAATGATTTACCAAGCTTTAACATCGATACGACGTGGTCAATTAAACCAGAGACATAATCGTGATGATTTTTCGTTGCGGCAGGATAAGTCATGATGGCCGCTTGATGTTTTTTCAACAAGTGACGAGTTATTCGCTGAATCTGTGGATTCTTCATTTCAAAGAAGAATTGCATTAACTCCTCAAACAATACTTCTTTCGCTTTTTCAGCAGATGGCACAAGGTCACTTAATGAAATTCCTTCATCATCTTTTACAACTCGAATGCTTTTGATTCGCAATTGGTTTTTCCCACGGTAATGTTGTATCTCTCCACCTACACGAACAATTGCTTCCGCATGATACAACGCTTCATGCTCTTCATTTGTATCCCAGAGCTTCGCTTCGATATCTCCACTTTTGTCCTGAAGAATAAGGGTCATAAAAGGGTTTCCGGTCGTTGTGAATGCCTTTATAGATTGCTTGATTAATAGATTATGATCGACAGTTTCGCCCACTGCTAAGTTTGAAATACCTTTACCTTTCATACCGGCGATACACTCCTTTCCTTTTGCAACAATGCAACATCTATGATGTGTGCATCAGTCCATATTGCCGTCATCTCTTCATGACAAGTGAAATACAAGAATTGATGATGGTTTTCTAAATCTGACATTAATTGTACCATTTGTTTCACACGGAAACGATCGAAATGGACAAATGGATCATCCATTACGAATGGGAAAGGCACGGATCCAACCAATGATTCCGCCAAAGCGAATCGCATGGCAATATACGCTTGTTCTTTCGTAGCTTGACTCAATTCCGCAATTCGATAACGCATGCCTTGTGAATGGACCGCTTCGAAAATTCCCTCATCATTAACTTCAAGTGACTCATATCGTCCATTTGTTAAGTGCGTAAAGAACTGCTGTGCTTTTTCAAGAACAAATGGGAGTCTATTTTCTTTTAAATTGTGCATCGTTTGCCTGATGGCTTCCGATACAACTTTGTTGATGGACCATTTATGTGCAAGTTCTGCGAGTTCAGTTTTCTTTTGTTCAAATTGTTGTAGCATATACCCATAATTTTCATCACTAAGCATTGAGCTAGTTAGCTGTCTCAGTAATGCTTTTTCCTCCAATAAGTCTTGGCGGGATTTGGTAAGATTATTTGCTTGTTCCTTTAATTGAGTCAACTGGGCTTCTTGTTCCTCATGATTTACAGTAGACATTGCGATTTCACCAATTGATTTGAGTTGCGCTTGAATCGACTGGTATTCCTGTTGAAGGGTTTGTTTCAGACGGTATGCTACGTCGGCTTCATAAAATCCACGTTCAGAATCGACTTGCGCTTCACTCCACAACTTTTGTATGTCTTCAGACAAGGCATCAAACAACTTCTCTTTTTCTGATAGCTGAGCTTCCCATTCTTTCATTTTTACTTGATACATTTCATGCTCTTTTCGATTTGTTTTTGCAGTGTTGCAGATCTCACGCAACCGATGATAAGCATGCTCTTTTGAAAGTGCCTCTCCCGTTGCTTCGGACATTTTTTTAAGTCGTTTTTGAATTTTTTCTTCAAGAGATTGAACATCCGTCAATTTTTGTGAAATTGATTGTTGCTGTTCCTGAATATGACGAATGCGTTTAAACAGTTCTGGGAACAATTTCGGATGCAATAGCTCTGTAAATCCATGAAGCTGAAGAAAATCCGATAATGTCTCTTTCGCTTCCTCACATTTTGCCTCTTGAATACCGATACTTTGCTCTACCTTCACCGTCAACCGATGTTGATCTTGAAGTTTTTCTTTGAGCTGATCAATTCGTTCATTATACAATCTTACCCGATTGGCCAAATGCTCCGTACTGGACAATTCCTGTTCTAGTGCTGCAATTTGCGATGAATAATCATCGGGTTTCCTGTCAGATGTACCTTGGTTCATCTTTTTCAATAACACAAAAATAAGTCCGGCTAACACAATTCCACCAATCGCGATCGTCCAGTTTCCTGAAAGAATAGCCCCTAGAATGGAGGCTATACAAATCATGATGGTGATAATTTGGGGAATGTTTGTCGTCACTGCTGCCGGCTCTGTCTCCAGTTGCTGGCGGGCTTTCAACTCGGCCACTTGTCTTATCAGTTTTTGCACATTTCCGCTTTGTTGTTGCTCCATTTCAGTAGGTGCAGACGCACGAAGCTGTTGCATTCTACTTTCAATTTCTTCTCTTTCGATTTTTGTTCGTTCCCAGCTTTGTCGTTCAAATCGAATAGCCTCTTCGGCTTGTTGCAATCGATGCATTACTTGTTGAAAGTGCTCTTCTTTTTGAAGGGATACATCCATAGCTATCACTTGAGAAAAATGGGACTTGTCTTTGACCCCCAACATTCGCGCTTGCTGTTGTATGTCGGCTTTCGCTTGTTCAAGGTCACTCGTTAGCTGTTGCTTTCTAAGTAGCCAATGATGCCATTCAGACTCCTTAGCCAATAACTCTTCTTTTTCCCGTGTTTGTTCATACGACCATAATTCATTCAATTGCTCTAGTTGTTGTTGAATAGCAAATTGTAGCTGTTCCACTTGAATTTTGGCTTCGTGCATGCGATCTTTAGCTTTCTCGTACCGTCGAATTCCTTCTATAGGAAAATTTGCTTGTTGGTTGATAGCAAGTTCTGATTGAAGTTGTTTCTGTTTTTCCAGTAATGGTTTAGCTTGAAGGAGTTTAGCAAATTGCTCATTTTGTTGTTTGACATGCAGCTCAACATGATTCAAGTTTTCAAGTTCTCCATCAATTTCAGCAATGCGTAAAATGGCTGGTTCGTATTGATCGATTTCCGCTCGTGCTTCTTTGAGCTTCTGGTCCAACATGCGGATTTCTTCTATTTTCATATTCATTTCTGGATTTCTGCCAGATTTTTTAAATAAGCCACTCATTTCTTTTGTCGCCCGTTGCTCCAGCTTCGTCAGCGTGTCTACGCCCGTTGTTCCTGAGGAAAGAAGAGTACGACTTAGCTCTACTTCGGTCATCTTGTCAAAGTTTTGCAATTGATGAATAGAAAAAGAAAAAATCGATTCAAAGGAGTTTCGATCATATCGATAAAGTACTTTTTTTAACGTTTCTTCATCGCCTCGCGTACCATCTTCGAAAAAGACTGTTACATCTCCGGCAGATTTACCTTTGACTCGTTCAATCACCACGTGACCGAACTCAGAATGATTGATATGAACTTGTCCACCGTGTCGACCGCCACCTTTTGGTTCATATCTCATATTGGATTGATTGCGGAGCGGGAACCCGAACATCACCGCCAAAATGAATTGTTGAATGGTCGTTTTTCCCGCTTCATTGTTTCCGAAGAATACATTGATTCCATCTTTCAGATTGATCGTTACATTTTCATGTTGTCCGAATCCATAAATCACCAGTTTCTGAATACGCATGTAAGGTCTTCACTCCTTTCCTACAAGTTCTTTTTGGATAAAAGTTCGAGCCTCTGAGTGAATCGTCTCATAGTCATTGTCATTCAGTCTTTCAATATATCGACTCAACCTTGGGTGTTGATAGACATCACTAATAATTTCTTTCCATTGTTGTGTATCCCACGTGTCCATGACGGAAATCACCTGTTCAGTCATTCCGCTTGATTCCATTTCAAATGCATCTATAGCATCAAATGTAATAGCATGTACCCAAATATTAGGCTCTTTCATCTCTTGTGTCTCCCGTACCATTGACAGCCACTCTTCAAGTGGAGTACCTTCTAGCATTGTTAACGTATTGGCATCAACATCCGTTAGATTAATCTCAAGAACGCCAGCACCATGAACATTGCGGAAATTTTCAATTGCCGAATCGATTGTTTCAAACCATTCATTAGCATGAACAATTCCCTTACACGAACAATTTATTTGGTCGTAGATAATTGACGAAGTCGGTATGAAATTAAATTGCGCGTTGCCTTTTTCAAGGAAGACATCATAAAATCCTTTTGGACCTTTTTCGTTCCGGTGACGGCTCTGGATGTTTCCTGGATATACAATGGGTGGCTCCGAATGGAGAACTTGTCTCTTGTGTATATGACCAAGCGCCCAGTAGTCATAATTTTTATTGATAAGTTCTTCTTTAGTAAATGGTGCATAAACGGCGTGTGTCGTATCCCCTGCCAAACTGCCATGGAGCATGCCAATGTAAAATGCATCCGTCTGGAATGCTTCTTCGTACATTGTCGTCATTGACTCTTTCACATGGCGTTCCGGATAACTGAAACCACTTATGTATACATCATGATGTCGAATTTTAACATTCACTTTTTCTACTTGATCCCGAAATACATGGACATTTTCCGGAAGTCGAAAGCGTGTCCATTTGCCTCCAAGATGATCATGATTTCCGTAGCAAAGAAATACAGGAATTTGATGACGGTTGAGCACTTCCATCCCTTCCTGAAACTTATGTTGTGCACGTAAACTACGATCTTCTCCATCATAGATGTCCCCGACAACTAAAATGAAATCCGGTTTTTCTTGAACGGCCGTTTCAATCAGTGTTTGAAAAGCTTTAAACGTACTGTCACGGAGAGTCTTAAACTGATGTTCTGGCATCGATGTAACACCTTTAAATGGACTATCAAGGTGTAAATCAGCCACGTGGAAAAAGCGAATGGATGTCATAATGTCCCTCCTTCAAAAAAACGAATATTTGTTCTTATTTTATCATTCACACGTAAAAATTGCTACTTGCCAGAAAGGCAGATTCCAGTTCTGGTGAACAAAGAAATATCTTTTACAAAAGAAAAAAGCGGGACATGTTATGCCCCACTTTTACTTGTGATTCTATTTATTTTCTTCCTAAATCCAATGCCTTCTTAATATCTTTCAACGATTGTGAGGCACCGTACATCAATACACCCCCACGATATACCCGTGAGCCGAACCAGCCCAAAATGAAAATAGTGACTAATAGTATTCCAATACCCAATAGTGGTTCCCAAATAGGCAAATCAAGCATCCCAACACGAAGGAACATAACCAGCGGTGTAAAGAATGGGAAGTATGATGCAAACTGAACATATGATGCCTCCGGATTTCCAAGACCCGAAAAAGCAATGAATGACGCAATAATTATTAAAAAAGTCATAGGCAACAATAGCTGTTGCACATCTTCAGTTCGACTCACGAGTGAGCCAAGCAACGCTGCAAGAGTTGCGTACAGGAAATAGCCGAGAAGGAAGAATATAACAGCGAAAATCATCGTACTGATGCTGACATTTGAAAAACCAAAAAAGGAAAATACACCGGACGTCAAATCAGACGAACTTGTTTTCAAGGCGGTAAAACCAGCCACTCCGAATATCGCAATCTGCAACAAGCCTAACGTGCCCACACCTGCAATTTTCGCAAACATGTGTTTAACGGGAGAAACACTCGAAATAATGATTTCCATAACCCTTGAAGATTTTTCAGTTGCAACTTCCATTGCAATCATATTTGAATAGTAGAACACGGCAAAATAAATGACAAAAATCAATACATATACCAATCCGCGCGCCTGACTCAATTCTTCTTCTGATTTAGATGAGGCACTTACCGCATCCTGTTCGAATTGAATTGGTGAAAATAATTGTCCGACTTCTTCTGGTGACAGTTCCAAAGAAGTTGCTTTAATATTTGTCTGCACGGTTTGAAGTGCTTCACGAACCTGCATCGGTTGCTCAAAATCAGTAGCATTTTTAGATATATAAGTCGCTTGGATAGTATCTGTTTCATCTAACTTCAACACTAAGAAACTAGCAATCTTTTCATCTGTAATTTGCTGCTCCAGGTCCTCCACAGATTTGCTGGTAGCTTTTAATGTGATATCACTCTCCGAAGCCTTTAATTGCTGCTGAAGTTGATTGAGCAATTTTCCATCTTCTTCAACAACGTAAATTGTATCTTTCTCCGCTCCCCCATCAAATACACCTGCATCTTGAATTTTGGTAATTATGGTCGCAATGTTGGCCATCAGGAAAATCCCGGCAATCACAATGAGTGTCGTAATCACAAAAGATTTCGTTTTAGCTTTCGTCCAAAATGATTGTTTAAATATTGTCCAGAAATTACGCATGTTCTTTTCCCACCTTTTCAATAAAGATGTCCTGAAGGGATGGCTCTTCAATTGCAAAATATCGAATATCACCTTTCGTTAAGGCCATTCGCAATAATTCATGTGCAGTATGTTCTTCCGAAATTTGAAATAGTCCACCTTCGATGGAAGGCTTGAATGAATTCACACCTTCCATGTCACTTAAAAAGGAAAGATCGAAATCCGCTTTCAATCGAACGTTTTGACGTCCAAATCCTCTTTTCACTTCACGTAGAGACCCTCTGACAATTGCTTCCCCGTGATGCATGATGCAAAGCTGTTCACACAGTTCTTCTACATGGTCCATACGATGACTGGAAAAGACAATTGTTGCGCCTTCTTTTTGGATGTCCAATATCGCTTTTTTCAAAATTTCTACATTGACCGGATCCAGCCCACTGAATGGCTCATCTAAAATGATTAACGAAGGCTTGTGGATTACAGAGGCAATCACTTGTATTTTTTGTTGATTTCCTTTCGAGAGTTCTTCCACTTTTTTATTTGCATAGTGTGGCACTTCAAATCGCTCAAGCCATTGATGTGCTGCAATTTTGGCATCGTTCTTTTTCATGCCGCGGAGCTGACCTAAATAAACCAGCTGATCTTCCACTTTCATTTTTGGATAGAGTCCACGTTCTTCTGGCAAATACCCGATATGTGTACTGTTTTCATAACTGATTGGTTGGCCATTCCAAGTAATGGCCCCTTCTGTTGGATCCAATAATCCAAGAATCATGCGGAAAGTAGTCGTTTTGCCAGCGCCATTCGCACCTAGAAAACCAAACATGCTCCCTTGTTTAACAGACATGGATAAATCTTTGACTGCAGTGAAATCCCCAAATTTCTTCGTTACATGTTCTATCTGTAATGTCATGTGAACACCCCTTAGAATTTTTTCTCGACAACTATACTACTAATCAAATACGCAATCATATGCGCAACATATACAAACGTTAAGATAAAAAATGAAAAACCTGCTCCTTCCACAATTATTGAGGCCATCCAGGCACCTACGATACAGAAGGTTGATATGCTCCAGGCAATCGACCGTGCACGGGTATGCATTTGATGGTAACGTTCATCAAATCTTCGTTTCTTTTTGCCAATTTTATGATTGAAGTAAAGTACGATGGCAACTGTCAAAAAACCGAAAAAGAATCCAGACAATCCAGCTAAATTATCAACATTGTCAAACACCTTTTTCATCCTCCTCATAAACGAATAAGTCTTCAATCGTGCAACTAAATAATCGTGCCAATTTAAATGCCAAATTGATGGACGGGTTGTATCTTCCTTTTTCTAACGAAATTATGGTTTGTCTTGATACATCTAACTTTTCGGAAAGATCATCTTGCGTCATATTTAATTCCATACGCTTCTCTTTCACGAAATTCTTCAACCATCATCCCTCCTTTACGTAAAGTTAACTTTACGTAAAGCTTACTTTACTTATCCAAAATATGTCAAGTGTAATTCACAAACTATTTTTTCTTTTTAAAAACTTGTATAATGAACTTATATTCATTTCAAAGGGGTTTGATATTTTTGAAATCTTATAAATTCACAGCGTTTGAAAAAACAGGGAAATTAATCGTCGAAGAGACTTGGGAGTTTGCCTCTGATGAGGAAGCAAAAGCAAAAGGACAAGATTTAATCGATGAAAAAGACTTTACCGACCGGACGCATCGCTTGGTCAATAATTCCGGGAAATTAATTTTATTTCACGTATAAAAAAATCTGCTTGAAGCGAATCTCGCTACAAGCAGATTTTTTTATATACCTTTAAAAATTGGTTTTCGTTTTTCCACAAAGGCTTGTATTCCCTCCAAATGATCCTTCGTCCGACGCATTGCTGATTGAGATGTACTTTCAAGTGCCAGAACACGCTCCAATTCATGTACATGTTGCGTATGTAATATTTGTTTAGATGCAATCATTGCTTTCAAAGGGGCAGACAAGAATTTTGCTGCCGAAAGTTCCGCATAATCATAAGCCTTTCCTTCAGCCGTTACTTCATCAATTAAGCCAAGGGACAAGGCTTCGTGTCCATTCAACACTTTACCTGACCAAATCAGTTGCTTAGCTTTTGGAATACCCACTCTTTCTTTTAAGAAGAAATGTCCTGCTCCGTCTGGAATCAAGCCAATGCCAATAAAGTTCATAGCAAGTTTACTGTTTTCCTCTGCAATGACAACATCACACCCAAGCACTAAACTAAGCCCCAGTCCTGCTGCTGCTCCATGAACAGAAGCAATCGTAACCATAGGAAGAGTATAAAGTGCCTTCGCTAGACGGGATATATCGCCCATGACTGAGTCAATATCCATTGGACTTTCCGGATCCAACATTGCTTTAATATCACCACCTGCCGAAAAAGCACGTCCTTCTCCTTTGATTAATAACACCTGCACATCTTTCTCTTCGTGCAACCATTCCAGTGCTTCGGCAATTTCTCTCATCATTAAAGCGTTCATTGCATTCATGCTTTGAGGACGGTTCAAAGTCAACGTCGCCAAGCGTCCATTTTTTTCTACACTTACTGTTTCATATGTCAAAGCAGACACCTCTCTCCGAGTGAATAGTCATTCATAATATTATTATTCGAGAAACTAAGAATAAATCCTCTAATTATTACTAAAAATCTTTATTGTATGTTGAAATCCATAAGACATATGGGTCAAAATTCCATTTGCTGCTATACTTAATTGGCAAGCGAATATTCCAATGGTTTAATTTCAATACTAAAGTCGAGATGATTTTGTCATTCCATCAATCAGGAGGCAACATGAAAAATGTAATCTACCTTTTCGGTCCTACAATTATGATTTTTTTAGGAATCAATATATTTGAATCGATTCCCATCACATTCAGTTTATTTTATAGCTGGCTTTTTTTAATTCCTTTTGTTTCTTATTTTAGGAACCCAGCACTTAAATCTTCATTTTATCAATCCATCAAAACTGAAAAAACATTGAAATCCATTATGACTGGTCTTATTAGCGGAGTTTTGTGCGCCATTGCAATCTTCGGCTCATTGTCATTAGCAATGGGTCACTTATTTGAAATTGATCATGTCTCGGATATACTCGTCCAGTGGGAATTTAGTGGTCCGATTGTGTGGCTCTATATTTTCATATTGATTTGCATCAATCCATTTTTGGAAGAATGGTATTGGCGTGAATTTATGTACAAGCGATATCTTGATAAATTAGGAACCATGCGAAGTGTCATCATTACTTCATTTTTTTATGCCCTCTATCATTTGTTGGTTCTGATTCCGCTCGTTGATATGCCTTTGAGTGTTATCGCAACCATACCAGTCCTACTTGCAGGTTTGCTTTGGGGCTATTTTAGAAAGATTTTTTCATCCATCACCGCTTCAGTGATTAGCCACACACTCGCAGATATCGGTATTATCCTTTTTTATATTGTTTATTTAATGCAATAGGCATAGCGATTTTTTTACAATATAATTAACAGAGTCTTCAATAAATATAGCCCAGTTCCTAGAGTAGGAACTGGGCTATATTTATATAAGGCGGTTCATTAAATATTGACTATATCTTTGGAATGAAAATCATTTTATCTCTGGAACAGTTTTTTTGCGCGAGTTAAGTCAATTGATTGATCTTCAATAATTTCCATGAAATATTCTAATTGCCATTTTTGAGTTTTAAGCGCTTGTCTACTTGTTGTATTATCCCAGGGTGGATAAACTCTAATGGCTCGTTTACCTTCATTGTTACAGTCTGATATTATTCCTTTTTCCAGTAATACAGATTTCGGAAAAATAAACTGGCCGAAATAATTGTCTTTTCGAGTGCTTACAATAAATAAATCTATATTATCCGAGTTGTGGAATGGTTGAATAGGACCCTTACCTTCCCTCTTCCATAAAGTAACAAACTGTCCTATCTTGGTTGGAGTTATCTTAGCTACTCGATATTTAATAGATAACCCGCTAATCTCAAAAGTATAAGCGCCATAATCGGCACTTTCAGATTCAGCTCTTGGGAGAGTGCAGTCAAATCCACACTTATTATATAGAAGCTCCTTTGCAATAAGGAGATCATTATGAATTGCCTTCGATGATGTCCAAATATTATAAGATTTATTATTCACTATTATCAGTATCCTCCATCTAAACATGACTACCTATACGACTACTGTTAACCAGGGTTTCTTGAGTTACCTCACTATCGGAACATATATTCCTAATTATAGAACAAATGTTTGTATTTATCAAATAAAACTGACAATGGGTGTTTGTTCGTTTACAAGTTTTTAAGAAGATGGAAAATACGTAGTCTATTCTAATGCCAATTTTGATTATTAATTGTAATAAACCTCTGATATATAAAGAAAAATGACGCTTCAAACTGTTGCAAGTTTGCACCAAATTAACACCCACAGAGAAATTGACCACAAAAAAGCACCCTCACCATTTCTGGTAAGAGTGCATATAAAACCTTGCTATTAAAGACTTATTAAAAAAGCCGCCTTTGCCGTAAATAAAATAAGAAAGTTTTAGACCACCACTCCTCAAAGTGGGTGTTCGCGGAAACCATCCTGCCTGTCCTCATTGACCTAAGTGAATGTGGCATGTCATTCCTGTTTCTATAAAAACTCCCTACAACAGCTTAAAGGTTAAAACTTAATATCGTTACGAACAATGCAGCTTGTATTGATATCTTAACACGATTGTCTTTGACCTTTCAATGGGAATTTTGACCTCGGTTAGCATCTTTTTATTTATGTAACTATTTTGATAGCACTCTATTTATTTACATTTTTTTCCTGTATAATTTAAAATAATAAACCGAACAAAATACTTTAAGAAAATCATTTTGCTTTTCTTATGAAAATCATCGTAGGAAGGAACGAGGAAATGGATAAAATTTTGAAATATTCAAAGACATTTGTTGGAGATGTATTCAGTGGAATGAGTTCTTTGCTTTATGGGTTCATTTTTTTCGGAGTTATTATTTTCATCATTACAGGAATCCTTTTTGGCATCAGCTTAATAAGAAGTTAACGATTAAGAAATGATTAAGTCTATACAATTCAGAAACTGCACTGTATCAGCTTTCTACTGATAAATGAACATGGAATAAACTATTCATTTAGACTATGTTTTTTTCAGTTAATCAAATCAGTTGCTAATCCGAGAGAATGGTGCTATGATAAAGAAGAATTATTTTTGTCGGTGTAAAAGATTTGTATACGTTTCAGACTTATCGTCTTAATGATCACTTTGGGCAGGGATAGTATTACATTGTGTGAATTTCACACTAGGAGGCAACAAAAATGGAACAAGGTACAGTAAAATGGTTTAATGCAGAAAAAGGTTTTGGTTTTATCGAGCGTGAAAATGGGGACGATGTATTCGTACATTTCTCAGCAATCCAAAGTGAAGGCTTCAAATCTTTAGACGAAGGTCAAAAAGTTACTTTCGACGTTGAGCAAGGCGCTCGTGGAGCTCAAGCTTCAAACGTTCAAAAAGCATAATTTAACCTTTCAACAGACTCTACATTGTAGAGTCTGTTTTTTATTTGTCCAAAATAAAAAGCAAATAAGAAAAACGCAAAGTTCCACTCTAGTCTGATTCCGGCGCTGGAAGCACCGAATCGAACCCCCCGCTTTCTCATGAGGGATTGAAGCTTAGATGCAGGCAGGCTGGCACTTGGAGCTGAATATAGTAAAACTTTAACACTAGAAAAACCTTGAATAATTTATTCTTTCATATATGTCAAAAAAACCACTGCTCATGTTGTGAGCAGTGGTCTTCATTCAAGTAAAGTAACACAATTTAAAGGATTCTTAGATTATAGCATACCTTCTAACTCATGCAATGCTTTTTGGGACCTTTCAGTTTTCCTCTATTTCATTTATTACCCTCTTTCAGTTAATTTACTTTCTCCATAAAAAAAACCGGCAATCGCCGGTTTAAATTCCTTCATATAATGCCTGTACAGGCTTCATTAATACACGGTTAACATCTTCCATTAACCCACTAAGCGCCATTTCAGCTTGAAGCATCTGTTCAATTTTAGGATTCGATTGAGCAAGCTGTGCCGTTTTCTGAGCGTACTCAAGTTCTTCTCCCGAGATTTCTTCACCTTGCATTTGTTTTTGTTGCAGTGTCATTTGCAAGTCACGGAAGCTCTTAAACAACGCCAATGCTTGTTCATCCGCCTTTACTGCTGCTACTGCTTTTTGTACAGAAGCATACTCTGACGTTTTTCTGAATGTGGTTTCTAATCGATTGATATCATCATAAATATTAACTGACATGTGATCACTCCTACATAGTATTGATTAAGTACATGATACCACCTTGGATTAAACCAATAAGCCCACCAAGTAATGCCCCAAGTACCGTAATCATTTTAAATTCTTTTTTAGAGATACCCAATACTAGATCTTCAAGACGTTCAACAGGGAAAGAATCAACTTGCTCTTCTACCATCTCTTCAAGCTTTAATCGTTGAATCGTTTCTTCCAGTTTTATTTCGCCTTGGGTAAAAATAAATTCAGTCATTTTGGGCGTCAAGTTATTGGCTGTCCAATCAGCACCCTCTGGCCAGTACGATTGTAACGTAGCATCCAGACGTTTTTCAAGTGCCACCTCTTGTTTGACATACGATTTTACAACCGTTATTACCGGCTGTAAATCAAACCCACCAATCAATTCATGCAAGGGACGATCTTTTAATTTGTCCAATTCTCCGTGAATAACATTGGTAAGAAGTTCAAATGTTCCAGGTGCGCGTAGGAATTTTTGAATTTCCGGTTGCACTCGATCCACGATAGAAGAAGATTCTCCCATAAACATTTGAATCATATTGCCAAAAGTACCCTTTGACGAAAGGAAATCGTCTATCAGTCGTTTAACCGTTTTCCGTCCTTCTTCAGAAGCAAAGTAGGTTTCCCCTTTTGCAATCATATACGAAACAATTTCAGGAATGCGTTCATCGGCTTGTTTCTGCCACTGTTCGGGTGCAAGCTCCTTCACTGTTTTTGATGCAAATTTGGATTCAAGTGATTCGAATTGTCCATCGATAACGGAATCCATTTTATTTTCTACAAGTGCAGGAACGTTTTCGATGCCAGCTTTTGAAAGCCATTGCTGTAAGGTCATATCTGATTCAAAAAGATGTTTCGTTAGTTGACCTTGAATCCATAACTCCGCTTTTCTTCGCATATCATCAGAGAAGAAACGTCGTTTAAATGTTTCTGGTGTCAATAAATGCTCTACAACCGTTCGGCCAAGTTGTTTCGCCAACTCATCTCTTCGCCTTGGAATTAGTCCAGGCGTAAATGGCACACGCCATTTGCCGATATATTTCGCTTCATGAGGCCGAAACAGCATTTTAATCGCAAGGTGATTCGTATACCCACCGATTAAGGCACCAATAAATGCCATGAAAAGTAATGTCCATATAAAGTCCAAATTGTTCACCTTTTTCTGTCAATCTGCCTTTCATTATAACAGACAAAGGCAGATTGATAAAAATGTGAACCTCTCATTTAAAGTGCATTGTACATCGTAGAAAATCTGATCGCGTGTTCCATTTCGTCATGCATGGCAATGAAAAAGGGATTGTAGGCTTCGGGTAAGGGAACGGTAAGCAGCATTTCTTTATAAAAATCGGTCGCTTCCAGCTCTTTTTCAAGCGACTCTTTTGCTGCTTGCTTTAAGTTAGTTGGTGGTTTTGGTTTAGGGGGATTTTGTACAAATTCGCCGGTGAGCATATAATGGAGTTGTTGGAACATTTCATAATGACTTTTTTCGTCCTCCATCGCATGCCTGATAAACGATTGCCAGTATGGATCATCAGTCAGCTTCAACATGGATTTATAAAAATAAAAATCTCGATACTCGTCTAATATGGCTTGTTTTAATTGTTCATTAAACATTAGGCCACTCCTTTACGCCTTTTTTCTAGCGTATGCAGGTGTGTCTCTACCTATGAAAGGAGCCCAATCATGCTGCAACATTTTAGCTTCAAACCCATGTTTGAAAACAAACAACTACCTGGCTGGACATTTTCATTTTTCTATAAGCAAAGTCGTTATTCTGGTGAATACTTACCGGATGGATCCATTTCATGGACAAACGGTTCTATACCTCCAGATGAAGAAATTGTAAAAAAAATGATTCACGAGCTGATGCTCTTTCATGTTTACGAATGAAGGATTATTTCATACACAAAAATAGCTGGAAACGCCTGTATCTCGCGTCTCCAGCTATTTCTCATTTATCTACTTTTCACCAACATACTGACAGCTTCCTGAATGGCAGTTTCTGTAGAAGAGCCTCTTTCATTAGCTTCAATAATACAGTTTTCTAAATTTTTGGCGATAATCAATCCAAGTGTGCGATCTGAAGCAGAACGTACAGCAGAAAGTAGAGTTACAACATCACGGCAATCTTTACCCTACCATCATTCTGATGAAGCCTCGCACTTATCCTTCCAGACGTTTTAAACGATTCGTCATATCTTTATCATAATGCAAGTCCGTCCAACTCATCATAGCGGATTTAAGTGAAAAAAACCCTTACAACACCTGTTTTTTTCTTCCAAATATAACATAAAAGTAACTGGAAGAAAGAATGTATAAAACACCCGTGATTGAAAAGGCATAGGCGTAACCCCAATAGGAGCCATATGTCGTCACTAATAAAGCAGAAACAGGACCCATCACTGCCCACCCTATATTGAATACCATTTGATTAACGGAGTTTGCTAATCCTTTATATTTATCATGGACGACTTCCATTGCAATCGCGCTTTGAATCGGATTACCTGCATTCATTAACGCCTGCCTCATTAAAAAACCAGCAGATGCAAGCCATACGGAAGTTGTAAAAGCCGTTAAAAACAAAAACGGCAACGACCCTAACTGAAATAGCACCAGGGCATTTACTTTCCCAACTTTTTTGACCAGCATCGGACCAATCAGCATCGCAATAGCTGTCATTGCCGAACCAAGAGAAAGCACTAATCCGATAAATGCGGACGAAGCATCAAATCGATTGGCAAAATACAAATTCAAATAAGGAATGACTAGACCCGATCCAATTCCTATTAATAATTGAGCAAAGGCAAATAACACAATAATGCGTACATTTATTTTAAATCCGCTGTCTTGTTCGGGAAGATTTATTACTGCTTCTACTTTCGATACCTCCGAAACAGTTTCAGGTTTTAATTTCAATAAAGGTACAATCCCACATGTGAACAGTGCTGCTCCTGCAAGAAGAGACCAACGGATGGCGTCGACCGCAGTCATTCCAAATCCAAATTCGAGAACATCAGCCAATACCCCGCCTCCGAGACTCCCAATTACACTTGCCACTGTGACAACCGAAAAGTGAATACTGAACAAGTGCATACGCTCGGAAGCTTTTGAGTTTTCTGCGAGAAAAGGAACGCCTGACACCTGCACAATAGCCATAAAGAGTCCTGTAAAGAATGCTGCAATGACAATAGGTTCTTCAGTTACAACTATACTTCTATAAAATAATGTACTCGCCGTCAGTAATGTACCGACCGCTATGCTCCATTTCCTTCCGAAACGATCACTCAAAAATCCAGCAGGAATCAGGACAAGTGCTGTTGCTAAAGACATATATGAAATGACTTTCCCATTCACGACTTCGGATAATCCGAGTTCTTTTATATATAAATTGTACATGACCATAAACACGCCCATACCAATTTGAATCAGGACATTCGCAAGCATGAACATCCGTATGTTTTGATTAAAACCTGTAATTTTTTTCTTCCATTCAGACAACCAGGTATTCATGTTTATATATATCCCCTACCCCTTTATTTCGCCTCTCTAAATATAAGACTTTCATTTGGAATATGCAATGCTTAGAAATGCGTAAAGCGCAACACTAGCCTGAAACCGTTGCTAGACGAGATTCGAAAGCTTGCTTTCGTATGAGAGACTGAAGCGGTGCAGACTGGCGCTTGGATTTGGACACAGCAAATCATGAAAGAAAGAAATTACCTCGAAAAGTTCTAACTTTGTAATAAGCATAAAAAAGGGAGTGCCCCTTAACCCACTTGCGGGTTAAGTGCCACTCCAGATTGTAAGCGATACATTTGTTCATAGCGACCACCGAGTGCAACTAATTCATCATGTGTTCCTTGTTCAGCAATTGCCCCTCGATCCAATACTAAAATGCGATCTGCATTCTTAATAGTAGAAAGTCGATGCGCAATAATGAAAGTTGTACGTCCTTTTTTCAGCACTTCCATAGCATGCTGAATAATTTCTTCTGTTTCTGTATCAATATTGGAAGTTGCTTCATCCAAAATTAATATCGCAGGATCAAATGCTAATGCACGAGCGAACGAAATTAATTGACGCTGACCTGACGAAAGAGTGCTTCCTTTTTCAATTACAGGCTCATCAATTCCATTTGGTAAATGCTTCAGAACACGTTCTCCTCCAACTGCATCCAGAGAAGCTATCACTTTTTCACGGGATATTCTTGCATCTCCAAGGCTGACGTTGGATTCAATGGTGCCTGTAAATAAGTAAGGATCTTGCAAGACAATTCCCATATGATCTCTCACCGTTTGTCGGGACAAGTCTTGAATGTTTGTTCCATCGATGGTTATAGCACCTTTGGATACATCATAGAAACGGAACAATAAGTTCATGATAGAGCTTTTCCCGGATCCGGTATGACCAACTAACGCCACCGTCTCCCCTTGCTTAGCTTCAAATGAAATGTTTTTCAGTACATACTCTTCATCTTTATAAGCAAACCAGACGTCGTCGAATCGAACATTGCCTCGATAACGGGCGATTTTTTCGTCGCTGACATCTTCACCAGAGCGATCCAGTAATCGGAAAACACGTTCAGCAGCTACAAGTGCTTGCTCTAATTTAGCTAACTGATTCACAACACCCGTCACTGGGTTAAACAGTCGCGTAATGTAATCAACAAAAGCATATAACACACCAACTGAAATCGCAGTGGTTGCATTCAAAGATGCTCCGCCGAAATACCAAATGAATAATACAAATGTAATAGAGCGGATTGCACCAACCAGGTTATGTGAAGTTCCCGCATCCAAGTACAACAGTTTATTTTGATATTTGTAATGTTCGCGATTCATCACTTCGAACTCTTCTTGCATTTGTTCTTCACGACGGAATGCTTGAATAATCGTCATACCTTGAATGGATTCATTAATCATCGCGTTCATATCACTTACTTTTGCACGGACGATGTGGTTATATTTCGATGCATATTTTCGGTACAAGACCATCCATACAAACAAAATAGGTAAAACAAATAATGCGATAGAAGCCATTTTCCAATCCAAGAAGAACAGCGCCACATAAATACCTGTAATGTACATAGCGCTTGAAGCAAATTGAGAAAGAACTGTTACATATAATTCTCGTATTGCTTCGGTATCGTTTGTGATACGAGCAACTACTTTACCGGCAGGCAGGTTATCAAAGTAGCGGATCGGCAATGTTTGGATGTGTTGATACACATCATTTCGCATTTTTTGAATAACACGGTTCGCAGCTTTTTGTAGCAATAAATATTCACCGTAACGAAAAATTGCTGCCACGACCGTTAAGGCAAAGAACACAGCCAGCAGCATCACAATCGGTTCAAAATCTATTGAACCTGCAGTCGTATCTGCAATATGTTCGTCAATGATTTTTTTGGCAATCAAGGGACCGGCCAAGTCGGCTGCAACTGCAACCGTCAGCATGGCAATTCCCATGATTAATAATTTTTTATAATGAAGGGCGTACAGCCATAATCTTTTTCCTGTACTCATGATGACACCTCCTCAATTTGCTGTCGGTCGAACTGTTCTTTATACCAGCCCTCATTCTCCAGCAAATCTTCATGTGTACCTTCTTCAATCATTACACCGTCGTCCAATACAATAATCCAATCTGCATGTTGGATAGCTGATAGACGATGGGTGGTAATAATCGTTGTTTTTCCCTGTCGTTCTTGTTGGATATTTTCAATAATTCGCGCTTCTGTTTTCGCATCAACAGCGGACAAGGAATCATCCAATAATAAGATTTCAGGATTTTTAATGAGTGCTCGGGCGATTGAAATACGTTGTTTTTGACCGCCAGATAACGCGACCCCTTTTTCACCAACAAGTGTTTCCAACCCTTGTGGTAGCAATTGCAGGTCTTTTTGGAAATGAGATAAACGAATTGCAGTTTCAATATCCTCTTCCGTCCCTTCCGGATGACCGAACAGAATATTTTCTCTGACAGTCCGTGAGAATAACACATGATCTTGAGGAACATAGCCAATCCAATTCCGAACCTGGTCTTTTGTTTGATCTTCAATTGGAATGTCGGCTAATGAAATCGTTCCTTCTCCAGTTGGATATTCACGAAGTAACTGCTTGATCAACGTCGTTTTTCCGCTTCCCGTTTTCCCGACAATTCCAAGCGTTTGACCTTGCTCCAATTGCAAGTTGATGTCGCTTAAATTTACCGACGAAGACTGTGGATATTGGAATTTCACTTGGTTGAAACCGATGCGTCCAGGTTGATTGACTGTTACTGGATGGGACGCGTCTTTGACATCTTCTTCATAATCGAGCGTTTCTTGAACGCGATCAAGAGAAGCGTTCCCTCGCTGCATGACATTGATCAATTCCCCGATTGCAAACATTGGCCAAATAATCATCCCTAAATACACGTTGAATGATACTAAGTCCCCCAGTGTCATTTGCTGTTGTGAAACGAGGTACGCACCGTACCCTATCCCGATCATGTAACTGACTCCGGTCAATACTTTCGTGATGGGATTGAACAATGCATCGATTTTTTCAACTTCCATGTTTTTCGCATACACATCTTGCGTCATATCAGCGAATTGTTTTTCTGATGCACGTTCTTGCACGTATGCCCGAATCACTCGAACCCCCGCTACTGCTTCCAGTACGCCATCATTCATATCGCCAAAGGCATCTTGCGCCTTCATATATTTCTCGTGGATGCGCTTGCCGAGAATTTGCATAATGATCGCCAAGATAGGCAGTGGAAGAAGCGCTACTAATGTCAGTTTCCAACTAACGAGCATTCCCATCGTTACTAAAATCGTAAGCATATAAAGGGATGAGTCAATCAATGTTAAAATACCGAATCCTGCTGTTGTGGAGACTGCCTTTAAATCATTTGTCGCTCTCGCCATCAAATCCCCTGTTCGGTTCTTCTCATAAAACGAAGGCGTCATGCGTAAAAATTGTTTCATCAAGCGGCTACGTAATTGTTTTTCAATAACATAGGCTCCGCCAAATAGTTGGTATTGCCACACAAAGTTACTTAAGTAATTGAGAACCGTTACACCAAGTAAAGCGAGTAAGAAAGTCATCAATAACTGTGATGTTAATGTTTGTTGATAAATGGCATCAATAGATTCGCCTAGAAGCCATGGTGGAACAACTTCGATTACATTCGTGACCATCAATAATGAAATGGCAATTGTGTATCGCTTCCAGTTTTCTGCGAAAAACCATTTAAGTTTAAATAATACGGAGAACATAAGATTTTCCTTCTTTCTTTTTCAGGTTGGGCTTACACTAGCCACCTTCTAGAGATTCCTTGATTAAAATTTGTTTCTGTAGCTGAATGTTCATCTTCAGCACTCCTTTTCATAGTTTTGTTTGCTTTCAACCTCAGACAGGTCATTCATGGTCTTTGGCATTTCTCTATTTGAAACAGCAGA
Source organism: Paenisporosarcina sp. HGH0030 (assembly GCF_000411295.1). Classification (GTDB taxonomy): domain Bacteria; phylum Bacillota; class Bacilli; order Bacillales_A; family Planococcaceae; genus Paenisporosarcina. The sequence continues at coordinate 214,884 of NZ_KE150422.1, forward strand.
GCTGTAACAACCAAAATTTGGTAGTAAAAAAACACAAAAAAGCACACGCCCTGTTTCCAGATGCGTGTGCGCATGAAAATAGGAACAGGTGTCCATACCTGTTCCCTGATTAATGTGAACTCAAAGAGAAATGACCAGTAGGTACGGACGAACTATGTAGTTTGTAGCAACTTCAACTCTGATCTTCATGACACGTACCTCCTTTTCTCATAGTTATTTACTTATTAAGATTATCATGACATTTTTTGGATTGTCAATAGATTTAGAAAAAAATTATTATTCTGTTAACAACTTGCGTTTAGGCATATTTAGGTAGGGTATTTAAACGGGTATTGCTCGAACGTGGGTATGAAGGCTTTTCATTTAACTACTTTCTATTAAAAAATGGACCTCGGCGTTTCAGCCAAGGTCCTTGTATTCCGTATTACTTTTCAATTAATACTGCGCGCACGGGGCTTCCATCCGCTCCTTCTATTTTCAAAGGAAGTGCGATTAATTGATAAGTTGCTTCCTTGAGATCGTCCAGTATAAGTCCTTCAAGAATATAGCGACCTGCAGTTCCTAAAGCATGATGCATAGGTAAATCTTTGCTAGTAATCGCATCAACCGATGGTAAGTCGACTCCAAATAAAGACAATTCGTTCTCAACCATCCAATCCACAATATCCGCATCAAATGCTGGAATTGCTTCAGGGAATACATCTCTTTGCTGCCAGGCATTCGTTCGGAAAAGAACCGCTTTTGCTTCCCCAGTCACTTTACCTTTCAACAATTCTCTCGATATAACCTCACTTCCACTCACATCAATCACAATCGCGTCGACGATATAGTTTTCCAAAGGAAGTTCGTGAACTTTCTTTCCGTTTTCATCAAAATGAAAAGGAGCATCGATATGGGTACCTATATGTGTACTCGTCGTAATTTGTCCGACGTTTACCGAACCACTCTGTTCTTTTGTCCAGTTGATATGAAATTGGAATGGCGTATCACCCGGCCATTCTGCAACGTTCTGGTTCAACAACATCGAAATGTCATGTATTTTCATTTAAGCCACCACATTTCGTTCATTAGTGAACGTTTTGTATGTTTCTTCTACCATAATGGTTTTTAAGCGTTGGACCATTTCCCACACATCTTCAAAACTCGAATAAAAACTAATCGGCGCCAATCGAATAATATCTGGTGCTCTGAAATCGGGAACGACATTTGCTTCTTTCAATGCTCTACAAATCCGGGCAGCTTCTGGATGGGCAAGAGCAATATGTCCACCTCTTGATTCATCTGCAAAGGGCGTGACATCAACAAAGCCGAATGAACCTGCTTCCGCTTGAATCAACTCACGTAAATATTTTGTCAACGCAAGTGATTTCGAACGGACTGCGTCCATTCCCGCTTCTTCAAAAAGCTCCACACTTCCGCTTAAAGGCGCAGTGCTGAATAAATTCGGGGTCCCGATTTGATAAGCACCCGCTCCATTTGCTTTGGAGAATTCATGAGACATATCAAATTGCTTGGTCTTATCTGAACCGAACCATCCCGCAAGACCAGGCAACTCGTGATGATGACGCTCGTGAATATAAAGCCCACCAGTTCCCCCAGGACCATTATTCATGTATTTGTAATGGCACCATATTGCAAAATCTACGTCATCATTATGTAAGTTATGAGGTACGGAGCCAATGGAATGTGCCAAATCAAAGCCTACCAAAATTCCTTTCGCATGGGCCATTTCAGTGATGCGACGCAAATCCAACAACTGGCCGCTTCGATACAACACAGAAGGTAACATTAAGATGGCTACATCCTCTGTTAACATTTCTTCAATTGCATCCAGTGTTAGTGTATAGCCGTCAGTACTTTTCACTTTTCGCATCGACACAGCAGGGTCAAGACCACGCAACCGCAAATGACTTTCCACCGCATAAATATCGGAAGGGAAATTCAGTTCGTCAACGACAATGACAGACTTTTCAGCTGTCGGATGGAACAAAGTAGCTAGCATTTGGTGAATATTTACGGTAATGGAGCCGGTCACCATCACTTCATTTCCTTGAGCACCGACAATTTTGGCGACACGTTCACTTAACTTCTCTGGATATGTAAACCATGGATTCTCACCTTCAATCCAGCCATCAATCCCTTTTTCACGCCAGCTGGAAATTAGTTTATCCAAAGTTGCTTCAGAACGTTTTGACATAAGCCCCAACGAGTTCCCATCCATATATAATTGATTCTCTGGTAAGTAGAATTCTTTTTTAAAAGAACTCATCTTATCATGCTTATCCATTTCTATTGCATATTGCACAGTCGTATCCAAAGCCATCTCTCCCTTTTAACCAAATATAGCCAAGCTCAATGCACCTAATATTGCGGTGATAATCACGACAATCCAAGGTGGCAGTTTATAAAATACTAACAGAGTAAATGAAATTAACACAATGACAAAATCAATTGGGGCATGTACGGCACTTGTAAAGACCGGGTCATACAATGCTGCCAGTAATATTCCTACTACGGCCGCGTTCACTCCTTTCAATGCCGCTTGAATTCTTGGTTTAGTACGAATAACCGCCCAAAAAGGCAACGTTCCCATTACAAGTAGGAAGGAAGGTAAAAACATTGCAACCACGGCAATGGCAGCTCCGGAGAAGCTTCCCATGATTTGACCAAGATAGCCAGCCAGTGTAAACAATGGACCCGGTACCGCTTGAGCTGCACCATAACCCGCTATGAAAGCTTCCGAAGACATCCAACCGGCTGGTACTACTTCCCGTTCCAGCATTGGTAAAACAACATGCCCCCCGCCGAACACGATAGAACCAACACGATAGAAAATATCAAAGATCGCATACCAAGTAGCTTGTACAAATGGTCTAAAGATCGGCGATATAATGAGTAAAGCAAAGAATAGAATCCATGCGATAATTCCTGTCCTCTTACCGAATGACAATGGCATTTCGACCGCATCTGGTGCTTTTTCATTTTTGTAATACAGTACGCCAAACAAACCAGCTAGTACGATAATCAGAATCTGACCCAAAGCCGTCGGAATCAATAATGTTGCAGCTGCGGCAATCATTGCGACTGTCAATCTCGGTCGATCCGGTGTTAACGTTTTGCCCATCCCCATCAATGCATGTGCGACAACTGCAACAGCGACGATTTTCAAGCCTTGAATCCAACCACTTTCAAATGATCCCGTTTGCATAATAATCCATGCAAAGGCCATCAATATTAAAACCGAAGGAAGTGTAAAACCAATCCATGACAAAATACCACCGAGTAATCCTCCACGTAGCATACCGATTGATATCCCTACTTGTGAACTCGCGGGACCGGGCAGGAATTGACATAAGGCAACCAAATCAGCATACAGCTTATCGTCGAGCCATTTTCTCTTTTGCACGTATTCATCTCTAAAATAACCGATATGTGCTGCTGGACCTCCAAAAGAAGTTAACCCTAGTTTGGTTGAAGCGGACAAGATCTCAAGATAACGACCTCTCTTAGCTTTTCCCATAATTTATTCACTCCCCCATCATATAAGTCTCTTCTTTTAGGATACAAAAATATGGAAACCGTTGAAAGGGAAATTGCGTGTGGTAAGTAATATTTGTTTTTTAAACCTGAGTATTTTATTATTATAGGTATTAACTATTTTTTAGAAAACAGGAGGTGTACACTTTGTTCTCCCCCTCATTCGGGTCTGGAACAAAGGAATTCTTTGGACATAGCCATACGATTGACAGCATTTGCTGTCTTAATCGCCTTTACGGCATTCTTCGTGGCAAGTGAGTTTGCTATTGTAAAAGTGAGATCAACCCGCATTGATCAATTGGTTGCGGAAGGAAATAAACGTGCAGTTCACGCTAAACGCGTCATTTCAAATTTGGATGAATATTTATCTGCGTGTCAGTTGGGTATTACAATGACCGCGTTAGGTTTAGGTTTACTTGGAGAACCTACTGTCGAGCTATTATTGCATCCGCTATTTGAACGTTTCGAGCTAAGTGATAACACGTCAAATATCCTATCTTACGGAATTGCGTTCTCATTCGTTACATTTTTGCACGTAGTGGTCGGTGAATTGGCACCGAAAACGTTAGCCATTCAAAAAGCGGAGCAAGTTGCCTTGTTTACGGCAAAACCATTGATTTGGTTCTATCGCATCATGTATCCAATTATTAAATTCCTAAATGGTTCCGCTCGAACACTTACAGGCTTATTTGGATTAAAGCCTGCATCTGAATCAGAGCTGGCACATACAGAAGAAGAACTTCGTATAATTCTATCGGATAGCTTGAAAAGTGGTGAAATCAACCAATCGGAATATAAGTTTGTAAACAAGATTTTTGAATTTGACGATCGGATTGCCAAAGAAATTATGGCTCCCCGTACCGAGATGAGCACCATTGATAAAGATACGACCCTTCGCCAAGTGTTTGACCAGGTAAACGTCGAACAGTATACGCGATATCCAGTAACAGATGGCGACAAAGATCATGTAATCGGTTTGGTGAACATGAAGAATTTATTGACTGCTTATATTAAGGATTCGGAAAATATTAATCGACCGGTCATTGATTATATGCAACCAATCATTCGTGTCATTGAAACCATTCCAATTGGTGAGTTGTTATTGAAAATTCAACGTGAACGTATTCATATGGCAATATTGATGGATGAATATGGCGGAACATCGGGTCTCGTAACAATCGAAGACATTCTTGAAGAAATTGTCGGTGATATTCGAGACGAGTTTGATAATGATGAATTGCCGGATGTTCAAAAATTAGGAGATCATCACTATATCCTTGATGCCAAAATTTTAATAGAAAACGTTAATGATATTTTGGGCATTGATATTGATGAAGAAGATATTGATACAATCGGTGGTTGGTTCCTGACTAAACATTTTGAAGCTATTAAAGGTGAAAAAATAATTGAACAAGGATACGAATTCACGATTAAAGATATGGAAGGCCATCACATACTGTATCTTGAAGTCATTAAGTTAACTAAAGAAGAATTAGAAAATATGATTGAAGAACGATTAGAAAGAAACGACTCTCACTAAGAGAGTCGTTTTCTTATGTCTGAAAGTTTTGCAGGGGGGAAACAAATTGGAGCTATATACACAATTACGCGAAGGGGAAAAAGGTGCTTGGATAAGTATCGGTACCTATTTAGTTCTAAGCACTATAAAATTGACCATCGGATATATCGGTACTTCCGAAGCTTTAAAAGCAGATGGTCTCAATAATTCGACGGACATCGCTGCTTCAATTGCTGTATTGATTGGACTTCGAATATCACAAAAACCTCCGGATCATAATCATCATTATGGACATCTCCGTGCCGAAACAGTTGCATCCCTTGTCGCCTCTTTTATTATGGCTGCTGTCGGTTTGCAAGTATTAATAAATGCAGGAAAGAACTTGCTTCACCCGATTCACGAAACACCTTCCATCTTAACAGCATTTGTTGCTGCTGGCAGTGCCATTGTGATGTATGTGGTTTATCGATACAATTTAAGGCTGGCTAATCGAATTAATAGCTCCGCGGTTCGAGCCGCAGCATATGATAACCGATCCGATGCCCTCGTTAGTATCGGGGCATCCATCGGGATATTAGCTGCTATATTTGGACTCCCTATCTTGGATTCAATTACAGCCATTTTAGTCGGATTACTGATCATGAAAACGGCATTCGATATCTTCAATGAGGCCGTACATACCTTGACTGACGGTTTTAACGAAGATGAGGTTGAAACTCTTTCAGTTCTCGTTCGAAAAGTACAGGGTGTCATCCATTTAGAGGACTTCAAAGGACGCATGCATGGGAATCTAATGTTTGTCGATTTAACCGTTACAGTTGATCCATCATTAAATGTTGTGGAGGGTCATCGAATCACGGAAGAGATTGAGAAAAAAATACATTTAGTAAAGCCATTTTGCATGGTTCTGGTTCATATTGAACCCCACGAGACAATCGATTAAAGAATTGAAGGATTGGGGTAAAACGAAGAAGTTTGATTTATTAACGATAAGAAAACGCTGAAAAAATCCTATCGAGTTTTCTTGAGAGGAAAAAAAAACTAAATAATATCCGATATCGGATATCACTTAGTAATTAATTAGCACCGCATTTAGCGGTGCTTTTCTTTTAAAATATAAAATGCACCATCCGAAGACAGTGCAAAATCACAATGTTTTGTTGTTATTGTCGGTCCACTGATACTTTTTCTCCTAAACCACCATCATCCAGTATTTCAAACTTCCCAATTTTTCCTGGTTCAGAAAGAATTGCCGTACCTTTTACTTCGTGTTGTGAAACTTCACCTGCATTATTCGTATATTCTACCTGAGCGGTAAAGTCATAATGCTTGGGTGTGTTTTTATTCTCACTTTTAGTTACTTGTATATCACTAACTTTCATTTCATACCGAATATTTTCGTCAAAGCCTATATATCCATAGTGATAATGAAAAGCAATAACATTGGAAATAAGGTAATCATATAGATGGTCAGTAAAGTAAGGTCCATATGTTTTTTTAACTAATTCCTCGTAGGCACGCCATTCATCTGAGACCCCTGACTCTACATCTCCATTTACTTCATTCGCTTCAGGTGTGTGGCTGCCTATTTCGGTCATTTTTTTATCAATGTTTTTGACAATAAGCACATATTCTTCGTTCGGAACTGTGAATTCTGATTCAAGAACAGCCTGGACTGCTTCTTCATTTTTATCTTCTAATGAAACAACCACTTCTTTTTGCTGTTCAGGAATTTCTTCCGAACAGGCGGCAAACAGAAAACACGAGCTAACCAAGAATAAGATGCCTCCAATTTTTTTAATTCGTTTATAATACATTCTAATCCCCCCTGATAATTTGTGTTACGTTAAAATTATTATCTTTTGTTAATTGTAATACGTTATAAAAACAGAAAAGTTACATTTTTCTATCTTTTACTTATTTACACAAACCCCCCATGCTCCCTTTTTATAAAATTAGTATTGCTATTCTCAAGTCAATAAACTGAAATAGAAAAAGCACCGCTTTTTGATACAAATCTTATGACAGATTTGTACCAATTGCGGTGCTTTTAGTTATACATTTTTATTGACATTTTGCGGTTTTGTTCTTCATAACAGAACCAGCTAGTCTGCGACGCCTTTTTTTCTTGCCTATGGATTTTAGACTTTCACTATCGATGAAATTTAATATGAACGATAAACATATGGTTCTTTGGGTTCTTTGGTATTTTCCCATTCTTCTACAAGCAACACTGGGATGGTGGATTTAAATGGTTGGTAATAGACTGAAGAGAGGGTTCCCTTGACATGGATCCATTGGTCATCTTCGATATTCATATTCCCAGGAAATTCAACTAACATTCCATATACACCCGAATCTGCAATACAATGAATAATACCAAATCGCAGGACGAAAAGCTGGTTGTTGTTCACAGTCTCCCCTTTAAATGTAAAACCATCAAATTCGATTGTCTTCCCAAGAAAATCCCCAGGATAATTATAGATTGTTTCCAATCCTTTAAGATAGTTTGCATCTTTAAGTATTACGCTGCTTTTGGATAGATATTTATTTTTTTCAATATCCATTAATTCATCGTAGCCTTCCTTGCCATAATAAATACTGGTATCAGGTTTCAAGTACTGAGTGACAGCATATTCATCGGTTGTTTCCATTGCCTTGAACGAAAATCCTTTCGATTTAACAATTGTAGAATCTAGAGTTGCAATAGGCAGAAAAAAGCCAGTTAGTAAAGGAAATATAAAAATCCCATAAATGAAACATCTCTGATAAAAAGGCTTCGTTTTTTCATGGCTATGACTTCCATCACAACAAGATTCATCAGGTTCATCTTTTGACTGTTTGATATCTGTATATGCTTGGACAATTGTTAAAATGGCGAAAATGAAAATTGCGCTATAGGAAAGATAGGAATACTTCATGTTAATGTATTTCGTAATATTTCCTGAAGCATGTAAATGTGCAAAGAAGAAAGTGAAAATGAGTAAAATATACGTCCTTACCAAGACTTTCCCTCCTTCATATCAATAGTGAACCGACTAAAACAAATAGGGCAATATAGCCAATTAAGATAAAGATAAAACGTTTATTGAAAACACTGAGCATCATAAGAGTATTTTTAATGTCTACCATTGGACCAAATACAAGAAATGCCACGATAGATCCGACTGAAAAAGTACTACTGAAAGAAGAAGCAATAAATGCATCTGCTTCTGAACAAAGCGACATGACAAAAGCAAGAACCATCATGACAAGCGATGAAGTAATGTCGGTTTGACCGATGTCCAGCAATGTAGAAGTTTTCAAGTAGGTTTGCATTGTTGCTGCAATAAATGCGCCCAAAATTAAATACTTACCTACAGAAAAGAATTCATCCACTGCATGTCGAAGCATATCCGCAAATTTGCTTTTAAACGACTGTCCCTTAGAATGATGATGATGATGATGATGAGTATTCATCTTCCCCTTTTCTAACAGTTGATTCCCCTTAAATTGATAGGACAAGATAATACCAACTGTCATTGCGACAATAAAAGCAAGTCCACTGCGGTATAACACCATGTCCCATTGATTTCCGAAAGCAATGTAAGTGGAAAATAAAACAATAGGATTGATGATCGGCCCGGTTAACATAAAAGCAATTCCTGCATGCAAAGGGACCCCTTTTAGGAGAAGTCTGCGAACAATCGGCACAATGCCACACTCACAGGCAGGAAAGAAGGCACCCAAAATAGTTGCATAGAGGACGGCCAAAAATCGATTCTTCGGGATAACTCGTGCAATCATTTCTTCCGATACAAACATTTGAAGGAATCCTGAAATAAAAACACCAATCAGCACAAAAGGTATGGATTCTATTAATATGCTGATAAAAATAGTATTTAATTGTAAAAATGATTGAGAAAACATATGAAAACCCCACTAGCTAGAAAGCTTATATTTACAAAACAATATAGTATCATAGATTGTTCGTGTACATCATGAAACTTTAAACCGAGAATTTAAAAACAAAAATTTGTTCCTTTTAAGTAAAAGAATATCCTATCAATAATAATTCTTTAAAAGAGACGACTACAAGTAGACGTAATCAGTGCAATTCGGTTCCAATAATATAACAGTTACCAAAATTTACATATATCGTTTTCCTCCAGCATCTTACTAACTCCATTCTAAAATGTTCAAGTGAATGTAATATTTTTTATAAAAAAACCAAATCATATTACTTTTAATCCATAAAAAAACCGCCATATCGGCGGTTTTTTTGAAGTCTTATTCAGAGTCTTGTTCATCTTGGATTTCATTCTCAACATCTTCATCGTCTCCATCACCACATGCCCCTAGTAAACCTACTGTCAGGAAAGCTGCAGCACCAATTTTCCACCATTTTTGTCCGGCAATTGAATTCGTCATCATTTCGAATACCTCCACTTTCGTATTTTAGTATTTTTCTAACAACTTATTAGTTATATACCCTTACGTTACGGTTTCATAAACATGACAATTACTTTTTTTCAGAATTGGGTAAAATTTCTCACATATAGTATTGACATGATGAATATGATTTTGTTATGGTTACTTTATTAAATCGAAAGCAGGTGAGGTATTATGGCAAATTTAATTGAGAACGTAAAATTGCGAATTGGCATGTTCCAGGTATCTCATCACACGTATGCTTTCTAACAAGTAGAACGTTTTTTTTGTGATGTGTATGAACCGTGACTGCCTTTCGCAGCCACGGTTTTTTTATTTCCCAAGAAAATGTAATGGACTGAAGCGCATATGGCGCATTCCAATTTTCTTATACACAAATCAGGAGGAACACACATTGAAAATGATTAACACATTGAAAACAATTAAAAATTACGGATGGAACGAGTCTTTAGAAACGAAATGGCAAGACCAGTCCTCGAATGAAAAGTTGCAAGCTTGCGTTATTGGACGCGTATTGCTTGAACATAAACATATGTACAGAGTGGTGACAGATGAAGGTGAATGGCTAGCTTCCCTTTCCGGCAGCTTCAAACACCAGGCAAATGAACGCCGGGACTATCCGGCTGTCGGTGATTGGGTAGCGGTTGAAAAAATGCCAGGTGAAGAAAAAGGTATCATTCGAAACATACTGCCACGAACTTCTATATTTTCACGAAAAGTAGCGGGTGGTACAACGGTAGAACAAATTGTAGCCGTTAACGTAGATATCGTCTTTCTCGTCATGTCTTTGAACATGGATTTCAACCTTCGTCGATTGGAACGATATTTGGTTGCAGCTTGGGACTCAGGCGCAAACCCTGTTATCGTTTTAACGAAAAAAGATGTTTGTGATGATCCACATTCTTATGTGGATCAAGCTGAAACAGTGGCATTTGGTGTACCGATACATGTCGTCAGCAGTGTTACCGGAGAAGGCATTGACGAACTTCAAGACTTATTGAAAGACGGCAAAACTGCTGCGTTGCTGGGCTCATCTGGTGTAGGGAAATCTTCTTTAACCAATGCACTATGCGGTGAGAATGTCATGGCCGTTCAGGACATTCGAGAAGATGATGATAAAGGCCGCCATACGACAACTCATCGAGAATTGTTCCGAATGCCTGGAGGCGGTCTGTTGATTGACACTCCTGGTATGCGTGAATTCCAAATGTGGGATAACAGTGAAAGTTTAGATACTGGCTTTAAGGACGTAGAGCAATTTGCGAGAACATGCCGCTTTTCAGATTGCCAACATAATGGCCAACCTGGATGTGGTGTGCAGGAAGCGTTGAATAATGGCTCCCTAACACACGAACGATATGCAAGTTATGAAAAACTAAAACGTGAGCTTGCTTATATGGAACGAAAAGCTGATGCCGCTGCCCAAAAAGCAGAGCGAGGGAAATGGAAACAAATTACGAAAGATATGCGGAAAAGACCTACTAAAAAAAGATAACAAAAATGGCCAACCTCTATTTCATAGGTTGGCTTTTTGTTTGATTAGGCATTTCTCTGTCTATATCTGTTTAATCGGCTCTAGAGCTGGTTTAATCGGAATTAATCGAGATTTAATCAGTCTCACCCAATAATTAACAACTAACTCCACTAATAGTACATCAACATACAACATTTAACTGATCAATCCTATACCAAAGCAAAAAGTTGAGAACCAACCATAACAGGTCGCTTCTCAACGTTTTAAATCAAACTTTGCGATTTCATTTCATTCCCGATCCGTGCGTACATTTTCAATTCCTCGATTAAGCCATCGACTTGTTCAGCCGCTTCTTTTACTAGACCATCTCGGTCATAATCAAATGTACTTGGATCAAGCACCAACTGGCGTGGAATTGCATTGGCATAAACGCCTCGCATCACTGTACGCATATTATTCAAGCAATTGATGCCACCTTTTCCTCCACCAGCGATAGCAAGTAAGCCGACTGGTTTATGTAGAAACTGTGTACTGCCCAGGAAGTCCAATGCATTTTTCAGCGCTCCACTCATGGCACTGTGATATTCAGGTGATAACAACAATACAGCATCAGCTTCTAGCACAGCTTGACGTAAAGATTTTACAACAGACTCATTTGCTTGCTCTTCTTCTCCAGTGTACATCGGCATTCCCATTACACTTAAATCCATTGTATGGAATCCATAAGTACGTTCAATAAATCGAGCTGCAATTGCGGTACGACCATGTTTACGTGGTCCTCCACTTATGACTAAAATTTTCATGTTCATTCTCTCCTTTTACAGTCCGCTCGGTTCAGTTAGTCCATGCTTTACTGCATAAAGTGCGGCTTGCGTGCGGTCTTGGACGTGTAGTTTTGAAAAAATATTGGATATGTGGGTTTTGACTGTTTTTTCCGTGACAAACAATGAGGAAGCGATTTCTCTATTGCTTTTCCCTTTTGTAAGCTCAGATAAAACATCCTGCTCTCGTGGAGTCAAAGGATATAATTTGTGCGGTGGATCAATTTGCGGTTCCCGGACCTTCATCAGTTCCGAGGTGGCAAGCGGATGCAACGTATTTTCCCCACGCATCAGTTTGCGGATGGATTCCACTAAATCGTCAGGTTCAATATCTTTTAGTTGATAGCCTGCAGCTCCCGCTTCAATAGCAGGAATGACATGATCACGGTCTGAAAAGCTCGTAAGCATCAGCACTTCTGTTTGCGGGTACTGTTCTTTGATTTTTTTCGTTGCTTGAATCCCATCCATTATTGGCATAACTAAATCCATTAATACAATATCGGGTCTGAGACTTGCTGTCAATTCAACAGCTTCCTTCCCATTGGTCGCTTCTCCCACCACATCCATGTCTTTTTGCGTTTTCAAGAAAAATAATAAACCGCGGCGAACAACATGATGATCATCCGCAATCAGCACTCGTATCATGCAGATTCCTCCTTAATATGGCAAACGGATTAACAGTTCCGTTCCTTTTTCAATTTCACTCACCCAATCTACGGATCCACCAGCAGCCTGGGCACGGTCGCGCATACTCTGTAAACCGATAGAAGGAATTCGTACATTTGTATCCATTTGAAATCCGCATCCTTCATCTTTCAAAACGAGTAACATATCGGAAGGTGTCACCGTGATGAATAATTCAGCTTCCTGCACACCTGAATGTTTACGGACATTATTTAATCCTTCTTGTGCTATACGGAACAAAGTTTCTTCTATGCGTGATGGCAAGTTAATAACCCCGGTTACATTCACTTTCAAGGACAAACCAAGCATTTCTGCATAGCCTTTTATCCCTTCAACCAAGCCGGTTTCAAGACCCTTTGGACGCAATTGCCAAATAAGTGCACGCATTTCTGTCAAAGCTTCCTGCGTTAAATGTTGAATTTCACGAAACGTTTCTTTTACCTCTGTCTGCTCCGCCATTTCGCTTCCACCTCGCGCAGTCAACGTAACGGAAAACAAAAGCTGGTTCACTGAATCGTGTAAATCACGGGCTAATCGGTTGCGCTCCTGAACTAATGCCATTTCCTGTTCTTGCTTCGTTAAGACGATTCGTTTGATGGCTGAACCCATTTGCAAGGCAACCGATTCGAGCAACGCTAATTCGTCATTCGTAAATCCAATCGTATGGGGGGATGCTACATTCAACAAACCAAATCTTTCCTGACCTGATTGAAGCGGAACGGTTGCGTGATGTGTAATGCCTCCGTGATCACCTAATTTTGCATCGATGGCATTCTCTATCCGCTGACATTCTATCATATTCGTCGCTTTCTTTAGTTCACCATTGCGATACTTGGAAACACACCAGCAGCCGCCTTTTTGAAGATGACGACAACTATCATGTTCCAGTGCATTTGGTAAATTTTCATGTGCAATTAATTGATGCCTTCCTTTTGTATCAATGAAGAATATCCATCCTGTTTCAAACTGTGTGCCAGCTAAAAATTTTCGTAATGCGCCCTGCAGCATCGTTGTCATTTCGGTTTCTTCATTTAATAACTCGGCAATCTCTTTCAGTAAACCGATATTTGAATGTCCATTTGATTGCATACAGTCGCCTCCGTCATACCATCATTGTAACTCTTATCATACCATTCGATTTCATGCATTCGCATGAAGACAGATTCATACTTTTGACTGAAATGCTTACTCCTGAAGAGTTCTCCATAAGTAAAACGTGGCATAAGCGCGCCAACCAGCCCAATTTTCGGACCATCTTTCGATCTCTTCTAAAGTCGGTTTTTGCGATTCGTTGTGCACTTTTTTCAATGCATTATGTAGACCGACATCAGCTATTGGAAAAGCATCCGGGTGCCTGAAACATCGCATGATGACATAGTTTGCCGACCATTTCCCGATACCTCGAATGGCTGTTAACCTGGCTTCCATTTCCGTTAATGACAACCCAACAAACTGTTCCTTTGTTAATTGTTTGGTTGCTATGATCCCAGCAACACCCATGACATATTCTGCTTTTCGCTGAGTGAAGGAAAGGCTGCGCAAATCCTCAACTTGCAATGTAGCAATTCTCTCGGGTGAAGGAAATAACCAATACTTTTCTTCTTTATATTCGATAGATTCACCATATGTTGTGACGAGCTTCTGTTTTAACGCATACGCAACGTGCAAACTTATTTGCTGCCCCATAATCGACCAACAAAGTGCTTCAAATAGATCTTCCACACCAACTATCCTAAGCCCTTTATAAGCCGAGACAACTCCAGCTAATGTCGTATCATCTTCAGCTAATGTATAAAATGGGCGTAAATCACGAGATAAATCAAACCACACTTCTACGTACGCAGTCGCTGAGTTGATAACCAAGTCACTAATCGTACTCAATTGTGGGAAAGCTATGACAAGTTCGTTTTGGATGTAAGATACTTCAATTAATAAGAGTTCTTTATCAATTCGAATCGCTTTTACTACGGATTGCTTTTCGAAATCCACACGGTGTAATAGTTCTCTGTTATTGCGTCCTAAGTACAACAGCAAATCGTCCCAATTAATGTCCTGTATAGATTTTCTCAATTCGTTATCTTGGTGTTTCCACATTCACTTTTTATCCCCCTTATCAACAAAACCCTATTAGCTTTTTGCTAATAGGGTCTCCAATTACAGGCCGAAACGCTTATCCATGTCAGCAGTGAATTGTGTTTTTATTCGTTCAAGTTTTTCCTTGCTTTCAGCTTCAGTAGGACTTGTCACACCAATATAGTATTTGATTTTTGGTTCAGTTCCACTTGGTCTTACACAAACCCATGATCCATCTAACAGGAAATATTTCAATACATCGGCTTGTGGCAGTGTAAGTGTCTCGTCTTTGCGACCGTCAACAAAGCTGCGTGTTTGCGTCAAGTAATCTTCTTGTGATGAAATCGCAATGCCTGCAACTTCTTTCAAAGGTTGAGTTCGTAAACTGGTTAACAGACTTTTGATTTCACGTGCACCATCTGCTCCCTTTTTCGTCACGGATACTAATCCTTCAAAATAGTAGCCATGTCTTTCAAACAAATCGTGGAGGACGTCAAGCAATGACTTCCCTTGCATTTTGTAGAAAGCGGCCGCTTCTGTGATCGCTAAGACAGTTTGAATAGCATCTTTGTCACGTGCAAATGGTTTTATCAAATAGCCATAGCTTTCCTCGTAACCAAACAGGAATGTGTATTCATTTGTTTCATTGTATTGCTGAATTTTCTCCCCAATGAATTTGAATCCGGTCAGTACATCTTCTGTTGATGAACCATGGAATTCTGCTATTACTCGTCCGAGATCGGAAGTCACAATGGTTTTGAACACCCGTCCATTGGCTGGCATATTTCCTGCTTCTTTTAATTGCGTTAATAAATACTCAATTAAAATGGCACCAGTCTGATTCCCAGTCAATAAAACATAGCTGTCGCCTTGTTGCACTGCCACACCCACACGGTCTCCATCCGGATCAGCTGTAATTAATATATCAGCCTCGGTTGTTTTACCTTGAGCCATCGCCAATTCAAAAGCACTGGCTTCTTCCGGGTTCGGTGATTTCAATGTAGGAAATTCTCCATCCGGCTCCATTTGCTCCTCTACGAATGTAAAGTTTTCGTAACCCGCTCGTTTCATCAAATTGCGTATAGTTGACCCTGATGCCCCGTGAAGAGGTGAAAATACAACAGCTAAATCATTTTTACCTGTCAGGTCTTGATGATGTTGAATGGATTCGACATTTTCAAGATAGGTCTCATCAAGCTCATGACCAACCATTTGAATCAATCCATTTTCTTTAGCGTGTTCAATGTTACCAGCTTCTACTGCCAACTCATCGCCTACCTGCTGAACAAATGAAATCACAGCCTCGGCATCTGCCAGATTTAACTGGGCCCCGTCTTTCCCATAAACTTTGTAGCCGTTATACTCAGGTGGATTATGACTTGCAGTTACCACAATCCCCATAAAAGCATCCAGTTCCCTTACACTGAACGATAGTTGTGGCGTAGTTCTTGGCTCTTCATATAAATAGGCTTGAACTCCATTTTTGGCAAAAGTACTTGCTGCTTCCATCGCAAATTCAGGAGATTTCCTGCGACAGTCATAGGCGATGACAATTCCTTTTTTCATCGCTTCTGTGCCAGCTGCTTTTACGTAATCCGCAACCCCTTGGGAAGCTTTACGAACAGTGTATGTATTCATGCGGTTCGTACCCGCACCAATTTCACCGCGCATCCCGCCAGTGCCAAATTCCAAGTCTTTGTAAAATGCATCTTCCAGTCGCTTTTCATCTTGGGCGATTGCAGAAAGTTGTTCTTTCAATTCAGGCTCCAATTTGTCAAAGGTAAGCCACTTTTCGGCAGTTCGTTTATAACTCAAATCTATTCCCCCATTAAAAACGTTGATTAAGCAGATGAGAAATACTCAGGCTTCATATGCCAGTCTAGTAACTGGCACTTAAGCTTTTCTATATCTCATTGGCCTTTTTTATATTCGATACGATACACGTCATGGCGACGGTCTTTTAATTGTTTGACCGTACCATCTTGTCGTTGGCGACGTAAAATTTCTAAATCTACGTCTCCGATTAAGACCATTTCCAAGTTCGGGTTCGTTTCTCCAACTATCCCGTCACGGGCAAATTCAAAATCAGACGGCGCATATATACCAGACTGTGCATATTGAATGTCCATATTTTCGGTTTGTGGCAAGTTGCCGACAGTACCAGAAATAACCGTGTAAATTTGATTTTCTACCGCGCGGGCTTGTGCACAATATTTCACGCGTAAATAACCTTGTCGATCTTCTGTACAGAAAGGTGCGAAAATAATATTGGCACCCATATCCGTTGCTATGCGTGCAAGTTCAGGGAACTCAATATCATAACAAATTTGGATGGCAATTTTTCCGCAATCGGTGTCAAAGACGCGGACTGAATCACCTGCACTGATTCCCCACCATTTTCGTTCGTTTGGTGTGATGTGAATTTTGTATTGTTTTTCAATCGAACCATCGCGACGAAATAAGTAGGCGATGTTGTAAATCTCATCGTCTTCTTCTTTTACGAAATGTGAACCGCCAATGATATTGACATTGTAGCGAACTGCCAAATCGGTAAAGAGTTCGATATATTGTGGTGTGAATTCAGTCAATCGACGAATAGCACGACTCGGTGAAGGTTCATTTAAAAATGACATTAACTGAGTAGTGAAAATCTCTGGGAATACAACGAAATCAGAATGTGCATCGGATGCCACATCAACAAAGTACTCGCATTGATTTGCCAGGTCATCAAATGATTCAATAGCACGCATCATGTACTGAACGACACAGATTCGTACCGGGTAACTCGTTTTGAAATGACGTTTTGACATTGGTTTATAGTCAACATTGTTCCATTCCATCAAAGTCGCATACTTGCCTGAAGCGGTATCGTCCGGTAAGTAGTTCGGATTAATACGCATAAGGGTGAACCCGTTCATGATTTGGAAGGTCAATACAGGGTCATAAATTTTATGTCTAGACACAGCATCCACATACTCACGTGGCAACATTTCGTCTGAATGTTTATGGTAATTTGGAATACGTCCACCAATAATAATGGATTTCAGATTAAATTGACGGGCAATTTCTTTGCGTGCTTCATATAGACGCTGCCCTACTTTCATGCGTCGATATTCGGGATGCACCATAACTTCTATCCCATACATATTGTAGCCTTCTGGATTGTGATTCGTTATATAGCCGTCATCCGTGACATCTGACCACGAATGGCGGTCATCATATTCATCAAAGTTGATAATTAAACTCGAACATGAGCCGATAATATGTCCATCCAGTTCTGCGACCATCTGGCCTTCTGGAAAAATAGTTAAATGACTGCGTAGTTGGTCAACTTTCCAAGGGTCCATTCCTGGGAAGCAAAGCTTTTGCATCGCTAAAATAGGTTCTATATCATCCATGTTCGTCTGTCTGATGACCATTTTCATTTCAAATTGGGATAAATCGAATTGCTCTGACATGTAGATCGTCTCCTTCACAAAAGCTTCATACTTCATTATATAGGACTGCAGACTGCGTTGAAAATATTTTACATGTTTGAGGATTAGAATTATAATTTGATAAGAGTTTACCCTCAGAAGTGGAGATTAGAAAATGTCGAAAAAATCAGAGAATATGTTATTGTTTATGTGGGTCGTTTCTTTAGCAGCAACAATGGGGTCCTTATTTTTCTCAGAAATAAGGCATTATGAACCGTGTGAGTTATGTTGGATTCAACGCATTTTCATGTATCCACTCGTCTTAATTCTAGGTATCGCCTACGTGCAGAAAAATGCACGCATTGCTGTAACGACTGCTACGTTCTCCATTATTGGTGGAGCGATTTCGTTATATCATTATGGTTTACAAAAAGTCAGCTTTTTATCAGAAAACGCACCTGCCTGTGGACGTGTATCTTGCACAGGTGAATATATCAACATCTTTGGATTCATCACGATTCCATTTTTGGCGCTGACTGCGTTTATTCTTATCGCTATTACAAGTTTCATGTTATTGAGAGCTTTAAAGGAGGAAAAGTAGAATGAAGAAGTTATTAATTATTGGCGGAATCATCGTTGCCTTATTTGCTTTATTGATTGTCCTGAACAATACATCAAACAAAAATAAATTAGCGGACAATCCATACGGTACCAACGACTTAAAACAAGAAACCATTGATCAACTGGACGACGAAAACTATCAAAATATCATTCTACCTGATGACTTACAAGCAAAAGTAGAAAGCGGTGAACCTGTAACTGCTTATTTCTTCAGCCCGATTTGTGTTCATTGTAAAGCAATGACTCCTGTATTAATGCCAATCGTAGAAGATATTAACGTTGACTTAGTGCAATACAATATTTATGAATTTGAGCAAGGCTGGGAAGATTATAAGATAAAAGCAACTCCAACTATGATTCATTTCGAGGATGGAAAAGAAGTTGCACGTATGGTCGGTAGTCAACCAAAAGAACAAATAGAAACCTTTTTCAATGAATTTGTATTAAAATAGAAGATACCGTAGACCATGTCCTCGTACATGGTCTCTTTTTAGGAGGACTGTAAATGATTAAAACATTTGAATATGAGCTGCAAACAGACAATATTACCATCGAACAACTTCTGCGCGACGATTTTCATATTGGCAAGAAAATCATGCATGAAATGCGTATGGCCAAAAGTATCGTAAATGAAAATGGAGAACCGATGGTATGGCAACATCATTATCCAAAAGGAACAAAACTTACTTTCAATGTGAACGTGGAGCCTTCTTCTTATGTAGCGACACAAAATTGTGAAGTCCCGATTCTTTTTGAAGATGCTCATATACTGGTCGTTTCAAAGCCTGCCGATATGGCTACACATCCAAATGAGCCTGGCCAGACAGGCACTTGCATGAACCATGTCATGGCCTATACTAAAAAACAAGGTGGCGTTTATGCAGAGCATGTCCATCGTCTCGACCAAGGCACGAAAGGTTTAGTATTGATTGCCAAACATCCTCTTATTAAATCTATGTTGGATCGTATGCTTGAAGACAAACAAATCATTCGTGTCTACGAAGCGATAGTTGATGGCTACATGACTCAAAAAAATGGAACGATTCGCACACCGATTGGTAAGGATCGCCATGATTCAACCCGTCGAACAGTCTCTCCATCAGGTCAAACAGCTATCACTCACTTTGAAGTTGTGGGACAAGATTCTAATTTCACAAAAGTACACGTAATTTTGGAAACTGGACGCACTCATCAAATTCGTGTTCACTTGAGCTCTATCGGCCACCCCGTTACAGGTGACAGATTATATGGTTCAAGAACAAGAGCGGACAATTATTCTTTGCAAGCGAAAAAACTACAATTTGTTCACCCGATTACGAAAGAAATGATTGTGGTCGAGGACTATAAATAACTCACCTTTCGCAGTTTCAAGAAAGTAACCGAATGAAACAACTGTATAGACTAAGAATGCGAAAGCCAAAATAAATAAGTAAAAACAAAAGAGATTCCTAAGTCATCAATGACTCATGGAATCTCTTTTTGTATTGGCTTTATTATAGAATGCTGTAGAGATTAAATAACAAATAAAGAAGAGCATTTGCGGCTAGCGCATATGAACGATAATAACATTATCGTTTAGCAGAGCCTTTGTATTAGAAATTAAAAGAAAAATTATCTGGATCTGCCCCAGTGCGTTCGTTCAAATTCAATGAATCAATATTTTTCATATCTTCAAATGACAACTCAAAATCAAACACATCGGCATTGGCTGCAATGCGTTCTGGTGTTACCGATTTCGGAATCACTAGCAGGTCATGTTGCAAATGCCAACGGATGATGATTTGAGCTGACGTCTTTCCATATTTATTCCCCATTCTTACAAGTGATGGCTCGTCCAGCAGACCGCCACGTGCCAATGGGGACCAGGAAGTCACAGCGATTTGGTTGTCTGCACAAAACGTTCTTAGGTCATACTGAGTAAGACGTGGACTTAACTCGATTTGATTAACCATTGGTTTGACATTTGCTTTCGCAAAAATTTCTTCTAAGTGATGCTGATGGTGATTGGATACACCTGTCGCACGAATCAATTTTTCATCATACAGACGTTCAATCGCACGATATGTGTCTACGAACGTTTCTTTAACCGGCCAGTGTGTTAAATACAGATCCAAATAGTCGAAACCCAATTTTTCAAGCGACGCTTCAAAAGCACGCAATGTCTGATCATACCCTTGATCGGCGTTCCACACTTTGGTTGTAACAAAAACATCTTCACGTTTTAAACCAGCTGCCCGAACCGATTCGCCGACCTCTTTTTCATTGGCATATAAAGAAGCAGTATCGATTGCACGATAACCTACTTGAAGAGCCGTAGTCATCGCCTTTACTGCTTCTTCGGGATTTGTCATTTTATAAACGCCTAGACCCAGGCGTGGAATCTCAATGCCGTTATGTAATGTTTTGGTGGATTGTATTGTTAAAGTCATGTTCTTCATCCTTTCCATTCCTTGTTCTTTCTTCATACATCTATTGTACAAATTGAATCTAAATTTTACGAGTGAGATGATTTATTCATCAAAAACTATTGCATATTCCCCTAAAAGCGAATAATATATGAAATGTTGGTTATTTCGTTCGTCTTTTTTGAAAGGAGACACACTATGTTTCGCTTAAATGAGCATAATACTAATGTAAAAACTGAAATCCTCGCAGGTATGACGACATTTCTGACGATGGTTTATATCGTAATTGTCAATCCGGTCATCTTGGCAGATGCTGGCGTACCTTTTGATCAAGTCTTTCTAGCAACTATTATTTCAGCAGTTATAGGTACTTTATGGATGGGGTTATTTGCAAACTATCCTATCGCCATTGCACCAGGTATGGGTTTAAATGCATTTTTCACTTACACCGTCGTTATTTCATCCAATGGAGAAATTAATTACATCACTGCATTTTCAGCAGTATTTATTGCCGGACTATTATTTATCATTTTATCTTTAACACCTTTACGTAAAAAATTAATCGAAATTATCCCTGAAAATTTAAAACATGGTATTACCGCTGGTATCGGCTTGTTTATCGCTTTTATCGGTCTGCGACTATCTCATTTGGTTGAAGCTCATCCCCAAAACTTGGTGAAGCTTGGCGATTTAACAAGTGCACCAGTATTGCTGACATTGTTCGGATTGATAATCACATTGATTTTGATGGTGATGAATGTTTACGGAGCTTTATTCTATGGAATGATTGTTACCGGAATTGTTGCTTTCTTCACAGGCCAACTGAAGTTTGAAGAAACATTGATGAAACTGCCGTCTTTACCAGAAGGCATCATTGTATGGAACCCAGCTGTTGCTTTTATGGATGTCTTCCATTATGGCATGTTCGGCATCGTTATTTCTTTCTTACTCGTTACTTTATTTGATACTACAGGAACGATGATTGGTGTTGCAAAACAAGCTGGGCTAATGAAAGGCAATAAAATGCCACGTGCAAGACAGGCTTTACTTGCAGATTCAGTAGCGACAACAGTCGGAGCTATGTTCGGTACAAGCCCAACATCTGCATACATCGAGTCGTCTTCAGGTGTAGCTGTTGGTGGTCGTACAGGTTTAACATCTGTTACTGTCGCTGTTTTATTCATCATTGCCGCTTTCTTTGGACCACTCGTTTCTTCGCTATCAAGTGTAGCTGCCATTACTGCACCAGCTTTGATTATTGTCGGTAGTTTGATGATCAGTGCAGTGAAGCATATCGATTGGGATTCTTTCGACGAGGCCTTCCCTGCTTTCATAATTATTTTAACAATGCCACTGACATCAAGTATTGCCACAGGTATTGAACTAGGATTCATCCTTTATCCATTATTAAAAATCTTTAAAGGCCAGGCACGAAAAGTACATCCGTTACTATATATCTTCGCTGCTCTGTTCCTGTATCAGTTACTATTCTTGCCTCATTAATATAAAAACGACTGGAGCCTTTTGACTTCAGTCGTTTTTTCGTTTATGAATCGGTTCAGCTTCATCCGATTGTGCAGGATCGGAAACTCGATGATCTTTTTTCAATTCATGTTCATCACGCATTTTTTCCATTTGACGGCCAAGCTGTTTCATCTCTTCCATCGATGAAGCCATTGAACCATTCTCAGGATCTCGTTCTTTTTTCGACATGTTCGCTCAGCTCCTTTTTGCTATCGTATAAGAACCTTACAGAGAAAGCAACATTTGCATTGAACGAATTTCGCCATAATTGTATCGAGGAGAATATTTCTTTTTGAAATGAAGTAAGCTATACTTAGGTATGATATTGTAATACTCTCAAAAGGAGGCAACAAAAATGAGCTTACTACTTATTCTTGGTGTTACTGTTGCATTCCTTGCTGCGATCTTCACGGCAGGGTACGATGACAAACCAGGTGCATCTGAAAAGAAATAATCATGTAAAACGGGATTGCTATAATTAGCAATCCCGTTTTTTTAATCTAAATTCGGATAATCTTGTTGACGCAGTGCTTCATAAATTAAAATAGCAGCTGTATTAGACAAATTTAATGAGCGTACATTATCATTCATAGGAATACGTAGGCAACGGTCTTGATTCGCATCAATCAATTCACGAGGCAAACCAGACGTTTCTTTTCCGAAGACGAAAAAGAAATCTTTCTCAATCTCGCTATAGTTATACGTAGTATGTGGTTTAGACCCATGCTTCGTAAGGAAGAAAAACTCCCCTTCCGGATATTTAGCAAACAACTCTTCTAAAGCGTCATAGTAGTGAATATCAACATGCTCCCAGTAATCGAGCCCTGCACGTTTTAGCATTTTATCGTCGGTTGAAAACCCTAATGGTCGTATTAAATGTAATTTCGTATCCGTCCCTGCACACGTACGTGCAATGTTACCTGTATTTGCTGGGATAAGTGGTTGATAAAGTACCACATGTATAGCCATTTCCGTCACTTCCTCAATGTATGGTTTCAAAGGATATCCCTTTGAGAATTTCTTCAATCACTTCTGGATCTTTCTCTACTGTTAAAGCTTTTTGCAAAGCTTCCATTCCTTCAGATGTACCAATCTTACCTATGGCCCATGCAGCTGTGCCACGAATCACCGGTCGTTCATCAGATTGGAGTAAGTCAATCAAATCCGGAATGGCACTATCTTCTTTAAAATGTGCCAGTGCTAAAATGGCATTCCTTTGGATGGGTTTCTTCCCTCTCCAGGAACCGGACACATGGCCGAATTTAGTTTTGAATTCCTTGTTGCTCATTTTCAACAGTGGTAATAGCAACGGCTTTGCAATTTCAGGGTCAGGCTGAAAATCAATTTGATGCATATTGAATTTACCTTTGTTTTTCGGACAAACCGTTTGGCACGTATCGCATCCATAGATGCGGTTTCCGATTTTGGTTCGGAACTCATCTGGCAAAAATGTTTTGGTCTGAGTCAAAAAAGCAATACATCGTTGCGCATTGAGCTGACCACCTTCAATCAAGGCACCAGTCGGACAAACGTCCAAACACAAGCGACAATCACCACATTCATCTTCCATTGGTGTATCAGGTGCGAAGGGTATGTTCGTAATAACTTCACCTAAATAAACATACGATCCAAATTCCGGCGTAATAACCGAACAATTTTTAGCGCTCCATCCGATTCCCGCACGTTCGGCAACAGCCCGATCTGACAACTCTCCTGTGTCCACCATAGAGCGTGTTTTAGCGTCTTTAATATGTTCTGCTATAAACAGCTCCAATTTAGATAAACGGTCCCTTAACACTGTATGATAGTCCATTCCCCAAGAGGCTCTGGCGAAAATCCCCCTTCGCTCGCCTTTCTTCCCTTGTGGTGCATTTTCCATGCGTGATGGATAGGCAATAGCGATGGAAATAA
Source organism: Paenisporosarcina sp. HGH0030 (assembly GCF_000411295.1). Lineage (GTDB taxonomy): Bacteria > Bacillota > Bacilli > Bacillales_A > Planococcaceae > Paenisporosarcina. The sequence goes on from NZ_KE150422.1 coordinate 239,300, forward strand.
TACTCTCTGCTTCGTCCAATAAAAGCGATGGAACTGTTCTTTTTTCAATGTCAGGCTCTTCAAAGCCTGACTGGTAGCCCAGTTCCTGTTGGCGTTTCAATCGATTCTTCAACTCACGAAAAGGATCGGAAGAAGCAAAGCCGATTTTATCGATGCCAATGGAATGTGCATAAGTTATTAGTTCTTGTTGAAATTGATTGACATTCATAAAACTTCTCCCTCCTTGTGATAAACTATTGAAAAACGAATTGTAGGTGAAAGCATGAAAGCTTCTATGAAATCGTCCATTTTTCAAATCGACGAATTTATTAAAATAGGCATTAATCATTATACCAAATTTGTCATCTCAGAATCGCCTCAAATGTTAAAAGGACGCATGCAATTATTTCAAGAACACTTATTTTTTGACTTACAAGATAAAGAATTGACTGATTATGAAGGAATTAAAGAATGGCGGGCTCTTTGGAAAAAGTTTGGAGCCGATCCTGGTCGTTATCGCCCCGCCATGGAGGCCATGATGCGTCGAATTCGAAATCAAAACTATTTACAGCCTTTAAACAGTGGTGTGGATTTAAATAACTTCTTTTCCTTGCAATACGAAATCCCTGTTGGTCTTTATGATTTATCTCATGTAGAAAGTGATATTCACATAGAACTAGGAGTATCTGACACTACATATACCGGAATCAATGGACGTGAAAATAATTTACAGGGCATCCTTACCATCCAAGATACGATAGGTCCATTTGGCAGTCCTTTTGTCGATTCACTCCGCACCGCTGTCAGTGAACAAACCGTTGACGCTTTACAAGTTTTCTTTTTAAAGCCGTCCATGTCAATTGAGGCTGCAGAGCAGCTAGTTACTGCGGCTGGGAAAATGTTTACACAAGTTAACGGAGGAAATTTTTCATCCGTAATTTTATCTAAAGAGCAGGTTCAGGCTAACTTTCCAACTATATCATGATTGCATAGAAAAACCGCTTCAATCGAAGCGGTTTTTTCTATGCGCTATTGTTCTGTTCCCTAATGATCGTTTCTAAACCAGCATACGTTGATCTAAAAGTTGGAATGTCTCTTTCTTGTAATAAACAACGGCTAATTTTACATTTGTCATTGCTATCATCTCCTTTAGAGTATCCAAAATAATGATCACATTATTCTGGATTCCCTTATGAAAATGTTTTATTCCTATTTTTGAATATCGCATGATTTTAAGACATAATGCTCATGCCAATCCAAAAAATGTGAAATAAGAAAACACTTAGATAACAGGCATTGGCAAAACTCAATATGTATTTAAAGCTTTTACCAAACTGTTGGAATGGATATTTTAAAATAAATACTGCAAAAAGGGTGCTTAAAAACAGTTTAATAATGAGAATAATAAACGGGTCTAACTTTATTAATAGTGGATTAGCTTCGGAGATAATCAACATTGTGATTCCGACATATGTGGCAATTCCATCCAAACTATTTAATACAACTAACAGCCAAGCCCAGCCAACCATTTTATCACCTTTATCTTTATTTGATATATTCAATGTGGTCAAGTGAATAACGACTTAATCATATCTTGATATATCTCCTTTACCAGAAATTCGTCTATTTAATAAAGGCATTTGGAATGCCGATTGTAATCTCGGTAATCCTTTATACGCTTGACGATATTTGGTTAGAAGGATTGACGATAAATAACTTTATTTTTTCAGCCTGTCTGGGTATCAGCTTAGCTCATTCCTTATACAAGACCCATTCAATCTTGGCAAATTCAGGATTGCACGGTGGATAAAATATTGCATATGGACTGTTTTATGGAGTATCTGGGAACGTCGGGGATGGAATCATTCAATTTAAAGCAGTGGAGTCCAATTTTTTCTTATCTCCATGGCTTTCATCTTTATTCGTACTTGTGTTATTTCTGATTGTATTCTTGGGCAGAACTTGGTTTGTTCAGCCTTCCTTTACAGAAGAGTTATTTACAACCCAAACCGAATTCAAGGAAAGTCAAAATCCAATAACTCTTTTAAACAAGATATGCGTTTGTAATTCAAATTAATAAACTTAGACCCTTCGGTTCGCTCCATTGGAATATTTTTCAACGTTTATGAAGTGAAATAAAGCTAATACTCAATAGTGCGGGGCTTGGGTTGATAAGCCATGTTATATTTCTCGCATAAAACGCTTAAGCATTTTGCTTAGGCGTTTTTTTTGTAACTAATCAATATGATGGATTTGAATAAACTGGAGCTTTCAGAACATCCTAACAGGAAATGGAGGTGAGTTTCTTTGACTACAGATAAAGGCAATATCAAACAAAAAGAAAATAAAAACTTGAAGAAGGCAAGATTTGATCGTGAAGAATTTGGCCATGGATACGATTTAAGTCCAGATGATTTAGATATTATAGGTCAAAACAATGCAGCAAAAACAAATACGAAAAAGGCGGCCAATCACCCCGTCAATAATGATAAAAAGAACGATCAGAGGTAAACCGTTGTACTTTCAGTATTCCCTATTATTTATATAAAATTAAAAAAGCAGTATCTACATAAGTAGATACTGCTTTTTTAATGATACCCGAGGCCAGACTCGAACTGGCACGCCTTGCGGCACCGCATTTTGAGTGCGGCGTGTCTGCCATTCCACCACTCGGGCAAATCAATACATGCAGACATATGAAAATATATTATGGAGGCGGCAACCGGATTTGAACCGGTGATAAAGGTGTTGCAGACCTGTGCCTTACCACTTGGCTATGCCGCCAAATCATGTTGGAGCGGAAGACGAGGTTCGAACTCGCGACCCCCACCTTGGCAAGGTGGTGTTCTACCACTGAACTACTTCCGCAAAAATACTGGGGTACCTGGATTCGAACCAGGGCGTGACGGAATCAAAATCCGTTGCCTTACCGCTTGGCTATACCCCACTAATAAGATGGGGCGAACGAGGGGAATTGAACCCCCGAATGTCGGAATCACAATCCGATGCGTTAACCACTTCGCCACAACCGCCACTATAAAATAAAATTGGCAGGGGCAGTAGGAATTGAACCCACACTGGAGGTTTTGGAGACCTCAGTTCTACCTTTAAACTATGCCCCTAAAGTTGGTGGAGGGGGGCGGATTCGAACCGCCGAACCCGAAGGAACGGATTTACAGTCCGTCGTGTTTAGCCACTTCACTACCCCTCCAATTGAAGATGGTGCCGGCGAAAGGAGTCGAACCCTCGACCTACTGATTACAAGTCAGTTGCTCTACCAACTGAGCTACACCGGCGGGAAAAAATATAATGGTGGCTCAGGACGGAATCGAACCGCCGACACAAGGATTTTCAGTCCTTTGCTCTACCGACTGAGCTACTGAGCCACATTCGAATTGTACTAAGCTTCGAATCTCGTTGTCAGCTTCATTCGTTCGTTCAGTCACGTACGTTAGTACGCTCCTTCACTTACTCATTTTGCTTCCTAGACCTTCTTTGCTTATTCCAATTCTTAACACTTCATAAAAAATGGCGGTCCCGACGGGAATCGAACCCGCGATCTCCTGCGTGACAGGCAGGCATGTTAACCGCTACACCACGGGACCATTTGGTTGCGGGGGCAGGATTTGAACCTGCGACCTTTGGGTTATGAGCCCAACGAGCTACCGTGCTGCTCCACCCCGCGATAATATTATGTTATAAACACTATGACTCAACGCTTATAGAAGTTTGACATCTGCATCGGCTTTCGCCTGCTTCGATGTTACTTCGCCTTCTTCGTAAGGCTCGTTGCTCCACCCTCGCGTTGTTCTTTAGAACATGCGATTTAGATATTTGCGTCACCCTCGCGTTTTACTTTATCGAAAGTGTTTATAGTGTAAATGGTGGAGGATGACGGGCTCGAACCGCCGACCCTCTGCTTGTAAGGCAGATGCTCTCCCAGCTGAGCTAATCCTCCGAAAATGAAAACTGGTTATATTTTCTTAAAAAGAAATTGGTGACCCCTACGGGATTCGAACCCGTGTTACCGCCGTGAAAGGGCGGTGTCTTAACCGCTTGACCAAGGGGCCATATATAATAGAAGGAAATTATCTGGCGGAGAGCAAGGGATTTGAACCCTTGAGACAGTTTAACCCGCCTACACGAATTCCAATCGTGCTCCTTCGGCCACTCGGACAGCTCCCCAAAGATATGGCTCCGAAGGTAGGACTCGAACCTACGACCAATCGGTTAACAGCCGATTGCTCTACCACTGAGCTACTTCGGATCAATAATATATAGCCTGGCGACGACCTACTCTCACAGGGGGAAACCCCCAACTACCATCGGCGCTGAAGAACTTAACTTCCGTGTTCGGTATGGGAACGGGTGTGACCTCTTTGCCATTATCACTGGACTGGGTATTCTTTTTTTAAGACAAGATTTATTATATCAAGTCTCATGAGAATTACAAGCGTTTTTTTAAAATAAAAAAACTTTTTTGTTCACTCAAAACTGGATAAACGGGTCATTGAAAACCATTCAAATTCATTTTGGTTAAGTCCTCGATCGATTAGTATTCGTCAGCTGCACACGTCACCGCGCTTCCACCTCGAACCTATCTACCTCATCGTCTTTGAGGGATCTTACTTACTTGCGTAATGGGAAATCTCATCTTGAGGGGGGCTTCATGCTTAGATGCTTTCAGCACTTATCCCGGCCACACATAGCTACCCAGCGATGCTCTTGGCAGAACAACTGGTACACCAGCGGTGTGTCCATCCCGGTCCTCTCGTACTAAGGACAGCTCCTCTCAAATTTCCTACGCCCACGACGGATAGGGACCGAACTGTCTCACGACGTTCTGAACCCAGCTCGCGTACCGCTTTAATGGGCGAACAGCCCAACCCTTGGGACCGACTACAGCCCCAGGATGCGATGAGCCGACATCGAGGTGCCAAACCTCCCCGTCGATGTGGACTCTTGGGGGAGATAAGCCTGTTATCCCCGGGGTAGCTTTTATCCGTTGAGCGATGGCCCTTCCATGCGGAACCACCGGATCACTAAGCCCGTCTTTCGACCCTGCTCGACTTGTAGGTCTCGCAGTCAAGCTCCCTTCTGCCTTTACACTCTACGAATGATTTCCAACCATTCTGAGGGAACCTTTGGGCGCCTCCGTTACACTTTAGGAGGCGACCGCCCCAGTCAAACTGCCCGCCTGACACTGTCTCCTGCCCCGCTAAGGGGCAAGGGTTAGAAGTTCAATACAACCAGGGTAGTATCCCACCGACGCCTCCTCCGAAGCTGGCGCTCCGGAATCTCAGGCTCCTACCTATCCTGTACAAGTTGTACCAAAATTCAATATCAGGCTACAGTAAAGCTCCACGGGGTCTTTCCGTCCTGTCGCGGGTAACCTGCATCTTCACAGGTACTATAATTTCACCGAGTCTCTCGTTGAGACAGTGCCCAGATCGTTACGCCTTTCGTGCGGGTCGGAACTTACCCGACAAGGAATTTCGCTACCTTAGGACCGTTATAGTTACGGCCGCCGTTTACTGGGGCTTCAATTCGCACCTTCGCTTGCGCTAAGCACTCCTCTTAACCTTCCAGCACCGGGCAGGCGTCAGCCCCTATACGTCACCTTACGGTTTTGCAGAGACCTGTGTTTTTGCTAAACAGTCGCCTGGGCCTATTCACTGCGGCTCTCTCGGGCTTTAACACCCTAATAGAGCACCCCTTCTCCCGAAGTTACGGGGTCATTTTGCCGAGTTCCTTAACGAGAGTTCTCTCGCTCACCTTAGGATTCTCTCCTCGACTACCTGTGTCGGTTTGCGGTACGGGCACCTTCCACCTCGTTAGAGGCTTTTCTTGGCAGTGTGAAATCAGGAACTCAGACCTAATGGTCCTTGTCATCACAGCTCAACGTTATAGGAACGGGATTTGCCTCATTCCACGCCTTACTGCTTGAACGTACATAACCAACAGTACGCTTACCCTATCCTTCTGCGTCCCCCCATTACTCAAACGGTGGAGTGGTGGTACAGGAATATCAACCTGTTGTCCATCGCCTACGCCTATCGGCCTCGGCTTAGGTCCCGACTAACCCTGAGCGGACGAGCCTTCCTCAGGAAACCTTAGTCATTCGGTGGACGGGATTCTCACCCGTCTTTCGCTACTCATACCGGCATTCTCACTTCTAAGCGCTCCACCAGTCCTTCCGGTCTAGCTTCAAC
>NZ_KE150422.1:249125-465237 GCF_000411295.1 Paenisporosarcina sp. HGH0030
TCATTCCGCTCGACTTGCATGTATTAGGCACGCCGCCAGCGTTCGTCCTGAGCCAGGATCAAACTCTCCATAATAGGTGAGTCGATTAGCTCGACTTTGTTGCTGGCGTCAAATTAATGACGTTTTAAAATGAACAATTAAGTTCAAGTTTTGCTTCCCACACCGAAGTGTGTTCCGCTTTATTGTTGACGTTTTGCTGTTCAGTTTTCAAGGTTCATTGTGTCACTCGTTTTGGCGACTTCTCTAATTTAGCACTTTAAAGTAAGAGAGTCAAGCACTTTTTAAATCTATTTTTTCATGCTGTGTTGCTCAGCGACGTTTACTATTATATACAGGCTTTTATTCAAACGTCAAGAAAAAAATAAGACGCTTTTTCAAGCGCCTTATTTACTGTGGTGCTTCCTCATCAATTTGTTCAACTTTATAGTAGCGGTGAAAGATTTTATCACTCTTCGTCTCTATTCGTTCTACGTGGATGTAGCCCTTCTCTACAAGAAATTCAATAAAGACTTCCAAGTCGACCGAATAGTTTCTGAGCTCTTCTTGTTCGTGCAATTCTTGAATCGTCCAATGATCTTTTTGGCTCATGACTTCTAATATATGACGTGACCCGTCTTTGGTTCTTGAATGGATCATAAACTCACTTGCTAAGAACAATAGCTCCAATCTTTTATCGATTGGTTCTTCGCTTGATAGCAATTCTTCATATAGTTTATAGATGGAGGGTTCAATTATTTTGACCTGCGACCAAACAGTTACTTCAGGATGCATGCCGTTTTCAAAAACAGCCAGTCGTGCAAGATGGTGCAAGGAATCCACAATATGATTGTATGCATCCATGTAGTTTTTTTGTTCAAAGAACACTTTTCCTTCTAAATAACGACGCAAAAGTTTTGCAAATTCAATTCCCATTTTAATTTTACGTCCATAAAAGGGAAAATCTTTTAACTCAGTTTTCAATTCATGAACAAATTCATTACGGTCGAACATGACACGTCCATAAAAAATCCAGTCCACGATTTTTCTATTAGTTCCAAGAAGTAACCATTTCCGTAACTGTTTCTCAGTAACAATGTGCATCGCTGCTTTTTTATCGTTAAATGTATAATGTTTCGTAAACACAGGCTGTGTTGCATCTTTAGCTAATATTAAAAGAATAGTATCGAATGTATCCGTTATTTGACTAACTTTTTCTCTCTTCTCGACTAAAATGACGCCGAGCGTATTTGGTTGGCTCGCTCTTTCCTGATAAATAGGACGCAGAATTTGTTCCAACGGAAGTCCCCCTCATAAATTAATCAAAATGGTATATGTTCTTTTTTCGACAAAGGTTGTGAGATTCCTTCAAACGATTTACACTACCAATTATGGTATAGTAAACATGATTAAGGAGGAACACAATATGAAACCTTATAAAAATAAAATAAATCGAATTCGTTCGTTTGCATTATCATTGATTTTCATCGGTTTTGTCATCATGTATATCGGCATCTTCTTCCGAGAAAATCAAATCGTCATGACTCTGTTTATGTTTTTAGGTCTGCTAGCCATTATAGGCAGCACAGGTGTATACGCATGGATTGGAATGCTTTCCACGAAAGCAGTTCAAGTTGTCTGCCCTAACTGCGGAAAGTATACCAAAGTTTTAGGTCGTGTTGATATGTGTATGTATTGTAAAGAACCACTTACATTAGATCCTACTTTAGAAGGTCAGGAATTTGATGAATCTTTAAACCGAAAAAGATAATAACCAAGTGGGCTAACATTCATTATAGAATGTTAGCCCTTTTTTTGTACAAAAAAAAGAGCACCGAAATGCTCTTTTTGTTTACTATTGAACTTTTATAGCTGATGTTTCACAGGTCGGACATGTTCCGTAAATCTCCATACGATGCGAATTTACTTTGAATCCAGTGACGTGAGAAGCTAATTGTTCTACCTCATCTAAACCTGGATAATGGAAATCAACAATTTTGCCACAATTATCACAAATAATGTGATAGTGATCATTGGTAACGAAATCAAACCGACTCGATGAATCGCCATAGGTTAATTCTTTTACTAATCCGGCTTCTCTAAAAACACGAAGATTATTATATACCGTCGCTACGCTCATGTTTGGGAATTTCCCTTCAAGCGCTCTATATATATCATCTGCTGTTGGATGAATCATGGATTGGATGAGAAATTCTAAAATCGCATGACGCTGTGGTGTAATTCGGACTCCTGTTGATTTCAAATTATCCAATGCGTCACGTAAATGCATTTCAGTCATCGCCATGCACCTCACTTCATAAAGATTATTATTTTATAATCGTTACAATTAGTATAAGAAAGAAGTAACGAAAAAGTCAACAAAAACCCATTACATCAAGGCCTACTCAGCGTGTAATCCTTTTTCTTTCTGACCTAGGCGCAAGTTAACGAAGCGTGCAGCAACAAATAAGAAATCAGATAAACGGTTTAAGTAAGCTAAAACAAGTAGAGATACGCTATCGCCAATACTGACCGCAGAACGCTCAGCGCGTCGAACTATGGTGCGAGCTACATGCAGGGTCGCCCCGGCAGGATGACCGCTAGGCAAAATGAAGTTTTGTAATGACGGCAACTGCGCATCCCATTCATCGATTAAATTTTCAAGTTTTGTGATTTCACTATCTTCCAGTTTCCATTTCACTTCTTTTCCAGCAGGTGTGGCCAGTTCCGCTCCCACATGAAAAAGGGTAGTTTGGATTTGATGGAAAGCTTGCAAAACAGTCTCTTTTTCTTCAAAAAACTCATTTTGGATAAAACTGAGGGCAACTCCTATCATGGAATTCGCTTCGTCGCATGTACCATAAGCTTCTACCAAAGCATCATTCTTTGCAACTCGCGATCCATAAATAAGTGAAGTTGTCCCTTTGTCGCCTGTTTTAGTATAAATTTTCACGTTAATACCCCTTTTCTAAGTCTATGACATTTTGAAAATTCGATCCCGTTTCCATCCATTCATGTAGGTTATGCCGGAAAATCTTTAGAGCTCGTGGTACATATTCTGAAGAATGGCTGGAAACATGAGGTGAAACAATAACCCCTTCCATTTTCCAAAGCGGATGACTGTCATCAAGTGGTTCACTCTCAAAAACATCAAGAACAGCATAAGCAATTTGACGTTCCTTCATTGCTTGTATGAGTTGTTCCTCTTTTACCAGATCACCACGACCAAAATTCATAAAAATTGCATCTTCCTTCATTAATACGAAATGATTATATGTAATAAGACCCCTTGTTTCCGATGTACTTGGTAAGACAGAAATGATGATATCAACTTTGGGTAGTTCTTCATTTAATTGATCAAAAGTAATCATTGCATTCATGTTGGGTGCTTTTCGCCCAGAGCGATTGCAACCAATTGTTGTTACGCCAAACGCTTGCAACAACCGACCGATTTCACTGCCGATAGCACCAGGGCCAATTATCAGAGCCGTACTTCCAAAAAGCTCCATAGACCCTGAGCGCTTACTCCATTCACTGTTTTCCTGTTGTTTATACATCCACGGTAAAGCACGTTTAAGGGCAAGTAAATGTGCTAGGACGGATTCAGACATTGGTGTTTTGTGAATACCTTTGACATTGGTAACTAAAATGTTTCGCTTCGCAATATCACGAAGCGGCATTTTTTCTAATCCCGCAGAAGCAACCATGAGCCATTTCAACGAAAGTGCTTGATCAAGTGTTTCTTTTGAAATATCTTCGCCATAGGTCACAATGATTTCAGCTCGTTTAAGTGCATTTTCATCTTTAATAGAAGAAAAAATGAACTCAACTTTCGGAAACTCAGTCAGTAATTCTTCTATCAAATATTCCTTAACCGGAAAAGTAAAAAGTACATTGATCATTTAGCTGTCACTAATTCACGCAAAGTTACGAGAGCATCTTCCACGTGTCCCTTCACTTTTACTTTACGCCATTCTTTTACGACAGTTCCCGTCGGATCGATTAGGAATGTGGAACGTTCGATTCCCATATATTCTTTACCAAACATTTTTTTAAGAACCCAAACTCCATACGACTCTGCAACTGCATGGTCTTCATCAATCAATAATGAAAATGGTAATCCGTGTTTTTCAATGAACTTTGTGTGCGCTCGTTCCCCGTCTGGGCTGACTCCTAAAATAACGGCATTCAGGTCACGGAAAGATTCGTGCATATCTCTGAAATCACACGCTTCAGTTGTGCACCCTGGAGTAGAATCTTTCGGATAAAAATAAAGCAGCACATATTTATTCCCAGCGTAATTTCGCAGTGAAACTTCTTCCCCTTTTTCGTTTCGTAATGTGAAATCTGGTGCTTGCATGCCTTCAAGTGTTGTCATGAACATTCCCTCCACTTTACTATTTGTTTAATCGTACCTAAGAATGGCAGGAGTTTCAATTTTCTTGGCGTTCTCCTTCCTTTTTGTCTATTATTAAGGATGTTAGAAAAGGAACGGAGGATATAAATATGAATAGAACTAAGTCAGAAGCATTACATGAAGAAGCTTTACAACATATCGTTGGAGGCGTTAACAGCCCTTCACGTTCATACAAAGCAGTCGGTGGCGGTTCACCAACTGTCATGGAAAGAGCACAAGGAGCATACTTTTGGGATGTAGATGGCAACAAATACATTGACTATCTTGCAGCTTATGGTCCCATCATTACTGGGCATGCCCATCCACATATTACGCAGGCCATTACTAAGGCAGCTGAAAATGGATTATTGTATGGTACACCTACTCCTCATGAAGTGAAATTCGCAAAAATGCTGAAAGAAGCTATGCCTGGGATGGATAAAGTCCGTTTTGTGAATTCGGGAACAGAAGCGGTCATGACGACGATTCGAGTATCACGTGCTTATACAGGACGTACCAAAATCATGAAATTTGCTGGATGTTACCATGGTCATTCGGATTTGGTTCTTGTAGCTGCCGGTTCTGGCCCTGCGACACTGGGTACTCCTGACTCTGCTGGTGTCCCTAAATCTATCGCAAAAGAAGTAATCACCATTCCTTTTAATAATCCAGAAGCTTATAAAGAAGCGATGGAAAAATGGGGCGACGAAATTGCTTGTATTTTAGTTGAACCTATCGTCGGTAATTTTGGGATTGTCGAACCGAAAGAAGGCTTTTTACCTCTTGTGCATGATATTGCCAAACAAAAAGGTGCACTTATTGTTTATGATGAAGTAATTACAGCATTCCGCTTCCACTACGGTGGTGCACAAGATTTACTTGGTTTGACACCTGATTTGACTGCTCTTGGGAAAATCATCGGGGGTGGCTTGCCAATCGGCGCATACGGCGGACGAAAAGAAATTATGGAACAAGTCGCACCACTAGGACCAGCTTACCAAGCGGGAACTATGGCAGGAAATCCAGCGTCTATATTATCTGGAATTGCATGTTTAGAAGTACTGAAGCAACCGGGTATATATGAAGAAATGGATCGTTTAGGTGCACTGTTGGAAGAAGGTATTTTGAAAGCAGCCGCTAAACATGACGTGACAATCACAATCAATCGTTTAATGGGTGCATTGACAATTTACTTCACGGATGTGAAAGTAGAAAATTATGAACAAGCCGAAGCGACTGATGGCGAGATTTTTGGACGATTCTTTAAACTAATGCTGGAACAGGGTATCAACTTGGCTCCTTCGAAGTATGAGGCTTGGTTCCTGACGACTGCTCACACTGAAGAAGATGTTAAACAATCGTTAATCGCTGTGGATTATGCATTTTCAAAACTTGCCTAAGTATGGTTGACCCAAAAGCTGCCCTGCTGTAAAGTAGCAAAAAGCCTGTCACTCAGAAAGCAATCCAGGCCAATTTAGACAGACTCTTGTGTTGCAACAACTCGATGGAAACCTTTTCTCGATGGAAGGAATGAAATGGAGGTGCAGTCTGGTCTAACAAGCTAGACAATAAAGAGTTTCAGAAAGGCATTTTATTAAGCCTTTTTTAAGAAGTCGGAAAGGAAATAAAGCATATATGAAACTTGGTGCACGAATCGTTAAAACAGGTGTCGCAATCGTTTTTGCGCTCTACATGGCTGATTTATTGCATTTACCGTCTCCTGTTTTTGCAGGAATCGCGGCAATATTTGCCCTTCAACCTTCCATTTACCGCTCCTATTTAACAATTATTGAACAGATTCAAGGTAATATTATTGGTGCAGGAATTGCAGTTATTTTTGCTCTTTTATTTGGCCACAATTATGTAGCCGTGGGTTTAGCCGCTGTTATCACGATTGCTATCATGTTGAAATTAAAATTAGAGAAGTCCATTTCACTTGCGCTTGTGACAATTATTGCGATTATGGAAGTACAGAACGATGACTTTATAACATTTGCTCTAATTCGTTTTACAACTATTGTGGTCGGTGTGCTTGCCGCATTTGTAGTTAACTTAGTATTCATGCCACCGAAGTATGAAACCAAGTTATTTCAATCGATTCATTCGACTACCGATGAGTTGATTCGCTGGACGCGATTAGCGGAACGTCAAGCTTCTGAACATAATGCCACAAAACATACGCTTGAAAAGTTGCGAGAACGATTAATAAAAGTCGATCAGTTTTATTTATTCTATAAAGAAGAGCGTAGCTACTTCCGAAATGAAAAACGTGCGAAAGCCCGAAAACTTGTGGTATATCGTCAAATGATTTCAACCGCTAATAAAAGCTGGGATGTTCTGAAACGTCTTCATTTACATGAAAATGAATTGGCCAATCTCCCAGATCAATTTCGTTTGATGATTCAAGAAAGACTGGACTTTTTGTTGACATATCATGAACAGCTACATCTGAAATATACAGGAAAGTTAAAACCGGAACATTCGTTTTGGAACGGCAGTGATGCTACGCTTCAACGTCATGAAGTAATGGAAATATTCGCGAGAGAAATCGCACTCTCCAAAGAAGAAGAGTCTTTTTCTTCATATCATTTACTGCATGTACTTTCTGCAATTTTGGATTATGAAGAACAACTGGAACACTTAGATACGCTTATCATTTCCCACCAGAATTATCACGGTGAAGAAATAAAAGTCGAGCTTGAAGATGGATTTTAATTGATAGGGCAGTCATCTCTTCAGTGAGATGGCTGCTTTTTCGTGCAGACGATTTTCATTTTTTCCCTCCCCCGACTAAAATGCTTATTTGTCCAACTAACCGGAAGCTCAGCCAACAGACGCCCTACATCCCATAAAAAGAAGCCATTCCCTAAAAAGGAATGACTTCTTCAGTAACTAACTAGTTCTTCATGCGTGGATCCAGTGCATCACGCAATCCATCTCCCATTAAATTGAATCCCAATACCGTCAGCATAATGGCGATACCTGGGAAAATCATGGTCCAAGGAGCATTAATTAAATACATTTTGGAATCTGCCAGCATTTTGCCCCACTCCGGAGCCGGAGCTTCTGCACCAAGACCAAGGAAACCAAGTGCTGCCGCTTCAATAATGGCGGTTGCTATGGCAAGTGTGCCTTGCACGATAACTGGTGCCATTGAGTTCGGTAAAATATGCGAGAATAATATTCGGATATCCTGCATACCGATTGCTTTTGCTGAAGTGATATACTCTTCTTCCTTAATACTCAAAACTTTTGATCGAATCAATCGACCGAAGTTCGGAATGTTAATGATGGCAATGGCAATTAATGCATTTTGCAAGGAAGGTCCCAATACCGATACGACAGCGATTGCCAGTAAGATACTTGGAAATGCGAGCATGATATCGAAAATGCGGGAAATAACCGCATCCACCCACTTACCATAATAACCTGCTACAATTCCTAAAATACTTCCTGCAACCACCGAACCGATTACTGAGAAGAATCCAACCCATAATGAAATACGTGCACCATGGATAATGCGAGACAATATATCTCGGCCCATGTCATCTGTTCCGAACCAATGAGCAACAGATGGTGCCTGCAATCGATTGGGTAAATCTTGCTCATTTATGCCTTGTGGTGCTATCCAAGGTCCTATGAATGCCACGATGATAAAGAAGAGAACAATCCCAGCTCCGACTACGGCGACTTTACTTTTCTTAAAGCTTCGCCAAGCTTCATGCCAAGGGCCCGCTACTTTATCTTGTTGTGCTACTACATCTGATGGTTTAGGCGCGAATCCGACCATTATGAGATTCCTCCTTCTTAATCGTATTTAATTCGTGGATCAATCAAACTGTAAAGAATATCAATTAACAAATTAATCATAACGAAGATAAATGCCACGACAAGAATACCTGATTGGATTACTGGGTAGTCGCGGAAATTGATTGCTTCATAAATGTAACGGCCAACTCCCGGCCACGCGAAGATGGATTCTGTTAATATGGCACCGCCAAGCAGTAATCCCATTTGCAGACCGATAATTGTCAGAACTGGGATGATTGCATTTTTCAATGCATGCTTGTACACAACCCAGAACATTTTTTGACCTTTCGCACGTGCAGTACGTACATAATCCGATCTCATTACATCAAGCATGCTGGAACGAGTCATACGGGCAATGATTGCCATCGGAATTGTCGCAAGGGCTAGCCCTGGTAAGACCAGATGTTTCAATACAATGCCTAATTGATCAAAGCGTCCTTGAAGAATAGTATCCAACACATAAAGATTGGTTATTGAATCTATGGGATTCCTGACGTCTTCACGTCCTGTAGTTGGAAGAATGCCAAGCTCGATTCCAAAAATATATTGCATCATCAAACCAAGCCAGAAAATCGGCATGGACACGCCAACTAGCGCTAATATCATGGCTGTATAGTCAAACCATGAGTTTTGGAACCAGGCAGAAATGATACCTGCATTGACACCGACAATGACTGCTATAAGAACCGCAAATAGAGATAATTCAAATGTAGCAGCTAGATACGGCCAAATTTCTTCAGAAACTGGTGTAGTTGTCCGTAGAGATTCTCCAAGATCACCCTTTAACAATCCACCTAGATAATCAAAATATTGGACATACCACGGATTGTCTAATCCGAGCTTTGCTCGTAATGCCTCAATCGCTTCTTTCGTCGCTTGTTGACCCAAAATAACTTGTGCTGGGTCCCCAGGAATGGCACGAATAATCATAAAAACGACAAACGTCATGCCCAGCAAAACTGGGATTAATTGCAATAGTCTTCTCCCGATATAGTGAAGCATTGTCTTCACCTCTCCATCTGATGCGATATGTAAATCAAAATTCTTAGTGGACCAATATGACTGCAGCCCGTTTCCACGATTTCATTTCATTTGTTTTCGTAAATAAAATGGGGAGAAATCACGTAGACTTCTCCCCATCAGTCAGTTTGTTACTTGAAGTCTACTTCTGCTAACTTATCAGAACCAGTCGGATGTGGTAAGAAGTCTACCAGATTCGCTTTACCTGCAAGAAGTGGAGTAGAGTGAGCAAGCGGTACCCACGGAGCGTCTTCGAAAATGATTTCTTGAGCTTGACCGTAAAGTTCATTTCGCTTGTCTTCATCAACTTCTGATTGTGCTTCAATTAGGATGTCGTGTAATTCGTCGTTGCTATAGTATGAATAGTTATTGCTTCCGATATTGTCTTTATCAAGTAATACGTATAGGAAGTTATCCGCATCACCATTATCACCAGTCCAACCTAACATGAATGCATCTGCTTCTCCGTTACGAGCTTTTTCCAAGTAAGTTGCCCACTCGAATGTAACGATTTTCGCTTTGATGCCAACATCAGCTAAGTTTGATTGAATAACTTCTGCCACTTTTTGGCCATCTGGCATATATGGACGTGGTACAGGCATTGCCCATAGTTCCATTTCAAAGCCTTCTGCAAGACCAGCTTCTGCAAGTAATGCTTTTGCTTTTTCTGGATCGAAATCATATCCAGCAATATCGTCATTATAGCCGCTGATTACTGGAGGCATTGGGTTTTTCGCTACTTCAGCGCGACCTTCAAAGAATGCATCTACGATCGCTTGTTTGTCAATTGCATGGTTAATTGCTTGACGTACTTCCACTTTATCAAATGGAGGACGTGTACTAGTTAAACCTAAGTAACCAACGTTCATTGATGGACGTTCGAATAATTGCAATTCTGAGTTGCTTTCAACAGATTTGCCATCAGCAGGATTTACACCATCAGCCAAATCAATTTCACCTGTGTTTAAAGCGTTCAAACGAGCTGAGTTATCTGGAATTGCTTTGAAAACTACTTTATCAAGTTTAGGAAGACCCTTAACCCAATAATCTTCGTTCTTTTCAATTGTGATTGAATCATTACGTTTCCACTCGACAAATTTGAATGGTCCAGTACCTACTGGATTATCGCCGAATTTTGCTCCTTGTTCTTCAAAAGCTTTCGGGCTCGCAATACCGAACGGGCTCATTGCTAAGTTTTTAAGGAATGGTGCTTGTGGACGTTTTAATTTGAACACGACTGTGTAATCTCCATCTGCAGTAACAGAATCGATAACATGTCCTTCATCACCTTTGTAGCCACCGAACATTGATGAATAGTAATAGAAGTCTTCACCAGAACCATTTGCCCAACGCTCGAAGTTAGCTACAACAGCTTCTGCATTGAAGTCAGTACCATCATGGAACTTAATGCCTTCTTCCAATTGGAATGTATAAGTTAAGCCATCCTCTGAAGGCTTCCATTCTTTTGCAAGGCCTGGGTTGATTTCTGTATCTTGTTTACCGAAGTTCACAAGTGTTTCAAAAACGTTTTGCGTTACTTTAAATGATTCTCCATCAGTTACAGTTGCCGGATCTAGAGATACAGAATCTCCACCACGACCAAATACTAAAATTTTCGGTTCTTTTTCGTCGTCTCCGCTGTTTCCATCTGATGAATCAGTTTGACAGCCCGCTAAAATCGTTGAGAGGACTAGCATTGTTAATAAAGCAAGTGACCACAGTTTCTTCTTACCCAAATTGACCCCTCCATATTGTTTGTTTATTTATCATTGTTGCGCATGTTCACCGTATAGGTGGCAGGCAACAGAATGACCTGGTTCAACTTCTTCTAACTTCGGTACGATTTTTGTACACACATCCATTTTAAAAGGACAGCGCGTGTGGAAAGTACATCCCGACGGAGGATTTGACGGACTAGGAATATCTCCTTTTATAAGCATTTGTTCCCGCACAAAATTCGGATCCGGAACCGGTACAGCAGACAACAAAGCCTGTGTATAAGGGTGAAGTGGCTTGTCATAAAGCAATTCACTTTTAGCAAGCTCGACCATTTTGCCTAGATACATAACCCCTACTCGATCACTTATATGACGAACAACCCCTAGATCATGCGCGATAAATATATAAGTCAGGTTTAATTCTTTTTGTAAATCCTGCATCAAGTTCAACACTTGTGCTTGAATGGACACGTCAAGAGCTGAAACGGGCTCATCTGCAATGATCAGTTTAGGGTTCGTCATGAGCGCACGGGCAATGCCGATACGCTGACGTTGTCCACCACTGAATTGATGAGGATAGCGTTTTGCATGGTAACTGCTTAACCCAACAATCTCCAGAAAATCGTGGACTTTCTTTTTGCGGGTTTTGGCGTCACCGATTCCGTGCACAATCAGAGGCTCCTCCAAAATCTTCTCAATGGTATGTCTAGGATTTAAGGAAGCATATGGATCCTGGAAAACCATTTGAATTTCCCGGCGTGCCTTTCGCATATCATCATCGGATATATTCGTCAGTTCTTTACCATCGAAAACAACTTTTCCCTCTGACGGTTCTAGTAATCTCATAAGCATGCGACCTGTAGTAGATTTCCCACAGCCAGACTCGCCCACAATTCCAAGAGTTTCGCCTTTATTTACGTAAAACGATACATCATCAACCGCTTTTACATGCCCAGACACACGACTGAGTAATCCTTTACGTATGGGAAAATACTTTTTAAGTCCTTCAACTTTCAACAAGGGTTCTGTCATGAGTGGATACCTCCTGATCTTCGTACAAGAAGCATCTTGTCTTATGTACCGATGCAGTTTGATACAATTCTGGATTGTGTGTCAGGCACTTTTCAAATGCAAACTCGCATCGTGCAGCAAAGCGACATCCAGTATTTATGGTACCGGGTTTTGGTACATTACCGGGTATCGAATATAAACGTTGTTTTTTATAACGCATGTCCGGAACGGATTGCAACAATCCTTTTGTATATGGATGTTGAGGGTCTTTAAAAATCGTTTGAACCGGACCTTCTTCAACAATTTGGCCCGCATACATGACCACAACTCTTTCACAAGTCTCTGCCACAACCCCAAGATCATGTGTGATTAACAAAACAGCTGTATTCAATCGTTCATTCAAGTCTTTCATCAATGCCAGAATCTGCGCTTGAATAGTTACATCAAGTGCAGTTGTCGGTTCATCTGCAATTAACACTTTCGGATCGCATACAAGAGCCATCGCTATCATGACCCGCTGTCTCATCCCACCTGATAATTGATGCGGATATTCTTTCATCAATTCATTAGCACGCGGAAGACCTACAAGGGTAAGCATTTCAATTGCACGTGTATTTGCTTGTTTTTTTGACCATCCTTTTTTATGGATAAGAATGGCTTCCATCAATTGATTCCCTATTGTGAACAATGGATTCAAAGATGTCATAGGCTCTTGGAAAATCATTGCCACGTCGTTGCCGCGGACTTTACGCATTTCTTTATCGCTTAATTTAGTTAAGTCCTTATCGCCGAAAAGAATTTCACCACCAGTAATTTTACCTGGAGGACTTGGTACTAAACCCATAATGGATAAAGAAGTAACACTTTTCCCACAACCAGATTCCCCTACGATACCGAGTACTTCTCCTTCATGTACGGAAAAATCAATATTGTCTACTGCGGGAATTACTCCGTCATCTGTGAAAAAGGATGTTTGAAGACTTCTTACTTGAAGAATCGCTTTTCGTTCACTCATGATGATGGCCCTCCTTTTCCTAGCATACGAAATAAATAGTTTTATTAGTATCATTATTTCAGAAAATTCGATATGTTCTTTATTATACAAATAATAATTATAATTGCAATATTTATTATATAAGTCATACTTCTATTGTTTAACAAAAAAAGGTTCCCCTTTTCAGGAGAACCTTTTTAGTCTATATCCAGTTGTTGAACTTGAAATAAGTTGTAATATATTCCCTTCGAATTCATTAATTCATCATGCGTTCCTTGTTCCTTTAGTTCGCCATGATCAATAACAAAGATTTGATCTGCATGAGTAATCGTCGAAAGGCGATGGGCGACAATAATCGTGGTCCGGTCATGTGCCAAGCGCTCCAAAGAGTCCTGTATCAAGGACTCGCTTTCCAAGTCCAACGCAGAAGTTGCTTCGTCCAAAACTAAAATCGGAGGATTTTTCAGGAATACGCGCGCAATGGCAACACGTTGTTTTTGTCCTCCTGACAACTTGACTCCACGTTCCCCGACTTTCGTCTCGTAACCTTCGGGTAGCGAAACGATAAAGTCATGAGCGTTTGCAGCTTTTGCCGCTTCAATTACTTCGTTTTCCGTAGCACCTGGACGTCCCATAAGTATATTTGCTTTCACAGAGTCACTGAACAGTATGTTATCTTGCAATACTATTCCAATCTGTTCGCGTAATGAATGAATTTTTACATCTTTAATATCCTGGTCATCTATTTTGACCGAACCGCTTGTTGCATCATAAAATCGGGGAATCATACTGATGATGGTCGACTTCCCACCTCCGCTCATTCCTACAAAAGCAGCTGTTTGACCTGGCTCTACCGTGAAATTCATATTATTTAACACGAGATTATTTTCTTCCTCGTATTTGAAAGAAACGTGATCAAACTGCAGTTTCCCTTTTATAGTCGGCATATCCTGCGCATTTGGACCATCTTCAATATCATATTTTTCATCCATTAGTTCGAATACCCGGTCCATTGAAGCGAACGCTTGCGTCAATGTAGTTGATGAATTGACCAATCGTCTTAAAGGATTATAAAGGCGTTCGATATACGCGATAAACGCAACCATTGTCCCGACAGATAAATTTCCATTGATAACTTGATATCCAGCGTAGGCAATAACCAAAAGTGGCGCAACATCCGTAATGGTATTCACTACTGCAAAAGCTTTCGCATTCCATTTCGTATGATCAACAGCCTTGTCGAGAAACTCGCCATTTGCTTTATCAAAAATTTGCTGTTCATGTTTTTCCAAAGCAAAACTTTTAATGATGCTCATACCTTGGACACGTTCATGTAAATAACTTTGGACACCCGCAAGCGCTTGAGACCGTTTTCGAGTTAGGTCACGTAATCGTCCGAAGAAGTATTTCACACTGAACGCATAGAATGGGAAAGCCAGTAATGTAACAAGAGTTAATGGAACATCCATTGTCAGCATGATCGCAACAGCAATCAAAATCGTGGCTAAATCCAGCCATAAATTCATTAAGCCAATCATGACAAAGTTTTTGGTTTGTTCAACGTCGTTGATTACACGGGAGATGACTTCTCCAACCCGTGTGTTTGAATAAAACCGCAAACTCAGGCGTTGCAAGTGTGCGTATAATTCTTGTCTTATATCATACAAAATTTTGTTACTGACAAGTTGTGCATAGTATTGTCGGTAATACTCAATCGGAGGTCTTACAATGAAGAATACGAGTGCAGTTCCGCCCAGCCAATAAAATAACTGCCTCGTCTTTTCCGCATCTGTCAATGTATCTACACTGATGATATCGTCAATTACAATTTTAATTAATAGTGGAATAAATAACGGGATGGCAAATTTGACAATCCCAATGGCAACCGTGAGGACAATTTGCCAAGTATATGGTTTAACAAACTTCATGTATCTTTTTGTACTGCTCATCCGTTCACTTTCCTTTCCAAATGAAAAACCTGTTGGGATTCAACAGGCATCATTTACTCACGTATTCGAAGTTGCTTGTGAAATAGGTAACGGCTTGTCCACACCTCGATAAAATCTGGTGCAAATGGTCCTTTTCGTTGTTTAATCCAACTAATTAGTTTTTCCACATTACGATGTAAGATCGTATCAATAACCTCAGGATAATTCATTTGCTTTTTATGATCTTCAAATTCATCTTCGTCCAAAATTGTAAATGTCATATCTGGGAAGACTTTAACATCTAAGTCGTAATCAATGTATTTTAAAGATTGGTTATCGTAAATAAATGGTGAACTAATATTGCAGTAATAGTACACACCATCTTCGCGCAACATACAAATGATATTAAACCAGTGTTCAGCATGGAAATAACAAATCGATGGTTCCCGTGTTAACCAAGTGCGACCGTCTGACTCGGTAACGAGCGTGCGTTCGTTCGCGCCAATGACAATATTTCTTGTCCCTTTCAGAACCATTGTTTCCTGCCAGACGCGGTGGATTTTGCCGTTATGCTTGTAGCTGTGGATCTGAATCGTTTCTCCTTCTGCTGGTATTGACATGGATAAGCCCACCTTTTCGTCAAAGCACAATATATATAAATCTTGCAGTGTACTCATTATACCAACCAATTTACAAAAACTGTAGCAAAAAAATCAGCGAAGGCATAAGCCCTCGCTGATTAGTGGTGAATATTCATTATTTAGTTGAATTATTGTTGCGGTTTGCTTGTGGACCAGAAGCATTGTTTTTCTTCTGAGCAGATTGTTGATTGCGTTGGATTACTTCGTTAACATCAGTTTCAGAACCGAACTCTGTAGTGAAGTTAGCTGGAGTCCCCATCGTTGATTGTTGATTTTGTCTACGTACTTCTGCAGCGTTGGTTGGTTGGTTGTTGTTTTTGTTTGGCATGAATTTTCACCTCCATACTCATTAATGTGTGCAGGTTGAGAAAACTTATGCTTACAAATTTTTTTTTACATTACGATGGAGCGTCCGCCATCCACAATGATGGTTTGACCGCGAATCATATCCGAGCTATCTGAAATCAAGAACATGGCTGTTTTGACCATATCTTCGATTTCAACCATACGTCCAGCAGGTGTATTTTTTCTTGCGTCATCCAATAGTTCTTCGCGATTCGGGAAGTGCTTTAATGCATCTGTATCAAGCGCTCCACCGGAAACTGTATTTACTGCAATCCCTTTTGCCGCAAGTTCGACAGCTAAGTAACGCGTAATGGATTCAATCGCCGCTTTTGATACGCCTACAGTTGTGTAATTTTCTAAATAACGAATCGAGCCTAGTGAGCTGATTCCAACGATTTTTCCGCCTCGGTCCATTAATTTTGCCGCTTCCTGTGCCCCAAATAGCATGGCTTTCGCATTAATATTCATGGTCCAGTCCCAGTGGGATTCTTCCAATTCCATTACTGGTCGCAGAACTCCAGAAGCTGCATTGCTTACGAATACATCCAGACGGCCAAACTCTTCACGAATTGTTTCAAACATCGCTTTTAATTTTTCTACATCTCCTACGTTTGCGCGTACAAGAAGGGCTTTTTGACCAAGCGCTTCAATTTCTTTCACTGTTTCGAGAGCAGCTGTTTTGCTGCGTGCATAGTTTACAACGATATCATAGCCATTTTTTGCAAGTTCAATCGCAATTGCCTTTCCGAGTCCTCTGCTGCTTCCGGTAACTAACGCCACTTTGTTTGTTGTCATTATTGTTTTCCCCTCTCCATATAAGCCTGCCAAATTTTCAACATTGGGACAGGCATCGGTACTTCTTTAATTTCTTCTAATGATAACCACTTACAACTTTCAGTCAGACTTACTTCGACTCCATGTCCAACGAAATTATTCATCTCCCATGTTAAATGAGAAAAGACATGTTTAAAAGAACCTAAATCCATTTCTTTTGTAAAATGTGTGCCATAACGATCTTGGAACAGTGGAATCGTCCCTTCATCTTTGTTTGCGCGCTCAATCATGGGGAACTGCCACATGTTCGCCAACAAACCTGTTTCAAGTCTTTTTTCCATGAGAAATTGTTTTTGTTCATTTTGGGCAATATAAACATCATAATGTTGTGCTTTCGTTTTTTTGTTTTTCGTTTTTATTGGCAAGTCATTTTGTTCACCTGCATAAAAAGCAGCACAATTTTCTCTAACTGGACACAATAAACATTTTGGCGATGTTGGCGTACAAATCACTGCGCCCAGTTCCATCAATCCCTGATTGAAGGATGACGGATCTTGCGGGTCGATGATTTCAGAAACGGCTTGTTCAAAAATTTTTCTCGTTTTCGGCTTTGCGATATCTTCTTTTATTAGAAGAACCCGTGATAATACTCGCATGACGTTCCCGTCAACCGCATGTTCAGGTCGTCCATAAGCAATGCTCAATATGGCACCAGCCGTGTAAGGACCTACACCTTTTAGTGTCGAAATTTCATTTCTTGTTGAAGGCACTACACTATTATAAGTTTCAACTACTTCCTTTACACCTGCTTGTAAGTTCCGTACACGGGAGTAGTAGCCTAAACCTTCCCATTGTTTCAGAATTTTTTCTTCTTCAGCATTCGCCAATTCTTCCATTGTAGGAAAAGCTTCTATAAAACGATTGTAATAAGGTATGACTGTATCCACTCTTGTTTGTTGGAGCATGATTTCCGAAACCCATATTTTGTAAGGGTCTGATGTCTCTCTCCAAGGTAGATTTCTTTTTTCTTCTAAATACCATTCAATTAACGATTTACGAAATTCAATTTTGTTGAATTCATTCATACTTTACACCTACATTCTGTTGATTACATGTTCTACATTACGGGTATACCAGTTTGTAGAATGCAATCAATCTTGGAAGTCTAACCGTTTGTTATTTTAACAAAAATATCTTATGATGAACAAAATTATTCGGGCAGTCTCCATACAAAAGGAGTTGATACAGTTGGATACAGGTACTCATGTTGTTATGGGAATCGCTTTAGGTGGACTAGCCATGATTGACCCAGTGGTTGCTAACCATTCCATGACCGCCACAGCCGTCATTGCAGGAACCATTATCGGTTCTCAGGCTCCTGACCTTGATACGGTCCTAAAATTAAGAAATAATGCGGTATATATTCGCCATCATCGTGGCATTACCCATTCCATTCCGGCTGTCTTGCTATGGCCTTTGGCGATTTCCGGCGTCCTTCATTTAATTATGCCAAGTGCAGACCTTTTGCATTTATGGTTATGGACATTTCTGGCCGTATTTCTCCATGTTTTTGTGGACATATTCAATTCATACGGAACGCAAGCACTGCGTCCATTTTCAAATAAATGGGTGGCTCTTGGAGTAATCAATACATTTGATCCCATCATTTTTGGTTTGCATGTAGTTGCCTTGTTGTTCTGGGCATTCGGTGCAAATCCGGTATATACAATGCTGTTGCTATACGCAATTGTTTTTGTCTATTACCTTCTTAGGTTTGCAGTCCAGCATGCAGTCAGACATGCAGTCAAAAATACGATTCCTACGGCGGAAGAAATCATCATCGCACCAACGATTCGTTTTTTCCAATGGCGTATTGCAGCAATCTCTAAAACGCATCACTATGTAGGTAGAGCTTATGGACGTTCAATCAATATTTACGATCGCTTTGACCGTAAAACGATACCAGATTCTCCCCTTGTGAAAGCTGCTTTGAAAGACAAGAACTTGCAAGCTTTCATCTCATTCTCTCCTATATACCGTTGGGAAATTACAGATCATGATCACATTCATGAAGTTCGTCTCATTGATTTGCGTTATCGCAGCAATGATTATTACCCCTTCGTAGCTGTTGCTCATTTAAATGAAGACCTGGAAATCGTTAATTCTTATACAGGCTGGATTTTCAGTGAAGAAAAACTTCATAAAAAATTGGATTTCCTTTCAAACTAAAAAGTACACGACACTCGATGTCGTGTACTTTTCTTATTCGATAACCATAACGGTTAACAAATTTTTTCTTATTGTTGTGAATCGTTGTCCACTTGTAGCAAATGAGCATATTTCGGATTGTTACCTGCAAATTCATGAATCCGTTCTCCATAGCTTTCAATCCATTGACGAATTACTTTCTCAGTAACTTCGGTACCTTTATAATCATAGCCCGCTTTTGCGTAAGATGATTCAAAATCTGACCATAATAATTCAATCCACACACGTGCTTTGGCGACAGATAATGACTCATTCTTTGCTGCAAGTTCTTGAACTAATTGTTCGATTTGCTGTTGCATATTATTTTCCCTCCTTCAGTGGTTTTAGCATGGATATCGGCAATGCTTCAGTAAATTTTTCCCCACCAAGTCTGTAACCCCAAGCAAAACGCCCTTTTAAGTAATCCACTTGGAAAAAGACTCCTGGATCTCCTTCAATCCGATACATTTCTCCAGGTACAATCGATGCAGGATCTACTAAATAAGCTTGTGCCATAATTGCTTTACGTTCCAGAACAGCATATTCGTTTACATGACCAAGCTGACTCGCTTTACGTGCTTGTTCCAGTAATTTGGCAATTGCTTGGCGTAATTCCTGTTCGGACATCTGACTATATTTTTTTTCAATTTCCATCTTCTTCGAGCTCCTTTTTTCCAATAAACATTTCGATTTGTTCTGCAGGGAAACCTTTTACATACAAGGCTTGCTTCACTCTGCGTTTACGATCAAACCCGGTATATTTCGAAGAGAATTTCCGCCAGATTTTATCTCCTTGATCTGCAATCATTTCTTCCCATTCTTCTGGTTCTGTTTCAAATTCAATATCTTCAATAGCTTTGCTAATAATGGCATAAGAGTATCCCTTACGCAACAAGGTGTCCTGAATTTTTTGCTTTACTTGCATTGGCGTTTTGGATGAATGCTGGTTGGCTATTTTGGCAGCCAGACCTTTTGCAATTTCAGTTTGGTCTTCTTCCGTATACGTTTCAAGCACTTCTTCTTGCAACGATTTATCGATTCCTTTTTTCTTGAGTTCCTGTTGGATGGCACGAGGACCTTTTTTACCTGTTTTCTTTTGCGTTTCAAGCAATGCTTTAGAAAAGGATTCGTCGTTCAAAAAATCCAATTGATACAATTTTTGAATGGCTTCCAAAACAACGGCTTCTCCGTATTCAGCATCAAGCAGTTTCTTCTTAACTTCGTGTTCACTCCGCATACGGAAACTCAAGAATTGAAGTGCTTTGTTAAATGCTTTTCGCACTTCGTCGTCATAGACGATTTCATCTCTTTCCCAATCCTCCAGCACTTTGCCTTTCGATAATTGGTACTTTATAAGAAGCGATTCATCTACCGCAAATGCGTATTTTTCCTCTATATAAATATTATAACGTTCAGGATTATTTTTTTGACGCATGATTTTCGTAATGACTGTCACAACTATCACCTCATGTAACAAGTATACACATTATTAGAGGCACATTCATTTGCGTACACTTATAGAAGAAAGGGTATTATACATCTAACAGCTTTATAAAGGAGGATTATATTAAATGAAAATAGCGATTACTGGAGGAAGTGGATTTGTCGGACAGGAGATAACGAAGCAACTAACCTACAAAGGACATGAAGTGTTTATTTTAACGCGTTCGGATAAACAATCCGACGGCTCGGTACATATGGTCAAATGGCTTACAGATGGTGCTAAACCTGAAGAACACGTTGAATGCATGGATGCTTGGATTAATCTAGCCGGTGCATCAATTAATGAAGGTCGCTGGACTTCGGAACAAAAACAAAAAATTTATGAAAGCAGAATGAATGCAACAAATGAAGTTCTGCGCATTTTTAAAGAAGTGACGAAAAAGCCTTCCGTTTTGATTAATGCAAGCGCAATCGGGATTTATCCCCCTTCTGAACATGCAACATATACCGAACATTCGTCTTATCGTGGATCGGATTTCCTGGCAAAAACAGTTGAGGACTGGGAGAGTAAAGCGACGGAAGCGGAGCAATTTGGGACACGTGTGGCTTGCGGACGTTTTGGCATAATCCTTGGAAAAGATCAGGGTGCTCTTCCCCTTATGGCTTTACCTTATAAAATGGGTGTCGGAGGAAAAGTCGGAACTGGCCTTCAATGGGTATCATGGGTCCATGTAGCTGACGTCGCCAAAGCCATTCTTTATGCAATTGAAAATGAAGATTTTTCAGGTCCTTTTAACGTAACAGCGCCAGATCCGAAACAAATGAATGATTTTGGGGGAATTTTGGGCAAAGTTTTACAGCGACCTCATTGGATGCCCGTACCTTCACTTGCATTGAAACTTGTACTGGGTGACAAGAGTCAACTTGTTTTGGAAGGACAAAGAGTTATTCCCGATAAATTGTTAACCCATGGTTTTAAATTCACTTATCCAGATTTGCAACAGGCACTTAAAAATATTTATGCATAACATTTCAGAGAAAACGCAACCTATCTTAAAAAGAAAGGTTGCGTTTTTATGTGGTGGAAACATACCGTAGGCGTCATTGCCTCATGTGCAATATTAACTCTGGGCATTTTATTGAATCCATTTCAAGTAGATGCCGAATCTCTTAATTGGGGATTCAAAAAATCAAAACAGGAAGAACAAGCTCAAGCCGGGAGTGCATTTGATGAACTCTTGAAAAAATATGGAGCCTATTACAAAGGGTCTCCCGATGAAAAAATCCTATACCTTACGTTCGACAATGGCTATGAAAATGGCTACACTGCATCTATTTTAGACACATTGAAAAAAGAAAAAGCACCTGCCACTTTTTTTCTGACAGGTCATTATGTAGAAAGTGCGACGGAACTGGTCCAACGTATGGTGAAGGAAGGCCATCAAATAGGAAATCATTCGTATGGCCATCCAAATATGGCTAATTTATCGGAAGAACGAATGAAAGAAGAATGGGAAAAATTCGATCAGATTCTTGCCGAAAAAACGGGCGTGAAGAGAACATATTTTGCACGGCCTCCTGAAGGTGTTTTCAGTGAAAAATTACTTGCCTATGGTAACGAGCTCGGCTATCGCCATATGTTCTGGTCTGTCGCTTTCGTTGATTGGTATGCTGATCGTCCACAAGGAAAGGCTTATGCATACAACCATTTAATGAACCAACTTCATCCAGGTGCCATAATTTTGATGCATACGGTTTCTCCGGATAATGCAGCCGCTTTACCCGATTTTATTCGTGATGCCAAAGCGAAAGGCTACACATTTTCATCGTTAGACGCATTGGTAAATGAAGCAATCGAATTCCCGTTGTCTTTTCATTAACTGGTCTGTCCTATATACTGTAGAAACCAGTAGTAAAGGACGTGAAAACATTTGTCACAAGAAAACATAATCGAAGTCGGTCAAAAATTCCCGCTGACAATCAAACGCCTTGGCATTAATGGAGAAGGCATTGGCTATTATAAGCGCAATGTCGTCTTCGTTACAGGCGCTCTTCCAGGAGAAGAAGTGACCGCTCAAGTACAAGTAGTCAAGCGCAATTTTGCTGAAGCAAGCATTCTAAAGATCCGTAAGGCCTCACCTCACCGGCAAGATGCACCCTGCCCTGTTTATGAAGCCTGCGGTGGGTGTCAATTGCAGCATATGACTTATGAACAACAGCTTAAAGAAAAACGTGATTTGATTGTGCAATCACTTGAACGATACGTAAAAGACATTGCAAATGATATCGAAGTGCGCCAGACAATCGGCATGGATAATCCATGGCATTATCGCAACAAAAGTCAATTCCAAGTACGTAAAGACGGCAAGAAAGTAAAAGCTGGTCTATTTGCGGAAGGTACACATCAGTTATTGGATATCGATGAGTGTATCGTGCAACATCCACATACAACACTTGTGACGAATGCAGTAAAAAGAATTCTAGAGAAACTTAAAATACCGATTTATGATAGTGAAACCGGCAATGGTCTAGTACGAACAATTGTGGTCCGTACCGGCATTCAAACAGGTGAAATTCAGTTAGTACTTGTCACTACACTTGCAGAAATGCCGAAACGTCAACTACTCATTGATAAATTGGCGACCATAGATCCTGCCATTGTCTCGATTGTCCAAAATGTCAATCCGAAGCAAACTTCCTTAATTTTTGGCGAGCGAACAATAGTTCTTCATGGCAAGAAAACACTCCATGAAGAATTAGGTGAACTTTCATTTGATTTATCTGCACGAGCATTTTTCCAATTGAATCCCGCTCAAACCGTTCGTTTATATAACGAAATTAAATCGGCTGCAGCATTAACAGGTAAAGAAACCGTTGTCGATGCTTACTGTGGTGTTGGAACAATTGGCTTATGGTTAGCCGATCAAGCAAAAGAAGTCCGAGGAATGGATATCATTGCGGATAGTATTTACGATGCAAAGAAAAACGCAGAGAAACATGGATTCACTCACGCTACTTACGAGACTGGCACTGCTGAAGAGTGGCTTGCCACATGGAGCCGTGAAGGGTTCTCCCCTGATGTTCTAACTGTAGATCCACCTCGGACCGGTTTAGCTGACAGTTTATTGCATACTATTTTAAATGTGCGACCGAAAAGATTTGTCTATACGTCATGTAATCCATCCACTTTAGCAAAAGATTTAAGCGAATTGCGTAAGGTTTACAATATCGTCTATATCCAACCTATCGATATGTTCCCGCAAACAGCACAAATCGAAAGCGTCACATTGTTGGAACGTAAATAATCATTGAACGATAAACACTAGAATCATTTAATATAGCCTCATAATAAATAATAATTTCTAGCATGCTCAATTGGGCATGCTTTTTCTTTTTGTTTAATATCAAGGATTATTATTTTTAATTCTAGGGAATAAAGACAATAAGTTACTACGAATTTAAAGCTAAATTGGATTTACGGAGGAATTGCTATGAAGTGGAGAGGTCGAAGACAAAGTGCAAATGTAGAAGATCGCAGAGGGATGGGTGCTGGTGGAATAGGAATTGCCGGTGGTGGAATTGGTCTAGTCATTGTCATTATTATGACGCTAATCGGTGGCGGTGGTCCCGGTGATATTTTGAATAATATACAAGGCACTGATACGAACCAAGCAGGTCAATACGAAGAAACCGAACAGGAAAAAGAACTGGCGGATTTCGTTTCAGTTGTCCTGGCAGACACCGAAACTGTATGGAGCGAGCTTTTCAAAGAAAAAGGATCGGAATATCAGAAACCGATCATGGTATTGTATAACGGTCAAGTCCAATCCGCTTGTGGAGCAGCTGGCTCAGCCGTAGGACCATTTTATTGTCCAGGTGATTATAAGCTTTATATTGATTTAAGCTTTTATGAAGAATTGAATAAAAAATTCCAAGCTCCTGGTGACTTTGCAATGGCTTATGTTATTGCCCATGAAGTTGGTCACCACGTGCAAACACTTTTAGGTACAAATAAGGAAGTAATGGCACTTCGCAATAAAATGAGTGAAGAGGAGTTCAATCTATATTTAATACGTCTGGAGTTGCAAGCGGACTATTATGCTGGCGTTTTCGCCCATTACGCAGAAGGTCAAGGCTACTTAGAAGTAGGCGATATTGAAGAAGCGATTACTGCTGCAAGTGCAGTAGGTGATGATAATATTCAAAAGAAAACGCAAGGATACGTCGTACCGGAAAGTTTTACACATGGTACTTCTGAGCAACGCATGCGTTGGTTCAAAAAAGGATATGAAGCGGGAACAATTGAAGATGGTGATACATTTAAAGCAAAAAATCTATAATGACCTCTCATAAATGAAAACAGCATGTCCCATCGAATCTCAACTCGATTGGACATGCTGTTTTTTGGGCTTCAACAAGCTTAATAAACTTAACGTCAATAAAAATAACGAAATAAGCCATAAAAAACTGAAGTCTTTAAAGTACTCCAGAAACACACCGCCCAAAAATGGTCCGGTCAAGCTGCCGATACTAAAGAAAATCCCGCATAGTAAATTCCCTGATGGCAATAAAGCTTTAGGCGTTAAATCCGCCATGTAAGAAATACCAAGAGAAAATGTTGACCCTACGAACAAACCAGCGAGTAGAAATGCACCGATAAGTGTCCAAACATTATTCTCTAACATGGCTGCCAAACTAAAAGAGAACGCGCCGCCAAACAACGAAAATAATACGACTTTCTTTCTGCCGATTCGATCACTTAGAGCACCTAATGGTAACTGCGAAAGGATTCCACCTGTTGAAAATGCAGCTAATATAATGGAAACCATAGACACATTGACATCATTTCGCAACGCGTAGACTGGGAAAATGGCATGCAAGCTGGACTCCAAAAATCCGTAACTAAATGGAGGGATAAAAGCTACCCAAGCAAATCCAATGGTTGCCCCAAAACGTGCCCATGTCCCTCGCATTGTGGATGTTTCATGTATATGCCCGGGAAAATCATTATCTACAAAAAATATGAGTGACCAAGCGGACATACATAAAATCCCCGATATGATAAACGGCAAGCCTTCGTAAATATAAACGAGTGGCAAAAATAAAGGACCTGCTGCGAAACCAATTCCGAATGACAGTCCGTACAATGCGATATTGCGCCCTAAGCGTTCTTGTGGCGAAAAGCTTGTAATCCATGTTTGAGTCGAAAAATGAAGTGCATGGTCTCCTATTCCAATGAACAATCGCAAAATAAACCAAAAAACAACACTTTTCCATAGCGGAAATAACAGCAATGATACAAAAACCAACATCCCTCCGATGAGAATTATGGGCTTATAACCAAATCTTCGAAGTGGCTGTTCCATAAATGGAGAAATTAAAAGTGTTCCGATATATAGCCCTGTTGCGTTCAAACCGTTCAATGAAGAAGAAAGTCCATCTTGTTCGAAAATTACAGAAATGAGTGGCAACAGCATTCCTTGCGAAAATCCAGATATCGAAACAATGACCACTAAAATCCAAAATCTTCTTTTTTCTAAGGCTGTAAACTGATTCATGAAGGTCCTCCTGCGTACGGGTTGAAATTATATTCATTTCAACCAAGTTTCGGTACAATTCTATCATAAAGGAGGGATTTGCGTTGAAGTATGTGATGACAGAATATGGATTAGAAACAGAGTTGGAGTTTGGAAAATTAACGATTTCAGGAGATGAAACAAAAGGATTTAGACCTTACCAATTAATTGTTTCGTCTCTTGTAGGCTGTAGTGGCGGCGTTCTTCGAAAAGTATGTGAGAAGATGCGTATGCCGATTGAGGATATGGAGATTGAAGTATTGGAAGTGTTGCGCAATCCTGAAGAAGCAAATCGACTCGAAAAAGTGCACATCCATTTCAAATTAAGAGGTCAACTCGAGGAAGCGAAAGTTGAAAAAGCAATGATTCTGACGAAGAAAAATTGTTCTATGGTCCGTTCTGTAGACCAATCAATTGAAGTCGTAGAAACGTTCGAACTTATTTAGACATTGATGAAGGCTCAGTCGATGATCTGCGAACAGATGATTGGCTGAGCCTTCTAAATATCACTAATATCCAATTGAGTATCCATATATCGATTCACGGCTATTGTGCCGGTGAAATGTTCGAACCCCCTCCTTCTAACTGATTGATTGGTTTCGACTATTCACTACGGCCTCCCCTCTCTTGTTGAAGTAAATTAACCTTAACACGTTAATTAACTTTTGTAAATATTCAAAATACATTTAATATTAAAATATTTCATAAGTCCTACTGACAGTTGAAAAATCATTGTATATGGGCTACGATGTATGTGTAAAGCGAGGTGGCTCACATGGGCAAGTCAATTTCAAACAAAGACCAACAAGTCACATACTTAAAAGAACGTCTTCACATTTTCTTAGAAGTATTAGATTCAATTGAACCAGAAACGACTGAACTTGAAGACATTGATCGCTTGATTGCGATGATGGATGACTTAGAAGAAAAGATGGAACAATTTAAAAACCGTCCTGAATGAACACATGGAGAGTGCCTATTTATATGGGTGCTCTCTTTTTTATGTTCCAAATTCTATTTTATTTTAGCTCTGTTAAATGGTGTGGTTGTTTATCGTACATTTGCGCTTGCCGCACGTTCCGCATGAGCCCAACAAGTATGAAAACCACATACTTGCGGTCTCATTCTTCACGCTCTTGCGGCCAGCTAGGCGCAAATGCACTCTTCGTAATATCAACAACATTATTTAATAGGGTGTTCTAGAGTCTGTTAATCATATTGTTAAAGTAAAGGAATCTGCGCCACTCCTGCGGAAAAACGGGCTGGCAAGACCCCGCAGTGAGGTACGAGCGAGGAGGCTTGCCAGTTCGTCCGCGGAAAGGGCGCAGATTCCTTTTTTGTAAAATCAACCGTGAAAGTTCAAAGCGGTTAGTTCGAATGAAATTTTAAGCTATGAAATGTTTTTTGACTAATCGCAGACCATTTCTGTCGGTTCGCATGTGATTTATGTCCAGTCAGAGGCGGTTTATATCCATCTGCAATGGTTTTACGTCCATACAAATCTCTTTCTGTCCATTCGCATCCAACTTCTCCTTACCCCCCTCCCTCCTTTCGACATCCATTCCTTTTTTTAGCCAACTGAAAAGAGTATAATGGAGAGTGGAATTATGACTAAGCAATGTATGAGAGGGGTCAACACACATGTACTTAGAAACATTGGAAAAAAGCATATATGACTTAATTACAGAAACGTCGACAAACTTACCGAAAGATGTGCGTCGTGCAGTCCGCAAAGCTAAAGCGGCGGAAAATGCGGGCACTCGCGCTGCGATGAGTTTGGATACAATCACCAACAATATTCAAATGGCGGACGAAAATGTCTCCCCTATTTGTCAGGATACTGGGTTGCCTACTTTTAAAATCAAAACGCCAATTGGGGTTAACCAACTTGAAATAAAAGCGGCAATCAAACGTGCGATGGTTACTGCTACGAAAACTGGTAAACTGCGTCCTAATGCAGTAGATTCATTGACTGGTGAAAACAGTGGCGATAACTTGGGCGAAGGTGTTCCAGTTGTGAAGTTTGAGCAATGGGAAAAAGATTACATAGAAATGAAGCTTATCCTTAAAGGTGGCGGATGTGAAAATAAAAACATTCAGTACAGCCTCCCTGCACAACTTGAAGGAATCGGTAAAGCAGGACGTGACTTGGATGGCATTCGCAAATGTATTCTTCACTCAGTCTATCAAGCACAAGGTCAAGGGTGTTCAGCAGGATTCATTGGTGTAGGAATTGGTGGCGACCGTGCTTCCGGATATGACTTAGCCAAAGAACAATTATTCCGCTCTGTGGATGACGTGAACCCTAACGCGCAACTCGCTGAACTTGAAGAATACATTGTAGAAAAAGCTAATACACTTGGCATTGGCACGATGGGCTTTGGTGGAGAAGCTACTTTACTAGGTTGTAAGATTGGTGTCATGCACCGTATTCCGGCAAGTTTCTTTGTTTCCGTAGCTTACAACTGTTGGGCTTACCGTCGATTGGCGATCAACATTAACCCTGCGACTGGTGAAATCAATGAATGGCAATATCAAGAAGGCGAAAAAGTTGAGTTTAAAGACTCAGGTACAGATCAATCTGCTGAAGAAGCAACATCTCGCATTGTCGAACTGCGTGCACCAATCAGCGAAGAAGAAATTCGCCAATTAAAAGTCGGCGATGTCGTGAACATCAGCGGGATGATGTATACAGGACGTGACGCGATTCATAAATATTTATCCGAAAATGATGCACCAATAGATTTGAATGGTCAAATCATTTATCACTGTGGTCCGGTTGTTTTGAAAGATGACGAAGGCAAATGGCATATTAAAGCGGCTGGTCCGACTACATCCATTCGTGAAGAGCCTTACCAAGGCGACATCATGAAAAAATTCGGCATTCGTGCGGTTATGGGTAAAGGCGGCATGGGACCAAAAACACTGGAAGCGCTTAATGAACACGGCGGAGTATATTTAAATGCAATTGGTGGAGCTGCTCAATACTATGCGGATTGTATAAAAGATGTTGAGGGCGTGGATTTAATGCAATTCGGCATTCCTGAAGCGATGTGGCATTTGCGCGTTGAAGACTTCACGGCGGTCGTTACAATGGATTCTCACGGCAATAGCTTACATGCAGATGTAGATAAATCATCTCTTGAAAAATTAGCCCAATACAGTGAGCCTGTATATAAATAATTCATTAGATTGCCTGTTTAAGAACTTCTATGTTATAATGATTATTAATTAATATAAATTCTAATAAATGCTGGTATTCCCTTTGGGAGTGCCAGCTTTTCGTACATTTTAGGGACTATGATTTTGATTTTCATTATCAGGAGGAATGTAAATGAGAGCAAAAGAGCAAAATATTTCACTGACAATGTTCAGTCGCATCAAACCACATGCCGAATTGATTGCAGCACTTTTATCAGGCGTATTAATTGTAATCGCTTGGCTGATCGGAAAAGGCGAGGAAAGCTCCTTATCCATTTCTATCTATTTAATCGCCTTTCTAATTGGCGGTTACGCTAAGGCGAAGGAAGGCATTTTACACACAGTGCACAACAAAGAATTAAACGTTGAGTTACTGATGATTTTTGCCGCAATTGGCTCATCCATTATTGGCTATTGGACGGAAGGTGCGGTCCTAATTTTCATTTTTGCACTAAGTGGGGCTTTGGAAACTTACACGATGAATAAAAGCCAACGCGAATTATCAGCGTTAATGAAGTTACAACCAGAGGAAGCATGGCTGCTGGATGAAAACGGGCAATCAAAGCGTGTCGCTGTAGAGGAGTTGCAAATAGGAAACCTCCTGCTTGTAAAACCGGGTGAACGTATTCCCGTAGATAGCATTATCGTGAGCGGAAATACTTTGGTAGATGAAGCTGCAATCAGTGGGGAATCCATTCCTGTATCAAAACACACAGGCGACCATTTATTTGCCGGTACTGTTAATTTAAATGGTGTCATGACAATTGAAATGAACAAGCTAAGCAGTGAATCGCTCGTACAAAAAATTATCGAACTTGTGCAATCGGCGCAAAGTGAAAAATCACCGGCGCAACAATTTATAGAGAAGTTTGAGAGCCGGTACGTCAAGATTGTTCTTATCTCGGTAGGCATCATGATGTTTCTCCCCCACTTCCTATTTGGCTGGGACTGGACGACGACATTTTACCGGGCGATGGTACTACTCGTAGTAGCATCACCTTGTGCACTCGTTGCATCGATTATGCCAGCAACTCTTTCAGCCATTTCAAATGGTGCCAAAAACGGATTATTGTTCAAAGGCGGCGTTCATTTAGAAAATGTGGGTTCCATGAAAGCAATCGCACTCGATAAAACGGGCACGCTCTCTCAAGGAAAGCCCGAAGTGACTGATTTCATCGTTCGTGAAGGCATGGATGAAACCTCAGTTCTGACAAACTGGGCAAGTATTGAATCGCAATCAACGCATCCACTTGCAAAGGCAATTACTAAATTTGCGGTTAATCAAGGGATTGTCACTTCACCTATTTCGAATATGAAAGATGTTCCCGGTTGGGGGATACATGCAACGATTGGAACGACACAATGGAAAGTTGGAAAACCGAGTTACGTAGGAACAGATGCAGCCATGAAGTTTCATGATGGCATTGCTTCTAAATTGACCGAACAAGGAAAGACAGTTGTATTCGCAGCAGATAACGATGGGATCATTGCCATTGCTGCATTAAGAGACCAAGTTCGACCTGAAGCAAAAGAAGCTATTGCTTTACTTCGTGAATCAGGCGTCTATACGATTATGCTGACAGGCGACAATGAACGAACTGCAAAAGTAATTGCTGAAGAAGCTGGCGTTGATCAATACATTGCCGAATGCTTGCCAGAGACAAAAGTGAGCCATATGAAAGAACTACTTTTGAAATACGAAAATGTTGGGATGGTTGGCGACGGCATAAATGATGCCCCTGCTTTGGCAACTGCAACGATTGGAATTGCTATGGGTGAAGGGACGGATGTGGCATTGGAAACTGCTGATGTCGTCCTCATGAAAAATGAATTATCTAGAATCAATTATGCTGTCCGCTTGTCTCGTAAAATGAATCGGATTGTTAAGCAAAATGTATTTTTCTCCATTACCGTTATTGTCATTTTAATCATCAGCAATTTCTTTCAAATGATAAATTTACCTTTGGGGGTCATTGGACATGAGGGCAGTACGATTCTAGTAATCTTGAACAGTTTACGTCTACTGAATCGGAACATATAAAAAGCAGGAGCGTCTATACGACAGCTCCTGCTTTTTTCATGGCCAGTTTTTCTTTTCGTTCCTGTATCACGGCATTGATTTGTCCCCCGACCATCAAGATGATTCCGGAAAAATAAAGCCACATCATCAACACTATGATTCCACCAATACTTCCATATGTAGCTGAGTAATTGGCAAAGCTACTAACATATAATGAGAATCCAAGGGAAACAATGATCCAGCCTAGTGTTGCAAAGATTGCGCCAGGAATTACACTTTTCAAATACAACTTGCGATTTGGGGCAATCCAGTATAACAACATAAAGACGATAAAAATCATGACAGGTGGAATGGTCCATCTTATATTATTCCATACTTCCAAAAATCCTTGTTCATAGCCGAGATAAGAGAATATGAAAGTACCAATTTGTTTGCCAAATACCGGCAATACAAGTGCAATTACAAATAGCATTATGAGCAATAAAGTGAAAATAACGGATATACCTCTTGCGATGAAGAAAGGTCTTGTTTCTACCAAATCATATGAACGGTTAAATGATTTTATCAATGCGTTCATCCCATTCGATGCAGACCAAATGGTAGCAAGAATCCCGATTGATAATAAACCACCGTTGCGGTTATTGAGCACTTCATTCAAAGTGCCATCAATCAGCGTGTATACTTCAACAGGTGCATATGTACGCAAAATATTAAAGAGTTGATCCTCCTGCAAATTCAAATACGGCAACAAGGTCACCAAAAAAATCAGCAAAGGGAATAGCGATAATAAAAAGAAGAACGCAAGTTGTGCCCCTAAGCCTGATACGTCCACATGTTGAATGCGAGCAATTAATTCTTGAAAGAATCCTTTTGATGATGTGACATCAAAAGGATGCTTAGGTTCTTTATTTTTTTTCTTAAATTGCATCAATTTCAGCTTACTTAAGAAATTCCCTGACGACTTGGTTTTTTGACTACCTCTAGGTTGAATTGGAATATCTTCGTTAGCCATGTCATCGTTCCCTTCCTTATGAGAAATATTTCTCTTCGTATACATGCTCAGGTAAAACCGGCATAGTGAATTCATCTTCATCGTCTTTTACAATGGTTTTGTACTCTTCTTTAGAGTGTTCGAATGCTTCTTTTGTATCTGTTACCAACGTTTTCACTTGTGGTGTCAAGATTTTCATTTCTTCCACTTTCCCTGAT
This sequence comes from Paenisporosarcina sp. HGH0030, assembly GCF_000411295.1. GTDB lineage: Bacteria > Bacillota > Bacilli > Bacillales_A > Planococcaceae > Paenisporosarcina. The sequence continues at coordinate 281,435 of NZ_KE150422.1, forward strand.
AAATATTTAGCATCTTGGGATATCTGAGTATAAACCGTCTGTAGAACTTCTGCTTTTTCCTGTAATTTCATTATCAGGTCATCACGGTTTTTTGAATAATATTTCACGTCAGAAGATACCGTTTTCAATTTATATTTAACCTCTTCACGTGTCGCACGATCAAATAAACTGATCCCCGCTCCTGCCAATGCTCCAACAACCATGCCTTTAAATAATTTGCTTTCCTTCATATAAAAACCTCCTAAGTAGTAATAATCATTGTGCTTTAATATACCCAACTCTTTCTTCATTAAAACAATAAGTGAATTGGATTTGACAATCTTTCTGTCCCATGAAATGATTAACCATATTGTCCGAAAGGCAGGAATCCCAAATGAACTTAACTCAACCTTCACAAGAAAATGTGGAATACATGATTGAACAAATAAAAGAAAAACTTCGTATGGTCAATGTAGATGCCATGAAATCTGAGCATTTTGATGACTCTCAGTATGAAGATTTACACGATTTGTATGCCATGGTCATGAAGCGTGATACATTCAGTCCAAGCGAAATGCAAGCCATCGCATCAGAGTTAGGTTCATTACGTAAATAATTTTTTAAAAAACTTAGCGAACTTTTTTAGCCGAGAACCTCTAGTCTTGTTGACTTAGAGGTCTTTTTATATTGCTCAGCAAAACCAACTGCCTTCTCTGATGACAATCTGCATGCCCAATAATGTTAAATTAGCGTCAGTTCGCCATTGCTCCCATTGCTCTTTTTGAGGCAATAGATGTATATTTTCGAATGAATGGAAGAAACTATTGAAAACCGCTACACGCACTAGCTTCAAAGCAAAGTGTTAAGCCACCAATGCCACCACCAGTGATAAAAACATCCGTCTTCACGCTCATCCCCTCCATACTATTAAGTTCCTCAATTACTGATCGACAAAACTTTTAAGTATATAAAAAAACACCATTCAAATTTGAATGGTGTTCAAAGACTCATTATCAATAACAAGGAGGGCAGGAAAACTGGGCGACGATGGCTTCAGAAATTTCATCTGCCATATGGAGTGCCTGTAATTCGTATAGGTCGAATGTGTTGATTGAAGCGGTATAATTTTTTTCAAGCAAATAAGTCGTTACTGCTGTAAGTAACTCCAAATGTTTGTACATCATTTCCTGCATTTCATGTTTCGTGATAAAAGGATTAATCATACTCAAAAATTCAGCAATGTCATCTGCATTGGCGTACCACTTTTTATTAATGGCTTCAAAGCTTTTCGTATCTCCCGCTTTTGCCGCTTTCACCAGATCGGCTGCAAGTACCAGATGTTCCTTAATCAACTCACTGTAACGGTCTCCCGCTTCCTTTCCGTAATAAGGCACGAGTGCATCTCCCATCTCGGGAGCGTTTCGTAATAATCGCGCCAGCACCATCTCCAGGTCGGGTGAATCGTTTATCAATGCAATCACGGCTGCTCTTGTCCAGTATACATGCTGTGACCAAAGTAAACGCATCGTATTACGCAGTTCTAGTTCTGCACGACTGAGACATGGATTAAGAGGGGCTACGTATTGATTAATATTCGAATACATTTCATTACCTCCAATTGTTAATCTATGTATCGTATTCCGTATAGGCATTCGACGTTCGCGTTTCTGCAAAAAAAAATTAATAGAAGGAATTTTTGTTTTTGTGGTTTATTTCCGTTCAAATTGGTTTCTTCCTGTAGAAAGTCATTTTTACCGGTCGTCACCCGTGTACTCCCTCTCAGCCTCTCTTTATTCCCTTTCACTCATTTTCTTCCACTAAACATAAAAAAGCCTTCGCAAGGAAGGCTTCTCTAGGAAATTACACATTCATTAAATTTTGATACGCCACGGCAATGCCTGTACCAACAACTGCATTATGTTTAACCAAGGCAATATTTGCTTCCAAACTCTTGCCTTCCGTTAATTCTTTCACTTTTCCAAGTAAAAATGGCGTGACGTTTTTTCCAGCAATGCCGTTTTCGTCTGCTTCTGCCAATGCTTTTTCAATAATCTCAGTAATAAAGGACTCTTCCATTGCATCTTCTTCACGAATAGGATTGGCGATGACTGCTCCACCCTTCAGATTCAATGTCCATTTTGCTCTCAACATTTCGGCTACTGTTTGTGCATCATCCGCACGGAAATTCACTCCAAATGGACTCGTTCGCGTATAGAATGCCGGTAAAGAATCCGTTTGATACCCAACAACCGGTACACCTTTCGTCTCCAAATATTCCAGTGTGAGGCCAATATCCAAAATCGATTTTGCGCCTGCACAAATGACCGCTACATTCGTTTGTGCCAATTCTTCCAAATCTGCTGAAATGTCCATCGTTGTTTCAGCACCACGATGTACGCCGCCGATTCCTCCTGTAACGAATACATGAATACCTGCTAAATCAGCACAAATCATGGTCGCTGCTACCGTTGTTGCACCTTTTTGTTTAGTTGCCAATAAGTATGGCAAGTCACGACGTGATGCCTTGGCTACGTCTGGACTGTTTCCAAGCACTTCTAATTCTTCATCATTTAAGCCGATTTTGATTTGACCGTCCAATATGGCAATCGTTGCTGGTACTGCTCCATTGTCACGAATCAGTTGTTCCACTTCTTTTGCCGTAATTACGTTTTGTGGGTACGGCATCCCGTGAGAAATGATAGTCGACTCCAGAGCGACGACTGCTTTACCTGTCTCCAGTGCTTCTTTTACCTCGGTTGAATAAGATATGTATTGTTTCATTTATAATTCCTCCATTTCTTTTATTAAACGTGTTGCTGAAAGTTCGGTTCTTACCGTGTAAGGAGATGCTAATGTTTTGGAAGCATTCATCAGACCTGCTTGAATCGATTGAGGTAGTGATAAACCCTCCAACCAACTATGTAGCGTTGCCCCAACAAAGGCATCACCAGCTCCAGTAACATCTTCTAGCGAAGAAGCTTTTACGGCCGGCATGTGACGTACACCATCTTCAGCGGAACCAAAATAAACTCCATTGCTTCCAGTTGTAATGACTGCATACTTTGCACCTTTAGCTAAAAGTTCCAATATAGCTTCATGATATTCCTCATTCGTTTTAATCGTCTTTTTCAAATACATTTCGGCTTCATCTAGGTTACATAAGACCCAAGTGACACCATGTAGTTCATCGGGCATGCGATTCATTTTAGGTGAGGAAACAGGCACTATTGCCAATGGAATTTGATTGTCAAAAGCAAATCGTTGGATAAACTGTACCGTTTCTTTCGGACAGTTTAAGTCAATAACAATAAGTGTTGAACCACTTAACAGCATTTCATAGGTTTGTAGATAGGCAGGTGTCAATTCTTCATATACGTCCATATTGGCAATAGCCAGAACCAACTCCCCTGAAGGATCCAGGATTGCTGAGTAAGAACCCGTAGTGTGAGTTGGGAGCTGCTCGATGGATTGCAAGTTCATAAAGCTTTGCGAAGCCGTTTCGATTGTATGCCAATCTGCGTCTTTACCTGCAGTTGTAAAAAGACGCACTTTATGTCCTAAGCGTCCTAAATTTTCAGCGATATTCCGTGAAACACCACCTACACTTTCAATCGCATTCGCTGGATTCGATGTTCCCAGTTGAACATTTTGTTGCAAATGGAATTTACGGTCAACGTTGGCGCCACCAATACAATGAATTTCCCGTTCTTCATGCAAGACATACGCTCTTCCCGCAATCTTTCCTTGTTTCATTAAACCTGAAATTAAATTAGCTAACGCGGGTCTTGAAATGTTCAACGTTTCCGCCATTTCTTTTTGGGTCAAAAATGGATTTTGGCGAATCATCTCAATGATCGCCTGTTCTTTTTCATTCATCACATCACCTCTTTAAACATTTGTTTATAATATAAACTTTTGTGAAGGCAATTACAATACTTAATTTTCAAAATACCAAACTATTCTTTCGTTTTACGATTATTGCAATTGATTTACTGCTTTGAATATTGCTACTATAGAAGCAGACTGGACGAAAAAGGAGAATATTGAAATGACATCATTTAATGAGAAATTAACGAAGTACGCTGAGTTAGCTGTCAAAGTCGGCGTTAACATTCAACCGGGACAAAGTTTATACATTACAGCATCAATTGATAATCCTGAATTTGTACGTTTATTAACTAAAACAGCCTATGAAGTGGGCGCAAAACAAGTTTATGTGGACTGGACGGACGACGTCATTACCCGCACAAAATTCGAAATGGCTCCAAGTGCTTCTTTCGAGGAATTCCCAGCATGGAAAATTCAAGAACGTGAACAGCTTGCGGATCAAGGTGCAGCGTTCATGAATGTGATATCTTCAAGCCCTGATTTACTTAAAGGAATTGAGTCTTCCCGCATTGCTGCATTCCAAAAGGCTGCTGGAACCGCTTTATCGAAATATCGTCAATACGTTCAATCGGACAAAATCAGTTGGACAGTAATTGCAGCTCCTTCTAAAGCTTGGGCAGCGAAATTGTTCCCTGACGTTGCTAAAGATGAGCAAGTTTCTACATTATGGGAAGCAATTTTTAAAGCTGTGCGTGCAGATGTTGACTCTCCTATCGAAGCATGGAAAAAACACGATGAAACTCTTCATGCAAAAGTGGATTATTTAAACGAAAAAAAATATCACAAGTTACACTACACTGCACCGGGTACTGATCTTACAATTGAACTTCCTAAAGGCCATTTATGGTGTGGGGCTGGAAGCGTAAACGAAAAAGGCGATTCTTTCATGGCAAACATGCCAACTGAAGAAGTATTTACAGTTCCTTTGAAAACTGGTGTGGATGGAGTTGTTGTTAGCTCTAAACCTTTAAGCTACGGCGGCAACATTATTGACGATTTCAAAATCACGTTTGAAAAAGGACGCATTGTGAAAGTGGAAGCTGCAGAAGGACAAGAAGTATTACAACAATTGGTGGATACGGATGAAGGCGCGAAGTATTTAGGAGAAGTTGCATTGGTACCTCACCAATCCCCTATCTCTGAATCCGGATTACTTTTCTACAACACTCTGTATGATGAAAATGCGTCAAACCACCTTGCAATCGGAAGCGCTTATGCATTCTGTTTAGACGGCGGCAAAAAGATGTCTCAAGAAGAACTCGCGGAGAACGGCTTAAACCAAAGCATTACACACGTGGACTTCATGATTGGTTCTGAGCAAATGGACATTGATGGAATTTTGGAAGACGGCTCTCGTGAAGCGATATTCCGTGCAGGTAACTGGGCGTTTTAATGAACAATTTTCGACAATTGGTAAAATACCTTCAAGAATGCACTTTCCTCCTGTATACTGATAACTATTGAACAAATAGGTTAGTAGAAAGGAGAGTTCTCATGACTTTCGGGATTATAATTGTTATTGGCTTTATGATTATTATTGGGATAACTGGTCAATTCGTTATGCATTTCTTGGGTAGAGCTTTAGTTTCTCATGACGCAGAAATAATCGATCCAAAACCTAATACAAAGTATTAATCATATAAAGCAATCGTCTACAGACGATTGCTTTTTGTTATGATTTAACTTTTCGTTTACATTTACACTACACGAGTATAACGATAATGTGACAAAATCCTACAAGATACTTAATTCCCCCCTCCTCTCTATACCATATGTCACAGGAAATTCTGCAACATTTGACAACTCCCATTAAGTACCATATGGATTATGCACTAAAATCCTCTATACTTATGAAGCAAACCGTTTTAAGGGAGGAATCTGCATGTTTTCAGGTATTGATTTGGGGATTGATTTAGGAACAGCTAATATCCTTGTATATACAAAAAATAAAGGCATTATTTTAAATGAACCATCGGTAGTAGCGGTGGATACAAAAACTAGACAAGTTGTCGCATTTGGTGAAGAAGCGAAGAGTATGATCGGTAAAACACCAGGCTCGATTACAGTTATTCGACCATTGAAAGATGGCGTCATTGCTGATTTTGATGTAACGACAGATATGTTGCGTATGGTCATGAAAAAAGTAGGCAAAAAAATGGGTAGCTCTGTCCGTAAACCGAACGTTATGGTATGTACACCATCTGGCGCTACTTCAGTAGAACGCCGTGCAATTCATGATGCCGTGAAAAATAGTGGCGCTAAAGAAGTACATTTGATTGAAGAACCTGTAGCAGCTGCGATTGGCGCAGACCTGCCTGTCAGCGAACCAATTGCAAGTGTCATTGTTGATATTGGTGGGGGAACCACTGAAGTTGGGATCATTTCATTTGGCGGTGTCGTATCGTCTAATACAGTTAAAGTTGCGGGAGACCGTATGGATGAAGACATTATTCATTTTGTCCGTAAACAATTCAATGTGTTAATCGGTGAACGCACAGCTGAAAGAATTAAAATGGAAGTCGGGTACGCCTTGATTCCACATACAGTAGAAACAATGGAAGTGCGTGGCCGTGACGTCATGACAGGCCTTCCAAAAACTATTACAATCAGTTCTGTAGAAGTTCAAGAGACTTTGAAAGAATCGTTACTTTCTATTCTGGAAGCAATTCGTGCAACTCTTGAAAGCTGTCCTCCAGAACTATCTGGTGACATTGTTGACCAAGGTGTTGTATTGACTGGTGGCGGTGCCCTATTAAAAGGCATGCAAGAATGGTTATCTAACGAGATTTCCGTACCAGTTCATATTGCCCCTCAACCACTTGAGTCTGTAGCAATCGGTACAGGTCGTTCATTAGTTATGATGGATAAAATACAAAAAGTTGCCCGCTAATCAAAAATGATAGGGGCAACCTTGTGAGCGGGATGATTCTGTCATCTCGCTCATTTTTTTATATAATGCAGGTCGCTTTTGTTTGATAAAGTTCGGCGACAATTCCTCGTTCATAATTCCTTGATGAAAGATTGGAGTCAATGCCGGCGACACCGGTGGAATGAGCCACGTCCAATCCCCTTTTACTTCTCTTTGCTGCTTTTCTTCTTTATCACGAAACGTTTGAAATTGCTGTGCCGCTGTATAATGGTCGACAATCTGGACTCCAGCCTTTTTATACGATGCATACACTGCATGTTGAAGTTCCACTAGGGCTCTGTCCCTCCAGAACGTTGTCGTACTTGATGTATCAAGCTCCAACTGTTCTGCGACATCTCTCAATCGATTGTAACGATAAGAATCTACTAAATTTCTTGCTGCGATTTCTGTCTCCATATACCATCCGTTAAAAGGAGCGGGATAACGTAATCCGCCAATTTCCAAATATCGATCCGAAATGATTGGCACCGCATACCATTTCAGATTAAGTGGTTCCCAGTTTTGATGAACAGGATGATTGATTTCCACTTCAAGTATTTCTTCTTTATTTAATGGTACCATTATTGGATTCCCTTCATCCCATTGGAAAATCACGGGCAATAAATCGTACGGACTGCCCTCACCTTCCCAACCAAGATTTTGGGCTATTTTTGTTATCTCAATCGAAGCTGGATCACCTACAACATCACCTGATTCCAATTTGTACCCTGCATAGCGGATCAACTGATGACTCCACAATTGCACTTTTTGCGGTTCATTTTGTTTAAGTGGCGGAAAAATGGTAATCGTAGACCGAATTTTCCCTGTATTTGTTGCGTGTTGAATATGTTTATGCAGATATCCGGCTACTTCATCAGACGACTCCACATCTCTTGCATCTAAAATATCGAGACTTTCCCAAAACAACCGTCCAATGCATTTCGTACTATTTCGCCAAGCAAGCTTTGCACCATACGTTATTTCCTCCAGTGTATGTGTATAGGTTCCAGTAGCTCTTATTTCACTTTCTACACAACGCTGACGGTCATTTACCACTTCCATTGAAAGTCCATTCTCTTCTCCATATTGAAAAATAAATTTAGCTGCCTCTTCAAGCATTGAATGGTTCATGTTTTTCATCCTTTATGTTTCTTTATCCTTATAGTGTAGTTAATATTTCTATTCTACACAAAGGATTATCGGTACACATTACCTTGTTTTTAAGGAATGTGACTTAAAAGTGGCGAATCCCTATAAAAATCATCTACAATAAGAAAGGAACTTACTTAGGAGGAACTGATAAATGTCTTTATTAAACGAAATTCTTTCTTTTAACCAAAAATTCGTAGCTGAAAAACAATACGAAGAATTCATTACAACAAAATTTCCGGACAAAAAAATAGTTATCTTAACATGTATGGATGCCCGGTTATTTGAATTATTACCGAAGGCAATGAACTTTAAAAACGGTGATGTGAAAATTGTAAAAAGCGCCGGCGCTGTAATTAACCATCCATTCGGTGGCATCATGCGTAGTTTACTTGTAGCTGTATATGAATTGAATGCAGAAGAAATTTACATAATTGGTCATTACGACTGTGGGATGAGTGCCATCAAACCGGATGTCATGCTGCAGAAAATGATTGATCGGGGAATTGCTCAAGAAACAATCGATATGCTGAGCTATTCGGGTGTGGAATTGAACGAATGGCTGCGTGGCTTTGAAGATGTGAGCGAAAGTGTCAGACATAGTGTGGATATGGTAAAAAATCATCCCCTAATGGTCAAAGATTTTCCAGTTCACGGTTTGGTCATTGATCCCGCAACAGGCAGACTTACACTTGTGGAATAAGAAACATAAAAAAACTGCACCCCAATTGTTAGTGTGTCTAACAATTGGGGTGCAGTTCATGTTAGGCTCTTTTTTACTGTTCTGCTGATTTTTTGCGTCGATAATTCCATTGTTGGTATTGGAAACGAATGAAGCATCCGATACAAAACCCCATAATAGCTATCAATGCTGCTAATCCCACCATAACAGTTGCAATGTTAAACAAAATACCCCAATTCATAAAGAAACTAATCGTCGCAATTAATAAAAACCCAACGGCCAACCATTGGTTAAATTGTAGCTGGTCATAATCTTCTTGGGCATATTCATTTGCTGGCTTGGTTAAAAATTTCTTAACTATGGCTAAAACAGGATTGAATCCTGTAAATAAACTTAAAAGACATGAAACTAAAGGAATCAATAACATCCACGCGGATTGTGTAATAAGCGAAATGACTACTGATATGACAATTGTCCATTGATTCGCCATCACAAGAGGCTTCGGAATTGTTTTCATATTAAAACCTACTATTCTTATTGGATTTCAGTTTATTATATGATTGGGTTGAAAATATGTAAACATATCAGCCTATAACATCTAATATTTCCCGGGAAATCGACATAAAAAAACTGGTTTCTCAATTGAGAAACCAGCCATTCATCATTTTACGCCATTTCCGCCAAGCGGCCTTGCCTTTTCAATAATCATTTTCTAAAATTGCATAAATGTAATGATCTTCCCATTCACCATTAATGAATAGTAGCTGTCTTAACAAGCCTTCTTTTTGCATTTTTGCTTTTTCTAAGACACGCATTGAACCAACATTACGCGGAGAAACATATGCTTCAATGCGGTGTAACCCTATAACTTCCATTCCATACTTGACCAGAAGTTGAACCGCCTCTGTCGCAACCCCTTTGCCCACATTCAATTCATCTATAGAATAACCAATGAAAGCACTTGAAAAAGGTAGGCGTTTAATACTGTACATAGAAATATGACCAATTAGTTCCCCCGACTGTCTATCATAAATGCCGAAGCTGAATTCGCGTTGGTTCTTCATATGGTGAAGTGATTCTAGAATCTTTTCTCTTTGTACTGCTACGGTAAAGTATGAATCCTGATGCCTTGGTTCATAAATTGACCAATAATGTCGATTCTTAAATACTAGATTGGTGAGATCTGAAGCATCATTTTCATCTAATGTTCGTAAAAAACAAGTTTGTCCGTCCAGTAAAATCATTGAAAATCACCCTTTAGATGAAGTTAACGACAGAAACTCTTCCACATCTTTAATACATAGTGCTATGCCTTTTTCCCAGAACGCATGTTGAGTGATATCTTCTCCTAAATGCTTCATTGCTAAATCTTCAACAGACATGATTGCCGTATCTTGAAGTAGGGAGATATACTTTTCTTCGAAACTGCAGCCTTCTTCAATTGCTTTCGCATAAATGCTTAAGCTGAATAAATAACCGAATGTGTAAGGGAAATTATAGAATGGTACATGTGTGATATAGAAATGCAGTTTTGATGCCCAGAAATGCGGATGAACTTCACCTAATCCATCTCCAAATGCTTCACGTTGCGCTTCTTCCATCAATGTATTTAAGCGTGCAGCAGAAACAATTCCTTTTTTACGCTCCTCATAAAAACGAGTTTCAAATAAAAATCGTGCATGAATGTTCATGAAGAATGCGACACTTCGTTGAATCTTATCTTCAAGCAATGCCAATTTTTCATCAGCTGTTGATGCTTCTTTTACTGCTGCATCAGCTACAATCATTTCAGCAAATGTAGAAGCTGTTTCTGCAACTCCCATTGCATATTGACGATTCATCCAATGTACAGGACGAAGTGCATATGAATGGAAAGCATGACCAAGTTCATGTGCCAATGTTGCAACGTTGGACATCGTTCCACTATATGTCATAAAAATACGGGACTGCTGTGATAGAGGCATCCCAGTACAGAAACCACCTGGTCGTTTATTAGGGCGGTCTTCTGCCTCAATCCATTCATCTTCAAATGCCTGTCGTGAGAATTTCTCAAGCTCCGGACCGAATTTGCCGAAGTGTTTTAAAATGAACTCTGCACCTTCCTGGTATGACACTTTCTGAGTAGATTCAGTTACTGGCGCGTCTAAATCGTACCAATGCATGGCATCTGCTCCTACCAGCTCAGCCTTACGCTTTAAATATTCTACAAATGGAGCTTTATGCGCGCTGATTGCGCCCCACATAGCATCCAATGTTTGCTGTTTCATTCGATTTATTTGCAATGGTTCTTTTAATATTGAATCCCAGCCACGTTTTTTGTAAACGGCCAAGCGAAATCCAGCCATATGGTTCAATGTTTTAGCAAAGAACTCTTCTTTATCTGTCCATGCTTGTTCTAATGCTTCAAACGATTCTTTTCGAACTTTTGCATCCGGATGAGAACTTAAGTTACTCGCTTGTCCTACAGAGAACTCTTTTTCTTCTCCGTCCACTGTGACACGAACTTTCACGTCACCAACCAATAAATCGTATAGTTGACCCCATCCATGATAGCCGTCCACCCCAAGAGCGGTAATCATATCTTCTTCTTTTTCAGAAAGTAATTCCTTCGCTTCATCTCGCCATTCGTTTAGAACAAAAGCAAATTCTTTTAATTGATCGTCCTTCATTAAAGCAGTCCAAACAGTTTCTTCAGTTTTTGATAACTGTTGTTGAACAACGAGCATGGATGAAGAAAAACGAGCACCTAAAGAGCCGATTTCCCCTTGCAATAAGTTCGCTTGTTTATCAGTAGTATCTTGAGCTAAATAACAACCAACAACTGCTCCAGCTTGTGTTAAATTTTCAGCAACTTGTTTAGTTTCTTCAATAATAGAAGAAATTTTAGTAGCGTCTGATTCCCCTGTTGGAACAACAAAGGATGATAAAGTTTGCTCAAAAGTATCAAGTCTACTTGCTAAAGCATCCAAATGTTCACGAAGTTCAGGAGATGAGCTTCCTCCCTTAAAAAATACGTCCAAGTCCCAAACTTCAGCATACGTCTTTGTAGTCAATATCTTTCCCCCATGTCTTTCTAAATTTTCTGAAAACACTACACTATTATATCATGCTTCTTCGCCTTGCGAAACATCGTTCTGTAGTTTTGCAATGGGTATGCCTTTTTCAATGCACACTTGCATAATATGTTCCAGAATTCTTTTTAAAACAACCTTGCGTGCATATTTCTTATTATTCGCTTCAACGATAAACCACGGAGCCTGTTCAACATTTCTTCAGCAGCCGTGACAAATTCTGTCAATCCAGAGACCTTCATTCTTTTAAACTTCATTTTACAGAGAGTTTTGGTAAATAGAAATTTGTTGTTGCTTTGGACTGACGTTATACTAATGTATAGGAGGTGAATGCTGTGGTTCGTTTCGCACTAATGGTCATCGCACTGATTGGTGTGGTTATCATCAATGCATTGGCAAATATTTTACCACTTAACAATCAAACAACTGGTGAAATTTCCAATCGTCTTCCTGTACTATTTACACCGGCCGGCTATGTATTTTCAATTTGGTCCGTTATTTATGTATTGATGCTCATTTGGTTGGTAGGTATGTGGAAGAGGAGTAAAGATATAGATGCAACCTATATAAAGCGCTCAAATCTGTTTATCATCAGTTGCATTTTTAATGTGGCATGGATTTATTTATGGCATTATGAATATTTCTTATTTACGGTTGTCGTGATGATTGCATACCTAATTACACTAACTTTACTTTATCGTACTTATCCAGTATCCGATAACCTTCTTACTGGTCGCTTTCCAATATCAATTTATTTGGGATGGATCAGTGTTGCAACGATTACGAATATTAGTTATGTCCTAACTCTATATCAGTGGAATGGCTGGGGATTGAGTGACCCCCTATGGGCAGTCATCATGATGACTGTTGGAACAGCACTCGCACTACATATTCGATTCCACCATTTTGATATCGCTTATGTATTTGTCTTTATTTGGGCTTATATCGGAATTGCGGTCCGAAATGGTTTCGAAGAACTTCTTGTCTCTACAGCTGCTCTTTTCTTATGTGCAGTCATGCTAGCGGGCATCCTATTTATTAAAAAAAGACCAACTGCGCGTTCATAGCAGTTGGTCTTTCGCATTATTTAATCGATTTTCGTAATAAGAATTGGCGCATCTTTAGTAACGATGACCGTATGTTCAATCTGTGCAACTAATGATTTATCCGGAGTCAAGAAAGTCCAACCGTCACCAGACTCCACGATATGTTCCGCTTTTTCTGAAATGAACGGCTCAACTGCCAAAACCATACCTTCTTTTAAGATGGTAGGTTCCCATGCATCAAAGTAATTCAAAATATGCTGTGGTGCTTCATGAAGAGATTTTCCGATACCATGTCCAGTTAAGTTCATAATGACAGTTAATCCATTTTGCTTCGCTTCACGTTCCACAGCTTTGCCGATTTGATTTAACCGAGCACCAGCCTTTACTTTCAACATTGCACGGTTAAATGCACTTTCAGCTACTTCACATAGCTTTTCTTTCTTCGCGTAGCCTTCACCCACTACAAATGAAATTCCCGTATCTGCGAAATAGCCATTGAATGATCCGGATACGTCGATGTTCACTAGGTCTCCATCTTTGATGACACGTGAACCAGGAATGCCATGAGCAACTTCTTCATTGACACTGATGCATGTAAATCCAGGGAAATCGTACTCCCCTTTAGGACCAGAAATAGCTCCTTTTTCTTTAAACATGCGGCCAGCGATCTCATCAAGTTCTTTTGTCGTGACACCTGGTTTTGTTGCCTCTCGCATTACATCACGAATTTCTGCAACGATGCGACCGATAGTTTTTAACGACTCAAAGTCTTCAGTAGTTTTTGCAATCATATTCGTTAAACCCTTTCTTCCTCAAATTATCTACCCCATACTATACCACAAGAAAAGATGCTTTCCCATTTACCAAAATCATTCTGAACATTTGGTAAACCTCTAGTAAAGTATGCGCAATAGAGGAATTGCGTCATCAGCCGAATTTTAAAAACAACCCATACAGGGTTTTAACGTGGTTTTTGTTCATTCAAAACGAATTCTGTCCACTCGCTACCAACATTGATGATTCCACTCAATAAAGACACACCTATAAATCAAACGTTATTGCGATGTTCAATCAAACGTGGTGCAGCAACGAAAATGATGGAGCACACAATTGCTGTCAAAATAATGGAAGGAATCATATAACCGCCGTTATATACGAGCGAATAAATCCAAACGTTCTTGCCTTCTGCAGCTTCTGAAAAGAAAATAACTCCTGCGATTACGTGTGTAAAGAACCGGAAGAGCCCACCAAAAACAGCTCCCAATACGATATAAGTAATCATTTTTCCTTTACGCTGCTCATTTTTTGCTTGTATTACTTTATGTCTGACAAGTGCTGCTAAGCCAACAACTGTGAACGCTACGAAATAATCCAGGAAACCTTGGGCAGGAGTTAAAATATAAGCTCTTCCCGCTAAAATTTGAAGGACCCCAATAATCAGACCCGTGCTCAAACCTCCCGCAAGCCCCCATCGAATAGCCATCAATACGATTGGTACCATGACAAGACTAATAGATCCGCCCTGGAACCATAAGTTAATAGAAAGCATATCCAATACCAATCCGATTCCTGCAAAAATAGCCACTTCAATTAATAATAACAACTTACTTCGATTCATCTTGCTTCCTCCTTTTGCGATGTACTGCAAATCGCATGTCAGGGTGAAAAAACCATAAAAAAACAACCTCAGGGACAGAGCCTGACGTCGTTGGAGTCGGTTTCTATCCACATCCCTGCGCAAGCATTAACTTACAGGTTCAAAGGGTTAGAACGTTCCTCGCTCACTCTCAGCCATTACAGGCTCCCCTTGTGGTAAATACATCTAATTTTGATATTACGGGTTAATTGTAACCAAAGAGGGAAAGAGAAGCAAGAGGGTTTCGTTAGTTCTGTGACTTTTGGAACAGCGGTAGTATACTGAATATAAAAATTTATTGAGGATGTGAAGTTACATGATCGAGTTATTGAAAAATTTGGTAGCAATTAAAAGTGATACAGAAGAAGGTGCCAATGAAGCACTTCGATTTTGTTCAAAATGGCTCGATAGTCATGAAATCACACATGAAGTTCTTGAAAATGAAGGCCGATTGATGATTCACGCTGAAATCGGACAAGGTCCCACAACCATCGTATGGAATGGCCATGTGGATGTAGTACCTGGAAAAATCGAGCAATTCAATCCCGTTATCGAAGGCGACCGCTTGTATGGTCGTGGATCCGCAGATATGAAAGCTGGAGTGGCAGCCATGATGGAAGCGTTCCGACGTACTTATTCTGCAAGGGAAGAACTTAAGCAACGCATTGTTTTACATATTGTAACGGATGAAGAAACGGGTGGAAGTAAAACATCCGGTCATCTTGTAGAAATTGGTCGCTCAGGTGACTTTGTCATTTGCGGAGAACCAACTCACATGAAACTAAGTGTTCAATCGAAAGGAATTCTGCATGCGGATGTCACTTTGTTCGGAAAAGCTGCCCACGGATCCCGTCCATGGGAAGGAACGAATGCCATTGAAGCAGCCTTTAAATTTAATGAACAATTAAAGACACTACCATTTACGAAAGCAAGCAATCCATATTACGAATATCCTTCCATTAACTTGGCTAAAATCCAGGCAGGCGATCGATATAATGTCGTACCTGATGAATGTCTAGTTAACTACGATATTCGCTTTGTTCCAGGACAAAAATGGGAAGATATTATTGAAGAAATGACTGAACTTGCTCAATCTATTAACCCCAAAAATATTGTCAAACCTGGCGGTAAAACACCCGCCATTACAACAACCGAAGATAATGCTTTTGTTCAATCTCTTGCTGGTGTTATAGCACAAGTAACCCAAAAAGAGGCTGTGTTATTCGGGCAGCATGGAGCTGCGGATACACGTTACTATGCAAAAACTGGTGCTGGAGCAATTGAGTTCGGACCAAGCGGAGACGACTGGCACGGACCAGGAGAGTATGTATTGATATCATCCGTTGAGCAATATGCAGACATTTTAACGAAATATGCATTGATTTGAAACCTCTATTAATGTTGTAACGTATTAAAGGCAGTAAGCATTAAAGGAGGAGTATTAATGGATAATCAACGTATATTATCCGCTTTGTGTTATTTCAGTATTTTATTCGCTCCATTCTTATTGCCATTAATCGTATATTTCGTTTCACCGACAGCTGAGGTTAAGTATCATGCGAAACGCTCTCTTCTGTCACACTTGATTCCCGTGGTGCTCGGAATTGTCGGGTTCATTGTATTAGTGATTGGTTCAATCGCAGTATTCAGCACGACAGTTGATGGCACTGTAGAGCCTAGCACATCATTTAACTTCCTGACTGCAGGACTTCCTTTCTTGTTTATTGCAGTGTATGGTATTCTTTATCTTATTGTATTGATCTGGAATATCATCCAAGGAATTAAAGTACTGCAATAGGTTTACCTTGGGCTCTTTACGGGAATTAAATTAATGTACAATACTGACAGGAGCGATACACATGAGAATCGGTAACTTAGTTAAGACAGCTGTAAAGTTTGCGCCAATTATTATTCCAATCGTAAAAAAAGTATTGGATTCAAGAAAACGCTCCACAACAATAACATATCCACGCAAATAAAAAGTTGGAACTCATTAATCTGAGTTCCAACTTTTTTTATATCATCGTTTTCATTTCAGATATGGCAATATAATCTTCTTCCAAAAATGATGATGGCAGTGCGGCAGATTCATCTCCAGCTGCCGTTGCCTTTGCTCCTTGACGGTCTTTCATAATCTGTTCGAAGCTCAGTGGATTTGCAGGAGGAATCTCCCCTGCCAATACCTGCATGCCACCTTTAGCATAGACATTGAAGAAGCTGTTAGCCATGGCTCTGTATCCTTCAGCATTCGGATGCACATCAGCAGGGTTCGGTACTTTGCCAGTGGCTTGATCTCCAAATGCAGTTTCCACAGATACAAATTTCACACCCGCTTCTTTTGCCACGTTTGCCAAAATTTGATTCAATCGATTCAGTTGTTTCGCAGTACCGACTTTTTGTGAGTCACGAGCATGCGGATAGGCAAAATAATAACCCATTACATACACTTCCGCTTTTGGTGCAATCTTTTTCAACTCTGCAAGCATGGTCTTCATATTCTTTCGTACATTGTTCAAAGAATAGTCTGCTGGGATTTGCTGAAATGACAGTGAACCTGATTTTGCATCTGATTTTATTAATCTCAGAAGATCGTTTGCTCCAGCAGATATCGTGATGAGATTTGCATTTTGTAGCAAAGGTTTTGCTTCTTTCGATTGGACTCGCTTCAACACATCAGCGCTCGTAAATCCTGGGAACGCCAAATCTTTTGAGTAGAAGGCCAGTGGTTGATTTCTCGCAATTTCTTGGGCAATTAAATCACTGTAACCAGTATCAATCTCACGTGTCGGGGTTTGACCTGCCGCAAGTGAGTCACCGAGAGCCACATAAGAAACTGGTCCAATTACTTGAGCGCTTGTCTGTAATGGCACTAAAAACAGGCCCAGACTGAACAACACGACAGTTAGTTTTTTGATAATCATGACATCACCTTAAAATGCCCAATTACCTTTGCGGAAAATCGGTTCTCTTGTACCATCTTCGTATTCGCCATCAATGTCCATTTCTGCACTGCCTATCATGAAATCTTCATGAGTGATTGATGTATTTAATCCTAAAGCACGAAGCTGTGCTTCTTCTAAGTCCCGTGCACCCTCAACGCATGTTGGATACGCTTCGCCAATTGCTAAATGGTTAGAGGCATTTTCATCAAATAATGTGTTGTAGAACAAAATTCCAGAAGATGAAATCGGTGATTCATGAGGTACCAATGCCAACTCCCCTAAATAAGCAGAGCCTTCATCATGTTGAATGAGTTGCTGCAATAAGTCATTCCCTACTTCAGCCTCAGCCTTCACGATCTTTCCTTTTTCAAATGTTAACGTAAATTTGTCTATGATATTACCTTGATATACAAATGGTTTAGTATTACGGACATAGCCATTTACACCAAATTTTAATGGAGCAGTGTACACTTCTTCAGTCGGCATATTCGCAATAAACGCTGTTCTGTTAGGTGTTCTGCTGGCACCGGACATCCAAATATGTTTATCCGGCAATTCGATTATCAAATCCGTGCCTGGTGCTTTATAAATAATTTTTTTGAAACGTTTATCATTTAAAGCTGTTGCACGGGCTTCCAAATCGCGGATATGTGTTTTCCATTGATCAACAGCAGTTCCATCTCCGATGCGTACGGTTTTAAAAATCGTTTCCCATAGCATGGATAACTGCTCTTCTTTTGGCAAATCCGGGAATACTTTGGCTGCCCACATCTCTGAAGGTATAGCTACAATCGACCAAGCAATTTTATCTGACATGACGGAAGCGCGATATTTTTCCAATGCACGGCCAGCCACTTTTTGTTGATCGGAAATGCGTTTGGCAGGAATTCCAGCCAATAAATCAGGATCTTCTGCATCAATCCACAACAAAGCTCCCTGCTGATCGATCAATTCTTCACGCTGTGTAACCATCCATGCAGGAAATTCGTGCATAGCGGAATCTGGTGCCAACTCATAAAAAGCACGATTTATCGGTCCATCTGAGAAATTCACATGGACACGCTTTGCTCCAGCTTCATATGATTTCTTCACAACCAAACGCGTAAAATCAAGGGTATCAGTCGTTGTATTTATCAATACATATTGACCAGGTTGGACATTGATTCCAACGCGAACTGCCAAATCTGCATATTCGGCTAGTTTCTCTTCAAATGTCATTTCTTTTTCCCCCTTTGTTGCACCGTTTTTGAGGACCCTTCAATCAATTTACCTTGATCCCATACCTTTTGAACGGGTTTTGAAGGCAATTCTTTCGTCCATTTTTTAAAATTCTTTTCGTCTGTGTAGGTTAATAAAGACAATACTTCCCCGTCAGCACCAGCACGGCCTGTTCGACCTGAACGGTGCAGATAAGGTTCTATTGAGTGCGGTACATCGACGTGAATGACATGAGTCAATCCTTCAATGTCAAGACCTCGTGCTGCAATATCTGTAGCGATCAGTATGCTTACTTCGCCTTTACGGAAAGAAGCCAATGCCTGCTTACGTTCTTCTTTTTTCATATCTGAGTGCAAGGCAACTATTTTTGCTTCACGGAATTTCAGTTTCGTTTCTTTCATCAACAATTGATCTAAATTATTGACAAATGCTAGACCCCGTAAGCCTTCTACGTGCGCCAACCGTCGCAATAAATCGGTTTTATCTCGTTCTTCTACTTTGACGAATGAATGGACCACTTTTCCTTGTGCTGGCAATTCTTCATGACTAACTTGAATTCGAATCGGCTCTTTCATCATGCGGCTTGCAACAAGCTCAATTTCTTCTGTTATTGTTGCTGAAACGACCACAATCTGTCTGTCATGATTAGACCCATCGATAAGCGCTTTAATGATACCACGATGCTCACGGGCCAATAGTTGATCTCCCTCATCTAAAACAATATGTCGTATATCGTGCAATTTAAGTTTCTTTGATTTCATTAATTCATTCAAACGCCCCGGTGTTCCTACAACAATTGTGGGCTTTTTCTTTAATTTTTCCAATTGACGAGCCATATTGGCTCCTCCGATTAGTTGAGCAACCGTAATATCGGTATCTGCAGTCCACTCTCGCAATACTTCAACGATTTGCATGGATAGTTCCTGTGAAGGGGCAACGATAAGTGCTTGTGTTTTTTGAATGGCACCATTCACTTGATTCAATATCGGCAATACATACGCCAAAGTTTTCCCTGATCCTGTCGGCGATTGTGCCACCACATCTTTTCCTTCCAGCATGCTAGGGATTAATTGTGACTGAACAGGCATTTCATATTCAAATTTCCATTTATTTTGAAGTTCTGGTTTTAAGTTTTCGATAAATGTCATGGGTTATTCCACCTTTATAAATACATGCTCCTAGTGTACCACAAATCACTATCTTCAACCTTTTACTGATATATTCAGTCGTTTTC
Source organism: Paenisporosarcina sp. HGH0030 (assembly GCF_000411295.1). Lineage (GTDB taxonomy): Bacteria > Bacillota > Bacilli > Bacillales_A > Planococcaceae > Paenisporosarcina. The sequence goes on from NZ_KE150422.1 coordinate 301,188, forward strand.
CCCATAATAAAAACCCTGTCCCCATGAAGGAGACAGAGTATGTTTAATCATTCAATTCGTAGCCGCATGCAAGTATGGCACTTTCAGCTAATACCATCAGCGAATCAATATAAGTTTCATCAAGATTCAGTTCTTTTTTGACAATCGATAATTCTGTACAGCCCAATATCAAATGATCGCAACCCAATTCGTTCATTTGATTGATGATTTGCTGCCATTTTAGAAAATCGACAGGTTGCCCAGCTTTGACGTCATCATAAATAACTGACATGACCAGTTTCTGAGTTTCCTCATCGGGTACAACCGGTTGAATGCCACTCTCTTTACAAGCCAGTTGGTAAACAGAAGCCGTCAATGTACCTGTTGTTGCCAGAATTCCTACTTTTTTGGCACCAATTTGAGCTGCACGTTTTGCCGTTTCGTTAATCATGTGCAATACGGGAATTTCCGCTCCTTGTTGAATCTCTTTATAAAAAGAGTGAGCAGTATTGCACGGAACCGCCAACACTTCCGCACCAATAGATTTCAGTTTTGTAGCATCGGAAATCATCACTGGCACTGGGTTGGCTTTCGATCGATCTAAGATATATGTTGTACGGTCTGGTATGGCCGTATTATTGGTAATCACCATGTTGACATGCTGTTGATCGGTTTTCGCTTTCGTGCGTTTGACAATCATTTCACCAAGCAACATAGTGGCCAGGGGACCTACCCCTCCAATGATGCCTAATATTTTCGTCTTCATAACTTATGACAAACCTTTGTTATTAAAGTATTTTTTGTATTTACGATAGTAATTCAAATTATTGAGCGTCAATTTCGCCCAACGTTTCGGATTGAAATCCTCTTTGTAGAATAAGTGATTTGTCACTTTTCCTTCTGAAATTAACTCCCTGGCTTCTTCTTTCAACAGCTCGTTTTGTGCGTATTTGAATAATACACCTTTAGGAATGATCATCCATAAGTGCTTGTCCTTCGCATACGTCAATGTTTGTGGAATATTGAGCATATGATCGTCTGCTACGTATTTCATCAAATTATGTCCACTTGCCGTTACATAGTAACTGCTGCGGCCATTTCGCAAGTTGATTTCAAACAGTTTATATTCACCATCACGCAAATCCAGCTTCATATCAAAATTCGCGAAGCCTGTGTAGCCAATATCTTCTAGGAATACACGAACTCGGTCAAGTAATGCCTCATCAAATGTATTAATGATTGCCGCATAGCTCCCGATTCCTTCTGGAGAATGTTCTTCGAGAATTGGATTTCCAAGTGACATGAGCTTAACTTCGCCATCTTTCCCAACGTATGCGTTCAACACGCGCATGTAGGAATCGTCTCCAGGAATAAATTCCTGAATCGTTAAATTATCTTTGTAAGATGAGCTATAGATCGCTTCGATAATGGCGTTTTTTTCTGCTTCATCGTGTGCGACAAACACTTTTTTCTTTCCAGGGAACGAGCAATTCCAGTACGCTACAGAGTTTGATGCTTTAATGATGATTGGATACATAAAGTCAATTGCAAACGTATCCTTCGTGTCATATGTGCATAGTGACGTTTTAGGATAGGCAAAGCCGTATTGCTCACAAATATTATAGAAGTTCTCTTTAAGAACGATGCGATCCATTAATTTTTCATCAATATATGGAACCGCGAAATAAGGCAGCAATTGCTCCTTATTTTTAATGATTAATTTTGCATAATCATCGCCACATGCAAGGAGCAAAAGCTTTTTGTCTGTATGTTCACCCGCCACTTTAATAAGTGCCGGAACGAATACGTCCTGTTCATTTAAACGCGGGATAACCTGAAAATCCAGGATTTTGCTGTCTTGTGTTGCGGATAAATTCATACGTCCAAGGACTAGCGGCTTTAAACCATAGGCTTCGTGAAAAGCACGTGCCATTCCATAAGCATTCATATCTGATCCAAGCAATATAGGTAAAAATGAATTTGTTGTCATTGTGATATCAACTCTCTTTTCCAAAAAAACATAGTTTGTGTTTATATTGTAACGTGAATTACGGTTTTCTCCGAGCAATTACTTTTTGTTAGAATGCATATGCCATTGAAATGAGCAAAAGCTCACTCCACGCGAAGCCTGAAAAGGTAAGTCCAAAGGGTTCTCCTGCCTGCGAAAAATCCGCAGGAACAGTGATGAATGGTGTACCTGCGGCAGCACCGATACAGCACACATGATCTTGAGGAAAGACCACGGCATCAAGTTGGAATCGTCCATCGACTTACTTATCGCAATTATACATGAAAACCAAATCCTCAGAAGTCATTTCATTACTAGATCCTACATATCAGCAATGGTTGCCTCATCCAGCCAATCCTTGATAAATTTTTTGCGCTTTGTTTGACTCATGAGAACTCCTCCCAAACATTTCGCTTCCCGACATCTCATTCAATCATTTATTAATCACTTCAATGTGAAATTATATCATTTTTCCCCAGTTAATTTAATGTCACTTTTTATCTGTTTTATGAACCTATATCAACAGACCCACAAAAAAGAGCCAGAGTAACTGGATCGCTCCTGTTACTCTGACACCTAATTAATCTACTTTTTCCATATGCTCTTTAATTAATTCATATAGGGATAGTTCATATAATTGTTTTCCTTCAACTTTAAATACGCCTTGTTTAACCAAATCATCGATAACGGTCATTTTCTTTCCGTCCATTTTTGTTTCTACTGGTGGTATCATGCAGTCAAACCCCTTAATTTCTAGATTCATAGGTTATTTACCCATGGCTCTAGTTTTTAAACCATTTTTTGAACGATTTAGGGAACCCTCTATACAAGACATAGCCAATTGCCGTCCCCAATGTATTCAGCCACAAATCGTCCACGTCACTGCTGCGCATTTGAGGTAACTGTAATATTTCTATGGCTAATGATAGGAGCAGTCCAGTCCCAATCACTTTCCAAGCGCGATTGAATTTCTGCCATAACAACGGAAGAAAAAAGCCAATCGGAAGAAACATCACAATATTACCAACGAAATTAATGAAAAAAGGTTGCCATAAGTTCAAATATTTAATCGCGTTATATGTTTCAAACAAGACTCGAAAAAGTTCTATATTAATTGCTTGATGATCTCCGTTTATTAATTGCACTTCCCCGCCTTGATTGCTCACTGATGGCAAAATCGTCTGTGACAACAGCCCCGCCAGGAACATGAAAAAAAAGACAATCCCGCATTCTCGTAAGATATTCAATTGTTTATTATTGCGTTTTATTTGAATGAAACGAACCACTAGAATGATCGGTAAAATTAATACCATATAAAAGCCCATATCTTCTATATACTTTAGAATCGACTCCATCACACACCCAATTTCTTCGCTGTAATACTCTTATTCTAAGCCTTTAAGGTTACTATTCAAAATGTATTTTAAGACAGTTAGCTTTTATTATTGATTATTATTGAAATGAGGGAATTACCATCAACATCAGAGATAATAAAAGTGGAAATCCGCTCCGTTAAACGAGCAATCTCGTTTAACAAAGACTATTTTAAAAGAAACCCCCACTTATCACGTATTCATCCAGGTCGCGCTGGATATACTGTCAAATAACAAGTATTTTCCAATACGAGAATACAATTTGATGATAAGGGTGGAACAAAATTTGGGTTACATAAAATTAATCCTCACATTACTTTTTGCAGCTTATTTAACAAGTCCGCTGTGGGAAGAACCAGCCAGCAAATACGTTGATGTATCTTTTTTAAATACAATTGATGCACAAGTAATTAAAGGATACGAGTATTTAAAAGAGCAGCCCATTATTGCTGATTTATCCCAAAAAGTGGCTACCATACCCGCAAAACTGACATTGGAAGCAGGAGAAACGAAGTATGCATCCATTAATCAAGTCGAAAAACCTGCACTATCAACACCTACAGAGGGATTATTTGCCGTTCATAACATACAAATTGGGGACAGCATGGAATCGGTCAATGCCGAGCTAGGCAAGGCGAAACGCATCACTAAAAATGAATATGGCTCAGATTGGCATACCTATCACACAGACTATCAAAACTTTTTAATGGTTTCGTTCGATGAGTCTCAACAAGTGAATGGGCTATTTACCAATAATGACTTGATTTCCACTTCATACGGATTCAAACTGAGCAGTCCAAAATCTATTGTTCATAATGCATTAGGAAAGCCTATCAAATACATTCAAAAAGGCAATGTCCGATACTTGTTGAATAGTGATGGAGAGATGGATACTTACTTAATCGAAAATGTCTATGTGACTGTGTTTTATGACGTCCATGAAAAAAATACTGTCACTGCAATCCAAATTATTTCAAAGCATTTGGAAAACCAAAAAGGTGCTTTATATGGTGACACAAGTGCGGATTTACAAAAGGGATTTGAATTTCAATTATTCGATTTAACAAATGCTGCCCGAGTTCATCACAATGTCTCACCAGTGAAATGGGAATCCAAAATCAGGGTAACAGCTTATAAACACAGTGTAGACATGGCAGAACATAATTATTTCAGTCATACCAATTTATCAGGACAATCTCCTTTTGATCGCATGACGATGGACAACATCAATTATTCCGTAGCTGGAGAAAATTTAGCTTATGGTCAGTCCAGCAGTATTTTTGCACATGAAGGATTGATGAATTCTATGGGGCATCGCAAGAATCTTTTAAAAAGCGACTTTGAATTGCTTGGCGTGGGTGTAGCATTTAATGATGAAAATCAACCCTATTACACCGAGAACTTTTATAAACCATAACTCGGAATTTCCGGTTATGCCTATAATCCAAAATCAAGGTCGTTCCCGTGTAATTGGGAACGGCCTTGATTCTTATTGTGCTGTTAATTAGGCTTGAATTCGGAATAAAATGACCGCGAATTTTGCCCGGCTTGTTTCCTCGTGTAAACCAAAAATTCCATTGATCGGCTTGGAAATTATCATACATTACATACGAAGATCTTGATGCTTGACTTGTCCTGAAGAATTCTGATTACTTTTCTTATACACATGAAATGTAAATGTAAATACAGTTCCTTCCCCAACTTTACTTTTGACTCGTATGGTTCCTTTCATAGCTTTGACAATACTATTTACAACCATCACACCGAGGCCAGTCCCTTTATCTCCTTTCGTTGAATAATAAGGTTCACCTAGACGCTCTATTTGATCTTTCGTCATACCAACTCCTGTATCTTGAATCTTGATCGTCACGTGAGTAGAATCTGCGCGCGAGGAAACCGATAAAATACCACCGTTTGGCATGGACTCAATCGCATTTTTTATGACATTGACAAAACATTGATGAAATTTTTGACGATCACCTTGTATGTAATTTAACGAGCTATAATCACTTTCCACTCTTACTGAATACCAATTAGCAGAAGGCTGCAGCAATTTTAGTATTTGGTTAAGCTCTTCTTCCACTTGAAATACTTCTACGGATTCAATGGTCGGTTTGGAAAATGTTAAATAATCCTGTATTACCTTTTCAGCTGATTGCAATTCTTCTTTTAAAATGTTTAGATATTGCTTTCGTTTATCCAAATCAAGTAAATCATCTTCCAAAAGCTGAACAAAACCCATGGCAGACGTCAAGGGATTACGAATCTCATGAGAAATGGCCGCACCCATCTGTTCAACTGCCTCTAATTTTTCAGCCTTGACCAAACGCTGTCGCAAAAGAACATTTCTTCTAATACCTTCTATAAGATAAGAAATCATGGCAACTCCGAGTGGCGGTACAAAAAGATAAGCAAACCAGAAATCTAAAGAATGTTCTGGCGGGGACAGAATTTCTAAACCTACTAATATGAGCAAACTGACCAGAAAAGTTACCCCTATAGAAAACATTATTCTGAATTTAGATGACCTTTTTAAAAACCAAGGGGAAATATACCATATAAACCAACTGGCTACTCCGTAAAACAATGCGGCTATAAAGAATCCGTTATCGATTCCCAAAAATCCACGAATAACGATAATCAGTAGACCCAATATCGGACTTATCCCCAAATAGAGTCCCCCTATCACAAAAGGGACTATTCGCAGATCTAATACTATATCTTCCGTCAAGCGGTATGAAAATACATAACAGAGCACCAAAGAAACGATAAAATATAACTTAGCTGTTTCTCGGTAATTATTCTTTTCATCTGATTTTTCTGCCCACATCAAAAAGAAAAAAAGTAAAACAATTAATATTGATAAATTAAATAGGAAATTCACTGTTAGTAATTCCACAAAGGTATACCTCGTCTCATGATGTTTATACCTAAATACTATCTGTAGTATAAAGTATATACAATACATTTTTAGACTATTTGACTTAATCTGATTATTCACTTTTTTATTCTTAAAACGTTTTAGTGGCTTTTCTTTCCACTCAATAGTTATTTCATATTTAAAATTGCCCAGAAAGGACAAGCCTTCCTGGGCAGTTTATTATTTAGTCAAAAATATTCAAGTCAAATTTCCTGAGAGGATTAGCGTTTTTCAATGAACACTACTTTTAAATAATTTCCTTCTTTAAATTCTTCGATTGTTTTAAAGTCTTCAGGGAGAGAGAACTCTTCCCGGATAGTATACTTTTCACCAGATTGTTTAAACGCTTTATCAATAAACCCTTTAAACTTGGTCATGCCAAACGTACTGCAGTTTGAAGAAGCAACAATCATGCCGTTTTTTTCAGTAATGGCAATTGCTTGCATAAGTAAATCTGTATAGTCCTTTCCAGCGCTGAACGTATGCTTTTTAGATCGGGCAAAGCTTGGAGGATCTAATATCACCAAATCAAATTTCAATTCTTTTCGAACCGCATATTTAAAATAATGAAAAACATCTTCCACAATAATGTCCTGGGACTCGAAATCGATACCATTAACACTGAACTGCTCGATCGTTTTGCTTTTACTGCGATTAGCCAGATCGACACTCGTCGTTTTTATTGCACCACCAAGTGCCGCTGCAACTGAAAATGCACCTGTATAAGAAAACGTATTCAAGACATTTTTCCCTTTTGAATAGGAATCACGAATAGTTCTTCTTACGTCACGTTGGTCCAAAAAGATGCCTACCATTGCCCCGTCGTTTAAATACACTGCAAAATTCATGTCATTCTCTTTTACAAGCAATGGTTCAGGAGCCTTTTCTCCCGAAATAAAATCATCATCTTCCATATAAGTACCTTTGACGGCAAAACGTTTTTTTTCATACAAACCTTTCACGTCAACCACATTGGACAACGCTTGAATCACTTCATTTTTAAACTGGTAAATTCCTTCACTGTACCAACTGATGACATAGTATCCATCGAAATAATCGATTGTAAAACCGCCCACACCGTCGCCTTCTCCATTAAATACGCGGAATGCAGTTGTCTTGGCATCCTGGAATAATGAATCCCGATGTTCGATGGCCAGTTTTAATTTTTCTTCAAAAAACGAGGCATCAAATTTTTCATGTTGATTTTGGCTCAAAATCCACCCTCGACCCTTGTTCTGTTTGCCATAATAACCTTTTCCTATGAAACGGTGTTGATCATCCACAAGTTCGATGATTGTCCCTTCATCTTTTACATCTTTCATATTGATGATTGCATCGTCCGTTATGAGCGGGTATCCTTCTTTCATATTTTTTGCAAAAGAAGATTTCACTTTAAGCTTTATATTTTGTTTCATAAAATCACCCAATCATTTGTTTTTCTTTTATTCTACATCTGTTTTAGCCGAAAATCATATGTAAGTCAGTTAAACTCATCGAATTCGCTTTACTATTAGTACTTTCCTTTTTATAACAACCATATAATAGAGGAATATTTGTGTATTGGAAGGAGTTGAATAAAAATGGCTATAAAGCCCCCGCAACTGCAAGCAGGTGACACCATTGGGATTGTGACTTTAGGGAGTCCATTAAGTGCTCAGAGAATTGATGAAGGCATTGCTACTTTAAAGAATATGGGCTTCAACGTCATTGTTGGGGATCATGTATATGATAACGACGGTTTCCTGGCAGGAACTCCTGAAGAACGGGCATCGGATTTAATGAAGATGTTTGAAGATAAAACCGTTACCTGTATTTTACCAACCAGAGGAGGAGTCGGAGTTGCTGGCATCCTTCCTTTCCTGGACTTTAATGTCATCAGGCAAAATCCAAAAATCATTTCAGGATACAGCGATGTAACGATTTTACTGAACGCTCTTTATGAGTATTCAGATTTGATTACTTTTCAAAGTTTACTGTTACTTGATTTCAACACCCGAACCCCTGCTTATAATTTCAATCAATATTTCGCTGCCACTTCAGCTAGACCAGCACCATGGCAAATTGTAAACCCGCCAGGCATGCCGTTCGTGAACAAAGTTTCCGGGGATGTAACAGGTCCGATTGTAGGTGGAAATCTGACGTCATTTGTGGACACATTGGGCACTCCCTTTGAAATTAATACGGAAGGAAAGATTCTCTGTCTTGAAGATACACATGAACCTATCAACACTGTTTACCGCTATTTAAATCACTTGAAACTAGCCGGTAAATTTGAGGATTGCATCGGAATTATGATGGGCGAGTGTACAAATTGCGAACCTGCCTATGGGGTCTCGTACGATCAACTAATAGATGATTTTCTTGTGCCTTTAGGAAAACCTATATTAAGTAATGTAGCCACGGCACATGGCCGTTTTAAGGCTGCCATTCCGCTTGGCGCAAGTGTGAGGATGAATACACTTAATCTTACTTTAACTGTACTCGAACCTGTTGTAAGTCCATAGAGTGAAAAAAACCGATTGCAATTATGTGCAATCGGTTAGTTTTATTTATTTTTTCAATAAGGAAGCCCATTCATTTTCAAGCCACTTATCGAATTCGCCACCCTTTTCACCTTCGTATGCATCATATACATCAAGTCTCATTTTTTTCAGTTTCTCTTTGAACTCGTCATATGAATGATCGGCAGGCAAGCTCTTTTTAATGCGCAACAAAATTTTAGACGTTCCTTTAATGATATCGAATTTTGTTTGTTTAGGCTTCTCTACATCTTCACCGAAATTTTTAAGTTGTCGGTAAGCTGCCTCTTGCACTTTAAATACAGGATCGTTGTTCATACGGTTTGTAAGAACATCTATCACTTTACTGTGTTTGGACTGACCCAATTCCTCAACTGCATCAAAACGCGCTCTCCAACTGGATGTACGGTTCGCTTCTTTTTTCAGTTCTTCGTAATTTTCTGGTAGATCATTTTGTACTTTGTTAGTCATGTAAATCTATCTCCTTTAATAAAAAAACCCAGCTATTCGCAGCTGATGTTTTTTCATTTATTTATTATCGAAAATTTCATATTTGCTTATCAGTATATACAAGCCATAGCGGATAAAAAACATTCAAGCATTCTAAAGAATTTCCTATACTAAGTATTGTACCATTTTCTGAAGACTCACATACGCTGTTTCACAAATAGAGATGAATTATACTTTTATTCACAGTTGATGGTGATCAATTTTTTCGATAACTTTTTGCAATTCAGACCAGTCCACTATTCTTGGAACGGTCAGATGCTGGTTATAGGATTGATTCATAACAAAAGGTTTGAGATGAGCTGATGAAAGTGTATTTAACACATCCGGCTTGTCATCAAAATAATAATCGAGTTGTAAAGATTGAATGATATCAACTTTTTCCTGATCCTTCATGCCGCAAAAGAAGCGATCATCTTGTACGGGAAACCCTTGTTCAATCATCCATTTTTTCGTCCGTTCGCCATGTTCACTCGGTCGAGCAGTTATATAATATATTTCATGACCTTGGTTACTTAGTTCCACTAATGCCTCTACGGCACCTGGATAAGGTGGACAAGCCGTGTAATAAATTTCTTCCAGCGAACGATTCCACATATCAGCACCTTGTTGTGCATCCAGTCCGAATGCTTCATGTATTTCAACTATCTTTATTTCATGAAAAACGTCGATGGGAACATTTTGTTTCAAATTTTTATTGTAGATATGAAAAGCATGTTCTCTCAGCTTAATGAGCGTGTCGTCTATATCAAAGCCAAACTTCATAATGGAATCCCTCAATTTTTTCTTTCATTTTTTATATACTGGATAACCGGTAAATTTAAAATCTTTCCCGATTTTTATCATCTCAGTATCAAATAATTCAACAGCATCGCCCATTTTGTCAATTCCTGTACCTTCCATGAAAGTAGGGGCTTGATGTCCTCCGATTAATTTCGGTGCAATATAAATAATGGCTTTATCAATCAATTTATTTTCTAAAAAAGCAGCGTTGATGGTTCCTCCACCTTCAATCAATATAGATGAAATTCCTTTTTCACCTAAGACTTTCATCACTTCAACAGGGTTTACATGTTTTGAACCAGACGTGGAAAAAACAGATATCCCCAAATTCTCCAAGGCTTTTTTCTTGTCCCTATCATAGTTAACACTGGTAAAAATCCAGGTATCAGCTAATTTATCTGTAACAACCTTACTCTCTAGTGGAACTTTTAAGGTAGAATCCAATATAATGCGAATCGGGTTTCGACCATTTGGAATTCTTGTTGTTAATTCTGGGTTGTCCGCAATAACAGTATTTACGCCCACTAATATCGCCATGTTTTCATTTCGTATTTTATGGACATCGTTTCTTGCTTCTTCAGATGTAATCCATTTGCTATCAGATGAATGTGTAGCAATTTTACCATCTAAAGTAATACCCGCTTTTAAAGTTACGAATGGTTGATTCTCGACGATGAACTTATTGAATACTTCATTCATTTTTCTTGATGCATCTTCTTGAATGCCAACAATGACTTCAATTCCTGCATCTTCAAGAATTTTGACACCTCGTCCGGAGACCATTGGGTTTGGATCGAGCGTTGCAATAACCACTTTCTTCAAGCCGGCTTCTACAATCGCCACCGCACAAGGACCCGTACGCCCGTGATGGGAGCAAGGTTCGAGTGTGACGTAAATGGTTCCACCCCTCGCTTTGTCTCCAGCCATGCGCAGCGCATGAATTTCTGCATGTGGTTCCCCAGTTTTCAAATGAGCTCCGACTCCAACAATTCGGTTGTCATTCACAATGACTGAGCCCACCAGAGGATTCGGATCTGTTTGCCCCTTCATCGCCCTTGCATTATTAATGGCCAAATCCATATAAAATTCATGATTAGTCATTCGGACAAGTCCCTTCATCCTCGATTTCTAAATGTCCCGAGCGTTTAATTTTCGTCTGCAAGTAAGCTTCATTATATTCGGATACATCTCCCCATAAAGGTGTGCGACCTGAAATTGGCATACCGGCATCAATCAATGCCGCGAGTTTTTTCGGATTATTTGTCAACAAAGTAACAGGTTTTGTACGCAATGCTTTGAGTACATGGATGGCATCATCATAATTGCGGGAATCATCCACAAAACCGAGGCTTTCGTTAGCTTCCACTGTGTCGTAGCCATTTTCCTGAAGAATATAGGCCATGGCTTTGCTGAATAACCCAATTCCTCTACCTTCATGATTTGCTAAATAAAACAACGCTCCTGAACCGTGATCGACAATCATTTGCATGGATTGTTTCAATTGAAATCCGCAATCACATCTTTTACTGCCAAAGATATCACCAGTGTGACAGATGGAGTGCATTCTAATAAGTGCTTCTTCATCATTTTCAAAATCACCATACACCAAGACGCTTGACTGTTGATATTCTGCAAGATTGGCAGAAGATAAATTATCTATAATCTGTTGAAAATCTTCGTTTTCATTGTTGCTATTCAACCAGCAGTACCATTGAAAAATGACTGTTTCTCCATATAAATTAACAGGTAGGCGAATGGGACCTACTAAATAAACCGCACCATCATCTTTTTTTATTAACTTTATTTTATCTTTTAAAACCGAAAGAGCTTCTTTGGAAACCATTTGAATATCGCTCATTTTACTATCCCCTTTTTGTATCGTGTTTTCTCCATTAAGTTACTTTATGTAAGTAATTATATTTTTGTAACTTGAATTTGTCAAGTAAGCAAACTATCTATATCAGAAATAGTTGAGAGAATATTAATGACTATCCAGTAAAGACTCAACTCACATACAAGAAATATCGATTAAAAGGTTCTATTCTTTCACGTTTTAATTCCACAAAAAAAGTTGATCCCTTTCTGAACCAACTTGGTTTAATGGCAACCCTACTCTTTATTGTTAACTAGGATTATTCCAACGGGCTAATTTATGAATATTACGAGTGAACAGTCCAGTTAACATTTTCGGAATTCCGAATTCAATCAACTTTCCTTTCACCTTCTCTCTCATTTTGTCTACGGTCATCTCAGGAGATGTAAACGTGCCATTTTGATAACAATGGCTACAATACATGACACTTTTATTTCCATTCTTTTCTGTACCGCCACCTTCAGCATCCTTTGAAAGTGGCATTCCACAACTTTGACAATTTTTATATGGCTTCATCTAAATATCACCTCATCTACTTGAATTATTAAACCTACATCCATTCTTTATCAGTCACATCAAAATTCTTTTCTGCCCAAGTGATTGCCTCCTCAAGTGATTCAAGATGATGATCGTCCTGAACTGTCCATTCGCTATCACACATGAATAAATAATACCCTCGTTCTTCTTCGTACTTTGCAATGGCTAAAGCAGTTATCGGTACTTCAATCGTAGTGCCATCTTTTTCTTCAAAATACATAGTGCTTAATTTTAGTGTTCCGTCATTTTTCGTTTGTTTGATTACTTTTGCTCCATCCAGTTCATTCACCTTCGTCATAAATTCATCCTCATTTCATTTTTAAGTTTAGTTTGTATTAGGCTCTTCACGTTCTATTTTTAGTTTCATTAAAGGTAGATGAAAAATCATGAATCGTTCATTTTCATTTTGTTCATACAGCTCTGGTACTTTGATTTCTCGCAGAAATTCGAAGGTTGTCCTTGTTTCGAGAAACAAAAGATACGCTGAGGTTGGATAGTAAAGAATTAAGTCAATAGATCTTTTATGCTCATCCACCGAATCGAGAATATGTTCAACAAATTTCATAAAAATTTGTTCGGAAAATGGATTGAAGAAATAGAATACATCATCTCTAGTATCAATTTTGTAGTCCTCAGCAAGACATCGTTCGAAGGTAATTAGTCCCTTCGATTTCTTCCCAGTCTTATCGTAGCTCTGCAAATTTTCTAGTGCATCTTGATAAAGTTTGCCACTCATTTCAATACCTATTGTCGGTACTTGAAAATGATTATGAATGTAAAAAGAAAGCCGACCTTTGCCACATCCAACATCCACTATTCGATTGTCCTTTGTTATTTCATAATGTTTGAACAGTTCATCTAAAGCAATATAGGGTGTTGCTTCATATCGATTATAATGCACGGACTGATTCAGCACTTCGAGCGTTCCTGCCGTTTTAATACGAAGCATTCTATCCATTTCCTTCTCACTCATGAAAAACCCTCTATTCTGCATTATAAACAATGCATTAGTTCTTCTGCCCGCTCCCACGGTACAGTGTAGCCTTTACCTTTCGCGCAGAAAATTGATGATGAACTATATTCAGGGTCTGCATCTTTATTGTAAGCAATTCTCTGAATGACTTCATCTTCATTATGACATTGCTCATATCCACCGAACATCAAATTTAATACACCTTTTCCTTGTGTAAACGAAGCAAGCTCCGCTGCATAGTTCATAAAGGTGGCCACTGGGACTTTTCCGGTCAATATCACTTTATGGCCTTCCGTTTTAGGTGAATCAAAACTTCCATGCGCCATTTGAATATCGGAAAGTACTTTTCCCATCTGATCAACGTCTACTTTTATCCTAAAGTCATAAAAGGGCTCCAGCAGAAGATTTGATGCTTTTTCCACCCCCTGTCTCAATGCCCTGTATGTGGCTTCCCGGAAATCACCGCCAGACGTATGCATATTGTCGGCTCGTCCTGTTAGTAATGTGACCTTAATATCTGTCAATGGTGAACCGGTTAACAATCCGTTATGCGCCTTCTCCAATAAATGATGCTTGACCAAGTTTTGATTGCCCACCGACAAGTGATTCGCATGACAGACATTATCAAATGTGATACCACTGTTTCTCCTAGCAGGTTCCATTTTCAAATGAACTTCGGCATAATGTTTCAATGGCTCAAAATGCCCGTACCCTATGGTAGTAGAGTTAATGGTTTCTTTATAAAGGATTTGCGGTTCTTCAAATTCAACTTCAAAATGAAATCTTTCTGCAACCAGCTGTTTCAAAATTTCCAATTGAATTGCACCCATCACATGGATATGAATTTCCTGGAGACGTTCCTCCCACATCACATTCAACGATGGATCTTCCACATCCAGTAATTGAAAACACTTCAATGCATCTTTTATATGAACAGATGGAACAATAACAACTTTGGATTTCAATGTCGGTACCATTTCATAATCAGCTTTCCCGTATAAAGTTCCTAAGCCATCGCCTGTAACTGCATTTGTCAGTCCTGAAACTGCAAAAAGTTCACCGGCCTTCACATGTTCTACCGTTTTGAATTTATTCCCATTGTAGACCCGTATTTGTGTGATTTTTTCCGTTAATGCTTGCTCTATCGGACTATACGTTATTTCATCTCTAACGCTCAAAGTACCGCTTAATGATTTAATAAAAGTGATTCTTGTCCCTTTTTCATCATGCCTAACTTTATAAACTCTTCCAGAGAATGCTTCATCACTTGTATATTGCGTCTCGGTCAATTGATGAAATTTATCCAGGAATTCGACTATACCAATATCCTGCAGCGCTGACCCACTGGCACACGGAAAAACTTTGTTATCCTTAATCAAGTCTTTCATTGTGTTGATCCATAAATCCTTCTCGTAACCATCTTCCATATAGTGTTCAAGAAGATTTTCATTGCGTTCAGCGATAGATTCTATTAGACTTTCCGTCATTTCACCTTCGTGAAAAGATTGAGTAATATCAATGACGTCCGCTGAAAAGTCTTCCTGTATTTCTTTTACTACGTTTTTCACATCCGCTCCAGTACGATCGGTCTTATTAATAAAGAAAAAGGTAGGAACGTGATGCTTTCTTAGTAGTTGCCAGATGGTTGCTGTATGTCCTTCGATTCCTTCAACAGCACTTAATATAACAATAGCGTAATCCATTACTTGAACGGAACGCTCCATTTCCGGAGAGAAATCAACGTGTCCTGGGTTATCAATTAAATAATACGTTGAATCTTTATATGTAAAAGTTGCTTGATCTGCAAATACTGTAATTCCTCTTTGTCTTTCTATTTCATGGCTATCGAGGAAAGCATCTTTATGATCAACACGTCCTCTGTGCTTAATACTTTTCGTATGGTAAAGAATTTGCTCGGAAAATGTTGTTTTCCCTGCATCAACATGGGCAAACACACCTATTGTTTTATTCATCACGTCCACCTCACTTATGTCAATTCTATCTTACAATTTACAAAAGATAAAAGCAGATACCTAAAAGGCACCTGCTTCACATAATGAACTTTACTTTTTCTTTTGTTGTTCTGGAAAGACTTGCTCACTGCCGAATTCAGTTTGTTCATTGCCAACCGTTTTTGCAATCAACTGCTTTACTTGATTGTAAGTAAGTCCTGAATTTGCATTATTTCTTTTGACCTCTTCAATATCTGTTCCGGTTTGAGTATATGCACCCGGCTTATTCTGATTATTCGTCATAAAAATGACACCTCCGTTTCGATTACTTTTATGTTCTCTCAAAACGGAGTTTTTACTCAATAATTTTAAGTAAAGTAATTTTCAAGTGGTTTCCAATAATTTTCATGCCATCCTGTCCCAAGATGTTCCCCTTGAGCTTCCGGGAAAGCCGTGTGTGTGAATACGAGTTGAGTTTCATTGCCAAGTTCCTTGAATTCAAACTTAGCAATAGAATAAACACCTGCTTCCCAATTACCGGCACGCCAAGCTTGGACAATTCTTTCATTAGGCACCAATTCAATATTTCGACCCGTAATCATTCCACCGAATAAAGAAAAAGAATCTCCTTCTTCAGAACCGATTTCAGTTGGTGCACCGCCAGTAACTTTAGCAAATTTCGTTGCATCGGTTAGCGCTTCATAGAGGTGATTTGGGCTAACGTTAAAACGTATTTCTTGATGTATTACAGTAGACATAATGGATTTTCCCACTTTCATGTTTTTGTAAGGATGGACCTAGGATCGACATCAGCATCTTTCCTTCTGCAAAAGATTGCAATCGAATCATATAATGTTTCCACCCTTCTAGGTGAGTCTGGATTTTTTCGGTAGGTAGATCATAGTGCGTCAATATTTACTGCGTCCCTTTTTCACTATGTACGCAAACAGACGAATCATTAAAAAAGATGGAGAACGTTTAGTCTCCATCTTTATTTAGCAATGCTACACTCTTTTAAATGTAGCCATTGATACGTGATTTGCCCTCTTCGATTATTTCTTTTCTTAAACCATCAATGGCTTCTTTACGATGTTCGTTTTTTTCCTTGATTGCGGCAAGCTCTTTCCCTTCAGCATACGTCATTGCTTCTTCTGCTGCTTCCATATTGTCAATCGTTTTGTTAAGTCTTTCTTTGTTATCTGCTGAATCATTTGGCAGTGGTCTAGGCATCACAAATCCTCCTTCAATTTGAATATTAGTCAAGAATTAGCGTTCCCACATTCCTGAATACTATCCATTGAATTCGTTTTTAGTAATTCGTATTTAAATGCACTGCTTTTACATCTACCTTCTTTATAAACTGCGTGAGGAAATCACAACAGTTTTAGTTTTCAAAAAAGTCCAGCTCAACTTGTTGAGCCGGACTTTTTTAAGCCTGCTTTAATTCCAGTCTTCGTGCAACTAAGGATAAAGCAAAGTTAACGATAAAGTACATCAATGCAATAGTGACGAAAATAGGTATGACACCCGATTCGTTCTGTGCGTATAAGATTTGAGCGTTATGCAATAGTTCTGGCAACGCGATGACGACAGCCAAAGATGTGTCTTTCAGAAGGGAAATAAATTGACTGACAATCGGTGGAACCATTCTTCTCAAAGCTTGGGGCATAATAATATATCGTAATGTCTGTATGTAGTTCAAGCCAGATGAACGTCCAGCTTCTATCTGTCCTTTTTCAATGGAATTCAGCCCACTTCGGATGATTTCCGAAAGCATCGCGGATTCAAAAATCGTCAATGCCACGATGGCAGCTGTCATTATTTCCATATCAATCCCGATTTCGGGCAACGCAAAATAGGTAAAGAAAATGATTAACAGTAAAGGGAGGTTACGGATTGTCTCAACAATCAATGCAACTACATGTGAAACAACAGGAATCTTCGCGTACCTGATTGTCCCCATCAGACCACCAATTATAAAGCTAAGCACAATTGAAATGGCAGCTACCTTAATTGTGACCCAAAATCCTTCGAGTAAAAATTTTATATTGGCCGGTGTTAATACATCAGTGAACGGTGCCAGGAAATCCATCTATGCACCTCCTTAATTACTTCTAGCCAGGCGTTTTTCCAAAAATACTACGCCAAAACTTAAAGGTATAGTTAAAATCAAATAAAACAAACCAACGAAAATATATGTATCAAAAGTGGAGAATGTCTTCGCAGCTATTAAATCCCCTTGATACATCAAATCCCCACCTGCCACGACGGCTAATAGTGATGAGTTCTTAACCAAATTGATAAATTGATTGCCAAGAGGCGGGATAACAATTTTTATTGCCTGTGGTAGGATGACAGTCCTCATTGCTTGTCCGTAAGTCAGTCCTGATGATCTGGCTGCTTCCATTTGGCCCTTTGGCACTGACAAAATCCCTGCACGGATTGCTTCAGCAATAAAAGCCGCTGTGTAAACAGTCAATCCTATAATCCCTGCCGTCATTCCGCCGTAACTACCAGCCAAGTAAGTGAAAAACACAATGACCAGTACAGGTATATTACGGATAAATTCCACATACGCCGTTCCAATCCAGTTTAGCGGTTTAAATGGGGCAATTCGCATAACTGCAATAAGTGTCCCAAGAAGAAAGCTACAAACCAATGCTATTAAACTAGCAATAATGGTGATTTTAAATCCTTCCACAAATAAATCCATATTATCTGTCAGTATCGAGAAATCCAGCAAACGATCTCCTCCTAATTAATCAGGATGAGCAGTCCGTAATTCTACTTACGGAATATGCCCATCCTGACAAGAAACCTAATATAAATTATTATTTCTTAATCCATTTATCCTTGATTTCATCATATTTTCCTGAGTCCTTTAAGCTTTTCAATGCTTTGTTCAACTCATCGACAAGCTCTTGATTGCCTTTTTTAACAGCGATTCCATAAGGCTCTTCCGTGAAAGTTCCACCGACAAGTTCAAATGAAGGATCTTCTTCAGCCATGCCATAAAGGATAGAATCATCTGTAGTCAGGGCATCACCCTTACCAGATTTTAATGCTGTAAAAGCTTCAGCGTAGTTTTCAAATTCAAGAACAGTCGTTTCAGGAGCTTTCTCACGAATATTTATTGCAGATGTAGAGCCTTTAACAGCAAGCACTTTTGTTCCTTTTGCTAAGTCTTCAATGCCCTTAATCTTACTTCCCTTTTCTACAAGCAATGATTGTCCTGCATCAAAATACACATCAGTAAAATCAACTTCTTTTTTACGCTCTTCATTAATTGTCATCGTAGCTACAACCGCATCGATTTTATCATTGTTCAAGAGTCCTACTCGCGTTTTCGAAGTAACTTCTTTGTACTCAGGTTTAACATCCGGGCCGAACATTTCTTCTGCCAGTGCTTTGGAAAGATCGATATCAAAACCTTCAACTTCGCCAGTTGATGGATTTTTCAATCCAAAAAGACGAGTATCGTATTTTACACCAAACACAATTTTTTTGTCCTCTTTGATTTGTGCAAGTACATCTTTGTCTTCGCTTGCATTATCGTCCCCGCTGCAACCCGCAAGAAAAATAGCGGCCATTGTAGATACAAAAGCCATTTTTAATAATTTTTTTGTCTGAAACATTCCAATTACCCCCTATTAATGATTTAAAATACGACTGAGGAACAAACGAGCCCGCTCTTCACGGGGATTCTCGTAGAATTCAGCCGGAACTGCTTCTTCTAAAATTTTTCCTTCATCCATAAATACAATTCGGTCCGCAACCTCTTTAGCGAATCCCATTTCATGAGTGACCACAGCCATCGTCATTCCTTCTTTTGCAAGGGTTTTCATAACATCCAGAACCTCACCAATCATTTCGGGATCGAGTGCCGAAGTCGGCTCATCAAAAAGCATGATTTCGGGTTTCATGACTAGACCACGTGCAATTGCCACACGCTGTTGCTGGCCACCAGATAGCTGGGAAGGGAAAGCATCGGCCTTATCAGATATACCTACTTTATCAAGATAGTACATAGCTGTTTCTTTAGCTTCTTTTGCAGATTGCCCTAATACTTTCATTGGAGCTAGCATGATGTTTTCAAGCACTGTTTTGTGTGGATATAAATAAAAATGCTGAAATACCATTCCGATATTGCGTCTTAGCTTATTGATATCCGTTTTTTTATCCCCTACTGAAACATCATTTACAATAAGGGTACCTTCAGAAATTGTTTCCAACCGATTCATACAACGTAGCAAAGTACTTTTCCCTGAACCAGAAGGTCCAATTATGACAACTACTTCGCCCTTATTGATTGTGAGATTAATATCTTTCAAAACGTGAAAATCTCCAAAATACTTATTTACTTCTTTAAATGCAATCATTCTTGACCTCCTAAATTTTAACCCTTATGTATATATGTATAATTCATTCTAGCAGAAATTTTCAGAATTAATAAAATTATATTCACTACTTAATGAAATAGTCAATGTTAATATTTCTTCGTTTTTGTCTTTAAGTCTTCATTCTTAAACTTTATGTATGCTAACTAAATATTCATATACCTCTAATATTTATTTTTTAAACCAAGATTATTAATAAATAATTTGAAAACTTTGAACATGGAGCGGTGATTTTATGCCAAGAAGGACGGTTGAGACATCTTGGAGCTATTTTCACTTCACAAGATGAGAAGACGGTTAAATTGCGTAAAAAGCTTGAAGAAATTGAAAAAGGAGTTGGGGCCATGAGCATTGACGAAGTCCCATAAGCGTGGTTGCTTAAGCCTTCTGGCACATATTATGCCGATAGTGGGTTCAGGCAAATGCCACGCATAGAATCAGCTATACGGGCTTTGTATATATCTTTAACAAGAGACCAGTGGTTTGATATTTTACAGGTTGCTATTTGAGCCTAGATTCCTTTCTCACTTCTCTCAGTCATAATCTAGTATTCATCTGAATATGATAGAGCAAGACACCCCGAGTAGTCGCAGAGCTGCTCGGGGTGTCTTTGTGTGTATATATGATAAAACCTATATTAAAGTAAGCTTTGTCCTTTTTCATAAAATCTTTTCATGTCATGTTTTGGTACAAGTGCTCCACCCGTTGCCCAAACGATATGTGTGGCTTGAGAAGTATTCAAGTTATTTTCTTTCACGTATTCGGACGCTAATATCAGTCCTGGTCCTATCAGACCTGAAGTGGCTGATGGTTCCAGATGGATCCCTTCACTATCCGACAATAATGCCAATAATTTAAATAAATCTTCATCCTCCATGGTGTAAATACCACTAACGAGCTTCTCACTAATAGAGGAAGCGAAGCATGACGGTCTTCCTACTGCTAAGCCATCCCCTTCAGTTAAGTTATCGATTCCGAAATTCTGCACACATACTTTTTCTTTTTCCCCTGTCAGCAGCCCGACTAATACGGCTGGAGAATGAGTGGGTTCCACAAAGAAACAATGTACATAATCTCCAAAAACCTGTTTTAGTCCGAACGCAATTCCACCAGGCGACCCACCAACACCACACGGTAAATATACAAATAAAGGATGTTCAGCATCAACTTGTATATTTTCATTTTGTAGTTGTTTTTCCAAACGAATCGCCGCGACACTGTACCCGAGGAATAAATGCTTTGAATCTTCATCATCAACAAAATAGCCTTTTACATTATTTTTCGTTTCCTGTCTTCCAGCAAAAATGGCTTCGCCAAAATCTCCTTTGAATTCATGTACGGTCGCACCTTTTGCCCGCAATAAATCTTTCTTCCATTGCTTAGCATCTGCGGACATGTATACGGAAACATGAAAACCTAATTTTGCGCCAATAATACCTATACTCAGACCCAAATTCCCTGTAGAGCCAACACCGATTGAATACTGACTGAAAAATTGCTTGAAATGATCGCTTGAAAACGCGCTGTAATCATCGTCTCTTTTAACTAGACCTGCTTCTAGCGCCATCTTTTCCGCATAATACAGGACTTCATATACACCGCCTCGTGCTTTAATTGAACCTGCAATGGGCAATTCATTGTCGCATTTTAAAAACAATTCCCCATTTATTTTGGCATCGTATTTTGTATTCAGCTCATTTTTCATTTTCGCTATATTTCGAAGAGGTGATTCGATGATGCCATTCGTCTCTTTCGTTTCAGGAAACTCTCTCGCCAAGTAAGTAGCAAATCTTTGAAATAGCGCTGCGGCTTCCTTCATATCTGTTTTCGTCACTGGCAAGGAATCAATTTCTTCCATTTTTTGAAGCTGTGAATTTAACCATACAACCGGTTCCAAGCGAATGATATCATCCAAAAGCGGATATTGCTGAACCCATTTATCTAATTCCGATTGTTCAAAGATCAAACTCTTCATCCTTTCTTTGTGAGGCCTTTAAATTTGATGATGAGAGCCGATTATCTACACCATTCATAATAGTATGTGCAAAATTAGTTTGAATTTCTACTTAATGAATGGCAAAAATGAACTGGTCAAGTTTACTACTTATGATTTATTTGGAACAGGATATTCTAATGTAATGATTCACAAAGGAGGTTTATTTAGTGCGACGAATATTTCACTTAACACTATACGCTTTTACACTGTCTTTGCTAATAAGTTCCGTCGTTTCTGCAAAAGAGCAGCCGAAAGTGGATATACTGGAAGAGCGCATGAGCTACTATTTACAATTTGAAAACACACTTGTCCCTTGGTACTATTTAGCCGCTGTGGATCAGTTTGAACGCAATATTCAGCAAGTGCGGAAAGACATTCCGAAGAGAGATGGCACGATTGCCATTCAATTTTCGGACGATTACTGGGCAGGAATGTTTAATCCTGATAAAGATGACATAACACCTGAATCCATCACATTTTTTGGTGGAAATGGACTAGACGGGAATGCAGACGGCATGGCAAATCCAGAAGATAGTATAGATATTCTTTTTACGATGTCTTCTTATTTAGCCAGTTACGGACAATCTGAAGAAGACTTTAAACTGGCCGTATACGAATACTACCAAAGTGAAAAAACCGTCGATCAAATCATGACCATTGCCAAATTATATAAACACTTCAACACACTGGATCTGGGTGAACATGTTTTCCCTATCCCACTTAATCAGAATTACAGTTATAGAGGTACTTGGGGAGCTAACCGCGGATGGGGTGGCCGACGCATTCACGAAGGCACTGACTTATTTGCTGGATATGGCGTTCCGGTAAAATCGACCTCATATGGAATTGTTGAAGAACTGGGTTGGAACCAATTTGGCGGTTGGCGTGTGGGTATACGTGATATTCAAAATACCTATCACTATTATGCGCACTTAGCTTATTTTAATGAAGGATTAGCAAAAGGCGATATCGTTGAACTCGGTTCTGTTATTGGTTTTGTGGGAAGTTCGGGATATGGGAAACAAGGAACTTCAGGTCGATTCCCACCTCACCTGCATTATGGCATGTATAAATATAATGGACGCACGGAATGGGCATTCGATCCATATCCTCACTTGAAAATATGGGAGCGTCAAGCAAGGGAAGCCAAAAAACGAAAAAAATAAATATGTGACTCCCTCAATAATAATTTTTATTGGGGGTGTAAATTTTTATTGCAAGCTTCTATAAATGCATCGAAAATTTTCCGTGCAGCTTCATCGCCGCCAAAAAACATGTTTTCTGGATGCCACTGGACACCAAGGACGAAGGAATGCACTTCACTTTCGATAGCTTCAATTACACCATCACTTGCACTCCCACTGACTCTTAATGGAAAGGGAACATTGCGATTGGCTTGGTGGTGGCGACTATTGACCTTCAAACGGTGTTGCCCAGTGATTTGATGCAGCAACGTACCAACTGTTACATTCACAAAATGAGAACCATGCGACTTAGGTGCCCGTTGCTGATGTTGCAAAAAATCATTCTTTATTTGAGCACCAATATCTTGATACATATCTCCACCTATGGCGATATTTAACGACTGGATTCCTCGACAAACACCCAAAATCGGTTTATTGAGCGTTAAAAATTTCCGAATAAGAGCTAATTCAAAAACGTCTCTGGCAGGATCTATAATCCCCAGCATCGGATGTGGTTCTTCGCCAAAAAGTGTAGGATCTATATCGTACCCTCCTGTCAGGTAAAGACCATCCAAAAATTGTGCCAACTCATCTATATCGGACTTTTCCTCTAAATGTGGCAACATCACTGGCATGCCCCCCGCCTGTAAGATAGCATGGGCATTGGCCATGGATACAGAGTATTCATCCCCATCGTACTGCACAAACGAACTGATTCCAATAATCGGTTTCATTATCTGTCCCCTTACTTTCATTCGAAATTTAGTCACCGATAAAATATGGACTATAGTTTGTCATATGCATAAGAAAGGACTTAAAGAAGTGTTATGGAAAAAATTAGCACCTCGTTTTAATAGTCATTACCATCATGATCCTTTCGGAATCCTTATTACTTTTCCCGTTTAAACGTTAACTGTGTATACATAGTCATTCATTTAAAGCACATGATAAGAGTGTTCTCTGCCACCTTTTACAAATAGTTGAAAGGATGAAAACCAATGAAGAAAAAAGTGTTTACAGAAGAAGACCGTAGATTGGCTAAAGGTCCTTACATGCATAATCCGGATGCCGTACAAACGGACAAAGTGAGCTTATTTGATATGCATGAAGATATGAAAACGGTGGACATACTGTTTGTTGATGAATTGAACAAACAAGTAATCAATGATCCAGCACGAAAAGTGACAAATGATCCTTCAGCCAATGAAGAAATACACCCTAATTGAAAATACCTCCATTTCATGTAGCCTTACATGGAATGGAGGTATTTTTTGTTTGTTCATTGTGTAATTCGCGAATCCTGAAAGGTCACTACACGAGGCCGCTGTACAAATAATCCCTGTAAACCAACAAAAGATTCTATATAGCGGCCATCATTTCCTATATCGACGCTGTGTCAATGTAACTGCATATACATAAAGAATAAGAGCTATCACAAATGGGAGTGCCGACATAATTTGCCCAACTAATTCATTTCCATCATGATGGGGATGGGCCATGTACATTTATTCCTTTTTCTAGGAAATATCCATGGCCTAGTTGACGACATGTCTATACTGATAATAAGAAACTATAATGTAAAAAATAGAATAAAGGAGTTGTAACGTGGTACTTAAACAAAAACTACAAAGTTGGAAAAATGAAGGATTTATCGACGAATCAACTGTTGAAAAGATTCTTGCATTTGAAAGTAAGCAACCGAAACCTGTTAAAATCCCACTGCTTTTGATTATCGGGCTTATCTTCTTTTCATTGGCCGTGTTCAGTTTCATTGCGGCCAATTGGCAAGCGATGCCTGATGTGTTAAGAATATTTCTTACACTTTCTGTAATGTGGTTGTTTTACATCCTTGGGCATTTTTCTGAGATGAAAAAATTTGGTCAACCAATCATATTCCGTCTTATTGGTTTGGCCATGTTTGCAGCAAGCATCGTTGTAACGGTCCAAACATATCATTTTTCCTTATATAATTCGTTTTTACCATGGGCAATATTCATTGCAGCACTTGGTCATTATTGGCACTGGCGTCAATTTCCTTATGCCATCGTCGCTTTTGTTTTTGGGGCTCAAGTATTATTTACTTCCGTTGTAACTCTGGGGTGGTTTGAATGGGGAGCATTCTTAGCTGTTTCATTAGCCTGGTTTTATTTCAGTAAAACGCCCATCTCGATTTCATTTAGTTGGATTCTACTATTTGGAGCAGGACTCACACTTTGGTCAGTCGTTGAATATGACAACGTACTTTGGCCAATATGGTCACTATTTGGTGTTGTCGCTTTCATTCATTTCTTCCCGGAAAAAGAACAGATTGTACGTCCTCTCTACCTTATGATAGGGGGAATACAGCTTCTAGTTTACTTAGCTATTTTGGGAGAAACCCAACTCTCTTTCATCGAGATAAATATTGTTGAATCAATCACTCTGGCTATCGTTGGAGCAGCATTACTCGCGTTCAGTTATTTCCGATTCAAAAAATTCCAATGGGTTGCTGCACTAAGTCTAATCGGACTTCTGCTTTATGATGAATCGGCAATAGGTCTTGCCATTTTGGCCGAAGTCATCGCACTTGCTTATTTAATAAATGAGCATCGTAAAGACAGACTACTTGCACCTGGCTTTGTATTTTTCATTCTTGTCCAGTTTGTCCTGTATTTCATTTATGCGTGGGGAAGAATGGATGTCTCCCTATTCTTCCTAATCGGAGCGCTTTTACTTTTTGCATTGTCCGGCATCGCCTGGAGAATTAACAAGAAGAAAGTAGGTGTCTCTTCATGAAGTCCTTTTTATTTCCTGCCTTACAGACACTGATGATTTGCTTGATTGCTTTGAGCTTCTTTGCAGCTTCTTGGTTTGGTGAAGAATATGTGTTACGAGCCGAGCCTTACGACCCGTATGATCCTTTTTACGGCGAGTATGTGATGTTGCAATACCCTGATTTGAAATCTTCCTCTTCTGCACCGGAAGGCGATATTTATTTTTCATTAAAAGAAGGCAAAGATGGCTATGCCATTATTGATCGATTGGATAGCGAACATTTTTGGGGAGCTATACAAGGAACAAATTATGGTGGGCAAATTACTACACCACAGCTTGAACAATATTATGTGGAACAAGGTACCGGTCCTAATTTAGAGGAAACGAAGGATTTGGCGCTCACTCTTGATGTAGCCCCTTGGGGTTCTATACGTCCTACATTTTTAGAGAAACGCCACGATCAGAAATAGAAAAAACGGCAAAAGCTAAATGCTTTTGCCGTTAGACTGTAGACAAAAAATAAAAAGAGTGAATATAACTGTATACTAATGAAAAAGAGGCGTATGCAAGAAAATGTTGATTTCCTTTGCGGCGGACGCGTTTCGCGGGCACGGCTTTAGTCTCCTCGTCACTACGTTCCTGCGGGGCCTTCAGCTCGTGCTGTTCCCGCTGAAGTCGCCGCCTCCACTCCAATCAACGGAATTCGCTTCTGTTATCGTATCTCTTCATATTATTTTATTAGTAAGATGGTCGGTTATTTCTGAAGACTCCTGCGGAAAAACGAAATAAGCTAGACCCCACAGGCTCAGCTGTCATAGACAGCTGAGCCGAGGAGGCTAGCGTTTCGTCCGCGGAAAGCGAAAGAAATAGCCGACCATAAACTTTTTCGATAGAGTGCAATAGATAAGAATGCGAATTTTTATACTTTTATTTTGATTGCTTTTGCCGTTTTTGTTACCTTTGATATTCAATCAGCCAGCAATCACGATACTCACCTTCGTGCAGTTCATTTTTAGGTAATAGAGTTACCTTCTTGAATCCACATTTTTCATAACACCGTATGGCACGTTCATTCCATGTCTGTGGGTCCATTACTACAAGTTCAGCATGTTTTTGCTCAACCAAGAACGTTACCATAGATTTCACAAGATGAGTTCCTAAGCCTCTATTCCAATACTCTGTTTCCCCAATAAACTGGTCCATGCCATAAATCTTATATGGTGAATCAGAATAACCATAATGATTTCTCGTTTCTTCATCCAATTCATAGTACTGGATGTAACCTATTTTAACATCCTCATATTCAACCATACATTTCATTTCATTTTCATCGCAATTATAGAATTTCTCATTTACTTTTTCCAAGTCAAATGGATTGTCCCTTCCTTCATAATATTGTAAGACTTTCGGATCCGAAAGCCATTTTGCCAATAAGTGCTTATCCTCTATTTTCAGTTCTCGCACTGTTATTTGCCCATTCTTATCAATCAAATTCGTTTCCTCCATTGCAACTTTCTAATAGAGTTATTCGTTACTTTTCTTGAAATTCCTTCCAAGGTCAATATTTCCAAAAAAATTTTTCGACAAATTTCTCACTTTTTCGTTTCTGTGGATAAGGTTATACACATTTTCCCGGGTACTGAGTGTACATTTCTACTAACTATCAACAAGTTAATCACAATTAATCCACCGATAGCTGTGGATAAGAGAACGCTTGTTCCGAACAAAACTATCTGATAGATTAAGATTACATCAAAGATATTTACCAATTTATTTGCTGCTTTCCTAAAATGGCCCATCTATTATGTAATCGGAGGTGAATTCACTTTGAGTAAACTATCATCTGAATTGTTGATTGAATCGTATGTTAAGGCAAAAGAATTAAAGTTATGTCCTGAATTTATCTACTTGTTGGAAATCGAAATTCGCCGACGCTCTCTACACATCTGACACTCTTTCTTTCATTGTTTTTTATCATATACATGTAATAATCATTATAAAAAGGAAACCAGTAGCTCATTAGCTGCTGGTTTCCTTTCTATGATTATGGGATTTTCTTATATCAGAACAAAAAGAATTCCAGCTGCTAGCTAAGCAGTTGGAATTCTTTTTAAATTAATTCGGTTGCCAGAAAATGTAAATTAATAACTAGATGATATTAAAAAGAAAAACAAACTTTTTTTGAAAACTGCTATAAAAAGTGAGTGAATCCTATGTAATGGCACCCTTTTGATTTTACATATTATACTTCATCCATTATGTTGATTTAGATTGTGATGTTCCGGTTTAGCAGCGTCGATCATTAGGAAAATGGCAGAAAGAATGTGCATAATCATTCCTACAAAAGGAATCCATGCGATACAAGAAGTGACGATACCAAGTATACTTCCCGTGGTCGAACCACCATCTTTTTTGGTGAGAACCAATGTTACAATGTGTAATGCTAACATAATGCCTAATGGAATCCATAAAAATCCAATTACAATGCCTGCTCCTAGAAAAGGAATCCCCAATAACGCTTCAAGACCGCCGGTGACCCATTTCAATATTTTAGATGTGGACAATTTAAACACCTCCTTTCTTGTTAATTAATAGGCTCTGTCATACTTGCTGGCTCATGCGGAACATGCGACTAGTACAATTGTACGCTAAACAACCGATATCTTCTACATCCTTTAACACAGCCAATAAAATAAAAACTACAACTTAATTTCTGTCCGTTTCTATTTAAGAAAGCAAACGTAATGGTTAAACCAAATAAAATTCCAACATCTTCAAAAGATGCTGGAATTTTTTTGTCTATCATAATAATCGACGTGACACCTTTTTCCCATCATATGAATAAACAATTGGTTTATTCTCAACATACGTTTCCAAATAGACTGACCGTCCCCACAACTGATAAATGTAAGGCAGTACATGTTCCAGATAAAGAGGATCCAGCTCAGTTCCCTCGTAACCATGCTTTAAATAGAGTTCACCATTTCTCGAGTAGTCTCCATCCTCAACCACGATATAAGGAAAGCTTCCATTCACCCTCATCGAAATCAATTGGTCACGAACCTGCTCATAGTCTTTATCGGTAATTTGATAGTTTCCATTCTTCTTTTCAAACAAATATAGATCTTCCTGTTTCACCAATTCCTTCGTCAAATAATTTCGGATGAAAGAAATATCTGATTCAATTTCTCTTACTTCAAACATTTTTTCCCGGCCAGAATTTTCTTTAACGCCGTTTTTCTTCATTCGCTCTGTTGGATGATTGTATCGCTTTTCAATATCCTCAAAAATCTTTAAGCCCAGATAATAGGGATTGATACTCGTTTTGGAAGGCTGAACAACTCCGGCATTCAATGTCGCAAATTCGATGGTTTCAGCTGGCGTCAAATCCATTTCTCTTAATATTCGCTGATGCCAATAGCTCGCCCAGCCCTCATTCATGATTTTCGTTTCCATTTGCGGCCAGAAATACAGCATTTCTTCCCGCATCATGGTTAAGATATCCCTTTGCCACTCTTCCAGTTCACGGCTATATTCCTGGATAAACAATAAGAGGTCTTTTTCAGGGGATGGCGGAAATTTCTTTCTTTTTTCTATGAGTGCCTTATTGTCTTTCGCTTTTATATCCAAGTTCCATAAGTCATCATACTGAGTTTTCCGATTGACTTCTTTTTCTTCTTCATTCGTATCGTAGTCCAATAATTTATGTCTGATAATGGAGGGATCCACATGCTCCTGTATGGCCATGGCCGCATCCAAAAAACGTTCTACTTCTACTTTGCCATAAATCATTTCATAATTGGCAATCCGTTCGGCAGTTGCCGTCATACTTTCGACCATATCACGCTTCGTATTGGAAAATCGAGCATTGTTTTTAAAGAAATCACAGTGGGCAAGCACATGGGCAATAATTAATTTATTTTGAATGAGACTATTTGTATTAAGCAGAAACGCATAACATGGATTTGAATTGATCACCAGCTCATAAATCTGACTTAAACCCAAGTCGTATTGCAGCTTCATTTTATGAAATTGTTTCCCAAAGCTCCAATGGCTGAATCGTGTGGGCATGCCGTATGCACCAAATGTGTAAATAATATCAGCAGGACAAATTTCATAACGCATCGGATACGTATCCAGTCCAAATCCAGTTGCAATTTCCGTAATTTCGTCTATTGCCCGATGAAGAGCATTCTTTTCCATCTATTGAATCCCTCCGACGGTTTATTCAATGACAAGTGCAAGGCACCGACCAGTTCAAACGGAAGTTATTTCTTTTTGGAAAAAGCTTTTCAATGCTTTATAGACATCTTGTTTTTCTTTCAATATATAATGGCGGAACATCGGATTCGAGATTTTTTTATAAGTGGACATCAAAGTGGAATATCGATTATTGGGGTTCACTTCTCCGTAGCCAAACATACTGGAAACGGCCATCAGTTCATTTACCAACTTCAAACATCTTTCATTATCGTTTGACATGTTTTCACCATCTGAAAAGTGGACCGGGTAAATATTGAATCGAGAAGGTTGATATTTTTGTTCAATCAGTTCCAGCGCTTTTAGATAGGCAGATGAACAAATGGTGCCGCCGCTTTCACCTTTTGAAAAAAAGTTCTCTTCCGTGACAACCTTTGCTTCAGTATGATGAGCGATAAATTCAATTTCCACCGTTTCGTATTTGGTACGTAGAAATTTGGTCATCCAGAAAAAAAAGCTGCGAGCCATATATTTTTCAAATGGTCCCATGGATGCACTCGTATCCATCATCGCAAGTACAACTGCTTTGGATTCCGGTTTTACTTCATCATTCCATGTTTTGAACCGCAAATCCTCATTATGGATAGGCGAAATTTCCGCTTTCCCATTCGCCGCGTTGCGTTTGATAGCCGTTAAGATGGTGCGCTTTTTATCAATATTGCCCATCAGCCCTTTTTTACGAATATCATTGAATTCAATTTTTTCTTTTCTAATTTGAGCTTGTTCTTTTTGCTTTAAATTGGGTAACTCGAGTTCATTGAAAAGGGCACTTTCCAGCTCCGCCATGGTGATTTCCACTTCATAATAATCCTTACCCGCTTGATCCCCTGCTTGTTTCCCTTGCCCTGGAGCGGCTTTTCCTTCCCCAGAACCACGTGCGATGACATCTCCTACCTGACTATCACCATTCCCTTGACCCACGTGTTTTGATTTGTCGTAATTATAGCGAATTTTGTACTCATCCAAGGAGCGGATCGGAATTTTGATGACATCCCGTCCATTTGACATAATAATGCTTTCTTCACTGATTAAATCCGGCAAATTATTCTTGATGGCTTCTTTGACTTTATCCATATGACGTTGCTGATCTTGATAGCCTTTTCTATGGAGCGACCAGTCTTCCTGTGAGATGACAAAATGATTATCAGGTTTTTCGTTCATTTCCACCCACACCCATCCAGTATTAAAAGTTTTTTAATTTTATTATCATATGCGTTGGCGAACAAGTTATTGACTTCAGAGAGTAAGAAAAACAAGACGAATTATCTGATTCGTCTTGTTCTGTTATTCATATTCATCCCATTATCGATTAAGCAGGCTTCCTACGTAACGCAATAATTCATTGGCTGAAATTGAATTATAGCCATGTTCATCAATCAGTCTCGCAACTACTTCATTTACCTTTTTAAGCTGTGATTCATCCGGTGTTTTGGATGATGTCGTAATCTTCACCACATCTTTTAAATCCGCAAAAAGTTTCTTTTGTATAGCTTCGCGTAAACGTTCATGTGAATTGTATTCAAAGCGCTTTCCTTTTCTAGCGTAGGCAGACAGACGTATGAGTATTTCTTCCCTGAACGCTTTTTTCGCATTTTCAGAGATGCCAATTTGTTCTTCGATTGAACGCATCAGTTTTTCATCCGGATTCATTTCTTCACCGGTCAAAGTATCTCTTATTTTATTTTTATTACAATAAGCTTCTACATTGTCCAGGTAATTATCCATTAAGGTAATTGCTGACTCTTCATAGGAATAAACAAAGGCTTTTTGAATTTCTTTCTTGGCAATTTCATCATATTCCCGTCTGGCAATAGAAATATAATTCATGTACCTTTCCCGGTCTTCCTGCGTGATGGAAGCATGTTGGTCGAGACCATCTTTCAGTGCACGCAAAACGTCCAGAGCGTTGATCGATGGCACTTCCTTGCGGATGATGGCCGAAGAAATCCGATTGATTACGTAACGCGGATCAATGCCGTTCATCCCCTCATGCGGAAACTCCTTCTGCAATTCCTCCACATCGATTTGATTGAAGCCTTCTACACTTTCGCCGTCATATAAACGCATTTTCTTCACAATATCAATGCCTTGCTTTTTAGGTGTTTCAAGCCTTGTTAATACTGAGAAAATGGCGGCTGCTCGCAATGCTTGCGGAGCAATATGAATATGTGTCATATCGCTTTCCTGGATCATTTTTTCGTAAATCCGTTCTTCCTGACTCACTTTCAGGTTATAAGGAATTGGCATGACAATAATTCTGGAATGCAAGGCTTCATTCTTCTTATTTGAAATAAACGAAGCATACTCTGTTTCATTTGTATGAGCCACTATGAGTTCATCCGCGCTGATTAATGCAAACCTTCCTGCCTTGAAATTCCCTTCCTGAGTTAGAGATAACAACAGCCAAAGGAATTTTTCATCGAGTTTCAACATCTCCTGAAATTCCATCATTCCGCGGTTCGCTTTATTCAGTTCCCCATCAAATCGGTAAGCACGAGGATCTGATTCCGCACCGAATTCTGCGATTGTTGAAAAATCAATACTTCCTGTCAAATCGGCAATATCCTGTGATTTCGGATCAGAAGGCGTATATGTGCCAATTCCCACCCGTTTGTCTTCGGAGAAGAAAATTCTTTCCACCATTACGTCTTCCAAGCGACCATTGAACTCTTTATCCAAACGCATCGCGTTCAAAGGAGACAAGCTGCCTTCAATGCGGACTCCATACTCTTCAAAAAATTCGTCACGTAACTCGTGGGGAATGAGGTGAAGTGGGTCTTCGTGCATTGGGCATCCTTTTATCGCGTAAACAGCTCCTTCGTCGGTTTTTGAATATTTTTCAAAACCACGTTTCAACAATGTCACAATTGTTGATTTCCCTCCACTTACAGGTCCCATCAACAATAAAATACGCTTTCGAACATCCAATCTTTTTGCAGCTGGGTGAAAGTACTCTTCTACTAGTCGCTCAATGGCCGTTTCAAGTCCAAATATTTCTTCACCAAAAAAATGGTACATTTTATGACCATTCTTTTGCGTCAACCCATGGCTATTGATCATATTATAAACACGTGAATGAGCCGATTGGGCAACTTCTGGTCGTTCCTTAACGATGGTCAAGTATTCAGCAAATGTACCCTCCCACTTTAGGCTGTTTTCTTCTTCTCGGAAGCTCTTCACCTTGTTCAAAATATCCATTTTTTCCCTCCGTTTAGGGTTTGATTTATTCATAGTATGAAATGAGACAACTTATGATTACCGGGACTTTTCACAATTGCCTCATCCGGCAAAAAGATCTTCAAAATTAATATCCGATTTTAGAAAGTACTTTTCTCATCATTTTCATGTTGCGAATAGCTTTAATTAATACACATGTTCTTACTCTTTGACATAGGTTAAAGGAATAATAGAGTGGAGATGAAAAAAATGAAGAAAAAATATTTACGTTGGTCCGAAGTACCTTATGCAGGTGAAAAGAAACCACCAGTAAATCCTGATACACCATCTTCAGGTTCTCGGTCTTTGACCTATTTAAAAAGAGACAAAGAAAAGAACTTCTTGAATCCAAATGGAACGATAATGCACTTTCCCATTAAAAAACCTAGTGCAATAGATTTTGAAAAAGAATTAAAGATTGTTCAGCGTACACTCAACCACCTGACACACACTCAGGAACAGTTGGCCATTTTTTATGGAACAGGTGTCCCTACTAAACAGTGGACTTCTATCATTGACCGTTTAGTAGAATCGTATGGGGTCAGTCCTGTCTACGCCTCTCGAATACTAGCTGCTGTCCATATGGCAATCAATGACACCAAGATTGTCGTATGGGATTTGAAGTATAAATTGGATGTTGCCAGACCAAATCAATATGACCATGAGATGGAAACGATTCTTTCCACACCTAAATTTCCTTCCTATCCTTCTGGCCATGCCAGCATGTCTGGCTGTGCAGAAGTGGTGTTAAGCTATTTCTTCCCAATGGAAGCACAAAAGTTACGAAAAATTGCTTTTGATGACGCCTTCAGCCGTCTATGTGCTGGCGTTCATTTTGAAGCCGATAACATCGAAGGCTTGAAATTAGGCAGATATATTGGAAACGTAATAGTTGACCACTTACGTGCGCAGAAGAATGAAGATGGCAAGTCCATTGACAAACCTTTTAAGGAATACCGGAATGCCAATATTAATACGCATGACTATAAGCAGTTTATCCCGTATGATTTCGATGATGAAGGTACGTCTCGAACAAAATTCAATTCCAAATCTATCTCCAAATCCAAAGATTTCAATGAACCTATTAAATTCAATGATTCCAATGAATCCTTTGAATCCAATAAAACGCATGAATCGAATGAATCTAGTGAAATCAAAGTTAACCAGAAATCCCATCAAAACGATATCCGGCCCAAGCCTCCATGGTATTTTTAGTGTGACGAAAACCTTTACAATTCAACCCGACATATCAATCCTCAAACCAAAAGACAATCCTATGTGATTGTCTTTTTTAATTTGAGGACATAGCCAAGTCGTACAAGAGTGATTGTTGAGTGTGTGTACAGAAATGGGAGCTGACTGGAGAAAACCTTTAAAGCGCCTTTTACATGAACATGTTTTCGTTCTACATGATTTTTTTTTTTTGAAATTTAAAGAATGAACTTCGCTTTTATAACCATGTTAAGAAGGAACGATACTTTTAAGGAGGTTTTTTGATGGGAAGTGACAATCATAAAGGTGCTATTAACTTTACAGGTCCCTTGTCTCAAACACCAAAGAAGAAAGATTTTAATGCAACTTCACCAAAAGAAGAAATTTCGATGGAATTAGTGGAGCAGGGATTCTTAAAACCAAAACATGAGCCAATGACATCGAATCATCGTAAAAAAAGTGAAAGAGAAAAATCTTACAAGTCCTAAAGTATCGTGAAACTGAATAGAAGAAAAAACACCTCCAATTTGAAAAGAATTGGAGGTGTCCTATTTTTGAATTTTAATGATACTCACATTTGATTGTTCTTTTTTCCAATCACTTCTTGAACTGAAGATATTTTAGAAATTGCATGAAATTCTTCTCCAAAACTGATTGCTTTTCTTGCAACTTCTGGCCGAATACCGGAGATAAAGCTTTCAATCCCCATCAAGTTCAAAACTTGAACAAGTTGAGTCAGCTGGAATGCAACGACTTCTTCAATTTCAATCACACCAGAAAGATCGATAATTAAACTTTCTACCATGTTTTCACTACACTTCATCGGAATATCATTAAGTAAGGACAACCCACGTTCCGAATTAATCACACCGATTACCGGAAGAACAGAAATTTTATCACAAATCTTGATGAGTGGTATTTCCAGTAATTTTATCAAGGCCTGATGCTCGGTCAATCGTTTCTCGTTGAATTCATGGTAATACTCAGAGAACTTGACAATCATCAGTTCAAATCCAGAATTCAGCATTTCACTCCATTCCGATACTAGATGTTTGCAAACATCTTCATTCGTTTGATCGATATATTGTTTCATATATTCCCAAAAGAGCGTTCTCGTTTTTCCAAGAAATTTAATAACTTCATGAATGGCTATTCGATGTTCCACTCGCGACTTTGCTACAGTTTGAGCCCATTCATCAAGTTTTTCCCGAAAATCGAAATCATTTTGATCAAAGCTTGATATCAATAACTGAATGGTATGTTGATGCTGCTTTCTCAAGAGTTTCTCCACATCTGGTGAAGCTTGATTAGAATAAAATGAACCCGGCTCTTTTACTCTCTCATTCAACCATTCTTCCGTGATTTGATGTGCATGATCTTTCAAGTAGTTGGATATTGCGAGTGTAGACATCTTGAGTGTACTCCTTTAAATAAATACTTTTCGATATTTGATGTTAAATTATTACTTATACTATCGGATTTTGAATGGTTCGTAAAATATTGCACGATGCAATTATAACAAATGAACTGCTTCAACTTTAAAATCATTCACTTTGCACGAAAAAAGACCATCTTTTGGATGGTCCTTTTCCTTCAAACAGTTGCATTTATTATTCCTTCATCTGAAACATTTTTGCTCATAAATAAACCTGCATATAACAAGACGATACCAGCCATCAGAATCATTCCAATGTAAACGGACATCATGGTCGGGACCAGGTATGCACCCATGATAATCGTGGAGCGAGCAACCAAGTCTGCACCGCTGAATGATAGGTTCGAAAAGGCAGAATAAGATCCCCTCTTATTGGCTGGCATCATGTTTGCCTCTTCCGTATTTCGAATCGGTGAATAAATCAGTTCTCCCAGTGTTGCAATGATATTAAAGAGAACTAGAATGTACCACGTGTTGGCAGACGTGACCGTTACATAACCGATTCCATATAGTAGAAGTCCAAACAGTAAGACATTTTTCTTATTGAACCTATCAGTGAGTTTATTGATGATAAACGTAAAACACACAACGAGAAGCATATTTTGGATATTGAGGTAACTCAGCATCCTTACTCCCCCCACTTGGAACTCCCCTATTTGTACTGTCTCGAACGTTTCTGCGAGACGAACGCCGATGTAACTGTTAAGTGAAAACTCAGCGGCAAAAATAAACATCGAGCCTACGACAACTTTGACAAACGGTATATCTTGAAAAGCAATTTTATAATTTTGAATTACATCCAGTAATACATTTTGATGCTGTTTTTCCAATCTACTTGTGGACTCATCCCGCAGCCATATATGATAAGCAATCGGTAGACTGGCCGATGTGACCGTCAACATGGCAAACAGTTCAATTTGATGGTTGACGTAAAGCAATCCTCCAAGTGCCGCACCGATTGCCATAGATAGATTTACGAGCCAGTATTCAATAGCATAGACTGCTTTTCGATTTTCAGGCGTGGTCGAATCGATGATGATCGCATGCATGGCAGGTCGCCCTAGGCTGCTTGTCACTACGAATGCTGCATAGGCAATCGCAAATAACCAAATCAAGTTGTCTTCAGGTAATAGACTCAAGGTCATGAATAGAAACAGCAACGCACTCAAGGAAGATGTGAGGAGCAACACCCTTTTGCGTGGTAATCGATCCGAAATATAGCCCCCGATCAAATTAGTGAAAAAGCTGACGACGACTGTGAATACCAGAAACACACCTGCCCATACCTTGCTCATTTCCTGTGCAAAAAATAATGCCATGAAAGGCATGACCGCTGATGATACCGCACGGTTGAAAAACGATGTAATCAACCGAACTTTTATATTTTGTGGATAGTCTTTAAAGGCCATGTTGAACCCCTCCTATTACTTATGTATATTAAACTAGACTATTGACATTAAAAATGGACAAAATAAATAATTATGTCCACTTTTTCAAAAAAGGAGAACATGATGGATAGACATTTATTGACCGTATGGCGTTCGGTTTCATCAGGGAGCATTAGGCTGGATGAACTAACGGAACTCCTCGGTCTGAGTAGGAAACAAACGGCAAGATACTTGCAGAAATGGACAAAAGAAGGCTGGCTCATCTTTACTTCAGGACTTGGGAGAGGCAAAGCATCGAAGATTCAATGGCAAAAAAATGTGGAAGAAGTTTATGAAGACTTGGTCATGAAAATGATTGATGAAGAACCAGTCGAAACGATCGGGAAATATTTACTCTACGAGTGGTCAAGCGACAGCAAAATGCGTTTGATGAATAAGTTCCATTCCAAATTCGGCTACAACCAAAGCACAAACCACATGGACAAGCTCATCATTCCAAGAAGATACACCTTCCTAACGATGCATCCACTGGAAGCGGCAGAAGTACATAGCGCGAGCTTGGTGGCGAATCTATTCAATCGATTAGTGGCCATTGACGAAAAGGGGATGGTTTCACCTGAACTTGCCCACAGTTGGGATGTAACCCCATCGAAACTCCGACTCTATTTGAGAAAAGATATTAAGTTCCATGATGCATCCATACTGACCGCGGAAGATGTGAAGTTCTGTCTGGAAAAATTGAGGTGTCATAAGCATTTCCGGGATTTATGGGAGCCCATTCAGCGCATTGAAATCGTGGCACCTCTAGTAATTGATATTGAATTCCCAAACGGTTGCAGCTATTGCCTCCAACTTTTGGGTACGTTAACTGCAAGCATTTACAAGGAAACTAAAGGACAGTTACTTGGCACTGGAGCATTTTATTTAGAAGAAAGCAATGACTTAAAAACCACGATCTGTGCTTTCAAGGATTATTTTTTGGAAAGACCTTTATTGGATGCAGTGGAATTTGTGCAGGTACCAAAAGACTTCGATACCGCCTACCGTTCTGCAACTAAAGACCCAGTAGATGGCACTTTTCAAGTAGAAAGTAGCTCAGGTTTCGGAGTCGTAATCATGAATGCGTTTCGCGATTCACAGATTCAGTGCAAGGAAGTCCGAGACTATCTGCACTATGTAATAGCGAAGCATCGCCATGAAATTCCACTCGTACATTCACGTGCTTGGGCCAACGATAAGAGCTGCCTCATAGGTCATGATCAGCAATACAAAGTACCAGTGATGCAACGCCCCCATTTTTCAGAACCATTGATTTTAAAAGGAGTGAACTATACGGAAAAAACCACTATGTGGCTGAAGGAAGTATTCGAAAAAGAAGGCGTCCCTGTGGAAGTCACTTGGCTTCCCTTTGCCGAGACAGTTCAAAACAGTCCAAGAAACCAGGAAGCCGATCTGTTCATTCACGGTGAAGTATTCGAATTGAATCAAGATTTGTCCTTTTACTATTTTCTTAAAAATGGGTACTCCCCATTAGCAAAAATGATTGAGGCCGATGAAACGGCCAGCATGTATTTAAAGGAATATGTGCATACCCCTTTTGAAAAGTGGACTACCTTGAACTTGAGAATGGAAAGAGCTCTTTTGGAAGCTTCGCTGATGATTCCTTTATATTATGAAAAACGTCAAATCCCCTTCTCTACCGATCTAATGAACGTCAATATCAAGCATTTTGGATACGTTGATTTTTCCAAGTTGTGGGTAAGACCCGAACTTTAGAATAAAAGATCATCCATGAAAATAAAAAGGGCTACCGATTTGGTAGCCCTTTTCGTTTAAGTGTTACTTGATTTTTATCTGTTTTCTTTATTCTTCTTCGACAGAAACATATAATGTTTTGTCTTCGCATCATTAAAGTAATAACGTTTTGTAGTATTTAACGCATGGTGCCAAATTGTTACGTGTTAACAAAGAGAACGTTTGGCTGATTCCCCCACCAAACTAAATATAAGAGCAACCCTTGGATACGTAATCGACGTATTCAAGGGTTTTCTTCATAGAGTGTGACATTATCGGCGTCGAAAGTTTCAGCTAGCGAGACGATTTTCAGCAGAACGGAATTTTGTGCAACCCGGAACGCAGAACTGTCAACCTGGAATCCAGAACTGTCAACCTAGAATCCCATTCTGTCTACCTGACAGACTTTTCACTTTTATTATATACCCCATTAGGGTATACTACATTTAAGAAATCAAAATGATAGGGGAGTATATACCATTGAAAAAGAAACGGTACTTATTGAGTTTTGCATTACTAGTGGCACTGAGCGGTTGTGGAAATGAAACGAGCAAGGAATCCGACCATAGTGAGATGGATCATGGAGGTTCACATTCCAGCTCTGGTGAGATTCCTGAAGGGCTAAAAGACGCAACAAATCCAACTTTTAAAGTTGGTAGCGAAGCAACCATTACAACAGATCACATGAAAGGCATGAAGGATGCCGAAGCTACAATCGTTGGAGCTTACGATACGACAGTATATACCATTTCTTATACACCAACGACTGGTGGAGAAAAAGTAGAAGACCATAAATGGATCATTCATGAGGAAATAAAAGACGCTGCTACTGAACCATATGCAGAAGGCGATGAAGTAATTGTCGAGGGAGATCATACGGAAGGGATGAAAGGCACCACCGCAGTTATCGACTCAGCTGAGGAAACAACTG
The DNA here is from genome assembly GCF_000411295.1 of Paenisporosarcina sp. HGH0030. Lineage (GTDB taxonomy): Bacteria > Bacillota > Bacilli > Bacillales_A > Planococcaceae > Paenisporosarcina. The sequence goes on from NZ_KE150422.1 coordinate 341,179, forward strand.
TGTATATGGTAGATTACACTTCGACTGATGGTGAAGAAGTAAAGAATCATAAATGGGTAACTGAAAGTGAACTTTCTGCTGAATAAGGTGTGTTCGTAGTCACAATAAAGAGAGGGACGGTGACATGGTCATCGCCCCTCTCTTTTTGTGCTTTTATCCACCCGGTGATATTCCGAAAGTTGAATGACTCGAACATTTCGCGTATTCAACTCATGGTATATATCTCTGCTATCACGAAATGAAATGGTTTGTTCTCTTTCACTTTGTATCAGCTCTTCTGCAATTTCCATGGATTCAACATGGATAAATCGCCGGATGTAATGGTCTTCATCAAAAAAATAAGTGATTTTGAATTCTTTCATGACATATAGCTCCTGATAATTAATTTAGTGAATAATGATTAGTATACCCATGCAAAAGCCTCCCTATTAATCAGATTAATGGGAGGCCATGCAAGTTATACATTAGATTTTCAATTCAATTTCAGCGTCAGCTTTTAACTCTTCAACATGTTTAGTCAATAATTCTTGCTGTTGTTGTTGTTTAAGAATCCCTTTAATTTCTTCTTTTGCTTCTTCAAGTGGAGGAAGATCTTGTCCAGCCGATTTTGCTTGAGAAGCAGCTTGATCGTAATAGGCTTTAATTTCTTTTTCTGTTACTTCTTTGGCAGGTACTACTTTATCCTGATATTTTTCAAACAGAATGGAGTCAGCAATTTGGGTTTTCAGCATTTTAGTATCCATGCTTTGTGCTTTCAACGCTTTATTCATTGCTTCTTCTCCACCGTATTGCTCTACAAAAGATTTATATTGTTCATCAATCTCTTTATCTGTAGCAGTAATTTTTGCTTCTTTCGCTTTTTGTAAAATCAACGTTTGTCCAACAAGCGTATTAAGTACTTGCTCTTTTACCTGTTTTGCTGCTTCTTTGCTACTAGGATCTTGACCTGTCTGCTGCATTTGCCCTTGAACGGAAGCCAATACTGCATTATATTCCTCACCTTTTAATTCTTCTTCATTGACTACCGCAACAACTTTGCTCTCGTCTACTTCTTGCTTAGCAAGCTTTGCCTGCATTTCTTTAGCTGCAGCTGCTTGGTCTTGTTCAGATGGTGCTTTTGTTGCTTCCTGCTTCGTTTCTTCTTGTGGCTTTTCTTCTTTTGTTGCTTTATCTTCTTCGTTGCAAGCAGATAAACTCAATATCAATACACCTGCTGCAAACGGTAATATAATTTTTTTAATATTCATTCTCATGTAAACCCCTTTCGATTCAAAGCTACGCTTTATAACTAAAGCATAGTCTGCATCTTAACGGAGAATCCCTGATAGTTAAACCCATACCCCTTCATGTCATCGAATTGTTAACTTGTTGTCATATGATGACCAAAATTAGGCTTGGCATGAAATTTAATGATAATACACTCCCATTTGTTTTTGGCGATTCACTTTACACAGACTTTTTATAAAAAACCAGTGTGGTATTATCATTAATACGCCGTTTTTCCCCCGTCTGTATATACCCCATTTTTTCATACAAATGGCAGTTACGTTCTTCCTCCAGGATTGTTGCCAGTTCCCAACTGATGGCTTGAGGAAAGCTTTCTTCTACTAACAATATCGCTTTTTTTGCTATACCTTGCCCTTGATGGGTTGGACTGATAAACATGGGGCTAATCCAAAAATGAACATCTTCTTTCCAAAAGATACGGATTCCACCTACAAGTTTTGTATCCAACAAAATTTTATAAAATATGCCTTGAGGATTAGTGATCCTCGAAACAACTCGGTCTATTGTTTCATTCGCTGGGTTTATATCGTAATCCTTATACTTTTCCATAAGCGGCATGAATGCTTTGACTTGCATATTAAAAATAGCTTCTGCATCGGGTATTGTTGCTCTTTCCAGACTAACTATATTCAAATTATTACGCCCCAATCAATCTATGATGTTTCCTATTATTAAATTATGATATTTATTAAATAAAAAAAGAGTGAATACTAGATCATGTAAATCTGGTTTTGTCGACATGAGTAATCACCCCATCTTTACTTGTAGTAAGTACTCTTCCTGGAGAATCCCGTAGATTGCACAGTCTTTGTATTGATTTTTAGCGTTACGAATCATATGCCGTATCAACCCTTCTTGTTTCATTCCAACTTTTTGCATGATTTTTCCGGATGCAGGATTATCACTGTTATGTGCTGCAGATATCTTATGAATATTCATATGCCTGAAGCCAAATTCCATAACGGCTTTCAACGATTCTGTTCCATATCCTTGATTCCACCAGTCGTAACCGAGTGTAAATCCTACTTCGCAATTTTCCGTGCCGAGGTCGAAATGATAAAAATCGATTGCTCCGATAAGATCACCAGTTGCTTTTAATTCAATGCCCCAATAACAAAATTCTTGTTCCTCATATTCATTGACAATATTCGTTACCCTCTCAACTGACTCCTTGATTGATTTATGTGCTCCTTTTATGAGATTGTCCGTAACCCGTTCATCAGACATCCAATGGGTAAAGAAGTTTTGTGCATCTTCAATAACCAGTCTTCTAAGAATCAATCGTTCGGTTTCCAGCGTTGGTGTTCCGTGGAATTTAATCATGTTCGCACCTACTTTAATTTATTTTTCCCGTGACTCCATGGCATTAAAGCAACAAAATCTAACTGAACAATAGGTAGAGTGATGTAATCCAGCACAAAATATCAACTTCCAGTAACCATTTTGCTATTTTAATCTTTTGCTGCATTAATGAACCTTCTTGTACGTATTTATGAAGTTATTGTGTAAGGTTTATCTTCTCTAATCATATTCATATTCCCTCTTTTGACGAACTGCTTTACAATATGTCCGAAGGCCAATCTCTTCTGGAAAAACTATAAATTGTGTGGCCCAGCGTGCAGTAAACGTAATGTTAAATTGCTGAAATTTCATTTGTATGTGACAATATAACTAAATAGCATCATACTTTCCAATATTTAAGGGGTACAACAATGAAAAAAAGCACCGATTTTTACCGAATAATTCCGTTTGTCTATTTGATTATAGGTCCAGTCTGGGTTATAGGGACAGATTATTTATTATATGATCCTAACACCATTTTTGAAAAAGTCCTTCTCCTTCAGACATTCAAAAGTCTGTTATTTGTTTTCTTTACCGCCATTCTTTTGTATTTTTATATTAAAAATTTGAGAGATTCAAAACTAATTGAAGAAGAAAAAGAGAAGCTCACACTGCTAATAGATACCATGCCAGACTGTGTTTCATTTAAAGATGGTGAAGGCAAGTGGCTTCAAATCAATAAATTTGGTGCTCAATTATTCGAACTAGAAGGCATCGATTACAGGGGCAAGGACGATAGAGAGATGGCCCAGTACACTGATTATTATCATGATGCTTTGATTTATTGTATTGATACCGACGAGGAAGCTTGGAGGGCTGGGAAAGTCACTCGCTGTGAAGAAACCATTCAATTAAGAGATGGCTCAAGCAAAACGTTCGATGCATTCAAAGTGCCCATTTTCAATCCTGATGGTTCGAGAAAAGGGCTGGTCGTAATCGGGAGAGATATTACAGCATTAAAAGAAACGGAAAGTATGTTGAGACAGTCAGAAAAAATGTCTGTTATTGGTGAACTGGCTGCAGGCATTGCTCACGAAATACGTAACCCTTTGACCACTATTAAAGGTTTTTTGCAAATGGGGAAAGATAAGGCCATTAATCTTGAGCCTCATACCGAGATGTTGATTGATGAAATAGACCGAATTAATACCATCGTTAACGAACTATTGATTGTTTCAAGACCATCGGAAGTTATTTTTTCCAACAAAAACATAAATACAATTGTTAAAGAAGTCATTCAATTGTTATCGACAGAAGCATCGCTTCAAAATATTCAACTGAATTTAAATGAATTAGAAAAATTTGATACATATTGTAATGATAGTAAATTAAAACAGGTGTTTATCAATATTCTAAAAAATGCTATAGAATCTATATCCACTCAAGGTGAAGTCAATATCACTTTATTCGAAAAAGATGAAAACTATTTTGCGATTAAATTTGAAGATAATGGGTGTGGGATTGAGGAAAGCCGTTTGAAACACATTGGTGAGCCATTCTATAGCGTAAAAGAAAAAGGTATTGGCTTAGGAATGACTGTTAGTTTTAGTATTATTGAATCTCATAAAGGAACTATTAATATATCAAGCGAAGTCGATAAAGGAACTAGCGTGGAAGTGTTGTTGCCTAAATATAAATTACAAGCTATTTCATAAATGAATTTGCCCCTCTGCATCCTAGCATCAATTAACCTTGTTCATAATTCGTTCGTCATTCATTATGCAAGTATAGTTACAAAAGCAAAAAGACACCTCCAATCTATATTACTGGAAGTGTCTTTTTGCCATCTTATTATTTGATTCTCTCATTACCTTCGTAGATTTTCACATTCAAAGGTCCGGCTAGATATTCTGCAGCTCTACTTGAAAAGGAAGTGAAGTGATCACTTTTGTTGTGACTTTCGACAGCGTTCATATCTTGCCATACTTCGACCATCGTGTATAAGTTTTCTTTCTCTATATCTTTCAATAAGTCGTATGAAACATTTCCACTTTCAGCTCTAGAGGCTGTGATTAGTGGATGAATTTCTTCCAAAAATGCTTGTTCTTTTTCTACTTGCACTTGAAATTCAGCATGAATAATAAACATCGATTCAGTTCCTCTTTTCTGTTACTTGACTGTTAGCTTTATTTCCATTCAGTGATGGCATCCACAGGTAGACGGACAGACTGATACCCTTTATCTATCGCTTTTCCAATCGAAATTAGCATAACGGGATAGTAACGCTCTTTGTCCATACCAAAAGCTTCAGCAATTTGGTCCTTTTCATAACCACCTATTGGATTCGTGTCATAACCGTGAGCTCTTGCTGCGAGCATCAGTTGCATGGATACTAAACCAGCATCAATTAAGTTCATTTCCTTCAATTGTTCCGGTGACATGGTTGAAACCAATCCTTTGATAGCTGGTAGCTGTGCATCTCTGACTTCAGCTGGCATCAGACCTTGTTCCACTGCTTTACCGTAAATGTCGTCAGCATAGTCGATGCTGTTCATATCTGCAAATACGGCAATCATTGCAGCAGATGTTGCCACTTGGTTTTGATTGAATTTGGCCAGGGGAGCCAATGTCGCTTTACCTTCTGGGCTATCGATGACAACAAAACGCCAAGGTTGGAGATTAACGGATGAAGGGGCAAGCGTGGCAGTTGTTAGTATTTCAGTCATTTCCAGTCTTGTTATTTTCACCGTCGGATCATAATTCCGGATGGAACGACGTCCTGATACGATTTCATTAAAGTCATTTATAAGTGTATGGTTCATTTTTCATTCTCCTTTATATTTATACTAGTTTGTCGTATTGCGACTACTCATTTGGATTAATATTTTTGACGTTGTCTTGTATCCGTGTCAGCATGTCCAAAAGTAAAGAGCGTTCCTCTGCATTGAATCCAGTTAAAACCTTCGAAATGAATTGCTGTTTCTCTTTTTGGTAAGCAACAATTCTTTCACGACCTTCATCCGTCAGACGAACAAACGTAAATCGATTATCTGCGGGATTCTTACGTCGTGTGACCATTCTCTTTTCTTCCAATTGCTTTAAGTGCCTCGTTACAGCTGCATGATCTATATTCACTTCTTTTTGAAGCTCCGTCTGACTGATTTCATCCACTTCAAACAACTTGTTCAACAAATCCAATCGGGATTGACTGATGCCTGTACAGCGCTCAAACTTCGGGCTTGTTTGCTTATTTATCTCATATAATCGATAGACAATTTTTCCTTCATCTGAACATGAGTTGGACATAAAACCACCCCTTTAATGTTTGACGGGTCAACAGTTGACCCATCAACTACTATAATACGATGCATTATTAAAATCAACTAATTGAATCGTTTAATAACTCTTCTTCTTGAAAACTGCAATTATATCCAGTGATTTTTAAGGTTATAAGCAAGAAAAACCCCCATTCATCCAAAGAATAAAAGGAAGGTTTTTCAACTATTTTGAAAGCAGGTCGTTAATCGAAACTCACAGATATTAATACTAACGATTTGAAGTTTGAAAGCTTCTTCCATGAATTGGCGGTGTCCAAGATTTCAGAAATTGCTCGGTTCGACTCCGTCCTCTTTCAATCAGAGCCTCTCTCCTTTCTTTACTAAGATCAAAATCTGTAGTGTTAACATCATCTACTGGTATGAAGATAATATCTTTCTCATGTTTCCTGGAAATGTACCTTTCATCATGCGCATTTTGCATCGTTGAAAAAAGCGCTTCGAATAAATTGAGTCCATTGTTGATTTTATTTCCTTTCGATTCGTGGTGGCCACGACTGATTTTCAAACCAAGAACGGGTCGTTCCCTATTTCCATCTTTATCATCGAATAACCACAAAGGAAAGTTACTCAACACTCCCCCATCAACAACAATTGTCTCCCCATTCTTGACTTTCAAAGTGACTGGTTCAAAGAAAAAAGGGATGCCACAACTCATACGTAAAGCACGGGCAATGGGGAAGCTATCTGCTGATAGCCCATAACTTGCTAAGTCATCTGGAAATACAATTATTTTTCCATTCGTCAAATCTGAAGCCACGAGCTTCAACGTACCATCCGGTAAATCACCAAAAGAATATACCCCTTTTGCCGCCAATTTTTCCATGAACCAGTTTTCCAGTGCATTGCCTTGGTACAGTCCCATGTGCCAATACAGGAAAATCCATTTCATAAATGGTAATGGAACGATCGATTTTCGTGTATCGAGTAGGGTTTTGAAATCTAAATCACCCAGCATCTCTTCCATTTCCTTACCAGTGTATCCAGCAGCAATAAAGCAGGCAAGAATAGCCCCTGCACTTGTTCCCGCTACTCGTTGAAAGCGATATCCCTTTTCCTCCATTACTTGATATGCACCAACTAATGCAAAATTTTTCAAGCCTCCTCCAGAAAACACCCCATCTATTAACATGCTTACGCTCCTTTTTTCAAGTCGTTGTCTTACACTGTAATAAGAAAGAACGCAAATTAGAACTTAATTCGACAATGACTTGTTGAGCAAAAGCGTATTAAAAGAAGTGAAAAGCCTTCCCCGCTCGGTCGGGAAGGCTTCATTCATGTCTTCATTTGATGTATTGGGGCAACTATTGGTGTTATTGGGGCAACTCTTCATGTTATAGGGGCAACTTTCCCCGTTATTGGGGCAACTTTCCCCGTTATTGGGGCAACTAACCAATTATCTCCTAATTTCATCTTTACTTAATATCAAGGATACTGTTGCATGACGGTCCTGACATTGACAAATCGCTGAAATGATTGCCACACCGTCGGCACCAGCCTGTAGCGGTTCGTGTGCATTTTCAGCTGTGATTCCTCCAATAGCGACGATTGGGTAATCGAGATGTAAACTTCGGGCTTGTCGCAAGAAAGTGAGACCTGCAGGAGCCATTGCATCAGATTTCGACCTTGTTTCATATATCGGACCAATCCCAACATAATCCGCACCACCTTTGATGGCACCTTCGAGCTCTTGTTGGGTATGCACGGAAACTCCTACGATTTGTCCCGTGAACTTTTCTCTTATATCCGTAAGGGCGATGTCATCCTGCCCTACATGCACCCCATCTGCATGCAATTTTATCGCTAATTCCACATCGTCATTGATAATGAATGGTACCTTGTAAGATTTGCATATTTCCTGACATTGCCGTGCAAACTCTTCCAGTTCATCCCCTTTCAATGCCCCATCACCTTTTTCTCTCAACTGAAACATTGTTACGCCAGCCTCCAACGCATCCTTTAAAACAACCAAGGGATCTTCAACACAATTGGGTGTACCCATTATGAGGTATACTGCCAAATCTTTACGGTTCAATGATGGTCACCTCACAAATTGCTTTTAATTGCTTATAAGCGAAATGGTTGGTCGGTCCATGTCCATGGCCGATACCAAGAGGATTCTCGAGAGCCAGCTGGACAAATTTTTTCGCTTCAATCAAAGCTTCCTTCAAAGGAATTCCTTGTCCCAAAAATGCAGTTAATGCGGCAGAAAACGTACAGCCCGTTCCATGTGTATGCTTGGTGTTGATACGAGGGGTAACCATTTTAAAGCTAGTCCCATCGGCCATAAAGACTGTATCAGTTGCCGTATCTCGTTCTTCTAGATGACCGCCCTTCATGACCACGCAATTGACACCCATTCCTAAAATCGCCTTGGCTGCTTTGTGCATATCTGACTCCGATTGGATTTCCAAACCAGCCAGCACCTCGGCTTCTGGAATATTTGGGGTTAATACTGTTGCAAGAGGCAATAGGTTGGTCCGTAAAGTTTCCACGGCTTGATTCTGCAAAAGGTTTGCGCCTCCTTTGGCAATCATCACAGGATCAACGACAAGCTGTACATTTTTTTCTCGCAAATTATTTGCTACTTCTTCAATGATTTCTGTTGAAAAGAGCATGCCTGTTTTGACTGCTTGGATGGGCATATCCTTAAAGACAACATCTATTTGTTGTGCCACGAAATCGGGTGATGTTGGAAAGATCCCTTCTACACCCAGCGTATTTTGAGCAGTCAGTGCTGTAATCGCGGACGTACCAAATACGCCAAGTTCCTGAAATGTTTTCAAATCGGCTTGTATACCGGCTCCGCCCCCACTATCCGAGCCTGCTATCGTCATGACAATGTTCATTTTCCATCACCTTTGGAAAAGAGATGCAAAGCATTTAGTACTTCAGTCTGGAAAGAGCCAGGAAGTTGTGCCTGAGACGATGCTTGCTCGGATATTTGTTTATAAGCTTGAAGGAGATCACGTAAGTTGAGGAGGGCCTCTCCATCCAAACTTAAAGCCGCCGTACAAATTGCACTCAACAAACACCCAGTACCGGTTACCTCGGTCATTCGTTCATGCCCGCCAGTTATCCAAAATTCTTTGTTTCCATCGGTAATATAATCTGAAGCGCCAGTCACAGCTACTATACAATTCCAATCCTTCGCTACTTGCTTGGCAACGTCCGCGATGTCCATGTCACCTTCTCCACTGTCCACTCCTTTTGACTTCCACGAAACACCTGCTATTGCAGCCAGTTCACCTGCATTACATCTGATTAAATTAAACCGAACTTGTTCCAGCAAATCCTTCACTGCCTGTTTGCGAAATGACGTAGCTCCTACGCCTACTGGATCCAAAACAACGGGTGTACCAAGTTCATTCGCTTTTTTACCAGCCAGAAGCATCGCTTCTTGCGTTCGTGTATTGATTGTGCCGATATTAATTAATAGAGCCGAGGAAATGGCAACCATTTCTTCTACTTCTGATATCTCATCCGCCATGATTGGTGACGCACCGATTGCTAGCAACCCATTGGCTGTAAAGTTCGCCACGACATAGTTTGTCATGCAGTGAACGAGAGGCTTTTTTTGACGTATTTGTTCAATAGGCATAGACTTTCACCTCGTTTTCCCAGTTCTCAAGTGTCCAAGGCATTTCCCAGAATTTCCACTCGTAATAGCAGCTCTTAGCAAAATGACTTTTCAGCACATTTCTCTTATTCGGATTTGCCTCTGCATATCGATTCATCATTTGCATTTGATGCTCGATTTTTTCTTTGTAACCTGGTGCACTATACACGGCAATCCAATCTTCATAAGCTTTGACACCTGGTTTAGCGTCTTTATACTTCTCCCCGATTTCCTGATAGAGCCATGGACAAGGGAACATGGCGGCAAACGCTTCTGCCACATCCCCGTTATGAGCTGCATTGTACATATGCGATACGTAGTTGTAGGCAGCCGGAGCAGGTTCAAAGTGTGCTTCCATTTCCTCCGTAATAGCGAGCTCTTTGAAAACAGTTCGGTGCAACTCAAGCTCGGCTTCATTGATGTAGCGGGCAGATTCTAAAAAGAATGCTATGTCTTCATTCGTTTCAGCCTTCGTAGCGGCAATCGCCAGCACCTTTGTGTAGTGTTTTAAATAATAGGCGTCCTGCATCATGTAATACGCAAATTTCTCAAGTGGCAATGTCCCGTCCACCAGTCCCATTACAAAGGGATGATCAAAACTGCCTTGCCAATAAAGATCCGTTTCTTTTCGTACTTCTTCACAAAATGTCATTACTAGTCCTCCTTCTTTGGATGGACGCAAGTGCAAAAAACGCCCTTTTGCGTATGACAAAAGAGCGTTTCTGATGAAACATTGCTCCCTACGTCAGTGTTAACTGTCAGGTTCCAAGGGTCAGGTTTTAACCTTCTCAACTAAAAAGTCCCCCCGCAATTAAAATATTGAATTAGAAACAAAAAAGCCCTCCATAATGGAGAGCTACAGTACAAAACAAAAGCGTTAAACCGCTATGTACTTTGCTCCCTACGTTCGTCTTAACGAACAGGTTCAAAGGGTCAGGTTTTAACCTTCTCAACGCCAATGCGTCCCCCCGCAACTATTTTAATTACTTACATACTAGCACACTATCAGGAAATCTCAAGAATCGTGGTGAGTAATTTCAGTTTCCATCATGAATGAAAAAACCCTTCAACTCCTTCAAAGAACTCATTTCATCATCGTTTACAATTTTTTTCTGAACGAAAAACACCATTTATCATAATCCATTCTGTCTTCATAGAACCTATGAGCATCGGTTCTTTGGATTCCCGATTCCAGTGCTACATATTCGGCACCATTTTCTTTTGCCCACTCATGTATGAACTCCAACAATGTCTCTCCATACCCAAGCGAACGTTTAGAGACGTCCGTAACTAAATCATAAATATAAACGTGACGGCCGCTATAAAAATTTGTTCTCAAGCTCACGCCTGCCAAAGCTACGATTTGATTTTGAGCAAATAAGGCAAAAAGTCGATATCCGTCTTGTGTCATTTGTCCAAGCAATTCCTGAAAAGACTCTATCGTCAAATCCAATCTTAACTGTTTCATTAGTGGAAATGCACGTTCGAATTGTTCTGGTTTGGTTAGTTCTAAGATTTTATGGGTTGAATCATCCATCGTCATTCCTCCGTCAAAATTAGTTTCCGTCACATGTCCCATGTAGCACAAAAGTCTTCATCTATTTAACAGCTTCTACTATTTTTAGTTTTTCCTTTAGGGTTTGAACAATCGTATGTACTGGGACGTTCTCCGTGTTGATGTAATCCCCAAAATCATGTTCTTTATATGCTTTCAGGCATTTCGATGTTTGTTGGAAACACCAATTCCCTTCTTCCTCCCCACGTTCCCTAAGTCTATCGAAAATAGTTTCCTGATTTGCTGTTAAACAAAAATGGCTTGTTTGTTCATCTATCTTCTTAAATCCATCAAATATGTAATTAAAATATTCTACTTTCCGAATAGTCATTGGAACAATTAAGTTCACTTTATACTGTGCGATTAAGTGCTCAGCTACGGTAACGGTTAATTGTTTCCAAAGCTCCAAATCCTGAAAATCTCCTGTTTTTGCTTCAAGAGCCATAACATCTACTGGGAGAATTTTGCCTAACAAAGTACCTATTTCTTCCGGATCAAAAATCATACTATTTTCGACTTCTTTCTGTAGTTCATTGGAAACAGTGGTCTTCCCCACCCCAAATGCTCCATTTATCATGATAATCATTCGTACACCAGTCCTTTCCCTTTAGTTTCATCCTTCTACAAGCATTAATTATTGTTACATTTTACCATTCTTTCATTGTTGAATTAAATAACAAAAACAAAAAAACACCGCAAATGCGGTGCAATTAGTGAGTGATTATGGGTTGTCATGCTCAATTGGACTAAGGGCTTTGGTTTCGTCCAGATAAATGAAAGCGTCGTAGCGACTTCCCATTTTTGAAGGTACATAATTCCCGTAAGCTTCGAACTCAGGATTATAAACCACGCCAATTGCCCGATGACCAATCCATTCATCAAACAGGTGGCGATTGTCATCATCGAAAATCAATAACTTATTAAATTCACCGGCTGCATGCATAGCGTATTCCCATGATTTTTCCATAGCTGGTGGCACGACCATCATTTCATATGGGTTTGCCCATTGGTCAGTTGCGATAACTGTTCCCTTGTGTGTGCCAAATCCGACAGCGAAAACATTTTCTTTTCTGTTCTGTAGACGGAGAATCTGTCCAACGTTCACCATGCCAGCCGCTTCCATATCCGTTGCGGAAGCATCCCCGATATGGGTGTTGTGTTCCCAAATGATGATTTTTGCATCGTTTCCATGATAGTCCATGACTTCGTTTATCACTTCAACCATATGCTCATCACGGACATTCCAGGAGATATCATCACTACGGACCATAGCCCGGTAATATTCTTCAGCGTTTTGTGCAACCATTGCATTGATTTTCAAGTTCAAATCGGCTTCCTGTACATCATTATAGTTATCTTCATGAACGCGTATAGACTTTAGTAGCTTAGTCACTTCATCGATACATGCTTCCGATATATTTACCGAAGACATGGCATACGTTTCAGGATGTCGATTAAAAGGTTCAAAGCACGCGAACGCTTTCCTGGCCAGATCCAGATCCTCACTTTCTGGATCTGTCTTGCTTAAATAAGTGATTACTTCGTCCAATGACTCCCACAAACTGTAGACATCAATTCCGTAAAAACCTACGTTTTGACTAACTCCAATTTTGGCATTGTGTTCCTTGAGCCATGTGATAAAGTCAGCAATTTCCTCATTAGCCCACATCCATGTTGGCCAACGGTTGAACGCCTTTAACACATCTTTTACATCTTCTTTTTCTTCTGAGTACCCTTTAATATATCGATTAACTTGTTGGCTGGATGGCCAATCACCTTCAACAGCAATAAGAGTGAATCCTTTTTCCTCAATCAACCTTTTTGACAGTTCAGCACGAATCGAATAAAACTCTGAAGTACCATGGCTTGCTTCTCCCAATAGAACGATTTTCGCTTCGCCGATTGCTTCTATAATAGGTGTAAAATCATCTTGTGTTTCAAAAGGAATAGCATATTTTTTAATGGATTGCTCTAGGGAATTCATTGAAACACTCCTTTATCAGTTGAGTTTACGTCTTCTCTGATATCTATTATTGTTTATTACTTACTATATCTATCATTCTAAATTCCCCTGTTTTCCAACCTTTATTCTTAAAAAATCATTTAATTGAAAAAAGGATATAAATGGCATGCAACAAATTCATGAAATGGGAAAAGATAAAAAATTGAATGAAGAATATATTTTAAGGGGCGGGTATAGCATGGCCATGGAATGGTTTAACCGAGTAACAGCCGAACTGCAGGATCATCTGAATTCGATCTGTGATGAATATGATAAAGTCGGTCATATGACGATTGATCAAAGTGCCAAACATCCGAGAATTGAGTTTTTCGTCGAGACGGAAGATGACGACAGAGAGTTTTTCTGTACCCTCCTCTTTGATCCTCATAACGAAGAATTTTACATTGAAACATTTGATTTCGAATATGAAATGCAGGCAAGGATTATACTCCCTGATATTGAAGATGTTATTGACGCCGTCCACGAAAGTTTCCATTCTTTTATGAACGGAGATAGTGAAGCGTTTTATGTGGATGAAGTAGATGATGAAGATGATTATGTATTGGAAGAAACTTATGTAACAGATGAAGATGAAGACGGTGAAGAGTATTATGTAGATGAAATTGTACATGATGATTATGATCCTGAAGAGGTCGGCGTTGATTGGGAATCTCCTGAAGTCACCGCATTTCATATAGAAGATGAAGTAGAAATCACCTATCAGTTTGGACTGGTTGGGGACACGGGTCACGGCGTCCTCAAAAGAGTCAACCGTTATTGGCTGGATGACGAGCTCCATAAAGACGAAAGCATCTTTACGTTTTCTAAAGAAGAGGCCAGCACAATGATTGCTATGATTGCGAGCCATATGGACTCGATGACTGAATATAAAGAACTTTAACTTCACTAACAGGTATCTGGGATAATACTTCCGATACCTGTTTTTAATTTGCTCGTACAGATCCGCTCATTAGCCCGGTGTTGTTAACATCCCCTCTAATACTATTTTTAGAATTAACATTTACTTATCGCCTAACTTTTTTGAATAAACTTCAGGGATGATTGAAAAAATAATTATGCCTAGTATCACAGCGAAAAATATATTTCTACTAATCCCTCCGAGTAATAGTAGTGATGTTAGAATTACTAAAAATAAGATTCTCCACCCAATAACAAATTTGTTCATTTTGACACACCCCCGAGTGTTGTTATTCCTTATTTAAAAAAATCATTTTTTATCTTATTTATCTATACTCACTGATTAGCTCGACTTAGAAATACTTTCCACATTAATTATTCAAAAGGTGAACAATATAGCCACAATAAAATTAGTAAGCCTAAGTTGATTACCCCAAATATAAAAGAGATAAATTTAAAAATAGCAATATGGTATCTTTCAGGGAAAAATTTCTCTGAAATGAACAGTAGACCTCCTAGTAACATTTCAACAAATGAAAATGTGTTAATGCCTCCGGTAAAATCGTCATCCTCTTCGTATCCCTTAAAAGCAACATAAAAAGCATTTCCAACCAATAATACTAAAATGAATGAAATTATTAATAGAACATATATATTCATAATAAAATGCATCTCCTAATGTAATCCAGATCTACGATGTAAGAATCAGTTAATGTTAAGAGTTTTATTTATCGTTATCTAAATCACTATCAAGAAAAGATTTTTCATTTTCTTTTATTCCATTCTCTTTTTCAAGAAATTGACCAATTACTGATCTGTTTATTCCGTTTCTTACTGCTATTTCAATAACGTTCATAAAAATCACTACGCCAACCAAAAAAAGACAATTGATATAACAGCAGTCTGCATTTAAAGCCCCCCATAATTAATCAACAATTACTAAATTTTACCACAAAAACAGAATTTTAGTTCAATCCATTTAATGGGATATCTATATACTTTATATATTTATTTGTTTCAACCTCTTGATAAACCCTTACAAATTTAACATCAAAAGTTGGATAAGGACTAAGTTCTTGTTCTGCTAAGTCTTTCATATCTATAAGTTCTATTTTTGTTAAACCATAATTTGTTTTCCCCAAAGTCATATGTGGTACAAAGTCGTCCAGCTCAAAATACTGTTTAATTAATTCGTTGGAAGGAGAAATTTCTCGAACTATAGTTTTATGTAGTTTATATAATTCATGGGAATTTGCACTTAAATAAAGAATGTCTTCACCAAAGAACATTGGTTTATCAAGTGTAATTTGAAAGGGTTGAAAGTTATTACATACTTTTCTAACTCTACTTAGCCACTCTTCATCTGGGGTTAATCCACCTTGTGCTTTTAGAGTTATATGTGGTTCCACAAAATTTGTAATCAGATTATTTTTCCACTTATGCTGAAAATCTATTAGTTTCATTTTGTATTCATCTGAAGGTACAATCCCAATAAAATATTGCAATAATATCACTCCCTCTTTCAATGATCTTGAACTAAATGCAAATTAACTATAAGTTATTAATCTTTTTATTGCCTCGACAACAATCTGGGGTTCATCGTTTTGGATATAATGAGCACTATTTTCATGTTGACGCCACCAAAGGAATGTCCTACCAAAATGTCGTTTAGTTGAAAATTGATTGTACTGTGATAGCAACTTCTTTAGGCTTAACGTCAATGTATGATAATTTTTCTATTTCAACCCATATTGGCAAATATGTACCTCTATCTCGATTATTATCAGTGTATTCTTCTCCTTGTCCAGTACCAAAAATCCCATCGAGTATTTCAGCTAAGAAAAAGTATTGAGTACCGTTACAGTCCACCTTTGCAATGCACTTACTAACGTTTACTATTACACCTAACTCCTCAAAGGCCTCTCTTTTTGCAGCTGTTTCAGGATGTTCACCTTCTTCAATTCCGCCTCCAGGAAAAACATAGTAAATTGAACCGTTCCTAATTCGTTTAATCAGCCCAACTTTATTATTTTCTACAAGAATAACCGAAGCTCTGTCTCTCAAAATTATCCTCCCTATTTCTTACAGCCATTAAATTAAAAGAGCTCTATTTTGAGCTCAATATTTACCTCAAGGTCTTTAGTGTGAAAAGTGTTTTCCTTTAAAAACTAGATTCCCATTTAATTTTGAAATACTAGGTCTGCTTGCTTCTTTGGAGATTCTGTATCCAAATAATACTCTTCTGCTTTCCAGTATCTATTTCTAAATTTCTCGATATTGCTTTGTGTCACATCACTTTCACGGTTATATCTTATTTCTCTCGGACAATCCAAATAAACTAAATAATCGTAGAATCTTCTCCACTCATTTCGTTGTAGAAATACTCCTTCAACGATAATTAGACAAGTTTCAGGTAATCTAACTACTTGTATATTGTGTGTGTCAGATTGATTATCATAAGTTATTAAGTTTAGTTCTTCAGACGTTTTTAGTTTGATGAACAAATTCTCTTTTAACCAATCAGTATCCCATTGTAAATGGTAGTACTCATACCACTCTTCATAATCGGTGTCGTAACGCCTTTTTTTCTCCACAATGTAGTCATCTATATGGAAAATGCAGATGGGGATATTTTTTTCTTGAAGATGGTGTTGAACTTTTTTTACAAAGGTTGTTTTCCCAGAACGGCTTAATCCATCTATTCCAAGAACGACTCTTTTACCTTTTTCAACGGGTGGAATTTCATTTAGTAGAGTATGTATGTAATCTTCCATGCCAGTCCCCCCTAATTCAAGTGCTTAATATTTCTTCCACTGGGATCGTGAGTAACTGTCAAGAGAGCTATTTTGGCACGTTTTTCACCTCGATTATGTAAATCTTACTATACCAATTCTCCTAAACTACCTGTTTTCCTTTTTAAACTAATTTTATTCATCGCTCTTATAAAGACGTGCTATAAATCCTAAATAGCTAGAAACTTTTTACAATTCCTTAATACTCAAGAAATATTGCATCGCTATACTATATAAAAGTACACAAATAGAACGCAATGTTAAGGGAGATTAAATGAAGATTAACCAGATAAGTACGATGTTTAAATATTTACGATATTTACATAATAACCATAATTTTGTTATTCAAGAATTTAAAAAAAGTGAAGAGTTTAAGGGACTTATAAGTAAGCAAAAGATAACAACTGTATTTCAGCCGATTTTATCTCTTGTGGAAAATGAAACCATTGGATATGAAATACTGAATCGTCCTGAGATCACATCCTTGTTTCCATCAACAGAAAAATTTTATGATTATGTGGGTCAAAGTGATAACGTCTTTATGGTCGAAGCCTTTTTGCGCAATCTATCACTTGAGAGATATTCGGAGCAGTTAGAGCATTCGCAAGAGTTTAAAAATCGGTTGGTTTTTCTTAATATTCAACCACAAGTACTAACAGATTCGGCGTATCGAAGTGGAAAAACGTTGGAGCTATTAGATAAATATAATCTTTCTCCTAGCCAAGTTGTATTAGAAATGACGGAAAAAGAAGCTGTGATTGATTATAATCGATTTGAAAAAATAATAGAGAATTATCGTCTACAAGGATTTAGAGTTGCCGTGGATGATGCTGGAACAGGTTATAATAGTCTCAAAACGCTTGCATATTTAAAACCGGAATTCATCAAGATTGATAAATCGCTGATCCGTAATATTAACATTCAACCAGCTCAACAACAGTTAGTCGAACTTCTGGTCGAGTTTGCACTGCAATCCAAAACCGACGTTATTGCAGAAGGCATTGAAACATTGTCAGAATTGGAGTTTATTCAAAAACTTGGCGTTCATTATGGACAAGGTTATGCATTAGGAAAACCGAACCCTCTATTAAAAAATGGAATAGTACCCTTAACTCAATCACCTATTGTCACACCTGCAAATTTATATCG
The DNA here is from genome assembly GCF_000411295.1 of Paenisporosarcina sp. HGH0030. GTDB lineage: Bacteria > Bacillota > Bacilli > Bacillales_A > Planococcaceae > Paenisporosarcina. The sequence continues at coordinate 359,117 of NZ_KE150422.1, forward strand.
CGCTAAATGAAATTCTAAATAAGTACAGATTAGAAAAAACATGCTCATGTATTTCCTTTTTTGAATTCAACATAAACACCCCTCACATCATTTTTAATTAGATTTTGTGAAGGGTTGTTTTTATACAAAAATTAACCCAATATATCCCTTTATATAAACTAAAAGAACTATTATAGTATAGATAATATGCTTCATGTTTTTACCAATTGAAATTAAAAGTATTAATTACCTTCTTTAGTTTAAGTACAACTCTTACCACAATGTTCAAGTGAATAAGAAATTAACGACAAAATTACTAAATATGGGGGTTTATATGATTGCTTATATCGGAGATATTGCTAAAGAAATACCTAAGGTACCTTTTGGAACGCCTTGTCACCAGGTGGACCAAATTTTTCATAATGATTTAAGTCTGCAAGGCATTGTTATCACTGAGCAAAATTCAGCTACAGCCTTAATTACTAGAACTAATTTTTATCAAAAAATGGGTACACAATATGGTTATAACCTTTACATTAAGAAGCCTATTGAAATATTAGCCAATAATAATCCATTGATTGTGGACTTTTTCACTTCCATTGTTGAAGTCAGTAAGTTAGCGATGGATAGATCCGAAGAAGAAATATATGATGACGTAATTATACAATTAGACGATATAATCGTCGGTGTAGTGAGTATTAAAAGCCTTCTAATGAAAGTTTCTGACATACAAGTTGAGTTTGCTAGTTATTTAAATCCCCTGACTAGGCTGCCAGGAAACATTATTATTAATCAAAATCTAAACAAAGTTTTGGAGCATAAAAAAGAGTTTAGTCTCTTATATATAGATTTAGACCGTTTCAAAGCTTATAACGATTATTATGGCTTTAAAAAAGGAGACGAAATTCTTCAGCTAACTGCAGATTTATTAACTAACTCCCTTGATAATAAAGAAAGTTTTTTAGGTCATATCGGAGGCGACGATTTTATTGTTCTTTTTAACCATTACTTCTATGAAGAATACTGTGACAGAGTAATCAATGCATTTGATGAGCAAATCAAAAAATTTTATACAAATGAGCATCTAAAAGAAAATTTTATCTATACCACAAATCGTGAGTATCAAATGGAAAAGATTCCGTTAGTTTCTATATCGATTGCCGTCGTTACAAACGAGCATGAAGAATTTACCTGTGTTGAAGATATTGTCTCGGAGGCTACTCGATTAAAAAAAATATGCAAAATGAAAAGTGAAAGCTGTTTCTACGTCAAACCAGTATTAGTCTAAGAAATTAGAATCCATGCAAAAAGACACCGCCAAATTGGCGGTGTCTTTTTGCAATTTTATTGACACTTTTTATTTCTTGATAATGGCGACGAAATCGCTACCGACTTGGCCTGTTTGCTTCTAGCCCACTAGCGAAAGGTGCAAAGAACCTCTTCTGCGAAAAAGAGGACGAATGGTATCCCAACCGTGTCCTTTTTCTTGCTGACGATACATGAGCCAAAGAGGTGCGGAAGCCTTTTGTTCTTTATTTATTATTTTTCAACAGATTCAAGTTTGTCGAGCATTCGATATAAAACTACCGCCGTTTCTGCTCTTGTCGTTTGCTTTTTAGGATCGAACGCTCCGTTTGATCGACCATTGATTAAACCCAGTTTACTTGCATTGCTTACTGCCTCTTTCGCATACATACTGATTTTCGAGTCATCCTTAAATTTGTCTTTTTGAGGCAAATTCGTCGTCAGTTCTGGATTTGAATAGTCAATAGCACGCATCATCATGGCCGCCATTTGCTCACGTGTGATATCTGCGTCTGGATCGAATGAGCCGTCGTCCTTACCGTTTACGATACCCATGCGATGAGCCGCTTCAATTTGTTGGGCTGCCCATTTTTTTGAAGCTGGGACATCTTTGAATGTTCCCTTATAGTCTTCCAAAGGCACTTGCAGTGCTCTTACAAGAAGGACAGCGAATTCAGCACGTGTCAATTTTTGTTCCGGTGCAAATAATTCAGCTGTTTTTCCTTCTGTTATAAAGCGTGAAGCTATGGAGTCAATTTCTTTATTAGCCCAGTGCTTGGCAGTATCTTTGAATGCGACATTTGCAGACATGACCGTGAACATGGATGGATTATTCTTGGTTGAAACGGTCCAATAGCCATTCTTCTCTTTTCCGCCAGCATAAACCCACGCGTTCGCTCCATTGTCGTAATAGACTGCTGTCGTTCGATGTTTATTGATAGTTTGAGCTAACTTCAGTTTCAGTTCGACTGGATACTCAAGTGAGTCAATCTCTTTATCTCCTGCCATTAAAGCGATGTCCACAATATCAGTGTAACGATTGCCAGTTGGAAGACCGGCTTCTTTTTCAGCCTTAACAGTTGAAATAATAGAGATGCTGCCTTGATTCTGCTGCAATTGTTTCGCAGCTTTAACTGGCAACACAACTTCATGACCGTTCTTCGTCAAGAAACGTAGGGGTTTGTCCGCAATGATTGCATTGGATATTACTTGTTTTGGAATGACCCATTTCGCGCTATCGGAAGTTGGCATTTGGTCAAAAGTCCAAGAATCATTCGTTTTTGTTAGTTGGCCTTCGTTTACGTTAAAAATTTGTTCCCCTGTAACTGGTGGTATAGGCGCAGGTGGAATTTCGTTTCCACCGTTGTTACTTTCTTGGTTACCTGTTGTGAACACGGAAACGTCAGAGCGCATTTCTCCGCCAAATGAATCCTTCACTTGAACATACCAGCTATGTTTAGTCGAACGTTCGAGATTATTCCAATTTACTTCCGCAATCGAACCATCCGTGATGTTTTTAACTTCACCGATCCGTTCAGTTGTGAATACTTCTGCCTTGAACATATCTGTAGCAACAACTTTTTCTTTCGGCGTCAAGTCCGTTTCAATCGTGAATTCATCTTTTCCAGGATAGTCTACTGGATTGTAGTAGTTATACTGATCCAAATAAGGTGAGTATGTCTGCATCTGGATGGTGTTTTCAACCGGATTTACTTTCATAAGACGCAGGAAGCCTTGTCCGCCTTCAGGTCCTCCCTGATAATCGGCTAACATTTGAAACACTTTCCGATCGGCTGTACCGTCCTTATCATCATCGATTTCGTCAACCAGTGTTTCAGCGTCATGGTAATGGCCTGACAATACCGCAATTACGTTTTCGTTCGTCTTGACGACATCGTTGAATATTTTTTCACCGATTGGGCTTCTGTTGCCGGATACCAATAAATATTCATGGAAGGAAAGAATGGCTTTCTTTTCAGGATACTTGGCTAGGACTTCATTCATCCATGCAATGTCCTCTTCATTCACTCCCCAGCCCATGTACATCATGATGAAATCATTGCCATTAGAACTGATCAGATCGTAATGGCCACGATTGTCTTTATAGGATTCCCCATAATAATCCTTGTCCATAAATCTTTGTTCCCCGAAGTATTTACTGTATTCATTATAGTCCCCTGTTTTGTGACCGACATCATGATTTCCTGCCAATACACCGTAAGGAATGTCTGCATTGTCAAGCGTGCCCATGAATGTATCCGCACGCTCCCACTGAATTGGCTGGTCAGCTTCATCGACCAAATCGCCTGTATGGAAAACGTATTTTAAGTTCAGGTTTTGTTTCGCTTCAGCCATCCATTTCGTCATTCTTTCGAAGATATGTGGGTAACTTTCGGAATAATATTGTGTATCCGACATCCAGATGAACGAATAATCGAAATCCGTTGTGGACGCAATTTCATCCTGTACCATCACTTGTACTTTTCCGTCCTTGACAAACTCTTTCACGTTGACGGATCCATGTAAAGTGAAGTTCTTGTCGTCTTTTGCAACTTTCCATTCTTGCAGTTCCCATAAAGCATTTACATGATTCCAAACGTACATTGATACTTTACGGCCGATCAGTGATTTCCCTTCCCAGTTCAGGACGATTTCGTCATCTTTATCAAGCTCTTCCCCTACAGTAACTTCAAATCGGTGATACGGGAATTTATCCAGTGAAGTAGTTTCAATGTACTCTCCGTCCACTTTGGCCATTTTATCTTTTGCCGTGACAACGGATTCACCTGCTGGAATCAGCTCTTTAGGCGGTTCCCGGTCTGCACTGTTTTCAAATACTGTGATTTCCTCTGCATCCGCTTCAAACTTGTGTCCCTTATAGAATGAAACATTCAGCTCATCCTTTGTAGGGTCCGTCACTTTCACTTGCAGTTTCGTCTCGTTCGGGTTGACGTTTTCCGTACCGTCTATCGGAGAAATGATTTCCGGCATGTATGGTTTTTCTTCCAATACGGTAAAGTGAATATCTTTTTGTACTTCATTCATGGCAACATCTTTTGCCGTGAATGAAACTGTATGTTCGCCTTGTGACAATTTTGCGGATGACGTCTCAAAAGGCATTGTGATTTCTTCCCCATCCAGCAACGCAGTCACGCTTTCAACTGCAGAGTACTTATCCTCAACCTCCGCCTGAATCGTAAAGGCACCTTTGTATTCCTTTCCTTCTTCAATCGAAGGGGTAATGATTGGTGCACTGTTATCGATAATAACTTCAGCTTTTGTATTTTCTGCATCCTGCGCTTCGACCGTATGCGTTCCTTCAGTTTCTCCAGTTGTGTCCCAAGCGTAGGCCTTTGCACTAAATTTCTCATCCGGCAGATGGAAGCTGAAATCGATTACCGGCTTGGCACTCGCACCGTCTCCGACCGATAGCTCTTTTTCGATATCTTTGTATTGAGGATCGTAAAGAGTGGTACCATCCGCTAAAACTAATCGTACATTTTTGACATAGAAGTCATCGCGATTTTCTTCTGAATTTGTATCGAAAGGAGACACTTTTGTACCTGCACGTATCGATATTTTGGTATCGAGTCCTTGCGTAAAGTGATCAGGATCCACCGGTATGGTCAAGGTTGTATAAGTGTTAATTGTGTCATCGAAAATGTGGAGCGTTTCATCACCAATCGTGACCCCGTTTTTAAAGTATAGATTGACATTTTTCGCATCAAAGGCGAAGTAAGCCTGTGTTGGTAGCGCAGGTTTGGTTTCGCCCGTGACATCCTTTTGATTAATTAATAGTTTTGAATCCTTGCCATACGTTTTCAGCAAAACAGTTTTACTTAAATAAGAGCCATCTTCCACGTTCAATCCTGTTACAATCGAATCGTCGTTTAATATTTCGATTTGCTTAACATCCGAAGCCACTTCATTTGTGCCATCTGATACCTGAACGTAATAACTTAAGTTCTCCTTCCCAAGTAACTCTGGTGAAGCAACCGTATGAGAATAAACAGTAGAATCGTAGGTTTTGGTTAAATCGACCATACGATATTCGTCGGTTTCATTTGTTCTATAGAAAAGACGCACCGTTTTGACCATGGACTCATCCGTTACATCGAATGAAAGATCAAGATTTTCGTGTCCCGACGTCGGGATAGCTTCAGTCAAATCGCTGATTGAAGGCGCTGTTTTGTCCTCAGTAAAAGTAACCTTGGCTTTTGGTATCTGGATTGGTGATAGGCTCCCTGGTGTCGCATTTTCCAAGCTGTGGCTGTATTTTTTCATGACATTGGATTTGCCATCTGAAGGATACGTGTATAAAATGCCTTTGTTCGCAGCCACGTCATCTACATCCGGCTGGTCGTAATAATAGGCAGATGAAATATCAATGCCTGTATTTGTTGCGATGGCTAAACCGCGATGACTCGAGTTGGCCATTCCTCCAGATTTGATTTCCGCGATGTCTACATTTTCAATCAAGTTCACATTGTAAATCTGGTTGAAATCAGCCACAGTCTTTTCTTGATTGCTCGCATTTTTAATCCAATAGACGATGGTTTTGCCACTAGGCAGGATAATGTCCTCTTTATCCGCTTTCCATATTAAGTCCGCTTCCGGACCTTCCGCTGGATAACGATAGCGAATCTTGTAATCTTTCAAGTTAATGGCTTCTGCCGAATTGTTATACACTTCGATAAACTCATAGCCATCCAGTGATCCGACATTCGTCGAGTCTGGAACGAGCTCTGTCACAAGAAGTGCAGGAACATTTTGTGGGTTAACGTCCATACCTTCAATCAACACTTGATAATCTTCTGTCCTAGCTGTATTTTGCCCATCAAATGCTTCAATGCGGTAGGTTACTTTGTTCGTCAATATTTCCGATTGGTCGATTTGGGCTTCAAACGTATTTTCTTCAGATGAACCGACCATATCCTTATGAAGCCAACTGCCATTTTCCGTCAGTTTGTAAAACAGTTTTACGTTTTCGAGTTTTGTTTCATCCGTAACCACTGCTTTGAATTTAACGGGTTCACCAACCGCAACTTTGTCGATCGCTTGATGTGCAATGACAGGTGCTGCTTTATCCTCGACTATTGGATCTGCAGGGGCTTGTCCCGTGATCAATCTACCTGGTGTCGGTGCTTCTGAAGACGAAAGAATGTCCATCGTTTTCCCGTCTTCCCCGGCTTTGTATTGAATGCCTTTATTTAAGCCGACATCAGCTTTCACATATTTTGCTGAAGTGAAAATATTGTTGGACGTATCCGCAACCGATATCGTTCGCTCGTCAGAGTTTGCCATTCCGTCCGACTCGATGTAGGTAAACTGACTTTCCGATAACTGGGTATTGAATTCGTTATTGAAATCTGCAAGTGTCAGATTCGTATTTGCTTTATTTTTGACCCACACGACGAGTGTCTCGCCTGGAGCAATCGCTTTGTCTTCATTAAATGTCCAATCTACCATTTTCCCATCTGGATATCCGTAGACTAACTTGTAATTCTTTAAATCAATTGATTGGGTGCTATTGTTATATAGTTCGATAAACTCAAACGCATCCGTTGACGTATCAGCTACATTATTGCTGTTAGGCAACAGTTCCGTAATGAGGATTGGAGAGAATGCTGCTGCCTCGACATGTGTTTGGCTTTTCTGCAATAACTCGGTTGGTGAAGGAATTACCGTGGAAAATGTTAAACTACTCATCAACGCAATTGGCACCAAAAATTTCTTGTTCATCTAGCAAAATTCCTCCCAAGTAAATATATTCCATCATCAGTTTACGGGAGAATTGTATGCGCATTATGAAGCAGAAGTAAAAGCTATGTAAATAAAAGGATTTTTATAGAAGGGGAGTAAAAAGAGGAGATAAAGGAGGGACATTCGAGGATATAAAACTTCCAGGAGATTTTTAAAGTTATAGACATTAGTTCTCTTTTATATGGTATGGATATATTTCTTTAAAACGGTTGTGGAGGACATGACGGAAAGCATTGCGCCGTAGTTGACGAAAAATGATACTTCATCACCCACCAGGACTCAATTCAATTCAATTCTTAATTTAATTTCCCATCTTAATAGAGATAACCTAGAAAATCTATATCGCCTTCAGTCCATTCATTCATACCGATTTTCTTAATCATTAATTCACTTATTTCTTCATAGCCTATTCCCAGTATAGTTTGATTTCTATCATCGATTTTCAACCATTTACATTTGTTCTTAACAGATTTGTAGCCGTTCTTTAAATACAATGTTTGATTGTCGGCAAATAAAATTATAAAATCAATATCCTTCCCTACACAGTACTTATCGATTTCTAATAGTAAAAGTGAAGCTATTCCTTTTGCACGGGATTCCTGTGAAACACATAAATCAATTATCCCAAGCACTTTTATAAGTTTTCCATTAAGGTTCATAACTCGGTAATCTAACCCAACCTGTGCAAGAAGGTGTTTATCCTCGTTAAAGGCTAAGAATCTAAAATGAGGCACTTGTTTAAAATAAATTCTATTGTTTGGATAAATACCCTCGAAACTCTCAGTCAATAACTCTTGAATTTTCTCAGTTATTTCGTTATCAATTTCGCACTCAATGATCTTTTTTATCTTCAAATTTTCTTCATTTTTCATCATAAATTAACAATCCTTTCTTGAACTATCCTTCTTTTAGATATTTTCTCAATCCAAATTGTTTTGCCTTCCAAACTATTTTCAAATAATTTAATTTACCGCACTCGTTGGTTTGATTACTATTAAACTGAAAAATAATAAAAACAATTTGACTCTTTTATAAATCCAATTTTTTCGTAAAGCCTTTGTGCTGTAATGTTTTCCTTACCTGTCTCAAGCGAAACTTCTTTTGCACCTGTTTCCTCTGCAAAATGTATGGCCTTCTTTATTAAATTCTCAGCAAATCCCTTTTTACGAGCATTTTCTTTCACATATAAATCATTTAACACCCATGACCGCTGCATACTAACTGATGAAAATGTTGGATATAGCTGAACAAAACCAACAGGATTATTCTCATTAAAGGCTATAAATACTACTGAGTCTTTGTTAATCAACCTTTCTCTCAAAAACTCTCTTGCACCTACCAGATTAGACGTTTGTTCATAGAATAATCTGTATAAATCAAATAGTTCTGTTAGCGAATCAAGCTCGTTTAATGTTGCTTTTTGAATTCTCATGTATTTTAACCCCCATTAATTGCCCAACAATTTTGATGTAAAACACCCGTTAGCAAAACTATTCCTGTTTCTTTAATGGCATATATAAAGAAGGATTTAATTCTGTACTTTCAATAACAATAGCAGTTAATCCATCATTTGATTTCGTTTCGTGCCACTCATCTTTCTCCCAAAATACAGCATCTCCAGATTGGACTTTAAAGTATTCTTCTTTATCATTACGAACAGTACCTTCTCCGGATAAGATTAACAAGAGTTGAGGAACTACCGCTTGGTGATAGCCTACAATACCATTCTTGTCTAAATGCATACAACCAATGTTAGTTGTCTTATCAGTTTGAATAATACGAGACATAATAAAATCTGAGTTGAATTTTGAAATCTGCTTACCACTTTCTTTATTAAATTGATAAAACTCCATTATGTACCTCCGATGACTTCGAAATATTTTACTTTTTGTAACTTTTCATATCGCCTATTATTAAATATTCAAATCCTTTTTTAAATAATAATGAGTGAATTCTCTGCCCACATTATCAATACTTCCGAATACTTGATAACCGTTTTTTTTATAGAAATCTAACGCCTGAAAACTTAATGTATCTACCTTGATGAAATCGCATTTTTTCTCTAATGCGAATTGCTCGACTTCCATCAATAGCTTGGAGCCGTACCCGAATTTCCGAGTTTCTTCATCAACTATTAAAGTGTGGATTTCTAACCAATTCCAGCACACTTCACCTAATAAACCACCACGAACAAGACCATTTTCATCTTTAAGGAATAAATTGATTTGTTCGTACCGCCCTCTTAAATCCTCTGGAAAATGAGCCAAGTTATATTTATATAGCTCATTATTAATGTGATTTTTGTCGTCATTATTTATTTCTCTTATGATTTGAAAACTCATTATTTATTACTCCTTTAATTTATTAGGACTCATTATCGTAAAATGGTTCTTTAACACTTACAAATCATTAAATGATTTCCATCAGGATCTTTAAAATTGAAATAGTGATTATGTTCGATATCACTTGTTAACTCAACTTGATTTTTCTTCATGTACTGAAAAGCTTCTTCTATATTTTCTGTATTGAGATGGAATACAGGTTTTTTAAATATATTTTCTTCTGAGAAAATTTTGCTATCTAATACAATCCCCGTACCATTCATAGGTATTACATAAATATGACCGAACAGAATTTCTCCATCTGCTGGTACACCTAATATGTCACAATACCAATCTCGAGCTTGTTCTATGTTACTTACTGGAATAAAGACCGTTCCGATTTGATTTAGAATAGGACTATTCAATGTAACACCTCCATATTTAATTTCAAATTAACTTCGGTGGTTTCCGATGTTTAGTAGCTTGTTCAAAAGCATAAGCGAGTTTGATTAGTATCCCTTCACTAAAAGCAGCACCAGCAAAAGTAATACCAAATGGCTTACCACTTTCCATGTATCCAGCAGGAATAGCTATAGACGGATATCCAGCTTTTGCACATATTGTGGAACCAATATAAGAAGGGAAAATGATCGCATCAAGATTATATTTTTTCAAAGTAAAATCAATACCCATGTCCTGCGAAAAATACAGATCTTCCAATTTCGCATTCAAATATTCAGGATTTCTTAACGTGTTGGGCAAGGTCTCTCGATATTCCAACTTACCCTGACCATATTTTAATGCCCTCTGTTCATGTTGTTTATTGAATTGAATTAGTTCTGTGAAAGAATGAACTGGAACATAGGATGGTAACTGAGATAAATAATTTCCTAAACTATGTTTTAGTTCATAGATAGATACTTCCCAACTCCATTCCCGATGGTAGGAAGGAATTTCGATATCCTCGATGACTTCTGCGCCTTCGCCACGTAAGGTTTGAAGTACATTGATAAACAGAGTTTTATCATATTCTCCTGATTGAAGGTAATCGTCAGAAGCATTATTGAATACGCCGATTCTGGCACCTTTTAATCCATTGGAATCCAAATAGATCGTATAATCCTGGAGTGAAATACCTTCACTTTTATATGTAGCTGGATCGCCTTTATCGAAACCTGTTAAGGAACCTAATAAGATAGCAGCGTCAGTAACCGTTCTTGCAAAAGGTCCAGCTGTATCCTGTGAATATGTAAACGGAATAATCCCTGTGCGACTGATTAAACCTACTGTTGGTTTAATTCCAACAACAGAGTTTTGAATTGCAGGACTCAGAATGGAACCATCTGTTTCAGTGCCTACAGACAATACGGTGAAATTTGCAGCAACGGCAACGGCTGATCCTGAACTTGATCCACCGACAAAAAGGTTCGCATCGCCATATGGATTTAATACTTGTCCGCCTCTGGAGCTATAGCCTGCCCACATTTCATTCGACATGCCATTAGCCAGTTCTGTCATATTTGCCTTACCTAGAATGACTGCACCTGCTTCACGGAGTTTTTGAACAAGGAATGCGTCTTTCATTGCAATATTATTTTCTAGTGCAAGTGTTCCTGCACTGGTATGCATGGAATCACTTGTTTCAATATTATCTTTAAGAAAAACTGGGATACCATGTAAAGGCCCCCTCGTTCCTTTTGTTTTTCTTTCATAATCCATTGCTTCTGCAATAAATATTGCATCCGGATTTATTTCAAGGACAGAATTTATTTTTGGACCGTCCTGGTCATACTTGGCTATTCTTTGAAGGTAATACATAACCATCTCTTTTGAGGTTATTTCACCGTTTTCTAAAGCGACCTGTATCTCATTGATTGTTAATTCTTCTTTAAAAAAATCATTAAACTTAATTTCCATGTAGTTCTCCTTTTTCAAAACCTTTTAGATTTAAAAGGCGATCCATAATTTAATTATTGATTACCACTGTTGTTTTTTTGACAGATGAAAGCTTGATTAGCCCCAACAATAAAAACAACATACTTACTGCCCATAAAACCCCAGCAAATCCTAGTAGCAGAGAGATTTCTTCGGATGCCATTGGATGGTTTATATCAAAAGCAATCGCCTTTAGTGCTTGGCTTACGGCCAAACTAAAAAACACAAAAAAACTAAGGACCAATGCATACGCCGCTCTGAATAGTTTTCGTTCTTTTGAGAATAACAATCTCAATACCACAATAAACGCGGTACCCATTACGATTGATAATCCAGCGACTAACATACCCATTGTTTCCTGTTCCATTGGCATGTCTCTCCACTCCCCAAAGATTAAATTTTCACTTTATTTATTTTAACATAAATTTACAGAGCCATTGGTTGATTTTCAATAAGAAAAAGGGAGTTCAATTCATTTGCGAATTGAACTCCCTTTTTCTTATTTTGTGTGATTACGTGACCAGATAACAACTGGAATGAGCAGTAATGAGAGGAAGCCTCCAACAAGTGACAGAGTGGAGTAACTAGTTAGTGCCACAAACATTCCGGAAAAGCCTCCGCCAGTTGCCCCTGCTAATGCTACCAAAACATCCACTTTCCCTTGAGTCTTTGCACGAGCGGTTGGGTGAGTTGAATCCACGATTAATGCTGTGCCACAGATCAATCCAAAGTTCCAACCAAGACCTAGGAGAACTAGTGCAATGATAAGTACTAGCATGGAATCAGCTGGTGCAACAGCCGCTACAATTGCGGCAGCCATTAACGTGGCACCAGCAGCGATGGTCATGACCATTCTTCCAAACTTGTCAACGAGAACTCCGGTCACCAAGGAGGGCAGATACATGGCCGCAACATGAAGGCCTATGACCATTCCGACTTCATCCAATCCATGTCCGTGATGCCTCATATGTACGGTAGTCATGGTCATAATGGCAACCATAACCATTTGGGTTATGACCATGACGGTTGCTCCAAGAACGATTCCTCGATTGTTGTTTGTGTGGGAAGTCGTATCAACAAGATTACTCACGTTCTTTATCTGCGCATCTGCAATAGCATTTGCTACGACGAGCGGATCAGGACGAAGGTAAACTAAAAGTACCAGACCTGCAACAATATAAGTTGCGGCTGCTAAAATGAACGGACCCGACAGTGCAGGGACACCAAGTGACGTAGCAAACTTGCCCATGACACCGACCAAGTTCGGACCCGCAACTGCACCGAGTGTTGTGGAAACCATGGCAATGCTGATTGCAGTTCCCCTCTGTTTGGAAGTTGCCAGGTCAGTACCCGCATAACGTGCCTGTAGATTTGTAGCAGTGCCGAAACCGTAGATCAGCAAGGAAGCAAAAAGCAGATAGATGTTGTTAGTTAATGCTGCAATCACCACACCAATTGCCCCAATACCACCTGCAAGGAATCCAGTCGCGAGTCCAAAACGGCGCCCGTAGCGTTGAGAAAGTCTCCCTACCACCAGTGCAGCCCCAGCAGAACCTAGTGTAAACAATGCGACAGGAACTCCTGCAAAACTATCTGTTCCTAGCATATCCTGTGCAAGGAGTGCTCCGACTGTTATTCCCGCAGCTAGACCTGCCCCTCCGAATATTTGCGAAATGACTACAATCCATAAAGTCCTTCGATATAGCTGTTGTTGTTTTTCCGGAGAATCTACATAACTCTTTATCCAATCAGATTGATTGTTGTTGACTCCTGAATCATCAGGTTTTGGCGACATGGGTTTGTCCTCTTTTCTTAAGATACATCTCTATGAAGTTACTGAATCTTGTATTGTTTATCAAAATAATTATATGCTCTAGAATTCAGAAAAGAAATTCATTATTCCCAACAGCGGCTAAATAGATGGCTCCATCTAGTTTTCGTATATAATTTAATGCATCAAGTACCTGTTGGTAAGGAGCTAGTTATAATGGAAATAAGAAATGCTAAATTATCGGATGAACCTACAATCGCTGATTGGTTACAAAATGATACAGATTGTTTTTATGCAACAGGTGAAGACGTCTATTCTGCGGATATGTATCGTAGCTGGCATGAAGCACCTGACCAATTTGGCTACATTTTTATGAAGGAAAACCATGCTGTAGCTTATGGAGAAATTTGGGTAGACGTCGAAGAGCAGGACTTGGAACTGGCTCACTTGATTGTCCACCCTTCCTATCGCAACAAAGGAATCGGAAAACAACTTGTGCGAATGCTTCAGAAGGAATGTTTGGATTATGATTATCCATGGGTTTTTTTAAGAATCGAACCTGAAAATAGCCGTGCAAAAAAATGCTACACAGGCGCAGGATTTATAGAAGATTTGAGTCTACGTACAACATTCAATTCAAGATGGGTTTGGATGAAAGCTAAAAACGGAGAAGCATAAGGAAAAGCAGTTAGGAAAGTATCTCCTAACTGCTTTTTTGTGGTTGATTTCAAAACCACAGTAAATATGGTGTGATTTATGATGGCACGCAATCAATTTCGAAACCAGGTAGACAGTATCACACTCCAGGTAGACAGAATTCCTCTCCAGGTTGTACAAAATTAGGTTATCCGTACTTTAAAACAAAGAAGTTAGGTCGTGAATACTTTGAAAAGCTATAATTCGCAGTACATGCTAAATATCAGACAACACGATCAACGTTGCCAACACATGTTCAAGAAAATCCTCTAGCTCCCCCATATGCTCTTCATTGATTTTATGATTAAATGGCAATTCAATTTTGTTCAAGTAACTTGACGCTTCCTGTCCATACTCAAAACTCAATGTTTGTTTTACTTTCTGATCTGGTTCCCATATACCATGCAAAGCTTGCTCGATCTTCATGCACTGCTCGGATACTTGTTGAACACGTTTATGAAACCTTAATACGAGGGAACACCCTGGACTTGTATCAGGCTTCTCCAAAATCTCAGCAGCTAACTCTTCCAAAGAAGCTTCCAAAACAATTTCCGCTGTCACTTCAGGTTGACCGACCAATGTAAATTGGATGGCAAAATATCTACCCATAACGGAGAAATCCATTCGATCGACCCGGTTTGTAATGTCAATTTTACGTTCGATCGTATCCAGGTCGTACACCTGATTTTCAAATGCGACTTTTAAGTTCTCGAAAACGGTTGGATCATACATTTGGACACCTCCGAGTTTTGTGATGTGTAGTTAAAGATTCTGATTTCTGTTCTGCAATTACAGCAGATGTTGATATTGCCAAATACGTTCATTGGTCTTTGATATTTCATCAGTTTACGTTTCCAATAAACCAAATGGAGTCTCTTTCAAAAGATTCATCATTTCCCTCGAATCCTTTAACTTCTAATCCATCAGGTATATGCAGACCCCATTCATTTTGAAGATACTGGACATTAGTAGAGGGTGAGAATACTTTATTGAATTCGCCGTTATGATTTAATCCTGCATAAAAACTTTCTAATCCTGCTTGAGTGTAACCGACCATAACCAAGACTCGATATAAATCTGGTATCGGTAGAAAACAGATGATTCTATATTCCTTTTCTTTTTCTGTTTTCAAATCATGCAATGCTTTAACAAAGTTAATAATCATTTGTAAGAACTCTCTTTTTTGGGATTTAGGAAACTTACTGTAATCCCCAAAATCTTCGTATATATCATCAAAACTATAGGATCTACATCCAAGATACGAAGGGCTTAAGTCTGGTGGGACTGGTAGCGTTTGTGACCATTCTTCAATATTGTTTCTAAAATTACGGAACTTCCTTGTTTTTCCACGCACTTTCTTTTCTCTTATCATCTTTAATGAAACACCTCTATTTTCTGTCTTGCTTCTTAAGCAGTATCAATCCCCTATAACGTTTTCTGATTGAAATGATCTAACGCTACATTGACCGAATACATGTCGTGAATGTTATTTTCCAGACAGTACTGGATGACTAGATCAAAGACATTGCTATCTGATAATGAGTATCCTGCAGCACTCAAAAGCTCATCAGTGTCATCGCTATCGAGCTGCAATGCCAAAGCAAGCGAAATGGTTGTATTTTTACTTGGACGATAGTCAGGATTGGAGCGAATCTTCGAAAACAGTTTGCGATCGATTCCCGCTTTTTTGTAAATATCGACATCACTCACCCCGGCATTATCAATCAAGCGAAATAACACTTGATTCAATGTAGGCTTGCGATGATTTTTTATATAGTCCTCCAAATCAATCGTGATATTTTCCGATTGTAGGCAGTACTCCAAATCCACTTGAGACTCTAATGTCATGGTCATTATCTCGTTATGTAAATGATTCTGTATGTACTCTTCTATTTCAATAAAAATGTGCTGATTGAGCAAAAACATCCGCCTCCTAAAATGTCGCTTTGCAGGCGACCAAATCATTTTAAAAACTGGTTATGATTATCTTACCAACAAACGAAAGAGGATGATGACTTTGAATTACAATCGTACAGAAATTATTTTCTTGCTTGATCGAAGCGGATCTATGTCTGGACTTGAAAGTGATACTATCGGTGGTTTTAATGCGTTTATTGAAAAGCAATGCCAACTTGAAGGGAAAGTATCACTCACGACAGTCCTGTTTGACGATCAATACGAAATACTATGGGACGGCATCAATGCGGCTGGAGCAAAGATAACGCATGATGATTATTATGTAAGAGGCACTACTGCCATGCTGGATGCAGTCGGAAAGACAATTGTGGATGTCGGTCATCGACTTTCGAAAACACCAGAAGAACTAAAACCAGGCAAAGTCATATTTGTCATTACGACTGACGGAATGGAAAATGCTAGTTGTGAATTTACGCATGATAAAGTGAAAAAACTCATTAAACAACAGGAAGATCAATATTCATGGGAGTTCATTTTCATCGGTGCAAACATGGATGCGGAAAAGGAAGCCGGTAGTATGGGTATCCAAGCAGAGAACGCATTTAACTTTGTAGCTTCTGAAATAGGTGTTGAATCCATGTATGAAATGGTCAATGAAAATGTGTCGAAGAGAAGAAAGCGATAATGGTTATCTATTAAATACAGTTATCATTCCAAATTGATTTGAAATTTTATTGCAGCTAATGAATGAATGGACACCCATAGCACGAGACCAAGCGGCCGAAGATACTATTTCGTCCGCTCTTGATTGTCCTAATCAATTTCAATCTGAGCCTTCCTTCCATTCCCCAACCAGCGATGCCCATGTTGAATTTAGTTTAGAAATTCTAATCCCTTATCGGTTTTAAGTGAAAATATTTCCTGCATGCTATATAATCCCATAACCTAAAATACTTCAGGAACCACCTTAATAGTAAGTACATATAAAATCACCATTTCAAATCCCAGCTCACTCAACCTATAAGATAGTCCTTGGGGTTTTCCTCATATTTCTTTTCAGCAATTGCTCTAAATCCAGTTAAGCACTAGTTAGTTCAATTGAACAAGAAACTAATGGGGATTTAGAATTGAATCTATATAAATATTTTTAATTAATAAATTTCACTTTACATATCTTTCAAACTTCTAATCCATAATGAACTGTTCATAATGGACTTCTTTTTTACGAATTTATTTTAAGAAAAATAAAATTCTTATACGAAAGAATGTAGTTATGATAGAAGAAGTTGTTTTTATAACCATAGACCAAGAGAATTGCTGTGCATTCTTTACTGATCCAACAACAGAACCTGGATCAACACTTATCATAGACTGTCAAGAGATTATTGCTATTCGAATTGAAGCTGACTGAGTTATAAGGGGTCTCTGTCTATATGGAAGAGGCCTTTCTCAATATAATCAACATTCTAGATTGAACAAATTATTTATTATCATTATTTAGTGAAATTATATTTTGATATGAAAAAAGCCGATTCCCTTACACTAGGGAATCGACTTTTTTTGTTTTTTCTTACTAAACGATCGTCACCATTTTTAAGTTTAGGTTATTACAATTGAATCTAGTCTAACATATAGTGCTCTTATCCATTACTACATTCCCACCTCGAGAAGAACATCATCTACTGTTTTCTTTTTGTATTTCTTCTCTGGTTTTGGAGCCTTGTCCAACATCCATGGGTTTTGAATTAAGTAGTTATTCACCACATACTGCATATCTTTCTCATCTACTACACCATCATAGTTGATGTCGGCTTCGCGTTTGTTTGTTTTCCAATTGGATTGAATGTTAAGCGCATCATGAATATCGATAACATGATCTTTATTCACATCTCCTGCAGGTGCATTGCTATAATAGAGTGCTTTCGAATAAGGTTTAACTTCACCATTTTCTTTCAACCCGATCGTAAAGGTTTTCTTAACAGTGAAATGTCCCGGCATATCTACCTCTAGTGTAAATGGTTTATCCGTTAGCGGCAAATTAGATGATAACGACCAAGGAAACGCAATACTTCCTATCTTGTTTGAATATTCCTTTCCTGCTTCATCTGTCACTTTGACTTTTGCACCTGCCTTTACATAATCCAATGCCGATGATGGCTCATCAAGATGAGGAATCATAAACGCTTCTCCATAGACAAACGATTTCATGTAGGAGTAAGTTCGTTCAACCTGATAAGGAAGACTAATACCAAATGCGGAATTCGTCGTGCCATCTGTATTTGTATACGATGCATTGAATTGTGTTAACTCCCGGCTTACACTGTTAGAATCATCTTTCACTTTGTATGTGATATCTACCAACGGAACTTTTCCAGAAATTCCTGTTTGTGCTGCATCACCAGTTAATGTAGCAGTGATGTTCGTTTTTATTGTAGTTCCGTTTCCATTTACATCTATATTCTCTGTCTTTAGATCTAATTTCCCATCCAACGTCTCATGTGGTTTAATACTCACCACATCGACATTCTTC
This sequence comes from Paenisporosarcina sp. HGH0030, assembly GCF_000411295.1. Taxonomy (GTDB): domain Bacteria; phylum Bacillota; class Bacilli; order Bacillales_A; family Planococcaceae; genus Paenisporosarcina. The sequence goes on from NZ_KE150422.1 coordinate 377,334, forward strand.
GATGCATCACTATCAATAAATGTATACACTGCTTGCTTCATGTTTCTCATATTGTTCATGGAAAGAGTAACCGTCACTGTATCGCCCGCTTTTACTTTCTGTTTATCAGGAATGGCTGTCCCATACGGCGTGCCTTGTTTCACATAGTATAGAGATTTATAACTAGAATAGTTCCGTACTGTCGCCTTATTTTCTGCATACATTTGCACTCGTAATGGTTGTACATTGGGATTCATTGGGATTTGTGTGATAAACTTTCCGTTGGCGTCAACCGGTACCGATACGCTCTTAGTCCCTCCTCCCAGTCCTCCCCCACTACCTGGCATGGTATAGACTACTTTATTATCTGCTTGAGTGACATTCATGCCGCCAGCTTTCATCTCTTCGACATCTTTATCATATACTGAGCCTGTTAACGATGCGGTTTGTTGATCTGGGCTATATTCATATACACCAGAGTCCGCGCTGAGATTGAGAGTTGGCTGCGTAACACTATAGTAAACCGGAGCATCTGAGCTAAAGGTTTTTCCCTGGTCATTTGTCCCTACAAGCCTGATTTTGTACATTCCCGGTTCGGTTTGTTCATAATCATACGCAATCGGGTGATCCGGATTTCCCGTTAACGGATAATAATACCCTTCGTTCATTACGCCTCTTAGATAATATTCAATATTCTCATCCGCACCGAGGCCTTCCAATGTGCCAAGGAAGCCAATTTCTTGGTTCGTTTTCGGATCTACAAGGAATAGATCCATTGTGCGCATATGAGATTTTAATTGGAATAAAAGGCCGACTGACCATCTTATTCCGTTATACCCTGACTCAACCGCTGTCGTAAAGGCAGGTGGATCTACCGCGATATGATCGATTCCTTCTTCCACTGTATGAATTGCAAACGGAACTTGGTATGTTTCTTCCAGGTTATTTTTGTTTGTGTACGTGATATATCCTTCATACGTTCCTAATGCTGCTGACTTTGGTACGTTAATTAAGACATTTGAATTCTTTTTCGAATTGCCCTTTACTGTCATTGTCTTATCCGTTACGATTTGAACACCATTTGCAGCCGCATCCTTTGAACCTCTTCTGTCCGGCTGGAACTGTACCTTCACATCGAACTCTTTTGCTTGTTTACTATTGTTGTAGATAACTAGAGAACGGCTATCCTGCACATTTTTTCCATTTGGCGCAAATGTACCAAAGCTGATTGCTCCTGTGTCATCCTTTATGTTTTTTAGATTTCCTTTTTTATCATATTTCCCTTCCGTTTTATCGACTACTTCGATTCGTGTTTGAGAATGAACCGCTTCGTACGGATCGACTTGTCCTGCCCCAACTTCAAATACGCTATAGTCCCCGTTTAACGGATCAGCTGTGTTCATCAATTTTTCCTTCACTTCGGATGGTGTGGCCTTCGGATTGGCTTGCAATAACAATGCCGCCACGCCTGAAACGTTAGGAGCTGCCATAGATGTGCCGGATAAGCGTTCGTAAGCATATTGATAATTTCCTATTTGATCGGGTCCGTGCACATAAGACGGCACAGTCGATAATACAGATACCCCAGGTGCGGTTACTTCGGGTTTAATATCATACAATACACGGGATGGTCCACGAGAGCTGAAGTCAGCTAATACGCTCCCTTCTGTTACTACTTGACTCATATCATCAAAGGAGAACGTTGGATTGCCGGAAGTTAATTTTCCCTTTATTGCTGTTCCTTGTTCATTATTTAGAGAGAATACAGGAATAGAATTAAATCCTTCTCCTAAATACACATCTTGTAACGGCGGATTTGTATTGTACAATAGAACCGCCATGGCTCCATTTGCTTTCGCCGTAGCCATAATATTATTCAGATCAAATGTTCCACGAGCCGCGAGAACCAGTTTTCCATTCACATCCTTGTTTTTATATGAGGAAGCACCACCTGCCCCTACATCCACGACTGGCATGTTTTGACCTTGGAACTCCTCGATTTTATCACTAAATCCTCTTGTAACCAGCTTCAAATCAGCTGATACAATCGTACTCGCATGAAGCGTTCCTTTATATGTTGGAATAGTTACAGATGTGTCGCTAGCCCCAACAGTAAGCGCCAATGGAGAACCTCCAGGTGCGCCAAGCGTATACATTTTATTTCCGGAATTTCCTGCTGACACCACTGCAGTTACGCCTGCCATTACGGCATTGTTAACCGCGATGCTTGTCACAAACAACGGGTCATTAATATTCGCGCCGAGGGACATGTTTATGACGTCCATGCCATCCGATACCGCTTGGTCAATCCCTGCTAATATTGCTGTGGTACTACCAGAACCGTACGGACCTAACACACGATACGCATAAATGTCAGCGTCTGGCGCCACACCTGTAACTGCTAAGTCCGTGCTATTTTCTCCTTGTCCAGCAATGATTCCGGCCACATGCGTTCCATGTTCGGTATAATATTTTTTACCTGACGGTTGTCCTGCTTTCACCCAATCATCATACGTTGTTTCCATTGGATCGTTATCGTTGTCCACGAAATCATATCCGCCTTTATAGGCAGCTTTTAAGTCCGGGTGATTGTAGTCAATTCCTGTATCGAGAATCCCAACCTTCACACCTTTTCCCGTAAAGCCTTCTTGATGAAGCTTTTCGATGCCTGGAAAGGTTACCATTGTATGTGTATCAATTTGCTGTTTCGATGCTTGTTCTTCTACAGGTAACTCCGCCTGTACCTGCATATCGCTCCAGACTGTCTTTACTGCCTTTGATTGAAGCAAAGCTTTGGCCTTGTTGGCAGGAAGTGTCATGGCAACCCCGTTAAACGCATGTTTATATGTCCGCTTAACTGTGTAAGAATTTTTCTTTTCTTTTAGCTCATTTTTGAAAATCACTTTCAAATCGGTTTGAAACGTTTCATGTGCAGCCTCTACTTTTTGTTTTGCCTCAGCAGAATCAAGAGATTTGCCTTCCGCTTGTGCTACTAAAACTGCGGTTTTTACTGGCTTGTCCTTAAATTCAACAATGATTGAAACCGGAGCATCACTTTTTAAATCTACTTCAGGAGATAATTGAAGTCCTCCTTGGTCGCTCGTTTTCAGCTGTCTAATAGCTTGTCTCTGAGCTGGCGTAAGATTTGATAATACTTGTTCGAATGATGTTTGTGATTTTGCGCTAACAGCGGCATTATTGCTGATGTTTGGCAAGGTGCTAAACATAACTCCGGTGCTGAGCGCAATGATTGCGGTATTCTTTACAAAATTCTTTATCATATTCCTCTCCCCTTCTTACTGCGTTGGTTACATCTTTATTGTATATAAGGTTGATAGAATATTAGTTTTTGAAAAATTCTATCAAGTTCATTTTTTTAATAAAATCAGAAATCTTAAAATAGTGCTTTCTCTTTCTACCATATATCTGATGAACATATTCGTTTAAAGTAAATCAAAACAAACTGTTACTTAGCTAGCATATTTGGACAGTTAAATTCTTCTAATCTTAATAATTGTATATATTTTCTTCAGGTTCAGCAGTCGCATAAGATCTATATTCCCAGTAAACTTGAAGGTATTGTTTCAATCTTTTCATATTCCCTATTTGATTTGCCGCATTTATCAATTTTTTTAAAAAGATAATAAAAAAGAAGTCTCCATTTTGAGACCTCTTTTTTATTACTTATTCATGCGCATGTTAATTTTTAATAATGAAAAATTCCGCTTGCTTTCTTCTAGGTGAATTGAATAACCAACAAATTATAGGGGACTAAACCGCTTCTTATTTTAAATGTTGCTTGATCATATTTTCTGTTTGGAATAACTTCACATACATTGCTTCATGTTCGACTGTGACGTATTCTCTATATTCCCAATAAATAAGAATGCATTGTTTAAATCTCTCTCTATTTCCGATTTGATTTGCCGCATATGCTACATCCAACACTTCATAAAGCCCTTCTGAAAACCGCTTGCTTGCAAAATGGTACAAAGCATAAGCATAACGGAAACGCAAGTACAATTGTTGCTGATACGGATGAATACTCGCAGCCCAGTCTTGGATAACATCTTGAAATCTATATATCAATCGCTCAACATCTTCTAATCGATGCAGATGGACATACGCCTCCAACACTCGCGGTAAACCGGCAAACATATCGTCCCTGCTTTCTAACCAATTTAAGTATTCATCCACATATTCGAACTGACCGAAATCTAAAAAAACACAAAATCGATTCCCAATAGCTGCACCTGCATAATAATCATTGACTTGCTCATAACGATCTATAAGGGCTAATACTTCTTCTAAAGAGTTCCCTAGGCGTTGTAATGCAAGACTCTGGTACACAAGGGCTCTTCCATAATGTTCCCCTTCTTTAGCTATTTTCTCTAGTTTCCGAGCATAATAGAGTGTTTTTTTCCATTCCTCTCGTATAAAAAATGTAGCCGTTATCAACATATAAGATAATTCTTGAAATTCTTCTGGCATATAAGCTATATGTTCCAGCACATGCCCAAGGGCGTATTGTCCTTCTTCTGTCAATCGAACTATATAAAACCTTCTGACATAACTAATCGCTACTTCTTGCGAGAAGTGATCGGGCATGTTCTCTATGATGAATTCATACAGTGACAATGCCTTCTCTTCTTTTCCTTCTTCAAAAAGCTGCTCAGCCACAGCAAAAATGTGAACGAAATTTTTGTTTCGAATAGTTTTAGACCTTTCTTCTAATACTGCATCCAAAATGGAGTGGAGCTGCTCTTTAAATCCCATCACTGCACATTTATATAAAAATTGCTCACTTTTCCGCTTATCCAAATACCGGCTAACATTAAAACATTCCTCAGCAAAATAAGAATATAAAGCGCCTTCCGTTAGCCCTAGTGAAAGAGTGATTACATCCAAATTACACACGGAAAGTGACTGTTTATGATTCAAAATACGGCTTATTTCACTTAAATGGATGCCGGATTGTTTTGCCAACTCCGTTCTGCTTAATTTCATTTCTTGCATACATTGGTAAATTTTTTCGGAAAGATTGGCATTCATCTTTTTCACCAGCTTTCTTGTAGCGTATTTACCTCATGAAATTTGTATTGCATCTGTTACAATCTCTCTAATATCCTATAGTAACCTCTTATTTTTTTCAATTTACAAAATATTACTGAATAATTATTAGTATTGTATTTTTATAACAGACGTTGATATAGATCACTATTATATTTAATATGTATTTGCATATTTTTTTGATTGCATACCTCACATAATCCAGCCAAAAAAGTCAAAGCATCTGAATGACCAATTGTAATTTTTTCCGACGAGTATCCATTCGTCAATCTTGCTAAGCTTTGTAGAACTTCCTTCATTTATGTCACCACTTTCTTTTCGGATGACTAAACCGATCGATCTCACCAATTTCGGAGATAATCGTTACAGCAATTTTCCAATTTCAGGAATCGATTGAACAATCTCGTAGTCTTCTAGTTCATTTGCCAAGGTAACGATACGATTCTCTAAAATTGAAAGATGTCCTTTAAGAGGCACTACTGCCATGCTGGATGCAGTCGAAAGACAATTGTGGATATCGGTCATCGACTTTCGAAAACACCAGAAGAGCTTAAACCGGGCAAATTCATATTCGTCATTACAACAGACGGAATGGAAAATGCAAGCCGTGAATTTACTCATGAAAAAGTGAAAAAGCTAATTAAGAACCAGGAAGAGAAACAGAAATGGGAGTTCATTTTCATCGGAGCCAACATGGATGCGGCAAAAGAAGCAAGCAGCATGGTCATTCAAGCAGAAAATGCATTTGATTTTGTTGCATCTGAGGATGGTGTTGAGTCCATGTATAACATGGTAAATGAGAATATTTCGATGAGAAGAATGGGTAACAGCAATCGATAGGTATTAGACATGAAAAAGACAAAGCAGTTAGGAAGATATCTCCTAACTGCTTTGTCTGCTATACAAGCTTGTGACATACATTTAAAGGTGCTGCTGTTACTACAACCCAGTAGAACAAAACAAGACAACCCGCCACCCATCTGGATCTTCAATTGTAATGCTATCGTCTTGCCAATATGGATTTTCCGCTTCAACCTCGGGGTATCCCATGTCATCTAATTTCTTTGCAACATCAGTAATTACATCCCAATTCGGTAAATAAAGAACAAGTAAATTGTCTTTAGTTGGTGCTGGGCATGGTGTCCCTGATACATGGCTCGTAAACTCCAAGTGATAGTTTTTGTCGGGAAGCCCGAACATCACCCCGTCATATCCGTCATGGTCCCAGAACTCTCCTACTCTTTGGAGACCCAACCCTGTTTCATAAAACTCTACTATTCTTTCAAGTTGATCCGTTGGTCTGACGATTCTCATCTGCACCACAGGAAGTGCACTGGACCAGGGCTTTTTCACCTTAACAGTAATAGGCAAAATCGCATGCTTCAAAATTTGATAATGATCGCCTTCAACTTCCACTATTATTGGATGGATCGTAGCTGGTCGGTTTGTCGGATACCAATGCCGGCCTTCTTTCACCACCACAAAACTCCCAATATCATCACCATAAAATCTAAAGTTAGCTGAGTCAGATTGATTTACATTTTTAATCGGTGACAAGAAATCACTCATGTCCTTCACATCTGCACAAGGAAGCCCGACTTCACAAACATCGTACCAACCTTCACTTTCAAGAATTTCGCGCTCAAGAATCTCCACTATATTCCCGTCAGGATCGGTAAAGTAAACTTGTTTCCCCTTCCAATACCCGCTCAATTCCCCTTCAGAATTAGGCAAAATCTTGACGTTACATTTTTTCAATTTCTTAAACATGTATTCATAGAAAGGTAAACTGGTTCTTAATGCAAAGTGGTACAGAGGAGCCTCTACATTGGCAGATTGCTGAAATGTAATAAGTGTGTTTCCGGCTCTTACGGTAAAGAAGCTTTGATTTTCTCTTACAATTGACATCTCCAAAGTTTCCGTATAAAACTTTTTCATTTCGTGAATGTTCACGGTTTCAAATACGATTTTTAGAATCTTCATTCTCAACACCTCAAATGTATTGTACAAAATCACTTACCCGAACCATATGTACATAAGGATGAAAGAATGCTACGGCTTTTGGATGATGACAAAGTAAGAAAGGTTTTAAGTTATATCAAGTGATTTTATCAACTGGCAATTGAATCCTAAGAAATCAAATGCCAGTTGAAAAATTAAAGGGACATCTTTAAACCTTCATGGGTTGCTTTAAAGCCTAAACTTTCATAAAAACGTAAGGCATCTTTCCGCTTTTTATCCGTTGTGAGCTGAACCAAATGACAACCGCGCTCTTTAGCACGTTGAATCCCAAAGCGAATTAGTTCGGTTCCGAGTCCTTTGCCACGTTCAGAAGAAGATGTTCTTACCCCTTCAATCGTAGCCCGCCATCCACCTTGATGTGTGATATAAGGAGTAAATGTAATTTGTTGAACTCCAATAATTTCAACTCCACGACAAGCTACCACCAACTCATTGTTAGGGTCAGAATTAATTGCCTCAAACGCTTTGAGATAGCTGTCTGGAAGTGGTCTCTCGTTCCGTTCTCGCTTGCTACCTAAAACATCATCAGCCAGCATTTCCACAATTCTCTCCAAATCTTGTTCTGCTGCAATTCTAAACTTTAGTTCTGTTCCCAAGAATATCCCTCCTTGTTAACCATCAATTTCTCCAAAGTAATTAGATCTTAGTGAAGTTAAATCTCTCTAACCTCTAGTTCCTAGCACATCTGTGTTTGGGGGTTCATACCCCATTTGACGCGCCATAGCTACGATTTGACCCTTGTGGTGGAATTCGTGAGTGATAACATGCATGAGCAGTTTAGCAGGCGTCATAGATATGATCTCTCCTCCTACTCTCCAGGGAATCTCTCTTTCAATTGGCACATCCATGTGATTCGAGAATACTTCAAATACCTCATTTACAAACGCATCTACTTGATTAAAACGAACTTTTATTTCATCCAAACCTATTTCGGCTAAATCGTCCTTTGCCGTAAGTGGCTTCTTCGTTTTTAATAAAATATAAGAACCTAACCAAGCATAATAACAGTCTGATATATGTACTAGAGAGTCTCTTATACTTTGAAAACCGAAGCCATCCACTTGGCGAGTAAAATCATCTGGTTCTAGTTCACTACAAAACTCGAAAACGGTTTCTCGAGTTTGTTTGACCCATTCATATTCAGTTTGATTCATTTCATACACCCCTTTAAGAAAAGAAGATAATCTTAAAACCAAAAAACTTTATTATTCCTCTTCTATTTTCCAGCTATTTTGTAACTTCCTAATATAAATGATTTGACCAATGTGATAGGCGTTATGAGTTGAGACATTACCGAGTACTGCCCACCACTCCACATGTTCAGGGAAACCATTCACTTCACTTTCAACTTTTTCTTCAGTTAATAAACCTTGCCAGTGTAATAGCACTTCTAACAGTTGTTTTTTCAAGTTGGTGAATGTTTGATGTTCAGGAATGATAAAGCTTTTATCATTATTTCCAATAGAAGGCACAGCATTGACGTGAGATTTTTGGTACCTTGTTTGCCATGTTTGATTCCAATATAAGAGATGCTGGACTATTTCAGCTATGCTATTACTATTTTCGTTTGGCTTCCAAAATGCTTCTTCCTCAGACAAGTTTTTCACTGATTCTGAAAATGGAGCGTACCAGCTAGGGTCATTCGCATTTGCTAACAACTGATCCGCTAAAACATCTTTTGCATGAAACATACTCCCACACTTCCTATCTTTTAGAGTTATTAGTAGATTCTACAAAGTACATGAATTGTCCTGTTATTATTGTTAATCACCTGTTTGCCTTTCTAGAATTAAAAATGAGCAGTGACTAAGTCACCACTCATTTCTTATTGATGCTATTTTTCCAAGTTTCATCATTATTATCGTGAAACCTCGTTCTTATAAACATCTTTGCGAGAATGGAAACCATCAGCCCTGGATGAAAAGTACTTTGGATTTGCAAGAGCTGACAGTGGAACAAAGGGTGAAAGTCTTCCAGACATTTTTGGAGTTTGTATAGTGGAAGGTTAATATGAAGTTTTGCAGCTATATTGATAAATCAGTATGTCTTTGTTTTTTCAGTAAGGATGCTAGGACATATTTCTTCCTGTAAATCCTGAGTAATAATGGACATGTCCGTCATTAAATGTTGTGGTTCCTGAAAATTCATGGTAATGTGTTCCATCGTTCAAGTAGATAGGACGTCCCGTATTACCTGAAAATTGATGAACATGCCCTACAAAAGTGGTAGTTCCCTCATAATAATGAACATGGTCCATCGTGAAATTTGCTGGGGCAGTCGTTCCCTGAACTAAATGTGAATGACCATCATTTATCGTCGTTTCCGTGGAATATTGGTGAACATGTAAATTGTTGTCGTTCCATCTTATGCCTAAAATTTCATGCTCGTGCACAAAATCTCCTCCTTATTCCTCTAGATACTTCTATATATTTCTATGTAACAAAAATCTAATTCATCACATAGAAATTGTCTGTCCTATCAGTACTTTGGATTGGAAGAACTGACAGTGGAGGTAAAGGGGAATAACAAGAGAGGTAGTAAAATTTGTTTAGTTCTAGGCTAATGAAAAAGCAGACAAGGTATCAAGAAAGGATACTATTTGTAATGGTCCTAATCGATTTACTTAGGCAGCTTTTTTCTTATTCAACTAACTCCTTAGAATTAATTAGATTCTAAGGAGTTTTCTATATAGTGAGCTATTGTATGGTTAAGCTTCCGCAATGGAGGGAGACAAGATGTCTGGATACTCAACGCAACCTTTATTTGAAGAAGAGGATACGTATAGACATAATGGACAAGTTCACGTTCATAAACTTACTCAGTAGATATTAACAGGGAGGAAGTTTTCCATAATTATGCGTGAAAAGATAAAGCTACAAAAATTCGTTGATAAACTGCCTATTCCAAACACCTTATCTCCTAAGATGCGAAGTAATTACAGTTCATATTACGAAGTGACCATGAAGGAGTTTTCTCAGAAGCTACACAGAGACCTTGGACCAACTCGTTTATGGGGTTATGATGGAACTTTTCCGGGTCCTACGTTCGAAGTAAGGAAGAATGAAACCGTGTTTGTTAAATGGATTAATGATCTGCCTAATAAGCATTTTCTTCCTGTTGATACAACGATTCATGGTTCTGAAATAACTCTTCCAGAGGGTAGAAGTGTTGTCCATTTACACGGAGGAAGAACGCCTGCCCATAGCGACGGTTACCCCGAAGCGTGGTTTACGAGAAATTTTCAAGAAACGGGACCTTTATTTGAACGAGAGGTTTATTCGTATCCAAACATTGAGCGAGCGACAACGTTGTGGTATCACGACCACACGGTAGGTATTACAAGATTGAACATCTACGCAGGACTCGCGGGATTCTATCTCATTCGCGACAATCATGAACAATTCCTTAATCTTCCGAAAGGAAAATATGAAATCCCTCTTTTAATTGTTGACCGCTCTTTCAACCCAGACGGATCACTTTACTACCCCAGCACACCGGATCAAAAAGACAAAGGTCTTCCTTATCCTTCTCTTGTCCCTCCTTTTGATGCAGATACGATTCTTGTAAACGGGAAGGTTTATCCATATCTGGACGTTGAACCAAGAAAATACCGATTTCGAATTTTAAACGCATCCAATAGTCGAATCCTTACATTAAAAATGGAATCCAATCAGCCTTTTTATCAAATTGGCACGGATGGTGGCTTTCTTGAGACAACAGTAGTATTAAATGAATTTATTATTATGAGTGCCGAGCGTGTAGATGTGATCATTGATTTTTCTCAATACTACGGTCAAACCATTATTCTCAAAAATGTCACCAAGAGTGCATCCGTCGAGACAACAGATGTCATGCAATTTAGGGTAACTGTTCCGTTAAGAAGTATAGATACCAGTTCCCTTCCTTTTTATTTAGGGAAAATCGAACGACTTCCAATAAGTATGGCAAAGAGAACAAGAGATTTAACACTCGTCAGAACCAAGGATCAATATGGTCGATCCTTGAACTTATTAGCTGGGAAAATGTGGATAGATCGGATATCCGAAAGAATTGAAGTAAATACCGTTGAAATTTGGCGCATCATTAATATAATCGATGATGATCCTCATCCCATCCATCTCCATTTGGTTGATTTTCAAATTCTTAATCGTCAGCCTTTTGATGTTTCTCAATTTCAAAAAAACGGAACCCTTATTTTTACGGGACCTCCCACTCCTCCTAATCCCTATGAAATGGGGTTAAAAGATACAGTTCAGACCCCCTTTGGTTACGTCACATCCATAATAGCTCGCTTTGGACCATTCACCGGGCGATATGTGTGGCATTGTCATATGCTGGAGCATGAAGATCACGAAATGATGCGTCCCATTGAGGTTTTTGACGTTCCATTAACAACAACAACAACAACACCCATCATTTCCAGGTTACCTTATCCCCCTTGGATGTAAGATTGGTTTGCAAAGCTGCCTTTTTACATGGCAGCTTTTCTTATTGAGTGAGGAAGTCGAATACTTCCTAATCCGGGGGTTATGTAAATCTGTTGTACATGTGCCATGTGGTATACAATCACTGGCACGAGGGATTGGCAATTTGTCGGTCGAATACATCCGCCAGGCTCGGTTACAGAAGCGAGTGGATTTTCTTATTTAACTAACGGGTGCTTTAGTTGAAGATCAGCCGGCTGATTATGTAGCTCTTTTTCTTATTGAACTAACGAGGGCAGGTTAGTTTAATAAGAAAAACAGGGTTGTTATGTCATATAAGACGTATTATACGAAGTAAAAACACAGGAGACCGTGGTGCGTTAAAAAAGTATTTTATCTACTTAACCTTAGAGTACTTAGTGCTTCTGCAACTTTATGAGCAAAAGTTAATGGTGGTTCTACAGATTGAAAATTAATATAAAGGATGTTCGGTTTCGTATATAGCCAATTGCTATGCAATGCGCTGATAATTATTCCATTTTTCACAAGTGTGTGAACAAAATAAGGGACTTCTTTTTCAAGAATAACTGTTACTCCGCGATTAAGAGCGTACCCGTTTTGATCTAAATTTTCAAACATGATTTCAGTCTCAATGTTTCCTCGAACTGGACGTCCTTGAATTGTGACTGGAAAGTCACGATTAAGTTCTACGGGGCAAATACCATTTTCGATATCTGGTTTTCCGTTAAGAATTTGGCCAAACTGTTGACATAGAGTGTTGAAATTATCCATTAGACACGTCCTTAATATTTTATTCAGTTTTATGTTCGTGCCTGTAACTTGGTGAATTGTATTTTTTAGAAAACTGAACAGTAAAGTAATTACAAACAATTCCTCGAATCGATTTCTGTAATTCAAGAATTATTTTTCTTCATCTGAGTGGTTAAATATTCAACTTGTTTCTGCAATTCTGCCACTTGTTTTTCTAGATCACTTTGACTTTGTTGGTCTTGAATATCACTCTTTATAGCTTCTTCTAAGGCAAGTGCTGCTGCTACAGTTGAAAATGCATCACCAAGTGTAGAAAGCACTGAGCCTATTAGATCAAGCTTCTCAGGGAGAATTCCAACAGAAAAGGGATCTTGAACCATTTTCCCATTCACACTACGATTCAATTCTTTTCCTCCTAAAAAGATTTGTAATGATCAGACTTCTTGACCTAGGTATATATAATGCTTGCAATGAATTTTTTGTGAATAAGTAACAAAAGAAGAGAAAAAAGATTTACTTGAAGATTAAACTTGAAGATTAATTGAAACCTTATTAAACTAACGGATGCTTTAGTTCAATACATTCGTTTATTTGTGTTTGCGAGTATACGGTTTTTAATGATCGTTTTTGAATGATTCAAGACGAGATCTGGATGAGGGCATAATTGTGCGACGTTTAGGAACAGTTCAGACTTGGTCGTAAAGATAGTCTCGAGCTCAGGAAATGTTTCCTGGATAACCTTATGCAACAGACTGCGGGTGACGCTAATCGATTCGAATAATTATTAATAGAATATGCAGTTTCGACTGCTAATGGATATTTAATAATATTGATTGTTGTAACCTGATAAACGCTTCAAGCTTGGGGTGCCATACAACTTTCGTTTGAACGACTGCAGTTCTTTTAAAGTGTTTTAAGTATGGCAAAAATACAGAGTCAAAGATTATCGGATTAGTATTTAATTGTGAGTTAGTATGTAATAAGGAATTATTTGGTAACGTATATTTACTGGATAACTAAAAAGTGAGGTTTATAGATGAAGTATTTGATACTCAGTATATTCATATTATTCCTGTTAACTGGTTGTTCGAAGGAATCTGAAAAAGTAGACGCAAAAATTAAGCGTGCAGAACTGACCAGATATGAAGAAAGTCTCATTACACTTTCCAGTCAACATGCCCTGGTCTATGATCTTAAATTGAAGAATGAAGCAGCAAAAGAAATCGTTGTGACTATCGATTATTATGAAAAGGGTGAATTCGTGCGTCAAATCAGCGAATTGACGGATCGGATTGTAGAAGATGAAAACAGTTTAAGAGTCTCCATTCTCCAGCAAGTAATAAATGAGGAGGAAGATTGGATCACATCAATCTTGACGGAGGCTGGTGTGTCATCGATTGCTGTTAGGCAAAATACTGCAGTAAGGGATAAAAAGAATTTTGCATCGACATCAGGTGGTATTACCGAAGGGTCATTGTTCATTGGTGAGCAAAAAACAATACATTCAATTGTTTACTCGAAGCTCGGAGAAATGTCCATTTTACATGACATTGAAACAAAAGAAGATTTAAAGAAGGCCACTGACTATGAACAAGTGTATATTGTTTCATTGGAAATACGATAAAAAACGAGCGGTGAGTTAATCATCGCTCGTTTTCCTTTGTAGATGAAGGTGCTATTTGATTTGATATCGTTTCAATAAAATGCTTTAAAATCCGCGCAGTCAATCCCCAAATCGTATACTGCTCGTAGTCATAAAACCATTCTTCCATCATCCGTGCTCTCCATTGGTAATCACTGCCGTTCACGATCTTATCATATGGAAAATCCTCCATCGGCATCGGTTGAACGGGGACCATGTGAACGTACGGTTTATGGTCCAACAGCCACTGAACGGGGATTGTAAATGTCTCTTTCACTTCATCTGGATTGAAGGAATAGGTTTGATGGTGATCAATGGTTGCAACGAATGGATAGACCACCAATGACGATGTTGGAATAAAGACGCTCATCTGCCCCAGGACGTGAATGGCTGATTGATCAATTCCCAACTCTTCATGTGTTTCCCGAATAGCTGCGTCCATTGGGGATGCATCGGTCGGATCGATTCGTCCACCTGGAAAACTGATATCCCCTGGTTGCTTTCTCATTGTCAGTGAACGCACTTCAAACAGAACATGCCATTCTCCTTCCACTTGAACAAGCGGAATCAGAACTGCCGAACGCATCGCGGTCTCCTCGCCAATAAACAGAGGTTGATTTTGATTTAATCCATTTTTTATCTTTTCCAGGAACATTGAATCTCCCCCCACTTCATTGTTTTATCTCCCCCTATCGTATCATGAAAATCTTGAGATAAAAGAAATGAAGTGCCACTCTGACAACGGACTTGAAATGGTTTTCTATTGGTTCTGTTTCATATATGCAATGGTTTGTTTCAAGCCTTCTTCATATGAAGTAGTTGGACCTTTTCCTATCAGCTTTTCAACCTTTTCACCATTCAGTACAACCGGTTCTTCATTTAAATAGAACATTTCAACCACTTCACGCATCTGGCGATTAAACATCCCCAAAAACCGAATCATATTCTTTGAAATCGTTGACACACCTTTTTGATAGCCCGTGATTTCTCTGATCGTCTTGACAATTTCTTCACCCGAAATGACACCATGCCCTGGAATGTTCCAGCTTTGACCATATGCCTCATTAAGTAGGGATAGACTGACGATGGCCTTTGCTCCGTCTGGCGTGTAAATAAATTCCCTAGAAATCCGTTGATCACCGACATAGCTCGTTTTTTTATCCTTCACCACATTTAACAATGTGTAATTTAATATCGTATTTTCCGCATTGGGACCGTAAAAGTCAGGAAAATGGGCAATTAATGCTGGAACATTGGATTCCTTAACTTGAGTTTCAACCTTCAATCGTATGTTTCCTTTTTTCGTATGTGGATTTTTGATAGTCGTTTCACTTACTTTCTCACCACCACTACGTCCATAGGCATAAATATTATCCACAATGGCGAGCTTTGCAGCATGCTTTTCTGCCGTTTGAAGTATATTGGACATCAAAATAGGGAGCTTTTCTTTCCATTCGATATATGGAATATTGGCGGAATGGTAAATAATGTCCACGTCCTGAGCAGCCTTATCCAAATCCTCTAATCGAAAAAGATCTCCCGAAAAAATAGTGACATTTTCCTCTTCCCCAAAAAGTTTCTCTAACTTTTCCCTATTGCGGGCAAATGCCGTCACCATAATCCCTCTACTTAGCAATTCTTTTACAATTGAATAACCAATTCCTCCGGAAGCGCCCAATACTAACACTTTTTTCATCATCTCAATCCCCCTCGTTAATTAACCACTGGTAAATTAAAATCAAAAAAAATTAGGCAATTGCTTTCATCAAAAAATTCACGTGAACAATTGCCATTTCCTTAACATCCTCAAATGTATTAACATGCCTGCAATAATGCGTGACAAAACCATGTAAAGACAAAAAGATACAGTAGATTTCCTGTAACGATACTTTATTGCCACATAAGGAAGATATGTTTTGAGCAAACAATTCATAGCTCTTGGAAGGTCCTTGATTGATAAAATTTCGGACTTCCTCATCTTTAATTAAAAACATGATTTCATAATGATTTTGATGCGTAAGCCCAAACTCAATAAATCCCATAAGAATTTCCTTTAATTTATCTTCGTTGCCGGTCTCTTTCTCCATTACATCCATTTGTATTTGATCGAGCATAAAGAAATGCTCTTCCACTAATGCGTAAAACAACTCGGCTTTATTTTCAAAATGATAATACAGTGCCCCATGACTATAACCTAATTCTTTAGCTATTTGCCTCATGGATACATGCTGATACCCCTTCTTCACAAAAAGGTTTCTTGCTGCTTCCATAATCATTTCCCTTGTTAATTCCTGAAGTACAGATTTTCTTGGTGACATATTTTCCTCCTAATTAACCAGTGTTCAATTAAATTATATTTGATAAATTTTCCAATGTCAATTTTGGAATTTTTCTAGGCGAACCTTATCTCAGAGGTTTAAATAAACGAGCATTTGTATTCCGTCAGAAGACACGAACGACTACTATTTCAAAGTTCGGTACATGCGTAAAAGTGCTTCAAGAGCGATATCTAGAAGTAGCATGGGTATAATAAAAGTACAGTAGAAAACACTAAAATAGAATGTCCTTGTTCAGTGAATAAAGCTTAATACTCAATATCATAGAAATACCTAAATGATTATTTAATCATAAGAAATATGGAGGCGATACAATGACTAAAGAAAAAGCTGCAATTGAAAACGGATGGAACTTAGATAACAGTTATGCCCGACTCCCTAAATCATTTTTTACCAAGATCACCCCAAATGCTGTGCATTCGCCTGAGTTGATAAAATTTAATGATTCCTTGGCAACATCACTTGGATTGAATATTGATGAGTTAAAAAGTAAAGACGGCGTAGCGGAGCTTGCAGGCAATAGCATTCCTGATGGATCAATTCCGCTAGCGCAAGCTTATGCCGGGCATCAATTCGGGAATTTTAACATGTTAGGAGACGGCCGTGCACTGCTGATTGGCGAACAAATCACGCCTTCAGGTGAACGATTTGATATTCAACTCAAGGGTTCAGGACCAACACCTTATTCCCGCCGGGGTGATGGTCGAGCGGCACTTGGTCCGATGCTACGTGAATACATCATCAGTGAAGCCATGCATGCTCTTGGTATACCTACAACCAGAAGCCTCGCAGTAGTGGCAACTGGTGAGTCAATCATCCGCGAAACCGAACTGCCTGGTGCCATTCTAACCCGTATCGCAGCCAGTCATCTACGCGTTGGTACGTTTCAATACGCTGCAAATTTCGGCACAATTGAAGACGTCCGGACGCTTGCTGACTATACAATAGAGCGTCATTATCCATATGTTGCAGGTAATGAAAATCGATATCTATCGTTACTCCTAGAAGTCATCAAACGTCAGGCTGACTTGATCGCAAAATGGCAACTCGTTGGCTTTATCCACGGGGTCATGAACACCGACAACATGACCATCAGCGGAGAAACCATCGACTATGGTCCTTGCGCATTTATGGATGAATATGATCCAGCAACGGTATTCAGTTCCATTGACCACCAAGGTCGTTATGCATACGGCAATCAGCCATACATGGCAGGTTGGAATCTAGCGCGCCTTGCAGAAACTTTATTGCCGTTGTTCCATGATGATCAGGAGCAAGCAATCAAAATCGCCCAAGACGCGATTGCAGAATTTAATAAGTTGTATCACGAGAACTGGTATGCAGGAATGAGAGCAAAACTGGGAATTTTCAATGAAGAGAAAGAAGATGAAACCTTGATTGAAGACCTTCTTAATATGATGCAGAAGTATCGTGCGGACTATACCAATACATTCCGTGCACTGACTTTCGATAAGCTTGAAGATACGGACCTGTTCAACAGTGATGAATTTGTGGAGTGGAATAAGCGTTGGCATACGAGATTGGGAAGACAAGAAGAATCTAAAGAATCTTCTCAACAGTTGATGAGGGATTCAAATCCTGCGATTATTCCTCGTAACCACCTGGTTGAAGAAGCACTTGAAGCTGCAGTTGAACGTGGAGATTATGGCGTGATGGAGAAATTACTTGAAGTACTTTCTAGTCCTTTTGAACACGCTAGCGAAAAAGCTGATTATTGTATGGTGCCTGGGGATTCATCAGGTTCTTATCGGACTTTTTGTGGTACTTGATTAAAAATCAATTAGTAATAAATACAAAATAAAATGCCTGTCATCGAATACGTCATTCGATGACAGGCATTAATAATTACTCGAATCGCTACTCGACTGTTTCAATCTCTAACTCATCCAGTAACCTAATATGCTCAATGTGTTCATCCCCACCAAAGCCACTTCCATACAGCGAATTAACTGGGGGTAGCACTTTGCCGAAATGATCATAGGCCATCCAGCCAAAATACATATAGTATTCTATATTAAAGGAATTGCTGAACACATCTGGCTGTCTTGCTGTCTCCAACTTTGTATATGAAGCTAAAATAGATGACCATCTATCTGGCAATGGAATAACACCGTATGATGTTTCCGAGAGTTCAACTATTTCCTCGAGCTGAACACCTGGATCATAGTAATCGATGCCTTCCGTAATGTGGAATGACCGATCTTTTATCAGATAGAACTTCAGCTTTTCAATCGGTGTTTCAGGAGCAATGTTCCACACCAAGTGGGTAGTGGAGTAATCTCCATCTTCAATACGCCATGAATGTGGTTCACCACCTGTATTGACTGACACCAGCTCCCATTCTCTTTTTTGCCATACCCAATGACTGACTCCATATTTGTTCTCTTCCGATATAAACGGGACAAATACATGTTTTTCATCAAGCGCGATGGTGTCCTGAATCTCTTTTACATTTGATTGCGGGAAAATGTGATTGATTTCCTTAATCAATTCTTCCTTATCAGGAAAGGAACTAGGATTATAAGAAGTAATCCAATAAATCAAACTGATGACGAGTAATATGGCCATGACACTTAATGTAACCAATAGTTTTTTCTTTGACATTTTAATTTATCCCCTCAATCAGAGAGTGTTTAAAGCGAAAATAACGCTGTTCTTTTGGGGTGGATATCAAAAGTCCTTTTCCATCCTCTTCGATATAAACTACAGAGATCAGTCCACTTCCCCATTTTGGGATAGCTCCGATAAGTTGGTAAGGAAACTTTTCTTGTGTGTTGGTCGAATCCTCTCCCAAATCCGCTCCGTAATACCAGTCTGTGCTATGTATCGGTTCTTCACTGAAATCAAGAATGGTTGCCAAAGCATTTTCTTTATCCAGTTCCTGATGCTTTTCCCCAGGGTGAATGGGAATAATAGAAGCGTCGTCAATGTTCGAAATATAAGTTGACGGTTCACCCCCGGGATAAATGACCTGAAAAATAGGAACCGCAAGCAGCAAGAAGATGAGAAAGATAAAGTTGGCTGCAAAACCAAACCAGGCAAATGGTCGGTAAGTCTTCCACGCCTCGTTCTTTTTTCTGAAATATGCATATAAAACCCATACACCCAGAGGCAAAATCGATATTCTCATCGCCGTACCGAAAATCTCAATATCGAATGAGAACGAAAACACCCCGACTAGCATGACCACTAGCACTTTCCATATTTTCGGTTTGACTGATTGCCCTTTATAAAGACGATATGCAATCCATGCAATGACACACCACGCTAATATACTCACACTCACTTCCACCACATTGTTGTTCTCCAAGAAAATCATTCCCCTTATTGCTAATGATTGCACACGATTCATGCTTATAAATCTAGTTAGCACCTTCTTAATTTCGACAGGTAAGCTGAATAACCTTCCAATATTTTCTTTTTATGAATCATTTTTAATGTTGGTGCGAGAGCACGGGGTCTTCTTGGGAAGCGTCCAGAAAAATACGGTGAGAAAGATATTGAGATGATGGAAGCACTTATTGATGAAGGTACACCAATCAAAGATGGGGCAGAAAGATGTGGCCTTTCTCGAACAACCATTTATCACTATTTTGAGCGTATGTGATCTGATTATATATGGAACAAGATTTTGCATCAGCGGAACGGATGGTCATTGCTAAATTCCATTTTAAAGATGCTCTCTGAAGAAACTCATTAAGACATATTAGATTCATAACGATGAGACTACCAATTAGAAACAACTTTTGATGATTGTTCCCTCTTTATTAGGAAACATGCTATACGTTTCAAGTAACCAAAATCAGTAATCTTATCATTTATGTAAAACACCCCTTAGTTGAAGACAAAGGGTTATTCAACTACTTGAATAAGTTCAAAGTGAATAAATAAACCCCGTTTGTCTCCACTTAACTGCCATCCCTCAAAATAATTAACTGTCGTGAAACTACTCAAGATAAATGCTACCTTCAAATTCCACAAATAAATCAGATATTTCTTCAAATGTAGGAAATTCAATATTCTTTTTCCCATTCTGAGCTCCCGAATTTAGTCCACATGTATGAAATAAGTATTGTTAGAAAAGCATAATCAGAGTTAGCAATTTGATTTTATTCATAATAAACGGCTATAGGGGTTACTAACAAATCTCCAACTTCAATAATTTTAAATGATCCAAGTAATATGTCTAACATCATTGTTGGAATAACATCTAAATCATCTTCCGCAAATGCCTTAATATTATTACCTGTAATAACATTTTCTTTTTTTCCAATGACTCGTATTAACATCTTGGCTTTTCGACTGTTGTCAGTTCGAAAGGATAAGGATTCTGTTGACTCTCGTAAATATTCTTTCTTTAATAGGCCTATTTTATTATTTGCTTTAATAACCGTGAGCCCATTTAATAGTTTTGATGCCAACGTACTAAATGTGTTAATTTGCTTGAAAATATTTAATATGGGTTGCGTACTTTCAAATGTGTCTACAATAATTCTAGCTTTTTCCATATTACCGCGATCTTTAGCGTTAGGATTAGACTTATTTAGTAAATTTTTCGCTTGTTCATAACTCAACCCCAAATCATCAATTTCTAAGCGCATAAAACTGCTCATCGAATCTAAATCCATAGCATTACTCAATAGTTCAAAATCGTAAAAACGAAAAGTTGACTCTTCGATATATAAATCTCCTTCCTTAAAATTCTCACCCTTGGAAAGAAGATTCTTCTTAACTAGTTTATCTGTCAATAATTCTAATGCGTAATCATGAAAAGCTTTATTTAAAATATCTTTTTGCCCTTCAAGTATTGTTCTAGAATAATTTTCGCTTTCACTTCCATTATTGCCCAATGACGCTCCCGCACCTAAACTGCCCCCTGGAAATAATCCAGTCCCAACTTTAATGCTAGCTGTGAGTCCCGAATTTTTCCCTTTGGTTGATTGAGTTGAATTACTATTTGTTTCTTGATCAGACGTCTCAATTGAAAAGTTATTTACAAGTCCTTCATCCAATTGTGCAAGCATTGAATTCATTATGTCTGTATCCAAATAAATAAATTCTTTCATTTAATATCCTCCAATATTTTTAAATTTAATCTGTGATTGAATGTTAATTGTGGGCTAGGCTCTTTTTGAGCTGAAAAGGATGTATTAATTATTCTTCTTCTGAAGTATTAATTTCCATTCGATACCCTAATGCATTTAAGACTGCCTTTGTAGCAAAACTAATTGCGTCACGCGAATTTAAAATTTTATTTTCATCCCCAATAATATTATTAACAAATACATAACTATTACGATTCCAGTCGAATTGGGCGATTTTACGAAAATATTCTTTTAATTGAGTTTCATTTTGAGCTACTTTAATGAACGTTCCAGCTACTCTTGAAGCTACAATAATACCTGTGCCGCTAGTCAATACATTGTTATTCCGGATAGCCGGGATATCAGAAGGATTTTTAGATTGAAGATGATTTAGTATGTCTGCGATGTATTTATTATCTTCTAGTTCTTTAAAGAAAAGGGCTGTATTTCTTCCCACAGTTTCCTTTAAATTCACGTCATTAGCTAATATCATTGATACTTTGAGGCTTTTAGTAGATTGTGAATTATATCCGGCTATTTCCATTACTGCACTTTTTAAGTTATTAATTGTGAAAATATTATTTGAATTTTTAGATACACTTGTTGAAAGTAATTCAGTAGTTTGTTTTAGATATTCAATATCATCAATTAAATCTACTACTATATTAGAAACTTTATCACGAGTATTAAATAGAGTATTAATTGATGAGCTTGTTTGTTTCGCATTTTGATTTACATCTACAAAATCTTGCCGTATTTTACGTGTGCTTTTTTCGTACACAATGTTTAAGAGTATACTGCTATCAGCGATTTCTTCAGCGGATTCTACAGCTAATTCACGTATCGCTACAGCACGATGATTCCCATCTAAGCATTCAAATTCGTAATCAATCGGAAGAATAACCAGCCCAGCCATAGATCCTACAGATTCAAATCTAATATTTAGTTCTTCTTCAGTTTCGTCTCCAAAAGTATAAGGGCGAAAATCTAATTCTTCGAACGAAGTAAGAGTGATTGGGGGAATAGTAAACTGTTCTTCAGTTATGATATAATCTTTAATTTCATTCTTATGTGTAGTATCTAAAAATCGATTACGAATTTCAGATTGAATAATTTCTTTGTTTTTCTTTTTTGCAGAAGATGTGTGAATAAATTTCCCTAAAACTCGGTATGGTAATGTGATAGCATACCAAATTCGTTTACCACTTTTATATTTAATTGCTGGTAATGTGATAGATGCAATTGGAGATCCTGCATTGATTGGATTAGCTTTACTGTATGTTTGATTATTCATATATTAACACCCCTTATTATTTTGTTACGTTTAATATAAAATATAAAATACATATTGTAAAGGTTTTTACGTTTAATTATAGACGTAAAATATCGATATCAAACTGTAAACAACTCTCAAAATACAACCAGCTCAGTTAGATAAACTGAGCTGGTAGTATTTTTTTTTATAACACATAACACCAATTTTTTAAAATTAGTTCGCTTTAATTTCACATTCTTGCACCTACGATTCCGACCTTCTCTCCTTCATAAGCTTCGAAGCTAATATTTTTAACCACAAGTGTGGATTCCATATACTTTTTAATGCCATTCAATTTTAATTCCAACATAAATTTTCCTTCTTTCATCCATAATCAAAGCTACGCCGTTTATGGATAGACAAAGAAGAACTTCATTACTATGAAATTTTTTTCAAATAAAAAAGACCATAGGAAGAAGATTTCTTCCTACAGCCTGAAATATTCAATACAAATAATTTATTAAGCATAAATCAAAAAATCTGCTCGACTAAAAAGCGCAGTTTTTTGCCTATAGAAATACTTGAATAAATTATTATCCTGATTTCAGTAAAGTAAGTTGTCTTCTAATTGCCTTCATTCCATAAAGAGCATGACAATTAAACCTAAAATAATAGGCGAATATCCACTCGTTACAAAATCCCTATTAATTTTCAAAAATTAATATCAGCAATTAGTCGGCTCCATAAACTTACTTTCCCCCTCCAGAATTTTCTCTATTATCTAACAGTCGAATTTTTCTGTAAATCAATGTTTATGTTTAAGTTGAATTGGTTAGGGGATACTTAATATGGACATTTAGTATCCTTAAATAATTATAGGGTCTATAAAAAAACTAGAAATAAAATGCGTAATTATTTGGAGGGTGAGGTTTCTGTGAAACTGTATCAGGTTAGAAAAGGGCAAATTGTATATTTTCAAAATGAATTGCACAAGGTTTATTCGGTAAAACCTATGTATAGAAAATCTGTCCATCTTATGAAATTGAGGGATTTATCACAGCATTTAAGCAGTGCGGCGGAAATCGATAAGTACCAGCCTAAGGAGCTGGATAGCTTTATTTTCAATAAAAACATCTATACCCTCAGCAAGGATCGAAAAGCTGAAGAAGGAGATTTCATCTTAATTACTCATCCCAATCCTGATTACTTGGATCATTATTCTTTAAATGAAATTGAGGTAGTGTCATCCGCTGAATCTAAAGGGGTTGTTACAAGCAAGTCTAACGGGGTTAGGCATAATGAGTATCTTTTGATGGTTCCAGGCCGCCATGAACACAGCAACCCGATTGAATACCGAGACATTCAAAATATTGATGACAGCAGTTTGAATGACCTGTCAAACTTTAATGCTGATATGCTGCCGTCTATAGGCGATGTGTATAGAAGCAATGATAAAGATGAATCAATCGAAGCGATGGTTATTGCCATCCAAGGCAATTCTGTATTTCTCGGTGGCAATTTAGAGTTGGCACTTGAAGAGTTGATGAACACTGAAAAATGGGAATTTCTTTATAACCTTCTTGATCAATGATTTCTTTATTTCATCTTCACAATCGGACTTATCTGCCTTTTTAATTTCACATTTTATTTCTGTTGGAGGTTTCCATGAACGTTGACAAGCTAAAAGAAAACAGTGTATTTATCATCTCACTGTTACTAACCCTAATCTTTATTGTGTGGGGGATCTTTTTCACAGATCTTCTTACCAAAGTGACCGATACCATTTATAATGCATCGATTGATTATCTTGGATGGGTTTATATCGGCGCTACCCTTTTCTTTGTGATTTTTTCCATCTATTTGTTGTTTTCTAAATATGGCCATATTCGGTTAGGGAAGTCGACAGACCGACCTGATTTCAATACCGCGTCCTGGCTAGCTATGTTGTTTGGAGCAGGGATGGGAATAGGGATTGTTTACTGGAGTGTCGCCGAGCCGGTCACCCATTATACGACCCCTCCATACGGAGAAGGCT
Organism: Paenisporosarcina sp. HGH0030; assembly: GCF_000411295.1. Taxonomy (GTDB): domain Bacteria; phylum Bacillota; class Bacilli; order Bacillales_A; family Planococcaceae; genus Paenisporosarcina. Next base: position 401,973 of record NZ_KE150422.1, read on the forward strand.
ATACCATTGATGCAGCCAATACTGCCATGAAATATACCTTTTTCCATTGGGGTCTGCATCCATGGGCGATTTACACGGTTATTGGACTGGCTCTTGCTCTTTGCCAATACAACAAAAAACTGCCTGCAGCCATTAGTTCTGTTTTCTATCCGATTCTGAAAGATAAAATCTATGGACCCATTGGGAAAACAATTGATATTCTTTCGGTATTTGCAACTGTCTTTGGCATTGCAACATCTCTTGGCCTTGGAGCCTTGCAAGTTACTGCAGGGATGCATTCCATATTCGGTGCTCCCAATACGTTACTTGTTCAGCTGATTGTCATTGTCGTGGCTACAGTTATTTTCCTCATTTCAATCAACACTGGCTTGGAGAAGGGTATTCAATACTTATCCAACGCGGCAATGATAATATCGTTTGCCATTTTATTATTAATTCTGATTGTCGGTCCAACCCTGACCATCATTAAAGTATTCTTTAATACTACTGGGCTCTATATCAATGATTTCGTCCAAATGAGTTTAAGGATGAGACCATTTGGTGAAGGCGAATGGATTGCATCCTGGACATTATTTTATTGGGCTTGGTGGATTGCATGGGCACCTTTTGTCGGGATGTTCATCGCCCGTATTTCTAGGGGGAGAACCGTTAAAGAATTTGTCATAGGCGTGTTAATCGTTCCAACTCTAGGTACTTGTATTTGGATGTCCATCTTTGGCGGTTCCGCTCTTGATATGGTAGTCGACTCTGGAAACCATGAACTGGCCACCTATATAAAGGACAATGTATCTCTAGCAATTTTCACATTCTTTGATCATCTTCCGTTAAGTTCCGTATTAAGCATCATGGGATTTGCTCTAGTTGCTATTTATTACGTAACCGTTGCAGATACATCTACATTTGTATTAGGTATGCTGAGTGAAGGTGGAACATTAAATCCTTCCAATAAAATCAAAATGACATGGGGTATCATTCAATCTGCAGTGGCAGCTGTCCTGCTAATATCGGGTGGATTAGAAGTATTGCAAACTGCATCTATTGCAGCTGCATTTCCATTTGCTATCATTATGATCTTTATGTGCTACTCCTTGCTGAAAGGACTGCAAAGTGAATTGGAAATACAACCAAGAAGTAAAAGTCATAGAACAGTGGTAAGGAAAACGACGCCATCTGCGTTTAAAAATATTTGAATCGAAAAACTGGAGCCTTTTGGTGCTCCAGTTTTTTGTGTTCATATTACTATTTTGCTCAACGTTCAAGTCTGTGAATGTTCCGTGTAATCTAGCCAGTCAGAAAATTGTAAAGTCGAATTCCATTCGCTTTTGCTTACCACTCCTTCTTTGTTGCGAGATAAAGTGGCTAAGTCCACCCTTTCCATTAACAGGAATATTTATCTGAATACTGGAACTTTTTAACTACTGAATCGTATACCAAAGAAAGGTGTATTAAATGGAGGAGGATGGGACGTTGCATAAGATACGATGCATAAGTGGCTTCATGCTAATTACTTGCTTGCTGATGACTGGCTGTACGAAGGAAAAAACGGAAGTTCAAGGTGAAACTACAGTTGTGTCGACCGATGAAAAAGTTGAAAGTCAAGGCAAGGATGACGTTGTGTTGGACGATGAAAAAAACATAGCTGCGATCACGGCTGTGCTTGAACATGATTATACGGTCCCGAATGAGGAATATATAAAATCATGGGAAAACCTTACCAAAAAATACGATGAGATTTACGAAAATGATGCAGAAGGAACGGTCTATACTTCGGACCCAACGGAAGGCACTCCTGAACGGGAGGCTTATATGGATTTCTTTAAAAAGGCGTATGGACCATATTTCACGGATAGCGAGTATGATTTCTACATTAACTCCCTTGCGTTGCATCCTCACCACATGGGGGAAGATTATTCTTATGAAATAAAGGTCCTCGACATTCAGGTGATAAAAAGCAAAAACCCGAATACACCTCTAACTTACGATTTTACCGTGCTGGTTGAGTACACCAAAAAAGGTGAGAAATCCATGGAATTTAAAATTACTGGAGATGCCATTTGTCCTGAAGAAGGCAAAATCGGGCGTATTAGATTCCTTGATGACGGAGGGCTTCAAAAACAAGATCAATAAATTAATGAACGTATATTAGCACTGCCCCCGGGCAGTGTTTTTCGTTTACTTGCTGTTAATTTCAATTAGCAAACTGACAGAAATTGCTATACACTTTAAGTAATACTAAACGGCTGTGTGGTGATTTTTTTGTTCAAATTGTTGTTAATTGAAGATGATGCTTCCTTGTTTGATGAAATACAGGACAGGCTCTCGCAGTGGTCTTACGAAGTTTTCGGAATCCATGATTTCAACAATGTCATGGATGAGTTTATATCCGTTAAGCCTGATCTGGTCATTATTGATATTCAGCTACCCAAATTTGATGGCTTTCATTGGTGCCGGATGATTCGGTCGCATTCGAATGTGCCGATCATCTTCCTGTCCTCCCGTGACCATCCCACAGACATGGTCATGTCAATGCAGCTTGGGGCTGATGACTTTATCCAGAAGCCTTTCCATTTTGAGGTTCTTATTGCGAAGATCCAGGCGATTCTTCGCCGAGCTTACAACTATAGTTCCGATCCGGTAAGCCTGCGGACGTGGTGCGGTGCCGCGGTTGATTTTGAAAAGAGTACGGTTTCGAATGATTTGGGTTCAATTGAACTGACCAAGAATGAAAGCTTCATCCTTCAGCTCCTCATAGAGCAGAAGAATAAAATCGTCACCAGGGACCAGTTGATGAACAGCCTTTGGGACGACAAGCGCTTCATCAGCGACAATACGCTGACGGTCAATGTCAACCGGCTGCGCAAGCGCCTTGATGAGCTAGGACTCGGACAATACATACTAACGAAAGTCGGACAGGGATATATGGCGCTTGAAGAGGCAAAGAATTATGATTCGTAACTTCCTGACTGAACGAGTCAGCTGGATTCTCCTGTTCGCTGCATTGCAAGTTTTCGGCCTGTTCATTGCCTATATTGACGCGGCGATCCCATTCGGCCCCATACTCTATATTTCTTTCTTGTCCTTCTTACTTTTTGTCGTCTTTTTATGCTTCCGTTATTTTAAAGAAACGAGATTTTACCGAAGCCTGGAAGATTGGGAAAGCAGCCTCGACCTTTCGGAAGTTGCAGAACCCGTTAGCCCTTTTGAAACAATTGTCGAGCGCAGCATCACGGAGCAAACTGCGCTGCTGAAAGCAGAGCTGTCAGAAAACCGCATCCATTTGGAGGAGGAGAAAGACGATCTTCTATCCTGGATTCATGAAGTCAAAACTCCTTTGACCGCCATGCAATTGATGATTGGACGCGTCGAAAATGAATCGCTGAAAGCCCATCTGAACCAAGAATGGCTTCGGATTCACTTACTTTTGGACCAGCAGCTCCACCAAAAACGTCTGACAGTCATCGAGAACGACCTTTATATCGAACAAGTCAATCTTGAATCGATTGTTTTCACTGAAATCAAAACAGTGCAATCATGGTGCATACAAAAAGGCATTGGCTTTGACATACAGCTCGACATAACCGACGTACTGAGTGATGCTAAGTGGCTGTCCTTCATCATCCGTCAGCTGTTGACCAATGCCATCAAATATAGTGACGCAAGCGACATCCAAATCCGAAGCTACAGTCAAGACGGCCAGACCTTCCTGGATATAGTGGACCAAGGAAGAGGAATCGATCCGAAAGACCTTCCAAGAATCTTTGACAAAGGGTTCACTTCAACGACCAATCACCGGGAGCTGGCCTCGACCGGCATCGGCCTCTATTTGGCGAAAAAAGCAGCAGCCCCCCTTCTCATCAAAATTGATGTGGAGTCTCAGATTGGTCAAGGGACGACTGTCACTTTATCATTTCCTAAACAAAATGAATTTGTGAACTTACAGGGCATGTGACAAAAGTGTCACATGCTTTTGTTTTTTGTTCGGCCAATCGCAGGATTAACATGTCATTCCTTTTTATAATTAACTCATCCCAACAAAACAAAAGGAGTATGGACATATGAACATATTGGAAGCAAGAAAAATCCGTAAGAGCTACGGCAGCAAGTTAAATAGACAGGAAGTACTGAAAGGCATAGACATCAGTATCCAGAAAGGTGAATTCGTAAGTATCATGGGCGCATCCGGGTCCGGCAAGACGACTTTGCTGAATGTTCTTTCCACTATCGACCATGTAAGCGAAGGTACCATCCAGATCAATGGCAGTGAAATGAACCGAATGAAGGAGAAACAGCTGGCCGAATTCCGCAAAAACCATCTCGGTTTCATCTTCCAGGAATACAACCTGCTTGACACCCTGACGGTAAAGGAAAATATCCTGCTGCCGCTATCAATCACCAAATTGCCGAAAAAGGAAGCCGAAGACAAGTTTACGATATTGGCTAGTGGGCTCGGCATTCTGGAGATTGCGCATAAATATCCGAATGAAATATCAGGCGGCCAAAAGCAGCGGACTTCCGCAGCACGGGCATTCATCCATGAACCAAGCATTATTTTCGCGGATGAGCCGACCGGCGCTCTTGACTCAAAATCCGCTTCAGACTTGCTGAACAAACTGAGCGAATTGAACAGGCAGAGACAGTCAACTATCGCAATGGTGACACATGACCCTACCGCTGCCAGCTTCTGCAGCCGGGTGATTTTCATCAAGGACGGCCAAGTGTATACGCAACTGCATAAAGGGAATCAATCCAGAAAGACGTTCTTCGAAGATATCATCAAAACGCAAGGTGTGCTTGGAGGAGTTCAGAATGAACATTAACATCATCATCTTCCGCAACCTGAAAAAGAATCTCAAAAATTATTATCTATATGTATTTGCACTCGTATTCAGTGTCGCACTGTATTTCTCATTCGTCACCCTGCAATACGATCCGGCGATGGATGCAACGAAAGGCACAATCAAAGGCGGGGCTTCCATTCGTGCAGCCTCCATCCTGCTCGTGGCGATTGTCACGATATTCGTGCTGTATGCCAACACGATTTTCATTAAACGGCGCAGCCGAGAAATCGGCTTGTTCCAACTAATCGGCATGACCAAAGCGAAAATATTCCGTATCCTGAGCATCGAGAATCTCATCCTTTATTTCAGCTCAATCGTATTGGGGATTTTTATCGGGTTTTCATTTTCTAAATTGGCTTTGATGATTCTATTTAAACTGACGGCAGTAGATACTGCGGCCACCCTCCAGTTTTCAACACAGGCGTTCATCCAGACACTGGCTGTTTTCATTGGGATCTTTTTATTGATTTTGGTGATGAATTATTTGTTCATCCGAAAACAAAGCATATTATCCTTATTCACTTTGACTTCCTCCACGGAAAGCCATGTGAAGAAAACATCCAAATGGGAAATCGCCATTGGCATTGCAGGATTGTTTTTAATCGGTTCAGGATACTTCGTATCATCCAGATTGTTCGAAGGCGATTTCTCGGGAATGACTGGGCTTTTCATTGCCATGGCATACACACTCGCTTCAGTCATTATCGGGACATACTTGTTCTATAAAGGGTCGGTCAGTTTCCTTGCCAACTTGATCCGAAAGAAAAAAGATGGTCATTTAACCGTCCATGAAGTGCTGTCACTGTCCTCCATCCAGTTTAGGCTGAAATCAAACGCACTACTGCTAACGATTATCACGGCAGTATCGGCACTGGCAATTGGCTTGCTGTGCTTAAGCTATATCTCTTATTATTCAGCAGAAAAGACGGCAACGGATTATTCCCCTGCTCAATTTTCACTGACCGATACAGCTGCCGCTGATAAATTCAAGCATTCACTGGAGTCAGAGGGCATCAAGTACCGTGAAACTTTGATCGACGTCCTCACTGTGAAAATCAATGCCTCTGACATTATGGAAACAGAACTGCCGGAGCTTGCGAAGGATGCAGCTGCCATGTCGCTTCCTGTCGTCAGCGACAGCAGTGTCAAAAGCATTGATGTCAAGGCGGATGAAACGGTCTTCACTGGGACCAGCAATTTGCTCCAGAAAATCATCAAAATTAAAGACTCAGGAAACATTGAGCTGATTGGCAAAACAGAACGTATCCCACAGAAGTTCATAGGGATGGAGAAGGACTTCGTCGTCTCCTGGTACTTCACGGATGGTGGACTTCCAATCGCTGTCGTCGACAAAACTGTGTTCGAGCGATTGAAAAATGATGTGGATCCCGCTATTCAAAAAGAATCCATGGTTTATATCGGCATCGACATAGCCGATGAAAAGGAAATCGTTCGTGCGAATGAAATGTTTGCAGAAAACGGATTGAGTGGCAACTATGCCAACGATTCCCGCCTGGATATAAGCAAGAAGCAGAAGAATACGATGGGCCTTGCTATGTTCATTGTTGGATTCCTCGGGCTCACTTTCCTAATCACTTCAGGCTGTATCCTGTACTTCAAGCAGATGGGCGAGAGTGATGAAGAAAAACCGAACTACACCATTCTGCGAAAGCTTGGTTTTACACAAAGCGATTTGCTGAAAGGAATCCGCTATAAACAGCTGTTCAATTTCGGCATTCCTTTAATCGTCGGACTCGCACACAGCTACTTTGCGGTCCAATCGGGCTGGTTCCTGTTCGGGACCGAGCTATGGGCTCCGATGTTTATCGTCATGGGGATTTACACAGCTTTATATTCGATCTTTGGACTATTGTCAATCCTGTATTCCAAGAAGGTGATCAAGGAGTCTCTTTAGTAGCATCGGATTAGAACGAACTGCTAGAGTCGAGTTTATCTTCCACTATTCATTCTAATATTGAACTTTTAAAGGTTTCGTGACGTTCCTAGTTTTCGAAGTGTGAAGTGGAACAAGAAGTTATCACATCATGCGGCATCTCTTCTGTATTAGAATACGATCATCATCATCCCTATCATTTGTACAAAAAAGACAGCTTCTCCTTTAATCCGGAGAAGCTGTCTTTTCATGTAAACCATAAGGGTTAAAGATTCTATTTTGCATTCACATCGGGCTGATGGATTCCGAATATATTGCCTTCGGTATCAATATAGTATCCTTGCCATGCCATTCCAGGCAGGGCATATTTGGGCATTGCGACCTTGCCGCCATTCTCAATAATTTTCGCTTCCGTTAAATCGTAATTTTCCACTCCCATTGTACAAGCAAATCCATTTAAAGCTTGGTTTGTTTCCGGCGGAGCACTTTGACGTTGCATTAAAGCGCCATTGATTCCAGGTTCCTTTTCATCACCAGTCACAGCTCCAAAGTAAGGCATTCCTGCATATTCACTATAATCTTGAAATGACCATCCAAATACCTCTCCATAAAATTTCTTTGCTTGTTCCATGTCATTCACATGAATTTCGAAATGAACTAATCTCCCCATAATTACCTCCTATTAATTGTTACATACATTGTCTTTCACCAAAGGCAAATGGACATTCTTCCACCTTGATAAAAGGAGTTTCTATAATGTAAGTATTCTCTATCTATAGCTCAGGTTCCTTTTTCAACTATATAAAAATTTTTCAATACCATTACTTTTTGCGAGCAGAATAACTCTTAGGTAGTTCAAGATTATGCTGCTCCATGACCACACGTAGGCGGTCTGGGTAGTCAGTGATGATTCCATCTACGCCATCATCGATAAGCTTGTCCATAGTAGGCTCGTCGTCGACTGTCCACGGAATGACCTTCATGCCGTACTTGTGCGCATCCTGAACCATACTCTTTGTCACATACGGCACATAGCTCTCATCAGTGACTTTTCCATTCTGCGGGAAACCATGAACTGGTGAAATGGCGTCAACGCCGAACGAGTGGGCCGCCGCAACGAGGTCTCCCCCAAAGTCGTCTATGTCAATACCACCCAACCAAGGAGATGCACCCGGCTGACCTGGTTGCAGGAATTGAGGACCGTTAGTCAGTGCGATTAGAGGTAAGCGTGGTTCAACCTCTTTCATCCGCATGAGCGCACCCCAATCGAAGCTTTGGATTGAAACTCGGTTAAGCATTCCGGCTTCGCGAACCTCTTGGGCAACTATCTGCACGAATTCTTCACGTGGAGCTGTTTGCTCCGGTGCCCCGGCTTCCACCTTCGTCTCGATATTCATCCAGACATTATTAGCGTTGTAGAGCTTGACAAGATCGAAAACCTCGGATAGAAGTGGTATCTGTGCACCAGTGCTCAGGGCCTGACCTGGGTATTGTGGCAACATTTGTGAACCGCAGTCCAGCGTACGTACCTGAGCAAGAGTTAGATCCTTTATATACTTGCCAACGTAAGGGTACTCAGGGTCGCCAGCAAATGCCGGGCCTTTGTCTGTACACTTGGCACCCGATATCTTACGGTCGTGAGTAATAACTGCTTGATGGTCTTCGGTAATCTGCACGTCAAGTTCGAGTGTACTCACCCCGAGCTCGAGGGCCTTGGAAAACGATGCAATTGTGGACTCAACGGTGAGCCCAAGTCCGCCGCGGTGCGCCTGAAGATCAAACTCTTTGGGACCAAAGCTCTTCGAGTTGTGTGACCAAGACGGGTTTATAGCGGCTGAGGCTGGTTGTACTGACACTTGGCTTGCCGCTGAACACACCATAAGGGTAGCCATTGTTGCTAATATAAAATTTTTCCTTTTCATATTGCTCATCTCCTTATAAAATCTATTACTCTTATAAGTTTAGATGATTGATGTAAATCCTTGATTAATATGATAATAAGAGAAAGTAAATATAAATAAGTAAATGGTCTTGGTGCCGCCCTTTTCATTAAATAATTTCATTGAGTGGGTTAATTATTCGCTGCACTAACTCTTGCTTTATTTGAGAGAATGGAACTTTTCCCCTTTTAATCGGAAGCCTACTATGGTTAAGGAAAATTCAATATTAAAAAGCCTAATTTCTCAATTTAACGCTGAGAAATTAGGCTTATTTTTCATTGCTCCATTACAGTGCCATATTATTGAATAACATTATGATACGCTTCTTCGTGGCACATCTATATGAATTTTTTCTATTTTCGAATCGCTGCTTTTTCTCTAAAATCAATGATTAGATCCAACTTAATCATAAAGTAAACACCTAGAATTCCATTTAAGCCATATGTCTCTTTTGTAATTTCTACTTGTACTTTAAATGAATCTGCAAGGTTAGGGAATTACATTGATTTTATACTTTAAGGCGATAAATATTACTTGTATTCGGCAATACCTATTTATACTTCCCTAGTTTCTTCCCTTAGCCATACTCTCTCTTCTTCATTTAAATAAGGAGCTAGCTTTGTGTATACCTCTTGATGATAATTATTTAACCATTGCTTTTCACTCTCTGTTAACATATCTATATTGATACCGGATAAATCAATTGGGCAATACGTGATTGTTTCAAACTTCATAAATTGACCAAACTCTGTTTTCTCGTCTTCAACTACTAACATCATATTTTCAATTCTAATTCCATATTTACCTTCGAGGTAAATTCCGGGTTCATTCGTAATAATCATGCCTTTTTCTAATATAACATTATTATTATCATTCCTTATGCTTTGTGGTCCTTCATGAACATTCAAGAAAAAACCTACCCCATGTCCAGTCCCGCATTTATAGTCCAAACCATACTGCCAAATTGGTTGTCTTGCTAAAACATCTAAGTTAGAGCCTGTTGCTCCGTATAAATATTTTACTGAGCTTAATGCAATAAATCCTTTTAACACCAAAGTAAAATCTCTTTTTTGTTCATCGGTAAGTTTTCCTAAAACAATCGTTCTTGTAATATCTGTTGTTCCATCATAATACTGTCCGCCTGAATCAATTAAAAAAAGACCTTCATTCTTAAGAGTATATTGGGTTTCTTTATTGGCTTTATAATGCATCATCGCAGCATGTTCTTTATAACCCGCTATCGTATCAAAGCTAGGTCCAACAAATCCTTCCTGACCCCTTCTGAAATCTTCTAATCTTTCTTCTGCAGTAATCTCTGTAATTTCTTCTTTATCTACAGAGTTTTTTAGCCATTTTATAAATTTCACCATGGCTAAACCATCTTTTATTTCACACCATTTTAAATTTTTTATCTCAACTTCATTTTTAATAGCTTTTAAATTAGTCGTGATGTTAGGAATTTCAATTTTCTTTGTATTGCTGTTAATGGCATTATATAAACTGATATTTGTTTTATTCGTATCTAAAATAACGGCATCTCCGTCTGAAAGATTTCTCAAGAATGTTTGTATTTCATGATTCGCTTTTAACTCGATTCCTTCAGCCTCCAGTTCTAATTTAACCAAAGCGGGAACCTTGCATGAATCAATAAATAAATAACATTTATGTTCTGCTACGATTACATTAGCTATTACAATTGGATTGTTAGGCACATCGGCTCCTCTTATATTTAAAAGCCATGCAATGTCATCAAGGGAAGTTAAAATATAATAATTTGCTCCTTTATTTTTCATTTCTTCTCTTACTTCACTTAATTTTTCTACTCGTGATTTGCCTGCATATTTAACGTCATGAGTAAACATTGGTCCTTTAGGAATCTCCGGTCTATCTTCCCACAGATCACCAATTAAATCTTGATTCATTTTTAATGCGATTCTCTTTGCTTTTAGATCTTTTTCCATCTTTTTAACCATATTAATTGAAAAAACATTTCCATCAAAGCCCACAATGCCTCCTTCATTAAGAACATCTGTTAGCCATTCTGAATAAAATGGTACCCCTGGATCCATCATTCTAAATAATCTGATTCCTGAGCCCTCAAGCTGCTCTTCAGCTTGAATATAGTATCTACCATCTGTCCATAACCCAGCATCCTCTAATGTAATAACTACAGTACCTGCTGACCCTGTAAATCCCGATATCCATTGTCTACATTTCCAATGTTCTGCTACATATTCACTCTGATGTGCATCAAAACTGGGAATTATATAAGCATCCATTTGATTTTCTTTCATTAGCTGCCTTAACTTTTCGACCCTATCTCTGATATTCATTACTAATACCTCCATTTTCCTTAAGACTAAATTCTTTACTTTCACGGTCATACAGCCATGCGGCTAGTACTATACTAATTATTCCGGCTGTAAGCTTTGATATTATAAATGCTCCTATCATATCTGGTGCTACTCCTGACACAAATCCAAGTTGACCACCAAATACAAATGCTCCACTTACTCCAAAGGCAGTACATACCACTTTTCCTTTAGGATTCATTTCCTTATATGTTCCAAATATCAGCAGATTACTAGCTAAACTTCCTAGAATGCCTGCTACTGACACTGAATTAATTCCAAATTTCTCCCCTATTTTTTCAAAACTATTTTTAAAAATTCGATTAATAAGCGCTAGCATAGGATATGCTCCACCTAAAACAAATGCGATCTTGGCTACTATAACAGTAGATTCAGATAGTGGTGCTAATCCTGATACAAGCCTTACATCAAATATCACTTCTATACCTTGTAAAAGTAACCCAACAGTACTCAAACTCACTATAAGCTTTCCAAATACATTAAAAACTTTTATAAAAACATGAGGAACTTTTAATAATCCTGCCCCTAAAATAATGGCAAAAACAAATATAGGGACCAGATTCAACACTAATATATTGATATTTATTTTTTGCCATAAGCCTGCTGCAAGACATCCTATTGGTATAGTAATAATTCCAACCAACACACCCTTAGAAAAGTATTTTTCGTCCTCTTTAGAAAGCATCCCTAATGCGACAGGTATTGTAAAACTAATTGTGGCTCCTAAAGTAGATGCAATGATAATTCCTGAGAATGCCCCCATTTCCTCTGTCAATGCTAGCTTATTAGCCATTTGATAGCCCCCCATATCTATAGCTAAAAATGCTGCTGGAACTATAGAGGGATCTAGATGAAAAAATCTACAGATTGGAATAATCACAACAGATAAAAAATCTGTAAATATAGGGACTAATGAAATTATTCCTATCATGCCAAGCCCTAAAGCCCCCATGGTCTTTATGCCTTCCTCAAATTTCCCACCCAGTTTCAAATGATTTCCGGTAATATAATCAATAGCTCCGATTACAAAAAAAGAACCAATTAGATATAATATTAATTTATCCATTGTAATTACCACTTTCTATTAACTTTATATAATGTCTTTACTAGTCAGCATCTGTATTATCAAATCCTCTATTGTAGATATAATTAGGCGTATTAACAGCTATAAGCTTGACCATTTTATTAGTATAATTAGCCCAATTGTGGGCAATATTTGAGTCCATATGAACACTGTCACCAGGATATACTTCATGCCTCTCACCATTTATGTAAACTGTTAATATACCCTCTAAAACATAAATGAACTCTTCTCCCTCATGCTTATAGGATAATATTTCTTCATCTTTCTTTTGAGGAAGAATTTCTATAAGCCTTGGAACAAGTTGTTTATTTTCCAAATTTGTACTTAAACTATACTTAATAAAACCACCTTCTACTGAATCCATTATTTTTTGTTCATAACTTCTTAAAACCATATCTTTCCTTTTAATTGGATAATCAAAAAAATGTGTTAAATGTACTTCCAAAATATCAGCTAGTTTTTCAAGTGAATCCACTGCAATGGTAGTAAGCCCCCTCTCTAATTGAGACAGAAATCCAACAGATAGTTCGCTTTTTTCACTTAACTCTTTCAAAGTAATTCCTTTTTCAGTCCTCAATTTCTTTATTTCCATTCCTATATTCATTACTTCACCCCGAATTTCATATTCGTGAATAATATAATACATATCAGAGTAAAATTCAATCTATTGTGAAATAATTTCATAAACATGAAATTTAATTAATTAACGTTATCATATATTCTCGCAAGAACAGTCCGTAGAATAATACAATCTGACACAAAAAAAGACGCTTGATCTATTAGATCAATGCGCCTAGATTGTTAAATAATAAAATACGAAAAAAAGCTATCTTATTGTGCCTTACTCAACTAAAGTACCAATAGCTCGAAGGAGAGTAGAAAACTTTTAGGGTTCTCCATTCAATTAGCCGTTTTTCGGTATCCCAGTTTGCCATACACTCTAATCTATGTAGCCCAGATTTTGTCATATATTATATATAGGGGGTACCGGTCACTCAACAGGTTCAGAATTCGTTATCGATGGTGGATTAACTACACAGTAATAAAAGTACATGAAAAAATCTGTATATGATTTATAAAGGCTGATTTTCTTTTAGTAAAGAAAATCAGCCTTAGTTTTTTATTTAATTTAATTTAATTTAATTTAATTTAATACCGCACTTATTTGTGGTAAGGTTCCCCGTGGTGTATCTAAATGAGGTTTTTATAAACTTGATATCCTAATATCCCAAAATAGCAACATTCTGATTTTGCAAAACAAACCTATTATCCAACCATGCTAAAGTATTCAAAACAAACCCTAAAGAATCAGCATTATATCTCCCAGCAATTTTCTGATAGGCCAATAGCTCATACCGTTTATTTAAATCAAAATCTACAGGATATAAACCACTAAGAGGATTTACAAATCCAGTAATAGGACTCTTCAGTTTGCCATTTTCATCATATATTTCATTTAAATACTCGGTGCCTTTTGTTGAGATGTCTATAATGTACTTTTTATTATTTATCATGCTAACAACTTCCACTTTATAATAATCTTGATAAGTAACCTCATATTGGTACTGCTCATTATATACATTAAAATCAAATAATAATTGTGCTGTATTATCCACAAAGGAATAAATATAATGGTACATAATTCCACCACTACCACCTGTAGCAATACTTATGAAAATATCATCTACTCCATTCCCAGTAAAATCCCCCAAGAATACAGTAGGATTGTAGCCTGCATTTTCACGAAGTGAGACACTTGTTAACTCGCCAGATCTCCCATCTTGAACGAGCAGGGTGATATTTTGAATAAATGGACTATCTGGAGTCATTATGCCGGTTAAATAGACATTATCAGGTACTCTATCCCCAGTTACATCTCCACGAGCAAACGAAACTACATTCGGAGGATTCATGTTCGTCCTAGCGTAATAATTATTCATAACATGCTCCTTTACATAATACCTATAATCATCATTTTCCTACGTTCTAAAAGAATTCTAGCTACTGTTTATTAGTATTTATTAAGTAATATCTTATGCCCCGATATTATTATCGAACAATCAAACCTTCACCTTAAATCCTGCAAACCGAAATTTACTTGTTGTATATGGCCCTACCTCAATGAGCATACCAGCCCAAACCACTCCCTATAAAATTATTGTATGTGTTGAAAAAAAAAGTTAGGCACCATAAATGTATGATACGGTTCCATAACTCATATCTTTTTGATTCGTTACAATTCGATTTCATCCATTAGAAGAAATGACTTCGCCTCTATAATCACTTGGCAATTACTTGGTGTACCATATGCAGATCAATACTTATATGACACCATAAGCGTAAGTAAATCTTTTATAGCTAAAATACACGTGTATGTGAGTACAAGTTGATAGGTAAATGACTAGATGCAGGAGCACCAACTTCACCACTACCATCTTTGGTCCCTCCACACCAAGTAGAAGCATATGCTAAATATATAACAAAAACGGAGCGCCAATTCTTTGGCACTCCGTTTTACATTTTTGCTTTACTGGTTTGTTTACGTCTATGAAGGAATTTACGACCTGTTAGAGAAATCAGTAACAAGACCAGTACTAGTACTAAAATTTGCATATATGATAAATTAAAATATTTAGCACCTGTAACAATTAATAGTGTAGAAAGCGTACCTTTTACAGTGAAAAAAATAATAATCCATAATCCGCTTTTTTTCCAGTTCATTTATATTTTACCCCTTTGATAGTTCTTGAAAGTGATATCTTAATAGAAATCTAATACATTAAGAAATAAAAAAGTAGATTTTTTTTAAAAAACAAAAATCATTTCAATTTAATGTAACGAATTCATGTTAAATGAAATTGATAATCATTGTCAAATTTACTAAGGATTTTTAAATGTCTAATTGTTTTTCCATAAGCCTATATTTCCTTTTACTTGCAAATAAGCACTATAAAAAAACAGAAAACAAATTTCATTCAACTACGTGCCAGCGAAATAATTACCCAGCAAGACTATAGAGAGGTAATACAGCAAAATGAGTCGAGTTTGCAGCAACTTAGTCACACTAAATTGGAATTAGGAAAGAAACTTAATAATTCCTCAAACCATAAGCAAGTGATAATAATTCAGAAACAGCTTGCTCACATTACAAAGTTGGATAGTTTAACACCAGAGTTATTGCACCGCCTAATCGAAAGGTTAGAAATAAAAGCAGACGGAACAGCGAGAATCTTTTATAGATTCTCGTTGCCATCTGCTATTGTTTAACGTAATTTTAGCAACACGCAGCACTCCACATGTGCAGAGTGTATGTGGCAACACAAGGGTGCTGGTGGGTTTATACATTCTTAAGACGTTTTTCTTTTAGAAAACAGACTTTATCAAAACAAAAGCTGCCGGCTGAAAAGGAACTTGAAACTGAATAAAATAAGTACACATGAGTTGATGTGATTCATTTTTTCTCTAACTTTTTGAGGGTTACATCATTTCACTGTCCCCGTCCCATCAACATTCTTTTCCAAAGTTATCAAGCAATGCACGCACTTCATCTGTTGATTTCGTGTTCATCAATTGATTTCTTAATTCACCAGCTCCACGGAATCCTTTGACATAAATTTTGAAAAAACGATGAAGCCCTGTGATTGAACGTGGCAGTGCTTCCGCATATTGATCTTGAAGATCAAGCTGCAGTCTTAAAAGATCAAGGTATTCTTTACTGCTATGCTCTTTTGGCTCTTTTTCAAAAGCAAAAGGATTTTTAAAAATACCTCGCCCGATCATAACGCCATCAATACCATATTGTTCAGCAAGCTGCAGCCCAGTTTGACGGTCAGGAATGTCTCCATTGATTGTTAGCAGCGTATTTGGTGCGATACTGTCACGTAATTTTTTGATTTCCGGAATTAGCTCCCAATGCGCATCTACTTGGCTCATTTCCTTTCTTGTACGTAAATGAATAGAAAGGTTCGCAATATCCTGTTTTAAAATGTGCGTTAGCCACTCCTCCCACTCATTTACATCCTCATAGCCAAGTCGTGTTTTCACGCTGACAGGCAGTCCGCCCGCTTTTGCTGCTTGAATAAGTTCTGCCGCAACGTCTGGACGCAGAATAAGGCCACTACCCTTCCCTCTCGATGCCACATTAGGTACAGGGCAGCCCATATTAATATCGATGCCTTTAAATCCTAGCTCTGCCATGCCAATACTCATTTGACGGAAATATTCGGGATTATCCCCCCAAATATGTGCCACCAATGGCTGTTCATCTTCTGTAAAAGTCAAACGGCCACGCACACTTTTCATGCCCTCTGGATGACAATAGCTATCCGAGTTTGTAAACTCTGTGAAAAATACATCCGGTCTACCTGCTTTACTTACTACGTGACGAAAAACAACATCTGTCACATCTTCCATTGGTGCAAGTACAAAAAATGGTCGTGGTAAATCACGCCAAAAATTTTCTGTCATATTTAAATTCAAATCCTCTCATTATGGGTACATAGTCAAACGCTCGGTCAAAAAATATAAAGCGAAATGAAAAAAGGAACGTATTCCTCGATGGGAAATACGTTCTTTTATATATTATACTAACTCCAACCAAGCCACCGCTTCACAATGTGTCGTCTGCGGGAACATATCGACTGGTTGCACTTCTTGCGTAACATACCCACCATCTTCTAATATGCGTAAATCTCTTGCCAAGGTACCTGGATTACATGATACATAAACTACACGCTTCGGCTTTTGTTCCAAAATCGTCTGCAATAATGCTTCGTCGCATCCTTTACGTGGAGGATCGACTACTAGTACATCGGCAGTTTTTCCTTCTTTATACCATTTCGGGATGACGACTTCTGCTGGGCCAGCTTCGAAGTAAGTGTTTGTGAAGCCATTGATTTCAGCGTTTCGTTTGGCATCTTCGATGGCTTGTGGAACGATTTCCACACCTAGTACTTGTTTCGCTTTTTTAGCGAGGAACAAAGAAATGGTGCCGATTCCGCAGTAGGCATCAATGACGGTTTCTCCACCTGTTAGTTGAGCGTAGTCCAGTGCTTGTTGGTACAACACTTCGGTTTGTTCTGGATTCACTTGATAGAACGAACGCGCTGAAATTTCAAAACGCACGTCACCGATCAAATCTTCAATGGCGTCTTTGCCCCAAAGTGTGATGGTCTTGTCGCCGAAGATAACGTTGGTTTTTTCTTCGTTTACGTTTTGAACGATGGAAGTGACTTGTGGCAAGATACGTTGGATAACGGCCACTGCTTCGTCTTTTTCCTTGAATTTCTTTTTCTTCGTAATGAGCACGACCATGATTTCACCAGTTGCGCGGCCTTTGCGCACAACAACATGACGTAGCATCCCTTGGTGAGATTTTTCTTCATACGGCATTATGCCGAGGTTGCCGAGTTCTTTCTTCAATTCACGTAGAATGTCGTCCGCATCTTCGGTCTCGATGATACAGATATCCGTGTCGACAATTTCATGTGAACGGGTTTTATAGAACCCACCGACCACTCGTCCATCTTGCAATCCGAATGGAATTTGAGATTTGTTGCGGTAACGCCAAGGGTTGTCCATTCCTTTTACAGGAAGGACAGGCACGTCTGGCAGTTTCCCGATTCTAGTCATCGCATTTTTAACCATTTGCTGTTTCCACAGAAGCTGTCCTTCGTAGGATAGATGCTGAACTTGGCAGCCTCCACATTCATCAAATACATGGCAAGGTGGTGCAACACGGTGTTCAGATGGTTTGATAACTTCAATCAATTTGGCAAAGCCATACGATTTCAAGGTTTTCAGGACATGGACTTCTGCCATTTCTCCAGGCAGTGCGCCCACGATAAATAACGGGTAGCCATTTACTTTGGCGACTCCCGCTCCGTCATGCGTCAGATCTTCTATATGAACCGTGATTCGGTCGTTTTTTTGTACTGGTAAAGACATTCAACTTCCTCCATTTCAATTGCTTTTATTGTAGCATGAAGGCATGAAAAAAGCAGAATGGCTTATACCATTTATCTATTCACCTTAACATGTCATTAACGATGATCATTTCAGCGTCTACAACTTAATATAAGCGCTGCTGACAAGGTGGAAATGGATTTATGTCTTGGATCGTTTGATATTCATAATGCTTAATCGCAAACTGGGTGTGATATAAGTACTCCATGATGTAAAGTTGATCGCCATCAGCATTGCATAATATACCGGAAGTTCCTTGACCATTTGTAAATGAAACACCTATCGGCTGACCAATTAAGTGCCAGATTTTCTGTTGCCAATTCATAAAAAATCACTCCTTTTAGTTACCATATGGAGCTTGGCAAAATATGTGCAGTCAATCTGGGTCGGTGTTAAATTTACTCTGGACCTATGAAAATTTATAGGTTAATAGTAAACTACGCTTAACAGACTAGAAGTTTTGTTGTATAGACTATGTAAAAATAAAATGGGGGCATCGAAATAATAATGAGGAAGTTCCCCAAAATTCTCCTAAAAGTGGTTTCAACCATCCTGATCTGTTTTGTGGTGCTTAAGTTAAATTCGTTTCATGACAAAAAATTGGCGGATGATCGGATTGGCAAGGTAATTGAATTACAAGGGGCAAATCTGGAGGAAGCAAGAATCGAAAGAGATTTCTATGACTACTTCGAATCCGGATATGTAAAAGATATATATTTCAACGACGATCCAGATATAGAATACAGGTACGTTTACGAAAAGTCTCGGGATATGGTATATGTGTCGGCTTTTGTTGGAAATGCTTCTATCGACCTGACAAACAAGGTTGCTAAATATGAAGAATTCATGGACGTGTATTTCAATTCGGGTGGTAATATTGAAAGAGTTGAAAAAAGATAGTCGTGTTTTCATTTTTATGCTTACAAAAAAAAAATTCACTCTCAAGGGGCGATTACATTGGAACAGGCAAAACAAAAGATTCATTCATTTTTAATGTTTGAAGGGGCTGCGGAAGAAGCAATCAATACCTATACGTCACTATTTGATCAGTCCGAAATCATTAATATTAATCGTTACGAAGCGAACCAAGGCGGCAAAGAAGGTTCAGTTATGCACGCTATATTCTCTATTAAAGGACAAGAGTTCATGGCTAGTGACAGTTATGTTCAGCATGCTTTTACATTCACCCCGTCGATTTCATTGTTTGTGACATGTGACTCCGAAGAAGAAATTGATCAGGCTTTCGAGAAATTGTCTCAAGGCGGAGAAGTATTGATGCCACTGGGTGCCTATCCATTCAGTCCAAAGTTTGGATGGATTAACGATCGATTCGGTGTTTCTTGGCAATTGAGTCTTCCCATCTATTAATCATTGAAGGGGGCTTCCTTATTGGAAGCCCCCTTCTCTTTAACCATCACATTGGTTAGGTCGCTCTTGTTCAATCAAATCAATAATCTTTATTGTTTTTTTATCTCTTTGAATGGTTATTTCGCAAGATTGCATTTTTTAATAATCTCACTATAAAAAGTGAGAATGAAATTACTCCTATTAAGCTTAAAGTTATTAAAAAAACAGTAAGAATAACATTCATTTTTAAACCCCCAAGAATTTTCTATTCTAATGCCAATTTAACGGCTTCCAGGGCATGTATCACAGTTGTATCAAATAAAGGAACTTCAGCGTCTTCAGGTCTTATTAATAATCCAATTTCTGTACACCCCAAGATAATTCCTTCTGCTCCATCATCTATTAAACTTTTGATTACTTTTTGATAGTACTCCCTTGAAGATTGCTGGATATTTCCTAAGCACAACTCTTCAAAAATCACCCTGTTAATAACTTCACGGTCCTCTTGATTAGGCACCAAAACCTTAATCCCATTAGACTCGATGCGTGATTTATAAAAGTCTTGTTCCATTGTATATTTAGTGCCTAGTAACCCTATCGTACGTACATCAGACTTAAGGATTTGATTCGCTGTGGCATCCGCAATATGTAGGATAGGGATGCTAATTTTTTCTTCAATATATGCAATCACTTTGTGCATAGTATTGGTACAAATGATAATAAAATCTGCCCCCGCTTTTTCTAAAGACAGTGCAACATCTCCTAATACATGTCCGGCTTTCTCCCACTCATCTTCTGCTTGATAACGCTGAATCTCAGCGAAGTCCACGCTATACATAATGCATTTAGCCGAATGTAATCCACCTAATTGCTTTTTTACTTCCTGGTTGATTAGCTGGTAATACTTAGCTGAGGATTCCCAGCTCATACCACCTATTAGACCAATAGTTTTCATAAATAATCTCCTATCATCAGTTTATGTCAGTGCACGATTGCTGCTCTCAAATTGCTGATGCCATTTTCTAAATACCCTTTTAGGCAGGTCAGCATATAAACCCAGCCTTCTTTGTTATTTAATAACTGACTAATTAATTCCTCGTCATTTTCATTCCAGCCTTTTTCGTTCACTTCTATAATTGTCTTCGTATCATCTAGTTCGTTGAACATAATCGTCACAGTATGTTCTTCTCCTGATGGACCCCATTTGAAGACAATTTTTTTATTTTCCTGAATTTCCACTACGGTTACTTCCACTTCTGCATTGTATTCTTCATATCTCCAGGTAAAGGTCTTGCCTTGTTCCAATTTTCCAGAACCAGCTGAAAACCAAAAATTAGCCATTTGCTCTGGTTCAATGAACGCATTGAATACCTCATGTGCGGGTTTCATTATTTTTAATTTTGTATGTACTTGAATATCCATATATTTTTTAATCCCCTTTGTATTGTTTTTATTTTTATCCATACCTATATATTCAATATTAGTCGTTCAACACCTTTAAAAAATCTATATTCAGATCAAAATGCTCTCCGTATGTCTATGTCTTGTTTAAGGTTTTAACTAAAAGCGGTTAGAATGAAAGTAAGGCGGAATCATCTCGCTTTATTATTGGAGGTTTTAATATGAAAGCACTTATATATAACACATTTGGCGGACCCGAAGTATTGGAATACCATGACATGCCCAACCCAGTTATCGATCCAAATGAAATTTTGATCCGCATGAAAGCGATTGGCTTGAACTTTGCCGACGTCTATAGGAGAAAAGGGAACTACCACCTTGAGGGGGAACCTCCTTATATTCTGGGGTATGAAGGAGCAGGCATTGTGGAACAAGTAGGAGCAGATATTCAAGGTATTCAAAAAGGGGACCGAATTGCATTTGCGGATGTCCCGTTTGCCAACGCCGAACTGGTGGCTGTTCCAATGGATAAAGCCATCCCCCTACCGGAGTCCATTTCATTTGAAGAAGCTTCTTCCGTCTTGTTGCAAGGGTTGACAGCCCATTACTTGACGAAGGACAGTTACTCAGTGAATAAGAATGATGTAGTACTTGTACACGCGGCTGCTGGCGGTGTCGGGCAGCTTCTAATTCAGATTGCCAAGTTGCTTGGTGGAAAAGTGATTGGTTTGACATCTTCAGAGAAAAAAGCAAAAGCAGCTAAAGACGCCGGAGCGGATGTAGTGTTTCTTTACAAGGATGACTGGAAGTCGGCAGTTCTTAATGAAACACATGGCAAAGGTGTAGATGTTGTGTATGAGTCCGTGGGTTCTACATTGATGGACAGTTTTGCGGCAACTCGAGTCGGTGGTACGGTTGTCTTCTATGGAATGGCTGGTGGTGACCCGGTTTCTGTCGACCCACGCATGTTGATGGATACATCTAAAACGCTGACAGGCGGAGACTTATGGAATGTCTTGACCTCTAGAGAAGAACGAGTGGCTCGTTCAGGTGAGTTGTTCCGATGGATGGAAGAAGGAAAAGTGAAATTAGCGAAGCCGACCACGTTTGCATTGCATGAGGGACAGGAAGCCCATCGCTACTTGGAAAGCCGTCAAAGCACAGGGAAAAT
Organism: Paenisporosarcina sp. HGH0030; assembly: GCF_000411295.1. Classification (GTDB taxonomy): domain Bacteria; phylum Bacillota; class Bacilli; order Bacillales_A; family Planococcaceae; genus Paenisporosarcina. The sequence goes on from NZ_KE150422.1 coordinate 423,984, forward strand.
TTTATTAATTCCTTCGAACGGAGAGTCAAAATGATTATCTTTCAAAAAGACAGTTTGACTGTTTTTCAGAGCGCGCTATGGAAAACGACAAGCTCAGTAGTTGAGACAGATGACTTGATCTTGGTTGTCGATCCCAATTGGCTCCCCCTTGAAATTCAGGAAATACAGGAATTTGTGGCAAACATACGCAACGGCAAAGACTTGTATCTGTTATTCACACATGGTGATTTTGATCACATTATCGGGTATCACGCATTCCCCGATGCCAAAGTAATCGGTAGTAAGGGCATGCAGGAACATCCGAGAAAACAATACAAGCTCGATTTAATTCAGCATTTTGATAATGAATATTATGTTGAGAGAACTTATCCTATAGAGTTCCCAACAATTGATTTGGTCATTGAAAAGGATGGACAACAACTCGTCCTAGGCGATACAACGATGACCTTTTATTTATCCCCCGGACACACGCATGATGGATTATTTACTGTCATCGAGCCCCTGGGCATCTGGATAACTGGAGACTATCTCTCCGATTTTGAACTTCCCTATTTATTCGATAGTGCAAATGCATACCTAGAAACACTTCATAAAGCGCAGGCAATTTTGGATTCTCATAATATTAAGGTACTAGTTCCAGGGCATGGACAAGCTACAGACAATGAAAACGAGATAAAACGAAGAATTGAGCTGGCACATGATTATCTTGAGAGATTGATTGATGCCGTGAAAAGAGAAGATGCGGAAGCCATTCTGAGCTTGGAAAAAGAGATGCCTTTCCCATCGAATTTCACGAAAGAATGCCATCAGAAAAACGTAGAAATTATCCGTGAAGAAAATACTTAATCCCATTAGAAAACCGCTTGGTTCATTACAACCCAAGCGGTTTCTTTATTTCGATTATGCAACAGTTCGTCTACATTACTTTAATTTGTTAGCGTCTTGTTGTTTCATGGATTGAATCGTTCCTAATACAATTCCCATTACCTGTCCTTTAAGAGCATCCGGCACAGATTCATTGGTAGGATTGCGATAGATAAAGTGATTCGGTTCTCCGTTATATGAAAATCCGAGCTGTGTTAGGTCGTTCTTCAAAGAATCTGGTATTTGATTCGAACCTGTAGATTCTTCAAAATACTCTGTTGGAGCTACATATAGCTCTACATCATCGAGACTGGAAGAGACGATAAGCAGGTTTGTGTCACCAGATAGAACCCATTGTCCTTTAGAACGAATGGATATTCCCGCATGTTCTAACCCAGAGACTCCATCCAGATTCACACCAAAAATCTGATTGATCAATACTCTTATCTCTGCTCCAGTAATAGATTTATTCTGAACTTCAATGTACCGATCCATGACTTCATTTTTAGGCATGTCCATAATTTCAGCATCCAGTTCCGTTGAGACTGCCGTTACATTTAAGGACCTGCGAAGACTTTCCATGACTGAAATGTTGTACATGGACACTTTATTACCGTAGTTTTTTTCTGAAATGTAATTCAAATCTATACCGAAAACGCCCTCTACCACTTCACGTACTTCTGTCCCGTTCACTTCAGCACCAAATGATTTTAAGTAAAGATCCATGACTTCCGTTTTTGGCATTTCATTAATATTTCCCACTGAATTTCCGATTGCTTTCATTACCGCTGCTGTATATTTGTTTTCCATAACATATCCTCCTTCTCATCTTATTTCTCTAAACCCCATGTTATTAAAAATGCGATTCCAATTCTCTTAAGCTTTGCTACTTTCCTTGGAAATAGTGAATATGGTACAAAGAATATGTATCCATTAACTTATATATAATAGAATGTTAATTGTCAAACGTTCAAAAACTAAACCGTATGAACAAAGGAGAAAAACGATGCTTAAAAAACCTCTACGTGACGAATACCCTGCTTATTACGAAAACTATATCGGGCTGGTACCAGATGGTGAACTGACAGATAATCTGAACACACAGATTCAGGACATGATTACACTATTTTCGAGCGTCGATGAAACGCAGGCGAATTATCGCTATGCCGAGAACAAATGGACATTGAAAGAAGTCATTGGTCATATCACGGACACTGAACGGATTATGAGTTACCGACTACTACGAATAGCTAGAGGCGATCAAACGCCATTGTCTGGTTACGATGACGAACAATATGTCCGAGAAGCTTCATTTCATTCCCGCTCCTTATCAAATTTGCTTGAAGAATTGGTGGCAGTCCGATATTCAACTGTCAGTTTAATCAAAGGATTGCATGAAAACACATGGCCGAGAAAAGGTATCGCAAACAACGGAGAAATAACTGTCCGAGCACTGGCCTATATCATTGCAGGTCATGAACTTCACCATGTGAAGATTATCAAGGAAAGTTATCTGAAGCGTTGAACTCATAAAAAAACGCTTGGATCTCATTGATTCAAGCGTTTTGAATTTGTTTATAGTGGAAGATCTTTCTCTTGTGGGTCTTCTACATCCTTTTCTTTCGCCAGGAACCAGCCTGCCGCTGCAATTCCAATCAACACAGTGTAGAAAATCAGCTTCCACTCTGTGGAATGGGCAAATTCATATGAAATAACGCCAACGTCTGGATGTCCCAACGTCAAGACGGCAAGTTTCACACCTACCCAGCCCACAATCGCAAACGCTGCGATTTCTAGTCCCGGTTTTGAATGAAGCAACTTGACGAAGAAGTTGGCTGCAAAACGCATGATGATTAAGCCAATGAGACCTCCAGTGAAAATGACAAGGAACTTACCGCCGTCCATACCGCCGATTGGAGGAAGATTGGTGTTCGGAAGTGTCATAGCTAGAGCTACCGCCGCCAAAATTGAATCTACCGCAAATGCGATGTCCGCCAATTCCACTTTGAATACCGTACCCCAGAAACCTGCTTTTTTCTTTTCCTTTTCTTCCTTTTGTACGCCATTGTTATTAAAGTAAAGTTTTCGTGCGATATGGTTAATGGCGATGAATAACAGGTACAGTGCTCCGATTGCCTGCACTTGCCATACGTCCACTAGGAACGAAATGATGAATAATGAACCGAAGCGGAAAACGAACGCTCCAACGAGTCCGTAAAACAAAGCCTTTCTTCTCTCGGCTTCCGGCAAATGTTTGACCATGATTGCTAGAACTAGCGCGTTATCTGCAGCAAGCAATCCTTCGAGTCCAATCAGTAGTAACAATACCCATCCATATTCCATCAAGATTGAAATATCCATTACTGATTCCTCCTTTAGAATTCAATTAAATTATCTTCGCAAAATGCGAAAGTTATACAGAGTCATTTACTGCAATTACTTGTATGACATCGTGGTCTAGGCTTTCCACTCCCTGTTTGAAAGCGAGTCGGGACTGGAATCGATAAGATGCACTGATAGCTGGCTGCATCGTTAATGGGAGCCTAAATGTGAAAGGAACCTGATTAGTGGCATCTGATTCAATCAGCTTTGAGGTAAAAATGGTTACGGAATCGATTATTTCTTCTTCGGTTTTGTCCCCTTCGCAGGTCTTCACCAAATCACAATCGATTCGTTTCAATTGTTGTTCAATCGTACCTCCTTTTACCAAGAAATTTCCCTTAACTAGCTCACCCGGCCTGTAAATATCTTTCTCAAGAATCAAATCAATTTTTGCCGACCCTATTCCAACTAACGCCATGTATTTCCTCAGTATCATATAAAATCCTCCTGTAATTTGTATTTAGTTGAGAGGCTCCATTTCGATTGGTCCGTTTCCAAAAATGAAAATAAAAAAACCTTTACCGGAAACGGCAAAGGTTTTTGAAAAAACAAAAGACCTTTACCAATGTTGGTAAAGGTCTTGCTAACAACAAATTCGTTGCCAACAAAGCCGGGAGATTTTGGCCTCCGAAATGACGACTTTGCTGTAAAAGCTACTCCCCTTTAGGAGTTACGATTCAACTAATTACTATTAATATATTCTATTTAAGGGTAAATTGTCAAATACTTTAATTTTTCATAGACAATTCGTCACTTAAAGACTTGTCTATTAACGAAAATCAAATAAACAGATTTCAACTATTTAACCAGAATAAAAAAACGCTTGGATATTCAATCATATCCAAGCGTTTTCATTTATCTATTCTTTTTTTCGTAATGGTCCGTCTTTTGGGGCGAACCAAAATGCTGTGATGATGGCACCGATGAGGACGATGAATGGTGCGTAAAAAATCATAAAATCCGTCATATGATTGGCCTCCTTTAGGCGTGATTATCTTTATTCCCACGAACGTAGTCTTTATTGAACAGGAACAACCTCAGCAATAAATACAAGGATGGAAGCAATAATCCAAGTCCCGCAATGAAAGCAACAATCAAGGCGATGGCCATCGCTTCGTTCGTGAAACTATCGTAAATCGTCAAATAAGGATATAACAGGTACGGATAATGTGAAATCCCGTATCCGAAGAATGCCAAGGCAAACTGCCCAGTCAACAAACCGAACGCCAAGCCATAATTTTTACGTTTCAAAATCAGCCATACCGTTCCGACAAACATCAGGAATGAGATACCAAACACCCACCATAAATCAAGAATGCGCGCATAGTGTTCCGGATTATGTCCGCGAAGCTCGAAGATGATTCCGCCTGCTGTGATAATCGTTGGCAATGCCCAAATGAGCGAATACTTACGAAGCAATTCAGTTGCCGATTGGTCACCTGCTTTATTGGCATACCAAGTCAGGAAGACAGCCGAAATATAAAGCAGTGCCGCGATGCTCAGTACAACAATGCTCCAGGTCAACGGACTCGTAAAGAGCTTCCAGTAATCCAGGACGGGATGGTCATTTACCATTGAGATGAATCCGCCTTCGGAAATCGTCAAAACGATCGAAAGTGATGCCGGGATAAACAAACCGGATAACCCGTACATGAAGGTATATCCTTTATGCCCATATGAACCATACATCGCAAATGCGTAATAGGATCCGCGGATTGCAAGCAGGATGATCGCGATGCTTGCAGGAACCAATAGCGTTGTCCCATAGTAGAATGCAGTTTTAGGGAAAAAACCGATAATCCCGACGAAGAAGAAAACGAGAAATACATTTGTTACTTCCCATACTGGTGAGAGGTAGCGCTCAATAATGTTCGTCAGGATATGGTCACGCCTAGTCAGTGTGTTATATGCATTGAAGAAACCTGCACCAAAGTCGATGGATCCGATTATCAAGTAGCCAAACAGGAAAATCCATAAGACAGAAAGTCCGACTATTTCGAGCGTCATACGAAGTCACCGCCTTTTTCTTTGCGTCTATCCTCAATTTCTTGCTCCACTGGATTCTTCTTGAACATGCGTCGGAGAATGACGACACTACCTACTCCAAGAATCAGATATAGACCGGCAAATAGCACCAGCATTAAATCCACTTGGCCACTGGTCGTAGCCGCATCCTCCACTCGCATGATTTTTCGCAAAATCCAAGGCTGACGGCCAACTTCTGCGAGCCACCAACCGAATTCAATTGCCAGCACTGCTAACGGTCCGCTCGCAACAAGCAGCCATCTGAACCATTTCGTCTGTACAATCGACCACTTTCTCCATACCGCGAATACATAGACGGCAGAAAGGAAAGCTAGCCACATGCCGATTGTCACCATCATGTCAAATAAGTAATGAATGTATAGTGGTGGTTCTTCATCATCAGGCACTTGATCAAGCCCCTTAACTTCAGAGAATGGGTCGCCATGGGCAAGAATACTCAGCGCATATGGAATTTTGATGGCATACTTAACTTCCCCATCGTCCAGAACGCCGTACATGACTAACGAAGCATTTTCTTCCGTCTCAAAATGCCATTCCGCAGCAGCGAGTTTTTCAGGCTGGTACTCCGCCAAATATTTCCCGGAGAAGTCCCCGATTATCGCCGTTGCAATAGAGAAGATAAGGCCGAGCTTCATTGTTAAAAACAAGGCTTTTTTATGGTACACATGATTGGAGCCTCTCAATAATCGGTAAGCAGCAATCGAAGCAAGCACAAATGCCGCCGTCATGTAGGCTGTCACAACAACATGCGCCACTTTAGTAGGCATTGCAGGGTTGAACATGGCCAGCAGAGGATTGATGTTAATCAATTCCCCATCTACCAAATCAAATCCTTGAGGCGCATTCATGAATGCATTCACAATCGTAATAAATACCGCTGAAAATGATGCCCCGACTGCAACCGGAATCAGTAATAATAAATGTTTCTTTTGATTTTCAAATCGATCCCATGTATATAAATAAATCCCTAAAAATATGGCTTCAAAGAAAAACGCGAACGTTTCCATGAATAATGGCAAAGCTATCACATTCCCTGCCAGTTCCATAAAGTTCGGCCAGAGTAATGAAAGTTGGAGACCAATGGCCGTCCCTGTAACTACGCCCACTGCAACTGTGATGACGAAACCACGTGCCCACCGTCTTGCGAGAAGAATGTAATGTTCATCATTTTTCTTGATTCCCACCCACTGGGCGATCATAATCATGAGCGGAATACCTACTCCAATGGTGGCATAGATAATATGAAACGATAGCGTGAGTTCAGTTAATACCCTACTAAAAAATACTGCTTCTTCATTCCCCACTTGAAACCCTCCTATAACTTCAGAAAATCCTACCTATTATCGACAACATCATAATGGTTGCCACAATAAACGCAAGCCACATCAACTTTTTCTCTTGTTTTTTATACATGTCGTCACCTTCCTTACTTTCTATCATACCCCAATTAGAGTCATTCAAAATCTCGGGATGTATCGATTTTGTCACGTCCCTGTGAAGGAAATGTGAAAACTATCACATATTGATATTGCGAAAGTTCCGAGTATTTTGTATTCTAAGTAAATCATACTTAATTTTCGAGGTGAATGCGATGAAAACGAAGCGTAAAGTGTTGGCGTACATAACAAAAGGCCAGGCACCCAATTTGGAATTACTTGTTTTCGAGCACAAAGAACATCCGGAAGCAGGCTTACAAGTTCCAGCCGGCACAATCGAAGAAGACGAGCAACTAATTGATGCATTGTACCGGGAAATTAATGAAGAAACAGGTATTACGCGTGACAATCTGTCCTTCATTGGAAAAATCCACAAGTATAACTATTATCCGAATGGAAAAGGCACAGTTCATGAACGTAATTTTTTCCATCTGGGTTATGCAGGTGACCAACAAAATTGGGAGCACCTTGTGGTTTGCGATGGACTAGATAACGGCCTTACATTCCAGTTCCGTTGGGAGCCACTCGGAACGTTGCCAAAACTTGCAGGTGCACAGGATGTTGCAGTTGAGATGCTAAGTCTGAGAAGAAAGAGACATGAGGAATCGACCGATTGAAGTAAAAGGCGAGAAAATCCACAAATCGATGATTGATGGAAAACCGGTAAATGAATACTATCTCTACAAGTTACTATAAAAAGAACAAAGAGCATTTCCTGGACTTCCAGGAAATGCTCTACAAATTAATTATGGACGGTCTTGTTCACGAATGTCATTGATCGGAACAAACACTTCAATATGACGATATAAATTTTCAAATACCGCTGGTGCATTCCCACCGTATTCACCGTCTAAATTTAGTTGGACATGATCGTCTGCTGATACAGTGATATGTTTGGCTTTTTTATATACAACATGAGGATCTTCCAAATGCTCACCACGTATTGCAAGGGTTGCCAATCGAATAAACTCGGCAATGTTACACTTTCTCAAAATGAGTAATGTAAACAGGCCATCATTGACGCTCGAGTCGGGAGCAAGTTTTTCAAATCCACCTACTGAATTTGTCAGGCCCACAAGAAACATCATCGCTTCGTCATCAAACACTTCCCCATCGTATTCTATCCTTACTTGGGAAGCGCGAATAGACGGCAGCATTTCAATTCCTTTTAAATAATATGCGAGTTGACCAAGTACAGTTTTCAACTTACTCGGTACGTCATACGTTAACTCAGTTATTTTCCCGCCGCCCGCGATATTAATAAAATAGCGATCATTGACAACGCCAACATCAACGGGAATTGTATCGTTCGCCAAAATAATGTTCACTGCCTTATCAATATCTCGAGGAATTCGAAGTGCGCGCGCAAAGTCATTAGTCGTTCCCATTGGGATTAGGCCGACTTTCGGGCGCTTTTCAAATTGACTGATTCCGGCCACTACTTCATTTAACGTGCCGTCCCCACCAGCTGCAATCACCAGGTCAAATCCTCGCTCGACTGCATAATTAGCGGCTCCAACAGCGTCACCTTCACACGTCGTTGCGTGACATGACGTTTCGTAACCAGCCTTCTCTAATTTTTCTAAAACCTCAGGCAAGTGTTTTTTGAATAACTCACGGCCAGATGTTGGATTGTAAATAATGCGTGCACGTTTCATACACATTTCCTTCTTCCTGCTTTACATTTTATTCTATTTGCTAGGACTCCTGAGAGATCTGAAAAGTTCCCTGTCAACAGTTCAGCAGGAATAGTCCACGAAAAGAAGCCGGACATATGCCTCGGCTTGATTTCTTTATTATATACGAATGCACCCAGTAGAACAATTATGACTGTTTTTGCAGTGCTCCTGTAAATTCCTTACGGATGTCCTCGTAAACCCACAACCAGTATTCAGGTGTAGATTTGTACTGAGCTGTGATTTTCTCAATAAAATCCTTTTGCATGTCTTTGAACGTTGGGTCATCTGATGCGGGCATTTCTTTACGAAGTTCCATCACATATTCTTGAAGTTTCGGTGCACGAGGACCCCATTTCGCAATGACTTTTCCATCTTGATTCAACAATAAGTAAATTGGGATTGATCGGCCACCGTTTGTTAAATAACGGTCCATTAAGTCCAAAGTTTGATCTCGGTAAACTACTCGGACCTCTATATCTGCCGCTTCAGCAACACGACGCAAAATCGGATTATTCATCATAGCATCCCCGCACCAATCTTCAGTAATACCTAAAATGCGTGGCGATTTATCTTTTAATAAGGAAATGAATTCATCGTCTTGAGGGACTTGGAATTGTTCATAAATATGAAAGCTGTTGTCTTTATGGGTCTCCATTTTCTCCATATATTCATTCAAAGAAATGGCTTCATCAAAGTATTGTTGTTCTGTTTTCATGAGTGTATCTCCTCCTCTCCCTTCAGTTTACGTATTTTCATCTGATCAATCAAATTTTTAGTTGACAGTCTATTTAAAGAAGCATAAAGTTAGTTAATATTTTCATACTCACCAATTAGGAAGTGCGATTATGCGTCCAAGGAATAAGAAAAAATTTTTATTGCCTCCTCCCCTGTTAATTGCGGGAAGTTTCTTGTTTTTAATTCTGCTAGGTACGCTTTGTTTAAAGCTTCCTTTTGCCACGAACACACCTATTTCGTGGACGGATGCTTTGTTTGTTGCGACGTCAGCGACAACCGTAACGGGACTCAGCGTTTTTGACCCTGCCTCCACTTTGACTTGGTTTGGTGAAGGAGTACTTATGTTCCTCATCCAATGCGGGGGAATCGGCTTGATGACATTTGCCGTAGCATTACTCATTGTACTTGGAAAGAAAATCGGCCTTCAAAACCGCATCTATTTGCAAGAGTCCTTCAATCAACAATCTGTCGGGGGTATCGTCAAACTAGTAAAGCTGATTTTGACATTCGTTTTAACGGTTCAGTCCATTGCGATGGTCATCATGACCCTCCATTGGACTCCCAAATTCGGTTTTTCAGAAGCACTTTACTTAAGTGTATTCCATGTTATTTCCGCTTTTAATAATGCTGGGTTCGCATTGTTTCCGGATAACCTGATCGGGTTCTCGGGAGATCCCATCGTGAATTTAGTGTTATCAGCCTTATTTATAATAGGTGGACTTGGTTTTACTGTCATTGTTGATATTCATCAGAAAAAATCTTTCAGAGAATGGTCTCTTCACACAAAAATGATGATTATCGGTACAATCAGCATTAACGTGTTAGCGTCCGTCACGTTTTTCCTGTTAGAATACGGCAACCCTGCCTCTTTAGGTAACATGACTTTTTACGAAAAAATTATGACATCCTATTTCCAAGGCGTTACTCCTCGTACGGCAGGATTCAATACCGTGAATTATGGTGACTTAGAAGATCCTACGATTTTGCTAACCATGATTCTCATGTTTATTGGTGCAGGGAGTGCATCAACGGCATCAGGCATCAAACTAACTACTTTTATGGTTGTTATTCTTGCTACAGTTGCGTTCTTCCGCCAACGCGGCGAACCAGAATTGTTCGGTCGCTCCATACGTATCGATACGGTAATTCGTTCATTGGCAATTACAACAATCAGCACATTGTTCGTGATGGCCTTTATCTTCCTGTTAACCGTATCAGAAAAAATCCCATTTCTTCCTCTCGCATTTGAAGTCGTTTCTGCCTTTGGAACAGTCGGATTGTCGATGGGAATTACTGGGCAACTGAGCGACTTAGGCGAAGTATTATTATGTGTGGTCATGTTTGTTGGTCGAATCGGCTCACTCACATTGTTCTTCTTATTAATGAAGCCGAAAAAAGTCAATTATCGTTATCCGTATGATCAAGTATTTACTGGATGATTATCGAAAGCCTTCCACGAAAACGGAAGGCTTTTACTATCCATTTATGGGTAAACTTAAATCAAAAAGCTGAAGATGAGGTGAATCTATTGTTTTTAATTGCATTGCTAAAACCTTTAAAAACATATGAAGACTATGTCTATAAAGCCAATGCCTATTCTCATATATTCCAGAAAGAAAAAGCAATTGCAACGATGGAACAAGCAGCCATACACCCACAATTTTCGATCGAAGAAAGATCAAGCGGCTACATTTATTTAGGGATTCGCTATTCTAAAATGTTGAACTACCGAAAAGCATCCGATTGTTATCATAAAGGATTTGAGCTGATGATTGACGAGCCTTTTTCATATCGTAGTCCCTTTAAACAAGCCATTGAGGCTTTCATCAAAAATGGCGATGACGTGAGAGCGAAGTTTTGGCTAAATAATCTCCTCGAACGTCAAAGTTATGATAAGAATTTCAGGAAGCTTGCTGTTCTTGAGAAGAAATTATATTGAGATGGTTTTATTCGTGTATCTCAACTAACTTAACTTAACTTAACTTAATGATGAGACAGCGGTGAACGATGAAAAAGGATTTGTCGATCAAACTGGAGATTTATCAATCAAACTGGCTACATTGTCAATCAAACTAAGGATTTATCAATCAAACGAAGCACTTTATCAATCAACCAGATTTCAAAAGCAAGTTTACTTGGTGAGATGCCATATTCATAATCCATAAAAAAAGCGACTCCACGTTGATGGAGTCGCTTTTGTATTTATCGTTTTGAAATTTCTTCTTGAAGGATTTTATTAACCAACGGTGGGTTAGCTTGTCCTTTTGTTGCTTTCATAATTTGACCAACCAAGAAGCCAATCGCACGGTCTTTCCCGTTTTTGAAGTCTTCGATTGATTGTGCATTCGCGTCCAATGTTTGTGTGACGATGTCACGAAGCGCACCTTCGTCAGAAATTTGAACTAAGCCTTTTTCTTTCACGACTTGTTCAGCAGTTCCGCCATTGTCAGCAAGTTCTTTGAATACTTTTTTCGCGATTTTCGAAGAAATCGTGCCATCGCTGATTAGTTTGATCATGCCAGCCAAACCTTCAGGCGTTAGCTTTGTATCATGCAATTCTTTTTGGTCGACGTTCAAGTAAGCTGATACTTCACCCATCATCCAGTTAGATGCAAGCTTCGTATCCGCACCAAGAGCAATCGTTGCTTCAAAGAAATCGGACATTTCTTTCGTTAACGTCAAGACCATTGCATCGTATGATGGCAAGCCCAACTCTTCAACATAACGTTGTTTACGAGCGTCAGGAAGTTCAGGAATATCCGCACGTACACGGTCCATCCATTCTTGGTCAATGACTAAATCGACTAAGTCCGGTTCCGGGAAGTAACGGTAATCGTCCGCTCCTTCTTTAACACGCATTAACAATGTTTTGCCTGTCGATTCGTCAAAACGACGAGTTTCTTGCAGGATTTCTCCACCTGAAAGCAACACTTCTGCCTGACGAATTTCTTCATGCTCAAGGCCGCGACGCACATAGTTGAATGAGTTCAAGTTTTTCAATTCAGCTTTTGTACCGAATTGCTCTTGACCGTAAGGACGAAGTGAAATGTTGGCATCACAACGTAGTGAGCCTTCTTCCATCTTACAATCCGATACGCCTGTGTACTGGATGATTGATTTCACTTTTTCCAAGTACGCATAAGCTTCTGCAGGTGTGCGGATATCTGGCTCTGAAACGATTTCAATTAATGGTGTACCTTGACGGTTGTAATCAACCAATGAGTACCCTTTATCGGTATGTGACAGTTTCCCAGCATCTTCTTCTAAGTGCAAGCGAGTAATCCCGATGCGTTTTTTGTAGCCATCCACTTCAATTTCAACCCAGCCGTGTTCACCGATTGGTTGGTCGAATTGAGAGATTTGGTATGCTTTCGGATTATCCGGATAGAAGTAGTTCTTGCGATCGAATTTCGTATGTGTTGAGATCTCACAGTTAAGTGCCATCGCTGCTTTCATGCCGAAATCAATTGCGCGTTTATTAACAACAGGTAAAACTCCTGGGTATCCAAGGTCGATTACATGTGTATTTGTATTCGGTTCTGCGCCAAAGTGGGCAGGTGAAGGTGAAAACATTTTCGAATCTGTTTTCAGCTCTACGTGAATTTCTAAACCAATGACTGTTTCAAAGTTCATGATTTTGCTCCCTCCCAAAGTTGAGGAGTTTCTTTATGGAAGCTTGTCGCCTGCTCGTAAGCATGAGCTACACGATAAATCGTTGCTTCATCAAAGTGTTTCCCGATAATTTGCAAGCCCAGTGGCATTCCTTCAGAGTATCCACATGGTACCGAGATTCCTGGAACACCAGCCAAGTTTACAGGGATGGTTAAAATATCATTTGCATACATCGTCAATGGATCATCGTTTTTCTCGCCAACTTTAAATGCAGGTGTTGGCGTCGTTGGTCCAATGATGACGTCGTATTTTTCAAATACTTGATCGAAATCTTGTTTGATCAATGTACGCACTTGTTGTGCTTTTTTGTAGTATGCATCGTAAGAACCTGCGCTTAATGCAAATGTTCCTAACATGATGCGGCGTTTTACTTCGTCTCCGAAACCTTGCGCACGTGTTTCTTTGTATAAGTCCATTAATGATTCCACGTTTTCTGCACGGAAACCATAACGGATCCCATCAAAACGAGCTAAGTTTGAAGATGCTTCAGAAGAAGCCAGTAAATAGTATGTTGCTAAGCCGTATTTTGAGTGAGGTAAAGATACTTCTTCCCAAGTTGCGCCAAGTGATTCCAATACTTTCAATGCATCAAGTACCGATTGTTTGGCAGCTTCCCCAACACCGTCTCCTAAATACTCTTTAGGAACACCGATGCGAAGGCCTTTAACGTCGCCAGTCAATGATTCAACAAAGCTTGGTACATCAACATTTGCAGAAGTTGTATCGTTTTCGTCCACACCTGAAATCGCTTCAAGCAATAACGCATTGTCTCTTACATTGCGTGTAATCGGTCCGATTTGGTCTAAAGAAGATGCAAAAGCAACCAAACCAAAACGAGATACACGGCCATATGTTGGTTTCATCCCAACTACACCACAGAATGATGCTGGTTGACGGATTGAACCACCTGTATCTGATCCTAATGAAAATGGTACTTCACCCGCTGCAACTGATGCTGCAGAACCACCTGAAGAACCTCCAGGAACACGGTCAAGATCCCAAGGATTACGTGTGATTTTGTACGCTGAGTTTTCTGTTGAAGAACCCATTGCGAATTCGTCCATGTTCAGTTTACCGATAGTGATCATGCCCGCTTCACGCAGTTTGCGAACGACTGTCGCATCGTAAATCGGGTTGAAACCTTGAAGGATTTTAGAAGAACATGTTGTTTCGATGCCTTCTGTTACGATGTTGTCTTTTACACCAATCGGCATACCGAATAACGGTCCGCGTTTTGATGCAGGCACTTCGTCCATTTCTTTTGCTTGAGCCATTGCTTGTTCTTTATTAAGTGCTAAAAATGCTTTTACGTCACCGTCTAAAGTTTCGATACGTGTATAGGCTTCAGCTGTCAAATCTGCAATTGATAGTTCTTTGTTATGTATCATTTCTTGCAGGTCGGTTGCCGAGTAGTTGAATAATGTCATGGATAGTCCCTCCTTACGTCAAAATCAGTCTAAAATTGATGGTACTTTTACTTGGCCCGCTTCTTGCTCACGAACATTTTTCATCATTTTTTCACGGTCAAGTCCAGGGACTGCCTTGTCTTCACGCAATACGTTCACTAACGGTAAGACATGTGTAGTTGGTACAACATTTGTTGTATCCAGTTCATTTAACTGCTCAGCAAAATTGGTAATTGCCGCAAGTTGGCCTGCAAACATTTCAGCTTCTTCATCTGTAATGGCAAGACGTGCTAAATGTGCTACGTGCTTTACTTCTTCTTTTGATATATTCGCCATTTTTTACACCTCCGAATTCACAATCATACCGAGTATCATATCATTTTTCACTTTAAAAGAATAGAGACAGCATCAAGCTGTCCCTAGGTATTACAATGGTTTTGCTAAAATGAATCTATTCCCATTTGATGATTTCCAGCGACAAGCAAACTCGTACTTCTGTTTCATGTCCTCAGAGTCGAGCTAAATTGGCGCTTTTCGATTTTCTTGATGTCCAGCTACAAGCGCCAGCTCGCACTTCCGCTTCAAGCCCTCATTCGAAAACGGGTTTTCGATTCGGTCTTTCCACCGTCAGCGTCAAGCTAGAACGGCGCTTTTCGCTTTTCTTGATGTCCAGCTACAAGCGCCAGCTCGCACTTCCGCTTCAAGCCCTCATTCGAAAACGGGTTTTCGATTCGGTCTTTCCACCGTCAGCGTCAAGCTAGAACGGCGCTTTTCGCTTTTCTTGATGTCCAGCTACAAGCGCCAGCTCGCACTTCCGCTTCAAGCCCTCATTCGAAAACGGGTTTTCGATTCGGTCTTTCCACCGTCAGCGTCAAGCTAGAACGGCGCTTTTCGCTTTTCTTGATGTCCAGCTACAAGCGCCAGCTCGCACTTCCGCTTCAAGCCCTCATTCGAAAACGGGTTTTCGATTTGGTCTTTCCACCGTCAGCGTCAAGCTAGAACGGCGCTTTTCGCATTTCTAGTCATAAATATGGACGTAAGGCTCTTTCTCGTCTGCTTCTTTAATGACCAGTGCTTCTGGTCCGTTAATCGATGTGACGCTGACTTCTACATGCATGGAAGCTGGGAAATGTTCCATCACCAGTCCCGTCATGTATTGCGTAAAGCCAATGATTTCAGCCGTACCATAAAACTGTATCGGAATATCAATGGTCATTTTCTTAATATGATCGTCCTGGTAGAACCCAGTACCAACGATACTTGTGAAATTCGAGAAATACTCTTCCACATCTTGTTTGAATTTATTGAACGATTGTCCCACTTCACGGTACTTTTCTTCGGAAACAGGTTGTGGGAACAGAACGAATTCTTCATTAATGTCTGTCCAATCAGAAACTGATGCTTTTCCTTCACCAACTTGCCCGCTTGCAAAATATGTACCCGGTACTATGGAATTGCGGCTTTCTTGTCGGAACAAGCCAACCGTAATTGGCACTTTCTCAAGGCC
The DNA here is from genome assembly GCF_000411295.1 of Paenisporosarcina sp. HGH0030. Taxonomy (GTDB): domain Bacteria; phylum Bacillota; class Bacilli; order Bacillales_A; family Planococcaceae; genus Paenisporosarcina. The sequence goes on from NZ_KE150422.1 coordinate 439,711, forward strand.
TTTCATTGTACGCATGCGTTTAACGATTTCATTGGCCATCTTTTTACCTTGTTCAACAATCACTGCTTGGGGAATTGGTTCTTCATACGTCGCACCAAAGTCTTCCTTTTGGTAGTAATAGGTAGAATTCATTGCAAGACCAATGGAAACACCACCAAGTTTCACTTCGTTTTTATCTGATTTTACTAAATAGTTTTGCTCAACTATATGTGCTAAATATATAGGTGCTTTTTTGGCTAACTCAGCTGTCATGTTTCCTTCTTTAGGACGACTTGGATTTAACCCGCCTTTCGTTTGCGAACTTCTGGCCAACCACGAACTTAGTACTTCCGCATCAAGCATTTGACCTTCTTGGAAAAAGTAGTCGTCTGGTGAAAACGTACGTTGCGACAAACGCAATAACCCGCTTTCTACTTCTTTCACATCGTACTTGGAATAAATATTCGAGACGACTAATCCTCGACTCATACTTTCTTGATATGGCAAGAGGGTACGATAATACTGGTCCGAAATTTGCATGCTCGGAATGATCGTTGCCTCTTCTTTACTTTTTTCAGTTTCAGTGTTGACTTTTGTATCTTTACTAAGGCTCGGGATACACCCTGCAAGTAAGGTTAAAGATATTATAGCTGGAATCCAGCGTATTCGTTTCATTATAGGAAGGACTCCTTCACTCATTTAATTCTTCAATCAGACGGTTTTCATCCCATACCGGAATGCCCAACGTACGGGCTTTGTCGAGCTTAGAACCGGCATCTTCACCTGCAATGACGATGTCTGTTTTTTTACTCACACTCCCAGAGACGGTACCGCCTACTTGTTCTATTTTCTCTTTTGCTTCTTGTCGTGTCAATTGTTCCAATTTCCCAGTTAACACAACTGTTTTACCTGTCAATACGTGATCCAAGTTGGAAAGATCCACTTTTTTACCAGTATAGGATAAATTCACGTCTAGTTTTTCAAGTCGTGCGATTAATTCTTGTACTTCTTCGTTGTCAAAGTAACTTACAACGGAGCCCGCCATTTTATCGCCAATTTCATGAACCGACGTTAGTTGTTCTGGAGTTGCTTGCGCAAGTGACTTCATATCTCCGAACTCTTCTGATAGAATTTTGGCGGCCTTCTCACCAACATGTCGAATTCCTAATCCAAATAATACGCGCTCCATTGAATTTTGCTTGGATGATTCAATGGCAGTAACCAGATTCGTTGCCGACTTCTCACCCATTCGATCCAACTGGATCAATTGATCTTTCGTAAGCGTAAACAAGTCCGAAACATCGTGGATGAGTCCTTCACGGAACAATTGCTCCACCACTTTTTCACCGAGTCCATCAATATTCATTGCGTTTCGCGACACAAAATGAATGAGTCCTTCGGTAATTTGAGCAGGGCATTGAGGATTGACACAACGCAGTGCCACTTCACCTTCAATACGAACGAGTTCACTCTCACAAACTGGACAATGTGTAGGCATGTTAAATGCCGGCAACTCCTCTTTACGAGCCTCAAGAACCACTGCCACCACTTCTGGAATGATGTCGCCTGCTTTGCGTATAATGACGGTATCCCCAATACGAATGTCTTTTTCACGAATCAAATCTTCGTTATGTAAAGACGCTCGTCCGACGGTCGTTCCTGCCACTTGTACAGGTTCAAGTATTGCTGTCGGTGTTAAGGCACCTGTACGTCCGACGGTCAATTCAATGTCGAGCAGAGTGGTTACAACTTCTTCAGCCGGGAACTTATACGCTGTCGCCCAACGTGGACTCTTAGCCGTGAAGCCTAAATCCTGTTGGTGAACATAGCGATTCACTTTTATGACGATGCCGTCAATTTCATAAGGTAGATTTGGACGTTCTGCTGTCCACTTTTCAATATACGATACGACTTCGTCGATTGACTGACAGGTTTGTCGTTCCCTATTTGTTTGAAAACCAAGTTCGTCCAAATAATCGAGCGCTTGTGCATGGCTATCCAGCTGATATGCTTCCCCGTCCCCACCGATGCCATAAACGAAAATGGCCAGGTTACGACTTGCGGCGATTTTCGGATCAAGCTGACGCAATGAGCCCGCTGCTGCATTTCTCGGGTTTGCGAACTTTTCTTCTTCATTTGCCACACGTGTTTCATTCAATGCGGTAAACGATCTTTTAGGCATGTAGGCTTCGCCTCGAACTTCGATAGTGAGCGGTTTTTTCAAGCGTAACGGAATGGAACGGATGGTTTTTAAATTCTCCGTAATATCTTCCCCTATGCGACCATCACCACGTGTTGCGCCGCGGACAAAAACGCCATTTTCATAGCTAAGTGAAATGGCTAAGCCATCTATTTTCAATTCACATACATATGAAAACTCGTCCCCTATGCTTGCACGGATGCGTCGGTCGAAATCGTCCAAATCCTCCCGTCCAAAAGCATTCGATAAACTGAGCATCGGATATGTGTGTGATACTTTCTTGAATCCTTCAAGAACCATTCCACCAACACGTTGAGTTGGCGAATCCGGATAAATCAGGTCAGGAAATTCACTTTCAATGGCAATGAGTTCCTGCAAATATTGGTCATAAACCGCATCAGGCACGACCGGCTGATCCAGCACATAATAGGCATAGCCTGTATCGTGCAAAAGCTGATTGAGTTCTTTCACACGTTCTTCCAATTGTACTTTATCCATAGAGTCGTTCCTCCGCTCGATCTGTTATAACTATTTAAAAAGGAGCATCAAAAGAGCCAGTTTTTGGAACTCAGGTTAAGAACGCCACATCCTGCTCCTGCGATTACTCGTCGCAAAATTCCTGCTCCTGCGATTACTCGTCGCAAAATTCCTTTTGTGGCAACGGCTGCATAACCTGCTTCGTGCAGGCCTCGACGTGCTATTTTGAGCGGACTTTTTAAATTACCTATAATTTATACTTTTTCAACTGGTGCAAACTTCGCAAGTAATCGCTTGATGCCGGTTGGGCTTGGGAAAGCGATATCGATTTCCGTATTCTCGCCTTCACCGCGTACACTAACAACTGTTCCTTCGCCCCATTTTTTATGAACGGCTTTGTCGCCCGTATTCCATCCAAGCTTGTCCCCGCCTGAAGCTTTATATGCAGGACGTTCAACTGCTGGACGCGTAGTGTTCGCAACCGAACGACGGGTAGTTTGACTTCTACCTGTACCTGCAGATTGTTTCAACGTCACATGCTCTAGAATATCTTCTGAGATCTCCGCAATGAATCGGGAAGGGTTGTTGTATCCGCTTCGGCCGAACAATGTTCGCGATTGTGCACAAGTTAAATACAGACGCTCTTCAGCACGTGTAATCCCTACGTATGCTAAGCGTCGTTCTTCTTCCATTTCGTCATTGTCACCGATCGAACGTGAATGAGGGAAGACGTTTTCTTCCATCCCAATGATGAATACGACCGGGAACTCCAGTCCTTTTGCTGCGTGCATCGTCATTAGTACGACTTTTCCTTTAGATACATCTTCATCGTTATCCAACTTATCCAAATCGGAAATCAGCGCCAAATCAGTAAGAAAAGATACAAGGGTTTTATCTTCACTGCGTTCTTCAAACGCTTTCGTTACGGATAAAAACTCTTCAATATTCTCAAGACGGCTTTCTGATTCGATCGTCTTTTCATTTCGCAGCATATTACGGTAGCCGGTTTTATCCAATACTTGCTCCACGAGTTCAGTGACAGATAAGAATTCCTGCATTTGAGTGAATCCATCCATCATCTGGTGGAATTTAGCCGCTTCGTTTGCTGCGCGTGCTGGCAATCCCATAAAGTCCACTTCGCGAAGTGCATCAAAAATGGAACGGTCCTGTTCAAGTGCATACATTGCCATTCGTTCGAAAGATGTCGCACCAATGTTGCGTTTTGGTTCATTGATGATACGCGCCAATGCCAAATCATCTTCGTTGTTGGCAATCAAACGTAAGTACGACAGCAAGTCTTTAATCTCTTTGCGATCATAGAACTTCGTGCCGCCAACGATTGTGTAGGTAATATTCGATTTGACCAAAACTTCCTCCATCACACGGGATTGGGCGTTTGTGCGATACAGAATGGCGAAATCATCTAGGGTACGATTGCCCTTTTCCATCAATTCCTGAATTGTTTTGACGACAAACTGTGCTTCCTGCTGTTCGTCATAAGCTTTGTAAACATTGATTGCTTCACCTGAACCGTTGTCCGTACGCAGTTCTTTTGGATAGCGACCTGTATTGTTTTGTATGACGTCATTTGCGGCTTTCAGGATGCGTTTAGTCGAGCGATAATTTTGCTCCAGCATAATGGCCTGGGCATTTGGATAATCTTTTTCAAAAGACATGATGTTTTGAATATCTGCTCCACGCCAGCGATAAATCGATTGATCCGAGTCGCCTACTACGCACAAGTTATTGAATTTCTTTGCCAACATTTGTACAAGTTCGTATTGGGCTTTGTTTGTATCTTGATATTCATCAACATGAATATAATGAAATTTGTTTTGATAAAACTCCAATACATCCGGTACACGTTTGAACAGAGTTAACGTTGTCATAATCAGATCATCAAAATCGAGGGATTGATTTTTGCGAAGACGTTTGTCATACGCTGTGTAGACTTCCGACGCTGTCTTCTCGAACGGATTGAACTGATTCATTTGGCTCGCAAATGTTTCGGCATCAATGCACTCGTTTTTTGCTGAGCTGATAGCGTTTAACATGGAACGGGGATCATATTTTTTAGGGTCGATGTTCTGGTCTTTCAAAATACGTTTAATGACTGTCAATTGTTCAGTGGTATCCAAAATGGAGAAGCTTTTCGAGTAACCGATTCGATCGATATCGCGACGTAAAATACGTACACACATCGAGTGGAATGTAGAAACCCACATGCGCTCTCCTGTTCCATTGCCAAGTAGGCCATCGATACGCTCACGCATTTCTCTTGCTGCTTTATTCGTAAATGTAATCGCCAAAATTTTCGATGGGTAGACTTCTTTTTCCACGACTAAATAAGCAATTCTGTGAGTTAACACACGTGTTTTCCCAGAGCCCGCTCCTGCCATAATCAGCAAGGGACCTTCCGTTGCTTTTACTGCTTTTTCTTGTTCGGGATTCATCCCGTTTAATAAATTCTTTACGATTAATTCCATTATGCACCGTCCTTCACGAACATTTGTTCTTCAATTATAAACTGCTTATGTTAATTGTCAAAGTGTCACTGCATGAACAGCTTTCACTGTTTCGAGCGCTTCGTTCAAATTGTCATAAAGATGATTGCCCACTACAACTGTGTCCGCAATCATTGCCATTTCAGTCGCTTGTCTTGCCGATGTAATACCACCGCCGTAAAAGAGACGCGTGTTTTTCAAAACGTTTTTTGCAGCTTTCACCATCTTGGGGTCTCCATAAACACCGCTATATTCTAAGTAGAATATCGGAAACTTGAAAAAGTGTTCAGCCAACCTTGCGTGGGCAATCACTTCTTCCTTTGATAAAGAAGTGTGAGCTTCAGTCGCGCGTGCCGCCTTACAATCTGAATTTAAAATACAGTAACCTTCCGGAACAAGTTCATTCCAGTCCATATAATCCCCGAATTCCTTGATGGCTTCGATATGCAAATCCTTCACCCACGTGGTATTTGTACTATTTAACACGGAAGGAATGAAATAGAAATCGAATCCTGGCGTCACGGAGTCTATCGTCGAAATCTCCAGTGCAACCGGTACATTATATTGTCTAACTCTAATTAGTAAGTCCAAAACCAAATCAAGGGTAACTCCATCTGTACCACCGACTAGAATGGCGTCCGTTCCAGATTCACACACCTGCTTTAGCGCTTCTTCGGATATTTCCTTCGCAGGATCTAATTTAAAAACGTGACGCCACTCCTGATACATCATCGGTTCCCACCTATCTATGTTCATATTCATCTATCTAGTATAACAAAAAAACCCTCCTATCCGAAGAGTGAGAGCGGGCAAATATTTGGTATCATTCGTTTAATCGACATCAATTTGCTTTTAATCGGCATGAAACTCTTATTAATCCGCATCGTTCTCGTATTATTCGGATTTACCCATTTTTACCCAATAATAAAGGACCACTCGGATGTGAGTGGTCCCTGTGATGGTTTATTCGTTTGAATTTCCGTACTTAGGAAATTGAAAAGGTTTTTCGTCAGGATATAGCCTGCCTAGCATTTCATCATATGTATCGTTCCCGTAATCGAAACAACGACGCACGCGAGAAATGGTAGCCGTGCTGGCTCCAGTCTCATTTTTAATCGTTTCATATGTTTTCTTCAGTCGTAATAAATGAGCCACTTCAAAGCGTTGAGATAACGATTGAATTTCACTTATAGTGCATAAATCATCAAAAAATCGATAGCATTCTTCAATGTCTTTTAATTCTAAGACCGCTTTAAATAACTGATCCGTTTGATGACCGCGTATTTTATCTACTTGCATGGTTGTTACCTCCTTTTCGAAGCATTTTTAGGGCGTAAATGTAACCATTTGGTCAATACCGGGGTTTGTTTTCACTAAATGAATCCAGCTTTTTCCTGGAACGAGTTTAGCGGGTTCACCATTTTCCATTGGCACTAGCACACCATCTATTTGTTGCCATTCGATTTCTTTCATCATACCTGCTTGGAATAAGTAGCCTTTGCCACCCGATTTTAAATCGAGTTGTTGTCTTCCTGCGCCATCAATTGTTTGATGGTCCACTTCAAAAAACATTACATTGGCTAAGCTGATCTCTTCGTCAGTCTCTCTATCTATCGTGACAATCCCTCCAGAAGAACGAGAGTATTGTTGAGTAAGTGTATCATATGAATACACATGGTGGAAGTCTTCACTCCCGCCATAGCGGACATCAATCATTGATGCAGGAGTACCCAAAGGAACATCTTCGACTGAATCATAGAATGCCAGGTTCGGAATTTTTTCGATTTCTTGTCGGGCACCAACTTTGTCCATTCCTTCGATGACATGTTCACCTGTAATGTACGAATTGTGAGGTGCTACACGATCTTTGGAACGTAAAAATAGGGAACCGTCATATTGCATGCCATTGATGTTGTCCACATCTCCTGTAGTTAACATCAGTCGCGCTTCCGGGCTATAGCCGTGTGCCACGTAAAAGGCATCGAGACCGGATGCAATTTCAATAAAGTAATCACGTGCACTTCGGACCGGTCCAATTTCATTAGGCAATTCGCTTTGATACAATGCAAGCAAACGTGTCACGTTTCCTTCTGCCACCATTTCATAAACAATATCTGCACTCGCAAGTCCCGATTGTGGTCTTGCTTTCGGGTGATTATTGATTGTGACCAGCACAGGACGTTTCGTGAATTCTTCTTCGGAACGTTCACCCGAAAAAGGTGCAGCAAAAGGTAAGGTTACTACTTCTTCGTCTTCATTCTCATCTGTCGTTTCATCCTCGTTTGGATTTTCTGCGTCGACTGTATTTTCTTTATCTTTAGAACAACCCGCAATAATAAGCAACAAAACCATCATAAACAGCCATTTCTTCATTTCTCCGAACCCCCTAAGATCTCATGAATGAAGGGAACAACACTGATTTTTTCATGACATCATATATGCCGCGTTGTGTAATGCGGACATATGGTAAATGAGTCGATTGCAAAAATAGCAATGTGTAAATTGCATCACCATGTGTATACCCTCGTTCGTTCAATGCTTTCTTCAAAAACAATTCCCGCTCAATCAAATCTTCCACTTTTTCATTTGATAGTCCTCCACCTATTGCCAGTGGAATGTGTGCAATGACTTCACCATGTTCAACGAGCACGATGCCGCCTTTCATCCGCTTCATTTCATTGAAAGCTACTAACATATCTTTATGGTTTTTACCTATTAGAATAATATCTCCTGTATTCGAGTAAGACGAAGCAAACCCCTGCACGGAAGTCGCAAAACCTTTAATCATCGTGTTGACACGCCACTTACCATCGCGGTCAATTAACATCAGATAGCTCTCATCATGATCAGAACTTAAGCTCGACTCACCAGTGTGAATCGATACACTATATGGCTTCGTGATCACATCATTAACCATTTCAATTCCAAAAGGCATCGAGAACTGAAAGTCCCCATCATGCAAATCAAACGGCAATTCCAAATCACCTAATACGGACCAATCGATTGTCGGCAGCTGTTGCACTTGCTTGCCGTCCCTCTTCAGCCATTCGCCCTTTGACAGCACGCTTACAGGGACAGGATTTCGCTCGTTTTCCAAGAAGTTTAAAGAAGCTAATCTTCCTGTGGCAATAAATCCATGCAGACTGGTCATGTTGTAATAACGGGCTACATTATAGGATGCCATTTGATAGGCATCAATCGGTTTCACTCCTGCATCCAGTGCGACTTGAATGCATTTATCCATGACGCCATCGATGTGGAAAGAAGGTGTCGAACCGTCCGTTGTCATCATCAAATGATCAAAAACATCCAGTCCTTTTTCCACAATTCCTTTTAATAAATGAGGTAAATCAGGGCGAATCGACGAATGTCTTAACGTCACGGCATAACCATGCAACAACCGTCTTTCCACTTCTTCAACTGTCATGGCTTCGTGGTCACCGTCGCTACCTAGCAATTTCATGCGCGCCAATGTTTTGTCAGAAGCACCAGGTAAATGGGCTTCTACTTTTTTGCCTTTTGTTTTAGCCGATTGCAACCAGTACAGCATTTGGTCATCACCTGCTAGTAAACGTGGCCATGCTGTCAATTCTCCGCCCATCAATACTTCCGGACGCTCCAACCATTCACCGATGGATTTCGTCGTAAATAGTTCATCTTCATTTTCAAGCTCAGTTTGTGAATCAAATCGTGCCCACCAATAAAATGAAAACGGCAGTTCATTCAATTGATCCAATAGTGTAAACGCTTTCTTGTTTTTCAACAAAAGAAAGAGTATAAGATTGTCTGATAGAAACGTAGTTGTACCTAATTGTGCTGCATAATCAGCAAATGATTGGGGATGATAAAGTTGAAATGGATGAACATGAGGTTCGATATAGCCCGGCACAATCACCTGTCCATTTGCATCAATTATTTCTGCGTCAGTTGTTTGAACAGGCATATCAGGACCTGCATACACAATGCGGTCTTTTGCAATCCAAATGTTGCCTTCAACCCATTTTTTCAGCACGCTATGTAAGTATGTTGCATTCACAATAATTTTATCGGGACTCGTTTTTCCATCAATCATGCTTAATTGGTGGCGGATCTCCCCTATTTTCCACAACGGGTGTTGCATGGTATCCACTCTCCTTTCAAGACGGGTATCATTTTTTTATACTAGCATACCAACTTTGGAAAATACAGACGGTAAGGTCACTTTTTTGAAAATTCAGATAGGAGGAAACACGAAAATGTCACAAACGCAAAACCTTAGCACACGTAACGCACTGACAAGACTTTCACTCGGACTTAGTATGCTCGCTTATGGTACCGCTAAACTCGCCCGCAATCCCAAATGCAACAAAGGTCGCATGATGGTTGCATTCGGTGCTATGAAAGCTGCAGAAGGAACGGTCAAATTCTGTCCAATGAAAGCCATGATCCAAAATCAAAGCATGGTGGGACAAACCAGCAATACCCCAGAAATCGGAAAATTGATGAAGGATTTCGCTAGTCAAGGTATGTCGGGTCAATCAGGGTCTGGTTCAAATTCTGGTTCCGGTTCTGCAACAGGTTCTGGTACTGGTGCTACTACTGGTGCTGCCGTTGGAAACATGGTGAAGGACCTCGCTAGTCAAGCTATGTCGGGACAAACAACATCTGGAGCTGGTGCAAAAGCTGGTTCTGGTGCTGGTGCTGCCGTTGGAAACATGGTGAAGGACCTTGCCAGTCAAGCTGTGTCGGGACAAACAACATCTGGTGCTGGTGCAAAAGCTGGTTCTGGTTCTTCCAAAAATAAATAAAGGATTTTTCTGGGCAAGGCATGTCGCCGGTGACGAATTGAGGTAGTAAGTGAAAGTTTATTCCTCTTCGCTAGAAGGTTATACACTTTGGCGGAATGTTTATTCCCTATGTTAATTCCCTCTCGCGGTCACTATATTCCCTCTCGTAGTGTGTTTATTCCCTTTCACCCAATTTAAAAAAGACTGTCCCTTAAGTTTTTGAGGACAGTCTTTTTTATTTAATGGAATAATAAATAAGACTATTACGCAGTGAGGAGTTATATCATGTTACAATAAAAGGAAATTACCTGGATGTGGAGGCAGCCTAAAATGGACAGTGTTAATTTCTTTTCAATATTTTATATTTTTATTGTTATAGGTCTTATTGTTATATTTATACTATCTTTCTCTCTTTTTATTCGAAGAATACGTATCAATTCTGCCATTAAAAGTAATCATTATGTTGAAATTGATCAGAAACTTGATAAAATCATAGAATTACTTGAGAAGAAAGCAAACGTTTAAGAAAACATTAATAGACAAGCTCAAAATGCATAACTGCATTTTGAGCTTTTTTTATGTTTTACACTTTACCCTAACATGCGGTGCAGAAATTCAGCCGCTCGTTCGAAGGTGAAAAAAATATAATGTCTTAACATCTCACATTTTGAAACATACCACTCACAAAAAAAGATTATCCTCAAATGACTTGAGGATAACCTTTTTCGATTATTTCAACGCACGCCAACCAATGTCGTTTCGATAGAAAAATCCATCCCACTTCAATTCAGCAAAAGCGTCATACACTTGTTTTTGAGCATTAGCCAGAGAGTCTGATTTCGCTGCGACCAAAATTACGCGGCCCCCATTGCCAACGAAGCGACCATTCACTTCTTTCGTGCCCGCATGGAAGATCTGTAAATTTTGATTAAGCTTTTCTAAGTCAGGCAGTGTCGCCCCTTTTTTAACCATTTCAGGATAACCATCTGCGGCTACTACTACACCAAGCATCTCTTCATTCGACCATTCCAATTCATATGGTTTTTCATCGAAAAGTGCGTTCATGAATTCACCGAAATCTGAAGCCATACGTGGTAACACGACTTGTGTTTCTGGATCACCAAAACGAGCATTGAACTCAATGACTTTCGGTCCATCCTCAGTCAAGATTAACCCGGCATAGAGAATACCAGTAAAAGGTGTTCCTTCCGTTGCCATCGCTTCAACAGTAGGTGCCACAATCGCTTCAAATGCTTCCTGAACGATAAGTTCCGAAATGTGCGGGACAGGTGAATAAGCTCCCATGCCGCCAGTATTCGGTCCACGGTCACCGTCATACGCACGCTTGTGATCTTGGGCGATGACCATCGGGTAAATCTGGCCGTTATGAACAAAAGACATATATGAGAACTCTTCCCCATCGAGGAATTCCTCAATGACCACGCGAGATGATGAATCACCAAACTTTTGGTTACCAATCATGTCCTCCACGGAATTAAGTGCTTCCTCCACAGTCATGGCAACAACCACACCTTTACCTGCAGCGAGTCCATCCGCTTTTACCACAATTGGTGCACCCATTTTCTCGATATAGGCTTTGGCTTCTTTGACGTCTGTGAACGTTTCGTAAGCCGCCGTTGGAATACCGTATTTCTTCATTAGTTCTTTGGCAAAAGATTTACTGCCTTCGATTTGTGATGCCGCTTTCGTAGGCCCGAATATACGCAGACCTTCTGCCACGAAACGATCGACTATTCCAGCAGCCAGCGGTTGTTCAGGTCCCACAAACGTAAGATCGATAGCATTTTCCTGAACGAAAGCAACCAGCATATCAAATTCAAGTGCTTCGATTGCCACACAGGTCGCATCTTCTCTCATGCCATCATTACCTGGTGCAACGAACACTTCAGTTACAGATGGAGAGTTGTTGAATTGACGTACAATAGCGTGTTCACGCCCACCACTACCAATAACGAGTACTTTCATTAAGTTCTCCTCCTCTAGTGTTTGAAATGACGTACGCCTGTAAACACCATAGCAATTCCATATTCATTTGCTTTCGCAATTGAGTCTTCGTCTTTTACAGATCCACCTGGTTGAATAATGGCGGTGATTCCTGCTTTAGCAGCTGTTTCAACGGTATCATTCATAGGGAAAAAGGCATCTGAAGCAAGTGATGCACCTTGTGCTTTTTCTGCCGCTTGCTCTAACGCAATCTTAGCAGCACCGACACGATTCATTTGCCCAGCACCAACGCCAAGCGTCATTTGCGCATCTGTGACAACAATCGCATTGGATTTCACGTGTTTTACAACACTCCATCCGAGCTTCAGTGCAGCCCATTCTTCTTCCGTAGGTTCACGGTCCGTTACGACACGGACGTCCGCTTGTGCAAAACCATGAGCATCAGGTTCTTGCATCAACAAGCCACCCTCGATAGAAACGGTATTCCATTTATCCTTTTTGTTTTGTTCAAAAGGAATTGTTAGTAGACGGATATTTTTCTTTTTCGTCAAAATCTCCAAAGCCTTATCAGAGTAGGAAGGAGCAAGGATGATTTCAAGGAAGATACCTGAAAGTTGTTCCGCCGTTTCGGTATCCACTTCGCGATTTAAGGCAACAATGCCACCAAAAATGGACATACTGTCCGCTTCGTATGCTTTGCCAAATGCTTCAGAAATGGTTTCACCAACTCCGACACCACATGGATTCATGTGTTTGACAGCGACAGCAGCCGGCAGCTCAAATTCTTTAACGATTTGAATGGCTGCATTGGCATCCTGGATATTGTTGTAGGAAAGCTCTTTCCCGTGCAGTTGCTGTGCAGAAGCGATGGAGAAATCCGATCCTAGTGCACGTTGGTAGAACGCTGCTTTTTGATGTGGATTTTCTCCATAACGAAGCGATTGTTTCAATTCATATGTAAAGGTAACTTGTTCGGGAAATTCTTCACCTGCAAGGTCAGTTAAATAACCTGAGATGTACGCATCATAAGAAGCAGTATGACGGAAAACTTTTGCTGCCAGACGACGACGCGTTTCAATCGTAGTTTTGCCAGCTGCTTTCAATTCTTCCAAAACAGCCGGATAGTCCGCTGCATCTGTAATGACAGTTACATAAGCATGGTTTTTCGCAGACGCACGCAACATTGCTGGTCCACCGATATCAATGTTCTCAATCGCATCGTCAGCTGTCACATCCGGTTTTGAGATCGTTTCACGGAAAGGATATAAGTTTACACAAACAACCTCGATTGGCTCGATGCCATGTTCATTCATTTGTGCTTGATGGTCGGCATCATCATGCTTGGCAAGAAGGCCTCCGTGAATCATAGGGTTAAGCGTCTTCACACGACCACCCAATATTTCAGGGAATCTCGTTACTTGATCGACAGGTGTAATGGCTACTCCATTTTCCTGCAAATACGCTTTTGTTCCACCGGTTGATAGAATTTCATACCCTAACGTCTCTAGTTCTTTTGCGAACTCAAGAATTCCTGATTTATCTGATACACTGATAAGCGCACGTTTTGTCATAGAAAATCCTCCTAATTTGGAAAAGCGTAAAGTGCCACTCTAGCACTGCACCGGCGCTGGAAGAAAGGTCCCATTTTCTGAAGCTTAATCCTGTGGCCCTCTACCGGCTAAATAATTGATGCAACGTTTTTGCATAGAGTTCATGTTCGACCGCATGTATAAGTTGTTCTGTTTTCTCACGGTCACCCTCTACTACTTCAACCGCTTGTTGCGACAGAATTGGGCCCGTGTCCATCCCTGCATCTACATAATGTACGGTCACGCCGGTTACTTTGACGCCATGTACCAAAGCTTGACCGATGGCATCTTTGCCAGGAAATGAAGGCAATAGTGACGGATGGATGTTGACGATGCGGTTCGTAAAGGCATTCAGCAATGTATCGCCGATTAAACGCATATAACCAGCCAACACCAACCATTCTACCTGAAGCTCCTTCAGTTCCTGTAAGATGGCTTCTTCATATTCAACTTTCGACCCAAAATCTGACGGTCGGAAAGCCACAACGTTTACACCAGCTGTTTTAGCTCGTTCCACCACAAAAGCTTGTGGCCTATCTGTAACGACAGCCACGATGTCAGCATGTAACTGACCAGCTCTTGCTGCGTCCACGATGACTTGAAAATTACTTCCACTGCCGGAAGCAAAAATCGCCACCTTTGGCTTACTGTTCATCGTTCAGGCTCCCGTCATGAGTTCCATTAAATTGAACACCTTCACCTGCTACGACACGACCAATCACGTACGCATTTTCACCGTTTTCTACTGATAGTCGAATGGCTTGTTGCGCTTGATCTTCAGGAAGAGCAATGACGAAACCAATGCCCATATTGAAAACATTATACAAATCACGGTCTTCCAGAGACCCTTTTTCTTTCAACATTGAAAACACCGGTAATACTGGCCATGAGCCCAGTTTGATTTCGACACCAAGACCTGCGGGCATCATGCGGGGCAAGTTTTCATAAAAACCTCCACCAGTCACGTGTGCCATACCGTGCACGTCCAGCTGTTCATGAATGGCAAGAACCGGTTTAGTATAAATTTTTGTCGGTTTTAATAATGCTTTCCCAATACGGCCCAAATGTTCGTAGCCTGCAACTAAGGAATCTATTTCATATCCTTGATCGGCAAAGACAATTTTACGCACAAGTGAAAAACCATTTGAATGGATACCACTGCTAGCAAGTCCAACAAGGACGTCACCCTGTTGAATCTTTTCACCTGTTACGATATTCGATTTCTCAGCTACCCCTACGGCAAACCCAGCAACATCGTATTCATCTTCTTCATAAAGACCAGGCATTTCCGCTGTTTCTCCACCGATAAGTGCGGCTCCAGCTTGTACACAACCATCTGCTACACCTTTGACAATTTGCTCAATCTTTTCAGGCTTTGCTTGTCCAACAGCTAAATAATCTAGGAAAAATAAAGGTTCGGCACCTTGAGCCACGATATCATTGACACACATTGCCACGCAATCGATGCCGATTGTATCGTGTTGATCGGTCATAAACGCCAATTTCAATTTAGTCCCTACGCCATCTGTCCCCGAGATTAAAACAGGTTCTTTGTAGTCGAGTGATGACAGGTCAAACATCCCACCGAAACCACCGAATGCCCCCATTATGCCTTTACGTGCTGTACGATCTACATGAGATTTCATTCGCTTTACAGCCTCGTAACCCGCTTCAATACTTACGCCAGCTTGTTCATATGCCTTTGACATCCATGTCGCCTCCTAGCGAGCCAATTCTTTTTGGTGCGGTAAAATGGTATCCGGGTATATTTCAGTCGGATAATTCCCTGTAAAGCAAGCAAGACAATGTCCAGCTTCAGGACCTTCATCCGTTCTTCCGATTGCACGAACCAATCCTTCAACTGACAGGAAAGTAAGTGAATCCGCCCCAATCAATTCTCTTATTTCTTCAATGCTATTGTTGGATGCAATTAGTTCTTCACTTGAACTCGTATCTATCCCGTAGAAACATGGACTTTTCATAGGCGGAGAACTAATGACAACATGCACTTCCGTTGCTCCCGCTTCTTTTAACATCGTTACAATACGTCTGGATGTCGTACCACGGACGATTGAATCATCGACCATAACAACACGCTTGCCGTTTACCACTTGGCGAACTGGCGACAGCTTCATTTTCACACCACGTTCACGCAAGTCCTGTGAAGGTTGGATGAAAGTACGACCGACATATCTATTTTTGATCAATCCTAATTCATACGGAATTCCCGTAACTTCAGAAAATCCGATGGCAGCCGAAATACTCGAGTCAGGTACACCTGTTACGACATCTGCATCAATTTGTATTTCTTTTGCCAGTTCTTTCCCTAAACGCTTACGTGCCATATGAACGTTAATGCCATCTATATCCGAATCGGGACGTGAGAAGTAAACGTACTCCATTGTACAAATCGAGCGTTTTGCAGGGAATGCAAAGCGTTCAACACGTAATCCTTCATTATTGATAATCAAAAACTCACCAGGTTCCACAGAACGGATACATTCGGCACCAATGATATCGAATGCACAAGTTTCCGAAGCAACTACCCAGGCATCACCCAGTTTTCCTAAAGACAATGGGCGCAAACCGTTCGGATCGTTTGCGACAATCATCTCGTCTTCCGTCATCATGACGAAGGCAAAAGCACCTTTAAGTAGGGATAATGCATTCTTCGCGCGTTTTTCAAACGTCGAATAGCCACTTTTTTTAATTAAATGAGCCAATACTTCTGTATCTGAAGAGGTCTGGAAGATGCTTCCTTGACGCTCTAAGTGTTGTTTTAAATGGTTCGCATTTACGAGATTGCCATTATGGGCAATCGCAAGACTGCCAGTTGTCGAGCGGAATAAAAGAGGTTGCACATTTTCAATACCTCCACCGCCTGCAGTTGCATAACGTACATGTCCTACCGCACCATAGCCTTGCAAATGATCAAGCTTGCCTGCACTGAATACTTCATTAACAAGCCCTTCTCCTTTGACTGCTTGAAGCGAATGACCATCCGTTACGACAATCCCCGCTCCTTCCTGTCCACGATGTTGAAGTGCATGCAATCCGTAATACGCAATCTGTGCTGCATTTGGGTCACCCCAAATTCCAAAAACGCCACACTCTTCGTTTAATCCTCTGAGTTCAGCAAGCATGGAATTGCTCCTTTCCAAGCAGATCGGAATTCCTCAACAGTTCCTGACACCCACTCTTCGCCATGTTCATTACGAATGATGACGGACGTATCTGATGTAACCGTTCCAATGTTCACTGCATCTTTTACGATTTCTTCGAACGCTGCCGCATGTTGTGGTTTCACTGTCACGATGAAGCGAGATTGTGATTCACTGAATAAAGCTGTGGTAGCCGAACCTGAAATAGTTACGTCCACACCAAGGTTTTGTACTCCGAAAGTTTTTTCAGCCAATGCAACGGCGAAGCCACCTTCTGCAATATCGTGAGCTGATGCCACAAAGCCTGATTGAATTGCTTGCAACAAAGCGTTTTGACGAGTTACTTCCACATCTAAATCAATTGAAGGTGCTTGTCCAAAAATACGACCTTCCACCATTTTTTGAAGTTCACTGCCACCAAACTCAGTCATCGTTTCACCGATCACGTAAACCAAGTCACCAGCTTCTTTCACATCTTGTGTTGTTACATGTGATAAATCTTCAACTAAACCAACCAAGCCGATCGTAGGTGTTGGATAAACAGCTACTCCACTGCGCTCGTTGTAAAGTGATACGTTCCCGCCGATAACAGGAGACTCAAGTGCCAAACACGCCGCAGCCATCCCATCAGCCGATTTCTCCAATTGCCAGAAAATCTCTGGTTTTTCTGGATTTCCGAAGTTTAGACAATCCGTAATCGCCAAAGGTTTAGCTCCTGAACAAACAACGTTACGTGCCGCTTCCGCAACCGCGATTTTCCCGCCAGTTTCCGGATCTAGATAAATGTAGCGTGAGTTACAGTCTGTCGTCATAGCAAGTCCTTTGTTTGTTCCTCGAACTCGAACGACCGCTGCATCCGAACCTGGTGCAACTACTGTGCTCGTACGTACTTGATAATCGTATTGATCATAAACCCATTCCTTCGAAGCAATGGTTGGTTGTTTCAATAAATTAATCAGCGTTTCTTTATAGTCAGCGACTTGAGGTTCTGCGTTTTCCATCGCTTGATATTCTGTGTAATAAGCAGGCACACTTGATGGTTTATGATAAACCGGTGCTTCTTCTGCCAACGCATCTGCCGGGACGTCTGCTACGACTTCACCTTTATGAAGCAAACGAAGCATTTTATCGTCTGTTACCTGTCCGACAGCGACTGCATCCAAATCATATTTTTCAAAGAGCTCCACGATTTCCGCTTCGCGTCCTTTTTTCACGACAATCAACATACGTTCTTGTGATTCTGACAACATCATTTCGTAAGCTGTCATTCCTGATTCACGTTGAGGAATTAAATCCAGATTCATTTCTACACCGAAGCCAGCTTTGGAAGCCATTTCAGCTGATGAAGAAGTTAATCCTGCAGCACCCATGTCTTGAATTCCTACAAGGGCGTCAGATTTTACAAGCTCCAAACACGCTTCAAGCAAAAGCTTCTCCATGAAAGGGTCGCCTACTTGAACGGCCGGACGTTTTTCTTCAGAAGTTTCACTTAACTCTTCCGATGCGAATGTCGCTCCATGAATTCCGTCGCGCCCTGTTTTTGCCCCTACATACATAACGGTATTGCCAACACCAGAAGCGACACCTTTTTGAATATCTTCATGATTGATCAATCCCACACACATGGCGTTTACCAATGGGTTTCCTGCATAACAGTCGTCAAACTGAACTTCTCCACCTACTGTCGGGATGCCGATGCAGTTCCCATATCCTGCAATTCCTGCAACCACTTCTTCAAACAAATAACGAACACGTGGACTTGTCAATTCCCCAAAACGTAATGAGTTCAGCATCGCAATCGGACGGGCTCCCATTGAGAAAACGTCACGGATGATTCCGCCAACACCAGTTGCCGCTCCTTGGAAAGGCTCGATAGCAGATGGATGATTATGTGATTCCATTTTGAAAACCACAGCTTGTCCATCCCCGATATCCACGATTCCAGCTCCTTCACCAGGACCTTGAAGTACGCGAGGACCAGTCGTTGGGAACTTACGTAAGATTGGTTTCGAGTTTTTATAAGAACAATGCTCCGACCACATAACTGAAAACAATCCAGTTTCCGTATAGTTCGGTTGACGTCCTAAAATGTTTTCGACCATCTCAAACTCTGAATCAGATAAACCCATTTGAGCATATAGTTTTTGTTCTTTAATTTGCTGAGGATTTGGTTCAAGCATGACTGACATGAGATTCCCTCCACTGTTTAACGATAGATTTGAATAACGCTAATCCGTCTGTACCACCAATTAGTTCGTGCACTGCACGCTCTGGATGTGGCATCATACCCAAGACATTACCTCGTTCGTTGATTATCCCTGCAATGTCTTCAACACTGCCATTTGGATTGTCGTTCGTATAAGTGAAAACAATTTGATTGTTTGCTTTTAATGAAGCAAGTGTTTCTTCATCACAACTATAGTTTCCTTCGCCGTGCGCGATTGGAACTTGAATCACTTGGTCTTTTGCATATTCAGCTGTAAACATGGTGTTGTTATTGACGACTGTCAAATCAACGGTACGACACATAAACTTCAAGTTTTTATTGCGTAACAAAGCACCAGGAAGTAAACCCGCTTCGGTTAAAATCTGGAATCCATTACAAATACCAAGAACTGGTTTACCTGCATCAGCTGCTTTTTTCACTTCACTCATAACGTTAGAGAACTGAGCAATTGCACCACATCGCAAGTAGTCTCCATAAGAGAATCCACCTGGTAGTAAAATGCCGTCATAACCACTTAAATCTTTCGTATCGTGCCACACATATTCAGCTTCTTCACCAAGCTCGTCTTTAATTGCATGGTACATATCTAAATCACAGTTCGATCCTGGGAATACGAGGACTGCAAATTTCATTTGCTTACAGCCTCCTCGACATCGTACCTATAATCTTCAATCACTGTGTTCGTTAATAATTTTTCACACATCTCTTTAACTACCACGTCTAGCTCTTTTTCAGAATCATCCACTTGAATTTCTAAGTACTTTCCAATACGAACATCTGCAACTTCGTTATAGCCCATTGTATGCAGAGCTCCCATTACGGCCGAACCTTGTGGGTCTAATACACTTTCGCGAAGCGTTACATAGATTTTTACTTTTTTCATTGTGTGATTCCTCCTAGACGGGATAGTATGATTTCGTATGCGTCCGTTAATTGACCTAAATCTCTGCGGAACACGTCTTTGTCCAGCTTTTGTTTTGTTTTTTCGTCCCATAAGCGGCACGTATCAGGTGAAATTTCATCAGCTAGCAATACATTGCCTTCATTGTCCCGGCCAAATTCTAGTTTGAAATCAACTAAAATAACACCGATTTCTTTGAAGAATTGCGTCAATATCTCATTTACTTGTAATCCCTTATCATAAAGAGCTTGTACTTCTTCTTTAGAAGCGATGTTCAAAAGCTCGATGTGCTCTTCAGTAATGAGGGGATCACCAAGTTCGTCGTCTTTGTAGTAGAACTCGACGATAGGGCGTGCGAGTTCTACTCCTTCATCCAGTCCGAGGCGCTTAGCTAAACTGCCCGCTGCGACCTGGCGAACCACGACTTCGATTGGAATGATGTCAACTTTTTTCACTAATTGCTCATGATCGGATAATTGCTCAACGAAATGAGAATCAATACCTGCAGCTTTCAATTTTTCAAACAGTAAAGATGTGATTTGGTTATTCAACGTACCTTTTCCTGCGATTTCAGCTTTCTTTTCTCCGTTAAACGCAGTTGCACTATCCTTGTATTCCACAAAAAGAATATCTTCTTTGTCTGTTGTATATAATCGTTTCGCCTTACCTTCATACAAAAGCTGACCTTTTTCCACGTGTATTCCCCCGATTAGTTTAGTCCGAGACGTTCGAAAATCATATCGACATGTTGGATATGGTAGTTATAGTCAAAGCAATCGTCCAATTCTTCTTTAGACAATTGAGAAGTAATGGTTTCGTTCTGTTCAACGACACCACGGAAAGCAATTTGGTTTTCCCAAGCTTCCATCGCACAAGGTTGAACTGTATCATACGCTTCTTCACGAGCCATTCCTTTGTCAATCAAAGCAAGAAGAACGCGTTGTGAGTAAATCAAACCGAGTGTGCTGTCCATGTTGCGTTTCATATTGTTTGGGAATACCGTCAAGTTTTTTACGATGTTTCCGAAACGATTTAGCATGTAGTTTAAAGCGATTGTCGCATCCGGTAAGATGACACGCTCAGCTGAAGAATGTGAAATATCACGTTCATGCCACAAAGACACATTTTCATAAGCAGTCAACATATATCCGCGAATTAATCGTGCAAGACCAGTCATGTTTTCAGAACCAATCGGGTTACGTTTATGTGGCATAGCAGATGATCCTTTTTGACCTTTTGCAAATGATTCTTCCACTTCACGTGTTTCTGATTTTTGCAGACCACGAATTTCTGTTGCAAACTTCTCTACAGACGTTGCAATCAATGCCAGTGTGCTCATGTATTGTGCATGGCGGTCACGTTGCAATGTTTGTGTCGAGATTTTTGATGCTTCGATTCCTAAGTTTTCACAAACATATTTCTCTACAAATGGATCGATGTTTGCGTATGTTCCAACTGCACCAGACATTTTGCCTGTTTCAATTGATTTTGCAGCTGCTTCAAAACGTTCTACGTTACGCTTCATTTCTTCATGCCATAAGGCAAGTTTCAAGCCGAATGTCGTTGGCTCCGCGTGAACACCATGCGTACGTCCCATCATGACCGTGAATTTATGTTCTTTTGCTTTATTGGCCAAGATTTCAACGAAATTGTTCAAATCTTTACGAAGGATTTCATTTGCTTGCTTGATGATGTAAGAAAGAGCTGTATCAACTACATCCGTTGAAGTCAGTCCGTAATGTACCCATTTACGCTCATCGCCAAGTGTTTCAGATACTGCACGAGTGAAAGCAACAACATCATGACGCGTTTCTTCTTCAATTTCTAAAATGCGATTAATATCAAATGAAGCATTAGCACGAATTTTCGCTACGTCTTCTTTTGGAATATCGCCAAGTTCAGCCCATGCTTCACATGCCAAAATCTCAACTTCCAACCATGCTTGGTATTTGTTTTGTTCCGTCCAAATTGCTCCCATTTCAGGGCGAGTATAACGTTCTATCATATAGTTCTCCTTCTATTCCGACCAAATGCCGGAATGCTCGATTTCTTGTAGCGTTTGATTTATATCGTTTGTCAAAATGGTCACATGCCCCATTTTACGTTTTGTTTTCGCTTCTTCTTTGCCGTATAGATGAATGGACCAGTCTGGGTATTTAGAAATCGCGTTCGATAGAGGAACGACGTGTTCTCCAAGTACATTGACCATGACAGTCGGTTGATGCAGGATAGGCTTCCTTAGAGGCCATCCGCAAATTGCACGCACATGTTGATGAAACTGTGATATCGTACTACCTTCTATTGAATAGTGTCCTGAGTTATGAGGACGTGGCGCCAACTCGTTAATCACAATCGTGTCATCTTTCAGCACAAACATTTCAACTGCCAAAGTGCCGACTAACTGTAAATGATCAGCAATTTGTTCTGCCGCTTCTGTAGCTTGTGTCAGAATCGATTCAGTTACACGAGCAGGTACAATCGTTTCGTGTAAAATATGATCTTTATGAATATTTTCACCTACAGGCAGGCAATAGGTTTCCCCGTTTCCATTACGCTGTACGATAACTGAAATTTCTTTACCGAATGGCACGAACGCTTCCGCAACACACGCACCGTGATTGAATAATGGTTCCGCCAGTATTAAATCGGCTTCCGATTCGAGCTTTACTTGACCTTTGCCATCGTAACCGCCGTATGCGGTTTTGACGATACAAGGGAAACCAACCTCATTAATACATGCTTTCAGTTCCACAATACTTGTCGCAACTATATAGTCTGCAACCGGTACACCAGCCTGACAAATTTCAGCTTTTTCTGTAATTCGGTTTTGTGTTATACGGACAAGTTCTGCCCCCTGAGGAATATAAGCATATTCAGCTAACCGCTTAAGTCCTTCATAATCAATATTTTCAAATTCGTACGTAATGACATCACTGACATCTGCTAGCTCTTCTAAAGCCGTCTGGTCATTATAAGGTGCAACAATTCGTATATCCGCGATTTGACCGCAAGGCGATTCCATACTTGGATCGAGCACTGCAATTTTGAATCCGGCTTCCTTGGCAGCCAAAGCCATCATTCGACCTAATTGACCTCCACCAATAATTCCAATTGTTTGTCCTGGTGAAATGGTTTTAATCATATGAGGTCACCGTTGCTTTCAAATACTTTGTCCTTCGTCGCTTCACGTCTTAAGTCTAAATTGTGTGCCAAAGTTTGATCGGTCATTGCTAGCATTTGAGCAGCAAGCAATCCTGCGTTCGTTGCTCCAGCTTTGCCGATAGCGACTGTCGCAACAGGAACGCCACCTGGCATTTGAACTATGGATAGTAACGAATCAAGACCATTCAATGCTTTTGATTGAATAGGAACCCCAATAACCGGTAACGTCGTTTTCGCTGCAACCATACCCGGTAAATGTGCGGCTCCGCCAGCTCCCGCAATAATCACTTGAATTCCTCGTGTTCTTGCTGACATCGCATACTCAAACATTAGATCTGGCGTGCGATGCGCCGACACCACTTTTTTTTCATAAGGGACTTGCAGTTCATCTAATATGTCACATGTATGTTTCATTGTTTCCCAATCACTTGAGCTTCCCATGATCACGCCGATTTTTGCATTCATCTGAAATCGCTCCTTTATAGAAAAGCTTAAAGCGCTACACTAGTTTGACAACGAGCAAACACTTGAAGCTAGACATTATTGACAAAAAGTCCCCAAATAAACTGCTCACTATGCATGAAAAGCAGTTTACTTGAGGACTTTAAAGAAAAGGGGTTATGAACGGCTGACATATACATATGCAGACTCACATCCTTATTTTCATCCAAAAGTTGCTTTCCCGCATAGTCCGGTCATTTACGGTGACCTGGTAGAGACGCTAAAGCCAATTCTTTAGCATATATGGGGATTATCGTTGTTCTTATTCATATTTTAACAACCATTAGGACTCGAGTCAACGCTAAAATGCGAACGATAAATTTTCAGAAAACAATATCGTTCGGTTTTTCGCCAGTTTTTAGGTTATTCAGAGATGTACGTACCTTTAAATTGGATGATTTGACGAATTGGGACGATTTCTCCATTCACTTCTTGGAACATCGGCTCTTCCCTTCGCCCTGTTGGCATATAGCCTTCAGTCTGCATACGCTTTAAACAGTCATCAATGGTTTCATTCTCTGCTACTTCAAACCATACAGTCTTTTTCTTCATTTAAATAGTTTTCCTTTCCTTACCGTTTTAACCCAGAATCCACCATGAATAGTTTTCGGCTCATAAGCAATAATAAATGCTTTTGGATCAAGCTCTTTAATCGTTGCATACAGTTTCAATTCATATTTTCGGGGAGTCAGGATTTGCATCGCTTTTCGGTTACCTTCAAGACCATTCGCTTCCCAATCAGTTACTCCATATCCTTTATCACGCAAAAGGCGTGGCAAGGTACGATTTTCTTCAGTCGTAATTACATTTACCGTAATATAACCAAGGGCCATCTTCTCTTCTATTTTCGTACCAACAAGTACCCCAGTACCATACCCAACTGCGTAGGCTATAAGGTTTTGGATCTCATTCAAGTTATCCAATACTAATCCAAGACCCACAACATATATAACCACTTCAATGGTGCTGAGAAACGCTGCAAAATAACGATAACCCTTCAACGTCATTATCATGCGCACTGTAAAAAACGAAACATAGACAATATTTATAGTAAATATGATTAATACCATCAAAAGTGCATCATTGCTCATAATAAACTTCCCTTCATGAAAAAACATTAAGCCCCTATCTTATTAGAGAACCCTTTAGAATACAAGAAATTTTGCGGAATTTCTGTAATTCACATTAAAACAAAGCTATTTACTGTTAAAGCGAAAAGCGACTAATATGCTAGGAAGTTATTTAAATTTTACTTATATTAAATTTGCCCTTTAATGAAAAGATGTAAACTACTTTTAGTTAGTAAGCCATCCAGTCGCTTTGAACCGGCTGATTCAACTGGATGTTCAAGAAAATCCCATCAAATAGAAGAGAGCCATGCAGCGACCGGCAGAATCTCCACCATTCAGGGGTTTGTGATAGTCGATTGTCTCATAACCCAAGTTAAACAGTCGGGTGAAACAAGCTCGTTCGCTTAAAATCAACAGTTGTAAATTTATCAATCAAACTGGAGATTTATCGTGCAGATTGGATACTTTATCGCTCAAACTAAAGATTTATCGTTCAAATCGAAGCATTTATCGCTCAAACTCATCTCACGAGCAAGTAGACTTGCCCCCTTGTTTCCTCGAACTACTTGCACCTCTCTTTTCTCACTCACCTTCGTACTGCGCTTAAAAAACAACACAAAAAAACCGATACCTTGAAAGGTATCGGTTTCTTATTTTGCCTAGCGACGTCCTACTCTCACAGGGGGCTCCCCCAACTACCATCGGCGCTAGGCTGCGAAAGACGATGAACGGCAGATTTCTTCGTCAACCGCAGGTCTTCGAGTCTCGCGTATATTATACGCTCCGAGTCTCTTCCCTTTGTTTCCTCGAACTCTTTGTTCCTCCTCTTTCTCGCACACCTTCGTACTAAGCTTAAAAAACAAACACAAAAAAACCGATACCTCGGAAGGTACCGGTTTCTTACTTTGCCTAGCGACGTCCTACTCTCACAGGGGGAAACCCCCAACTACCATCGGCGCTAAAGAGCTTAACTTCCGTGTTCGGTATGGGAACGGGTGTGACCTCTTTGCCATTATCACTAGACT
>NZ_KE150422.1:468617-523848 GCF_000411295.1 Paenisporosarcina sp. HGH0030
ACACCGAAGTGTGTTCCGCTTTATTGTTGACGTTTTGCTGTTCAGTTTTCAAGGTTCATTTGTTCGCCGTTGTTGTAATGGCGACTTTAATATCTTATCAAATCCAGTTTGCTATGTCAACAAAAAGTTTTGATATTCTTTTTTACTTTGTCGCTTTCAAATCAGCAACTTTATAAATATATCAGTCTCACTTATATAAGTCAACACTATTTTATAGATTTGTTATGGGTTTATATTATCAGAATATTAGGATCTTTTCAACCACCAATTTATTACAATCGTATAAAGTAAAACGTTGCTTCTCTACCAATAAAAAAGAAGGACAATACTAATGAAAGTATTGTCCTTCCTATATTGATTAGTGCCCTTCTACAAACACAAAGTATAGAATAAAAATAACGAACATGCCGTACATGATAGGATGAACCTTTTTAATATTCCCGCTCAAGATCATTGTAATCGGATAAAATACAAATCCCATAGCGATTCCTGTAGCGATGCTATACGTAAGGGGCATCGTAATAATAGTTAAAAATGCCGGTACCGCAATTTCAAATCGATTCCATTCAATTTTATTCAAAGATGAAACCATCAGGACACCGACAATGATTAAGGCTGGTGCTGTTACTGCAGAAGTCATTACGGATAATACTGGTGAGAAGAATAATGCCAATAAGAATAAGACACCCGTAACAATTGCTGCAAATCCCGTTCTTGCACCTGCGGCAACTCCTGCACTTGATTCAATATAAGAAGTCGTCGTTGAAGTACCGAAAATCGCTCCCGTTACAGTTGCAAGTGAATCTGCTAGCAATGCTTTACCCGCACGCGGAAGTTTATTGTCTTTCATTAAGCCGGCTTGGTTGGCAACGGCAACAAGAGTACCTGCAGTATCAAAGAAATCTACGAATAAGAATGTCAGTACTACAATTAAGAATTGGATGGTCATTAATGATCCTGGATCATTCAGTAAAGGTTCGAACGCCACCCCGAAAGTTGGAGCCACACTTGGAACTTTACTTACTATAGAAGAAGGAACATCTACTAAATTGAAAATCATCCCCGCTACTGCCGTTAATAGCATCCCGTAAAAGATACCACCTTTAACGCCTCTTACCATAAAGATAACAGTTAACACTAATCCAAAGATGGCTAGCAACGTATTTCCTGCAGATAAATCTCCTAATCCAACTAGTGTAGCTTCGTTATTGACGATTATCCCTGCGTTTCGTAAGCCGATAAAGGTGATGAACAAACCGATACCTGCTCCAACAGCATATTTTAATTCAGCAGGAATGGCATTGATGATGGTTTCACGAATTCCCGATAATGAAAGTACAATAAAAATTAGTCCCGAAAATAGAACACCTGTTAAAGCTGTTTGCCAAGGAATTCCGTAAGTTAGAACAACTGTATAAGCAAAGAATGCATTTAATCCCATTCCCGGGGCAAGGGCTATGGGATACTTGGCTATCAATCCCATAAAGAGAGAACCGACGGCTGCCGCTAAAGCAGTTGCTACAAATACTGCACCTGGATTCATGCGCATTGCGTCAGGTAAATCAGGCACCGAATTTAGTGACAAAGTTAATGGATTGACGATCAAAATGTAGGCCATCGATAAGAACGTAGTTAGTCCACCAATAATCTCGCGACGATAATTCGTTCCGAGTTCTTCAAATTGAAAATACTTTTTCATGTTTTTTCCTCCGTGTTGTCGTGTACACATTTGTTTCCTCTATAATAATTAAGTTTCAGCGTCAGATCTTAACTCAACTCTCAGTCTATAAAACAGATACCCAGTTTAATAGAGATGTTAACCACCGAATTGAATTCGACTTGCGCTAAATGCTTTCTATTATAAAAAACAAAAAGGCATGCAACAAAAAGTCGCATGCCTCCGATTTCTTCCATTAACGATGTTAATAAGAAGTAAGAAAGACGGAACGGTCCGCCTTTCTAAATCGTAGTCGAGTCATTTAC
Organism: Paenisporosarcina sp. HGH0030; assembly: GCF_000411295.1. Taxonomy (GTDB): domain Bacteria; phylum Bacillota; class Bacilli; order Bacillales_A; family Planococcaceae; genus Paenisporosarcina. The sequence continues at coordinate 470,601 of NZ_KE150422.1, forward strand.
GGTAACTCGGTAGAAACTTTCGGGCCATATTCCCGACTTTATACGACGACAGTATTTAATTACAATAGTACTATAACATCTATTTGTAGAGGTTTCAATCATTTTTCCGAACAATAATTAAAAAAATGTCTCCATAGTTCGGAAATAAACATTCATTTCCAACTGAACTCTTTATTCCCACTCAATTGTTGCTGGTGGCTTGCTCGTGATGTGGTATTTTGCCTTCGATTTTTTGATTCATTGAAAATCATCCAGTAACTCAACAATTTTAACCATAAAAAAACTCCCTTCTATTTGCAAAATATCGCAAATAAAAGAGAGTATTTGTTAATAGTCAATTGTTGCTGGTGGTATAAGTCACTTTCAATAAAACATCTATAAACACTGATATATCAAGGTTTGAGACGTTTCAAAAAAGTTCTTTACAACCTACTATTCCCACTCAATTGTTGCAGGTGGCTTGCTCGTGATGTCATACAGTACACGGTTGATGTTTGGCACTTCATTGACGATGCGGACACTGATTTTCTCCAATACATCCCAAGGCACACGAGCCCAGTCAGATGTCATCCCATCGATTGAAGTTACTGCACGAATGCCGATAGCATAATCGTAAGTACGTGCATCACCCATTACACCGACACTTCGAATGTCAGGTAACACCGTGAAGTACTGCCAGATATCTCGTTCAAGACCAGCTTTAGCTACTTCTTCACGTAAAATCGCATCAGATTCACGAACGATTTCAAGTTTTTCTTCTGTAATTGCTCCTAAAACGCGAATTCCAAGACCTGGACCTGGGAATGGTTGACGCCATACAATTTCATCTGGCATTCCAAGCTCTGTTCCAAGTGCACGAACTTCATCTTTAAATAGCGTGTTTAATGGTTCAATTAATTTGAACTGCATATCTTCAGGAAGCCCGCCAACATTGTGGTGAGACTTGATAGTCTGTGCAGTAGCTGTGCCACTCTCGATAATATCCGTATAAAGCGTACCTTGAGCTAGGAAGTCCATCCCTTCAAGTTTTGCTGCTTCATCGTCGAATACATATATGAATTCATTGCCGATAATTTTACGTTTTGTTTCAGGATCTGAAACGCCAGCCAGTTTGTTCATGAACCGCTCACGTGCATCAATTTTAATGACATTCATATGGAAGCCATCAGCGAAAGTCTTCATTACACTCTCAGCTTCGCCTTTACGAAGTAAACCATGGTCGACAAACATACACGTTAATTGATCGCCGATTGCTTTGTGAATCAATACTGCAACAACAGAGGAATCCACTCCGCCGCTTAATGCACACAATACTTTTTTATCGCCGACTTCTTGACGGATTTTTTCAATTTCAAGCTCAATGAAGCTTTCCATTGACCAATCACCTTTAGCTTTACAAACACCAAATACGAATTGACGAATCAATTCAATACCGTAAACCGAGTGACGTACTTCAGGGTGGAATTGAACCGCATATAACCCGCGTGATTCATCAGCGATAGCTGCTACCGCACATGATGGGCTTGTAGCAATTACTTCAAAACCTTCTGGGGCAACCGTCACGTGGTCTCCGTGACTCATCCAAACAATTTGTTCCTTCGGTAAGTCATGGAATAATGTACTTTCTTTAACAACTGAAATTTCAGCTTTACCGTATTCGCGATGAGAAGCTTTTTCAACTTTCCCACCAAAATGTTGAGACATTAATTGCATACCATAGCAAATTCCTAAAATCGGAATGTTTAAATCGAAAATTGCTTGGTCAATATGGAAAGCATTTGCATCATAAACCGAATTTGGACCACCTGAGAAAATGATACCTGTAGCATTCATAGATTTAATATCTTCAGCGGTTACTGTATGCGGATGTAATTCACTGTAAACACCGAACTCACGGATACGGCGAGTGATTAACTGATTGTATTGACTACCAAAGTCAAGTACGACGATTTTTTCTTGTTCTTTCAACATAGGAGTTGCTGACAATATGGCCACCTCTTCACTTTGATTTTCGGACTCCCTTTAATATAGAAAAAACGCGTATGAAAGAAAACCTTTCTACGCGCTCTTTTGCTCTACACAAGAAAAGCTGAAACGTCACTGAAGTCTGGGACCTACCCTGAAAGAAATGAAACGGAAAAACCGTTCCAGTTGAATATCTCAAGGTTAGGTGCAGACTGACGCTTGCTACTAGACATTTAAGTCTCTTCTCGTTAAAAAGGCGAATGCAAATAAATGTCCATAAATAGACATGGGTGCATTCGCCTTCATAGTCAAGTCATTTCCGGCGACTTGGTAGAAACATCCGAACCTTATTATCGGACATATATGAGGGCAAACCGGTCTGTATAATTTTTCTCAATTCTACAGGTTGTCCGCCTTAAAATCAACCACTGGTGCGATTGATTAAATTTTCCCAACTTTCTCTCAGTTGAAGCCATTCGTGAGACTCGATATTTTTCCCATAAAAGCCTTTTTCATAAGCTGTCGTCAATACTTTCATATCTTTTGAGCCGAAGAATGAATCCACATATTGCGCATAAGTTTGCAATGTTTGCCCTTCATTCCGTTGAATCCCATACAACTCAAGCTGTTTTAACAAACTATGGTAGCTATGCTCAAATGACTGCCAGTTATCTTTACGTAAACGGTAATAAGGAACCAAGATTTTCGGCATCCATTTTTTTCGAATCCGGAACAACATATATGAGAGTAAAAGTGCGATGATGCTCCAGAAAATGATTTGTCCTTTATTGTCCGACATCCAGTCAGTAAAGTTCTGAATCATATCCGTGAATCGTTCTGAAAATGGTTTAGTTTCTCCTTTGCCTGTCGTTTCAGGTTTTTCCGGTTGCGCTGGGACAACTGGTTTTTCAGGCGTATCAGTCGAGTTTAACTCCAAATCGAAATCAATATTTCCAGTTCCACTAAAACCAATGGTCGGTTCGAATGGCATCCAGCCGATTCCTGGCAAATAAGCTTCGACCCAAGAATGGGCGTTATTATTTGTAACTTGGTACATTCTTTCCCCATCTTCAGTCCGAAGCTCTTGCCCTTCAGCGAATCCTTTAACCCACCGTGCTGGGATATCTAAAGAACGGAGCATAATAATCATGGATGTAGAGAAATTATCACAATACCCACGTTTTGTTTCAAATAGAAATTGATCTACATAGTCCTCATCTTTTTTTGGAACGGAAACATTATGTTGATCGTAAACAAAGGCGTTTTGTGGAAAATAGCGTTCAATTGCCCGAGCTTTATCATATAGATTGGTTTCATCTTTAGTAATAGTTCGAGCCAATTCCCGAACGCGTTCAGGTAATTCTTCAGGCAACTGTAAATAACGTGAAAAGTCTTGAGATAGTATAGACAAACCTTCGTGAGTCGTTGCACGTAATGCCTTTAAACTGTAAGTTGGTTCACTGAAAGCTATACTATAAGCCTTTAATTGGGCTTCTTCGTTCTCCCGATAAGTCTCGATTTTTTGTGTATTGTTTGATATTGAGAATGTTGTACCTTCAGGTGCGTCCACTGTCACGGAACCATACGGATACATTAAGAATGGATATTCCAAGCTGAAATTATACTTGGCAACATCTTTATCCTCTTCAAGACCTGTTGGAATTCCTGTATCCAGCGTATCGCCTACTGTATAATTACGAATTTCATTGGAAGAAACGGATTGTTCCCATCCTTTTGATGTGTAAGTATCCTTCGTTTCAATCTTCCAATATTGCGGTGTTTGCACAATCGCTTCAAACACAACAGTATTATCTGACCTGAAAGCACCGCCTAAATTGGAGTCATCTTCACCATAGCCAATTTTCCCGATGCCAACTGCTCCTCCGGGTCCTGTACCTGCTCCTTCAGCAAACGATTGAATAAACGGGACAGGATCTTCCCATATCGGTCCGGCTTTAGGAAGTAAATAGCCGATTGAACCACTGAATGCAACTAGCATTACAAGAGGAATAACAAGAAAAACATATTTCTCCCTGGTCATGGTTACTTGATTTTGTTCCATTATTTTCGCTACTTTTAATAGCCCCGATAATAATAACCCCAGAATCATGATACGAAGAATCGCCCCATCACCTTTATACGCACTGAATGTATCCAGTGCCGCAATAAAAACAACAGTCATGAAGAAGAATAAGAAAATGTTAAAACGGATACTGATCCAGTGATGTATTAAATATGCTGTCATCCATATTAATGAGAAAAACAGCACTGTACGGAAAGAATCAGTCACTAGTGACCAGTCACGACTGAAAAGTGCACCTACATTTATCATTAATTCCCCAAACAAAAATGAAACTGCTTCGCTTGTGAAAAATACTTCGTCCGTATAAACAAATACAATGACCCAGGCAATATAAACCAGTTTTCCAGGAACCGTAAGCCACCATGGAGCCGATAAGAAACTGAATACAAAGCACAAGACGATGAAAGCTAGGAATATAGATAAATAGTTGGTTTCGGTTAACTCTAATACTGGTAATAACCATTCACGGAATAGAAAGAACACCAGTAAATAAAATAAGGCTTGTAGCCATTTATTTTGAAGTCCAATTTTCATTTGCGACCTACCTCCGTAAAGGCATTTGCGAAATGATCTTGAGAAAGCACGTGCGTGATCATTCCTCTCGAACGAGCAAGTTGATGCAATGTCATTGCTTGTTTCGATAACTTTTCGCCTTTTTTCACAACAACAAATACAGTACATTGACGTAAGTTTTTGGCAGCTCGTGGAATTGATTCAATTAATGCTGTGGTTAATTCACCAGTAATTAGCAAAATGGATGTTGCGCTCGACATGGCTGGATCTTTCAGCAATAATTTTTCGATTGGCTGCGTCAAATCAGCTTCAACTTTAGCTAAATGAAACATCGTTCGTTGCAGCTGTTCCTCACTTTGAACAGCAGGGAAATAAAAGCGAGAGGCACCTAATGACAAGAATGCCGCACTTGCTTGGTTTCGAACAACTGCTTGTAACACTGATGCTGTCAATTCAATTTGTTCTTCAAAATTTTCCGACGGTTTTCGGTCAACCATAATGAACAAATCCTGTGACTGTCGATCTTCAAATTCTTTCGTACGTAAGGTTTGAGTGCGGGCAAATGATTTCCAATGAATCCAAGAAACCCGGTCACCCGGTTGGTAGTCCCGAACCCCTGTTGCCATCGTAGTATCCTTAACAATTGTAAATGGTGAGGCGGCGGCGCCTTGATCGTATCGAGTTTCAATCGGCATATAAATCATTTCCGCTATGTTTGGGTAAACGATGACGGTCTGTTTTAATGGAAGTACATGTGTTTTTTTCACCCAGCCAAAAAAATCACTTACGGAAATTTCAATACCATCCAAAGAATGTTCGCCACGTGGCATCTGATCGATTTCATAGGTCCACTCGATGTTTCGTTGAAACCCTACCATTTTCACAGTTTTCAATTGTTTATTTGCATGTCTGATAAGGGATGCACTTTGAGTGACTTCCTTTACGACAAGATAAAGCATTGGAAAACGTGACGGTCTTTTTAATTTCACCGTCACAATCAATTTCCCACCTTTGCGGATTTGAGCAGTTTGAATATAGCGCTCAATTTCTATTTTCGAAATGGGACTGAAGAAGAATGCAATGGAATATAAGGCAAACGGAACTATTGAGTAAAAAATGAACCAACTGACGAAACCACCCTGGAACATGGCAAATGCAAACGAAAAAATGACTAGAAAGAGGACAAAAAGGAGTCGTCCTCCAATTGCCCATGTCAAGTTAGCTTTCTTCATTGTTTAACTAACCTTTTAATTGGAACATTCGTTTTGGCTAAGATGCGTTCCACAATTTCCTCTGGTGTTATGCCATCATAGCGGGCTTCTGAACGTAAAATCATACGGTGGCTGAAAACAAATGGTGCTAAATATTGAATATCGTCAGGTGTTACAAAGTCTCTTCCCTTCAACATCGCAAACGCCTGCGATGCCTTCATCAATGCCAGTGACCCACGAGGACTGACACCTAAGTAAATATATGAATCTTTTCTTGTACGGTTTGCTAAATCGACGATGTAGTTTTTGATTGTATCGTCGACCACAATGTCTTTTACTTCTTTTTGCATAAGAATCAGATCCTCCAAAGAAATGACAGAATTCAAGTTTTCTATTGGAACTGACTTCTCTGCACGCTTCAATACTTCAATTTCTTGTGTGTGTGACGGGTATCCCATGCGAAGTTTTAAAAGGAATCGGTCCAATTGCGCTTCTGGAAGTGGATATGTCCCCTCGTATTCTATCGGGTTTTGAGTGGCCATTACGAAAAACGGTTTAGGAATCGTCATGGTTTCACCATCGATTGTCACGGTTGCTTCTTCCATACCTTCCAAAAGTGCTGACTGAGTTTTAGGGGAAGTCCGATTGATCTCATCCGCCAATACGATATTTCCCATTATCGGACCTGGTCTGAATTGGAATTCCATTTCTTTAGGATTGTAAATCGATACACCAATTACATCCGATGGCAATAAATCCGGCGTGAATTGAATTCGTTTGAATTGAGCACCAACAGATTTCGCTAAAGCACGTACCATCATGGTCTTTCCAACGCCAGGCACATCTTCAAGCAATACATGGCCTTGCGCAATTAACGCAACTACACTTAACTCGGCAACTTCACGTTTCCCAATCATTACACGTTCAATATTATCTACAATTGCATGTATTTTCTCTTGGTTTCTCATCTCATTACTCCCCCAATTGTCCTACTTAAATTATTATATTTTTTAGAAAATTAACATATTATAACGTAAGTTTAACTAAAATTACCCTTTTTTACAACTTATTATTATATAAGAAAAGCACACACGGATGATTTCCATGTGTGCTTTGGCTTATTTCCAAAAGTCGTCAAAGACGGTTATTGGTAAATGTCTTTTGTGTTGAGAGCGTAAATAATAATTTTCCAATTTTTCTCGTGGTTCAGAAAGAATTTCTCGGCCTTCTAAATAATCATCAATTTGATCATAAGTTATACCAAGTGCAATCTCATCCGGTAATGCCGGTCGATCTTCCTCCAAATCAGCAGTTGGAATCTTCGTATACAAATGTTCAGGACTGCCCAAAGCTTTTAACATTTGCTTGCCTTGACGTTTATTTAATCTGAATAACGGGACTAAATCTGCGCCACCATCCCCAAATTTTGTATAAAATCCTGTGATGGCTTCAGCACCATGATCCGTTCCGAGAACGACCGCACTGTGCATCGCTGCTATTGAATATTGAACTTTCATTCTCTCACGTGCTTTTTCATTGCCTTTGGCAAAATCGGAAAGAGTGATTCCAGATGCATCAAGTGTACGTTTGCTGGCATCGACCGCTTCCTTAATATTTACCGTATAAATTTTTGATGGTTGAATGAAATCCAGTGCATCTTGACAATCGTCTTCATCAAACTGTACGCCATATGGCAGCCGTACTGCAATGAATGAGTAGGCTTCAGTTCCCGCTTCTTCATTTAATTCATTCACGGCCATTTGTGCCAGTTTACCTGTAAGTGTAGAATCCTGTCCGCCTGAAATCCCAAGCACCATTCCTTTAAGGAATGGATGCTTTGTTAAATAGCTTTTCATAAAATCAATCGACGTCCGAATTTCTTCCTGGGGCTCAATCGATGGTTTAACTTTCAATTCTTCTATAATTGTCTGCTGTAAGTTTGTCATGATAGCGCCTCCTCAAGCATAATGCATTCGGTCGACCATTTCTTGAACTTCCTGGATATTCCGCATCTTGTTATCCCAACATTTTTGACTTAAATCCACTGGATATTCTTCTGGATTTAATGAACGTTTATACTCATCCCAAAGCAGTTCCAAGTTCGTCGATGCATAATCACGCATTTCAAACAAAGTTGGATTTGAATAGATGATTTGTCCATTTTCAATAACTTTTGTATGAAGATCTTTAGCTTCAAAGTTAGTCACGAATTTAGACACAAATGTATGAACTGGGTGAAACATTTTCAAGCGCTTTTCATGGGTTGGATCTTCATCAAACATTGTGATGTAATCGCCTTCTGCTTTTCCATTTTCACGATCAATAATCCGATACAATTTTTTCCGACCAGGTGTCGTGACCTTTTCAGTTGTAGAAGAAATTTTAATTGTATCTTCCATCACACCTTTATCACTCTCGATTGATACAATTTTGTATACTGCTCCAAGGGCTGGTTGGTCATAAGCTGTAATTAATTTTGTACCAATTCCCCACATATCCACTTTTGCGCCCTGTGCTTTTAAGTTTAAGATTGTATATTCGTCTAAATCGTTTGATACAACAATTTTCGCTTCTGTAAATCCGGCTTCGTCGAGCATTTTGCGCGCCTCTTTAGAAAGGAAAGCAATGTCACCGCTATCCAGACGAATGCCAATGAAATTGATTTTATCCCCAAGCTCTTTCGCCACTTGAATAGCCGTTGGTACACCAATTTTCAATGTATTGTATGTATCTACGAGGAACACACAATCATTATGGCGTTTTGCATAAGCATGAAAAGCCTCATATTCGCTTTTGTATGCTTGTACTAGAGAATGTGCATGGGTTCCTGCAACTGGAATGCCGAACTTTTTACCAGCCCGCACATTACTCGTCGCTTCTAGTCCACCGATGACGGCAGCACGTGCGCCCCAAATTGCCGCATCCATTTCCTGTGCCCGACGTGTACCAAATTCCATCACGGTATCAGTTTTTACAATTTGTTTAATTCGACTGGCTTTCGTCGCAATCAGCGTTTGGTAATTGACGATGTTCAGGAGTGCAGTTTCAATCAATTGCGCTTCCACGAGTGGAGCCTCTATACGAATGATTGGCTCATTGGCAAAAACAAGTTCACCTTCCACCATGGAATAAACGTTACCTGTAAAACGGACCTCGCGTAAATAACTGATAAAATCTTCCTTGTACCCCAGCTCATCCTGCAAATACGCTAAATCACTATCGGAGAAATGAAACTCCCGGAGAAAATCCAGTACTCGCTCTAGTCCCGCAAAAATGGCATAACCATTGCCAAATGGAAGCTTGCGGAAAAACAACTCAAAAACCGCTTTTCTGTTATGTATTCCGTCAGCCCAGTAGGCCTCCGCCATATTGATTTGATATAAGTCTGTATGTAATGCAAGTCCATCATCAGCATATCTTGAAGTCATCATTAAACCTTCTTCCACGATCATAATAGTCCTTAGTATACACCATTTACCCGAAATCTTATCTTCTCTAACAAAAACGCAAACCAATTGTGAAATTGGTTTGCGTTGATAAATTATGTACCCATTTTTCTACGTGTATTGCTCACTTTTTTGGTTTGTTGACTTTGCATTTTTTTCGCTGATTGCGTTGAATTTCCTTTGGCATTGTTTTCATTCGATTGGTTTTTCTTCGCTTCCAACTGCTTTTGCATCGCTTCTTTTAGACTCATTTTTTTCTTCGGTGCTTCTTGCGGGTTGTTTTCGTTGTTTTCTGTCATGTAATTTCCTCCTTCGGAGAGATATAATTGGTCTTTGCTTCTCTTCATTATACTCGAAATACGGCCAATACTGGAAATTTTCTATCGTCATTTTCATTATTTCCATCATATTAAGACAATGAACCCTCACTTATTCTTTTTGATGCCTGGTATGCATACAATTTGATACAAGGAGGTTGTTCATTTTGAAAGGTAAAAAATTTGATTGGCTGCCTGTTATCTTGCTTTCTTTAGTTGCTCAATTTTTCATTCTGCAATTTTTACTATTCATAGAAATTAAGCTATTGCACGCCATGTCATACGAATTACTCGTGAAAATCAATTTTTTCGTTATCGCGCTTAGTGGCGGGTTAGTGGCGATGCGCTATTATATTAAATCATCTCCACACATCGGTGGTATTTGTGGAGCTCTCTTCATCATATTAAGTGAATTTTACAGCCGACATTTTTCAATTGATTTAACCGTCATCTTTGTTATGCTTATTGCCTATCTTGCAGGCTACATCGGTTCGATCTTACAAACAAACAATAGCTTGTTCAAACGTACCTGATAACATATTCCTGCATAACAAATATTAAAGCCTATCACAAGTTCAATGAACTCATGAAAGGCTTTTTACATGTCTGCTACTTCCAATATGATTGGGCAATGATCGCTACCAAGTATTTGAGGATGAATATACGAATCTTGGAGTCTGTTTTCAAGTCTATTGGATGCTATGAAGTAATCAATGCGCCATCCAATATTACGTTCTCTCACTTTACTCATGTATGACCACCACGTATAGGCCCCTTCTGTATCAGGATAAAAGTAGCGGAATGTATCGGTGAACCCTTCTTGAAGCAGTGCGGTCATCTTGCCACGTTCTTCCACTGTAAAGCCAGAATTCCCTCTATTTGTTTTGGGATTTTTGAGATCAATATCTTCGTGTGCCACATTTAAATCCCCACACATAATCACGGGTTTGATTTGGTCGAGTTGCTGTAAGTAGGTACGCATTTCATCTTCCCACTCCAAGCGATAGGGAAGTCTTGTTAAATCCCGCTTGGCATTCGGCGTATAGACGTTCACTAAATAAAACTGTTCATATTCCAAGGTGAGAATTCTCCCCTCCGCTTCTTCACTCAGGTCCCCTACTCCGTATCTGACGGATAGCGGCTTTTTCTTAGTAAATACGGCGGTACCAGAGTAGCCTTTTTTCACTGCATAATTCCAGTATTGTTCGTATCCTTCTAGATGCAATTCTATTTGACCAGCCTGCAACTTTGTCTCCTGCAGACAAAATATATCAGCATTTACTTGTTGAAAATACTCGAGAAATCCTTTTTTCACACAAGCTCGAATGCCATTTACGTTCCACGAAACTATTTTCATCCTTTATTACTCCTTTTTGATGGCACTAAATCTATGAATAACTATATCAAACACTTTAGCTATCACCAAAAAGACAGACTTATAAAGAAAAAACCTTCCGAAAACCACAATAAAAAGGTGATGCGGAAATGTTATCGAACTCCTGCATCACCTTTCTATGGTTACTTATTATTTCTATAGTAAATCGGGTTACGTTATTACTCCTTGCTTTCATCCATCAATTTTTTCCATTCCCCATATAATTCCGGATCCATTTCCTTCAACTGATACAGGAACGTGTCCAGCAGCTTTAATTTTTTGAGGGCACGAAAGAAACGAATTGGCCACTCTTGTTGTATTTTCAATGAATTCACATGGTCTACCACTTTGATTTCTCCAACATCGGTTACGAATAAATGGCCTATACTGGCATCGATTCTGGTAAAACCGATCCTTTTCATTTCCTTGAATATATAAACCAGTTGTTTGGCGATTGGTTCCGAGATGCTGAGGTGCGAATTCAGATAATCCTCCAAAGGTTGACCCTTGATGTATTCCATAACAATATAATTCGAGCCGACTTCGAAAACCTTGGGAACAATTGAGGAGACCTTCCCTGCATACAGTGTTTTGCTCTCTCTCAGACAGTGTCGTTTTTTTGCATATATCTTTAAGCATCGGTCATCAGAAAGTTTGAAAACAGCTCCCTGCATTCCTTTACCGATCAATTCGTAATTGGTCGGGTTTTTAATTTTCAAGCCTTTATTTGTTTTTTTTATAGTGATTTTGTGAAAGTCGTCCACATTTTCATTCCTTTTTTCTAAATTATTGTGCGATAGATTCTTACGTCACGGCAATTGTCTTTTGGCTGGAGCTTAGAAGGACCGAACCATTGACCTCAATGACGTTTCCGTTCTTCCTCATTTTTAGTCTTTCAATAATACTTTAATGTCCTTTTCCTCTTAATAAAACACTTCCTTTGGATTACCAGTTCGTAATAAATCACGGCATGTTTCCTCAAAAATTTTATCAATGCATATACTACTGAAGATGCTTTTTTGTCTAAACCTCCCGGCTCACCTTCACTTCAATTGAACAAACAGAATAAGATAATAGTGTCATAAATGGAAGACGGTATTTATACGACTGTTATTTGCTTAAATGTGCCACGGGCAACCGTTGGGTTATTCCTGCTCAAGAAATTCCAATGTGTAAAAGGAGGAATATTTATAGATGCATTACCATTTAATCCAAAAGAGAAACTAAAGTTGCCATATTTAGATGGCTCGGAGTCGAAAATAATAAGCCGACCAAAAGCACTTGATTTTGCAAGAAATATGTTAGAATACGAGGTTATTTCGTTTGATGTATTTGACACTTTGTTATTAAGACCGTTTGCCCAACCTCATCATCTTTTCATGATATTAGGGGAAAAACATAGCTGTGTGAATTTTATGGCTATACGAAGGGAAGCGGAAAAGGAAGCGCGTAATCAAGCAAAAGGAAAAAAAGGAATTAGCGAAGTAACAATATATGATATTTACGAACAAGTTGAGTTAAGAACAGGAATTGATAAACAATATGGCGTGCAGTTAGAGTTACAAACAGAATTAGAGTTTTGTTTTGCTAATCCCTATATGAAAGATGTTTTTGAAATACTTAAGTCCCAAAATAAAAAAATAATTGCTATTTCCGATATGTATTTAACAAAGTCAATGATTGAACAATTGTTGGAGAACTCAGGTTTTAGTGGTTTTTTTGACGTTTTTGTTTCCTGTGAGAACCATTGCAGTAAACGCGATAAACAATTATTCAATATAGCTTTAACAAAATTAGGCAAGGATTTGAGTATGGTACACGTCGGGGCGAATTATGAATCAGATATAAAAAGCGCTCAAGAAATAGGCATAGAGGCAAGATATTACAATAACGTTCATGAGACTGGAAATCAATACCGCCCAGACGATATGTCCGAACTAATTGCTTCCACATACAGTGGAATTGTTAATACTCATTTGCATAATGGTATTAAGCAATATACTCCTCATTATGAATATGGTTTCATTTATGGTGGTTTGTATATATTGGGCTACTGCAAATGGATTTATGATTATGCAAAACAAAATAATATAGATAAAATATTGTTTCTTTCAAGAGACGGAGACATTTATAGGAAAGTATTTAATTTTCTTTTCACTGATATGGATACTGAATATGTTTACTGGTCTCGAATTGCTAATGCGAAATATACAATAGAAAAAAACCGATATGATTTCTTGAAACGAATGGTTCAACACAAAGCAAAAAGTGCATTAGGAATTACAATCAAAGGTCTGTTTGAGTCCTTGGAGTTAGAGGAATTATTTAGTTTGTTGACTCAGCATGACCTAAAAGAAGACGATAAGATTCATAAAGGAAATGTAAAATTAATTCAATCGTTTTTAGTGAAAAATTGGGCAACTGTTGTGAAAAAACTAACTGAAGATCATGCAATTGTAAAAGAGTATTTTATGAATATAATTCAAGGAAGTAAAAAAGTTGCGGTAGTTGATGTTGGCTGGGTTGGATCTGGGGGGGCAGGGATTAAATATTTGATTGAACAAAAATGGAAGTTAAATTGTGAAGTTCACAGTTTAGTAGCCGCTTGTAGACACTCGAACCACACAGGTAATCTAAGCCAGATCATGAAGAAAGAAATAGGAGTTTACATTTTTTCTAGAATGCTTAACAGAAATTTATACGATACACACACAAGTACTAAACATAATAATGTATTTTTCGAGTTATTTACGCAGGCTTGCTATCCTTCATTCTCCGGCTTTAAGAGAACTGAAGACGGATATAAATTACTATTTGATGTCCCAGAAGTTGAAAACTATAAGATTATTGAACAAATTCATCAAGGTATTTATGATTTTGTAAAGTTATATAAGAAGACGTTTTCGAATTATGAGTATCTCTTTAACATATCTGGGTACGATGCGTATTTACCATTCAGAATGATCATAAGAGACCTTCGATTTATAAGGGAAAATTTTGGTGACTTGAGTTTTTCCAGAGGAGTAATTGCGGATACTGAAAATCAATCTTTCGAAACATTAAATGACATAATGGATCAGGCTAATCTATAAGTCTACTAATTAAGCAGAAATATGTTTTTTACAATTTAGATTCGGAGTGAACATCATGATTTTGTACCATGTAGTTACAATTCATCAATTGTTACACTGCATCATATATAAAGAACTTTTTCATAAAGAACAGGTTTGTTACATTCTATTATCAGATTCAATTAAAGAAAAATTCCCACAGTTTAAGGAAATGGAAGGTCTCTTTTTTGATAAAATCTTTTTTTTAAATACCCACGAATTAGATACCGAAAAAAATAATTATGTAATTGAAAAATATCTTGTGGAAAATAAGATTAATCCCCACGAATTTACTGAAATAATTGTAGAGAGCCCGGATAGTATTTTTGGAATTTATTTGATTGAAAAAGAAATTAATTTCACTTCCTTGGAAGATGGCAGCGGATACGATAGAAAGAATCAGATAATCACTAAGAAAATAGGAAACTTCAACAAAAGAATCATAGAATTCGATGAACCTAACCTAGAACATTTTGATTTGATTGAAAGTATGGGTAGAATGGGTCGTAGTTTTCTTGATAAAGTTCTTGTATTTTTTGGTATCAATCAAAAGATTCAAATTAATAAAGATTCAACAATCTTATTAACAGAACTTCTCTCTAATTTTATAACTTACGAAGAACAAAAAAAAATATATCAACTAATGGTTGATTACTTCGTACCGGAACCGGAAACCAGGTTAGTGATATACCCCCATCCTGATGATCTTATGTTCTATAATGGGATATTTCAGCAGGCAACTGTAATAAAAAAGGAGTTTCCATCTGAGTTAATTCCTTTTATTTTTAATGAAAAACCGAAAACAGTAATGACTATAACTCCCCCTCGCATAAATAACATAATGGGTCATTTCGAAAATTGTATAAATTTTTCCATTGATTTTGAAAGGTATTTTAATATTACACATCGTTATTATTGTGTTGTGAAGTTAATCAATGAGTTAGCGGCAGATTATGAAATTTATGAAATGAATACAGATAAACTGCTTCTGGAAAATTTATTGAATTGTTCTGGAAATCAATTGTGCAGCAGTGTTATTAGTGTTAATAATTCGAGTCAAATTCCTCATAAAAGTATTGTTATAATTGATGATTTTAACCATAATACTTTTCAGGAATCTAGAGAAATAAGTAATTTTATTAAATCAATTGATCACGAGTCTATTATCATCTTCATTAATTCCAATAAGGAGTATCTGTTCTATGATTTTCCTGACAAAGAAGTATTTGAGAGTATAGTGCCAGTTGAAATTAATCACAACAGTACAATTAATGAAATTGAACAATACTCAGAAATATTTTTTGTTTATTCAAAAAGGAAGGATACAAGGACTATGATTAATCAACAGGAATTTGAAAAATCGCTGAGAAATTCAAACGAATTAATTAAAGTAAAAGCTTTATCAGAAGATCAGTTAAGAATAAAGATATTAGAAGGGATATTAGAAGCAACAGAAAAGAGATTGGAGCACTATATTAAACTGGAATCAGAACTGAGAGAAAAGTTGAATACTCGATCCAAATAAAATATTCCATTCATTCTTCCACATCTAAAATCCCCCTATTACCCTTGGTTAATTTTCTAAATTACTTTTTTGATCCAATTCTGAATTGCAAATTCAAGAAATAAAAAAGAATACATCCATAAACTGAACAGTTTTATGAAAGGTCCTGCTACCTAGACAGCTAATAAGTGACCTCGGAATTGTACCTGGGTCACTTTATTAGGGGGTACATCGTATTTTATGCAAATACCAATTGTACCCAGTAGAATAATAATAATAAAGTGACAATCGTTGTTGGTGGCACAACCATCAAAGATAAACTTAAATAGTCCTTCCATGTTACATTTAACTTATTTGCTCTGAGAATATTCATCCATATAAGAGAGGCAAGTGTTCCTATAGGTAATAACAATGATCCCATATCACTTCCAATAATGTTTGCGAGATAAATAGTCTTAAGAGTAATGGGTTCAAGTCCCATTTCAGTTAGTGTTATGGTACCAATCATTAATGCTGGATGATTATTAAAAACGTTAGAAAGAATAGAAACTAATCCTCCCATAATAAAGCTCGCTTGAAATAGTCCTTGGTTTACAATTGGTTCGCAAATTTGAACGAGCAACTCAGTTAAACCTATATTGTGCAAACCATAAATAATTACATACATAGAAAAAGCGAAGATGAGAATATGCCAGGGGGTTTTTTTCAAGATATCAATAGGATTTGTTCGTAAGTGATACCATCTCCAAATCAGCAATACAAGCGAGCCGAGTACTGCAACTAGTTCAATCGGAACAGAAACATAAGATGCTACAAATAACAGACAACGTATGACAAAAACAAAAAGTAATATTTTCAGCATAAATTTAGTACGTTGTCGCTTTGTTTCTACATTAACACCTGTTTTTAATGGATGAAATTGTTTAGTAAAAAAACTTTCCTCTATTTCATTTGCAGAGTGAGGTAATTTTTTTGGCAATTTATTTCTAACAACCAAATACATCAAACATGACATAAACAATAATCCCAACGTCGCAGGGACAAACATCATGGCTGTGTGCATATAAAGGCTCATATGAACGATCTTTAAGGCGATCAAGTTCACAATATTACTTACACCAATGGGAGCACTGGATGCAGTTGCAATGAGAGCTCCACTTAATAGATATGGTATTTGTTGATGAGGTTTAAGCCTAAGATTTTTTAGCAGGAGAATTAAAATAGGGGTTGTTATTAAGATGCTTCCATCATTATTAAATAAGAGGGTCATTAAAAAGCATAACAATTGAATATTCCAATATAAACGAGGACCTGATCCTTTTGATAAACTGACAAGTCTTGCAGCTGACCAGTGGAAAAAACCGAAACTTTCCAATATGACTGCCATGACAATCGTTGCCATTATGGTAATTGAGGCTCCACCGATTTTACTAATAATATCCAAGATATCTTCACGTGATACGATGCCGAGTAGTAATATAATTGCGGCCCCAACCGATGCAGGCCATGCTTCATTCATTCCATTAGGTCTCCAGAATATTACTAACATGGTCGTTAGAAACACAAAAACCGTCATTACAATTTCCAAACTCATACATTAACATTAACCTTTCTTCAAAAGTATTTTACTTGAATGTCCGTTTACTTATATATATTCAATCCTATTAAGAAGGAACAGGATATTAGGGCATTATATTTCATGATTTAACTAAGAAATTAGAAAAAGACCTTCTGTAAGTTTTTGAACATACGGAAGGTCTTTTGTAATTCACAAATTATTTTATTTCTATCACAAGTCTAACCGATTTTCTTTTTACTCTTCTTCTTCATAATCTTTGAACGCAGCGGACACACGATCAAATTCTTCATCACTTTCAATCAGGGACAATTGCTCATCATCTTCCACTCTTAAAAAGAAAACATCGATATCCCCTTCAGAATCTTCATCGATTTCATCGGCAAAAGCAACTGCAGCATATTCCACATCATCTAAAGTTAAAGTTCCTAATACTTCAATTTCTTGCTCCTGATCGTTTTCATCCATTAAGGTAAAAATATCTCCAACTTCAATTTTTTCCATTGTTCATTCTCCTCCTAATTAAGTTCAATATTTTCTCATTCTAATTGTATACCCATTTTCGCCAAAAAAACACACGAAACCCTTGATAGGATTTCGTGTTTTCTGGCTAACTCTGTAAACTTGTATTGCTTACAGTTGATGCCATTTTCTTATAGATAATCGTGCCTGCGATTAGAATCAGCAAAATTACCTGACCAGTCAACGTTTCAACTGATGGATAGAAGCCGATGAAATTTATAACTGGTAAATTAGAAATAATATGTGTCGGTAAGACGTTCGTCAATTGCAACGTGTGTAAACTTGCACCGATAATTTTAAAGGCCAATAGGTAAATGAATACAGTAGCTACACCAAAGAACAAATGCAGAGGAATCTTTTTGCTGGCTCTCGCAAAAAAGAATGCCGTCGCAACTAAAATCAAAATCGCAAGGACAATCCCCAATATGAAATCAAACGTCGACATTTTCGGGGAAATTCCCATATAAAACACAACAGTTTCAGCACCTTCTCTGAATACCGTCAGGAAACTTAAAAATGTCATCGACCATACACTTTGCATCGACAATGCGTGTGTCATTTGTTTTGAAATGTAACGGTTCCATGATGTGACGGTAGATTTGCTATGCAGCCAAATGCCAACTCCCAGCATCATAACTGCAGCCGCTATCCCGACATATCCTTCCATTACTTCACGGCTTGTTCCAATTGTTCCTGACTGAAACAACGTGGACATCAATATAGCTGCGATAACACTCACACTGATTCCAGTGCCCGCTCCAACATAAATATAACGCTGCATATCTTGTTGACCTGCTTTTTTCAAGAAAGCTATGAGTGCCGAAATAATCAATAATGCTTCCAATCCTTCACGAAGTAAAATTAGGGCTGAGTCCCAAAAACTATACGTCGTGTCTTGTTGAA
Source organism: Paenisporosarcina sp. HGH0030 (assembly GCF_000411295.1). GTDB lineage: Bacteria > Bacillota > Bacilli > Bacillales_A > Planococcaceae > Paenisporosarcina. The sequence continues at coordinate 489,126 of NZ_KE150422.1, forward strand.
TGAAATCTATTTGCTGCTTAAAGGAATCTAATTTACCCGTAATTGCAGATGCTTCCACATCGTCACGCAATAAATCACTCACAAGAAGAGGTATACCAGATTCAATTTCACTATACAAGCTGGCATTTTTCGTACGGATTTCTCCTTCAACACCTGGCCAAATTGTGATGAATTTTTTCAACGATTCGGCTGCCTGATTATAGTTTCCTTCTTCAATAGATGCTTTACTTTCATCCAACAAACCTGTCAGCGTCGCCAGTGAATAGTTTCCCGAGACTTCCGCATTCTTCACTTTTCCTGCAACAAAGTCCTGAATCGTTTGATTCAACGATTCAACTTGTTCCTTTAACTTAGTGACATCGAGCTCGTCACCAGCTAAAGAAATTCGCATGAATGACATTTGTGTTTCAATTTGTCCGTATGCTGCGATATTCTGTTCGCGAACAACCCGCTCGTTTTTCGTCCATTTTTTCAGGAAGATGGAATAAGCCTCTTGGATTTCATCTTTATCGCTAGAATCGATTGCTGTTTTCAAATCGTTAAGAGAAGGCTCTACTGCCTTCAGAAAGGCCTCACGATTGGCTTTTTCATCTACTGGATTTTCAGATTTCTCATAAGCTGTCAGGGCTTTTGATAAATCCGTCAATGCGGACAATCGTTTCTCGCTGGTTGTTGCACTCGAAGCTTTTTCTAGCGCTTCATTTACATCCGCGGATTCTTCCCCTTCAGTAATGTTCAGTTGCTTCCAATCCGTTTGAAAAGTCTCAATCGCTTCAGTAGCTTTTGCGTCATCGTCATTTTTTGTGCTCATAATGGCATCAGTAATAGCGATATATAAATGGCCAAAAGACTGTGCAGCAGAGACGTTGTTTTGAGAAGGAACAACGAGCAACATAGTTACTAGACTAAGTATCTTAAAGAATGTTAAAAAGTTGCTCACCGATATAGCTCCCTTTTTGTATACCTGGGAAGCAAGCAAAGACACCGCTACCTCGATGGGTAATATATTCGTTTAGCATATCATCACGTCCCAATGCGCTTTGAATGTTAATAAACTGTTTAGGATTTTTTTGGAATGAAATGAATAACAAGCCCGCGTCATACGCTCCTGTTTCATCAATCAAGCCACTTGAGTAGGAGAAACCTCTTCTCATAATTCGATCCTTCACTTTACGAGCAAGCGCCATATGTGAATTAGCCGGAATGTGAGGATTTCCTTTTTCATCTTTTGCATTTAAATCCACTTCATCAAATTCCTTCTTGCTCCCGAGTGGTGCACCACTATCGCGATGTCTGCCAAAAGTTGCCTCTTGTCCTTGAAGAGAAGTTCGATCCCATGTCTCTAAATGCATTTGGATTTTCCGCACGACTAAATAGGTTCCATTTGTCATCCAGCTTTTCGATTCATTCGGCTGAACCCAAACGACTTCCTTCATGTCAGAAGCACTTTTCGGGCTTGGGTTAACCGTGCCGTCTTTAAATGCAAATAAATTTCGAGGCGTTTCTTTTTTGTTTTTTCGCTTAGGCGTTGAAGTGAATCCAGTTTGCGTCCATTGCAACGAGACTTTTCCTGACGCTGCACGCACTAAATTACGAACTGCATGGAAAGCCACTTGTGGGTCATCGGCACAAGCCTGAATACATATGTCTCCACCTGCGTATTTTTCATCGATTTGATCTTTAGGGAAATGTGGCAATTCTTTCAGTTCAGCCGGACGTTTCAAACCTAGACCTAGCTTCTGGTTATTGAATAATGATGGCCCTACTCCGAACGTTAATGTCAAATTAGAAGCATCCAATCCTTTTGACTCTCCGGTATCTTTAGGTGGCGTAAATCCACCTTTAGAAAGCTCCTCGAGCTGCTCCCCGTTCATTAAACGTACTGCTAATGGAGTCCACATCTTAAACAATTCCTGCAATTCGCTTTGTGATTGAACAAGCACATTCAACGAAGCAAAGTAAACGTGGGATGGTGCATCTGTCGTAATACCCGACTGATGCTTCCCGTAAAATAAAATCTTATTTGTCGCGGTCGAGTCGTCTTCAAATATTTCAAAGCCGAGTGCTTTCGCCACGTTCCCCATTCCAGAAGCAAAGACAGCCGCTCCAGCTGCACTTGCCCCTGCAATTTTCAACATATCACGTCTTGAAATTTTCTTCTCCAACCACTTTTCATCGTTTGAGGTCATTTTACTCACTCCATTATTATGCCCATTTGACTAAGCGGTTCGCCTAGTTGGTTCACAGCGTCTGATAACAATTTTGTATCCTCTGAAGTCAACTCTTCATATGAAACAAACCCATTGTCGCCTGTTTCGTAATTTGCCAATAGTTCATTTACTGCATCAAATTTTGCTTGCAGGTTCGTCGCTAATTTTTCATCTTTTGCTTCGATTTTTGACTCTAGGATGTGGAAAATTTCTTCCGCACCTTCAATGTTTGCTTTGAAATCATATAAATCGGTGTGAGAGAAAATTTCTTCTTCCCCTGTAATTTTAGAAGTCGATACTTCATTTAAAAGATCCACTGCCCCGGTCATCATCAAGTCTGGTGTTACTTCTACTGTCTCAACACGTGCACGCAATTCTTTTGCGTCAGCTAATAATTGATCAGCTGTTTCTGCGTAACCTTCTGTTGTGTTTTCTACCCAAAGGCCGTATTCGATTTTATGGTAACCAGTCCAATCTTCTTTGCCTTTACCTTCTTCTTCAAGGTCTGCCAGGCGAGCATCGATACGAGGATCTAAATCTCCGAAACTTTCAGCAATTGGTTCCGAGCGCTCAAAGTACATACGGGCAAGCGGGTAAAGTGCTTTTGCTTCTTCAATGTCTCCTGCTTTTACTGCCTCAACAAATTTTTCTGTCTCTATGACAAATTGATCCATTTGCTCAATCGCAAATTCTTTATATGTATCAACTTCGTTTTGTAAGTCTACAGTTTCTGAAGCAGTTTCTGAAGCCGCTTCAGGCTTCGTAGCTTCTTCTTTTTCTGCGCAGCCAACTAAAGAAGTGCTAAGTAGCACGAATGATAAAAACGTCGCAATTTTTTTCATGATAATCCTTCTTTCTTTTTGTTTATCTACTTTAACAATGATAATCATTATCAATGAGAAGTCAAGGGAAGTTTATGGGATATCTTGAAGGAAACGTTGCATAATACATATTTGATATATAAAACACGAAAATCCCTGAGGATCTTCGTGTTCTCTGCAATCTTGGGCGTACTATACCCCTTCTTATTTCGTTACAGTTATTGGACCATTATCTGTTCTCAACTTAATCAAAGATTTCCCATTGCCGTACGTCACATAGCTGTCTTTATCACCAAAGATGTTCACTATTCCATTATCCGTTTTAGCGTCAATCCTTGTATTTTTCGGTTCAGATTCAGTTTTAACCTCAATGCTACCGTTGTCTGTTTCTAAATCAATCGGCCATTCTATCTTATTTGTAATCAAGGAGATTTTCCCGTTATCCGTAGAGCCATTAATTTCCCCTTGGACATGGTCCAAAATAATTTTGCCATTATCGCTTTCAACCTTAACTGTTTTGGCTTCAACTTCCTTAACTTGTATCTGGCCATTGTCTGTCTCAAGCAATACCTTCTCGACCTGTAAATTTTCTACCATGATACGTCCATTATCACTCTTTACTTGGAGGTCTTTATATTGTTTTTCCGGCACATTGACAGTGAGTTTCAAGTCACCTGTATGAAAATTGAACAAAGATAAAAATCGACGTTTCTGTTTTAGTTGAACGGTAAGTGTATCCCCTTTTACATCTACATTAAAAATGTATTTCTTCTTTTTATTAGCACCTGTATATTCAACAGTGGCTTCTGAGATTTTGGTCGGTACAATAATCACTTCCGCATTGTTTGTTGTAACTTCAATGTTTGTAAATGATGAATCTTCTTGAACTGTCTTATTGTCGCTCCCGGCAATCACTTTCATTGTATTGAACATGAACGTCATGCCACCTGCAATCACAATCAATAGAATTAATGAAATGACGAGTTTATTTTTGAAAATCATCGTGTGTCTGCTCCCTTTTCTTTATCTTGCATTAAACGTAATCTGTATGAATTCATTGCGCATTCTCCGAGTTGATCGAGCAGATTGTAATTTGCAAATGCACCAACAACCGCTCCTATACCAGGCAGCATTTGAAACATTTTCACTAAATCGATGTAGTCACGGTATTCCTGTTGAAATTCTCGCCAATCCATGTCTGCGACTAAAGATTTCTGTTCCTCCCAGTTTTCAATAATACTCAATGTTTTTTTTCGCTTTTCTTCGCTTGAAAAGGCCAACAGAAAAATATGCAGGATAAAGAGACGTTCCTCTGGTTTAGTTGTATCAAATCCATACACAGATGCAGCTTCAAACAAAAACTTCATTTTAATGGATAACAGCAGTGGAAAGTCGGCAATTCCCAGAAGTATTCCCCCAGCACCTGTTCCCGCTCCTTCAATCGTCGCCGTTTTTCTAAACGTGGAAAGCTTTTGCTTAAATAGTTCGTCTCGCTCATAAAGACTTAATTCCGTTGATAACTGTTTTTTCGTCGTAATGTTCGATCCTGCGAGCGTTGCTTTCACCATGTTTTTTATGCTTTCAGTCATCACTTTATGAAATTTTTCTGGAAGAAGGCCATTGATTCTCATCTGTGCATTCTTGGATATTCGGCTTATGAGACCGGATTGTCTTGTCATTTTCCGCTTCCAAATTATCAGTTCTTGTTCAACCTTTATCGTATAATCCACCAATTGTTCACCCCTTCTCTACTCACAAGCATTTATATCATTCCATTAAGTTTAGCCTTTTCATCAAGTATTCAAAATGAACCTAGGGAGTGTTTACTTCTACGTCTTGAGGCTTAGTAGCGGCTGAAAAACATCAAATAACAGTTTTAGAACCCCCCTCCCCTTCAATGAATAAATACACCCCAAAAACACATACTATATGTATGTCAAAAAAATAGGAGATTTAAAATGATATATAAATATTTTAAGGATTCTTCGGGCGAATATTTAGGAATTAGAGAAGAATACACATACTACGTGTTCATTCCTGTTAATAAAAATAATGAAGAAATAATTACTTTATTTGAGAATGCGAAATATAAAATTAACGATCATTATCAAAAAAATAAAGAAGAAATCCATCAAATGAAAATGTATTTAGATGAAGATCCAAGCATAGTAGACAGAATTAATGCGATTAAAAATTATCAAAGTATCTTTTCCATCAGTCACGAAAAATTCCTTTCTTCATACCCTGGTTAATCAATGAAAGCAGCTTGATATTTTTCCGGTGTATGATGAATATCCGAATATGAGAAATAAACAACAACGTTATATCATAGTTCAAGAACAGCTGAAATTGCATTTTCAGCTACTGTTTTCTGTAAGTTGTGTTGATTCTATGATTATTGAAAGGATATAAAACACTTATGCAGCCGATGCTCGTTCTAGAAGCAGGTTATAAGGATCCAGTCGTTGTAGAGAAGCAGTACGGTCCAGTCGTGCCGGTCTTGCCGTATGATTCCGAGGAGCAAGTCATTGCCGAAGCGAATGACAGCATCTATGTCCAAACGTCATCCGTCTGGGGCGAACATGAGCATGCGATTCGGTTGCCCGGCTTCGATATCCGCCGGCGTGAAACAGTCAGGTATATGCCGGGAGTTCGGTTCTGGCTCCTTCAAGGCTTATGTAGAAGAACACGTACTGACTGTTCCTAAATCAGGTGAGCTTCCTGATATTCCTGAATAAAAAACACAAAAAAATGGCCTTGGATTGTCCAAGAGCCATTTTTTCAATTTGATTTAATTTATTAAGACATCATTCTATTTTATAAAGTCGAAACCGAGCAGAACAAAAAAGACGATTGATATTCAGGTGGATTTTTCCTCGAATCCACTAAATAAACGTTTTCGGTTATTACCATTCCTACACTCTATATTTAATAGCTAGTCCTTTTAAGAAATTACGGGCGTATTTATCCCCGCACTCTTTATAATTTTTGTGTCCTTCTTTTCTCAATAAAGCGCCTAACTCGCCTTTTGTTACAGTGACGCCTGCGCTTTCTAATATGTCGAGCATATCCTCACTTGTTAATTCAAGTGCGATTTTCAACTTCTTCAGAAGAAGGTTATTCACTCTTTCATTGGTTATTGCAGGTCTTTCAGGTTGCCCCGGTTTCGGCTCTTGTTTTCCTCTTTTAAACGTAACAAATCCATTTAAAAATGACTCCATCATCACATTATCACATTTAATATTTTCTTCATTCTCGTCATCATCATAATCAATTTCATCATAATAATCGTCTTTAGATTTTGTGAGAATCAGCAACACTTCTTCTTTTGTAAATTCCATGCCACCCAGTTTAAATATCTCAACCATATCTTTATTTTTTATGTCCAGAGCATATCTTAGTCTGATTAAAATATCATTATTATCCATCAATAAACCTCCTGTCACATTGCCTGTTTATACGGCTACACGCATTCTATTTCACCCTTATGATAGCACAAAAAATTAACTTTAATTCAAATGTTCCTTTGCTTCACCCTCTCATATAGATCAACACGGAAGAAAAGGCCATCCACTAGTTCAGTAAACTGGTGAAAAGCCTTTTATAATCTTTACTACATTCATACATCGAATCTAGACTTAATAATAAATTTCAAAATGGTTAAAAACAGAGAAGTTTAGCTTAGCCCTTCAAATAGCAACACTCTTGCAGGTGAAGCGTCTGTACCCATTAATTTTAATGGTGCTGCCACCATAAAATATTGTCCTTGCTCAATTTCCTTTAAGCGAAGTCCTTCTATTATAATGATGTTATTTGCAAATAACGTTTTATGCGTTGGATGCCCTTCTTGGCTTCTTTCGATTCCAAGTGCATCAATTCCAATCCCTCGAATACCTACCTCAGAAAGATATTCTGCACCATCTTGTGCGAGGAAAATAAAATCAAAATTAAATGTTTCCTCAAATGAATTTTTCGTTTTTAATAAAACAAAATCGCCCTTTTGAATGTCAAACCCTTCTAAGTCCGCTTTTGAAACTCCATTTTCCACTTCAGTTAAATCGAATACTTTACACTGTCCTACAAGATTGTCTAATGGAATCGTTTCAAACGTATCACCATCAGTGACCATGTGTAGTGGGGCATCGATATGTGTTCCTGTATGTACGTCGAAATCAAGCCGTGTTTCAGTCACATATCCATTTGTTATTGTATTTAATTTTGGTTGTTTTTCCGGTTTGTTCTTGTACACGGTCATTCCTTCATAAATTGCACCTGTTACATCATGCATTTTCATATATAATCAACCTTTCCACTATCCAATATATTTTCTAGTTATAAAGCTATCCTCGCATGTCATTTGTGAAATTGTCTAGTGAAACTGCTTTGTTCTCTATAAACATGGCTTTACTATAGGATCTATTAAATGATGTTGTTATTCGTAACTGAACTGGGAAGACCACGCAGTGAGGACGATGTTAATTCGAAGGTTTCTTTGTTCACTCAATTTCGCTTATGTATCTTAATTCCTCCCTTTATGAGCAAACTAAAGTATACTTTTATACACTATTTGTTTTTAATGTGCGTACTTACATAATTCGGATGAAGTTAGTATACTGAGAACTGATTATCAGTAATGGTTTAAACAAAATACTGATTGTAAAAGTTGGAGGTAATTGAATATGAGGAACGATAATCTCGAAGAAGGATTTGACCTGAAAGATCGTTTACTTGATTTCCAAGAAGAATGGTTTATGCAAGACATGACCTTTGTTTTATTTGGAGCAACAGGAGACTTAGCACAACGAAAATTATTTCCTGCTTTATATAATTTACACCTTGATGGTAAATTACCCGATACCATTTCTATAGTTGCTTTAGGCAGAAACTATTTTTCAAACGAAGAGTTTCAGTCCAAAGTGGAAAAAGCGCTTCAAGCTTATTCTAGAAGAGCTACACAACCATCTGGTTTGCAAGATTTTTTAACCAAATTTCGGTACTGTTCATTTGATGCGACAGACAAAGATTCCTATCAACATTTGAACGAGCTCATTGAAAACAGAGAAAATGAGTTAGGTATTCCACAAAACCGACTATTCTATTTGTCTGTTGCCCCAAGTCTGGTTGATGTTATTACGTCAACTCTTAATTCAAGTGGAATATGCCAAAACAATGGATGGAAGCGTCTCATAGTGGAAAAACCATTTGGAAGTGATTTAGAGACGGCAAGACAATTAAATAAAAACTTGAGCAAGACTTTCAGCGAAGATGAAATCTACAGAATTGATCACTATCTAGGAAAACCAATGGTCCAAAATCTTGAAACCTTAGTTTTGGCCAATCCAGCACTGAAATCATTACTAGATCGTAAACAAATTTCGAATGTCCAAATTACAGCAAGTGAAACTGTTGGGGTTGAAACTCGGGCTGATTATTACGATCGAGCAGGAGCCATTCGTGATATGGTTCAGAACCATCTTCTTCAGTTAGTTATGATGACAGCCATTCACCTTCCAGAGAAAATAACGGCAGAAGAAATTCGAGTGAAAAAGATGGAAATTATTGAATCTCTTCGACCAATCCTGAAAGAACATGCATACCAGGATGTTGTCCGCGGTCAGTACGAATTTGGAGAGATTCAAGGTACTCCAGTTTATGGCTATAAAGAAGAGCCTGGTGTTGATGGTTCCTCAAAAAATGATACTTATTTCGCGGCTCGCTTATATATTGATAATCCATCTTGGAGTGGAATACCTTTTTATATACGCACTGGGAAAAGAATGAATGAGAAGTCTACACGGATTGTCATTGAGTTTAAGAACAAGATGAAAGATTCAGATTTGCTACAAGGAATCACTCCGAATTTATTAATCCTCGAGATTAGTCCAAACGAAAGTATTTCTTTACGGGTGAACATGAAAGATCCTTCTAGTAATCGTTTTGAACCTGCATGGATTAACTTCTCGACCAATTCGGAAAGTCAGCCGGAAGCATATGAACTTCTTCTATTTGATGCAATGCTCGGTAATGCAACCTTCTTCTCCCATTGGAAAGAAGTCGAATTATCATGGAAGTGGATCCAACCGTTATTGGAAGCATTTCAGGAGGATCTGTTGCCTTTATATTCTTATCCTGCAGGCTCAACAGGTCCAGATGAGGCAAACCAACTATTGCTATCCGATGAAATTAAGTGGTGGTAGAAAAAAGTAAAAATCAAAAGGAGTGACGAAATATGACAGTTTCATTTGATTTCACCAATGTTTTATCGTTCATGAAAAACAGTGAACTTGAAAATCTAAGTGAATTTGTAAAACAATCGCATAATCAAATTCACCAACAAACAGGACCAGGTTCTGACTACTTAGGGTGGGTTAACTGGCCACTTACCTACGATAAAGAGGAATTTGCCCGAGTGAAGCATGCTGCTAAACGAATTCAACAACAGTCAGACGCGCTGATAGTTATTGGTATTGGTGGCTCTTATCTAGGGTCTAAGGCAGCCATAGAGGCTTTAGCACATACGTTTCATAATCAAGTCAAAGAGAATACACAAATATATTTTGCTGGACATAATATTAGCTCGACCTACATCGAACATTTACTACAAGTGTTAGAGGGAAAAGACATTTCTATTAATATTATTTCCAAATCAGGGACAACTACAGAGCCTGCTTTAGCCTTCCGTATTTTCCGCACATTTATGGAGAAGAAGTATGGGAAAGAAGAGGCAAAGAATCGAATTTATGTGACTACCGATCAGAGCAAGGGTGCTCTTCGGAAGCTTGCGGTCGAAGAAGGTTACGAAACATTTGTTATTCCGGACAACATAGGGGGACGTTACTCAGTTCTGACGCCTGTTGGTTTACTGCCAATCGCAGTAGCTGGTCTTAATATTGACCAAGTGATGGATGGAGCAAAAGCTGCATACCACAAATATAATGATCCCGTTCTTGCTACAAATGAGAGTTACCAATATGCCGCAGTAAGAAATATTTTCTATAATAAAGGAAAATCAATAGAATTGTTTGTAAGCTATGAGCCTCGTCTGCACTTTGTAGCGGAATGGTGGAAACAGCTTTTCGGAGAAAGTGAAGGGAAAGATGAAAAAGGTCTCTTCCCAGCTTCAGTTAACTTCTCAACGGATTTACATTCGATGGGCCAGTATGTTCAAGAAGGGCGTCGTCTTTTCATAGAAACAGTTCTACAGGTAAAAAACTCTTCAATCGAACGTATCATTCAAGAGGACGTCGACAATATGGACGGTCTGAATTTCTTAACTGGAAAAACAATGGATGAAGTGAACAAAAAGGCAGCACTCGGAACTACCCTCGCTCACATCGATGGAGGTGTTCCAAATTTGTTAATAGAGCTAGACGAACTCAATGAATTCACCTTTGGGGAAATGGTCTATTTCTTCGAAAAAGCTTGTGCAATAAGTGGAACTTTACTCGGTGTAAATCCATTTGACCAGCCAGGAGTTGAAGCTTACAAAAATAATATGTTTGCGTTACTTGGCAAAGATGGTTTTGAAAAAGAAAAAGAAGAACTAGAGAACCGCCTATCCATATTAGGTTAAAAGGAATGAGGTAAGGATATGATGAAACAACAAATCGGTGTTATTGGTTTAGGCGTGATGGGATTGAATCTTGCGCTCAATATGGAAAGTAAAGGCTTTTCGGTATCTGTCTATGATTACTGGACAGATAGAACAGAAGAATTATCCAACAAAGAAGCGAAAGATAAAAATATTCACGGTACTTACAGCATAGAAGATTTCGTCGCTTCTTTAGAAGCACCACGCAAAATATTATTGATGGTTAAAGCTGGAGATACAACGGATACGGTCATTGAGTCTCTTATCCCTCACCTTCAACAAGGCGATATTATTATGGACGGCGGAAATTCATTCTTTGAAGATACGAATAGACGTACAGCTAACTTAAAAGAAGTAGGTCTACATTTCATTGGTGCAGGAGTTTCGGGTGGAGAAGAAGGAGCTCGTAACGGCCCTTCTATTATGCCAGGCGGATCGAAAGAAGCTTATGAACAGGTTGAACCAATTCTTAATGCCATTTCTGCTAAAGTAGATGGTACTCCTTGCAGTACCTACATGGGACCTGATGGGGCAGGACATTATGTGAAGATGGTTCATAACGGAATTGAGTATGGAGATATGCAACTGATCTCTGAAGCTTATTTCATCATGAAACATGCTCTTGGTCTTTCAACTCAGGAATTGCATGAAATATTTGCCGAGTGGAACAAAGGCGAGCTTGATAGCTATCTTATCGAAATCACTGCGGACATTTTCACTAAGATCGATGAAGAAAGCGGAAATCCACTCGTTGATCAGATTTTAGATGTTGCCGGCCAAAAAGGGACAGGAAAATGGACAAGTCAAAATGCTCTGGATTTGGGTGTTTCTCTCCCAATCGTTACAGAGTCCGTATTTGCACGATTTATTTCTTCTGTTAAGGAAGAGCGCGTTGCAGCAAGCAAAATTCTTAAAGGCCCTGAGTCGAAAAAATATGCAGGGGATTCAAAAGAATTGATTGAAGCGATTCGTAAAGCTTTGTATATGAGCAAAATTTGTTCATATGCACAAGGATTTGCCCAAATGCGTGCAGCATCCGAGGAGTATGGTTGGAATATTCCTTATGGGGATGTAGCTATGATTTTCCGCGGAGGTTGTATCATTCGTGCACAGTTCTTACAAAAGATTAAAGAAGCTTTTGACAAGAACAGCGACTTGCCTAACCTATTAGTTGATCCGTACTTCCAAGAAATCGTAGGAGAATATCAGAGTTCCCTTCGCGAAGTATTAGGCTTAGCAATTCAACAAGGAATTCCAACGCCTGCTTTCTCAAGTGCATTAGCTTACTATGATAGCTATCGTACTGAGACATTGCCAGCCAATCTTATCCAAGCACAGCGCGATTACTTTGGTGCACATACCTACCAACGTACAGACAAAGATGGCGTATTCCATACTGAATGGTCAGCTAAATAACGATAAACAAAAAGCATCTGTTGCCGAAACAACGAATCGTTTCGGCAGCTGATGCTTTTTCATGTCGATTGTACGTTTTATGCGAAAACAAAAAAATGCCCGTAAAGACATTCTGAGTTTTAAAATATTTTATTAGAATGTCAATTCAACTGAAATCAGCTCTTTACCACTACTTTCGTAGATTTCTCCATTCCCCAAAACAACTTCGAATGGTGAATCTTTTTCATTAACTTCTTTTAAATGAATGACTACATCCCAAACGACTATATCCCAATATCCTGAGCTTGCAACAGGGAGGGCAATTTGATCACCATTCTTAAATTTAAGAATCACCTTCACCTTTTTCTCCCCCCTCCCGTTTTACTATTATTCTACGTAAGGAAATCGATTTTATTTAGGTAAACAAAAAAAACGCCCAGGTGGACGTCCTCTAAGTCGTGTAATTTCAACACTTTTTCCATTTTTTATGGTTTAACATGATAGAACATCATTAAAGATATTTCACCTCTGAAAAGTTTTTAATAAGTAGGGATTCATCTATATGATTCCCTGTTCTCTTATCAACAACTTTTCTCCAAATTTCATTTTCCCGAAAATTATTGCCGCTAATTTTTAAAAATCTATGGTTTCTCTCCTGAATATGATAAGAAAATCTCCATTCTTTATTAGTAGAAATTGTCCCTTTTAAATGATTACTTGTTACCCAAATTCTAATTTGGAAAGATTGATTAGTTGGATTTCTAAATCTTAAATCTATGTAATTGTAAAACACACTTGCACCACTTCCAAAAGGAAGAACTCTTCCCTCGTCAGGAAAGGGGTCAAAGCTATGATGGTGTCGTTCTATTACTTCTAATGGGGTATGAAGAACCATCCAATAAAGAAGATTTGCTAATTGACAAATTCCACCTCCGACACCTGTTTTAACTTCACCCATTGAAAGTTGCATCCCCTCAATATATCCTTTTCTCTTAGTTGTTTTTCCGACTAATTCCCAAAAAGAAAAAACTTCTCCAGGATTTATTATGATGCCGTCGATTTTACTAGCTGCCAGTTTTAGATTAGTGATTTTATTTTCTTGGAGCTGTGGATCACTATTACCTAATTTTCTTCTTAAGAGTGATTGGTGTTTCTTACAAGTAAATGGATAAGTATCCTTTCCATAATTTTTAGCAAATCTCCTTTTATCCTTTATATTTCGAATATAACGGAAAAGTCGCTTTTGGCTAATTCTGAGACGATAAAATATTGGATGTATTTCCGATATTCTCATGTTCCCACCTCTGGTCCTTAAAGATGAATTTTTTAATATTCTATTCTCTGTTATTCAACGAAAGCACCAGTTAGTTAAAGAAATCATTCCTTATTAACAAACCTATAGACTTCTTCAGCTGAACTACTGGTTAGTGTGTAAATAGTGGTCGTGTCTTTTCTATTCATAATCGTTCCTTCTTCTTCTGTTATCCAAAGTGAGTAATACTCTTCATCAAGACTAAAGCTATACACCGGATTTGCCATATTAGCAATACCAGGTACCTTTTTTGAATCGTTTACTGCTCTTTCAAAAATCCCTATTTCTTCTGCACCTTTTAGTTCTAAATGTCTCTTCTTAATGTCAGAGTTTGCACCAGAATTACTTTCAGCCCCTACACCACTTATATCATTCTTTGATTCTTGAGAACCACCGAATAATGCAAAACCAATTATGGCAAATAATATAAGTATTTTTTTCATAATTCTCCCCCCTTAACTCTTTAATCTAACCCTCACCGTTAGTTCAATAAGAAAAAGCTGCTCATTCATTATTATGAGTGCCTACTTGTTTCGGGTTGGTTCTCGCTCCCTACAAAAAAGAATCCGGAACAGGTAGCGAGGGATGCCTGTTCCGGAACATGGTTAAAAATTATTGCCAGCTGACCGTGCCGATGCGGTCAATCTTGAATTGCATAGAACCCGTCGGTTGGATATAGAAATACATCAAGTTTTCACCGTTTACAAGTGGGCCTTTATAGCCTGGGGCAAGTTGGGCAGTGAATTTAACCAGGAATTCCACTTGGTTGTCGCTGCGGTTTACTTCAGTCATTTTTTGGAATTCGACTTTTTTGATGCCTTTTCTGAATTCTTCCACATTGAATGTGGAAGAGGCCAGGAATTGTTCTTTTACTACTTTGGCATCAACCAGCAGATAATTGAAGAAGATGAAAGCAGGATTCACATTGCCAGGAATGTCGAGATCACAGTATGGCGCTTTGCTTACTCTCCACCCCGCCTTATCTTCGAACTGGTATTCGACGATGTACATAAGCACATCACCTGATTCGCCAAATGGCACAGTTACGCGATAGAACTTCGTGTCTTTCACGGTTTTTATGAATTCGACTTTTGATTTTGCCCATTGAGCCGTCGAACCTCCGTCCGCTTCCAATTGCGCGAGTTTGCCTTTGTATTCGATGATTCCACGCTCTTTGAAGAATTGCTCTGCAAGGGCAGGCGTCATGGATTGTTTCAAGTAAGCTATCAGTTCATATTTCGTGTCTATGTCGCTGGATAGGTAACGGTAAGTTTTGCCGTCGTGGCTGAATGTTTTGTATTCGCCTTCACGGTAAGCGCCGCCCTTTTGAATATAACTTTCCGCTTTACCATATTTCGTTGCCAGGTCCAAAGCTAGTGCATCGTTCATGACATTGTTGATATCAAGCTTAGGTTCCTTGCTAATCCGCCATCCGATTTTTTTGGTGTATTTATACTCCACGATATAGCTTTGCGTGGTCTTTGAATCCCCAACAGGAACCGTCAAACGAAATACTTTTGACTTGCTTTCGGATTTGATTAGTTGAGCTGTGGCTTTTGTCCAGTTCAGCAAAGAACCACCATCAGCCTCGACTTGCGCAAGTTTTCCATTGAATGAAATAATCCCTTGGTTTTTGATGAATTGTTCTGCTGCAGCTGGTTCAAGTGATTTCCCAAGCAGGGCGAGCAGCTCTTTTTTCGTATCAATTGAAGAGGACAGATAACGGTACGTCTTTCCATTTTGCTTGAATGTTTTGTACTCGCCGTTTTTATAATCCCCACCACGCTGTACATAAGCCGAAGTTTTGCTCCATTCCACTGCAAGACTTACCGCTTGGTTTGTTGTGAAATCAATCTTCTTATTGTGAACTGGCTGGATGATTTTTGAGTATTCAGTGGCTGATGCAACATTATTTTGAAACAATGGGACGATGGTCAATGCAGCTGTTAATCCGAGGCATAACAATGTTTTTCCTTTTTTCATCTTTAATTTTACCCCCATTTTTTGTTTTTATTTCCAACATTTCCTTAGACGAATAATGTTGGCATACAGTTTCACTAATTAAAAAATAATTTTTATATTTCCGTTTTTTCTATTTCACTTCAAACGTTCTAGCTCTGGAAATAATGGCTGAGACAGGAACAGATCTCGACGGTACCGAAAGCTTTTTATGGAAAAAGGCCGTGTCACAAAGCGACGCAACAAAAATTATCTTTTTGCACGTTACGAAAGACATGAAAAAAGAGGTCACCATTAAGTTAAAAAACTTATGGAAGACCTCTAAATTTTTTTAAAAAAAGAACGTACTTTCGGTAACATATTACTGTTGATGACAGTATACTGTTATTAACAGTAATATTCGCTGGGAAAAATTTCACATTTATTTTAGGAGGTTATAATTTCATGAAACATACAGGGAGACATACAGGTGCATTTCTTTTGCTGTTTTTAACAGAGGGTGATAGCTATGGCGGGAGACTTCTGCAGAAATGTGAAGAAGAGCTTCCCCTCAATCCAATAGATAGTGCCATCTTATATCGCACATTAAAAACATTAGAGAAAGAAGGTGCTGTTGAGTCTTATTTGGACACATCTAATCAAGATAAGCCGATGAAAATGTACAAAATTACTACAGTTGGAAAAAGAAAATTAGAAGATTTTCAAATAGATATCGAAGAAAAAATTAAGAATTTATCATTTTTCTTAAATAAATACAAAAAATGGAGGGAGTCTAATCATGATTAATGGTGCTATCCTTTACGGTATAGCTATTATTCTTATCAGTATTTCTTTTATAAAAGATCGAAATAAAACAAAAGATGCTCTATTAAAGTCATGGAAAAGCTTTCGTAATATTATACCTGACATGTTATCAATTATGCTTTTTGTTGGCCTATCACTATCTATTTTAACTCCATCCTTAATTTCTTCAATCATTGGAGAAAAATCTGGATTGATAGGTATTATTTATTCGACATTACTCGGATCTATTGCACTAGTTCCTAGCTTTGTTGTATTTCCTCTTGGACATACGTTAGTCCAAAATGGTGCAGGACTCCCTCAAGTAGCTGTATTAATGTCTACATTAATGTCCGTAGGAATCACAACTTTACCTATGGAGCAAAAGATATTCGGACGTAGCTTTGCCTATTCTCGCAACGCATCTGCATTGTTAATGTCTCTAATATTTTCATATATTATTTGGCTGGTGATGGTATGAATATATTAAAAAGATATCGTTTCTTTTTGATTTTATTATTTGGGCTAATTATCCTTACTTTTATAAACCAATCCGTGGGATGGAATGCATTTCAATTAACAGGAAAAAGCATTTTAGATATGCTGATTCTACTCCCTCCTGTCTTAATATTCGTAGGCTTGCTTGACAAATGGGTGGAGAAAGAAACACTAATTAGATATATGGGAGAAAAATCCGGCATCTATGGCATTTTGTTCTCCCTATTATTAGGAGTAATTGCAGCTGGTCCCCTCTACGTAGCTTTTCCAATTGCGGCACTTTTATTAAAAAAAGGGGCAGGCATACGGTACATTGTATTTTTTTTAGGAGTTTGGACAACCGCAAAATTACCAGTTATTATATATGAATTTGCTTCATTTGGAGTTAAATTTACACTCATTCACATATGTTTTGGTTTATTATTTTTCTATTTAATGGGTATTATTTTCGAGAAATTTTATGACCATCGACAATTGTTAAAGTATGATATAACTAAAGAAGTTTAGATTTAGATCAATAAGTCTTTAATCCCTCAATTCCAGATTCTTTTGCTACACACAGGAGGCCCTTTAGTTCAATAAGTTCAACAAAAAATACGTTAATCCTTCTTTCTATAACCTTAACACCTAAACAAAAAACGCCAAAAACCCTTATATATCAAGGGTTTTTGGCATTATAGGAATGGTGGGTTATTTGCGTTAAAACGGTACATGCGGAGCATACCTGTAAATACTGAAAGCTAATGTCTTTTCTCAGACGTTAGCTTTTTTCTTTTTTCTTATTCAACTAAAGCATCCGTTAGTTGAACAAGACTTATTGAAGTGTTGACATATACAGAAGAATCAGGAGGAGACATCGTAATGAAAGTCATAAAGACAATTGTGTAATGTGCAACGATTCGGAAGAAGGCGTTTGGTGTAAGAGTTGTGCTGAACAAGAATCGGATTATTGACATAAAATGCGAATAAGAAAGGGGGGGTTGAATTTGTTGAAATTCTTAGTTGTTTCGTTATTGATTGTTTCTTATATAGATACAATTCGGATTGCCAAACCTTCAAAAAACCAAGTTAAAGGGGTTCATCACGATGCTCTTTGGGCATCTATTCACACAATGGCGTATGGTTTGGCGGTAGCATTTATTTTATTTGACTTATAACAGTATTTAATTAGTTCGCAGTTCAACCATACTCCGCTTCTTCAACTAACCTTCCCCGTTAGTTCAATAAGAAAAATGCTTTACTTCTTCTTGAAGTAAAGCATCCGTTACATCCGTTAGTAAAAATACCTATAAGTGGTCAGTCTAAAATCTATTGTACACTTTAGTTCAAATTGAATAATTCCGAAATAATTTCAGCACTTCCTGGAGAAAACATAAATAATGAGAATGAAATAAATAATAGTCCTACAAATACCAAGCTAAATTTTTTATTCCCAAGTAGCCCCTTAACTACTAAAAATAATCCTACAAATAATATTAAGAAATACCAAAAGCCCATAATCTCCCCCCTCGTTTAACTTAATAAAATGACGTTACCGTTCACTATAAAGTTCATTCTTGCTTATTGAAGTAAACTGCCCCGTTAGTTGAATAAGTTCAACAAAAAAGCGTTAATCCTTCTTGGATCAACGCATCTCGTTAGTTGAATAAATTTGTTTTCTAATCTTATTATCCTAGTGTGTCTATGTCACTTTTGTATTCTAAAATATCCCCAGGCTGACAGTCCAAAGCCTTACAAATAGCTTCTAAAGTTGATAATCGAATTGCTTTTGCCTTTCCATTTTTCAATATAGAAAGGTTAGCCATTGTGATTCCAACCCTCTCCGAAAGTTCTGTTACGCTCATTTTTCTTTTAGCCAACATCACATCAATATTGATTATAATCGCCATTTTACTCACCTCAGACCGTTAAATCATTTTCTGATTTTATATTTATGGCATTTATTAATATCTTTTGAAGAACAGCAGCAAAGACTGCAATCACAATTGAAGCAAAAATAATGACCATTCCGATTACTACGAGTCCAGGGGCATCGTCTGCATCTGCTACAAGAAATATGGCTGGCAATACTGCCACATATAAGATACTGATTGTCATTGCACAGTATTTTATATTCTTTAAAGCCTTTACAGATAATTCAGAGAAAGCTTCGTTCTTGTCAATAAAACTTAAAAGTCTTAAAGCCTGATACAGAGCGAAGAAAAACGGAATCGCCGTTGCATACATACAGATTAAAACAGGATATTGCAAATAAGCCAGCCCATTTTCGAATTCTGTGTAAAGGTCAGCGAACTCAGGCAACACAAATATACATAAAGCAAGAATCGGAATTCCCATAAGAAAAATAACTACCTTTAAAAAGAGTGTTTCTCGTTTCATATAAAGCACCTCTCCTATTTATCTTCAATTTGATTTTAACAGGATATTTATCGTTTCACAATAAATTATTATCCTTTCCAATTCTATTCTTGCTGTTATATAAATATTCCTTTAATTTTAGACAATGAAAAAGCATTCCCCTTTGAATGACATCAGTATTCGAGCTAAAGAAATAAAAAAGAGGCTTCACATAAACTTGAACAATTTATGTGAAGCCTCTAATCATATATACTATGTTAGCAAAATTACATTACAATATCCGCTGCTCTTCTACCTAACTTAAGATGTCTAGTGGTGAATTGTTGAAACTGATCCTTTGTAGTCAATACTGTAAGAATAGAACTTAAGAACAGAGCAATATAGTTTACATATTTATCTATATTTAAGCCTAATATAAAAGTTACGCTTGTAGCTGTAATAACCATTATTAACTTATGCCATAAAGCTTTCATCACTCAATATAAACATCTCGATTTAATTACTTAAGTATAAATTCACCTTGAGGTATTAGATTCCTTTTAATAATGAGCTTAAAAAATACACCTCAACTAGTGTTAACGATGTTGCGCATAATGTTCCAACTGTAAACAAACAATCTCTTACATGCTAAAGAATTTTTTTATAACAGAAATAAATAAAATTAAAAAGTATTACTTATATTCGTTATTTTCTAAAATAATCACTTGATCCTTATTGTTTTGGGCTATTTGTTTTGTATTTTCTACCAACCGAAAAATATTATCACAACATTGTTTTGCACCAATAACTAATAATGGCACACCAATAAAATCAATTTTTAATCCTCTAGAAAAAAAACCCCCAATCGACATCGCTAATGGTACAGTTGGTGATGTATTGGAGAAGATTATTTGTTCATGAAATTGATGTTTACTTTGAATCAATAAAATTAAATTTTTCATTGCTGGAACAACAAGTTTAGAAGATTTCCGACCTATTGTATACACTGGGTCTCCATTTTCATCTATTCCATGGAAAATGATGTTTCCAAAATCCTTTTTAGTTAACTTATTGAAATAGTTTACATTTAATATTTCTTCTTTTGTCAGTTCTCGTTCTGATTGGATAATTTTTTTTAAATGATATGCAGCTGCCAGAGCTGTAGTATGAGTTCCACCATAGTCATTATATATATAAATCACAATATCATCCTTTGAATTGTTTTCTTAGATTATTATGGGCATTAAATCTAAATCTAAACTCAATTCTTTTGATTAACAATTAATAAATTCACATAAAAAGCAACGCTAGCTTATGCTGCGTTTAATATTCTGAGAGCGAAATAAAAGGAACGTCCGGGTGGAAGTTCCTTTTAATTTCTACACATAACTAAGGATAGAAAAAAAGAGGCTTCTCAAAAGTTCAGTGAACTCATGAAAAGCCTCTCAAAATCAACTACAAATTAAAATCACGGCACCATTCCGGCACCAAAAACTTTCAAGTCTTAATAGCATTGATATATCAACATTTTTGAGACTATTTTACATCATGCCGCCCATTCCGCCCATGTCAGGCATACCGCCACCTGCATTTTTGTCTGGGATTTCCGCTACTACTGCTTCAGTAGTTAGGAACATGGCTGCTACAGATGCTGCGTTTTGAAGTGCAGAACGAGTAACTTTGGTTGGATCAACGATACCCGCTTCCATCATGTTCACCCATTCGCCGTTTGCTGCGTTGAAACCAATACCGATTTCTTCACGTTTCAAACGATCCACAATGATTGAACCTTCAAGACCTGCGTTGTTTGCGATTTGACGAACTGGCTCTTCAAGAGCACGAAGAACAATTTTCACACCAGTTGCAACGTCACCTGTTGCATCTGAAGTTACTTCCACAACTTTGTTGTAGACGTTAACTAGTGCAGTACCACCACCAGAAACGATACCTTCTTCAACAGCCGCACGTGTAGAGTTCAGTGCATCTTCAATGCGAAGTTTACGCTCTTTTAGTTCTGTTTCAGTTGCTGCACCGACTTTAATCACGGCAACACCACCTGAAAGTTTTGCTAAACGTTCTTGTAATTTTTCTTTATCGAATTCAGAAGTAGTATCTTCTAATTGTGAACGGATTTGGCTTACGCGACCCGAAATTTTTTCTGGTTGGCCAGCACCTTCAACGATTGTTGTGTTTTCTTTCGTTACCACAACTTTCGCTGCGCGACCTAATTGAGTGATGTTAGCAGACTTCAAGTCTAAACCAAGTTCCTCAGTGATTACTTCGCCACCTGTAAGAACCGCGATGTCTTCCAACATAGCTTTACGACGGTCGCCGAATCCAGGTGCTTTTACAGCAACTGCATTGAATGTGCCACGTAATTTGTTCACTACTAATGTAGCTAAAGCTTCGCCTTCAACGTCTTCAGCAATCAAGATCAATGGTTTACCTTGTTGAACCACTTGTTCTAATACTGGAAGAATCTCTTGAATGCTTGTAATTTTTTTGTCAGTGATCAAGATATATGGATTTTCTAAAATAGCTTCCATTTTCTCTGAATCCGTAACCATGTATGGAGATGCGTAACCGCGATCAAACTGCATACCTTCCACTACATCAAGCTCTGTTGTGAATCCTTTAGATTCTTCAATTGTGATAACGCCATCGTTTCCAACGCGTTCCATTGCTTCCGCAATCAATTGACCAACTTCTTCGTCAGCAGCAGAAATAGATGCTACTTGAGCAATCGATTCTTTGCCTTCGATTTCTTTAGAGATTTCTTTTAACTCAGTAACTGCAGCAGCAACCGCTTTTTCGATACCTTTACGGATACCGACTGGGTTAGCGCCAGCTGTTACGTTTTTCAAGCCTTCGCGAATCATCGCTTGTGCAAGAACTGTTGCCGTAGTTGTACCGTCACCCGCGATTTCATTTGTTTTAGAAGCTACCTCAGCTACAAGCTTAGCGCCCATGTTTTCAAATGGATCTTCAAGTTCGATCTCTTTTGCAATCGTTACACCATCGTTAGTAATAAGTGGTGAACCGAATTTTTTCTCAAGAACGACGTTACGTCCTTTTGGTCCAAGCGTTACTTTTACAGCATCCGCCAATTTATCTACACCACGAAGCATCAAACTGCGTGCGTCTTCACTGAATTTAATTTCTTTTGCCATTTTGTAAACCCTCCTAAAATATGTTTAAGTATTAGCCTACAATTGCTAAAATATCATTTTCACGTAAAATCAAGAATTCATTACCTTCAAATTTCACTTCAGTACCTGCGTATTTAGAGAAGATGATTTTGTCGCCTTCTTTTACATCCAACTCAACACGTGTGCCGTTATCCAGTACACGACCAGTTCCTACAGCAACTACTTTGCCTTCCTGCGGCTTCTCTTTAGCAGAGTCTGGAAGTACGATACCGAATGCAGTTTTTTCCTCAGCTTCGATTAATTCGATTACAATACGATCGCCTAATGGTTTTAACAAGTGAAACAACCTCCTTGAATGGTAGTAATTATTTTATTAGCACTCTCTCTTCTTGAGTGCTAACACAATTCCTATCATAATGAATCACTCACATTTTTGCAAGTGGGAACATACAGATTTTTTGTATTCTTTGCGAGGACTCACGAAAAACAATACAATAGGAAGAGAACTTCTTTTGATGAAAGGAAACTATCTGTGAAAAATAACAAAACAGCGTTTTATCTCATATTGACTTACATCGTAATGCAACTGTCTGGCGCCTTATTTGCTCCCCTCATTTTCAGCTATTTGAAAGGTCAGGAAGGCATGGAAATCGAGCAAGCCAAGTTATTAGCAAGTGGCTGGTGGGTGTTCCTGAGCATGGCAGTGGCCACACTTATTGTTTTACTAATCATCCGTAAAGATGGTGCTTTTTTAAATCACTTAAAGGGTAAAAAGAGTTCTGTCCCCGCTTCGATTCTTTGGGGAATTGCCGGTTTCTTTATGGTTCTCTTCGGACAAGCCATTGCATCGCTTATTGAACAATCCTTTGGCATCGAGCAGGGATCCGAAAATACCGCTTCACTAATACAAATTGCCGAAGCAGTGCCAATGGCGATTTTTGCGATTGCCTTGTTTGCCCCTATTCTTGAAGAACTGATTTTCAGACGGGTCATTTTCGGTAACCTTGTCCAAAAAACAAATTTCTTCATTGCAGGTGCAGTGAGTGCCATCGTATTTGCGATTATCCATTTTGATTTCACACACCTTTTACTCTATGCCGTGTCAGGATTTATATTCGCATTTTTATACTATAAAACTAGACGAATTTTGACTTCGATCATCTCCCATATGCTGTTGAATGGGTTTGTTGTATTGATTCAATTAAATATGGAGAACATTGAACGCTATCAAAAGTATTTAGAATCACTATCCAATTCACAATAATAAAAGCACTAAAAGCAAAAAGCCTTCCACCATTATAGAGGTGGAAGGCTTTCATTTTGGCGTTTCGCTTCTTCGATTTTTTGAAGAGCTTCTGCCTTTATATATTTGCGATAGCCTATTTTGGCTATGACAATGCTGAATTCAAACAGCAAGATGAGCGGAAGTGTAACCAAAACGTGCGACATAATATCTGGTGGCGTTAAAATATCCGCAACCACCACAAGCACAAGGTAAATATACTTGCGATACTTGGTCAGCATCATCGGTGTCAAAATCCCTAATCGGGTCAGGAACAGCAAGATAACCGGCATTTGGAAAACAAAACCGAATGGAATGGTCAATTGAAACAGGAATTCGAAGTATTCATTGATCCCGATTGTCTGCACAATGTTCAGATCAGCTGATAAGTCAGCCATGAAATGGATGACAAATGGGAATACGACATAGTAGGAAAATGAAACCCCTGCTATAAATAACAAAAAGATAAACGGAATGTAGCTAAGAGTTGCCGTTCGCTCTTTTTGATAGAGTCCTGGAGAAATGAATGCCCAAATTTGATATAAAATGAGTGGGGATGTCATGACTATTGCCAAAACCATCATTACGGAAATTAATATTTTAAATGGATCCGTAATTTTAAATGCATTCAATGTTATGTTGCGTGCTTCTTCACTTACCTGCAAAAATTCTATCAGTGGGCCAGCCAGAAAATAGCTGATGATCACTGCTATAACAAAGAAAACGACGATTATCATCAGTCGTTTTCTTAATTCAATAATATGCTCAACTGTAGTCATGTCTCTTTCTTCCATCAGAAAAACACCCTAACGTACTTACTTATCTTCTTCTATCTTTTTCTTCTTTTTATGATCGTCATCTTCGTCGTCATCGACTAGACCTCTTGTTGCATTTTTGAATTCGCGAAGCGAACTGCCGAATGCTCGTCCCAGTTCAGGAAGCTTTTTCGGACCAAATACAAGTAAAGCCACTACCACAATCAATAAAATACTCAATGGACCTGTAGGCATGATAGGCACCTCCTCGTGTCTATATTTATTTTAACGCATTTTTGCTTAGTTTGCTAATTGCTTCTATGAATTATGTGTGAACGTTTCTTCATCCTGTTTAATGAAGTAAATCAGTGTTTGCAGCTCTACGGACAAATCAATTGTATGAACACGTATCGTATCAGGGACAGTCAGACGAATCGGTGTGAAGTTCAAAATCCCTTTTACGGATGTTTTCGTTAATCGGTCCGTTACTTCCTGCGCTGCTCGTGAAGGTACGGTTAAAATCACGAGTTCGATTCCGTATTCCTGTATTTTTTCTTCTAGCTTGCTAGGCTCGAAGATCGGGATGTCACTAAGCATCATCCCATCTTCCGTTGCACTTGTATCAAATGCCAATACGATTCGGGTGTTATGATTTTTATGGAAGTTGTATTTCAGAAATGCCGTCCCTAAACTACCTACACCTATTAATGCGACATTCGTTTCTTCATCCTGATCGAGTGTTTGACGGAAAAATGCCAACAGATGTGGCACATCATAGCCGTAGCCTTTTTTGCCTAACGCACCAAAATGTGAAAAGTCCCGGCGAATAGTTGCTGAATCTATTTTCATCGCTTCACTCAGTTCCTGTGAAGATACCCTTTTCTTCCCTGCGTTCGAGAAGTTTTGGATGAATCGGTAATAGAGAGGTAATCTTTTAGTTGTAGCTTGTGGAATTTTAAGCGGTTCTTGTTTCATGCCGTTCCTCCTGCATTCAAGCGAAATCGCTTTCATCTTACATGAGTAGATGAGAGAAGTAAAGTTCAGTCGTTGCATGAGTTCCTTGCATCCATTAAACTAAGTGAGAACTGAGGTGGAATTCATGATTGTCTTACAAGTGAATCAATTATATAAATCGTTTGTCGTCGATGAAATATTAAGCGGTGTCAAACTTGAAATCAACCATCGTGACCGTGTGGCTTTAGTCGGACGAAACGGTGCCGGAAAGTCGACACTCCTGAAAATTATTGCAGGTGAAATGTCGTATGACTCTGGAGAAATCATCATTCCTAAAGGCACAAAAGTCGGTTATATGGAACAGCATGCAGGCATTGACTCCGACTTATCTATTTGGGACGAAATGATGACCATTTTTGAGCATCACCGGGCTGCTGAAAGAGAATTGCGTTCCCTGGAACAGCAAATGGCGAATCCCGAAGTATATGAAAACGCTGAGTCTTATGCGCGTATCATGTCTGACTATGACAATAAACAAGTGGCATTCAAAGACTCCGGTGGCTATCAGTATGAAGCGGATACCCGCTCCGTCCTCCACGGAATGCAATTCTTCCCTGAAGAATACACAAAACCAATTCAATCGCTATCGGGTGGTCAAAAAACTCGACTGGCATTGGCTAAATTATTATTAACGAAGCCAGATTTATTGATTCTTGATGAGCCGACGAATCATCTGGACATCGATACGCTCAGCTGGCTGGAGCGTTATCTTCAAGGATATCCTGGTGCGATACTTATCGTTTCGCATGACCGTTACTTCCTTGATCAAGTCGTGAACTTTGTATATGAAGTTTCTCGTCACAAAGTGAAACGTTTTGTAGGTAATTATAGTGCTTACTTGGATGAAAAGGCCAAGACGTACGAACGTGATATGAAAACATTTGATAAGCAACAAGAGGAAAAAGCTAAACTTGAAGATTTTGTTCAACGTAACCTTGCACGGGCTTCCACGACTAAGATGGCACAGTCGCGTCGCAAAGTATTGGAGAAAACGGATTGGATGGATTCGCCGGACGGGGATGAAAAATCTGCGAATTTCGGATTTTATATTGACCGTCAAAGTGGCAATGACGTCTTGAAAGTGCAGGATGTAACAGTCGGTTATTCTGGGAAACCTGTCTCTCAGGACGTCAATCTCCGTGTATTCCGTGAAGACCGCATCGCCCTGGTCGGACCGAACGGTGTCGGGAAATCCACTTTACTGAAAACGGTGGTTAAGGATATCCCACCGATAGTTGGATCCATACATTACGGGACCAATGTTCAATTCGGTTACTATGACCAGGAACAGGCAAAATTGACGGGAACTCGCTCCGTACTGAGAGAATTGTGGGACGAATGGCCATTAATGAATGAGAAAGATGTCCGGAATGTGTTAGGACGATTCCTGTTCAGTGGTGATGATGTGACTAAATCGATTTCTTCATTATCAGGCGGTGAAAAAGCGCGTGTTGCTTTGGCGAAACTGATGATGTTGAAAGCCAACACCTTGATTCTCGATGAGCCAACTAACCATTTGGATCTTGATAGCAAAGAAGTACTGGAGAATGCCTTAATCGACTATCCCGGTACGATCCTATTCGTATCACATGACCGCTACTTTATTAACCGGATTGCCACGAAAGTGATTGAGTTATCAAGTGATGGTGCCTTTGAATATTTAGGTGATTACGATTACTATGTCGAAAAGAAAAAAGAGTTAGAAGAAATTCGAGCTGAGCAAGCAGGTCCTAAAGCAATAGAAGCTGCAACGGCGAAGCAATCCACTTCTACCATCGATAAAGAGGCAAAGAAACGGGAACGACAAATCACAAGACGCTTGGAAGACCTTGAAACTCAATTACAAACAATTGAGGAACAAATTAATGCTGTGGAAGAAAAATTATGTGACCCAGCCATTTTCCAAGATCATACGCAATTAATGACCCTTCAAACAGAGCTAGATGCTTATAAAGAAGAACAAGAAACATTCATGACAGAATGGGTTGAATTAGAAGAAGAGTTAGAATCATATTAACTGTTACCGCATGTCAAAACATGCGGTATTTTCTTACTATTAAAGACCCATATATATGGGTCAAGTACAAATTTCGACATTTTTCTTTCCACAAATTTATTCACATGCAAAAGGTTGATATATCAATCTATCAACAGACTTATGCACACTATCCACAGGGGAAAAAGTTTTTATACACATACTTCAATGTAAATCGTACCACTATATATTGAATTCCAGTCACTTATACACAAGTTGTCCACAAAATGTGCATAAGTACAGATGTTCTCTATTGACATCACAATTCATTTTTGCTAAAAAAGAATCGATTCTCTTTTATTAGAGAATCGATTCTTCTTAATTCCAGTCGAATAATGTCATACCTGGTCTGCCGTTCATTGCCAGTGTACTTGTAATCCCTTTTTCGAACATAACGGAGCCAGCAGCAGCAATCATTGCCGCATTATCGGTACATAAAAACAAAGGTGGAACTGTAAACGGAATTCCTTCTTTTGCAAAAGTGTCTTCCAGCGATTTTCGCAATCCTTTGTTCGCAGAAACTCCACCAGCTGCAATTACTTGCTTAACGTTAAATTGCTTGGCTGCACGCATTGTCTTCGCTGTGAGCACTTCAACCACACTGTTTTGGAAACCTGCAGCAACCGCTTGTGGTTTAATCTCTTCCCCACGCTGTTCAGCATTGTGCATATAATTGATGACCGATGACTTCAAGCCGCTGAAGCTGAAATCATACGATCCTTCTTCCAACCAAATACGTGGAAATGCGATAGCTTCTTCGCTTTCATGCGCTAACCTGTCAATATGCGGACCACCTGGATAAGGAAGCTTCAACACTCTGGCTACTTTGTCATACGCTTCCCCTGCCGCGTCATCACGCGTTTCTCCAATCAGCTCAAACGAACCATGTTCTTTCATTAATACTATTTCCGTATGCCCGCCTGATACGACCAGGGCCAATAAAGGAAATTGCATAGGCTCCACTAACTGATTGGCATAAATATGCCCTGCTATATGATGAACCCCAACTAGAGGCAATTGATTTGCGAATGCGAATGCTTTTGCGGCATTAATACCGATTAGCAATGCACCGACAAGTCCTGGTCCTTCGGTAACAGCTACAGCATCCAAATCACTTGGCTGCATGTTCGCTTGCTTCAACGCTTCTTCAATTACGATTGTCACTTGCTCTACATGATGTCGAGAAGCGATTTCTGGGACTACTCCCCCGAAGCGTTTATGGCTTTCGATTTGAGATGAAACGACGTTGGATACGATTTCTCTTCCATTACGCACAATTGATGCAGCCGTCTCATCACAGCTTGTTTCAATACCTAATATAATTTGATCTTTCGTCATTTGAATTCCACCCACATCACCAGTGCATCCTCATGGTTATCTGAATAATAACCTTTTCGGATTCCACCATTTTGAAAATCTAATTTACGGTACAGATTTTGAGCGATCGTATTACTAACACGTACTTCCAACGTCATCAGCACTACACCATGCTCTTTTGCCACTCGAATCGCTTCACGCATAAGTCCTTCCCCGATTCCTTGGCCTTTCACATGCTCGGTCACTGCGACGTTTGTGATATGGCTTTCGTCCATTACGAGCCACATCCCACAGAAACCTACAATTTGTTGATCTTCATCTTCAGCGATTAAATAATACGCATGCAAGTTTGTTGTCATCTCCTGAACGAACGCATCGCGTGTCCAGGGTTGACTGAAGGCTTCATGTTCAATTCTCAAGACCCCGTCAATATCGTCAAAGGTCATTTTTCTATAGCTGACTGATTCACTCATTCGTTTGACCAGCCTTTTGCTGTTCAGCACGCCAGTTTGTTTCAGCTTCTGTAATCCGCTTATAATCCGGTACGAAATGATGCGTTTCTTCTATTGAAGTCAATGGTTTCATCATTGCTTGCTCAATTACCACAGAACCTTTTGGCAAGTCCTGATGAAATGGTGCACGAATAGCACGTTCACCTAAAACTTGTTGAATGGCTTCCCAGTGAATCGCTACATCTTTCCCTACAAACAATATATCTTCTTCTGTCGTCGCCAACTCTTCCAACACTGCTTCCAACGCATAATGACCATCTGGCAGAATAGATTCCAACTCATTCGTATAAATGGCTGAAAACACATTTTGTCTTCTGGCATCCATAATTGGACAAATGATCCCATTGAAAAGTGAACCGTTGCCAGCAAGCGTTTGAAGACTTGAAACCCCAACAACCGGAATTTTCAACGTCCAAGCCAATGTTTTTGCTATTGTGACCCCGATGCGAACTCCTGTGTAGGATCCTGGGCCTTCTGCTACGGCAATAGCATCCAGTTCATTCGGTTTAATATCCGCTTGTCTTAATGCTTCTTCTACAGCAGGCATAGCCCCTACAGAATGCGTTACTTTTATCGAGCTTGTCCATTCAACCAATAACTGATTGTCTTTGACTACCGCTATCGTCAATGGCACATTCGATGTATCAATCCCTAACCATATCATGCAAATAACTCCTTACATAATTGCTCATAGCGTTCACCTATAGGCGTAATTTCAAAACGTCGAGCAAATTCATCTTCGTAGAAAACTTCGATTTGCAAACGCTCTTTCGGCAAATCATATTCAATCAACTTTGCCCACTCAATCACCGTTACGGCATCTCCGTAAAACAGTTCATCCCAACCTAAGTCTTCTTCACTATCAGCTAGACGATAAACATCCAAATGATTGAAAGGCAAGCGGCCTTCATATTGCTTTAATATCGTAAAGGTTGGGCTGTTCACATTACGCTCTACGCCTAATCCTTTTGCGAAGCTCTTTGTAAAAGTCGTCTTGCCTGCGCCAAGATCGCCTTCTAGTGTAATCACATCTTGTGCTTGAACAAGAGACCCTAATCGTTGGCCAAATTGTTCCGTTTCTTCAAGGGATGTGACTCGTTTTATATAAGTCATATATTTAATACCTCACTGATGTTTTCTCTAGTGTACCGAATCCTCCGCAATACTTCACTTTATTTGAACAAGAGCAGCGTAAAGCGATGGGCTTTTTAATTATACAAAAAAATCCACAGAGAAAGTTTCCTTTCTTTGCGGATTGTTAATTTAATATAAATGGCGGTCCCGACGGGAATCGAACCCGCGATCTCCTGCGTGACAGGCAGGCATGTTAACCGCTACACCACGGGACCACACAATATTTAACGACAAGATTTATTATACCAATGTATGAAAATATTACAATAGTTTTTCGAAAAAACTTTTAAAGTTTTTTTTCGTGCTTACTTATACGTGAGTTCGAAAGAATGAAAACGCAACAAAGAGCATGAAATCAGTAACAATTAGGAACAGGAGTACCAATTATATTCCAATTTTGTTATTCTATTGATAAGAGGAGAGGATATGAGTGAAGAAGATTTATATTTTACTATTTTCGTTTGTTCTGATATTAACAGGAAATGTTGGACAAGCGAATGCTGAAGGGTTTACGGATGTGAAACCTGGTGCTTCATATAATGAGATTATGTACTTGTATGAAAAAGGCATTATTAATGGCTATTCCGAAGGGCTTTTTGGACCCGAGAAAACAGTTAATAGGGGCATGGCTGCGGTAATGATTGCGAGAGCGTTGGGTTTGGATACAAAGCCAAGAAATACAAGATTCCCTGATGTGAGTATTAAAGATGACTTCTCAGGTGCAGTCGAGTCTGCCGCTGAGGAAGGGATTATCCAGGGTAGCAATGGAAAATTCAATCCATATGCAACTGTTGATCGTGGCCAAATGGCATTAATGATCGCTAGGGCTTTTAAATTAAAAGACGAAGAGGTCATTTCTTTCTCAGATATATCTATCAATACTAAATCTTACTCTGCTATCCGCAAGTTGTTAGCTGTAGGTGTAACTCAAGGCTATAAAGATGGCGAATTCAAACCATCTAGAGTATTAACCAGGAGTGAATTTTCTTCCTTGTTGGCACGTGCAATGAATAAGGACTTTAAATTGCCTGTTAAAGCTTGTGGTTATGAGCCAAATAGCAAAAAGCAGGATAGACAGACAGTTAACTGTCTATTGACGCGAGCAGCGCTCAATGCAGGTATTCCACCGGAAATTGTAAAGTCAGTTGCTACAAAAGAAAGTGGACAGTGGAAACAATTTAATTCGGATGGTACCCCCGTCATTACACCTGATGGTGGGATTGGATTGATGCAGATTACAACTACCGCTGGATACAATGTAGACCTATTAAAATCTGATCTTGCGTATAACATTTATGCTGGAGTAGATATGTTGAACACGAACTTCAAAAATAAAAATCTGCCATCAATCGGTGAAATGAATCGAGACGAATTGCAAAGCTGGTACTTTGCAGTAATGGCGTACAATGGGATTAAACCTAAAAACAGCCCACTCTACCAAGATAGCGGTCTAACAAACACTACAGCTTATCAAGAAGGTGTTTACAGTTTATTGTATTCAGCCTATGAATTATCGAATGTTAATCTTGTTCCCAAGGGCATGAGAACGTCTGATTTCCAATACGATAAAAACTCAACAGCGAATATCGACTTCAAAAAAATGCATTATGAAGTCGCTACAGCTGACAGAACTTTATCGAAAGAAATGTTCGAAGCTGGAAACGATACTGTGCGATATGAAGGCCGACTACGCCCATCTCCTGGAACTTCATCTAAAGAAATAGCGAAAATCACGTCTAAAGACCAAATCACCATACTTGGTGGTCTTGTTTATGACGAAAAAACGTATTCTACCAATACTTTTGCATGGTATCCCGTCAAAGTGGAGCAAAATGGCAAGACTTACTATGGCTACATTGCTTCAAAATACATTAAATAATTATTTGCCTTGCAGATGATCAATCTGCAAGGCTTTTTTGTAATATACATTTTCCTCTCCTGAGAGAAAAAAGACGTCATCGTGAACGAAATGATAGATTGGCAATCTCATAAGAAGAGTTATGTTGGTCTTTGAAACAAGTTTTTATTCTTGAAAGTTGCTTTCCTATATTTATCGCTCACACTGGACATTTATCGCTCAAACCCGTCTCACTCACTCGCAAGTTTACTTGTTGAAACCATCGATGCCTTTTAATCTACTTGCTTTAAAGAATCCCTCTCCAACAGAAAGAGCCATGTATCGCTAGTGGAATGGCTCCCATTTAGTGGCTTATCAAATTGTCGTATCTCATAAGGCAAGTTAAGTTGGCGCATGAAACAAGATTTTGTTCTGGAAAGTTGCTTTCCTATATTTATCGCTCATATGAACCACTTTATCGCACAAAGCCGTCTCACTCGCAAGTTTACTTACTGAACCCATCGACGTCTTTTTATCTACTTGCTCTAAAGAATCCCTCTCCAACAGAAAAGATCCATGCAACGTCAGTGGAATGGCTCCCCTTTAGGGGTTAGGGTCATGGCTGGCCATAAAACTCTTAATGTTCTTGTTTTCGCTGCGCTCCTGTTCAAACATTATAAAAGATCACAAAAAAACCGATACCTTGGAAGGTACCGGTTTCTTATTTTGCCTAGCGACGTCCTACTCTCACAGGGGGAACCCCCCAACTACCATCGGCGCTAAAGAGCTTAACTTCCGTGTTCGGTATGGGAACGGGTGTGACCTCTTTGCCATTATCACTAGACTTTTTTTTGAGTGTTTGTTCACTCAAAACTGGATAAACGGGTCATTGAAAACCATTCAAATTCATTTTGGTTAAGTCCTCGATCGATTAGTATTCGTCAGCTGCACACGTCACCGCGCTTCCACCTCGAACCTATCTACCTCATCGTCTTTGAGGGATCTTACTTACTTGCGTAATGGGAAATCTCATCTTGAGGGGGGCTTCATGCTTAGATGCTTTCAGCACTTATCCCGGCCACACATAGCTACCCAGCGATGCTCTTGGCAGAACAACTGGTACACCAGCGGTGTGTCCATCCCGGTCCTCTCGTACTAAGGACAGCTCCTCTCAAATTTCCTACGCCCACGACGGATAGGGACCGAACTGTCTCACGACGTTCTGAACCCAGCTCGCGTACCGCTTTAATGGGCGAACAGCCCAACCCTTGGGACCGACTACAGCCCCAGGATGCGATGAGCCGACATCGAGGTGCCAAACCTCCCCGTCGATGTGGACTCTTGGGGGAGATAAGCCTGTTATCCCCGGGGTAGCTTTTATCCGTTGAGCGATGGCCCTTCCATGCGGAACCACCGGATCACTAAGCCCGTCTTTCGACCCTGCTCGACTTGTAGGTCTCGCAGTCAAGCTCCCTTCTGCCTTTACACTCTACGAATGATTTCCAACCATTCTGAGGGAACCTTTGGGCGCCTCCGTTACACTTTAGGAGGCGACCGCCCCAGTCAAACTGCCCGCCTGACACTGTCTCCTGCCCCGCT
This sequence comes from Paenisporosarcina sp. HGH0030, assembly GCF_000411295.1. Lineage (GTDB taxonomy): Bacteria > Bacillota > Bacilli > Bacillales_A > Planococcaceae > Paenisporosarcina. Next base: position 522,663 of record NZ_KE150422.1, read on the forward strand.
AAGGGGCAAGGGTTAGAAGTTCAATACAACCAGGGTAGTATCCCACCGACGCCTCCTCCGAAGCTGGCGCTCCGGAATCTCAGGCTCCTACCTATCCTGTACAAGTTGTACCAAAATTCAATATCAGGCTACAGTAAAGCTCCACGGGGTCTTTCCGTCCTGTCGCGGGTAACCTGCATCTTCACAGGTACTATAATTTCACCGAGTCTCTCGTTGAGACAGTGCCCAGATCGTTACGCCTTTCGTGCGGGTCGGAACTTACCCGACAAGGAATTTCGCTACCTTAGGACCGTTATAGTTACGGCCGCCGTTTACTGGGGCTTCAATTCGCACCTTCGCTTGCGCTAAGCACTCCTCTTAACCTTCCAGCACCGGGCAGGCGTCAGCCCCTATACGTCACCTTACGGTTTTGCAGAGACCTGTGTTTTTGCTAAACAGTCGCCTGGGCCTATTCACTGCGGCTCTCTCGGGCTTTAACACCCTAATAGAGCACCCCTTCTCCCGAAGTTACGGGGTCATTTTGCCGAGTTCCTTAACGAGAGTTCTCTCGCTCACCTTAGGATTCTCTCCTCGACTACCTGTGTCGGTTTGCGGTACGGGCACCTTCCACCTCGTTAGAGGCTTTTCTTGGCAGTGTGAAATCAGGAACTCAGACCTAATGGTCCTTGTCATCACAGCTCAACGTTATAGGAACGGGATTTGCCTCATTCCACGCCTTACTGCTTGAACGTACATAACCAACAGTACGCTTACCCTATCCTTCTGCGTCCCCCCATTACTCAAACGGTGGAGTGGTGGTACAGGAATATCAACCTGTTGTCCATCGCCTACGCCTATCGGCCTCGGCTTAGGTCCCGACTAACCCTGAGCGGACGAGCCTTCCTCAGGAAACCTTAGTCATTCGGTGGACGGGATTCTCACCCGTCTTTCGCTACTCATACCGGCATTCTCACTTCTAAGCGCTCCACCAGTCCTTCCGGTCTAGCTTCAACGCCCTTAGAACGCTCTCCTACCACGGATTCCATACGGAATCCATCCACAGCTTCGGTGAATTGTTTAGCCCCGATACATTTTCGGCGCAGCGTCACTCGACCAGTGAGCTATTACGCACTCTTTAAATGATGGCTGCTTCTAAGCCAACATCCTGGTTGTCTAAGCAACGCCACATCCTTTTCCACTTAACAAT
>NZ_KE150423.1 GCF_000411295.1 Paenisporosarcina sp. HGH0030
AAAAAAAGTCTAGTGATAATGGCAAAGAGGTCACACCCGTTCCCATACCGAACACGGAAGTTAAGCTCTTTAGCGCCGATGGTAGTTGGGGGTTTCCCCCTGTGAGAGTAGGACGTCGCTAGGCTTTTTTATTTATACTTTTATTCCGAAGTAGCTCAGTGGTAGAGCAATCGGCTGTTAACCGATTGGTCGTAGGTTCGAGTCCTACCTTCGGAGCCACTACTTTCTTCTTGCTTCCATAGCTCAGCAGGTAGAGTGCTTCCATGGTAAGGAAGAGGTCACCGGTTCGAGCCCGGTTGGAAGCTTTTTTCCAAAAATACAGTACTCGTTTATCATACATATCGGCCCCTTGGTCAAGCGGTTAAGACACCGCCCTTTCACGGCGGTAACACGGGTTCGAATCCCGTAGGGGTCACCATGAATTTCTTTTTACGTAACTTTAACCAGTTCGTAAAAAGGATCAAAAGCAAGTAGTTCTAGGAAACGAACGAATGAATGAAGGAGCGTACAAAAGTACGTGACTGAAATGAATGCGTGAGTTGACAACGAAATACGCCGCTTTTCATTCTTTTTACCGGAGGATTAGCTCAGCTGGGAGAGCATCTGCCTTACAAGCAGAGGGTCGGCGGTTCGAGCCCGTCATCCTCCACCATTATTTTTATATGTTTACCCTTGGAGGGGTAGTGAAGTGGCTAAACACGACGGACTGTAAATCCGTTCCTTCGGGTTCGGCGGTTCGAATCCGCCCCCCTCCACCATTTTTTCGATTTTACTAATGGGGTATAGCCAAGCGGTAAGGCAACGGATTTTGATTCCGTCACGCCCTGGTTCGAATCCAGGTACCCCAGCCATAACACTTGTACGAGCCATTAGCTCAGTTGGTAGAGCATCTGACTTTTAATCAGAGGGTCGTAGGTTCGAATCCTACATGGCTCATTTTTTTATTTAATCTTTTTTCGGGGCCTTAGCTCAGCTGGGAGAGCGCCTGCCTTGCACGCAGGAGGTCAGCGGTTCGATCCCGCTAGGCTCCATAATTTAAAAGATGTTTGGAATATTTATATTCCAAACATCTTTTTTTGTTTTTCTGAAATCATGTTTATCCAAAATAATGCGATGACAAGAGCTGAATGAACTCTTTCTCCAATTCCGCTTGTTTCTTTACGACAACATAAGTCGTGACTTTCGGTAATTCAAATAAATCAAAATGGACATTCTTCAATCTGCCCTCCAGTAGTTCACGTCTGACAATAGAGTGAGGAAGGAATGAGATACCGAGCCCTTCCTGGATAAAACGTTTGGTGATATGTGCTTGAGAGACTTTCATGGAACGCAAGCCGGTTACTTGTTTTCTTAACTTTATCAACACGTCATCCCAAAACACGGGGTGATGGTGGGTAAACAGTGTATAAGTTTGTAAAAACTCCATTTCATCGTACGCAGGCCCACTTTCATCATCATAGATATCCACAGGAGCAATGAAAAGAAGAGGTTCTTCAAAAATTGGAATCGATTCAATATGTTTATAAGTCGAATTTAATGCGGATATCCCCAAATGTACGTCTTCTTTATCCACAAGTTCTTCGATGAGGTGCGATTCTTCCACGCGAATCGTGATTTCTAAGTCTGGATGTTGCCGCATAAATGAACGCAGGATATGAGGTAATATGGTTTCTGCCAACAACGGAGAAATGGCAATGGTCCAATTCCTTCTAAACCCCTGTTTGTAAGCATGAATGGTTTGGATACTTTCTTCATATTGTTGAAGGAGTTTGTCTGCTTTATCCACAAATAATTTGCCGGCATCCGATAACGTAACCCGGTTTTTGCTACGTTCAAATAAAGAAATTCCTAAAAATTCTTCCAACAATTTAATGTGCACGGAAACACTCGGTTGTGACATTAAAAGTTGCTCGGAAGTTTTTCGGAAATTAAGCGTCTTGGCAGCTACACTGAATGTTTTTATCCATTGAATTTCAATAACAAACACCTCTATTAAGAAAATTAATTAAGTTAATTATAACTATTTAATTTTTATAATCAATTTGCCGACGTATACTTCTTTTATAGGAGGCGATCAGTATGTTTCAAAAAGGTTTGAAAGACGTGGTGGCCGTTCACACGAAAATCGCATCAGTCGATGGAGACAAAGGTGAATTGCGCTACCGTGGAGAACTTGTGGATAAAATCATCCCAAATGCAACATTTGAACAGTTGTCCACATTTTTATGGACAGGAGAGAAGGAACCAGTTTCCTCATTACTGAAAGAAGGAAGAGTACTTCCTGAACATGTACTAAACCTACTGGGGCAATTGCCCATTGATTTACAAGTGATGGATGTATTGAAGGTAGCTGTTTCGGCTTACGGAACCCCGTCATTCCTGGGAAAATCAACATATGAACAATCGGTTATTTTAACAGCTGCTCTTCCGGTAATCGTTGCTTTTTATTATCGAAGACAACAAGGATTGGAGCCTTTGTCTTCACTTGATAATCTCGGACATACAGCCAATTTTTTATACTTGTTAACAGGGATATCCCCAACACCTGCACAAGTGGAAGCGCTTGAGACGTATTTGTTATTAACAATGGAGCATGGTTTGAATGCATCGACGTTTGCTGCACGTGTCACCATCTCAACGGAGTCTGATATTCCATCTGCAATTGTATCTGCACTAGGGACGATGAAAGGTCCTTTACATGGAGGTGCTCCTTCAGGGGTGCTTGATTTATTGGATGAGATGCAGTCTCCCGAAGGAGTGCGTGCAGTCATAGAAGAAAAGCTAGCTAGGGGAGAACGCATCATGGGGTTCGGTCACAGGATCTATAAAACGGAAGATCCGCGTTCGATTGTGCTTCGTGAAAAATGTTTATCACTTCAAGGAGAAGATGCATGGCTTGATCTTGCTACTTTTGCTGAAAAAGAAATAATTCATCTGTTAAATGAACATAAACCTGGCCGCAAGCTGTATACCAATGTCGAGTTCTATGCAGCAGCCATCATGCGTGCCATTAATTTGGACCCGGCACTCTTTACACCTACCTTCAGTGTGGCTCGAATTGTCGGGTGGACTGCCCATGCGATGGAACAAGCAGAAGATAACACAATTTTCAGACCGCAGTCTGTATATATTGGAAAAACTTTTGTATGATAGTGTAAAAGTTGTTGGGAGTGTGGAATATGAGCGTTTTATTAATGCATGATGATGTGACGTTACGACCGATGCAAGAATCCGATATTGAAAGACTGTGGAAACTGACAACGTTCGAAACGTTTACTTTTATGCTTAATAAATTTCAACATATGGAAGAGTTTGAAAAGTGGATGAGCTCCGGCTATGAAGATATGCAATTAACTGATTCGACATTTGTTTTTGTTGCAGCGAACTCAAAAACGGATGAAATGTATGGTTCTACACGTATATATAACATTGACCATGCGAATAAAACATGTGAAATAGGCGGTACTTTTTATGGCAAACCATTTCAACGAACGCATATCAATACGACAGCTAAGTGGCTGCTGCTCACATATGCCTTTGAAACGCTTGGCATGATTCGCGTTCAATTTAAAACAGATGAAGAAAATGTGGAGTCTCAAAAAGCGATTGAACGACTCGGAGCCCAAAAAGAAGGCATCTTACGAAATGAACGAATTCGCTCGACTGGAAAACCGCGCAATGCCGTTGTTTACTCAATCATTGATAAAGAGTGGGCCAGCGTCAACAAAGGGTTGCAAGAAAAAATGAATAAATATTCAAAATGATGTGCAGTTGAGCCAAGTGTACCTCTTGATTTACAATAGACCTAAGTAAATGGGGAGGTATAAAATAATGAATAAATTAAATATATCTTTAATTGGGGTACCGATGGATTTGGGGCAAAATCGTCGTGGGGTTGATATGGGACCGAGTGCGATTCGTTACGCTGGCGTTGTTGAACGTTTAGAAGAGATTGGTCACACGGTAACAGACGAAGGCGATATCCAAATTGCAGCGGCAGAAAAAACTGCTCCAACGAATACAAATTTACGCAACTTAAAAGAAGTAACAGATGCAAGTACAACTTTAGCTAATAAAATCCATGATGTTATGGAAAATGGTCAATTCCCGCTTATTCTAGGTGGAGATCATAGTATTGCCATTGGCACATTGGCTGGTTTAGGCGATCGTTATGAAAATCTAGGCGTTATCTGGTACGATGCGCATGCAGATTTAAATACGGGAGATACGTCTCCATCTGGTAACATTCACGGAATGCCACTTGCAGTAAGTATTGGATTGGGCAATGAACAATTGGTGAATATTCGTGGATTTGCACCAAAAATCAAGCCTGAAAATGTTGTCATTATCGGAGCACGTTCAATTGATCCTGGTGAGCGTGAGTTAATTAAAGAAAAAGGCATCAAAGTGTTCACGATGCATGATATCGATAAGCTTGGAATGACGGAAGTTATGGACAAAGCTATGGGGTATTTAAAAGATCGTGAAGTAGATGGTGTCCATTTATCACTTGATTTAGATGGAATTGATCCGATCTATACACCAGGTGTGGGAACTCCTGTACCGGGTGGAATCAGTTACCGCGAAAGTCATTTAGCGATGGAAATGCTGTATTCTGCAGACATAATCACATCAGCTGAATTCGTTGAAGTAAACCCGATTCTTGATGAGAAAAATAAAACAGCGGATGTAGCTGTAGCTTTGATGGGCTCACTATTCGGCGAAAAATTATTATAAGTTAATATCGAACGGTTCAACCTGGCATATGATGCTTAATGGTTGAACTGTTTTTGTATTTAATTTCATGCCACTAATTGACGTGAATGGCTGTCAACGTATAGGTAGGTTTTTAAATAATTGTAAGTATCTTGAAATATTTCTGATATAATATAAGGTATTGATAAAAAAGATGAAACCTGTCTCAACTTTAATCCGTATAAGTAAGACAGCCGCATGAGCGGAGGGGAAATCACCATGGATGCTTTGGTCAACAAACGAATAAAAGAAGTATTAAAAGGCGATCAAAATGCATTCGCGGAGATTGTCGAGCTATACCAAGATAAATTATATCGGGTATGTTTTCGTATGCTTGGAAACATGCATGAAGCGGAGGATATCGCACAGGAAGCATTTGTTCGTGCCTTCATTAACATCCACACGTTTGATACAAATCGAAAATTTTCAACTTGGTTGTACCGAATTGGAACCAATTTGTGTATCGACCGTATAAGAAAGAAGAAACCGGATTATTACTTGGATGCAGAGGTTTCAGGTACAGAAGGTTTGAATATGTACTCGCAAATCGCTGCCTCAGAAGAATTGCCGGAAGATCAGGTAATGAAAATGGAAATGCAAGACCGTGTCCAATATGAAATCAGTCGCTTGCCGGATAAGTACCGCGCAGTGATTGTATTGAAATATATGGAGGATTTGCCGCTCCAGGAAATAAGTGACATTTTGGAAATGCCACTTGGAACTGTGAAAACCCGTATCCACAGAGGGCGCGAAGCGCTCAGAAAGCAATTGAGTAACATGTAGGAGGGATTCACGATGAACAAATGTCCAGAACATATCGTTCACTATATGCATGAATATTTGGATGGCGACATCAGTGGTGAACATGAGCAGGAGCTCAAATCCCATTTAGCCAGTTGTCCGTCTTGTCAACAGCACATGCATGAGTTAAGCAAAGTCGCTGCGTTCGTTCAGAGCGCTTCACATATTTCAGCACCGAATGGTTTTGTGGAAGGCGTGACGGCACGATTGCCAAAAGAAACATCAAAAGTTGGGATGAAACGCTGGTTCCACAGTCATCCACTACTGACTGCTGCAGCCTTGTTTATGATTCTGATGAGTGCTTCACTCTTCTCCAGTTATAACGATGACCAACATTTCTCGTTTACAAAACAACCAAATCTTGTGGTTGAAGGAGAAAAAGTAATCGTTCCTGCAGGAGAGATTGTCAAAGGGGACTTGGTTGTCAAAAACGGTGACCTTCAAATTGATGGAGAAGTAGATGGGAATGTAACGGTAATCAATGGACAGTATATGGCATCAACAGCCAATGTGACAGGTGAAATAGAAGAAATCAATCAAGTGTTTGATTGGCTTTGGTACAAAATTAAAGCAGGCGCAAAAGACGTCACGTCGCTTGTTGATGGAAAAGAAGATAAATAAGCCTACCCATTGAGGGTGGGCTTTTGCTTTGTCTCTATTGAAAGGTAGGAGATAGGACGTGATTCCGGCTGCGAAATATGTGAACGCGAATAGAATTTGTGGAAAAGCGAATAGAAGTCAATGAAACGCGAATAGAAATGGAATAAGCGCGAATAGAAGTCCCCAAAACACGCATAGGCCAAAATCCATGCGCTATAAGTGTCAATCTTGCCTGAAGCGTTGCGCTATTAGGCAGAAGGCTGGATGTTTATGTTATACTGATTCCATATGAATATGTGATGAAAAGTGGGGGATGCCACATGCCGTTTATTGACCAATTCACCGATTTGACGCCGGTAAACGTGCTCGTTAATATACTTGATGTGTTACTCGTGTGGTTTGTCATTTATAAGATCTTCACTTTGATAAAAGGAACGAAAGCGGTCCAATTATTAAAAGGAATCTTTGTAATCATCATTGTCCGGGTGCTAACGCAAACAGTTGGATTGGATACACTTGGTTGGATGATGCAAAAAATCATTGACTGGGGCTTTCTTGCCATTATTATTATTTTCCAACCGGAGCTAAGACGTGCACTCGAACAGATAGGTCGAGGTAAATTATTCGCCCGCACGAGCCTTCAAGAAGCAGAAGAGCAAAATCGATTAATTGAAGCCATGACGAAATCTGTAAGCTATATGGCAAAACGACGAATTGGTGCGTTGATTTCGATTGAACGCGAAACAGGGTTAACGGAGTACATTGAAACGGGTATTAAAATGAACTCCGAAACTACATCGGAATTATTGATTAATATTTTCATACCGAACACGCCACTTCACGATGGAGCGGTTATTATGCAAAAAAATAAAATAGCGGCTGCTGCCTGTTATTTGCCGTTATCTGAAAGTCCATTCATTTCGAAAGAGCTTGGTACACGTCATCGTGCGGCACTGGGTATAAGCGAAGTGACGGATGCCATTACCATTATTGTATCTGAGGAAACGGGAGCGGTTAGTTTAACGTCTAACGGAGACCTTCACAGAAATCTATCCATTGAAGAATTTGAAACACGCTTGCGTAAAGTGTGGTTTGGACCTGAACCTGAAATGGTTAGCACTTCTAAATGGACGTGGAGGGGGAAAAAGAATGGATAAAATGATGAATAGCCCTTGGTTTTTGAGAATCACTGCGCTACTTCTTGCCATGCTTTTGTTCTTGACAATTAAATCCGATGAAGAAAGCTTGAATGCATCAACGAACGGGAACATGACGGATATTATTCGCGATGTGCCGGTGGAAGTCTATTATGATGATGAGAACTTAGTGGTCACGGGAGTTCCAGAAACAGTTGATGTAACGATAGAAGGACCTACGTCGATTGTACAATCAGCAAAACAGTTGCAAGATTTCACCGTCTTTGTGGATTTACGCAATTTGAATATGGGTCAGCATAATGTCATGCTCCAAGTGGAGAACGTGTCAGAAAAACTTGAAGTCACCTTAGATCCTTCTTATATCGAAGTGAGTATTGAAGAGAAAATAACCCGGGAAATGCGGGTAGATGCTGAATTTAACGAACGATTGCTGGCTGAAGACTTTATCGTGACGGGCATGAAAACGAACCCTGAACGTGTATTGATAACGGGAGCGAAAAGTGTAGTTGAAAGCATCAGTTTTGTAAAAGCAACTGTCGGGGGAGAGCCAGGACTCAATAAAACATTCACGCAAGAAGCGAGCGTAAAAGTATTGGATAAGGATTTATCCAAATTGAATGTGACCATTGAACCTGCTCAAGTGGACGTCACGGTTAACATTGAAGAATATAGCAAAGAGGTACCCATTGCTTTAAGGCAAATCGGGCCACCTAAAGAAGGCGTAATAATTAATGATTTAACGCCATCATTTGAGTATGTACGTGTGTACGGAAACCGAGCGGTTGTCGATGCATTGGAGTCAATCAAGGTGGACGTAGATGTGAGTAAGCTTGAAGAATCAAAAGAACTCGCATTGAAATTACCGGTACCTAAAGGTGTGTCGAGACTTTCTGAATCTCAACTGGAAGTACTTGTTGATGTGACACCAGCACCTAAAGAAGAGTCGGTGGAAGAGTCCGGCCAAGTGCCAGCTGAAGAAGATAACGAAGTTAAAACAAAATCCCGTGAATTCGCGGATGTTAATGTAGAAGTCAAAGGGTTGAATGAAAAGGATCATTACGCATTCAGCCAACCTGAAAGTGGTCAAGTCCTCTTGACTGTACGAGGAGAAAGTCCATATATTGACACCTTGAGTGCGAAGGATTTTCAAGTATATGTAGATGCAAGCACAGCTGAAAACGGTGAAAATCTTTTGGTTGTCACCGTTGAAGGTCCTGAAAACGTGACTTGGACGGTGTCTTCACCTTCTGTCACAGTGGATGTCGTGCGAGCTTAAGTTTGGATTTGAAGGAGAGAATAGATAAATGGGTAAATATTTTGGAACTGATGGGGTACGAGGCGTTGCGAATAGCGAGCTTACACCAGAATTAGCATTTAAATTAGGTCGTATCGGTGGATACGTTTTAACAAAAGAAGCTACAAGTCGTCCGAAAGTTTTGATTGGACGTGATACACGTATCTCCGGTCATATGCTGGAAGGTGCACTGGTTGCTGGTCTTTTATCTGTAGGTGCAGAAGTTATGCGTTTAGGCGTCATCAGTACGCCAGGTGTTTCTTACTTAACGCGTGTGATGAGTGCTGAAGCGGGCGTCATGATTTCAGCTTCACATAACCCGGTTGCAGATAATGGAATCAAATTCTTTGGTTCTGATGGCTTCAAGCTTTCTGATGAACAAGAAGCGGAAATCGAAGCGCTTATTGATACAGAAGTGGATGAATTGCCACGCCCGGTTGGCGGCAATTTAGGATCTGTTACGGACTACTTTGAAGGTGGACAAAAATATATCAGTTACTTAAAGCAAACGTTGGATGAAGATTTTGTTGGCATCCATGTTGCTTTGGACTGCGCACATGGCTCTACTTCTTCTTTAGCAACTCATGTTTTTGCTGACCTGGATGCGGATCTTTCCACGATGGGCGCATCACCGAACGGTTTGAACATTAACGAAGGTGTCGGATCTACTCACCCTGAAGTATTGGCTAAGTTTGTCGTTGACAAAGGAGCTCATGTAGGGCTTGCGTTTGATGGAGACGGCGATCGTCTGATTGCAGTGGATGAAAAAGGTCAAATCGTAGATGGCGATCAAATTATGTACATTTGTGCGAAGCACTTGCATAGTGAAGGCCGTTTGAAGCACGATACAGTTGTTTCTACAGTTATGAGTAACATGGGCTTCTATAAGGCGCTTGAATCTCATGGCATGAGTAGCGTGCAAACAGCGGTTGGTGATCGATATGTTGTCGAGGAAATGAAAAATAATGGCTACAATTTAGGTGGAGAACAATCAGGACACATCGTGTTCCTGGATTATAATACAACAGGTGATGGTTTACTAACGGGTCTTCAATTGGTGAACATCATGAAAATTACAGGCAAGAAGCTGTCTGAACTTGCAGCTGAAATGACGATTTTCCCACAAAAACTTGTGAATGTACGTGTCACGGACAAACATGGCGTAACGGATAATGCAAAAGTGGCGGCAGTCATTGCGGAAGTTGAGCAAGAAATGGCTGGCAATGGCCGCGTGTTGGTACGTCCTTCCGGTACTGAACCATTGGTGCGTGTCATGGTTGAAGCGTCAACGCAAGAAGATTGCGAACGATATGTGGAACGCATTGCTGAAGTTGTGCGTACTGAAATGGGACTAGCAGAATAATTTATTTGGGGGGCCAGCTTCTATGAAGTTGGTCTTCTGTCGTTCTGTGTATATAAATTCCCATTTAAAAACAAATCGTAAGAATATTAATTATTTTTCTTCCCAGCTGCTAATTCTTTTCGTATAATACCAATACAATGGTGGAAAGTGGGTGGCCCATGCGTTTAGATGCTACAGATAAACGTATTTTAGAATTATTGATTGCCAATGGACGCTTATCGTATGTAGATATAGGTAAAGAATTGAACTTATCACGCGTTGCTGTGCGCGAACGTGTACACCAGTTGCAAGAAGCGGGAGTCATTGAACGTTTCACGGTGGTAATCAACTCGGAGAAAGTTGGTAAAAGTGTATCTGGCTTCTTTGAAGTGGACTGTGAACCATCTTCGCTTGTGGAAGTGGCTGAAAAACTTGCTGATAACCCTAGTGTTGCGAGCTGTTATCAAATGACCGGACCTTCAACCCTGCATATGCATGTCTTGGTGGATGATTTTTCCAATCTGGAAAAGTTCATCAACGAAGAATTGTACGCATTGGAAGGCATTACGCGTGTGGAAAGCCACATATTATTAAGACGCTTCAAGAGCCGAAGCGGATTAAAACTATAACAAAATAAAGACCCCTGACATTTCTTATGAAAAGTCAGGGGTCTTTTTGTGTAGAAATTTCAACTTACGAAATGATTGTAAACGTTTTCATCATTTTAATAAGGCGATACTAACATTTTGATTGAGTTTTTCTGAAACGAATTACGTTATGTAGGAGATAATCACTATTTATTAACGAAAGGAATATAAAAAATGAAAAATTATAATTTATTTGAATATTCATGTAGATTTTTAATTCTCAATGCTCTATAATCACATTTAACAAATAACAACCAATTGTTAATCAAATTAAAAAAATCAGTTAACAATTGCAAGAAGGTGGGGGAATAAATGATAGCTTTGATTGTCAGAAGAGGGATACAACTGGTTTTTTTATTACTAGGAATTTCCTTTCTTGTATTTTCATCCATGTACATAGCTCCTGGCGACCCAGCCACGATGGTGGGCGGACCTACGGCGACTGAAACCGATTTGGAAGCCATCCGAGATAATCTTGGCTTAAATGATCCATTCCTTGTTCAATATGGAAGTTATTTAAAGCATGCAGCTCAAGGCGATTTTGGTTATTCCTATCAGTCAAAGCAAGCTGTTTCAGAGGCTATATCAATCCGTTTTCCAAATACATTAAAACTTGCGATTGCCAGTATGATTGTTGCGGTAGTCATTGGGATATTTGCAGGGTTGATATCAGCACTCAAACATAATTCATGGCTGGATGTCACGTCAACCACGTTTGCGCTTGCTGGCATTTCCATTCCGAACTTTTGGTTAGGTACACTGTTAATTTTAGTGTTTGCAGTAAATCTGCAATGGCTTCCAGTAGGTGGACTTTCCGAACCTTTTTACACGGTTGACGGCTTCAAACAATTGATTTTACCGGCAATTACTCTTGGTACGGGCTCCGCAGCTATGATTGCACGAATGGCGAGGTCTTCCATGCTTGAAGTGATTAAAGCTGATTACGTTAGGACAGCAAGGGCGAAAGGTGTAAAAGAACGAAACGTCATTTGGATTCACACTCTGAAAAATGCCATGATTCCAGTCATCACAGTCATCGGACTTAACTTTGGATTTTTGCTAGGGGGAACAATCATTACTGAAAAAGTATTCGCCATCAATGGTGTAGGAAGGTTAATGATTGATTCAATCGCAATGAGAGATTTCCCTATGGTTCAAGGATCTGTGCTGTTAGTGGCCACTCTGTTTGTGGTCGTAAATTTAATCGTAGATATTGTTTATACCTTTATCGATCCACGTATCAGCTACGACTGATGAAAGGAGATACCATATGACGAATGCAATCCTGACAACGGAGAAACGTTTGCCGGTTGTTAATAAAAAAGAGAAAGTTTATGTGACTACTTTAAAAAGATTGTTCAAAAATAAGTTAGCGGTTGCGGGACTGATCATCATCCTTTTACAAATCGGAATGGCAGTTTTTGCACCACTTATTGCGATCCATGATCCCATCAAACAAAACTTGGTGGCAAGCGAATTGCCAATGTTTTCAGATGGCCATTGGTTAGGAACTGACAACTATGGACGGGATGTGTGGGCACGAATTGTCTACGGTGCACGAATTTCCTTGCTTGTAGGAATTATGGCCGTATCACTCGGTCTGATTGGGGGGGTCACGCTTGGATTGCTCGGCGGGTACTATAAAAAATTAGATGGCGTCATCATGCGCATTGTTGATTTATTGTTCTCGTTCCCAGGGATATTGCTAGCGATGTTGATTATCGCAATTTTGGGCACGAATTTGGTCAATGTCGCCATCGCAATCAGTATTTGGTCCATTCCAACATGTGCCCGTATTGTACGAGGCTCGGTTCTTTCCATTAAACAGAAAGAATACATCATGGCGATGAAGTCATTGGGTGCATCTGATTTTCGAATTATGATCCGTCACATTTTACCGAATGCATTCGCACCGATCATTGTATTCGCGACGATGCGAATGGCTACGGCGATATTATCCACAGCTGCACTCAGTTATTTAGGACTGGGCGCTCAGCCTCCCACACCTGAGTGGGGAGCCATGATTGCACAAGGTCAAGATTATATGTGGACTTCTCCTCATTTAACAATCGTCCCAGGTATTGCTATTATGTTGACGGTTTTTGCATTCAATGTTGTCGGTGATGGATTGCGGGATGCATTAGATCCGAATATGGATATTCAATAAAAAGCGAAACGCGCCACTTTAGCTCGCCGCCGAAGAACCGATTCGAAAGCTTGCTTTCGCATGAGGGACTAAAGCTGAAGTGCGAACTGGCGTGTATTGCCAGACATCAATAATAATGGAGCAGGGGGAAAAAGAATGAAGAAAATAGTATGGTACTCAATCATGTTAATGGTAATGCTTGTACTTGCAGCTTGCTCGGGGGAATCCGCATCAGCACCTAAAGATTCTGATGGGAAATCAAGTGGTGGATCTGCAAGTAATGAAACATTCACATATGCATCAACTTCAGATGCTGTAGGGTTATCACCGATCTTAATGAACGACGCAGTATCCGCGAATATCACGGAGCATGTCTATGAGCAACTATTTACTCGTAACGGAGATACACAGGAATTTGAACCTTTGCTTGCTGAATCATATGAAAACCCTGATGAAAACACATGGGTCATTAAATTAAAAGAAGGCATCAAATTCCACGATGGCACACCTTTTAATGCTGAAGCAGTAAAATATACATTTGATAAACTTCGCGATCCAGCAACTGCTGCACCACGTGCATCATTATTGGAACCGGTTGATACGATTACAGTACTAGACGAACACACGGTTGAAATTAAAACAAAATATCCGTATGGACCGTTCTTAGCGTCTTTATCACATACGAATGCAGCAATTGTCAGCCCGACTGCCGACAAGAAACAAGACTTAATGAAAGATCCAGTTGGAACGGGTCCATTCAAGTTTGTTAGTTGGACACCTGGAGATAAAGTTGAATTAGAAGCAAATGAAGAATATTGGGATGGGGCACCGGAATTAAAGAAAGTTGTGCTAAAAGTCGTTCCGGAAATTTCAACTGCGATTTCCATGCTACAAACAGGGGAAGTTCAATTTATCGATAATTTACCAACAGAGCAAGTGAAGCGATTGGAATCAATGGATAACATCAATATTGAAAAGAAAGATGGTACGAGTGTTTATTACTTAACGTTCAACCATTCACTTGAGAGAAACCAAGATGCTGAGTTCCGTAAAGCAGTTGCATTAGCAGTAGACCGTGATGCATTTGTTTCGAAACTGAATGGTTTAGGTGTAAGAAGTGATAGTGTTATCGGGCCGCAAGTATTCGGCTTTGATGAATCTGCAGACAAAGCGGGAACAGCGTATGATGTTGAAGCGGCAAAAGCCTTAGTTAAGAAAAATGGATACGGGGACAAACCAATAAAATTATTAACTGCTAATCGCGACAATTTCATCTTAATGGCTGAAATCGTACAAGCTCAATTAACTGAAGCAGGATTCAAAGTAGAGATTGAATCGATGGAATGGGCAACATTCTTGGATACAGCTCGCGCGGGAGACTATGACCTTACTTTCTTGAGTTGGTCAAATGTAACGGGAGATGGTTCTGAATTATTATATCCGAACTTCCATAGTGATAACGTTGGTTCATCTAACCGTTCTCAATACAGCAATCCGGAATTTGACGAACTGGTTGTTCAATCTCGTACAACGATTGACCAGGATGAGCGTTTGCAAATTCTAGATGAAGCCAATCATTTAATGATTGATGAAAATGTTGTCATCCCAATGTATCACGGGATTGTTACGGCAGCGCTGGATAAAAATTATTCTGGTCTTGAAATTGATCCAAATGGTAAGTGGTCCTTGAAAAAAGTTTCAAGAAAGTAGGGGGAAATGATATGGAGACATTACTCGAAGTGAATCACTTGGTAACCGAATTTCGCACAGCGGACGGCAACGTCCAAGCTGTGCGGGATGTCTCCTTTTCCATTGCGAAAGGGGAGACGCTTTGTATCGTTGGTGAATCAGGCTGCGGGAAAAGTATTACGTCCCTATCTGTCATTGGACTGCTTCCGAGTAATGGAAAGATCGCAGGCGGAGAAGTGAAGTACGAAGGAAAGCCGATTCATAATCTACCATACGAAGAAATGAGAAAAATGCGTGGCACGAAAATTTCAATGATTTTCCAAGAACCGATGACCGCATTGAATCCAGTATTGACGGTGGGGTACCAATTGCGTGAACCACTCATTTTGCATCATAAAGTCAGCAAAAGTGAAGCGACGAAACAAGGCATAGAGTTATTGAAGCAAGTCGGCATTCCCTATCCGGAGAAACGTATGAATCAATACCCACATGAACTGAGTGGGGGGATGAGACAACGAGTCATGATTGCCATTGCCCTCGCCTGCCATCCTGGCCTGCTCATTGCAGATGAACCAACTACTGCATTGGACGTCACCATTCAGGCTCAAATTTTGGATTTAATTAATGACCTTAAAGAAAAATTGAATATGGGCGTTATGATGATTACCCATGATATGGGCGTTGTCGCTGAAGTTGCTGACCGTGTGATGGTCATGTATGCAGGTGAAAAAGTGGAGGAAGGCACGGTCACTGAAATATTTGATCATCCAAAACATCCGTATACAATTGGCTTGCTGAATTCAGTTCCGAACATTGATGATCCTGATTTTGAGTTGGAACCGATTCCTGGGTCCCTTCCGAGTTTACAGGAACACATCCAAGGATGTCGTTTCCATCCGCGATGTAAATTTGCGACTGATAAATGCCGGGAACTGACACCACCTGAATTTAAAACGGATGAAGGACATGTCGTCAGTTGTTGGTTGCACGAAGAAGTGGAGGAGGTTAAGCATGGTCACCTTGTCGCCCAAATCTGATCCGAAAATTCTCCTTGAGTTAAGAGGCGTGAAAAAGTATTTTCCTATTAAAGGCGGTATTTTGAAACGCGTTCAAGGCCACGTGAAAGCTGTAGAAGATGTGTCACTTCAATTGTTTGAAGGGGAAAGTCTGGGAGTGGTTGGCGAATCGGGCTGTGGAAAATCAACTCTGGGTAGAGCCATTTTAGGACTGGAAGAATTGACGGAAGGAAAAATCCATTTTCGTAACGAAGAAATACAAGATTTAAAACGTAAAGAAAAATTGAAATTCGTCAAAGAAATGCAGATGATTTTCCAAGATCCATATGCGTCCCTAAATCCACGCCAACGTATCGGTCATGCATTGGAAGAAGTATTTACAATGCATACAAACATGTCTGCAAAAGAAAAGCGAGCGAGTGTATTGGATTTACTACAAGAAGTCGGATTGAAAGAAGAACATTTTGAACGGTATCCGCATGAATTCAGTGGAGGACAACGGCAACGAATCGGCATTGCGCGTGCGATTGCCTTGAATCCTTCTTTTGTCATTTGTGATGAAGCGGTTTCGGCTTTGGATGTTTCAGTCCAGGCACAAGTGTTAAAATTATTGAAGTCGCTGCAAGAAAAATACCAGCTGTCGTACTTATTTATTTCTCATGACCTGGGCGTTGTCCGTTATTTCTGTGATCGGGTCTTGGTTATGTATCTGGGCAACACGGTGGAGCTCGGCACGGTAAAAGATTTGTTTGCTAATCCATTGCACCCGTACACGCAGGCTCTGCTATCCGCTATTCCGAGGCCATCTGTTCAAAAAAATACTAAACGGATTCGTTTGCAGGGTGATTTGCCAAATCCGGCAAACCCTCCTAGTGGATGTCCATTTCACACACGTTGTCCGATTGCGCAGGAAGTATGCAAAGTCGACAAACCGGCTTGGCAAGAAGTAGAACCAGCTCATTTTGCTGCTTGTCATTTTTCAGGAACAAAAATTTAAACATTGAACTGACCGAACTTAAGGGGGAACATCATGGATTACTTAAACCACCCATTTGCTGCGAAGCGACATACGGTATTCGCGAAAAAAGGCATGGTCGCCACTTCACAGCCACTTGCAGCACAGGCTGGTCTTGAAATTTTGCAGAAAGGCGGAAATGCAATTGATGCTGCCATTGCAACAGCTGCCGCATTAACTGTAGTAGAGCCCACTTCAAACGGTATCGGTGGCGATGCATTTGCCCTCGTATGGTCAAAGGACAAGTTGCATGGTCTGAATGCCTCCGGTCCTGCACCGCAATCGATTTCTGCTGAAGCCATCCGCGAGAAAGGGCATGAAAAAATGCCGGTCTTCGGTGTCATTCCTGTGACGGTTCCCGGGGTTCCAGCTGCGTGGGCTGAACTGTCCGCGAAATTCGGGAAACTTCCATTAAAGGACGTGCTCGTTCCGGCGATTCGATACGCAGAAGAAGGCTATCCATTGTCACCGATTCTCGGCAAGTATTGGAAAGCTGCCTATAAGAAGTACAAAGAAACGTTCACGGCCGAAGAATTTGCTGGGTGGTTCGAAACGTTTGCACCGGACGGTCGTGCGCCTGAAATCGGGGAAGTCTGGTCTTCACCAGGCCATGCAAAAACGTTGCGTGCAATTGGTGAAACGAATGTGCGTGATTTCTACGAAGGTGAAATTGCCGACAAAATCGATGCCTTCTTCAAAAAGCATGATGGATATTTAACGAAAGAAGATTTATCTACATATAAACCACAATGGGTGGAGCCTGTTTCAGCCAACTACCGCGGTTACGATGTGTGGGAAATTCCACCGAACGGGCAAGGAATGGTTGCGTTGATGGCGTTGAACGTATTCAAGCAAGTAGATCCACCTACTTGGCAGGATGCGGACACGTTCCACCGACAAATCGAAGCGATGAAGCTGGCATTTACAGATGGCCAGGCATTCATTACAGAACCTGAATCAATGTCTGTAAGTATCGAACATCTGCTGTCAGATGAATACGCTGCAAAACGTGCTGGTGTCATTGGAGGTACTGCTACGAACCCTGAACCGTATGAATTGCCAAAAGGCGGAACGGTTTATTTAGCCGCTGCAGATGACGAAGGAAACATGATTTCTTACATTCAAAGTAACTATATGGGCTTCGGCTCGGGTATCGTGATTCCAGGCACAGGCATTGGTTTACAAAACCGAGGGCATGATTTTTCACTGGATGAAACACATCCGAACGTGCTGAAGCCAGGCAAGCGAACGTACCATACGATTATTCCTGGCTTCCTGACGAAAGATGGTCAGGCTGTCGGCCCGTTTGGTGTGATGGGTGGATACATGCAACCCCAAGGTCATTTCCAAGTGGTCACAAATACAGTTGACTTCCTATTAAATCCGCAAGCAACGTTGGATATGCCACGCTGGCAGTGGATGAAAGGGAAGACTGTCCACGTAGAACCGGAGTTTCCGAACTACTTGGTTCAGAGTTTGGTTAGAAAAGGACATGACATTTACGTAACATCCGATGGCGGCAGTTTTGGACGTGGACAAATAATTTGGCGAAACCCTGAGACGGGTGTGCTTCAAGGTGGCACAGAATCCCGAACAGACGGAGCCATCGCGGCTTGGTAGAACGTGCTGGGGTGAAGAACGCTACGGGACGTCCACGTCGTGTTCTTTACCGCAATATCGCGCTGGCTTTCTTTCGCACCGGCATGCTTGGATTTGGAGGGGGTCCTTCCTCTATTCCATTGGTCCATCAGGAAGTCGTGAAAAAATATGAATGGATGACGGATGACGAGTTCGGCGACACTTTAGCTCTTGCCAACACGTTGCCAGGTCCCATTGCGACTAAAATCGCTGGATATATTGGCTACCGGATAGCGGGTGTCTGGGGATGCTTGATTGCCCTTGCGGCATCTATCATACCAACAGTTGTATTGATGATTGTTTTTTTAGGATTATTGCAAACATATAAAGATATTCCCTGGGTTCAACATATGTCAGCGTCCGTCGTACCGGTTGTTGCGGTCATGCTTGCCGTATTGACTTGGGATTTTGTTAAGAAATCAGGAGAAACTCTCGGTTGGATGCGCGCCATATTATTGATCGGGTTATCCGGCATTCTAATAGAAGGTTTGCAAATCCATCCGGCTATTGTCATTTTGGTTTGTATCCTTATCGTCTTTTCACCGCTCCTGAAAAGGAGGAAAAAAGCATGATTTATTGGCACTTGTTTTTAGCATTTTTCATTCCTGGTATCCTCGGTTATGGTGGAGGACCAGCTTCGATTCCATTAGTAGAGCATGAAGTGGTAGGGAATTATGAATGGTTAACCACGCAGGAATTTAGTGAAGTGGTCGCGATTGGCAATTCCTTGCCTGGTCCAATTGCTACGAAAATGGCGGGGTATATTGGGTACACGGAAGCGGGAGTACTCGGATCTATCGTCGCGATGTTCGCGAGCGTCGCACCGTCTTTACTCCTGATGATTGGTATGATGGCCCTCCTGCTTAAGTACAAAGACGAACCGGAAGTGAAAAACTTAACGAAGATTATTCGACCAGTCATCGCTGTGTTGCTAGGTTTCATGACCATCCAGTTTGCGCAGGAATCAGTTGAAGGTGTTGGTCCCGGTTATACTTTGTTTTTGATGGCGGCAAGTTTCGTACTGTTGGAAAAAGTGAAGTTACACCCCGCTTTTGTCATTGCGTTGGCATTGGTATTTGGGGCTATAACGGGTTTGTAGGAGTCGCAGAGATGCGACTCTTTTTCATTTTCCCGATACACGTCGCATCTCTTTGTCAGCTTCGCTCACTCACATTCTCATGTACTTATGTACACTCCGGTGTTCGCTCGCTTGCTTCCGCGACCTGCTCGTGTCTCGGAAAAATGGTGTGTTACACGTCGCATCTCTTTGTCAGCTACGCTCACTCACATCCTCATGCACTTTTAGTGCACTCCGGTGTTCATTTACTTGCTTCCTCGAACTGCTCGTGTCCCGGGAGAATTGTTATTTAAGAATGATTGAAAGGCCATCTTATAACAAGATACTTGGTGAAAAATGGTCATTGAGAATATATAAAATGTTTAATTAAACTAGGAAAAACGGATGGTAAATTTTAAAAGGCTGTTTTCTTAGACTTTCATGTTTCTTTGGAATATATTGAGGGTATGTACTGTATTGACGTATGTATGTGAATTCAGTATGATAGGTGTGCTGACGTGAATTGTAAGTCATTGACAACTGACTACTTTAACGTTACCGTGCAAAAGGAGTGAATTTACGCACGTCAAAAAAATCGGAAAACAATGATAGCGCCTGAGCTGAAGAAATCGGACGGAAATGGATCTTCAGCAGACGAGGAGGAGGAGTATCGAAGATTCGGCGGATACCTCCCGGCCGCGATGCCCGGTCGTAATTCTGATTCTTAAACCGCAGAAGTGATTTTGCGATTAAAGGAAGAAGAGGGCACACGAACAGCGTCTGCACGCTTAGCAGAACGCTTATTTTATTATGATTAAATTATTGGAGGATTTTAAATTATGTGCGGAATTGTAGGATACATCGGAGAGTTAGATTCAAAAGAAATTTTATTAAAAGGGTTGGAAAAATTGGAATACCGCGGTTACGATTCAGCTGGTATTGCCGTTCGCAATGAAGATGGTGTAACTGTATTCAAAGAAAAAGGACGCATTGCAGACTTACGTCAAGCAGTAGAAAATGATGTGCATGCAAAAACTGGTATCGGCCACACGCGTTGGGCGACTCACGGAGTTCCTAACCAATTGAATGCCCATCCACACCAAAGTGAATCAGGTCGCTATACGCTGGTTCATAACGGAGTTATCGAGAACTATCATTTGCTTCAAAAAGAATATTTACCTGGCATGGAAATGAAGTCCGACACGGATACAGAAGTCATTGTTCAGTTAATTGAGAAATTCTCTAAAGACGGCATGACTACTGGTGAAGCATTCCGCCATACACTTGGCTTGTTGCACGGATCATACGCAATCGCGCTATTGGATTCAGAAGAAGCACAAACAATTTATGTTGCGAAAAACAAGAGCCCATTATTAGTTGGTCTTGGTGACGACTTCAACGTTGTAGCGTCTGACGCAATGGCGATGTTACAAGTAACAGACCAATATGTAGAGCTTCATGATCAAGAAATGGTTATTGTGAAAAAAGAGTCTGTTGAAATTCAAAAATTAGATGGCTCGGTAGTAGAGCGTCAAGCTTATACAGCTGAACTGGATATGAGCGATATCGAAAAAGGCACATACCCACATTACATGCTGAAAGAAATTGATGAGCAACCGGCTGTTATGCGTAAAATCATCCAAGCTTACCAGAACGAACAAGGCGAGCTTGAAATCGATGAAGCAATCTTGACTGCTTTAAATGAAGCGGATCGTATGTATATTATTGCAGCAGGAACTAGCTATCATGCTGGTTTAGTAGGAAAAGAATACTTCGAGAAAATTGC
Source organism: Paenisporosarcina sp. HGH0030 (assembly GCF_000411295.1). GTDB lineage: Bacteria > Bacillota > Bacilli > Bacillales_A > Planococcaceae > Paenisporosarcina. Next base: position 20,944 of record NZ_KE150423.1, read on the forward strand.
GGGTATTCCAGTAGAAGTTCACATTTCAAGTGAATTCGGCTATAACATGCCGTTGCTATCTGAAAAACCATTGTTCATGTTCATCACTCAATCTGGTGAAACTGCGGATAGCCGTCAAGTATTGGTGAAAATCAAAGAATTGGGCCACCCAACGTTAACAGTAACAAACGTACAAGGTTCTACACTTTCACGTGAAGCAGATCACACATTGTTATTGCATGCAGGTCCTGAAATCGCTGTAGCGTCAACGAAGGCTTACACAGCACAAATCGCTGTACTTGCCCTTACTGCAGCAGTAGCGGCTAAAAAAGCGGGACGTACAGTAGATTTCGATTTCGTTAAAGAACTTGGTATCGTAGCTAATGCCGTTCAAGCGATGGTTGATTCAAAAGAAGAAATGGAGCAAATCGCTCGTGACTTCCTATCAACTACTCGTAACGCATTCTTCATCGGCCGAAACTTGGACTTCTGTGTCAGCATGGAAGGCGCATTGAAACTAAAAGAGATTTCTTACATCCAAGCTGAAGGCTTTGCTGGTGGCGAATTGAAACACGGAACAATCGCTTTAATTGAAGACGGTACTCCAATCTTCGCATTGGCGACTCAAAAAGCAGTAAGCTTGAACATCCGTGGAAATGTTAAAGAAGTCGTAGCACGTGGCGCAAACCCGTGTATCATTGCGATGGAAGGCATGGAAGAAGAAGGCGACACATTGGTACTGCCAAAAGTGCACCCATTGTTGACTCCACTTGTTTCGGTAATTCCTTTACAACTGATCAGCTACTACGCAGCACTTCACCGTGACTGTGACGTGGATAAACCTCGTAACTTGGCGAAGTCTGTTACGGTTGAATAGACACTAGAAAGTGAAAAGCCGAACAAGAGTAAGTTCACAATAAATCTACGCAAGTAGACCCGGTCCATTTTTTATTGGATCGGGTCTTTTTTGTGTTGTTAGATTCAGTGGGAATTTTTAATAAAGTTTGATTACTACATGAAGGAGTTAGGGGTAAAAATACTAGGAGCATTATTGGTGTTACTAGTAATTTGATTCAACTAGAACACCCCTTACCAAATGGAGGAGGGTGGTGTAAAGGATGAAACTACTTAATCTAATGTATCTAATTTCCCTTTTATATAATTCGCCCGTGCTTCAATAAAATTCAATATATACTCCGGTTCTTTATCAAATAAAAGGATATCATCTTTCTTATAGGGATCTTCAAGAAAATATGGTCTTATCAATTCATGCAGACCTTGTATTTTCGGTTTCAAATAGTCTACATTAAATTGGTTGTTTATAATGACTTCTAGCAAGTTTTTGTATTGACCGCGGAATGTTTTTACATCGAGAATTCTTGCAGTTAGCGTATTAAATCCTTCGATTCGTAAATAATCCTCCTCCATTACTTCCCCGTTTACATCTCTTCCCCATGTTGCATCGTAATCCCACGGGAGGACTTCGAATAGTCTCGTTTCACTATTTTGGTATAGTGCGTAGTTATGAACAAAACCATCAAAATTTTGGGTGAAAACAACGCCAGCCAACCATCGAAGATACTGATCAACATTTAGGTATTTCACAATTTCTTTTTCAAAATCATCTCTTGAAATGGTATTAATATTAATAATAAATTCTTGTAAATGAAATTCATCTTGTTCTGTACCACATTTTTTTTCATAGCCAAATTTAAGTGATTTTTTTACATCTTTATCAAGATCACTCATTAACGAAAAGTTAGCATCTCCGTCAATCGCATAGAATATAGGTCCTTTCGGTAGTTGTCGATTCGCAAGGAAATATTCATCCACTGATTCTAATTCCAAATATAGCCCCTCATTTTTCCCATTCAATTTTATATTTACAAATCGAGACTTTGGAGATAGGCATCCTATGTCATTGAAAAAATCGAGCGATAATTTATTTCTCATTAGAGACGGATCTTTATATTCTGCGTTGATATGAATTTCTTTGGCATTTCTATACGTATTTGGTTTATAAAACGAAATGTGATATGACTTCTTTTGAAACTCCCGGATATGCGAGCCACGATACGCAATATCGATATCATGTTTCTTTTTGTTTATCGTTAGCTTCGCGGAAACCGGATCATCCGTCCAAATTTCTTTTCGAAGTTCCCTTAAATCGATAGGATTAATAAAAAGCTGATATACAGGTATTTCCACGACATTATCCACGCGAATTCTTCCTTTCATTTTTATAATATTCGTATGAAACAAGAATAAAAGATGCCAAGAAAAGAAACGAAATTTTATTTATTTTAAAATAGTATGCGTTTGTCTCTACCATAATTAGTACAATTTCGTAACTTACTATATGAGAAAGAAATGTGTATCAGCACGAGTTTGAATTAAAGTAAAATTGATTTTTTTCTTTCTCTAATATAAAGATGAAGGGAGGTTTGAAAATGTCACGTTTTAATGTTGACGGCATTAAAAATGCAGTCGAACTATCTAACTCTAGAGGGTTAAGCAACTTCATGTTCCAGGATACTTTTAGTAGTGAACGACGCTCGAACAAAAGACGCCGCACAAGCAGAAATCGTTGCACTTGTCGAAACGGACGGTGCACGAACAGAAATCGTCGTACTTCGCGTAACAGACGATGCACGAGCAGAAATCGTCGCACTTCGCGTAACAGACGGTGCACGAACAGAAATCGTCGCACTTCGCGTAACAGACGATGCACGAGCAGAAATCGTCGCACTTCGCGTAACAGACGGTGCACGAACAGAAATCGTCGCACTTCGCGTAACAGACGATGCACGAGCAGAAATCGTCGCACTTCGCGTAACAGACGATGCACGAGCAGAAATCGCCGCACTTCGCGTAACAGACGGTGCACGAGCAGAAATCGTCGCACTTCGTTCAACAGACGATGCTGTAGAAGAGGCTTTTTCGGTAACTGGTTCTTTTAAAAAATCTTCGTGGTGATTTTTCGCTATCTGAAGAGTATCTACTTTCAGTTCTTTAAAGAACTATTTAGTGCGTCAGTATTATAAAGTTAACTAGTTCTTAATAATGGTTAACTTTTTAATACACAATGGAGCTACCAATTTCCAACTCCTTGCATTATAGGCTATGTAGAATTAATGATGAGGCTTAGACTAAGACCCATGTTTGGGGTCTTTGCATGGAACGATTTTGGACTGTTTCGCAAATCTCCAATTGGCATTTGGCAAAAAGAAAAGAAATAATCAAGTGCGTATTTGATGATAAGAAAGAAAAAGCATGGAATGGATTGGACAGATCATGATTACAAAAGGCATCCGGATTAAGACCATCCGGATGCCTTTTGTCTTTTACCTAAGACAACCTATTAGGAATGACTTTTAGTTATTCGTTTCTCTGTCCATGAAGAAGAATTTTATGAGCAAATATTGGAAAAGAAAAAGCCGTTTAATGATTGGACTAAAAACTATTTCCCGGGTAATACAAATTTAAATGAAATCGTGGGAATAGATATGTGAATAAAGTGAAGTGCGGAACGCGCCTTGCTTATACAAAGGCTTTATTTAATAAGGTGAAATACACACGACGAATTCTTGATTCCAGCGATTAACCCATAGTAACGTGCCATTTGCGATGCAAATGGCACCATTTCAGCGAGTTTGAATTGTGCGGATTTCGTGAATTTTAGATATGAGTACTCGATTTCTAGATAACCCAGACACATTTCAAGATATCCCTTTCTGAAATGAAGATATCACAAGATGAATCCTCGATAAACACCCGCGAATCCTTGATATCCCCAGCTGTGAGTTTGAGCCTAACGGTGTATGGCATTATTGCATGAGGTGCATCGATGAGGGCCAGGGTGACTTTTTTGGCCACGAATCATGGGGGAAAGCTGTATTCCAAGAGATTAATGCACCTAAAAAAATCGTCTATATGGACATGTTTGCAGACGAAGAAGGTAATACTGTAGATAGTTTGCCAGAGATGCAGATAACAATGGAATTCGTTGAACACGAAGGAAAGACGAAACTTATATCACGTTCTCAATTTGCTTCCATCGAAGCACTTCAGCAAGTAATGGAAATGGGAGTTGTTGAAGGAGTAGCCTCTCAATACGAGTGCCTCGAGGACCTCCTGAACGAGATTCGGTAAGTAAGTTCTCGCTTTTTTCTAAAACAAATAATTTCCTAAAAGGCGTAATTCATCTATGAGAATTGTGCCTTTTTTTACGTTTAGTACTATGTTCTCCCTTAGGTTTTCATTAATTTAATCCCCCTAGAAATAGTGAACTAAAGTACATATATCCTCATGTGAAAAACCCTTCAAGAAATAGTTTTGCTGTCTAGTGAAACTGATTTGTGTAAAAATAGAATTAAATAGAAAATCTTTACAAGATGAAAGGAGCCGCTTATGAAGATTCAAACTACACGTTTTGGAGAAATAGAGGTAGAAGATAGCAGTGTCATCACGTTCAATAAAGGAATTCCAGGATTTGAGGAATATAAGAAGTATGCATTGATACCGGCTGCTGAAAAAGGGGAATCCCCATTCTTCTTCCTGCAATCGATAGAGGAAGTAGAAGTAAACTTCTTTTTGGTAGACCCTTTCTCATTTTTTAAGGAATATGACATCAAATTAGAAGAACAAATGGTAGATAGACTTGAGTTGAAAGGTCCCACAGATGCAATCGTCTTAACAACCGTTACGGCGACGGGCGAAATAAAAGATGCAACGACTAACCTAAAAGCCCCACTTGTCATCAATAATAATAGACAGCTTGGCATGCAAATTGTATTGGATAATAAAGACTACCTAATTAAGCAGCCTTTATTTCAAAACAGTATTAATGCTGAATCAAGGCAGGTGTAGCAGATGTTAGTGCTTGGAAGAAAAAAAGGTGAATCCATCATAATTGATGACGACATTGAAATCTTCGTTACTGCTATTGAAGGAGAAATGGTTAAACTCGGTATTAAAGCACCAAAACATATCACCATCCACCGAAAGGAAGTCTATCTAGAAATCCAGGAAGAGAATCGACGAGCGACTTCTAACGTCATTAACTTGAGCGATTTTTTGAATATGAAGAAGTAAATTTAGGGAAAGCCTGCAGAATTATAGCAGGCTTTTTATTTTTTAAAAAATAATAGAAATATTTTCAAAAAACGCTAAACATTTATCAAAAGCCTCCGATATAAATTATGTAAGCTAGTCCAAACGGATTTGGACACTTGCAAAAAACAAAAAACATTACACGGAGGTAATACAAAAATGAGAATTAATCACAACATCGCAGCACTTAACACACATCGTCAATTAGGCAGTGCAAACAATGCACAAATGAAAAACATGGAGAAACTATCTTCAGGTTTACGTATTAACCGCGCTGGTGATGATGCAGCTGGACTTTCAGTTTCAGAGAAAATGCGCTCACAAATTCGTGGCTTAGATATGGCCGCACGAAATTCACAAGATGGAATTTCATATCTTCAAACTGCAGAGGGAGCTCTAAATGAAGTTTCTTCTATGGCAACACGCCTTAAAGAATTAGCAGTTCAAAAAGAGAACGGAACTTATAACGCAGAAGACACAATTAACCTTAACTTAGAGATGACAGCTTTAACGGATGAAATTAAGAATATCTATGCAACAACAGAATTTAATGGTAAAAATGTTTTTACGTCTAGTGTAGATATTACAGTAACTCAAGATGCGTCAGCTATGTTAACTATTGCTCCGGCAACAACGACATTGTCAAACGCTTTAAGTTCTGGTAGCGATGTAACTGCAATTGATGCTGCAATCGATGAAATTAACTTACAACGTGCAACTTACGGTTCACAACAAAACCGTTTAGAGCATACAATCAATAACTTGAATACTACTCAAGAGAACTTAACGGCTGCAGAATCTCGTATCCGTGATGTTGACATGGCGAAAGAAATGATGGAGCAAACTAAAAACTCAATTCTTTCTCAAGCATCACAAGCTATGTTAGCTCAAGCTAACCAACAGCCTCAAGGCGTTCTACAACTTCTTCGTTAATTTTTACTTTTTAAAAATGAGATCCTTGTTTACGAGGGTCTCTTTTTTTAAAGACTTAATATAGGTCTTTGTGTGTATATAAGGGTTATTTGTGCCTGTTATTTTGATATTAAAAAGAGGGTAGTAAGATTTAAATATATTTTAAAATACCAAGTGAAAAAGGCAAACCATTGGGAAACCATGGGGCGCAAAGCCAAGGGCCTGAAACATGTAGATTTACATGAAGGTAGCCGGTTGCCACAAGGAATCATAGACCGATTCTATGAACCTTGTTGAAGGTTCTTTTTCTTTGGAATTCAAGAAGCGGAGAGGTTATGGAATGAATAAACGAACAATTAAAATGACGTCCTATTTGGCGCTATTGCTGCTTTTGATTCAAATGATTAACCCATTTGCAGCTGCATTTGCAGCAACGAATAGTAATATGTTGCCGCCAAGTAATCTGGCTGTCCAACAAGTGACACCAGATGACGTGAAACTTACGTGGAGTTCTGTATTCGGTGCTACTGGATACAATGTATATGAAATTCAAGAGGGGCAGCTAAACCTGCTTGGCAATAGCACTTCTCCAAGTTTCAATCTAAATAATCTGTCTGAAGGGACTACTCGATATGTTGTTTCTACGATGAGTCCAGAAGGGGAATCAGGCCCGAGTGCACCTGTATCGGTAGAAATTCTTTACCCGGAAATGATTGCCCCTTCAACATTGACACAAACAATCAAGAACGGAAATGATATCGCCTTGAGCTGGGGGTCATCTGCATATTCAGAAACTAATAATCTTTACCAGCTTTCTGTTGACGGACAGAAGACACTAGTAACAACTACTCAGAACAAAACGACATTCACTGTTAATAACGCTCCTGAAGGGAACTTCATATATGCAGTTACAGCAGTTAATGCATTGTATGGGGAATCTCCTCTTTCAGAATCAGTTCAAGTGGAAGTTGTTTATCCTACGATAAAAGCTCCTGCCAATTTTACGTATTCTGTGACAAATGGGAGCGACATTACATTCAAGTGGAATGCAGCTGCAAATGCAGCAAATTATAAACTATATCAAATCGTGGATGGACAGCCAGTTTTGAAAAATACGGTGGTTGGTACGTCTGTGAAATTAACGAATGTGCAAGCAGGAGACTATGAATATGAGATCCGTTCAAACAGTGACCGCTTTGGTGAGTCTGGGGATAGCAGCAAGGTTTCTGTAACTGTAGGTACTGTTTCAATGACGGCACCTGGCAATTTTACATATAAGCTTGAAAACACAAATGATGTTGTGTTGGCTTGGGATACAGTCCCGTACGCTAACAGTTACAAAGTCTATCAAATCATTGATGGAGAAAAAGTATTGAAAAGTATGGTAACCGGAACTGGAATCAAGTATTCGAAGATGCCTTCCGGAAACTACATTTATGAAGTGTACTCTTACAGTACTCGTTATGGCGAATCTGCTGAGGGAAGTAGAGCCGAATTGACAGTTGATGAAGTTCTGATTCAAGCACCTGCCAGCTTGGAGTATAAAATACAGAACGGCAATGATGTTGTCTTAAACTGGATTGCTGCGGACAATGCGACAAGCTATAAAGTCTATCAAATTGTAGACGATCAAAAAGTATTGAAGAGTACAGTGACTGGAACATCGGCAACCCTAGCTAATAGAACAGCTGGTAGTTATAAATTTGAGGTGTATTCACTGAGCGACCGTTTTGGGGAGTCGAAAGAAGGTAGCAGTGTTTCATTTGAATTGATACATCCAACAATGAAGGCTCCTGCTAACTTGAAAGAAACCATAAAAACGGATACGTCCTTTACGCTGTCTTGGGACACTACCGAGTACGCAACGGACTATAGAATCTACCAAATTATAGCGGGACAAAAAACATTAAAGAAAACAGTAACGGCTTCCAATAACACATTTACGAACATGCCGTCAGGTGACTATGTGTACGAGATACATTCATACTCTTCTAAATTTGGTGAGTCCAATGAAGGATCGAAAGTGTCCTTTACACTGAAAGGCCAGACGATGCTTGCTCCGCAGGATTTATCGCACACCATTACTAACGGTAATGACATCAAATTGAACTGGACAGATGTAGAAAAGGCGACAAGCTATAAAGTCTATCAAATTATTAATGGGGAAAAAGTGCTTAAGAGCAGCCCGACGAGTGAATCCATTGCTTTTTCGAACTCGCCTGCCGGAGATTACACATTTGTGGTTCACTCCTATTCAACTACTCATGGAGAGTCGGAATATGGAACGGAAATCTCGTTTAAATTGATTTATCCAACGATTCATGCGCCTGAAAATACTGCATATCAAATTAAAAATGGTAATGACGTTGTATTATCGTGGAATGTAGCTACATTTGCAACTGGCTACAAAGTATATGAGCTGGTGGATGGTCAGAAAGTATTGAAGTCTTCGCCAACAGCATTAACCACCACACTTTCTAAAGTGCCTGCTGGCGAGCATATGTATGTAATCCATTCTGTCAGTTCACGTTTTGGAGAATCGACAGAAGGTACTTTGCAAAAGGTGACTGTGGACGAGCATACGATGGAAGCTCCGCAAAATGTGACATCAAGCATTGCAAACGGCAACGATTTAACATTGAGGTGGGAAGCTTCAATATTTGCAACTTCCTATAAAGTTTATCAAGAAAAGAATGGTCAGCTAGAGTTAGTCAAAACAACAACAGGACCATCAACGACATTTGCTAATATGCCTAAGGGAGATTACAAGTATATAGTTCATTCCTATAGTGATCGTTTTAATGAATCTCCAGTAGGCAGTGAAATAGTTGGTACGATGGTATATCCAACCATGCAGGCTCCTGGAAATCTTAAACAAAGCATCGTAAACGGAAATGATATTAAACTAACATGGGATGCAGCGGCTTATGCAACCGGCTATAAAGTGTATCAAAACGTCAATGGCGAATTGATTTTGACAAAAACTGTACCTAGCACGACTGTTACATTTTTCGATATGCCAGAAGGGGATTACGAATATGAGGTTCGCTCATACAGTGATCGTTTCGCTGAATCACCAGTCGGTAGCACAGTAGGTATTAATGTGATTTGGCCAGTCGTAGAACCACCTGTACTTACTAGTAAATTTACTAATGTCAACAATGTGGAGTTAACATGGAAATCCGTTACTTGGGCTAATGAATATCGTGTTTACCAAACTGTAGGGGGCAGCCAAACGCTTGTTTATAAAGGAACTGCTTTGAAAGCTAATGTGTACAATTTGGTCGAAAACACGCATTCCTTTGAAGTAAGAGCCTACAGCACACGATTTGGAGAATCCCAACCATCCAACGCCATTACACAAAAGATTGTATATCCAGAAATGCAGCCACCAACGGCCACAGTGACAGTTTTGAGTAATTCTAGTGCTAGAATAGTCTGGGATTTCGTCACTTACGCTAACGGATATAATATTTATGAAATCGTTGATGGCAAGGCAGTCTTGGTGGCAGGAAAAGTGAATAACTTATCTTACACAATTAACAATCTGTCATATGCTAACCATGAGTTTTATGTCACTTCTCAAAGTAATTCGTTCGGGGAATCAAAACCATCAAATACGGTTTTGGCCAAATTGATTGTGGATACAGAAGCACCGGTTACTATATCTGACGCACCTACAGATTGGACAAATAAGCGTCCTGTCATCACACTGTCAGCATCCGATAATGAAACCGGAGTGGCAACTACGTATTATTCAGTGGATGAAAGTGATTTCATTGCTGGAACTAACATTTCAATTGAAGAGGAAGGCATCCACAAAGTTTCCTTCTATTCAGTTGATAAAGTAGGCAACAAGGAAGCGATTAAAACCATTAACATCAAGTTTGACAAGACTGCACCTGTGACAAAAGAAAGCGTTACTCCAGCTTGGTCTAACCTGCCTATTACAATAACTCTGGCATCAGCTGATGTGCATAGCGGTGTTGCAGCTACCTACTATTCGATTAACGGATCAGAATATATGGTAGGCACAGAACTTACATTAGATAAAGAAGGAATCAACGAAGTATCCTTCTATTCGATCGACAAAGCAGGCAATAAAGAAAATCCGCAGACAGTAGAAATTAGTCTAGACCAGACAGCTCCTGTCACGTTGTCCAATGTTGGAGAACAATGGTTCAATGATCAATTTATCGTTGAATTAACTGCAACTGACGATTTCAGTGATGTACAGGCATCCTATTATTCAATCAATGGTTCAGAGTACCAGCAAGGTACAAGCTTCGAATTAAGTAAAGAAGGCATAAATGAAATATCCTTCTACAGTATAGACAATGCAGGAAACAAAGAAGAAGTGAAAACAGCTAAAGTCAAAATTGACAAATCAGCACCAGCAACAATTTCTAATTCAACTGACGAATGGCACCAAGAGTTCACTGTGGAGTTCACTTCAAAAGATGAACTTAGCGGTGCAGACTCAACGTACTATTCAGTAAATGGTTCTGAATTTGCAGAAGGAAATAGCCTTCTTGTAAATGAAGAGGGAATCAACGTAATCACGTTCTATAGCGTTGATAACGCCGGTAATAAAGAAGAAGTAAAAACAGCTGAAGTCAAAATCGACAAGTCAGCACCAGTAACTTCTTCCAATGCAACAACTGAATGGCAACAAGAGTTTACTCTAGAATTTACTGCTAAAGATGACCTAAGCGGTGAAGCAACAACATTCTATTCAGTAAATGGTTCTGATTTCACAAAAGGCAATAATGTTGCTGTAAAAGAAGAAGGAATCAACGTAATTACGTTTTATAGCGTCGATAACGCTGGTAATAAAGAAGAAGTAAAAACAGCTGAAGTCAAAATTGACAAGTCAGCACCAGAAACAACTTCAAATGCTAGCGATTTTTGGGTAAAAGAAAGCTTTGCGGTGGAATTGACTGCAGCGGATAGCCAAAGCGGTTTATCATCAACTTATTACTCTATCAATGGTTCTGAATACGTTGAAGGAAAAAGCTTCACGGTAAATAAAGAAGGAATTAATGTAATTACGTTCTACAGCGTAGACAAAGCAGGTAACAAAGAAGAAGTGCAAACAATCGAAGTGAAGATTGACAAAACGGCCCCAACTGTAACGTGGGAGCTTAAGGAAATCTATACTCTTGGTACAAAACTTCAATTGGCCTATACAGCTAAAGATGCTGAATCAGGAATCAAAACGGAAAGCTTGACGGTTAATGGTGAAGCATATAAAAACGGTGATATCATCGACTTTACTAAACCGGGTAAATATACCGTAAGAGTAACTGTAACTGACCATGTTGGACTGACGACAACTCTTGAAAAGACAATCGTAGTCTACATTCATGTAAGCACCATCAAAGTCAATCCTGGTGTTATCAAGGATAACGGCGGAGTTTTCACAGTTGACGTATCGTTGCCAAGAGGATTTGACACGAAGAATTTCATTTTAGAAACAGTAACGATCAATGGCGTATCTGCCCTTTCCGGTAAAAATGGCTATGAAAAACAAGCCGAAAAAGGCCAATTCAAATTCAATCGGGATGACTTTGACTGGAGTAATGGCAAGCAGACACTTGAGTTCAGTGGAATGGTTGGCGATTACCTAGTACTTGGAACTACCGAAGTGGAAGTAAAAGGGTCAAAAAAATAAGGCTCGAATAACGGCCATCACCATGGGTTCAAATACTGGGAATGGTTAGCTTCTTTAGTAAAGCGAGCAATCGGACAATACTAATATAGAAGAAGGACTGTGACTTATTTCCTGCCACAGTCCTTCTTTTTGTTCTTTTTTTCTATAAAGTACCAACTAATGAGATTATACGACTATTCTTTTAATTATTTTTTCTATGTAAAATGATTGGTATGAATATATAAAGAAGGATGCGAAATCTATCAATGACCAGCCCGATCTCTTCCAATTGGTTTTATTACATGACAATGGCTTCTATGGCACAAGCAATGCCTTCGATAAATCAATCAGGCAGTGCAACCAATTTACTCGGTAATGTAGGAAATGAAAATTCTCTATTCCTTATGGTATTGAATGCAGCGATGCAAGGGAGCGAATCGAACAATACAACCACTCTGCCTTTTGCTCAAAATCAGTTGATTCCACAAATAAACAGTCCATTTACTCTTCCAGTAAATGTGCAGGCAGTAGATAAAATAGATGTCCCTACAAGTCCAAATGATACAAGTGACTTCCATTTCAAACCCGTGCAATTCTTGAAACTTGATAGTAGTTTGGAAGGGAAATTGAGCGGATCAGCCTCGCACTTTATCAATGCAGGGAAAAAGTATGATATAGATCCGAGTCTTCTTTCTGCGATTGCCATCCATGAAACGGGGAATGGTTCATCAAGAGCAGTCAAAGAGAAGAATAATGTCGCTGGCATGATGGGTAAGAATGGCTTGAGAAGCTACGCATCTATAGAAGATAGCATTTTCGATATGGCTCGTAATTTACGTAAAAATTATTTGAACCAAGGAAAATCCACGATTGCCGAGATTGGAGCGAAATATGCCCCAATTGGTGTTGCAAATGATCCAACTGGTCTAAACAATCATTGGACAACAGGGGTCAGCCGTCATTTTGATAATCTATCATAGAAAAGACTGATTCTAATCGAATCGGTCTTGTTTTTTTGAACAAATATATTTGTAAATAACACTAAAAATTTCGCTGTTTATGCCGATATACATAAAATAAAGGTTGATTTGCAGTGAAGTAGATTTGTTTTCTTTCTCAACCGACAATGACGATACAAGGGGATAGCCACTGATGGAAGTTAAACCAGCACCTGCAATACCGTTTCCAAAGAAAGTCGATCTTGCAATGGAGTATCCTGTCAAAGGTCCAGTTCAATTAGAAGAACCGACCACTGAACTAAAAGAGAAAGTAACTAAAGAAATGCTGATAGATAAAGTCGAGGGGATGAATGAGTTCCTGGAACCGACTCCTACTGAAATAAAATTCAAACTGCATGAAAAACTGGATATCTATTATGTACAAGTAATCGATACAAACTCGGATACAGTCCTGAAGGAAATTCCACAAAAGAAATTTCTTGATATGTATGCTTCTATGGCGGAGTTAATGGGTTTGATTGTGGATGACAAATTTTAATTAAGTCTATTATGAAAATCATGACATAAACACAGAAACGAAAGAAGTGGAGTGAGGTAAATTGCGTATTGGCGGAATAGCATCAGGAATGGATACGGATTCATTAGTCAAGGAACTTATGAATGCACAAAAAATACCATTAAATAAATTGATGCAGGAGAAAGTATGGACAGAATGGCAACGGGGCGCCAATCGAGAGTTTAACTTGACTCTATCGAAGTTAAGGTCAACTGCAAGTGATCTGCGTTTTCAAGGTTCATTCAATGCCTATAGTGCAACATCATCAAATCCGAGCAGTTTAACAGCATCAACAACAGCCAACGCATTGAATGGTACTTATCAGGTAGAAGTAGTGAATGTTGCGAGTCCTGCAAAAATCCATTCTGCCGGCATGATTGAAAAAGTCGCTGGAGTTGCTGCTAAATCAACTGATGTAATGTCTGCTACAGGATTGATCACAATTAAAGATAATACGGGCACGGTTTTGGGAAGCGTTGATGTTACTAGTGGCATGACTTATGCCGAGGTCGCGAAAAAACTTCAGGAATCAACAGCAGGAAAGACAACCGAGTTACGAGCGAGCTTTGATGACACTACATCGAGCTTCTTCATGTCGACCAAAGGCATGGGTTCTGATCAAAACTTCACGTTGGAATTCAGTAATGACCTGTTAGCCAAACAAGTAATAAACGATGGCACCAATACGGTCTTCACCACTGGCACTGCTGTAGGGGGTGGCTTCATGTCATCCGCAACAAACGGAGAAGTGAAATTCGACGGAATTACTGTCAATAACTTGACGTCAAACAAAACAACAATCAATGGCCTCACCATAAATCTATTACAAAAAGGTACATCCACTATTACGGTTCAATCAGATACAACCAAACCATTAGAAATGATAAAAAATCTAGTGGAGAAATACAATGAAACAATTTCTGAAATCGAGAAAAAGCTGGTAGAGAAACGTTATCCCGACTTCAAACCACTTTCCGATGAACAACGAAAAGGCATGAGTGAAAAAGAAGTGGAACTATGGGAAGAGAAAGCAAAAAGTGGTTTGCTACGAAATGACCCTATTCTAAAAAATGCTTTGCAAGAGCTTAGAAGTGCCTTCATGAACCCAATAACAGAAATTGCTAATGGAAATATAAATATGCTTACTCAAATTGGCATTAATACCGGCAAGTACACGGAAGGAGGAAAACTTTTCATTGATGAAGATAAGCTAAAAGAGGCATTGTCAAATAAACCTGATGAAGTCATGGAGTTATTTACTAACAGTGCAAACGGCATTGGTCACCGAGTTTATCAGGAACTGAACGATGTTGTAAAACGTTTGAGTGAACGTGCAGGCAGTACAACGAGTGCTGTCGACAACAGTACCATGTCAAAAAAAATCACCCAAATGAACCAAGAAATTAGTAAATGGAATGACCGGTTAAAGATTGTTGAAAACCGCTATTGGAAGCAGTTCACTGCCATGGAAAAAGCATTGAGCCAGATGAACTCACAAAGTTCTTGGATGCAACAGAATATGTTCGGTGGCATGTAATGATCGGGTACCAAAACGTACTAGCTGAGTTTCTTCAATTGACAGAAGAAATCCATAATCATTCTAAAAAGCTTTATTCAAACATGAAAGATAATGAAACTGGGCAAGTGGAAACCTTGCTATCCCTTTTCGATAAAAGACAACAGCTGATTTCTCAGCTGGATACATACATGCAACTGACTGACTTTCACTGGACAGAAGAAGATAAGAAAGTAATTCAGCAAATGAAAGAAACCGAACAATTAATCCAGACGCTTATGAAGGGTTTACATCAGTCGTTCAAGTCGCAAATGAATCAAATCACTCAAACGAAACAAGGGTCCAAGAAGTTTGTGGATGCGTATCAAAATGTATCGACCGAGGGATCTTTTATCGATAAACGGAAGTAAAAAGCAGGAGGATTCAATATGTCAGTTATCAACCCTTACCAAACTTACCAACAAAATTCAGTGATGACCGCATCTCCGCAGGAGCTTACACTGATGTTATATAACGGTTGCTTAAAGTTCATCAGGCTGTCCAAAAAAGCGATGACCGAAAAGAATTACGAGGTAAAAAATACAAATATCATTAAGGCACAAAACATAATTCAAGAGCTGCGAATCACCTTGAACCAAGAAATCGAAATTTCCAACAATATGACACAACTTTACGAATATATGCACACTAGACTGGTTGACGCCAATATAAAAAATAACCTGGAAATACTGGAAGAAGTTGAAGGGTATGTTGTAGAGTTGCGTGATACATGGAAGCAAGTCATTGAGCTTGCGAAAAAGAACTAAAGGTCACGGTACGTTTGTTATTCTTTGAAATTGAAATGAGGGTTTGGTGTGGATAAGACATCATGGTTAGGCATAATACTTGGAATGTTCGTACTGGTCGGTGGGATGATTTTGAAAGGCTCCGATCCAATCGCTTTATATAATCCTGCGGCACTCGTCATTATTTTTGGCGGAACAGTTGCCTGCATACTTATTGCGTTTCCATTTGAAGAAGTGAAGAAAATCCCTGTTCTATTTAAGGTGATTTTTTCTGAGTCGAAGATGGTTTCTCTTAAAGAATTGATTCCAGTGTTCACGGGGTGGGCGATGGTCGCAAGAAGAGAAGGGTTACTGGCATTGGAAGAGCGTTCGGAAGAAGTGGAAGACCCATTTTTACAACGTGGTTTGAAAATGGTGGTTGATGGACAATCACAGGAACATATTCGTGAACTGATGGAAGAAGAAATTGCTGCGATGGAAGACAGACATGAGCTTGGGGCGAAAATTTTTACACAAGCTGGTACATATGCACCTACACTCGGGGTACTCGGTGCCGTAATGGGATTGGTATCGGCACTTGGCCACTTGGACGATATTTCATTGCTTGGTAAATCCATTTCGGCGGCATTTATTGCTACTTTGTTCGGTATTTTTACGGGGTATGTCATGTGGCATCCATTTGCCAATAAATTAAAGCGTAAATCAGAGCAGGAAGCCAGAATGAAATCGATTATGTTAGAAGGCTTGCTGGCTGTTCAGGAAGGTCTTCCAGTACGTATAGTAGAAGAGAAATTACTGACGTATTTACCTGCTAAAGATCGTGTTCTTGTGCAGGAAGAAAAAACAAGAGAAGGTGTTCGCGTTGAAGCGTAAGAAAAAACATGAAGATCATGTTAATGAATCATGGCTGATTCCTTATGCCGATATTTTGACGCTATTACTCGCTCTTTTCATCGTATTGTTTGCGGCAAGTGAAGTCGATTCACAGAAATTCAAGGAAATCTCAGAGTCATTTAATAATGAGCTCCAAGGTGGGACAGGCATTCTGGACGAAGAAGCGGCTATTGAAATTATGACTGATACGTCCAAAATCTCTAAACTGGATGAGATTAAACCTGAAACTGGAGTGAAATCAGTAGCTGAAATAACCCTTGAGCAGGACCTTAAAGAACTCGGGGAACTCAGGGGGAAAATTGAAGTTTACATAAAAGACAAGGGATTATCTACAAAAATTGAAACAGCTCTGACAAGCAAAGGGTTGGTGTTGAAGATAAAAGAAGGTGTACTTTATCCTTCGGGTAGTGCGGATATAAACGAAGAATCAAGAACGATTGCGGTTGAGATTTCAAATTTACTGGTTACAGACCTACCACGGAACATTTATATTGATGGTCATACGGATAATATTCCGGCTAATTCAGAAGAGTTTCCATCAAACTGGGAATTGAGTGCTGCAAGGGCCATCAATTTCATGAAAATACTACTGGAAAATAAAAAGTTAGATCCGAAAGTATTCAGTGCAACCGGATACGGTGAGTACCGACCGATTACTTCAAATGACACTCCACAAGGCAGAGCAGAAAACCGACGTGTGGAAGTTTTGATATCACCGTACAAGCAAGAAACTAACCACTGAAGAGGTGTACCATGGGAAAAATGAAAGTTTTAGTCATCCTCTTCTTCGCTATCATTTTATTAGGCGGGGGAGCCATGTTTTTTTTGAAAGAAGAAGTAATGGGCAAGGAAAAGGAAAAAGTAATTTCAGCAGAAGAACTGGTTGAAATGAGTGTTGACACCGACGTCATCACAACCAATCTAGCATCCGCCAACAATTTTGCAATTGTTCAGTTCAATATTTTGTTAAGTAGCAAGGAAACGAAAGAAGAGGCGGAAAAACGTAAACCTGAAGTACGCGCAGCCATCATTTCCACTGTTGCTGGCTTTACAAAGGACGAGTTAATTGGCAAGGAAGGCATTGTCAAACTTGAAAAGGAACTATCTACAAAACTTGAAAGTATTGTGGAAACAGGAGAAGTCGAACGGGTATTGGTAACGGAATTTAAATTACAATAATTCGTATTTGTACTAAACATTCTGTGAGAAGTGCCGATATATACATTAGAAAGATTCAGGTGATTTAAATGCAATCAGGTCAATTGGATAACTGCAGGATTTGTGGCAAATTGTTTCTCAGAGAGCATACAGATTATTGCTTGAGCTGTTACAAAAAAACTGAGGACGATTTCAAACTGGTTGCCGACTTTTTAACAGACGAGAAAAATCGTTTTGCTACGATTGAAGAAGTAAGCATAGAAACGGATGTTTCATTGAAACAGGTTGCTGATTTCATTCGTGACGGTCGGATATTTGCGGAGGACTACCCGAACCTGGGTTACCGCTGTGCGCATTGTAGTAAAAAGATAAAAAGACAGTTGTTATGTGACGAGTGTTTCAATCAATTCTCATCTGAAATCAATCAAACCTTGAAAAGAGAAAATCTCCAAAATGAGATTAGAAATAAACAAAATAAACAACCGACAAAAGTGAACACGCCACAATATTGGCAGTTAAAGAAATGAAAATAAACGACAGGGCGGTGAAGGAATGAATATCGATAAGACGACAGGTTCTTCCTTTATTCAATCTTATCAAAAACAAATGCAGGTCTCCCAAGTTGGCAAAACGAGACCATTGCAAAAAGAAGACCAGCTTCAAATTTCAAATCAAGCAAAAGAGTTATTTGAAAAGAACACCGAAATAGATTTAGACAGACAAGAAAAGATCAGCACATTAAAGGCACGAATTCAGTCAGGTGAGTATCAAATTCACAATGATAAAGTGGCAGATAAAATCTATCAATTTTGGTTTGATAAATAGATGTTCGTCTATATAGAGGAGGGTGTCGGATGCTTCAGTTAATCACGACGCTGAAAGAATTGATGGTAATACTGGAAAAACTCATCAACTTGGCGGAACGAAAGAAAGTTGTTTTAGTCGAACGAAAAGTGGACGAGTTGAATCAACTGGTACAAGAGGAAGCAAAGATTATAAAACAGCTCAATCAAGTAGATCAGGAGCGTGAACAGCTGGTTGAAAGTGTGATGCAAAATCATCCTTCTCTTAGTTTCAGTCAATTTGTAGAACAACTTCCAGATGAACTTACGAGGAAAAATCTACAATCAAAATTGAAAACATTACAACAGCTCATGATGGAGCTGCATGATATAAATAAAGTAAATGAGTCACTAATTGAAGACTCAGTGAATTTTGTTCAACATATGATCGAACACATTACTAAGTCAAAACAACAACACTTCAATTATCAATCTCCTATAGGTCAACAAAAATCACAAACAAGCAATCGGGGCTTTTTCGATACAAAAGCTTGATTGACGTTAGAAGGTAGGGAATAAGATGGTTTCAACATTTCACGGATTAGAGGTTGGGAAGCGCGGATTAATGATGGGGCAGGCAAGAATTGCAACAACAGGTCACAATATTGCCAATGCAAATACCAGAGGCTACTCACGCCAACAAGTGAATGCATCCACTTCCCCTTTTCTAAACATTTGGACAAGTGGTACGGTCAACCCCGGCCAACTTGGTACTGGGGTCTCATTGGACTCCATTACTCGTGTGAGAGACAAGTTTTTAGACGGAAAATTTCGTGAGCAATACGCAAAACTAGGTGAAGCATCCGTCAAACAAGAAACACTTGATCAACTTGAAACGATTATCAATGAACCAAGCGAAACGGGATTAGGTTCTTCAATGGATCAACTGTGGGGAGCTTGGCAAGACTTGGCGAATGATCCGGATAGCCTTTCCGCTAAAGCAGTAATCAAAGAAAGAGCACAGGCTTTCATCGATACCGCGCAAGCTATGGATAGTGCAATGACAGGTGCTAAAGCGGACTTGGATAACCAATTGACTGCGAAAATTAAAGAAGCGAACGGTTATTTGGAGCAAATTGCCCAGTTGAACGACAGCATCAAACGCAATGGTACGCAGGCGAATGATTTATTGGATAAGCGAGATGTACTTGTTGAAGAACTATCGAAAATTGTGGATATTAAAGTTGCCGACCAAACAGACGGAACTTATAAAATCAGCTTAAGCTCTGGTGAAACACTAGTTGATGGATCAGCTGTTAATGAGCTTGCCACTGTAGCTGATAGTGATCCAACTACTACTGAAGTTATTGTTAGTGATTTAGTCGGAGGCGAATTATCCGGTATCCTTAAATCAATAGATACGGTTGATGAGTACCAAGCGAACCTGAACAAAATTGTCAATGATTTTGTCCAGGCAAACCAGATGTCATCAACGGATCCCAACGTACCTGGAGAAAATCTATTCAGCGGGAATACGATTGCTTCACTTAAAGTTAATCCGTTAATTGAATCTGATAGTAGCCAAATTACTTCTTTGATTCCGGGCAATGAGCAAAAATACAAGAGCGTAAACAATGAATACCGAGCGCTTGTTAGTGAACTTGGTGCTGAAAGCCAAACGGCCATCCGGAATATGGCAAACTATGAAGCAACCTTGCTAGCGACAGATAGCCGTCGTCAATCGATAACGGGTGTTTCACTAGATGAAGAAATGGCTAATTTAGTTCAGTACCAACATTCATATAGTGCTGCAGCAAGAATGATTTCAACGACGGATCAGATGCTCGATACAATCATCAACCGCATGGCTGCACGTTGATGAAGCGCATGGGAGGAAAATGATGATGAGAGTTACACAGCAAATGTTACATCAAAATTCAGTTCGCCATATGAATCAGAACTTGAGTCGACTGGAAAAAACCAATAATCAAGTGACGACAGGCAAACAGCTACACCGCCCATCTGATGATCCGAATGGCGTAAGTAAGGCAATGAACCTGAAAAGTGCACTTGTTGCTAATGATCAATTTGAACGTAATACCAATGAAGCTAACCTTTGGTTGGATGAATCAGGTCAGACGATTAACGAAATGGTTAATGCCATGCAGAAAGTACGTGAACTAGGAGTCCAAGGAGATAGCGGGACTCTTACGGATTCTGATCGTAATATCATTGCAATAGAAGTGGAAGAATTGACCGAGCAAATTCGTCAATTTGCTAATTCAAAAGTAAACGGCAAATATATATTCAATGGTTTAAAAACGGATGAGCCTCCTTATCCCAATAAAAATTCCTATCAAAATGATACATTTGATACGAGTGCCAAAATGTTTACGATTGCAGATGGCGTAGCAGTAAAAGCAAATGTCACTGCCGATGAGTTATTTGGAAATGCTGCTGATAATACCAATCTGTTTAACACATTGAATTTACTGGCTTCAGATCTTCGTTCGGGTTCTGACATTCAGATGGATCAAATCGATAAAGGCATCAATCGAATGTTAACTGTAGCTTCAGAAGCGGGCGCAAGAAAGAATCGCGTTGAAGGAATTGAAAACCGGATTCAAGACAGCAATATTGAACTTAAGTCCATGTTATCAAAGCTGGAAGATGCGAATTATGCAGAAGCCGTTACGAAGTTGAAAAGTGAAGAGAGTGTATATCAGGCAAGTCTTGCTGCTTCAGCAAAAATCATTCAGCAAACTTTGATGGACTTTCTAAGATAAAGAATAAGGAGCATTCGCCATATGGGTGAGTGCTTTTTCAGCTTGTTGACAAAAGAATATTAATCAAAAAAAAAGTATAAAAATTCGCATTCTTATCTTTTGCACTCTATCGAAAAAGATTATGGTCGGCTATTTCTTTCGCTTTCCGCGGACGAAACGCTAGCCTCCTCGGCTCAGCTGTCTATGACAGCTGAGCCTGTGGGGTCTAGCTTATTTCGTTTTTCCGCAGGAGTCTTCAGAAATAGCCGACCATCTTACTAATGAAATAATATGAAGAGATACGCAAACAGAAGCGAAATCCGTTGATTGGAGTGGAGGCGGCGGAAAACCCCACAGGAAACGAATAGTGCAAGTGTAAGTTTGCACTATTCGTTTGCGACGAAGCTAGCGAAGCGATCCAACGTACTTTCATGTTTCGAAGCTAGCGAAGCGATGCAGAAACAGAAACAGGAGCAATGTATACTGCGTCGAGTAACCGCAGGCGCACCGGTTTTTCTAGTGACAAGGAGACTAAAGCCGTGCCCGCGAAACGCGTCCGCCGCAAAGGAAATCAACATTTTCTTGCATACGTTCTTTTTCATTAGTATACAGTTATATTCACTCTTTTTATTTTTTGTCTACAGTCTATAAGGAGCATTCGCCATATGGTAAGTGCTCCTTTTTTGCATTTACATATTGGGTGAACGAAAATAAAACTTCATAGGAAAATCAAACAAAAGAAAAAAGGATGGGATTAATGACAAAGTCATTAAACCCATCCTTCTATTTAACTTATGATTTTATCGTATTGACCAAGCCCATCATATCATCCGCAAATGATATCGCTCTTCCTTGGGATTGCAGCAATCGTTGAGTAGAAATTAATTCGGTCATTTCATCAGTCAAATCAACATTGGACATTTCGAGTGCCCCTTGCGTGATTCGGAACGAACCATCATTGTTTCCAATTTGCAGGGTACCGTTTGCTACTTGATTTGCTTCCGTTCCAGGAAGTTGATAACGGTTGGCTCCGATTTTTTCGAGAAGATTCGGCCTGTTAATTTGGGCGATGCTCAACTGGATTTGGGTTGGCTGTTTTGAAGGATTCCGATAAGACAATTCAAGTGTTCCGTTTTCCGTTACTTTGATGTTGTTATAATCTCCATCAAAAACAATCGGGCGGTTATTGCTATCGAGAACAGAGTCTCCAGAAGACGTGACCAAGTTTACTTGGTTAGAATTCAGGACTGGCTGAACTTGAAATGATCCATCTTTTGTATAGTAAGTTTTTCCTTCGGAAGCCACGCGGAAAAATGCATCATTTCCCTGAATCATGAAATCAAGAGGGCGATCTGTTTTTTTCATGGACCCTTGTTCAGTCCGAATCGACGTCTGGGTAATGATTGCACCAGAACCAACTCGAAGACCGTTCGGCGTGATTCGGCCAATTTCGTTGTGAGTTCCGGCTTGCTTTACAATGGATTGGTAAAGGGCATCTGAAAAGTTCGCTTCCTGACGTTTGTACCCGTTTGTATTTAAATTGGAAATATTATTAGCAATGATATCAATTTTTTTCTGCAATTCACGCATGGATGTTGTGGCGGAATTCATTTGGATACTCATGTATTCATACCTCCTTAGTAAATACGGCCAATCTCATTGACTGCTTTTTCCATGCTGCGGTCATATGCCTGTATGACTTTTTGATTCGATTCGAAACCTCGATAAGTGTTCATCATTTCCGTCATTGTTTGAGTCAGATCCACATTGGATTGTTCGATAAATCCTTGTTTGACGAAGGGGCCGGTTAAGCCTGTACCTTCAATGGACTGAGGACCTTCTGCCGGATTTCCTTCCCAGCGTAATAATCCCTGACCCTGTTTAACTAATTGTTCAGGCTGTTCGGTATACCCAAGCCATAGACGATTTGTAGCGGAACCATTTTGTAGAATAATCTGGCCATCTTCTTGAACTGTAAATTCTTTTGAGTTCACTTGGATAGGTTGCAAGTTTTGATTCAAGACATTGTAACCGTCACTCGTTTTTAGGAAGCCGTTTTGATCAACTGAAAATTGTCCATTTCGTGTATACCGGACTTGGTCATTTTCCAGTCCAACTGCAAATACAAGAGACCCCTTTTTTTGAGTGACCGGATTCACGGGCAAACTTTCATCAAGAAGAGCAAAGTCTGTTGTATTTCCTGTGTCTTTTAGTGGTCCTTGAAGAAATGAAGGAATTCCTTCCTGTGTATATACGCCTGTATTTAAAGTGCCCACAGTGGATTGACCCATTTTCATGGTACCGCCAGTCGTGCTTTTCATTTCCATTGCTTTTATCAATTGTTCAGGAAACGCACGCAAGACATTTTGATCTTGTTTAAATCCAGGAGTACTCGCATTGGCTAAATTATTTGTCAAAATTTGTTGTTTTCTGTTATTTGCCATCATACCTGATGTGGCAGTATATAAACCACGAAACATGCCTTTTTTCTTCCTTTCAAACGCGATAGGGTTGATTATGCGTTAGCATAACACGAAGTTGACAGAAAATATAGGTCAATATTGTAAATTAAGGTAAACAAAATACAACGAAAAATAAAAATATACAAATAGACGAAAATGTGAGATTATATTTTTGGTACAATTATTACTAAAATATGACGAAATATGACACGATATGACAATTAGATTAAAATGTAGAGTTTTTATCATACCGATAACGGCAAACTTATTCGAAAGATAAGGACGCAAAGCCACGGGCCTAAGTGAAATCGATAGGGCAGCCGGGTTACCGAAGATGGAAGCTTTTAAAGTTATCCACCTTTAATTAAAGGTGGATTTTTATATGGACCAAACACTTAAACATGGGGGGTTAAAAGATGAAACTATTTCCTCAATCTTTTCAGTCATTGGAGCAGGCATTATCAAATGCCACATTAAAGCAACGAGTTCACTCGGCTAATATCGCAAATGTCGATACACCCAATTACAAGAGCAAGCAAGTGAGTTTCAAGTCTACATTGAATGATGCAATCAATAACCAAAGCATGTCCAGTTACAAAACAAATGCAAAACATATTTCTTTCAGCAGTGAATCGTCTAATTTTAATCCGACCATAAAAGAAAATAAGTCCACACAATTCAATCCTAATGGAAACAATGTAGATATGGACTATGAAATGGCAGAGTTAGCCAAAAATCAACTATGGTATAACGCCGTAACGGAAAGAGTGAACGGCAAATTCAACAGTTTACGAACAGTAATCAATGATGGGAGGTAGCAGTTATGAGCTTATTTAATGGTTTTAATATCAGTGCATCAGGGTTAACGGCGAATCGTATGCGAATGGACGTTGTTTCTTCAAATATTGCCAATGCCAACACGACTCGTTCGCAACTTGTAAACGGCGAATGGGTACCGTATCGTCGGAAATCTGTGGAGTTATCACAAAGCGGGGTATCACCATTTCAACAGCAACTTCAGTCGGCAATGAATAATCAGTCTTCTAAAGTTTCGGGAGTTACTGTTTCAAAAATTGATGAAGATAAAGCACCATTTACACTTTCCTATGATCCTTCTCATTCTGATGCTGACGAGAACGGGTATGTTCGTTTGCCAAATGTTGATCCGATAAAAGAAATGGTCGATCTCATGTCTGCAACACGTTCATACGAAGCGAATATTACAGCATTGAACGCTTCAAAGAATATGTTCATAAAAGCTTTGGAGATTGGTAAATAATCTATCAGATTGCTAGGGAGGCACTATGGATAAATTAAGCTTGATTCAAACACCATTTATACAAAACCAATCAATCTCAAAACAAAAGCCTGAAGATAAGGTGGAAGGTTTTGGTCAACTATTTAAACAAAAGCTCGAAGAAGTAAACACCGCACAGAACACATCGGATAAACTGACCAACCAATTGGTAACGGGTGAAGTAAAGGATGTCCATGAAGTGATGATTGCTTCACAAAAGGCAAGTCTTTCTTTGCAACTTACCGTTCAAGTACGAAACAAGGTTGTTGAAGCTTACCAAGAAGTGATGAGAATGCAACTATGATTTTTAGGATGAGATGAGATAAATGAAAGAAAAAATATTGGTTTATAAAAACAAAATAATAGAATCATGGGGCAGTTTTTCTCCAAAAATAAAATGGTCTGTGGCCGGCACATTTTTTATCACATTACTTTTACTTTTTGTATTTGTTTTTT
Organism: Paenisporosarcina sp. HGH0030; assembly: GCF_000411295.1. Taxonomy (GTDB): domain Bacteria; phylum Bacillota; class Bacilli; order Bacillales_A; family Planococcaceae; genus Paenisporosarcina. The sequence goes on from NZ_KE150423.1 coordinate 46,230, forward strand.
TAAACTCCCGCCCGAGTTTTGCGGCGCTATATACTGGTTTGTCTCCCTCAGAGGCTGGTGAAATCAAGACGGCAATCGAAGAGCAAGGAATTCCAGTACAAGTTTCATCTGATGGGAAGTCTATCAGTGTGCCGAATGAAGAAGTGGCCAACTTAAAAGTTAGTTTGGCAGCGGACGGCATTCCGAAAAGCGGGAACGTAAACTACAGCATCTTCAGTGAAAATATGGGGTTGGGAATGACAGATCGTCATTTTGATGTAGTGGAACGAGACGCAATGCAAAATGAACTTGCTGATTTGGTTAAGCAAATTGATGGCGTAACTGAAGCAAACGTAATGATCACACTTCCAAAAGAAAATGTTTGGATATCGGATGAAGAACAAGTGGCAACGGCATCTGTTGTTGTAAAAGGTGATCCATCCTTTCAACTAGATCAGAAGCAAGTCAATGGTCTGTATCATCTAATCAGTAAAAGTGTACCCAATTTGCCTCAAGAAGAAATTGTCATAATGGATCAAAATGGTCAGGTTTTCGAGATTCAAAAAGAAAACCAACTGGATACGGCCTTATCTGTCTATCAACAGCAACGGGAAATCAAAAAGGATATTGAACGAGATATTCAGCGTGAACTGCAACAAATGCTGGGATTGACACTGGGACATGACAAAGTGGTCGTGTCAGTCATGACAACGATTGATTTCACCAAGGAAAAGCGGGAAGAAAACCTGGTTGAAGCCGTGGATAAAGAAAAGAATGAAGGCATCGATATCAGTGTAGAAAGAATTGTAGAGTCCTATTCGAGTGAAGGGGCGGCTATTGCTGATGCAACTGGGACTGGAGAGACTGAAATCGCCAATTACCCAGGGGTTGATGGTGAGGGGAATTCGAAATCCGATAAAACGGAAGAACGTATCAATCGTGAAGTCAATCGAATCAACCGCCAAATTGAATTGAGTCCATATGTCATAGATGACATAACAATCAATGTTGGAGTTGAACCTCCCAATCCTGAAAATCCGGATAGCTTAACACAACAAAATATAGATGATATCAGCAATCTCTTGAAAAACACGGTAAGTACTTCATTAAGCATGAATGGAACGCAAGTGACGGAAGAAGCGCTGGATGACCGTATATCAGTATTCGCAACGGAGTTCCAAGGAAAACCTGTGGTTGACGGTGAAGCACAGGGTGAATCTTTGTTGTCAATGAACAATATCTCGAACCCACTGTTTTGGATTATCGTTGGGGGTGTTGTCCTACTTCTGATTCTGATAGTTTTAATCTTCATAATCCGTAAAAGGAAGCGTGAACGCATGGAGGAAGAAGAAGAATATGTTCTTGATATGTTTAATCAACCTATCGAAAAAGTCAGCAACTTTGAAGAAGCTGAGGTTGACCTATCCGAGTTCAATACAAAAGCAAATCCTAAGAGAAAAACGATTGAAAAGCTTGCTACAGGTAGACCTGAAGACTTTGCTAAATTGTTACGCTCTTGGATGGCAGATGAGTAGGAGGGTGACACATGGCTAAAAATGCAAGAGAGCTAAGTGGGATACAAAAAGTTGCCGTATTGTTAGTGGGATTGGGACCGGACGTGTCTGTGGAAATTTTTAAACAGTTGACGGAACAAGAAATTGATCAAGTAACAATGGAAATTTCAAATATACGACAATTAAAAAACAGTCAAACAGAACAGGTAATCGATGAATTTTATGAAATGATTCTTGCCCAAGATTATATGAATGAAGGCGGCCTGGAATATGCAAAGGATATTCTTGAAAAAGCGCTAGGTAAAGAAAAGGCAATGGATGCAATTGGCAGATTAACGAGCAGGTTGCAAGTTAAACCGTTCAGTTTCGCAAGAAGAGCAGATCCGAATCAAATCTTGAATATTTTACAGCATGAACATTCACAAACGATTGCACTAGTACTATCGTATTTGGAACCAAAGCAATCATCGCAAATCCTTTCTGCACTGCCTCCTGAAAAGCAAGCAGAAGTAGCAAGGAGGATTGCCTTAATGGAGAGTACTTCGCCTGAGGTTATTCATCAGGTTGAACAAATTCTTGAGAGAAAGCTTTCGGCTACTGGATCACAAGATTACACATCTACCGGTGGTGTAGAAGCAATTGTTAGAGTGCTAAGTAAAGTGGATCGTGGTACCGAGAAAGCTATTCTTTCTAAGCTGGAAACCGAAACTCCTGATCTTGTTGCAGAAATCAAGAAGCGGATGTTTGTATTTGAAGACATCGTGAACTTGGATACACGTGCCATTCAACGTGTCATTCGTGAAGTTAATGATGCAGATTTAACTTACGCATTGAAAGTAGCAAGTGATGAAGTGAAGGATACGGTTTATACCAATATGTCTACAAGACGGGCAGATCAGATTCGCGAAGAAATTGGATTAATGGGTCCTGTGAAACTCAAAGATGTAGAAGACGCACAAACAAACATTGTTACGTTGATTCGTAGTTTAGAAGAAAAAGGCGAAATCATCGTGGCCCGTGGTGAAGGGAATGAAGTGATTGTCTAATATCATTCGCTCGCATTCGCTCCCGACCAATGAAAAGAAAATAATTCATACAAAAAAAATAGAAAGCAAAACATTGGACTTGAATGAACAAGAACTCGATCCAGTTTTGCAGAAGAAACAGTTGTTAATGGAAATCGAATCATTGGAAACACAGTACGGAGATCTTCAGAAGCAAATGAATAATGAAATGGAAAGTGCCCGAACGGAAATTGAACACTGGTGGTCAGAAAAGCAAGATGAAGCCGTGCAGGAAGCTAGAAGAATGGCAGAAGCAGCATCTGAACAAGGTTTTCAAGCGGGTTTTGAGCAGGGCAAGCTGTTAGCGGAAGAAGAATTCCGGCAAAGACGCGAGGAAATGCATGTATTGATAGAGACGGCTTACGAAGAAAAGGCAAAAATTGTTCAGGAATCTGAGTCGTTTTTATTGTCACTCAGCGTTAGAGTAGCTGAGAAAGTTATCAAAAAAGAATTGAAGCAGCATGATGACCAGTTACTGAACGTCGTAAAGCAAGCCTTAAAGCATATAGAAGAGTCAGAAGATGTCACTATGCAAGTATCGCTTGAAGATTATCCGATAATTTTACCGTTTCTCGAAGAGTTAAAGACCTATGTAAAAGCTGACTCAGAGTTTAAATTGGTTCCGGTTGCCAACCTTTCCAAAGGTGGCTGTATGATTCATACGGCAAGTGGTTCTTATGATGTCACGATTGACAGTCAGCTGCAGGAGATTAAAAAGCACTTACTGGCTTATTGTGAGGAGAAAACCAACGATGAACCTAAGGGAAGATGAGTACCTCGAATTATTGGAAGAGATTGAGCCAGTAAAAAAGCATGGGAAAGTGATTCAAGTTATCGGTCTGACCATTGAATCAAGAGGACCATATGCAAAAATTGGAGAACTTTGTCTGTTGTATCCGAACCACTATGAGCGGCCAATTGAAGCTGAAGTGGTCGGCTTCAAAGAAAACAAAATTTTACTTATGCCGTTGAAGGACGTATCTCAAATAGGTCCAGGATGCCTGGTTGTTGCAACCGGATATCCACTCCAAATCAAAGTGGGACCATCCATTTTAGGAAAAGTTCTCGATGGAACGGGCCAGCCGTTGGATGAAAACATACTTCCGAAAGGGTTGAAGAAATATTCAACCAATAATACACCACCGAATCCATTGAAAAGACCGAGAATCGATAAACCATTGGAAGTTGGTGTAAGAGCCATTGATGGACTATTGACAGTTGGACAAGGCCAGCGCGTTGGTGTGTTTGCAGGAAGTGGCGTCGGAAAAAGTACATTGCTTGGTATGATTGCCCGTAATACAGAAGCTGACGTCAATGTAATTGCCCTGATAGGTGAGCGGGGCAGGGAAGTTCGAGATTTCATTGAACGCGACCTTGGTCCTGAAGGGTTAAAAAAATCGGTCGTCGTTGCGGCAACTTCCGATCAGACGCCATTACAACGAATAAAAGGTGCTATGACGGCTACAGCCATTGCGGAATATTTCCGTGATCAAGGAAAAAACGTCATGTTGATGATGGACTCGGTGACACGCTTTGCTATGGCACAACGTGAAGTGGGACTAGCAGTTGGCGAGCCACCAACAAGTAAAGGATACACACCAAGTGTTTTTGCACTGCTGCCAAAATTACTGGAACGTTCCGGAACGTCTAACAAGGGTTCGATTACCGCTTTCTATACAGTGCTGGTTGATGGGGACGATATGAACGAACCAATTGCCGATGCTGTCCGAGGTATTCTAGATGGGCATATTGTATTGGATCGGAAAATAGCTCAAAAAGGTCAATTCCCTGCAATCAATATTATGTCGAGTGTCAGTCGGGTCATGCATGATGTTGTATCGGATGAGCACCAGAAGGCAGCTGTTGAATTCAAAAGATTGTTGGCAGCTTATGATGCATCGGAAGATCTGATTAATATCGGCGCTTACAAAAGCGGGGCCAACAAAGAAATAGATGATGCCATCCGTTCCTATCCACTGATTAAAGAATTCTTGCAACAAGATATTTATGAAAAGACAAAGCTGGAAGAGAGTATCGACCGGCTAACAGCGCAATTTGGGGGAGCACAGACGTGACGCAATTCAACTTTAGATTTCAAAAAATATTGGATTTAAAAGAGAATGAAAAAGGCTTGGCGCAAATGGAAATGGCGGATGCCATCAAACAACAAGAAATAGGCCATCGAAAAAAAGAAGCAATCCATAAAAAAATTATGGATGCAGAACGTTTGAAAAAAGAAAAACAGCAGGATGGAGTCAACATTTCGGAATTAAGAATGTTGGTCAATTATATCCATCAACTTCAGGAGCTATTGATTTCCTTGAATCGCGAACTGGAGCATTTGCAGAACAATGTGTCGAGAAAACAAACTCATTTGCAAATGAAAGCTCAAGAAGAAAAGACATGGGGAAATCTAAAGCAACAAGAACTTACTATATATGTTGAGCAAAGCAAAATGGCAGAACAGAATTTCTTCGATGAATTGGCCAGTACAAGGTTTTACCGAACAACACAAGCAAGTTTAGCTGAAGGGTGATGAAAAAATGGAAACTATGAGTTTATCTATTCCTTCCAACATTTCAACTTCAAAGCCCATTGCATCAAAACAAAGTAGTGGGTCTGCCACGGTAAATTTCGCTGCACTATTAGGTTCTGTAACTTCAGAAGGACAAAGTGCAAGCGAAGAAAATGTAAATCAACAGGGAGCACTGCTGGAAAAACTTCAGGATATGTTGCAAACCTTGCAGGAAATACCGAAAGAAAATTTGTCACCCGAAGAGCAAGAAATGATGTATGTAATCGTACAGATGCTTTCTCTTCAAACGGTTCAAATAGAAAACCAGCTAAATAGTGTCGAGCCTGGCCAAGTGATGAGTGATTCAGTTCAGGAAAAACTGATAAATCTGCTGAACCAGATCGATCAGGAAATTCAAAAACAATCAACTGTTACTAAATCATTCGAAGCCACTGCAGAACTTGTGGGGGTAGAAGAAAATATTTTAGCTGATCCGAAAAAATTAGAGCAGGCATTTAAACAATTGGTAGCTATTATCCAGCAACTTGATAACGAACAGCAGGCTATTACAGGAAAACAACAGCAAAACGAAGTGGCAAAAATATTCAAACAAATGGACAGTTTTACACAACAACCAACTGACCAAACACAGTTAAATGAACCTCCAAGGAATAATGGACTGATTGTAGACACTTCACGAACACTATCAACACAATCCATTTCACAGCTTCAACAATTGGATGGTAACGCTGCACGAGTGGAACCTGTTCCAACTGAAGTGAATGGACAAGTTTTGACTGGCAATGCATCGGAAGTCGCAAAAGCTAGCCAAGCTCCAACGCGCCCGGAAGCAAGTGCACCACCAGCACCAACTGTTCGTATGTCAAACCTGATTGAAGAGTTAGGTGGGGTGCTGAAAGGTTCTTTCCGTTTGAATGGCACGCAAGAAGGAACGCAAATAAAAGTGAACATCTTTCCAGAACATCTCGGACATCTGGATATTCGTTTGACAGCTTCAGAAGGAAAGATTGCAGCCCAAATTTTCACCAGTAACTTACTGGCTAAAGAAGCGTTGGAACTTCAAGTGAATCAGTTAAGAAATTCATTGCTTCAGCAGGGTGTAACGCTTGATCGTATTGAAATTTCGCAACAGAGTTCGCAGCCATCATTTGGACAACAAAACGCACACCCAGATCAGCGTTTTTCACAACAACAACAACAACAACAGCAACAACAGCAAAAGCAAGGAAACGCATCACACAATAAAAACGGCTATCAACGAATTGAAGAAGAAGCCGCTATAGAACGTTACCATTCGTCAGAGGGATTAATGAAAGTAGATTATACAATATAACGAGGAAGGGGCATTGCAATGAATGTGAATAGTTCTAGCACGGTCAAAATGCCGACGGCAGGCGCAAAAATGCACACAGAGCCACAAAATGGACTTGGTAAAGATGCTTTCATGCAAATCCTTGTGACACAAATGAAGAACCAGAATCCTTTGGAGCCGATGAAAGATACGGAATTCATCGGACAGATGGCTCAGTTCAGCAGTTTGGAACAGTTAACAAACTTGAATCAGGCAATGAATCTGTTTATTGGTCTTCAATGGAGACAGTCACTATCCGAAAATGCTGATTTAATTGGTAACAAGGTGTATTGGGAGCGGGAAGTAAACGGGGAGTTGCAGTCAGGTGAGGGGATTGTCAAGGGACTGGAAATCGTAAATGGGGAGTTAATAGTCGAGCTTGAGGATAACGTCAAGGTTCCAATCGACTCAATCCATCGTATTGAAAAAGAGTCAAAAACAATAAATGAACAGGAAATTGTCTAATCCACAAAAGGGATAAGGCAATATTTGAAAGGGGAAAAACAAATGTTACGTTCAATGTATTCTGGAGTATCAGGTATGAAAGGTTTCCAAACAAAATTAGATGTGATCGGGAACAATATTTCGAATGTAAACACGATTGGATACAAAAAAAGCACAATCAACTTCCAGGATTTATTAAGTCAAAACTTATCAGGCAGTGGTGTTAATTCGATGCAAGTTGGTTTAGGATCAATGACTTCTGCAATCAATGTGATTCATAATCCAGGTTCATTTATGACAACTGGTGTTGGATCAGATGTGGCTATAAATGGCGATGGATTCTTCGTAGTTCAAGATCCAACGGTACCGGCTAATAGTACTGCAGATCGCTATTTGACTAGAGCTGGTAATTTTGTTGTTAATGCACAAGGGAATCTTGTTACTTCACAGGGCTACAATGTAATTGGTAGACGAGAACCTGCCACAAACCCTGCAATCTACGAACCAATTAAGATTGATTCGAATACTTATGAGTCCTTTAGCATCAATCTCTTAGGTGAAGTGGTTGGTAAAGATGCGAATGGAACAGAAACAATAATTGCTTCTATCGCAATTGCACAACCTGACAATCCAGCTGGACTAAATAAATCTGGCGGATCTTTGTATGAATTAACTTCTAAAGCTGATTCACAAACACTGACTCAAATGATTGGAACTGCAACGACAAATAATGTCGAAGTAGGTTCAGGCATGCTCGAAATGTCCAATGTTGATTTGACAGAGGAATTCACAGAAATGATTATCGCTCAACGTGGTTTCCAGGCAAACTCACGTACGATTACTACTTCTGATGAAATCTTACAAGAAGTCGTAAACTTGAAACGATAAAATAGGGAGGGCAGGCTGAGAGGGATGAAGCGTCTCTCCAGCCGCTTTTAACATGATCCAATTAACGAAACTTAATCGAACACCATTTACATTAAATGCTCTTTATATCGAAAGAATTGAATCCACTCCAGATACTGTGGTCACGTTGGGGTCAGGAAAGAAAGTACATGTTTTGGAGTCAGTTGAAGAAGTAACGAATAAAGTGACAGCTTACTACCAAAAATTAAACCTTTTGCCGAGTTTGCAGAAGCCAAACTGGATGGAATGAAGGGAGGACGGTCCTAGTGGATTTCTTATCAGATGAAAATATTGAGACCATTCTATCGTCCTTGAAAAAGGAAGAACCTAAGCCGGTTAAACCTAGCAAGGAAAGAAATGTTAAAACATACGACTTTAAAAAGGCAATGCGTTTTTCACAAGATCAAATTCGAACACTAAATAGAATACATGAAAACTTTGCCCGATTGCTGACATCCTATCTTTCTACACAGCTTCGTACATTCGTGCAGATTTCTGTAACATCTGTTGAGCAATATCCTTATGAGGAATTTATCAATAATGTTCAGAAGAAATCCATTTTGGGTGTTTTTAAAGCGCCACCGCTTCAAGGAAGCATGGTTATGGAATTCTCTCCGGATGTGGTGTATGTCACAGTGGATAGAATGCTTGGTGGACAAGGGAACATCTCCCTAAAAAGCAGCGATTTAACGGAAATTGAAATCAGTGTGATTCAACGGATTTTTGTTAAAGCACTGATCAGTTTTCAAGAAGCCTGGTCGTCTGTAGTAAAACTGTCTCCGGAGTTCAAAGAAATAGAAGTGAATCCTCAGTTCTTAACCATGTTCCCGCCTAATGAAACAGTTATTATAGTAGCATTGCATGCAAAAATTGGTGATGTTGAAGGAATCATCAATATTTGTTTGCCGCATGTAGTGTTGGAGCAAATTTTACCGAAGTTATCCGCTCGCCATTGGTTGGCTAATCAGAAAAAAAACGTGGTCAATCAGGAAGTTGCAGCCTTGGAGAAGAAATTGCAAGCCACGAAACTAAATGTTAAAGCCATATTAGGTCGATCAACGATAGACGTTGGCGATTTTTTGAATCTTAAACGCGGTGATGTCATTCGCTTAAATGAGTCTTACGATGCTCCTGTAACAATATTGGTAGATGATAAACAGAAATTTTTTGCACAACCTGGGGTTTCGAAAGGACGAATGGCTGTGCAAGTAACCGAAGTTCATAGAGAAGGAGATGAATTCGATGAAAACTGATAAGTTATCTCCAGATGAAATCAAAGGTTTACTGGAGCAAAGTGGAACGGACGATGAAACGATTTCCGAGAGTTCCCTATCGAAGCGTGAAATGGAAGCATTGACAGAGTTATTGAATGTATCACTGGGAAGTTCGTCTGCAGTGCTCACCACTCTATTTTCCCAGCAAGTAAGTTTCTCTACTCCAAAACTATCCATCAGACAAAATGATCAGTTATTAACCAATACCAAAGAGCCCTTCATAGTGGTTCTGGGAGAATATGAGGGTGGCATCAACGGCTTACAAATTCTTTCCCTACATGTAGATGATGTTCAGACTATGACAAACCTGATCTATACGGACAGCGAAGAGAATCATATCAGAAAACAATTTCAAGTGGTAGAAGAAGTGGTACAAAAAATGTTTACTTCTGTCTCACAATCAATGACTACAGTACTAGACCAAGAGGTTTCCCATTCCTTGTCATCGATGGACTTGATTGAAACACTGAAAGACTTCCCTGTTGCAAAATTTACTGATGAAAAATGGTTTGTAGAAGCAGATTTCCAACTGAAAATAGGTACTCAGGAAAATATCAGCCTTCAACTATATATTCCTGTCCGCTTGGGGAAACAAGTGGTAGAAATATTAACAGATTTATTGGAAGAAGGAAGTCATCCAGAGGAGACAAAAGAAATGCAATTTCAATCCACTACTCAAACAGATGTAACTACTAAAACGGACGAATCAGGTTCATCACCTAAAATCCAATCTGTTCAGTTTTCAAATTTCGATGAATCCGGCTCCGCACATTCAGAACCGAACAATTTGGACATGTTACTCGACATTCCACTTCAAGTAACGGTTGAACTGGGAAGAACGAAACGAATGGTGAAAGAAATTTTGAGTGTTTCCCAGGGCTCGATTATTGAACTTGATAAATTGGCAGGTGAACCTGTCGATATTTTAATCAATAACAAGTTAATCGCTGTAGGTGAAGTTGTTGTGATTGATGAAAATTTCGGCGTCCGTGTAACAGATATTTTAAGCACAGCAGAGCGTATTTCAAAACTACGATAATGCCGTAAGTAAGGAGTTTGCCAGGTTTGATTCAAAAAAGATATGTAAAAGTACTTGCGATGATTTTACTTTTCACTTTATATGTGATGTTGACCCCGAATTTGGCAAATGCTGCTAAAGATCCGACCGTAAAAGACTGGGCAGAAGACAAAGAAAAGCAGTCCGATGAGCAACTCGAGCCAGTTGTTGATGAGGAGTTAAAGCCTACTCAAGACACTAATCTCGTGACCATCATTATTAAACTTATATTCTATACGTTGTTGATTCTCGTCATGATTTATGGATTGATTAAGTTTTTGGCAGTAAGACAAAAGAAATTCCAACCAAATCAAGCAGTTAAATTAATGGGCGGAACTCCTTTAGGTAACAATAAATCACTTCAACTTGTAAAAGTAGGTGACAAGGTTTATTTACTGGGAGTGGCAGATCAAGTCACATTGATTAAGGAATTTTCAAATACGGATGAGATTAGCAGTATTGAGAATGATTTAGAGCAGCAACCAAATATGTTAGCAAACCCGATCATGAATTTATCGAACTCGATCGTCGATTTTTCGAAAGAAAAGATAAGCAAGCGGTTGGAATCTAAACCTACAAATGGTTTTGAACAATTATTCAAGCAAAGCCTGAATAAACAAAAGAGTAAACAAGACCAACTCAAGCAAGATTTGAACAAAGCAGATGATGAAAAGGAAGGTAAATCAGAATGATGATGACAAACTTCCTTCTTTCACTTAGCATTCCTGGAATCAATTTTGGTACGGATGCGCCGGGAGATGTTTCCATTACATTGCAGATTTTGTTCCTGATGACCATCCTTTCGCTGGCTCCAGGAATCTTGATCATGCTCACTTGTTTTACTCGAATCATCATCGTGTTGTCATTTGTTCGTACCGGTTTAGGGACACAGTCTATGCCACCGAACCAAGTGCTAGTGGGACTAGCCCTGTTTATGACCTTTTTCATTATGACGCCAGTAATTAATGAAGTTAACGAAACTGCCTTACAGCCATATCTGGCGGGGGATCTCGCACAAGAGAAAGCGTTGGATACTGCGGTGATGCCAATTAAGGAATTTATGGCAGAACATACGCGACAAAAAGATCTCGCTTTGTTTTTTAAATACGCTGGTTTGGAAAAGCCAGACAGCATTGAAGATATCCCGTTAACCTCGCTTATTCCGGCGTTTGCCATCAGTGAGTTGAAGACTGCATTTCAAATTGGCTTTGTCATATTTATCCCGTTCTTGATCATCGATATGGTTGTTGCCAGTACGTTAATGGCCATGGGGATGATGATGTTGCCTCCGGTTATGATTTCGTTGCCTTTCAAGATACTGTTGTTTGTTCTGGTTGATGGCTGGTATTTAATTATAGAATCGCTGCTTGTCAGCTTTTAGGGAAGGAAGAAAACGATGACTCCAGATACGGTGATCAAGTTAGCGGAACAATCGATATATATGATCATTATAATATCTGCTCCCATGCTATTAATTGCACTTGCTGTCGGACTGATTGTCAGTGTGTTCCAAGCGATGACACAAATTCAGGAACAGACACTTGCGTTCATTCCGAAAATATTGGCAGTGTTTTTGTCCATCGTGTTGTTTGGACCATGGATGCTGACGATCTTATTGGATTTTACAAGAGATTTGTTCCAACAACTTCCGCAACTAATCGGATAGTGGGATTGATATGAATACTATTTTTGAGATGTACCCATATCTACTGCTGATCTTTGTTCGATTAACTAGTTTTTTCCTCGTTGCGCCTTTATTTTCAATGAAGGGTGTTCCGAACCAATTCAAGATTGGATTGGGGTTTTTCATTTCATTAATTGCTTTATCCGGCATGGACGCTGAAGAAGCACTTCTAATGGATTCCTATTACATCCTGCTGATCATAAAAGAACTTGCAGTAGGCATCGCACTTGGCTTTACAGCAGCATTATTGTTATACACAGTTCAAATAGCGGGGGCATTCATCGATTTTCAGATGGGCTTTGCCATTGCTAGTGTGATGGATCCGCAAACAGGCAGTCAGGTGCCGATTATTGGTCATTTCAAATATATCTTGGCACTGCTTTTTTTATTGACCGTTAATGGACATCATTTAATGCTGGATGGAGTCATGCAAAGCTTCAAGTCATTTCCGGTTGAATCTGTTTCCTTCTCGGCTGATTTTGGTGACATCACTCATTTTTTCACGACATTATTTGTAGAAATGTTCGTCATCGCCTTGCAGATCGCATTACCGATTGTTGGCGCACTGTTTCTGATTGATGTAGCTCTTGGCATTTTAGCCAAGACCGTCCCACAATTAAACATTTTTGCAGTCGGGCTGCCATTGAAGATTTTTGTAGGGTTTATCATGTTATTACTTTCGATGCCCATTTTCTTTTACTTATTACAAATCCTGTTCGAAAAAATAATGGTAAGCATGTCTCAGCTGATTAAGTTGATGGGGGGACCATAAGTGCAAAAAAGATATCCTCTCGACTTACAGTTTTTTGCTTCGGAAAAGACAGAAAAAGCAACACCTCAAAAGAGGCAGGAGTCAAAAAGAAAAGGTCAAGTGGCCAAAAGTGCTGAAGTACCTGCTGCCTTAATTATGCTTGGTGGAATAATGTTGCTCAATTTTTTGGGTGGCTGGATACTGGATCGGCTTCTAGCAATCTTTCAAATCAATTTCACTCAGTATATTGGATGGGAGTGGAGCCCGGAAAATATTCGCACCTTGTTCGAACAAATGACGTTCAATGCAATAATGATCACGGCTCCAATTATGATTATTGCGATGGTATTCGGCTTTTTGGGGAATTACATTCAAGTTGGGTCTCTATTTACGACAGAGCCTCTCAAGATGAAGCTTGAACGTTTGAATCCGATAGAAGGTGCCAAGAAAATCTTTTCCATGCGTGCATTGGTGGAACTATTAAAGTCATTACTTAAAATCGCCATTATTGGCTTTGCCGCTTTTAATGTTTTATGGTCGGCAAAAGAAGAGTTGTTTTTACTCTCACAAAAAAGTATCGGCGATTCCTTGTCATTTATCGGTTCCCTGGTTTTCAAGATGGGGATGGTTGCATCAATTATCTTATTAGTTTTAGCCATAATGGATTACATGTATCAAAAGTATGAATTTGAAAAGGGCATCCGAATGTCTAAGCAAGACATCAAGGATGAATTCAAGAAGGCAGAGGGCGATCCTCTGATTAAATCCAAAATTAAAGAACGACAAAGACAAATGAGCATGAATCGAATGATTCAGGACTTGCCGAATGCAGATGTTCTGATTACAAACCCCACTCACTATGCGATTGCAATTAAGTATGATGCAGAAACCATGGAAGCGCCAATGGTCATTGCAATGGGGAAAGACCATCTTGCCCTGAAAATTAAAGAAAAAGCTAAAGAACTTGAAATTGTGATTATGGAAAATAAACCCCTTGCCCGTGCTCTATACAACCAAGTGGAAATAGGTGACTATGTTCCGGAAGAATTGTTCTTGGCGGTTGCAGAGGTTTTAGCATATATCTATCGCTTAAAAGGAAAGATTAAATGAATTTGTGGGAGGAGGAAACAGCATGAAAATCAAAGATTATCTCGTCTTAGTTTCAGTCATTATGATTGTCGTGATGATGGTTATTCCTCTTCCGCCGATTTTACTGGATTTCTTGATTATGATAAACATCAGTATTTCCTTGACGATTATTTTAGTAGCAATGAATACGAAAGAAGCACTACAATTTTCAATCTTTCCTACGTTACTCTTACTGACAACATTGTTCCGTCTCGGATTAAATGTTTCTACAACTCGATCTATTTTAACCAATCAAACAGGGGGAGAAGTTGTTGAAACGTTCGGTTCATTCGTCGTCGGTGGAAGTCCCGTTATTGGTATATTGGTGTTTTTAATTTTAGTTATTATTCAGTTCTTGGTCATTACTAAGGGGTCAGAACGTGTGGCGGAAGTAGCAGCTCGTTTTACTCTTGATTCTATGCCAGGTAAACAAATGAGTATCGATGCAGACCTTGGAGCAGGAATGATTTCTGACCAGGAAGCTAAAAAACGCAGGGAAAAGGTAAGCCAGGAAGCTGATTTCTACGGTGCCATGGATGGTGCGAGTAAGTTCGTTAAAGGGGATGCGATAGCTGGTATTATTATCGTTCTCATTAATATTATCGGTGGCTTAATCATTGGAGTTGTCGTACACAAACTTCCAATCGGTGAAGCTGCTCAACTATTTACCTTATTATCCATCGGTGACGGTCTGGTAAGCCAAATTCCGGCATTGTTGATTTCTACTGCAGCCGGCATCGTCGTAACAAGAGCCGCTTCAGAAGGGAACTTAGGTTCAGATATTACGAAACAATTATTCGCTTATCCAAAGCTGCTTTATGTGGTGGCAGGAACTCTTTCTTTATTTGCTATTTTCACGCCTATCAGTCCTTTATTGGTGTTTCCAGTTGCTGGGCTTGTGGCGTTCGGAGGCTATAGAATGCAACGCACACTGAATGCCGAAGAAGAGGAAGAGAAAGAAGCTTCAAATGAAGGACAGGAGCTGGAAGGATTGAAAAGTCCTGAAAGTGTTGTTGACCTCCTCCATGTGGATGCCATCGAATTCGAGTTCGGATACGGCTTGATTCCTATTGCTGATAAGAATCAAGGTGGGGATTTATTGGACCGCGTCATTATGATTCGCAGACAATGCGCGATTGAACTTGGCATTGTGGTGCCTGTCATACGAATCCGCGACAATATTCAACTGTTTCCAAATCAATATGTCATTAAGATAAAAGGTAACCGAGTGGCTTCAGGTGAGATTATGCTTGATCACTACTTGGCAATGAGTCCTGGAGTTGATGACGAAAGCATTGAAGGTATTGCGACGGTAGAACCGGCATTCGGGATGCCAGCATTATGGGTCAATGAAGAAATGAAAGAAGAAGCGGAGATGGCAGGATATGCAATTGTCGATCCACCTTCTGTTGTTTCGACCCATCTAACGGAAGTTATCAAGAAACATGCCCACGAACTTATTGGCAGACAGGAAGTAAAAACCTTGGTTGAGAACATAAGAGAAAACTCTCCTGCCGTCATTGAGGAATTGATTCCAAACTTAATGGCAATAGGGGAAGTGCAAAAGGTTCTCATGAAGCTGCTGAAGGAAAAAGTGTCGATCCGAAATTTACTCGTTATTTTGGAAACGTTGGCAGACTACTCACCTCAAACGAAAGATACAGATGTATTGACGGAGTATGTGAGACAAGCTTTATCCAGACAAATCACTTTGCAATATACGAATCCTAATGAGGCATTACAGGTTATTACGGCAGGTGCAAGTCTCGAGAAAAAATTTGCAGAGTCTGTGCATCGTACTGAACAAGGGAGCTACTTATCGATTGACCCAGAAGCTTCACAAACCATTTTTCAAAAGATTTCGGAACAAGTCACTCAGCTTCAACAATCCGGTGTGCAGCCTATATTGCTGACATCGCCTGCAACCCGCATGTATATGCGCCAATTCGTCGAACAATTTGCACCAGATCTTCCTGTCCTTTCTTATAATGAATTGGAACCGGAAGTAGAGATCCAAAGTGTTGGGGTTGTTAATATCTCAGGAGGGGTGGGTAGTTTCTCATGAGGCTGAAAACGTATGTTGTCAATAATATGACCGAGGCCATACCCAAGATCAAAAGAGACTTGGGTCCGGACGCTCTTATTTTAAATACAAAGCAAATTAAAACAGGCGGTTACTTAGGTTTTTTCAAGAAAGCCAAACTTGAAGTAATTGCTGCAGTTGAACCAGCACCAAGTGAATCAAAGCGAGTCGTATCAATCAAGCCTGAGATTCAAGCTTCTGAAAAGGAAATGGACGAGGATCCTGAGTTAAATAAATCAGTAAGTCCGATTGATAAGAATGAGGGAAATCTGGATGAGCTGATGAGTGAACTGAAAAGCCTGAAGCAGTTCATGTTCCAAGTGATTGATGAAGACCGTTTGCCAGAGACGTTAAAAGCACTAAATAAAAAATTAAATGCACAAGGAATTACCGCAGAAGTTCAATCGGAGATAATGGCTAAGCTGATGCTGGTTTTAGAACAGCATCCTAATACCTCTGAAGATAAAATTAAAGCATTGGCTAAAAGAGAAATCATCAAGTTGATCAATGCCCATAAAAAAAGACCGAGCAGAAGAAAAGCAGATATCATTTGTTTTATTGGTCCAACCGGAGTAGGAAAGACCACAACCATTGCTAAAATAGCGGCTGATTATTTGCTGAGTGAAGATAAAAAAGTGGGACTGATTACGTCAGACACCTACCGGATTGCAGCAGTGGAGCAATTAAAAACGTATGCAGGCATTTTGAATATCCCAATCAGAGTAGTGGAATCTTCAGTCGACCTGAGTGCGGCTATAGATGATTTAAGCGGCTGCGATATCATTCTAATGGATACGGCCGGCAGAAACTATCAACAAAAACAGTATATTGATGATCTAAAGCAGATGCTTCCAGACAAGAAGGAAATACAAATTAATTTAGTGTTGAGCCTTACCTCCAAGTACGAGGATATGAAGAAAATCATTGATAATTTCCAAACAATTGTGATGGACCAGCTGATTTTGACAAAAAAAGATGAAACCAGTTCATCTGGTGCCATCTTGAACTTGATTTATCATTACTCAATCCCAATACGATATATTGCCAATGGCCAAAATGTTCCAGACGATATTCTTAACGTAACCCCTGAATTAATAGCAAACTTCGTATTAGAGGAAGATGAAAATGATTGATCAAGCTAAAAAATTAAGGGAAAAAGTGTTGCAAAAGACACCCCAAAAAGAGCGGAGACAAACCCGAATTATTGCCGTCACCAGCGGAAAAGGTGGTGTCGGAAAATCAAACTTCGCACTGAATTTTGCTTTGAGTCTTGTTCAACAAAACAAGAAAGTCCTAATTTTTGACGTAGACCTGGGATTTGCGAATGTCGATGTATTACTCGGCAGATCCAACAAAGAATCCATCGCTACCATGATCGAAAAGGATTTATCTATTTGGGATATTATCGAAGAAGGACCGAATGGCTTGTTATTTATCTCAGGAGGATCGGGATTTAATGAGATGTTCAGCCTGGATGAAACGAAAATGAACAAATTTTTCAGTGAGTTAAGCTCGATACAAGGATCTGTGGATTATATTATTCTGGATACTGGTGCGGGATTATCTTATGAAAATTTACGGTTTATTTTAGCGGCTGATGACGTCATTCTAGTCACTACCCCAGAGCCCACTTCGATAACCGATGCGTATTCCATTGTGAAGATGGTTCACGCGAAGGATACAAATGTACATATTAAACTTATCATCAATCAATGTACGAGTGATAAAGAAGGAAAACAAACAGCCGATAACTTCAAAAAAGTAACCGAGCAATTTTTAAATAAACAAATCGGTACATTGGGGTTTATCCCAAGTGACATAAATATTCCAAATGCCGTCAAAAAACAAATCCCGTTTTTATTGGCTTTTCCAAACTGTCATGCTTCACAGGCTATGCAAAATGTGACAAACGAATTTCTTCAACTTCCTGTTTCTTATAAGCTTGGGATTAAAGGGTTTTTATTGAAAATGCTTTTTAAATAAAAGCAATGTTAAATGTTATTGTTGATATTCCGCAAAACAGCTACGCTTTCCCTCAGGAAAGACATTAGCCGACCTGTATTCGGTCGATGTCTTTGCGACGAGTAACCGCAGGAGCATAGGGGCTTCTACGCTATTTTGCTCCATATATCACTAAATAGTAAGCGATATACTATTACTGTTCTCTTTGATGATTGTAGTGGAAGACGGCGACTCCAGCGGGATAAGCGTGTCCTAGTGTGACCCCGCAGCGTAGTGAGGAGGCTCACGGACCGCCCGCGGAAAGCGTCCGTCTGTTTCTGCATCTCTACGCTAGCTTCGAAACATGAAAGTGCGTTGGAACGGAAATCAACAATATAATTTAACAGATTCTAAATAGAAGCATAAGGCATTCTTATAAGTGGTGGTGAAACTCATGTTGAACAATAAATTGTCTAAAGAAGAACTGGCCTTTTGGGGGAATTGGCAAAAACAGCGTGATCCACAAGCTGGTGAATATTTAGTCGAGCGCTATCTACCGTTGGTTGATTACATCGTTCAGCGATTTATGATCAGTTTGCCTAAAACAGTCGATAAGGATGACATTCGTAGTTTCGCATATGAGGGACTGCTTGATGCATTTGATAAATTCAATATGGATAGAGATATGAAGTTTGAAACATATGCGTCATGGCGAATCAAAGGAGCGGTCATTGATGGACTGAGGCATAGCGATTGGTTACCACGTTCCGTAAGGGATAAAGTGAAGAAAATCGAAAATGCCTATGCAATTCTCGAACAGCAGAAAAATGATTCTGTTACAGATGAGGAAGTCAGTGATTATTTAGGGATTACAAAAGCGGAACTGAACAAAACGGTTTCAGAAGCGGCACTGTCTACCATGATATCAATTGATGAGACTGTCTACGATGAGGATAATCAGGTCGGAAAATATTCAATGATTGAAAACGATCAAGCGGAATCGCCAGAACGCCATTTAACAGCACAGATGATTAAAGAATCATTATCAAATGCGATTGGACGCTTGCCAGAAAAAGAAAAGCTCGTCATCTCACTTTGCTATTTCGAGGAACTGAAATTAACGGAAATTGCGGAAGTGCTCAGTGTAAGTGTATCTCGAGTTTCCCAAATGCACTCTAAAGCAATACTTCGTTTAAGGTCAGCGACACTTGCAATACACGAAAACTATTGATGTTAAAAAGGATAGAAGGATAAGGTGATACCCTTGGACTGGTTTCTGATCGCGATGATTATTTTAGTTATATTGGTGAATATCAGGTCATTTCTTGTATTAGCCGAATTGAAACAAAAAAGGGCTCAAATGAGAGAAGATATAGACGCCATTCACGGAAGCATGGAAGAATTCGTGACGAGTGTGGAAAAAGAAAATGATGAACTTTATGAGAAACTGATCGACTATATTCGAGTAAAAGATAGTAAACTCGATGAGAGAATCCGAATGTTGGAAGAAAAACTCAACACCGTAACGACGGATAGCTTCGCTAAGACGTTTCCACTGGAGGAGCATGACGATGTAAAGCAGGTGTATCCCGAGGCGTCTGCAGTCAATGATCAGGAAAATGATAAAATGTTGAAATTGTATAAACAAGGTTTTTCTGAAAAGCAAATTGCCAAAGTATTGCAGATTGATCTGGGAGAAGTGGAGCTTGTCCTGAATATGTTCAAGAAAAAGCAAAGTTATCAAAAGTAGAATGAGGTGTTTCATTTGCGTATTGGAATGCAAACGAACTTTTCAAACGACAGGATTTCAAAAAATGCAGTGGAAAGTAAGACATCCGATTCTTTTGCCAACATGATGAGAAAATCACAGACTAAATTGCACCTGGATTCTTTAAATCAATTAATGTCTCGTGTGGATTCACAAGGGCAGAGGCTGGCTAAGCAAAGAACCCTTGAAAACCTCTTGGATTATAAAAACTTAGTAAAGCAGTTCATCGGGGAATCCTTAAGTTTAGGGTTGCAATTGTCCGAAAAACAAAGCTTCAATCAAAGTGGTGGAATGAAAACGCATCAATTAGTGGAAGTGATTGATCAGAAACTCATTGAAGTCCAGGATGAAGTATTAAATGATGAAAATGAAGGTCTTAATACGCTTCGTTTGGTCGGCGAAATCAAAGGGTTGCTCGTTAATTTATATATGTGATAGAAGTTAATATTAACTGGAGGGAAACGAAATGAGCGAGAATCGTCGCGAGTTTTTTCGAGTGGTATTTCATCAATCAATCAACGCAGAAATTTCATTGGATGGAGCAATCTTCTTCATGCCGGTAGAGATTGAAAATGTAAGTGTGAGAGGCTTGAAATTCATCTCATCTATGGATATTCCATTGGAGAGACAAGTAACATGTCGTTTTGAAATTTTAGGTAGTCCTTTTTTATTGGAAGGATCTATTATTCGTAAGTCCATAAGATTGCATGATATTGAATACGGTGTTGGATTTGAAGTGAACCAAGATACTTCTTCTGAGTTATTTAAGCAATTGAACTATTATCAAATTCGTCAGCGTAAAGGAAATCCAATGGAAATGGATTGAATCATTTCCCGATTATGCTTAAAGACCCGATCAGGAATACAACTGACCGGGTTTTTATATTTGCGGGATGCGGTGTATACTTGTGAAGGAAATACTTATCGTGAAAAAATAGATTGAGACGAACCTTTGTCTATGGAATTAAAATAATGCTTGGAGGAAATAAATTTATGTCAGTTTTACCAAATTGCCCGAAATGCCATTCAGCTTATACTTATGAGGATGGGAATATGCTGGTTTGTCCGGAATGTGCACATGAGTGGACGCTGGAATCAAAGGATGAAAATAGTAATGAAGATAAAGTAGTTAGAGATGCAAATGGAAATGTATTGACTGATGGTGATTCCGTAACCGTCATCAAAGACCTGAAAGTAAAAGGAAGTTCATCTGTTCTGAAAATAGGAACAAAAGTGAAAAGTATCCGTCTGGTTGATGGTGATCATGATATCGATTGCAAAATTGATGGTTTTGGAGCTATGAAGTTGAAATCTGAGTTTGTTAAGAAGAACTAAATACAGCTTTGTTCAATGAAAAACCGCTTACTCCATTTAGGAGTAAGCGGTTTTTCATTATAAAGATTGGATCATCTTCCCTTTTTTCACTGCCTTTGGGTTAAAACCTTCAACACCTGAATCTAACAAGTCAAAGAAGTGCCATGGTGAGCTATAATCATCTCCAGGTCCGAATGCATCGTTTGCGACCAAATAAATGACGCCATCTGCTTCTTTTTTAAAGGTCGAAACTCCAGGATATTGGTAATTGTCTCTTTCAAATCCCATATCCTTTTTGAAACTACTTTTTATCGTCGAAACCATCGGAAATGGCCAATTTCGTTCTTTAGCGAACGATTGTTGAACTTCCGGAGAATCTGGCGTAGCCAAAACAAATGGTGCTTTAAGTAAAAGATAATCGTACACTCCGACAAAACCATCCGCCCACATCGTGCAGTATGAACAGGATTTCCCCATATTGTGAACAACAATCAATTCATTGCAATCTCCAAAAAGTTCAAGTAAAGAAATGGACTGACCGTCACTTTTTATAAACTCGTAGTTCTTCACAGGAATGTACGGAGCAGCTTTTTTTAATTTCTTCAAATGTTGCTTTTTTTCCATGATTTCTTTCTCAAGTTCTTCAATCTCCGCATTGATTTTCAACATCCCGAGCACCCTTTCTGGTTGGCAAGTAATTGATGTATTCTCCACAAAGGAAAAAATCTCCTTTACTTCACAAAAAATAGTTAATGGATGTGAGAAAATTAGGATTATAGATTAGTTGTATATAGTGTGAAACATTTTTGGCGAGTGAGGATTTTTTAAAGACATGCAACCATTGAACCGAATTGTTTATCTAATCTTTTGAAACAGAAACAAGGGAATGCAACTTAGTCCCGACAACAGGGAGGTGTATGGGTGGTTAATATGAAAGCTTTGGTGAAGAAAGCGAAGAGCGGGGACGGTGAAGCATTTGTCCAATTAATAAAGCAATACGAAAATGTTCTTTATAGAGTAGCCAGTAAATATCTGAATCACGATGAAGATGTGGCTGATGCCATGCAAGAAACCATCATGACAGCGTTTGAAAAACTGCCGACGTTAAAAAAACCGGAATATTTTAATACGTGGATATGCAAGATCTTAATCAATAACTGCAATAGCCTATTGAAGAAAAATAACAGGACCGTCCAACTGGTCGATATGGAAAGAATTCGAGAAAAAGATAATCCTGCTTTATTGAAAATGGAGCTGGAAGAGGAACTGTCTTCCTTGAATGCAGATTACAGAACGGCCATTGAGCTGTATTACATCGTCGGGATGAATATCAAGGAAATTGGCGAGTTTCTAAAGGAGCCCGAAGGAACAATCAAGTCACGACTTTCGAGAGCGAAAGCCATACTACGAATCAATCATGATAAACAAAAAGGAGTGATTGGCTATGAGCAACGAGTTTAATGACGAGTTCGTCAAAGAAATTCCGGACCATGTGAGGCAAAGGCTGGATCAAACATACGAGAAGATTCGCTTCCAATCGAAAAAGAAAAAGAAACATAACATATGGATGAGAATGACCGCAGCTGCCTGCTGCTTATTAATTGTCGGGATAGCCTCGACAAGTGAACCTGTCAAAGCAGCGATTTCTGGAATCTTCAAGTTCAACGACTCAGGAATTGAACAAGCGGTGAATGCCGGGTTTGCAGAAGAAACCGATCAATCGGCAACGAATGAGAACGTGCGGATTACACTCGACAGTTACTTCTCTGATTACAATAAAATTGGATTCAGCTTTCAGTTGTTGTTCGAGGATCCTACATTGTTAAGTGGAAAGGTAGAATGGATATCCCTAGATGTGCGGTTGAAGAATGGTGACGGGGAATATATTGTGGAATTTATTCCAGATACAAAGCCTCTATACGGTAAAAGCGATTATTCAGTTGGCGTGCATGTTATGAACCCGATTATTGAACAGAAAACTGGTATAGCCCAATTTGACACGGTATTTGATTCCACGGAAGGTAATTTTCCGGCATTGTCAAATGCTGTAATAGAGGTGGAAAGTATAAATGTACAATATGCAAATGGAGAATTTAAAAAAATTGATGGTGAGTGGAATTTGCCATTGAATAAGGCTGCAAAACCATTTGAAGTCGTGGAATACGTGGCACGCGAGTCTGACAAGATTAAGATAGTAAAAGCGAATGGCAATCCAACATCCCTTTCTCTAACCATTTCTATAGATGGAGAACCAACGGAAACCCCATTCGCTATTATGAAAGTGGTGGATGAACAAGGAATAGAATATGAGGCGGGTAGTACTAACATGACGGTCAAGAAAGGGTACACCCTCATTTCAACTACGTTTCCAATCTCATCTTTCGTTCATGCGGAAAAGCTGCAATTAATCGTGGGGAACGAAGAAGTGGAACTGACCAAAACCAATGATTGATGAAGAGTGAATGAAACCCTAAGTCCATGTTGTTTTGGATTTAGGGTTCTTTTTGATTTTGCAATACTACAGGCTTACATTTCGGTTCATAAATACGTGCCATAACCCATATAACCATAGAGAAAAGGATCGTGAGGGTGATTTGGATGTCTTCAATTTTGGCGATGGGCACAATATTTACGGCGTTCGGTTTTGGTCTAGGGGGAATCATTGCTTGGGGGATTAGGGGACTCAAGAAGAACACCGATGCGGTTCTGTGTTTATGTGCAGGGTTGATTCTCGGGTTACTGAGTTTTGAAGTTGCTCCAGAAGCAATAGAGCTCGGCAATTGGTTTACTTTTAATGGAGGGTTTTTAGCAGGGGTGCTTTTGTTCAACTTTTTGCACGGGTTCTTCAGGTTTCATGTAGTGAGTGAAAAGGGTGGTAAAAAGCGAGTCGCATTTTACACAGGCGTGATGCTGCTGATCGGTATTTCCATACATAACATTCCTATAGGAATAAGTTTAGGTGCTGCTCAGGACACCAGTTTATCTCGTTCCATTCTACAAATAATCCTCCTGCATAATATTCCGGAGGGGATGATCGTCTTCACTCCATTACTTGTAGCGGGAGTGAGGAAAAGGGCATTGTTGATATTTACAATGCTTGTTTCATTGCCAGTTGCGGGTGGTGCGTATGTAGGAAGTAAATTAGGGATGGATTATCCTCTTCTCTGGTCAACTTTTATCAGTCTGTCCATTGGGATGATTTATATGGTAACGGTAAAAGAGATATTAATTGAATCCATTCACGAGGCAACATCCAAACAAATTTTTATACTGACACTTCTTGGGTTTGGTTTGATTGGTGCTTACTTTGCGTTAGTTTAATTAATTCACACCTACTAGTAAGTACTAATAGTGAACCTATCAAGTCCCCGCTGACAGAAAAATTCAGCGGGGATGTTTGTGATGGAGAAAACATTAACCGAGTTAACCTATTGCCACTTTGGAAGAGCAAGACGATTTACTGAAACAATCAGGAAGAGAGAAGTGATTAACATAAGAAGGGAACCACCCTGATTACGACTGCTTGCACTGAAAACCAGTTTGCCGTTACCCCCATCACCAACACTGCTAGCAGTTGCTTCATTCCATACCCATTGAGATTCTTCCCATCATCTCAATGGGTATGGTTCTGTTGAATCAAGCGCACCCGTTAACAACATGACCACTTGAAAATGATGAATTGGACAAATAAAGCACTGATTTACATAACCTTAACATTGGATCAATGTGGGATTAATAATGAATGATTATGATTA
The DNA here is from genome assembly GCF_000411295.1 of Paenisporosarcina sp. HGH0030. GTDB lineage: Bacteria > Bacillota > Bacilli > Bacillales_A > Planococcaceae > Paenisporosarcina. The sequence continues at coordinate 70,779 of NZ_KE150423.1, forward strand.
AACCGTAACAAACAGTAGCAAACATTAAAAATCCCACACTAATTGGAGGCAATTTTATGAATTACAAATTCAAGAAGAATTGTTACAAGTCTATTCAAGTTTTGATGTTAGGAGCGAGTGTACTAGGATTAGCTGCTTGTGGAGCTTCTAAAGAGGAGGCAGCTCCAGTTGTTAAGGATCCAAGTACGTTAACCCTGAAAGAAATTGAAACAAAGGCAAAAGAAGAGGGGACAATTAATAGTGTTGGTATGCCTGATTCATGGGCTAACTGGGGAGAAACGTGGAATGAAGTGAAGCAAAAATATACACTGGAACACAGCGATACAGATTTATCCAGTGCCGAAGAGATTGCCAAAATGGAATCTGAAGGAGAGAATGCAACAGCTGATATCGGCGATGTAGGAATTTCCTTTGGGCCAATCGCGGAACAAAAAGAATTAACGACGCCATATAAAACTTCATATTGGGACGAGGTACCTGACTGGGCAAAAGATGACAACGGAGATTGGGTTGTTGGCTACCAAGGAACGATTGCATTCTTTACTAATAAAGAATTAGTAGATAACCCGCCAAAATCTTGGGATGACATATTAAAAGGAGATTATAAAGTAACAGTTGGAGATGTTCAGCGTGGTACTCAGAACCAAATGGCCGTTCTTGCTGCCGCTATCGCTTACGGTGGTGATGAAACAAATCTCCAACCAGGAATTGACTTTTTTGCTAAGCTTGCCAAGCAAGGTCGCCTTAGCTTAACGGATGCCAAGCCGGCTAACATCGAAAAAGGGGAAGTGGAAGTTGCCCTTGTTTGGGATTTCAATGCTCTTGGTTACGCTGACCAAATTGACCGTGATCAATTTGAAGTAGCCATTCCAAGTGAAGGCTCAGTCGTAAGCGGCTACGCAACTATTATTAACAAATATGCAAAGCATCCGCATGCGGCGATGGCAACTAGAGAATATATCTTAAGCGATGAAGGACAAATTAACTTAGCGAAAGGATTTGCCCGTCCAATTCGCGATGTAGAACTGCCGAAAGAAGTAGCTGAAAAAATGGTTCCAGAAGTACAGTACAAAAATGCAAAACCAATTGAAGATTACAAAGCTTGGGAAGAAACGGCAAAAAATTTACCGCAGCTTTGGCAAGAAGAGGTGTTAGTCCATGTCAAATAAAGTAATAGCAATTGTTGTTGATGGTATGAGATACGATAAAGCATGTGAGACTCTTGGATTTATTCAACATTTAGTTGAAACAAATCAGGCAGCACTTTACAAAGTAAAGTCGGAACTCCCAAGTCTTTCTCGTCCATTATATGAAGTGTTACTAACGGGAACACCAGCATCAGTGAACGGAATTACGTCCAATCAAGCCGTGCGTTTATCTACTGAGAAAAGTCTCTTTCATCTTACGAAAGAAAACGGCTTAAGAAACGGGACGGCATCTTATTACTGGGTAAGCGAACTTTATAATCGTGCGCCATTCCATTTTATTGAAGATCGTGAGCAAGAGGATGAGTCTACGCCGATTCAATATGGAAAATTTTATTGGGATGATGATTATCCAGACAGTCATGTGTTAATGGATGCAGAAGCTTTGAGAAGAAAGCATGACCCACACTTTCTCTATATTCATCCGCTCGGTGTAGATGTAAAAGGAGAAATTTTCGGTTCGGAATCGAAAGAATATCGTGAACAAATCTTAAAAATGGGAAGCTTGTTGGCACAACTTTTACCAATTTGGATCAAAGAAGGTTACCACATTTTAATTACATCTGATCATGGCATGAGTGAATCTGGCAACCATGGCGGCATAACTGATGGTGAGCGAGATGTACCGCTCTTTATCATGAGTCCAAAAGTTGAGCCTGGCGTTTACAGTGAAGTGGTTCCGCAATTAGCTTTTGCACCGCTTGTTTGTGAACTTTTAAATATTGAGCCATCCAATAAGATGATTTCATATCAACTGCCAGGTCTGAAAGGGAAAATTACCCTTTAAAAAAGATGCACGATTCAACATTAAAATGAAGATCTAGGTAATGGGAATTGGTTTAACAAACGTATTGTTAGACCAATTCCCAAATTAATAGAGAACATAGAGGGGCGAGAAGTCTTGCGAAAAATAAAAAAACAAAAAATTTACTTATTAGCTCTTTTACTGCCATTTATTATGTTTGTGATTGCATTTGAAATAGGACCATTAGTAGCAATGATTAAAAATAGTTTTTATGCAGACGATGGAATTCAAGTTACGATTAATCAATATATTACTATATTTAAAAGTAAATTTTACTTACAAGCCATTCAAAATAGCCTTGTCATTTCCTTATTTTCTGCTGTAACTTCTGTGATTATAGCAGTCATAGCAGCCTATTCGTTAACAAAATTCTCACAAAAAATACAAAATCGCTTACTAATGATTACCAATATGACTTCGAACTTTGAGGGAATTCCCCTTTCATTTTCATATATTATTTTACTTGGAAACAATGGGTTGTTTACGTTGCTTTTTTCTAAGATTGGTTGGGATGTGTTTGCGGATTTTAATTTATATTCATGGACAGGCCTCATTCTTGTTTATGTTTATTTTCAAATTCCGCTTGCTGTTATGCTCATCTACCCGTCTTATCAAGGGATTAAGAAACAATGGAAAGAAGCCTCTTCATTATTAGGAGGGTCAAAAGTCTCGTTTTGGCGTCACATTGGGATTCCAGTTCTTTTACCTAGTATTGTAGGTACATTCAGTATTTTGTTTGCTAATGCGATGGGAGCTTACGCTACAGCCTATGCATTAGTCGGCAGCAACTATAACTTATTGTCATTGCAAATTGCCTCTCTAGTTGCTAGTGACGTTGCCCTAAAGCCGCAGTTAGGTAGTGCGTTGGGAGTTCTTCTAGCAGCGACTATGATAGGGGCGATGTGGTTTAATGGACGAATGATGCGTCGCATTAGGAGGGATTTACGATGAAAGCTTCATTGACTTTTCATAAAGTGATTGTTGGGTTATTAGTTATCTACTTATTAATTCCTCTTGTAGGAACATTTTTATTCTCGATTGCCGGTAAATGGGATCATACCATTTTACCTGAGAGTTATACAATGCAATGGTATATTGAATTATTTCAAGATGAACGGTTTTATGATGCTTTTGGACGAACGCTGTTTTTAATTGTCATGTCTGTAGGTCTTAGTGTTGTTATTATGCTTCCTACTATCTTTATCATCACGGTATATTTCAGTAAATGGGAAGGATTACTTCAAGCAGCAGCTATGCTTCCTTATGGAATTCCACCCATTGTTGGAGCTGTTGGTTTAATCAAGATATATTCAGATGGACCGATTCAAATTGCCGGAACACCTTGGATTTTAATCGGTGCTTATTTCATAACGATTCTGCCTTTTATGTATCAAGGTATTCGTAACAGTCTTAGTACGCTTAATGCTGTGCAACTTGTTGATGCAGCTGAACTACTCGGTGCTACAAAATTCCAGGCGTTTCGCACGGTGGTGTTTCCAAATATTATTTCTGGTATTTTAGTTTCTACCTTATTATCAGTCGCTCTTTTATTTAGTGAGTTTGCTTTTGCCAATTTGCTTGTCGGGGGCCGATTTGAAACTCTTCAAATTTATCTTGCCGACAAACTAAATAGCAGTGGTCACTTAACAAGTGCAATTGTTATTACTTATTATTCAATGATTTTGCTTTTAACGGGGACTGTATTAAAACTTACGTTTAAAAACGAAAAAAAAACTGTCGTGTCAAATAAGAAGCGATTTCTTTCATTTCATAAAAATACTACTTTAGAAGGTGAAAAATAATGAGCTATGTAACCATTGATCAAGTGACTAAGGGGTATGAAAATCAAGTCGTTTTAAATGACATTTCTTTAATACTAAAAAAAGGAGAATTTGCTACACTTCTTGGGCAAAGCGGATGCGGAAAAAGTACATTATTACGTTCCATTGCGGGGCTTGAAGACGTAGATTTAGGAATAATCTCAATCGATGGAAAAGATATTACTAATTTATCACCGCGTCAGCGTGAAGTCGGTATGGTATTTCAGTCTTATGCGCTTTTCCCGAATATGAGCGTTTTTGATAATATCGCGTATGGCCTTAAAATGAAGAAGGTGAAAAATATTAAATCAAGAGTGAAAAAGATGATTGATATGGTTGATTTAATAGGAAAAGAAGAGTCTTATCCTCATCAGTTATCTGGCGGGCAACAGCAAAGGGTTGCTCTTGCTCGTGCGCTTGTCATGGAGCCGAAAGTACTGCTTTTGGATGAGCCGTTAAGTGCATTGGATGCGAAAATTAGAAAAAGTTTGCAAAAAGAATTAAAGAGAATACAGAAAGAATTAGATATTACAACTATTTTTGTTACTCATGATCAGGAAGAAGCAATGACGATGTCTGATCGAATTTTTGTCATGAATAAAGGACAAGTTGTACAATCCGGTTCTCCATCAGAAATTTATACTTCTCCAGCCAATACATTTGTTGCAAAATTTATCGGAAATTATAATGTTTGTAATTTGGAAGTTTTCCGTAAACTTGTTCGCAGCACAGAAATAAAAGGGAATGAAGTCGCGATTCGTCCTGAAGTTTTACAATTAGTTTCTGTTGGTGACGATAGCGTGGATTTACAAGAGAACTGGGTAATTAAAGGGTTTATTAAAGATGTTTCCATGATAGGGAATGTTTTAAGATATGAAGTAGAAACAGAGGAGTCCGCTTTCCTTGTAGACTATCTTCACCACCGAGGGAATATGTTTGAGCAAGGAGCACACGTTCATATTCTTGTACCGAAGAAAGAATGCATTATTTATTAAATTATTAATGATCACGGGGGAAGAAATATGTCCGTTTTTCCAGAAGAAAGAAAGAATGAAATTTTAAAAGAACTTAACATAATGGGAAAAGTAAAAGTGATGGAATTAGTTAATCAGTTTGATGTTTCAGAGGAAACGATTCGACGCGATTTGATGATATTAGAGGAAAAAAGACTTTTAAAAAGGGTTTACGGTGGAGCGATTAAAACAGTCTTTGAATTTGAGGAGCCTCCATTTACACAGCGTACAACAGTGAATCAAGAAGCGAAAGTCAAGGTTGGAAAAAAAGCAGTAGAACTCATTTCTAACGGAGATGTGATTGCCATCGATGTAGGGACAACCATGCTTGAATTTTCGCAGTGTATTGAAAATAAAAAAGACATTACGATTTTAACCAATTCTCTTCCTGTGTCGTCTGTGTTGACTGAAAAGCTCAATCAAAATAAGTTTACAGGACAAATTCTATTATTAGGAGGACAAATTGATCCAAAGCATCAATCTATAAGCGGCAGTCTCACTGAACAAATGTTAAATCAATTTAATATTGATAAAGCGTTCATTTCAGCTGGTGGTGTTTCCATTCAAAGTGGAGTTAGTAATTATCATTTACATGAAACATTAGTTTCACGCAAGATGGTCGAGGTATCAAAGCAAGTTATATTACTAACGGATTACTCTAAAATTGGTGTTGAAACATTTTGTAAAGTTTGTCCTCTAGAAAAAGTCGATGTGATTGTCAGCGAGCAACCATTTCCAGAGGAATGGAGAAATCATTCAAAATTAGAGGAAATCAATTGGAATCTAGCATAGTCTTATTTGATTAGATTTTTATTGATAGTAGGTAAAAAAGCTAGAAAGATAATTTAATAGCTAGAATGAGAAAGGAGCTATATAGCCATGAGTTTCATTGCGATAGATTTAGACGGAACATTATTAAACGACAAGAATGAAATTAGTGAAGAAAATATAAAGGCGATTCAATATGCCCAAGATAGAGGCTTTGAAGTAGTTATTTCAACAGGACGGGCTTATTTTGACGTTCAAACAATTTGTGAAAAAGCCGGGATTTCCCCATTTGTAATCGGGACAAATGGCGCAACTATTCATTCAAAAAGCGGAAAGCGCATTTCTTCTGTTACGATAACTAAAGATTGTGTCCAATCTATTCTCCAATGGTTAGATGAACGGAATTATTATTACGAAGTGTTTACTGATAAAGCCATTTATACTCTTAAAAAGGGAAGAGAACATTTCCAGAATGAGATTAATAGTTTGAAAAGCGCAGAGTTGAATACAGATATGAAAGAATTAGTTGAAGTAGCGGAAAGGCAATTTGACCAGTTTGGATATGTTTTAGTTGAAAACTATCATGATATCTTAAAACAGGAGGAAGAATTCTATAACATTTTAGCTTGTTCTTTTGATAAAAAGAAGTTAGAGGATGCATGGAACCAATTCAAAAAGTTTGATGAGTTGATGGTTGTTTCATCTGCTGATCATAACATTGAAATTACAAGTAAAAGTGCTTCAAAAGGAATGGCCCTCGAAAAATTGGCGATCTTGATGAATGGCTCCTTAGATCAGTCTATGGCAATCGGGGATAGCAACAATGATTTATCCATGTTCCAGAAAGTTGGATACAGCGTAGCGATGGGAAATGCGAAAGATGTCATAAAAACTGTTTGTACAACGACAACCCTTAAAAATGACGAGGATGGGGTAGCTCATGCGATTTATCGATATATGGAGAACTTCGTAGTTCAAAAATAAGTGTCAATGCCAAAGGAGAGAGCGATAAAAGATGGCATGGATATATATCATAATGGCAGGGTTTTTGGAAATTGTCTGGGTGATCGGTCTTAAATATTCACACGGATTCACCGAAGTTATACCTAGTATAGTAACGATAATTATCATAATCTTTAGTTTCTTTTTACTTTCAAAGGCTTTACACTCAATTCCCTTAGGAGCTGGTTACGCCATTTTTACTGGATTGGGAACGGTGGGAACTGTAGTAACTGGGATGCTTTTTTGGGGAGAGACCATTAATCCACTGAAAGTATTTTTTGTGGCTTTAATGATACTAGGAATAATTGGAATAAAAATAGGTCCAGCACAACCTAAACATTAAAGAAAATGAAATGATTTATATAAGGTTAGGGGATGATTCGATGGATTGGATTTTTCTTCTTATTGCCGGATTTGCCGAGATTGGTAGTGTTATAAGCTTGAAACTTGCAGACGGATTTAAAAAAATTCTCCCCTCTGTAGCGTGTCTTTTTTTTGGGAGTTTAAGCTTTTATTTTCTTTCTTTGTCATTAACTTCTCTTCCAGTGGGAACTGCCTATGCAATATGGACCGCTATCGGCACTGTTGGAAGTGTTTTAGCAGGAATGATATTCTTTAATGAACCTAGAAGTTTAAGATTAACCCTATTGATTATGTGTATAATTACAGGGGCTGTAGGTATTAAAATGACTTCTGGACATTAATATCAGGGTATTAAATGGCAATAAGTAGATACAGAAAAAGGTACGATCCCTATGGAGGCGAAGAGAGATGAAAACTATTCAAGATTGGATAAAAGAATATCCTTTAATAAACGAGTTAGTTGCTACAAAGGAAGTGTTTTGGTCAAATTCTAAATATGAACCGTTTCAAACAGAGGGTAAGAAACTTCCACTTAATGATAAAGATGTAAAAGATGCTGAGGAAAGGCTCAAGCGTTTTGCTCCTTACATTGCTAAAGTTTTTCCTGAAACAAGAAACCTCAACGGAATCATTGAATCTCCGATTGTACCCATCCCGGCGATGCATCAACAGTTATCAAACACCTATGAGCATCCATTAGAAGGGACATTTTTGTTGAAATGTGACAGCCACCTTCCCATTTCAGGTTCCATTAAAGCACGCGGCGGCATTTACGAAGTGTTGAAACACGCAGAAACGTTGGCGATTCAAAATGGTTTATTATCAGTAGAGGATGATTATTCGATCCTTGATAGCGATAAATTTAGAAACTTCTTTTCCGATTACTCCATTGCCGTCGGATCTACAGGCAATTTAGGGTTAAGTATAGGCATAATGAGTGCCAAATTAGGTTTTAAAGTATCGGTCCATATGTCTGCGGATGCAAAGAAATGGAAGAAAGATCTCCTTAAAAGTAAAGGAGTAACGGTGATTGAATATAAGGAAGATTACAGCAAAGCGGTCGAAGAGGGGCGCAAACAGGCTGATAGTGATCCAAATTGCCACTTCATTGATGACGAGAACTCTCGCGATTTGTTTTTAGGATATGCAGTGGCAGCAATTCGACTAAAAAAACAATTAGAAGATTTAAATGTAACTGTAGATGAAAACCATCCACTATTTGTTTACCTTCCATGCGGAGTAGGCGGTGGGCCAGGAGGAGTGGCTTTTGGTTTAAAACTAATGTATCAACATAGAGTACATTGCTTCTTTGCAGAGCCTACACATTCTCCATGTATGTTACTTGGGCTAGTAACAGGTCTGCATGATAAAGTCTCTGTACAAGATTTTGGAATTGACAATATCACATCAGCAGACGGCCTTGCGGTAGGAAGGCCATCAGGATTCGTTGGTCAAACCATCGAGCCTTTATTAAGCGGAAGTTATACGGTTAGTGATGATGAATTATTTAAACTATTAAGCGCATTGGTCGATACAGAAAATATTCACCTGGAACCTTCCGCATTAGCCGGTGTAATAGGGCCGGTAAAGTTATGGACTGAAAAAGAAGGAAAAGAATACATACAAAATCATAACTTAACAGATAAAATGAAAAATGCTACACATCTTATGTGGGCTACCGGTGGAAGTATGGTTCCTAAAGAAACGAAAAACGAATATTATAAAAAAGGAGTAACGTTATCACAAGGAACCCAGCCGAATTGTGATTAGACGGATTCATGATAAATATTGTCCAATGGCCAGGGACCAATTAAGAAAACAGGGCCATAGAGTAAGGCTCTGTTTTCTCTACTCTAGACTTTCTGAATAATATAAAGGAACAAAACAAAGGCTACCTGAAAAGAAGCCTCAGGCTTGTTGATAAAAGAATATTAATCAATATAAAAGTATTCGCATTCTTATCTTTTGCACTCTATCGAAAAAATTATGGTCGGCTATTTCTTTCGCTTTCCGCGGACGAAACGCTAGCCTCCTCGGCACAGCTGTCTATGACAGCTGTGCCTGTGGGGTCTAGCTTATTTCGTTTTTCCGCAGGAGTCTTCAGAAATAGCCGACCATCTTACTAATGAAATAATATGAAGAGATACGCAAACAGAAGCGAAATCCGTTGATTGGAGTGGAGGCGGCGACTTCAGCGGGAACAGCACGAGCTGAAGGCCCCGCAGGAACGTAGTGACGAGGAGACTAAAGCCGTGCCCCGCGAAACGCGTCCGCCGCAAAGGAAATCAACATTTTCTTGCATACGCTCTTTTTCATTAGTATACAGTTATATTCACTCTTTTTATTTTTTGTCTACAGTCTGAGGCTACCAGAAAAGTAGCCTTTTTTTAAAATAGTAGCTTCTAGCTTGATGGCATGTGATGGGAATCGTATATATCTTTTGTACTATACGGTCTAGTGTGAAAGTGTGATTAAAATTACAACATTTGATGAACAGGCAAATGAAGATTTAAGCTTTATACTAGTACTGTGTCTAGGAGCACAGCCGGTTATTGACTAGTGGGGAATTTCTTCATTTTGCCAGTGCCGGTTTTTTGATGCATAATAATAGTAATCTTATATTTCGTTGAGATAAAGGAAGGGATTGTTTTGAAAAAGATAGACTCTATATCTATGAGAGAAAAAATAGCGAGTTTTTATCTTTATTCTATTTCTTTTCTTGGTATGATTGCTGTTATCAATTCCCTATTTAAAAGTGAAATGCCTTCTGAATTAATAATCCTTTTGCTGTTAGCTGTGTTTATGGGGATTATTGAGTATTTTCCTTTCCGCATTGGGAGAAGCGGAATCACGCCCAGCCTTACGCTCATTTATCCAATGATTTGGGGGTTTGGGATACATATAACTGTCATTGCTTCTGTGTGTGTAATGGTATTTTCCCAGTCCCTTCGCCGTTTTCACATGCAAAGAATACTATTTAATAGTACTCAACTTGCTTTAAGTATCACTCTAGCAGAGTGGTTGTCCAAACAATGTATTTCTTTTTTTATTACGGAGATGAACCTGCCTTTTTTATATGAAGAATTAATAAGCACGCTTTTATTTACCGTATTCTTTTGCTCTATCAACACCCTTTTATTCGATCTTTTAATGGTGCTTCTTCCCCAGCCATACACGCGAGAACAATGGCACAAGAAAAATTTGTTAGTATTTTTGAGTGCAAGTTTTTGTTTATTCTACGCCTTTCTTATATATATTTTAGAACATCGATATCGCGGAGAGATGGATGGAATTACTGTTCCGTTCTTCTTTTTTCCGCTTGTAGCCATTTGCATCATTAGTTCTTTCTCCTGGCAAATACGGATTGAAAAAGAACGATTATATAAACTTTTTTCTATTACAACGGAGTTGAGTCAGGGTCTGTCTGCCGGAAACTTACATCAGATGAAACAATCACTTAAAGGATTCTTGGGAATACAAGCATATGCTTTATGGGCAAAAGATGAAGGGGACTGGCAGATTCTGTTAAAGGATGGAAAAGTACATTCCAATATTTCAAGTTCGTTTGATCTGCATCCGAATTTTGAGGAGATAGCCCAAACCTTTGTTGTTACTGATTGGAAAACGGGTATGGCTCCTGGAGATGAAGTATTTGAAGATGTCATACGCTCCCTCGTCTACTTACCTCTTAAAGTCAATAATGAGTTGGTTGGAATGTTTGTTGCAGGCAAAAGCAGGGGGGCGAGTTTTATTACCGAAGATATACAGTCTTTAGCTACGTTTGCCAATCATTTGGGTAGCTTGCTTAAAACACGGTCGCTCGTCTCTGAACAGGAAAAGCGAGTTATTTTGGAAGAAAGAAATCGACTAGCCCGTGAAATCCACGATGGAATTGCACAAGTATTAGCTGGGGTCATATTTCAGCTGGAATCAGCTCAGAAGCAATCCGAAGATCAATCAGGAAACATGCAGCAAGTGGTAGACAAAAGCATAAAAAAATTACGGAATAGTTTAAGTGAAGTTCGGTATTCTATCTTTGCTTTAAAGCCATATCCTACCCAAAGGCTAGGGCTAAAACAAGCAATTGCTGATAAAATTGAATCTATAAAACAAGAATATGATCTGGCCATTACTTATCATGAAAGAGGCCGTTCTCGTACACTCAGTTTTTCAAAAGAACGAGTTATTTTTGATACTTTACAGGAAAGCTTGCAGAACATTGTAAAACATGCAAAAGCGGACAAGGTTGACATTCTCCTAAGCTATCAACGTGAACATACACTTTTAAAGGTGAAGGACAACGGGGTTGGCTTTTCCCTTTTTGAAGCCATGATTAAATCGAAACATGAGCCTCATTATGGCATTTTGTATATAAATGAACAAGCTGAACAACTGGGAGCTACCCTTCAGATTGATAGTTCAGTAGGAAAAGGTACAGAAATTACATTGTCAATTCCAAATTCAGAAACAGGGGAGGAGTATCATGATTCAAATATTACTAGTGGATGATCATGCTGTTTTGCGTGATGGACTTCGGAGCATATTGGATCTCGAATCCGACATCCGAGTCGTAGGAGAAGCCGTTACCGGGGAGGAGGTATTGAAGAAAGTAGAGGAGTGTAGACCTGATTTTATTTTGATGGACATCAATCTCCCTGGAAAAAATGGCATTGAGGTCACGTCCCTCGTGAAAAGTCAGTATCCGAATTGCCGCGTTCTTATATTGACGATGTTTGAACATGATGAATACTTAATGGAAGCACTTCGGGCGGGTGCAGATGGCTATTTATTGAAGGATTCGTCATCTGAACAAGTGGTAGAAGCTATTCGAAAGGTATCACAAGGGGATTCGGTTATTCATCCTCGCATGACCCAAAAGCTGATAACGTATCATCAAACAAATTCAGAACGTAACGAAAATGTGCTATCAGATCGTGAAAAAGAAGTACTGTTTGAATTGGTCAAAGGTCTTAGCAATAAAGAAATTGCTGAAGTCCTATTTATCAGTGACAAGACAGTTAAAATTCACATCAATAAGATTTTCAAAAAGCTGAATGTGAAAAGCCGTACACAAGCAGTCATTTATGCCGTTCAAAATCAACTTGTTCCTTTTTCTTAAAGAACTATCCTGCGCCTAGACAAGGTGCGGATAGTTCTTTTGTTTTATGTTGGTATAGAACCAAAAGCTGTAGCAATTATAACTTTTGGTTAATTTTCAGAAAAGTGAAAAAGTGAAATAATAAAGATAGATTTGAAGTTTACTAGTTTCATCTATTTATTTTTTTATTAGGAAAAGGAGATAGGTTCATGAAAAAAAGAAAAATGAAGGCATGGAAAGTCATGACCACAGCAGCGATGACTTCCTTATTATTTTCATCACTTACCGTTTCTGCAGAAGGTGATGTTAAGCAAGCTAAGTCGCAAATGGTTGGAGAAATTGAGGAACAAGGAAGAAATTTATTTTTTGATAATGACAAGTTAGAGCCTGGAAGTAATGATTTATATAATAAAGACATTAAAAAAGAAGGTTCGAATAAAGCCTATAATCCAAATGATATTGTTCGTCTAATTGTAGAAGTAGAACAACCAACAGATGTGGACAATACAGACATCACATCTAAAAATAAAAAAACATTAATGAAGCAAAAGCAAAACAAAGTAATCGACCAAATCGCTAACACGAAATCTTCAAAATCAAATTCACCGACTAAAGTAAAGCACCGTTATTATGAAGGGTTTAACGGATTCAGTGTAGAAACAGAGTTCCAAAATATAAAAGATATCCAGTCTATTCCAGGGGTTACGAATGTCCACATTGCTAGAACTTTTCAGGAAAATATGGCATCAAGTAAAGAATTAGTACAAGCTCAAAAAGTATGGGAACAATATGGTTATAAAGGTGAAGGATTAGTAGTAGCGGTCGTAGATTCCGGGATTGATTATACGCACAAAGATATGAATCTATCTGACACAGCCAAAGCGAAAGAAAAATGGACTCAAGATAAAATTAATCAAAAATTTACTGAGACAGACGTAAACGAAATTTGGTATTCCGAAAAAGTTCCAACAGGATATGATTGGGCAGACAATGATACCAATGTCATTCCGGGAACAAAAGGCAGTCCGCATGGTACACACGTGGCTGGTACAATTGGAGCAAATGGCGACGAAACGAAGGGTGCTGTTGCTGGAATTGCACCAGGTGTTCAACTATTAGCTGAGAAGGTATTTTCTGATAATGGCGGTGGAGCCTATGAGGATGATATTATCGCAGGAATTGAGCATGCAGTCACAATGAGTGCAGATGTAATCAACATGAGTTTAGGTGTTGATGCAGGCTATGTAGATGAAGATTTTGATCCGATCCAAAAATCAATCCGAGTTGCGACAGAACAAGGCACCCTTGTTGTAGTGGCAGCTGGTAATTCAGCCTATAGTACAAAGAATAATATTATTCTCTCTTCATTAAGACCATATGCGGAAAATCCAGATATTGGAACAGTTGGTGCGCCGGGTGTAAGTCCATATGCGTTATCGGTTGCTTCCTATGAAAATACTAAACTTCATTTAAATGCATTAGCAGATCCAAGTGGTTTTTCAGTGCCGTTCAAAGATCAAACACAATTTCCAGCATCGTATAATTTTAAAGTCTCTAAGGTTCTTTCACCAGATGTACCTTATGATTTGGTATATGTTGGGGAAGGAAAGAATGCATCAGATTATCCTAAAGGCAAAACTGACTACATTGCAGTGGTTAAACTATTAAATCCATATAGTACTGTTTCAACCATTCAGTTTACTGCAAAGAGTGCAGGAGCAAAGGCTATTATTATGATACCACCTGCAGTATGGTCAGATTATTCTTCTCTACCAGTAACGCCAACTGCAGCACCAACGGCTTCAACTAGCAAAGCTGAAGGTGAAGCATTGATAAGTAATATGAGCAAGCTACCAAGTGGTCAATATTTAACCATGAAATTATCAAGCGATACTTCAGTAGATAACCCAGCGAAAGACACAATGTCCCATTTTTCATCTATTGGTTCACCTAGTACATTAGATTTTAAACCTGAGATTTCGGCTCCTGGTGGAAATATTTATTCAACTGTTCCAGGAAATGATTATGAAATCATGAGCGGTACATCAATGGCAGCACCTCATGTTGCAGGCGGCTCAGCATTGTTATTGCAGGCCCTTTATCAAAAAGGATTAACCCATTCAGAAGATACAGTTTTAAAAGCAAAACTTGCTTTAATGAATACAGCTAATATTGCCATGGATCCAAGGACAAATGGAGAAGTTCCATATTCACCACGTGTACAAGGGTCTGGGATAATGAAAATTCAAAATGCCATTAATACACCAGTCATTGTGACAAGTAGAAACACGCCTTTAGAACAAGCTGGAGCGGTTGCATTAAAGGAAATCGGTCAAAATACAAGCTTTAAATTAAACATGGAAGCATTCGACACTCCTAAGGGTAAAAATAATAGTGATGATATTGAATACAATGTTTATGTAGATCTATTGAAAGATAAGACTGAAATGAAGGAATTCGATTTAGATAGTGATGGGCAATTGGATACTAAAGAGTATTTAACATTAACGAGTGAACGAATTAATGGTGCGACTGTCACTGTAAATGATAATGAAGTAACCGATAAAACTGGAGCATTAGTTAAAATTAAACCAGGTCAAACAAAAATGCTAACTGTTAATGTAAATTTACCAGATTCCTTAAAGAAAAATAGTTTTGTAGAAGGGTTTGTTCGTCTAGTTCCAGTAGCCAAGGACCAAGATAAAGCAGTGCCTTTAACTGTTCCTTATATGGGCTTCTATGGAGAATGGGATGAACCAGGAAATATCGATGCTCCTGCATGGGAGAAAGATGCATTTGTGGGATATACGGCACTTTGGGATGAAAGTGCAGAAAGATATCCATTAGGATATAACCCGTATTCTGATACATTCTCTCTTAACCATATTGCCTTCTCACCAAACTATATTAATGATGGAATCTTTCCGTCATTCCAAGCATTACGTAATTTAGAAAAAGTTGAAATGTATGTTGAAGATCAATCTGGAAATCTCATTAAAAATTTAGGTGATTTTAGTGAATACACTGGAACACCATGGAAATTCAGAAAAAATATTATGTCATACGGGGATATAATGTATGGCGGATATAAATGGGATATGAAGGACACTTCCGGTCAATTTGTACCAGACGGTATATACCAATATGTTATCAAATCAACATTAGAATATGAAAACGCAAAACCACAGATTGTTAAAATGCCAATGACGGTAGATTCCATCGCTCCGACCGTTTCAAATATTCAAGTAACACCAAAGAACGGAAAATATGAAGTTTCCTTTGATGCGCAAGATAATGCCACTGACTTTAATTCGGCACTTCTTTGGGTTAATGGGAATTTTTATTCACCAGCAGTTGGAGTAAAATCTATACTCTCAAATACAGAACCACAAAGTATTGTTATTTTAGCCATTGATTATGCAGGAAATCAATCCTACAAAGTTTGGGGAGATCCGAGCTATATTAAATATACTATGGCCGTTCAAACGATCAGTATAACTCCGACTGCAAATATTAACAAAAGCAAACCTGCAAAAATTAGTGCCTGGGCTTATTCTAGAGTAGACTGGACGATTAATGTTAAAGATGCAAGTGGAAAGATAGTCGATTCGTTTAAAGTAGAAAATGAACATTCACTGAAAACACAATGGGTACCTAATACGGACCTTCAAAATGGAACGTATTCTATATCAGTTGATGTCGTGACAAAAGACGGTTTTAAAGTAACAACAACGCCTAAACAAGTAACGGTTCTCCAACAATAAACCGATTGCGACCCAAGTGAGAATGAATCACTTGGGTTTTTTCATGCTCGGTGCATGGTGCCATTTTTATACGCAAAAGATGAATGATTAAATTAAAAGTCGTGGAGTAGTGCTTTTGTTTTATACTTGTATAGAACCAATAACAGCAACATTTACATCCTATGTTCAATTTTCGGAAAAGTATAAATATGGGATGATAAAAGACGGAATCGAGTTAACTAGTTTCATAGATTCTTCTTTAAAAGACTTGGTTGTAAAAAATATAAGTTAAGAGAGAAAAAACAATTACATAAGGACAAGGGGATGCGGTATGAAGAGGGAAAAAATCAGTAAGATTTTTACAGGAACGCTCAGAAAAAAGTTTAGTAAGAGACAAGCAAAGAAAGTATTTTCGCTCTTTGCGTTAAGTGTAATGCTATTAAACATTGCATTACCTCAGGCTTTAACACATGTACATGCTGAAACTAAACCAAATCAGCAAATTTTATCCAGTGAAACCTTTAATGCAAAAGAAGTAAATCGTATTCTTGACGGGCTTACTCCTGAGCAAAAAGCAAACATTAATAAGCTCACTGGAGCAGATAACGCTCAAAAAATCCATGTGGACCAAAAAGATTTACGTAGTTCAAAAAATATTAACGTGATTGTTCAATTTAAAGAAGACCCAGCTAAGATACAAATCATTAAGAAATCGTTGGCTAAAGGTGGAGCAACTGTAGATAGTAAAGCTTTTGCAAGCGAATATTCCGACGCACAAAAAAAAGTTGAAGATTCTCATGCTAAATTTAAAAGCTTTGTGAATACGCAGCCTAAAACGCAAATAATTGGCGGGAAATCTGTTAAAACGGCTATGAGTATTACGCGAGAATATTCAGAAGCATTTAATGGAGTAGCTTTATCACTACCTGCAAAATTAGTTGAAAATATTGTCGAAAATCCAGAAGTTGCTTCTGTTTGGTCTCAAGTAGAATATACGGTTGCAGAAGGATCTACTCCAAAAGCTTTAGAGACAAGTGAGTCTGTAGGCAAGCCTACAACAGGGCTTTCTTTATTAGGATTAGATAAACTTCAAGCTGAGGGTCATACAGGTATTATTAAATCAGGTCCTCGTGCAGGCCAAAAAGTTAAGGTCGGTGTATTGGATACTGGTATTGACTACAACCACCCTGATTTAAAGGCTGTATATAAAGGTGGACATGACTTAGTCAATAATGCAGGATTCGATGCAAATGGAAATGTCATTTATGTGGATGACCATGATCCAATGGAAACAAATTATGAAGATTGGGTAGCTGCTAAGGCGAATCCTAATCCAGTTGTTGGACCACCTCCTGCAGATTATAAACAGTATATTACATCTCATGGATCTCACGTTTCAGGGACTATAGCTGCAAATACGACAAATAATAACGACGTTTATTCAGCAAATGGTGTAGCGCCAGATGTGGACCTTTATGGTTATCG
Source organism: Paenisporosarcina sp. HGH0030 (assembly GCF_000411295.1). GTDB lineage: Bacteria > Bacillota > Bacilli > Bacillales_A > Planococcaceae > Paenisporosarcina. The sequence goes on from NZ_KE150423.1 coordinate 88,081, forward strand.
TGTACTAGGACCAGGTGGACGTGGCACAACAGACTCCGTATTGAACGGTATTGATCAAGCAGTTAAGGATGATATGGATGTCATCAATCTTTCGCTTGGTGCAACGATTAATGATCCACTTTACCCAACCAGTATAGCTATTAACAATGCTACCTTAGCTGGTGTTGTGTGTGATGTTGCAGCAGGTAATAGTGGTCCAGGTGCAGCTACTGTAGGCTCACCAGGAACTTCTGCACTGGCGATAACGGTTGGTGCAAGTACGATTCCTGGAGATATTCCAGTGATGACCTTAAAGAACGGCGCAACTTCCTATCAAGCTCGTTTGTTTGGTAAAACCTTCGCACAAGCAGACGATGCATTTAAAGGACAATCATTCCCAATTGTTGATGTCGGCTTAGGTAGTGCGGCAGATTACAATGGTTTAGATATGTCTGGTAAAATTGCTCTTGTGAAACGTGGTGGAGAGTTTTTACAGACTAAAATGGCAAATGCTAAAAAAGCCGGCGTTGCAGGTATGATTATTTGGAACAATAGTGCCGATGCAGATAACCAAGGTTATATAACAAGCTTCTTAGGCGTTAGCATGGATAATGTTTATTCTGTTTCATTGACTCAAGCGCAGGGACAAGCTCTTTCTGATGCCATCTATAAGGATCCTAAATCAGCAACGATTACGTTCCCAGATACACTTGATGCGCCGATCGCAAAGAAAGGCGACGAGTTGGCAAACTTTAGCTCAACGGGGCCGGTAAAAGATTGGACAATCAAGCCAGATGTTGTAGCGCCTGGTGTTGACATTTCGTCTACCGTTCCATATGACGTTTGGGAGCCACAAGACGGAGTAAGTGTAGAAAATAGAGATTATAAGTATGCTTATGAATTAATGTCCGGGACTTCAATGGCAACGCCTCACGTTGCAGGTATTTCAGCATTGATTTTAGCTGCAAATCCAGAATATACTCCGGCAGATGTTAAGTCGGCATTAATGAATACAGCAAAGGATATTAACACAGATTCAAAGACTTATAGCGTATACCAAGTCGGTGCTGGACGTGTTGATCCTGCACGTGCGATAAAAGAGGATGTAAAAATCCAAGTTTTAGATAAAGCATATACCGTTGATTCAGATTCATCTACGCTAAGTCAAATTGATAACCTTACAGGAAGTATGTTCTTTGGCTTTAAAGGTAGAGGAGAAGGCGCAACGAACGGCTCTGATGATGTGATTTCATCAAAAGACTTTAATATAACTAATCAAGGAACTAGCAGTAAAACATTTAATGTAAGTACACAATTTATTTCAACAAAATTTGCTGGATCAAATAAAGTAGGTCCTGGCACAGGAAATGATGTCAAAATTGATTTTTCTACCGGTGGTACAAAAGTGTCATCCATTAATGTTGACGGTGGTAGCAGTGTTAAAACCGAAGCGAAAATTACGGTTCCGTCAAACGCATTAGAGGGCACTTATGAGGGTTATATTTACCTGGTAAATGCGGCGAACTCATCGGAATCATATCGTATTCCATTCACTATTACCGTTGCGGAAAAAGGAATTGATACTTTTAAAGTTGATTATAAGGCAATGACAATGCCAGGTGGAGCTGCTGGATATCGCTTCTCCATTAATAGTTCAATGGAAAACTTCTATATTGTATTAAAAGATAAGAATGGAAATTATTTGGGCGTAGCTAACACATTAAATGATGCAAGTTGGCTTTCCCCAGGTGTACAATACGGACCATATATAACGCTTTTTAATGGACAATATCTACCATTTACAAAGCCATATGAGGGCTCATTGGATCAATCCGGAATAGCAACAAAGACCGAATCTATTAAAGAGGGCGCATATTCCCTTGAAATGATTATGACTGATGAAGCTGGAAAACGTTACACAGCAGAAGAAACAGTCTATGTAGACAGTACGCCGCCAACCATCAACATGGACAGCGATTCAAAGCCTGGGATCTATGAAATCGACCCTACAGGCTACTCACCTGGACAAGAGATTAAAGGATTTTATGGTTCAGTCTACGATTCTAACATCGATGTTATGAAAAATAATGGTGAAACTTCGGTGCTAAGTCCTAAAGATGGTAGGACACCTGTTCCTGTAGATCAAGCATTGAACACGGTTACTGGCTACCAAGATAGTTATTTCCCAACTGTATTCTTTGATACAGATGAGAAAGGTCGTTTCCATTTTGGAATTACTCCTGAGGACTTAACTTCAAAATTCGGAAGCGCATTTTGGATTTATCCAAGTGATTATTCTGGGTCAGGTGATTCAGATATAACTAAACAGGAATATTATTTTATCAAAAAAGGTACCCCATATTTAACACTTACATCTTCTGGAGGTGTTGATGCAGGTCAAGGTAACGAAGATAAGGTTGTAATTGATGCGAATAAACCGTTCAAAACGACAATCGCAACGAAAAATGGATTAGGAATGTCAGGCGGTAAAATTACTCTCAATGATGCGGGTGTTTACGCTTTTAGCAATATTAGATTGACAGATGAGTATAAAAACTATCTAATCAGCAAAGGGATTGACCCTACTAAGGTTCTAACTGTAGGTGAGCCGTATGCTCATCCAGTCTATCAAATCGGTAAAAACATTGATGTGACAATATCTGGCATTGGTCCAGAGGGTGCTCTTGACCATGATATGAATATTTTTGAAGCGGATGTGACTTTTACAAGCGAAGATCCAATTGTTGGACCAAAAGAGTTCCCACTATTACAAGCTAATTTAACCTTGTCAGGTGAGAATTCGAAAGTGACGTGGTTCCCAACCAATGTACCTTATTTACGACAGTCAACATCCCTGCTTAGAGGTCGTTTGGCGGCAGAATCTTTCGCAAGAAACAATGTAAACAATCAATATCCTCAATTCACAGTGGATTCAGGTGCGAAGGTAACTGTCAAAGATGATAAGGGTAAAACATTTACAACAGATAGCCCTACAACTCCAAATAATACAATGGCGTATGCTTTTATCAACCCGTATTATGCCGTGACGATGGATGTAAGTAATTCACCATATTCTGTCGAAGCGAATGTACCAGGTCACTTCAAGGGATATGGGCAAACACCAGTCATTGGTCAAAATAAATTTGGATATCAATCAGGAACTGTAAAAGATCTCCCAGGTCTTTTCCCGATTCTTTTAGGTGGAGATTTCAATGAGGATAACGTCATCGACATGAAGGATTTGACGGATGAAATCAATGTTTATTATCAATATAAGAACCTAAATACACCTAGTAATCCGGCCAATACGTTAGCCAACAAAACGGCATTCCTTAACAGCAACAGAAATGCTGATATTTATTGGATAAAACCAGGATCTCCCGGTTATGGAATTGATTATAATGACTTCTATTTCATCTTCAAAAACTTTGGTAAACAAAATCAAAATGCGATTGATGCAGGGTTAACGGTTCCAACCGCCCAAATGACGGTGGATCAAGATGTGACCATTACGACTCAGTATGGCGGATCCATCACGTTAAATGCGGGAGACACACTACAACAAGTCATGAAAAAGCTAAATTTTGCAGGACCAAAACAAAAAACGTTAGAAACGACCATTCCAAAGTTACAAGACTTACAAAATGGTGCGACAGTTTCCGTCATCCCATTTAGCGATGTGTTCGTAGATGATGTGGTATGGAGAAAAGCGATTACAAAAGTTATGCTCGGTTCAACCGATGTAACAAGTGCAGTAAATATTAAAGAAGCGTATACGTATCGTGACCAAAATGGTGCAACACAGACTATGCCTTCTAAAATTACGTTACCTGGTTCTTTATTCACGACGGCAGCTAATTACACAGTTACAGTTAAGGCTGCTGACTATCAAGATGTAACTACTAGCTTTACGGTTTCGGCGGAACAAATTCTGACGCCTACGATTCCTTTGGTTACCGACCCGCAAAAAGCGCATGTAGGTAAAGATTTAACCTTAACCTTCGAAGATGATGCTAATTGGCGAAATGGGATTGATAAAATCGTAGTTAAGACGTTAAACTACCCAGCGGGTGTAACGATCCTTGATAAGACAAATCCAAGTAATATTATTGATTTGACAGATGGCAGTGGTAACAAATATTACGATATAAGCGTACCAGGAAAAATTACATTTAAGGCAGATTTATTTAAGACGAATGCATCACCTGTTGGTCCTTCTTCGGCAATAAATCCTAGTGGAACGAACTGGTTGCCTCAGTTGTATAAGTTTGAAATCAACTCAACAGGTGTAGATAATACGATCTACCCGCTTAAAGCGGTAGGAGTAGATTCAAACGGCAGTGCTGCACAGGCCCTTGGATTTGGCATTACTTTTGATAGTCAAGGTGGTGCTCCAGTTGACTCAGTAGCGGTTGGGTACAGAGCAGATAGAACAAAGGTTGGTAATGAGCTTATATACAATAATATTGGTAACTTCATTAATCCAAGTAGTACAAGACCAGGATATAAATTTATCGGTTGGTTTAAAGATTCAGCAGGTACAAGTTATTGGGCCACAAGTGAGACTCTAAATGCAGATCAAACTGTCTATGCTAAATGGCAAATGGACTTTACACAAAGCTATTCACCTGTTGATGTAACGAAACCCAATGGTATCAAGTTCGACAGTACAAGTGGAGCTAACGGAACTGGTTGGGTGCTTGGTGAAGGAGATCTTAAAATCAACATTCCAGATTATGCAACTAACATTCCTTGGTTAACAAATAAGGATAAAATTGCTAAAATCGATGCAACTTATTATAAAATCAAGAGTGATGGAACAACGGAAGATAAACCTACAACTTATACGTTAGATCCAAGCACATATGAAATGTCAACTAACGATAGAATTGGAACGCTTTCATTTACGACAGCGACTGAAAGTTATGCTACTGGACATCCAAATGAAAAGTTTGCTTTTAGTGAAGCACCAAGTATATCGAATGGACAAATTAAAGGTTACAAGTTAATAGTGACAGCAACAACTGGTGAAACGATTGAGATTCCGGATGTTAAACTAGGTTACAGAAGCCACATTGACTTAAACGGCGGAACGTTAAAGAATTCAAATGATTTATATTTGGCTGATGTATTAATCAATGGAAAAGCTACTTCACCTAATATGCAAACAGCTGGTTCTCATGTAACTAATGGACTATTATCGCTAAGCGATAAACTCTATTTGGACCGTGAAAACTCAAGTGATAAGGTTGTTGATTTTTCAAAAAATGGTAGCTTAACAGATAATGCAACTTACTATTTAGGTTGGATTAAAACTCCTCCTACCGTTTTGAAAGATACAGTTGGAAACATTGTAGGTAGTGATATTACTTTAACATTTACGGATGATGGAACATGGAAAAATAATATCAAACAAGTGAAGATTGGTTCAAAAGAATTAGTTTTAGATAAGGATTATACGATTACAAATAGCTCCATTACGCTAAACCATGACTTATTTACAGCAGGACAAAAGGTCAATGTGATGATTGTTTCTGAAGGTTATGCGGATGCAATCGTTACGGATCAGGTTATAGGATATAAAGTAACATTTGAATCAAATAGCGGAGATCCTGTACCGTCTCAAATCGTAGATCGAAGTGCAACGAAGCCGATCGATCCAACAAAAGTCGGCTATAAGTTCTACGATTGGTATACAGATCAAAATTTAACAATACCATATGATTTTGCAAGCATTGTGACAAAACCAATTACGCTTTATGCTAAATATGCTTTAGTAGGTTCTCTTGTACTAACAGATACTACAGATAACGCTCTTGGAAACGATATTACACTTGAATTCATTGATTCTGAGTGGGCAAATTCTATTTCGAGAATTAAGGTTGGTGCAGTTACTGTAGATGGAACGAAATTCAAAGTAGATATGGCTGCACATACGATTACATTGGATAAGAGTGTCTTCACAAAAACTGGAGAATTCACTATCAATATTAGCGCAACTGATTATGCAGATGTAACCGTAACCCAAAAAGTAGTGAATGGATATAATGTGCATTTCGAAGTGAAAGATAATGCTCCATTTGAAGTAAAAGACCAAATTGTAGCACGCAGAATAACAGCACCGACTGTTTATGGTTATGATTTAGCTTGGTTCGCAGATGAAGCATATACAATTCCTTGGGATTTCACGAGCTCGATCTATTCTGCAAAAACACTTTATGGAAAATGGTCACCTACTAAATTCACTGTTATTTTTGATGGTCAAGATGGTGGCTTAGTACAGACTAAGACAGCAGAATATAATACAACAATCACAGCGCCTACAGCGACAACAAGACCTGGTTATACTTTTGTTGGTTGGTATAAGGATGCTGCAGGGCAAACTGCTTGGAATTTTGCGACAGATAAAGTAAGAGAAAACACCGTTCTTTATGCGAAATGGAGTATCAACTCGTATGCAGTATCATTCGATAGCCAGGGTGGAAGTGCAGTAGATTCTAAAACAGCAATCTTTAATACTACTGTTGGAGAACCAACAGCACCAACAAGAAAAGGATACACATTTGCTGGTTGGTATAAAGATGCTGCAGGTCAAGTAGCATGGAATTTTGCAACAGATAAAGTGACAGGTAATGTAACGCTTTACGCAAAATGGTTACTAAATAGTCCAGTTATTAATCCAATCGATGACAATGATACAAAGATTTCAGGAACGACTGTAGCAAATACAACGATCACTGTAAAAATCGGTAGTGTTGTCATTGCAACAGGAAAAGCTGATTCTAATGGGAAATTTAGTATCAAGATTAAACAACTAAAAGCAGGTACAGAGTTATCTGTATATGCTATAGATAAAACTGGAATTCAAAGTGCGGATACAAAAGTCAAAGTTTTAGATCGTAAAGCACCAAATAATCCGAGTGTCAACAAGGTTGATAATAATGATACAGTTGTAACTGGTAAGGCAGAATCTGGAGCTATGGTTACAGTTAAAAGTGGTAAGACAGTAATAGGAACTGCAAAAGCAACTTCTAAAGGAGCTTTCTCAACAAAAATAGCTGTTCAAAAAGCAGGCACAAAGTTAGTAATCACAGCTAAAGATAGTGCTGGAAATGTGAGTACAAGTGTGACAATAACTGTTTCAGATGTTGTTGCACCAAGCAAGCCAACGGTTAATAAAGTAGATGATAACGATACAAAGGTAACAGGAAAAGCTGAAGCGAACTCAACTGTTAATGTGAAAGTAGGAAGTAAATCTCTTGGCGCAGCTACTGCTGATTCAAAAGGGAACTATTCAGTTAAGATAAAAGTACAGAAAAAAGGAACTACAATTACTGTAACTGCAAAGGATAAGGCAGGAAATAGTAGTCAAGCGGCAACGTTCAAGGTTGTAAAACATTAAATCTAATGAAAAAGTCAAGGGTTAATCCCTTGGCTTTTCATTGTAGACAAAAAATAAAGAAGCATTATTAAAAAACCCTTAATAGTCCACAAAATTTTACTACCACATACATTTCAAGGCTCTCATCGATTCTTCTATCGGATCTACAATATAACTCTGTTGTATTTTGTGAAGTGGAATAAGGTGATGGACATGAATAAAATCTTTCCCTAGTTCTCCATATGTGTTTTCAAAATTCAAATCACAAACTTGGTAAAGGAACATTTTCAGTGAAATTATCAAAAGTAAGTAAAGTAATAATAAAAAAACATTACAAGAAATTGATAAAGCTGGAAATAAAAGCAATGAAGTAAACCGTTATGTAACAATTAGGGTGGGGGTAGGTGGTTCAAATCCCTCACAGGTCATCATATCTGGAAGGCTGAAATTCTTGATCTATCAAGGGTTTCAGCCTTTCTTCATGCCCGGTGCATGGTACCATTTCTATACGCAAAAGATGAATGATTAAATAAAAAGTTGTGGAGTAGTGCTTTTGTTTTATTCTGGTATAGAACCAATAACAGCAAAATATACATCCTATGCTCAATTTTCTGAAAAGTATAAATATGGGATGATGAAAGACAGAATCGAGTTAACTAGTTTCATGGATTCTTCTTTAAAAGACTTGTTTGTAAAAAATATAAGTAAAGCTAGAAAAAAACAATTACAAAAGGACAAGGGGATGCGGTATGAAGAGGAAAAAAATCAATAAGGTTCTTACAGGAACGTTAGCTGTTGGCATGTTATTATCTCAAGGTGCTCCATATAACGTATTGGCGAAAAGCCCGTTTGAGCTGAATCCAGTTGAAAATGCGGAAGAGATCTTAGCGAGCCTGTCTGTAGAACAAAGAAAGGCATTAGAGCAATTAGAAACAAATACAACCTTTACCATTTCACCGGATATTGATGCGAATAGCACTGAATTAGTCAAAGTCATAGTCGAATTTGAACAGGCGCCGGCGAAAATTGAAGTGATGAAACAAGCAGCGAAAGGAAAGAAACTATCTTCTGCTGATGCGAATGAGAAAGTGGAAAAAGCTCACAAAGATTTTAAACAGCATGTGCAATCATTGAAAGTGCAGAAGAACTTGACCGAATACAAAGTGGAAGATGTAAACATTACAAGAGAGTATAAAAAAGCCATCAACGGTGTAGCGATGACACTGCCTGGTGTGGCAGTTAAGGATTTGCTGCAATCTGGAGTAGTTAAACGTATTTTTAAAGATTACGAGGTAAAAGTGGAACCGCCGGTAAAAACGAAAGAAGCCATTGAGCCGAAAATGGCAGACAGTATTCCGCAAATTGGCGTGGACAAGTTACATGCCGAGAACATTACCGGTAAAGGAATTAAAGTTGGTGTTATTGACACGGGTATTGACTACAATCATCCTGACTTAAAAGATGTTTATAAAGGCGGATATGATTTTGTAAATAACGATGCAGATCCGATGGAAACAACATACGAGGATTGGATAAAAGCCGGTAAGCCAACTGCTCCTGGCAATGTATATTACACAAACCATGGTACACATGTAGCAGGGACGATTGGAGCCCAAAAGAAAAACAATGTAGATTATGCTGTGAGAGGTGTAGCACCTGAAGTAGAATTATATGCATACAAAGTATTGGGACCTTGGGGCGGAGGAAGTACAGCGGGAGTCCTTGCTGGAATAGATAAAGCGATTGAAGATGGTATGGACGTCATCAACTTGTCTTTGGGTGCTCAGACCAACAATCCGTTATATCCCACTTCTGTCGCAGTAAATAACGCCATGCTTTCAGGCTTGGTGACCGTCGTTGCTGCGGGCAACGCCGGACCGAACGAGAAAACTCTTGGTTCTCCAGGAGCAGCGGCTCTTGGCATATCAGTAGGTGCAAGCGATGCCTCCATGTCCATTCCTTCATTTAGTGGAAGCGTTTTCACTAATGAAAATGATAATTTGCAACGTCTCGACGAAGACCTTTCTCCTCAACTAGAAGCTTCAAAACGTCTCGTCAAAGATTTTTCTCCTAAATTAGAAAATAAGAAGGAGGGCTTGTCTCACCAATTAGAAGATTTGCAACTTCTGGGCAAAGATTTTTCTGATCGATTAGAAGATTTACAAGGGAAATCCTTACCAATTGTATATGCGGGACTTGGTAAAGCAACTGATTTTGCCGGGAAAGATGTCAGCGGGAAAATTGCGTTGATTCAGCGCGGGGAACTTGCGTTTGATGAAAAAATCAAAAACGCTAAAAACGCTGGGGCTAAATCAGTGATTGTGTATAACAATGTCGACGGGCAAATACCTGCCTACTTGGGTGAGGTCGTCGGGTTAATCCCTTCTTTCCGCCTGTCAAAAGCAGATGGTGAGCGGTTAAAAGAGCTGGGCGAAGGTACTTTCACATTTGAAACGTTAAGTAATACAAAAACAGAAGGCGATCATTTAGCAGATTTCAGTTCACGCGGACCGGTAAATGGAAATTATGATATCAAGCCGGATGTAGTCGCTCCAGGTGTGTCGATATTCTCTACGACACCGGAATTCATCAACGATCCACAGGACGGCATTAATTACGGGAATGCCTATGTACGTATGTCGGGGACATCGATGGCCACGCCACACGTGGCAGGTACAGCAGCATTGATTTTACAGGAGCATCCTGAATACACGCCTTTCGATGTAAAATTGGCACTCATGAATACTTCGGATGATTTAAAAGGGAATAATTCTGTATACGAAGTAGGCGCAGGACGAATCGATGCCTATCAAGCGGTTCATACAGATACATCCATCAAAGTATGGGATAAGACACAAAATATCGAGAATGGAAAAGTCGTAGAAATTGATGAAGAAACAGGTTCCATTGTATTCGGCAAACATTATAAAAAAGATGATCAACCCATTGAAGCAAGTAAAAAAGTGACGGTTCAAAACAACAGCCAGGAAGAAAAATCTTTTACACTAGAAGTGGAGTATCACGGTGAGCGTAAAGGGATTCAAGATGCAGTGAGTAACGGTGTTACAGTGGATGTGCCTTCATCGATTACAGTGGGAGGCGGCCAAATACAAGCGCTTCAGCCAAAAATGACGATACCAGCCAGCGCTACGGAAGGAAGATATGAAGGGTATATTCATGTGACCAATGCCAACAATCCGACCGAAACCTATCAAATTCCATTTGCTGTCATGGTGACGGAAAAGGGATTTGCTTATCTGAAAACAACTAGAACATCCGTGACAAATACGACGGCTTTCTGGGAATTTCATGACGCAGTTATCCATGGCATCATGAAGTTGAATAGCCCAATGAAAACCATGGATGTGCTTGTAAAAGACAGTAAAACAGGTAAAGCAGTAGGGTTCAGAGGAACAGCGGACTTAAGTAGATTATTAGTAGATGTAGAAACTTATTTTACTGGTGCGTTCACCGGGACAGTCTTTCCGTTTACAAATGATTCATCCAACCCAATCAGTGATGTTCCTATAAAGCTTCCAGATGGCGACTATATACTAGAAATGATTGCACATGATGCGGATGGGAAATCATATGTTTTTGAAAATCCGCTTATCGTGGACAATGTAGCACCAGAAGTGAACATGGATATAAAATCGGGTGTAATCGAAATCAATGATTCTATGTTTACAGTAGAAGATGGCCAAAAAGCAGTGTGGCTGCATGGAACAGCTAAGGATGCGACAGTGAATCTATTACAATCTAAAGGGATGGACGTCGATCAATCGTCCAATACTATGGCTTACTATGCAGGTGCCGATACAAGAATAGCTGGGTTCCTCCCGGTTCAAGCGAATGGAGATGTAAAAGTAGGAATTGAGGAGAGGGATATTGCAACACAACCTTTAAGACTTTGGTTGAGAACGTGGGATACTGCAACGGCAGTTGGTTACCAAAAGTATTACTTCATGAAAGAAGGAACGGAATATACGACTACCAGTTATGACAAGAATGAGTTTAAAGTCGGCGATAACATTACGATGACACTCAGCCTTAATAATGTGAAACAGCTTGTCTCCGGAGAATTTAATGTAGAATTCGACAAAGGCTTCTTCAAGTTTGGGAATGTGAAGCTGAACAATGCAGTCAAACAATATGCAAAGGAAAAAGGCTTACAGGTATCACTCCATGAGCCAGTTGTGACGGAAGAAGGACCATACCTTAATAGTGTGAAAATCGGTGCTTCCATTACTGGAAATGCATTCAGCGGACTGGAAGGAGATATGCCGTTCCTCGATGTAACGATTAAAGTATTGAATGATGAAGTTTACGAGAATGAACTTCGTGGATTTGAGGTCAAGAAGGGGTCTTATAAGAAATCGGGACAAATAGCAGGCACTGCCATTCCTTTTTACGGCACTGAAGATCTTAAAATAATTCCTAAACATACACAGTTGCTGGGATCCATCTCGCCGGAAGCATTTTTGGTAGGGAATCCAGGGAGTGAATTTTTGAGGAAAGGGGATTATTCAAAAATAGGTGCGCAAGTCTACGCTCTCTCTAGAAGTGGTAAAAAATATCCAGGAACAATTGATACGAGAGGAAAATTCACAGTCAATGATATTCCTGCTTCCGATCAAGTATATACAGCCGTCTTCGATGTTCCGGGGCATCTTAAAGTGATGAAGAAATTCATTCCTGGATATCATGATGCAAATGGTGAGCTACGTGGGCAATATTTAAGTATTAGTCAGAGAAGTATTGCGGGGGATGTGAACGGCGACAAAATGATTGATATCCTCGATATCCGAAGTGTCGTTGATGCATACGGTACGAAGGATTCATCCATCGTGCCGCAAGATCTTAATCAAGATGGTGTGGTGAACGAGACAGACATTCGCTTCGTTGAGAAAAATTTCTTAACGAAGGGACCGGATGCACCTGCTGATAAACAGCCAAAAGAAACAATTGGCAAGAAAGGGCTGGAATACTTCCTGCGTCTTATCGGTCTTGAGCCGAAGCAATAAACATAATCCCATCAGTGAAGTTAATAAAAGAAGAGGGCTCAAAGTAAAATATCCCCTTTCTAAAGGACAAAACAGGTTAGGCCACAAAAGAAGTTGATTTCTGTATTCTGGACTTACCCCTCTCAAGTAGAAAGTAATTAAAAAGTGATTATTAAGCAACCTTAGCCCTGTATTCTTGAGGGCTAAGGTTTTAATTTCTTCTGGAATCGTTTGTTATTGTAGCGCTTCACCGCATGCTCCACTTGTTTCTGTTACGTAAACTGATATCGATAAAACACACTGTGTTTTATCACGAAGGGATTGCTGGAGCACTTTTAAGTTGTGTTCCATGCCTGAAGAAAATAGGAATTGAACAATATATTGACTTTTTGTTCTGACAGCGAGATGACGTTTAAAGCCAAACCAGAAGAAGTTCTTCCCTTTATTATTCCGCTTTAATACTAGTGATTGAAGTAGTGCTTTTGTTTTATACTGATATAGAACCAATAACAGCAACATTTACATCCTATGTTTAATTTTCGGAAAAGTAGAAATATGAGATGATAAAAGACAGAATCGAGTTAACTAGTTTCGTGGATTCTTCTATAAAAGAATTGTTTGAAAATATATAAGTTAAGAGAAAAAAACAATTACATAAGGACAAGGGGATGCGGTATGAAGAGGAAAAAAATCAATAAGATTCTTACAGGAACGCTAGCTGTTGGCATGTTATTATCTCAAGGTGCTCCATATAACGTATTGGCGAAAAGCCCGTTTGAGCCGAATCCAGTTGAAAATGCGGAAGAGATCTTAGCGAGCCTGTCTGCAGAACAAAGAAAGGCATTAGAGCAATTAGAAACAACTACAACCTTTACCATTTCACCGGATATTGATGCGAATAGCCCTGAATTAGTCAAAGTTATCGTCGAATTTGAACAGGCGCCGGCGAAAATTGAAGTGATGAAACAAGCAGCGAAAGGAAAAAAACTATCTTCTTCTGCTGCAAATGAAAAAGTGGAACAATCACACAAAGCTTTTAAAGCGCATGTGCAATCATTGAAATCACAGAAAAACGTGACTAATTACAAAGTGGAAGATGTAAACATCACAAGAGAATATAAAAAGGCCATCAACGGTGTAGCGATGACGTTGCCTGGTACGGCCGTACAAGATTTGCTGCAATCAGGTGTTGTTAATCGTGTCTTTAAAGATTACGAGGTAAAAGTAGAACCATCGGTAGAAACGCAAGAAGCCATTGATCCTAAAATGGCAGATAGTATTCCGCAAATTGGCGTGGACAAGCTTCATGCCGAGAATATTAAGGGTAAAGGCATTAAAGTCGGTGTGCTGGATACAGGGATTGACTACAATCATCCAGACTTAAAAGATGTTTATAAGGGCGGATATGATTTTGTAGATGATGATGCAGATCCGATGGAAACGACCTACGAGGATTGGATTAATGCTGGCAAGCCAACATATCCTGGTCGTGTGTATTTCACAAACCATGGAACACATGTCGCAGGGACGATTGCAGCTCAACAGAAAAACGGTGTGGATTATGCTGTGAAAGGGGTAGCACCGGAAGTAGATTTATATGCTTATCGAGTATTAGGAGTTTGGGGTGGAGGAGATACAGCGGGAATCCTTGCTGGAATCGATCAAGCGATTACAGATGGCATGGACGTCATCAATATGTCGCTCGGCGCCGCGACGAACAATCCTTTATACGCCACTTCTGTCGCAGTAAATAATGCCATGCTTTCAGGTGTGGTGACCGTCGTTGCTGCAGGTAACGCCGGACCGAACGAAAAAACGCTTGGTTCTCCAGGAACAGCGGCTCTCGGTATTTCAGTAGGGGCAAGCGATGTTTCCATGACCATTCCTACATTTAGTGGAAGCGCTTCCGCCGAGAAGTTTGAAAATATGCAGCTGCTAGGCAAAGACTTTACTGACCAATTAGAAGATTTACAAGGACAATCTTTACCAATTGTATTTGCGGGACTTGGTAAAGCAACTGATTTTGCCGGGAAAGATGTCAGCGGGAAAATTGCGTTGATTCAGCGCGGGGAAATTGCATTTGATGAAAAAATCAAAAACGCCAAAAACGCTGGGGCTAAATCAGTGATTGTGTATAACAATGTCGACGGGCAAATACCTTCCTACTTGGGGGAGGTCGTCGGTTTAATCCCTTCTTTCCGCCTGTCAAAAGCAGATGGTGAGCGGTTAAAGGAGCTAGAAGAAGGTTCTTTCACATTTGATACGTTAAGTAATACTAAAACAGAAGGCGACCAGTTAGCAGATTTCAGTTCTCGTGGCCCGGTAGAAGGAAATTATGATATCAAGCCGGATGTCGTCGCTCCAGGTGTGTCCATATTCTCTACGACACCTGAATTCATCAATGATCCACAAGACGGCATTAATTATGACAATGCTTATGTACGTATGTCGGGAACATCGATGGCCTCGCCACATGTGGCAGGTGTAGCAGCATTGATTTTACAAGAGAACCCAGAATACACGCCTTTCGATGTGAAATCTGCACTTATGAATACGTCGGATGATTTACAAGGGGATAATTCTGTATACGAAGTGGGCGCGGGACGAATCGATGCCTATCAAGCAGTTCATACAGATACATCCATCAAAGTATGGGATAAGACTCAAAATATCGAGAATGGAAACATCGTAGAAATTGATGAACTAACAGGCTCCATTGTATTTGGCAAACATTATAAAAAAGATGATCAACCCATTGAAGCAAGTAAAAAGGTGACAGTTCAAAACATCGGTGAGGAAGAAAAATCTTATACACTAGAAGTGGAATATCACGGTGAGCGTACGGGTATTCAAGATGCGGTGAAGAACGGTGTTACTGTCGATATTCCTTCATCGATTACAGTGGGAGGCGGCCAAGTACAAGAGCTTCAGCCCAAAATTACGATACCAACTAGCGCTGCGGACGGAAGATATGAAGGGTATATTCATGCGACCAATACCAACAATCCAGACGAAACCTATCAAATTCCATTTGCTGTGATGGTGACGGAAAAGGGAATTGCTTATCTCAAAACGACTAGACCATCCGTGACAAATATGAATCCTAACTGGCTAAATCATGACCCAATCATTCATGGCATCATGAAGTTGAATAGCCCAATGAAAACCATGGATGTGCTTGTAAAGGACAGTGAAACAGGAAAAGCTGTAGGGTTCCTAGGAACAGCGAATATGAGTAAATTACTAGTAGACGTAGATACATTTCTTGTGGGTGCGTTCGCCGGTTCGGTCTATCCATTTACAAATGATCCTTCCAAGCCGATCAGTGATTATGCTGTAAAGCTTCCAGCAGGCGATTATATACTGGAAACAATTGCACACGATGAGGAAGGTGGATCATATGTTACACACAATCCGCTTATCGTGGACAACACAGTACCAGAAGTGAACATGAATATAAAACCGGGTGTAATCGAAGTTAATGATTCGATGTATACAGTAGAAGATGGCCAAAAAGCAGTATGGCTACATGGAACAGCTAAGGATGCGACAGTGGATCTATTACAGTCTAAAGGATTGGACTTCGATCAATCGACCAACACGATGGCTTACTATGCAAACGATACACAAATAAGCGGGTATTTACCGGTTGAAGCAAATGGAGAGGTGAAAATCGGAATTGAACCGAGTGATATTGCAAGACAACCTTTAAGTTTGAATTTGAGAACGTGGGATATTGCAACGGTAGATGATACACAAATGTATACCTTCTTGAAAGAAGGGACGGAATATACGACTTCTAGTTATGATAAGACCAGTGTAAAAGTCGGCGATAATGTTACGATGACGCTCAGCCTTAATAATGTGAAGCAGCTTGTATCCGGAGAATTTAATCTACAGGTCCACAATATATTCAAGTTTGCGAATGTAAAGCTGAACAATTCAGTAAAAAAATATGCCAAGGAAAAAGGCTTACAGGTATCACTCCATGAGCCTGTCGTGAAGGAAAGCTCTTCCTGGAATAGTTTGAAAATCGGTGCTTCCATTACTGGAAATGCATACAGAGGACTGGATGGAGATATGCCATTCCTCGATGTAACTTTTAAAGTAGTGAATGATGAATACTACAATTATACACCTGGATTTTTGGTACAGAAGTCTTCTTATAAAAAATCGGGACAAACAACAGACACGGCCATTCCTTATTACTACAGTGAATACTTTACGATAATTTCTAAACATACACAGGTATATGGAAACATTACGCCAGAAGCATTTTATATATCTGCAGGACCAGGGCAAGGAGAATATTTGAAAAAGGCGGATTATTCGAAAATAGGTGCACAAGTATATGCTCTCTCCAGAAGCGGTAAAAAATATCCAGGAACAATTAATAATAAAGGAGCTTACACAATCAATGATATCCCGGCTAGCGATCAAGAATATTCGGTTGTTGTCGAGATTCCGGGGCATCTCAAAGCAATTCAGAAGTTCATTCCTGGATATAATGAAAAAGGTGAGTTACGTGGGCAAGCTATAAGAATTACTCAGAGAAATCTTGCAGGGGATTTGAATGGTGACAAAATGATTGATATCCTCGATATCCAGAGTGTCGTCGATGCATACGGTATGAAGGATTCATCTATTGTGCCGCAAGATATCAATCAAGATGGTGTGGTAGACGAAGCGGATGTTCGTTTGATTGAGAAAAACTTCTTAACGAAGGGACCTGACGCACCTGCCAACAAACAGCCGAAAGAAATGATTGGCAAGAAAGGGCTGGAATACTTCCTGCGTCTTATCGGTCTTGAGCCGAAACAATAACAAGGGATGTTGATAGAAGGGGAGGAATGCGAAAGCATTTCTCCCCTTTTTACTATATGGGCTAATCGTTTCAGTGTTTGGCATTTACCGAGTTAACCTATTGCCACTATGGAAGAGCAAGACGATTTACTGAAACAATCAGGAAGAGAGAAATGATTAACATAAAAAGGGAACCACCGATTACGACTGCTTGAACCGAAAATGAGTGTGCCGCTATCCCAAAAATCAGAACAGCCAACAGTTGCAAAGAATAGATGACCATTCCGTATAAACTTGAGATTCTTCCCATCATGTCTATCGGAATGTTTTCTTGGATATAGGTCGTGAATCCCGTATTTGCCAACGCAAGTGCAAAACAAAGGATAAAGAAACCGCTGCTGGCCATCAAATAATTCATTGAAAAACTGTAGATGACATACCCGGTGGATACCAAAATGGTCCCACTGCACATCAAATGTTTGGCCGACATGAATTTAACGAGTAGATTTGTGCAAAATGCCCCTACTAAAAAGCCGATTCCTGCCACACTGACTAGTGAACCATATGCCGCATCC
Source organism: Paenisporosarcina sp. HGH0030 (assembly GCF_000411295.1). GTDB lineage: Bacteria > Bacillota > Bacilli > Bacillales_A > Planococcaceae > Paenisporosarcina. The sequence goes on from NZ_KE150423.1 coordinate 105,822, forward strand.
GTTAGATGAAGAACTTCTTTCGCAAAAGCCACTTCTGTTGAATCAAGCGCAGCCGTTAACAGCATGACCACTTGAAAGACCATATACACGACAACAAAAGGGAAAGCCATTTTACTGAACTTCCAGACTAAATGCCAATCCTGTACGATTGTTCCCCAAGTAAAGTTTGTAGAATCAGATAAGTCTATACGGTTTTGTCTCGGAAGCAAATATATCAATCCAGCTGATAATAAAAACGTACCAGTATTCACAAACAACGCCATTTCAAGAGAGCCTAGCATAAATAATATCCCCGCAAGAGCAGGTCCCAAGATGAACGCACCAGAATGAACAAAACTGAGCATGGCATTGAATTGTTTTCTCTCGTCTTCCGGCAATAGCAACGTCATATAGGTAAAAGAGGCAGGTCCAAACATTGCGCCTGCCATTTGAATAATCATCACAACCGCATAGATGCCCCATATGGAATCTAGAAAAGGAATGAACAGAATGAGTGATGCCCGTACTACATCAAGGACAATCATCAAATGCTTCGTCGATACACGATCAATCACACTGCCCGACCAAAATCCCATCAGCATAAACGCAAACGGTTTAATCATATACAGTACCGCAACTGCCAATGCGGAACCTGTCGTGTTAAAAATCATTAAGTTGATGGCCAATAAATAAATCCATCCTCCAATATTCGCTATTCCTACGGCACTTAAATAATATGCGCGGAATTTCCATTTAGATAATTCCATTTCATATCCCTCCGACATGTTTTTTTGGCAAACAAAAAAATCCCACCTCCAAGACGAATTGTCTTGGGGACGAGATTGACATGTCGTGGTACCACCCCAGTTTGTTCTGATGTCACCATCAGAACCTTTTCAAGTACGGCATATATTTCATGCTTATACTGTAGCTCGTTAACGGGAGCATCCGTCACACCATCCCCCTAAAATTCAAGGTTCCCATGTGAGGCTCAGAGACTTGTTTCAATCAGTGAATGCTTACCCTTTTTCAGCTACGGGGCTCTCTGTTCAAGAATTCAGATGATTTACTGTTCTCTTCATTGCTTTTAATTTTCGCTATCATAACATAAGGAATCTCTTCTTGGAATCTATTTTATCTAATTATTAAAATAAATAAAAAATATCATTGTAAATAAATAACAGTATATGCCACAATCTTAGTAAGTGTATTTTTTATGGAGGGTTTTTATGGAATTATTAATCATAAGGCATGGAGAATCAGAGGCAGATTTATTGGAGGTACATGAAGGTAGGGCAGACTTTCCTTTAACAAAACTGGGGGAACAACAAGCTAGCTTAATGGCAACATACATAGAACAACATTATAGACCAAACATCATCCTAACTAGTCCTTTAAAAAGGGCTAGAAGGACCGCAACCATTTTACAAGAATCTATTGGCTGTGGATTAATTGTAGAGAATGATTTGATGGAATTTAACAATGGAATCCTGGCAGGACTATTAAGAAATGAAGCTGCAATTAAATATCCCTTACCACAAGGAGGGAGACCAATTCATATCCCTATTCAAGATGGTGAATCTGAATTAGAATTCCGTTTCCGGGCAGATAGCGTCTTCCATAAAATCTTATTTGAATATCAACATTATGACCGAGTAGCTATTGTCTCTCACGGAGGAATGATTTCAAACATATTAAAAGCATTTCTCAAACAACCGATGAATCAGGAATTTGCTTTTCCGACGGGAGATACAGGAATTCATTTGCTCGAAATCAAAGCGAACACTCGTATCATCAGGTTTCTCAATAAGCAGGAACATCTTCAGCTAATAGAAGACGAGAATTAAGTTCACTGTGACTGGTAGCGGCCTTCTCGTATAGTCCTCAGTCTTTTCTGAAGTCATACGTATCTTTTCGAACATCAAGTTCCATTCCATTTATGGAGACAATATGATCATTAATCCACTCGATTTCTCCTTCTTCAATTCGGTAAGCCCAATACAGATTTCGTTTGTTATCGTTCTTATTATGATAGATCACTTCGCCTCTGACGGCAGGTGCAACTGTTGAGTGACCGTTACTTATATAAGTCAGGACCGTATAGTCTCCGGTGGGGGAAACTTCCTCAGCAAGCAAATCACCCTTAGGAACCCGATCAATATTGAAGAACAAATGATTTACGATCAGTACTATTCCAAATATAAGGGAACCGAAAAGCAAAATAAAATATCCAGCTACTTTCAAGACTGTTCTTTGCTTATTAGACACGATTCCACTCCCTTTATCTAAGAAACGTATTGGAAAGAAATTGGTTCCGTCGTTAAAAAAATAACTAATAGTATTATGGTTTGTCTGATTAAATGAGATAAATCAATAAATAAAATTAGGGGTGAAGTTATTGAATCGTGGTTTTTACTGTGAGAGATGCAGGAAAGAAATTAAGTATCGAGATGATTTAGTAACGACAACTTTTTTATTTCAATTAGTACCGTATCATGATGAATGTTATTCAAAAGATATAAAAGGTATGCGGACATTTTTTGTTGGAAATCAACCACTCAACGGGTTGTCCGGTAATATTCAGACGTTAATAGCTTTAATATTAGGAATAGCTGCTTTCTTCTTATTAGATGAAAATGGGAGATTGACTAGTTTGCTGGCTTTTGTCGTCCTTGGATATCGTCTTTATTCATATTTTAAGTTTGAAAAAAAGTTGGCACCTTAAAACTAATGTGGAAGAGAAGAAAACAATATTTTCTGCCCTGCATTCATAAAGAGTGCGGGGCTGAAAATATGTTAAATCTAGGCATTTTGACCGCAATTAATAGATAGGTAATTATAGACGATATTATCTGATAATTCCATGGTAATATAGGAATATCTTATTTAATTGTTGGAGGTAGGAAGTGAAAATAAAACGAAAGATTTTAATTGGAATGACGACATTGGTCATGTTTACTGGGACGATTTTCATAACTTTGCCCGAGGAGTCAACTGTACAGGCTGCTTCTTCTTATACAAGTTTACAGAACTCAGTGAATACGGTTATGAGAGACAGTAGAATGACCAGTGCTTCATCGAGTGTGACGATTCGTAAAGCAACTACAGGTGAGATTGTCTATCAAAAAGATGCGAATAAAGGCATTACTCCCGCTTCAACTCTAAAATCCCTCACCGCATCTGCCGCTTTGGAAACACTTGGAGAAAACTATCGCTTTTCCACAGATGTTCTTACAAATGGAACTGTTTCAAACGGAACTTTGTATGGAAATCTGTATCTTCGTGGAAAAGGGGATCCAACTCTACTAAAAAGCGATTTCGATCATTTTGCTTCAATTCTAGCTAATCGTGGAGTAAAGCGACTGTCTGGACACGTTATCGGGGACGACAGTTGGTACGATGCTGACCGGCTTTCGCCGGGGATTGCAAGAGAAGACGAATCCTATTATTACGCTGCACAAATTTCTGCTTTAAGCCTTTCACCGAATACGGATTATGATGCAGGCTCGGTCATTGTGAGTGCCAAACCTTCAGTGAATGGACGAGCTGCACAAATTACGTTAACACCTGCTACGGGTGTCGTACGCATTGTTAATTTATCTAAAACAGTTCCTAAAGGGTATAGCAATACGTTGAAAATCAAACGTGAAGTCGGCACGAATAAAGTCGTGATAACAGGAAATGCTCCAATCGGTTCTGCAGGCAGTAAAGAATGGATTGCCGTTTCCAACCCAACTGCGTATGCGATGGATGTTTTCAAGAGTTCTTTATCTTCTAAAGGGATATCGTTTGTTTCAACATCTAAAGTGGTACAGGGCACTACACCTAGTACGGCACGCGTTCTTCTTTCCAAAAAATCGATGCCATTAAAAGATTTAATGATTCCATTTTTGAAGTTAAGCAACAATACGCACGCGGAAGTTTTGGCAAAGGAAATGGGTAAAGTTACATATGGAAAAGGCAGCTGGGATGCCGGACTTAGAGTCATGCGAAATTATGCAGCTTCTATCGGCTTAGATGTGAACCAATGGGTATTTGAAGACGCATCTGGAATGTCACATGCAAATAAAGTACCTTCAAGCCAGATGTCCAAGTTACTGCATCTAGTCAGGTCAGAACCTTGGTATGGAACATTCCGTAAAGGATTGCCAATAGCAGGCGGCTCTGAACGATTTGTTGGCGGAACGTTACGAACGCGAATGAAGACAGCGCCTGCTAAAGGAAATGTAATTGCCAAGACGGGCAGTTTAGACGATGTAAGTGCTCTAGCGGGCTATGCTAAAACAAGAAATGGTGAATGGCTGATTTTTACCGTCCAAACTCAAAATACAAAATCTAGCACAGTTCCTGTCATTGATCGCTTGGCAACCGCCATTGCGAATACCAATACATCCCAATAATTTTTGGCTGCATCCTTTAAACGGTGCAGCCTTTTATTGTGCTATTTCGTTTAATATAAAGGAATATGAAAAGATAGATAGAATATTCAATGTAGAGACCAAAATTGGGGGAACAACATGAAATTACGAATTTTACATACCAATGACCTACATAGCAACTTTGACAATTTTTCACGAATGGCCACACTGATTTCAACATATAAAAATGAAAATACCATTGTGCTCGATGGTGGGGATTTTGCAGACTTTAAAAGCATTGAACTGCAGGGCACAAAAGGCATCGCAGCTATTGAGCTGTTAGAAGAAGTGGGATATGACGCCTTAACCATAGGAAACAACGAGATGTTCAATGGTGTGGGAACTCTCGAGCATATGGCGAGTCATAGCTCCGTTCCTTTTATCAGCAACAATTTGGTGAAAAAAGATTTGAGTATCATTCAAGGAGTTGTTTCCAGCGCTATTGTGGTGAAAAATGGTCTCCGCATTTTGATTACCGGTTCATCTCCGGATATGGGGGTTTTCAATGAGGGTCTAGGAATCCATGTATATTCTTATAAAGACATGATAGCAAACGAAATCAAACGCAATGAAGGACAGTATGACCTGTGTATTCTACTGAGCCATATAGGCACGGTAGCCGATGAGGAAGTGGCAGAGGATATTTCGGAAATAGATATCATTCTGTCTGCACATGATCATCAGCTGTATAATGAAGCGAAAATTGCCCATGGCACCATCATGAACAGTGCTGGCAATTACGGTGAATACTTAGGGATAGTGGACATTGAAATAAACGAAAATAAACAAGTAGAACTGATTTATTCGGCCACTCTCCCAACAAAAAACGAAGAAATTGATGAACGTATAACGACCATTTTGAAAGAGAATAAAGCAAAAGCCATAACGACATTGAGTCGTCCCCTCTATCATCTTGAACAACCACTTTGGCATGATGTCCTGGAAGAAAATCCGCTGACAAATCTCATTGCAGACGGATTGAAAGATATGTTAAAGTGCGAGATTGGATTAATCAACAGTGGCATTGCGAATTCAGGTATTTTTCACGATCTATCCCATAAAAAGTTGATCGAGGTATGTCCGTCCCCCTTAAACCCCACATCATTTGAAGTGAAAGGCAAAGACATCAAGTTAGCGTTGGAGCAATCACTAGATGCCCAGGTTTGTTTGGCAGATGGCAGAGGACCTGGCTTCAGAGGGAAATTCGTTGGCAGGCTGCACATTTCCGGAGCTGACATAATTCACGACGGCAAAACAATTGAAGGTGTAATGATTGGCAAAAGGCTAATGGAAGACGAGGTTTGGTATTCAGTCGCTAGTTCCGATTATTTACAGCGAGGTTCTGGCTACCCATCACTTGCCCATAACCGAAATGATCAGTATAGCCCGGATGAAATCAAAGATGTTATACGTCAGTATGCAAATCAACCCGACTTTGTAGAGCGTGCAATGATGAATCGATGGAAACAAGTGGCGAGTGTGAGTGTGTGAATTTAGTAAACCCTTAAGCTCCACGGAGGGCTAAATAAAAAAGCACGAGTTTTCGAAGATCCCTTTAAATTAGAAGAGATTCTGCGAAAGCCGTGCTTTTTCTTATTCATGCGGAACGTGCGGCAAGAGCGAATGTACGATAAACAACCGTCCCGTTTAACAGAGTCATTTATTCAAATCAGAGGTTAAAACAACCCGACAGCATTTCCTTCTGCATCAATATCCATTTTTAACGCTGCTGGTTGTTTTGGCAATCCGGGCATCGTCATGATATCACCCGTCAGGCAGACTAGGAACCCTGCACCCAGTTTTGGGATGATATCGCGAATGGTAATAACGAAGCCTTCAGGGCGACCAAGAAGGGACGGTTGATCCGAAAGGGAATATTGTGTTTTCGCCATGCAAATAGGCAAAGCATCCCAGCCGTATTTCTTCAATTCGACCAGCTTTTTCTTCGCGCTGTCCGTTAACTGTACGCCAGCTCCACCGTATACTTGTTGAACAATCACACGCAGTTTTTCTTCGACGGAGTCCATTTCGTCATACAGTAACTTGAAGTCAGTAGGTTTGTCCAGTTCTTGTTTGACGAGCTTCGCCAATTCAAGTCCACCTTTGCCACCTTGCTCCCACACATTTGTCAGGGCAATATTCACGCCTTGTATTTGAGCCCACTCCATAATTTCTTGCATTTCCTCTTGTGAATCGGTAATAAAACGGTTCAAAGCAATAACCGGCTCAATGCCAAACTGACGGACCGTATCCACATGCTTCGCCAAATTGGTCATGCCTCGTTTAACCGCATCAGCATTTGGCTGAGTCAGCTCGTTTTTCAAGATGCCACCATGCATTTTCAATGCACGAACCGTTGCGACTATGACAACGGCATCAGGATGGAAGTTACCTTTTCTTGATTTTATGTGCATGAATTTCTCCGCACCTAGGTCTGCTCCGAATCCTGCTTCTGTTACGACGATATCAGCAAGTCTTCTTGCTGTGTTGGTTGCCATCAAGGAGTTGCAGCCATGTGCAATATTGGCAAAAGGACCACCGTGAATAATGGCGGGTGTTCCTTCTATGGTTTGGACCAAGTTCGGCTTGAAGGCATCTTTCAAAAGCATCGTCAAGGAGCCTTCTACGCCTAACTGACGAACCGTTACGGGTTCTTTATCGTATGTATACGCAATGACCATTTGCGCAAGCTTCTCCTTCAAATCTTCTAAAGAAGTGGCAAGGCAAAGAACGGCCATAATTTCAGAAGCTACAGTGATATCGAAACCATCTTGTCTAGGGATTCCTTGCATAGGACCGCCCAATCCAATGGTAATTTGTCTTAATGCACGGTCATTCATATCGAGCACTCGTTTCCATGCAATTCTTCGTGGATCTAGATTCAATTCATTTCCTTGATGTAAATGATTATCAATAAACGCGGATAATGCGTTGTTGGCAGTCGTGATGGCATGGATATCTCCCGTAAAATGCAGGTTGATATCTTCCATTGGCAATACTTGCGCAAATCCACCACCAGTGGCACCACCTTTTACACCCATCACAGGACCTAAAGACGGTTCACGCAATGCAACAATGACCGATTCATTCAACTGGTTGAACGCGTCAGCCAATCCTACCGTCACGGTTGATTTTCCTTCTCCTGCGGGCGTCGGACTGATGGCGGTAACTAAGACAACTTTTCCATTTTTCGTTGCAGGTGGCAGGGAAGAAACGTCAATTTTGGCTTTGAAATTGCCGTAAAGTTCAAGTGCTTTTCTAGGAATCCCTGCTTTGTCTGCGATTTCCTGGATTGGTAACATGGTTGCATTTGTTGCGATGGATAAGTCTGTAAATGTCATGAATTTCCCAACCTTCCTTGTTCCTTTTATTGATCCTGATGAGTAAACTTTTTCTCAGTTACCTTTGCTTACGATTTAACAACAAAATCTCGTTGCTGTGCATTTAATTGGCGAAGCTTTTGAACATCTAATCGAAATAACAGTGAAATGAGAAGCGAGAATACGATTAGCGTACCTTGGTAACTGCCGGTTGTTTCACGAATCCATGATACAACTATCGGGCCTACCAATCCAGCTGCAGCCCAAGCTGTTAATATATAGCCTTGGATTGCACCAAGCAGTTTTGTACCAAAAAGGTCCCCTATAACGGATAATGCAATCAACCAACGATGTTTAGTTTTCATGATCTGCTTCAATTGTAATAATATTTGTGTGAATGGGAATTCGCAAATTGATTCCCTTAAATCTATATTTGACAATAGTAACTTACAAAATTCATGGATTCAAGTGGATATTAAGTTAAAAATCGAACGATTTTAATAATAAAATTAAAAAACATTCGTCTTTTTGCGATTACATCCGAGTGAAAATAAAATGGTTGTGATCCTTGGGAAAAAATCTCCCCTAGTACTATAAGGGTGTGATAAAAGTGAATTGCGGGTATACCTATATCTAAACAAACATATTGAGGGGGTGTACCTATGTTTGAACCAAAGAACAAAGATAAACAAGATGAAAGAATCATGACACATAAGGAAACTGAGAAAAAGAATGTAAAACTTTCCTCAAATGATGTATCGGAAGAAAAAAATGAAAATACAGAGACTGTGGTCACACAACCACGTATCAGTACTGAAGGTCTCTAAAACAAAAGGCGGGCTCTGATGGGGTTCGCTTTTTTGTTGGCATTTCTGTTGTCACCCGAATGAGATTTCACTCGAAACTTTTATGTCTCTTGGTGTATAATGCAACAGTAAGCAAGTGCATAAGCGGTCATTTTAGTAATAGTATGATATAGATACATATACGTGAAAGAGAGTGAAACGATATGGGACGTAAGTGGAATAATATTAAAGAAAAGAAAGCTTCAAAGGATTCAAATACAAGTCGGATTTATGCAAAGTTTGGTCGCGAAATTTATGTGGCAGCTAAACAAGGTGAGCCGGATCCAGAATCAAACCGTGCACTTAAAGTTGTACTTGAGCGTGCGAAAACGTACAGTGTGCCAAAAACTATTATTGATCGTGCGATTGAAAAGGCAAAAGGCGGTTCGGAAGAAAACTACGATGAACTTCGTTATGAAGGTTTTGGTCCAAGTGGATCGATGGTTATCGTTGAAACACTGACGAACAACGTAAACCGTACAGCTTCGGATGTACGCGCGGCATTTGGTAAAAATGGCGGGAACATGGGTGTAAGTGGATCGGTTGCCTACATGTTTGACGCAACGGCTGTCATTGGTATTGAAGGCAAATCAGCAGACGAAGTATTTGAACTTTTAGTAGAAGCGGACGTTGATGTGCGTGACGTATTAGAAGAAGAGGAATCAGTGATTGTATATGCTGAGCCTGATCAGTTCCATGCTGTGCAAGAAGCATTCAAGAACGTAGGAATTACTGAATTTACAGTGGCTGAACTGACGATGCTAGCACAAAATGACATCACGCTTGAACAAGATGCACAAGCGCAATTCGAGAAAATGATTGATGCGATTGAAGACCTAGAAGACGTTCAACAAGTCTACCATAACGTGGATTTAGGTGAATAAATAATAGAAAGCCGCACCGAACCCAGGGGAACCTGGCAGTAGGTACGGCTTTTATTGTGATTTCAAATTAAAATTGGAAAAGGGACATACCCGATTGGGCATGTCCCTTATATAGATAAGATAACATAAAGTCTGAATGATAATTTTTCATCCCGAATATTCGGGGAATAATTTCCTAAGAAAGTGTTCCTTGCTTTCCGTGCCGCGGTCATTTGTCCACTGGGTGTCTTCCTTAAGCAACGTAAACCCTACCTTCTTTTACGTCCTTGCGACCCTATAGTCGCGCCAGTGTGAATAAGTTTAATCAAAAACATCGAGTAGATGCCAGAATTTCAAAACTTAATTGTTACCTTACATGTTAACTAGACAATTATTACATACACAATGGTCTTTGTCAATGAATATCCTATAAATTGTAAAAGGAATCATCATTTCAGTAAACAAAAAAGCTCATTTACTCCGCTAAATCCCTAGGTCCTTCATCATCCCCTTCATATCATATAAGAATCTTTGAAGGAAAGGGGGACTTTATCATGGATTATTACGGCGGCGGTTACGGTCAATGTGGTGGCTATGGACCATGTGGTGGTCAATACGACCACTGCTCTCGTAGAGGCGGGAGTACTTTTGCAATAATTGTAGTTCTTTTCATTTTACTAATTATCATCGGTGCATCTTTCCACCATAGAAAATGCTAGTAAAATAGGAAATTCTCTCGCAAGTATGATGGTTATATACACTCGAATTTCCCCTGAAAAATACCGACTGATTTAAGGAGTGCCTAAACAGCACTCTTTTTTAATGAAACTCGAATATTGCTCCACCTTCGCTACTTCTGGGGAAACAGAATGTGGTCTAGGTAGACAGTTTGTGTGTCCAGGTAGACAGAGTCGCATTCCAGGTTGTATAAAATACATTTCCCATTCATAGTGGCGAAGGGTTTGGGGTATTTTCAAATAGCATACCTCCAGGTAGACAGTTTGAGGTTCCAGGTAGACAGAATCGCATTCCAGGTTGCACAAAAATATAAATTCCTTTTGCAAAGTTTCAGGATATGTTGTTTTGATTAAATGATCTACGGGAACAGTTACATAAAAAAAGGAGTTTTTCGCATGCCTTGGAACAACAATGATTATCCGGATTCATTGAAAAACCTGGACACGTCTGTCCGCAAGAAAGCTATCGAAGTTGCCAACGCACTTCTTTAGGATGGAATGGAAGAAGGATGTATGACTATGATTAAAGCTTATTTACATAAAAACGCCCACTTCATTTCATAGATGAAGTGGGCGTTTTGGGTATTAAATGTTGTTGTTTGCTTTTTTAACTCGACTGTAAAACAGAATCCCGCTGGCTAATAGGATTACACCAAATGTAAAAGTCTTGAGGTCGGCTGTACCCGCATAAATAACCCAAATGGAGTAAAGGGTAGCAAGAACTCCTATAATCGCATCCGTAATTCTACCTCTTCCGTTTTCATATGTTTCACCAGTAAATACCAGCTTCAACTGGAAAGCAGAAGAAATGAAATAAGGAACTAAATATGACAGCGTTGCGACGATAATGATGAAATCAAAAGCGGCTGCTATCGTATTTGATACCGTGGAGAATATGAACACCTGTGCAACTAAATTAGTGATGACCAAAGAAAAGACGGGTATCCCTTTCTTATTCACTTTTGCGAATGAAGGGAGAAATAAACCTTGTTTAGCTGCCTGGTAAGGAATTTCAGCACTCAGCATAACCCAACCAATTGTGGAACCAAATAAACTGACCAGACCGATGGCGGCAAGAATTTTTCCACCGACTGGTCCCAACACAGTTGAAATGGCATCGATAAGTGGTTTATCAGAAGCGATTAGTGCTTCATGGCTTAACATTCCTAAAACTAGCGTGCTGATCCCTACATAAATGGTAAGAGCAATAAGAAGTCCAATCGTCGTTGCACGCTTAACATCGATTGGTTTTTTAGCACGAGATGCAAATACTACGGCAGATTCAACACCAACGAATGCCCAAAGAGTTGCTACTGCTGCACCATTAACTTGCCCCAAAAGACCAATAGATTGTCCAAGCTCATCATATCTCGGCGCTACAAAAGGAAGAATGTTCGCTTTTTGAAATGCAAATAGACCAATTACAATAAATAATATGAATCCAATCACTTTCGTGGCAGTGGCAACGAAATTTATCTTCCCGGCATTTTCTAGACCGTTTAGGATGATATAATGCACACCCCATAACAATAATGTACAAACTGTAAAGGTAAGTGCATTCCCCATTTTCAAAGTGAAGTTACCAATGGTAAACAGTTCAGCCTGATTAACTAAAATAGGGAAGAACGTGGACAAATAACCTGCAAAAGTGGTGATGATGGCAACATTACCAGCAACATTACCAATCCAATATCCCCAAGAAGACATAAATCCTGACAACGTGGAAGCGTTACTGCCCGGCTTAAACAATTCCTTTGCATAAATCTGTGGACCACCAGTTAAATTTGGTTTTCTCAATGCAAGATTGCCAAACACAAGTGCAATCATCAACACTCCAAATCCCGTAATCAACCAAGCGGATAATACACCGGCAGGGCTTGCAACTTCACTCAATGTGCGGGGGAGCATAAAAATGCCGGATCCCACCATATTTCCAACTACTAACGCAGTTAAAATCCATAAACCTAGTTTTTTGTTCGTGTTCATAAGCATATGCTCCTTTCGTTCATCTTCTATCTACCCAAAAAATTTGATTTGTAAAATAAAAATACATAAAACGCATTCAGAAACGGTGTGCAAAAACCGAATCAGACAAAAAGATAGTTTTCATGGTCAATCACTTTGACAGTTCTGCACATATTCAGTGCCAGTCCCAGCAACAGTAATCAGAGCGATCAGTGCTTCTGCGAAAAATCCTTTCGCTTGAAATCAGCAAGTTCAGTTCTCTGACTTTCTTTCAAGTAACTATTATTTATCGCGATCTCTACCTCATCTTAAGCTGATGAGGGCTATATTTATTCACTGTACTAATATAGATACGTTTAAATGATTAGTCAATTGAAATGATTTACTATAGTAGTGTACGAAAGTTCAGCTTATTGCAAGTTTTTTAGATTTTCCAATTGACATTGACGCAACGTCAAGGTGTACGATGAAATCAAGAGGAGGTGACGAGATGGAATACACAGTTCAAAAATTAGGGAAAATGTCGGGAATCAGTTCACGCACATTGCGATACTACGACGAGATGAATCTTCTCAAGCCGGCGAGAATCAATTCATCAGGATATCGGATATATGGTCAAGCGGAAGTCAATAAGTTACAGCAAATCTTGTTTTATAGAGAACTTGGTTTGAGTCTCGAACACATCAAACAAATCGTGAACAATCCTTCATTTGATGGTGTGAAAGCCTTGAATGATCATCGTTCACAACTCCTCGACAAACGAAAGCAGCTAGATCTACTGATTGCCAACGTGGAAAAATCGATTTCTTCAACAGAAGGGAGAAGTACCATGACGAACGATGAGAAATTTGAAGGCTTCAAACAAAAAATGGTAGATGATAATGAACAACAATACGGCAAAGAAATTCGTGCGAAATATGGAGATGACACGGTCAATCAATCAAATAGCAAATTAAAAAACATGACGCAGGCACAACATGATGAAGTAACAAAGCTTGCCAATGAAATTGCCATGACTTTAGCGGAAGCTTTCAAGACGGGAGATCCCGCAAGTGAGAAAGCCCAAAAAGCCGCTGAACTGCATAAACAATGGCTTATGTACTATTGGCCAAAGTATAGCAAGGAAGCACATGCAGGACTTGGGCAGATGTATGTGGATGATGAACGCTTTACTGCCTACTATGATAAAGAACAGCCAGGAACGGCTGCATTCTTCAGAGATACCATTCAAATTTATACCGGTATGAAGTCATAACAAAAGAGCAGATTGAGTCAATTCGACTTCAATCTGCTCTTTCTTTCGTTGAAATAATCAATCAATCAATTGAATATTGTTATCTTTATACCAAACGTGCATTTGAGCGAGATGGGCAAGAAGCTGTGGCCCAGACATCAATTGACCAAACCATGGAACTTTGAATGCAGTTCCTTTCGACTCAACCAATTCATTCAACCGGTCACGGTCAAATAGTTCATGCAGAATCGAATTTTTGTCAATCAGAATGTCTTTCAGCCAGCCTTGGACACGGTCGGTGTAATACGGATTATGGGTTTTAGGATAAGGGCTTTTTTTGCGGTAAAGGACTTCGTCTGGTAACATGCCCTCTAATGCTTTTCGCAAGATACCTTTTTCCCGATTTCCCGCCATTTTTATTTCCCAAGGAATATTCCAGGCATATTCGACAAGCCGGTGATCGGCAAATGGTACCCGCACTTCCAAGCTAGCTCCCATACTCATTCGGTCTTTACGATCAAGAAGTGTTGTCATGAACCAAACCATGTTCAGATAAAACATTTCTCGCCGTTTTGCTTCAAGACTTGATTCGCCATCGAGACGAGGAGTTTCGGCAACACTCTGTTCATAGGCCTGACGTGCGTAATCTTCGAGTTTGAGTTTTTTGCGCCAATCATCTTTTAATAAGGAGACTCGCTCGGTTGTGGAGCGCATCCACGGAAAACCAGTGCCATTTAAATCATTTGCATTGTGAAACCATGGATAACCACCAAAAATTTCATCCGCGCACTCCCCGGACAAGCCAACTGTGAAATCCTCTTTTATTTCTCTGCAAAACCACAACAAGGAAGAGTCAACATCCGCCATACCAGGTAAATCACGGACATGCACAGCTTCAGTCAGATAATCTATTAGTTGATCTTGCGTAATGATGGAAGAGTGATGCACGGTTCCGAATGTATTGACGACTTTATCAATCCAAGGTCCATCGGCATTGGGTTGAAATTCATTTGCTTTAAAGAACTTGGCATTGTCTTCGTAGTCAATGGAATAAGTATGAAGAGGTCCTTTTCCTTCTTGTTTGTAACGATTGGCTGCAATGGCCGTAATGGCACTGGAATCAACCCCTCCTGATAAAAAGGAACAGAGTGGAACGTCTGATACAAGTTGTCGTTCGACGGCATCCGTTACGAGGAAACGAACTTTTTCTGCCGTTTCATCCACTGAATCTGTGTGATGTTCACTTTTGACGTTCCAGTAGCGCCAAATTCGAAGACCTTGGCGTGAAACGGTTAATGCGTGAGCAGGTCGCAATTCCTTCACTCCATGGAATACCCCGGAACCGGGTTTTCGGGATGGCCCCACAGCCAGCACTTCTGCTAATCCTTCGCGAGACAGTTGCGATTTCATATCTGGATGGGCAAGAAGAGCTTTAATTTCTGAAGCGAAAAGCAACCCCCCTGCATGTTCCGTATAAAACAGCGGTTTTACGCCTAAACGATCGCGAGCAATAAACACTTTTTGTTCCTTTTCATCCCAAATGGCAAAGGCAAAAATGCCATTGAGATATTCCACACACTGTTCTTTCCATTCAATGTAGGAAGTTAGTAGTACTTCTGTATCGGAGTGTCCAGAGAAGGTATAGCCTTTTCGCAGTAGTTCCTTCCGAAGATCTTCCGTGTTATATAATTCTCCGTTATAGCAAAGTGTATAGCGGGTATCATGCTGTACTTTCGTCATTGGCTGCCTGCCACCTATAGGATCAACAACTGTCAATCGTCGGTGCCCAAATACTGCATGTGATTCTAACCATACATTTTCATCATCGGGTCCGCGTTTGGCCAATGTTTTTGTCATGTTTTCAACTACAGATGCTTGTGTTCGCAAGTCGCGTTCAAAGTGAACCCATCCTGTAATTCCACACATTGATTCTCATCCCTTCTAACTCTAAAACTCTTCTATTTGCATCTTTCTAGCCTATGCAAAAAAATCATTAATGCTCATACGATAGGAAATTATCGACTGATTGGCGAATTACTTATTTAAGTGAAAGAGAAAGGAGAATACAGATGAAGACATTTTTTCAGTACAACTGGATTGTAAGAGAAGAATGGTACAAATGGTGTGAAGACGTACCTCAGGAGGAATTATTAAAAGTCCGGACAGGTGGAGTGGGGGGGATTTTGCACACATTGTTCCATATTATCGATGTGGAGTGGAGCTGGATTCGTGTCTTGCAAGGCAAGCCTGATTTCCAGGAGAGTTTTGACGAGTATCAAAGTCTGGAGCGGGTGAAGGAATTGGATGCACTCTTTCAAAAAGACGTAAGAGAGTTTGTCCATGTATGGGATAACCATATGGAAATGAACGAATTACAAGAAACCAGACAGGATGGAAGCATTGAAATTCTCACATGGGGAGAAGTGATGCGTCACACCATTGCACACGAAATCCACCATATAGGCCAGTTATCCGTTTGGTCTCGTGAGTTAGGGGGAAAACCGGTATCTGCAAATTTGATTAGAAAAGGACTCACAACTTTAAAACCTTGAGGAGCTCATTTTACTCCGGGTTAGTTTCATGGGGCTGTTCAAGGTTTGAAGAGGAATATTCACCTGTTCTTGGATTGAAAGTGTAGTATAAGATATTTTCATCTTTAATAGCCGCGATAAAATAAAGTTCTTTGTTGCCGTGTGTAGGAACTTTTTTTGCATCTTTCCAGCCAAAATCATCTGCATTGAATTTCTCAACATTGTCTTTGTTCGGAAGCTCTACTTTTTCTTTTTGTTCAATTAACAATTGAGCATCATGAAATGTATATTGAGGATGTATGATGAAGTAGTAAATCGGTAAACCAATCAAAATCCCGTATAGAAATAAAAGTACCCGATTCTTGCGTTTTTGTTGAGTAGGCTCTATCAGAAAAACGTGCAAAAAAAACGTTTGAAAAATGACCATGGTTAAAAGTGAAATGTGAATCATGTAGTCTTCCATATAAACATAATCCCTTGCCTTGAATGTATAATAAATTCCTTCAGAAATTGCTAGAAGAAATACACCGAGAGTCAGCTTTTCATTCTCAAACATCTGTTGCACCACCCTTATTAAAATGTATAGATAAATCATACAACAATGTAAAAAATAAACATATACAAAATCGAGGTAATAACATGAAACCTTCCATACAAACCCGCCCATACAAACCGAGTGATTATCCATTCATCAAGCAATTGAACCAGCTAGAAGGATGGAATAATCTTGTAGAAAAAGAAGAAGACACAAAAAAAGCGTGGGATCATTCCAATATTGCATATGTTGCAACAATCAATGAAGTAATAGTTGCCTATGTGAGGGGAATGACCGATCAAGCAATCACACTTTATATTTGTGAAATCCTCGTCAGTGAACAGGTACGCGGTCAGGGAGTTGGGCAACAGTTGCTCAAGTTTGTACATAACCAATACCCAACAACCAGAATGGAAATGTTGGCAAGCTCCACTTCACATACTTATTATGAACAACATGGCTTCAGACCTTTTCATGGATTCCGTAAAACATTACCTGAATGGAATTAACTAACTACAAAGGATGTTTTAAAAGATGAGCAATATAGATAAACGAAATCGTCTGGATGAAGAGGTTTTTAGTTATCGAGTGAGTAAAAATAATTCGGTCTTTATTGACTTTAAGGGGAAAGAAATCAAAATTGTAAAAGGCAAGGAAGCAGAGAGGTTGATTTCAAAAATTCAAGCGGCTGAAACAGATAAAGAAATCCAGTTGGCTCTTGCGAAAATCACAGGAAACTTTAAACATGGCAATGAAAAAAACAGTAAAAAGAAGGCATAGTTACCTAAATTTCAAGGTAACTATGCCAAAATTCATCACTTATTAATTACACCAGTTGCCTGTATAAATGACTGATAGGTTACTGGACCAAAGTGGTTCGGATTTCCTTTAAAGAATTTTTCGAGCATGTATTGTTGTGCACAGATAACGGAGCATTGCTTCGCTTGGATAATTAAATTCAGATAAGCGATAAAATAAGCTATTGATAAATTCCCGCCATTGTTTACAACCATTTTAAACCCTCCATATTGTTAACAACATGAACTCTTCCCACCGATATTTGTACTGCAAACACCTGTTTCAGGTAAATCCAGTTCCACACGTTTTGCCGCATCCTGATCACCTGTTAAGTGGGCAACAATGGAACGGACTTGTTCGTAGCCAGTGGCCATTAAAAATGTTGGCGCACGTCCGTAACTCTTCATGCCCACAAGATAAAAGTTCTTTTCTGGTTGCCGAAGTTCAGCTTCTCCGTGAGGACGAACGGTCCCGCAGCTGTGAATATTCGGGTCAATAAGTGGTGCCAAGGCAGATACACTCTCGATAGCAGAATCAATGTCGAGTCTAATTTCACGCAGGAAACTGAAATTGGGACGAGAACCAGTGTTTGCAATGATTTCATCGATATTATCAATTGAGTATCTCTCGTTTTTCATAGTACCATGAATGGTTAACTTGCCATTCTCTTTAGAGATTTCGTTTACCAGGAAAGGGGTATGAACGCTAATTTTGCCGCTGTCCACCAGTTGATGAATACGTGAACCTAATTGACCTCTTGCTGGAAGTGCATCCCGGGATTCTCCACCATAAACTTCCTCGACACGATTCTTACGCAAAATCCACACGATTTCCGTTCCTTCCAATTCAGCTAATTCCAAGATTGTATTGATTGCAGAATGACCACCACCTACAACAGCCACACGTTTTTGTTCAAATTTAATACGTTCGGATTCTTTTATATTTGGAATGCCGTATGTGATATGAGGTGAAAGCAATTCTTCCCCTTTTGTCCACACATTATCTGCATTCACAGGATTTGGTTGTGCCCAAGTACCAGTAGCATCTATGACTGCTTTTGCTTCAATTCTTTCAGTTGTGCCTTCTTCTTCGATATACAGGATGAAAGACTGTCCATCTCTGTTGGCATCTTTCATTTTGTCCATTCCCTGTTTACTGATTGCCACTACTTTTGCATTTAATTTGATGAATGGGTTAATTTGAGGCAGATTGGCTAAAGGGATTAAATAGTCTTCCACAAGATCTTTACCAAAAGGTAATCTCTTCATGACAGGTGCCTTCCAGTGGCTTTCTTCCAATAGCTTCAAAGCCACTTTGTCGATATTATATTGCCAAGGGGAAAATAATCGGACGTGACCCCATTTTAAAATATTATGTCCTACTGTGGGTCCGGCTTCGATTATCAAAAACTGTTCGTTTTTAGCTGCCAGATGCGCAGCTGCAGCCAAGCCGACTGGCCCTGCTCCGACGATTACCGTTGGCAAATTCGATTCCTCAAGTATAGATTCAGGAGAACTACAGCAATTCGTCAAAATGTTAAAACTCATTTTTTCATTGTTCATCGTTAGTCCCTCTTTTCTTTGTTTGCATAATGCAAGTATATAGTGAGTAAATAAGCAAGATTTCTCTTGCTCATATAATAGGCGTACAGCACACACTTGATTTTGCCATAGCATTGTTCAATAATTTAATAGATCTCAAGACTGTTTCTTGTTCAAATTCATTCATATGTGAAAAAATTTCATCCAAGTAGTTATTCAAGGAAGTTTCGATGGCAGTAGCCATGAATTTACCTTGAGTAGTTAAGGATAAAATATAATACCTTTTATCATCAAGGGAAGGGGATTTTGTGACTAGTCCCATTTTGGTTAATGTTTGAATCTGTCTACTAAATGTCGTTACATCAATTGCCAAAAGCTCTGCAATTTGTTGCATGGTTGGTTCATGTTGTTTATCAATTTCGTATAAAATATGACTATGCACAGCTGAAATATCAATGCCACCAATGGCGCAACAATTTTTATTCAAAAGGCCGAAGCGGCGGGTCAATACTTGAAATAACTCACGTTTGTTTTCCATGATTCACCTCTTTAATATAGTTATATGTTAATTGTTTGCAAAATGCAACTAAAAACTAAGATAAAATTAAATTGATAAAGAAGGTATAAAAATGTCCGTAAAAATTCGTCCCATGCTGGCAACTGACTGGCAAGAAGTAAAAGAGATTTACGAAGAGGGCATCAAATCAAAAAATGCCACTTTTGAAACACAGGCACCCACGTATGAAAAATGGATGGAAACCTCTCATCCTGAGTGTCACATGGTTGCAGTAGAAAATAATCACGTGTTGGCTTGGGCGAAGGTGCTGTATACTTCGGCACGTCCTGTATATGCAGGGGTGGGTGAAGTTAGTATATACGTACATCCAGATGCGAAAGGTAGAGGTGTAGGCAAGCGTTTACTACAGGAACTAATCAAAACATCTGAACAAAAGGGTTTTTGGACATTAAAAGCAGTCATTTTCCCTGAAAATGTAGCGAGCCTCAAACTTCATTTGTCCTGCGGTTTTCGGGAAGTCGGATTTCATGAGCGAATGGGTAAGATGGACGGGGTCTGGCGTGATAATACGGTATTGGAAAGACGCAGCACACTTGTAGGTATTGACTAATACCTTTTTATTTAAAGGCTTTGTTAAACACTACTGTTGATTAGACACTCCGGCGGAATTACGTGCGGGCAAGACCTCGCAGCGAGGACAAAGGAACGAAAGCTAGAACGCCACCTCCCTGCTCCTGCGGTTACTCGTCGCATAAAAAAGATTGCTCCTGCGGTTACTCGTCGCAAAATGCAATTTGTGGAAACGCCATCTTGAGCAACATCCTGTTGGCCCGAGGAGGCTTGCCTGTTCGTCCGCGGAAAGGGAGCAAATTCCCTAAATCAACATTAAAAGTTAACAGAGCCTATATAAAAAAATGATCGGACAAAAACGTGACGCCTGAACTTAGGTGTCACGTTTTCATTTTAAATCATGATTTCATTTTTCCAACCACTCCAAAAATTCTAAGCGGTTTCCGAAAGGGTCATTAACATAAAAGCGGTTGGCTCTTGGTAATCTATCATCCGTCAGTACCGATATGCCTTTACTACGAATATGATCAGCCAATGCTTCAAGTTCACTTACTTCGAAGGCAGGATGCGCTTTTTTTGCAGGAACAAAAGATTGTTCTACGCCTATATGAATATGAACACTCCCATTTGAAAACCAAACTCCGCCATTCTGTTTCAGGCTATCAGGCTTTTCAACTTCTTCTAAAGAAAGAACGTCCCGATAAAAAGAGCGTGCTGTCTCTTCACTTCCTATTGGAGCAGCCAATTGAATATGGTCGATTTGTTTAATTAATATCATTTTTAGTTTCCAACCTTTCATGCTTGATTAAAGGCAATAAGAAGAGTGCACCGACAAACACTACAGATGCTGCACAAGAAATTGCTAATGCATAACTTTCGGTCTCGGCAGTTAAAACTCCTGCTATAGAGGGACCGAACATTTGTCCTAGTGCATAAATAGTGGTCATGATTGCGATACCTCTAGCACTGCCATGGGGATTTTTGTTACGAGCAAATGCTGTGGCAAGAGTGGTAACCCCCATAAAAGTAGCTCCAAATAAAACAGCACTCACATAAAAGCTTGTAGAAGATTCAGACAGGGCTGGCAAAGCGATACCAATCGACTGGATAATCAATAAAATCATCAGTGACAACATGTAGCCAAATTTACTGCCAAAATAAGCCCATATAATACACGAAGGAATTGCAGCCAAACCGACTAAAACCCAGACACTCGTAGCGTTTCCACTGAAAGCGGGAGTCATTTCAGCGATGGCTACAATAAATGTGCCTGTCACGATATAACCTAATCCTTCCAACCCATACGCTACGAGTAACCATGGTAGCCATTTTGGTGTTTTGGATGGTGTTGAGATGTTCGCGGCTGAACTAATAGTCGGTTCAGCGTGGTCTTCTTTAACAGTTGAGAAGACTACGATACTTAATACTGCTGCCAAACACGCAAGTCCTATCCAGGCACCTTCGTACTGAAACTTGTTTATTAATAGTGGAACAAGCATGCCTGATACGAAAATTCCTAGACCAACTCCTCCATACATGACACCGACCAGACCGAGTTTACTTTGTTTGGCCAACTGATCCAATATCAAACTGGAAGCAAGGACGAAGACGAATGCACTTGTAATGCCGGACAGGAATCGCCAGACCATCCATGCGGTATGATTATATGTAAGTCCCATGACTAACGTTAATAAAATACTGATGACAATAGAGATACGCAAAAAAATGGCCCGGTTGCGCTTTAAAGGAACGACGCTTGCAATCACGGCACCTACCAAATAACCAGCATAATTACTTGATGCCAAATATCCGGCAAATCGGGTAGAGAAGCCACTTTCATGTTGCATAAAAGGTAGAATTGGCGTGTAGGCAAAGCGGCCGATACTCATGGCAATAAACAGAGCAAAAACGCCTCCGGTAACAAGTAAATAAGGATTTTTAGACAAGGCGAATTCCCCCTCCAGTTTTCTTCTATAATCATACGCCTTTCATTCAAAATTTCAAAAGAAGGTTTGATTTCCACAATAAAGGAAATAGATAGGGAAAGCGAAAAGAACTTGGAGGAACTATTTATGAATGATCAACAATTGAAACAACTAAAAGACCAACTTACTCAAGACCTGGAATATGTGAAAAACCGTCTTCATGAAGACCATCATTTAGAAACAACGGAGTTATCCAATTATGATAATCATCCGGCTGATAACGCGACGGATTTAACTGATCAAAATACAGAAATGGCAATTGAACACCATAAAGAAGAGGAAGTCGAACAAATTGAATCAGCTTTGCAGGCTATCGAAAATGGAACATATGGTATTTGCACCGTATGTGGGGAAGATATTCCGTTTGAACGACTGGAAGCATTGCCGACTGCACGTACGTGCATTGAACACGCAAATCATGATTTTGGCACGGACGGTCGACCATCTGAAGAAGACATTCTTGGTTCTTCGACGGAACACCCAATAAAAGATACAGGTGGCGTCCGAGATTACGAAGATAGCTTTGATGATGTTAAGAATTTCGGTACTTCAGATTCACCGCAGGATGCAGTGAAAAGCGATCAAAAAAACTTTTACAAAAAATAAAATGCACGCGAGGATTCCTAGAGAATCCTCGTTTTTATTTTTTCAATCGCAAACAGATTGGACTCTATTCAAAAGTGGTGCTTTTCACATATAATGAGAGAAATGAGAATATTTAAATTATCCTGAAAAGTATCTGTAACTATTTTTTTGATTAAACGTTTAATTGATTTGGAGGAACATGAATGAGATTAGTCAAACCATCACTTGAGTGGAAACAACAACATGAAAATTTCATGGTGAAGTGGGGTTCCGATCGAATGGTTCCGAGTAGTATGGATTTATCGGTATTTGATACATATGAAGAGTTTTTATTCGCATTGGACTTACGTGCGAAGGGAAAACATCCATGGGTTCCAAGTTCCCATTATTTTTTAATAGATGGTAAAGATCAAATAATCGGCATGGTTGATATTCGGCATGAACTGAACGAATTTTTGCGGAACATCGGAGGACATATCGGATATGGTATTCTTCCAAGTGAACGCAACCTACTTGTTAAAAGAAGTTTTAACAAAATGTAAAGAGCTACAGATTGATCAAGTTCTAATCACCTGTGATGAAGACAATATAGGTTCTGCTAAAGTGATTATGAATAACGGAGGAATAGAGGACGATTTATTCATCACGGAAGAAGGCGTGATGAAGAGAAGATTTTGGATTTCTATTAAGTAATAATAGAATTTTTTATGCTAGGTAAAAAGATAGAAAAAGCGAGAAGAAAATATTATTTTTTTTGCAATGAAGAACATAATACTAATTATTTTAGATGAAACTCTTAAAAATCATTGATATTTGCATTAAAAATGGTAAATATATGTTTTCATTCATGAAATTATCAGTTACAATATATATAATTAAGAGAAAATTCATATTAATTAGATATTTCATTGGAGTAACTATCAATTTGTAACGGTTTTTTTAGATATCCTTCACATATTTGCCCAGTCCAATGTAGAATGGAGCGGAATCATGAATCAAGTGTTAGAGTCTATGGAATCGAAAGTAAATAGCGAAATAATGTACAGTCAGATAATTGAATACTCTGTAGAAACCATCATTATTCATGTTAATCAAGAAGTTCTTTATATTAACCAATCCGGCTCGAATTTTCTAAGAGGTACAAAAGAAGAGTTCATTGGCAAGGATTTCTTAAACATTTTTCAGCTCGACATGAAGGACATGATTCGGGAAAAAATTCAAAAAACCATGATTGGAAATGAACCGACTCGCATGATCGAACAAACCATTACGCGTTTTGATGGGACGCTGGTCGATGTCGAGCTATACTGTCATCCGGTACAATTCGGTGACAGAAGAGCCATTCAAACCGTATTGCGGGATATCACAGTTCGAAAAGAAACTGAAAAAATGTTAAATGACCGACAAAAATTGGCTTCAATTGGGCAAATTGCTGCTGGAATCGCACATGAAGTAAAAAATCCTCTTACATCAGTAAAAGGTTTCCTGCAATTATTGAAAGAACATAATTCACACCCTTATTTATTCACGATGGAAAGCGAACTAGAGAAGGCCATCGACACATTGCAAAATTTACTTCAAGTATCCAGGCCGAACCTTTACGAAGAACAGCTAGTCGAGATCGACGTATGTAAAGAGTTGAATTCAATCGTCTTCTTATTTCAAGACAAGCTATACAATATAGAACTTGAAATGGATATAAGGGATTGTAGGAAACATATTTATGGCAAGAAAAATCTATATTTGAAAGCGTTTTTTAATTTGATAAAAAATGCAATCGAATCGATGCCGTCAAAAGGAAAGCTCCGAATAGAGCATTACTTTCAAGATGACCTAGTCCATGTGAAAATCAGTGATAATGGAGTGGGCATTCCGAAAGATAAACTAAACTTGCTTGGAACTCCTTTCTATTCAAGTAAAAGTGATGGCACTGGCTTAGGGTTAACACAAGTATTTACCACAATTAATGATCACGGTGGACAAATGACTGTGAACAGTGTGATTGATCAAGGAACCACATTCCACCTGAAATTGCCTCAATATCCGGTTGGTATGTAAAGGAGAATATGATGAACAGATTTGGTATGTTTGGAGAAATCACGACCATTGAAGGTAAACGTGATGAATTGGTCGGTATATTGTTGGAAGCTGCAGAGGCGATGAACACACTGGAAGAATGTGAGCTTTATATCGTTAGTGTAAAAGAAGAAGTACCAGATGGGATTTGGGTTACTGAAGTTTGGCAAAACGCAGAAGCACATAAAGCTTCTCTATCACTTGATGCAGTAAAAATGTTGATACAAAAAGGCCGCCCTCTTATTAAGGGAATGAATACGATGAATACGTTTTCCCCACTAGGCGGAAAGGGTCTATCATAAAATTCTTGTCATCCTTCCGTTCTAATCAGAGAATGGATTTTTTTTATTAATTGAAAAAAGCACCAATCCATGAAAGACTGGTGCGAAAAGTTATAACGCTTTTAACATACCGCCGTCAATCACCAGAGATTGACCGGTCAAATATGTATTTAAGGGGGAAGCTAAGAATAATACGATTTTGGCAAATTCCTCTGGCTGTCCATAACGCCCCATAGGAATAAGACTCTCACTGTATTTGACAATGTCTTCTATAGAGACATTCTGGCGACTAGCTGCCAGATGGTCAAGTTCTGCCACACGGTCAGTAGCGATGCGTCCAGGACCAATCGTATTCACTAAAATATTATATTTTGCATATTCACGGGCCAGACTTTTCGTCATTCCGACCATTCCGGAACGGAACGTATTGGAGAGAATCAATCCATCAATCACTTCTTTTGTTGAAGAAGAAGAAATATTGATGATGCGTCCAAAATCATTTGATTGCATGTGAGGCAAAACAGCACGAGTCGTACGGATATAACTCAGTAAGTTTTTCTCAAATGCCGCCATCCAATCCGAGTCTGTTACATCTTTGAATCCTCCAGCTGTTGGTCCACCTGTATTGTTAACTAAAATATCCACACCATTGAATTCTTTTGATACCCATGAGAAAAGAGCATGTAGGTCTTCTACAGAAGACATGTCACATTTCTTGTAATAGACTTTCGGATTATTTGTCAGCTGCTGGATTTCTTTAACAGTGCTATCCAACGTCTCTACATTACGGCTCGATAATAGGACGGTTGCGCCTTCTTTTGCAAATTCCAAAGCCGTTGCTTTTCCCAAACCTTTACTCGATGCGGTCACGAGAACAATTTTATCTTGTAACTGTAAATCCATCTGATCCCTCTTCTCTAATAGAGTTTAATTAACTTCCAGGATTACTTCTAATTCGATTTCCACATTTCCTTTTAATGCTCGACTGATCATACATGAGCTTTCGGCTTTCTGTGACAGTTTCCGAGCTAAATCCAAATCCTTTTCGGAACATAAAATAAGATGGGGACGATGAATGATTTTTTTATATGTGATGATTCCATTGGTAATATCAACGATGCCTTCAGACGTCATCGTCAAACTTTCTTTTTCAATATTGCTTCGTTCGAGCATAGCTGCGAGTGTAATAATGTAGCAGGTAGCGGCTGCAGCCAATAACATTTCATCGGGATTTGTTCCAATACCTGGTCCTTCCATTTCTGGTGGAATCGAAACTTCGGTATGTAAGTTTGCGGTATCAATGGTGCCTACGTCATTACGGAGACCGGGCCAATTTGCGGTTAAATGAAATGAATGAAGTGCCATGATAAACTTCCTCCTTGATGTTGTTTTTTTCAGTGTAAAGGAATTTAACGAAAATAGCAGGAAACGAATAGTGCAAATGTAAGTTTTCGTTTGCGACGAAGCTAGCGAAGCGATGCAACGCACTTTCGTGTTTCGAAGCTAGCGAAGCGATGTAGAAACAGAAACAGGAGCAATGTATACTGCGTCGAGTAACCGCAGGCGCACCGGTTTTTCTATTGTCGAGGAGACTGAAGCCGTGCCCGAAAAGCGCGTCCGCCGCAATGGAAATCAACATTTTCTTGCATCCGATCTTTTTCAATAGTATACAGGTATATTAACTCATATTATTGTTTGGCTACAGTCTGAACATCTTTCCACATGGAAAGATGTTTTTCTTTATATAGAAGGAAATCGCAATTTTTACAGAGTCTTTATGTGAAAACGTATTTTTAATAAAAAATAGATGATGTTGGATGTTATCCATAAAATATGGACATAAATGTATATATTACAAATATAACAAGGTGTCGAATCCTGTCACGCAATTGAAAACTTCTACACACGGCTTTGCAATTGATCTGCAATGCGGGGGTGGTATGCTTGTTTTCGTTAGTGAAAAGGAGGAAATTCATTTATGAAAAAGCAAATCGTTGCACTAACTGCAATTGCAGCACTATCAGTAGGGGCGGCAGGGCAAGCATCTGCATCTAGCGTCCATACGGTACAATCAGGAGATACATTGTGGTCTATTTCCCAGGACAACAATGTTAGCGTACAAGATTTACAAGATTGGAACGACTTAGAGTCTACTCTTATATATCCATCAGAAGAACTTATAGTAGCAGACAAAGTAAACAAACATGTTGTTGTAAAAGGTGATTCACTTTTCAAAATCGCTAAAAAGCACAACTTAACAGTTAAGGAATTAAAAACTTGGAATAATATTTCTGGTGATTTAATCTTCCCAGGTGACCAGTTAGTATTGGAAGGAACAAAAGTTGCTTCTGCGCATACAACGGCTAAACCTGCTTCTAATAAAGCAAAAGCTCCAGCTCAATCTCAATCAACTGCTAAAGCATCTGCTCCGGCACCAGCTGCCGTACAAACTTCAGCTTCAGTTAAAGAGATGACAGTAACAGCAACAGCATACACCGCTTATTGCTCGGGATGTTCTGGTACTACAGCAACGGGTATTGACTTGCGTGCAAATCCGAACCAAAAAGTTATCGCGGTAGATCCATCTGTCATTCCGTTGGGATCACGTGTATGGGTTGAAGGTTATGGTGAAGCAATCGCCGGCGATACTGGTGGTGCAATTAAAGGTCAAACTATTGATTTGTTCATGGCTAAAGAGCAAGATGCAGTAAATTGGGGTCGTAAAACAGTCAAAATTAAAATCTTAGATTAATAGTGTTAGAAAAGATGAGTCTTGTACTCATCTTTTTTTATGCAATGACATGGGACGATAGGATATCGGACATTTCTTCTGAAAACACAACATTGACGTATGAAAAGTAACTTAGAACGAAAAAGCCTGGACAGAAAAATGCCCAAGCTTTTTTGGTATTTACAGTGGACAGCTTTTACACGGTTTGCTGGCAATTTCCGTTTGGTAATACAGACAACATGTTTTGCGTGTTGTCCCTTGATGACATGCGTAAAAAGAGATGGGATGTTGTTTGACAATCCCGTATTCCTCGGCTGGCAAATCGATTAACCGCTGAAAGGTATCGTGATCTTTGAGTACGGTTTCCAAAATCCATTTTACATAGGTAAAGATATTTTCGAACAATACGACACGGGAAATGCCTTTTTCTTTTGCAAGCATTTCAACCATCGGAACTAATAAAGAAGCATATAGATTTTTTGAAATCCACTGAACGGTTGTATGAAGTGGTTCAGTAGTATTGATTGGAAACGAATAAACTGGCAGCCAACTAGAATTTTTGGAATTATCCTCGATGGTAATAAATCGGCATTCGTTTGCCTTAACAACAACCCCATATTTAATTCGGGCATAAATCATGAGAGCTGCCATATAACCGATTCGTTTTGCTGTCATCGAAGCGGCATGCCCTCTTGAAGGACTTCCATACTCACTCATTAAACGTGAAAAAAGGTGCTCACGGACTTGTGGATCAAATAATTGATCAAAGGTCAGTGTGTACAATGCGTCTTCGTCCATATGCCATCGGAAACTGGATGCCAGGTCTTTCGTTATGAGGCTCTTCATTATGAGCTACCTTTTTTCCGTTGGGTCATTAATAAGAAAATGAAATACGGTGCACCTACAGCTGCAGTCCAAACACCTGCGGGCACTTCAATTGGGGCAAATGCAACACGTGCAATCCAGTCTGCAATGAGGACAAGCAATGCGCCAACACCTGCTGAAAATAACACCATCGATTGAAATTTAGGTCCCACGATTCTTCTGGCAATATGGGGAGCAAGCAATCCAACAAATCCGATTCCTCCAGCAAACGCAACTGCCACACCGGTCAATCCGGTACTTATCAGTAACAAAACAACTCGATTTCGTTGAACCTTTGAACCTACCCCCGTTGCAATATCATCGCCAAGTTCCAAAATATTCATTTGTCGACGAAGCAAAAGAGAAATAATAATCAACAATAGAGCCCAGGGCATTATTACTGAAACTTGAGACCAGTTGGCTCCATAAATACTACCTGTCGTCCAGATTGTCGCCTGGTTTGCTCGATAAATAGGACCCATCAAAATCCAGATGGTTGTCCCAGCTTGCATAAAAGCAGCAACGGCAATCCCGATCAAAAGAAGTCGGAACGGCGCGATGCCGTTTTTCCATGATAGTGCAAAGACAATCAATGCAGTCAGCGTAGCACCTAAAAAGGCGAACAATGGTAACCACTGAATGCTGACGGTGAGGGCATTATTTTCATCTGAAAATAGAGTTAGAAATAAAACTACAGCGAATGAAGCTCCGGCTGTTACTCCTATTAAATCAGGAGATGCCAGTGGGTTTTTCGTGATGCCCTGCAGGATTGCTCCAGATACTGCCAGTGCCATACCTACAAAAAGGGCCATCATAATACGAGGTAATCTAAAATCTATCAATATGATACGGTCGAACTCTTCCCCGTAACCAAATAAAGCAGCAAGTACTTTGCTCGGAGATAGTGGGAATTCCCCAGACCCCGCAGAAAGCAGCATTACCGTAATAACTGCAGCAAACACAAGGATAGTGGCGATCACAGGATGGCGTGTAAAATCTATTCGTTTGAAAATTTTCATTTGTTAAATCCCCAGCTTTCTGCGAGCCACAAAAATAAAGAACGGCACACCAATTAGAGCCGTCATGACACCAACTGGTAGTTCCTGAGGCATGAGTACATAGCGACTTCCTATATCCGCCAACAATAGAAGGATGGCTCCCCCTATGGCTGAATAAGGAAGAATCCAGCGATGGTCAAGTCCGACTAGAGAGCGGATTAAATGGGGAATAATAATGCCGACAAAGCCAATAGGGCCAGCGACAGCAACGGAGCACCCTGCTAAAACCACAGCACAAGCACCAAAGAAAAATTTAATCCAAATTGTCCGTTGACCAAGCCCGACTGCCACATCGTCTCCAATACTCAACACATTAAGTTCTTTAGCACGCAAGAAAGTTGCTGCCAAAGCGATAGCCATATAGGGCAATGCAGTGATTAGTAATTCGATTGGTCGATTTGCCACCGAACCGGCAAGCCAAAATAATACTTGATCAAGTGCAGTCTCATTTAATACCAATAGTCCTTGTGTAAAGGAAGCAAATAAAGCGGTAATGGCGGAGCCCGCTAATGTCAATTTAAGCGGTGTCAGTCCCTCACGACCTGCGCTACTCAAAACGAACACGAGAATAAAAGCAAAACTTGCTCCGGCAAAACTTAGCCACATATAGGACTGCAGACTTTGCACGGAGAAAAACACAACGCCCACAACTACAAAGAAACTTGCACCTGCATTCACACCAAGAATACTCGGTGAGGATAGTGGGTTTCGTGTGATTGATTGCATGATGGCACCAGAAACACCAAGACATGCACCGACGAATGCGGCGATTAAAGAACGGGGAAATCGTACATCTTTGATAATAAGATGTTCATTTGAACCATTTGGATTGAAAAAAGAAAGGTATGCATCCCGCCAGGTCGTATCGGTGTAGCCGTAAACCAGACTGGCGCTCATGAGAAAAAGAATGGCAAACACGCCAATTGCAATTCCCCATCCGCGTTTACTATTTGTATGTATCATAAAAGACCCCTGAAATTTTTATTTAAAACACTGGTTGACAAATAAAATCGTAGCATATAAAGTACTAGTTGTAAATGATTTTCATTCTCAATTGAATGATAAAAGGAGAAAGAAACATGAAAAAATTAGGTCTTTTATTAATGGCTTTCATGCTAGTCACTTTAGCTGCATGTGGCAAAACAGATGAAAAAACACCAACTAGTGGTGAAGACAAAGATAAAGTAAAAGAAGAAAGCTACACTGTGACTCATGCAATGGGTGAAACAACAATTAAAGGCGAACCGAAACGTATTGTTGTTTTAACTAACGAAGGTGTGGAAGCTTTACTTGCAATGGGTGTCACACCTGTAGGAGCTGTCGAAGCGTACACTGGAGATACTTGGTATGAACACACAGCTGAACAATTAAAAGACACGAAGCCAGTAGGTAAAGAGTCTGAACCTTCTCTTGAAGCGATTGCAGCACTTAAACCGGATTTGATTATCGGTAATAAAATGCGCCATGAAAAAGTATACGAGCAGTTAAGCAAAATTGCGCCAACTGTTTATTCGGAAACGTTGCGTGGCGACTGGCAGGAAAATTTCGAACTGTACTCAAAAGCAATCAATAAAGAAGAAGTAGGCCAAGAAAAATTGGACGCTTATAATAACCGGATTGAAGACATGAAAGCGTCTTTAGGCGATAAAACACAACAAGAAGTATCAATGGTTCGTTTTATGGCTGGCGATGTGCGTATTTACCATAAAGATACTTTCTCGGGTGTCATTTTGGAACAGCTTGGATTTGCACGTCCTGCTGAGCAAGATGTTGCTGATTTCGCTGAAAAGGGCGTAACAAAAGAGCGAATCCCTGCAATGGATGGAGATATCTTGTTCTATTTTACGTATGAAACTGGTGACAAAGAAGCAACAAAATTAGAAGAAGAATGGATTAATGATCCATTGTTCCAAAACCTTGAAGTTGCGAAAGCAAATAAAGTATTCAAAGTGGACGATACAATTTGGAATACAGCTGGTGGTTACATAGCTGCCCAGTTGATGTTGGATGATTTGGAGAAACATTTCGAATAAGAAGGATAACACTGCCCTATGAACAAGATCGAATTGTTCAAGGGCAGTTTTTTGTGCTTTTTTACAGCTATAAGTTTAAAATGGAAGCTCCCACCCAAGATATTGCATCGGCGATGTTATCAATAAAGTGACTGAATATAAAAATCACAAAAATGTTATCGGTTATACGTTCCGTTTTTTCTTTACAGAAATGGTGAAAAATAAGAATATACGATTGCTGGAGGTGGATGGGGTCCATCCTGATAAAGAATCCATTCGCTCAGGGACAAATCCAATAACAGCGGAATTCTACGCAATTACTGCTGGAACAAACAATCCAAATACCCAAGACTTCATTGATTGGATTCTTTCGGATGAAGGACAAGAGTTGGTAGAAAAAACGGGATACGTACCCATCAAATGATAATCGGTCCGCCGTTTGTAGACTAAACTGTGGTTTATCTAAAAGAACATGCACTTTGACAATTCTGAATTGTCGGAGTGCATGTCTTTTTTTATGATAAAATAAATCAAAAGAAAGGGTGATGACTCATGGCAAATGGTCAAAATCGTGCAGATGTAAAACCTGGGTTAGAAGTGAACGTTATTTTAAAAGAAGATCAACGTACAGGAGTGAAAACAAAAGGGATTGTGAAGAATTTGCTAACCAATTCTGCCCATCATCCTCATGGCATTAAAGTCCGTTTAGAAGATGGTCAAGTTGGTAGAGTATGCGATATTTTATCTTCAGATAAATTAGTATGAAATTTTATGTAGCATCCAGTTTTCAAAACAAGGAGATTGTAAGGGCAGTGAGCGGAAAACTCACGATGCTGGGGTTGCTTTAGACTATATCGATGAAGAATTGCATAAAATTGTAAGCTCACGTGTTAATGCTAAAGGGTATCGAGTAGACAAAGAAAAAGATGCAATTTTAACCACTCACTATTCAGGTGTGAAAATAGTGGGCACTGCTAAAAGAAGGTAGGGAAAAATTATTTACATTCCATCATATTTTGAAATGATTGATCGACAAGAAATCAATGAAGTAATAGAGACCTATGGATTTGCGACACTTACCTCAATTCATGAAGGTTCATTGACGGCTTCACAACTGCCGCTGTTATTGAGTGAGGATAAAACGGAGCTCATTGGGCACTTTGCAGTAGGAAATAAACAATGGGCAGATATTGAGAATCAACAAGTATTGGTTTTGTTCCAGGGCCCACATTGTTATATTTCACCATCATGGTATGAGACGCAAAATACAGTCCCGACATGGAATTATGTAACGGTTGAGATTACAGGAAAAGTGAAACTCCTAAAAGAAGGCGATTCGCGATTATGGCAATCTATGGTTGCTTTAACAGAAAAGTACGAGGAGCCTACTAGCACATACAATTTAATGGGTGTGGACCCCTCCTATATTTCTTCTTTATCGAAAGGAGTAATGGGTTTTACGATTTCTATCGATAATATCAAAGGGAAAGCAAAACTAAGTCAAAATCATCCAACAGCTCGTGTGGAGCGCGTAGTTGAAGCGCTTCGGGAAACAAATAAGTCTGATGAAAAAGCCATTGCAAAATGGATGGAGAAAAAAATGAGTGTGGATAAATAAAGGGGAAACCAAATGGAAATTCGTAAATTGACAGGTGAAGATGCGTTTAAATATTGGGAGTTAAGATTGGAAGCATTGCAGCAAGATCCTGATGCTTTTGCAACGACTTACGAAGATGCAATCGCCCGTAAAAATCCAGTGGAGCGAGTAGCAAACAATCTAGAGGCAGTAGGAAGTTCGACACTAGGAGCATTTATCGATAATGAATTGGTTGGTGTGATGACCGTATCAGGTGAAGGAGCTTCCAAACTACGCCACCGAGTGAACTTGTTGGCTGTCTATGTGACCCCTCGAGTACGTGGTAAGCAAATCGGAAAGGTGTTATTGGAAGCGACGATTGATCATGCAAAGACTTGGCAGGGGGTAGAAAAAATGAATTTAACGGTTGTATCCTCTAATGGAGCTGCCATTCGGTTGTATGAAAAAGTCGGGTTTAAAACTTTCGGTCAAGAGCATCATGCAATGAAATCAGATAATAGATATGTGGATGAATTGTATATGAGCCTCAAGTGGTAGGTGATTAAAGTGACTAATTTAGAACGGGCTATTCAATTAAGAGAAAATGGGCATGCTCTGGAAGCATTGGTTATATTAAAGAGTTTATTATTGAATGACTCAAATAATCCAGCTATTCTCTACCAATGTGCATGGGCTTGCGACGTCCAAGGCATGGAAAGAGAAGCGGTTCCATATTATGAACAAGCACTTGATAATGGATTGACAGGACACGAGAGAGAAGGAGCTTTTGTTGGACTTGGCAGTACTTATCGCGTGATTGGAGAATACGCTAAATCACGGAACGTATTTGAAAAAGGAATGGCTGAATTTCCGGAAAATAAAGCAATGCCGGTGTTTTTTGCTATGACGTTACATAATTTAAAAGAATATGAACTTGCTATGGAAACATTGCTATGCGTGGTATCAACCACAACTCGAGATAAAGACATCGAACGATATGTAAATGCCATTCGTTTCTATAAAGACAAATTAAATAAAACTTGGTGATATGACTTGGAACATGAACTTCTGACAGTCTTTAATGAAAAGCATCAAAAGGTCGGGGAAAACACGAGAGCTTTTATTCATCAAGAGGGGCTATGGCATGAGACATTTCATTGCTGGTTTGTCCAACAGATTAATGGAGTGCCGCACCTCTATTTTCAACAAAGAAGTAATGCCAAAAAAGATTTCCCAGGCCTTTTTGACATAACAGCTGCTGGGCATCTCCTTGCTACTGAAACGGTAAACGAAGGAATCCGAGAGGTGAAAGAAGAGCTCGGTGTTAATCTTAGTATGGAAGACCTTCGACCCATCGGCATTTTGAAAGACAGTATTGTGCTAAGGGATTTTATTGATAATGAATTTGCACACACGTATGTCTATATAATGGTAGGCGGTAGTCCTTACTTCCATTTACAGGAAGAAGAAGTCAGTGCCATTTATTCAGCACCTATTTCTGAAGTGGTAAGGTTATACGAGCGTGAAGTTGATCAAATATCTTTGGGGTGCATACTATCAATTGATAAAGATCGATTAGAAATCAAGGTGTCACTTGAAGACTTCGTACCTCATGGCGGTGACTATATGAAGCAAGTCTTGAAGGGAATCCGATAAAGGAGGCATAATATGAAAGTAATCGATTTACATTGTGATGTTCTCTATAAATTGTCGATAATGGATGAATTACCTCCATATGAAATTGCAGACTGTCTGCAAGCGAATAAAAACAGATTGATTGCTGGAGAAGTCCAAGTGCAGTTTTTTGCCATATTCATTTCTCCTGAAGTGCCTCAGAATGAAAAGTTTATGGCTGCCCTTCGTCAGATTGAATTGTTCCATACACACGTGCTTGCACCGAATCCAGAAATTGTCCACATTACAGATTGGACCCAGATTGAACATCTCGGAGAGAATGAAATCGGTGCTGTGCTGACACTTGAAGGTGCAGATGCATTTGGCGAAGACCTTGGCAAGTTGAGCGCTTTGCTGGATGCAGGGGTGAAGCTTGTAGGGCTTACATGGAATCATGCGAATGCATTGGCGAATGGAGCGGATGAACCATCCCATTTAGGCTTGACGCCATTTGGGTACGAAGTGGTGGAAATGTTGAATGAACATAATGTTTTAATCGATGTATCCCATTTGAACGAACAGTCATTTTGGGATGTGGTTGCACAAGCGAAACACTCAATTGCCAGTCATTCGAATGCAAGAAGCCTTTGTGACCACCCGCGGAATTTAACCGATGAACAAGCCGAAGCATTGGTCGAAAAGGGAGGACACATCCACGTCGTGTATTATCCACCGTTTATCCACAATGAGGGGAATCCAGTTACTCTTGAACACTTGATGCAACACCTTACTCATTTCTCGAAGTTAGTAGGTGTTCAGCATTTGGGACTTGGCTCAGATTTTGATGGCATTAGTGTGTTTGTCGAAGGTTTGTGTGATGCGAGTGATACACAAAATGTGGTTAATATTTTAAGTAGACATTTTACGGAAGAAGAGGTTCGGGGGATTACCTCAAACAATTTCAAAAACTATATTCAAAAAGTGATTGCTACCAGTTAGCAGTCACTTTTTTGTATGTAAAAACACATGCGGTGAAACTTTTAACCATTTCACCCGTATTAAAGAGGAGAATACATCTAAGAAATGAGGAGTTCAAATGGGATTAACTTTCCTTTATAGCATCATCATTGCAATCGTTGTTGCAGTTCTAATTATGCCGCTGACATTGCCTAAAGAAAAACGCAAAGAAATTGCCGCTGGAATTATTGGAACTGCAATTGGGTTGGCAATTATAATCTTCACATTCTATTACGTAACGAATATAGATCGAAATCTATCTGCTCTTTGGCCGCTTGCCATTTTGGCGACAGGTCTTGGCGTATTTTCAGCAACAGGTAAAGAACGTCAAATTAAAGGAGTACTTTTCCTTGCTTCCCTTGTATTTGGGGGCTACATGTTAAGCGCTTTGTTGTTTAATGCAGATGAAAAATTCGATTCCGCAAAAATGAAGCAAGAAGTTGAAATCGAAGCCTTTGATGAAAAGGAAACGCCTGCAAGTGTTCCACCAAAATTTGCACGCAATAAAATGAAAAAAGCATTCGGTCAAGTACCGAATACGAGTTACTACGAATTAGGCAGATTGCAAATTCAAAAAGTGGATGATGCCTTTGTTTACATTGCACCAGTTGAGTTTTCCGGTTTCTTTAAATGGGTGAATGGGGACACCACCCCAGGATATTTCATGATGAGTGCAACCGATTCAACGGACAATCCGAAGTTTGTAAAAGCAGAAATGTCGTATACACCATCATCATTCTTCCAAAAAAATGTTGCACGCCATTTACGTCTGGAGTTGCCAGAAACAATTTTCCATGGTGACATGCAGCTTGAAATTGATGACGAAGGTAAGCCGCATTATATCCGTTCATTCGGGAAGTTCGTATCTGCACGTAATGGTTTTGAGGTAACAGGAGTAGCTGTGGTGAATCCACAATCCGGTGACGTCAAAACGTATGCATTGAACGAAGTCCCTGACTTCATTGATGGAGCTGTATCGCCAGAAGTGGTGAGTTTGCAAAATAGTTATTTCGGAAACTACGTTCATGGATTCTGGAACAGTAAGTTTGGTAAAAAAGATGTGAAGCTCCCTTCCGATGAAGGAACAGAAGCGAATGTCAGCCCTGTTTTTAATGAGAATGGGGAAATGTATTACTTCACTGATTTCACAAGTCCAAAAGAAGGCGTGGATTCCATGCTTGGGTATTCATTAACGGATGCACGAACAGGCGAAGCCACTTATTATACAGGTAATATGGAAGAGTCCTATATGGATTCATATGGTGCACTTCAAATCGTTGAAAAGAAATTCATCGAGAAAAAATGGTTTGGTGAGATGCCCATTCTGTACAATTTCTACGGGGAAGCAAGTTGGTTGACTCCGGTTCTTGATGCCAATGGATTTTTGCAAAACTACTTTATCGTGTCTGCGGCAAATCCCGAAATTTCCGCTTTTGCCAATACACCAAACGAAGCATTGAAGTTGTATAAAACAGCATTGCAACGTGGTGGCAGCAGTGTAGATGGAAGTTCTAGTTCAGAGGAAGCTACAACTACCGGTAATGTCGAGCGCGTCTACAAAGAACGAGTAGGAGATTTCACACTTGTTTCGTTCATGTTAACGGACGGTACCAATTACTTAGTATCCACAGAAGTGGAGCCTTTGGCGGTCTACTTGAAAGAGGGAGATCAAGTGAACGTGACTTATTTGAATACTGGCGAAATGTTCTTGCCTGTTAAAGAAATGAAGATAACCGGATTGGAATAATAGAAAGGCTGTCTCGATGAATTCGAGACAGCCTTTTACTTATTTATCTCTTGTTTTTAATATGGCCATCTGCTTTTCGTCACGCATTTGCGCAAGTTCATCAATGGTTGAACGGCCGTAGGATTCGCGAGATTTAGTCGATAGGCGGGAAATAGTTTCCTCATCCATTTTGAGATTTCCTTGTGCATCCCAGCTCTTTTCCATGGTCGGACCGAGATGGCGCATGAATGATTCCATACCACCCTGACCACCACCTAGATGCATTCCGAGCATCGGTCCGGTTGCTGCCCATCTTAACCCGATTGAATCTTTGACGATTTCGTCCACATCTTCCATTGCAACTACGCCTTCATCAACTAAATACATAGCTTCCCTCAGCATAGCAAACTGCAATCGGTTCGCTACA
Source organism: Paenisporosarcina sp. HGH0030 (assembly GCF_000411295.1). Taxonomy (GTDB): domain Bacteria; phylum Bacillota; class Bacilli; order Bacillales_A; family Planococcaceae; genus Paenisporosarcina. Next base: position 143,627 of record NZ_KE150423.1, read on the forward strand.
AAACCAAAAACTTCTTTTTGGATATGTTGTGGGGCTTTGCCCAGTGTTTTGTAAAACACGAGCGCATCTTCTACTGCTTCATTTGATGTGAATTGACCTGGTACGACTTCAACTAAAGGCATTACAAGTGGAGGATTGAATGGATGGCCAATTAACATGCGGCTCTTGTCCTTCATGAATGCCGAAATATCACTTGCAGGGATTGTTGAAGAAGAAGACAGTAATAAAGTATGTGCTTCCACATACTTTTCGATTTCAGCGAAGAGTTCCTGTTTCAGAGCCAATTTTTCAGGTCCATTCTCCTGAAGCACTGCTGCCCCCGTTACGGCTTGTTGTAAGTTGGATGTAAGAGTCAAACGTGATTCAAAACCTGTTGCCGGCAGGTTGAGTAAAGTTAACGTAGAGCCAATTGAATTGAAATGCTGTTCTGATACTTCGTTCAAATCTGGCCTAGGATCGTATAATCTTACCGTCAATCCGTGTGCTAAAAATAAAGTTGCCCACGAAAGTCCAATCGTTCCTGCCCCAATTACTGTCACGGGGTCGAAGCGTTGTAAATCACTATGTATGCACGTCATGGCTCATCCTCCTAGTTTTAACTAAAACCATGTTATCATATTTAAATAGTTCTATTGTGTGAATTTTGTGAATGAGTAGAGGATGTGGACGATGATGAGTTTTGGTGGCGTTCCCGAGTGGTTTTACATATTAGCATTTGCCGTGGTCATAGGAATTGTTGTATTCACGGAATGGTGGACTCGTTGAATTATAGTGTGAAAGAAGGTTTTCAATCATGAATCAAGCACAAGTCGTTATTGTAACTGGCGCTTCACAAGGCATTGGACGCGGAATTGCGGAAGCTTATGTGGCAAAAGGTGCACAAGTAGTTCTGGCTGATGTGAAAGAGAAGCTAGGTAAAGAAGTGAGCAAACAGCTTGTTGGCAGTGTTTTTGTTAAAACAGATGTAAGAAAAGAAGCCGACATCAAAAATTTAATGCAAGAAACATTAAAAAAATTCGGTCGTATCGATATTTTGATTAATAATGCAGGGAAGAGCAACTTCAAACCATTATTCGATTTATCGATAACGGAGTGGGATGAAGTTATCAACACGAATTTACGCAGTGTCTTTTTGTGTTCACGTGAAGCCGCAATGCAAATGCGTCAGCAGGAAAGTGGAGGTTCAATCGTCAATATCGCTTCTACGCGCGCAACCATGTCCGAACCGAATTCAGAAGCATATGCGGCAACAAAAGGTGGAATCGTCGCTATCACTCATGCGCTCGCAGCATCTCTTGCGGAGCATCATATAACGGTGAACGCAATATCTCCAGGCTGGATAGAGACAGGGGATTACAACGAACTTCGAGATGTTGACCACAAACAGCATCTCTCTGGGAGAGTGGGCAAGCCATCAGATATAGCCAAAGCATGTCTGTATTTAACCGATCCTCAAAACGATTTTGTCACAGGCATTAATTTGGTTGTGGATGGTGGCATGACGCGCAAAATGATTTACGAACATTAAGTTGGATGTAAGAGGAGGTTTATTATGTTTCATTGGAAAGGTGCCGCGGGTGTGTGCATCAATGAAAACAATCAAATATTGATGGTGTTGCAAGCTGCACCAGATGAAGAGCCGAAATGGACGATTCCTTCAGGCGGAATCGAAGGTAGGGAGACGTATGAGGAAGCTTGCATACGAGAGTTCGAAGAAGAAACTGGTTTGACTGTTGAAATTGTGTCGAAACTTCAGGACAAAAACGGAGTGAATGCACAGTATGGGATTTCTTATGATTTGCAATACTTTTTGGTGGAGCAAGTAAGTGGGGAGTTGACCTTGCAGGACCCTGATGATTTTATTTTAGAGATAGCCTGGAAATCTGCCGATGAATTGGATTCGTTAGAAATGAGTTATCCCGAGGACGTGGCGTTCTTGAAGGAACTGCTGGTTAAGGCGACTGAAAGTTGAATTAGGAGATAATTGGTTAGTTGCCCCTATAAGGTGGAAAGTTGCCCCAATATGACCAAGAGTTGCCCCTATAACACCAAAAGTTGCCCCAATAACTTCAAATGATGACATGAAAAAAGCCTTCCCAACCTAGCAGGGAAGGCTTTTCACTACTTTTAATACGCTTTTGCCCAGTAAACCATCTTGTCAGCTGGTTTTTCGCAGCAAACGCATGTATCGCTTAACTTTTCTTGTTCAAATGGGATGCAACGTGACGTCGCGGAAGTTTCTTCTTTAATGAACTCTTCACATGCCACATCTCCACACCACATGGCTTTGATGAAGCCTGGTTTTTCAACCAGCACACGCTTGAAATCTTCAAATGATTTCGCGACAGACGTGTGTTCTTCCCTATGAGACAAGGCTTTGTTGAACAAATTGTTCTGAATGTCTTCAAGTAATCCCGTCAGTTTAGCTTCCAGCTCATCCGCAGACACCACAATTTTCTCACCAGTGTCACGTCTAACCAGCACGACTTGACCTTGCTCTATATCTTTTGGTCCAACTTCCAGGCGAATTGGAATTCCTTTCATTTCATACTCATTGAATTTCCAACCTGGTTTTTTGTCCGATGCATCTATACCGACTCGCGCACTGCCAGATAAGCGCTCTTTTAGGTCGTACGCATAATCCAATACACCTTCTTTATGTTGTGCAATCGGCACAATCATCACTTGTGTAGGTGCAATTTTTGGAGGCATGACAAGGCCGCGATCGTCACCGTGCACCATAATCATGGCCCCGATAATACGAGTAGTGAATCCCCATGATGTTTGGTGGACATATTGTTGCTTGCCTTCTTTATCTAGATATTTGATATCGAATGCTCGGGCAAAGCCATCTCCGAAATGATGTGAAGTGCCGGATTGCAAAGCTTTTCCGTCATGCATCAATGTTTCAATCGTATACGTGGATTTCGCTCCGGAAAATTTCTCTTTATCCGTTTTCTGCCCTTTCACGACAGGGATAGCAAGCCACTCTTCACATAACTGTGCGTATTCATCCAACATGCGGATGGTTTCAACTTGTGCATCCTCATCTGTCGCGTGTGCAGTATGTCCTTCTTGCCATAAGAACTCTAGCGTGCGTAAAAACGGGCGTGTCGTTTTCTCCCAACGGACAACGTTCGACCATTGGTTATATAGCTTAGGCAAGTCACGGTAAGAATGAATGATATTGCTGAAATGCTCACAAAATAATACTTCTGAAGTTGGTCGTACACATAAACGTTCAGCTAATTTCTCGTCTCCACCATGCGTCACCCATGCGACCTCAGGTGCAAATCCTTCTATATGGTCTTTTTCTTTTTGCAATAAAGATTCTGGAATGAACAGTGGCATATAGACATTTTCATGGCCGGTTGCTTTAATACGTGCATCCAGCGCTTCTTTTACATTGTCCCAGATTGCGTAACCATAAGGACGGATAATCATCGAACCTCGCACGCTTGAATAATCGGCCAGTTCCGCTTTCGTCACAACATCCGTAAACCACTGAGCGAAGTCTTCATCCATCGCCGTCACACTTTGCACAAACTCTTTTTTCATTGAAAACACCCCTTTATTGTTGTTTATCGTACATTTGCGCTAGCTGCATATTCCACAAGAGCCAACAAGAAAATCATTATTAAAAGTTGCCTAATAAACAAAAAAGCTCTGCAACAAACGAGGGACCATGTCTCCATGGCGGTACCACCCTCATTTGAAGCAAAGCTTCACACTCATACATGTTAACGACTGTCGCCGCGAATATCTTTCGAGATCGAACTCAAAGGTAGGTTCAAGAAGTGGTCTTTAGGAGTCTTTCACCGTACAACTCCCTCTCTAAAAAAACACACGTTTCTTTACTGGTCCTTCTCAACGTTGTTTAACTATTTCTGTGATTATATCGGGTAAAGTTTTAAAGTGTCAACAAATTTATTTTGGGCTCATGTGATATAATGAGCCAATGAAACATTATGAAAAGAGGCGCACTATGCTAACATTTGAACAAAAACAAGAAATCATTGAATCGTACCCTGAGCTGACAAAAAAAGAAGTATCATTAAAACGTTTGAACTATCATTTCGATGACAGCCTATATGACAAAAAAACGGTCGTATATCACTTGCACCCAAACGGCAACGGCTTTGTTTTTGTTGGGGATTTAAAAAAATATGATTCAGATAGTAAAGGCATGATCAACATTCGTGAAGCGACGGAAGCTGAGTTACGCGAAATGATTACAGATTCCATTGGGATTTTATCTGAAGAAGAACATTATGAAGAAGAAGTACTCAACGTAGAGCAAGTATGGAAAAATCGCGAAGGACAGGAATTGAAGCTTGTTCAGGAAGATACATTGTGGAATATTTATCACACGCACAACCTGGAAGAAAGCTACGGTTCATTTGAAGAAGCAGAAGAGTATTTATTGAGTGAAGGATTCCGCACATCGACTAAATGATGATTATCCGAAAAATAACAAAAGGGGAAACGCCGCCGTGGGCATTATTGCTTTTGGCGGATCCTTCCCGTGCAGTTGTAGAAGAATACGTAAAGAGTGGAAATGTTTATGTTGGCGAAGAGTCAGGCAAAGCCATCGCTGTATATGTTCTGAAAGAGACGGGGAAAATTGTCGTTGAAATTATGAATGTTGCTGTCCATGAAGACTTCCAAGGAAGAGGACACGGCAAACAACTAATTTCTCACGCAATAAGTGAAGCTTCTAAACGAGGATACGCTCAAGTTGAAATCGGGACTGGCAATTCTAGTATTCTCCAATTGAAGCTATATCAGCAATGTGGATTTCGTATAATCGGCATCGATTTCGATTATTTTACACGTAATTATGATGAACCGATAGTTGAAAATGGTTTGTTGTGTCGCGATATGATTCGCCTATGTTACACATTTGAGGACTAGGATTTTATTTCCTGGTTCTTTTTGCTTTGGAAGTATTTATTTTTTATCGATATACTAGTAGAAACAATTATCGATAGGTGGTGTACGAGGTTGAATATTGAATATAAAGACAAGGTGACGAACAAGCTGTATCGGGAAGTTATCGCATTTGCCAATGGAACCGGTGGTACGCTGAAAATAGGAATGGAAGACGAAATGAGCATCATGGGATTGGAAAATCCTTTAGCAGAGGAAAATGCCTTATATGATCAGTTAAGTAAAATGGTCGAACCTTTGCCGTTGATTGATGTCAAACACGTAATTATAGATGGAAAAGTAATTTTAGAGGTAACAGTGAAAGCAACTGAACATGTGTATCGTAAACGATCTACATTGTTCGAGGAGCTTTATGTTCGGTATGGTTCGAAAAAACGCTTATTGAGAACAGCAGAAGAAGTGCAACGTTTTATACTCTTGCGCCAACTTGATGAAACTGAAAATGCGCTAACTACTATCAAGTTCCAACGTGAAGATTTTTTGGGATTTGTCGATTTTGTACAAACCTTGAAAAGTAAAATGCCAAGATTTGAAAATGTGGAAGAAAACCTGGAAGATGTATTGGCCTCGTACAATGCAATTCGTTGGAATAATGGTGAATTTGTTTTAACACGATTGGGTACGTGGTTGTCAGATTCTTCTCAAACCCGTGGCGTCTTGTTACAATACAGTGGAGATCGATCTACTTCTTTTTGCAAGCAAGCGAGTGATTTTTCAGGGTCGATTGTAACCCAATTCAGTCGAATTATGGCCGGGCTGAGGGAAATTCAATCATCTTATCCAGATGTATTACTTCAGGAGAGTGTAGTGAATGCATTCGTTCATCGAGATTACTCGATGGAGGGTGACGTATCGATTGTTCGGTTTGCTAACCGCATTGAAGTAGCTTCACCAGGAACACTAGTGGAGGGCTTGTCGATAGAGTCTATAAAAAAAGGATCTCGAATTGTTCGCAGAAATCCGCGTTTGCATGCAATGTTTGTCGATTTGGGTTTAACGGATGGGCGTGGCAACGGAATCCGTCGTATTTTCGATACTTATCACGATGGAGACGAGAAGCCAAAAGTTTCTGTCCAAAAAGATAGTGTAATCGTTAAGCTTCCGCGTATAGAACAAATAGAAAAAGTAAACAACCGAACAAAGTTACATCTTGAGTTGACTCATGAAGAAGCAATCATGAATTACTTGCTGGAAAACAACCAAGCGAAAAATGTAGATTTTCAACAAATCTTAGGCGTTTCCCCATCTCGTGTGACACAAATCGTGCGTGACATGGTGACAAAGAATTTACTGGTAGCTGAAGGGGAACGTAAAGGGCGTATTTATACCTTGGCCATTAATAAACAGGAGGAATAAAGTTATGAAAGGCAAGAAAGCCGTCATATTAATTAGCACGACAGCAGTCGTAGCTATAGCAGCCGTTGTAATATCCATTACCATGTTTTTCCAAAGTAATCAAACGCAAAACAAAAATGCTATTTGGATAGAAGGAACAGTAGCTAAAAAAGAAGCTGCACGTATTTTGGTCGTCAGCGGAAAAGATGAAACTGAGTTAAAAGGTTTAACTGAGGAAGAAATGGTGGAAGGTGCAAGTGATGCCATTTGGTTTTCATTATCGATTGATCAAGTGAAAAACGTGAGTGAGTTCGACAAAGTTCGAATTTCATATAACCATGTGTCGGAATCTTATCCTGGCAAAGCAAGTGCTAATAGTGTTCGAATCCTGGATGAAGAGTCTCAACATTAAAGCGTAAAAATTATATGTTAAGCCTGATGAAAGGTGGCGCAAGAATGAAAATTGATAAGCCAAAAATACCTGAACAACTCGAACAACAATTAGACATTGCAACTTTAATTGAAGTCGAAGAAGAACGATTTATTTCCCGGGGAATGGTTTCGTCTTGGAATGTAGCGGAATTACCTGAGAGCAAAGTTAGTTTTGATCAAGTGCATTTCAAGGATGTTTCATTTGAAGGGGTATGTTTCGATCAAGTGGAATTCATTGATTGTAAGTTCGAGAGATGTGATTTATCCAACGTTGATTTTGGAGATTCGGTATTTCATCGAGTAGAATTTCATCATTCAAAACTAGTCGGTGTGCAGTGCACGGAAAGCCGCTTCGGACATACTGTGATCAATAACTGTGTAGCCAACTACACAGTATTTAGTTTTAGTAAAATGAAGCGAGTGAAGTTCCAACAAACCGCATTGAATAAAGCGGACTTTTTTAATTGTACATTTGATAAGGTTTTGTTCAATGATTGTCAATTGGACGGTGCTAATTTTACTGATACAAGTTTAGCGGATGTGGATCTCAGCACGTGTACATACGAACAAGTAACAGTAAGTGTTGATAAATTATCGGGCTGTACCGTTTCAACTGAACAAGCGCTCGGTTTTGCAAAATCTCTAGGTCTTATCGTTAAACACTAAAAGCTGTCCACTCGTAACTTGAGTGGACAGCTTTTTAAGTTTAAAAGAATAAGTTAAGAATTTGGTAAAAGATACCGGCAAGGACTGCGCAAATTGGAAGTGTAATAACCCAAGTTAATACAATTTTTCGTGCAACGCCCCATTTAACGCCTTTTACACGCTGAGCAGAACCAACACCCATAATCGCAGAAGAAATAACGTGAGTTGTTGAAACTGGCAAATGAATCGTCGTCGCTCCGAAAATAATTAATGCGGATGATAAATCAGCTGCCGCCCCGTTAACTGGACGAATCTTCATGATTTTACCACCAACAGTTTTGATGATTTTGTATCCACCGATAGATGTTCCAAGTCCCATTGCAAGTGCAGCACAAACACGTACCCACATTTGGATATCGTCTGTTGTTTGTAAATCAGCAGCGATTAAAGCCATCGTAATGATACCCATTGCTTTTTGTGCATCATTTGTACCGTGAGTAAATGATTGTAATGCCGCTGTACCGATTTGGAAAATACGGAAGCCTTTGTTCGTTTTGTAGAGAGTGTTTTTCTTGAATAATACTTTAAACAACGACATCATCAAGAATCCGACAGCAAGAGCTAAGAATGGTGAGATTAGTAGTGCTTGCAGAATTTTTATGAATCCTTCGTAATTTAATACACCTAAACCAGCAGCCGAAACAGCCGCACCCGCAATCGAACCAATCAATGCATGTGATGAGCTGGAAGGAATACCAAAATACCATGTAATTAAGTTCCAAGCAATTGCGGACAATAGTGCTGCTAGAATAATGAGTGAGCCGTTTTGAAGCGTGAACGGATCTACGATATCTTTCGAGATCGTCTTAGCAACTCCAGTGAAAGTTAATGCGCCGATAAAGTTCATGGTAGCTGCTAGTATTACTGCAACTCGTGGCGAAAGTGCCCGTGTAGAAACTGAAGTTGCAATCGCATTTGCTGTATCATGAAAACCATTTATAAAATCAAATCCCAGTGCGAAAATGACGACTAGTATTGTTAATATGAGTACTGCATCCATGTATTTTTCAGCTCCTATGCATTACGCATGATGATTGTCTCAATCGTGTTTGCCACGTTTTGAGAGTAATCTGCGATGTCTTCAAGCTGCTCGTAAATATCCTTGAACTGAATAATACGTATCGGATCTTTTTCGTTTATGAAAAGTTGTTTGATTGAAGTACGTAATACTTCATCACATTTGCGTTCATAGTCTTTGATCAAGATTGCATGCTCACGCATTTGAAGCAGTTTCTTGTTTGCCAATAACTCCATTGCTTTAACGATTTCATCAGTACTTTTCACAATGTAATGTAGGAAAGTACGCATTGAATCGTCGATGTCAATCAAAGAATACATCTCCAAATAAGCTGCGAAAGCTTCCACGCCATCTAAAATATCATCCATTTTATTAGCTAAATAAAGAATGTCCTCTCGCTCAATTGGAGTCATGAAAGATTTATTCAACTTGAGAATCAAATCATGTATTAATTTATCGCCTTCTGTTTCATAGTTTTTCAACTTGATGCTAAGCTCTTTCAAATCCGAAACACTGACAATTTTAAAATCATCCGCGTAATGAGTAGCTTCTCTTACTGTTTCTGCGATTCCGAGTAAAGCAGCGAAGAATGGGTCTTGTTTTTTTGGACTAAACATAGAAAGCCTCCTGGACTTTAAATAAGATAGGTTATATAAATAACCTCAAACATCATATCAAAATCTATACTAAATCTAAACACTTTTTACTCAAGATTGAGAATCTTTACATTCCCGTAACATAAAAATTTTAAGTGAACATTCAGCTTTGATTGTCGTAAACCTTATTATTCATTACAATTCAAGAATTATACAACTTGCATTCCGTGTAAACAATAAGTATTATTGTCTATAATAAATAAAACAAAACAAGGAAGTGTTTATGTGTATTCGTTGATTGATGCAAGTTTATATGAAATGAAAAATGGATTTACAGAAACTGAAGAATCATATAAGTGTCTAATGTGTCACAAATCTATTGAGAAAGGTCTGATATACCCTGTAGGTGAACAGTTTTATGAGGCTTCAAAGTATATGCAATTACATATTAGAGAAAAGCATGTATCAGTATTTTCCTATTTAATGGAACAAAATAAAGAAGTTACAGGGTTATCCGATCAACAGAAGGCTGTGCTTCACCTTCTGTTTGAAGGGAAATCAGACCGTGATATACAAGATTCTTTGAAAATCGGGAGTGCATCTACAGTTAGGAATCACCGTTTTTCTTTAAAAAAGAAAGAACGACAAGCGAAAGTATATTTAACCTTAATGAGCTTGATGGAAGAGGGACACAAACTTAGCGCTCAAAATAAAGAAGATTCCCTATTATTTGAGGAACCATTCGAAATAACAGAAAAAGAATACGAGGAAGTATTGAAGAAGAACTGGTCGAATGGAAAGTTACGAACATTTAAATTACAGGAAAAGCATCGATTCATCGTCTTATGTGAAATCGTAAAGAAGTTTGAAATAGGAAAAATCTATACGGAAAGAGAAGTAAACGCACTTATTAAAGAAGTGTTTGATGACCATACATTTGTAAGAAGATATTTAGTGATGTATCACTTTTTGGCAAGAAAAACGGATGGATCCGCTTATTGGATAAAAGAAAAAGAAGGGTCGGATATTGACCGGAAGAAAGAATTAAAGCAGCAAATGAAGGAAGAGAAGACAATTGCGGGTGTGTATTGTGTAACGAACAAACAAAATGGCAAAATGTTCATTGCTGCAGTACCTAACTTGAAAAGACAAAATGGTTTGAAGTTCGAATTGAATGGCGGCACCTTATTGAATAAGGACTTGCAGAAGGATTGGGAACAATTCGGTGAAGAGGCATTTCAATTTGAAGTGTTAGAGTCCATTGAAACGGAAGGGAAGTCTGCTTTGCAATTAAAAGAAGAACTAGCAGATGCAAAAGAAAAATGGTGTGTTGAAAAACAGCCTTATGGTGAACGTGGATATAATTGAAAGTAGCACATGTGCGGACTCAAGATTGAGTAGCACATGTGCTTTTATTTTTGGCTAGAAGTGCGGCTGTAATCCGGAAAGTGTTTAATCATTTCCTTCGCCAAGGAAGACTTTCCAGAGCTCGATACACCGTTTAAAAAGATGGCAGTTCCTGTATTCATTCAATTCATCTCAGCTTAAGTATCAAAAAAATATTTGGAAAAATGAAACTTTTCTTTTTGTCCTCCGTAGTAATAGGTGAGACTAAAGAATTCATTAAATGGGAGTGATTGGATGTCCATTGAACAAATCTACATGTATGTGCTCCTCATTACGGGGGCAGTGACTGTTCTGTATGTATTTTTTGGAGATGTTGCTGAAGGGATTGGGGAAGGCATTCCTTTTTTAAACCCTACCGTTATAATGGCATTCGTCACTTTTGTTTCAGCTAGCGGGTATGTGCTTGAAGTCTCCACCAACTGGAATAGCTGGATTGTCTTGTTTGCGAGTCTCGCAGTGGGAGTGGTTCTCGATATTTTACTGTACTTTTTTATTTTACTGCCCATGGCATCAGCCGAAGTGTCAATCGCCTATACGGATGAGTCGTTAGCAGGTTTAGTTGGCAAAGTCATTACGCCCATACCATCTGACGGTTATGGTGAGATTGTGATTGAAACAGTAGGCGGGCTTCTATCCAAGCGAGCAGTAGGCTATGACAATGAAGAGATTGCCTATGGCAAAGAAGTGTTAGTAATTGAGATAGAGGAAGGAACGTTTCTTGTCAGGGAATACGAACCTTTCGTTTTTAATAAAAAATAGATGGGGGAAATGAACATGGATATGAGTATGTTAGTTGTAGTGGGGATAGTGGCGTTTGTGTTGGTTGCTATTATTGGTGTGTATATAACGAAATACAAGACTGTTGGTCCCGATGAAGCATTGATTGTAACAGGTAGTTATTTAGGGGCGAAAACGGTTCATACAGATGAATCAGGCAATCGTATAAAAATCATTCGTGGTGGCGGTACATTTGTATTTCCAGTTTTTCAGCAAGCACAGCCATTAAGTTTACTATCAAGTAAGTTGGAAGTTACGACTCCTGAAGTTTATACAGAGCAAGGTGTGCCGGTAATGGCAGACGGAACGGCCATCATTAAAATTGGTGGATCCATTTCCGAAATTGCAACGGCTGCTGAACAATTTTTAGGGAAGTCAAAAGAAGATCGTGAAAATGAAGCAAAAGAAGTACTGGAAGGTCATTTGCGCTCCATTTTGGGATCGATGACAGTGGAGGAAATCTACAAAAATCGCGACAAATTCTCGCAAGAAGTACAACGTGTCGCTTCTCAGGATTTAGCGAAAATGGGTCTAATCATTGTTTCATTTACCATAAAAGATGTACGTGACAAAAATGGCTACTTGGATTCACTTGGTAAACCACGTATAGCACAGGTAAAACGTGATGCTGATATTGCAACAGCAGAAGCAGATAAAGAAACACGAATCAAGCGTGCAGAAGCAGCAAAAGAGGCACAGCAATCCGAAATTGAACGCGCGACTGAAATTGCATTGGCTGAAAAAGAGAATTTGCTGAAAGTAGCTGAGTACCGTCGCGAGCAAGATATCGCGAAGGCGCGTGCTGACCAAGCTTACGAACTTCAGACTGCCGTATCAAAACAGGAAGTAATGGAACAGGAAATGCAAATCCGCATCATTGAACGTCAAAAACAAATCGAACTTGAAGAAAAAGAAATTTTACGTCGCGAGAAACAATACGACTCAGAAGTTAAAAAGAAAGCGGACGCGGATCGTTATGCTATCGAGCAAAACGCGGCAGCTGCAAAATCCCGTGAAATGGCTGAAGCGGATGCGGAAAAATACCGTATCGAGGCAAGAGCGAAAGCGGATTCTGAAAAAGTACGACTTGATGGATTGGCGAAAGCTGACTCCGAACGTGCACAAGGTGAAACAGAAGCTGATATTATTCGCTTGAAAGGTCTTGCAGAAGCGGAAGCGAAACGAAAAATTGCGGAAGCATTCGAACATTACGGTCAAGCTGCAGTGTTGGATATGATTGTACGCATGATGCCGGAATATGCGAAACAAATTGCAAGCCCATTAGCAAATATCGACAAGATTACAGTGGTGGATACTGGCGGTGGAGAAGGTGGCGGCGCCAATAAAGTTACGTCGTATGCCACGAATTTAATGTCTACCCTTCAGGAAACATTGAAAGCTTCTTCTGGTATCGATGTGAAAGAAATGCTTGAAAACTACTCGGGCAAAGGAACATTGCGTCCAAGTTTAGACCGGATTTCCTATGAGATGCAAGACAAGAAAACGCAAGAAAAAGTGGAAGATCACGTATCAATTTAAAATCTTGAGCTCTCCGATTTTTGGGGAGCTTTTTTAGTAGAAAAAAGATATAAATGAACGTAATAATTAGATAATTTTGCCGAGTTTTAATGACAAATTAAGGTGGTAAAGGTAAAGTGAATAAAAGTATAAGTACGGTGGGGAGGTACCTATGGCATTAACAAGCGAACAAATCATTGATATAAAAGAAAAAACTTCCCTTGATCGAATTAATGTAGGACATGCAATTTCAACGTGCATAGGTAAATCTGAAGAAATAGGCTACAGTCTTTTCTCTTTGTTTCCCCGTCGTTCGTTCTGGGTGCGCTATACCAATGAAGACGTTCATTCAGCGATTGAAAAATATACAGTTGTTCAAGGAGTGCTTGAAGTCCAATATGAAGGAGACACCTTCTTTTTGCATGCAGGTGAGACCTTGGATGCATCCGAATATCCAGAGCTATTATCTTTTTATGGGGAAGAAGCTGTAGAAATCCTCGTCGAAATGACAGCGAGCATATTTGAAAGGAATTTTAGTAACACAGAAATCGTGCAACGTGACGCTGCTGCAATAGAGCATGTGGATGGTTACACTTTTCATCATTGCTCGCGAATCAAAGATTATTCCATTGAACTATGGAAGAAACTCGGTCAACCCGTTGAGCGCGTGAGATTGCTCAGATGGGGTGCTTATTTTCATGACATAGGAAAGCTGGCGATTCCCCTTGAAATTTTAAATAAAAAAGGGAAATTCACCCCTGAAGAGTGGGTAATTATGAAATCTCACACAACATTAGGTGCTAAGATGATGCGTGAACATGAAATTGAATGGTTGAGAGATTCAGCATTTATTGTTGAAGAACATCACGAACGTTACGATGGAAAAGGATATCCTTTCGGTTTAAAAGGTGATGAGATTTCATTGGAAGCGGCGATTGTTTCCGTTGTTGATTCATTCGATGCGATGACCACTGATCGTGTTTACCGTGATTCATTGACAATTGAAGAAGCAATACAGGAGATTATTCGTGGTAGGGGAACTCAGTTCCATCCAGTCGTGGTTGATGCTTTTTTAAAACTGTTGCATGAGCAGCAATTTAAATGGAGATAGAAGGTCTGGTATGACTCTCCAAGCCTTTTGCATTTGCACAACGCCTAATTGAAAGGAAGTAATTTGGTGAATTACATACAGACAATGAGAAAGATGATTGGACATGAACCACTCCTGACTGTTGGATGTGGTGTCATCATTGAAAGAGGGAATCAAATTCTACTACAACATCGAACAGATGCGGATGTGTGGTGTATTCCTGGAGGAGTAATGGAATTAGGCGAGAAAGTTGAAGAAGCAGCTCGAAGAGAGACGGAAGAAGAAACAGGCTTGAAAATTGGTGACCTGGAATTTTTCGGCATCTATTCAGGACAGGAAGGTTTTACTAGATATGCTAGCGGGGATCAGGTGTATAGCATTCAAATTATTTTTAAAGCATCCTGTTTTTCAGGAAATCTAATTCAAAACAGCGATGAAACACGTGCCCATGCCTTTTTCGATAAACAAAATTTGCCTGCCAATTTAAATTCTCACCAATCTCGATTCATTATGGATTGGGTTCAACAAATTCCTTTACCTATCATTAAATAAGCCAAAACACATTAAACGTGTTTTGGCTTTTTCTTTTTGAATACCCATTCCCGCTGAATAACAAAACCCACCAAAAACAACACTCTATCCACAATGACCTTAATGATCATTTCACCTCTTCCGGTTAAGAAAAATAGACAGTGAACTATACCGGCAGATAGTGCGATGATGAGTCCGGCAAGAATCATATACTTTAGAAACGCCTTTTCGTCGCCTTCTTCAAACACTTTCTTTCGGTTGATTGAGTAGTTGAAACTAGCTGAAATGCCCCTTGCTATAATGGTTGCCAGAATCATATACATTTGGGGTGCATCATTTTTCCATGTCCAGATAAATAAAGCAAATAACCCCATATCTAAGCCAAAGGAGGCGGTAAATTTCAGAAACACTTTATAAATCTGCAGGGAGGATCGAATAGGTTGAAAATGCGAAGATTTATTGCCGTTTAAATATACAGTATCAATTTCCACTTCATGAATCGTCAAGCCTGCCTTTTTTGATTCAGCTAGCATATCCCGAATTTTTTCTCATTCATGCAAAATGGAAGGAAACTAGATGACTTTGTCGAATTTAAACAGTAAGTCTATTCAGTAGTAGGGAGAAGTATTTCTTATGTCATTTCAGGATTCGATGATGTACAAAGTGAGAATCAATAATGAAATGATGAGTGTATTCATCAAATAGTATGTATTTCGGGAAATTTGTCTGTCGAAAAATGTAGAGCGGTCGACAAGTTTATAACTTAAAACCATGATACCGATCAGAATGATCACTGACACAAAAATAGGCATATCGTAAATTTTGTAATCGATAAATCGCACAAAAATAAGTGAAGCAGCCATAATTACTCCATAAGCAACGCGTTTTAATTCCATGGATTAACTCCTTTACTTTTTTATCAAGTATAGCAAATAGCTAAAAAGATAGATAAGAGCTGCAGAGTAGGGAGTTGCATGAAAAATAACCAGTAAGGGGGAGTTAACATGATTCAATTTGTAGGACTAGACGAACAGTATTACCCGGCAATGGCTACGCTATTGTCAAAACGACACCAAGTAGAACGAATTCGATATTCATTCCTCCCAAAACGTTTTGAGGAGGCAGCGGAAACTGAGAACCTGCTTCGTGAAATTGCCAAAAACCCTTTCGTTAATGGTATTGTGGCTCTCCGTGATCAGCAAGTAATTGGGTATATGCTGTATGAATTCAAGGAAGATGCAAAAAAAGGCCGCCACATTATTATTGATTATCCATGCTTGGCCATTTCAGAAGATGCACATCCACGTTTGATACGTCTATTGTATGCAGAGGCAGGTGCGGAATGGATTGCCGGGGGATATTTCCAACATATCATTTACGTTCCGATTGGCTACGATCGCTTAGTTTATGAATGGCTGGAGCAAGGTTTCCGTTTTGAACAAAAATATGCAATGCTCGACATAAAAAACTATGAACCGAAAGCAAAACATACAGATACTAGCGCAATTAACATACGCCGATTGGCAGAAAACGACACGGAAATGCTTAAAAGTATGTCGCGTTGGAACAGCATTCATCAAGCTTCCGCGCCATCATGGAATCCGATTACAAAAGAATCACTCCAGGATGTGAAAAGTGGCTATGCAGCTCTCGCAAAAGATGCAGAGGCAATTGTCATGATTGGTGAACAGGAAGGAATTCCAGTTGGTTTCCATGTTTACTACGAAGCGGATACTTCATCCAATATGTATACACCTAATCAAACAGTGGATCTTCCGGCGGCTTCTACCAACCCGCAGTACCGGGGACGCGGAGTAGGGAAAGCCCTTGCAGATGCGAGTCATGCTCAGTTAAAAGAAATGGGTTATGATTATGCATTGGCTGACTGGCATACGCCCAATCACTTGGCATCCTATTTCTGGCCGAAACTCGGGTACCAGCCGTTTATGATTCGCATGGTTCGAACAGTCGATAACCGGATTGCCTGGGCGCATGGCAAATAAAATACGTATTGTTGGATCAGTTGGCAGCGGAAAAACGACACTTGCAAGGAAGCTGGCTGTGCAAAAAGGAATTGAGATGCATTCATTGGATGATGTGGTATGGTCGAGATGTGCTGGAGGAGATATTCGCAATTCTGAGGAAAAACGGGATTCCCAATTAGCTGATATCATTAGCCAGCCAACCTGGATTATCGAAGGTACACACCTTGGTTGGTCAATGAAGACATTCGAGGAAGCGGACCAAATTATTTTCCTGCATCCTCGTCTTTCTGTGCGTCTGTATCGGATTTCACGGAGGTTCTACAAACAAAAAAGAGGCACTGAAAATGCTAGTTATACACCTACTTGGAGAATGTATGGTCGTATGTTCAAGTGGACGTATCACTATGAAACCATCTTTAAAAAACAAGTTCGAGGAATCATAAACAACGCCCCTGAAAAGGCAGTGGAGATTCGCGATGGAAGAGAGTTAGGAGTTTAAACAATGGAAAACAAACCGTTTGTTGCATCATGGAGTGGCGGCAAGGATTCAGCTATGGCCTATTACCGCGCAATCCAATCAGGGATGATCCCCAAGAGATTACTGACCATGTTTCAGGAAGATGAAGAAATCTCGAAGTCACATGCTCTGCCATTAAAGGTAATAAAGGCTCAGGCAGATCGCCTGAACGTGCCATTAATGATTCGTGGCGCAGGATGGGAAGACTATGAAATGAAGTTTATCGATGCCATGGACGAGTGTCGCTCAGTGAGCATTACTCACGGCGTCTTTGGTGATATCGATCTTGAAGGACATTTGGAATGGGTACAAAAAACATGTGCAAAATCAGATATCATTCCTATTCATCCATTATGGCAAGAACAGAGACGTTCGATACTGGAGGAACTTTTGGAGGTTGGATTTGAAGCGGTTATTGTCGTAATAAACACAAAGATGATGCCAAGGGACTACATTGGCCGCACATTCACGAGAGAGCTGATGGATGAATTAGAAGCACTGGGAATCGATTCGTGTGGAGAAAACGGGGAGTTCCATACGGTCGTCATTGATGGTCCGATTTTTTCATCACGTGTACCAGTTAAGTTTGGCGAAGTAAGAGAAAACGAAGGATATGTTTTCTTGAGTGTTGAATTGTAGTATTGTGCAAAGGTTAATTTATTGGTAATTTTATACATCATCTGATTTCCTTGTTATAATGTAAAGTACTAACATTCAATGGGGGATGACCATGAAAAAATACTATGTAGCCATATTAATTTGTATATTTTTCATTTCAGGTTGTCAGCAAAATCAGGTGACTCCCAAAATCACTTATGTAAGTGGTTCTGTTCAGGAAGATTATCAACCTTCACCAGAGGATATTGTCAATAAACATGGAGACATTACAAATCTAGAGACGTTCCAAATCTTTAAGGACAATATCGATCATGGGGAAAGTGACGAAATTCGAATTGTCACTTATACCGAAGAAGGTGACCCAATGATTCATGAACTACTTTACGACGGAAAGTTAATCCATTCAACAGAGGATACGACAAGGGATCATTTCGGATCGGGGAGTATTAACAGCATAAGTTGCGAATCATTAGAAGCGGAAGATAAAGCAGAAAGAACAGATTATTATTTAAGTGGCTGTACAAATCAATCTAACGGACCATTAGTTCTGGTTATTTGGAAATAAAGAAAAAGGCATTGTCTGTTAAAACAATGCCTTTTTGTATGTCGATTTATAGATAATCTTTCAGTTCATTCTCAAGAAACGGTTTTGCTTGCAGGAAATCTACAAATTCACGATATTTTTGCTGTTCCTCTGATGTCGATTTATTTCCATTGAAATAAGCTCGAATCAGAATGTTTTTAGGTGTATTTTCCATATCGATAAATTCGAGTAATTGCGCATCGTAGCCGACAAGTTTCAGCAACTCCGCCCGAATCGAATCAGTAGCTAGAGCGGCAAACCGTTCTTTCACAAGTCCATGCTGAAGCATAACTTCTAGAGCGGGGCTGTTCAGTTGAGTGTTCAGCTCATGCTGACAACATGGCACACTCAGAATCACTTTTGCCCCCCATTTTACAGCACGGGCAAGCGCCATATCCGTTGCAACATCACAAGCATGAAGTGTTACGACCATATCCACCGATGTTTCCTCATTATAGTCATTGATATCCCCAACCAGGAATTCAAGGTGATCATAGTTCAAATCATCCGCGATTTGCTGACAATCTTCAATTACTTCCTTTTTCAAATCCAGACCGGTAACACGAATGTCGAGACCTTTTTCAATTCTTAAATAGTGATACAGAGCAAAAGTTAAATAGGATTTCCCGGACCCAAAATCTAAAATTCGTACCGGTCGATCTTTCGGAAGGTAGTCCAGTGCATCGTCGATAAATTCGACAAAACGATTGATTTGTCGGAACTTATCATGCTTTTGCTTTTTGACTTTGCCATCAGGTGTCTGAACACCTAGACGTACCAGAAACGGGTAGGATGTATCTTCGTCCAGTAAATAATTTTTCTTTCGGTTATGAGAAAGGTTGACCACTTTTTTCGAAGCAATCTGTTCCGACTTCCACAATACTTTAAACTTTTTGGAAAGCTGAATATGCACTTTTTCTTCCTGAAAATCAGCTTGCACTTGTCTGTATTGCTGGAGTAAGGCATGCAACTTTTCATTTGCTGCATCAAGTTCTAGGTTTTCATGCTTTAGTACACGTTCATACTGGTATTCAAACTGAATATGATAAATGCCCTTTAATTCAAGTGGCTTTAGCTTCACTCGTTTTACTTCTTCGGATTTGGCACGGGGTTGGCTAATCGTCGCAGCAATCAGCTGTTTTTGATGAATCAAATCACTTAATTGATCGAGCATTTGTTGATATTCCATACAGACCGCCTTCTCTTCATGTTTATTAACGATAGTTTATCACATTCGTCAGGATTACTTTTCTTCCAGTCGGGAAAAGGGGGAGATAATTGAGTGAACTCTTCATTGTGATGATGAATGGCCGAAATTCCAAATCGAATGGACAAAAACCAAAAATCCGCAAAAAGGAAAGCCTCTCCCAATCCACTTGAAGTGAACAGGAGGGGCTTCATCAATCTTTCCATAATTGCTTAATGCTACTCTTATTATTATCAATGATAAGAGTATATACATCTGGATTACGAAGTAATTTCCACTCCTCAAAACCAATGGAGTCATCAAAGTGTTTCAAAATGAGACTCATTAAATTACCGTGTGTAACGAGTACGGTATTGTTTATTGCCTCTTCAATGACTTCAATAGCGCGAGCGGTAGCCTCTCGACTGGATTCGCCACCCACCAGCTTCAAATCGAGGTCAAGAAATGTCTTCTCTAAAAGCTCGAGCCAATTAGGTAAATCAGACGTGCTTAACGTGCGTTCTGCCAAGCGAGCATCAATAGTAAGCGGTAGCTTTTTTGCTTTGGCTGTCGGTTCAATTGAATGTTGTGCCCTTTTAAATGGACTTGAAATGATATTTTCAATCGAAATTCCACTAAAAAATGCAGCCAACTTTTGAGCTTGTTCAATTCCTGTATCGGATAATTCGGCTTCTGCAGCTTGTCCGGTTGCAGAACAATGTCGAACGAGGTATAGCGTCTTCATTTCGTGAGCACTCCTTTTAATCATTTGTAAAATTATACAATAAAACCCCGAAGCAAAGAGCTTCGAGGTCATTGATTAACTTAATTTTTTCATCAAATTTGCCATTTCAATAGCGGCTGTAGCAGATTCCCAACCTTTATTTCCGGCTTTCGTTCCAGCGCGTTCAATTGCCTGTTCGATTGTATCTGTCGTTAGAACACCGAAGATGACAGGAATATTGTGTTGATATCCAGCGTTGGCAACTCCTTTAGCGGCTTCGTTGCAAACAAAATCGAAGTGTGGGGTAGAGCCACGTATCACAGTACCAAGAGTGATGACGGCATCGTATTTTTTTGAAGCCGCCATTTGTTTTGCGATCAGTGGAATTTCAAAAGCACCGGGAACCCAGGCAATCGTCACATTTGCTTCATCCACACCATGACGCTTCAGTGCGTCTTCAGCGCCCCCCAATAGTTTACTCGTAATAAATTCATTGAAACGTCCAACGACGATGCCAATTTTTAAATCGGACCCAACTAAATATCCTTCTAAATGTGTTGTCATATATAAGCTCCTCTATAAACTCAGAAAATGCCCGAGTTTTGATTTTTTGGTTTTCATATAGCCTTCATTGTCTGTATGAGATGGGATCTCGATTGCCACACGCTCGGTTACTTCCAAGCCGTATCCATCTATTCCCGAAATTTTTCTAGGATTGTTTGTCATGAGCTTCATTTTACGAACGCCAAGGTCACGTAAAATTTGTGCGCCAATTCCGTACTCCCTTAAATCATCTGCAAAACCAAGTTTTTGATTGGCTTCGACAGTATCCAATCCTTCGTCCTGCAGTGCATATGCTTTTAATTTGTTGATTAATCCGATGCCACGGCCTTCTTGTCTCATATATAACAATATGCCGGAGCCTGCTGCTTCAATTTGTTTGAGTGAGGCATGGAGCTGTGAACCGCAATCACATTTGCGAGAAGCGAGGACATCCCCTGTCAAACATTCAGAGTGTACACGGGTCAAAATAGGTGTATCCTCAGAGACCGGGCCTTTTACAAGGGCAATATGCTCTTTACCTGTCAAAGTTTCGGTATACCCAAACACCTGGAAATCACCGTACTCAGTTGGCAAAATAGTTTCTACTTCACGGGTAATCAGCTTTTCATGCTTTTGTTTGTAAGCAATCAACTCAGCGATCGTTAAAATGCCGATATTTAATCGTTTTCCTATGATAACTAAGTCATCGAGTCTGGCCATTGTGCCATCTTCATTCATAATTTCACAAATCACACCCGCAGGCGCTGACCCTGCAAGCAAGGCTAAATCAACTGCTGCTTCTGTATGTCCGGCACGCTTAAGGACGCCACCTTTTTTCGCAATCAAGGGAAAGACGTGACCTGGTCGTTTAAAATCGGTTGCAGTCGATTGATTGTTTATCATTTGCAGAATGGTGTGAGAGCGTTCGAATGCGCTGATACCTGTCGTCGTGTCGATATGATCGACACTGATTGTAAAAGCCGTACTATAAGGGTCTGTATTATGATCCGTCATTAACCCGATATCCAGTTGACGTGCAATTTCTTCCGCCACTGGTACGCAAATAAGACCTTTGCCTTCAGAAGCCATTAAATTTATGATTTGAGGGGTTGCAAATTCCGCAAGCGCAACAAAGTCTCCTTCATTTTCACGATCTTCGTCATCAACGACAATGATGGCTTGTCCTTTGGATAATGCTTCAACTGCTTCTTCTACTGTATAAAACATAAGAAACCTCCTTTAAAATCCTTTATCCTGTAGCCATTCTTTTGATATGCCAGTTTTAGATGTAAGTATACGTTCGGTATATTTTGCGAGCATGTCACATTCAATATTCACTTTTTCACCAATGCCTTTTTCACCAATCAATGAATCATATTGCGTTGTTGGAATTAAGGAAATGGTGATTGAAGTTCGTTCTACATCAAAAATAGTAAGTGAAGTGCCGTCTATTGCTACAGAGCCTTTTCGCATCATGTATTTCATGAGGCTGGAATCCAATTCAATCTTCTTTGTAATGGCATTGGATTCTTTTTTTATCGAGCGAATGACACCGATGCCATCCACGTGCCCACTGACAAAATGACCACCAAACCGTCCAACTGCTGACATGGCACGTTCCAGATTGACGCGACCGTTTGACGATAAGTTAGCTAAAGTGGTCGAGTTAAAGGTTTCTGGAATAACATCCACAACAAACGTATCATGTGTAAAAGATGAAACCGTCAAACAAACACCATTTACGGCGATACTATCTCCTCTTTTCACATCTTCTAGTACCACTTTTGCACGAATGGACAATTCGAGCGCATGTGATTTAAGTTTGATGGAAGTGACAATGCCAATTTCTTCAATGATTCCTGTGAACAAGTAATCAACCTCCTACTGAAAAGAGAATTGATGCGAACATCAAAGCCTTATTTGTTATCCATTATTCAATTAGTGGTACCAATTATATACGCCTGTAGAGACATATTTTGTATAGCTTTTAGTAATAAGGATTAGAATTTTTTCCACCAAGGGGCAGGTAGGTGGTGGGGAAAGGGATATGATGATGAATCCAATTGACGAAATTCAAAAGCGCTTTTAAACGATCACGCGTCAAAAGAAAGTTCTCGCGTAATTTCGGGGATCGAAGCTCGTTTTTAGCAGCAGTTGATTTGAATGTGTCAGATGGATAATTTGTATCGGAATGAAAATATACTCGTGTATGTTGCTTCGCTTCTTGTGTGAATTTTCCTGCACATACTTCAAATTGGGTTGCTTTAAGAAGCTTATCCATAATGATAAGTGCTTTTGGAATTCTAGCCGCATGGAAGTTGGAATCAGTACCTTCTGATCGAGTGCTCTTCAAGCACGGAATTGATAAGCTGGACTGCATGCGAAGTTTAAACGAATTCAAATGTTGTTTAATGATACAAGCTCCTCCTTTCGAGTTTCAAAATCGAAAAGAAGCGACGCGCGAGCATGACAAATAAACCTCTCTATACTCTTCTCCCATCCAGACTATACTGTCGGTGTTGGATTCGCACCAACTCCACCGCTACTTTTTCAAGCACCGGGTCACGGACTTACAAATCTACATTTGTTCACCGCCGGTAAGGAATTTCACCTTGCCCCGAAGAATATAAAGCGACTACTTATCTTTTTTATAGTAGCACAATATACTGGTTTTGATAAAATCATCAAGCACTTTACGCAGGTGGATAAAGATGGATTTTGCATTTACAATTCGTCTGAATTTTGTGATAACATAATAACCAAGACATCACAAAGGGGGAAGCAACAACATGTTGAAACATCAAACGGTGGGGGAAGTAGTTCGAGAAATGGCGAAACGATATCCCGCTACAGAAGCGTACGTATATCCAGAAAAGCAATTACGCAAAACATATAAAGAATTTGATGAAGAGACAGACCGCTTGGCAAAGGCTTTCATGGGGATGGGCATTGCTAAAGGAGAACATATCGCCATTTGGTCAGATAACAAGAGAGAGTGGTTATTGAGCCAATACGCTACTGGCAAAATGGGAGCCGTTCTTGTGACAGTCAATACCAATTATCAGGAAAAGGAACTCGAATATTTATTGAATCAATCCGATTCCACCACACTTATTTTAGGTGAAGAATTTAAAGGAACTTCTTACATAGAGATTATCAATGCAGTTTGTCCAGAATTGAAGTCATCTATTAAAGGGGATATTCACTGTGCGAGGCTGCCTCATTTCAAACGAGTCATCGTCATGAGTGAAAATGAATATCCCGGAATTTATTCTTGGAGTGAGTTCGAAGCGCTTGCAGCAAACATCACAGATATGGAACTGGAAGAACGACTGACTTCATTGGACTCGGAAGATGTTATCAATATTCAATATACTTCAGGCACTACCGGGTTTCCAAAAGGTGTCATGCTGACACATAAGAACATTGTCAATAATGGGCAAATCATCGGGGATCATATGAAGTTAACACCTGATGACCGTTTATGTATTCCAGTGCCATTTTTCCATTGTTTCGGCTGTGTTTTGGGAACGCTTGCAGCTGTCACACATGGAACTACGATGGTATTGGTTGAGCAATTTGAAGCAAAGCGTGTACTTCAGGCTGTACAGGACGAAAAGTGTACAGGACTCCACGGAGTTCCGACAATGTTTATTGCCGAGCTGAATCATCCTGAATATAAGCAATTTGATACTTCGTCCTTGCGAACAGGCATTATGGCGGGTTCACCTTGTCCGATTGAAGTAATGAAAAAAGTAATTGATGATATGGGGGCAAGCGAAATAACCATTTGTTATGGACTTACTGAATGTTCGCCTGTCATTTCACAAACGAAAGCGGATGATGCGATTGAAAAACGTGTAAAAACAGTTGGAAAACCTCATCCTCACGTGGAAGTGAAAATTATAGATCCGGTAACCAATGAAGAATTGCCTGCAGGAGTGCCTGGTGAATTATGTGCTCGGGGATATCTTGTAATGAAAGGTTATTACAAAAATGAAGAAGCGACACGTGAAGCGATCGACGAAGAAGGTTGGCTTCACACAGGGGATATTGCCATTTTAGATGATGAAGGCTATCTAGAAATTACAGGTCGGATCAAAGATATGGTGATTCGTGGTGGAGAAAATATTTATCCTCGCGAAATTGAGGAGTTTGTATATCAACATCCAAGTGTACAGGACGTACAAGTGGTCGGAGTGCCAGATCCGAAATACGGAGAAGAATTAATGGCTTGGATTATTGCTAAAGACGGGGAAACGATTGATGCCGAAGAAATACGTGCATATTGCAAAGGGAAAATTTCGCATCATAAAATTCCGCGTTATATTGAGTTTACGGAATCGTATCCAATGACCGCTTCTGGCAAAATTCAAAAGTATCTCTTGCGTGAAATGTCGAAAGAGAAAAGTATTAGCGTGTAAGATGCCATATTTCCTGGGAAATACAAAAAACGCTGTAAAACGTTGGTAATTCTATGTTTAGTGACAATTCTTACTAAAAAAATATTCTCGTTCTTCTGCAAGTTGCATGTTATGATGAGTTTTGAAATACTCATAACTATCTCAAAGGAGGAAAAAGTATGTCTGATTATGTATATCAATTAATTGCGATAATTATCTATATGGCTGCAATGCTTTATATCGGTTATTATTCATACCGAAAAACAGCTAACTTAACGGATTACATGTTAGGTGGACGTTCTTTAGGTCCCGCGGTTACAGCGTTAAGTGCTGGAGCAGCTGACATGTCAGGTTGGTTATTGATGGGTTTACCAGGAGCAATCTATGCAACAGGTTTAGTAGAAGCTTGGATAGCTGTTGGTTTAACAGTAGGAGCTTATTTAAACTGGTTGCTAGTTGCACCACGTTTACGTGTTTATTCACAAGTTTCGAATGATTCCATTACAATTCCAAGTTTCTTGGAAAACCGCTTGAAGGATACTTCACGTTTATTGCGTGTCGTTTCTGGTATCATCATTTTGATATTCTTTACGTTCTATGTATCATCAGGAATGGTAGCGGGTGGCGTCTTCTTTGACGAGTCATTCGGTTTAGACTATCATACAGGTCTTTTGATAGTATCGGCAGTAGTTATAGCCTATACACTGTTTGGTGGATTCCTTGCAGTAAGTTACACAGACGTTGTACAGGGACTAATTATGTTCTTGGCGTTGATTTTGGTACCTACTATCGGATTATTTATGGTGGGCGGCTTCGACGGCGCAGCAGAAAGCATTCGTTCTGTTGATCCATCACGTTTGAGCTTGCTAGAAGGAGCAACAGGATTAGGTGTAATTTCTGCTATTGCTTGGGGTCTTGGCTACTTTGGCCAGCCACATATCATTGTTCGCTTTATGGCAATCAGTTCTGTAAAAGAAACAAAACAAGCACGTCGTATCGGGATTGGCTGGATGGCATTAAGTTTGGCTGGAGCCATTGCGACAGGTTTAATTGGAATCGCTTACTATCAGCAAAATGCTGGTGAAACATTGGGTGACCCTGAGGCAGTCTTTATTGCATTAGGACAAGTTATTTTCCATCCATTTATCGCAGGTATTATGCTGGCAGCTGTACTTGCTGCAGTTATGAGCACGATTTCTTCTCAATTAATTGTTACTTCTTCAGCCTTGATTGAAGATTTGTACAAAGCTGTTATTAACAAAGATGGTTCAGATAAGCATTTTGTGATGCTGGGACGTCTTGCAGTACTATTTGTATCAGTGGTTGCTATGTTTATTGCATGGGAACAAAACACGACTATCCTAGATTTAGTTGCATATGCTTGGGCTGGTTTTGGTGCTGCTTTCGGGCCTGTTATTTTGCTATCACTATTCTGGAGAAAGCTTACTACTTGGGGCGCATTAGCAGGTATGGTCGTTGGAGCAACTACAGTGGTTATTTGGGGGAATAATGAAACCCTTAAAGGCTTAATTTATGAAATTGTTCCAGGATTTATCCTATGTTTAATCGTAGCTGTTATTGTAAGTTTGATCACGTACCGTAAGAATGAAGAAATTGAACGTGAGTTTGATGAAACACTTGTACTATTGAAACAAGATAAATAAATCTCAATCCCACAACATATGTTGTGGGATTTTTTTACGCCCTATTGACCGGTTGGTCAGTGGAGGGTATATTTGTAGTAATATTCTGATTACAAGGGAGGTTACATTCATGAATGCAATTGAATTGAATCAATTAACAAAACGTTATGGAAAATCACGTGGGATAGACGATGTTACATTTCAAGTTGCCCAAGGAGAAATTTTTGGATTCATTGGACCAAATGGAGCAGGAAAGAGTACAACGATTCGTACGTTACTTAACTTTATATATCCAACGAATGGTACTGCAAAAATCTTGGGAAAAGATGTTGTGAAAGAAGCGAAGGATATTCGCCAACATATTGGCTATTTGCCTTCGGAAGTCCATTATTATGATGATATGAAAGTAAGTGAATTGTTTCGTTTTTCTGCAGGCTTCTACCCAGGTAATTCAACAAAACATGCACAGGAATTGGCTCAGCGTCTTCAACTCGATACGACCAGGAAAATCGAGGATTTGTCATTTGGTAACAAGAAAAAAGTGGGTATTATTCAAGCGCTGATGCATGAACCCCAAGTGTTGATTTTAGATGAACCGACTGCAGGTTTGGATCCACTTATGCAATCCATATTCTTTGATTTATTAAAAGAGCTTCAACAAAAAGGCACGACTATTTTCTTTTCATCCCATTATTTAAGTGAAGTCCAGAAACTATGCAACCGTGTAGCCATCATTAAAGAGGGACGACTGATTAAAATTGAAAGTATGGAAGACTTGCATGCGAAGCAATTCAAAAAAGTACACCTCCATTTTCAAAATAAATGGGAGCATAAGGTACATTTGGAGGGTGTCCTGCAGGAACATCTGACAGATAATAGCTACGAATTTATCTATAATGGCCACACTCGAGATTTATTGCAGCAGTTGGTTCAGATTCCTTTTGATGATGTAACGATCGAAGAACCTTCACTAGAAGAGATTTTCATGCATTATTACGAAAAAGAAACGGGTGAGAATAATGGTCTTTAAAAGAGAATGGAAACGGGCACAAAAAGCGTTATGGATTTGGATATTGGCGCTTGGAGGCATGACTTTTTTAATCATGAGCATCTACCCTCAATTTGCAGAAAATCAAGATCAACTCCAGGAATTGATGAAACTATATCCTGAGGCAATGCTTAAAGCATTTAATATTGATCAACTAGGCTTCGATAGTGCACTTGGTTTCTACGCCATTGAAGGGTATTTATTCGTTACACTTTTTGGCAGTATCTATGCAGCAATGTTAGCTGGGGGTATGTTAGTAAAAGAAGAAAGTGACCGTACGATTGAATTTTTATTATCAAAGCCGATTTCAAGAGTCCAAGTGGTCGTTCAAAAAGCCGTGGCGGTGGCATTGGTTCTTGTGGTCTTTAACGTTGTACTTTCTGTAATCAACTATATGGGATTCCGGGTTGCCGGTGACGACCAGATTGATATGGTGACATTTTCGCTGATTTCATTAGCACCATTATTATTGCATTTGACATTTGCTGCGCTTGCTTTTGGAATATCCGCATTTTTCCGTAAGCAGCGACTTGTGACGTCCATTTCTCTGGCCCTCGTTTTATTCAGCTACTTTGTTAGTATTGTCGCTAATATTTCCGATAAACTTTCCAAGCTGAAATGGATAACACCGTTTGAATATGTGAATTCAGGCTACATTATTCAACAGGCGTCCATTAAGCCCGTCTATATAATTGTAATGGTTCTGATAATGGTTATATCTGTAACGGCAGCTATTATGAAGTATTTGAAAAAGGACTTGGTTATTTAATGGATAATGATAAAAATGAACGAATATTCCAGGTTTCTAAAGAGTTGTTTGCCACACTTGGATATTACCATACCTCTGCGAATTTAATTGCAGAAACTGCCGATGTATCGAAAGCACTTATCTTCCACCATTTCAATTCCAAGAAGAACTTGTATTTCACCATTATCAATGATTCCATTGATGTTTTGATGAAGGCTTTTGAGAAAGAATGGCAACCTCAAGACTCTGATGATTTCTTTGAACAATTGAAGTACTTTGTAAAAATGAAGATGAACGTAGCGGTATTATGCCCAATCGAAAACAAATTGTTGATGCAGGCATTTATTACTCCCCCAAAAGAACTCATCAATGAATTGGAACAACTATTTAAAGAAAAGTCGAAACCGATGCTCGCTTTAAATGACGACTATATTTATCAACTGTTAACCCCACATACCATTCGTGAGGGTGTCGAATTGAGTCAGGCGAAACTTTTGATCAGAGCAGTTTTTGAAGGATTCTCCCAGCGCATAATAAATGAATATGCCGGAAAGATTGATAATCTAATGAATGAAACGGAGAAAATCCTGTCTGAAATGGATGCAATCATCGACATATTGAAATACGGTGTTTACAAGACTACATTGGGGGAACTTTGATGTAAGAACACATCTAGAAAGGGGTAGTAGAGAAAATGATTGAACTGGACCATGTCGTATTTTTTAGCAAGCAAAGCCCAGAAGAGCATGTTCGAAATAACAAAGGAACTTCTATCGGTGGACGGCACAAAAGTTGGGGAACAGTAAATGCCTTAACCTATACAAAAAATAGTTACATAGAATATTTGTCAGTGGAACAGATGGACATTGCCAAACAGGCGAATCACCCTCTTACCAAACTACTTCTGCACGATTTAGAGAATGGCGAAGGATGGGGAACGATTTGTTTCCGTACTGAAAATATAGAAGCACTCAATAGAAGGTTGAAAAAAGAAGGATGGACGACATCTGGCGTATTGAATGCTGAACGTGAGACATCTACAGGGTTTATACGGAAATGGAGAATGCTTTTTATTGAACAGACCGTTTCGGATGAATTGCCCCTTCCATTTTTTATCGAATGGAATGAATCTTTTGAAGAGCGTATGCAAAATTTGAGGGAAGATGGGACGCTGAAAGATTACAACGAACAGTTGCAAATTTCACGATGTGAATTCTTGGTAAAACATCCCCGAAACCAAGTGGAAAAGTGGGGAAGTCTTCTGGGGATTGAACCGTCAGATGACACAATAATTTTAGTAAACACCGATTTAGTTTTCCTGAAAGGCACTCAGGAGAAAGAGCGTCTCTCGCATTTAGAAATTAATTAATATTTCTTCCTTCCGAAACACATGCTTTCAGTGCATGTGTTTTTTTCTGCAATCTCAATCTCTCATACTCTTCGAAATCCGAATGAAATAGATTGACATTCTATTCTAATATTGTTTTAATTTTAATTGTATTCTGAAAATTAAAACAAAGAAAAGGGGTGTTTCAATTGGTAGTAGCAACAAAGCGAAATTCAACAAAAATTAAACGCAAATCATTACCCGATTTTGAAAAAATTGAAGAGTCTCCCGGTTTTCGTAATCTCTTAAAAAAGAAAAAAGCATTTCTGATTCCTAGTACACTATTATTTTTAGGCCTTTATATTTTATTTCCTATTATTATTTCGTATTCTGATGTTTTAAATGCCTCATTTATTGGTGATATTTCATGGAGTTGGATATATGCTCTTGGATTATTCATCATGACGTGGACTCTTGTAACCGTTTACATGAAAAAGTCGGCTGAATTTGACCGAATGGCTAATGAAACACTAAAAGAATTTAATTACGAGGAGGAGGATAACCAATGAATCCGATCGTAGTTATCTTATTTTTAATTATCGTAGGGATGACGTTGGTGGTTACATACTTCGCAGCCAAGAAAACAAATACAACAAGTGAATTTTATACAGCTGGTGGAGGTTTGTCAGGTTGGCAGAACGGTCTTGCGATTGCAGGAGATTACCTATCCGCAGCATCCTTTTTAGGAATAGCCGGGGCAATCGCTTTATACGGTTTTGACGGCTTCCTGTTCTCCATCGGTTATTTGGTGGCTTATTTAGTGGTTCTGTTTATCGTTGCGGAACCGTTGCGCAATCTTGGAAAGTATACGCTTGCCGATATGATCAATTCGAGATTTAACGCGAAGAAAGTTCGTGCTGGTGCGGCAATCAGCTCCATTACCATCGTTATTTTCTATATGATTGCCCAGTTGGTTGGAGCAGGGGCACTAATTCAATTGCTTTTTGATATACCTTATTGGATTGCTGTGTTACTCGTGGGGGTCATGATGACAGTCTATGTTTTATTTGGAGGTATGACAGCCACAAGTTGGGTACAGATTATTAAAGCGGTTCTGCTCATGGCAGGTACTATCATAATTTCGTTCCTTGTATTGAAGGAATTCCATTTCAATATTTTTGAAATGTTTACGTCAATGAAAACCGCAACTCCTCATGGAGCAGATTATTTGAATCCGGGAGTTAAATACAAAATGCCGTTGGATACAATATCCCTGATGATTGCCCTTGTATTTGGAACAGCGGGATTGCCTCATATCCTAATGCGCTTCTTTACAGTGCGTGACGCAAAAACGGCGCGCAGTTCGGTTATGTGGGCAACTTGGATTGTTGGTATTTTCTATGTCATGACCATCTTCTTAGGATTTGGTGCAGCTGCGTTTGTTGGACAAGATCTCATCGTGTCAACCAATCCTGCAGGAAATATGGCCGCTCCTCTTTTAGCTCAAGAATTAGGTGGAGATTTCCTGATGTCCTTTGTCTCGGCAGTTGCATTTGCGACGATTTTAGCAGTGGTTGCAGGGCTTGTATTATCAGGTGCCTCCGCATTTGCACATGATATTTATGGGCAAATCATTAAAAAAGGTAAAGCTACAGACAGACAACAGATGATGGCTGCTCGGTTCGCTTCATTGGGTGTGGCTGTATTCTCCATCATTTTGGCATTGTTCGCTCAAAGCTTGAATGTGGCGTTTCTTGTGTCGCTCGCCTTTTGTATTGCTGCCAGTGCCAACTTACCAGTTATCGTCTATACGATTTTCTGGAAAAAATTCAATACAGCAGGTGCAATTTCCGCCATGGCAACAGGACTAATATCTGCTTTAGTACTTGTTTCCATTAGTCCAAGTGTAATGAACCCGGTTGAAGGTGTAGCCATCATTACAGGAAACCCGATTTTCCCATTGACGAACCCGGCACTTGTATCAGTACCACTTGGATTTATTGGTGGATGGATCGGAACGCTTCTGACGAAAGAGTCGGACGTGAAGAAATTTGCAGAAGTTACAGTGAAAGCAAACACAGGTGGCTTCCGACAATTGTAAGAAGTTGTATCTATTTAAACGAGTATGATACGATATAAGTACTTTAAGGAACGGAGGTTTTCCAAATGATTGACTACAAATTCCGATGGAACACTTTGCGATGAAACTAAATAATGCAAAGAACTGCTACTGTGCAGGTTAATCGGGATAGGTCTATCCATTTTGAAAACCAATATACTTTTCAGAAAAAGAGAGCGACTCGTATGCTCTCTTTTTCTGTCTACTATTACTGGCAAAAAAAGGATTATTTCGATTTTCTCTCGGTAGGATATTGAGGAGGAATTCACAAATGGAAGAATTAATGGAACGTGCCATTGTCGTTGGCGTCAATTTAAACAAAGATGAACATTTTGAATATGGCTTAGAAGAATTACACAACTTAGCAGAAGCATTAAATGTAGAAGTTGTTGGAGAAGTGACGCAAAACTTGGATCGGGTAAATCCGGCGCACTATGTTGGAAAAGGAAAAATCGATGAAATCAAAGCCTTCTTTGAAGAAGCGGATGCTAATCTTGTCATTTTCAATGACGAGTTATCACCATCACAAATCCGTAACTTGGAAGCCGCATTGGAATGTAAAGTTATTGACCGCACCATGTTGATTTTGGATATTTTTGCTCGACGGGCTAAATCTAAAGAAGCACAAATGCAGGTAGAGTTAGCGCAGCTTCAATATATGCTTCCACGTTTAGTTGGATTGCGGGCATCACTTGGTCGTCAAGGTGGTGGCACTGGTGGGGGCTTTAAAAACCGTGGGGCCGGGGAAACAAAACTTGAACTCGACCGCCGGAAAATCGAAGACCAGATTGCGAAACTTCGTCGTGACTTAGATCATGTAAAAGACCAACGCGAAACGCAAAGAAAACAACGGAAGAAAAATGAAATCCCTGTAGTATCAATTGTGGGCTATACGAATGCCGGGAAATCAACGATCATGAATCGCCTACTTGCAAAAACAGGGCAAATCGATGACAAACAAGTTTTTGAAAAAGATATGTTATTTGCAACACTTGAAACGTCAGTCCGTCAAATCCGTTTACCTGATCAAAAAGAGTTTTTACTTACTGATACAGTAGGATTTGTCAGCAAGTTGCCAACACATTTAGTAAAAGCATTCCGTTCTACTTTGGAAGAAGCGCGAGAAGCTGATTTGCTCCTTCACGTAGTCGATGTGTCCAATGATGAGTATCGATACATGATGGACGTTACAAATGAAACGTTGCAAGCGGTTGGAGTTGAAAATGTTCAGACGCTTGAGGTATACAACAAGTCTGACTTAGCAGGTGTGAATTATCCACATGTGAGTGGAAATAACATCTGGATTTCTGCCAAAGAAGAAGCAGGACTGGATGAATTGATTGAACTGATTCGCACGCATATTTTTGCGGACTACAAGATGTGCCGAATGCTCATACCATATGACCGCGGAGACGTGGTGTCCTATTTAAACGAACAAGCCTCTGTTCAAGGGTCTGAGTATGAAGAAGAGGGTACGTTATTGAAAGTTGAACTAAAACAAGCAGATTATGAACGGTACCATGATTTTGTGCTGGATAAGTAAAAAAACGCATTCCCGATTTCCCGGGAATGCGTTTTTGCTTTTCTATTTATTGATATTGGATATTGTGTAATCTTGCAAATAGACCATCTGCTTCTACTAATTCCGTATACGAACCTTCTTCGGCAATACCTTCTTTCGTTACGACTAGTACACGATCTGCATCACGTATAGTTGCAAAGCGATGAGCAATAATAAGTGTTGTGCGATTTTCAGCCAGTTCACTTAAAGCTGCCTGGATAATTTTTTCCGTCTCCGTATCAAGTGCCGATGTTGCTTCATCTAATATGAGAATCGGTGGGTTTTTCAGGAACATACGAGCGATGGCTAAACGTTGTTTTTGTCCACCTGATAGTTTCAAGCCTCGTTCCCCGATTTGGGTCTCGTAACCATCTGGCAACTCGGAAATGAATTCTTGTAAATGGGCTTTCTTTGCTGCCTCCATTATTTCTTCCTCTGAGGCATCTTTTTTTCCATAGGCAATGTTTTCTCGGACCGTCCCAGTAAACAGAAACACATCCTGTTGTACGATTCCAATTTGTGAGCGCAATGATTGCTTACTCATATCACGAATATCAAGTCCATCGATTGTGATGGAACCTTCCGTGACCTCGTAAAAACGGGGGATCAATGAACAAATCGTCGTTTTACCTGCCCCAGAAGGACCGACAAATGCCACGGTTTCTCCAGCTTTAACTGTTAGGTTGATATCTGAAAGTACATGTTGATGTTGATCGTAGTTGAAATGGACATGATTAAACGAAATATTGCCCTGCAAATGATTCACATGTTTTGCATTTGGACGATCATTAATTTCCGGTTCCTGTTCGATTAAATCCAGGAAACGTCTGAATCCGGCCATTCCTTTTGGATAAAGCTCAAGCAATGCACTGATTTTATCCACAGGTTTAATTAGTACATTTATAAAGAGGACAAAGCTGACAAGTTCTCCATATGATAATTTTCCATTGACTGTGAACCATGCACCTACGACCAATACGATCAAAGTCATTAGACGCGTCATCATGTAAATGCTGGAATGCGTTCCAGCCATTACTTTGTAAGCGACAAGTTTAGCTAGTCTAAATTGCCCATTATCATGTTTGAATCTGTTGATTTCAAATTCTTCATTTGTGAAAGATTGAACCACCCTAACACCTGAAACACTGTCTTCAACACGACCATTTACATCGGCAATTTTGATGTACATGTTCTTCCATGCTTGATTCATTTTGATATTGCTGAATGTAACCAAAACAATCAAGAATGGAATCATAATAATAGCGATGATTGCAAGCTCAGGATTGATGTTGTACATAATGAGAAATGCACCGATAAACGTCATGATGGCGATAAAGAAATCTTCCGGTCCATGATGGGCCAGTTCGCCAATATCGAATAAATCATTTGTGATACGACTCATTACATGTCCCGTTTTGGTATTATCAAAAAAGCGAAAGGATTGGCGTTGTACATGGGTAAACAGTTGTTCACGCATGTCCGTTTCAATATTGATTCCAAGCTTGTGGCCTAAATAACTGACGATAAAATTCAGTAAGGTACTGAGTAAATATACGGCCAGCAGGAGGACGCTTACGGTTACAATCGTACCCCATTCCCCTGTAGGCAATAATTGGTCAATGAACCACTGGACTGCCAGTGGAAATGCAAGCTCTAATATAGCCACGATTATTGCACTGGTGAAGTCGATAATAAATAGTCGTTTATGGGGGCGATAATAAGAAAAGAATTTCCTAATCATATAAGTTCTCCTTGGTATTTTTAATACTGGCAATTATAACGGAAAATGGTCCTAAACACGATAAAAAACTTCAGAACTCG
This sequence comes from Paenisporosarcina sp. HGH0030, assembly GCF_000411295.1. Classification (GTDB taxonomy): domain Bacteria; phylum Bacillota; class Bacilli; order Bacillales_A; family Planococcaceae; genus Paenisporosarcina. Next base: position 178,812 of record NZ_KE150423.1, read on the forward strand.
AAGGAAATCAAAGTATTTCAAGTTCCGAATGTTTTTTGACAATTTAAAGAGGGGACGTTAAAATGTATAAGTTGTCTTTTACTGATAAATCAATCGGACCTTTATTATCAGTATATTTTGCACATTCATTTACAAAAACGTATGTGTAATTATTAAAAAGAAAGTAGGGAAAAGAATGGCGACAAAACAAGAAATCGTCCAGTCGGTTCCTCAAAAAGGATTCTTTGGACATCCAAAAGGCTTATTAAGCTTATTCTTTACAGAGTTTTGGGAGCGTTTCTCCTACTACGGAATGCGCGCAATCCTGCTCTACTATATGTACTATGAACTAAACCAAGGTGGACTTGGTTTGGACAGATCGACAGCGAACTCGATTATGGCGGTATATGGATCACTCGTATACATGTCGGGGATTATCGGGGGCTGGATTGCTGACCGTCTATTCGGTACAACCAAAACCGTATTCTACGGTGGGGTAGCCATCATGTTAGGACATGCAGTCTTGGCATTACCAGGCGGAATCACGACACTATTCATTTCAATGGGCTTAATCATTATTGGTACAGGTTTATTGAAACCTAATATCTCTAGCATCGTGGGAGATTTGTATTCGGAAAACGACGTTCGTCGTGACTCTGGATTCAGTATCTTCTACATGGGTATCAACATGGGTGCATTCATTGCGCCATTAATTGTAGGTACTATCGGATTGGAATATAACTTCCATTTAGGATTTGGACTTGCATCAATCGGTATGTTCCTTGGATTAGTTGTATTCGTTGCTACGAAAAAGAAATTTCTTGGACTTGCAGGATCTCATGTTCCGAATCCAATGACTAAAGGTGAGCGTAAAACTGTATTCACGCGTATTTCGATTGCATTAGTTGCCATCTTGATTATTGGTTATATATTGATTGAAAACGGTATCATGACAATCGATGTCTTTACGATGATCGTTTCCATCTTGGGTATCGTCATTCCTACGATTTTCTTTATCGTAATGTATCGTAGTTCAAAAACGAACGCAGATGAAAAATCTCGTGTTCTTGCGTACATTCCATTATTCATCTCGGCGATGGTATTCTGGGCAATTCAAGAGCAAGGGTCAATCATCCTAGCTCAATATGCAGATGAGCGAACTAACTTAGTGCTTGGTTCATGGGAAATTAACCCAGCTTGGTTCCAATCGTTAAATCCATTATTCGTTATTGGGTTTGCACCGTTATTTGCATGGTTATGGGTCCGTCTTGGTGTTAAACAACCGTCAACACCTAAGAAATTTGCCCTTGGTTTATTCTTTGCGAGTATGTCATTCTTAGTGATGATTATCCCTGCTTACATGAATGGAACTGAAACTTTGGTTAGTCCATGGTGGCTAGTATTAAGTTTCTTCTTAGTAGTACTTGGGGAATTACTTCTTTCTCCAGTCGGAATATCAGCAACTACGAAGCTTGCGCCAGCAGCATTCGCTGCACAAACAATGAGCTTATGGTTCTTAACGAGTGCTGCCGCTCAAGCAATCAATGCGCAAGTCGTGAAATTCTACAATCCTGAAACTGAAATCGTCTATTTCGGTGTCATCGGGGCTGTTGCATTGATAATCGGTTTAGTGTTATATATTTCTTCACCAATGATCGAGAAGTTTATGCGTGGCGTACGTTAATGCACATTTTAAAGCCTACCGATATATATCGGTAGGCTTTTTTTGTATGGATTGATGAGTGGTGGAAGTTTAACGAGGTACTTATTTATCGTACTTTTGCGCTTGCCGCATGTTCCGCATAAGCCAACAAGTATGAAAACCACATATTTGTTGACTCACACTTCGAAAGTGCCGCTCCTGCGGTTACTCGTCGCAAAGAATATGGTCAAACTACCTTTGACCATATTCTTTCTTGCGGCTTGCTATTCGCAGTACTTTTTCGTTTTTGTGAAAAATCTTCAATATCAAGCAGAGACTAATTGTAGATGATAAGGGAGCCGATTCCCTCTAATTCGCATTAAAAGTTAACAAATCCATTATCTAATAATTACTTTCAATATCACGTTTAAGAATACAGTCAGCCATTTTAGAACTCCTCTTTTTTCATTCTGTTTTTGCATGCGATATTGTCGGTCTTTTTTCAAAATCGGGTATTCTTTTTCCAAATCCTTCATTGAGATCACTCCTTAAAATACATATTCAACAAAAGGTAAAAATTCCCTTCAACTCAAAAAAGATTTCCAATTGAAACCTTTTCGCGATACACTCGTATTATAAGTAGAAAGAAAATTGAGGTAAAGGTGGCGACAACATGAAAAAGTGGATGACACTTATGGCTACTAGTGCATTAGCGCTAAGTTTAGTTGCATGTAACACATCAGCAACTCCAACTTCCAAAACGTCAGAAGAAAACACAAGTGATTTAACACTTAAACAAGTATTTGAAAAATCATTAGCACAATCAGAATCTATTGAAAGCCTTAGTGCAGATCTTGATATGGTTCAAAAAATTGAAGTTCCCGCTCAAGATGTAGCAATGGATACATCTTCAAAAATGACAATGGATTTGATTGTCGATCCTTTGAGCATGCATCAAAAGGGTACTACGTCGACGACGATTCCAGGTGAAGAGTCAACAGGACAGCCACAAGAAATTGAAATGGAAAGTTTTATGACTGCAGATGGATTCTTTACACAAGATAACATGTCACAGCAATGGATGAAGTTGCCGAAAGATATGTACGAACAAATGATTTCCATTTCACAAAAACAAGCTGATCCATCTCAACAGCTGAAGGATTTAGAGATATTCATGGATGACTTCACATTCAATCAAGATGATAAAGAATACGTTTTGAAATTGTCTGCGTCTGGGGAAAAGTTTAATGAATTGATCCAAAAACAGTTAGCAGAAACCATGCCGGAGCTGGGTGCGGATGAACAAGAAATGCTGAAAGAATTAAATATCAAAAAAGTTGACTACGAAATCCATATCGATAAAGAAACATTTAATACAACAGCATTAAATGTAGTGATGGACATGACAATGGCGGTAGATGGGGAAGAAATGACCTTGTATCAAGATATGAAATCCACTTTTAGTAATTACAATGGTGTTAAAAAGATAGTGGTACCTCAAGAAGTACTAGATACCGCACAAGAAATGTAAAAAACAGCCTTTCCGAGATATGATTCTCGGAAAGGCTGTTTTATTAATATTGATTTTAAAATATAGATTTTCTACAAAGTTAAGGGGTCTTAATAAGTAAATCCAGCAGGTGTGTTTTTGACTACAACAACCACTTTGTGTTCATCTAATTTTTCTTCTAGTTGTTCTGCTTCCGGTTGACTAAAACCGAGTTCTTCGAATTGCGCACGAAGTTCGTCACCTTTTTTGCGGAAAACATTTGCAAGGGATGTACCTAACCCTTGTTCTGCAACGCCGACAGTATTCGCATCTGCCATATCAGCTACTTGATTTGTACGATGATTTTCATGAGTAAGTACGTAGATATCGTCCTCATGTACGCCTTTAGCTTTAATCTCCTGAATACCACGAATCGCTTCATCATCTGTTAAATACTCTTTATAGGTTACACTCATTTTAAAATCTCCTTTCAAATCGTTTATTCTGACACAATAGTACTTTACCACTCTCAACAAAGATTAAACGAAATAGGCTTAATTTCAATCGAAAGACTTAGACCAACAACCTATTAATGGGAAAAGAGTTGTAGGAATATGATAGAATAACTTTTAATAAGGAGCGTGAATGTTGTGAAAAAATGGTTTTATCCTTTGGCGTTTGTGACCTTTATTGGCTTCATCACGCTGTTTTTCAGTTTTACTCACGATGAAATGGTTGAATTTGATGAAGCAATAGGAGAAGCACTGATCGGAAACGAATATATTCGATTCTTTCATTACTTTGGGGAGCCAATCTGGATTGTCTCAGCAGCCGTTCTTTTGATTGTCTACCTCGCATTTAAAAGCCGAAACTATCGTGGAATGTTGTTTGTTCTATTTGCCGTTGGTGGAGGAAATATTATAAATCTCGCAATAAAAGAATGGGTGCAACGGGCTCGTCCTGATATTCCGCATCAATTAACGAGTTTCAGTTTTCCATCCAATCATGCCATGGTGGGCTTACTGTACATTTTTACATATGCATATTTTTTAACTGAAAATCGAGCATCCACTAAATGGCGTATCGGAATCTGGCTTAGTGCAGTTACCTTTACTTTGCTTGTTGGTTTATCACGCATTGCGGGTAACAACCATTATGGTACGGATGTGCTTGCAGGTTGGATGTGTGGCTATTCACTATTCATTCTCGTAGTCATTTGGTATGAGTGGCGAAATCGTCACATGAAAAAAAGAGTGGCCCAACCAGAATAAATAGAGTCTTGCGCCCAAAAAATGGCGGAGGACTTTTTTTGAAAGTGGTGAATTGACATGTTTTCCATTCCAGATGAATTGGTGGAATTAGGCAAGATTACAGACCATCTTTAAGGGAACAAATGGCAGAGGACTGGCTAAAAATCAGTCAATATTTGAAGGAGTTAACATAATGATACAGGAAAAAGCAATAAAACATGCACAGTATGTAAATTCACAAGTGTCATACTTAGGTGAAGGAGCATGGCATCAAGCATGGCAACTAACCTCCCCGCAACATAAATCGATGGTTCTTCGGATTCCAAAGAAAATTGCATATAAAAAAGAAGTTGCCTACGATGCAAATGCGTTACTAGCAGAGTATGGAGGTACGGAACAATACTATAGTTGGGTGAATAAAGTAGTACCTGGAGCAGCTCCAGAGAAGTTTGTTTATCATGTTTCGGAAGGTTTGACGTATACGATAGAATCTTTTGCTGGAAGTCATGTGGATTTACATGACTTAAATAGAGAAGATGCCCAAAAATTAGGATCCGAAATCGGACATTTATATCGAAAAATGGAGCAAGTAAACCATGGTCTCGAAGGGTTTGGTTTTTTTGATTGGAATGAAGAAAGTGGTCTGCACGGTCGTTTTTTAGGAGATTTCCATGAATTCGTTACAGCTGAAAGCAAGGAAATAATAGACGACTACATGGATTTATTAACAAAGAGACCAATCTTTAATAAACCTGAAATTAAAGAGGCAATTCTACGAATATGTGAAAATCGTTTAATAGAGATTGGTTCACCCGTACTGACAAATCAAGATGCATCACCAGAAAACTGGTTAGTGGATAATGGACAGATTCGGCTCATTGATCCTCTACCTATTTTATATATAGGTGAAGTAATGGCAGCGAACTTTATGAACCTATATGAAACATTATTTGTGGAACTTGCCCATACAGAACGGTATGGTAAACACCGTTTTCATGAATGTAGGGAAACATTACAATCTATAGCAAATGGTTTTGAACTGGGCTATTGTGGACAGAACGCTGATTTAATCCGCAAATTGAGAAGTGAACAGATGATTCAAGTCCTGAATTGCGCCGTCAGCCATAATCAAATGTTTATTGAAGGTTTGAACGAAGAACAAATTATCCGTTACGGCACAAAAGAAGATGTTGAAAATCGGCTGACTGTATTTGTCGAAAAACTAATTGAATTACAAGACCAGGTATAAATTTTTATCATGGTTAACCTAATTTTTTATAATGAAGTTACGTATAGGAAACATATCTCATACAATTAACCCAGATATGAGGAGCGAAATGACAAAAGTCATTTCGCTCTTTTTTGTATGACGTAAATGCCAAAAGGTCAGACTGAGACCGATAGAACATTCAAAGAGGTAGATAAGCGCTAAAATTTTTTAGATTTTCAGAGTTGTAGAATTGCGTTTATAGAACTATACTGATGTGTAAAGATAGATGATGACAAGTGTAAAGACAAGGAGACCTCACATGAAGACAATAACAGAAAAAGAGAATAAACCGATTTCCCGCAATAAATTATTGGGAATTGCCGGTCTTGGGTGGATGTTCGATGCGATGGACGTAGGAATTTTATCTTTCGTTATAGTAGCACTCGCGAATGAATGGGCTCTAACTCCTGAACAAATGGGATGGATAGGAAGTGTTAACTCCATCGGAATGGCAGTGGGGGCCTTTGTGTTTGGGATATTCGCTGATCGGGTTGGACGGAAGAATATTTTTATCATGACACTTGTTCTATTTTCAGTGGCGAGTGGATTGTCTGCATTTTCTGCTTCCCTGGCAATCTTTTTGATATTCAGATTTTTTGTGGGAATGGGTTTAGGTGGGGAACTGCCTGTTGCATCTACATTAGTATCTGAAAGCGTGGAAGCAAAAGAACGTGGTCGAGTCGTGGTATTGTTGGAGAGTTTCTGGGCAGCTGGATGGCTGATTGCAGCAATTATTTCTTATTTCGTTATTCCAGTCCATGGCTGGAGAGTTGCCTTAATCATTACTGCTTTGCCAGCAATATATGCAATTTATCTACGATTGAACTTACCGGACTCTCCGCAATTTACGGCAAAACGAGTTCGGGAGCGCACATATGCTCAAAATATTAAAGCGGTATGGTCTAAAACTTATGCAAGGCCAACGTTGATGTTGTGGATCTTATGGTTTACTGTTGTGTTTTCATATTACGGAATGTTCCTGTGGTTGCCGAGTGTCATGGTAATGAAAGGCTTTACGTTGATTAAAAGTTTCGAGTACGTGCTGATCATGACTATTGCACAATTACCAGGATATTTTACTGCAGCATGGTTAATTGAAAAAGCAGGTCGTAAATTCGTTTTAGTCACTTACTTACTAGGCACAGCTACCAGCGCATTTATATTTGGGAATGCGGATACTACGATGTTATTGATTGTATCTGGCGCGTTCTTGTCGTTCTTTAATTTAGGTGCATGGGGTGCTTTATACGCGTATACACCTGAACAATATCCTACTGTTATTCGAGCAACTGGTACCGGTATGGCGGCTGCTGTAGGACGAATTGGCGGGATTTTAGGACCATTATTGGTAGGGACGCTTATTACAAGAGGCTACGATATCGGTTGGGTGTTCGGCATTTTCTGTATTGCAATCGTTATTGGTGTGTTGGCAGTTGTTTTACTGGGGAAAGAAACGAAACAGCTGGAACTTGAATAATACAGACGGGAGATTCTCTTTAAAAGGGAATCTCCTTTTTTATTGTTTTCTTTGAAATTGGATGGAAACCTTTCATTCTCCGTAAACGTATAACAAGTTAAAGGGGGATTTGGAAATGAGTGTAAGAGAATTCGATATAAATATCAGTCCCGTTGAGGCAATGAACAAAATTCATAATGGGGTGATTGGAGGAAGTATTTCGGGAAAATTAGTAGATTACTATGAGCGCGTTTCTGGAGATCATCAAGTTGTGGTATTTGTTCTGGAAAAATTCTTTATGCGAACGAGTAATCGCTCTTCTATGACGGTAACCATTGATAATTTCGGTGACGCAACGAAAGTGCATGCCGTGGCATCCGGAAGTTCTGAAAGTCCGTTTTTTAGATTTGATTGGGGAGCGGGCGACAGTTTTGCGAATAGTGTGGAAAATGCATTGGCACAACATATTATAAGTTGATAGAATAAATCTACTAAATATGTGTGGTAAGGGAGAGTCGGATATGTTCAAAAGAATTGACACCGTTTTTTTACCTGTGCAAGACACAAAACGCTCAATCGAATGGTTTGAAGAGAAGTGTGGATTTAAATTGCGATGGCATGATGAGGAAAATGGTTATGCAGCAATGGACATCGGGAATGGAGAAACAGCTTTTACGCTCGTGAGAAATTCACAAATGGGTTCGAGTAAACCTGAAGAACATGAATGGTTCAATCTCTATACAACGGATATCCATGCTACCCATCATTTCATGTTAGACGCAGGTGTCGATGCAACACATGTGCAAACTGGAGGAAACGTAGAATTCTATCAATTTAAAGATATTGATGGCAATACGATTGGAGTCTGTTCATTTGAAGACGCAGCTTAAGCATAGAAAAATCCTGATTGTGGGATCGGGAGGAGCTGGGAAATCCACGTTATCTCGCCAATTGGGTGAAAGGTTAGGTTTGCCTGTCGTGCATTTGGATGCGATGTTTTGGCAACCAGGATGGAACCCTTCACCACGTCCTGAATTTATGGAAAGAGTAAAGAAGGAATTAGCGAAACCCGAGTGGATCATTGATGGAAATTATGACTCCACCATCGAATTACGTGCGCAGTATGCAGACCTTACTATCTATCTTGATTTCTCGAATGTCGTATGTCTCTATCGCGCATTTAAACGTGCGTGGATATATCGAGGGACAACACGACCGGATATGGGGAAAGATTGTCCGGAAAAAATAGATTGGGAGTTTGCCCGGTGGATTTGGCGTTACCCAAAAGATGCACGGCCTGAGATGCTCGCTGTTCTAGCCAAAGTCCAGACAGACGTCATAACACTGAAAACACCAAATGAAGTGGAACAATGGCTACAACAAATGGAGGACATAAAAAAGAGTGAATCATCCACTTAAGGATGATTCACTTTTTTTTATGTTTTTTAACGTCGAGTAAACGACAAGGCGATCTTCGTAATAAGAACCTTTTTTATTGTATTCAACAGTACACGTGATGAGGTTCAATCTACTGCCAGTGCTGAATCCGAATATCTCTCTAAGGGGGGATTCATCAACCGGGTAGATTTCAACTCGATCCACAATGAATACAAGTTTCGCACCATCAAATCTATCCGAACCACAACAGAATTCGCCTCCTTATCGATGTCAACTTGATTGTAAGATTCGACTAAGAAGAAAGCAAGCAACGTATAAGAGACTCCGCTAATAAGAACCCACATATTATCTTGAAAGAAGTAGAGAAAAATTCCAGGGATGAGAATGAAAATACTTAATAGTAGTAGAGCTGTTGATCTATAAAAATCCACGAGATGCTGGATGGCTGTTATTTCATCCGTAAACGCCACTTTCCATGAAGGTATATCCACCACTTGGAAAAGGTTTAAATCTTCCTCAATTTGGACATTGTATATTTAAGAGAGTTCATAATCTGCGGTGGTAGTATCGTATGCATACACAACATTCAGACTGTCAACTTTCCATCTCAAAAAGAGGGATTCCTTTTAACGTTAAATTTGTGTGTATAAGTAATCCTCCTGTATTACGAATGAATAATTCAGAATATTCGTTATATGAATAATGGCATATTTATTCAAAACTGCTAATTTAACATACTATCAAAAATTTCGACAGTCTAATTAAAAGAAGGAGAGTGAAGGCATGGCGAAGAGAGTGAAGAAGTTTTCTAGACGTGATTTCCTGAAAACTTCAGGGGTGGCAACTGGTGCACTTATTGGAGGGGGAATTCTTGGTGGTTTGATTGGCTACAATTCAAAAAATGCAACGACTACGCCAACTGAAACCATGCATGGAGGTCACACGGAAACGGGAACGTCGGATAAAGGTCTAATGTTTTTTACAAGCGAGCGAGAGTTTCAAGTACTGGCCAACGCAACTGAACGGATTTTTCCGAAAGACGATTTAGGTCCTGGTGCTATTGAGCTTGGGGTACCGTATTTTATCGACAGTCAATTAGCAGGGCAGTATGGCAGTAACTCTAAGGAATACATGCAAGGACCATTTGCTATTGGTGCGCCTACCCAGGGATATCAAAGTCGTCTGACGCGTGCTGAAATCTTTAGACAAGGTATTGCAAAAATGGAAGCCGAGTCGTCGAGCAGATTCGATAAAGGATTTTCGGATCTAGAAGGTGCACAAATGGATGAAATATTGACAGCAATTCAAAAGGACGAAATAAAAATGGAAGGAACAACATCTGCATTTTTCTTCCGTCTGCTTCGGACTGCAACACTGGAAGGTGCTTATTCAGACCCTATGTATCGTGGGAATAATAATATGGACGGTTGGAGAATGAAGGAGTTTCCTGGCCACCAAATGGCTTATATCAATGTAATCGACAAAGCGGAATTCCAAAAAATCGAACCACAATCTTTAAGTGGGAAGCACTAGGACAGGGGGGAATTAAATGGTAACAACTTTACCGAAAGTAGACGTCGTGACTGTAGGAGTTGGATGGTTAGGGGGAATCATAGCAGCCGAATGTGCAAAGGCAGGCTTGAAAGTAGTAGGCTTGGAGCGCGGAAAAGAACGAAGTACTGAAGATTATATGAAAGTGCATGACGAATATAGATATGCAATAAGGTACGAACTCATACAGAATCTATCAAAAGAAACGATAACCATTCGGAATAACCGTGGGATGCAAGCACTTCCGATGCGACAATTAGGTTCATTTCTTTTAGGGGAGGGACTTGGAGGCGCGGGTACACACTGGAATGGACATACATGGCGTTTTCTTCCTTACGACTTCCAAATAAAGACACTAACAGAAAAAAAATATGGTCCCAAAAAGTTGTCTTCAGACTATTTACTTCAAGATTGGGGTATTACATATGATGAGTTGGAACCCTACTTTTATAAGTTTGAAGAAACCGCCGGAATCTCAGGTGAAGAAAAAAATCCATTTGCGGGCAAACGGTCAAACCCATTTCCAACGCCACCGATGAAGAAGACACCAATATTGCAAAAATTTGAAACGGCAACGTCCAAACTTGGCTATACACCATTTATGCTACCGTCAGCAAATTTGTCAGAAGCTTATACAAATCAGGATGGACAAACGATCAATGCCTGTCAATACTGTGGTTTTTGTGAACGTTTTGGTTGTGAATATGGGGCAAAGTCATCTCCTGAAGTTACGGTCGTTCCAACGGCAAAAAAAACGGGGAATTTTGAAGCACGCTTTGAAGCCAATGTAGTGGAAGTCATCAAGAGCGGAAATAAAGTTACTGGCGTCAGGTATTTGAACACGTTGTCGGGTGAAGAGTTTATTCAGCCAGCTGAAGTGGTTGTTCTAACAAGTTATGTCATGAATAATGCAAAATTATTAATGATATCGAAAATTGGTGAGCAATATAATCCGGATACCGGGCGTGGAACATTAGGTAAAAACTATTGCTATCAAATTTTACCGGGCGCAACGGGTTACTTTGAAGAACAAATGAACACGTTCATGGGGGCAGGTGCACTGGGGATAAGCATTGATGATTTGAATGGTGACAATTTCGATCATAGTGATTTGGATTTCATTCATGGTGGGAGCCTTTCTCTCCTTCAATCAGGTGCAAGACCGATTGAAACAAATCCGATTCAGAAAGATGTACCTACGTGGGGCGCGGAATTCAAGAAAGCGTCCATATATAACTATACCCGTACTCTTTCCATTGGGGCACAAGGAGCATCCATGCCACATAAAGAGAACTACCTATCATTGGATAGTAAATATAAAGATGCATACGGTGTACCTCTTCTTCAAATGACATATAATTTTACCGATCAGGACCGTGCGCTTCATAAATATATTACGGAAAAGTCTGCTGTTATCATGAAAGAAATGGGTGCAAAAACAGTCGAAAGCCGAACACCGATCACGGATTACGATATTGTCGCCTATCAAACGACGCACAATACGGGTGGGACAATTATGGGTAGCAGTCCCGAAAATAGTGTAGTGAATAATTATTTGCAGCATTGGGATGCGGAAAATCTTTTCGTTGTAGGTGCGGGTAACTTCCCACACAACGGAGGATACAATCCTACAGGTACGGTGGCAGCATTTGCGTATCGTGCTTCGGAAGGCATTATCAAATACAGTAAATCGGGTGGATCACTCGTATAAAAAAGGAGGAATACAAATGGGTGGATTAGGAGCAATAGGAGTACCAGGATTAATCATTATTCTTGTCATTGTACTCATCGTATTCGGACCGAAAAAATTACCAGAAATCGGATCGGCAGTAGGGAAGACATTCTCGGAATTTAAAAAGTCGACAAGAGGTCTAATGGATGACGACGAGCCAGTGAAAAAAGATGAAAAGAAATCTGAAATCGTATAGAAGGTGTAGATATGGACCCATACGAACACCACGACAAGAAAATACTAAGTCCATTGGACAAGAAATTGGTGGAAGAAGTAGGCGCAACAACTGAAATGGTTGATGAAGATGCGATTGAAAGCGATGAAGGCACCCTTGTGGATCATCTAACGGATTTACGGAAACAAACCATTAAAAGTGTGGCCGTGTTTCTATTTTTCTTCATTGTTGTATTATCAACCATCAACCTATGGTTTCCATTAGTGACTAGAGGCAATGAACTGATTGTGCTTGGGCCACTTGAAGTGGTGAAATTCTATATGTCGATTTCCAGTGCATTGTCTCTCGGTTTTTCACTACCCTTTATCTTTCATTTTATCGGGCAATTCGTTAAACCGGGATTGAATCATACAGAGAGTCGATTTATTGGTATTTACTCTCCACTCATGCTCGTCCTGTTTGTGGTTGGTATTTCATTTGGATATTTTGTTGTGAATCCCTTGAGTTATCAATTCTTGATTAATATTGGCGAAGTGAATTTTGAAGTGATGGTTTCAGCAAGTGAATATATTCACTTTTTATTAATGACGACAGTCCCACTTGGCCTGCTTTTTGAACTGCCTATCATCGCAATGTTTTTGTCAGCCATAGGCGTTTTGACATCAGTAAATATGAGAAAGGTTCGAAAATGGTCTTATGTGATACTGGCGATTATTTCGACAACGGTGACACCACCAGACTTTATTAGTGATTTCATGGTGCTGATTCCGATGATATTGTTGTATGAAATCAGTATTTTGTTAGTCGCAAAACTTGAACGCAAACAAATTACAACCAAAGAATTATCCATCTCCCAAGACTAGGGGGATGGATTTTTTTGTTTATCGTACATTTGCGCTAGCGGCATGTTTCGCATGAGCCAACAAGTATGAAAACCACATACTTTTGGGAATCACGCTTTGGCCCACATGAAGTGGCGTTTTTAACCTTCGTTCCTTAAATATTAATAGTTAAGGAATCAGCGCCACTCTAGCGGAATAACGGGCTGGCGATACCTGATTTCTCGAATTTTAAAGAAAAGTTCACAATCATTATTAAATTTTCTAAAAAGAGTGACATTTCTAGAGAATTTGTGTAATATCTACTATTAAAAACGGTAGGGAGATAGAATCGGATGAAATTCAATGTGTTTATTCAACCTCAGGAATTTGAGGATAAAGCTAAACCGTTTCTAATGCAAAATGAAGATTTATACAGTTTGTTTTACGGTGTGCTGCAGGGAATCAAAGCAGGTCGTTATGAAAATCCATTCATGGCTACGGTCGAAGAGGATGATCAAGTCGTGGCTCTCTTTCAAATGACGCCCCCTCATCCACTGAATATTATTGTGATTGATGAAATAAAAATGGCTGACATTTTGTCATTTGCGGCGCAAGAGATTTCTAATAGAAAAATTCCAGTTCCGTCGGCTGTCGGAGTGAAGCGTGTCGTAAATGCTTTTTCTGAAAAATGGCAGGAGCTGACGAAAAGTAAAGCCCGATTATTGATGGATCAAGGCTTATACCGTCTGGATAAAGCCGAACAATCACTCGAAAAAAGTTCGGGATCTTGGCGCTATGCGAGAAAAGACGAAGCGCCATTACTTGCAACTTGGTATAAAGCGTTCGAACAGGATACGGGACTTAAAAGCTCCCCACCTGAAGTGATTAATGAGCGCGTCATACAGTTTCTTGAGGATCAGGAAGTATTCTTTTGGGAAGATAACGGGAAAGTCGTATCAATGATGAAAAAAGCACGTCCTTCTGATCGAGGGGTAACCGTATCATTTGTTTTTACTCCTTACGAGGAAAGAAAAAAAGGCTATGCGCGGACGATGGTCGCTGCTGGAAGTGAAGAGTTGCTCAAAACATATGACTTCTGTGTACTATATACAGATATGTTGAACCCGACGTCCAACAAAATTTATCAGGAAATCGGTTACCGGAAGATTGCGGATTCCATTCACTTAGAATTTTTACCGGAAAAAGGGCAATGAAATGAGCGTGTATGGAAGTTCCGCATGTCCATTTTCATATCATACCGAGGTTTTCAGAAGTTGGCTTCAAAGTGGTGGAACCTGTTATTAAAATAAGTAATGGTGAAATGGACGAAATTGCGCGTCAATTGAAAAGCAATATGGTATAATTTTGTTACTAAGTATGAAGGGACGATGGGTGACTGATGGATATCTAATCTGATTTCTATGCAAATGAACATTTTTGCAAAACGGAAATTGGATTCGTCTGCCCATTTATCCCATCATCGTAACTCTTTTTGTACATAAAGAGCTTTTTTGTGATGACTATAAATGATCAGTGAATCCTTCCGTACAAAAACGGAGGATTTTTTTATTTCTCCGAAATTGGAGGGATCATGATGACCTTACTAGGAAAATTACAGAACGTATCGATTCAATTTGGAAGTAAAACAATCTTGAAAGATGTGACGATGGACATCAGACAAGGGGGATGCATTGGAATTGTCGGCGCAAATGGCGAAGGAAAATCAACCTTACTGTCAGTCCTTGCGAACGAAAAGGAACCAAGTGCAGGGTTAATTCAGTGGTTCGGTGGCATACCTTCGATGCATTATTTTAAACAGCAAGTATCTGAACTACAAGAATTTGCGCCTGCTCAAAAGAGGGAATTGCATAAATGGCAAGTTCCAAAAGGTCGCTCATATGAATTAATGAGCGGTGGTGAACAAATGAAACAGAGGCTAGTGCAAGCTTTTTCAAATCAAGTTCAGTTACTGATTTTAGATGAACCGACAAATCATTTGGATCAGCAGAGCTTACATGAATTAATAGCACAAGTTAAGCGTTTCAAGGGGACTGTAATGGTCGTTTCACACGACAGGCATTTCCTGGATGAAGTGGCTGATGGGATTTGGGAAGTGGAACATCAAGGTGTCAAAGCATATGAAGGGAATTATTCGGTTTATTGCACTCTCAAAGAAGAGAGACGAAAAGCGCAAACTCATCTATTTGAGGTGCAACAGAAAAAAATTGCCCAGATTGATGAACAGATTTCTTCTCTTCAAAATTGGTCTGCAAAAGCTCATTCACAATCGACCAAGCAAGAAGGATATAAAGAACATTATCGGGTAAAAGCAAAAAGGATGGATACTCAAATCCGTTCGAAACGTAAGCGGCTTGAAGGAGAAAAAGCAAAAGCCGAGCTCAATCGTCCAACAGAAGAGAAAGCAGTGTCATTTTCGATTGAAGCAAACCGTAAGCAAGGAAACCGCGTGATTGAATCCAAGTCCGTCACTAAGACTTTCGGAAGTCACACACTTTGGAAAGATGCTTCATTCACCATTAAGCAAGGTGAAAGAGTAGCACTCGTGGGACCGAATGGATGTGGAAAGTCCACATGGTTGAAAATGCTGATGGAAGAAGAACCGTATGAGGGTGAACTGTGGAGAACAAAAGCGATGCGTATAGGCTACTTGCAACAGTCCATAGATGATTTACCGGAAGAGAAAACCCCGGAAGAATGGTTTGTCCCTCATGATTTTGACTCCCGGGGAATGATTCAAACTTTGATGATCAATTTGGGATTCGGGAAAGAACATTGGCGATTGCCGATCAAGTCCATGAGTATGGGAGAGAAATTGAAATTAAAATTAATGGCATTCATGCTCGAACAAAAAGATGTATTGCTACTGGACGAACCGACCAATCACTTGGATTTACCTTCGCGTGAACAACTGGAGCAAACTTTGGCTACGTATCCAGGGACCATTATCGTTGTGACGCATGATCGATACTTTCTTGAGAAAATCGCCACAAAACTCCTGGTCTTTGAAGGTGGATGCATGAAAAAAATCGACATGACTTTTAAAGAATGGCAAAATCGCCAAGTTGAAACGGCACAACAGCAACAATTGTTGAAGCTCGAAACAGAAAGACAGGCAATCCTAGGAGAAATCAGTTTTATATCCAAACATGATTCGAAATATGAGGCACTTGACCAACGTTTCAATGAATTAACTGCTCAAATAAATGCTTTAAAGTAGTAAGCTGCATCCACTCGGTTACACTAATCGAGTGGATGTGTTTTTTTATGAATAAGTCCAAGAAAATATGCATATTTCATATGATTAACGGGTAATAGGAAAAAGATATACATACTGAAGCTTAAAAGGGGCAGAGGCTGTGATTCGATTTAATAAAGTAACGAAAAGGTTTGCGGATGGGACGGAAGCATTAAAAGATGTTTCATTGACCATACCGACAGGCATGTTAACGGTGATTATCGGTCCCAGTGGATGCGGTAAAACCACATTGATGAAGATGATTAACCGACTGGAAGTACCTACCTCAGGTGATATATTAATTGATGACCAATCTATTAAAAATCAAGATGAAGTGGGACTTAGAAGATCTATAGGCTACGTCATTCAGCGTATCGGCTTATTTCCCCACATGACTATCGCTAAAAACGCTGCATTGGTACCTACATTAAAAGGGTGGACTGCAGAAAAGACACAAGCCCGTGTCAACGAACTGATGGACATTGTTGGACTCGATCCGGAAACGTATTTGAACCGATTTCCACTTGAATTGAGTGGAGGTCAGCAACAACGTGTAGGCGTAGTACGTGCACTGGCTGGCGACCCGAACATTGTTTTAATGGACGAACCATTCAGCGCACTCGATCCAATCAGTCGTGAACAACTTCAAGATGAATTGCGAAATCTTCAACAAGAAATTCAGAAAACCATCGTTTTTGTCACGCATGATATGGATGAAGCGTTGAAAATAGCTGACCATATTATTGTATTGCGAGATGGAAAAGTGGAACAAGTGGGATCTCCAGAAGTGCTTATCCATCAACCTGCCAATGAATTTGTACGGAATTTTATCGGTGAAGAACGCATTAATCGTAAACGGTCATTTGGCAAATGGAAGATTGGGGAGTTGTCACCGTTTTACACTCAATCCAATATGAGAGAACAAATTGTTTCCATTAACTCTTCAGATGACGTGGAACAAGCAATTGCCTTATTGGAAAAGCCCCATACAGATGTATTGGCGGTTTATACGAATGAAGAATTTGTTGGCTACCTTGACCAATCTTCGTTGTTAAAGGCAGTAATAGCAAAGGAAGAAGGTGCTACTTCTTATGACTGATTTTTTGGATACACTCCAAAGTCGCTCTGATCTTATTCAACAAGCGTTCCTCGAACACATCTATTTATCTTTCATGGCACTGGCTATAGGCATTGCGATTGCCTTGCCGCTTGGAATATTGATTGCTCGCTATCGAAAATACGCAGAACCTGTAATAGGCATAACTGCAATATTTCAAACGATACCAAGTTTAGCATTATTTGGTTTCTTGGTGCCTCTCATCGGAATAGGGTCAAAAACAGCTCTCATTGCACTTATTATTTATGCTTTGCTACCAATCCTCCGCAACACCTATACAGGGTTGACCAGTGTTGACTCATCGATTATTGAAGCGGGACGCGGAATGGGAATGACGCGGACCCAGATATTAAAACAAATTGAGTTTCCACTTGCTTTGCCGTTTATCATGGCAGGTATTCGAACAGCTACCGTCCTGACAGTCGGGATTGCAACACTCGCCACTTTTGTAGGTGCCGGTGGTTTAGGGGATGTCATCTATCGAGGGTTGCAATCGTATAATAACTCGCTCGTTCTTGCCGGTGCACTTCCGGTAGCATTACTGGCTATCAGTTTCGATTTATTATTGAAATGGGTTGAAAAGAAAGCAACACCAAAAGGGATGAAAACACATTAGGAGGAAATGACATGAAGAAAAGGTTAGCGGGTATAACACTTTTAACATCGTTAGCGTTAGTTGGCTGTGGCTCATCAAACGATGCTGGTGGCGACGTAAGTGAACCGATTGTAATCAGCGGGAAACAATTTACCGAGCAGTTTATTTTACCCCAAATACTCGGCCAGTACGTGGAATCCAAAACAGATTACAAAGTGGAGTATAAAGAAGGGTTAGGTGAAGTGGCGATATTGACACCTGCGCTTGAAAAAGGTGATATCGATGTCTATGTAGAGTATACGGGAACAGGGTTGCAATCGGTTTTGGAGGAAAAGTTAGAACAAGATGAAAGCTCCGAAAGTATTCTGGAACGTGTTCGTAAGGGATATGAAGAAAAGTTCGGTGTCACATGGTTGGAACCATTGGGCTTTGAAAATACGTACACTTTAGCTTACAGCAAAGATAAACCTTATAATGCTGAGACCTATTCTGACTTGGTTGAAGCGTCGAAGTCAGAAGACATCGTGTTTGGTGCACCTCATGCTTTTTATGAGCGACCTGGGGATGGTTATGATGCCTTGCTGAAAGTGTATCCATTCGAATTCTCTGGTGAGGAAAGTCTGGATCCAAACGTAATGTACGAAGCGGTTAAACAAGGAGATGTTGATGTCATTACGGCCTTTACGACAGATGGCCGAATTGAACGATTCGATTTAGCCATCACAACAGACGATAAAGGTTTCTTCCCTAAATATGATGCAGCCCCACTTGTTCGTGAGGAAACACTCAAAACGTACCCTGAACTTGAAGATGTATTAAACGAATTAGCAGGAAAGATTTCTTTGGAAGATATGCAAAAGATGAATGCACGTGTCGATATTGATGGTGAAAAAGCAGAGGATGTAGCACATGACTTCTTGATTGAAAAAGGTCTGATCAAGAAATAACTAATTGATGTAAAACAAAAAGCGCAACTCTGCAAGAGCTGTGCTTTTTGATCTTTACATAGTGCTTGGAATAGTTTCTTGTTTTTGTTGAACGAAAGGCCATAATACTTCGGCCCAAACTTTATATCCGCGATCGTTCGGATGAATGCCATCTTTTAACGTAGATGGAAGGGTTATGTTTTTTGAAGACATATGGTAGAGCATAGCACCATGTGTATCAAAATAACGCCATCCCTGCTTTTTGATATAGGCAGCCGTTTCATCAACATAATCTGTAAACTTCAGGCCAAACTGATTAAGTGTTGGTCCAAATTTATTTTCGGTGCATGGATTTGGCGAGAGAAAAACGATGCGAGTTTCCGGTAATGCTTCAGCGTACAATTTGTATAGAGAATCCAATGATTTAAACGTATCATCCAAAGATACATTTTTATTGTGGTTATTAATTACAGATGTCTCAATAAATAAAACATCCGGTTGCTCTTTCAATATGGGAGCAGTCACATGATCTTCGAGTAACCTTACCGAAGTATAGCCTGAGTAACCATGATTTGAGATGATGAGGTCTTTCAGAGAATGGTTCGTATTTCGAAGATTTGCTTCGATACGTCCACGCCATGTTTTCGATTGATGGGAAGATCCAGAACCGCGTGTGACACTACTGCCAGTAACGGCCATTTTTGCTTGTCCTGAAATCATAGAACGGAAAACCAGATAATCGGCCAATGATTGGTTCGGATTGTATTTTGGATCGTACGTTTTAATGAGTGTTGGATTTGCGCTTACTTGATCTTGCTTTGTATCCGTTCTTGTATAAAAGAAGAGGAGTGACCCCGCTGCAATCCAAATTAACCACTTCCAGTTGTTCATGCAGTCAACTCCTTATTAGCTTTTATAAATAATGTAATATTCAGTTAACTATACTTCAATAGGAAAATAGATGTATGTAAGGACGATTTATACTGATTTAGACGGTATTGGGTACTTTATGGCATTTTTCTTCATTTTTTCACGAGCCGCTAACATTAAATCTTCACCGATTACATCGGAGAACTGAAGCAAGTAAATGAACACGTCAGCCATTTCATCCACGATGGCTTGTTTGTCGTGAGCAATCGCTTCTTCGCCTGAACGCCATTGAAAGCATTCTAAAAGTTCACTTGCTTCCAATGAAATAGAAATGGCCAGGCTACGTGCATCATGATTGCCTCCCCATCCACGATCGTCTCTAAATTGATTGATTTCATTTATTATCTCTTTCATTCTTATCATCCCCGTTTCAATAATATTTAATGTATTCGTTTATTATAATAAGGCAATTTTAAGCATACTGTTGATATTCCGCAAAACAGCTACTTTCCCTTAGGAAAGACGTTGGTCGACCTGTATTCAGCCAATGTCTTTGCTCTTGCGATTACTCGTCGCAGCGATGCACCATATTACTAAATAGTAAGTGATGCTATATTACTTACTGTAGTGGAAGGCGGCGACTCCAGCGGGATTAGCGTGTCCTGGTGAGACCCCGCAGCGCAGCGAGGAGGCTCACGGACCGCCCGCCTGTTTCTGTTTCTGCATCGCTACGCTAGCTTCGAAACATGGTAGATCGTTGCATCGCTACGCTAGCTTCGAAACATGAAAGTGCGTTGGAACAGAAATCAACAATATAGTTTAACAGCAGCCAGCACAAATGTACGATAAAAAAGAGGATAGCTTTACATAGTTAGTCTATAACAATAGAAAGGGGAATGCACATGAATTTCCAACCTATATCAGCCGACTTTTTTCAGCAATCAACTATTAATCTTGCGAAAAATCTAATCGGACAATACATCGTCCATCAACATCCATCGGGTTTGATCGTTGCCAAAATAATAGAAACGGAAGCATATATGGGACCTGAAGATCGTGCGGCTCACAGCTTCGGAAATCGTAGAACGAAAAGAACGGAAGTTATGTTTGGTGAAGCTGGCCTTGTTTATACCTATCAAATGCACACACATACATTGATGAATATCGTTAGCGGACCTGTCGGTAAACCCCAGGCTGTGTTATTACGCGCCGGTGAACCTATTGAAGGTCTCGACTTAATGCAAAAATTCAGGGGGACAACCCCGATGAAAAATTGGACAAATGGGCCAGGTAAGCTTGCAAAAGCACTGGGAGTGGGCATGGGTTACTATGGCCACCATTGGGCAGAAGAACCTCTATTCATTGCACCTGGGCCGGGTAGTGAAGAAGTGGAAGTGGGTCCGCGTGTTGGCATTCAGAATTCTGGTGAAGCAGTTCACTATCCATATCGTTTTTCAGAAAAAGGACATCCAATGGTTTCAAAATACCGATAAGATGTTTAACGGTATATTCCAGTGGAATAATTAGTAGGAACAAACTTTAAGGAGTGAGTTGGAAATGGCGAAAATTGCAACTTTAATCACGAAAATGTTTGAAGACATTGAGTATATGGATCCCGCGAAAGCTTTTAACGAAGCAGGTCATGAGGTATTTACAATTGAAAAAAAAGCAGGGAAAGAAGTGAAAGGCAAACAAGGGGAAGCGATGGTGATGATCGATCACGGCATCGATGATGTTAAACCAGAAGACTTTGATGCACTCTTTATCCCGGGTGGATTTTCACCCGATCTATTACGGGAGGATGAACGGTTTGTAGTATTTTCAAAAGCGTTCATGGATGCAAAAAAACCAGTATTTGCAATCTGCCACGGACCACAGTTACTGATTACAGCAAAAACTTTGGAAGGGCGAGATGCCACAGGCTATAAATCGATTGCTCAAGATATGTTGTACGCGGGAGCAAAATATGTGGATAAAGAAGTTGTGGTTTGCCAAAATCAATTGGTCACAAGCCGACAACCAGATGATATTCCTGCCTTTAACCGAGAGTCCTTGAAATTACTAGAACAATTATAATCGGAAAATGTCTCGCATTAGCGAGCCATTTTTTTATATTATACTAGTAAGGAAGTAAATCTCTTG
Source organism: Paenisporosarcina sp. HGH0030 (assembly GCF_000411295.1). Lineage (GTDB taxonomy): Bacteria > Bacillota > Bacilli > Bacillales_A > Planococcaceae > Paenisporosarcina. Next base: position 200,481 of record NZ_KE150423.1, read on the forward strand.
TTAAAGAGCTTAACATCTACTGGGGTGAACAGGTTTCATCTGAAAAAAAATTACTAGTTCATTCCAATTAGGATACGGTATTTAGAAACGACATGTTCATGAGGTGAAAGGTATGAAGGAAAGTAATGAGTCACACAGGGCAAGAATAAATGAAGTGTTTGACTATTTGCATGCACATCCCGAAGTAAGTTGGAAAGAAGTTGGAACAACTGCTTACTTGAAAAAATTAATCGAACAAGAAGGGTTTACCGTTCAAACATTCGATGAATGCACTGGTCTTGTAGTTGAAGTGGGAGAAGGGGAAACGTGTATAGGGATTCGAGCAGACATGGATGCCCTTTGGCAAGAAGTGAATAGCGTATTCAAAGCAAATCACTCATGCGGTCATGACGCACATATGACAATGGGTGTTGGAACCTTGCTTGCGATGAAAGAAATAGGATTTCCCGAAGATATTCGTCTAAAGTGGATTTTTCAGCCGGCTGAGGAAAAAGGGCAAGGTGCATTGAAACTATTAAGTCTTGGCGTTTTGGATAATGTTGATTATTTATATGGAGTTCATCTTCGGCCCATTCAGGAAATACCGAACGGGACTGCATCAGCTGCCATCTGTCATGGTGCTGCAGGTCTAATAAAGGGCACTATTCAGGGGGAGGATGCCCATGCGGCAAGACCTCATCTTGGAAAAAATGCCATTGAAGTCGGTGCTGCTATTATTCAGGGCTTGCAAGCAATAAGAATGGATCCACTTATCCCATGTTCCGTAAAAATGACCAAACTACAAGCCGGAAGTGAGACAGGTAATATCATTCCGGGAAAAGCATCCTTTACACTTGATTTGCGGGCCCAAACAAATGATGCCATGCGTACACTTCGAACAAAGGTATGTGAAGTGATTCAAAGTGTGGAATCAATATATCATGTAAAAATCCAATATATTGTCCATGAAGGGTTGGTAGCGGCAATCGTGAATGAAGAAGCCTATGATTTGATGGCAGAGGCAATCTGCGAAGTAATCGGTGCCGATAATTTACAACCTCGAATTGAAACTCCTGGTGGTGAAGACTTTCATTTTTATTCCTTATATAAACCAAATATAAAAGCTACGATGTTAGGTCTCGGCTGTGATTTGTCCCCAGGACTCCATCACCCAAACATGACATTCAATCACAACTGCTTACATACCGGAATCGCAATACTCACCCAAACCATTTTGAATACAATTAAATCGATTTCTGCAAAATAAGATTGCCTTGGCAATCTTATTTTTTTGTATGGATCTAATCAACGTCTGTATTTATAATTCAGTGTTGCATACATAAGTGAATGCTTATATAATCGTGTTATTATTCATGGATTAGGAGATGCTTATGGACTATATAGCACTAGAACAGTATTTAAAAGGCATTGGTGACCAAAATCGGTTAAGAATCTTAACGTATCTCATGCATGAGTCATTATGTGTCTGTGAGTTAACGGAACTTCTTGATATGACGCAACCGGCAATTAGTCAGCATATGCGAAAACTAAAGACTGCAGATATTGTGAGCGAAGAAAAGCGTGGTCGTTGGACAATTTGGTCATTAAACGTTCGTCATCCACAATATCCGGTATTAATACATTTGCTCAGTTTACTACCTGCGCCTGCACGTACGGTAGAAGATTTAATTATAGAAGGCAAAAAAGTCATGTGTGAGGAATAAGTGGAGGAACTAAAATGGATTTATGGTTAGCAAGTATAGTTTTTATCGTGACATTAATTTTTGTCATCTGGCAACCGAAAGGGTTATCGATTGGTTGGTCGGCGATGGCTGGAGCGGCAATCGCACTTCTTGTAGGTGTAGTTAATTTTCAGGACGTCATTGATGTAACAGGATTCGTCTGGAATGCAACACTGACGTTTATAGCGTTGATTATCATTTCATTGATTTTGGATGAAATCGGTTTCTTCGAATGGTCGGCACTTCATATGGCCAGCTTTGCAAATGGAAGTGGCATTCGCATGTTTTTGCTCGTGACTCTACTTGGGGCTACAGTCTCCGCTTTATTTGCGAATGATGGTGCAGCTTTAATCTTGACGCCGATAGTGTTAGCGATGGTACGTGCTCTTGATTTCAAAGAGAAAATGATTTTACCATTCATCATGGCTTCTGGATTTATTGCGGATACCACTTCCTTGCCATTTGTCATCAGTAACTTGGTGAACATTGTTTCAGCTGATTTCTTTGGCATTGGCTTTATCGAATATGCGTCACGGATGTTAGTACCAAACTTATTCAGTGTAGCGGCAAGCATGCTCGTCCTGTATTTGTTCTTTGGTAAATCAATTCCCAAACACTTTGACGAAAAAATGTTAAAAGAACCAAAGAAAGCATTGAAAGATATCCGGATGTTCCATATTTCGTGGTACGTACTGAGTGTATTACTAGTTGGATATTTCTTGAGTGAATCATTGAATATTCCCGTTTCCTTTATTGCCGCTGCAGTAGCATTGATTTTCTTATGCATTGCTCGCAAAAGCAAAGCTGTTCACACACGGAATGTCATCAAAGGGGCTCCGTGGGCTATCGTGTTCTTCTCGATTGGTATGTATGTTGTTGTATATGGTCTTCGCAATGTAGGATTAACATCAGTGTTGACTGATTTAATCGAATGGACAACCAGTCATGGCCTATATACAGCAACGATTGGTATGGGTTTCATAGCGGCAATTCTATCAGCAATCATGAACAATATGCCGACGGTCATGATTGATGCAATTGCCATTGCCGATACGAATACATCCGGCGTGATGAGGGAAGCGCTGATGTATGCAAATGTCATCGGGTCTGATTTAGGGCCGAAAATGACGCCAATCGGTTCTCTGGCAACGTTGTTATGGTTGCATGTCTTAAATCAAAAAGGCGTAAAAATCTCTTGGAGCTATTATTTTAAAGTAGGGGTATTATTAACCGTTCCTACACTATTCATAACTTTAACAGGACTGTATATATGGTTGACGATAATTCACTAAAAAGGATGAGACTGATGGAAAAGAAAATTTTTTACTTTTTATGTACAGGCAATTCATGTCGTTCACAGATGGCAGAAGCTTTTGGTCATATGTACTTAGGTGACAAGTTTGAAGTTTATTCTGCTGGTATCGAAGCTCACGGTCTTAATCCGAATGCGATTAAAGCAATGGATGAAATCGGGATCGATGTTCGCAACCAAACATCAGATGTTATCGACCCAAAACTTTTGAACAAAGCAGATTTCGTGGTTACTCTATGTGGTGACGCTAATGACAAATGTCCCATGACGCCACCTCATGTGACTCGTTGGCACTGGGGCTTTGATGATCCTGCCCGAGCTAAAGGAACTGAAGATGAGAAATGGGCGGTATTCCAACGCGTGCGTGACGAAATTGGAGCACGTATCAAACAATTCTCTAACACAGGAAAATAAGCCAAAAGAGACATCGTGGGATCCTCCACGATGTCTCTTTTAAAAATTTTTACCCATATAAAACTCGTTTACGTAACTTCCATCAATGAGTAATGAGTTAGGACGGTTGCCTTCAATGCTATAACCCATTTTTTTATATAGTCCCATGGCACGTTCGTTTTTCTCCACGACTGTCAGTTCCAAGCGGGTTATCCCAACTTCATGTGCCCAAGTCTCTGCTTTTTTCATTAATGATGTCCCCACATTTTGACCATAATACGCTTGTCGTACACCGATTACTAGCGAAGCGCGATGATGCGCCCGGGGTGCCGGACCAGCAATCAATGCAACGAAACCAGCGAATTCGCCATTAAGAATGCCAACAAACATCCCGGAGTTTGCGGATTTTTTCCACTCACCGATACGTTTGCGAATGGACTGGACGGTCATTTTCCGTTCATCTTTTCCAAATAACATAAAATCCGATTCTGCATCAATATCTTGATACAGACGAATGATTGCACGTGCATCGTCCAAGTCTACGGGACGTATAATCATAATATTTTCGGGTTTATTTGAAGAAGAAGGATCGTAATCGAATGCTTCGGTTATTTTAACAAAAGTTACGGCTCTACCTAAGTCAATGCGTTTTACTGTATAATCTGAGTCAATCCACGCCAAGAAATGAGATGCAGGAGGTTTCGTCTTTTTCCACCAGCTACTATTTAAATAAGCTGCGTTTGGCAATTGTTGACCGACAATATTTTCGATTGCTGTATATGTAAGGGTGACTTCATTTTGATTAGCTTCTTCAAAAAAAGTTGCTAGTGGAATATACTTCTTCTCCAGTTTCTTTACCATTATTGACCTCTTTTCTGTATCAAAAGAAATGTGTTTAGATTAGTATAATAATATCACTTTTATCTAATGTAATCACTACTAAATTCATACTATATTCATACTATATCACTAAAAAAAGAAATTATCGCCTATAAAATGTAAAAAAATATTGAAATTTATAATATTCCTTTTTTACAACAGTATCTAAAGTCCTAAGGAGTGAATGATATAAATGATTAGAAAATTGATTGAAGCCGATCGTCAAATAACGATGGATTTCGTAGGGCAAAAACCTGCAGAGAATGTTTTTATTATTGGGGATATTGAAGGGCATGGATTCCATTCAAACATCCAGACGCTTTGGGGTGACTTTAATGAAAAAGGGGATCTAAGAGGCGTTTTATTAAAATACGATCAAAACTTTATTGTGTATGCACCAGCTGCTTTCGATGCAGAAGGATTTGCCAATATTATTAATAAAGATTTATCCTTCAGCTATTTATCGGGAATTGAAGAAATGGTGAATCAATTAGCGCCTTACATAAAAACTCAACCTAAAAAACCTCGCGTTCTCTATTATGCAAAATGTGAGACTGTAGAACACCTGCCTGCAATTCCTGCTGACATCAACTTGGAAAAAGCTCAAGCGGATGATGCCCGTGCAATCATCGCGCAAATGAAAGCAATTCCAGAGTTTTCAGAAGGCAATTACAGCGTTGAGAATAAACGAGAATCACTGGAAAAAGGTCTGGCCCGTGCATACTTAATCAAAAATAATGGAGTCATTGTAAGTTCAGCTTCAAGTACAGCTGAAAATAGTCAGTCTGCCATGATAGTAGGGGTAGGGACATTGCCTCTCTATCAGAAGAAAGGGCTCGCAACTTACTGTATGTCCAAGCTTTGTAGAGAGCTGCTAGAAGAAAATAAAATGTTGTGTCTGTTTTATGACAACCCTGCTGCAGGTGCAATCTATAAGCGAATTGGCTTCGTTGATATCGGAAAATGGTGCATGTGGACATATTAAAATACACGAATCTGTTGAATGGGAGAAGTGTACGATGGTTTAATAGAGGAAAGAGATTGCTAGAGGAGTTTGAATGCAGTGCTTCACTATAAAACATACATCGTTTCTTCTGATGCACCGTGGGTGTCATTTGTTCACGGCGCAGGAGGAAGTTCTTCCATATGGTATAAACAAATACGGGATTTCAGAAAAGAACACAACGTCTTATTAATTGATCTTAGGGGTCATGGTAAATCAGATCGCGGCCGTTGGAAAAAAGGCGATTCTTTTGCTCACATTGCCGAAGAAGTGAAAGATGTTCTTGATGAATTGAATATTGAACAAACACACGTGATTGGCATGTCACTTGGGACAATCGTTGCCCAAACGATGGCTGAACGTTTCCCTGAGAGAATCTCATCGCTGATTTTGGGAGGGGCCGTTATCCGCCTGGATATCCGAACTAAGCTTTTACTTTGGACCGGGCGTGTGACGAAGCGCTTCATCCCATATATGCTGTTGTATAAATTGTTCGCATGGATTATCATGCCAAAGAAAAGACATGAAGAATCCCGACTCGTTTTCGTTAACCAAGCAAAAAAGATGTGTCAAAAAGAGTTTATCAAATGGTTTTCGTTAACCAAGCTGATCAATCCCTATTTAACAAGGCTTCAAATGAAAACGAATGCCATTCCGACTCTATTTTTAATGGGGGAAGAAGATTACTTGTTTATGCCGCCGGTTGAAGAATTGGTGAGACGTAATGAGGAATTTAAACTAATTAAGATTAAAGATTCTGGTCATGTTTGCAATATAGATCAACCGGAAAGATTCAATGAATTGTCGATTGATTTCATTTCTGCTATACAAAAAAACAAAGCTATCACCGCAGTTGGGTGATAGCTTTGTTTTTTTGTTAAACGGTATATGAGCGTACATTTGCTCTTGCCGCACGTTCCGCATGAGCCAACAAGTATGAAAACCACATTCTTGTGGGGCGTCCGCGGAAAGGGCACAGATTCCTTCTTTTATTAACATCAACAGTAAAAGTTAAACATAGCCTTTTGTTTTATGCGTGAGCTGGTTCCAGAGTAACTGCCGGCCCGAAAAATTCGAAGTGTACATTTTCTTCAGAGAAGCCTAACTCATAAAGGCTATTCACGACTGCTTTCATGAATGGTACTGGACCGCAAACGTAAATATCACTTTTTGCAAGTACATTTTCCGCTAAGAACTCTTTTGTGATGAGTTGATTATTATCGGAATACTGTGTGACATAAGTCGTATCTTCCATAACGGATAGTAATGTATGAACTTCCTTTTTAAATGCATGTAATGACATATTTCTCGCTCCATGTAGGAAAGAAACAGGACGACTTGGTGAGTTTTGTGAAATTGTCTGCAACATACTCATCATTGGCGTAATGCCTACTCCACCACTGATTAAAGTGACCGGTTGTGAGCTATCGACGTTTAAATAGAAATCTCCCGCCGGTGCACTTACTTCAATTTGATCTCCGATTTCAACAGTGTTGTGCAGGTAACAAGATACTTTACCATTTGGATCCATTTCACTTTCCTTTTTCACGGAAATACGGAATGTTTCATTCCCTGGTGCTTGTGACAGACTGTATTGACGATTAAACATATATGTTTCACCCGGAATGGATAAACGCACCGTAATGTATTGACCAGGTTGGTACGTAGTGACAGCTGAACCGTCAGCCGGTTTTAAATAGAAGGAAGTAATAATATCGCTTTCTTTTATTTTATCTACGATGACAAAATCTTTGAACTCATTCCAACCATTGGATTGTGTAGCCGCTTCTACATACATTTCATTTTCGACTTGAATGAATACATCTGCAATAACGCCGTAAGCTTCTCCCCAAGCATTAATGATGTCGTCAGTCGCTGCATCACCCAACACTTCTTTAATTGCACCTAATAGATGTGCTCCTACAATCGGATAGTGTTCCGCTTTTACACCTAGTGAACGGTGTTTATGTGCAATTTGTTTGACTGCCGGAAGAAGGATAGCTAAATTGTCGATATGTTGTGCCGCTGCATAAACAGTATTGGCAAGAGCCGTTTGTTGGCGTCCTTGTTTTTGATTGGCATGATTAAATATGTTCAGCAACTCTGGATGTGCAGAGAATAAATTTTTGTAAAAAACAGTGGTAATATTCTGGCCGTGCTCAGCTAGAACTGGGACAGTTGATTTTACGATAGCGATTGTTTGAGAAGATAACATGTTTGTTTCCTACCCTTCATCATTTGATACTTTCACCATACGCCTGCCGGTTTCTTAAAGCAATATATAAAATACATCTTTAATATTTCAGACACATTTCTTTCACGGAAAAGACATAATAGCTATAATGATGTAGGAAGAAAGAGCGGTGAAATAATGCGAATGACAATGTATACCGATTTTTCCCTCCGCGTCTTGATGTATGTGGGGGCGAAAGGAAAATCGGAACTATCGACCATACAGGAAATTTCAACTGCCTATGGAATATCAAAAAATCATTTAATGAAAGTCACATATGAGTTAGGAAAACACGGATATATAGAAACAATCCGGGGGCGGGGAGGCGGAATACGTCTGGCTCTCCATCCTGAATCCATAAATATTGGAAAAGTCGTAAGAAAAACAGAAGACGATTTTTATTTAGTAGAATGTTTCAACTGTGCAACAAACCAATGTATCATCACCCCCGTTTGCAAATTGAGAAGAGTATTGCGTGAAGCAATGGTGGCGTACCTAGCTGTTTTGGATGGCTACACCTTGCAAGATTTACTAGTCAATAAAGAAGAGATTGGAGCCATTTTGTTTACGAAATAGGTATGATAAAATAAAAAACGTGAAGTTTGAATTATTGGAGGATACACATGGAAAAGGTATATGTACTAGGACATAAAAACCCAGATACAGATTCAATTTGCTCGGCGATCGTTTACGCTCATTTGAAGCGTGAATTAGGCATGGACGCAGTAGCGGTCCGTCTTGGCGATGTACAAAATGAAACTGCATTTGCTTTGGACAAATTTGGTTTTGAAGCACCACTTTTAATTGAGAAAGCATCACCAGATGTAAAACAAGTCATTTTAGTCGATCATAACGAAAAACAACAAAGTGTAGATGATATTGATGACGTTCAAGTAATCGAAGTTATTGATCATCACCGTATTGCGAACTTTGAAACAGCAGACCCATTGTATTTCCGTGCAGAGCCGGTAGGATGTACAGCTACGATTTTAAATAAACTGTTTAAAGAAAATGGTGTGGAAATTCCACCAAACATTGCGGGCATGATGCTATCGGCAATCATTTCAGATTCATTGCTATTTAAATCACCAACCTGTACCGTTCAAGATATTGCGGCAGCAAAAGAACTTGAAGTACTTGCAGGCGTAAATTCAGAAGAGTACGGTTTGGCGATGTTGAAGGCTGGAGCAGATTTAAGCGACAAGACACTTGAAGATTTACTTACACTCGATGCAAAAGAATTCGGGATGGGTAAATACAAAGTAGAAATCGCACAAGTAAATGCAGTTGATGTCAATGATGTAATGAGCCGCCAAGCAGAATTGGAAGATTTAATTTACCGTAAAATTGCTGAAAAAGAACTTAACTTGTTCTTCTTCGTTGTCACAGATATTTTAAACAACGATTCAGTTGCCTTGGCTTTAGGCGCCCAAGCTGAAAAAGCAGAAAAAGCTTTCGGCGTTCCCTTCATCAATAACGTTGCTTTATTAAAAGGTGTTGTATCACGTAAAAAACAAGTTGTTCCTGTATTAACAGAAGCATTAAGTGAATAAGAAAAGTATAAAAGCCGATTCCTTAAGGGAATCGGCTTTTAAATTGCGAGAAAGATAAATGGTTGCTCAGTATGACTCTTGGACAAGAACGTCAGAAAACTATCCTTGTGTTGACTCTGTAGTCATACTAAAGTTCCAGAAGATGACGTAAATATCGATTCGGTTCTTTCAGGAAATCTGCTGTCAAACGAACATGCTCCACTTCATTAAAAGTTGTGGGTGTCAGTTCATTTTCGTTAATTTCGAGTATTGTGGCCCCTGGATACGCCATGACAATTGGAGAATGTGTGGAAATAAGGAACTGGGCACCATCTTTCACCATGTCATGTAATAAGGCAAGGAATGTAAGTTGTTTATTTGGCGATAAAGGTGCTTCAGGCTCATCCAAAATATACAAGCCATTAGGTTTGAATCTTGCTTGGAACAAATCAAGAAAACTTTCTCCGTGCGACCTTTTATCCAGACCCTGACCATATAAGTGGCGAAGCTCAGAATATGTACGTGCGTAGGGCAATACTTCAAGGCTATGAGGATTCCGTTTTTTAATTTCTTGGATGGCAATTCGCGCTTCTTCCCGCATATTGGCGAGCTCTCTTGTATACGTAATGAAATCGGATGCCCTGAAGAAAAAACCATTGCGGGTTCTTACGGACCAAATCAATTTGAGCTCATCAGCCAGTTCATAAGCGTGTGAAAACGACTTATCTTGCTCCATATATTCACCGCTAATCAAGATGCTATCACTTGCTGCAGCAATACCCTCAAGCAACGTTGTTTTCCCGGAGCCGTTATCACCTGCAAGTATGGTAACGGGATGGGTGAACTTGAGTGATTCAAATTCCTCGATAAGAGGAAGATTGAATGGGTATTGATCTTGTACCGTACGACGTTTTCGAACAATTTCCCGTAAAATCATGGTCAAAAACACTCCTTTAAGAAACACTTTAGCACATTAACAAAAAGAACCGCACCATAAGTTCGGGCGAGCAGAAAAATTGCAGTGCCTATCCAAACGCACTACAATAACCATGAGGTGAATGGAATGAAAATTGAAGTATGGTCGGACTATGTATGTCCATTCTGTTATATAGGAAAGCGTCGGATGGAAGAAGCAATCGCTACTACCGGGTTGGCTCACAATATCGATGTTCAATTCAAAGCGTATGAACTGGATCCAAATTCGCCAGCGATTTCGGACAAGTCGACATATGAAATGCTTGCCGAGAAGTATCAGACGACTCCTGAAGCGGCGAAACGAATGACAGCTTCGGTTAGTCAACAAGCACAAACGGTAGGCTTGACATATGATTTTGATCGTATTAATGAAGCCAATACGTTCGATGCTCATCGGTTGGCGAAATGGGCGGAGGCACAAGGCAAACCGGCTGAAGTAAGCGAACGTTTGCTTAAAGCATACTTCATTGAAGCACAAGAAATCGGCCGACATGAAGTACTGTTAAATTTAGCAGAGGAGATCGGCTTAGATCGTAAGCAAGCTGCTGAAATATTATCCTCGAATGCATACGAGGCTGAAGTGAATCAAGATATCCAGGAAGGTATGTCCCTTGGTGTGCAAGGCGTGCCGTTTTTCGTCATCAACCGAAAATATGCAATTTCCGGAGCTCAACCTACTGAAGCATTTGCCGAAGCGTTAAGAAAAGTAGCAGAAGAAGAAGGTATTTCTACCAAGCTTCAACAATTGGGACAAGACAATGTGGGCATATGCAAAGATGATAATTGTGAAATCTGAAAAATGGAGAGCAGAGTTTTTGACTTCTCTAATGCTCTCCTTTAAAATTGCATCATATCTCGAATTAAAGATAAATAATTTTAAGATATATAACTTTCTAATAAAAAGGAGATCTTCCATATGAATGTTTTAGTAGTAAAAGCAAATAACCGTCCTTCTACAGAAGGCGTTTCAAGTAAAATGCACGATATATTTTTAAATGAAGTGACTAATGCAAAAGAATTGAACATCAACACATTTGATGTATTTAAGGAAGATATGCCTTATTTCGGTCAGGATTTCTTTGATGCGATGGCAAAATCAGCTCAAGCTGAACCGTTGAACGATCTTGAACAACGTATTTTGACTGCAGCAAATAAAGCAATGGATGCTTTCTTGGAGGCGGATGTTGTGGTATTCGCATTCCCACTATGGAATAAAACGATTCCAGCTCCTTTACAAACGTTCATTGATTACATTTACCGTGCGGGTGTAACATTCAGCTATAATGAAAATGGACCAGTTGGTTTAGTACCGGATAAAAAAGTCATTATTTTAAATGCACGTGGTGGTGTTTACTCGACACCGGAAATGGCACCATCTGAAATGAGCGTCAACTATGTGCGTATGATCATGAATTTCTTCGGTATTACTAATATTGAAGAAGTCATTATTGAAGGGCACAATCAATATCCAGACCGTGCAGAACAAATTATTGCAGATGGAATGTCTGAAGTGAAAGCTGTGGCATCACGTTTGGCGAAAGTAACAGTTTAAAATGCAAAAAGGATTGGGCACATTGTGTCCAATCCTCTTCTTTTTTCTTTCGCTCAAACCCTTTAAACCGCGATCCTTGAAAAGTGAGCATCCCCAAGTCTTCTTCGGCTAGTAACCCAAACTGGGAGCCATCGACGCCCAGTTCCATTCGATCTCCACTTTGTACTTGGAACGTCACGTAATACCACGTGCTTGCAGACGAATCTCCATGACCGCCGGAAGTTTTAGTGCGTTTCGTTACGACTTCAGCCGGTACGGTCAATACCGGTGATTGATTGTTTTTCGACCATTGAGATATTCCTTTGATTATGACAAAAATAAAAGTCCCGATTACTAAAGTGAAAATGAGAATGAAAAACGTAAAGAAAATGCCTGTTCCGAGTCCAGAAAACATAAATAAATCCATAATTTACAAACCCCCTGTAGTAAATGATACGAATTACGAGTAAAATAGTTTCAATATTAAAAAGAAGGTGACAACAATGATTTGCTATCCAAATGCTCTTCAACCAAGACAGACTATAGGATTCACTGCTCCTTCCTCCGGTGTAGAAGAAGAACTTCACCACTTGATTCATCAGAGCCAGAAACAGTTTGAAAATCGAGGATTTAACATAGAAATTGGGGAAACGGTGTGGACACAGCATAAAGCCGCTTCAGCCACGAAAGAAAAGCGAGCAAAAGAACTGAATGCGATGCTTCAAAACAAAGATATCCACGCAATTATCCCTCCATGGGGAGGGGAAATCCTACAGGAGATTTTGCCGCTTATTGAGTGGGAGCAAGCACAATCAAAATGGATTCTTGGCTATTCGGATACAAGTACTCTGTTGTTCGCATTGACATTGAAAACGGGTATTGCAACCGCACACGGAACGAACTTCGTAGACGTGAGAAGTGACGAATGGGATCCAACTACGAGTAGATTTTTGGATGTCCTGTCTGCTGAAGAAGGAGCAATCATCCATCAAGCTTCTTCTCTCAACTATCAATCTGAATGGTCTCATGATAGACAACCAAAACCGTACGTTTTTAATCTTGATACTGAGACGAAGTGGGAAACAGTTTACAATCGGCCGGTAGAAATGAAAGGCCGCCTTCTCGGTGGTTGCATGGATACCATTCGCCATTTAATCGGTACACCTTACGGAGACGTGAAAACGTTCCAGCAAACATACTTGGCAAATGAACCAATCGTGTGGTTCCTTGAGAACTGTGATATGTCCGCAACAGATTTCCACCGTACGCTAGTGCAAATGCAGCAAACGGGTTGGTTTGATTATGCATCCGGAATCGTTTTTGGACGCACACCAGCAGGTCAAGAGGTTGGGGGATTCACCACGCTTGATGCAATGGAAAGGTTGGCAGAATCGACAAACTTACCTATTATCTATAATGCTGATATCGGTCATGTGCCGCCGCAGATGACTTTCGTCAATGGAGCGTATGCAGTGATTAAAGCTTCAGACGGTAAAGGTGAAGTGACCATGACATTGAAAAAATAACAAAAAGCTGTTCTTCCCTGAAATAGAGAAGAACAGCTTTTCTTATGATAATCCTTGGCCTAGTATGAAACTCCACCGGCAATAGCTTGCAGAATAAAGACAACAAATAACAAGGTAATTAAACGCCAATCGAAAATAGCTGTAGTAAGAGAGTCGACTAAGTTTTTTGTAACTAAGGGAATGACTAATCCGGTTATCGTTTCAGCCAAGGCCAAAATAACCGCGAAAATAGTTATGCCTATAGGCCATTTGAGTGAACGAATCAATTGGAAAAATTGTGTGGATGATGAACTTTCAATCTTCAAAGTGTATGTCGTCCCTTCGTATCATTAAAATTAGTTAGTAATACCCAATTTTAATACTAATCTATCAGAGAAACATTGACTATCTTCCGACATTAATCGACAATAATATAGGAGATGAATATTGCATACATTTGGAATTTATATACAACATTTGGAAAACTAATGGATTGGGATAGATATGGGAGGTGACAATGTGTCAAATAGACAAGTACAAGCTTATTTTTTGTTGGTTATCATTTTATTGACAGTTGTTACCTTAACTATTTTTAATTATAAATCTTCAAAAGAATTTGTCCAAGAAACTGTAAAAAAAGAAAATCGTTTATTACTTGATAACTTTACAGATGAAACAAATAAGTTCTCAAATGAACGTGTAGCCGAGCTTGAGTTGATAGCTGATTACATAGCGTTACTTAAAACAGAAGAAGACATCGTTCAGTTTCTGAAGAATCAGCGTGAAAAAATGCCGTTTTTTTCTTCACTAGGTTTCATAACTCCTGAAGGGGAAGTGTTGGCGGGAGATGGTTCTCGTTTTAAAGTGAATCAACAAGAATCTTTTGATCGTGCTTTGCAGGGGGAGCTGGTCTTTAGTGAATTATTTCCTTACTATCAAGATTCCACACAGTTGGTAAGTGCAGTCCGAATTCCTGTATTCCAAGACGGCAATATCATTGGCGTACTCTCTGGAGTATTCAATATGGGCAATCTAGTTGGTGCGATCGCATCAGATTCAAACTTACCGGGGACATTATATTTATTTAGAGAGAATCAAGTGATTTTCTCTAATTCCAATCATGATTTTGAAACAGCTGTACCTAATGGATCTCAAGTCCTGTCCCAAATCAACGCAATGGGTCAAGGGACCATCATAATAGACGAGAATAAAGCACATTATGTTATGTATCAGCATACTAGTGGCGGTTGGACATTTGTAGTTGACTCCTATAAAGAGAAGACTGTTCAGCAAATTTCCTCCATTTTTTGGCGTAATACGATGATTGTAGTATTAGCAATTATCTTTCTTTGTAGCATTCTCTATTATTTGAAACGTAATGAACAACGTGAAGAAAACATGTTGAAACGTGATTTATTAACGAATTTGCCAAATCGGGTAGTGTTAGAAGAACGTTTAAAAAAAGGATTGAACCCACAGAATTTTAAAAGGTTCACCTTGTACTTTATCAATTTAGATCGATTTAAAGATATAAATGAACGAAATGGCTATCAGTTGGGTGATAGAGTGCTATTTGAGACAAGTCGAAAAATCCAGGCATTTGCCGGCAAGAATGAGTTGTACAGAGTTGGCGGAGACGAATTTGTTCTGCTTGTACCCGCTCATTCGGAAGAAGAATTACGAACCAGGGGACTTGAACTAGTAAAATTAATGGAAGTGCCCATCGAATTATCTTCAACGGAAAGTATGTGGGTAACATTCAGTGTCGGGATTCGTAAGTCTCAATTAGGTGACTGGCCAGATCTAATGATGCAAGATGCAACATTTGCCGTACAAGAAGCAAAAAAACAAGGCGGAAACCGTTTTGTCTTCTTCTCTCAGGAACTTGCCAATCAAAATGAGCGTGTTCGTTTGATTGCTAACAATGTGGTTCATGCGTTAGCCAACAATGAATTTTTCATGGTCTATCAGCCGGTTTATGATTTATCTACGAAAAACATAACGAGCTATGAAGCTTTGTTGAGGTGGAAGTCTCCAACTATTGGACAAGTGTCCCCTGTGGAATTCATTCCTTTATTGGAAGAAAGCGATTTGATTATTCCTGTTGGAAAATGGATTTTGCGCCAAGTGACGGCACAACTGAATCGTTGGGAAGCGGAAGGACACGAAGATTTTCAAGTGGCTGTCAATATCTCCGTCAGGCAAATGATGCATCCCGATTTTTTACATGATGTAAAATCCATTATTCACGAAGCTAACATATCTGCACAGCGATTAATTTTTGAAATTACGGAAACCGTGGCAGTACAAAATAGTGAACTAGCCAATCAAATTTTGACCGAGTTAAACAATTTAGGTGTCAAAACAGCACTGGATGATTTTGGAACCGGCTATTCTTCTTTATCAATATTAAAAATCTTACCTATCCAACAACTAAAAGTAGACCGATCCTTTATCGTGAAAATGGAACTAGAAGAAGACAAATCACTGGTGATTTTACAAGGGATTTTGGACATCGCTCGAAATCTTGGGATGACTACCGTTATGGAGGGTGTAGAAACACTCGAACAGCTCGATTTATTGAAAAATATGGGTGCTCAAAAAATCCAAGGTTTTCTAATCAGCCAAGCCGTAGTGGCGGAGCTTGCAATTGAACTGCGAAAACAAACATGGCTGCATTAAAAAAGGAACTTCTCTCGAATGAAGAGAAGTTCCTTTTGCATTCTTTTGAATTAGAATTTTTCTACGTTATCTCATGTCTAGTTCCAAGCGCAAACTCGCACAAAGAAGGCTTTCAAATCAACCTTCCAGAGCCGGCGTCGAGTTAGAGTGGCGCTTTTCATCTTCAATTAAGCAGGATTTGCTTCAAGTTCTACAGTGATTTTAATGTCTTTTCCTACTAATACACCGCCAGTTTCAAGCGCTTGGTTCCATGTCAAACCAAAATCTTCACGGTTGATTTTCGTTTCAGCTGTGAATCCAACTACTTCTTGGCCCCATGGGTTTGTGCCTTTACCCTCGTATTCAGCTTCAAAGACAACCGGTTTCGTGATGTCTTTAATCGTTAAATCTCCAGCAATTTCATATTCGTCGCCATTTTTCGAGATGTTGTTAGCCACAAATTTGATTTCCGGAAACTCTTCAGCATTGAAAAAATCACCTGAACGAAGGTGATTGTCACGATCTTCGTTACCTGTATTAATACTTGCCACATTGATATTGAAGGCAATATTTGCATTAGTTAAATCTGCTTCATTCGCTACTACAGTTGCACCGAAATCACCGAAATTTCCACGTACTTTTGATACCATCATATGTTTTACAGAAAATCCAATACTTGAGTGAGTTGCGTCGACATTCCAATTTTTCATTTTTATTCCTCCATGTTGTTTTTTATTTTCTATAAACTACTATATGCAGGTGATATCTCGATGTCAATAGTTCTTAATTAAAATATCTCGAATTAAAGATAATTATTTTTTATTAATAAACAACAATATATATATATCTAAAAGTAAGTTGTTAAAAGTAACCTGCTATTAAAAGGTAATTAAATTACTGAATGGTTTACGTGGGTTTTTATTTACGTTATAATGACTAACTATAGAGGTGATTTCAATGAAAGAAACTACATTATGCCCACGTTTATCAAAAGCGATGGAACTTATCGGGAAAAGATGGACTGGCTTGATTTTATATCAATTATTAGAAGGTCCTCAGCGATTCAACGAAATTGAATCAGCTTTGCCGGTTAGCGGACGTCTTCTTTCCGAACGCTTGAAAGAACTTGAAAAAGAAGGATTAGTTAAAAGACATGTTTTTGCCGAAGTACCTGTGAAAGTTGAATATTCTTTGACAGATAAAGGAAAAGGGCTGAAAGATGCAATTGCCAACATCGAACAGTGGTCAAAAGTATGGTTATCTTAAAATTACTTGTCAAATAGATCGCCAATACGCATACTATGTAATGGAAAGAGTTAAGGGAAAGGATTTGGCTTTTCATGACTAAACAGCGTTGGTTTGACGATTTAACAGAAAAAATTTCACACGAATGTGTAAAAATAGATGAACCACTTTACTTGCACACGATGACAAAAATGGGTGGCCGGGCCGATTTATTTGTATCTCCGACTACCGAAGAAGAAGCAATTTTTGTTGTGTCATATTCCCATCAACAACAGATACCCATGCTTTTGCTAGGGAATGGATCCAATATGGTGGTCCGAGATGGTGGAGTACGTGGAATTGTCTTGAATTTGTCTAAGTTAAATGAAATAAAAATTGATGGTACGCGTGTATATGCTCAAAGCGGTGCTGATATCATTGATGTATCTAAAGCTGCAGCAAAAGAAACCTTATCAGGTCTCGAATTTGCGTGTGGTATCCCAGGTTCAGTCGGTGGTGCAATGGCCATGAATGCGGGCGCATACGGTGGAGAGATAAAAGATGTTATTTTCCAGTGTACTGTATTGACTCATGAAGGGGAAAAGCTGGTCTTATCGAAAGATGAGCTTGAGTTGGATTATCGCATGAGTGTGATTACGAAAAAAGGCTATTATGTATTATCTGCAGAATTTGACTTAGTTAGTGGAGATCAACTGACCATTGATGCGAAAATAGCGGATTTGACACATTTACGTGAATCTAAACAACCTTTGGAATATCCTTCAGCAGGAAGTGTGTTTAAACGTCCTCCAGGTTATTTCGCTGGGAAACTTATTCAGGATTGCGAGTTGCAAGGCAAAGGATTTGGTGGAGCTGAAGTGTCGACGAAACATGCAGGCTTTATTGTAAATAAAAACAATGCCACTGCTACTGACTATATCCAAACAATTGAAATGGTCAAAGAGAAAGTAAAAGAACAATTCGGTATTGAATTAGATCTTGAAGTGAAAATTGTAGGCGAAAATGAATAAATGAAGAAGCCTCTAATTCCATTGGGATTAGAGGCTTCTTTCATTCCGTTAAACTAAAGAGACAACCTGTGCGAAGAATTATTGAAATAATACAAGTGGAATGGACTGTGACAGGTCATGTCCACTTGTTTTTTATTTGGAAGGACTTTTTTGGTATTAATCTAAATAATATAGTAAGAAAGTATCAGGGGGAGAAAGAAGTGAAGAGGAAGAGAAAAATAGGAAAATGGATTGCTTGGATTGTCGGCAGCATAGCACTGATTCTTTTAGCCGTAGTCATTTTTTTGAATGCCTACATCAGTAAATCCAAACCGCAAATTGAAGGGAACATGGCAGTGGATGTACTGGACGAGGAAGTAACGGTTACCCGTGATGAACAAGGGGTACCTCATATCAGCGCGAAAAGTGATGCGGATTTATATCGGGCTCAAGGATTCGTGCAAGCACAGGATCGCATGTTTCAAATGGATTTAGCGCGACGGCAAGCTAGCGGTCGTTTATCCGAAGTGGTGGGTGCAACAGCGGTAACAACAGACCAGTTCTTCCGTACGTTCAGTTTGAGAGAAGCTGCAAAAGATTCTTGGGCTGGATATGACGAAGACGCAAAGCAAGTGCTCTCTTGGTATGCAGAGGGCGTGAATGCGTACATGGAACAGGCGAGCGAGCAAGGCAAACTGTCATTTGAGTTTAAATTACTGGGATATGAGCCTGAGCCTTGGACAGAAGTAGATTCTTTAACAATCGGAAAATTCATGGCGTATGATCTTGGCGGGAATTGGTCGAGTTTAGCTGTTCGCCATTGGGCACTGGGGAACTATCCTGAAGATAAAGCTCGTGAGTTATTCATTACATATCCAGAAGATAAACCAGCGATTATTGCAGCAAATTTAGAGAACCAAGTAACAGTTGCAGGTCAATTTGACCCTACTGTTATTCCTAACGAATTCAATGGTAGCAATAACTGGGTGGTTTCCGGAGATAAAACAAAGTCGGGCTTTCCATTGCTTGCGGACGATCCGCATTTAGGATTAAGCACGCCGTCCATTTGGTATCAAATGCATCTACAGTCACCAGAGCAAAATGTAAGCGGTGTCATCTTTGCAGGAATACCAGGTATTATTTTGGGTCATAACGACGAAATCGCTTGGGGTGTAACGAACGTTGGCCCTGACGTTCAAGATCTTTATATCGAAACACCAAATCCTGAGAACCCAACACAATTCAAATATGAAGGAAAATGGGAACAGGCTGAAGTTCGTAACGAACCGATTAAAGTGAAAGATGGTGAAACGGTTGACTTCGAAGTTGTCGTTACCCGCCATGGCCCAATTGTTTCAAATGTCATGTTTGATGTAGAAGAACCAACGGCGCAGTTCTCCATGCAATGGACAGCACTGGAGCCCACGCGGGAACTACAAGCCGTGCTGAATATGAACAAGGCTTCTAATTGGGATGAGTTCGAAACGGCATTGGAGGATTTTCATGCTCCCGCACAAAACTTTGTTTTTGCAGGAAAAGATGGAACCATTGCGTACAAAGCGAATGGTCGTATTCCGATTAGAAAATCGGGGGATGCCCAGTTGCCAGTACCAGGTGATTCCGAGGAATACGGCTGGCAAGGGTACGTTCCGTATGATGAACTACCGACTGTTGTGAATCCTGATGAAGGGTATATCGCAACTGCAAATAATCAAGTGGTAGACAATTCCTATCCTTATCACATTACCGACTTTTGGGCTCAATCCTACCGCTATGAACGGATTGCGGAAGTATTGGAAGAAGGCGATGATTTCACGAAGGAAGATATGATGGCTCTTCAAATGGATCAACATAATCTACAGGCACGAGAGTTCTTAAAAGAGATGGTTACATCCGTTGAAAAAATGGATAAAGAAAATAAATATGATGATATAACGGATATGTTAAAAAAATGGGATCAAGTGGACTCAGTTGATGCTGCTGCACCTCTCGTTTTCCATAAATGGATCAAACAGTTGCCTGCCACTCTATTCAAGGATCAAATGCCAAAAGATATTTACGATTTATTGGCAGGGAAAGGCAATATTACGGATGCCATGATGCGTGAAAGTTTCCAAAATCAAGAAGGGGCATGGGTGAAGGAGCATGGAGGGGTGGATAAGTGGATGATGGATTCATTTGAAACTGCCGTCACTTCTATTACGGAGGAGTTTGGCAAAAACTCGGATGACTGGAAGTGGGGAGATTACCACCAACTCACATTTGACCATCCATTAGCAGGTGCGTCACCAATTTTTGCTTATTTCTTAAATCCATCACATGTGCCGATTGGTGGTTCCAATATTACGGTTCAAGCTGCAGGGTTTGCTGCAGATGGCTCGGTTGATCACGGGGCTTCTTGGCGTTTTGTAGCAGATATGAAGGACCTATCAAGTGCCCATCACATCGTAGGGCCTGGTCAAAGCGGTCATATGAAATCAAAATGGTTCCATAATCAAGTGAATGACTGGGCTGAAGGAGACTATCATGAAACGATGGTAAATGGTGACATACAAGATTCCCATACGTTAACATTAAAACCATAAGAGGGTATGTTAGGGCGTGTTAATCGTATGAAGGAATTTTTATTAGTGGGCATCGGTGGAATGATTGGTGCATTATTGCGCTATAGCGTGATGTTGACTACGCCAGATACGCTTGTTTTATGGATAGTAAATCCAATCGGTAGTTTCGTTTTGGGATGGTTGGCAGGACGTGCTGCCATTACCGGAAAACCCGCTTCCGTTTTATGGACAACGGGAGTTCTCGGTTCATTTACTACCTTTTCAACTTTTTCTGCGGAATGGCTAGATCTAATGCAAAATCATTTTGTGTTGGCAATGGCTTATGGTCTTGGCATGACATTGACTTGTTTTGTTACAGCCGCGTTAGGCTATAAGTTTGGAGGTGCACGTAAATGACACTTTTCTCAATAGTACTTGGTGGTTGTTTTGGCGCTATGTTGAGATATGCCATTTCCCTAAAAATCCAAGGTATGAAAGGAATTCTGTTGATTAACTGCGCAGGTTCCTTCTTGATGGGCTTATCCCTGTATATAGCCGTGGAAACGAGCTGGTTGCTCATATTTTGGACGGTTGGTTTTTTAGGTGCATTCACAACTTTTTCGACTTTTGCCGTTCAATTCATTGAAAGCTGGTCGAAAGGACAGCAACGAAAAGCAGTAGGTTATGCATTTTTCACCCTCGTCGGTGGTTTTTTGTCCGTCACCCTCGGATGGTGGATTGGAACTGTTATATAGCGAATTGCGAATAGATTGTCTCAAACCGTGAATAGAGGGAAATATGAAAGTAGTAAAGGGTCTTCCGTGAGAACGGAAGTCCCTTTTTATTAGAAATCCCCTTTTTCAATGACTCTGCCTAAACGACCCGTTGTAGTTTCAGCGAAGCGAATAGACTGATAAACAGATTCTTCCGTAGCTTCAATCACCGCTTGGAATAGTTCATTCATAAGAGGGTGATCATCCCTTAATAACGTTTGTGTTTCAAACGGATGATTTGATTCATGTGAAATGATATTGGCATTAGAGAATGCGATAACAATGTCACCACTGCCGTTATGTATGTGTGTACCCGTTCGGCCGAGTCCGATTGCTGCACGTTTCGCCATTCGCTTCAATTGACGTGCGTCTAGAGGAGCGTCTGTTGCAACGATGATAATGACGGACCCATCTGGTTTGTCCAAATTGTCTTGTGCCCAATTTGCCATACGACACTCATGAGCACGACCGAAATTCGTTAGTGTAAGAACTCCCACGGTAAATGCGTATTCTTCATGTTTAGCAATTCGCGATGAACTCCCGATGCCTCCTTTCACCCCGTAACAAATCATCCCGGTACCAGCACCAACTGCACCTTGTTCAAAACTTCCAGGTGTAGCGTTCTCCAGAGCTTCAATCGCATGTTCGGGACGAACCGCCATAAGGCGCATCGAATTTAAATGACTATCGTTGCATTCTCCCACTACCAAATTAAGCGAACTCGTGGAATCTCCGATTGCTGGATTTTGTTCCAACATGAAGGAGAGTGTGCCCTCTAATACCGCTCCGACACTGAATGTATTTGTCAGCATTATGGGCGATTCCATTAATCCCAGTTCTTCAAGTTGAATGAGACCGACCGTCTTGCCGAAGCCATTCAGGACAAAACTTGCAGCAGGTACTTTATGTAGGAATGGATTTTGCTCATGTGGCAATATCGCAGTGACCCCTGTACAAATCGAATCTTTTTCATCCAAATATTGTTTCAACGTGACATGTCCCACTTTTACACCGGGTACATCTGTAAGTAAATTTAATGGACCTTTTTCCACTGGATCATCTCCTGAACGAACATAAAGACTGACCAATGAATTGGTCAGTCTGAGTTCGAATTTATTAGTAAGTACTGAATTCATTTGCTTCAAGGTGTTTATTTGATTAGTAGGACAGGTGAATGTACACGTTTTGCCACTTTATGACTTACACTACCAAGCACCATTTCCTGTAGGGTATTTAGCCCCCGGCTGCCGATTACCACGATATCGTAATTTTCCTGGTTCGCATGCTCCACAATGACAGGACCGGCTTCACCATGCAGCAATTTAATTTCAGTTGAAATCCCTTTGGACGTAAATAATTCTTTTATAGGCATAATCTTGTTTTTGCGATCTATATGCAGCTCTTCACTACTCATGCTATGAATGACATCAGTCCTTGTTTTATCGTAATCCAAAACATATAACAAGGTAACATGCGCATCCGGACTTGAGCTCGCCAGAAAAACAGCGTGAGTTGCTGCTCTCTTCGAATGTACAGAACCATCTACGGCCACCAAAATTTGTTTATACATCCTCAACCCCCCTTAGTGAAGTGATTCTTCTCTGCCCTTTCTTTGCTTGAATTAATAAATTTAAACCTTATATACATGATATATATTCTCTAGAGTGAAAGCTAAATCCTTTATTTGCGCAGATACATTTTTATTTTTTGGAGTAATCGAAGCAATCTTTAAGTACTTCCTAAGAATCAAAACGAAGGTGAAAGAAATTTGTGCAACCTGGAATGCCATTCTGTCTACCTGGAACCTAAAAGTGTCAACCTGGACCGCGATTCCAAATCATAACGCTTTAGAAATGGCTGATGACCTGGAAAAACTTCCATATACCATTCAATTGAGCCGAAAAGCATTGCGTATTATTAAAGAAAACATTATGTTTGCATTAGGATTAAAAATAGTGGCGTTACTGCTGATCATTCCAGGGTGGCTGACTCTTTGGATTGCGATCTTTGCAGATATGGGGGCAACGTTACTCGTTGTATTGAATTCAATGAGATTACTGCGCATTCAAAAGTAACGCAGTTCGGGGGAAGAGCATGCGATTAACAGAATGGACAATGGAAGAGCAAGAACAACTGATACATTTTATGACCACAAATACCTGGCCTTTTCACGGAAATTCAAATCCTGCGAGAGAAATTATTGAAAAGACTATTGAAGAGGGCGGGTACGAATCTGACGAAGTCAAAACGTTTTGGGTCGAAAATGATGATCAGCAAAAAGTTGGTATTGTAAAAGTATTCGATTTGCAAGATGAAATACCCGTATTTGATTTGCGGATTGCTGATAGTTATCGGGGTCATGGATACGGTCCCGCTGCTTTAATCAAAGTGGCGGAATATGTATTCAATCTGCCTGAAAAGAAAATTCGTGTGGAAGGGCATACTCGACAAGATAACTTTGCCATGCGAAAAACGTTTGAACGTGCAGGGTTTGTAAAAGAAGGTCATCTTCGAAAAGCTTGGTTTTCACCAAAAGAAAATTCCTATTATGATGCTATTACGTATGGAATAACAAGGGAAGATTTTATTGAAGGTACGACTACCCCGGTCTTGTGGGATGATCAGCAAGTACCTGAGAAATCGGAAGCGAAAGTACATGTTGCGATGCGTAATTTCCCGGATTCATTTGAATCGGAGAGACTCTTTATCCGTGCACCAAAAGTTGAAGATGCACCACTGGTGTGGGAAAGTGTCAAAGTATCCCACAAAGCCCTCCAACCATGGATGCCGTGGGCACAAAGTAGTCAAAAAATCGAAGACACAACTGAAAATACAAGACAGGCTGTTGCCGATTTTGTCACAAGGAAAGATTTGCGACTTCATTTGTTTTTAAAAGAAACAGGTGAGTTTATTGGAGCAAGCGGCTTTCATCGTATAAATTGGGACATACCTAAGGTTGAAATTGGGTACTGGTTGGACAGTCGATTTGAAGGGAAAGGCTATATGACGGAAGCGGCTGAGCGCTTGACTGAATTTGCTTTCGAAGAGTTGGGAGCCAGAAGAGTGGAAATTCGGTGCGATACAGATAATGTGAGAAGTCGTGCTGTCGCTGAACGATTAAAATTTACGTTAGAAGGAATTCTGAAGCAGGAGTCGCTATCTGCGGATGGTAAATATATACGTGATACTTGTATCTACGCCAAAATCAAATAACGTGAAAAGGGATGTCCGTAATATACGGACATCCCTTTTGTTACACTTTTCGTTTACCCGTTACTAATTGTACGACTAAAATGATGCCTGCAATTAATAAAATCAAGTGAATCAGACCGCCGCCAATTTTAAATACAAGTCCTAATAACCAAAAAACTAATAATACGACGATGATCATCCATAATATTCTACCCATTCAAGCTCATCCTCTCTGCATTTAGGCCGCTTTTATATTAGTAAAGTACCCCTGATATTTTCGCCATAAACCACTCAAACTAAAATTAAGTTGTTTTTTGTACGTTTCGGCATATATAGCTTGCACATCCTACATAATTAGGAGATGCAACTTTGTAATTAACACTTTTGGGAAAGTATCTGCTTTTAATGACCATTTAGAGTATGTGTTGATTTTAACATCCTGTTGCGCTTTGCTTTATTCATTGAGAACGATAAGCGACTATAGTACACTTGTATAAGCTATGGAAAGAGAGGAACAGAGTGATGCCGACACCTAGTATGGAAGACCATATTGAACAAATCTATATGCTGATTGAGCAAAAAGGATATGCGCGTGTATCGGATATCGCTGAATCCCTTTCAGTTCTTCCTTCTTCTGTAACGAAAATGGTTCAAAAACTCGACAAAGATGGATACTTGATATATGAACGCTACCGAGGTCTGATGTTAACACCGAAAGGGTTGAAATTAGGAAAGCGGTTGGTTAAGCGTCATGATTTGTTGGAACAATTTTTGCGTTTAATTGGCGTACAGGAAGACAAAATATATGAAGATGTTGAGGGAATAGAACATCACTTAAGCTGGAATTCGATCGATCGTATTGCAGACTTGATTCAAGCGATGGAAGAAAACCCTGACTTTCTTCAAAAACTAGAAGAACTTAAAGAACAGCAACAATCAGAATAGGAAAAAGCGAAAGGAGTGTCCGCTATGAGCGAAATGATATCTGGAGAAATTGTTGACTTACAGATAAAGTCACAGGAATCTTCTAAATGGATATTATCCAATGGTGAAATTGAAGTACCAATCAATGGATCTGAAGCACCTGAAGGAGTTCAGGAAGGCGATACAATTAAAGTATTTTTATTTAAAGACCGTCGTGGCAATTTAAGTGCAACTTCCACATTGCCACATATCACAAAAGGTACTTACGGATGGGCAAGAGTCATTAAAATGGACGAGCGTGAAGGTGCAGTCGTAGATATCGGCAGTTCACGTGAAGTCATTGTGAAACCATCTGACTTGCCATTATTAAAAGAGCTATGGCCAAAAACTGGTGATCATTTATACATGACATTGAGAACCGATTTTAAAGGAGACTTATTCGGTCGACTGGCAACCGAAGATCGCGTAGCTGAAACATTCGTGGAAGCACCTACATCTGTAATGAATGAAAATTTGAAGGCTAGAGCATACCGCTTATTGCCAATCGGTTCGTTTTTCATCAGCGTTCCTCAAGGATACAGAGTATTTGTTCACCACACGGAACAAATGGCTGAACCACGTATAGGTGAAGAAGTTGATATTCGGGTGATTGGTGTGAAAGAGGATGGGTCATTGAATGGCTCGATGCTGCCACGAAAACAGGAGCGCTTGATGGATGATGCAGAAACACTGTATCGTTACTTGCAGGATGTTGGCGGTAAAATGCCATTTACTGATAAATCGACTCCAGATGAAATTTACGACATGTTCAATTTGAGCAAAGCTTCTTTTAAACGTGCATTAGGGAAGTTAATGAAAGAAAAGAAAATTGAACAAAAAGATGGTTGGACTTTGGTCAAATCTGACATTTAAGTTTAAAATACACCTTCAATGGGCACAAAAAGAATGGGGAGAAAAATCTCGCCGAAACTTTTTGTGCCTATTCGTCGTATTATCAAAAGGGAAGCATATTCATAGACAGAATGGCTTGACCCATCACAATAAGAATTGTTCGTTCTGAGAGGAGAAATATCAATGAAAAAGAATATTGTCCGCTTTGCTTCATTTCTATTAGCTGCCTCGTTGCTAATGCCTTCTGGTGCTTTGGCAAGCACAGGTTCCTCATCTTCTGGAAATGTAATTAATGAAAAATTTGGCATGCCAATCGTCGTGTACGGAGCTGATTTAACAGAAGCTGAAAAACAAAGTGTCAAAGACAGTCTGAATGTGACGAGTGAAAGCGAAGTCGAAGAAATCTCAGTAAATGGCGATGATTTAGTTAAGTATATTAAAGATGGAGATTCATCAGCCCGTATGTTTTCATCCGCAAAAATTACACGCGAGGATGCAGGCAAAGGCTTAGTGATTAAAATCGTGACAGAAGAGAATATCACGCAAGTAACCGCTGAAATGTACGAAAATGCAATGTTAACTGCCGGAATCGAAGATGCAACGGTTGAAGTGGCAGCACCAAAGAAAGTAACGGGTCATTCCGCTTTAGTAGGGATTTACAAAGCATATGAAGTCAGTGGAGAAACATTGGACAAAGAGCGTACGGATGTAGCGAATGAAGAACTTTCCGTGGCAACCATTTTAGCTGATAAACCGGGTATTGATGAAGCAAAAGTAAGTGAACTGTTAACGGAGATTAAAAAAGATATCGCAGAACAAAATCCTGCAACTAAAGAAGAAGTTGAAAAGATTGTTCAAGATCAATTGGCGAAACTCCAAATTGAGTTAAGTCCAGAAGACCGTCAATTATTGGTCGACTTAATGGATCGTATTCGACAACTGGACATCGATTTCAGTAAATGGTCTGATCAATTGAATGACTTAAGCAAAACAATTGAAGATAAAATCGGCAACATTGTTGAAAATGAAGGCTTTTGGCAAAGTGTTAAAGACTTCTTCAATAGTTTAATCGATTCCATTCGGTCATTATTTAATTAAGTGAAAAACCTCCCAAGTGGAGGTTTTTTTCATGAGGTGAAATGTTTAAATCTTGTACATGCAGCTACTTTCTTTCAAGGCTCAATTGGTCTAGCTCCAGTGCAAGAAAGGCGAAATATACGTTTTCTTCCTTCCATCGCCGGTGTCAAACTAGAGCGGAACTTTTCACTTTTCTACATTGAAACAGAACAATTGCGCATCCTTTAATTGCGTGATAAACTAAAAGAAAAAATATCTCGAATTCGAGATATTTTTATATAGGAGGAATTATTATGGAATTGGCCGGTATTCATCATGTATCAGCAATTACAGCGAACGCTGAAAAAAACTTTGATTTCTTTACTCGTATAATGGGTATGCGACTCGTGAAAAAAAGTGTGAATCAAGATAACACATCGTCATATCATCTGTTTTATGCGGATGCGGTAGGTACACCTGGGACGGATATGACCTATTTTGATATTCCGCACGCAGCAAAAACAGTACCTGGTGTTTCAAGCATCAGTAACACGGCTTTTCGCGTAAAAAGTGAAGATGCCCTGGCATTTTGGAAAGAACGCTTTACGGAACACAATGTTTATTTCGAAGAAGTGATTGAACGTTTCGGAAGAAGAACGATGTATTTTGAAGACTTTGAAGGATCACGTCTCATGTTGGTAGTTGATGATGGAAAAGGAGTACCTTATGGAATCCCTTGGACAAAATCAGCGGTTCCTGAAGAATTTGCAGTTGTTGGATTAGGGCATGTCACTTTGACTGTTCGCAAAGCTGAACAAACACAACTTGTCTTGACTGAAGTATTAGGTTTTACAAAAGTAGGCACGTATCCATCACCTATTCAAGGAATGCCTGAGATTACGGTTTTCTCCACTGGGGAAGGTGGGCCTGCATCAGAAGTGCATATTGAAGAACGTCCCGATTTGCCAATGGAGCGACCAGGTCGTGGGAGTGTCCATCATGTGGCATTCCGGGTAAAAACGTTTGAAGACTATGATAAATGGGAAGAGTTACTCCGTTCAAAAGGATTTATGACTTCTGGCAAAGTTGATCGCTACTACTTTAAATCAATTTATTTCCGTGAACCAAATGGAATATTATATGAACTGGCGACTGATGAGCCAGGGTTTGCCACTGATGAGTCAATGGATACATTAGGTGAAACCCTTGCATTGCCACCGTTTTTGGAATCACGTCGTGAACAAATCGAAGCCTCACTTCGCCCGCTTTCATTGAAAGAGTAGATTATGCTACACTGAAAAAAAGGAGTGATGGGAATGGAGTTCCAGTTTAAAGAATTAGGTCATGATGCATACGCAATTGTGCATGAAAAAGATGGTCAGGCCTTAGGGGAAATTACATGGACGTTGCTTGGGGATGTAATGGTGATGGATCATACATTTGTTTCTCCGGCACTTCGGGGGCAAGGGGTAGCTAAACAATTACTCGATCATTCAGCAGCATATGCTCGGGAAAACGAATATAAAATGGAAGCCGTTTGTTCATATGTCGTGTCTGCTTTCAATCAATCAGATGAATATGAAGATCTTAAAGCATAAAAAAGGCAATCCGCTAATTCATTTAGTGGGTTGCCTTTTATGTCGACTTCGTCATATTGTTTATCCCTCACATTTGAGTAAAAATAAATAAAAATCCAGTTAATACGGAAGACCCTACCATTGTGTACATGAAATCTGATTGACTGAAAATTAATTTCTTTTCCATCTTGCATCAACTCCTTCCATTATGGTATTACTGATTGTGTACCCGTGCATTCCACTTTTAAAACAGGTTTATTCATAATTTCTTAAGGGAATAAAGAATAATGAAACCATATTACCTGTGGTTCGTACATAATATAGTAAATAAAATTTAAGAGGTGAATGCTTTGAGCAGAGCGGGAGAAGTAACATTAGGTGTAATTGGTACTATATTAAACGTCATTTTATTAATTTTTGCGACACTTACAGTTGTGGGGGCATCCAACGCAAACCCCGATGAATTGAAACAAATGTTAGAAAAAGAAATAATGTTATCCGATCCGTCCATAACAGCTGAAGACATTGCTATATTTAATGATGCTGTTGATGTCGGTCTGAATGTAGTCGGCGTGGTAGGATGGGTAATTGTTGTAACTTTACTTATCAGCGTCATTTTAAGTATATTGGGCGTAGTGAAAGTGTCCAAAAACAAGAGTCCGAAAGCTGCAGGAATCTTATTCATCTTTGCAGGGTTATTGTCAGGTATTTTGTTATTAGCGCCAATTTTGTTCTACATTGCAGCAATTATGTGTTTCGTGCGTAAAACACCAGTAGAAGATTCTTACTACAACAATGAAGTGCAACATCAAAATCAATCACAACAACCATTATAAAAAAGTGGAAAGCGCTAATCTAGTCTAAATCTGGCGCTAACCATATACGGCTTTTACAGGTAGGTTTTAAGTTAATAGCCTAACTAGATAAGAAAACGCCTGTTAACATTTAATTGTTAACAGGCGTTTTTAAATAATAAACATATTTAGCTGTCGATAAAGGGTGTCCTTCAAAAAACTCATCGAACTCTTCGACACATGTAAAATTACTACGTTCATAGAATGTACGACCTTTTTGATTTTCGCTTTCAACGTAAACAAATAATTGTTGAGCATCTTGAATGTGTTGCAGTCCTTCATTTAATAACTGCTTCCCATATCCTAAATGCTGATGCGAAGGCAATAAATAAATGGCTGTCAGCTCGGCATCTCCATCTTCATCTACGCGCGTGAAATTGGCAAACCCAATAATTTCGTCATCATGAATAGCGACATACACAGATGTTTTTTCTAAACGTTTCATCATCATGGCATTTGAATAAGCCCGTTCAATAAATAAATCTTGAATTTCAGCAGGAATAATACCTTCATAAGTATCATGCCAACTAATCTTAGCGATTTGCTGTACCGCAGCAATATCGTCTTGTTTCATCGCTCGTATCAAATCGTCTCACCTCAAAATTCTTTCAACTATCATACCAAAGATTTCACTTGTATGCCATAGCTGTGAAATAATATCCTCAAGGGGAGTGGGAAATATGTGGACAATCAAATCATTTCAAGAGTTATCAACATACGAACTTTATACATACTTACAATTGCGAGTGGATGTCTTTGTAGTAGAACAATCATGTCCCTATCCCGAGATAGATGGATACGATATGGATTCATACCATCTCGCTTATATTGAAAATGGTGAATTGCTTTCATATGCACGCATTTTACCTGCCGGGATAAAATATAACCGTATTTCAATTGGAAGAGTGATTGTGAACAAAAAAGCACGGGGGAGAGGGCTGGCAAAGCAATTAATGGAACAGGCAATATCTTTTAGCAGTGAAAAATGGCCAAACGGTGATATTCAATTGCAAGCTCAAACGCAGCTGAAACATTTTTATGGAACTTTTGGCTTTGAGGAAATTTCGGAAGAGTATAACGAAGATGGAATTCCACATGTCGATATGCTATTGCACAAGTTTTGATAATGTCATCATTTTGCCATCATTATGAAGTGTTGAACATGAAAATAAGGGGTATCTAATAGTTATAAAAATAAATTAGATTTTTTGGAGGATTGGTGACAATGGGAAAAGGAAATAATCGTTCATTACTGTTAGCCGGACTGGCAGCAGGAGCATATGCTTACTTTAGTAAACCTGAAAATCGTGAAAAAGCACTAGTAGCTTTCAATAATACGAAAACAAAATTCAATGCCTATATGGATTCACAAAAAGTGAATAAAACAGAATTGACGAAGGCAGGTCATTCAGAACCTCATGATATTGACGACAATAAAATGGTAGGCGAAGGTGCCATGACAAGTGTTCATTATTACAACGAGTCAGTCCAGGATAAAAACAAACAATCGGATTCAAATGATACAGATCCAATTGAAAAGAAATTGGATACGGAAAATGAATAAAAAAGAAGGCTACGCTACGAGCGAGCGTACCCTTCTTTTTTTTTTGAAAGTGATTAAGGTCAAAAGTATCACCGTTACATGCTAAAGAACTATTCGCGTGATTACATTTAGAATCCGAGGGATCTTCGGAAATAACTAGCATATCGCTGACTGACAGGAATTCTGGTTCCATCAGTCATCTCAAGTAAAAAAGTCGAATGGGAATCAGGTTGAATTTCTTTAATGAATGCGATATTGACTATGTATGAACGGTGACATCTGATAAAGGTTTCCGAAGAAAGAAACAATTCCAATTCACTTAAATTAAAACGGTGATAACCTTCCTTACTTTCGGTTTTCACAAACGTTTTTCTTAGCTGGGTTTCCAGGAAAAGGACATGTTCATGTTTAACAGGATACCAATTTTCATCCGTTTTTATCGTCATATATTGACTTAAAAATGGAGAAGGTTG
The DNA here is from genome assembly GCF_000411295.1 of Paenisporosarcina sp. HGH0030. Classification (GTDB taxonomy): domain Bacteria; phylum Bacillota; class Bacilli; order Bacillales_A; family Planococcaceae; genus Paenisporosarcina. Next base: position 232,286 of record NZ_KE150423.1, read on the forward strand.
ATGGGGAAGTATTGCAGTTACTGCACCTTTGGTTTTACCCTCTTCGATAATGGGGATACTCATTCCATAATAAGATACACCAAAAAGATCAGGATCTATAAACTCGTTCACTTTTTGACCATATAAAAGAGCTTTATGTGTTGCCGTTCCTTCTTTTATCGGATCACCAGGAAGTATTTTTAAATCAATTCTTTTACTCGGTTGATAATACACATACTCGTTGGTATTTGATATCGCAATGGATGCTTGCTCAGGAAAAAATTCCTGTATGACTTTCATGATTTCATTTATTGATTTTGTGTCCAATTACTGCACCTCATTTTTAAACGAAATTCTCTTTTTCACACTATTTTACCATATAAAACACTTAGGGTCAGAGGAGGTATTTTCCTTGAAAAAAGCCTTGTTCCTTCATCAGGTAAAGAATTAGCAGAAACCTATTAATATTTGTATAATATCTGCAAAAATCCTAATATATTAAATGTCTCTTGTTTCATTTGATGGAGCATGTCGTACAGTTGTGATAAAATACCCAATATTACAGAAAATTTACAAAAAATAAAAAAGTAATAAAACTATATTCATAGATGACAATTAATTATATAGTTAACTAATATGGTGAAATACGGGTGGTGAGTTTTTATGCAGTTAAATCAATCAACAGGCAGTGAAACAATAGCTAAAAAATATATGAGTGAAATTGAAATATCCTCTCAGTTTGAAGGAATAGATGATTTCTTTGAATTGGAAGCTAAGCTTTTGTATGAAATTCACCATTTGGAAACGGAACAAGCAAAGAAAACCTTGCATCTAATTATCGATCTAATATCTCTGAGAGCAGGTAAGCAGACGATCCGTGGAGTTAAAAATTACTTCAATGTGCTGTCATCCATTATGGCGAGGAAATTATATGAAAACCAAGTGCCTTCAAAAAAGGCTTTTGCTTTTAATGCAGCCTGTATTGAAATGATTGATTTTCATATGAGTGACGCGGCATTCCTTCAATTTGCAGATGATTTAATCGATTTTTTTGTGTCCGTAATTTCCGAAAGAAAACAACCTACCTTCAGTCATCAAACCGTAAATAAAGTAATTTTGTTTATTAACGAGGAAGTAGAATCCGAATTGACAGTAGAAGATATTGCAAAGCATTTCCAAGTCAGCACGAGCCACCTATCACGAATTTTCCGGGAACATGTTGGGATTACGCTGGTAGAATATTTAAATGTCAGACGTGTGGAAGAATCACAATACTATTTGCGCCATACAAACAAAAGTATTTCAGCGATTTCAAGACAATATCATTTCTGCAATCAGAGCTATTTCACCCGAATATTTAAGAAATATACAGAGGTTACTCCTAAACAATTTCGTGACCAAAAAGAACATGAATATTTTAGGTTTACATTACCAACAACAGTTTAAAGAGTCGTCCATACGACTCTTTTTTCTCTGGATTTGAAATTTGGTAGTCATATAAGGTATACTTTTCTATAGTTTAAAAGATGAAGGTGAACCTAGTGAAGAAAAAAATCGGATTACTGTCAATGCTTGTGATGGCTGCCGTAGTTTTAAGTGGTTGTTCGGGTGTTGAAAATAAGGAAGGGTTTTTCTATGACTTTTTAGTATACCCTTTTGAATATTCGCTTAACTTTTTTGGTGATTTGTTTAACGGAAGTTTCGGCTTAGCTATTATTGCGATTACTGTATTGATTCGACTTATTTTAATGCCTTTAATGTTGCGTAACTATAAAAATCAACAAGGCATGAAAGTCAAAATGGATGCAATGAAGCCAGAAATGGATGAAATCCAAAAGAAAATTAAAGCATCGAAAGACAAAGAAGAGCAAATGAAGTTACAGCAAGAGATGATGGGACTTTACCGTAAACATAATGTAAATCCATTAAATATGGGTTGCTTGCCTATGTTGATACAAATGCCAATCATTATGGGACTTTATTTTGCGATTTTGCATTCTCCAGAAGTAAAGGATCATCAATTCTTATGGTATAGTTTGGGATCACCTGATATTATCATGACGTTGATTGCAGGTGCTGTTTACTTCTTACAAGCAAAAGTGTCATTATGGACCGTTCCTGAACAACAAAAGCAGCAAATGAAGATGTTTGTGTATATCTCACCAATCATGATTATGTTCGTGTCATTTACATCGATGGCAGCTCTACCACTTTACTGGACAGTTGGTGGTTTACTGTTAATATTCCAAACCTATTTAGGACGCAAGTTTTACTCGAATCATCCTGAAAAAGCATTAGAAGAATAACATGAAAAAGTCGGTGGCACATTGCCCCGACTTTTTTTCTAGGAGAGAGCATGATGAAGACTAATTGGTTGATCGGTTTACTCATGACCGTTTTAAGTATATTGGCCATTGTATTTATTATTAAAGGGAACATTAACATGGCTGTTTTGTTCATGACCGCGATATTCGCCATAACGAATGGTTACCGTGCGATGAAGTTAAAAGAAAGTGGATTTGGCAAAGAGGCTAAGTGGATGAAATCGGTAGCCATGTTGTTTGTACTTGCATTTTTCGTAACACTTTTAATGATGTTTCTTTAAAAGTGTATAAACTATAAATTTTAAGCCATCATGCTAATGAGAGATTATATTCATGCATGGAGGTTTTTAGATGAAAAAATGGATGGTAGTATGTGTTGCTATACTCATATCAGGATGCATTCCCCAAAAAGATTCAATTCCAGTAAGTGGTGTGATTGAACATTCTCTTGCAACCACTATTGTAGATGCCACTGGTAAAGGAATAGGTTCAGCAGAGTTAACCGAAACAGAATCGGGGGTTAGAATTCATCTAATGCTGAAAGGACTGACACCAGGAGTCAAAGCGGTTCATTTCCATGAAGTAGGAAAGTGTGAAAATCCGAAGTTTACAACTTCAGGAAGTCATGTGAATCCTGCAAAAAAACAACATGGTTTTGAAAATCCCAAAGGGTTTCATGCCGGAGACCTTCCTAATTTGACCGTGAACGAAAATGGCGAAGTAGATTTAGAAATTACTTCTCCTCATGTGACACTAGAAAAAGGAAAATCAAATTCATTACTTGATGATGATGGAAGTGCATTAGTGATTCATGAAAAAGCGGATGATTATGTGACGGATCCTTCAGGGAACTCGGGAGATCGAATTGCTTGTGGAGTACTCAAATAAAAAACGTTCGTAACCTTTAACGGTTGCGAACGTTTTTCTGTTTATTGTCTCTGTTTTTGTCTCGGGTTCTATCTTCTTTACGGTTTTCTAAGAGTTCATCTAATTGATGCATTAATAGTAGCACGTCGAACTTTGAGATTCGTGACATATAGACACACTCCTGTCTCGATTTTGTTACTATATGATTCGTATTGCAAGATAGTTTTCTGTCCGTCTAATGAAAAAAGTTTTTAATATGAGAACTTTTTTCTTGTAAGCAGTACGATAACGATGGATGGAATGGAACATAACGTCATGCCCAAGAAAGCGGCCCCTGGATGAATTTCATATAAATATCCGCCTGCCAACGTCAATATAGCAGTACTTAAACTAAAGGCAAATGCGGCATACATTCCTTGAGCCGCAGGGATGTCACTGGGAGATAGACTCCTTGAAATATACTGGATAAAGGCATAATGCGCCACACCAAAAGAAGCAGCGTGAAGTAACTGAGAGATGTTAAATACCCAAACGTTGGGGAAAAGAAAGATCAAGACCCAACGAATAGTGGATCCGATGCCAGCAATCAAAAACATGGTAGACACTTTGGTGTTGGCGAAGAGTTTGTCTGCTCTAGTGAAAAATAAAATTTCCAAAAGAACCGCGACATTTAAAACTAACCCAATATATAAACTGTTCACGCCAAGATCTTGTAGGTAGATATAACCAAAGTTGTAATAGGAAGCATGGGCTCCTTGGAGTAATATAGCAAGAATCAACACGGTTACAAAAGGTTTGGAAGAAAGTAAACGTTTGAAATTGGATTTTCTGTTTTCTCCATCAATAGACTTGTGTTTCACGGTAAGAGAAACAGGAGCTGGACGCGTATGCAAAATCCACATAAAAGCAAGTCCAGCCAACATAACCCATAGAATAGCCTGTTCCGACCATATAGCTACAACCGCTCCGATGAGTAAGAGACCTACCGTATAGCCAATTGAACCAAAGGAACGACTTTTTCCGTAATGTATTTGTTCATTTTGAATTAAAACCGACGCGCTACTTTCCATCGCAGGAAGCAAATTTGGATAAACGAAATTAAAAGCAATAGTGATAAGTAGTAATGACACGAATGTGTTGGCGGGAATATACAATGCCATGACCAACAATGACAAAAATGCCGTCCACATCATCACTACACGAAGAGAGAAGATTTTCGTAGCTGAAGGAAATAACACAAATGTAGATATGGCACGCGCCAGCATTCCTGCCCCCATAATAAGACTTGCATGAGAAACGGAAAGTCCTTTTTCAGTTGTTAACCAGCCTGTCCAAAAGGGGAGGAATACGCCCCATGTAAAGAAGAAGGCGAAGAAATTAGTAGATAACCATTTTTGCGAATTTATCATAAATGAAACCTCTTATCTATTTCAATAGTCTAATGTATTATAGCGAAAAAATATTGATGGGTGTCATCTATAAACAATTTAATGGTAAAATAAATATAAGTAAAATGAAAGAAGGCTTCTCATGCAATCTCCAAAATACCGTTTTAATAAAAAAGATAAAAAGAATTGGCCAATTGTCCTCGCTGTTATTCTAGGTAGCCTTGTATTACTTGCACCTGTGGTTTGGATGGGATTACACAACTGGAGTCTGGATGAAAGTTTAACTGCTATGAATTTTCAAAAAACAGATGAACCTGAACCATCACATAGTACGGACAAACCGGTGGATGAAGTAAATGAAGATCCAAATCAAACTCAAAAGCCGAAACTGCCTAAAGAAACTGTCCCTCCAAAGAAACCGGAAAAGACTGAAACACCAGTCGAGCCGAAAGAAAGTCCATCACCACCAGTTGAAAAACCAGCAAGCGATGAATATATACCAAATCAAAAATATCCATCAACCCCGACACTCGTAGAAGGGTTTGTTATTGCAAATAAACACTATCCATTACCGACAGACTACAATAAAGGCGAAGATTCAAAGGCCCGTGAAGCTTTCGATCAAATGGCAGCTGCCGCTAAACTTGATGGCTTTGAACTGGTAGCATTCAGTACGTTCCGTTCTTTTGAGCGACAAGAGACATTATATAATCAATATGTTTCAAAAGACGGTCAACAAGCTGCAGATCAGTATAGTGCACGCCCTGGATACTCTGAGCATCAGACAGGTTTGGCTTTCGATATAGGAGAGAGAAACTTTGAACAGCACTGGGCTTCTGCTTCTTTTGGAAAAACACCAGCAGGCCAATGGATTGCAAATAATGCCCATAAGTATGGGTTTATCATGCGATATCCACTTGGGAAAGAAGAAGTAACGGGCTATATGCACGAGTCATGGCATTTCCGTTATGTAGGAGTAGAGCCTGCTACGGATATGTTTACACATAAACAGACGCTGGAAGAATATTTAGATCTATAAAAAGAAGAGGATTCGTTTCGTTCCTCTTCTTTTTATTTTGTATCGATATGTTAATGTAGTTATCCTTAATCTGGAGGCTGTGTAAAGTGTCTAACCTTACGCTTTCCGGGAACCACTTTGCGTACCAATGTATAAGATGGGGTAAAAGGAGTCCATACATGACGGTTAGTGAAAATACCCAATATGTCTATACGGTTCAGCCTAGTGATACCCTGTACAGCATTGCCAGGCGTTTTGGCAGTACAGTCGCTGCTATTGAACAAGCAAACTCCCTATATCCGCCCTTCACCGATCCTGGCTCGATCTTTCCCGGTCAATTACTTATAATTCCGGGGGGAAGATTCGGTTTTCAAAATGAAGTGTATTACGTAGCCTCCCCAAGTGACACTTTGTTTTCCATAGCACAACGTTTTTCTGTGTCTACAGACCTTTTATTTGGCATTAACTCACAGATAGCGGATCCCAATTTTATTTATTCAAACCAAGTCATTCGTGTCCCGGCATTCATATATGAAGTATCTAGTGGAGACTCATTATCACGAATTTCCAGTCAAACAGGAGTGTCTCTGGAAAAAATAATTAGAGCGAATGAACGTCGGGCAGGATTTTCGCCTGAATTGCTGTATCTTGGCTATCGCTTACTTATGCCGTTACCTGCTTCCCGCAACATACTGGTCCTACATCCATTGCCAGGGGATGTACTTCAATCAGGTGGCTTAATTCAAGGAATGGCAAGGGCTTTTGAAGCAAATGTTCTTTATAGCATCTTGGACACACAAGGAAATGTGGTATCCAAAGAGAAAAGCATAACGGCCCGTGCAGCCGGACCTGAATATGCTGAATTCTCCACCAATGCTCAATTCGAGCTTAAACCCTCCACGCCTACAGGTGAATTAAGAGTCTATACACGAAGTGCCAATGATGGAAGCATTCAAGATTTGGTAAGAGTAAAGGTTCGGTTTGAAGAATAATAAATAGTCTATGTTAAACTATCCTGTTGTTTATCGTACATTTGCTCTTGCCGGTTCATCCGCGGAAAGGGAGCCGACTCCCTCTCTATTTTTATATCTATATTAGCTAACCGTATAGTTTAAAAGAGCATGAATCAAAAAAGACACTCAAATTTCTGAGTGTCTTTTTCTTGGTTATATATTATCGATTATCAATCGTTTCTGGATACATGTCGTGATTCATCATTCGATGTGCAGCCATTTCTTCATATTTGGTACCAGGTTTTCCATAGTTCGTATAAGGGTCAATACTGATGCCGCCACGCGGAGTAAATTTGCCCCAAACTTCGATGTAGCGTGGGTCCATCAATTCAACCAAGTCGTTCAAGATGATATTCATGCAATCTTCATGAAAGTCTCCATGATTTCTAAAGCTGAACAAATATAATTTTAGGGACTTACTTTCGACCATTTTAATATCAGGAATATAACTGATATAAATCGTAGCGAAATCGGGCTGGCTAGTGATTGGACATAATGAAGTGAACTCCGGGCAATTGAACTTCACGAAATAGTCTCTATATGGATGTTTGTTATCGAATGATTCCAACACACCGGGATTATATGAAAAATCATATTGTACATTTTGATTGCCTAATAAACTGATTCCTTCTAAATCTTCTTTTTGACGGCCACTCATCTTATTTCCTCCTAGTTAGACACCGCGTTTATTTCCCCAAACTAATGCGTGCAATTGGGGCAATACTTTAGCATCGTTCATAATAGTAGATTTCATGGCACGGTCAATCAGCCATTCAAATCGGGTCAATAGAGTCGAAACCAATGCTTGGTCATCGACGGTTAGTACATCTTCATTTCCGACCTGCAAGTAGAAAGGAACGGCCGGATAACGCATGTGTACCATTTCTGCAAAATCAAAGTCTTCTTCATTGAAAACGACAACCTTCAGACTGATATGGGAGTCTTTTAAATTCCTCATGAAAGTATCAAGTTTGTTAAAATCAGTCACCATTAGCGAGCTCGGTGGTTTTGGGGAAATCGTGATATCATCGATTTCTGTTAGCCAGTCTTGCCAAAATGATCCTTGTGTTTCAATGGCCACTTTCCATCCTTGCTCGTGACATTGGTTGATGAATTCACCCAACCCTTTATGAAGAGCAGGATTCCCCCCTGAAATCGTTATATGTGAAAAAGCGTCTCCGCCGATTTCTTTGAGTGAAGAAATGATTTCCTCGGGTTTCATCGCAGTACTTTTACCGGTTCCATCCCAAGTGAATTTGGAGTCACACCATGAACATGAATAATCACATCCGCCCGTACGGACAAACATAGTCTTTTGTCCAATGACCATTCCTTCACCTTGTATGGTGGGTCCGAATATTTCCATCACAGGTATTTTCATAGCAGATCCTCCGCTTTCGGACGATACACAACATAGCTGGTAGGGGTTTCACGAACCACAACTTGAATACATTTTGGTTGGTTGGACAAAGTCATCAATTTCTGTTGGATGGTCGTCCAAATCACTTGAGCTACTTGTTCGGTCGTAGGGTTATTCTGTTTGAATTCTGGATGATCATTCAGCACTGTATGATCATATTTTTTGTGAATGAGATGTTTAATCACTTTGAAATCAATAAGAAAACCCATTTCATCCAGTTCGTCTCCAGCAATCGTAATGTTGATGAAGTACGTATGGCCGTGCATATATTGGCAGTTGCCCGCGTCGGCATGTGGAATGAAATGCGCCGCAGACAAATGCATATCTTTGTTTAATTCAAATCGGTAAGTATGAGGTGTTTGTGGGTAAAATTGCTGAATCACTGGGCTGCACTCCCTTGTTTTTCTTCAAGGTAAGTTGTTAACCCATTTTTGCGCAAAACGCATGACGGACACTCGCCACAGCCATCCCCGCGAACTCCTTCATAACAAGTGAGTGTTTTGGTGCGGACAAAATCCAACGCGCCTAATTCATCAGCGAGTTTCCATGTTTCCGCTTTATTCAACCACATTAATGGTGTTTGGAATTCAAGTGAAGTATCCATAGCCAGGTTAATGGAAACATTAAGTGCTTTTACAAATACATCACGACAATCTGGGTATCCACTGAAATCAGTTTCACAAACGCCTGTAATGATATGGCGTGCCCCAATTGACTGAGCATAAACGGCCGCAAATGATAGGAATAAATGATTTCTTCCTGGGACGAATGTTGATGGCAATTCACCATCGACTGCATCGGTTACTGCAATGTCATCTCTGGTAAGTGCATTGGCAGATAGCTGGTTGATTAGTGTCATATCCAACACTTTAAATGGCACGTTTAATTCCTTGGCAATTTCTTCTGCACATGTAATTTCTTCGATATGTCGTTGACCGTAGTCAAACGTAACTGTATACACTTCTTCGTACTGTGTTAAAGCCCACAGTAGACAAGTGGTACTGTCCTGGCCACCACTAAAGACGACCACTGCTTTTCCTTGTTTCATTGCTCATTTCTCCTTTTGAAGAATGAGTATTCGACATCTCTATTTAGGTGATTCAGTTTTCGAACATCACATATAAACATGAAAATGGCAGTCACCGAGCGAATCGGCGGATGCATGAACTGAATTGGGGCTGATTAAGCACAAAAAACTGTAATGCTAAGCAACAGTTTTCACCTTAGTTTTTTATAGAGGGAGTTTGCGAACCTCTTCCTATTTTGTTACATCGTACATAATAGCACAGAACGGATAGAGTGCATATAAAATAGGGGCTTTTAATCGTGTTGAGTCCGTTGCACCAAATAAAAAGGCATGAAGATTAAATTATCTTCATGCCGGTTTTAAAGTAGTCATTATTAAAGAATAGGAGATAGAAGTCTGGAGAAAGACTCCTTCAATTTAATTATTCTTGTCCGGGATTCATAGAGTTCCCATGTTAACTCCCTGGATAACAACATATCCTGCTCAAATAACTCAGCCAATTGATGGGAAGTTTCCCGATCATAAATAAAGGCATTCACTTCGAAGTTTAATTTGAAACTGCGTACATCAATATTTGCTGTCCCAACAGTAGAGGCTTCATCGTCGACTACAATCATTTTCGTATGCAGGAAACCATTGTCGTAAATATATACTTTTGCCCCTGCTTTTATTAGATTGCCGACGTACGAGTAAGTCGCCCAGTAAACAAACATATGGTCAGGTTTATTTGGAATCATAATCCGTACATCAATACCGGATAGACAAGCAATGCGAAGTGTATCCATAAAACTCGCATCGGGAATGAAATAAGGTGATTGAATATAAATATATTTCTTAGCCATTGTAATTAACTTCAAATAACCATTTTTGATTTGTTCCCACTCTGAATCAGGTCCACTTGAAACAATTTGCAAGCCGACTGATCCTTTCAAAGGAATAGCAGGGAAATAACGATCGGAGTATTCGATATCCTGTTCCTTCGATGCCGCCTGGTTCCAGTCCAAAATAAATCTTGTTTGCAAAGGGTGAAGGGCACTGCCTTCAATGCGTAAATGTGTATCGCGCCAATAGCCGAATTTGCGGTCTAATCCTAAATACTCGTCTCCAACGTTAAATCCACCAATATAGCCGACGCGTCCATCAATTACAACGATTTTGCGATGATTACGGTAATTCAATCGAGGATTAACGAGCGGCATGATCGAAGGGAAAAATGCTTCCACTTCGCCACCTAAATCCATAAGTTCCTTGAAATGTTTTTTACGAACTCCCCGTGAGCCCATATCATCAAAAAGTAAACGGACCTTCACGCCTTGCTTTGCTTTTTTAATGAGTACATCATAGATACGACGACCGAGACCATCTAAACGGAAAATATAATATTGAATATGAATGTGGTCTTTCGCATGTTCTAGGTCTTCTAATAAAGCGGAAAACTTTTCATTTCCATCATTGTAAATCGTCAATGCATTATCCTGTGTCAGTACAGCATGATTGTTACGCAAGTGCATGTAAATCATATCTTGGTAGTCTTGGGAATCGTCAAGACGATACTCAAAAGTTCCATCTTCGATGGCATCAATTTGATAATCTATCAAGTTATCAATCCCGATTTTACTGCGACCTTCCCATCGGAATAAATGCCTTTTGCGTAATTGTCTACCCAACATCAAATAAAGAATGAATCCTAGGATAGGAATAAAAAATAAGACCATCAACCATGCCCATGTTGAAGAGGCATCTCGCCGCTCAAGGAAGATTAACACAATGGCTAGAAAAATATTAAGTATGATAATGGCGGAAAAGCCGATGCCGAGTAAATTGGCAGCCATATAGTCCCTCCTAAATAATCTGATTTGGTCATATTTAAGTATAGCTTAAAGTAACATAAGAAAGAAGGGGGTGAAAAATCGAACAGTTAAATGAATGTTTCTCGACTCCTTAAGATTTTGGCACACGTGGTGACTTTATTATGAGCAGGGGGGATTATTTTGGATTATTTATTTATCATTATCAATGCCGCCATATTGCTACTCTTAATTGGACTTCTTATATATATGGGACGGAAGCATATTTCATTTTCAAAAAGGGTGTTCACAGGACTTGGCTTAGGGATTGCATATGGTCTAGTTTTACACTATGTATATGGGACAGATTCTGAAATACTGAGTGAATCAGTCCAATGGTTCAATCTAGTTGGAAATGGTTACATCAAATTGCTTCAAATGATTGTTATGCCATTAGTATTCATTTCTATCCTTTCAGCCTTTACCAAGATTACAATCGGGAAAAATTTCGGCAAAAAGACGGGCCTTATTTTAAGCTTATTGATTGGTACTACAGCAGTTGCTGCTGCAGTCGGAATCCTTTCAGCGGTTGTATTCGATTTGGATGCTTCACAAATTGTGAGCGGAGACGCTGAAACGGAGCGCGGCGCTTACATTGAAATGCGTACGGCAGAAGTGGCTGATCTAACATTGCCACAACAGATTGTTGATTTGTTACCAGGAAACCCATTCCTTGATTTCACTGGTGCACGACCGACTTCCACTATTGCAGTTGTCATTTTTGCTGCATTTTTAGGCTTCGCTTATTTAGGAATAGCTAGAAAAGAAGAAGAACATGCGGCTGTACTAAAAAGCACCGTGGATGCAGTTTATGCATGGATCATGCGTGTTGTGAAAATCATCTTACGTTTGACGCCTTATGGAATTTTGGCCATTATGGCACGCACCGTTGCCATGTCTGATTTTGATGCCATTTATGATTTAGGTAAGTTTGTCATTGCATCATACGTCGCATTGATTATTATGTTTGCTATTCACTTATTGATCGTTTCACTTTCTGGATTAAACCCATTCACTTATGTGAAAAAAGCAGCTGAACCATTATTGTTTGCTTTCACTTCACGATCAAGTGCAGGTACTTTACCACTGACAATCAATGCTCAAACTACTCGTTTAGGTGTACCAGAAGGTATTGCTAATTTTGCAGGTTCATTCGGATTATCCATTGGCCAAAATGGTTGTGCAGGTATTTATCCTGCGATGCTTGCGGTCATGATTGCGCCAACAGTAGGACAAAATCCATTAGAGCCGATGTTCCTGTTAACGTTGATTGCTGTTGTAGCCATTAGTTCGTTCGGCGTGGCTGGGGTTGGCGGAGGCGCAACTTTTGCTGCTATTCTCGTATTGTCCGCAATGGATTTACCTGTTGCATTAGCCGGGTTACTAATTTCAGTCGAGCCTTTAATTGATATGGGACGTACAGCGCTAAATGTAAGTGGCGCTATGGTGTCAGGTGTTACGACTTCTAAAATAACAGGCGAGCTGGATACTGATATGTACAATGAAGCAATCGATAACCAAACGGTGTAAGGATATAACGTTTTATTGAATGACGGGGGTACTCCATTAGTGTATAACACTTTTGGGGTACGCCCGTTTTTTACTTGTTTCAAAATTGTAATTTTGCATGAAGCTTAGATAAAACACTCCTGACGTCCGTCTCTTGCTACGTCTGCAGACGGATTAATTACATACGCCTCCTTGATATCCTTAAGTACATAACATTACGGGTAAGTGAGCGGGAGGAATTCATATGTTTGCTATCGTCAAACCACAAGGGTTTTTTGGTTGCAGAAGAGACATGAACTTAGAAACGACCGTATCGTCTGAAAAAACGGGCAGGGTGGAAGTTGCCCCGTTACCGATGAACGTGAAAGAAAAGGATTCAAACAACCATAAGAATTTGTGAATATGGGCCGTACAAAGGATATGCACAGCCCATCTTTTTATGAGCATGGGGGTTTTAAAGGGAACTGTATAAAATTTCTTTAAAATGACAGAACTTCCAGTCCCCTGAAACGTCCAATTTAATAAAGTGGAAGGTGCATGCAATGTATTGGTGTAAAATCGCTCGAACAGCGAAAGAATTTGAGGCAATAGCTAAACTGAATTATGAAACATTCGTAGAGGAGATACCTCAGCATGAACACCATCCGAGTGGCAAACGTACAGACGAATTCCATGCTGAGAATACATATTTAATCGTACTGAAAAACCAAGAACTAGTGGGAATGATTGCCCTTCGTGATGAACGCCCATTTTCCCTGGACCGCAAAATGGGACCGGTAGAACGTGGGCTTCCTGAAGAAGCGTTGGACGGCAAATTATGTGAAATACGATTGCTTTCGGTCCGCAAAGATCATCGGAACGGTCGTGTATTTTTCATGCTGGCACGTGCATTGGCTGACCATGCCTATGAAAAAGGCTATGGGGCAGCGGTCATTTCAGGAACCGTCCGGGAATTAAAACTTTACGGCCAACTCGGTTTCAAAGCGTTTGGAAAACCTGTAGGAAGTGGGGAAGCCATTTTTGTCCCCATGTATTTGACTAAACAGCATTATGAACAATCGGTTGCTGCTCGCTTTCAAAGCAAGCGCTATACTTTCTATCCGGGTCCGAATGAATTAAGTGTGGAAATGAAAAAAGTTTTTCAGCGCTCACCGATCTCCCATCGGTCATATCAATTTGAAGCGTCTCTGAAACGGGTACGGACCATGCTCTTGGAAATGGCAGGGGCATCACATATTCATTTGCTGGCAGGAAGCGGGACACTTGCCAATGAAGCCATGATCGCCCAAATTACACAGCTCAAATCCAAAGGGGTAATTTTGGTTAATGGTGCATTTGGGGAACGTTTGAAACAACAGGCTCAAAGATGGGGTCTGGCGTACGACACTATAGAAATGGAGTGGGGAGAGCCATTCGATTATTCAGATGTGGAACATCATTTGAAGTCTGGTATGTACGGATGGATTTTACTGACACATGGGGAAACCTCCACAGGGATGCTGAATGATGTGGCTCCGATTAAGAAACTTTGTAATGAACTTGGAATCAAGGTGTGTATGGATTGCGTCAGTTCGTTCGGCGCAGTTCGCTTTCAGCTTAAAAATATCTACTTGGCAACGGGTGTAAGTGGGAAAGCAATCGGTTCGATGTCTGGAATGGCAATGGTTTTTTCAAATCACACAATCGAAGAATCACAGACCATTCCAACATATTTGGATCTGGGGTGTTATTCGAATGGTCAAATCCCTTTCACTTATTCTTCTCAAATGCTTGCAAGCCTTGAGATTGCGTTGGGTGCATACAAGCAAAATGAACGGTATGACTTGTTAAATACCCGCTATCAAACGCTTTTAATGGCGGAAACCAACAAAGAGCTTGAATTTTTGACTGGGCAGGGCTATCCAATGATTGTGACCCTCAAAGTTCCGTCGAAAACGGAGTACCTTGTCAAGGATGCGAGACTTTCTGGATTTGATCTTCATGCTCAAAGTGAATATTTGAAGCAAAGAAAGTGGGCCCAACTGTCACTCATTCAGCCAGATTTTGAAGAAGCTTTCGAGAAATTCCTATTGTGGCTTCATCATTACAAAGCATATGAAAAGCAGTGAACTCAGAAGGAGTCACTGCTTTTTAGCAAGTCGTTATACGTATGGAGAATAAACGTTTTATATGGTGTTTCGGGTAACGGTAGAATCAAGTCATGACCAATCTTGGCTTCATTCACCGCTTTTTCTTTATCACCAAGTTTAGCGTAGCATTTCGCACGATAGGCATGAACCTCATAACTCATTGATAAATCAAGTGGGTGATGGGAATAGTCGGGCACTTTATATTGGTTTAGTAGCGTCAGCGCTTTATTGATTTGACCCAGCCCGAATAATGATTTTCCTTTTTCGAGCAGGTAGTGGTTGGTATCCTCTGTATTCTTATACAGTTCTTTTCCGAGTTCTAGAAAACGTTCGATATGGGTCAGCCCTTTATCGTACTCATGTGCATAGGAATTGTAATAATGTGCTTCCAGTAATTCTGCCATGGCTGTGGAATAAAGATTTTCTGCGAATTCCCCGTATTGTCTGACCTTGCGGAGATAGTATTCACGGTCCGCATCGTTTCCGTTGATAATGGCCTGGGCTCCAGCCAATCGATATAAATCGTCGATGCGGTAAAAAATTCGTTCTTCTTTTGAGTAAATTAAGGCTTCATTCATTTTCAACTGGGATTCTTCATATTTGCCAACTGCGGAATATAAAATGGATTCAATGTACATGTAGTCAAGGGTGGTCACGGCATCCAGTTTGATAGCGGGTGAATCAAAACGGGCATGCTCTTCCAAAATAATCGACAAGGCTTCTTCGTAAGCGTGTTGGTTGAACTTGATTAATCCTTTAAACATCGCTAGCGATGCCCACTGATTGTATAGATGCAATTGCTCGTAAAGTTTCATTGCCTGATTATAATAGGTTTCCCAATCATCCCGTTTTAAATAGTAGCCGCATTTACTGTAAATCTCGAGTAAACGTGCTGATTCGTAACTGATTGACAATTTATCGACAACCGGCTGCACGAGTTCAATGATTTGTTGGTGTTCGTCCTTTAAATCCGAGAAATCCACTTTATATAATTTTTCCACTTGGGCCAACAAACTTCTTTTTTCCGTTTGACTGACGTCTTCCATCAATTCGGACGATTCAATCCCAAGTCTTTTTGCAATATAAGATAAGCTCTCCATAGAAGGTTGGGCTTTGCCGTTTTCAATTAAACTCAACATCCCTTTTGTTAGCTGATCTCCAGCTAATGCTTCTAATGTGAGTTTCTGTTGCTTGCGTAATTTTCTGATACGTAATCCAAGTGAATCCATAACAATCTCTCCATTTCTAATTAGTTTAATTATATTAAACTTTTGGTTGCAAGGGAAGTTTTTTCATGTTATTATTTGTTTAATTAAATTAAACTTTTGAAAAGGGGAATGAGTCATGGAAGAATCCATGAAGTTAAAAAAAGCGACCTATCACTTGTGGACGTTCACCATTAGTAAATTAATTTCGACGTTCGGTGTCAGTGTCTTTTCGTTTGGAATCAGCTTTTATATTTTATCTGTAACAGGTTCTGCAACGAGCTTCGCTATAGTGCTGATCTGCAGCATACTGCCAAGAGTTCTCGTTGCGCCGTTTGCAGGGTATGCAGCGGATAAATATCCGAAAAAAATGATTGTTATCGTTGCACAGATATGTAGTGTGTTGGCGGTAGGCGGGTTATTGGTTGTTAGTCTAACTTTTGGTCTTTCACTGATCGCCATTTATATTACGCAAATCATTTTATCAATTACCTCGTTGTTTTCTGGGGTTACATTCAGTTCTTCCATTGCAAATTTGGTGGATGATGCACGAATTCAAAAAGCGATGTCTTTCAATCAAATGTCAATGTCAATTGCATCAATAGGAGGACCTGCGGTAGGAGGTCTATTATTCGGTCTGGTATCCATGAAAATGTTCCTCATCATTCACATGGTCAGTTACATCATTGCTGTCATTCTTGAATCCACTATGGATTTCAATTTGTACTCGAAGAAAGCGGCTGAATTTATAGAAGAGAAAAAAGAAACGATGCTTGAAAACATGAAAGCTGGCATCACTTACTTGAAACAGCACAGGGTACTTTCGGTAATCGTATGGGTAGCGTTAGTAATCAATTTCTTTTTCGGTGCGTTTACGGTTGGTTATTCTTACATCCTCGTAGAAGAACTGAAGGTTCAATCCGCCCATTTCGGTATAACGGAAGGATCAATGTCTATCGGAATGCTGTTGGCTTCCATTTATTTAGCCGCACGCAAGGATATTAAGTTTCCGCTTATTGTCTCGAAAAGAGGGATTATTATAATGGGGCTTCTGATGGCCACTGCCACGCTGCCCTTACTTGTGACTCTTTCTTATATGGGGATTGTCAGTTTCTATTTCGTTCTCATGTTCTCATTCGGTGTGGCCATGATTTTTGTTAATACACCGATTGGCGTCATGATGCAAAAACAAATAGCGGAGGAGTACAGAGGTCGAGTTTTCGGACTCCTTGAAACTATGGCTATGTCATTGATGCCACTTGCGATGGTGTTGTTCGGTTTCTTGTTCGATATCGTACCTGCACAATATGTATTGCTAGCTTCAAGTTCCATTATGTTGGCAGCCGTCATTTACATGCTTCGACCATCCGTCATGAAACAAGCACATCCGGATTTGAAAGTAGAAATGGTTCCTGAACCAATTAAAGCTGTATCAACCCAATAAAAAAATCCAGCCCCTCAAATCATGAGGAGGCTGGATTTTCGTTTTTCAATGACTTACTGGAGTTGCGGAACAAGATAATTAAGACAATAGAAATCAGCGCAAGAACAGCTGATAAAACATATACGTTATCTGGCTGTACGGTGAAAATCCATGTGAACAGAAGGGGACCGATAATACGACCCATATTGTCCATCGAATACGTCATACCTGCCGCTGTTCCATACCTGCCACCAGACTCTTTTGTCGTCAATGAAACCAATACTGTTCGTGCAAGTGCATTTCCGGCTGTAAAGACGCTGAGTGCAAAGCCGGCCCACAGAAGGCTGCCTGTAAATAGTAATAATATCAGTCCAATGGCTGTTACTACCTGTGCCGCCATAATCCATTTCGTTTCCTGACCATTTTTCACACGTCGAACGACACCGCCTTGAATAGCGGCATCTACTAAACCACTTGCCATAAATAAATAGCCGAGTTGCAGAGGAGTAATCGATATTTTATCAATTTGGAACAACTGGAATGTAGCTTCCAGGCCTGCAAGCAGAAACGTCACCATAAATGAGAACAAGAAGAGATAGCGAATTCGATACTGCCAGAGTTTGTTGGCACCTTTTGGCACAATGGCTCTTTTTCTTGCTTCCCCTCTAGATTCCGGTTCTTTTAAAATAAGACCCGCATACACCATCAAGGCTAGTATCAATAAAGCCGAAACAATGAAGGGAAGTTGCAGTGTAAGGCCACCGAGGACACCGCCAATAGCAGGTCCGAAAATGAAACCGAGTCCTATTGACATCCCAAGCAAGCCCATATATTTGTTGCGTTCTTCTTCAGTCGTCATATCCGCTACAAACCCGGTAACGGCTGTATATAATGCTCCGGAAAAAATACCTCCGACGATTCGTGAGACATATAACATCGGTAGCTGCTCAATAAAGAGAGCGAAAATCAAAAAACTCATACTGAAACCTAATAGGCCAATCAGAATTAATTTTTTTCTTCCTGTTCGATCCGATAATGAACCCCACAGTGGAGCTGTAAAGAAGGAAGCTAATGCATAAATCGTCAATAATCCGCCAACGTGAACTTCACTGTAACCCTGCTCCAAAACTACCTCAGGCAGAATTGGAATGATGATTCCAAAACCTAAATACACAAAAAATTGTACAGACATCAATAACAAAATGGCTTTCTTCATTTCAAAAGAACCCGCTTTCTAAACTCAATCCATATAATTCATTTTACTCGCAAATCAACCTTCAAACAACAAAGGAATAAAAGAAAAGTGGAAAGCGCATATCTAGCCTAAGGGCGCGTGGAACTAGACATATAAAAACTTGAAAGAAAGATAATACATATAATAATTTATGCTTTTTATAAGTAGAAAAAAACCCGCAGATAGTAATCTGCGGGAGAGAATTAAAGTTTTGCACGTTGAAGACGCAGTGCATTTAATACAACCGAAACCGAACTAAATGCCATGGCAGCTCCAGCAACCCAAGGTGCAAGTAAGCCGGCAGCCGCAATCGGGATGCCGATAGAATTGTAGGCTAATGCCCAGAATAAATTTTGTTTAATATTTCGTACTGTCAAACGACTCATGAGTAATGTGTCAGGTACACGCAGTAAATCTCCGTGCATCAATGTTACGTCTGCCGCTTCCATCGCAACGGCCGTTCCAGTGCCCATGGCAATTCCGATATCAGCAACGGCTAAAGCTGGAGCGTCATTGATGCCGTCACCGACCATGGCAACCTTGCGACCTTCATCTTTCAGAGATGTGATGACTTCTGCTTTTTTCGTAGGGAAGACACCTGCAACGACATGCTCGATGCCAACTTGTCTCGCAATCGCCTGCGCGGTTGTTTCCTGATCGCCAGTTAACATCACCACGTGAATGCCCATTTGCTGTAACTTTTGAATAGCTGCCTTTGAAGTTTCTTTTACTTGATCAGCGATTGCGATCGTGGCGACATGAACATCATCAACGGCCATGAACATGACCGTTTTCCCGTCCTGTTCGAGTGAAGAAGCTTGATCCAATGCCGAGTCTAACTCGATCGTGTGGTCAGACAAAAGTTTACGTGTGCCAATGACAATTGCTTTGGAATTAATAGTACTCTTAATGCCGTGCCCTGGAATCGCTTCAAATGCAGAACTCTTATACTGGATTTCATTGATTTCCTTACCAAAAGAAGTAATCGCATGTGCTACTGGATGCTCAGAATTACTTTCGGCAGCCGCAGCCAACAGAATGAGTGTTTGTCGATCCTGCTGATTTGCAACAATAAACTCTGTTACAGCAGGTTTACCTTTTGTGATGGTTCCAGTTTTATCGAACACAACCGTATCTATAGATTTTGTGTTTTCCATTGCTTCAGCTGTCTTGAATAATATCCCAAGCTCAGCCGAGCGACCTGATCCCGCCATAATTGAAGTAGGAGTTGCAAGCCCAAGCGCACATGGACAAGCAATGACCAGTACAGCAATCGTACTTTCCAATGCCGAGGCAAAGTTACCGATGTCCACAAAAAGGTACCAAACTAGGAAGGTCAGAAGAGCAAGTCCTACAACAACCGGCACAAATATACCCGAGATTCGGTCTGCCAATCTTTGTATCGGAGCTTTGGATCCTTGTGCTTCTTCAACCACACGGATAATGGAAGACAGAACGGTTTCTTTACCGATCTTCGCAGCTTTTATTCGCAGTGCTCCATTCGCATTGATTGTTGCAGCGAAGACTTCATCATTTTGTGCTTTTTCAACAGGCAAACTTTCTCCGGTCAGCATGGATTCATCCACCGCAGATGAACCGGATAGGACAACGCCGTCAACCGGAATGGATGCACCTGGCTTAATAAGCAAGATATCGCCTTTTTGCACAGATTCTATAGGGATTTCACGCGTCAGGCCATTTTCCTCAATTATGGCTAATGACGGTTGAAGATTCATTAATTTTTTTATAGCATCTGAAGAATGCCCTTTCGCACGCGCTTCGAAGACTTTCCCTAGTAAAATAAGGGTAATCAACACTGCACTTGTTTCGAAATACAGTCCGAGCATATGTGTTTCCCCGTGTTGCAAGCTATCCAATACGAGATAAATACTGTAAAAATAAGCTGCCGATGTACCGAGAGCAACTAAAACATCCATATTGGCACTCTTATTGCGAAGTGCAAAATACGCCCCTTTATAAAACATCCAGCCAATCCAAAATTGAACCGGTGTCGCTAATGCCCATTGAACAAATGGATTCATTAAAAGCTCTGGAACATATAACGCTGAAGTAAATGAAAAATGTCCTAACATTGTCCATAAAAGGGGAAGTGATAGAATGGCAGAAATCCAGAACAAACGGGTTTTCTTTTGAATGTCCGCTTTTTTATAATCAATGGCTTCGGCTTTTGCATCATTTTTGAAAGTTGCATCGTACCCTAAATCTTGGATTTTCTTCACAATGTCATGTGGGTTTGTCTGATTCGGATTAAATGAAATCTTTCCTGTTTCAAGCGCTAAATTTATGGCTGCTTCATTTACACCAGGCAAATTATTCAATCCTTTTTCAATACGGGTTGAACAAGCTGCACATGTCATTCCTTGAATTCTCAGGTCAACTTGCTCACTGATTACGTCATAGCCAAGTCCGCGAACTTGGTCTTCTAACTGATTCGGTTGAATGGTTTTCGCATCGTATGTAATATGTGCTTTTTCAGTTGCAAAGTTAACGGTAGCGGAAGATACACCTTCCATTTTCTGAAGCCCTTTTTCAATGCGATTTGCACAAGCTGCACAAGTCATACCGGTTATCGATAATTCTTGTTGAGTTTCAATCATAATTTTACCTCCTTATACATACCTTTACGGGGTATATAAAATGTTGAAAAAAAACTGCGAATTTCGCAGTCTTATTTTAATACTTATTTAGCCACCGAGTATCCTTGCTCTTCTATCGTATCCGTAATTTTTTCAACTTCAACTACGTCTTTGTTAAATTCAACACCCACTGTGCCGTTTTCCAGATGTACCTGCACGTTATCAACACCAGAAATTTTTGTAACACTGCTTTCAATTGCTTTAACACAATGTCCACAAGACATACCTTCCACTTTTAATGTAACGTGATCTACCATTGGAATTCCTCCTCGTTATTTTCGCATTAGTTTTTGAACCGTTGTTAGTAATTCATCCAGCACATCATCTTCGCCTGCAGCTAATCGTTCTTTCACACAGCCTTTTAAATGACCAGCAAGAAGAACTTTTGCAACACTGTTTAAGGCAGATTGAGTTGCTGATAATTGGGTAATAATATCATCGCAATAGACATCTTTATCAACCATGCCTTTAATCCCGCGTATTTGTCCTTCAATTCGGTTTAGCCGGGTGGTTAAATCTTTTTTTACGGAATCTGGATGATGGCTTTTTCTACAAGTCGTTGATTCTAGAGGTTCCTCAAGTGGTGAAGCATCAGTATTAGTGGTCATGATTTTATCACCTCCAGATTTTCTTAAGTATAAAGTACCGTCGGGGGGTATGTAAAGAAAAGAGAATCAAAAATCCCCAAACTTGAAAAATAAGTTTGGGGGGGTGGTTTAAAGATGTCTCGGTTCTGAAATTTCATGGAGAGCTTGAGAAGCTTCATGTGCTGTCTCACTTGGTACAGATAAATCTGCAAGAGCTACGAAGCCAACAAGTTGTTCATTCTTGATGACAGGAAGTCGGCGGATACGGTGTTGCGCCATGATTTCAGCCGCTTCCTGAGAAGTAGATTCAGGACCTACAGAAATGACTTCATCCGACATGACATCTTTTACAAGACGCTTGCCATTTTTTGCAACAGACCTTGTAACGATATCTCGGTCAGTAATCATCCCGATTACACTTGAACCTTCAACTACTGGCATACATCCGATGTCCAAAGCACGCATGCTTTGGGCAATTTCCGATATTAAATCGGTAGGTGTACATGTCACGATATCTCGTGACATGATGTCTTTAATTTTCACAAGAATCCCTCCTTATAATAATGGTTAGTATGATTTACAAAGGACTAAAATATGTAACAAAATTGAAAGATTTAAAATAGGCTAAACGTGGTATAATAAGTGTATAAAATAGAAAGTCAAATTTATAAAACGATTTTCTTGAACCTGAACCTTTTAGTAAATGAATACGTTCCTAAACTAGAGGAAGGATAGAGGTGGATTGGATGACGAAAGAAGTTGATTTGCGAAAAATCGTTTCGAACTTGTCAAAGTTGGGTGTCACCGTAACGCTTACCAAATCTCGTCTCGAAATGTTAAAAGCACTCGCTGCACCAACTCAGACTCCACATACTCAAGGCTGAATCCACAACTTAGATCATACATTCGAGACACCTACCAAAAAGTAGGTGTTTTTTTATACGAACTTTTGATAATTTTTAAAATGATTCTTATAAAAATTAGTGGGAACCGGCTCCCTTTCCGCAGACAAACCAGCTAGCCTCCTCGTCAAATTCGAGAAAGTTGCTCCAAAATTTAAAAGTTGCCCCAATCACAAAATTCACCCCAACAAAAAAGGATTACGCGATAATTGCGTAATCCTTTTTTATTATTCATCGTCAGAAGAACCAAACATATACGTGCGGTGATGGAATTTCATGCTGAACACCAATCCTAAAGCCAGCATATTCCCCATTAACGAACTACCCCCATAACTGATAAAAGGAAGCGGGATACCCGTTATCGGTAATAGCTGAATGGTCATCCCGATGTTTTGGAATACGTGGAATGTAATCATGGCAATAATGCCGGCACATACATACGTACTAAATGGATCTTTCAGCGTTAATGTAATTTTGGTCAAGTGGTAAATCAGCAAGAAAAACAGACTCACGACAATACTTGCGCCAATAAATCCATACTCTTCACCGATTACCGTGAATATAAAATCTGTATGATTTTCAGGAACGTATACTTCACGTCCTTGATAGCCTTTACCGGTAATTCCACCAGAGCCGATTGCGGTCATCGCATTAATCAAGTTATAGCCTTCCGATGTTGAATAGGAATACGGATCAAGCCATGAATAAATACGACCGAACTGATAAGCCTTAAAGCCGAATTTTTCCGAAAGAAAATCCTGCATGAAAACAGCCATCCAGAGTAAGGAACCTCCGATTAAAGCGGTTCCCGCAAAAATCGGAACAATCAACTTCCATGTGACACCACCCACAATAATCATTGCTGCGGTGATGGCCAAAAATACAAGTGAAGTACCAAGGTCTGGCTGTTGCATGATGAACAGTAAAGGTATAAGTGCCGTCGCCATGATTTTCCCCAATAGAATTAGGTCTGTTTTCATTGTTTTTGACACGAAATTTTCATGATGATTACTAATCATGCGTGCCATTGCTAAAATAAAGAACGTTTTCATGAATTCCGACGGTTGAATGCTCCCGATACCCGGTAAGTGGAACCAACTTTTTGCTCCACCACGTTTTTCAGCGATTTGACCTTCGCCGCCCGGTGCCAAAACAAGGGCAATTAAAATGAGAATCCCAATAGCATAAAGAACCCACGACATCTTTTTATATTGTTCGGGTTCGAATAACATAGTGAATCCTATAATCACTGCACCCACGATGTACCATAAAACTTGTCTAGGGATGAAATTAATCGGGTATTGACCTGATGATTGTGCAGACGAAATTGCGAACAAACTTACAATGAATAGCAGTAATAATATAAAAGCCAACGTCCAGTCGAAACGATCAGCAAATCCTTTGTTATTTTCCATAGTTGTCACCTGAATTTCTAATTTAAAGTTATAACTTATCAATTATACCGTAAAAGATAAGCAAATGCTTGTGCAGTATGTACTGACGAAGAACATCTTAAAATGTTTCATTCTTCTCAAAGTGAGATTATAATGAAAGGAGGAATGGAGTGATGATAATGGTGAAAAAGGCACGTGATACAGAAGATTACCTTCACCATATTTATATACATATGAACGAGGCTGATCAATTTGTGATCTTCAGCGGTCTTACAATGCAACAATTTGTCCTAAATGCAGGACCATTGCAACATCTATTGTTACTTAAGCATGAATACGAAGATAGTTCGTTTAACATGCATACCCAGCTGGAATTTGTACCAGATGAAGAGGTCTTGTCATTTACCAAAGAATTTATGGATAAACCAACTGATTTGAGATGGATT
This sequence comes from Paenisporosarcina sp. HGH0030, assembly GCF_000411295.1. Classification (GTDB taxonomy): domain Bacteria; phylum Bacillota; class Bacilli; order Bacillales_A; family Planococcaceae; genus Paenisporosarcina. Next base: position 256,655 of record NZ_KE150423.1, read on the forward strand.
GATTTTGCGGATGAACGCAGACTCAATATGTTAACGCCTCAGGAACAAGCAGAACTATTATATATCGGGCATAAAAAAGAACCGATTCGATCACCATTTTATTATCAACTCCAAAATCGTTACGTCTATTTATCCAATGAAGAAGAGAGTATGACGAAAATTTATTTTCGTGAATTGAATGATTCAATTCATTTGGTCGTTAATATACTAAATCAAGTGGTCCGTGACAAAGAGAGGGGTGCTCCTTTTTGGCGCAGGAAACAAAAAGAAGGGTACCCTGAACTGACGGTGGACCAATTTATTACACATAAACCTTTGATGAAGGAAGGCGTACTGCTTTCGTTATTCAAACTCGAAAAATCAAAAGCAAGCTATGATTTAGAAATCCGTTCTTTGCCAGAATCGGTATTCCCCGATGAAATATGGGACGAATTAACTGCAGTCATGAAACAAAATCCGGACGAAACCATCCGATTCTAACTACAATCCCTTGCAAAGATGAGTGCAAGGGATTGTTTTTTGATTAGTGTACGTGGGTAAACATGGTTCATGTTAAAATAACTGTATCCAATATTGTGGAGGTATTAAAATGAAAAAAAGAATAGGTTTATTATACGGTGGGAAATCCGCCGAACATGAAGTATCTTTATCGACAGCTCGTGCAGTGACACAAGCTTTAAATTTCAATGAATATGATGTGTTTCCAATATACATTACACATGAAGGCGAATGGCGTAAAGGTGCCCAATTATTGGCGCCGGTAGAAACAATTGAACAATTGCAATTTGATAATACATTCAATCAAGAATTGCCTAATAATATTTCAAGCTTCTTACCGTCTCAACAGGAGACAGACGAAAACGCGCTGGACGTGATTTTCCCTCTTTTACATGGACCAAATGGCGAAGATGGAACGGTACAGGGATTGCTTGAAGTATTGAATCTTCCTTACATCGGTAATGGTGTTCTAGCATCTTCTGCCGGAATGGATAAAGTCATCATGAAACAGCTCTTCGCGATTGCTGGTCTGAAACAAGTACCATTCGTTCATTTCATCCGTAAAGAATGGCAAAAAAACCAAGAGAATTTGATTGGGAAAATGGAGAAAGAACTAGCTTGGCCAGTTTTCGTTAAACCGGCAAACCTCGGTTCAAGTGTGGGAATCAGCAAAGCCTCAACTCGTGAAGAGTTAATCGCAGCTGTGGATATGGCATTGAAGTACGATCGCAAAATTATCGTCGAACAGGGCATTAAAGCACGTGAAATTGAAATGGGTGTACTAGGTAACGATTCGCCGAAATGTTCTGTGCCAGGTGAAATCAAACCGTTGAAAGATTTTTATGATTACCAAGCAAAATACAAAGACGGCAACACGGCGATGATAATTCCTGCGGACGTCACTGAAGAAGTGGAAGCTACTTTGCAAGACAACGCAATCAAGGCTTTTAAAGTATTGGATTGCTCAGGACTAGTGAGAGCTGACTTCTTTGTAACGGATGCAAATGAAGTGCTAATTAATGAAGTGAATACATTACCTGGCTTTACGCCATTCAGTATGTTCCCATTGTTATGGCAGCACACAGGCGTGAATTACGCGGAATTAATCGATCAGCTGATTGAGCTTGCGATCGAAAGACATGCCGAAAAACAACAACTACACTATACAATGGATTGAGTGTGAATAATTTTGAAAAAATCATTACAAACAGTTGCTGGGTGGTTAAACATAAATGACGAAGTAAAACCGAATGTCACGGTAAGTGGCGTATCGATCAATACTAAAACCATTCAACCTGGAGATTTATTCATTCCGTTCAAAGGTGAAAAAGTGAATGGTCATCAATATGTGACTCAAGCTTTTGAAAAAGGAGCATCAGCAGCTCTTTGGCAGAAGGATGAACCAAATCCTCCACAAAATCTCCCTTTGCTTTTTGTGGAAGACAGTGAAATAGCGTTGCAGCAAATGGCACGCGCATATCGGAAAGATCATCCGGCAACGTTCATTGGCATTACGGGATCAAATGGGAAAACATCCACTAAAGATTTGGTGGCGGGTGTACTATCTCCTTATTTCCGTGTCCAAAAAACGGCAGGAAACTTCAACAATAACTTGGGATTACCGATTACGATCTTATCGTTGGATGAAGACACAGAGTTTGCCATCCTTGAAATGGGTATGAGTGGCTATGGAGAAATTGAGTTCCTTTCAAACTTGGCAAAACCGCATCACGTTGCGATAACCAACATCGGCGAAGCCCATATGCAAGACTTAGGTTCGCGTGAAGGAATTGCCAAAGCGAAGTTTGAAATCATTGCCGGCTTACAAGGTAATGGGTGTCTATTTTATGATGGAGACGAACCGCTTTTGAAGCCATTCATTCAAAAGTTCAATGATGAAAATGGATCTTCTACTATTAAAACCATTTCATTCGGGACAAATACGTCAAATGACATTTCAGCTCAATCGATTCTAGCGACGGAGAATGGCAGTGAGTTTGATGTGACTGGACTTATTGAATCACATTTTATGATTCCGGTTTTAGGAAAGCATCAAGTCAAAAATGCATTGGTTGCGATATTGATTGCCAAAGAGGCTGGCTTATCAAACGAACAAATTCTGGATTCCTTGAAAAATGTTTCACTTACAGACATGCGGATGCAAGTCATTCCTGCCAAGAACGGTTCATTGTTTATCAACGATGCGTATAATGCAGCACCGACTTCAATGAGTGCCGCCATTACCTTTATTCGTGAAACAACAATTCGTCCTGAAAAGTGGCTGGTTCTTGGGGATATGCTGGAACTAGGTTCTGAAGAACAGGCCTATCATGAAGACTTAGCCAATCAGATTAAATCGGAAGATTTTGCTGGTGTCTGCTTATATGGTCCACGCATGAAATGGTTATATGACAAGTTGCAGAAATCGTTCGATGAAAGACATCTAATTTGGTCGGAAAAGGATTATGAACCGATTCGCACTATGTTGGAAAGCCATACATCAGCAGATTCCATCACTTTAATAAAAGGATCTCGTGGAATGGCACTAGAACATGTGATTAATTAATACTTTACTCAAAGGAAACTCTGTTAATGGAGTTTCCTTTTTGTATGTTCAATATGGTTGGCATGTAGCGTTTGAAAAATGGCGAACTGGGTATCACAACTGTATCGAACAAGTCAAAGTTGCGATTCTAAAAGGGGACTGAAAAAATGAAAACCGGTCTATTATGCATTCATGGATTTACAGGAGGTCCGTATGAAATTGAGCCTTTTGTGCAAAATATTGAAGAGAAAACGGATTGGATTGTCAAAGTCCCTACGTTGCCTGGACATGGACCTACATTATCATTAACAGAGTTGACGGCGGAAAATTGGATGATGGAAGCTGAACAGGCCTTGAGACTATTGCAAAAGCAAGTGGACAGAGTGTTCGTTGTCGGTTTTTCAATGGGTGGACTGATTGCCCTTTATTTATCTTTGCGCTACAAGATTGACCGTCTCGTTCTTCTCAGTGCATCTGCTAAATACATTAATGGCGTTCAAATATTGGAAGATGTTAAAGATATCGTAGCTGATGTCGTGCAAGGGAATCTTTCAACCAATGCGTTTTACCATTTATACGAATACAAATTAACTCATACGCCAATTCGAGCCGCGATTGAGTTTATGCGAGTCGTAAAAATGGTCGAGCCTTATTATGAGTCAGTCACAGTACCGGTATGTATTGTGCAAGGCAAAAAAGATGGGATTGTCCCATTCACTTCTGTACAATATTTGTACGATCGATTGGGATCAGAAGAGAAAAGCATGGTTACTTCAGAATGCGGCAAGCATCTCATATGCTATAGCGAGGATTGCGATGAATGGTTCGATGAAGTGTTAAGTTTTTTGGAAAAGAATGAGAAAACTAATTATTACGACTGTGGTTGATTAATTGCATATTGTCTTTATCCGTGTTAAAGTGATTAGAGCAATGGATACATTTTGTGTAAAGACTCTTCGGGTTTTGATGAAGAGCTCTTTTTTTTGAACATAACGGTTTGTTCAATTTTTTAGGGTAGGATGTTTAGTTTCAAACATCAAAAATGTGAGCTATCACAATAGCCTCGTTCTCAATAAGAACTTTACAAAGGCTACCAACAGGTCACAAGAGACAGCGTGATGCATACGCTTTGAACATGCTCCCCACTGATCGAACCGCTCGGCAAAAGACCGGGCTTTCCTTTAAATATAAGTCCCCTCTGATAACTCTACAGAGAATTTTAAGTAACGGAAACGTTCCTCGTATAGGCTCGAATTTGCCGCAACTTCATCTGAAAATGTAACCATTTGTCAAATGTAAACAAAAAGGAGATTAAATTTTGACAAATTTTTCAGAATTAAATATTAGCGAATCAACATTAAAATCCGTAAAACGTATGGGTTTTGAAGAAGCAACACCAATCCAAGAAGGTACAATCAAATTTGCAATGGAAGGCCGCGATATTATCGGTCAAGCACAAACAGGAACTGGTAAAACAGCAGCGTTTGGTATTCCGTTGGTTGAAAAGGTTGACCCAAAAAACTCTAACATCCAAGGTTTAATTATTGCACCGACTCGTGAATTGGCGATTCAAGTTTCAGAAGAACTTTACAAAATCGGCCAAGACAAACGTGTGAAAATTTTATCTGTATATGGTGGACAAGAAATCGGACGTCAAATCCGTGCATTGAAAAATAACCCACATGTAATCGTCGGTACACCTGGTCGTATTCTTGATCATATTAACCGTCGTACATTGAAACTTGATAACGTTCAAACGCTTATTTTAGACGAAGCGGATGAAATGTTAAACATGGGCTTCATTGAAGATATCAACACAATTATGGAAAGTGTTCCAGCAGAACGTCAAACATTGCTGTTCTCGGCTACAATGCCAACACCAATCCGTAAAATTGCTGAGAAATTCATGAAAACGCCTGAAGTAGTTAAAATTCAATCAAAAGAAATGACAGTTGAAAACATCGAGCAATTTTTCGTTAAATCGCATGAGCGTGAAAAATTCGATATCCTTTCTCGTGTTATTAACGTACACCAACCTGAACTTGCAATTATCTTCGGTCGTACAAAACGTCGCGTAGACGAATTGTCACATGCTCTAAGCATCCGTGGTTATTTAGCAGAAGGTATTCATGGTGATTTAAGCCAAGCGAAACGTATGTCAGTTCTTCGTCAATTTAAAGAAAACAAAATTGACATCCTTGTTGCAACAGACGTAGCTGCTCGTGGACTTGATATCTCTGGTGTTACTCACGTTTACAACTATGATATTCCACAAGATCCTGAAAGCTATGTTCACCGTATCGGTCGTACTGGCCGTGCAGGTAAAAGTGGTGTGGCAGTAACTTTCGTTACTCCACGTGAAATGGGTTACTTACGTATCGTTGAAGAAACAACGAAAAAACGTATGTCACCACTTCGTCCACCAAGCTCAGATGAGGCATTAATTGGTCAACAGCGTTTAGCGGTTGAATCATTATCTGAAATTGTAGACAAAAACAATATCGGTGATTACCGTTCATTCGCAACGGAATTACTTGAGAAATATGAAGCAGTTGACGTAATCGCTGCTGCATTGAAATCAATGACTCGCGAACCAAGTGATACACCTGTATCAATCTCTGAAGAACGCCCATTGCCAGCTCGTAAAGAGCGCAGCGGTGGTGGCGGACGCAGCGGCGGCGGTGGCTATAAAGGCAACAACCGTAGCGGTGGAGGCAGATCTTCTTCAGGTTCAGGTCGTAGCTCAGATCGTGGTCCATCTCGCCGTACTGGCGGTCGTGACGGAGCTTCTTCTTCTTCTTCACGTGAGGGCTCTTCAAGCCGCGGTGGACGTCCACGTACATCTTCACGTCGTGAAAGCTAATTAAATTTCAAAAACCACAGTCCTTATGGGCTGTGGTTTTTTTAGATTGTGAATGGTTGAAACGCGAATAGAAGGCTTGCAACCGCGAATAGACAACCCAGAACTGATAATACATCTCTACCAGTATCTTTTTTATGAAACGTTTTTACTGTAGAATCGTATGCATAGTAGAAAGTAGGTGTTCACATGAGAAATGAACCAATTAATCAGATCTCACCAAAAGGATTAAAGGTATGGAGATTGTACGGCTTGATGCATTCCGCCATTATATGGTTATTGGCAATAGGTGCCGGAGTCTTAAATTGGTGGTTGGAAGGGCCATGGTGGGTATGGGTTATTTGTGTAGTGCTTCCTATACTATATACATACATATTTGTTTATTTTTTTCCTAAATTACGATGGCTTCGTTGGAGATATGAAGTTAGGGAACAGGAAATTGAACTTCAGCACGGACTCTTTGTCATCAAGCGGACACTAGTGCCAATGGTTCGGGTCCAGCATGTAGATACGGAACAAGGACCCATTTTACGCAAATATGATTTAGCTTCTATTACAATCTCGACTGCTGCAACAAATCATACGATTCCGGCACTTATTACAAGTGAAGCGGACGAAATGAGAATTCGCATATCGACACTTGCAAGGGTGGCGGAAGATGATGTCTAACGAACGTTTTAAACTCCATCCAATTTCAGCAGTGGTAAATTTCATTAAAGGCTTAAAGGATTTAATTTTACCGTTTGTCTTCATTTTTGTTGTAAATGGATTTCAAGGCGATTCCTCGGGAGGCGGCCATTGGACGGATTTTGTTCCTTATATTGTGGGGTTTTTGGTACTGGCGTTCATTTTGGGTAGTGGAATCATCAAGTGGAAACGTTTTGTTTACTGGTTTGAAGAGGATGAATTACGGATTGAATATGGATTGTTTGTAAAGAAAAAACGCTATATTCCTTTTGAACGTATTCAAAGCTTGAACTATACCGAAAGTATTTTACATCGACCTTTCAAACTTGTAAAAGTAACGATTGAGACCGCTGGTTCAGGATCTGCAAAAGAAGCAGAAGCAGAACTTACAGCCATCACCAGAGATAATGCAAAGCGGATCGAAACAGAATTGGCGAATGCAAAAAAACGTAAAACGTCTTTAACGAAAGCTGAAGTAACATTAACGGAAGATCAAAACCATGAATCGGACTTAGATTCTGCTGTTCCAATTTATAAAATGTCCATGAAGGATTTAATCATTCTGGCCACTACATCTGGAGGGATTGGTGTCGTATTCTCTGGGTTAGCTGTGTTCATGTCCCAGTTTTCGGATATCATTCCGTACAAGGAGATTTACGATGAGTTCGTTGTATTTCTGAAATTCGGCTTTTTCATTGTGGCAATTAGTATTTTTATGGTTTTATTGTTCGCATGGTTAATTTCCGTCATTCTGACGACTTTAAATTACTACCAATTTACGATTGTCCAGGAAAACGACCAGATTGTTTTAACTCGTGGTTTGCTGGAGAAGAAAAAAGTATCCATTCCAATTGGGCGTGTTCAAGGGATTCGTATTGTCGAGAATCCATTGCGCCAATTATTCGGCTATTGTACGGTTATTGTTGAAAGTGCGGGGGGTTCCCTAGAGGAACAAGATAAAAACATAAAACTATTCCCACTTGTTAAAAAAAGTGTAATCAAACAACCGTTAAATCAATTGTTCGTAGATTTCGACTTTGAACCTGAATGGACATCTTCTCCAAAACAGGCTAAATCATTTTATTATCGTCTTGACTTCTTATGGATGATTCCCGTGATGGTTGCGGTCAGTTATTTTTACTATCCATATGGATTATTGTCATTATTCCTGTTTCCGATTGTGATCCTATTGGCTCTATGGCAACATCATTCTGCTGCATTTGCACTTAATCGTAACCAGTTATCTTTGCGATACAGAGGGATTAGTAAATACACGTTCTTCATCGAAAAGAAAAGAATGCAATCTCTTCAAATGAAACAAAGTCCTTTCCAAAAAAGAAAAAAGCTCGCTTCCATTCAAACCACAATCAAGTCGGGAATGCTTGGAACAACTGCTAAAGTGGATCATTTAAACGTAATAGATATTGAGGAAGTCATGACTTGGTACGAACCTTCCAAGTATGAAGCGATAGAAAAAGGACAGCCACAATAAGGCTGTCCTATCTTTTTCTCTTTTTCCAGCTAATGATTCGTTGAGGATGGAAGTAACTAAGTCCAATCAGGAAACCAACAGCCAAACCGCTTAAATGAGCGGTAGCGTTAATGTTTGGTGTTAAGAAGGTCATGACGATACTGATGACAATGATCGGTAAAATGATTTGACGAAGTTGAGGTAACGTTTTGCGTGCATAGTACACAAGTGCACCAAAAGCCCCAAGCAGTCCGTAAATAGCACCACTAGCACCGACATGAACATAATTAGCGTCTTGCAAAAGGAAAGTTGCAACGGTACCGAATAATCCAGCCATGAAATAAATGGTTAAAAAACGGACTTTTCCTGCAAGCTTTTCAAGTTCAGGTCCAAACAAATATAGTGAAAACATATTGAACAGTAAATGCATTAAACCTGCGTGCAAAAACATTGGCGTGATGAAACGCCACCATTGTCCATCGGAGATTAGGTAATTGACACCTGCTCCATAATTAAATAGCACTGGGCCAAGGACTGGGACTAATGTAAGCAAATGAATGATAACATTAAGGGCAATAATTGTAGAAACCACTGGGTAAGACTTAATGTATTGTGAAAAATTTTCTGTACGACTAAACATGAATTCACCTCGAATTTCTATGTAAATATTATACCGTGAAAATGCCATGGGTTGAAAGGAGAAGTGTTGCATGATTAAAGGAATTGGCTTGGATGTGACAGAAATTGAACGTATCAAAGATGCACATATGCTTACGACTAAATTTAAAAGCCGTATTCTGACTGTACGTGAATTGGAGCGCTTTACTAATTTGAAAGAAGCAAGACAACTTGAATTTTTAGCTGGTCGTTTTGCAGCGAAAGAAGCATTTGCAAAAGCATTAGGGACTGGCATAGGCAAGCATTGCAGCTTTCAGGATATTGAAGTGATTTCAAATAATGTGGGAAAACCTGTCCTGTATTTTAAAGGACAAGAAGTCAACGGTCATGTGAGTATTACACACACAAAACAATTCGCCGCTGCCCAAGTAATATTGGTTGAATAATCCCTGTCCCTCTTTCATAAGATGTTTTAACGGATCGATATGAGAAAGGGTGGATTTATGCGTAGCCGTTTATTTGCAGGGTTAGTTGTACTGTTAATGCTTTTGTTAACAGCATGTGGGGCAGAGTCAAAAGAAGATGTGTTGAAGAAGTTGAGTAGTAAATGGGTTGACACGAAAGGGTATGAGTTAGAAGCACAGATGCAAATCAGTACAGGTTCTGAACCACGTCTTTACGATGTCAGTGTGTGGCACACAAAACCAGAATTTTACCGAGTGAAAGTTAGTCAAGCGGAAGAAGATGTTTCACAAACGATTGTTCGAAATAAAGAAGGCGTATTTGTGATTACCCCTACATTAGGTAAGACTTACAAATTCCAGAGTGATTGGCCGGAAAAAAATAGCCAAGCCTATTTAATCGGGTCTTTAGCACAAGATATTAAAGCGGATAAAGAGTCAAAAATGACAGAAAACAAAAATTCGTATATCTTTGAAACAAAAACTAGAAACAGTCATCAAAAAATGTTGCCGACACAACAAATCCATATCAGTAAGAAAACATTACTTCCGACAAAAGTATCTATCTTAAATGATCAAAAACAAGAACAAATCTTGATTACTTTTGATAAGATTACATTAGGAACTTCAAGAAGTGCTGCCGATTACAAAGCGGATATGCCTTCTGAAGAAAAAACAGAGAATGAAACTGCAAGTAAAGATGCTGAGGTACCAGTATTCAAAACGCATTACCCTACTTTACAGTGGGAAGGCGTAGATAAGCTGGAGGAAAAAGTGATTAAAAATGATACACAAGAACGAGTAATCATGACGTATGGTGGTAAAAAAGAGTTTACGCTCATTCAATCTCCAATTACGAAAAAATCTGTTGACTTAGTACCTGTTTTTGCTGCTGGCGACCCTGCCGATCTTGGATTTGCAATCGGGGCCATCACAGATCAATCAATCACTTGGGAACAGAACGGCATTCAATTCTTCTTAGCATCAGATTCGATGTCTCGTGAAGAAATGATAACAGTGGCTTCATCGATGACTGCAGATGATTTAAAATAAAACAATTATTATAACTATCGTACTTTAAATGAGGTATAACCATGCAACCAGCTAATTTTTATCGACCAACATTCGCACAAATTGATTTGAATGCAATAAAAATGAATATACTTAATCTGAAGAAACATATTGGTCCATCTAGTGATGTGATCGCGGTAGTAAAAGCAAATGCTTATGGACATGGTGATTATGAAGTTTCGACTGCTGCAATAGAAGCGGGGGCAAGCATGCTTGCCGTTGCCACACCAGATGAAGCGATTCGATTGCGGGAAAGTGGCATCGAATCGCCCATTCTTGTGTTAGGTGCATCTCCCCCATCCTTTGCAAATGCTGCCAGCCAGCACGATATTATGCTTACCGTTTTTCAAAATGATTGGTTTCTTCACATTCCGTCCTTACCCAAAAAGCTGAAAATACATATTAAAATTGACACTGGCATGGGTAGGTTAGGTGTAACTACGGAATCAGAATTAAGCACGCTTATTCAAACTATCAATCATCGACAAGATGTCGTGATTGATGGCGTCTTTACTCATTATGCGACGGCTGATGATGAAGATATGGACCAATTTACACGTCAGCTAGAAAAGTTCAAAACGTTTTTGCATTGCTTTCCTGAAAAACCACGATGTATTCATACTGCGAACAGTGCAGCTGCATTGATGCACAAAGAATCATTATTTGACGCAGTACGGTTTGGGATCTCGATGTACGGAATATCACCATCAGCATTTGTTGATAATGGACTTCCTTTTCCATTGGAAAAAGCAATGAGTTTGCATACAGAAGTTGTGCATGTCAAAAAAGTGGCTAAAGGTTCTACCATCAGTTATGGTGCTACTTACACTGCCGATGAGGAAGAGTGGATAGCCACACTTCCAATCGGTTATGCGGATGGTATGCTCCGGGGGTTGAGTGGACAAGAAGTATTGATTCAAGGAAAACGCTTGCCGGTCATCGGAAGAATTTGTATGGACCAGTGTATGGTTCATCTGGATGGACATGTTCCGGTTGGCGAACCAGTTGTGTTAATTGGAAGACAAGGAAATGAACTAGTAACCATTGAAGAGTGGGCACAGAAACTGCAAACAATATCGTACGAAATTCCTTGTGTACTGACGAATAGGGTGCCAAGGACATATCCGCAATAGTGTTCGACATAAACCGACTAAACTAAAAATATTGTCAGATATTTTCCTTCTTTGTCTTCTCATACCAAGTTTTGAATGGTAAGATAGAAAAGTATTGAAAAGAGGGACGGGTTTGTCGGAGGTGTTGACTGTGAATGAAAAGAGAGAAACAAAGGAAGTTATCGTAAAACTCCCACGAAAATTTGTGAACGATCTTGATAGACAGAAAGAGCAACAACTGGCTGAGCCAGGAGAGTTTGTTTATATTTCGACAAAAAAAGTGATTAAACATGTTCAACCCAATCTTATACGAGAAGCGATGATCAAGGGCTACGTGGAAATGTCCCATATCAACTTGTCAATTGCAAGCGAGTGTCTGCATTTGGAATACGAAGCGGAGCATACGGTGGAGCGTCTCGTAAGCGGAGGATGAAATCTTGAACGTAAAACGTGGTGACGTTTTTTTTGCTGACTTATCACCAGTAGTCGGGTCTGAACAAGGTGGAACAAGGCCCGTTCTGGTGATACAAAACGATATCGGGAATCGTTTCAGCCCTACAGTCATCATTGCGGCTATCACTGCGCAAATTCAAAAAGCAAAATTACCAACACATGTAGAAATCAATGCTAAAAAGTATGGGTTTGAACGGGATTCTGTTATTTTGCTTGAACAATTGCGTACGATTGATAAATCGCGGCTGACGGATAAAATTACCCAGCTGGATGATGTACTGATGGAAGAAGTAGATGAGGCGCTTGAAATTAGTCTCGGCCTCGTAAAGTTTTAATCATACATAATAAAGGACATCGTGCGCAGATTTTGTGTACGATGTTTTTTTGGTCCGAATTTAAAAAACGTGTGTAGTTGGCAATTTTCAGATACAATAGCAGGAACATATGAATTTGATTCGAGGAGGCTTCACCAAACTGTATGAATAAACAGATGGCAACATTCATTCAAGATAATATAGATGAAATACTTGTCAGATGGCAGGAATTAATGAAAGACGATTCAGAGGAACGATTCTTTCAAATAATGTCTCAAGATGTCATCGACAAAACAAGTCGTGAATTTGCAGAGTTAATGATTTCCAACCTATTTGAAGGTGAGAAAAACTATGTGAATCGTCTGAACGAATTTACAAGCAAAGTTGTTCGTTTTGGCTGGTCAATCAGCTTTGTCATGAAAGCAATCACTCATTTTTCACAAGTTGTATACGATATGTTGGAACAAAATGAAACCATCACAGAGAGCAATATGAAGGAATATGTTTTGGTTTTCGCTAATTGGATTACACCTATGCGTGATGGCATTGTAGAAACGTATGCTAAAACATGGGAACGTACTGTGCAGTTGCAAAAAATTGCGTTACAGGAACTTTCAGCATCATTGATTCCGGTTTTTGACAAAATCTCAGTTATGCCACTTGTCGGCACAATCGACACAGAGCGTGCAAAACTGATAATGGAAAACTTGTTGGACGGTGTCGTAAAACATCGTGCTGAAGTCGTGTTGCTGGATATTACTGGCGTACCAGTTGTGGATACAATGGTTGCACATCATATCATTCAGGCAGCAGACGCAGTTCGTTTAGTTGGGGCGAAGTGTATGTTGGTCGGAATTCGTCCTGAAATTGCACAAACAATCGTCACTTTAGGAATTAATTTGAAAGATTTCACTACTACAAGCACTTTGCAACGTGGTGTTGAACAAGCATTGGCATGGACAAACCGCAAAATCGTGGAGGTGGAAGAGGATTGAACTTACGTATTCCAATTTTAAAATTAAAAGACTGTCTGATTGTTTCAATTCAATGGGAGCTTGATGATCAAACGGCGTTACAATTCCAAGAAGATTTACTTACCAAGATGCATGAAACAAGTGCGCGTGGAGTAGTTATCGATTTAACACCAATCGACTTTATAGACTCTTTTATCGCTAAAGTTCTAGGAGATGTCATCAGTATGTCTGGATTAATGGGTGCCAAAGTGGTTATCACAGGAATTCAGCCTGCGGTAGCAATTACACTTATCGAATTGGGAATTCGTTTAGACGATGTGATGACAGCATTAGACTTAGAGAATGGTCTTGAAAAACTCCAACGAGAATTGGAGGCCTAAGTATGGGTTATCGGTCTTCTGTAGAAATTTTAACTGAGTGGGACATTGTTGCTGCTAGACAACTTGGTCGGAATGAAGCAAAAGAAGTGGGCTTCGGCACGGTTGATCAGGCACGTATCACAACAGCAATCAGTGAACTGGCTCGTAATATTTACTTATATGCGGGAAAAGGTAAAATCGAAATTGAACGTATATCAGAAGGCGGATCATTTGGCATTATTATTATCGCATCAGACGAAGGACCGGGAATTCCCGATGTTCGTAAAGTGATGGAGGATGGCTTTTCTACTTCTGGTGGATTAGGTGCTGGTATGCCTGGAGTAAAACGTTTAATGGATGATTTTAAAATAGACACAGTTTTAGGTGAAGGAACCGTAATAAAAGCGACGAAGTGGATTCGTTAGGAGGTTAGATTAAATGCCTCAAGAAATTGAAAGGCAATATAAGGAAATACTCCGACAATATGTCATGCGTCAAACAGAGCAGAATTTATATGCAGGTCAAAACTTCAGCCGTCAACTTATACAAAAAAACATAGCTCCCGAAGAGGTAATTAGCATACATAAGGCAGCACTAGAAGAAATGTTCCCGGAGTTGCCAATGAATGTTTGGAATTCATTTGATTTGCTAATTGAAATGATGATTCGTTATGGGCTTGCTCATGCAGAACATCAGAGCTTGTTGGAACAACAGGAAGAAATGAAGGTTGAAATGGACTTAGCTGCCAATGTTCAACGAACTTTATTGAAAACAACTGTTCCGGTAGTTTCTGGTTTGGAGATTGGTCTTGTTTCTGTGCCGGCTCGTAAAATGAATGGGGATTATATTTATTTTCTCAGCGACGATTTGAATAATGCTGGCGTTGCAGTTGCTGATGTCATCGGTAAAGGAATTCCTGCTGCACTATGCATGTCCATGATCAAATATGGGATGGACAGTTTGCAGGATGCAACTTCCGATCCCAAAAAAGTATTGGATGTTATCAATCGCATTGTTGAGAAAAGTGTCAATGACGATATGTTCATCTCCATGTTTTACGGTCGCTATAATGTTGAACAATCAACCTTTACATATGCCTCGGCAGGTCACGAGCCTGCCCTTTTTTACGATGCTAAAAAAGAAGAGTTCTCTGAACTTCATGCAAAAGGTCTTTTGCTGGGTGTTGTACCGAATGTCACCTATACACAACACGATGTCAAAATGGAATGCGGCGACTTTGTCGTGATGATGACGGATGGTGTGACGGAGTGCAGAACGGATGAAGGTTTCATTGAACAGGAAATCATAGTGTCATTGATTTATTCCTTACGACACGAATCGGCTCAAACAATTGTAGATACCGTGTTTAAAGAACTGGAAAAGATGCAAAATTTTGAGCTTCGTGATGACTTTACACTCGTTATTTTCAAAAAAACATGTTAAAAGGTTTCAAAAAGATATCGAAGTGGTATTAAGTAATTATCAATTAAGTTACATTGGATGGACGGGGTGTCAATAGATGAATATTCAAGTCGTGATAAAAGAAGAAGAGAATTTCGTTAAAGGTTTTATTAGCGGAGAAATCGATGCATTTACAGCACCGATACTTCGTGAAAAATTAGCTACTGTACAGCCAAATGATGGCTTGCAAGCAGAATTAGACATGTCGGATGTATCATATATGGATAGTACTGGATTGGGTGTTATTGTTGCGTTTTTCAAGAATATTAATGCCATTAACGGCCATGTTAAGTTAACGGGATTATCGCCTCGTCTAAAGAGATTATTTGATATAACTGGTCTTGGTGAAATTATGGATATTGAGACAGACGATAAAGGTGGAAACTGATCATGAGACCATTTGATTATGTAGAGATTCGAGTGCCTGCAAAACCCCAATACGTGGGTGTTGCACGTTTAACTATATCCGGATTGGCCAGTCGAATTGGCTTTACATACGATGATATCGAAGATTTAAAGATCGCTTCTTCAGAAGCAATCACTAATGCCGTGCAACATGCTTACACTGGAGTTGATGAAGGTGAAGTCGTTGTCGGATGTGCACTCTATCCAGACAAAATTGAAATCATGGTATCAGACCATGGTAAAAGCTTTAACTTTGAAGAAACAAAAGCCAAAGTTGGACCCTATCACGAACAACAAGAAGTACAGTTTTTACGTGAAGGTGGACTTGGTCTGTATTTAATTGAAACATTAATGGATGAAGTGAAAGTCCACCACCAAGAAGGCGTAACAGTCTTTATGACAAAGTATGTCGGAGAAGAGCAGGTGGAAGAGAATGTCGAAACTATCTCCTCCTAATCATCAAACTAAAGAACAAATTCTCGAGTGGATTAAAGCGTATCAAGAGTCTGAAGATGCAGAAGCTCAAACTAACCTGGTGATAAATTATCAACGACTGGTTGAGTCCATTGCACGAAAATATTCAAATGGGAAATCATATCACGAAGATATTGTACAAGTCGGCATGTTAGGTTTACTTGGTGCTATCCGTCGATACGACCCTGAGTTTGGCAGAACGTTTGAAGCCTTTGCAGTTCCAACAATAATTGGCGAGATTAAACGCTTTCTGCGTGATAAGACATGGGCAGTACATGTTCCACGTCGCATTAAAGAGCTCGGACCACGAATAAAATCTGCTGTTGAAACGTTAACCACAGAACTTCAACGTTCACCAAAAATCGTTGAAATCGCTGAATATCTCGAAGTAGATGAAGATGATGTATTAGAAGCAATGGAAATGGGTAAAAGCTACCAAGCTCTTTCGATGGACCATTCTCTTGAATCTGATTCGGATGGAAGTAGCATTACTTTATTTGACGTTATTGGCCAGCAAGATGATGGTTATGAAAAAACAGATCAGCGTATGTTAGTAGCAAATGCACTCAGTGTTCTTTCTGAACGGGAGAAACAAGTCATCCAATTTACATATATTGATCAGCTAAGCCAGAAAGAAGCCGGTGACAAACTCGGTATTTCCCAAATGCATGTTTCCCGATTACAAAGAAAAGCTATTAAAAAGTTACAAGATGCAATTCTTGCAGCTGGTGGAGTGTCGTAATGAACTCGATACGACATCCTTTTTTAGAGGTATTCGTCTATCAGGAAGCAAAAGAGGGAAACAATGAATCGGGAGATACGTATTTCACGTATATGAATGAGGAGTATTTTTTATGTGCTATTGCTGATGGCTTAGGCAACGGACCAATTGCGAGACAATCATCTGAAATCATTCCGATGATTTTGGCAGAATACCATCATGAAACAATTGATGAATTATTGCTGAGATGCAACAAATTAATGTTCCAAAAACGTGGCGCTGCTGTAGCGATTGTCAAAGTAAACTTTTCTGCTAAGACCATTGCATATAGCTGTGTAGGAAACATCAAGTTTTATATGACTAGAAGAGATGACGATAAAATGATTTACCCACTACCAGTAATGGGTTATTTATCGGGAAGACCTCAAAAGCTTCGAACTCAAATTTATTCCTATAAACCGGGTGATTTGTTCCTTTTCCATTCCGATGGTGTCGTCTTAGGAAACCCCAAGAGCACGATGAGAAGTAGTACAGGAGCTTATGATTTGCACCAAACATTAATACAAACAATTAAACATGGTGACGATGCAACATTTATCGCCGGTAGCCTGCTCCAATAAAATGGAGCGGGTTTTTTGTGTTTTAAATTGGTTTGGATTTCGTTTCATCCAAGATTAGCTATATCTAGCTCCACGCGTCACTTTGTGCTCTAAAAGGCGGCAACTACTAAGCGCCTATCATTTCCTTGTGTCAGGCAAGAGAGGCGCTTTACGCTTTTCTTATGTTAAAATAAATGGATGTAAAGCGAAAGGATGATAAGTCACATGGACGCTAAACAAATGATGCAACGAATAGCTAAAGAAACAAATGTACGCCCAGCACAAGCCCAGCAAGTTATCGATTTACTGGAAGAAGGTAACACGGTTCCTTTTATTGCACGCTACCGTAAAGAAGCGACAGGCTCACTGGATGAAGTACAAATTAAAGCGGTTGAAGATCGTTACCGTTACATACAGCAACTAGAGCAAAGAAAAGAAGAAGTGCTGCGCTTGATCGATGAGCAAGGGAAATTAACTGAAGAATTATCCCAAGCCATTCAGGCAGCCTCTGTATTACAAAGACTCGAAGATTTGTACCGACCATATAAGCAAAAACGCAGAACAAAAGCGACAATAGCAAAAGAAAAAGGATTAGAACCTTTAGCTTCGTTATTATTAAAATTTTCCCAAACACAGCCGGTAGAGTTAGCAAAAGACTTTATCAATGAAGAAAAAGAAGTGATGAACGCTGAAGAAGCATTGCAAGGTGCGCGTGATATTTTAGCGGAACAATTTGCGGATGACGCGAAAATACGTGAGAAAATCCGAAACTTAACTCGTGCAGAAGGGTCAATTGTATCCACTGTGAAGAAACAAGAGGCCGACGAGAAAAGCGTATTCGAAATGTATTATGATTACACGGAGCCAGTAAAGAAAATTGTGCCCCATCGAGTTCTTGCATTAAACCGTGGTGAAAAAGAAGATATTTTGAAGATCAATTTGCTTTCACCCGTGGATAGAATCATTAGTGTCATGCGCGATGAGTGGATTCCAACGCACAGTTCCTCGCTAAGCATCAGTCAAGTAGCTGAAGCGATTGAGGATTCTTATAAACGCCTGATTGCTCCATCAGTCGAGCGGGAAATTCGCACGGAGCTAACAGAAAAAGGGGAAACACAAGCCATTCATATCTTCTCTGAAAACTTGCGAAACCTTTTATTACAGCCTCCATTGAAAGGTAAAGTCGTTCTTGGGGTAGATCCGGCTTATCGTACAGGTTGTAAATTAGCTGTCGTGGATGATACCGGGAAGCTTCAGGAAGTATCCGTCATTTATCCACATCCACCAAAAGCAGATCCGACAGCGTCCAAAAAAACCATTTTGGATGTATTGAAGCGATACCCTGTTTCAATCGTTGCCATAGGTAACGGAACAGCCTCCCGTGAAACGGAGCAATTTGTCGCGGAATGTTTGAAAGAAGCAGACCGTGAAATTGCTTATGTAATAGTAAACGAAGCTGGCGCCAGTGTTTATTCGGCTTCAGACACTGCTCGTGCGGAATTTCCTCATCTTCAGGTAGAACAACGCAGTGCAGTATCGATTGCTCGAAGACTACAGGATCCGCTATCAGAATTAGTCAAAATTGAACCTAAAGCAGTAGGGGTTGGACAATACCAACACGACGTCTCGCAGAAAAAACTAAATGAATCATTAACATTCATAGTAGAAACTGCCGTTAACCAAGTGGGTGTTAACGTTAACACAGCTTCTGCATCGTTATTACAATATGTTTCGGGTCTCTCCAAAACCGTAGCTGAAAATGTCATCATCATGCGAGATGAAAATGGCAAGTTCACTTCACGCGCACAACTGAAGAAAATTCCGCGTCTCGGCGCCAAAACATACGAGCAAGCTATTGGGTTCTTACGTATTCCTGAAGCAAAAAACCCGTTTGATGCGACTGGTATCCATCCAGAAAGTTATCAAAGTGCTGAAGAAGTACTGAAAACAGCAGGGTTGAAGAAAGCACAAATCGGCACGAAAGAAGCTGAACTCGCTCTTAATGAGATAGATTTGAAAGAGTTGAGTGAGCGATTAGATATTGGGGAAATTACGTTGAAAGATATCGTGGATACCTTAAAAAAACCGACACGTGATCCACGTGATCAATTCCCTCAACCATTGCTGAAGACGGATGTTCTTCAAATGGAAGACTTGGCAAGTGGAATGGAATTGCAAGGAACAGTTCGCAACGTTGTTGATTTTGGCGCTTTTGTAGACATCGGTGTAAAACAAGATGGACTTGTTCACATTTCTAAACTAAAAAAAGGCTTCGTCAAACATCCACTAGACGTTGTTGCTCTTGGTGACATTGTGACAGTATGGGTGGAACAAGTCGAAAAAACAAAAGGACGCATTTCTCTTACAATGCTTCCGCCAGTAAAACAAAACTAAAAGGAGCCTGCCTATCATGAATCGGTAGGCAGGTTCTAATGTATTCAAAGGATGGGTGGTATGACGAACGAAGAACTACATCAACTGGTAGTGAGTATCTCTGAAAACGTGTTTCATAAGCCTTTTAAACATGAAGCTTATTTCAATAGCCGTCTTAAAACAACAGGTGGCCGATATATGCTGCAATCACATCACATTCAAATCAATCCAAAATCATTCGAATTATATGGTCTAGATGAACTTGAAGGAATCATTCGCCACGAATTGTGCCATTATCATTTACATATAGAAGGAAAAGGCTATAAACATCGCGATAAAGATTTTAAAGATTTATTAAAAGTGACTAAATCCCCGAGATTTTGTGCAAACTTAGTGTCGGTAAAAAGAAAGAAAAGAGTAGCCCAACATGTCTATGGATGTATCTCTTGTGGTTTGCTATATAGACGGAAAATTCGTTTAAATACCACCAAATACCGCTGTGGCAAGTGTTCTGGGCGATTATTAAAAGTGGAATAATATTTCTTTAGAGAAAATGGCCAAAAGTGGTTGACGAGGAAGAAGTACCTCACTATAATAAGAAAAGTCGGTTAGTTACATAACATTATTCCGAAGTAGCTCAGTGGTAGAGCACCGCACTGTTAATGCGATGGTCGTAGGTTCGAGTCCTACCTTCGGAGCCAATATGGCCCCTTGGTCAAGCGGTTAAGACACCGCCCTTTCACGGCGGTAACACGGGTTCGAATCCCGTAGGGGTCACCAATCAACTTATAAACAAACTATGTTATACTCTACATAACGATTTCGAGAAAAAGATGTACAAGCATTCACGCTAAAGTAATCTCTTCTATAAAGAAGTCGCGAGGGTCGTACAACTCACATTCCGAATTACTTCTAAAGTAATCGCGAGGGTGGAGCAACGCAGCTGTACGAAGACAGCAAGTAACGTCGAAGCAGGCGAAGCCGATGCAGACGTCAAACTCAACATAAGCGTTGAGTCATAGTGTTTATAACAATAATATTATCGCGGGGTGGAGCAGCACGGTAGCTCGTTGGGCTCATAACCCAAAGGTCGCAGGTTCAAATCCTGCCCCCGCAACCAAATGGTCCCGTGGTGTAGCGGTTAACATGCCTGCCTGTCACGCAGGAGATCGCGGGTTCGATTCCCGTCGGGACCGCCATTTTTTATTGGGGTATAGCCAAGCGGTAAGGCAACGGATTTTGATTCCGTCACGCCCTGGTTCGAATCCAGGTACCCCAGCCAAATGTTTTTCTAAGTTTGCGAGCCATTAGCTCAGTTGGTAGAGCATCTGACTTTTAATCAGAGGGTCGTAGGTTCGAATCCTACATGGCTCATAATTTTGTTGTTGACTTCTTGAATTAACGTGGTATACTAAGTATTGTCGTTAAAACATCAAGCGGTCGTGGCGGAATGGCAGACGCGCTAGGTTGAGGGCCTAGTGGGAGAAATCCCGTGGAAGTTCGACTCTTCTCGGCCGCACCAAAAATACTAGCGCCCGTAGCTCAATTGGATAGAGCGTCTGACTACGGATCAGAAGGTTGTGGGTTCGACTCCTGCCGGGCGCGCCAAAAAACCTTCTATATAATATAATAACGCGGGTGTAGTTTAGTGGTAAAACCTCAGCCTTCCAAGCTGATGATGAGAGTTCGATTCTCTTCACCCGCTCCATATAATTACCTAATGAACCTTGAAAACTGAACAGCAAAACGTCAACAATAAAGCGGAACACACTTCGGTGTAGGAAGCAAAAACTTGAACTTAATTGTTCATTTTAAAACGTCATTAATTTGACGCCAGCAACAAAGTCGAGCTAATCGACTCACCTATTATGGAGAGTTTGATCCTGGCTCAGGACGAACGCTGGCGGCGTGCCTAATACATGCAAGTCGAGCGGAATGATGAAGAAGCTTGCTTCTTCTGATTTTAGCGGCGGACGGGTGAGTAACACG
>NZ_KE150424.1 GCF_000411295.1 Paenisporosarcina sp. HGH0030
AGCCATCATTTAAAGAGTGCGTAATAGCTCACTGGTCGAGTGACGCTGCGCCGAAAATGTATCGGGGCTAAACAATTCACCGAAGCTGTGGATGGATTCCGTATGGAATCCGTGGTAGGAGAGCGTTCTAAGGGCGTTGAAGCTAGACCGGAAGGACTGGTGGAGCGCTTAGAAGTGAGAATGCCGGTATGAGTAGCGAAAGACGGGTGAGAATCCCGTCCACCGAATGACTAAGGTTTCCTGAGGAAGGCTCGTCCGCTCAGGGTTAGTCGGGACCTAAGCCGAGGCCGATAGGCGTAGGCGATGGACAACAGGTTGATATTCCTGTACCACCACTCCACCGTTTGAGTAATGGGGGGACGCAGAAGGATAGGGTAAGCGTACTGTTGGTTATGTACGTTCAAGCAGTAAGGCGTGGAATGAGGCAAATCCCGTTCCTATAACGTTGAGCTGTGATGACAAGGACCATTAGGTCTGAGTTCCTGATTTCACACTGCCAAGAAAAGCCTCTAACGAGGTGGAAGGTGCCCGTACCGCAAACCGACACAGGTAGTCGAGGAGAGAATCCTAAGGTGAGCGAGAGAACTCTCGTTAAGGAACTCGGCAAAATGACCCCGTAACTTCGGGAGAAGGGGTGCTCTATTAGGGTGTTAAAGCCCGAGAGAGCCGCAGTGAATAGGCCCAGGCGACTGTTTAGCAAAAACACAGGTCTCTGCAAAACCGTAAGGTGACGTATAGGGGCTGACGCCTGCCCGGTGCTGGAAGGTTAAGAGGAGTGCTTAGCGCAAGCGAAGGTGCGAATTGAAGCCCCAGTAAACGGCGGCCGTAACTATAACGGTCCTAAGGTAGCGAAATTCCTTGTCGGGTAAGTTCCGACCCGCACGAAAGGCGTAACGATCTGGGCACTGTCTCAACGAGAGACTCGGTGAAATTATAGTACCTGTGAAGATGCAGGTTACCCGCGACAGGACGGAAAGACCCCGTGGAGCTTTACTGTAGCCTGATATTGAATTTTGGTACAACTTGTACAGGATAGGTAGGAGCCTGAGATTCCGGAGCGCCAGCTTCGGAGGAGGCGTCGGTGGGATACTACCCTGGTTGTATTGAACTTCTAACCCTTGCCCCTTAGCGGGGCAGGAGACAGTGTCAGGCGGGCAGTTTGACTGGGGCGGTCGCCTCCTAAAGTGTAACGGAGGCGCCCAAAGGTTCCCTCAGAATGGTTGGAAATCATTCGTAGAGTGTAAAGGCAGAAGGGAGCTTGACTGCGAGACCTACAAGTCGAGCAGGGTCGAAAGACGGGCTTAGTGATCCGGTGGTTCCGCATGGAAGGGCCATCGCTCAACGGATAAAAGCTACCCCGGGGATAACAGGCTTATCTCCCCCAAGAGTCCACATCGACGGGGAGGTTTGGCACCTCGATGTCGGCTCATCGCATCCTGGGGCTGTAGTCGGTCCCAAGGGTTGGGCTGTTCGCCCATTAAAGCGGTACGCGAGCTGGGTTCAGAACGTCGTGAGACAGTTCGGTCCCTATCCGTCGTGGGCGTAGGAAATTTGAGAGGAGCTGTCCTTAGTACGAGAGGACCGGGATGGACACACCGCTGGTGTACCAGTTGTTCTGCCAAGAGCATCGCTGGGTAGCTATGTGTGGCCGGGATAAGTGCTGAAAGCATCTAAGCATGAAGCCCCCCTCAAGATGAGATTTCCCATTACGCAAGTAAGTAAGATCCCTCAAAGACGATGAGGTAGATAGGTTCGAGGTGGAAGCGCGGTGACGTGTGCAGCTGACGAATACTAATCGATCGAGGACTTAACCAAAATGAACTTGAATGGTTTTCAATGACCCGTTTATCCAGTTTTGAGTGAACAAACACTCAAAAAAAGTCTAGTGATAATGGCAAAGAGGTCACACCCGTTCCCATACCGAACACGGAAGTTAAGCTCTTTAGCGCCGATGGTAGTTGGGGGTTTCCCCCTGTGAGAGTAGGACGTCGCTAGGCAAAATAAGAAACCGATACCTTCCGAGGTATCGGTTTTTTTGTGTTGTTTTTTAAGCTTAGTACGAAGGTGTGCGAGAAAGAGGAGGAACAAAGAGTTCGAGGAAACAAAGGGATGAGACTCGGAGCGAAGAATTTCCAAATGCTTAAATTAAACACTTTGCAAAAGAACAACGAAAACACCCATCATCAAATGAAAGGTGTTCACGATAGTAATTAATTTCGTCTGTTCTTTCCAAATGTTTTAAGAGCGTTCAAAAAAAGTAATGCACACACCATCTGGATCAATAATGGAGAACTCCTTAGTCCCCCAAGGCTTGGCTTCTAAAGATCCATTCTGATGAATCACCTGTTGTTTTTCATATTCACGATACAGAGATTCAATTGCATCGACCAGGATGCGGAAGCTCGTCCATTCGCCTAAATGAGTATCATCCGTTTGGTAAAAAAGAATTTCAATATTTCCACGGTAGACACCGCCATAGCCGTTTGGAGTGAAACCCAGCTTTTGTTCATAGAAAGTTATGGCGGTTTCGATATCTTTCGCTGGGCTTAAAGGGGTCAAGCTCTTGAAATTAATAGACTCACTCATTCATTGTCACCACTTTCTCAAAAGATAGCTAGCTTACCGATCCGATCTACCGCTTCTTCCAATCGTGGCTCATCAACTAATAACCCAACCCGAATATAGCCTTCTCCAAATTCACCGAAGCCATTTCCTGGGGCTACGGCTACGTCTGCTTCATTTAAAAGTTTGTCCGTGAATTCTTGGCTGGTATATCCTTTTGGAACGGGTAACCAAGCAAAGAATGAGCCTGTAGGGGCTTCTACTTCCCAACCAATCCGTTTACATGCGTTGATAAAGGTATTGCGACGGTTTTCGTAGCGCTCGACCAATGAGGAAACGCATAATTGATTTTCATTCAAAGCAGCGACTGCAGCATGCTGTATTGCAGGGAAAAGGCTGACGAATAAATGGTCTTGAATCAGGTTCAGGGCTTCAATCATCTCTTTGTTACCAACTGCAAAACCGACACGCCATCCTGCCATGTTGTAGGTTTTAGATAACGTATACATCTCAATTCCTATTTCCTTAGCTCCTTCAGCTTGTAGGAAACTTACCGGTTTAACACCGTCAAATCCAATGGCTCCATAGGCGAAATCGTGTGATACAGCAATTCCATTTTCTTTTGCGAACTCGACGGTTTGGTTGAAGAATTCAAGGTCTGCCGTTGCTCCAGTTGGATTATTTGGATAGTTAAGATACATGAGTTTTGCGCGTTCTTTCGTGTCTTGAGAAAGCATATTGAAATCAGGTAAAAAGTTGTTTTCGGCGACTAGTGGTAGTGTTTCATATTGAACGTCAGCCATGACGACTCCAGATAAATAATCCGGATAACCTGGGTCAGGCAGTAACATCAAATCTCCAGGATTCAGTACAGCAATCGGCAACTCCACAAGTCCAATTTTCGTTCCGAATAAAACCGCAACTTCTGTAGTTGGGTCAATCTCAACATTGTATTCTCTTTTATAAAAGTCTGCTGCAGCTTCCTTCAATTCGCCAATTCCACGAAATGGCGAATATTTATGTGTAAGGGGATTTTCTGCAGCTTCTTGCAAGGCTTTTACGATGTGTGGAGGTGTTGGTTGGTCAGGATTTCCTTGACCTAAATTGATCACATCGCGACC
Source organism: Paenisporosarcina sp. HGH0030 (assembly GCF_000411295.1). Lineage (GTDB taxonomy): Bacteria > Bacillota > Bacilli > Bacillales_A > Planococcaceae > Paenisporosarcina. The sequence goes on from NZ_KE150424.1 coordinate 3,684, forward strand.
TTGTGCCACTGCAGCTCCTACTTTTTGAACAAGTGAAGCAAAGAATTGTGGTGGTAATTGTTGAAGCTTCTTAGAAAGTTCCATGGTTTTTCCTCATTTTCTGAAATAGTTGCAATCATCAGCCAAATCTTATAATCTTTTGTGTATCTTGTCTACAGGGGGTGTACCCATGAAAATCGCATGCATTCAGCTCGACGTAGCGTTTGCCGAGCCTGAAAAAAATTTTTCCAACGTTCAAAAGTACATAAAAAAGGTCGCAAGTGAGGGTGCAGAGCTCGTTGTATTACCTGAAATGTGGAATACTGCCTATGCATTAACGGAGTTAGAACATCTTGCAGACGTCGAAGGGCAACGAACAAAAGAATTTCTTTCCGAGCTGGCCCGTACATATCATGTCCATATCGTAGGAGGGTCGGTTTCTACGAAAAAAGGAGACAGCTTCTACAACACAATGTACATCTATTCGAATGAGGGTGAGCTGGTGTCCGAATATGACAAAGCGCATTTGTTCCGTCTCATGGATGAACATCTATACTTAAAAGCAGGAAATCAATCAAATGTATTTTCATTAGGTTCTATTCAAGCAGGAGGGGTCATATGTTATGACCTAAGGTTTCCTGAGTGGTTAAGGGCACATGCATTAGCCGGAGCGAAAGTGCTCTTCTTACCAGCACAATGGCCTGAAACTCGTATCGATCATTGGAGAATCTTGCTTCAAGCCCGTGCAATCGAAAATCAATGTTTTGTCATCGCCGTCAATCGAACTGGGAACGATCCGAACAATCAGTTCAATGGCCAATCCATGATCATTGCACCTTGGGGGAAAGTGTTATGGACTGGAGCTGATGATGAAGATTACGCAATCATTGATGTTGATTTTTCAGAAGTTGAAGAGGTACGTACTCGCATACCGGTATACGAGGATCGCAGACCTTTGCTATATGAACCTTTGTTTGAAAAATGAAAATAATTTTCAAAAAGTGTTTGACACGTGTATAAAAACATCGTAAGATTTACTTCAGCAACAAAACAACCAAACAACTACATATGGAAATTTATCAAGAGAGACCGAGGGATAGGCCCTATGACGTCCGGCAACCCCCAGCACGAGCTGGGAAGGTGCCAATTCCTACAGAATGATTTCATTCTGAAAGATAACCCAAAATCCATTTTTCGGTGCCTCTTTCATGATGAAAGGGGCATTTTTTATTTGGCAAAAAGGAGCTTGTGATGATAAAAATTAATGATTTATCTAAAGAGTACATAACGAAAAAAGGAACGGTTATAGGTGTTGATCGCGTAAATCTCACCGTCAATGAAGGGGAAGTGTTCGGTATTGTCGGATACTCAGGTGCAGGCAAAAGCTCATTATTACGGTGCATCAATCTGCTGGAACGACCAACAAGCGGACAAATTGAAGTGAATGGACTGGACCTCACAAAATTAAAAGGAGAAAAATTACGTAAAGCCCGCTTGAAAATCGGCATGATCTTTCAACACTTTTACTTGATCAGTCAAAAAACAGTTGCTCAGAATATTTCCTTCGCATTAAAGGCAGCTAATACACCAAGTGAAAAAATGGAGACCCGCGTTTTGGAGTTGCTAGAAATGGTTGGTTTGACAGATAAGAAAGATGTTTATCCGGCCCAATTAAGCGGTGGACAGAAGCAGCGTGTCGGAATTGCTCGTGCACTGGCAAACAATCCTTCCGTCCTGCTGTGTGACGAAGCAACTTCAGCGCTTGATCCGAATACGACCTTATCTATTCTGCGCTTGCTCAAAAAAATCAATCGCGAATTGAACATCACCATTGTGTTGATCACACACGAAATGAATGTGGTAAAAGAAATATGTGATCGCATGGCCGTCATGCAAGATGGACGGGTGGTTGAAGAGGGAACGGTTTACGATATTTTCTCCAATCCGAAAGCAGAATTGACGAAAGAGTTCATCAGTAGCGTCGTATCATTCGAAGTACCTCAATCCATTTTGGATCAAGTCACTGGACGTATTGTGAAAGTGCTATTTAAAGGCAATGTGGCGGGAGAAGGTGTCATCTCGGATATGATTCAGAATTTTGATGTACGAGGTAATTTCTTGCATGGCGCGATTGAATACATTCAGGAAATACCACTCGGCTTGTTTTTGATGGAAATTCAAGGACAACCAGAAAATATAACAAGAGCCATCACGTATATGGAAGGACGAGGGGCGCAAGTGGAGGTGGTACGTAATGGGAATTGATATAACGCATGTAATTGAAATGTGGCCAGACATCCTGAATGCATTCGGGCAATCGATGTATATGATTGGGGTTTCATTAACAGTCGCAATCATTATTGGCTTACCGTTGGGGATTGTGCTTTTTGTTACAGACCGAGGTTTATTTTTAGAAAATCGATTTGTTAAAGGAACACTCGGTTTTATCGTCAATATGGTTCGTTCCATTCCATTTATCATTTTGTTGGTAGCTCTTATCCCTTTAACCAAATTACTGGTAGACTCAACGATTGGCCCAGCAGCTGCAAGTGTATCATTGTCAGTTGCTGCAATTCCTTTCTTCGCCAGAATTGTGGAAACGTCTCTTCGTGAAATTGATAAAGGGGTGATTGAAGCAGCCATTGCAGTTGGCGCGACTCCTTGGATGATCATCAAGGATGTATTATTGCCTGAAGCAAAAACCAGCATCGTGCAAGGCATTACGATGACAATCATTAGTTTAGTAGCATACTCCGCCATGGCGGGTGTGGTTGGAGGCGGCGGTATTGGAGACTTAGCCATTCGCTTCGGATATTACCGTTATGATGAAACAATCATGATGGTGACAGTTGTCATTTTAATTGTTCTCGTTCAAGTCATTCAGCAGCTAGGTGACTGGACGTCAAAAGCAATAGATAAACGATAAAAAGGGAGAGAAATAGAGATGAAAAAAGTTTTATTTATGTTCATTCTAGTCTTAATGACAGCAGCACTTGCTGCATGTGGAGGAAGCGACAAAGAGTCAAAAGGTAATGCGGACAATGACAAATCAGTGACATTAGGCGGATCAGCAGGTCCATATAGCGACATGCTCAATAAGGCAATCAAACCCGCTCTTGAAGAGAAAGGATACAAAGTGAAAATCGTTGAATTCAGTGACTATATTCAACCGAATATTGCGTTGGACAATGGAGATATTGACGCAAATCTTTTCCAGCACTCGATTTACTTGGAAAACTTCTCAAAAGAAAATGATATGGAATTGACAGGCTTAATTGCAGTGCCGACAGCACCAATGGGTATTTACTCCAACAAGTTCAAATCTGTTGAAGAGATCAAGGATGGAGCAACCATTGCCATTCCGAATGACCCGGTGAATGCAGCTCGTACATTATTAATCTTGCAAGACCATGGATTAATTGAATTAGACCCTAATGCAGAACCATTGAAGTCGTCTGAAAAGGACATTAAATCAAATTCGAAGAACTTGGTGTTCCAACCAATTGAAGCTGGCCAACTTCCACGTGCAGTGGACAGTGCGGACTTAGCAGCTGTACCTGGTAACTTTGCTTTGGCAGCGGAAATGAGCCTGCTGGATGCGATTTTGCTTGAGAACATGCCGGACCGATACCGCAACTTAGTTACTGTAACGACAGCAAACAAAGACTCACAATTAGCGAAAGATTTAATTGAAGTCGTGGAAGCACCAGAATTCGAGGAAATCATCGATGCGGAATTCGTAGGTTTCGGCAAACCAGAGTGGATGAAAAACCGTTAAGAGAGAAGGGTTTTTGTGGAAGACATCATAGTGCGGGGTGCACCAGCTGAATATGTTTGTAAAAGTGGTGTACTGAATGAATTAGAAGAGAAGTTACAGCTAAGAAGCATTCAGCGAGTACTTATTGTTTCAGGTGTGAAATCATGGAATGCAGCTCGCTATTACTTTCCAAATCTAAAAAGCATTCAGGTATCACATACCTTCTATAAAGGCGAGTGTTCACTCACTGAAATTAATAGAGTGTCTACGTTGGCACAAACTGATGGTGTGGATGCCATTATTGGAGTAGGCGGCGGAAAAGTATTGGACGTGGTGAAAGCGGCTGCTAGCGCTAGTAGAACGAAGTCAGTGTTAATTCCAACACTTGCTTCAAACTGCGCACCGTGGACACCACTAAGCGTTATTTATTCAGATGAAGGGGTTATGACACATTACGATGTGTACCCCATGAGTGTTGACATTCTTCTCGTCGAGCCGCGCATTTTAGTGAAAGCCCCAGCTCCACTTTTGATTGCAGGTATCGGCGACACGCTAGCCAAGTGGTATGAGGCAGACGTACAAATTCGGCGATTAACCCATCCCCCGGTTGCGCTGAAAGTCGCTCATCATACCGCTCGGCTGTGTGCTGAAGAAATGTTTGCTAATGCAGAAGAAGCCATTGCTGACGCGAAAGAAGCCCGAGTGTCAGAGTCATTTAAAAAAGTAGTTGAATCCATTATTATGCTAGGGGGCATGGTTGGTGGATTTGGTGACAAATTTGGTCGCATTGCAGGTGCCCACTCCATTCATAACGGAATGACCATTGCACCGGAGTCACACGAGGCGCTTCATGGAAATAAAGTAGCTTACGGCATTTTGGTTCAACTTCTCCTTGAACAAAAAGAATGCGAAGTGGAGCGATTATTGCCGTTCTATCATAAGCTAGGCTTGCCTACTTCACTTCGAGAATTAAATATTTCTGGTACATGGATTGACCAAATTGCTGTGCACTCCACACGTGAAGAAGAGTCGATACATAACATGCGGAGTGAAAAGATAACAGCTACTGAAGTGTCACAAGTCATGCGTGACTTAGAGTCATTCCAACTCGTGAAAAGTCCGATTATGATTGAAGTAAAGACGAACCCGTGAATTTTGCGATCATCGATGATTATCAATTTGAAAGACCGACATTAAGCTGTTGGTCTTTTTTGTTGGGTAGAAGATTATACTTAAAAGGTCATGGTCATTTATATAAAATGGTCCGTCAAAACGTACATTTTATCCCCTTACACTTTGTATGGGGTTTTTTCTTGCTTAAATCCATATGTTTCGGTCACAATGACAGTAGAACAAGCTTGGAGGAACCATAGATGAAGCTCGTTACACGTATATTTATGCGGTTTTTTTCGGAGCGATTTTTCGATGAAGCTGCTCAAACCGCTTATTATCTGCTTTTATCGGTATTTCCTTTCTTACTATTTATCCTGTCATTAATTAGCTTCTTTCCGGTAGATGAGCAACAGATTTTAAATTTCTTGAGACCGTTTGCTCCTGGTGAATCGTTCAATTTAATAGAAGACAATGTGACAAATATCCTGGCTGCAGACAAAGGACGCGTACTGTCCCTCAGTTTGCTGGCTGCGTTCTGGGTTTCATCTATGGCTGTGCAGGCGCTTGCCCGTGCATTGAATGAAGCGAATGGAATTAAAAGTACACTTCCTTATTGGAAAGGACTGCTTCGAGATCTTGGCATAACCCTTTTGTTTATGACACTTATACCGTTGTCATTGTTTTTACCATTCATTGAAAGTGGATTGCACTGGGTGGTATCAAAAGCGGGTACAATCGATCACTGGCAAGGGTGGATTTATATTTGGCCCGCAGTTAAGTGGGGGCTTGGGTCTGTATTTTTGTTCCTGTTTTTCCTGCTTTTCTATAAAATCGTACCAAACAAAAGACTCACTTTCCGTGATGTATGGCCTGGTGCTTTATTGTCGGCAGTTGGTTGGCAAGTCGTTTCGATTCTTTTTGCCGACTACGTGGCGAATGTCAATTACAAGCGACTGTATGGTCAACTGTCAGGGATTATCGTGCTGGTGCTTTGGTTCTACTTGACCACCGTCGTGATTTTATTGTCAGGGCTGCTGATTGCAGAAGTACGAAAGCTTCGATTGGGAAGCGATGAAGGGGTTGAGTAAATGCGAACCATATTATTGGTAGATGATGATCCAAATATTTTAGCGCTTATGAGTATCCATTTAAGCAAAGCGAGATATAAAGTGGAAAAAGCACTGGATGCAGAGAGTGCACTTACGTTAATTCCACGTGTGTGGCCACATGTGGTTGTCGTTGACGTGATGATGCCCGGCATGGATGGTTTCGCGTTAACAAAAAAGATTCGGGATGAATTTGATATTCCCGTTATATTGGTAACAGCCAAAAATTTGCTTGAAGATAAAGAAAAAGGATTTCTTGCAGGTTCTGATGACTACGTCGTTAAACCGTTTGAACCGCAGGAACTCCTTTTCCGCATAGGGGCTGTGTTAAGAAGGAGCGCCAAACCAAATGAAATACGCATGCAGGTTGGGTCACTTGTGATTAATCGAAAGCGACTCGATATTTCAAATGGAGTTGAAACAAAGTGGCTGCCCTTAAAAGAATTTGAATTGCTTGCTTTGCTCGCATCCAATCCAGGCACTGTATTTACACGAAGTGTACTGATGGAGCAAGTTTGGGGATACGATTATGAAGGTGATGAACAGACATTGAGTGTACATATAAAACGATTAAGGCAACGCTTGGAGGGATTTGTCTCAGATGTGAAGATTGGTACAGTACGTGGAGTTGGCTATAAGTTGGAGGCTCAAACATGAGATCTTTGTATAGCAAGTTTATCCTTGTGACAGTCGCCATCATGGTTGGAAGTGCCACCCTTGGGTTTTTATTGGTCAATACGTATTACCATCAACAATTAAAAGAACAAAATGACGCCAAAAATGTTGGGATTGCACAAGACATGGCAGCTTTCATTGAACGCAATCCAAGCGTCCCTTTAACTGAATCAATCGAGGTATTTGGTGATGTCGGATACCAATTGTACGTTGTAAATGAAGCGGGTGAATCAGATTTTCATGGTGGTCCATTTCGTAAATCAACTTTGCCTGCAAAAGTAAAAGAAGGGGTACTTGAAGGAGAAATTTATCACGGCATGAGAGATTTTCCGAAAGAAACGTTTGTTACCGGCTTCTTTTCAAATCAATTGACCAATACAGTCGGCGTTCCATTTGTTTATGACGGCGAGAATCATGCGCTGTTTATTCGCCCAAATATCAAAATGTTATTTACGGAAGTACACCTTCTGCTGGGTGGACTGGCTACATCCATGACCGTGTTTAGTTTACTTGCGATGATAATTGTCGCGAGAAAGATGATTCAACCCATCACCTTATTAACGGAAGCAACGAATAAAATAGCGAATGAACGCTTTGATGAGCCCATTGCTGTTTCAAGTAGGGATGAAATCGGACAGCTGGCTGCAAGTTTTCAAATCATGGCCACTCGTTTGAAAGAGAATGATCAAGTACGAAAAGATTTTATAAGTCATGTCTCACATGATTTCCAGTCACCCTTACAGAACATCCAAGGATATGCGCAGTTACTTGCAAATCCATCTTGTCCGAAAGATGAACGACTTCAATATGCTGAAATCGTGGAGTTAGAGAGTAGGAGATTGTCAGCATTAACAAAGCAGCTGTTGTATTTGACTTCACTAGATCATCAATCGTATCAACCCACTTATAAGAGGGTTTCTATTAAAGAGCAAATTGAAAGGTCCATTCGTCAAAATGAATGGCGTTTTGAAGAGTTGGAGCTGGATGTTCAGATAGATATGCCACCCCTGCTTACACACGGAAATCCGGAATTATTGATGCAAGTATGGGAAAACATCATCACCAATGCAGTAAAATACAACCGTTTAAATGGATTCATTCACATTAAAGGATTTGAGCTGGAGAAGGAAGTTGCTATTACAATAGAAGATTCAGGGATTGGATTGACCGATGAACAAGCAGAAAAAGCTTTTGACCGGTTTTACCGAGCCGATCTCTCCCGGACTCGAGCTAAGGAAGGAACAGGGCTTGGACTGGCAATTGTCAGTGAGGTCGTGAAACGTCACAAAGGAACAGTGTCAATCAATAGTGAGATTGATAAAGGAACCACCATTCAAATCATTCTTCCAAAACTGTAATACCAAGTTCACGTTATGTTCATCTTCGTGTGGTAAGATGAACTCATCTTAAAAGAAGAAAGGTAGAAATAATATGCAAGAAAAATGGAGTATTCGTTTAATCCGGATTGCCGCAATTTTTGGGATTATTGGCGCCTATATCGGCTCGCATATGGCGGGAGCCGGGTCGTACGCATTCAAGCCGATTCATGCACATATTTTGCTGGTGGGTTGGTTATCTGTATTTAGTTGGGGTGTATTCTACAAGTTGTTTGAAGTGAAATATCCGAAATTGGTCGTCGTTCATGCATGGTCAGCCATTTTAGGAGCAATCGGATTAACAGTAGGAATGTGGCTTCAATTTATGCAACCTCTTGGAATACCTGAAACATTCTCATTGATTTTCTACATTGTGGGTGGAAGTACATTACTCTTAAGCTTTGCGTTGTTTGTAGCGGTTACATTCGCCATTAAACCAGCTAAGAAAAAGTAGACCGAAAACATCAAGCTCTTCTATCACAAAAGGGCGTTCCATGCAGTCCTTAGAGAAAGAAGGAAAGAGGAGGCCAGATTGGCGCTCCTCTTTTTTGTTGGTTCGTTATTGTTCAAAAAGAAAATAGAGCCATGATAGACAGATAAACTTCTTTAAGATAGCCTCTTTGTAAAAAAAACGCAATCCCATTTACAGGATTGCGTCTATCTTATTTCACTGTATACGTTTTTACCACATGGTCGTGCACATCGTCGCCTTTAGTTACATGAACTTGAATTTCGTAAGTTCCAGACTCTGTAAAGGTGTATTCTGTCTGGTACACGCCAGCGCCTTTTTCAGGGGCTTCCAGCCAAGTGTGGTGGTCGTCATCACTGCGTGAAATTTCATATCGTACGCGTGCTCCTTCAAGAGGCGCATCCGTTAGAAAAACATTGGCAATTAACATTACCGCTTCACCAACAGTCGCAGAACCGTCTTCAAAATCAATCGTTGCACCGTGGCTATGATGGCTATCGTTGCCATGAGCTTTTCCTTCAGTCGAAGTGTCGGTCGCTTTGCTTGACGTTTCTTCGCCACCGGTCACCGTTGTTTGTTTTGTAGGCATAATGTGCATATCACGAGCTGTTACATGCGATGTAATATCATACGTCCCATTTGTCTTAAATGTATAGTCAATTGCATACTGTTTGTCTTCATTTAATGTTGCAACAATCATTTCTTTTTCGCCAGAAGTTAAATTCAAGACCTCAATCTTTACTTCATTCGCATCTTCCACAATTTCTCCGTCTTGTGTGACTGCAGCAGCGATTACTACCTTTTCACCGGCAGTAACTGTTTCAGGTACGATTAAATCGACTTCAACTATTTCTGGAACTTCATCTGTCTTTGCTGCGTTATGTCCTTCATGTTCGTCATTTGTTCCACAAGCACTAAGAGTAAGAACAGCGAGCATTGATCCAATTGCTAAAAATCGTTTCATTTGTCATACGCCTCATTTCGTTTCGTTGATGTCATTGTAGCAAAAAAAAGCTAATACAGCTGTGACAGAACTGGGAATTTATATGTTACACTGCTTTTGTTTAAGTATCGGATAAAGTGGAAAGAAAATATTCTATAAAAATAGAGTTTCTTCTTATTGTTGGGGATGTTCACGACACCGTTCTATTGTATAAATTATTCCCTAATCCGTCGGGTGAACGAATTTGTCTTCTTGATGAACGTAGAATCTGAACATATTCAAGCGTGTATGGATGAAATCATTGCACTCATTCAAAAGCCCAGTAACAAAATCACGCCCAGCCTACAAAAGGCCGGGCGTTTTTTTAGAGAATGGTTTGTCCTAAAGAGGTTTCACCATGTGATGAAAGGCACCGCCATAGATTTCCCACGGTTCAGCAATATGATAACCGATTCTTTCATATAGCCGAATGGCTGCTTCCTTTTCCAACTCCACATTAAGTGCGGCTTTAGAGAAACCTTCTTTTCGAGCGACTTCTTCTGCGTGCTTCAATAAGATACTGCCGATGCCCTGCCCACGGAAATCGGGGTTTACACAAACGGTATCAATATAAAATTCGTCTTTACGTGCCTCTGGTGGAATAACGATTGGGTCTCCTGTTTTCGTGCGTAACCATGTTACTAAATTCGCATCCATTTCAATGGCGTCGGTTCCTGAATATAGAACCATCACTCCAGTAATCCCATCTTGTTGTTCGGCAATTACCGTATTTAAATAGGAATGTCGATTGTCTTCTTTCTGAAATAAGTGGATTAACTGTTCTGTCACTGCTTCGGCATCCTTTTCGCCAGTCATTTGCTCGGCAACGTCGCCAATCGCATCGATGATGAGTGGAACGGCTATTTCAGCATCTTCAGGTCTTGCTTTTCGAATATGTATGGTCATGAAACTCAACTCCTTCCTTCAACTATACCAAAATGTACATGTTCCCTCTACAACGCCGTTCATGGTAATCTAATACTACTATATAGAAGGAGGATGGATGATGACTCAATCACAAAAATCGCACGTCCTCACTTACGGGGATGCTTTTGTAGACTATATTGCAACCGATTCAACGAATACATCATTTTCAATGTTTTTGGGAGGGGCTACCGTTAATGTAGCAGTAGGTGTTGCTAGGCTTGGCGTACCTTCAGCATTTATTACCATTACAGGTGATGATGCAACGTCTGAGTTTGTACGAGGTGAACTTGAAGTTGAAGAAGTCATCATGGACTTTGCCAAAGTAGAACCTGAAAAACGGGTGAGTGGAGTGTATGTGCATTTAACGGAAGACCATGATCGAATTTTTCATCAATATATTGACGATGCACCACATATTCAAGTCGGAGCTGAGGATTTGAAAGAAGAGGCATTTGAAAAAGCATCTGTTTTAAATTTATGTTCTGGTACATTGTTTCAACCGAAGGCATTGGAGACATCCCGCAAAGCAGTAGAATACGCGAAAAAGCACGGAGCTTTATTGTCTTTTGATGCCAATATCCGCCCGCTACGCTGGAATAGTGAAACCGAGTGCCGCGAAACAATCTCTTCATTTTTCAAAGACGCAGATTTGTTGAAGTTCACGGAAGAAGAGTTAACGTTCTTAACTGAAACGACTACCATGGAAGAAGGACTTGCAGCAATCGCCAAGCTGAATATCCCCATCATTTTAATAACAGCCGGTGCGGAAGGGACTTATGCCGTTTTGAATGGAGAACTCCAGCATGTTCCGGTAGAACCGGTGGTACCTGTCGATACGACCGGAGCTGGAGATGCCTTTATGGCAGGCGTATTACGCTATGTCCATCTCAATGGTTTGCCGTCAACGATGGAATCCCTTATTGAATGTACGGCTTTTGCCAATCATCTTGGAGCCCTAGCTGCTACAAAAGCTGGTGCATTGACTGCAATGCCGCGACTCAGTGAATTGCAAATATAATAGAAAATCGCCCATGACAACGTTTGTCAAAGGGCGATTTTTTGGTTCAGCTCAAAAGGAAGCCAGTGACACTACTGCCTATCAATATACTGATTATAATGATGGCAAGTAACCAATCACGGCCAGCGATGGTGAGTGGTTCGTAATAAACGGAACGCCGCTCACCTGTAAAGCCTCTTGCTTCCATGGCGAATGCCGTCCGTTCCGCTCGACGAACAGCGCTCGCAAGCAGTGGAATCAATAGCCTTCTCATGCTTACGAGGCGTTGCCAAGCATGTTTTTCCTGACCAATTCCTCGCAATCGATGTGCATGTCGAATCTGAATGAACTCATCCTTCACGACAGGCAAAAACTGATATCCAACCATCACACCGTATGCAAGTTTCGGAGACAGCCTTAATTGTTGCATTAAACTCATCACAAATTTAACTGGATCTGTAGTTAATGCAAACAACAAAGACAGTGAAGAGAAAGCGAAAACACGAAACGCCAATGATAACGCTGTATGCCACTGTTTATCCGTCACTTCAAATCCATGCCATGCCCAAATGACGTCACCACTTGTATCAGCCGCAAAGAGCACTGTCGTCCATAAATATCCGAGAGCAGTAAAGCCTATTGGAATCATGAATAAAATCCAAACTTTCCAATTTACCCGACTGAACGATATTTGAACAAAAATAACACCGATAAATAATAGAAAAGGCGTCCATGGATTGAAAAACCACGCCAAAGTCAACATAGAGACAATAACTAACATAAACTTCAAAGCAGGATTCATTTCATGTAACCAAGTACGACTAGACATATGAAACCGCTCCTATCGGAGAAAGTAATTGATGACGTTTTAATAATTCGGATTGCTGCCACAATTGGTCAATTTCATAACGCCCCGTTAATTCACCGTTATTTAATAAGAAAACGGTGTCCGCGATGGCTTCAGCAAACGCCATATCATGCGTCACAATCAATACGCTGAACCCTTCTTTGGCACGAGCATCGAGTAAGTGAAACAATTCGATAAGAGCATCTGAATCCTGTCCAGATGTAGGTTCATCTAATAATAGAACCGGTCGCTTATCTGCTAGCAGAGCTCCAATTGCCACACGTCGTTTTTGTCCATGACTGATTGCAAAAGGGTGGGCATCGTGAATTTCAGCTAGTCGTAACCGTTGCATAATATCCTCAATTTCATCAGTGCTAGAGTAATTTGAAAAGGAAATCTCCTGTCCTACTTGTTGAGTAACAAATAAATGCTCTGGCGATTGTGGAACGTACCCCGGAAACGTGTTTCCACTTTCGATGTACCCTGCCGATTTTTTCAAAATACCACATATGGTTTTCAGGAAAGTGGATTTTCCACTGCCATTCGGACCTGCAAGGACGGCGATTTCACCTCTTTGCAAACGGAGGGAAACGTCATGTAATAAATGTTTTTCATTGATGTTCACACTGACATTTCTTGCTTCCAACGTTATACCTTCTTGAATAGTCGAAGTACGTGAAGGAAAACGAATTGGAAATCTCGTCGGATGCTTTTCGACAGGGAAATTCCCGGATGATGTGACGAGAAGGGCACGGTCGAAAAATGAACCCCACAAATCGAGCCGGTGTTCAACAGCCACGATCGTGAAGCCATTGGATAATTGCAATGCATCCAACCACTCCACATATTGTTGTGCGGTCAGAGGGTCTAAATGAGCAAGCGGCTCGTCGAGCAACAGCACTTGCGGTTCTATTAACAATGCACAAGCGGTTGCAAGTCGTTGTTTCATTCCTCCGGAAAGCGTTTGAATCATTGCATGCCGGATTTCAGAAAGACCGGTTAGGGTAAGTGTTGATGTGATTCGCTGTTCCATTTCTGCCCGATTGACGTGCAGATTTTCTAACGTAAAAGCCATTTCTTGTTCAACTGTAGGCATACAAAATTGTGTATCCGGATCTTGGAAGACGGTAGCGATTCTCCGATTAATTTCCCCAGCGACATAACTACTGGTGTCTTTATTAAAGAGGACAACCGAACCACTTAGCTCTCCGTCACAATTGGCAGGGTACAAACGGTTCATTAAATACAGTAAACTACTTTTCCCGCAGCCACTCGGACCATATAAGACGACACGTTCGCCAGCATCTATCGAAAATGAAATGTTTGTAAAAACTGGCGAGTCATCGTCTGGAAATTGAAACGTGACTCCTCTGAAGTCAACTACTTGTGAGATGCCACTTGGTGATTCATTCGTGAAAGCTTTACCCAATGGACTCACCCTTCAGCTTGTGTTTCTTTGATGTATTGCGAGAAATCGAATATCCACGGAGAGCCCCTGTTGCCAGTAAACCATCGGATACATACTTTCCTCCTAAACCAGCGATGATGGCACCACTCATCACTCGAAGTGTGAACATCAAGAGAAGCAGTGAAGGGTCAAGCGCTGCGTAACCAGATACAAAGAAGCCATAGGCAAAACTGAAGACTGCAGAACCAATCCCCGCTAAACAAAGCACCCACCAGTCATAGCGTTTGTAACCTGTCGCGGCAAACGCAGCTTCTGCACCAAGCCCCTGGACTAGTCCAGATAAAATCAAACGTGGTCCCACCGCATTACCGATCATCACTTCAATAGTCGCTGCCATGGTTTCAGACAAAAGAGCGGCACCCGGTTTGCGGATGATGTATGCACAAATGATCGACACAATAAACCAAATCCCAAAGATCCACTCGTATGCAATAGGTCCAATCACTCCAGCCCAAATGTTTCCTACTTGAACAAACAGCAAATAAACGACGGCAAAGACAACTGCAAAAACGGATAGCAACACAACTTCTTTCAGTTTCCAGGACTTCAACATATTACTCATCTCCTTTGTGAGAAGGGCTGTTGATGCTCATGTTAACAGTCATGACCAAATGTTTATGTTGTTCCGATCGAGCGTGTGTAAAAGAATCTTCAAGGAATGCAAACACATCGTGAATATCCCCATGAAGTCCACTTGCATAATGCATGGAATCATTGAACACACCATATTCTTTTGCGCGTGCCACTTCCTGATAAATAACCGACATATAATCGGGGTTATTCATCGGATACAGAGCAAATTGTGATGATACATATTGTTTGATTTCGCGAATTTGAGGATGGTTTAACAGAACATCATCTTTTTCCAGATAAACATCGCCTGCAGAATCACCTGGGCAGCCAATCGAAAAGGTTCCGTTAAAGGCGACATGGGCACCCGTTTTTGCTGCATACAATACGATGGCTCTCGCTGTATCGAATACATGCACTTGCTTCCCACGCATCACCGTACTGACGTCGTCGGTATGCATCCATACATTTGAGGTATCTGCTTCACGCAAAGCCCCTTTAATAATTTTAATAAAATTGTCCGCCATCGGGTGAATCGAAAACCGTAAACCAACGATTGGACTAATCCCACAACTAAACTCATTCGACATCTCTTTTTCCTCCTTTTTTAGTGCCAGGCACCTATTATTGAACATAAAAAAGCTGCATTCGACGTGGAATGCAGCTGGTTTGCGCAAAAAGAAAAAAAGTTGGGCAAAGGTCACCGCACTTCCTCACGCCAGTATTACCTGGATCGAGTGTTAAGGGATCGGAGCAAATGCTCTCATCTCAGCCAAACTATAGCACCCCTAGTGCAAATTCGTATGCAGTTTTATATATTCAAGAACGGCTTCATTGTAACGCATGAAAAAAGGATTGTAAATAAAGTGAATATCAATACTTGCCAATCAGCAAATTCTGTTCTATATTGTATATAACAAGACTGTTCTACTAAGAATAGAACAAAGGGAGGTCGCATATGTTTATTGAGATTGAACCGGAATCGACCGTACCGATTTACTTGCAATTGGCTCAGCAAATTATTGAAGGGGTAGCAAAGGGGGCTTTGAAACCTGGAGATTCTTTGCCATCTGTACGCTCATTTGCAGCTGATCTCGGCATGAACATGCATACGGTAAATAAAGCTTATCACTACTTGGAAGAGAAGGAATTTATTCAGATTGTACCGAAGAAAGGTGTATTCATTCATGAAAAAGGTGTACGGAAAGCATCAGCTTCCGATCGCCAACGACTGAGTAAAGAATTACGCCCAATCATAGCAGAAGCACTTTGTCTTCAGTTGTCTCAAGAGGACATTGAGTTACTGGTGAAAGAAATTATTTTGGATTTGAAGGAGGTTAAGTAATGTCAGCAATCATTTTTATCGTCCTATTAATGTTCAACATTGCCATTCAAGCCTTTTTACCGAAGTTTCTGAAGGAAAGTGAAGCGTTTGGCGTGTATATCCCGGATACGCACTTAAAAGACCCGCGTCTTATGAAGATGAAAAATCGCTACACACAATTGGTTTTGCTATGTGGTGTGGTTGTTCTGGTCCTATTCATTGGCGGGGTGTTAATCGTCCGTCCACAGGAGCAACAAATTGTATTTTGGGGATTAGCCACACAAATAGGTGCATTGGTTCTGCCGATGGGGCTATATGCAAAAAATCATATTGCATTAGCTAACTGGAAGAAAGATGAAAAATGGACAGCGGGTCAAGTTGAGCGGAAAGTGGTAGACCTGCAGTTTCGTGAGCAACTGAAGCTGTTGCCCAACATGTATTTTA
This sequence comes from Paenisporosarcina sp. HGH0030, assembly GCF_000411295.1. Lineage (GTDB taxonomy): Bacteria > Bacillota > Bacilli > Bacillales_A > Planococcaceae > Paenisporosarcina. Next base: position 19,718 of record NZ_KE150424.1, read on the forward strand.
TCTTGCCCATGCTTTTGACATTCGGTCTAAGTGTTTATGGATTAACCCAATATGATTTGTTACCTGACCAGCTTCCGACGCACTGGGGTCCGAATGGGGAAGCGGATGCATTTACGGAAAAAAGTTGGCTTTCAGTCAGTTCGTTGCCATTCCTGACACTCGTGCTTCAAGGCATGTTGCTGTTTTTCAATGGGGCTATGAAGCAATCGGGTGCAAAGATTCAGGTACGAAATAAAAAACGTTCCCGAGAACAACAACTCGCGTTCCGTAAATATACAAGTTGGTTATTGTTTGTCGTGACCATCACGGTGACGTTGTTGATGGGGTACTTACAACTGACCATTATTTTTCCTGAAACCATGTCAACTTCAGTAACTCTTGCTTCCACCATCTCTTTCTTGGTCATTATTTTAGGTTCCGTTCTATTTTACGCCATTAAAGTAGGGCAAAGTGGCACCAGAATAACCGTATCACACCCGGATGAAAGTCTAGAAGGGGTAATCGATCAAGATGACGATCGATACTGGAAATTCGGAATGTTTTATGTGAATAAGAACGATCCGAGCATAATGGTGGAAAAACGTTTTGGGATTGGCTGGACCATCAATTTCGGTCACAAAACCAGTTGGATTTCCTTACTATTACTAATAGGAAGTATCGTGTTCGTTTTAACATTGCAATAAAGAGGAGTGGGAGAAAATGGAGGAATTACAAGGGGTGCCTTGGGGTATTATCACACCGATATTTATCATTCAATTTATTTTACTGGTAGTTGCACTTATCGATTTAGCAAAAATACATCAAACAAACGGACCTAAATGGGTCTGGGTACTGGTTATTATTTTCATTAGTATTTTTGGACCTATTACATACTTTATTGCAGGGAGAAAACAAGCATGACGACAATCTTAGAAGCTAATCATTTAATGAAAATATACGGCTCAGAGCGAGCTGTAAATGATGTGACTTTTGCGCTGGGAGAAGGCACATCTACGGCATTAATCGGACCAAATGGAGCCGGTAAAACGACGACTTTATCCATGCTTGGTGGGTTATTACAACCAACATCCGGTACCATTTCACTGAATGGGGAAAAACATGCGGACGTAAGAAAACATATTGGTTTCCTGCCTCAATATCCACAATTCTTTTCGTGGCTGACAGCACTGGAATTTACTGAAATGGCGGCGAAATTAAGTGGGATGGACTCACGGTCTGCCAAGCTTGAAGCACAAAAAACACTGGAGTTCGTAGGACTTGGAGACGCACTACGGAAAAAAACGGGCACTTTCTCCGGCGGAATGAAACAACGTCTTGGATTAGCACAGGCCATTGTTCATAAACCAAAGCTCTTATTATTGGATGAACCCGTATCTGCGCTGGATCCCGTTGGAAGACGCGAGATTATGAATCTATTAAAAAGCTTGCAACAAGACATGACCATTTTGTACTCGACACACATTTTAAATGATGCGGAAGAAATGACGGATCAATTGTTGTTTTTACGAAAAGGACAATTGGTCGAACAAGGTTCGATTGGCGATGTGCGTGCAAAATATGATCAACCAAGATACCGCTTGGAATTTGGCCGAGCAGAAGATGCCCTCATTTATTCAGAAAGTGCTCCATGGAAAGTACAAGTGGAAGGCACTTGCGGTACCATTCACATTACTCAAGGATTGCCGACAATGGCGGAAGTGTTGAAGTCGTTGGCGGAAAGTGGACTGGATGTCCAGAAAGCGGAGCGACAAACAGCGAACTTAGAAGAAATCTTTATGAAGGTGGCGGGGAAGGCATGAGGGAATTAATCGTACTTTTTCAAAAAGAGTGGCGTGAAAATACACGCAACTATAAATTTTTATGGGTACCTCTAGTCTTTATTTTCTTCGGATTGTCCGAGCCGCTGACAAGTTATTATTTGCCGCAAATACTCGACGCAGTAGGGAATATGCCTGAAGGCTCCGTCTTCCCAATGCCGGATTTCACGCCCGCTCAAGTCATCATGGCGACAATGGGGCAATACCAATTCATCGGCATGCTCGTATTAGTATTGGCATTCATGGGTACCATTTCTCGCGAGCGTAAAAATGGAACAGGAACGCTTATTTACGTACGACCGATTTCTTATATAAATTACTTTTTGAGCAAATGGAAAGTTGTAGGCTTAATTGCGCTAGTGAGCGTATGGCTAGGATTGTTGACGAGCTGGTATTACACAGGGTTGTTATTCGGCAAAATCGAAGCAGTTGATTTCTTAGCTTTTGCAGGCACTTATAGTGTATGGATTTTATTTGTTGTGACAATCGTTTTGGCTATGAGTGCATGGTTACCTACAGGTGGTGCTGCAGGTGTATCATTATTACTGGTCTTACTTGTTCAAATTGCAGACTCTTTACTTGGAGCTTACTGGACCATATCACCTTGGAAGCTGTCTATTTATGCAACGGAGTGGTTGACAGGTTCACCAGACTCAGGCGATTTCTGGTGGAGCATGGTGATCACGATTGTGGCTATTATCGCGTTGATGATGTTTGGTGTATGGATGTCAAAACGCAACGCATCAAAAACAAAAGTGTAAAAGTTATCCCTCTCCAAATTAATATGGAGAGGGATTTTTTTGTAGGCTTATTTTTGGTCGTTATCGTCAGCTGCACCATCAGCATCTGGTATATCTGATTTGTCCATCGTTGGTTCTTCACCATCTGTTTTATTCTCTCCAGGTACGAAGTCTTTATCTTGATCACTTGGTCCCTGTTGAGTACCGATGGAAGTACCTTTATCCGTTCCACAACCAGCAAGCATAAACATAGCCAAAACGACTAATAATATAGATTTCATATACAAACTTTTACCTCCTGTTTCACCTGATTTTTGTTTTCAGCTTAGGTTGCTCATACAGGAGTGAAATATGTATTTTAATAAAATAGGTTTTGTATTTTGTCAGTCGTGTAACGTTTTTGTCGAGTGTGAAGTGGTTTCTGACTCGAAGGGGATTTTGACCATTTATTAATTTCCAACCTGACCATTCGAGAAAATTCCGATATACATGTTATTTTCCGGGTCTGCGATTTTCTTCCGATTTGAACCATGCACGAATGCCTTTTCCAGCATAAGGTTCGTCTGCAAAACGAGGCAAAATATGAAAATGCGCATGCGGAATCGATTGGTTTGAAGCGTCTCCAACATTCCAGCCTAGTGTGTATCCGTCTGGTGAGTAGTTCTCGTCCGCATAGGACTTCACTTGTTGCATCAATTCATATGTAGCGTTCCATTCTTCCTGTGTTAAATCAAAAACCGTTTGTCGATGGATTTTTGGAACGATTAGTCCACTGCCTTCTAAAATGGTTTGGTGATTGGGATGTTGTAAGTACTGGCAATATTCATTTTCAAACACAATACGCTGTTTAGAATCCTTTTGCGGATTGCAATAAGGACAATTTAATAGGTTTTCCAATTTCAACACCTCTTCTTACAGTAATTGTAATAGAACGACAGGAAAATAAGCAAACTATGTAGAAAGAGTTGCGAACGGGAGGAATGCAAAATGGATAAAACACAACAGGCCGAGCAATCAATTCGGAATTCCAATCGCTTTTTGACGGCTTTTCATCGCATTGAACATTCGATGAAAGACATTATTGGCACCAATGATCATCTGTCATTTTATAAATTAGTTGAGCTTTCGAAACGGAAGAATGCCGTTGTCAGACGATTTGAAGAGGATTTAAAAGAATATGCCACACTGCGAAATGCCATCGTCCATCATCAAACCTCAACAGAGTATGCTATTGCTGAACCCCATGATGAAATTGTACAAGCTCTTGAAGCAATTGATGAAGCACTGGCAAAACCAGTTACCGTAGGAGAAATGTTTGCACGAAAAGTAAGCACACTCCAAGCGCAAGACACGTTACTTGATGCCTTAGTCATGATAAGAGATAAACAATTTACCCAAATACCCGTATATCAAGGTAATGTTTTTGTAGGCCTATTAACTGCGGTGGGAATTACCTTCTGGCTTGCAAATCATGTCGAAAAAGAGGATATTTCCTGGGAAATGACCATCGAATCCACTCTTCAACATGAAAAAAAGAAAGAAAATCATCTTTTCGTCCCACGGGAGATGTCGATTTTTGAAGCGGAAGAACTTTTTAAAGAAGCAATGGCAAAAGGAAAAAGACTCGAAGCATTGCTGATTTCTGACAAAGATGGGCTGGTCGGTATTGTCACGCCGTTGGATCTGATGAAAATTGAAGCGTGATTGAGTTTTTTGTTCTCAATTGTTAGAGCAATTATACAATGGACATCTCATTAAACCTGCTCCGATTGGACGAAAACTCATATTGAATGGACAAAACCTTAAATGGGAGAAGGCTACGCCTCCTCTTGAAAAGAAAAACCCTTCCACGCTGAAGCTTTGGAAGGGTTCGTTGCTTAAATTTCACTCATAACAGCATGTGTATTGCCTTCGCCATCTTTGAAGAAAGCCATCCAGATTTCAATATCGCCCATTTTTCCAACCATGTGGGGTTCATCAATAAAATCTGCTCCCGCTTCTTTCATGGTGCTCACTGTTGAATTCAATTCTTTCACTTTGAAGTACAGCACGGAGCTTGGGTGGTCAAACTCTTTCTTCTCCGGCAAACTCAATAACAAACGTGTTTCTCCACATTGGAAAAACGCCAGTCCATCTGTTTCGAACAGTAACGGCAAGCCGATTACATCTCTGTAAAAAGCGACAGCTCGAGACACGTCTTTTACATTGACGGCAATTTGACCAATGGACTCAATCGATAAATTTTTCATATGTAATTCCTCCAATCCCTCCTTTTTCAATTCGACAGAACGAGTGGAAATCCTGCTGTGGTATTCTTTAGGAAAGACTCTTTATGTTTTGTGAAATAGAGAAAAAAAGGAGGGTAAGCATGTTGCATCACATAGAAATGAATGTCTCCAATTTACAGCAATCCCGCGCCTTTTATGACTTTCTATTGCCGATGCTAGGCTATGAACTCTATCAACAATGGGATAAAGGATTTAGTTATAAGGTCAATCATACATATCTAGTTTTTGTACAAACAGAGGAGAAGCATGCGGATGCGTCATTCCACCGAGGCCGTACAGGTTTAAACCACCTCGCATTTCATGGGGAGTCCCGCACGCAAGTGGATGCTCTGACGGAAGAATTGATAAAGCGTGGCGTAAACATTCTATATAAAGATCGTCATCCCTTTGCAGGAGGCAATCATACGTACGCTGTATTTTTTGAAGATCCGGACCGGATAAAATTAGAGATTGTAGCACCTAAATAACGGGTATCAGGTAGAAAAGTAGTGATTCTGCCATGCCGTTTGATTATGACCTGGATTATGAAAATTTAGACCTTCGGAAAAAGCCTGAGTTGTACCACGTTATAAAACGCCAGGCTTCCGTATACAGTGTTAGAGACTACTTGGTTGAATCATTAGCCAGACCATTCGCATTCCTTTATGCTAAAAGAAAACGATAGTTGGGGGAATCTCCATGAACATTACGATATTTGGTGCGACAGGTCGTGTAGGAAATGAAATCTTACAACGTGCTCTCGAAGACGGTCATCTTGTGAGGGTCCTTGTACGCACACCATCCAAACTAACGCCTCATGAAAATTTAACGATTCTAGAAGGCGATATCCGAGAACAACAATCGGTGAGTGAAGCGATTAAAGGTGCGGATGCCGTGTTTAGTGCAATTGGTACTGATAAAACTACAACACTGACAGATGCAATCCCGCTTATTATTGAAGCCATGCAAAAAGAAGAAATAAAACGCATCGTCACAATCGGCACGGCAGGGATTTTGCAAAGTCGTACCAACCCTGAAGCGTACCGCTTTCAGTCAACTGAATCAAAACGTCGCTTAACCTTTGCGGCAGAAGAGCATGCAAAGGCTTATGAACAGCTTGCTGCAACGAATCTGGAATGGACAGTTGTCTGCCCAACCTATTTACCGGATGGAAAGGCGACGGGTCAGTGGAGAACCAAACGGAACTTTTTACCTGAAGATGGCGTTGAAATATCTGTAGGGGACACTGCTGAGTTCGCTTACAAAGAATTGCTGGATCCTCAGTTTATAAACGTTCGAGTGGGTCTTGCTTATTAAAAGGAGTTTTACATGTTTCGAAAACTATTGAAAGGTATCATTGCCGTCGCTTGTCTGATTGGCTTCTTATATGTGAATAACAACTGGCTCAGCGTTACGAATCATACCGTAGAATCTTCTGAGATTCCTTCATCTTTTGATGGATATCGGATTGTGCAAATTTCAGATTTACATGATGCTACTTTTGGTGAAAATCAACAGCGGTTAGTGAATAAAATTAAACAGGCAAGGCCAAATATGATTGTCATTACTGGGGATTTGATTGATAGCAATCGCTATGATTTACCCAACAGTCTTGCGCTCATCGAGGAAATTGTGGAATTAACAAACGTGTACTACGTGACAGGAAATCATGAAGTGGCAACGAATGATGTGGAACATATAAAAGAGGAACTCACCACTCGTGGCGTGCACGTGTTATCCAATGAAACCGTGAACATAACACGTGACGGAATGTCGATATCCTTAACAGGGATAGAAGACCCATTAAATGGTGCGACAGCTTCACAAATGATTGATTCTTCCAATGTTCCGAATGACGCTTTTTCAATTCTCCTTGCCCATCGCCCAGAAGATTTTCAATCTTATATAGATGCAGGAATGGATATAACGTTTTCCGGACATGCACATGGCGGTCAGTTCCGTATCCCATTCGTTGGTGGCCTTGTTGCACCTGGTCAAGGTTACTTTCCAAAATATACAGCAGGCATTCATGAAGGTGGGTCATCTAAATTGATTGTCAGTCGAGGACTTGGAAATAGCGTCATTCCGATACGCCTGTTTAACTTGCCTGAAATAGTCGTGGTTACGTTAAAATCGAGTTCAATAAAATAACTCGATCGACAACTTAAGAAGGAGAGATTTTCATCATGCCACAAAGCATTACGCTTGTACCTTATAATCCAGATCATCAACAAGCATTCCAATTTTACCCGTTACCTCCCGACCAGCTTGAGTTTACGGCACATCCATTAGAGCTGCTGAAAAACGACAATTATTCCAGAACTCCCGTCACCATCTTGGAAGGGAATCATATCGTTGGGTTCTTTGTCCTGGATACCGGAAATGACCGTTTCTTTTATACTGACAACCCGAATTCTATTTTATTAAGGGGATTTTCCATTCATCCGGAATCTCAAGGTCAAGGAATTGCAGTGAAAACGATACATGCTCTTCCAACTTTTATTCATCGGCATTTTCCGCAATTCGACGAAGTGGTACTTGGGGTCAATGAACGCAACGAAGCTGCTAGACATGTTTATTTAAAGGCTGGTTTCAAAGACGAGGGACGTCGTTACATAGGTTCAAAAGGTCAGCAATATGCGCTGCATCTATATGTACCAGATACAATCATACGCCGAGCAAGGCCCGGGGATGAGGATGGAATTACCAAGGTCTGTACGAAAGGTCAATGGTTTACATATGGGGATATATATACGAAGCAAGAGATTGAACATATCATTGATAGATACTATACTCCTAAACGAATCTTGAAGGAAATCAGTGATTTGTCGAAAAAATGGAATGGTTACTATGTGGCTGAGGTTGAAGGGGAAATTGTCGGGGCAATCGGTGGGGGTATGACCAACTCCAAAATAGCAGAAATTTACGTGCTTTATTTGCATCCAGAGAAGCGGAACAAGAAAATTGGATCACAATTACTGGAAGCTTATACCCGACTACAACAAGAAGAGTATAATGCCACGGAACAGTGGGTTTCGGTGGAAAAGAAAAATGACAAAGGAATCCCATTTTATAAAGCAAAAGGATTCATTTTCGTTAAAGAAGAGCCTGCAAATGATTCCGAATTGACAAGTTCTCACACTTCTTTACGATTAAAAAGAGCATTAGATTAAAAGAAAATTTTAGATTTTTGGGTGCTCTCGTTTAGTTGATACATGGTTTTCAAGTATTGCTCTTGAAGACATTTCATTCATTATTAAAATAAAAATAGTTGCCCTCGAGTAATGAGAGCAACTTTTTTGTTATTATTTATAATTTCTAGGTCATTACTATATGAAATACCCTTCTCCAACTCGCATCAACATACTAACTTGATAAAGAGGTAGCTCATGGATTACATTTGGTTATTTTTAATAGGTTTGATTGCAAATGTGCTGGGTACTTTGGCTGGAGGCGGTGGCTTAATTAGTTTACCGGCCATGTTATTAATGGGAATACCGGTACACTCAGCCATTGGCGCAAATAAGGTCTCGAATACAGTCAGCTCCTTATCTAGTTTCATCGTGATCTATAAGTATAAAGAAGTTACTGTCAAAGAAGCATTCATCATCGTTCCGCTTTGTCTTGGTGGGGGAATAACAGGAGGATTAATCGCGTCCTTTCTAACAGAAAGCACGTTGACAATAATCGCCGTTGTCCTCCTGAGTTTCGCATTGCTTACTTCATTTATGGGATCGAGTGATTTTGAAGGAAATCGTCCGCTTGTCGTTAGTAAGAAAAGTGGGGTCGGTCTATTTGGCATCGGTCTATACGATGGGGTGTTTGGACCGGGATCTGGCACATTGATGATGTACGTGCTATCTCATCTAGGCATTTCTTATATTCGGGCTGTTGGACTAGCCCGCATTGCAATTTTTTCAAGTTGTTTCGGAGCGGCATTAATGTACATAGCGACGGGGAAAATTATGTGGGCGGTAACCATTGCACTATTGTTGGGCTCGGTAAGTGGTGCGCAAATCGGGGTGCATCTAGCTCGTAAATTGAAAAAAGAATATGTGAAACCTTTATTACGCATTGTAACGATAGCGTTGATTATACAAATTGTCGCAACGAATCTCTAGATAAAAAGGCTAAATTTTCAGTATAATTGTAAGAAAGAGTAAAGAGGTGATTGGTCATGAAGCGATGGGTAATCTTCACCTCATGCCTTCTTCTGTTAAGTGGGTGTGGAATATTTGAACAAAACAACTCTGAAGAACCAGAGTTAATTAAAGAAGTAGCTAAAAATCTTCAAGTCCCTTGGTCCATCAACCAGTCTGGGAAGGACTTTTACATATCTGAACGGGTCGGCACGATTGCCTATATTCAAGCGGATGGCACTGTCGAACATCAAAAAGTAGATTTTACCACGCCTTTAGCGACAGTTTCTGAAGCGGGTTTGCTTGGATTTGTCCTGAAACCGACGTTCGAAGAAACAAAAACAGCATTTGCCTATTACAATTACGATGCGGGAAATGGTCCATTCAATCGTATTGTCACATTGAAATTAGAAGGTGAAGTTTGGAAAGAAACCGCCATACACTTAGACGAAATCTCAACCGGCAATGTCCATCATGGAGGTCGACTTGAAATCGGTCCTGATCAGTTGTTGTATGCAACGATTGGGGATGCGTCAAATCCACAACTTGCCCAAGATCCCGATTCTAAAAACGGGAAAATTATCCGTTTAAATGCAAACAATCAATGGGAAACCGTTAGTCTGGGTCATCGCAATCCTCAAGGCCTCGCTTGGTCGGATGATGGCGTTTTATTTGCTTCTGAACATGGACAATCTGCAAATGATGAAATAAACAAAATCGAACCGGGCAGTAACTATGGTTGGCCATTAATTGAAGGTAATGAAGAACGAGAAGGATTTGTGAGTCCATGGCTTCATTCAGGCGCAAACGTCACATGGGCTCCTTCTGGCATGGCGTTTCATAAAGGGAAATTGTATGTTGCAGCTTTGCGAGGAGAAGGGATTCTCGTCATTAATCCCGAGTCTGGTGAATTAGAGGATAAAATTACAGGCTATGGACGAATAAGAGATGTATTTTCAAATGGTGAGGAGTTGTACTTCGTCTCAAACAATCGAGATGGACGTGGAACAGCGAATGTTGATGACGATAAGATTTACCAATATTTAGCGGAATAACAGCGCATTGTCATGTTTAATTGGCTGAACTGAAAGGAATACTTTCAGGAAAGGAGCTGATTAAGAGTGAGTAAACAACAAGCATTGAATATTTTAAAAGAAAGTCGTACTGGCACGATGGCAACGATTAAAAATAATAAACCACACTCAAGATATATGACTTTCTTCAATGAAGAATTCACTTTATTTACGCCAACCAATAAAAACACGCATAAAGTTGAAGACATTGAAGCCAATCCATATACACATATTTTGATTGGCTATGACGGGGAAGGCTTCGGGGATGCATTCCTAGAGATTGAAGGCAAAGTAAGTGAAAGTAAAGACGAAAGTTTGAAAGAAAAAATTTGGAACGACCATATGAAAAATTGGTTCGAAGGTCCAGAAGACCCGAACTTAGTGATATTGGTTGTAAAACCAGAAAGCGTTCGTCTTATGAACAAAAGTGGAAAACCACCTGAAACCATTGAATTATAATAAATGGAAAGCTCGCTCTCAGACTGAGGGTGAGCTTTTTTGTGTAATGTGAAAGTTTGTGAAAAATTTAACGCTCAAACTGAACCATTTATTGATCAAAAATCGAGTTTATCGCTCAAACTAGACTATTTATCGCTCAGATAGGTCTCAGAGTCAAGTTAACTTGCGCTGAGACGACGGTTCCCTCAAAGTGTGATTTTTAATCTCTCTCCATGGCTTTGAAGTACCCCAAAGCATCCAGTTGGGGCGAGTTCATATTTCCAGAAAAAAGGATTTAACTCCCTGGTAGAGAATAACGTAATAGATGAATACATTGATATCGATTAAAATGATTTTAAAATTGAAAGGAGCATTAAATTGCAATCTCTTAAACCGAAAAAGAGAAGTGCTTCCCGTATATGGATGGGAACTAAAGCTTATCGGCTGAAACGATATGCTGAATGGGTACTGGATGAAAAAAAGTACGCAAAAAATAAGCGAAATGAATCACTGGAATATCGAGTTTTCAAACACAAGACACCGTTGCTGCGTCAGTTAAAAGATGTGGACATGCAACTGCAATATAATAAAGTTAAGAATTTGAGGATTGCAGCCAAAAAGGTAAGTGGAATCGTCGTTCAGCCAGGTGAAACGTTTTCCTACTGGAAGACAATTGGAAAAACGACGAGGCGGAAAGGTTATCTTGACGGCATGATTCTACATTATGGAAAAGTGCGATCTGGTCCCGGCGGCGGACTGTGCCAATTATCCAATTTAATTTACTGGATGACGTTGCACACTCCACTTCAAGTAACTGAACGCTACCGTCACAGTTACGATGTATTTCCGGATTCCAAGCGCAGCCAACCTTTTGGAAGCGGGGCAACTTGTGCATATAACTATTTGGACCTGCAGATTAAAAATGAAACGAATGAACCTTACCAACTAATCATTTACGTAACCGATCAATCTTTGGTAGGCGAATGGCGATCGACACAACCTTCGTTGACGACCTACAATGTTTATGAAAAAGAGCATTGGTTCACATTAGAACAATGGGGCGGGTACGTACGTCACAACACGATATACCGTGAAGTCTTCAACCGTTTCGGAGAACGAATCGATGACGAGTTCATTACTGAAAACCATGCCATTACTATGTATGAACCTTTTCTGACGGATGGAAAGGCATAAAAGAAACAGCTCAGCAGGAATCTGTTGAGCTGTTTTATTGTTCAACTTAAAAAGAAAGAACAAATGACTATTTCGATTAACATTCACGGATGAGGTTTATATGTTTTGTATAGGGGTAAATTTGAATTAGAACATTAGAAACATTCAACTAACACAAAATATGAGGAGGAAACTAACATGGCAGATTGGAAAAAAACATTATTAGCAAGTAGTCTAGTAGGTGGAATCGTTTTGGGTGGTTTAGCAGGTTGTGGTGACGGAGTTGACCAGGATAATGGTGTCAATGATGGTGACCAGAAGGACGAAGTAGATTCTGAAAACAAAAACACTGAAGAAGGCGAAGAATAATTCAGCCGATTTAAGGAGCGTAAAGCTCCTTTTTTTTATGGACAATAAGTGAAGTTAATGGATTAAGCCTTGGAACAGCCATCACTCTATAGCTTTTTAGCAGTCCCCAAAAATTTTCTGAAATTGAGTTCTTCATATGAACTGGAAACCGATCAAATAAAAAACCATCTCCTTTTTTTCGGGAGATGGTTTTCATTATGATTTGAATAAATTCAGCCAGCCTTTGTATTTAAACCAGGCGAACATTAACAATCCGATAAGTGCCATTCCGCCTAAAGCGAAAAAGTAGCCGTATTTCGTCTCGAGTTCCGGCATGTTTTCAAAGTTCATGCCATATACCCCTGCTACAAATGTTAGTGGAATGAAAATGGAGGATACAATCGTTAAAATCATCATGATTCGGTTCATTCGATTGGAGTTCATTGCCATATAGCTATCTCGAATATCCGCTGTAAGTTCTCGGTTTGACTCCACAATTTCTGTCAGTTTGACGAGGTGATCAGAAATATCCGCAAAGTAGGAATGTTCGTGCTGTTGAAGGTTAAAACGACTCGAGTTTAAAACTCGGTACATCAAATCACGCATCGGCAAAATCGTTCGGCGCAACCATAACAAGTCACTGCGCATTTCAAAGACAGTATCCATCGAAAAATGCTTCATATCAAACGTCATCTGATCTTCAATTTCGTTCAAATGGTCCTCAATCTTGTACACAAGTGGAAAGTAGGAATCAACCACTTTGTCGAGAATTTGATACATCGCATAAATCGCTCCACGTTCCCAGAAGGAGGCATCGCGTTGCAATTTTTCTCGAACCAAGTCCAATTCTTGAACGGTATTATGATGAAAAGTAACAACAAAATTCTTTCCAACGAATAAATCCAATTCTTCTGCTTCGAGTGTCTCTTCATTCAGCGTATGGACGACAAAGAAATGATATCCATCGTGGTAATCGACTTTCGGGCGCTGCAAGCGGTGTAAACAATCTTCAATCGCCAGTGGATGGAAATGAAAGAACGAATCAAGCAAAGCCCATTCAGTGGCTGATGGTTTGTCAAAATCAATCCAGTACCAGTCGAATGACTTTTTATGTAGATCTTCTAAAGGAAAGTCCATTTCTAATTGGCTATCAGCGGTAACTCCAAATGTTCGAATCATAAGTAAAACCTCGTTTCACACGGTAAATGCTAGTAGTAGTTTACCACGAAAGTTCGATGTGCTTGTATTGAAGCCAACAAAATTCATTTGAAAAAGGAGAGGTTACCAGCTGATTTCTTATAACTTCGCATTAAAAGCTCATTTTCTAAATAATGTCTTAACATGTAATTCACATCCTCTTCATATTCATCTACTACACTAAAGGTGCAAGCTCAAATCCAAGGAGGTCCTACATGAGTCAAACACGTTTGAAAAAGAAAGCTTTACCTATCGCAATCCTTTCGTTTTTAGCCATCAGTGGAGTCGCGGGAACCATTGCCACATTTCCATTTCATAAACGACAACGAATACCTCTAAAAGCTAGATAAAGGAAAAATAAAAAATGCGATTTAAAAGGAGAGTCATTAACGTGGAAATTCAACGAAGACCTTGGAAAAAAATATCTTTGATGCGATTTATGGACTTCATAAGTAAGTCCACTCTAAGAGCACAAGAAAAGAGATTTTCTCAATTAAATTCATCACAGACACCTTGGAATTAACTAAACGCAATCATATATAAATAAATGGATTCTCTTTAATACTCTCATTTCTTATGGAGAGTTTTTTCTTGTTTAAAAAATCCTTTATGCGGGAATTTACATATCTTTAATAACTTTTACCACTCCATACGCTGACAGATACGAAATCGGGATGAGAAGAAAAAGAATGATCAATCCAATCATCGTACCAAGCGGAGAGGTAGGAAGTAGATTACCTGCAAAAAAACCAAGTAACTGATAAAAAATGACGAAAATGACGATGGACATGATCAAAATAATGATCTTATTTTTGAAGGTTTTCATTGTGATTCTCCTTCCGCAACAACCAAATATATTACCATTGAGTATTACATTTACTTCCAATTGTTACAACTGTTTCTTTAAAGCGAGCGCATCGTTTGACTCTCTGTAAAATATAGTTTATTCTAGCCATGGAATTAATAAATGCATAAAGCGCCATTTTCACAATGGCGGCCAAGTTTTCTAGGGTTCCGCAAACAACCGGTTTGGTCTGGTCCAAGAGAAAACGCTTTGCACACACGCAAAGATACACGGAAGGATAAAAGCCTGGGAGATGACGTATGATACGTTTATCTCTCGGGCTTATTTTGATTTGGAAAAGGAGTATGTTTTCATGAATAAAGAATGGATGAAAGTCTTCATAGCAGCATTTTTTGAAGTGTTTTGGGTAATTGGTCTCAAGCATGCGGATGATATCTGGACATGGTTGGGCACGGCAATTGCTATTTCGGTGAGTTTCTATTTAATGATTATGGCAGGGAAAACACTTCCTGTTGGAACCGTGTATGCAGTGTTTGTCGGACTTGGTACAGCTGGTACAGTGATTGCGGATATCCTCTTTTTCGGGGAATCATTTAGTATCGCAAAAATTGCCTTGATTGCACTTCTGTTAATTGGGGTTGTCGGGCTTAAGCTGGTGACAAAAGAACAGGAAGAGGTGGGATCCTAATGGCGTGGATATTCTTAGTCATTGCTGGATTGTTTGAAATGACAGGTGTGGCGATGATCAGTCAAGTGCATAAAAGTCGCAATTGGAAGTCCATTAGCGGATTGTTCGCAAGCTTTTTGGCAAGCTTCCTGTTCCTTGCACTCGCCATGGAAACCCTTCCGATGGGTACGGCATACGCAGTGTGGACAGGTATTGGTGCTTCAGGTGGAGCGATTTTAGGCATGATTTTATACGGGGAGCCTAAAACATGGTTGCGCATGCTGTTTATTGCCATGGTGTTAGGAGCGGCTGTCGGTTTGAAATTTATTTCTTAGGACTGTCATATCTATTTCCCGGCAAACATAGCATAGCTTTATTACACATATAAAAAGCAATATATTTTAATTTATTAGAAAATTGTGTTGACAAGTATTTTGCACCCTGTCATAATCCAATTTAGATTTTAAAAAAATATCATATCTACATTTTTCTTATCAAGAGCAGGTGGAGGGACTAGCCCTATGAAACCCGGCAACCGACTTACGCGAGTAGGCACGGTGCTAATTCTTGCAGCAGTAGCTGACAGATAAGAGGATGTTAGTTCAACTACTAACCTCTTCTTTTTTGTGAAGAGGTTTTTTATTTTCCCTAAAGAGGTGGAGACATTGAGTGAAGTAGTCGCGACTTATTTAGTCCATAGCATAGAAGAAAATTTAGAAAAAAAAGCAGAAGGCATCGCACTTGGCTTGACGGTCGGATCATGGACCGACTTACCACAACTGGAACAACAGCAACTGAAGAAACATAAGGGACGCGTTGTATCTGTCGAAAAAGAAAATAGTCAATTAGAAAGCAGAACGAAAGGAATTATTCGCATTGCATACCCCACGGCGAATTTCAGTCCTGATTTGCCAGCCATTTTAACGACGACTTTTGGCAAGTTATCACTGGACGGGGAAATCAAATTAATTGATTTGGAGTTCAGTCCGGAATTAACGGGACACTTTCCAGGGCCGAAATTCGGCACAGAAGGCATACGACAACTGACAGGCGTGCAAGAACGACCATTTGTCATGAGTATCTTTAAAGGCATACTCGGGAAAGATTTGGACTTTTTACTGACACAACTGGAACACCAAGCACGCGGTGGTGTGGATTTTGTGAAAGATGATGAAATTTTATTCGAAAACGAGTCGACGCCTTTTGAACAACGGATTGTAAAAGGACGTGAAGTACTCGAGCATGTTCTCTCGGAGACAGGTCACCGCACACGTTACGCAGTGAATTTGACAGGACGTACATTCGACTTAAGAGACAAAGCAAGACATGCGACAGAGCTAGGGGCAGATATGTTGCTGTTTAATGTTTATGCATACGGATTGGATACACTGCAAAGTTTAGCTGAAGATCCAGAAATTGCGATTCCGATAATGGCACACCCAGCCGTTTCGGGAGCATTCACTCCATCCCGAAAGTATGGTCTCTCAAACCACCTCGCACTGGGTAAATTATTGCGACTTGCCGGGGCGGATTTCTCGTTATTTCCTTCACCGTATGGCAGTGTGGCCTTGGAAAAATCAGAAACACTAAAAATTGCTGACGCACTCCAGGTTCCTGGTTTGATAAAGACCTCTTTGCCAGTGCCTTCAGCCGGAATTCATCCGGGCATGGTGCCGCAACTGATTGAAGACTTTGGTATTGATTCCGTCATCAATGCAGGTGGCGGGGTGCACGGACATCCAGCAGGTTCTGCGGCGGGGGGCAAAGCATTCAGGCAAGCGGTTGATGCAACTCTTTCAAGGAAGACCTTATCAGAGGCTGCGCAAACAAATGCAGAACTGCAACAAGCACTGGAATTGTGGGGTGACAAAGTACGATGACACAACCCGTTATATTTTGTGATTTTGATGGCACGATTACCACGAAAGATAACATTATGGCCATCATGAAAAAATTCGCACCCCCCGAGTGGGAGCCGATTAAAGATCAGATTCTCGGCCAACAAATAACCATTCAACAAGGCGTGACACAACTCTTCAACTTGCTATCAACCGACCAAAAAGATGAAATTACCCAATTTGTATTGGAACAGGCACAAATTCGAGAAGGATTTGAGGATTTTGTGGCCTATACGAAAGCACAGAAGATTCCACTCTTTATTGTATCTGGAGGCATTGATTTCTTTGTTAAGCCACTCGTAAAGGAACATATAGAAGACGACCGTATTTACTGCAACGTGGCAGATTTTTCTGGAGAAACCATCACAATCAACTGGCCTCATACATGCGATAAACATTGCTCGAATGGCTGTGGTTGTTGTAAACCATCCATTATCCGCAAACTGAGTGACGACAACACTTACAAAATCGTCATCGGTGATTCCATTACCGATTTGCAAGCAGCCAAACTGGCACACAAAGTTATAGCGCGGGACTTCCTCATCGAAAAGTGCGAAGAACTCGATATTCCTTTTGAGCCATTTGAAACATTTACAGATGTGATTCACATTTTAAAGCAATTGGAGGTACGCACATGAGCAATTACTTTTCCCGTTGGAACGAGCTTGCGGCCATAAAAAAAGAACTCGCAGACCGCGATTGGTTCTACGGCACGAGTGGTAATTTATCGATTAAGGTAACGAATGAACCGGTTACATTCCTCGTTACAGCATCTGGTAAGGACAAACGGAAATTCACGGATCATGACTTTTTACTGGTTGATGCAACTGGTGAAAAATTGGAGGAAACGATGTCAAAGCCATCGGCCGAAACGTTACTCCACGCTAAGATTTATAACAAAACAAATGCCGGTTGTGTCCTTCATGTGCACACGATTGACAACAATGTCATCACAGAACTGTATAAACATGATACACATATCGATTTCACCGGAAATGAAATTATTAAAGCACTCGGTTCCTGGGAACAAGATGCCAAAGTCAGCATTCCGATCATTCCAAATGTCGCGCATATCCCGACACTTGCTGAACAATTTGATCGTTATGTAACAGGGGACACGGGAGCAATCCTGATTAAAAATCACGGCATCACGGTGTGGGGCAAAGACGCTTTTGAAGCGAAAAAATATTTGGAAGCATGGGAATTTTTATTCTCGTACCAAGTGAAAATAGCAACTATAAAACATGTAGTGGGGAGTTATTAAAAATGGCATACATTCGCAAACACGCAAACAACGAACGCATTGAAGAAGAGCAAGCAGTCATCGCCTTTTTGAACAGCAATGAAGTTATTTACGAAAAATGGGCCATCGAGAAGCTTCCAACCGAACTTCGTGAAAAATTCAATTTAACAGATGAAGAAAAACAACAGATTCTATCCGCATTCGGAATCGAAATTGCTGACATTTCCAAGCGACGCAACTACCAGCAAGCGGATGTGATTTCACTCTCTGAATCAACGCCTAACTTGGAACAACTGTTGAAAAATTTCCAACAAGAGCACCATCATGAAGACGATGAAGTGCGTTTCATCGTCAGCGGTCATGGCATTTTCGTCATTCAATCGGAAGACGGAGAGTTCTTTGATGTCGAGTTGCAACCGGGAGACTTAATCTCTGTACCTGAAAATGTTCGGCACTACTTTACGCTGATGGAAGACCGTAAAGTTGTAGCAGTACGCATCTTTGTCACGACAGAAGGCTGGGTACCGATTTACGAGAAGGAAACAGTCGCTTAATTAGAGGTTGATTACTTTTTGACCACTTGATAAAGGTCTTTGACCAGTCAAGATTGATTTTCATCCAGTTAGCCCAAGTTTTTGACCAGTCAGCAATGGCTTTCGTTCATTCGTGGTCACTTTCCGTCCATTCGCCTGGACACGGAAAAAATCATCCTTTCCAGACACACAATAAAACCTGACATCCCGTAAGGAGTCAGGTTTTTTGTACTTATTACACACGATGGGGGAAGAAAGAGTCGTGCGTCATAGTCGAATGTGAGGGTTAATTTCTATAAATTAGTATAGACAACTCGCACCGACAATAATTAACAAGATGAAGAGAACAACAATCAACGTGA
Organism: Paenisporosarcina sp. HGH0030; assembly: GCF_000411295.1. Lineage (GTDB taxonomy): Bacteria > Bacillota > Bacilli > Bacillales_A > Planococcaceae > Paenisporosarcina. Next base: position 38,418 of record NZ_KE150424.1, read on the forward strand.
ACGTAGAACCGCTAGTATTGCAGCATTCGTATCCCATGCTTTACACCACCTTTTTAGAAAGGATGCTTTAGCATATGCACATCTTTGGCACTGACCCGGGAAAAAATCACGGTTCACTACACAAGATTGTTTCTTGCTTCATTCATTTTATTTGGCCACACCATTCTTCTTTCAAGACGGCATTTACTTTGGCTAAGTTGAACTTTTGATACCCTTGACCTTCTGCCCATGCTTTCATCCCCGCGTGTTCAGGGTCATCTTTGTCTTTCATGACGCGCTTGAATTCGTCATATCCAGGCGGACCTCCCACATCTTCAGGTGGGCAAGTACCTTTGCCTTCGAGCAGTTGCGGATAATTATACGCGTAATCATCCACTACTTGTTCGAGCACCACTTCGTGGTCCCAGCTGTCTCCAAAGTCATACATGTAGCGAAATACGGGGGAGTCATGGACGTATTTGGTCAAATCCACATCGCGTGCGAGTAATAGCTGAGTACGGATAAACCGTTGATACATTCTGAATTCATACGATCCTTCTTCTGGCGGGTTTTTCATATAGTATTGGGCCATGCCGAAGTTTTCTGAAACCGATTCTTCATCGCCGACTAATTGAATCGTTTTATTGTTCTTGGAATCGTCGATGGAGAAATTAAATAAGTGACTATTTGTCCATCCGACTGAGGTTTGGATAATCGAATGTAAATCATAAAAATCGAGCGTCTCAGGTACGATAATGCGACGCCGTACTTTCGGTTTTACATAATTTAGCGTGACAAGAAATTGATAGGCTTTCAAGATATCACCTCTACTTTAGAATTTTTCCCCATCATACCACAGAAGCATTTGTTCTGGTTTTCTGGAGAGTATTGGTGTGGCCTCATTGTTATAAAAAACGGCGTTAGCTGGAAATGTTTACAGTTCCCATTTCTATCAATTTTAAGAAACATGGTATGATAGAAGAAAATTAATAAAATTATTTCCATAGGAAGATACAAGTGGGTGACGAATGAAAGAAGCGATCAACAAATTCACGCATAAAAACTGGTTGGTTTGGGCTGGCTTATTGTTGCTGCTCATTTTTTTACTATTAAATCGTCAGATCATTACTCTTCTCGTAAATCGTGACGTCGAAGGCATTCAAGATTTTTTGGATGATAATCTGCTTTATGCATATATATTTATGCTGGTCATCATGATTCTCCAAAATTCGTTTACGGTGTTTCCTTTACTATTAGTAATTACCATCAACATTACGCTGTTTGGATTTTTTGATGGTTTTTTATGGAGCTGGATTTCCAGTGTAATCGCCGCAGTCTTCGTCTTCTGTGCCGTCCGCTTCTTGTTTCAAGAAAGATTGATTGAAAAATTCAAACCAGGTTTACTTGTACAAATAGAAGCGAATGGATTTGCTTATGTATTCCAAGCGCGGATTTTCCCTTTAGTCCCGACTAGTTTGGTCAATATATTGGGAGGATTGAGCACGGTTCGGTTTTGGCCGTTTATTCTTGCCACGACCATCGGGAATTTTATTTATTTTTTCATCCTGGCACTGATTCCCGCTGGTCTAGTATCAAAGGAAATTGATGAAGCCATGATTTGGGTCATTTTAGTGAGTGCTATCTTGTTATACTACTTGTTCAAACTTGTTCGAAAAAAACGGAAACCCTCTAACTAAAGAGACTAACCCAGTTCACAAAGTGTGAGCTGGGTTTTATTTTTGATCTAAAAATTCGAGTACGAAATCCAAGAACAGCAAGGGTTGTTCCACATTAGGCGCATGTCCTGACTGATTGAACTCCACAAACGTGGCATTCGGAATCAATTTCGCTGTTTCACGTCCCACTTCAGGCGGATTCAATCCATCATGATCGCCACTGATGACCAATGTTTCAGCTGTTATACGATACAAATCCTCACGGAAATCAAAGCCTTCTAACGCTTCATTTGCAGCTTCAATCTCGTTAGCGGTCAAGGGTGAACCCTTTTCAGCAGCATAGTGACTCCACTTTCCGACAGCTTTAAGGTCATGAAAAATATATGGAGAGACTTTGACTACTTTCTCTGAAAAGTCCATTCCTTCAAGTTCTTTTGCATGTTTGGCAAACAAGGCTTCCATTGAAGATGTTTTCCCTTGGGATTTCGTTGCCACTAAAATCAGTTTCTTCACACGTTCCGGTGAAGCAATTGCTACACCTTGCGCAATATAGCTACCCATTGAGACACCTAGCAAATAAGTTTCTTCAATCCCTAAATGTTCAAGCAATCGAAGTACATCGCCGATATGATCATCTAACGTATACGATGATGGTTTCTCGGAGTCCCCGTGCCCACGTGCATCTAGTACGATTGTTCGAAAATACTTCTTGAATACTTTTACTTCCGCATCAAACATATGGCGATTGCCGGTTAACCCATGCAGTAACAATAGAGGCTCACCGGATCCATATTCTTCATATGTTAAACTCGTTCCAATACTCTTAAATGTTCCCATCCAATCACCTCTATTCATCATGTTCCCTCGTGCACTCGAATGAAAACAACAGCTAAGGTGTTACTTATTCTGTTAGTTCTCAGAAACGGGGCTTGTCCAAAAATTCCAAAGCGATTCTTCATAATAGGGGAGAGCGCCTACAAAGCGCTCTCGGAGTGCTTGTGAGAGTGGTTTTCTTTTCCTTGCGATTATTTTAATTAGTAAAGAAAAGCAGCTCCGACAATAATCAACAAAATGAAAAGTACCACAAGTAAAGCGAAAGAAGATCCGCCGCTATTATATCCCATAGATAACACCGCCTTTCATAATGAGATGTTGTATTATACGTAATACAACGGTCTGCAAATGGGGCAATGTCTTGGATAATATAAATAAATCTATGTTTCAGGCAAGGACCAAGTCTACGAACATCTTAGTTTGTTGTTCAAGCAAGATTCTTCATAGTATAAATATTATAGGGTTAATATGGTTAATATATGCAATGAAGCCAATCATCTCTGAGAATTATTGAATTTTTTCCATACATGCAAAAGTAAAGCGAATGCCAACACGAAGACAAGATACTGTCCAGCTTGTGCCCATTCTACAAGTGTGTATGTAGCGGAAGTTTCCAACAGTAGAGCGGGCAACTTACCTATACTGCCGGCTACTGCAAAGGACCCAAAACTCATGGTGCCGACTGCTGCATAAAGAGTGACTAATCCAGAAGGGACGAATGGCATCAACCGCAGCCCGATGACAAACAAAAAGGCTTCCTTGGGTGAAGCATGCAGCAACTTTTGCAGGCGTGGAGCATGCTTGGTCTTATCGGCGATAACATGTCGAAATCCTTTTCGGTACAATCCAAAAGCGATTAAACTCCCCACAATTTCTCCAATAAGTGAGACTGAAAAACCTCCCCAAAATCCAAAAACCGCCACATTCGCAGCCGTCAAGAATGCACTTGGGACAACACCTGAAATGGCAATTAATATATTGAGGGAAATACTCAATAAGACAGCTACAGGAAGGGGGAGCATATGTAAATAAGTCAATAAAGCATCCATGTATATTAAGCTCCTTGCATAAAACAATATTGAAATGTAGTTAATGTTTCAGCGAAGCCTTACTTTTTCTTAGTCACGGTTCTATAAGATTCGATGATAGATATATAATACCTTCAATTAAAGGAAGATGCCGCAAGCGTAGCGTGAAGGTCTGTCACATCGTTGACCATAAAAATTCACATTAAAAAAGCCAAACGGAATGAAGTTCATCCTGCTTGGCTTTCTCACATCTTTTAGGCAACCATGTTACGGCATGCTTCAGCGCATACCCGGTCGAGACGAATGCAGTCCACCATCATTTTCACATTGTCTTCTTTCAGACAGGAATCAAAACAAACGTTATACGCTTCCAAGCATTCTTCATAAGTGGGATTTACGTTTTACTCCTCACCTTCATCCAGTAGTTATCCATATCGTTCCCTACAGACACTAGACTAAACGCCTTTTAGACAATTAGTGCTTAGTGAAAAGTGCTTTTACAGTGAATCGCTTTTATTTAGAAACGCTACCGGCAGCTAAAATTTGTTTCCAATTAGCTCCGCCATCAGTTGTTTGGTACACATCATTTTTCAATGTTGCGATGGATATTTCATTGTCATCAGTAGGATTGACAGCAATGTAAATAATCGCATTATCCTTCTTCAGTTCTGGAACGTTCATGGCTTTTTCCTCTTTTGTCGCAAGGTCGATTTGATTCAATTGAACTTTGTTATCTACTATCTCCGCAATATATGCCTGTCGTTCGCTTAACAGGGCATAAGTGATTGTCTTGCCTTTCGTAGCAAGGGAAAATGTCTTGCCCGCATCTTTAGATACGTACAACCCACGGTCTGTACCAATCGCAACGGTTTCAGGTTCATCTGGATGTGCAGATATATTGGACATCATGTTAGCTTCAAATCCACCCATATCCATGGTAGTCCACGACTTACCTAAATCATCCGAATAATAAAAGCCGTTTCCTAACTTTTCAGTTGGCATCTCATTAAAAACGTAGATGCGATCTGTATTGTAACCAGCTGCTAAATAGTGAAAGTCAATTTCACCTTCGAATGCATATTGCTCAAACGACTCGCCTGCATTTGTACTTTTGAGCAGACCAAGCGGATTCTTATATTTCGAACCAGGCTCAGGATGACCACTGGAAACAAAGCCGTCCGCCACAGCTTGGAAGCCCATGTAATCATGCTTCTCACCCGTTGTTTCTTTCCATATTCCTTCTTCATACAAAACAGGACCGTGGTGGCTGGCGAGCATTAATGCGTCGCCGGAACCAGGGTAGCCAATCCCATGTATATGAGATACTTCAACATTTGTTGTTTCCTTATAAAAATCTCCAGATGGAGAGGAAGAACTCTCCTGAGTTGATTTCTCTACTTTGTGTTCATTGTGTTCGGTCTTTTCATTTGATGAACAGGCTGCTAGCATCACACTCATAAGCCCCATCATAAGAATCCATTTTTGCATATTCCACACTCACTTTCATCTAATGGTAAATCCGTACGTATATCATCATCGGCTAACTGCCTTCATTTTACACGAAAAATAGATTTAACCTATGCTATGACAAAGAAGTATTCTTGGAGAAATTCGAACGCCTTCAAGGTGCCGCAACGTGAAATAATGTTCAAGCTGTTTTATGTAGGTGAATAACGATATACGATAACCCTTCGACTTCAAGTTGAAGGGTTATTTTTAGTGGGTTGGAACATACTTTTAAATGGGTTGGACCGTTTTATGTAAAAACTCCTCTAATTACCATTGTTAAAAGAACAAATGTTCGCATATAATGAAAAAAAGGAGGCGGCTTGAATGAAAGACAACATCGTAAAAATCATGAAGCGGCACGATATATTGGAAATGGTCTATTTAGCGAAGGATGGTAATATCACCAAACGCCGTGTGAAAATCATTAAAGCCTACCATGACACGTTTCAGGCGTACTGTTTTACAAAGCAGGCAAAGCGTACTTTTTACTTTGACAATGTCTTAGCAGCCGTCCCCGTCATTCGAAAAGAACGAGAGGACGTGATCTGATGAAAATCAACCGCGGATTAAAAATGCAAGGCGACCTCAAAGATCGCGGCAAAATCAAATGGACGGCCATGATGCTGCCAGAGCACGTCGCGCAACTCCGCGAATGGCAACAAGAACACGATCTGGTTAAAAAACCCGAACTCGACGCGTTCGATTACGATACGATGCAGGAAGAAATCGAACGCGCACTCATCAGCCGAATGGAAACACGCCTCACTTCGTGGAAGAGCGGCAAAATCCACTATCACCGCGGCATCATCAAAGAAGCCAACAATCAGTGCCTACGATACGAAGATCCTTACGGTATTCACCAACTGCCACTCGACGAACTCGTCGGTGTCTTTGTCCTTACCTAACACTTAAAGAGCACCCAAAAAACCTCTTTAGCTAGTCAACTAAAGAGGTCATTTACCGCGAACACGCAACTACACAATTCAGTTATTAGAAAAACCTTCATATACTTCTCCTACCAATAACTCACTAACTGACACCACTCCAACGATGGTAGTATTGCACCCATGGCTCACTGCTGAGATGCACCATAATCGAATAATGAAAAAAGCGAAGCGAAGTGATGTCGTCACTTTCGCTTCGCTTTTTTACTATCGGCAATAACGCATATTTACAATCTGAACACCAGGTGCAATTTCCATCGTCCGCTCTTGCTGGAACCCCAGCTTTTCATAAAGAGTAACAGCAGGGATATTCTTCAAACCCGTTGAGACAACAACGTCACGCGAACCCCGTATTTCTTCCACTATGTAATTCACCAGCTGACGTCCAATGCCTTTACGAAAAGAAGCGGGGGACACAACCAACCGACAAATATCAACGAAGTCTTCATTTTCTTCATAGGAGAGAACCCCAAGAAGTTGATCATCTTCGTAATAACCGATGAAAATTTCTTTGCTGTTCACGATATCCTCCGCCGTTTCGGAAAGAGCAGGAATGCCTTGAAATCCGATGAGGTCAGCTTCGATTTGATAAGAAGTGCGTTGGAGCGCAAGTAGTTCTCTTGCAAACATTGTATTTTTATTGAATAATTCTTTTATCATAACTGTTCACCTGCTTAGAAAATAATTATAGTTAAAGAAAATTACTTAATAATCTATTTCGGAATAATGCATAGAAAAGAGGATTAAAATGACTGAAAAACAATTAGGAGAAATTTTGTCCCAAATGTATATGAGAGCCCCTGAAGGATACAAAGTAACATTTATCCATTTGTTTGGAATAAAATATGCAGAAGAAATAATAAAAAACAAATTGAGTATTAAAAAGATACTAGAGTACTCAAATGTGAAACCATCATTTGTTACGGAAATTAGTAAGGGAATTAAGTTATCTAGATATGTAACTAATACTATTAATTGATATTACTCAGTTATTCTATTTCTAAAAACTCAAGTTCTTGAGTTATTCCATTAAAAACATACTTAATTAACTTTAGATCTGACCAATGCATAGTTGCAGCAGGACGACGGCCTTTAACAAAGGTGCGTTTCCCTGCTTCATTTTTCAACCTAACTACTTCTTCTGGAAAATCTTCAGCAACTACAAAGGCTGCAATCATTGAGTAATCTCCGAAACTATATTCTTGATTAATCCAATCAACATATTTCATAAGTTGATTGATTACTTCTTTATCAGCAACATCCTTCTTAATTTCTATAGTTAAATATTTCGAGATTGTAGTAAATGAAGGAATGAATCGATAACCGAAAATATCCATTTTGTCCATGTAATCTACAGGTTTGAAGGGCGAAGCTACCACTTGATGAGATATGTAATCCCACTTGCCGAAAATGCCGTCAGGCGTTTTTTTAATATAATCTATAATTCCAGCTTCTATAGCCATTTCATGCCTAATTTTTGATTTAGTAGCAGCGAGACTTAGAATGTTTTTTGTATTTACTTTATAGTCTTCATTAGTAATCGATTTAATCCGGTTATGTAATTTATCTGAACGTGGAAAAACATTTTGAGGATTTGATATTTCATTTTCATTTGATTTCAAAATAACATCGATTAATGCTTTATTCTCCACATCATCTATTTTAATAAAAGACAATTTCCATAAAACACGTAACATTTTAAAAGCGCCTGGGTTAGATGCTAAAACATCGTCCATATCAATTCCATTTTGAAAAAAGTGTGGAGCATTTTCAAAAGTACATAAAAATCGATTTCCTAGGTTAAATGATGTCTTATTTAAAATCATTTTATTTTTTAGTTTCGAGTAACTCTCGGTCAATGGAATATCTGCACCGGGAAAATTTAAGTGTTTACAGTCGTTGTTAATGTTGATTAGTCGACCGATTCCATAAATCTTTCTTTTAATAAAAAAATAAACATTATCTCCCTCGGTCATCGATAAATAGTCAGCAAATGTACCTTCGTGAGGAGCTAACCAATTATTATTTTTCGAAGGGACATTTAAATTTGTACTATAAACTCCATTTAAAACAATTTCGTTTAAAGAATCGACATTATCGAGAGTAAATATATATCCTGCCATGTATTCCACCCCTAGAAAGTTATTAAGTTTGCAACGTATTCTTTATCCAACCAAAATGCCTGCTTAGCAATCATCTGTCCATCAGGAAGTAGTGTTTTATCTTGACCATTCTTCCCTTTAGGACGAATATGGCACAGACCATTTGATTCGGGTGAAGGCAAATCATTTTTTGCAACGATTTTCTTCCCTTTTTGAATCATTTCAATATGTACACCTTCTAACAATTGTTGTTGGAGATTTTGATGAAAATCTCTCAATCGATTTTCAATTTCATGAAGTGGCATGTTCCATAGTTGCACGCCTTTAAAAAATAACTCCCGGTTTTTATTCTCTCTTTCTGTTTCTCTGAATTCAAAAACAACAAATAAAAATTTGGTCTGCTCAAAATGATTTTTAAGCCAACTTTCATCCCAATCTTCTTTTGCCCATTCCATAAAATTCACATTTTTAAATGACATGTGTTCACGGGGGATTCCTGAGGGTTCGAGTCGTATGGTTTTGAACTGTATGTTTGCTTTTGAAAATTCTTCTATGTCATCAAGTTTTGTTCCCTTAATGCCAAGTAAGGCACTAACAAAATCGGGTACAAAACTTTTCGATTTATTTATCGTGATGCCATTTTCTAAAGCGATTTGTGAGAGGGTTTTACCAATGTAAGGTGAAAAGCGATCTTGAAGAATTTCTTCAAGTGTTTTTCTTTCCAATTCTTGGCTATTTGTAAATGAAACTAAGTCATCATTGGATAATAATTTTCTGGCAACACCCGTTATGTAACTTGCTTTTAAACTATAAGCTCTTTGCATCGCAAGAAGGGGACTAAAAGGTTGCGTTCTTAAGGATTCTTTATTTTTCCCTTTAGTGCATGCACCTAAGTATATGGTGTCAGCCTCTGAGAGCTCATGAGCTTTACCGGATTTGATTTTATCGGTAATAAATTTCCAATCGTTCTTAATGATTTGTAAATCTTCTTCACTAAAAGTCAAAAGATGACTTTTAAGAACTTGATACTCAGATCGGTGAACTTCAGGAATCCAATGATAGAACATAAGGAGAATCGATTGGTTCTTTGTCCAAAAACTCGATGTTTCAAATGTGGTGAGGACTTCTTTATGGTAGTTAATAATATTTAAGACCAATCGTTCTTTAGCAGATATGGTTTTATTTTTGTTTAGTTTCAGTGGAGTAACTTTTAATTCAATGCCTAAATCTGCAAAATCAGCCTCTGACTTGGAATTTACTTCATACCCAAAAAAACTCTCTTCAATAATCTGGCCGAGCTGTCCTTTTGATTTTGGATTTGTAATTCTTCCAGTTAAGTCAATCTCACCAAATGTTTTTCCCTCAGCTTGTTTTGCTTTATAAAGTAATGCTTCCTCTGTCTTATAAATCATTGATGTAACCCCCTAAAGCAATTAAATACATTATTTGGATTTTACCATATAAAGAAAAAAGCCGATACGATAGTATCAGCTTTGTAAAGACAGTTCCAATTGAACGTCTGTAAGTATATTTGTTTTTTCTATTTCTTCGATTCGTTTACCCATTCTTTCAATGAGACCAACAACCAGTGCATTTCCCATACAAAAATATCTCATACGATCAGACATAGTATTTGTCCAATTATCATCAAATCCATTGAGTCGTTCACATTCTAAAGGGGTCAAGAATCGTTTTCGACCATTAACTTCTACGATGTGAGTGCTTCGATTCGTAGAACCTTCACTAGTTAGCATGGTTCTGCCAGGCTTGTCCAAATCATCCGTAGGAGACATTCCACCTTCGGAAAAGCTATAAACATGTCCATCAGCGGTAGTTCGTTCAATTTTTTTAGGACCACGAAGGTAGGCAAATTTCTCACTTGTCGCGTCAGACAGGTAGAACTTTTCATCAACTTCAGATTCATCGATAAGAATTTCCCGCAAAGTTACCGATTTTTCTTCTTCAGGAATCACTTGTGTAGTGAAAACTTCTCCATTCTTCATGTAACCCGCAGTGTGGAACCCAAATGAGAAACTCTCTGATATTGAAACAATGTCAGTTGGAAGGGTTACAGAAGTAATTCTGTCTTTATATGGTTCGTATTCGACTGGAAAAGGTTTTGCAAAGAAGCCTTCTTTAAAGACAATTTGGTCTTCGGAATGAGTGCTTTGAGCTTTTTCAAAAGCAATCCCATTTTTATATGCAAAGATGAAAACACGTCTTCTTCTTTGAGCGAATCCATAATCGGCTGCATTAATGACACGCCACTCAACCGAGTAATCTAAGTCTCGGAATGTAGCTAACATTACGGCAAAATCTCGACCTCGTTGCGATGAAGGGGATTTTAATAGACGGTCTACGTTTTCTAATAGAACATACTTTGGTTGTGTATTCTCGATTATTCGTTTAATTTCCCAAAATAAGACGCCTTTTTTACCGTGGAGGCCTTGCTCCCCTGAGAGAGAGCGGGCAACGGAATAGTCTTGGCACGGAAAACCACCAACAACCAGACTTGGTTCTAAGTCGACAAAAGTTTCATTTGAAACTGTAGTTATATCTTCATTGGAATGTATTCCAGTACTGAAATTTTTCACATAACAATCGAAAGCATCTTGTGCTTTTCGAGAAGGTTCCCATTGGTTCCCCCAAACAACTTCAAATAAATCAGGGTTCGCTTTCTCAAGACCCAAACGGAAGCCACCGACACCAGCAAATAATTCAATTACTTTTAATTTAGAATCTTGCATATACGAACACCCTTTCGCTTTTTCTTTATTATACAACATTTTAACCAAAAGATCAAGATCAAAACGTCACGTTATAACATATTTTTTATAGGAACTAGAAAAAATATTATTTACTATAGAAAAGATAGAGACCTCTATATTTTCAGAATTTTCCCTATAATGATTGTGGATAATCTGATATCCTTTTAATAAAGCTTTTTTTGCATTTAAATAAAGGAGTTTCGAATGTCCAAACTTCTATTAACTTCAACAGGCTTTTTCCATCAAAAAGTCCGAGAACAATTCAATGCACTAATTTCTAATAGAAAGTTCGCAGTCATTATAACGACGGCATCAGCACAAAAAGAATTGAATCCATTTGTCATTCAAGCACGCGTTGATTTGCTCGGTATGGGAATTGAACAAGTAACTTTTTTGGATGTAGAAAGGGAGCCAATAGATTGTTTGCAAGCTGCAGATGTTATTTATCTAAATGGCGGAAACCCTTTTAGATTGTTGCACGCTCTCAGGGAGAGTGGAGCAGAGAAGCTACTTCAAAAGAGGTCGAAAGAAGATAGTGTCATTGTGGGCGTAAGTGCTGGGGCAGTGGTGCTCGGCGCATCTATTCGAATTATTGATTGGTTCAGTCCATCATTGAATACGATGAATTTGAAAAATTTCAAGGGGTGCGAGCTATATAAATCCTCACTGTTTCCTCATGCGGACCGCATAGATCTGTTCCCAGGTACGACTCCCATTGAAGAAAGAATTCAAGCGTTTGAGGAATCGTCAGGTGAGCACGTATTGCGTTTGGAGGATAATGAGTTCAAAATACTGAAAATCTAGCCATTAAGAGGTGCCAATTATGTTGTTTTACAATTGATAAAGAAAGAACAACTCCAATAAATACAAATATGGATAGGGGTAGTTCGAAATATGATTTATACAACATCTATTAAAAATATAACAAAAGATCAATTGAACGGATTTTTTGTTGGGTGGCCAAACCCACCCTCGTCTGAAGTCCATCTTAAATTACTGGAGAAAAGCTCACATGTGGTATTGGCAATTGCTCAAGAGTCCAAACAAGTCATCGGGTTCATCACAGCGAACAGTGATGATGTATTGTCTGCTTATATACCGTTTTTGGAAGTTTTGCCAGCTTATCAAGGACAAGGTATTGGTAAACAACTTGTCAAAGAAATGTTTAACGTATTGAGTGATATTTATATGATTGATTTGATGTGTGACGAAGACTTGATGGGATACTATGAAAAATTAGGAATGCAACAAGCACATGGAATGATACGAAGAAATTATTCAAAACAATCTGGTTTATAAGGGGGGAACCTAATGGAGTTCGATACGTTGAAGTGGGTGTTATTAGGCATTTGCGCATTGTTGTTTGCAATTAAATTTTACATAAAACGAGAGTCGCTCCTTTGGGGCTTCATTTTTTATGTAGGTGTGTTCACATCAATGTCCTATTATGTATATTTCAATGACTGGGGACAGGGGTGGAAGATTGGATTTTTGTTAATCGCATCATTTGTTTTCTGGCAACTTCTATTTAAAGAAATTGCTCAGTTCCGTCGTTTACGAACAGTCCGAACCCAAAAATGAATGAAGCAGGAATCGGCCGAAATTGTATCTTCGGCCGATTATTTTATTTATAGAGAGTGCCGAGTCTTTAGTTACCCAAACGAACAACTACGTTAACTTTTAACCCCCATGTCCAGGACGCATGGGGGTTTGTGATGTGTTTTAAAATATATTCAGAAAATTGTAACATTTTTCCTGCCCGTCTCGTCATAAATACTATAGAGATAGGGGGCAGTCGAAGATGAGGAAGAGGATTTTATTCATACTACTTTCGAGCTTGTTGGTTTTGTTAGCTGCGTGTAGTGGGGGCGAGGAGAAGGCTGAAAGTTCCGAGGACAAAGCGCTTGCACCGCAGTCAGATTCCAATGAAGTAGCTACGGAAGAATCTGAGGAATTAGCTAACAATTCAAGTTCAGGTGAAGCCAAGAAAACAGCACCTACTGTTGCAGTGGAAAGAATGATCATTCATAAGGCGATATTAAGTGTGAACGTCAAAGAATTGGATAAAGCACAAAGTAATATTCAGAAGAAAGTCGAGCAATTTGGTGGCTATATCGTGGAGTCAAACGTCTACCAAGAAGACGAACAGACGAGCAGCGGCAAAATGATTGTAAGGGTCCCAGAAGAGAACTTTGAAAAGTTTCTATTAGAAGCTGAAGGAGAAGCGGCAAAAGTGTTGGAACGCAATGTGACGGGTCAGGATGTCACAGAGCAATACGTGGACCTCGAATCACGAGTGAAATCAAAACGAGCGGTTGAAGAACGCTTACTGGAATTCATGAGCAAAGCACAGAAAACCGAGGACTTGCTGAAAATCTCTGCGGATTTAGCACAGGTTCAAGAGGAGATTGAAGTGATGGTCGGTAAGATGAAGTATCTTGAAAACCAGACGTCGTTTTCGACGATTGAAATCACAATGTATGAAAATCGTGTGGTTGTTCCTGAGATAGACAGCAAAGAACTCAATACATGGGAAAAAACAAAAAAACAATTCGCGACAAGCATGAATTCCTTACTTTCGGCATTCTCTGCATTGATTGTATTCTTCGTTGGTAACTTACCAGTTCTCGTTATTTTGACAGCCATTGGAATATTGGTCTATTTCGTCATTAAAAGAAGGCTTCGGAATGAACAGAAAAAAGGATGAAGGTAAGGAGACGGACCATGAGGAAAAAAATTCTTGTGACAATGATGTTAAGTGTCGTCTTTAGTTTGTTCAGCTTGTCCATCGTTCCGAAAACCAGTTACGCATGTTCCTGTGCTCAGCCTCCATCAGTAGAAGATGAGTTGGAACGCTCACAAGCCGTTTTTTCAGGTAAAGTATTGGAAGTGAAAGAACAAAAAAACTTTAAGGGGTATGTGAAGAAAAGAGTATTAATTGAGGTATCAGAAACCTGGAAAGGCGTATCTGAGTCTCAAGTAATTATTACCACGGGAAGTGGTGGGGGTGATTGCGGCTATGAATTCCAGGTGGGTCAGGAATATTTAGTGTATGTCACTGAGTCTACGATGTATGGAAATAAAGCAGAGCTCGTAACGGTCATCTGTGATCGAACAACAGGGTTAAGTGCTGCACAGGAAGACTTGACCGTTCTCGGAGAAGGAAAAGAACCGACTGAACAAGTGGATTTAGTTGCAGAACAAGCGGGGATTGATGTTGCCGAATCGAATGCAATGATTGCTGTTATTATTGCTGTCGGCATTGTTCTTTTAAGTTGCATCGTTTGGAAGAGGTTTAAGAAACGGTAATTCAACAAGAACCTCGTGAAAATCATATGCATATTAAAATGATGGAAATTTTTCTATGCTTTATTTTTGATAGATGAAAAAAAGGGTTTTTGACCACAACGTCAAAAACTCTTTTCCTTTTTCAACTGTATATCTTTTAACAGCGAGATGATTGCCTTGTTTTGTTCAACCTGCACGTCCGTATTGTTTTTAATGAGTCTAATCCATCGGACGACGAGGGCTCCAATGACAAGTAGGAATCCATACATAACCAACCACTCCAAATTATCCATTAGTCTACCTCCATCACTTAATTATGCAATCCCTAAAAAGTGTTCCAAAAAAGATCGGAAGTCATTATTCATATTGGTTCACCTCATGTTTTATCTTTATCTAGCGGTTGGTCACTTTTGTCCATTCGTCTTCAATGGCCGCCATGATTTTATACGCACCAGACGACTTATTTGAACAAACCACAACAATGCGGGAATCATCCGGGTAGTATGCCGAGTGAAAACTTACGCCTGGGTCATAGCCCATAACATGATACTTGGATACGGTCTCGTCTTTTTTATTAATCCAAATCCCATAACCATAGTAGCTGCCTTCTTTTACTTGAACATGTGCCGTAAGCAGGCGATCAGTCATTTCCTTGCTAAGGATTTGATGATTCATAAGAGATTCCCAGAGAAGAGACATATCGGTAACGGTGACATAGGCGCCGCCATCCGACCCACCTTTTGCTGGCAGTGAGTACATATTTGTTTTCCATGTTCCGTCTGAATGATCGATGTATCCCCATGCCGTTCTCTCAGGTAGAGAGTCAAAAGAAAAGTAGCCCGAATCGACCATCTCAGCTTTTTTGAAAATGTGTTCTTCCACATAGTCAGTGAAGGGAAGTCCACTTGCCTGTTCCACAATCAACCCTAGCAAAATATAGCCGGAGTTGTTATAACTGAAACCCTCACCTGGTGGATTTTTCATTGGTTCATTTTGGAAAAGAGGAAGGAAATCCTTCAAGGTCCTGATATGGTACATTGGCGTTTTGATCCACAATTCCTCAAAATCATCCATGACTTCTTCGTCAAAATAATCAGGAACGCCCGATGTGTGGGTAAGCAAGTGATGGACAGTGACATTGTCATCAAAATGAGGAAACTTTACATCCAGACAGTCTTTCAATTTGGAGTCGAAGGAAAGTTTTTTCTCCTCCACGAGTTTGCAGATGGCGATCGCGGTGAAGAGTTTGCATCCTGAAGCAATTCCATACCTGGTTCCAGACTGATTGTTTATTGCTTCTGCCCGATTGGCATATCCAAAGCTACGATCAATAAGAGCATTCTCGCTTTCTTTTACCAAAACGGTTCCAGAAAAATCATTTTCGCTTTGAAGGGAAACAATTCGATCCATAATCGTGTTTTTCATGTGAGATTCCTCCATTTCTTTAACTACCATTTACATTAAATTCTTGCTAGTCCGCCCTCCTTAATCGAAAGGGAACGATCCATATTTGCCAAGTTTCGTAAAGCAAATGATGTATCTATTTATTATTCGCCAACCACCTAGTCTCTTCCTTTTTCTTTAAGAGAATCTAACTAAAACGAGGATTTCGAGGAATGGAAACGAATAGGTATGTATAGATGGAAAGAAAAATGAAATGAGGAAACGCAATGTTGGAACAAGAGGGACCTGCATTTGTTATGTTTTCGACGGCACATCAGATCGTAATTGTGGGATTGGTTCTATTAATTGTTTTGTTATTTGCTTTCAAAAATAGATGGACGCTTCAACCTCGCAAAGCGCAACAAATCGAACGTCTTTTTGCCCTGTCCTTACTGGGCATGGATATCGCGTTTTATATTTGGCTCTTTCAAACCGGAAGATGGAACTTGAGTAGTTCGTTGCCACTCGAATTGTGTAGCATTAGTTTAGTGTTGACCATCGTCCTGCTGTGGACCGGAAATAAGCATGTCTATGATTTTGTTTTCTATGCAGGAATAGGCGGTGCACTTCAAGCAATTGCAACACCAGTATTGGATTTAAGCTTCCCGCATTTCAGGTACTTCCACTTCTTTTTCACGCATGCGGGAATTGTCCTTGTAGCGCTATATTTTACATGGGTGAAAGGGTGCCGCCCTACTTTTAAAGGAATCCTCAAAACGATGCTCGCATTGAACGTATTGCTGCCAATCGTGTTTGTCATCAATGTTTTAGTTAACGGAAACTATATGTTTTTACGGACAAAACCAGTGAACGGAAGTCTGCTTGATTACCTGGGACCATATCCATGGTACATCGTATCTCTTGAATTGGTGGCTTTCTTCATTTTCGTATGTTTATGGTTGGTTTTCAGAAAAAGGCGTTCAGGATAGGGGGAACTATTATTAAAAGCAAAAGAACAGGGACGCAATCGTCACGTGGTCAAGAATGGTGAGCGATCATCTGTTTATGCATAAGCCGAATCTCCTCGATGTTGTTGAGGAGATTTTTTATGTTCATTTGTAGATGAAAACAAAAGTACCCCACACTAACACAGCAAACCAAATCATGAGGATAATCACCGCAGCAAACCAATTTTTGGGTTTGTCTGATTGCAACTGTTCTTCAGCTAATTTAGTGCTGTCCTGAATGACGATTTGAGGAAGCATTTTCAGTGCAAAATAAATGCCGACGGGTACAATCAATACATCATCGACATATCCGAGAATCGGTATGAAGTCGGGAATCAAATCAATTGGGCTAAATGCATAAGCGACGACTGCGACAGTAAATACTTTCACAGGCAAAGAAACACGTGTGTCTTTTGTTGCGAAGTATAGCGTATAAAGAGATTTCTTCATGAAACGTGCCCATTCCTTCAATTTTCTCCACATAGGTTGAATCCTCCTTTCTACAATACTTGTTTTTTTCATCATATACCCCGCTCCAATTTGTCACAAGACCATCATTGACTTTGCATAGTTTACCCCCTAAACTACTATTATTGGTTTAGGGGGTAAACTATTATGGATGAAAGAATAAAAGAAGCGGTATCACTCTTTGAAGAGGTACTCATATATGGGACTGAACGCGTCATTCGAAGTGTGGATGAACCGATATGGAAAGAATATTCACCTGAACAAATTCAAGTATTGAAACTGATTTACAAAGAAGGGGAAATAACATCAAGTCGACTCGCCATTTTGCAAGGCGTACATAAAAGCGCCATATCCAATCGTATAAAAAAACTGATGGAAAAAGAGTTGATTGACACAAAGCCTTCAGGCGATAAGCGAGAGAAGATTCTGGTGCTGACGAATTTAGGAGAAGATGTCATCAACGAATCAGACCGAGTATTGCATGAATATATTGGAAAATTGATGTCCAATCAAGTGGATGATCGGGAAATTGACCAATTTTTAGTGACGTTCCGCAAGTTAAGAGAAATTTTGAAAATGAATGGAGTCTGACGAATGAAAACGATATTAAAATGGAAATGGCCGATCACCATCGGTTTGCTCGCCATCACGATTCTCTTATTTATCATCGCCCCAAATTTGACGAAACAAGCGGAAGAAGCGGGCTCAATCCAGCTGTCTGGAGATGCGTCGTCACAACAAGCCGCCAAAATGTTGGCGGATGCAGGCGAAAGTGACCAAACGATTTCCGTTGTTGTGGAACTTGATAAAGCACTGAGGGATGTCGACCGTGAACAATTGGGAAATATGGCGAAGAAAATCTCAGCACTTTCAAAAACGGTGACCAGTGTCTTAAATCCCGTTGAAAGTGATGAGCTCGAGAGTCAACTCGTTTCGGAAGATAAAAAAACAGTACTCATTCCCATTACAGTGGATGGGCCAGATGAAGAAGTTAATGATGTTGCACAAGAAATTCGCGATTCAATCATTCCGTCAGACATGACAGCTTACGTGACAGGCGAAGCCATCATCAACAATGATGTTAATAAAAGTGCGCAAGAAGGCTTAAAGCGGACAGAGATTATTACAGTTGTGTTGATTTTTGGTTTGTTGCTTGCTGTTTTCCGTTCGATTGTCACGCCATTCATTCCTTTGGTGGCAGTGGGTCTTACGTATTTATTGAGCCAATCACTTGTGGCATTTTTCATCGATTGGTTTGGTTTCCCGGTTTCTAACTATACCCAGATTTTCTTGGTGGCGATATTGTTCGGGATTGGAACGGACTACTGTATTTTACTGCTGAGCCGTTACAAGGAAGAATTATCTGCAGGTCACTCGGTAGAAGAAGCCATTGTAAACACCTACAAAACTGCCGGCCGTACGTTACTAATCAGTGGTCTTGCTGTATTTATCGGGTTCTTCGCGATCGGTTTTGCGGATTTCCCAATATTTAAATCGGCAGTTGCCGTTGCGGTAGGGATAGCTGTTCTATTGCTCGTATTGTTTACGATTGTGCCAGTGTTTATGTTGGTATTGAAAGAAAAACTATTCTGGCCTTCGAAAAAATCGGCAGCGCACCACGACAGCGGCTTATGGGGATGGATGAGCAAGCTTTCCGTCAATCGCCCCGTTCTATCTATGCTGGTTGTCGCAATTATGACGGTTCCTTTGTTGCTGACATACGATAACTCCTTGTCATTTAACACAGTGGATGAAATCGGCAGTAACTATGAATCGGTTAAAGGCTTACGCGCCATAGAAAATGGCTTTGGCAAAGGGGACTCGTTGCCAGTTCAAGTCATTATTGAATCGGATGAGAAGCTAGCAAACGAAGAAATGATTCCGTATGTGGAGAGTTTAAGTCAACGCTTTGAACAAATCGAAGGTTTTGAGAAGATTAGAACAGTCACCCGACCTACTGGGGAAATAATCGAAGACTTATATGTCGATCATCAACTTGGTTTGATGGCGGATGGATTAACGGAAGCTCGCGAAGGACTCACTGAAATTGGAGCGGGTCTTGAGCAAATTCAAAGCGGATTGGCTGGAGCTGGCAATAGTGGTGGACTTGGAGAAGTTGCGGCAGGACTTGGTCAGCTAAACGACCAGTTGGCACTGACAACACAAGGGTTACAACAGACCGGTAATGTGCAACAAACAGTCGGTGCTTTGACGGCCATCAGTGGTCAACTTGGTCAAATTCAGCAAGGCCTTGCCGGAGCAAGTGGCGGCGGTAAAGGATTATCTAAGGTAACTGAGGGGCTTGCAGCTTCCAATAAGGCTCTAACACAAATTGCAGACGGACTTACGGAAGTCAGCGACATGATGAAGGCGATGAGTGAAAGTGATAGTGTGCGTGATACTGGACTGTATATTCCTGCAGGTACACTTGAAAGTGAAGAATTTTCTCAAGTATTGAACCGATATACATTCGCTGATGGCAAAGGGATAAAAATGGAAGTAGTCCTTTCGGATGACCCATATTCTCCTGAAGCCATTAAAACTGTGCAACGATTGAAAGACGCGGTGGCATCCGAAGTAAAGGGAACGCCGTTTGAAGATGCAAGCATTGCCTTTGGTGGCATATCGAGCGTAAATAGTGATTTAGCCGATATCTCTTCGAGCGATTTTTCAAGCACTGTCATGATTATGTTGATTAGTTTGTTTGTCGTCTTATCGATCTTATTCCGTTCCATGATCATGCCATTGTTCATGATCGGTTCGTTATTACTGACGTACTTTACGTCAATTGCCATTGCTGAACTGATTTTCGAGAATCTACTTGGATATGACGGCATCAGCTGGGCTGTTCCATTCTTCGGTTTCGTTATGCTGATTGCACTTGGCGTCGATTATTCCATTTTCCTTCTCGACCGGTTCCGAGAAGAGGTGGAAAGTGGTTTGTCTGTTCGAGAAGCTATGCGTGTTTCGATGGCCAAAATGGGAACGGTCATCATCACGGCAGCTATTATATTAGCAGGTACATTTGGTGCCATGATGCCTTCAGGGGTTCTGAGCCTGATGCAAATCGCGTCCATCGTGGTTATTGGATTATTGCTGTACGGTTTGATTGTCTTGCCATTACTCATACCGGCCATTACCGTATCGTTTGATCGTGGTGTATGGTGGCCGTTCGGCATTAAAAAGAAAAAATAGTTGTAAGAAAAGCCCTTCGAATTATTCTCGAAGGGCTTTTTGATTTACTATGGTATTGTTTATCGTACATTTGCTCGAGCCGCATGTTCCGCATGAGCCAACAAGTATGAAAACCAAATACTTGTGTGTCTCACGCTTCAAAAGTGCTGCTCCTGCGGTTACTCGTCGCAAAGAATCGGTCCAAATCAAAACCTTTGGCCCGCTTCTTTCCTGCGGAATAATGGGCAGGCAAGACCCCGCAACGAGGACAAAGGAGCGAAGGCTAAGAACGCCACCTCGTGTGGCAACGCCTTCGTGACCAACATCCTGTTGGCCCGAGCCGATTCATTTCTCTATTTAAAAGAGAATAAATTTACAACCCAATCGGCAATTGAAAGAGCAGGAAATTGCTTGTCCATTGTTGACTTCCAATGAATACTTTTTCATTGTTCTTTTCAAACATATAGCTAGAGCCGTACTGTTCGACAAATTCCCATCCATTCTTTTTCATTCGCTGCTTGAGGGAATTAAGTGCCACATCGAGGGAATCATCCGTTACAAGCCAAACATAGCCGTCTTGCTGTGCCACTTTAGAAAGCGGCAATTCCGATGAGACAGCAAGTTTTGCGACTTCCTGCTTGGTTTTATTAGAAAATGGAAGCTCGGGATAATGAAATTTAGTTGACAGAGCAGCATATACCGCAAGAAGGAACAGTATGACAAACAGAAGTATCCACTTTTTCATCTCAAAACCCATCCCATCCATCACGAAATTAATAGTTACTTATTAGACTCTAAAACCCACTCAAAAGTTCCAACATTTCACTAAATTACCAAACAAATTAACTGAAACTTCATCTCTGGAATTTCGTATAGTAGCTAAGGGAGTGATGGGCTATGTGGTCAACGTTTCAACAAAGACAATCGGAGCTAAAACTATTAATCAATGAACAAGAACGCTTGCAAAAGAAATTAGCTTCTCTTCAAACTGAAATCCTGGAACACACACATAAACGAAATGAACTCGAAAGTAAGCTGACAAAAGAACAACGGGATGTCGCAAAATTGGATGAGTTTTCATTTTCCAACGTGATGAGAAAGTGGAAAGGGTCGCAGGAAGATGTCCGTGATCAAGAAATGGCTGAAGCAGCTTCAATAGAATTGAAGTGGAACGAAGCGGTGAAGGTGGTTCGAGACCTGGAAGTAGAATCAGCTAACATTCGTCAAGCATTAGCAGATGTACAGTTCCAAGACCTTCATGCGAACTGGCAACGGTTAATGATTGAAAAAGAGCGATGGTTGCGAGTCAATTCCCCGCAAGATAAAGCGGTGATGGAAGAACTGTATGACCGGAAAACAGTTGTCCAAACGATGCTTCGTGAAATCGAAGAAGCACGGGATGCAGGAAGTAGAGCAAATGTACTTTTATCCAAAGCAATCAGTCAGCTCGAATCTGCACACAACTATTCAACATGGGATACGTTTTTGGGTGGCGGAATGATTGTGACTGCGATGAAGCATAGTGTAATCGATGACTCAGAAGATACGATTCATAAAGCACAAATGGCTCTCCATCGCTTCAGAACGGAAGTCAAAGATGTGCAGGCACTTGAAGCCAATTCTTTTATCGTGGAACGCGGAGAGTTTATCAAAATGGCCGATTACTTTTTTGATGATATTTTCAGTGAGTGGACCATTCATTCACGAATATCCAAATCTCAAGGGAACTTGCAAAATACGGTAAAAGAAATCATGAAAGTCATGCACTCATTAGCCGGCAATAAGCACGTATTGGATGCTGAACTCGTTGACATTGAAGAGAGAAGAAAACAATTAATCGAAGCGTAAGGAAGGGATTTTGTCTATTGTCACGAAAGATACTTAAGAGAAAAGAAATCTTAAGGAGGTAAATTATGTATCATACAATTGATGAGTTTTTAACTGAATGGACTTACGAAAGTGACTCTACCCAACAAATACTGGACTTGTTTAACGATGATTCGTTAGGAACAAGAGTCAAAGAAGGAGAACGTTCGTTAGGTTTCCTTGCTTGGCATACAATCGTTTCTATCAATGAAATGATGTCACGTGTCGGACTGGAGTTTGAAGCACCACATCACGATGCATCAATGCCGGAATCAGCAGCAGAAATTGCTGCTGGATACAAACAGGCAAACATGGCATTCAAGGAAGCCATTCGTTCACAATGGACGGATGTCAATCTTTCTGAAGAACACGACATGTATGGAGAAATGTGGACGAATGCTACTACACTGAACGTTATCGTTAAGCACCAAATCCACCACCGCGGCCAAATGACAATGTTGATGCGCCTGGCAGGACTGCCGATGATCGGAGTGTATGGTCCATCCCGTGAAGAATGGACATCCTATGGGGGCGACGTTCCAAAATAAGGTAAACAAAAGCAACTTCGAAAATGGAGTTGCTTTTTTGTATGCGAAAATCGATGTTCGCCTCATCTATTGAATGACTTTCCAACCTAACGTGGTCATAACCACTTGGCATGCCATATACCTAAAGTAAGTCAATTTTGGGAGATGGAATTATGGTGGTTTGGATTGATGTAAATGTAAGTAAACGCCAGCTGAAACTTTACGATGCCAGTAGATTGCTGAAAACATATCCGATAGCAGTCGGGAAAATGTTAACACCTACACCAAGAGGAAATTATATTGTTGTGAACAAAGAGTATGACCCAGGTGGCCCATATGGGGTGTTATGGATGGGTTTATCTAAACCACATTACGGAATACACGGCACAAATAATCCCTCGTCCATTGGCAAGAAAGTTTCGCACGGGTGTATTCGGATGTATAACGATGACGTAACGGAGCTTTCATCCTTCGTGCCAATCGGAACAAATGTCTATATACATGCTTGAAGAAGAACAAAAAAAGCCCTCACAAGGGGCTTTTTTGATGTCTATATATGTTTGATGGAAATTAAACGGGTACGTTTGCTTCTTTCTTAAAGACAGTTATTTTTCCGTTATCCGTAGAAAGTTGAACCGTATTCGTGCCACTTCCGAAAGTCGTGCGGGAATTCTTCTCCCCAAACACATCAATTTTTCCATGGTCAACCCTTGCACGAATCGAAACGTCTGTCGGATTATTTTCAGTCGCAACCGAAATGCTGCCATTGTCCGTTTCCAAATCAATCATGCGGTCAAGGCTCGTTGTTAAAAGTGAAATCCGTCCGTTATCCGTTCTTCCGGTAATATTTCCATTCACATATTCCATGATGATGCGTCCGTTATCTGTTTCTGTGTGAACCTGTTCGGCATCGACATTCCGCATTTCAATTCTGCCATTGTCCGTCTCGGTAGTTAGTTTGTCGACTTGAACGTTATCGATTGCTATACGGCCATTATCTGTTTCAACGTCCAGAACCATTGCTGCAATTTCTTTTATTTCAATGCTTCCGTTGTCAGAAGTTACTTTCACTGTTTTTCCAAGAACTTTTATCGCTACAATGCCTCCATTATCTGTCTTCATGGAAATAGCTGTATATAGTTTTTGGGGGAGAGCCACATTGACCTTTACGCCTTTGAAGATCTGAAGAAATCCAAAGAATGCAAATTTAGGGGCTTTTAGGTCAATCGATAGTGTGTCTCCAATAACGTCTGCTGTTAATGCTAATTTTTCATGCGCGTTTACTAGCTCAATGATGGTGACATCTGAATCAGATGGATATACATGTAAAGAGCCAATTTTGATGTTCATGGCAACTTTTGTGAAGTTATCATTCGTTATATGAATCTTTTTCGTGTCTGTATTTGAATCAATTTTCTCGGGTACATAATTGGCAAGAAGCTCTTCAGCAATTTCTTTTGGAGAGCCAAGGGACGCGGCAATTTCGCTATCTGATTTACCATCAACACGTCCATCCGTAAAATACTCTTTAATATCCTGGAAAATATCGTTTCTTTCATCGGAAGGAAGTTTAGTCAAAGCCATTTCAAGTTCATTTAGAAATTGTTGTTCCGTCATCTTTTACACTCTCCTCAATCAAAGTATTCACGCCGTTTGTGAAGCTTTTCCATTCATTTAACTGTTCCTGTAAATACGTTCTGCCTAAATCGGTCAGTTTGTAATATTTACGGGAAGGACCTTCTGTAGACTCTTGTAAATAAGTAGTGAAATAACCTTCCTTGGTCAGACGTCGCAATAACGGATATACAGATCCCTCGGAAATTAAGATTTGGTCCGAGATTTTTTGTACAAGTTCATATCCATATCGATCTTTTTGATCCAATAACACAAGGACGCAAAGATTAAGTACGCCTTTCTTGAATTGAATATTCACCTTAAACCCTCTCCTTCCACTACTAGACAATATGCAGTACTGTTAAGAACAATATATCATGCAGTATTATTCTATGCAAGGTACTGAAAAATAATTTTTTTTTTTGAAAGGGACTGCTGTGATCTTTGAGATTTTTTAAAAGTTCTTGCTTATGAAGAGTACAGACATGACAATGTACGTATATTCTTTACCTGTACCTAAAGTGTTTACGAGTACTTTTTATAGATGGTTGTGCGAATGATAGGTAATGGAAGAAGGGGTTTTCTTTATGCATGTATACGTTCTGACGAAGGACTCACTAGAAGCACAAGGAATAAAATGGATGATTTCTTCGCAGTTGCGAGATGTTTTTGTGGAGTTGGGGGACTCAGTCACAACTCTACAAAAAGATATGGTTTCCAGGGAATTTGATTTTTATATTATTGATATGGACTTATGGTCTGCCTCGGAAGAAAGTATCCTGCCTTCAGGAGCGAGGTGGCTAGGGGTATCCTCAGATCGAACGTTTCAAACTGCATACCGTGCACTTAAACATAAAGCGGAAGATTTATTGTTCCGTCCTTTCCAGCCCGAACATCTGATTAAGCATATCCAGCAAACGCGTTTTCGTGTGCGCAACGAAAAGAAAGGGATTCCTCAACTGGATGCATATCAAGAATCGAATTTTACATATGAAGATTTATTGTTGGCGAAAACGTACCCAAGGACTTCTGTACTCTTAAGTGCAATTGTTCCTGCGAGTCGGGAAGAGGGAACGCAATTGGTGAAATCGCTGGAAGAGTTCGCATTCCCCTCGCATTTTGAACTATTTCCGTTTACCGATTTTATTGTTGTTGTACACCGACTTCCTGAACTTGAAAGCATGCAGGAAGCCTATCTGGCGTTTTATGCGTCTTGGAAACGCCAATCCAATACACTATTGTCTATCTACTTATACGAATCACCTGGCGACCAAGATATTCGTTCACTTTATCAAAAAATGCGTCGCTTCCAAGAACGTGTTTTTTATGATGGCTATGATATTTTATCCGTTGAAGCTGAAGACTTATCGTGGTGTGAAATGGATCCGTTTTTGTCTCCCATAGAGCAACGCATGTGGATTGAAATGCTAGGAAAACAGGACGTTAAAGCAATTCGTCAATGGTTGGAGCAAGATTTTCTAACCCTTGAAGCACCTTACCCGGATCCTGAAATGGTGCGAATCCGTTTGACTAGTGTTCTTGCGCAAATCAGAAGATATATGTCGGCCAATTCGATTCAAAATCCCCCCCTTGAAAAACAGTACCATCGACTATTTCAAGACATCATTCGCGAGCCGGTTATGTATCACATCATTCAAAGCTTTGGTGACTTCACAGCGGATTTGATGAAAGTAACAAGTTTAGTGGAATCAGGGACGTCTAATTTCTCAGATAGAGTAAGAATGATGATGGAATCAAATTATTGGGATTCGAATTGGAACTTGGCGGCTTGTGCAGATGCTTTGCAAATGAATAAAAGCACATTAAGTCGAAGGTTTTCGAAAAGTACAGGCAAGAATTTCAGGGAAACGCTACAAGAAATTCGCCTTGGAGAAGCAAAACGATTATTAAAAGAAACAAACGCAACTTTAGAAGAAGTATCGAGATTGGCGGGTTTCACACATCAATCTTATTTCAATGCGAAGTTCAGAGCATCAACTGGGAAAACCCCAACCCAGTATCGATTTAATTGGGGAAGATGAATCGAGTTTTTCGATTATAAATTAGTTTCTCTGGTTATATCATTAGTTGTCTATTTGGAGAAAAAAGTATTTTACAAGGCCGATTATCCAATCGGTCTTTTTTGTATGTAAAAATGATTGAAACGGGAATAAATTATAAAAATCTTTTCAAATCAAAGAAATAATTCAATAAAACATAAATAATAAACTAAATTATAAATAAATTATCAGAACTTTCACGATACAATGAAACTATTAATAAGGGGGCGAATGAAAATGAAAGCGAATACAACTGAACGAGTTATCCAATATAGAGGAACAGAATTGAACACGAAAGGCTGGCAACAAGAAGCCGCACTTCGTATGTTAAACAACAATTTACACCCAGATGTGGCAGAGCATCCTGAAGATTTAGTGGTATACGGAGGAATCGGTAAAGCTGCGCGTAACTGGGAAAGTTACGACGCTATTGTGCGCTCATTAAAAGAGTTGGAGAACGATGAAACCTTGCTGGTTCAATCCGGAAAACCGGTAGCGATTTTCAAAACTCATACAGATGCACCACGTGTGTTGATTGCCAATTCGAATATTGTGCCAGCGTACGCAAACTGGGAAACGTTCCATGAGCTAGATAAAAAAGGCTTGATGATGTACGGACAAATGACAGCAGGTAGCTGGATTTATATCGGATCACAAGGGATTGTCCAAGGAACATATGAAACATTTGCTGAACTGGCAAAACAACATTTCGGAGAATCGTTGAAAGGTACCATTACATTGACAGCTGGTCTTGGTGGAATGGGCGGTGCTCAACCATTAGCAGTAACAATGGCTGGCGGAGTTTGTATCGGTATTGAAGTAGACGAGACGCGTATCGATCGACGTATTGAAACGCGCTATACTGACGTAAAAACAGATTCGTTGGACGAAGCAATCCGTTTAGCGGAAGAGGCAAAAGCGGAAGGAAAAGCGTTATCGATTGGGTTGCTTGGCAATGCCGCAGACGTCTTACCGGAAATGATCGCACGTGGCTTTATTCCGGATGTGTTAACGGATCAAACTTCTGCACATGATCCATTGAACGGCTATATCCCATCAAAAATGTCATTGGAAGAAGCAGCGAAGCTTCGTTCAGAAAACCCGACGGAGTACGTCAAGCTTTCTAAAGCATCGATGGCGAAGCATGTTTCTTCAATGGTAGAGATGATGGACAAAGGCGCCATTACATTTGATTACGGCAACAACATCCGTCAAGTGGCAAAAGACGAAGGGGTTGAACGTGCGTTTGACTTCCCAGGATTCGTTCCAGCTTACATTCGACCACAGTTCTGTGAAGGTAAAGGGCCATTCCGTTGGGTAGCACTTTCTGGTGACCCGGAAGATATTCGCAAAACAGACGAAGTGATTTTACGCGAATTTAGCTACAACAAGCATTTATGTAACTGGATTAAAATGGCTCAGGAGAAAATTCAGTTCCAAGGCCTTCCTTCACGCATTTGTTGGTTGGGTTATGGCGAACGTGCACGTTTCGGGAAAATCATTAACGATATGGTAGCAAGCGGCGAATTGAGTGCGCCAATCGTTATCGGACGTGACCATTTGGACTCAGGATCAGTAGCTTCACCGAATCGTGAAACCGAAGCAATGAAAGATGGCTCGGACGTTGTTGCGGATTGGCCGATTTTGAACGCGATGGTCAATGCAGTGGGCGGCGCGACATGGGTATCCGTTCACCATGGCGGCGGTGTAGGCATGGGCTATTCCATTCATGCCGGAATGGTCATTTTAGCGGACGGTACAAAAGAAGCAGAAGTTCGTCTGGAACGTGTATTAACAACTGATCCAGGAATGGGTATCGTCCGTCACGTTGATGCAGGCTATGATTTGGCGATTGAGACTGCGCGTGAAAAAGGCGTCAACATTCCGATGCTAAAGGGGTCTGAAGCATGATTCCGGTTTGGATAAAAAATGCAGCACAACTTGTAACGGTAGCCGGTGAAAACGGCCCCCGAGTTCGGGAAGGAATGTCTGACCTCGGGTTGATCGCAGATGGCAGTGTGTGGATGGAAAATGGAAAAGTAGTGGCGGTGGGCACGACGTCTGAGCTTGAAGCTTTATATGGCACACGTGCCCATGAAGCGGATATTATCGATGCAACAGGGCGTTTGGTGACACCGGGTCTGGTCGATCCGCATACGCACATAGCATATGGAGGAAGCCGTGAACGTGAATTCGAAATGCGTCTCGAAGGTGCAACGTACATGGAAATCATGAATGCTGGTGGCGGTATTCATGCGACAACACGTATGACACGAGATGCGTCAGAAGACGAACTGGTGGAACAAACAACGCGCCGCCTAGACTCGTTCCTTGAGCATGGCGTGACAACCGTGGAAGGCAAAAGTGGCTATGGACTAGATTTGGAAACAGAATTGAAACAACTGAGAGTGATGAAACGATTGAATGAAAGTCATCCGATTGACTTGGTTCCAACGTTTATGGGCGCTCATGCAGTCCCTCAGGAATATAAAGGACAAGAAGACGAGTACATCGATCTTTTGGTAAATGACATGTTGCCGAAAGTTGCGGAAGAAAAATTAGCTGTTTTTAACGATGTTTTTTGTGAAGTCGGAGTATTCACACCGGAACAGTCCGAACGAATTTTAGAAGCAGGCAAAAAACTCGGCTTGATTCCCAAAATTCATGCTGATGAAATTGAGTCTTACGGTGGCGCGGAACTGGCTGCCAAAGTTGGTGCAATTTCAGCGGAACATCTATTGAAAGCATCTGATGAAGGTGTGCGTTTAATGGCTGAAGCAGGCGTCATTGCCTGTCTTTTGCCAGCGACCGCTCTGTATTTACGTGAAGAAGCAGCAAAAGGCCGTGCGATGATTGATGCAGGTGTAGCCGTAGCCATCTCAACAGACTGCAATCCTGGTTCGTCACCAACGACTTCGATGCCTTTGGTCATGAATTTGGCCTGCATCTCTATGCGTCTAACTCCTGCGGAAGCATTGGTTGCCGCAACGATGAACGCTGCGTGTGCCATTGGCATGCAAGAGAATGTCGGTTCATTGGAAGCGGGCAAACAAGCGGATGTCGTAATGTGGAATGTATCCAATTACCAGGAGCTGCAATATCTTTTCGGCGTGAATCACGTTGGTTCGGTGTGGAAAAAAGGTGTACAGGTGGTGGGTTAAATGAAACATTTACAACCGCCTGAATGGTCATGGCGCGATGCTTCCGGAGATTTCGTACATCAGTGGGTAAAACCGCTTGCTGAACAGTCTCCGGACATGGTGATTTATGGCGCGCCCATTTCCCGCTCTTCAATCAGTGTTTCCGGCGCTTCCTTATATCCAATGGAATTCCGCAAATTGTGGAAAGGGTTCTCCACGTATAACTTAGATGAGGACATGGATTTATCTAGCTACATCGTTCGTGATGCGGGAGATGTCGTTATGCATACGACCGATATTTTAATGTCACATGAACACATTGAAGACGCTACATATGAATTAGTCCGCACATTTGATCGATCGACCACATGTTTAATTGGTGGCGATCATTCTGTAACTGCATGTGCGGTAAGAGGTCTTAAGAAGGCCTACCCAGACGAGCGGATTGGCATTTTACAACTAGATACACATCTAGATGTGCGCGACCCGGCCGATTTGGGACCTGCAAATGGCACACCCATTCGTCAACTGATTGATGGGGGCACTGTCTACGGGGAAGATGTCGTCAATATTGGTCTTCACGGGTACTTCAATGCAGCACCATTGGTGGCTTATGCGAAGGAACACGGTATTCGAATGATTACTTTACGTAAAGCACGTGAGCTAGGGGTGGCTCAGTGCGTCGAAGAACAATTAAAGGAATTAGCACAACGAGTGGACCGCGTATACGTAACTGTCGATATGGATGTGTTGGACATTGCAGTCGCACCGGGTGTTCCCGCTTCTACACCAGGAGGCATGACGGCGGAAGAGTTATTCCAAAGTTTAGTGCGGATCGGCCAACAGGATGCGGTTCGACATATCGATTTTGTCTGTCTGGATCCAACACGAGATGTACCGACAAGTGCCACGGTCAAAACAGGAGTGTATGCATGGTTGGAATTTATCACGGGGAGAGTTCTATCACAAAGGGGGATTTAATATGCAACAAGTGGGAGAACGTTCAAAAATACGTTCAAGTACGGGAATGTGGAAGTTTTTTGTATACAGTTTTATTGGTGCGTTCATGTTTTTCGTGCCGGTCACAATTGGTGGAAAAAATTCAATCATGCTTGACCACATCGTGTCATGGATTCAAGCAAATGCAACTGGGGTTTTACCATATTACTCATTAGTACTTATTCTAGCTGGTGCATTATACCCGTTTTACTCGGGGACTTGGAAAAAATCGACCGTCAACATGGTGTTTTCTTTCTTTAAAATCATAGGTTTAGTCGTTGGGATTATGATTGTTTTTGGATTTGGTCCGGCGTGGTTATTTGCTCCTGATATGGGACCATTCTTGTTCGATAAATTAGTGATTTCCGTAGGTTTATTAGTCCCAATCGGGGCGGTATTTTTAGCATTATTAGTAGGTTATGGATTACTTGAATTTATTGGGGTTCTCATGCAACCGATTATGCGACCAATTTGGCGAACACCAGGTCGATCTGCAATTGACGCAGTAGCTTCTTTCGTTGGTTCATATTCATTGGGCTTGCTAATAACGAATCGTGTTTATAAAGAAGGGAAATACACAGCACGAGAAGCAGCAATTATTGCAACGGGCTTCTCGACTGTATCTGCTACGTTCATGGTTATCGTTGCGAAAACACTTGGCTTAATGGATATGTGGAATTTGTACTTTTGGGTAACACTAATCGTCACGTTCATCGTGACGGCAATTACAACTCGCATCTGGCCGCTGAATCGTATTAAAGACGATTATTATGAAGGCAGTGTGCCACAACCAGAGGTGAAACCTGAAGGAAGTCGCTTGACAGCCGCTTGGAATGAAGCGCAGGAAACCGTTAAACAATCACCTAGTTTACTTGCGAGACGGTTTATTAATGGCTATGGCGATTTTACCATCAATTTTATCAATTGGATTACTTGGTTTAGTGTTAGCAGAATTCACGCCGATATTTGACTGGATCGGTTACATCTTCTATCCGTTCACCTACATTTTGCAGCTTCCTGAACCGATGCTAGTCGCAAAAGCAAGTGCACTTGGAATAGCTGAAATGTTCCTACCTGCATTGCTGGTTGTGAAATCTGGGATGATTGTAAAATTCGTAATTGCGGTTGTATCTATATCGTCCATCATTTTCTTCTCTGCAGTTGTTCCTTGCATCGTGGCAACAGAAATTCCGATTTCAATACCGAAATTAATCGTTATCTGGGTTCAACGTGTTATTCTGACTTTAATCATTGTTACGCCGATTGCTTTCATGCTGTTTTAATAGAAGTGCCATCCTTGCATAAAAGGATGGCACTTTTTTGTGTAACAGGAGCGTAGCGGAAACAAAAACCATTAAATCAATGAACTTGTAGACGTATCTCTAAAAGTTAACAAGGATGTGAGACGTGTTTGAGCGATAATCTATCGTTTGATTGATAAATTTTCACAAACTCAAAGTAGGCGGTGAAATCGTCACACTATCCAAGTATACTAGTCAATAAGATTAATAATATCTGAATATTCTTGCTATAATTTCCACTTAAGAAAATAGCTTTTTATTTTAGAAAAAACGGAACGAAAGCATATGAATTGCACACTTCCTATCTCCCCTTATATAATAAAGTCAAAGTTAGTCAAAGTCAGGTACATGGTGCATCCTATTGGGATGCCCACGTGAAATATAGCCACTAACCTTAATCGCACTCAGAGTTAATTGATCAGGAGGTGATTGCATGCGGAATATATCAGATATTATTGAAGGGTATTTAAAGAAAGTTATCGAATTAGATGAAAAAGGGCATGTTGAGATAAAGCGCAGTGAGATTGCGGAGCAGTTTCAATGTGTGCCTTCACAAATTAATTATGTGATTAATACGCGCTTCACCGCTGACCGTGGTTACCTCGTTGAAAGTAAGCGGGGGGGCGGGGGGTATATTCGAATAGTTCGGGTACGCGCTCATACGAAGGCTGATTTAATTGAAACCATTCTGGCAAGTTTAGAGCGTGGAGCTTCTCAAACGATGACGGAAGATATTATCTTTCGTTTAATCGATGAGAATGTAGTGACGAAGCGTGAGGCGAAAATGATGCTCGCGGCACTCGATCGTACAACCCTCAATACCCCATTGCCGCATCGAGATGAATTGCGTTCACGCATATTGCAAGCGATGCTTATGACATTCAAGTATGAACAGTTAAAGTGAGGCGAGCGCGAGATGATTTGTGAGAATTGTAAACATCGTCCGGCAAAAGTTACCGTGACGCAAATACAAAATGGAGAACAGGTGCAACGACATTATTGTGAGGTCTGCGCAAAAAATTTCCATCCGTTTCATTTGGATTTTCAGCAGGATCCACTTTCGCTACATCAGTTATTGTCCAATTGGTTTGGCGTCCCGGAAAGCAAACAAGTGCAACAAAAACCTCAACCAGAAGCTAAGACATGCAGTTCATGTGGATGGACATTCCGACAGTTTTTAAACCAAGGGAAGTTTGGGTGTGCACATTGTTATGAGAGTTTTCACGAACAATTACCGGACGTCTTCAAAAAATTGCACAACGGCAATGTGAAACATGTGGGGAAAGCGCCAGGTACATTTGGCCAAACACTGCAATTGAAAAAACAAATTGAAGCAATTCGTACGTCCATGCGCACGGCGATTGAGATTGAAAATTTTGAAGAGGCGGCACGACTTCGGGATGAAGCTCGCTCGTTAGAGGAACAGCTGCACAGCGGAGGTGAAAACCGCGATGTCCATTGAACGTTTTCTGAATAATTCCGTTACAAGTTGGATGGCCGGCGAGGGAGAGCATGCAGATATCGTGATGAGCACGAGAATCCGGCTCGCCCGAAATTTAACAGGTTACCGATTTCCACTTTCTTTTACGGAAAATGAAGCGCTGCAAGTAGATCAAGCGATTTCCTCAGTTTTACTTGATGCAGAAGCGGAACTTGAGTCGACCTTTTCGTATATAGATATAAAAGAGCTATCTGCGCTCAATCGGCAAGTGCTGGTTGAAAAGCATTTAATCAGTCCGAAATTGGCTCACTCGGAAATAGCAGGGTCCGTTTTATTATCAGATGATGAAGCGGTCAGTGTGATGGTCAATGAAGAAGATCATATTCGCATACAATGTATTTTCCCGGGAATGCAGTTAAACGAAGCATGGCGTCAGGCAAACCATATAGATGACGTCCTTGAAAAAGAACTGCCCTATGCATTTGATGAACAGTTTGGCTATTTAACGAGTTGTCCGACGAATACGGGCACTGGCCTGCGGGCATCGGTGATGATGCATTTACCAGCACTCACGATGACAAAGCAAATGGATCGCATTGTAACAGCGATTACACGTCTCGGGATGGTCGTACGCGGCATCTACGGAGAAGGTAGTGAAGCCCTCGGCAATGTGTATCAAGTATCAAATCAAACAACTCTCGGGAAATCAGAAGAAGATATCTTAACTGATTTGCAAAGCATCACTGAACAAATTATTCAAAAAGAACGTGAAGCAAGAGCGGCTCTCTTACATACGAGACCGAATGTATTGGAAGATCGTCTGTATCGTTCACTTGGTGTTTTGACGTATGCACGGCTTTTAACAACAGAAGAAGCGGGACGCTGTTTATCAGACGTGCGTCTTGGCATCGATCTAGGTTTGATTAAAGGTGTCGATGTTTCAATTTTGAATGAATGCATGGTTTTCATGCAACCAGGTTTTTTACAGAAGTATGCAGATACGTCCCTGCAACCCGAAGAACGCGATGTGTTTCGGGCAAAGTTGTTTAGGGAACGGTTGCAAGTAGACAATAATTTAGACAATGAAGGAGAGGAACCTCATGATGTTTAATCGATTTACACAACGCGCACAAAAAGTACTCCAATTAGCTCAAGAAGAAGCCATTCGTATGAAGCACGAGTCAATTGGT
Source organism: Paenisporosarcina sp. HGH0030 (assembly GCF_000411295.1). Classification (GTDB taxonomy): domain Bacteria; phylum Bacillota; class Bacilli; order Bacillales_A; family Planococcaceae; genus Paenisporosarcina. The sequence goes on from NZ_KE150424.1 coordinate 72,716, forward strand.
ACTGAACATATATTATTAGGATTAATTCGAGAGGGTGGCGGAATTGCTGCCAAAGCAATGGAAGCAATCGAAGTCAGTCCGCAAATGATTGAAGAAGGCATTGAAGAGCTGGTAGGAATGGGAACTGGTGACGTAGGTCCAATCGTTCATTACACACCACGTGCGAAGAAAGTCATTGAGTTATCAGTAGACGAATCGCGTAAACTGGGCCATTCATACATCGGCACAGAGCATTTATTGCTGGCATTGATTCGCGAAGGTGAAGGTGTAGCGGCTCGTGTGCTTAACAATTCAGGTGTCAGCTTGAATAAAGCACGTCAACAAGTGCTGCAATTACTGGGTAGCAACGATCATGTTCAAGCGAACAGCGGAAACAATCCTGCTGCGAGCACACCAACGCTTGATAGCTTGGCTCGTGATTTAACCCAAATTGCACGCGAAGGAAGCTTGGATCCTGTCATTGGACGTAGCAAAGAGATCACGCGTGTCATTGAAGTGCTATCACGTCGTACGAAAAACAACCCTGTTCTTATTGGGGAACCGGGTGTCGGTAAAACAGCTATCGCTGAAGGTTTGGCACAACAAATCGTGCAAAATGAAGTTCCGGAAATTCTGCGTGACAAACGCGTCATGACATTGGATATGGGTACAGTTGTTGCGGGTACAAAATACCGTGGTGAGTTTGAAGATCGCTTGAAAAAAGTGATGGATGAAATTCGCCAAGCGGGTAACGTCATTCTATTTATCGATGAGCTCCACACATTGATTGGTGCCGGTGGTGCAGAAGGCGCTATTGATGCATCAAATATCTTGAAACCGTCACTTGCTCGTGGCGAACTTCAATGTATTGGTGCAACAACGCTTGATGAATACCGTAAATATATTGAAAAAGATGCTGCTTTGGAGCGTCGTTTCCAACCGATTCAAGTGGATGAACCTTCAGTTGAAGAGTCCATTCAAATCATCAAAGGACTTCGTGATCGTTATGAAGCCCATCACCGTGTGAAAATTACGGATGCAGCGATTACTGCAGCGGCTAAAATGTCCGACCGTTACATTTCCGACCGTTTCTTACCGGACAAAGCCATTGATTTAATTGATGAAGCCGGTTCGAAAGTGCGTTTGCGTTCATACACGACACCGCCGAATTTAAAAGAACTGGAAACTCGTTTAGAAGCAATCCGTTCGGAGAAAAACGCGGCTGTTCAAAGCCAGGAGTTTGAAAAAGCAGCATCATTCCGTGATACGGAACAAAAGCTGAAAGAAGAACTCGAAAGCACGAAGAAGTCTTGGAAAGAAGAACAAGGCAGAGCTGAATCTGAAGTAACTGTGGAAGATATCGCGGCAGTTGTTTCCATGTGGACGGGAATTCCGGTTTCAAAACTGGCACAAACCGAGTCTGAGAAATTATTGAAATTAGAAGATACATTGCACCAACGTGTTATCGGTCAAGCGGAAGCAGTTACAGCGATTTCTCGCGCAGTACGCCGAGCACGCGCTGGATTGAAAGATCCAAAACGTCCAATTGGTTCATTCATTTTCCTTGGGCCAACTGGTGTCGGTAAAACAGAACTTGCCCGTGCACTTGCAGAGAGCATGTTTGGCGACGAAGATGCAATGATTCGCGTCGACATGTCCGAGTACATGGAAAAACACTCGACTTCTCGACTTGTCGGTTCACCTCCTGGTTACGTTGGATTTGAAGATGGCGGTCAATTGACAGAAAAAGTTCGTCGCAAACCGTATTCTGTTATTCTTTTAGATGAAATCGAGAAAGCACATCCAGATGTCTTCAATATCTTGTTGCAAGTGTTGGAAGATGGTCGCCTAACTGATTCTAAAGGACGCACAGTCGACTTCCGAAACACGGTTGTTATTATGACATCCAACGTCGGCGCGGAAGCGTTGAAGAAAAACAAATACGTCGGCTTCAATTTGCAAGACGGCGAACAGAAATACAAAGACATGAAAGGCAAAATGCTCGAAGAGTTGAAAAAAGCCTTCCGTCCTGAATTCTTAAACCGTGTCGATGAAATGATTGTGTTCCATTCTTTAGAAAAAGAACACTTGAAAGAAATCGTGACATTAATGACTGCTCAATTAACGAAACGCTTGAAAGAGCAGGAAATTGAGCTTGTGTTAACAGAAGCGGCTCAAGAAAAAATCACAAAAGAAGGGTACGACCCAGAGTACGGTGCACGTCCGCTCCGTCGTGCACTTCAAAAACACGTGGAAGATCGCTTGTCTGAAGAACTATTAAAAGGTACGGTGTTGACAGGAAACAATATTGTGTTCGATGTTGAAAACGATGAATTTATCGTTCGTACAAAAGAAGCAGTAACAGAATAAAACTATTGGAGCATTCCGGCGAGGCTGTTCGGAATGCTCTTTTTTACATAATGCTCTATGTAAACGATGTTGTTGATAGTAGTAAAGGAATCTGCGAAAGTAGGAGGTACTATGGCTAAACGTAAAACAAAATTCTTGTGTAACTCATGTGGCTATGAATCTGCTAAATGGATGGGACGCTGCCCTGGTTGTGGCGCATGGAACACCATGGTGGAAGAAGTGGAAGTGGTCGTAAAAGGACCCCGCCGCACGTTCCAGCATTCTGAAAAAATCGCACAAAAAGCGACCCCGATTACAGCTGTTGAAACGGTTGATGAACCACGCGTAGATACGGATCTTGCTGAATTGAACCGTGTACTTGGAGGCGGAATTGTACCTGGGTCACTTATTTTGATTGGTGGAGACCCCGGTATCGGTAAATCCACACTGTTGCTGCAAGTTTCCTCATTACTGGCGAACAAAGGGCAACGCGTATTGTATATGTCTGGGGAAGAGTCCATCCGACAAACGAAACTTCGTGCAGAACGTTTGGGTGTGGCATCTTCTGAGCTCTATATTTATTCAGAAACCAACTTGGAACTAGTGAATGAGGCAATCGATCAAGTCGAACCAAAGTTTGTCGTAATTGACTCCATTCAAACAGTTCACCATCCTGAAGTTACGTCTGCCCCAGGTAGCGTTTCACAAGTGCGGGAATGTACAGCGGAATTGATGCGCATTGCCAAAACGAAAAACATTGCGATTTTCCTTGTGGGTCATGTAACGAAGGAAGGTCAGATTGCCGGACCGCGATTACTTGAACATATGGTGGATACAGTTCTGTACTTCGAAGGCGAACGTCACCATACGTATCGCATTTTGCGTTCACAGAAAAACCGTTTTGGTTCAACCAACGAGATTGCTATTTTTGAAATGTTACAAGGTGGATTAAAAGAAGTATTGAACCCTTCTGAATTGTTCTTGCAAGAACGTTCACAAGGAGCGGCAGGTTCAACCGTTGTCGCTTCTATGGAAGGGACACGACCGATTCTGGTTGAAATTCAGGCTTTGATTACGCCGACGAGTTTCAACTATCCGAAGCGTATGGCAAGCGGGATTGATCAAAACCGGATTTCTTTACTGATGGCCGTATTAGAGAAGCGGGTCGGAATGCTGCTGCAAACGCAAGATGCCTACATTAAAGTAGCCGGTGGCGTGAAGCTGGATGAGCCAGCCATCGATTTGGCTGTCTTGACGACCATCGTTTCCAGTTTCCGTGATGTTGCGGCGAGTGCACATGACTGCTTTATTGGAGAAGTGGGGTTAACAGGTGAAGTGCGTCGTGTGTCCCGAGTGGAACAACGCGTGCAGGAAGCGGCGAAACTTGGATTCAAACGCGCAATTATTCCAGCGTCGAACCTTGGCGGCTGGGACTATCCGAAAGGTATTCAAGTGGTTGGCGTTGAAACCGTAAATCAGGCATTAAAAGAAGCTTTCCCGAACGCTTAGGCGTTTTGGGAAAGCTTTTTCTCTAGTATCTCGAAGGAGGAGATTCCGCTGGGAGAATCTAGGTGAAACCGAACCGTGCGGATTAAAACCTCTGCCACGCCGATTAACTTCCCTACACCATAAATTCCAAGTGACTGACGCTTTTCATAAGAAACTTTACGATTGCCTTCTTCGTCAAGTAGGTGTTTCCGTTTGAAAACGTGTATAATCAAAAACAGGAGGTGGGCCAGTGTTAAAGTGGATTATTCGAATTACATTTATCTTGATTGGTGGAACGCTCGGGTTACTTTTTTTACCGCAATTATACGATCTTATACATTTATCTTCTAACCCGTGGCTGAACAATCCGTATGTGTCTGTGCTAATAGGAGCCATTCTTTTGTTTGTACTTGCTTTACTGTTGACCGACTATTTGATCGAGTTTTTAAGTTGGATGGAAGATCGATTGCTGAAAGCGCCAATTGGTGATTTGTTGTTTGGTACACTCGGTCTGATTATTGGGCTTAGTGTCGCATTTCTTTTGAATTTTGCGGTGGATTCCATACAGCTTCCAGTCATTGATGCGGTACTTCCCATATTGCTGACCATCACTTTAGGATATCTTGGTTTCCAGGTAGGCTTCAAGAAGCGCGATGAAATTGTTCAAATGTTTACTGCTAATAAAACGGTTGTACAAAAGAAAAAGTTCGATGAAAACAACCCTCAGGAATTGCAACAAGCATCATATAAATTACTCGATACAAGTGTCATTATCGATGGTCGGATTTCTGATATTTCTGCAACGGGTTTCCTTGAAGGGGTGCTTGTCGTACCTCAGTTTGTATTAACTGAACTTCAGCATATTGCCGATTCTTCGGATACATTGAAACGTACACGAGGTCGACGTGGTCTTGATATCTTGAAACAACTTCAGTCCGAGCGAGCTTCAGCTGTTTTGATTACAGAAGAAGATTTTGATGATGTGGCAGAAGTTGATTTGAAACTGATGCGTCTTGCGAAGAAAATGGACGGCATGGTAGTGACCAATGATTTCAACTTGAATAAAGTGTGTGAATTGCATCAAGTGCCTGTTCTGAATATCAATGATCTTGCGAATGCGGTCAAACCAGTCGTGATTCCCGGTGAAGAAATGCATATCGTGGTCATCAAAGATGGCAAAGAACAAAATCAAGGTGTAGCTTATCTAGACGACGGAACGATGATTGTCGTGGAAGATGGCAAGTCGTATATCGGCCAAGCAATTAACGTCATTGTTACAAGTGTTCTTCAAACTTCGGCTGGGCGAATGATTTTTGCTAAAACGAAATAAACAATTACACCTAAAATAAGAGGCTGCCCTTTCTGTCAACAACACCAGACAGCTAAGGCGGCCTCCTTTTCCATCAAGAAAGAGGAGAATACTTGAAATGAAATATATCGTTGTATTACCGGCTGCGGGTAGCGGGAAACGGATGAAGGCCGGACGTAATAAATTATTTCTTACATTGCGCGATAAGCCAATTCTCATCCATACACTTGAGGTCTTTGAACAAGATACAAATTGCGTTGGGATCTGGCTCGCAGTGAAGCCTGAAGAGCGTGTGACGATTCAGGAGATGTTGAACGAGTATAACATTACGAAAGTGAAAGGGATGCCTGAAGGTGGCGAGGAACGTCAATACAGTGTGTATGCCTGCGTCCAAGCAGCTGAGCATGAGGCAGACTTGATTCTCGTGCACGATGCGGCAAGGCCTTTCATCGAACCAGCCGTGATTTCCCAATTGGTTCAAAAAGCTCATGAGACCGGTGCTGCCATCGCTGGTGTGAAAGCAAAAGACACCATGAAACGTGTACGCAATCACATTATTGAAGAAACGGTGGACCGTGATCAATTGTGGATGATCCAGACTCCACAAGCTTTCCGTAAGGACATCTTGATGAAGGCGCAACAGCAAGCAGAACAAGATGGGTTTCTCGGGACAGATGAATCCATGTTAGTCGAACGACTGAATATCCCTGTGTACGTGGTAGAGAGTACGTATGATAATGTAAAAATGACGACACAAGAAGATTTATTGATAGGCGAAGCCATCTTACAAAAACGACAGCAGGAGGAAAACTAAATGTTTCGAGTTGGACAAGGGTTTGATGTACATGAATTTGCAGAGAATAGACCGCTTATTTTAGGTGGCGTGACGATTCCATACGAAAAAGGTTTAATCGGGCATTCAGATGCCGATGTTTTATTACATACAGTAACGGATGCGGCACTGGGCGCAATTGGTGAAGGGGATATTGGACGTCATTTTCCCGATACGGACCCTGAATTTAAAGATGCAGATTCCGCAAAATTACTTGCATACATTTGGAACATCGTTGAAGAAAAAGGCTATAAATTAGGCAATGTGGATTGCACGATTATTGCACAGGCACCAAAGATGGCACCTTATATTAATCAAATGCGTGACCGCATCGCACAACTGCTAAATGCGGAACCAACGCAAGTGAATGTCAAAGCGACAACAACCGAAAAGCTTGGCTTTACGGGACGTGGAGAAGGCATCGCGGCACAGGCGACGATATTACTCATTCAAAAATAAGTATGACCTGTGTTAAACTGGACAAAGTTTAGCACGTATTCGAGGAGGACACACACATGACACAAGAAGTTCGCGTACGCTACGCACCAAGCCCAACAGGAAATTTACATATTGGTGGAGCCCGCACTGCCTTATTCAACTATTTATTTGCACGCCATCACGGCGGTAAATTCATTGTTCGTATTGAAGATACGGATATTGAACGTAACATTGAAGGTGGCGAATTATCGCAACTGGAAAACTTGAAATGGCTTGGCATGGAATATGATGAGTCTGTTGATATCGGTGGACCATATGCTCCTTACCGTCAAATGGAACGTTTGGACATTTACCAAAAGCATGCAGTAGAAATGCTTGAAAATGGTCATGCGTATAAATGTTTCTGCACAACGGAAGAGTTGGAAGTTGAGCGTGAAGAGCAAAAAGCAAAAGGTGTCGCTGCACCAATGTACAAAGGTACATGCCGTAACTTAACGAAAGAACAAGTGGCGGAAAAAGAGGCGGCAGGTCTTGCACATACCATTCGCATGCGTGTACCTGCAGATGTAACGTATACATTTGAAGACTTGGTGCGCGGTTCGGTTTCATTTGAATCGAAAGATGTTGGTGACTGGGTGCTTGTTAAAGCAAATGGTATTCCGACTTATAACTATGCAGTTGTTTTGGATGATTATTTCATGAAGATTTCTCACGTATTCCGTGGGGAAGAACATTTATCAAATACACCAAAACAAATGATGGTATTTGACGCATTTGGTTGGAAAGCGCCTGAATACGGTCATATGACATTAATCATCAACGAAAGCCGTAAAAAACTTTCAAAACGTGACGAATCGATTATTCAATTCGTTGCTCAGTATAAAGATCTTGGTTATATCCCAGAAGCAATGTTCAATTTCTTTGCGCTTCTTGGCTGGTCTCCTGAAGGAGAAGAAGAAATCTTCACGAAAGAAGAATTCATTCGCCAGTTTGACGTCAATCGCTTATCTAAATCACCATCGATGTTCGATAAACAAAAACTAACGTGGATGAACAATCAATATGTGAAGCAACTGTCTCTTGAAGAAGTAGTTGAACTTGCATTGCCTCATTTACAAAAAGCTGGTCGCTTGCCTGAAACATTGACAGAAGAAGAAAAACAATGGGCAACGGGCGTTATCGCGCTTTACCATGAACAAATGAGTTTCGGTGCTGAAATTACTGAGCTAACTGACCTATTCTTTAAGGATGAACTTGCATATGATGAAGAAGCTACTGCTGTTTTAGCTGGCGAACAAGTGCCGGAAGTTATGGCATCTTTCAAAACGCAACTTGAGCAACTGGAAGTGTTTGAAGCAGATGCTGTCAAAGCAGCAATCAAAGTCGTGCAAAAAGAAACGGGACATAAAGGCAAGAACTTATTCATGCCAATCCGTGTTGTGACGACTGGTCAAACACACGGTCCGGAATTGCCTAACGCAATCGCGTTAATCGGCAAAGAAAAAGTACTTGCGCGTGTGGAGAAATTCGCAAAACAATAAGTTTGACTTTCATGCATGATGGTGTGAAAATGAAGCTATCTTTAACCAAAACATCAAAACGCTTTGATGAGGAGAAGTACATAAGGCACGCTCTTTAGAGAGGACCACCACCGGCTGAAAGTGGTCTGAGCTTAGGCACTATGGAAATGCACCTCTGAGCGCTCAGCTGAACCATTTAGTAAGCGAGCCGTACCGTCTACGTTACAAGACGCCAAGTGGGAAGGACCGCAAAACATCCTTCCAATCAGAGTGGAACCGCGCTATTACAGCGTCTCTGTCAGTCAATGACAGGGGCGCTTTTTATTTTGGTCAAAAAACTGTGAGGTTGTCTCGTAAAGTAAACTTGGAGATGAGACCTGTTTGAGCGTTAAATTATTCACAAGCCAAATATAGGGCTACCGATCGAATCAAAATCAAACAAAACATTTAACAAAAACTAACACAGGAGGAACGATGATGTTCAGTCGAATGAAAGAAGATGTTGAAGTCGTCTTCGAGCAAGATCCAGCTGCCAGACGTGTGCTGGAAGTTGTGCTGACGTATGCCGGGTTACATGCGGTTTGGGCACACCGTGTCGCACATGCGCTCTTTAAGCGGAAATTCTTTTTCCTGGCGAGAGTCGTATCGCAAGTGAGTCGATTTTTCACCGGAATTGAAATCCATCCGGGTGCCAAAATTGGTCGCCGCTTTTTCATAGACCACGGAATGGGTGTAGTCATAGGGGAAACGTGTGAAATTGGCGATAATGTAACGATCTTCCAAGGAGTGACACTTGGTGGTACAGGTAAAGAACGAGGGAAACGACATCCCACGTTACACGATAATGTATTGGTAGCAACAGGAGCAAAAGTACTTGGGTCGATTACGATCGGCGAAAACAGTAAAGTCGGTGCAGGCTCGGTTGTATTGAAAAATGTTCCGCCAAATTCAACGGTTGTAGGTATTCCTGGAACAGTCGTCGTGCAAGATGGAATCAAAGTGAAACGTGACTTGGATCACCAGGACTTGCCGGATCCAGTAGCGGATAAATGCAATATGCTAGAAGAAAAAATTGCCGTCTTGCGCGAGCAAGTCGCGCTTGTCAGTGAACAATTCGAAAAGGAGCGAAACGTTAAATGAGCATTCATATTTACAACACATTGACGCGTCAAAAAGAACCATTTGTGCCGCTTGAAGAAGGCAAGGTGAAAATGTACGTATGTGGACCGACAGTATATAACTACATCCACATCGGGAACTCCCGTCCGGTAATCGTCTACGATACCGTACGTCGCTACTTGAAGTACCGTGGATATGAAGTGAATTTCGTTTCTAACTTTACGGATGTTGACGATAAAATCATCAAAACGGCAAATGAACTGGGTGAAGAAGTATCCGAATTAACCGAACGTTTTATCGCCGCTTATTTTGAAGATGTGGTTGCACTTGGTTGCCAGAAAGCGGATGCTCACCCACGTGTCACGGAACATATGGACTCTATCATCGAATTCATCGAAGTCTTAATCGAAAAAGGCTATGCTTACGAGTCGCAAGGTGACGTTTATTACCGCACACGCAAGTTTGAAGGGTACGGCAAATTGTCCCAACAATCGGTTGATGATTTAAAAATCGGCGCACGCATTGAAGCGGGCGAAAAGAAAGCAGATGCACTTGATTTTGCATTGTGGAAAGATGCGAAGCCGGGTGAAATTTTCTGGAAGAGTCCTTGGGGCAATGGTCGTCCGGGATGGCATATTGAATGTTCCGTTATGGCTCGTGAAATTTTGGGAGACACGATTGACATTCACGCAGGTGGACAGGATTTGACATTCCCGCATCATGAAAACGAAATTGCACAGTCTGAAGCATATACAGGTAAGCAATTTGCGCGCTACTGGATGCATAATGGATATATCAATATTGACAACGAAAAAATGTCGAAGTCCCTTGGTAACTTTGTATTGGTGAACGACATTCGTAAACAAATCGATCCGCAAGTGTTGAGATTCTTTATGTTGTCGGTTCATTACCGTCACCCAATCAATTTCTCGCAAGAGCTTGTGGAAAATGCGGAAAATGGGCTGGCGCGCATTCGAACATCATACTCGAATTTGGCGCATCGTCTTGAAGCATCTCCTGAACTAGGGGATCACAAGGATATCTGGTTAAACAAAATCGAAGAAGTCCGCACCCAATTCGTTACGGCAATGGACGATGATTTCAATACGGCCAACGGAATTGCTGCCTTGTTTGAACTGGCGAGTCTGGCTAATGTATATCTAATTGAAAAACATACGGAAGCGGTTGTTCTTACTGCATTCATGAAAGCATTGAAAGAACTTTCACTTGTTTTGGGTATTGAAGTGGAAGTAAAAACAGAAGTACTGGATGAAGAAATTGACGCTCTTATTGCGGAGAGAATCCAGGCGCGTAAAGATAAAGATTTCGCTCGTGCAGATGCCATCCGGGATCAATTGAAAGAAATGAATATTTTATTGGAAGATACGGCGCAAGGCATCCGTTGGAAACGCGGATGAACAAAGAATATTCACTTCGTCCGGCAGATGTAAAACAATTGAATTCACTGGCCCTTGCGTATATGGGGGATGCCGTCCTGGAGCAAGCGATTCGTGAACATTTGATTCGTTCAGGACGAGTTAGACCCAATACACTGCATAAAGAAGGAACTAAATATGTTTCGGCGAAAGCCCAGGCATCCGTGGTGCGTGTGCTACTCCAAGAAAAGTTTTTGACGGAAGATGAAGAAGCGGTGCTAAGACGCGGGCGTAATGCCAAGTCTGGCACCATTCCCAAAAATACAGATGTACAAACGTACAAATATAGTACGGCGTTTGAAGCGGTTCTCGGAAGTTTGTACCTATCCGGCAACTTCGAACGCGTGAAGGAAATAATCGAAAAAGCTATTACCACTATAGAAGAACCGAAAGGAGAATCGATATCGTGACTGAACTTGACAATGAAATCGTATCAGGGAAAAATCCAGTGCTGGAGGCCCTTCGCTCCGGGCGAGATATGAACAAAGTATGGGTAGCGGAAGGTGTCAAGAAAGCGGGAATCGCCGAGTTGTTACAACTTGCGAAAGAAGCGGGCATCATCGTCCAGTTTGTGCCAAAAAACAAAGTGGACCAATTGACGGACGGAGCCAATCACCAAGGGGTAGCAGCTTCAGTAGCAGCTTATCGTTATGCAGAAATTGATGAGCTTTTCGAACGTGCTGCTTCACGCAATGAAGATCCATTCTTTTTGATTTTGGATGAGTTGGAAGATCCACATAACCTGGGTTCTATTTTGCGAACAGCTGATGCGACTGGCGTGCATGGTGTCATTATTCCGAAGCGTCGTGCAGTTGGACTAACTGCAGTCGTGGCGAAAACATCTACAGGGGCAATTGAGCATGTGCCGGTAGCACGCGTTGGTAATCTAGCACAAACTGTTGAAGATTTGAAAAAGCGTGGCGTGTGGATCGCGGGAACGGATGCTAAAGGCTCGGCTGATTACCGTCGCATGGATGCGAAATTACCATTGGCAATCATTATAGGCAGTGAAGGAAAAGGAATGAGTCGCTTGCTGAAAGAGAAGTGCGACTTCCTCTATAACATGCCGATGGTTGGGCGCGTAACGTCGTTAAATGCATCCGTAGCAGCTGCTATCCTGATGTACGAAGTATTGCGGAACCGCCTGCCGGTTAATTGAGATGGACATTTTACTCGTCGATGGCTATAACATTATCGGCGCATGGAAAGAATTGCGTGCATTAAAAACAGACAAGCTCATTGATGCCAGAGACAGGCTGATTGAAATGATGGCGGAATACAAAGCTTATTCAGGTTGGCGAGTCATTGTAGTGTTTGATGCACATCTCGTACCTGGGATTGAAAAAAAGAAGAAACAATATGATGTCGAAGTTATTTTCACCAGGGAAAACGAAACTGCGGATGAACGTATTGAAAAATTAACATCACAATTAATGACAAGACGTGATCAAGTGCATGTAGCTACATCTGATTTGACGGAACAATGGGTGATTTTCGCACAAGGCGCACTAAGAAAGTCTGCACGAGAACTTGAAATTGAAATGGAGTTAGTTCAGGAGAATATCACGAAGAAGGTGAAGGCTATCCAGGAGCAGCGCCCGTTTTCCAAAATCCAGCTAAGTAATGAAGTGGCAGAAATTTTTGAAAAATGGCGCAGAGGGATGAAATGAGTCGTTGACGCTCGATTTCCACATCCTGTATACTAGGGTCAAACTATGCAGACGGCCGAGGTGATACTGTTGATTAAGAGTGACTATGTACACGTGAAGCTGCACCAATTTGAAGACTTACTAGATGACGAGCTTGTGGAATTGGTCCACACTGGCGATTCTGATGCGCTTGACTTTTTAATCACCAAATATCGATCTTTTGTGCGTATGAAAGCCAGGTCTTACTTTTTAATCGGGGCTGATAAAGAAGATATCATTCAAGAAGGAATGATTGGACTTTACAAAGCGATTCGTGATTTCAGAGGGGACAAGCTCTCATCGTTTCGAGCATTCGCAGAACTTTGTATTACACGTCAAATTATAACTGCTATCAAAACAGCTACACGTCAAAAGCATATCCCACTCAATTCATATGTGTCATTGGACAAGCCGATTTTTGATGAAGAATCAGACCGCACACTAATGGATGTGATTTCGGGCTCTGCTATTGATGATCCCGAAGAACTGATGATTCACCGTGAAGATTTTGATTACATGGAAGAAAAAATGAGTGAAATTCTGAGCGAATTGGAGAGGCAAGTACTTGCCTTGTATTTGGATGGACAGTCTTACCATGAAATTTCAGAAGAATTAAATCGTCATGTAAAATCCATAGACAACGCATTACAGCGTGTGAAGCGGAAACTTGAACGGCACATTGAAATTGGTGGCGTTCATTGAAATCTTCACCTGGGCGTTTGTTGACAGTCTAAACCGTAGGTGATAGTCTTTAAAAAGACAAATGCTGACTTAAAAGGTGATAAAATGGCTAATAAAGTCGTCTTAAGCTGTGTGCAATGTGGTTCGCGAAACTATACAGTTCCTGCTTCAAAAGAAGGATCGAGTGAGCGTCTGGAACTGAAAAAGTATTGCTCCCATTGCAAAGCGCATACGGTTCATAAGCAAACGTTGTAAATATAGACATAGATAATTTTTACTCGGAGGGTTAAATCAGAATGACTAATATCAGTGGTTTCTTTGGTAATGTTGTCTCGGAAATGAGAAAAGTTAGTTGGCCTAAACGTAAGGAAATGACTCGTTATACAGTCATTGTACTTTCAACGGTCGTAATTATGGCAGTATTTTTCGCAGTCGTTGACCTAGGAATTTCACAAGCGTTTCGCTGGTTCCTTAAACTGTAATTTGATAACAGATAGCACTTGTGGAGAATAGCCCGTCAGAAACTTAGAACGGGTTTTTTCATTTGTCTAAGAAATGGAGGGACGGACGAACAGTCCTGCTACTTATGGAAAAGAATTGGTATGTTGTTCACACGTATTCTGGATACGAGAACAAAGTAAAAGCAAATCTTGAAAAGCGTGTTGAAACGATGGGTATGTCCGATCTGATCTTCCGCGTCATTATCCCGGAAGAGCAAGAAACGGATTTTAAAGATGGTAAAAAACGTACAGTTATGCGTAAAACATTCCCTGGGTATGTTTTAGTTGAACTTGTGATGACAGACGATTCTTGGTATGTCGTGCGAAATACTCCAGGCGTTACTGGATTTATCGGTTCTTCAGGTGGTGGAGCAAAACCGACACCATTATTGCCGGAAGAAGTAGAATTCATCCTGAAACAAATGGGCATGACAGAGCGCAAAATTGAAGCGCAATACACGGTTGGGGAAATGGTTGAAGTTCTTGAAGGACCATTTGCACACTTCCAAGGTAAAGTGGAAGAGATTGATGATGCAAAAGGTAAGTTGAAAGTTTCTGTTGATATGTTTGGACGCGAAACGAAAATGGAACTTGACTACGACCAAGTTATTAAAATGTAATTAGAAAAGTGAAAACGCCACTCGATGCGAAAGCTAGCTTTCGCTAGATTAGGGGAAGGAAGGCTAAATTCCCGACATCGTGTCGGAACGCCTTCATGACCCACATCCTGTGGCCCTAAGCTTAGGTGAGAGCTGGCGCTTGCAACTAGACATTAGCAATCTTGAATGGAAAAAAAGCATTTAAAATCTAGTTCATAGAACCTTTTTCCAAAAGCTACTTGCTTAAGTTTTGGAAAAATGGTATTATTTCAAAGGTCAGACTGAAATAGTGTAGTCTGCGAAAATTTTAGCTTATGCTCAGCTAGTAGCTGACAGACAGATATTGAGTGGGAGGGGCAACCCAATTACCACATCACGGACTTAAGGAGGTGTGTCTCGTGGCTAAAAAAGTTGTTAAGGTAGTAAAATTACAAATTCCTGCTGGTAAAGCAAATCCAGCACCGCCGGTTGGTCCAGCATTGGGTCAAGCAGGTGTTAATATCATGGGATTCTGTAAAGAATTCAACGCACGTACGGCAGATCAAGCTGGACTAATTATCCCTGTTGAAATTTCTGTATTTGAAGACCGTTCATTTACATTCATTACAAAAACTCCACCTGCAGCAGTATTACTTAAAGTGGCGGCTGGTATCCAGTCAGGTTCTGGTGAACCAAACCGCAAAAAAGTTGCTACGGTGAAGCGTGATAAAGTTCGCGAAATCGCTGAACAAAAAATGCCAGACCTAAACGCAGCATCAGTTGAAGCAGCTATGTTGATGGTTGAAGGTACTGCGCGCAGCATGGGTATCGTCATCGAAGACTAATCCCTGCACTTGATGATGCATTAGTTTTTGGGGGGTTGCGGATGTCTATAAGACACGCAACCCTTATTCGTGGGAGGTTTATTCCGCTAAAACCACAATCAAGGAGGACATTTTACAATGGCTAAAAAAGGTAAAAAGTTGCAAGATGCAGCGAAATTGGTAGACCGTACTAAATTGTACGCAGCTCAAGAGGCAATCGAACTTGCTAAAAAAACGAGCACTGTTAACTTTGACGCAACAGTTGAAGTGGCATTCAAATTAGGAATCGACACACGTAAAAATGACCAACAAATCCGTGGAGCAGTAGTACTTCCAAACGGAACTGGTAAAACTCAACGTGTATTAGTTTTCGCTAAAGGCGAAAAATTAAAAGAAGCAGAAGCTGCTGGCGCTGACTTTGTTGGCGATACAGAGTTCATTAACAAAATCCAACAAGGATGGTTTGACTTCGATGTAATCGTAGCTACTCCTGACATGATGGGTGAAGTTGGTAAATTAGGTCGCGTTTTAGGACCAAAAGGCTTAATGCCAAACCCTAAAACTGGTACTGTAACATTCGACGTAACTAAAGCGATCGAAGAAATCAAGGCTGGTAAAGTTGAGTACCGTGCTGACAAAGCTGGTATTATCCATGCACCAATCGGTAAAGTTTCTTTCGACGACAACAAGTTAGTTGAAAACTTCTTGGCAGTATTTGATGTAGTTCAAAAAGCTAAGCCTGCGGCAGCTAAAGGAACTTACATGAAATCAGTTAACGTTACAACTACAATGGGTCCATCTGTAAAAGTGGATTCTTCTAGCGTAAAAGTTAACAAATAAGGTTGACAGTTTAAAGTCTATCTGTTAAGATGACTTTTGTTGTAAATAAATTATTTGTACCGTAGACAGTAGGGGCGACTTGTCGCATAATGATCCTACCGAGGACATGCATTCAGATTCTTTTTAAGATGACGTTTCAGCCCCTGTGTCTATATAGATCCAGGGGCTTTTCTTTTGGCGGTATAAATGACTCATTCTATTAGGAGGTGTCCAGATGAGCAGAGCAATCGAAGCTAAAAAAGTTCGTGTTGAAGAAATTACTGAAAAGTTCCAAACAGCAGCAACTGCAGTAGTAGTTGACTACCGTGGCTTGAGTGTTTCTCAAGTAACTGAACTTCGTAAACAACTTCGTGAAGCTGGCGTTGAATTCAAAGTGTATAAAAACACAATGACTCGCCGTGCAGTTGAAGTTGCTGGTCTTGAAGGCTTGAACGAAAGTCTTACAGGTCCAAACGCAATTGCGTTTTCAACAGAAGACGTAGTAGCGCCAGCGAAAATCCTTAACGATTTCGCTAAAAAGAACGAGAACCTTGAAATCAAAGCTGGTGTGATCGAAGGTGCAATCGCAACTGCTGAAGATATTAAAGCACTTGCAGAACTTCCTTCTCGCGAAGGTTTGTTGTCAATGCTACTCAGCGTTCTACAAGCTCCAATGCGCAACTTCGCGCTTGCAACAAAAGCTGTTGCAGAACAAAAAGAAGAGCAAGGCGCGTAATTCGTTACACGGCTTAGCTGTTTAAACCCGGGTATAACCCAAACAAAAAAATATTCCTATTAGGAGGAACATACAATGAACAACACTCAAATCCTTGAAGCAATCAAAGGTATGACAGTTCTTGAATTAAACGACTTAGTAAAAGCAATCGAAGAAGAATTCGGCGTTACAGCTGCTGCACCAATGGCTATGGCTGCTGGTGGCGGTGCTGCTGCTGAAGAAGAAAAAACTGAATTTGATGTAATCCTTAACTCTGCAGGAGATCAAAAAATCAAAGTAATCAAAGTGGTTCGTGAAATCACTGGATTAGGTCTTAAAGAAGCTAAAGAAGTTGTAGATAACGCTCCTAAAGCTCTTAAAGAAGGCGTAACTAAAGAAGAATCAGAAGAAATCAAAGCTAAACTTGAAGAAGTTGGCGCTTCAGTAGAAGTTAAATAATTTCTTTTAATAAGTAATGGAAAGCTCGTCAGTTAACGGCGGGCTTTTTCTTCATTTCATCAACAGGTTGGAGGGTGCCCGAATGGCTGATCATTATTATTCAAAAAAACCTCAAACTGAAAGTAAGCCTAAGTCATGGAGTTTTACACTGCGTGGTGAGCTGTTTCATTTTGAAACGGATACGGGTGTTTTCAGTAAAAGCGAAGTAGATTTTGGGTCCCGTGTTTTAATTGATGCGTTTGTAATGCCTGCGACTGAAGGACCTGTGCTTGATGTAGGGTGTGGGTATGGACCAATTGGTTTATCCATCGCTAAAACTGAGGCAGATCGTACAATTCACATGGTGGACATCAACGAACGTGCAGTGCAACTTTCGCGTAAAAATGCGGAGGGTAACGGGGTACAAAATGTACGAATCTATGAAAGTGACGGGTTAACCGACGTTACGGAAACTGACTTTGCTGCAATATTAACAAACCCGCCGATCCGTGCTGGAAAACAAACGATTTTTCGTTTTTATTTAGATGCCTATGCGAAATTGCGTGTGGGTGGAGAGTTGTGGGTTGTCATTCAGAAGAAACAAGGAGCTCCGTCAACTTTCGATCGATTAGAAGAAATTTTCGGTCAAGTTGAAGTGATCGATAAGGTAAGAGGTTACTGGATCATTAAGGCTGAGAAAGTCAAATGATTATTGACTTGACAAAATCGCTATGATATTATAATAAAATGCAAAAATATTATTTTGCGGTCGTATGCCCTTTTGTATAAAGGTGTTTTGCGAGTGGGTATACTTACCAAGAATAAATTTAGTTAACCGAAAATGAGCTCTTATAGAACTCGTTTTCTTTTTGTCTTTTCGACATCATACACTAAATATGGTGTGCCGAAAAGTCCTAATATTGCTTTATTGAGGGGTGAATGAGTTGGCAGGTCAACTAGTTCAGTACGGACAACACCGCCAGCGCAGAAGTTTTGCGCGTATTAATGAGGTGCTGGAACTTCCGAATTTAATCGAAATTCAAACAGCATCTTATGAATGGTTCCTGGAAGAAGGTTTGCGTGAAATGTTCCGAGACATTTCTCCGATTGCAGACTTCACAGGTAATCTTTCACTGGAATTCATCGATTATACATTAGGTGAACCTAAGTATCCGGTCGATGAATCAAAAGAACGTGACGTAACTTACGCTGCACCACTTCGCGTAAAAGTACGTTTGCACAACAAAGAAACAGATGAAGTGAAAGAACAAGATGTGTTTATGGGTGATTTCCCACTCATGACAGAAACAGGTACTTTCGTCATCAACGGTGCTGAGCGCGTAATCGTATCTCAGTTAGTCCGTTCACCAAGTGTTTACTTCCATGATAAGACAGATAAAAACGGTAAAAAAGGTTTCGGTGCAACGGTTATTCCTAACCGTGGCGCATGGTTGGAATACGAAATCGATGCGAAGGACGTAGTATATGTACGTATCGATCGCACACGTAAATTACCAGTAACGGTACTTCTGCGTGCACTTGGCTTTGGTTCTGATCAAGAAATTATCGACCTTATCGGCGATAACGAATACCTTCGTAATACTTTAGAAAAAGATAACACGGAGAGCACAGATAAAGCGTTGCTTGAAATTTATGAGCGTCTTCGTCCAGGCGAGCCGCCAACAGTTGAAAGTGCGAAGAGCCTGTTGTACTCACGTTTCTTCGATCCAAAACGCTATGACTTAGCGAATGTTGGTCGTTACAAAATGAACAAAAAACTGCACATTAAAAACCGTCTATTCAACCAGACAGTAGCTGAAACGCTAGTTGATCCAGAAACTGGTGAAATTTTAGCGGAACAAGGTGCAGTGATTGACCGTCGTTTACTTGATCGTTTAATCCCACATCTTGAAAATGGAATCGGATTCCGCACAATTTCTCAAGTAGGTGGCGTATTAGAAGGCGATATCACGTTACAATCAATCAAAATTTACGCTCCAAACAATGAAGCGCAACAAGAAATTAATGTCATCAGCAATGCTTATATTGAAGATGCGATAAAAAACATCACACCTGCTGATATTATTTCTTCTGTTAGTTACTTCTTCGGCCTACTTTACAACATTGGAAACACGGATGACATTGATCATCTAGGTAACCGTCGTTTACGTTCAGTAGGGGAACTATTACAAAATCAATTCCGTATTGGTCTTTCCCGTATGGAACGTGTGGTACGTGAGCGTATGTCAATTAACGACACACAATCTATAGTGCCACAACAATTGATTAATATCCGTCCGGTTATTGCATCAATTAAAGAGTTCTTTGGTAGTTCTCAGTTGTCTCAATTCATGGATCAAACAAATCCACTTGCTGAATTGACGCACAAACGCCGTCTATCGGCATTAGGACCCGGTGGTTTAACGCGTGAACGTGCTGGTTTTGAAGTACGTGACGTTCATTACTCCCACTACGGTCGTATGTGTCCGATTGAAACGCCTGAGGGACCAAACATTGGGTTGATCAACTCACTTTCAAGTTTCGCGAAAGTGAACAAATTCGGATTTATTGAAACACCTTACCGTCGCGTAGATCCTGAGACAGGCCTTGTGACAACTCGCATCGATTATTTAACAGCAGATGAAGAAGACAACTACGTAGTAGCGCAAGCTAATGCCCGTCTTTCTGACAATGGTGAATTTGTCGACGAAGAAGTTGTTGGTCGTTTCCGCGGAGATAACACGGTATTCAAACGTTCATCAATCGATTATATGGATGTATCGCCTAAACAAGTTGTTTCTGCAGCGACAGCGTGTATCCCGTTCTTAGAGAACGATGACTCCAACCGTGCCCTTATGGGTGCGAACATGCAACGTCAAGCGGTTCCATTGTTAAATCCTGAAGCTCCTTTTGTAGGAACAGGGATGGAACATGTGAATGCGCGTGACTCGGGTGCTGCGGTCATCGCTAAGTTTGACGGAATCGTTGAACATGTAGAAGCGAAAGAAATTCGAGTTCGTCGCATTGAAGAAATCGACGGCAAAGAAGTTAAAGGCGATTTAACAAAATATAAATTACAAAAATTCATTCGTTCTAACCAAGGGACGAGTTATAACCAACGCCCAATCGTTAAAGTTGGCGATCGCGTGAAACCACTTGATATTCTTGCTGATGGTCCTTCTATGGAGCGCGGTGAGATGGCACTTGGACGTAACGTGCTTGTTGCTTTCATGACATGGGACGGTTTCAACTATGAAGATGCTGTTATCATGAGTGAACGTCTTGTAAAAGACGATGTGTACACTTCTGTGCATATCGAAGAATACGAGTCAGAATCCCGTGATACTAAGCTCGGACCTGAAGAAATCACACGTGATATTCCAAACGTGGGTGAAGAAGCGCTTCGTAACTTAGATGACCGCGGAATCATTCGTGTCGGTGCGGAAGTTCGCGACGGCGATATCTTAGTAGGTAAAGTAACACCTAAAGGGGTTACTGAGTTAACGGCTGAAGAACGTTTATTACATGCAATCTTTGGTGAAAAAGCACGTGAAGTCCGTGATACTTCTCTACGTGTACCTCATGGTGCAGGCGGAATTATCCTGGATGTTAAAGTGTTTAACCGCGAAGATGGCGACGAGCTTCCACCAGGTGTGAACCAACTCGTTCGTGCATACATCGTTCAAAAACGTAAAATCTCTGTTGGGGATAAAATGGCTGGACGTCATGGTAACAAAGGTGTTATCTCGCGTATCCTTCCAGAAGAAGACATGCCTTTCCTTCCGGACGGCACACCAGTTGATATCATGCTTAACCCTCTAGGGGTTCCATCTCGTATGAACATCGGTCAAGTATTGGAGCTTCACTTAGGTATGGCTTCCCGTACTCTTGGCATTCATATGGCTTCACCAGTATTTGATGGTGCCAATGAAGCTGACGTTTGGGATACGATGGAAGAAGCAGGTATGAACCGTGACGGTAAAACAACATTGTATGATGGTCGCTCAGGTGAGCCATTCGACAACCGCGTTTCTGTCGGGATTATGTATATGATTAAGTTAGCCCACATGGTTGACGATAAATTACATGCTCGTTCTACTGGACCTTACTCTCTTGTTACGCAACAACCGCTTGGTGGTAAAGCACAATTTGGTGGACAACGTTTCGGTGAGATGGAGGTTTGGGCACTTGAGGCATACGGTGCCGCTTACACACTTCAAGAAATCTTGACAGTGAAGTCCGATGACGTGGTAGGTCGTGTGAAAACATACGAAGCCATCGTTAAAGGTGAAAGCGTTCCAGAACCAGGTGTTCCAGAATCATTCAAAGTATTAATTAAAGAACTTCAAAGTTTAGGTATGGACGTTAAGATGATGACAATCAACGACCAAGAAATTGAATTGCGTGATTTGGATGAGGAAGACGATCTTCAACCAGCTGATGCACTCAACATCCTGCCAATGACGGACGAAGTGCCAGTCGGCTCAGCCGAATAAGGCAATATATATAAATTAGTTTTAAGAAATAAGGGCAGGCCATCATACCTGCCCGCATTTCCATTTCCATAAAAGTTATCCGCCTGAGCTAAGTGGATAAAGTCTTTAAAAGACCCAGACTAAGGGAGGTAGGCTCCTTGATAGACGTTAATAATTTTGAGTACATGAAGATTGGTTTAGCATCTCCTGACAAGATTCGTTCTTGGTCATACGGTGAAGTGAAGAAGCCTGAAACGATTAACTACCGCACACTTAAACCTGAAAAAGATGGTTTGTTCTGTGAACGTATTTTCGGACCAACAAAGGACTGGGAATGTCATTGCGGTAAGTATAAGCGTGTTCGTTATAAAGGTGTCGTTTGTGATCGTTGTGGCGTTGAAGTTACACGTTCAAAAGTGCGCCGTGAGCGCATGGGTCACATTGAATTAGCAGCTCCAGTATCACATATTTGGTATTTCAAAGGGATTCCAAGTCGTATGGGACTTATCCTGGATATGTCTCCACGTTCTTTGGAAGAAGTGATTTACTTTGCTTCTTACGTAGTTGTAGACCCAGCGAATACACCACTTGAGCGCAAACAACTATTGTCTGAGAAAGAATACCGTGCATACCGTGAAAAATACGGTACGAAATTCTATGCTGCAATGGGTGCTGAGGCGATCAAACGTCTTCTTCAAGAACTTGATCTTGAAAAAGAAACAGAAATGCTGAAGGAAGAGCTTAAAACTGCAGCTGGTCAACGACGTACGCGTGCAATTAAGCGTCTTGAAGTAGTTGAATCATTCCGTAACTCTGGGAACAAACCAGACTGGATGATTTTAGACGTACTTCCGGTAATTCCACCAGAATTACGCCCGATGGTTCAATTAGATGGTGGCCGTTTTGCCACTTCTGATTTAAATGACTTGTATCGTCGTGTTATCAACCGTAACAACCGTCTAAAACGTTTATTAGACCTTGGTGCACCTAGCATCATCGTTCAGAACGAAAAACGTATGTTACAAGAGGCTGTTGATGCGTTGATTGATAATGGTCGTCGTGGCCGTCCAGTTACTGGACCAGGTAACCGTCCATTGAAATCACTTTCACATATGTTGAAAGGGAAACAAGGTCGTTTCCGTCAAAACTTACTTGGTAAACGTGTTGACTACTCTGGTCGTTCGGTTATCGTTGTAGGTCCAAACTTGAAAATGTATCAATGTGGTCTTCCAAAAGAAATGGCGATTGAATTATTCAAGCCGTTTGTGATGAAAGAACTTGTTGAGCGTGGCTTAGCTCACAACATTAAGAGTGCAAAACGTAAAATTGAGCGTATGCATTCAGAAGTTTGGGATGTATTAGAAGACGTCATTAAGGAGCATCCGGTTTTACTAAACCGCGCACCGACGCTTCACCGTCTTGGAATTCAAGCTTTCGAACCAACTCTAGTAGAAGGTCGCGCAATTCGTCTTCACCCTCTAGTATGTACAGCTTATAACGCTGACTTCGATGGTGACCAAATGGCGGTTCACGTTCCTTTATCAGCAGAAGCGCAAGCTGAAGCTCGCTTATTGATGTTGGCTGCACAAAACATTTTGAACCCGAAAGATGGAAAACCAGTTGTTACACCATCTCAAGATATGGTATTAGGTAACTACTACCTAACACTTGAGCGTAAAGGTGCAACAGGCGAAGGTTCTACATTCTACGGTCCAAATGAAGTGTTGATTGCTTATCAAAACGGACATGCGCATTTGCATACACGTATTGCAATCGCTGCAGGTTCATTGAACAACCAAACATTCACTGAAGAACAAAACAAAATGTTGTTATTGACGACAGTGGGTAAAGTAATTTTCAATGAAATTTTACCTGAAACATTCCCGTACATTAACGAACCAACGGATTTCAACCTTCAAGTTGAAACACCGTCTAAATACTTTGTTCCAACAACTACTGATGTGCGTACACACATTGATGAAATGGAACTTGTGTCACCATTCAAGAAGAAAATTCTTGGAAACATCATCGCTGAAGTATTCAAACGTTTCCATATTACTGAAACGTCGAAAATGCTTGACCGTATGAAGAATCTTGGTTTCAAATACTCAACTAAAGCTGGTATTACAATCGGTATCTCAGATATCGTGGTACTTCCAGACAAAGGTAAAGTATTAGAAGAAGCTCAAGACAAAGTAGATAAAGTTCTGAAGCAATTCCGTCGTGGATTAATTACAGAAGAAGAGCGCTATGATCGTGTTATTTCTTACTGGAGTGCTGCGAAGGACGTTATTCAGGAAAAACTAATGAAATCATTAGACAACTTGAACCCAATCTTCATGATGAGTGACTCTGGAGCGCGTGGTAACGCATCCAACTTTACTCAACTTGCAGGTATGCGTGGTTTGATGGCCAATCCGGCCGGTCGTATTATCGAGCTTCCGATTAAATCATCATTCCGTGAAGGTTTAACGGTACTTGAATACTTCATCTCTACGCATGGTGCTCGTAAAGGTCTTGCGGATACAGCTCTTAAAACGGCTGACTCAGGTTACTTAACACGTCGTTTGGTTGACGTTGCTCAAGATGTTATTGTTCGTGAAGATGATTGCGGAACGGACCGTGGCTTATTGATCGGCGCATTAATGGACGGAACAGAGGTAATCGAAGGGTTCGACGAGCGTATTGTCGGTCGTCATACACGTAAAACTATTTTCCATCCAGAAACGAAAAAAGTTATTCTGGAGAAAGATGCTTTGATTACTGAAGACGTAGCTCGCGTTATTTTGGATGCTGGATTCGAAGAATTAACTATTCGTTCTGCTTTCACATGTAACACGAAACACGGCGTATGTAAAAAATGTTACGGAATCAACTTGGCAACTGGTGAAAACGTTGAGGTTGGAGAAGCAGTTGGTATCATTGCTGCCCAATCAATCGGTGAGCCAGGTACTCAGTTAACGATGCGTACGTTCCATACAGGTGGGGTAGCTGGAGACGATATTACACAAGGTCTTCCACGTATCCAGGAGATTTTCGAATCTCGTAATCCTAAAGGTCAAGCGGTCATTACTGAAATTACAGGTGTTATCTCTGCAATTGATGAAATCCGTGAAGGTCAAAAAGAAATTACAGTTCAAGGTGATGTTGAAACACGTAAATACCTAGCTCCTTATAATGGTCGTTTGAAAGTTCAACTGAATGATGCCATTAAACGCGGTGAAGTATTGACTGAAGGTTCGATTGATCCGAAAGAATTGTTGAAAGTTAAAGACGTTTCAACTGTACAAGAGTACTTGTTGAAAGAAGTTCAAAAAGTATACCGTATGCAAGGGGTAGAAATCGGAGACAAACATATCGAAGTAATGGTTCGCCAAATGCTTCGTAAAGTGCGCGTCATCGAGGCGGGTGAAACGGAACTGTTACCAGGTTCGTTACTCGACATTCACCAATTTGCGGATGCGAATAAAGAGGCAGTGTTAAATGGTAAACTACCTGCAACATGTCGCCCAGTTATTCTCGGTATTACAAAAGCTTCACTTGAAACAGAATCGTTCTTATCAGCTGCATCATTCCAAGAAACTACGCGTGTGTTAACAGACGCGGCGATCAAAGGAAAACGCGACGAATTGCTTGGCCTGAAAGAAAATGTTATTATCGGTAAACTCGTTCCGGCGGGTACTGGTATGCAACGTTACCGTCAGATCAAGATTGTTGATGAGAAGAAAAACGAAGCTGCAGTAGCAGTGAGCGCAGAATAATTTCATCCTGTTCCGGGGGTTTGTATAAGCGGCCCCCCGGAATTTTAATGACAACCGATAAGTGTTGCGGTCTTTCCGCTTTTCTTGTGAAATGGGTTGACAGAAAAAATAATGGATGATAATATATTTAAGGTTGATAGTTGAAGGTCTGGGTCTTTGGAGGATATGCTAAATGTCTTATGAAAAAGTAAATCAGGCGATGAAAACCGTCATCGGTACTAAGCAAACAGTAAAAGCAATCCATGGTGGCCATGTAGTAGAAATTCTCGTGGCTCGTGATGCAGACAACCGGATCACCCAACCAGCTATTCTATTAGCGGAAGAAAAAGGTGTGAAGATTGACTTTGTAGAGTCTAAAATAGAACTCGGTAAAGCCTGCGGACTTCAAGTGGGTGCAGCAGTTGTTGCAATTACTGTGTAACAGTTTTTGTGTATGAAAACACAAAGACTTTGTTTTTTACCCAAAAATGAACCACCTGGATGTGTGGTATTACAACGATAACAAGAAGGGAGGAATAATCGATGCCTACAATTAACCAATTGGTACGTAAGCCTCGTAAATCCAAAACAGTCAAATCTGGCTCACCAGCATTGAACAAAGGGTATAACAGCTCTAAAAAAACGTTAACAAACGTTAGTTCACCGCAAAAACGTGGGGTTTGTACTCGTGTTGGTACAATGACACCAAAAAAACCAAACTCAGCGCTTCGTAAATATGCGCGTGTACGTTTAACTAACCTAATTGAGGTTACTGCGTACATCCCGGGTGAAGGTCATAACCTTCAAGAACATAGTGTTGTTCTAATCCGTGGAGGACGAGTTAAAGATTTACCGGGTGTTCGTTACCATATCGTACGTGGTGCTCTTGATACTGCCGGTGTAAACGGTCGTATGCAAAGCCGCTCACTATACGGTACTAAACGCCCTAAAGTTAAAAAAAGCTAATTAAAAATAAAACTATAGATCTCATCGAAAGGAGGAAAACACATGCCTCGTAAAGGTCCTGTTTCCAAACGTGACGTGTTACCAGATCCAATTTATAATTCAAAACTTGTAACTCGTTTAATCAATAAAATGATGGTAGATGGTAAAAGAGGTACTTCTCAAAAAATTCTTTATGGAGCGTTTGAACTTGTTCAAGAACGTTCAGGTAAAGATCCTTTGGAAGTATTTGATGCAGCATTAGCTAACATCATGCCAGTACTTGAAGTTAAAGCTCGCCGTGTTGGTGGTTCTAACTATCAGGTGCCAATCGAAGTTCGTCCAGAACGCCGTTCTACATTAGGTCTTCGCTACCTAGTTAACTATTCTCGTCTTCGTGGGGAGAAAACTATGGAAGAGCGTTTAGCTAATGAAATTCTTGACGCTTCTAACAACACAGGTGCTTCTGTGAAGAAACGTGAAGATATGCACAAAATGGCGGAAGCGAACAAAGCATTCGCTCATTACCGCTGGTAGGATTTTTCATCCACTAATCATTCTAATTTGAGATGGAAGGAGAAATACAAAATGGCTAGAGAATTCTCCTTAGAGAATACACGTAACATCGGTATCATGGCCCATATTGATGCTGGTAAAACAACTACTACAGAGCGTATTCTTTATTACACTGGTAAAATCCATAAAATTGGTGAAACGCACGAAGGTGCATCACAAATGGACTGGATGGAGCAAGAGCAAGAGCGTGGAATCACGATCACTTCTGCTGCAACAACAGCTGCATGGAAAGGCCACCGCGTAAACATCATCGATACTCCAGGTCACGTAGACTTCACTGTTGAAGTTGAACGTTCACTTCGCGTACTTGATGGTGCTGTAACGGTTCTTGATGCACAATCTGGTGTTGAACCACAAACTGAAACAGTATGGCGCCAAGCTACAACATACGGCGTACCACGTATTGTTTTCATTAACAAAATGGATAAATTGGGTGCAGACTTCTTGTATTCTGTAGGAACTCTACACGAGCGTCTTCAAGCGAACGCGCATCCAGTACAACTTCCAATTGGTACAGAAGAAGATTTCAGTGCAATTATCGACCTTATTGAAATGAATGCTACTTTCTACGGTAACGAAGATGGTACTGCAATTACAGAAGGCGAAATTCCTGAATCACATAAAGCTCAAGCTGCAGAATATCGTGAGAAATTAATCGAAGCGGTAGCTAGCGTTGACGAAAATCTTATGGAGAAATACCTAGAAGGTGAAGAAATCTCAAATGCAGAGTTGAAAGCGGCTATCCGTAAAGCAACAATCGCAGTTGAATTCTACCCAGTTATTTGTGGTTCAGCATTCAAACACAAAGGTGTTCGAAAAATGCTTGACGCAGTAGTTGATTATCTTCCAGCTCCAACAGACGTACCAGCAATAAAAGGTATCTTACCTGATTCTGATGAAGAAGTTGTTCGTGAATCTAACGACTCACAACCATTCTCTGCATTAGCATTCAAAGTAATGACTGACCCTTATGTTGGTAAATTAACATTCTTCCGTGTGTACTCTGGTGTTCTTGAATCAGGTTCATACGTACAAAACTCTACAAAAGGTAAACGTGAGCGCGTAGGTCGTATCTTACAAATGCACGCGAATAGCCGTGAAGAGATTTCTAAAGTTTTTTCTGGTGATATCGCTGCTGCTGTTGGTCTTAAAGACACTACAACAGGTGATACTCTATGTGACGAGAAAAACCAAGTTATTCTTGAATCAATGGAATTCCCAGAGCCAGTTATCTCTTTATCTGTAGAACCGAAGTCAAAAGCTGACCAAGATAAAATGGGTCAAGCTTTACAAAAACTTCAAGAAGAAGATCCTACTTTCCGTGCTCATACTGACACAGAAACTGGACAAACAATCATCTCTGGTATGGGTGAACTTCACCTTGATATCTTAGTTGACCGTATGCGCCGTGAATTTAAAGTAGAAGCTAACGTTGGTGCTCCAATGGTATCTTACCGTGAGACATTCCGTGAGTCTGCTCAAGTTGAAGGTAAATTCGTTCGTCAATCAGGTGGTCGTGGTCAATTCGGACACGTTTGGATTGAATTCTCTCCAAACGAAGAAGGAAAAGGCTTTGAATTCGTAAATGGCGTTGTCGGTGGTGTTGTACCACGTGAATACATCCCAGCTGTTGAAGCAGGTCTTCGTGACTCTTTAAACAATGGTGTACTAGCTGGATATCCACTTATCGACATTAAGGCTCGTCTATTTGATGGTTCTTACCATGATGTCGATTCAAATGAAATGGCGTTCAAAATTGCTGCATCTATGGCATTGAAAAACGCAATTTCAAAATGTAAACCAGTTCTTCTTGAGCCAATGATGAAAGTGGAAGTAGTAATTCCTGAAGAATACTTAGGAGATATTATGGGTAACATCACTTCTCGCCGTGGTCGCGTAGAAGGTATGGACGCTCGTGGTAATTCACAAGTTGTTCGTTCAATGGTTCCACTTGCAGAAATGTTTGGTTATGCGACAACACTTCGTTCTGCAACTCAAGGTCGTGGAGTATTCTCTATGACTTTCGATCACTACGAAGAAGTACCAAAATCAATTTCAGAAGAAATTATCAAAAAAAATAAAGGTTAATCATTGAAGTTTGATTTTTAATCTTGTATAACTATTTTGTAAGCTATGAATGGTGATGGATCTAGACCATCATCATTCATAACAAAAACTAATCATATAATTTTGAGGAGGACATCCCTAATGGCAAAAGCTAAATTCGATCGTTCTAAAACACATGCTAACATTGGTACAATCGGTCACGTTGACCATGGTAAAACAACTTTAACAGCTGCAATCGCAACAGTTCTTGCAAAACGTTCTGGTGGTACTGCAATGAGCTATGCACAAATCGATAACGCTCCTGAAGAAAAAGAGCGCGGAATCACAATCAACACTTCTCACGTTGAGTATGAAACTGCAGCTCGTCACTATGCACACGTTGACTGCCCAGGACATGCCGATTATGTTAAAAACATGATCACTGGTGCTGCACAAATGGACGGCGGGATCCTAGTAGTATCTGCTGCTGACGGCCCAATGCCACAAACTCGTGAGCACATCCTTCTTTCACGTCAAGTTGGTGTTCCTTACCTAGTAGTCTTCATGAACAAATGTGACATGGTAGACGACGAAGAGTTACTTGAATTAGTAGAAATGGAAGTTCGTGATCTTCTTTCTGAATATGACTTCCCTGGCGACGACATTCCAGTAATCAAAGGTTCTGCTCTTAAAGCTCTTGAAGGTGAAGAATCTTGGGAAGAGAAAATCGTTGAATTAATGGACGCTGTTGACTCTTATATCCCAACTCCAGAACGTCAAACTGACAAACCATTCATGATGCCTGTTGAGGATGTATTCTCAATCACAGGTCGTGGTACAGTTGCTACTGGTCGTGTTGAGCGTGGACAAGTTAAAGTTGGAGACGTTGTTGACATCATCGGTATCGTTGAAGAGCCGAAATCAACTACAGTAACTGGCGTTGAAATGTTCCGTAAACTTCTTGACTATGCAGAAGCTGGTGACAACATCGGTGCTCTTCTTCGTGGAGTAGCTCGTGAAGATATCCAACGTGGACAAGTATTGGCTAAACCAGGTTCAATCACTCCACATACTGAATTCAAAGCAGAAGTTTATGTTTTATCAAAAGAAGAAGGTGGACGTCACACTCCATTCTTCACTAACTACCGTCCTCAGTTCTACTTCCGTACAACTGACGTAACTGGTATCTGTAACTTACCTGAAGGCGTTGAAATGGTTATGCCTGGAGACAACATCGAAATGACTGTTGCTCTTATCGCTCCAATCGCGCTTGAAGAAGGTACTAAGTTCTCTATCCGTGAGGGTGGACGTACTGTTGGTGCTGGCGTAGTTGCTACTATCACTAAATAATTTAACCTTTTCATAAACCTTGCCGGGACGCTGGCAAGGTTTTTTTCTGTTTAAGCAATGTTAATTAAAGATGTTGATCTTGAATAAGGAAAAAAGTGCATTTGCACCTTAGATGGTACAAGCGAAATGTATGATAAATAGCTATCGTTCAACAAGCTCATAATAAAAGAGGGAATGCTTCTCCCTTTCAGCGGACGAAGCAAGTGTAGCGATGCAGAAACAGAAGCAGTGCTTTTTCATAGATTCACTAAAGCGCAAACACTGAATTTAGCTATTTCTATAGAAAGCTAATTAACTAAGGTAATAAATAATTAATAAAGAACGAAAGTCTGCATTGCGACTAGCTATCCGCAAGAGTGTGAAGTGTGAGTCTCACGTGCACGCCGAATATGTGGCAAGTGCAAATGTACGGTAAACAACAATATCGTTTAAATTAGCCTCGGTTTAGGTACCCCTTCTATTAACCTCTAAATCCACTACCAATATTATTATTGGAATGATTCTCAACACCTTGGATTGTTGACTTTTTCAACACAACTTGATATTCTTTAATCTGTTGTTCTACTACACTAGTGAACTAAAGCGTAAAGGAGATTATATAGATGAATGCTGTATTAATCGCTGTAGGAGTCATGCTGCTATTAAGCTTGTTGAGAGTTAACGTTGTGTTTGCATTACTTGTAGGGGCCGTTTCGGGTGGGCTAGCAGGTGGTTTAACCATGACAGATACAATCACTGCTTTTACAGACGGACTAGGCGGAGGGGCTTCCATTGCGTTGAGCTATGCATTGCTCGGTGGGTTTGCCGTCGCTATTTCTAAAACAGGGATTCCAGAGCTTCTTGTTGCAAGCATACTAAAACTAATTAAAAAAGATGGAGAAACAGAAAAGACCGCTTTGGCTAAAACGCTCATTATTTTGACGTTACTATTAATGGCTGTATTCTCCCAGAATTTAATCCCTATTCATATTGCTTTTATTCCATTACTTGTACCTCCCATTTTGAATGTAATGAATATGCTTAAACTTGATCGTCGGCTGATTGCATCTGTTCTGACATTTGGTTTAACAGCACCTTATATTTTATTGCCGTATGGGTTCGGATTTATCTTCCATGAGATCATCGCAACGCAAATGGAAGCCGCGGGTCTTGCAATTGATATGAAAGATATCCCGTATGCCATGTTAATTCCAACAGGAGGATTGGTCGTCGGACTGTTGATTGCCATCTTCTTTTCTTACAGAAGACCAAGAGAGTATGAACAAGATATTACTATAGAAGCTTCAGAAGCAATTCTAGTTAGTAAAAAAGATATTGTCTTTACAATTGTTGCGTTAGTTGCTGCTCTCGTAGCTCAAATACAAACCGAGTCAATGATAATTGGAGCTCTTGCTGGAATTCTGAAGCTGTACGTTGCTGGAGTTCTCAAATGGAAGGAAGCCGATAACTTATTAACTGAAGGTATGCGCATGATGGCATTCATCGGTTTCGTAATGATTGCTGCAAATGGATTTGCTTCTGTTATTCAAGTAACTGGAGACATTGAATCATTGGTAGGCAGTGCTTCTTCATTATTAGAAGGAAACAAAGCGCTCGCAGCAATGCTCATGCTTGTCATTGGATTATTAATCACGATGGGAATTGGTTCTTCATTCGCGACGATACCGATTATCGCAGCAATCTTCGTGCCGCTTGCTGTAGAGTTCGGATTCAGCACGCTCGCCATTATTTCTTTGATTGGCACAGCTGGTGCACTTGGAGATGCTGGATCGCCAGC
Organism: Paenisporosarcina sp. HGH0030; assembly: GCF_000411295.1. Taxonomy (GTDB): domain Bacteria; phylum Bacillota; class Bacilli; order Bacillales_A; family Planococcaceae; genus Paenisporosarcina. Next base: position 104,335 of record NZ_KE150424.1, read on the forward strand.
GTCAGATAGTACGCTGGGACCAACTGCTGGATTGAATGTAGACGGCCAACACAATCACATTTGGGATACGTGCGTACCGACGTTTATCCATTACAATATTCCGCTACTGGTTTTCGGTTGGATTGCGATTATGGTTCTTTAATGGAAGAACTTAATGTTCGGACAATTACTCAAGCTATTGAAAGAAAAAAGGATTCATCATACAATAGGAAAGCGATAAAAAGAATTTCGTGAAACCACTTGCGTTATTCTTTTTCTTTATGTATAATATTGAAGTTGGTCTTTATCTGACTGCGATGATGCGAGAGGTTACCGACACACCCGGCCGCTTTGCCATGGCGGGATGTTGGAAAATTTTCGTTGAGAATGTCTAGTAAATAGGCGAAAAGGAGGGAAAATTATGGCAAAACAAAAAATTCGTATCCGTTTGAAAGCGTATGATCATCGAATTCTTGATCAGTCTGCTGAAAAAATTGTGGAAACTGCGAAACGTTCAGGTGCAAGTGTATCAGGTCCGATTCCACTTCCAACTGAGAAGTCTGTGTACACAATTCTTCGTGCGGTTCACAAGTACAAAGATTCTCGTGAACAATTCGAAATGCGTACGCATAAACGTCTGATCGATATCGTTAACCCAACACCACAAACTGTTGATGCGTTAATGAAGCTTGACTTACCATCTGGCGTTGATATTGAAATCAAACTTTAATGGTAAACAACAAATAGAACTAAACACAATTACTGTAGGAGGTGTGACAAATGACCAAAGGAATCTTAGGTAGAAAAATCGGTATGACGCAAGTATTTGCTGAGAACGGTGACTTAATCCCTGTAACTGTAATTGAGGCGTCTCCAAACGTAGTGCTTCAAAAGAAATCAGTTGAAACAGACGGCTACGAAGCGATCCAGTTAGGTTTTGAAGATAAGCGTGAAAAGCTTTCTAACAAACCTGCTAAAGGACACGTAGCAAAAGCTAGCACTGCTCCTAAGCGCTTCATCCGCGAATTCCGCGGCTTGAATATTGCTGAGTACGAAGTTGGTCAAGAAGTCAAGGTTGAAAGTTTCGCAGAAGGCGATGTAGTAGATGTATCAGGTGTGACAAAAGGTAAAGGTTTCCAAGGTGTTATTAAACGCCACGGACAATCTCGCGGACCTATGGCTCACGGATCTCGTTACCACCGTCGTCCTGGTTCAATGGGGCCTGTTGCTCCGAACCGCGTATTCAAACAAAAGAAATTACCTGGTCAAATGGGTGGCACAATGGTAACAATCCAAAACTTAGAAATCGTAAAAGTTGATGCTGGTCGTAACTTGCTACTTGTTAAAGGTAATGTTCCTGGTTCTCGTAAAGCATTAGTAGTAGTTAAAACTGCTATCAAAGCTAACTAATTATATAGAGGAAGGAGGAAACAGGAATGCCAAAGGTATCTTTACTTAACCAAACAGGTTCATCTGTTGGTGAAATCGAATTAAACGATGCGGTTTTCGGAATCGCGCCAAACAGTAATGTATTATTTGATGCTGTAGTCGCTCAACGTGCGTCACTTCGTCAAGGTAATCATAAAGTTAAAAACCGTTCTGAAGTTGCTGGTGGTGGTCGTAAGCCATGGAAACAAAAAGGAACAGGTCGTGCTCGTCAAGGTTCGATTCGTTCTCCACAATGGCGTGGCGGTGGTGTTGTATTCGGTCCAGTTCCACGTAGCTACAGCTACAAATTACCGAAGAAAGTTCGTCGCTTAGCTCTACGTTCTGCTCTTTCTGCGAAAGTGTTAGAAGAGAATTTCGTAGTTCTTGAAGGCTTAGCTTTCAACGCACCAAAAACTAAAGATTTCTTGAAAGTGTTGAAAGACCTTTCTATCGAGAAAAAAGCTTTGTTCGTTACAGCTGAACTTGATGAAAACGTAGCATTATCTGCTCGTAACATCCCAGGAGTAACAGTCGTAACAGCAACAGGCATTAATGTTCTTGACTTGCTTGGACACGACAAAATTGTTGTGACAAAAGCTGCAGTAGAAAAAATCGAGGAGGTGCTTGGATAATGGAAGCACGTGATATTATTAAACGTCCGGTCATTACCGAGCGTTCTTCTGAAATCATGGAAGAGAAAAAGTACACTTTCTTAGTGGACACTCGCGCCAACAAAACTCAAGTTAAACACGCAATCGAAGAAATCTTTGGAGTAGATGTTGAGAAAGTTAACATCATGAACTACAAAGGTAAATTCAAACGCGTTGGTAAATTTGGTGGATACACTAACAAACGCCGTAAAGCAATTGTTAAGTTGACTGCTGATAGCAAAGACATCGAATTATTCGAAGTTTAATCCATACAGGATTCAAATTGAACTAACAAGAAGGAGGGAATAAACATGGCGATTAAAAAGTACAAACCTACCTCCAATGGTCGACGTAACATGACAGCTTCTGATTTCGCTGAAATCACGACTAACAAGCCTGAGAAATCATTGCTTGAGCCTGTCAAACGTAAAGGCGGCCGTAATAACCAAGGTAAGTTAACTGTTCGTCATCATGGTGGCGGCCATAAGCGTCAATACCGTGTCATCGATTTCAAACGATTTAAAGATGGCATTCCAGGACGCGTTGCTACTATTGAGTATGATCCAAACCGCTCTGCGAATATTGCATTAATTAACTACTTAGACGGTGAAAAACGTTACATCCTAGCACCTAAAGGCTTAGAAGTTGGCATGACTATCATGTCAGGTCCAGAAGCTGATATCAAAGTAGGTAACGCACTACCATTACAAAACATCCCTATGGGTTCTACAATCCATAACATCGAAATGAAACCTGGTAAAGGTGGACAATTAGTACGTTCTGCTGGTACTTCTGCGCAAGTACTTGGTAAAGAAGATAAGTACGTAATTATTCGTCTTCAATCTGGTGAAGTTCGCATGATTTTGGGAACTTGCCGTGCTACAATTGGTCAAGTTGGTAATGAACAACATGAGTTAATCAACATCGGTAAAGCAGGTCGTAACCGTTGGTTAGGTAAACGCCCAACTGTACGTGGATCTGTAATGAACCCGAACGATCACCCACACGGTGGTGGTGAAGGACGTTCTCCAATCGGTCGTAAATCACCAATGACTCCTTGGGGTAAACCAACTCTTGGTTACAAAACTCGTAAAAAGAAAAACAAATCCGACAAACTTATCATTCGTCGTCGTAAAAAATAATGTGATTCTTCTGCGGTTCGAACAGAGAGCCGTAGCGAGATCACTGAGGGAGGTTCCAAAATGGGTCGTAGCTTGAAAAAAGGACCTTTTGTTGATGACCATCTTATGAAGAAGGTTGACGCACAAAAGGACTCTGAGAAAAAACAAGTGATCAAAACTTGGTCTCGCCGTTCAACAATTTTCCCGACTTTTATCGGATTAACGATCGCAGTATATGACGGACGTAAACACGTTCCTGTATATGTGACTGAAGATATGGTAGGGCACAAATTGGGCGAATTCGCACCAACACGTGCGTATAAAGGCCATGGCAATGACGATAAGAAAACAAGACGCTAATTGAGAGGAGGATATCCTGATGCAAGCTAAAGCTATTGCTAAAACAGTGCGTATTGCCCCTCGTAAAGTACGATTAGTCGTTGATTTAATCCGAGGCAAGCAAATCGGTGAAGCAGTTGCGATTTTGCGCCTTACACCTAAGGCGGCATCACCTGTTGTTGAAAAGGTGTTGAAATCTGCGGTTGCAAACGCTGAGCACAACTATGATTTAGATGTAAATAAACTAGTTATTTCTGAAGTTTTTGTTGACGAAGGTCCAACATTAAAACGTTTCCGTCCACGTGCAATGGGGCGTGCAAGCGCAATTAACAAACGCACAAGCCACATTACAATCGTGGTATCTGAGAAGAAGGAGGGATAATTCGTGGGTCAAAAAGTACATCCAATAGGATTACGTATCGGCATTATTCGTGACTGGGAGTCTAAATGGTACGCAGAAAAAGACTATGCAACTCTTCTTCACGAAGACTTAAAAATTCGTAGCTACATCGAAACACGTTTGAAAGAGGCTTCTGTTTCTAAAGTAGAAATCGAGCGCGCTGCAAACCGTGTTAATGTTACAATTCACACTGCGAAACCAGGTATGGTAATTGGTAAAGGTGGTACTGAAGTGGAAGCACTTCGTAAAAACCTAAACGCTACTACTGGCAAGCGTGTTCATATCAACATCGTTGAAATCAAACGTGCGGATCTAGACGCAAAATTAGTTGCTGAAAACATTGCGCGTCAATTAGAAAACCGCGTATCTTTCCGTCGTGCACAAAAACAATCATTACAACGCACTATGCGTGCAGGCGCTAAAGGTATTAAAACTCAAGTATCTGGACGTCTAGGCGGCGCTGACATCGCGCGTGCTGAACACTACAGTGAAGGAACTGTACCACTTCATACTTTACGTGCTGACATTGATTATGCACACGCTGAAGCTGACACAACTTATGGTAAGCTTGGTGTTAAAGTCTGGATCTATCGTGGTGAAGTCCTTCCAGTTAAGAAGAATTCTGTGGAAGGAGGCAAATAATATGTTAATGCCTAAACGCGTTAAATATCGTCGCGAACACCGCGGAAAAATGCGCGGAGAAGCGAAAGGCGGTAAAGAAATCACTTTCGGTGAATTCGGCTTACAAGCTGTTGAAGCTAGCTGGATCACTAACCGTCAAATCGAGTCTTCTCGTATTGCAATGACACGTTACATGAAACGTGGCGGTAAAGTATGGATTAAAATTTTCCCACATAAACCTTACACTAAAAAGCCTCTTGAGGTTCGAATGGGTTCCGGTAAAGGTTCTCCTGAAGGTTGGGTAGCGGTAGTTAAACCAGGAAAGATCATGTTCGAAATCGCTGGTGTCTCTGAAGAGGTAGCACGCGAAGCACTTCGACTTGCATCACATAAGCTTCCTGTGAAATGTAAAATCGTAAAACGTGAAGAAATTGGTGGTGAATCTAATGAAAGCTAATGAACTCCGTGACCTTACCACTGCAGAAATCGAACAAAAAGTGAAATCACTGAAAGAAGAGCTTTTCAACCTTCGCTTCCAATTGGCGACTGGTCAATTAGAAAACACAGCTCGCATTAGCCAAGTACGTAAAGCTATTGCGCGTATGAAAACTGTGATTCGTGAAAGAGAAATCAGTGCAAATAACTGATAAAGGAGGTTTTCGAGCATGACTGAGCGTAACCAACGCAAAGTATACACGGGCCGTGTTGTTTCTGACAAAATGGACAAAACTGTAACTGTTATGGTAGAAACATACAAAAAGCATAAGCTTTACGGTAAGCGTGTTAAGTACTCTAAAAAGTTCAAGGCGCATGATGAGCAAAACGAAGCTAAATTAGGCGACGTAGTTCGTATCATGGAAACTCGTCCGTTGTCTGCTACAAAACGTTTCCGCCTAGTGGAAGTTGTAGAAAAAGCGGTTATTATCTAAATAGAAATTTCGGAACAGACCAAATTCCGAGAGGAGGTTACCTAAGTGATCCAACAAGAGAGTCGTATGAAAGTTGCTGACAACTCAGGTGCACGTGAAGTTTTAACAATTAAAGTGCTTGGTGGTTCTGGTCGTAAAACTGCTAACATCGGCGATATCGTCGTGTGTACAGTTAAGAAAGCAACACCAGGTGGCGTTGTCAAGAAGGGTGACGTCGTTAAAGCTGTTATCGTTCGCACTAAAAGCGGTGTACGCCGTAAAGACGGTACTTATATCAAATTCGATGAAAACGCATGCGTTATCATTCGTGACGATAAAGGCCCGCGCGGAACTCGTATTTTCGGACCTGTTGCACGTGAATTACGTGACAATAGCTTCATGAAAATCGTATCTTTAGCTCCGGAAGTTCTTTAATCAACTCGAAAGTGCTAAACAAGGAGGTGCGACAGAATGCATGTTAAAAAAGGCGACAAAGTTATGGTGATCTCAGGGAAAGAAAAAGGCAAAACTGGTACAATCATTGCTGCTTTTCCAAAGAAAGACCGTGTGCTAGTTGAGGGTATGAATCTTGTGAAAAAGCACATGAAACCAAACCAGGCAAATCCACAAGGTGGAATTGTCAGCCAAGAGGCATCAATTCACGTATCGAACGTTATGTTAATCGACCCTAAATCAGGCGAGCCGACTCGCGTAAGTTATAAAGTGGAAGATGGCAAAAAAGTTCGTGTTGCAAAAAAATCTGGCGAACAAATCGATAAATAAGTAAAAGAAGAAGGGAGGTACACACATGAACCGCCTAAAAGAAAAATTTCTTAAGGAAGTTTCTCCTGCTCTAATGAGCAAGTTTGAATATAAATCAGTAATGCAAGTGCCACAAGTGGACAAAATCGTTATCAACATGGGTGTTGGTGACGCTGTTCAAAACACTAAAGCACTTGACGCTGCTGTAGAAGAATTAACTATCATCACAGGTCAAAAACCTGTTGTAACTAAAGCTAAGAAATCAATCGCTGGCTTCCGTCTTCGTGAAGGTATGCCAATCGGCGCGAAAGTAACATTACGCGGTGAGCGTATGTACGAATTCTTGGACAAATTAATTGCTATCTCTCTTCCACGTGTACGTGACTTCCGTGGTGTTTCTAAAAAAGCATTCGACGGTCGCGGTAACTACACATTAGGTGTGAAAGAACAATTGATCTTCCCTGAAATCGACTACGATAAAGTGTCTAAAGTACGCGGTATGGATATCGTAATTGTAACAACTGCGAACTCTGACGAAGAAGCTCGTGAGTTACTAACACAATTCGGAATGCCGTTCCAAAAGTAAACATAAGGGAGGCGTAAACGTGGCTAAAAAATCAATGATCGCTAAACAAAAGCGCACGCCAAAGCATAATGTACAAGCTTACACACGTTGTGAACGTTGCGGACGTCCGCATTCGGTCTTACGTAAATTTAAACTTTGCCGTATTTGTTTCCGTGAACTTGCTTACAAGGGACAAATTCCTGGCGTGAAAAAAGCCAGCTGGTAATCCCCTAAACTGGGAAGGAGGTTAATGTAATGACAATGACAGATCCGATTGCAGATATGCTTACACGTATTCGTAACGCGAACATGGTTCGACACGAAAAACTGGAAGTACCTGCTTCAAACATGAAAAAAGAGATCGCTGAGATCCTTAAACGTGAAGGTTTTGTTCGTGACGTAGAATATGTTGAAGATAGCAAACAAGGTATCATTCGCATTTTCTTGAAATACGGTCAAAACAACGAGCGCGTTATTACTGGTTTAAAACGTATTTCAAAACCTGGTCTTCGTGTATATGCGAAAACTAATGAAGTACCTAGAGTATTAAATGGACTTGGGATTGCTTTAGTTTCAACTTCTAATGGTCTATTAACTGATAAAGAAGCACGCGCTAAACAAGTTGGCGGCGAAATCGTAGCTTACGTTTGGTAAAAAGCAACAAACGAATGGAGGTGCAAATAAATGTCTCGTGTAGGTAAAAAACCAATTGAGGTTCCTGCTGACGTTACTGTAACAATTGGTGCAAACAATGAAGTTACTGTAAAAGGTCCAAAAGGCGAGCTTACTCGTACTTTTAATGCAGATATTAAAATCGAAAAAGAAGAAAACGTTGTTACTTTAACACGTCCTTCTGAATCTAAAGAACACCGTACGATTCACGGTACAACTCGTGCTTTGCTTGCAAACATGGTTGAAGGTGTATCTAAAGGGTTCGAACGCAATCTTGAATTAGTTGGTGTTGGTTACCGTGCTTCTTTACAAGGTGAAAAACTTGTATTGAACGTTGGTTACTCTCATCCAGTAGAATTTACTCCTGAAGATGGCTTAATTGTAGAAGTTCCTACAAACACTAAGATCAGCATCAAAGGAATTAACAAAGAGCGCGTTGGTGCATTAGCATCTAACATCCGTCAAACACGTCCACCAGAGCCGTATAAAGGTAAAGGTATTCGTTATGAAGGCGAAGTTGTTCGTCGTAAAGAAGGTAAAACAGGTAAATAATGCTGCCTAAGCATTAGAAAGGAGTGACCTCTGTGATTACGAAACAAGATAAAAATCAAGTTCGTAAAAAACGTCATGCACGTGTACGTTCTAAAATCACGGGTACAGCTGAACGTCCTCGTTTAAACGTATTCCGTTCTAATAAACATCTATACGCGCAATTGATCGATGATACTGCTGGTGTAACACTTGTAAGTGCTTCTACTATGGAAAAAGATTTCGATGGTAAAGGTAATGTAGAGTCTGCAATCGCAATCGGTGAATCAATCGCTAAACGTGCTACGGAAAAAAACATCAAATCTGTTGTATTCGACCGTGGCGGTTACTTATATCATGGACGCGTTAAAGCTTTAGCTGAAGCTGCTCGCGAAAATGGCTTAGAATTTTAATAAGAAGGAGGGACACATTTCATGCGTCGCATTGATCCAAACAAACTTGAACTTGAAGAACGCGTTGTTACTATTAACCGCGTAGCTAAAGTTGTAAAAGGTGGACGTCGTTTCCGCTTCACTGCATTGGTTGTTGTTGGTGACAAGAATGGCCACGTAGGATTCGGTACTGGTAAAGCACAAGAAGTGCCTGATGCTATCCGTAAAGCAGTAGAAGATGCGAAGAAAAACCTGATCGAAGTGCCTATGGTACGTGGTACTACTCCACACTTAATTATCGGTAACTTTGGCGCTGGTGAAATCTTAATCAAGCCTGCTGCTCCTGGTACTGGTGTTATCGCTGGTGGTCCAGTTCGTGCTGTACTTGAGCTAGCTGGTATTACTGATATTCTTTCTAAATCTCTTGGTTCTAACACACCAATCAACATGGTACGTGCTACAATCAATGGCTTAACTGGACTAAAACGTGCTGAGGACGTTGCTAAATTACGCGGCAAATCAGTTGAAGAGTTACTAGGTTAAGGGGGGAAATGACAATGGCAAAATTACAAGTTACCCTCACTAAAAGCGTGATCGGTTCTAAACCAGATCAACGTAAAACTGTAGAAGCTCTTGGCTTACGTAAAATGCATCAAACTGTTGAGCATGCTGACAACGCAGCTATCCGTGGGATGGTTGGGAAAGTAGCTCATTTAGTTTCTGTAAAGGAACTATAAAACGTACTTTAGAATAAGGAGGTGCCACACATATGAAACTGCACGAGTTAAAACCGGCAGAAGGATCTCGTTCTGAGCGCAAGCGTAAAGGTCGCGGGATTGGTTCTGGTAATGGTAAAACTGCAGGTAAAGGTCATAAAGGTCAAAACGCTCGTTCTGGCGGCGGTGTTCGTCCAGGATTTGAGGGTGGTCAAAACCCATTGTTCCGACGCTTACCAAAACGCGGCTTTACGAACATTAACCGTAAAGAATACGCTATTGTGAACCTTGATACATTAAACCGTTTCGAAGAAGGCACAGAGGTTACACCTGCTTTGCTTATTGAAACAGGTTTTGTGAGCAGCGAAAAAGCTGGAATCAAGATTCTTGGTAACGGATCTCTTGACAAAAAGCTTATTGTGAAAGCTCACAAGTTCTCTGCTTCAGCTAAAGAAGCTATTGAAACTGCGGGCGGACAAACAGAGGTGGTATAATGTTTCAGACAATCTCCAACTTTATGCGCGTTAGAGATATACGAAATAAAATTGTATTCACTCTGTTGATGCTGATCGTTTTCCGTCTCGGAACTTTCATTCCGGTACCAAACGTTGATGCTCAAGTCTTGCAAGCAGCTGACCAGTATAGCTTAATTGGTTTCTTAAATACATTTGGTGGCGGTGCCCTTGCTAACTTCTCGATTTTAGCAATGGGAATCATGCCGTACATCACTGCATCCATCATTGTACAATTGCTACAAATGGATGTTGTACCGAAGTTTACGGAGTGGGCAAAACAAGGTGAAGTCGGAAGACGTAAACTTGCTCAGTTCACACGTTACTTCACAATCGTGTTGGCGTTCATTCAAGCGATGGCAATGTCTTACGGGTTTAACCGTATGTATGATGGCTCTTTAATTAAAGCCGATGGCATTTCAACGTATATTGTCATAGCTATTGTGTTAACAGGTGGAACTGCGTTCCTTCTTTGGTTATCTGAGCAGATCACTGCTAAAGGTGTCGGTAATGGTATTTCCATTATCATCTTTGCAGGTATCGTTGCTGCGATGCCAAGTACTGCTAACCAAATCTATGCGTCTCAAATTGAAGACGCTGGTGATCAATTATTCATCAAAATTGCGATTTTGGCACTTCTTCTTTTAGCGATTATTGCAATCACTGTAGGAGTCATTTACGTTCAACAAGCGTTACGTAAAATTCCGATTCAGTATGCAAAACGTGTAACTGGCCGTGGGACTACTGGTGCTCAACAGACACACTTACCGTTAAAAGTGAATGCAGCTGGTGTTATTCCAGTTATCTTCGCAGTGGCGTTTATCATTACACCACAAACACTTTCTACCTTCTTCGGACAGAATAAAGTAACAGATTTCATTCAGAACACGTTTGATTACTCGCAACCGGTGGGCATGCTCATCTATGTAGCGTTAATCGTTGCATTTACGTATTTCTATGCGTTCATTCAAGTGAATCCTGAAAATGTTGCCGATAACTTGAAAAAGCAAGGTGCATATATTCCAGGAATTCGTCCAGGAAAAAACACACAAGACTACTTAACAACAGTTTTGTACCGTTTAACTTTCGTGGGTGCGATTTTCCTTGCGCTAGTCGCAATCATGCCGATTTTGTTCATTAACTTTGCTGGTCTTCCAGCTGCTGCACAAATCGGTGGAACAAGCTTGTTAATCGTTGTCGGTGTTGCACTGGAAACGATGAAACAGCTCGAAGCACAACTAGTGAAACGCCACTACAAAGGCTTCATGAAATAATGTTGGTTTAGAGGAACGATTTCGTTCCTTTTAACCTGCAAATTGTAGCAGGGGGCAAAACGTATGAATATCGTTTTAATGGGTCTGCCAGGTGCAGGTAAAGGCACTCAAGCAGATAAAATTGTTGAGAAGTACGAAATCCCTCATATTTCTACAGGCGACATGTTCCGAGCAGCTATAAAAGATGGTACGGAACTAGGCCTAAAAGCCAAAGCGTTTATGGATGAGGGTGCATTAGTACCTGATGAAGTAACGATCGGAATTGTCCGTGAAAGATTAAGCAAAGCTGATTGTGAAAAAGGATTTCTATTGGACGGGTTTCCACGTACTGTTCCTCAAGCTGAAGCACTTGATGCGCTTTTAGCAGATTTGAACAAAGACGTAGAGCACGTTTTGAACATCCAAGTTGAACAAGAAGAGTTGATTAAGCGCCTAACTGGTCGTCGCATCTGTAAAGTCTGCGGCACTGCGTACCATTTAATCTTCAATCCATCTCAAAAAGATGGAGTGTGTGATAAAGATGGAGGCGAGCTTTACCAGCGCGCGGATGACAATCCGGAAACGGTCTCAAACCGTCTGGAAGTAAATATGAAACAAACACAACCTTTGCTTGACTATTATGGCAACAAAGGCGTGTTGACAAATATTAACGGTCAGCAAGACATTCATAAGGTATTTGCTGATTTAAACGCTCTTTTAGAGGGCAACCGCAGCTGAACCTAGCGGCACGCTTGTAAACGGAATTTAATTTCTAGAGCTGCAAAAGCAAATTATGCCCGATATACGAAAGAACGAAATAGACAATGTTACGTCTAAGAGGATCCCTTTGTCCTTTCGTGCATTTCTACTTCCGACAAGGTATAATGGGTTTCGTGGAAGCATCTGTGTAACGGATATGGTGGAACTCATCCAAGGCATTCCGAGCGGTCGTGTTTACATGAGGGAGACAAGGTTCACCCGGGTCAGTCTACTCCGTAGGTTGCCAGAAGCGAAGCCTGACGAGTGTCTTTCGAACATCTCTCATGCAAAACAAACATATGTTGAAACGAAAAGAATCCTACACGGGTTTCGATTTGCGGGACATTCCGTTTGATTTGATGATGAGAACCTGATTTTTTATACAGAAGGGAGACAGGGTTGATGGCGAAAGACGATGTAATTGAAGTCGAAGGTACAGTTGTTGAGACTTTGCCAAACGCGATGTTTAAGGTAGAATTGGAAAACGGTCATACGATTCTTGCACATGTTTCGGGCAAAATCCGTATGCACTTTATCCGCATCCTGCCTGGAGATAAAGTCACAATTGAACTTTCTCCTTACGATTTAACTCGCGGTCGTATCACATACCGTTTTAAATAATCTTTTGCACTCCGGACCACTAAGGAGGTTGGGTTAGATGAAAGTGAGACCATCTGTGAAACCGATCTGCGAAAAATGTAAAGTTATTCGCCGACGCGGTAAAGTAATGGTAATCTGTGAAAATCCTAAACATAAACAAAAACAAGGCTAATTTGAAGGAGGTGCACGACACACATGGCTCGTATTGCTGGTGTTGACATTCCGCGCGATAAACGCGTTGTTATTTCATTAACATATATTTTCGGGATTGGTAAAACAACTGCACAAAAAGTTTTAGCTACTGCAGGAGTTGCTGAAGATACACGCGTGCGTGATCTTACAGAAGACGAATTGAACAAAATTCGTGAATCAATCGGTGCTTTCAAGGTAGAAGGTGACCTTCGCCGTGAAGTATCATTAAACATTAAACGCTTGATGGAAATCGGTTCATTCCGTGGTATCCGTCATCGTAGAGGTTTACCTGTTCGCGGTCAAAATACGAAGAACAATGCGCGTACGCGTAAAGGTCCTCGTAAAACTGTTGCTAACAAGAAAAAATAATCGGTAAAGGAGGTTTCTTCCTAACATGGCACGTAAACAACAAACACGTAAGCGTCGTGTGAAAAAGAATATCGAATCCGGTATTGCTCACATCCGCTCTACATTTAACAACACAATTGTAACGATTACAGATATGCAAGGAAATGCGGTATCTTGGTCAAGTGCTGGTTCACTTGGTTTCAAAGGTTCTCGTAAATCAACTCCGTTTGCTGCGCAAATGGCTGCTGAAGCAGCGGCGAAAGCTTCTGTGGAACATGGTCTTAAGACGTTAGAAGTAACGGTAAAAGGTCCTGGTGCTGGTCGTGAAGCTGCAATTCGTGCACTTCAAGCTGCTGGTCTAGATGTTACAGCTATTAAAGATGTAACTCCAGTTCCGCATAACGGTTGCCGACCACCAAAACGTCGTCGCGTGTAATAGGTGCGACTCAATTAATTGATTGAGAACATCATTTCTTGTACAAACTGAGTTGTGCAATCACCGATAAGTCTTAGTACTTATTGATTTCTGATGGAACGAACCTATACATTCGATGTTTTGAAGGAGGGTATATTTGAATGATCGAAATTGAAAAACCAAAGATTGAAACGGTTGAGATCAGCGAAGGTGCCAAATTTGGCAAGTTTGTTGTAGAACCGCTTGAGCGTGGATATGGAAACACATTAGGTAATTCCCTACGTCGTATCCTTTTGTCTTCTTTACCAGGGGCTGCTGTAACTTCTATTCAAATTGATGGCGTGCTTCACGAGTTCTCTACTATTGAGGGCGTAGTTGAAGATGTCGCTTCAGTTATTATGAACGTGAAGAAACTAGCTCTTAAAATCTACTCTGACGAAGAAAAAGTCATTGAGATTGATGTTAAAGGTGATGGAACGGTTACAGCTGCTGACATTACACATGACAGTGATGTAGAAATTTTAAATCCTGATCTCTATATTGCAACAATCGGTAAAAATGGTCATTTGCGTATGCGTATGTATGCACAACGCGGCCGCGGTTACACTCCTGCTGATCAAAACAAACGTGAGGATCTTCCTATCGGCGTGATCCCAATCGACTCTATATATACTCCAGTTTCACGCGTCAATTTCCAAGTAGAAAATACTCGTGTTGGTCAAATGACTAACTTCGATAAACTTTCTCTTGATGTGTGGACAGATGGCAGCATCGGTCCTAAAGAGGCGATTTCGCTTGGCGCGAAAATTTTAACGGAGCATTTAAATATCTTCGTTGGTATGACTGATGAGGCAAAAACTGCTGAAATCATGGTTGAGAAAGAAGAAGACCAAAAAGAAAAAGTGTTGGAGATGACTATCGAAGAGCTTGATCTTTCTGTTCGTTCTTATAACTGCTTGAAGCGCGCTGGTATCAACACGGTACTTGAGTTAGCTAACAAGTCAGAAGACGACATGATGAAAGTACGTAACCTTGGACGTAAATCACTAGAAGAAGTAAAAGCGAAGTTAGAAGAGCTTGGCTTAGGATTACGCAAAGAAGACTAAGCGACTTTTTTGATATAACAGATTAATATTCAACAAAGGAGGTAAACATCTATGGGTTACAGAAAACTTGGTCGTACAAGTTCTCAACGTAAAGCGATGTTACGTGACTTAACAACTGATTTGATCATCAACGAACGCATTCAAACGACAGAAGCTCGTGCGAAAGAACTTCGTTCAGTTGTTGAAAAAATGATTACATTAGGTAAACGTGGAGATTTGCATGCACGCCGTCAAGCTGCATCTTATATTCGTCGTGAACTAGTGACTGCTACTGATGAAGAAGGCACTGAAACAACAGTTTATGCTTTGCAAAAATTGTTTGATGATGTAGCACCACGCTACGCTGATCGTCAAGGCGGATACACACGTATTATGAAAATGGGACCTCGTCGTGGAGACGGAGCACCTGTTGTAGTGATTGAATTAGTTTAATCATCACAATTCGAAGAGGGTTCTAGGTTAGTAGCCGCCCTCTTCTTTTTAAAAGAAAAAGATTTATACGACATAATGAAAAGCAGAGCGTTACGATGAGCGGACCTTTTGGTAGCGTCTCGTCTAGCTCTACGCACCTCATTCACGTAGACGGTCTGAGCAACCGAATACGAAAAAGATATAGAAGAGCGCATTTCTCTGAATGAGGTGCGCGCTTTTTTATTTCATTGATAGAAAATATTTATTATTTGGATATCAGTGTAAGAATATATACTCAGTTTGCACCTTTCTGGTGCAAACTGTGTTTTTGTAATAGTGTAAAATAGAAACATTGATGAGAATGAGTTGAGTTCGAGCAGAGTAAGAGGAGGTCATATAGAGATGACAGAAATAATATCACTACATGAAGTCACCTATACATATTCACCAGAAGAAAAGGATGCGCGAAAAGCTGTAGAAAACATTTCTTTTTCTGTCAATGATGGCGAGTGGATTGCAATCGTTGGTCATAATGGTTCTGGTAAATCCACAATGGCGAAACTCATGAATGGACTGTTATTTCCTCAATCGGGGGAAGTAC
Organism: Paenisporosarcina sp. HGH0030; assembly: GCF_000411295.1. GTDB lineage: Bacteria > Bacillota > Bacilli > Bacillales_A > Planococcaceae > Paenisporosarcina. Next base: position 119,613 of record NZ_KE150424.1, read on the forward strand.
GTGTTCTTGGTGAAACGCTGAATGAAGAGAATTTATGGGATATTCGTTCACAAATGGGCATGGTATTTCAAAACCCAGACAATCAATTTGTCGGGGCTACCGTCCAGGACGATGTCGCTTTTGCTTTGGAAAATAACGGAGTTCCGTTTAAAGATATGGTTGTACGTGTGCACGAGTCCCTTGCGCAAGTGAAAATGGAAAAGTTCTTAGATAGTGAGCCGCATCATTTATCAGGTGGACAGAAGCAACGAGTAGCTATTGCGGGTGCATTGGCTTTAAAGCCGAGAATTCTTATCTTGGATGAAGCTACTTCTATGCTCGACCCACAAGGGCGGGAAGAAGTATTAACTACCGTTCGTAGATTACGGGAGAAAACACAGTTAACGGTTTTATCCATAACGCATGATCTCGAGGAAGCTTTACTTGCGGATCGCATTTTTGTAATGAATAACGGGCACAAATATGCTGAAGGCACACCAGCTGAAATTTTTTCTCGTGGAGAAGAACTGGTGGCACTTGGATTAGATCTGCCATTTGCTATGAAAATGGGCAGTCTATTACGTGCGAATGGAATAGAGTTAAAAAACGAACACATGTCAGAACAAGAGTTGGTGAATGATGTATGGACATCCAACTTCAACAAGTAGGGTATGCCTACGCCAAAGGGACACCTTTTGAAAAACGTGCACTATACGACGTGGATTTACTTATTCCTTCTGGTTCCTACCAGGCTATTATCGGACATACTGGCTCAGGGAAATCGACTTTACTGCAACATTTAAATGCATTATTGAAACCATCTGAAGGGTCAGTACAGCTTGGCGATATGACGATTGAAGCTGGCAAGAAAGCAAAGAACTTAAAATCGATTCGTCAGCAAATTGGCATCGTTTTTCAATTTCCTGAACATCAATTGTTTGATGAGACAGTATTGAAAGATATCATGTTTGGTCCTTTAAACTTTGGTGTACCAAAAGAAGAGGCGGAACGACGGGCACGTGTCTTAGCTGACCAACTGGGTTTACCTGAAGAAGTACTGGATAAGTCACCGTTCGATTTGTCGGGTGGTCAAATGCGACGAGTGGCCATTGCGGGTGTGTTGGCGATGGAACCTAGCGTCTTGGTATTAGATGAGCCTACAGCAGGTTTGGACCCTCGTGGACGTCAGGAAATCATGGATTTGTTCCACCAACTGCATGTAGAAAAAGGATTAACCACGGTTTTGGTAACCCATTCTATGGAAGATGCGGCGCGCTATGCAAATCGAGTAGCGATCATGCATGATGGCCGATGTGTTCTAAGTGGCGATCCGGTCACTATTTTCGGAGATGAAGAGAGACTTGCTGAATATCGTTTAGCAGCACCACGTGTTGTACGTTTCCAACGTCAAGTTGAAGCTCGACTAGGTTATCCATTGGACAGACTCTGCTTGACAGAAGAACAGTTAGCGCTGGAAATAAGTCGTGTCGTTCAAAGGGAGCGTGATTCCTTATGATGGAAAAAATGATATTTGGTCGTTATATTCCAGGGGATTCATTTGTACATAAACTGGACCCTCGTTCGAAACTGGTATTTGTCTTTTTGTTTATTGCCATTGTCTTTTTGGCAAACAATGCTGTGACATATGCATTAATTCTTGCATTCACTTTAGGAACTGTTTTGCTATCACGTATTCGTCTATATTTCTTAATTAATGGGTTGAAACCCATCATGTTTTTACTCATATTTACTTTCCTGATACACATCTTCTTTACAAAAGAAGGAGACTTATTGTGGAAATGGCAGTTTATCGAAGTGTATGAAGAAGGACTGAGACAAGGTATTTTCATTTCCACTAGATTTTTGGTTCTGGTCTTTATCACATCCATTTTAACACTGACCACTTCGCCGATTTCAATAACAGATGGAATGGAAGTTCTATTGAACCCATTCAAACGTTTCAAATTACCCGTGCATGAACTCGCGTTGATGATGTCGATTTCGTTGCGCTTTATTCCAACATTGATGGATGAAACTGATAAAATTTTGAAAGCCCAGATGGCCCGCGGTTCAGATATTAGTACGGGCTCCATCAAAGAGCGAATCAAAGCGGTTGTGCCGTTACTCATCCCTTTGTTTGTCAGTGCATTTAAACGGGCTGAAGATTTAGCTGTAGCGATGGAAGTACGTGGCTACCGTGGTGGAGAAGGGCGAACACGATACCGTCAATTAAAGTGGGATTGGCGCGATAGTACGGCCCTCGCTATGTTAGGGCTTTTAACTTTATTACTATGGTGGCTCCGATCGTAAAACTGGAGGGAAAAATGCAGTGAAACGCTTAAAAGCAATTATCATGTATGACGGCTATGGATTTGCCGGCTATCAAGTACAGCCTAATGCACGGACGGTTCAGCTTGAATTAGAACGCGTCCTTACAAAAATGCACAAAGGGACAATCGTCCGTGTAGTGGCAAGTGGCCGCACAGATGCTGGTGTTCATGCGACTGGACAAGTCATCCATTTTGATACCGACCTGCAATTTCCCATCGAGCGATGGCAACGGGCACTAAATGTTCAGCTGCCCGGTGATATCCGCGTGGTGTCTGTTGAAGAAGTTTCAAGTGACTTTCATGCCCGATATGGTACTTCAGGCAAAGTATATCGATACAAATGGGGCTTAGGAGACGTTGAGAGCCCTTTTAAGCGTCATTACGTCGTATATATGCCTGGAATCAATCCGGACATCGAGCGAATGAGAGAAGCCGCTCAAGCGTTTTTAGGCACACATGATTTTACGAGTTTTTGTTCAGCTCGCACAGAAGTTGTCGACCGGGTGCGAACCATCAAACGATTGGAATTGCTTGAAAATGAGCATGGTGAACTTCATATGATCATTGAAGGCGACGGGTTTTTATATAATATGGTTCGCATTATTGCGGGGAATTTGTGGGAAGTTGGGATTGGTCGTCGCGAGCCGGGCGACATGGCACTAATGCTTGCCGCAATGGATCGCAAAAAGGCAGGTAAAACCGCGCCAGCACACGGTTTGTACTTGGAATCTGTATTTTATTCCGAATGAAGCAACACGTCCAGGTGTTTTAAAATAATTCCTTGACTTTTTGTTCCATACGTTATATGATGACACATGGTATTTCATTAACCCCACAATAAGCCCCGAAACTTGTTGTTGATGATGATATAGAAAATTTCAAATCAGATTAGATCGAATTAGGAGGACAAAATACATGCGTACAACATTCATGGCTAAAGGTCACGAAGTAGAGCGTAAATGGTTAGTAGTAGACGCAGAAGGCCAAACACTTGGTCGTTTAGCTTCTGAAGTAGCTGCTATCTTACGTGGAAAAAACAAACCAACATTCACACCACACGTTGACACAGGTGATCACGTGATCATTATCAACGCTGAGAAAATCGAATTGACTGGTAAAAAATTGACAGACAAAATTTACTACCGTCATACACAATTTGCTGGTGGATTGAAAAAACGTACTGCATTACAAATGCGTACAAACTACCCAACAAAAATGCTTGAATTAGCAATCAAAGGGATGCTTCCTAAAAACTCTTTAGGTCGTCAAACGTTCACTAAACTTCACGTATACGCTGGAGCAGAACATCCACATGCAGCACAAAAACCAGAAGCTTATGAGCTTCGCGGATAATCATAGAGGAGGATACAACCTTGGCACAAGTTCAATATATCGGCACAGGTCGTCGTAAAAGCTCAACTGCACGTGTACGTTTAGTACCGGGCGAAGGCAAAATCGTAATCAACAAACGTGACGTAGAAGACTACGTACCATTCGCAACATTACGCGAAATCATCAAACAACCATTAGTAGCAACTGAAACAGTTGGAAGCTACGATATCCATGTAAACGTTAATGGTGGTGGATACACAGGTCAAGCAGGCGCAATCCGTCATGGTATTGCTCGTGCACTACTTCATGTAGATCCTGATTTCCGTCCAGCATTGAAATCTGCAGGATTGTTAACTCGTGACTCACGCATGAAAGAACGTAAAAAATACGGTCTTAAAGGCGCACGTCGTGCACCTCAGTTCTCAAAACGTTAATCTTCGGATTTTCAAAAACCCTTTCCCATTCGTGGGAGAGGGTTTTTTTGTGTCTGGAAAATTGTTTTGACCACAGATCATAACTCAATGTACCTTTAAAATTTGTTAAGGTTTACTCTTTTGCTGTTTTGTAAATATAGATCTTACTCGTCTTAACTGTTGTTCTATTTATTCGTATTCGTTGATATTAATGAATATAAGGAATCGGAGGAGGATAATTAATAGCAATTGTGTACACAAATTACGGTCCAATTGTAATTAAAAAAGGAAGGGAATTGAATAAGTGAAATCAAGCAAATTAAATGCAAGAATTATCGGAGTGCTTTATATTGTTGCGACGGTTACGGCAATCATAGGACTTATTTTGTATAATCCAATTCTCAATGACCCTGATTATCTCGTTTCGGGAGCTAAAAACGAAAACCAGATAATACTTGGGGCGATTTTTGAGTTGATTCTGGCATGTTCTGCTATTGGCACTGCCATTATGCTATATCCATATATAAGAAAACAAAATGAAAGTATTGCACGTGGGTATGTGTGTTTCCGTTTTTTTGAAGCCGTTCTCATTGTAATTGGCATAGTCAGCGTACTTTCTCTATTGACGTTGAGCCAGGTATTCGTAAGTTCAGATAATCCGAGTATATCCGCATATCAAACTTCAGGCGCATTGTTACTGGCAGTACATGACTGGACTTTTATTTTGGGTCCCAACTTCATGTTAGGTGTAAACACTTTGATGTATAGCTATTTGCTTTATCAATCTAAACTTGTACCCCGATTTATATCCGTCATGGGCCTTGCAGGAGCATCAATGATTATAATCGCAGCTTTGTTAGAAATGTTCGGAGTGATTCAGCAGGTTTCAACATGGGGAACCATCCTGGCAATCCCGATCTTCTTCTTTGAAATGATATTAGCGGTATGGCTGATCGTGAAAGGGTTCAATGCAAAAATGCTTCAATCTGCTTCGGTTTCATAATTGTTTACATGAACTTTTTAATTGCACCTCAGTTCTCAAAACGTTAATCTTCGGATTTTCAAAAACCCTTTCCCATTCTTTGGAGGGTTTTTTTTTGTTTTATCAATGTTTCCTTTTTATCTAATACTTTTAAGTTTGTTGCATAAAATAGCGAGGATGAACTTTATGAGGGACCGGGAATCTACCAAATTATGTAACGGGGGAAGAAAAATCGGTTATTATATTACGGTTGAAGAGAATGTGAATATTTACGTTGAGGATTTGAATCCTGGAAATGGCAAGCCCATTCTGTTTTTGCATGGATGGCCAGCTAATCATAAAATGTTTGAATATCAGTTCGATCAGCTACCTGCAATGGGTTACCGCTGTATCGGAATCGATCATCGGGGATTTGGAAAATCTGATCGCCCTTGGGATGGTTATAATTATGATCGAATGGCTGATGATGTACGAGTTATAATCGATACGCTGCAATTGGAGGATGTCATTCTAGCTGGTCACTCAATGGGAGGTGCAATTGCCATACGCTATATGGCCCGCCATGAAGGCCATAAAATTTCAAAGTTGGCTCTTTTTGGCGCAGCTGCACCTTCCTTTACTGAACGTCCTGATTTTCTATATGGAAAAACAACAGAAGAAGTAAATCAATTGATTCAAGAAACGTACACCAATCGACCGCAAATGCTGGCTGGTTTTGGAGATGTTTTTTTCGCAAGGTATCTAACTGAAAGTTTTATTGATTGGTTTCAGAGTCTAGGATTAGAAGCTTCCGGTCATGCAACTGCCATGTGTCTCTTGGCACTAAGGGATGAAGACTTACGAAATGATCTAGCCGAAATCCATGTTCCTACCGCCATTTTCCATGGGAAACAAGATAAAGTATGTCCATATGTATTGGGGGAGTTTATGCATGTGGGTATAAAAGGATCGGAACTCATTCCTTTTTATTACAGTGGGCATGGGTTGTTCTATTGTGAGATGAAAAAATTTAATAGGGAGCTTGTTCGTTTTATCGGATAAAAAAGGAACAAGTTAGCAGATGGCTTCACTTATTAATAAGTTTAGTTGTTTGCAGGATGACAGAAGGACTTTTCAATTTGAAATATTTAAGAAAAGTAATCATATACATTCAGTAAGGTGATTTTAAGAAGGTGGAATAGCATGCCCTTTATACATAAAACGATATCGATTGTTGTTGGAAGTTTGTTGATGGCAATAGGCGTGAACGTTTTTCTGATTAACCATGAGTTATTGGATGGTGGCACTTTTGGGATGGGGTTAATATTGCATTACCTGACAGGGATGCAAGTGGGCTTGCTGGTAATCCTGTTGAGTATTCCTGTCTTGATTCTTGCTTTGTTTTATAATCGATCTTTTTTATACAATAGCATTCACGGGATGCTGATTTCTTCCTTCGTAGTGGATTTAACGTATAATCCGTTACGGGCCTTAGGATATGTTCTGGATCAAAATCCGTTAGGGAGCGCAGTACTAGGGGGCATATTTGTTGGTGCAGGAATCGGACTCATGCTTCGTTACGATACCAGTATTGGCGGAACGGATTTGCTTGGACAAATTATAGCAAATTATTTGAAAATAAATCCCGGAGTGATTATCTTTATGATTGATTTCATTATAGTTTTTACAGGCTACTTTTTAATTGACGACAGCTCCTTGGTTTTATCATTTATCACAGTAATCTGTGTGGGGACGATGACTAGTCTACTAGCTATGAAGAGTAAAAAGGTAAAAGTGCCTGTTATTTCATTTGGAATTTGATTATAAAAGAGTTGGAGTGCTTTCTGGGCTTTCGAACAAATAGAAATTAATAAAATGGCCGCAATCCTCTTTCGAGGTTTGTGGCCATTTATTTTAATATGAGTTCTCAAATGATACCGGATTCAAATGTCACATCTGGAATATCTCTGGAACCGAAAAGTAGAAGGGAAATGAACAAAACAAGTAAAATAACATTCACAAATTTCACTCCATCAAAACTGGAATTACTTTTAACATCAAAACAATTCAAATGTATCACTTCCTTTTTTTATTCATGCGTTTACTTAGGGCATCAAACACTTCGTCAAGGGTCATGTCACCGTTTTTATCCAAAAAATCAGCCATCTGATTCGTTTTATCATCTTTTAAATTTCGGTATTTCCCAATTAATGTAACGCTAATACTGGGGGAGTTACGAAATAGTTGAACTGATTCCACTTTTAGTTTACCTAAGAGTAGTAAAGAGGCGGCTATGATATCGAGGTCTTGCCCTTTCAATAAGTCATGCAGGGTGTATTTTGAATTTAACTGTTTGCGAAACTGATCATCATTCATACTGGAAGCCCCCTCTTTCTATCGTATGTAATTTAACGAGAAAGGTTTGTAGAACTCATCCCACTATAGTGAATAAGCAATCTTGCATTCGGAAATAATGAAAAAGGCGATGTAGTGAGAGGAAGGGGAAGTTACATATGAATCTGGATAATTTTAGTTTTTTAGAGATGATTGTTAGAACGACCGTTACTTTTGTGGTCTTGCTTGGTCTTGCACGGCTTTTAGGTAAGGAACAATTAAGTCAGTTAACCTTTTTTAATTACATAACCGGTATCACTATTGGTTCGATAGCTGGTGAAGTGGTTGCACATGACGATACTCATTATTTCAATGCGATAACATCATTGATTTGGTGGTCTATTCTAACAGTGATTTTCAGTTATATATCAATGAAATCTGCCAAGGCAAAATCATTACTCGATGATAAACCGATGATTGTCATAAAGAATGGAAAGATTTTGGAGAACGGACTTAAGAAAAGCCGCCTTCCTATTGGGGATTTAAATATGTTACTAAGAATGCAGGGGATTTTCTCAGTTAAGGATGTGCATTTTGCCGTTTTGGAAACAAACGGAGAGCTGAGTGTTTTCAAAAAGGTTGCGCAGCAATCAGCGACGAAGCAAGATGTAAAAGCACAAATCGTTGTACCGAAATATATGCCCTGCACAATCATTGCGGAAGGTAAAATCATTCTTCGAAATTTGCAGGGAGCTGGCCTAACAGAAGAGTGGGTAATGAAACAATTGACGAAACATGGCGTGAATTCAATACAACAAGTATTTTATGCCGAGATTGAATCGGATGGCACCATTTACATTGATTTAGGAGAAGACGATTGAAATACCGATAATATTTGACGAAACCTTTTCTTTTCATGGAAAAGGTTTTATATGTTTTAAAAGCAACCATTCTTTTGCTCATAGTTCGCCTCGGACATACGTATAGTGAGTTTAAAAGGTGGTGTCGTACGCGTTGAAACGCTGGATAGTAATTGGACTTTTATTGTTAGTTTCAGTAACGGTTGTGGTTTATGAAACGCAAGCTTCCGATCGCGCATTCTTTTTGCCTGCCCCTCTTGGTGGAATGAAAATTGTGGTAGACCCGGGTCATGGAGGAATGGACGGGGGAGCGTCGGTGGGTGAGGTCGTCGAGTCAGATATTACGCTTGCACTGGGAAAAGAGCTCGAGAAGGAATTAAAGAAGTTGGGTGCAGAAGTAGTCATGACACGTTCACATGCGGATGATGCAGTAGCGGAGCACAATCCAAAAGCAACTTTTCCGACCATTCGAGCTAGAAAACTCGCTGATTTGAAATTGCGTGAAGAAATGATTGTCAATTCAGATGCGGATTTATTTATCAGTGTTCATGTAAACTCCATACCAGATGCAAGATGGCGCGGAGCTCAAGTGTTTTACCATAGAGACGGCCATGAAGGTGGAGCGGCTATTGCAAAAGCGATTCAAGGTTCCATCCGGGAACATATCGGAAACACCGACCGTGAAGCATTGGCAATCAAACAAGTATATTTATTGAAAAAAGCAACTGTGCCGGCGGTCTTAGTGGAAACTGGTTTCTTAAGTAATCCTGAAGAACGAAAGTTGCTGACATCAAAAGATTACCAGGAGCAAATGGCAGAAGCGATTGCTGATGGCATTGAAAAGTATGTAGACAGTCAAATGCAATGACACGAATGACCATGTACCGGTAATTTAGAAAAGTTGACGAGTAACCGTTTATCAATCCTACCCACTCAATCTGGATACCTTACAACACTACCACCTCTAATTCGATATGATATACTATATGACGAAATGTACATTGAAGGAGTGTCTAAATTGATGAATGAACAACAGGTCCGTGAAATGCTCGGGCAATTACTGGACCCTTTTTTACATAAAACGTTACTCGAAACAAATGGCATTAAAGAAGTATCCATTAAAGAAGGAAAAAATCACGTTAGCGTAAAGCTGGCGATTGCGAAAACAAACACTGCGGAACAAATGCAGTTGCAAATGAAAGTTGTAGACTCATTGAAACAAGCGGGCGTTAGTACAGTGGGGATTCGCTTTGAAGAATTACCTGCAGAAGTATTGGCACAATTTCGTGGAACGGCAACAGAGTCTGAAGCTCAGGATTTGTTGTCCCCATTAAATAAAGTGGAATTTATCTCAATTGCCTCAGGTAAAGGGGGCGTAGGGAAGTCTACGGTTTCCGTCAATTTGGCAGTGGCATTAGCTCGTTTAGGTAAAAAAGTCGGATTAATCGATGCGGATATTTATGGATTCAGCGTGCCGGATATGATGGGAATACAACAAAGCCCAAAAATTGATGGCAATCGCATCATTCCAGTTGAACGTTTTGGCGTAAAAGTCATCTCAATGGGCTTCTTCGTAGAAGATAATGCACCTGTAGTATGGCGTGGTCCGATGCTAGGGAAAGTATTAGATCAATTCTTTAAAGATGTTGAGTGGGGCGAGCTGGATTATTTACTACTTGATTTACCACCTGGAACAGGTGACGTTGCACTCGATATCCATCAAATGATTCCAGCATCAAAAGAAATCGTGGTAACAACACCTCATCCAACCGCAGCATTCGTGGCAGCACGTGCTGGTGCTATGGCTCTACAAACGGATCATGAAGTACTAGGTGTAATTGAAAATATGGCATGGTTCGAGTCGAAAACATCTAACGAAAAAGAATATGTTTTCGGTAAAGGTGGCGGTCCGAAGCTTGCAGATGAGCTTCGTACAGAGCTTCTTGGGCAAATTCCATTAGGTCAACCTGATTGGAACGAGGATGATTTTGCACCTTCTGTTTATTCACGTTTACACACAACGGGTAAAATTTATGAAGAAATTGCTTCACAAGTCATTAATAAATTAACAAAATAATGTAAAACCCCCGCTCAGCATATTACGAGCGGGGGTTTCTGTTATTGTGGTTTATTTCCTCCGGCGTCTTTACTACCGCCACCAGTTTCTTTTGATGGTGATTTCCCTTGTTCTTCAGTCATGCCAGCCGCTTTAATTAATTCTACCCATTTAGCTTTTAGAAGCGGACTATCAATCGTTTCCTGCACAATTTTTTCGATTTCTTTTCGATTTGTTGACGACTTTAAAATTGTTTCCATTTGTTTTTGCATGTCAGGTTGTCCAAAGAATGATTCTAATTCCTTTTGGAAAGAAGCATCTTTCATTAAATCAGTCATGATTTTTTGTTGCTGATCCTTCATGCTTTTAGCAAATGTTTCGGAGAAGGTTGGATCTTTAAAAGTATCCTTCCAAAACTTTTCCGCATCCTTAGAAAGAAGTGTGTTTTCAATTGAGCTTTTTACATCTTCCTGTTCCAAAACTAACAGTTCTTTAAATTCAGGATCCGAAAGCATTTGTCGCATTACCTTTTTGCCCTCTTCAGTTTGCATCGTGTCTGTAACCATTTTTTTCGTTTCTTCATAAGAAGGATTACTTTGTGGTTGACCTCCACAGCCTGTCAATAAAACGATACCTATAAGAATTATCCATTTTCGCATACTCAACCTCTTTTCTCGCACTGGCCTTTTCATTTATTGTTCACAAAATCGCTGAGAATATGTAGATAACTCTTCGTAAAATAGATTTTTTACTTATTCGTTGATACAATCAGAAGAGGAACTCGAGAAAAACGGAGGATTTTTTGCTGTGACGATACGAAATTGGGTTATATTTTTCTTTAAGGGACTACTAATCGGCGGAGCCGTTACTGGTGTACTTAGTTTATTTATTCGATGGGAAGACGCATTTGCACCATATGTTGCAAGTGGTGAGTACTTAGAATTCGCAGCCAGTTTCTTATGGTTTGTGTTTCTTGGAATGACAATGAGTGTTCTCAGTCAAATGGGTTTTTTCGCCTATCTGACAGTTCATCAATTCGGTGTAAATATTTTTAGAACGCTTACGTTATGGAACTGGGTACAATTATTAATTATTGCATTAGTCATTTTTGATTTGATTAAATTCCGATTTATGCCACTAGCAGAGACCCAATCACAACTTCTGTTGTACTTAGGGCTGTTGACTGTACTGTTGGTTACCGGATTGGTTGTTGCTTACTTCAAAGCAAAATGGACAAAAAAACACGCATTCATTTCCGCGTTATTTTTCATGATTGTCATCACAACTTTAGAATGGTTACCGGTTTTGATGGTAGATGAAAAAGATGTAGACCGTTATGTGACTTTATTATTGTTCCCATTATTAGCTGTGAATGCATACCAACTTTTAAAATTGCCAAAATACAATGCGAAGTCAGATGCAGACCGTTTAAAATTAGAAGAACGAAGAAAAGCACGCGCTGAAGCTGCAAAAGCAAAAGCATAAAAAAAGGGCATCCACAAATGGATGTCCTTTTCTTATTGTCCTAAAGTATAAATGCAATCAAAGGAGTTACAATAGCTTTGGTGTCATTCGAATTTTTAGGGGAAAGTTTTCGTTTCCGTCTGATAACCAAAAAGGGTTTCTTCTATAGAAACGAAAGGATGCGCTTTTTGATAAGTAATCAGTTCTTTTAAATCAACACGAGTTTCTTGGTGTAAGGCAACGGATACAATATCTCCTTTCCGAATTGTAGGAGCATTACCAGTTATCCAATTGACGTTTGCACTGACCATATTCATTTGATAATCCCATACTTGTGTCTTTAATGGCTCAGGAAAAGTGTGATCATATGTCCGATACCAAAGCGGTATAACACCGAATGCGGATTTGAAGCGTTCGATTTCTTCTCCCAATAATTCAGGTGTTTCTTCATAGTGTTTGCTTTCGTGTCCAAGTAATCCCACTGGAATCTTTTTTTCTTTAATCTTTTTCACGATTAAAGGAGAACGTTCAATCCAATCTGCATCAAGAAATAGAAGTGGATAAGGTTTTTCTAACTTTGTAATCCACTCGTCAACATCTTCACGGCCAAAAGACAAATCCACAGTGAGTGTCATTCCATGATTGCCCTTCATCAAAACGTCAGGTTGATCTGTTACTCGGAAAACCGATGTCCATTGCTCATTTTGTTGAATAAATAAGAATAAAACGAACACACTGATTAAGGCTATAAAAATACGTGTTTTCAATTAGTTACACAACCTCCCATGAACTAGTTTATTTTTCTTCAATAAAAATTATGATATTGTATTGACATACTTTGTTGGAGGATGGTAAGATACAAAAGTCGCCAAAACAAGCGGCAAACAAAAAAGAAAAAGCAAAACTTTTTGTTGACATGACAATCTGGATTTGCTAAGATATAAAAGTTGCTGTCGCGAGAGTGACCAACGAAATGAACCTTGAAAACTGAACAGCAAAACGTCAACAAAATTCATTACGAGCGCTTAGCGCGAGAATGAATTTCTGCGATGGTCGCTTGCGACCGGAGCAATAAAGAACGTCATTAATTTGACGCCAGCAACAAAGTCGAGCTAATCGACTCACCTATTATGGAGAGTTTGATCCTGGCTCAGGACGAACGCTGGCGGCGTGCCTAATACATGCAAGTCGAGCGGAATGATGAAGAAGCTTGCTTCTTCTGATTTTAGCGGCGGACGGGTGAGTAACACGTGGGCAACCTACCTTGTAGATTGGGATAACTCCGGGAAACCGGGGCTAATACCA
>NZ_KE150425.1 GCF_000411295.1 Paenisporosarcina sp. HGH0030
CCACGTGTTACTCACCCGTCCGCCGCTAAAATCAGAAGAAGCAAGCTTCTTCATCATTCCGCTCGACTTGCATGTATTAGGCACGCCGCCAGCGTTCGTCCTGAGCCAGGATCAAACTCTCCATAATAGGTGAGTCGATTAGCTCGACTTTGTTGCTGGCGTCAAATTAATGACGTTTTAAAATGAACAATTAAGTTCAAGTTTTGCTTCCCACACCGAAGTGTGTTCCGCTTTATTGTTGACGTTTTGCTGTTCAGTTTTCAAGGTTCATTTCGTTGGTCACTCTCGCGACAGCAACTTTTATATCTTAGCAAATTCAGATTGTCATGTCAACAAAAAGTTTTGCTTTTTCTTTTTTGTTTGCCGCTTGTTTTGGCGACTTGATTACTATACCACCATACAAAAGGGTGCACAAGTCTTTTTAAAATTAAAAGATTATTAAAATAATAGACCCCTAATTTTTCATTGAAAACAAAAAAGAAGCCGGGACGTAACCCGACTTCTTTCTTGTATTGTTTACTTAATCACGATGACGCATTTGTGGGAATAACAGTACATCGCGAATCGAAGGAGAGTTCGTTAACAACATAATTAAACGATCAATCCCGATTCCCAGTCCACCTGTTGGCGGCATTCCGTATTCCAGCGCTTCGATAAAGTCGTCGTCCATTTCATGTGCTTCATCATTACCCGCTTCTTTTTCAACAAGCTGTGCTTCAAAGCGTTCGCGTTGATCGATTGGGTCATTTAATTCCGTAAAGGCATTTGCATGCTCACGACGAACAATGAATAACTCAAAACGATCTGTAAAGCGTCCATCTTCAGGATTTTTCTTAGCCAATGGCGAGATCTCCACTGGATGCCCATAAATGAAAGTAGGTTGAACTAATGACTCTTCCACTTTTTGTTCGAAGAACTCGTTAAGAACATGTCCCACTTCCATAGAAGGTTTCACATCTACCCCGTGCTCTTTTGCAAAAGTGTGTGCTTGTTCTTTCGTCATCTCTGCCCAGAAGTCTACTCCAGTAGCTTCTTTGACTGCATCTGCCATGTGCAGACGTTTCCAGCCTGGAGATAAATCAATTTCATCTTCCCCATACATTACTTTCGTTGTTCCCAGGACATCTTGGGCAACATGTGCGATTACGTTTTCAGTCAACGCCATGATATCACGGTAATCAGCGTATGCCTCATATAACTCAAGCATAGTGAACTCAGGGTTGTGACGCGTTGAGATTCCTTCGTTTCGGAATACGCGTCCAATTTCATATACTTTTTCAAGCCCACCGACGATTAAACGTTTCAAGTGAAGCTCGATTGCGATACGCATATATAAAGTCATATCCAATGCATTGTGGTGTGTAATGAATGGACGAGCTGCTGCTCCACCCGCAATTGCATGCATAAGTGGTGTTTCAACTTCAAGGAAACCTTGTCCATCCAAATAACGACGCATCGATTGGATGATACGGCTACGTGTAATAAATGTATGTTTGCTGTCTTGGCTTGTAATCAAATCTAAATAACGTTGACGGTATCGTTGCTCCACATCTTTTAAGCCATGGAATTTTTCAGGCATCGGACGAAGTGCTTTCGTTAAGAATGTAAATTCAGTCGCTTTAACTGAAAGTTCTCCAACCTGTGTACGGAAAACCGCACCACGAACACCCACGATATCTCCTAGGTCAGCAGTCGTGAACAAATGGTAAGCTTCTTCACCAATTGCATCTTTGCGTACATAGATTTGGATTTGTCCATCGAAGTCTTGAAGGTGAGCGAATCCAGCTTTCCCTTTTCCACGCTTCGTCATGATTCTTCCGGCAATTGTTACTTCTTTTGGCTCTTCATCTAATTGTTCTTTTGAAAATTGATCGAACTCCTTGCGGATACCTTCAGATAAATGCGAACGTTCGAAACGTCCACCAAATGGATCAAGACCACTTTCACTTATAGAAGTCATCTTTTGGCGTCTCACCAAAAGTTGATCGTTTAATTCATCTAAATGAGACATGTTCATTTCACTCCCTTTTCTTTTGATAGCTCCAGTTAGCCATTCATAATGAACCTATTGTACACAATTTCACATACGTCTTCACGTCTTTATTGATATTTCGGAAAAATCTCTTGGAATTTCCATAATTCCGAGAAATTATTTCTATATATAAAAGAGCTATCACCAAAAGTGACAGCTCTAATAACACGTTTTATATAACGCTTGTCTCAAGTTCACGGCCTAAAGCCATTTGCTCATCTGCAAAGTTGTTAATGAATGCACGCAACTCTTGTGCGGATTCAGTTTGGTTAATCAAGTTACGAGCTTTTCCGTTTCCACGGATGCCTTTTAAGTACCATGAAGCATGTTTACGCATTTCTCGAACGGCAACGTATTCACCTTTAAGTGCCACTAAACGTTCGAAGTGAAGTAAGCAGACATCCATTTTCTCACGAACAGATGGTTCTGGCTTTAACTCACCAGACTCCAAATATTCTACCGTGCGGTAAATCATCCAAGGGTCACCTAAAGCCGCGCGACCAATCATAACACCATCAACGCCGGTTTCCTCTAGCATACGCTTCGCATCTTGAGGTGTTTCAACATCACCATTACCGATAACCGGAATGTTGACGTTTTCTTTTACTTGGCGAATGATATCCCAGTCAGCATGACCTTCATACATTTGTACACGTGTACGTCCGTGAACAGCTACAGCTGAACCACCCGCACGTTCAACTGCTTGTGCGTTTTGAACTGCGTATAAATGATCTAGATCCCAGCCAGTACGCATTTTCACACTCACGGGTTTCTTCACGTTATCTACAACCGCCGCAACCATCTCGTAAATCTTTTCTGGTTCAAGCAATAGCTTAGCTCCCGCTTCACATCGAATGATTTTTGAAACCGGACAACCCATATTGATATCGATAATATCAGCCGTTGTGTTTTGATCCACATATTTGGCAGCTTCAACAAGTGTTTCTTTGTCACCGCCGAAAATTTGTAATGACAACGGATTTTCTCTGTCATCGATGTATAGCATGTTCATTGTTCTTTCGTTTTTGTGCACGATTCCTTTATCGCTGATCATCTCAGCATAAACAAGTCCTGCGCCAAATTCTTTAACGGTCAATCGGAATGCCGAGTTGCAAATACCTGCCATCGGCGCCAATACTACACGGTTATCCATGATGTGTTTACCGATTTGAAAAGGCTTTTCACTCATTCTAGTCATTGTTCATCCTCCTTTCTTATGAATTTGTCTCACCCATTAACTCTTCTACCTCTATATTCAGCACGGATGCCATTGTTTCTAGTTGTTGTTGTGTTGGTACTCGAGTTCCACGCTCGATTTGCCCTAAAATAGATGTCGACATTCCAATTTGTTTGGCAAAGTCGAGTTGCTTCATCGCTTTTAGTTTTCTAAACGCACGAATGCGTCTACCCCATCGATTGTTTTCCATACGTGAACGCCTTCTTTCTGTCCTTCTGCATACTTGCGAAAAGACACACCAGTTACTGGATGTATGCCTTCAGGCAATAATTCCATCAACGGAACGAGAACAAACCCTCGTTCATGCATTCGTGGATGAGGGACAGTCAGTTTCTCTGACACTATATTTTCATCATTATAGAGCAAAATGTCAAGGTCTATGCACCTTGGTCCCCAACGAAATTCACGAATTCTCCCTAGAGTCTGCTCGGTTTCCAAGCAAATAAAAAGGATTTCATCCGCAGTTAATGGACTCTTGATTTCAACGACGATATTTAAAAAAGATGCTTGCTCAGTATAACCGACTGGGTCCGTCTCATAAACCGACGACACTGCAGTGACTTCTAAATCGTTCTCCATTTGCAGCATTTTAACCGCATCTTGCAACATCTCGAAACGATTACCTAAATTCGACCCTAACGAAAGATAGGCGGTATTCATACATATGTACCTCGCGTAATTTCAACAGCTACCGAACGGTAATGCCCAGGAATCGGGGGATCAGGTTTAATCAACATCACTTTGCAACCTTTTACAATCCCTTCAAACTTCGTCAAAATTTCTTGTGAGATTCGCTCTGCCACCGTTTCCACAAGCTTCACAGGTTCACCCTCTACAATCTTTTGGCAAACAAAGAATGCCTCTGCATAGTTAACGGTTTTCTCAAGATTGTCCGTTTGACCAGCTTCCTGTAAGTCCACTGCCAATGATAAGGTTACACGGAATCGTTGACCGAGTTTTGTTTCTTCAGCAAACACACCGTGATAGCCCCAAAATTCCATATCGTTCACATGAATATAATCCATTTATTTTCGCCCCTTAACGTTCTATATATGGTTGTTTACCAGTCAATACATCCATCATACGTACTGTACGAACGATTTCTTTCACGTCATGTACACGCATCATATGACATCCATGCATGATACCGAAGGAAACGGTTGCTGCGGTTCCTTCCAAACGTTCCTCAACAGGCAAATTTAAAATGTTGCCAACCATGGACTTACGGGATGTACCAAGCAGCACGGGATATCCCATTTCCACTACTTCTTGTAAATGCTGCATCATCCATATGTTTTGTTCGGTCGTTTTCCCAAATCCAATGCCGGGATCCAACCAAATTTGTTCATCAGGAACGCCTGCATCTTTAGCTATTTGCACACTTTCCTCCAGATCCTTGCGTACATCCGGCCAGAAATTTGCGTATTCCGTGTTATCACGATTGTGCATCAATAAAATCGGCACGCCAAGTCTTGCCGCCACTTCAGCAATTGCAGGTTCACGTTTCGCTCCCCACACGTCATTGATAATATGAGCTCCAGCAAGGATGGCAGCTTCCGCCACTTTCGCTTTATACGTATCAATCGAAATAGCCACATCCAGTTCACGCACCAACGCTTCGATTACAGGAATAACACGTGAAATTTCTTCTTCTTCACTTACGGCATCATGACCAGGGCGTGTTGATTCCCCACCGACATCAATTATTTTCGCTCCATCAGCCACCATTTTTTTCGCATGAATAACCGCTTCTTCTATAGCGTTAAAACGTCCACCATCCGAAAAAGAATCAGGTGTCACATTCAGTATTCCCATGACAATCGTTTCGTTATGAAAATCAAATACCATCCCATTCACTTCGAACAGTTTTGTGTAATGTATTAAATTCACTCAAATCGCTCCTTGTTTGCCCGTTCCACTTGTTTTGCATAAAGTTCATGTAACTGCGTATAGATTAACCCATCTTTTCCATCAAAAAATCTTGATCCAAGTTGGCGAATTGGTACCAATTCTTGTACCGCATTTGAAACAAATACTTCGCTGGCCGCTTCCAGCCTATCTGGAGTAAATAGCCCTTGTTCTACATGCAAGTTGAGTGCAGTTGCTTCTCGCAACACCCAGTCACGAGTAATTCCCGCTAATATGCCCGTCTCCAGTGAGGGAGTATACAGTACACCTTCTTGAACCCAGAAAATATTGGAGGTAATGCCTTCTGCAACATGTCCACCTTCCGTCAAAAAGAAACCTTCCTTCTCAGCTAGTGAAGGAAGTTCCAAGCGAGCACGGACGTTGTTGGCATAATGATGTGATTTGTGACGCATTCCACTTTCCGGTGTATTACGATGCGTTTCCAGCCATACCGCCGACTTTTCTTTTCCTCGCGTCATCGGCGGCAGTGCTTTTCTAAATAAAATTAACGTCGGTTTTTCATACTCGGCTGGCGCTAAACCGATATCATGCACACCAGCTGAAACGTTCATACGGAAATAGCCATCTTCTCCGCCGCTGCGCTCGTTCAACTCTTGAATAACCGATGTCAGCGTGCCTATATCTAATTTTATCGTCATTCGAAATTCATCGAGCGCGAGTTGCAACCGCTTCAAATGCTCTTCAAGCAAAAAAGGCTCTCCATCATACGTACGGAATGTTTCAAAAAACCCTAAGCCGTAGAGGAAGCCATGGTCAAAAGGAGAAATGCGTAGCTCTTCCGCTTTTACAAATTCCCCATTCATCCAAGCCCACATTACGCTTCCTGCTTCTTTGCCGAATGGCAATACGTTTCAATGAAATTACGAAGCAATTGTTTACCCGCTTCCGTCATGATGGATTCGGGGTGATACTGGACACCTTCGACTGCATATTCACGATGACGAAGCCCCATTATTTCACCTTCTGCAGTCCAAGAAGTCACTTCGAGACAATCAGGAAGAGATTCTTTTTCAACAATCAAGGAATGATAGCGCGTCGCTGTAAATGGATTGGGCATCCCCGCATTTACACCTTTTCCATCGTGATGAACTGGAGAAGTTTTACCGTGCATTAAACGTTCTGCACGAATGACATTGCCTCCGAATGCTTGTCCAATGGATTGATGGCCAAGGCACACACCGAAAATCGGAATTTTACCGGCAAAATGCGTAATGACTTCTAAACTGACGCCTGCATCATTTGGTGTACATGGTCCTGGAGAGACAACAATCATTTGCGGATTTAACGATTCAATATCCATCATGGTCAATTCGTTATTTCGTTTAACAAGTAGCTCTTCGCCAAGTTCACCGAAATACTGGACCAAGTTATAAGTGAAAGAATCGTAGTTATCAATCATTAAAATCATTTATTGCCCACTCCTTCCGCCATTGCTTTTGCTTGCCAAAGCGCTTTTGCTTTGTTTAGCGATTCGATATATTCGTTTTCAGGACTAGAATCAATAACTATTCCAGCTCCCGCTTGTATATGTGCCAAGCCATCCTGTACAAATGCTGTACGGATGACGATATTGAATTCCAAATCTCCTGTATAACCAAGCCATCCGATCGATCCCGTATATAAACCACGTCGTACCGGTTCAAGTTCTTCGATGATTTCCATTGTGCGGATTTTTGGTGCTCCCGTGATGGTTCCTCCAGGGAACACCGCTCGGACTACTTCTGTATTTGACGTATTCTCAGCAAGTGTTCCTCGAACGTTAGAGACGATATGCATCACGTGCGAATACTTTTCAATGACCATAAACTCGTTTACTTCCACAGAACCGTACGCAGACACTCGTCCTAAATCATTGCGTTCTAAATCCACTAGCATCACGTGTTCTGCACGTTCTTTTTCGTTATCGATCAATTCCTTTGCAAGAAGCTCGTCTTCTTGTTCGTTCTTCCCGCGAGGACGCGTTCCAGCAATTGGACGTGTCGACAGCTCGTCTCCCTTTTTCTTCACCAGTAATTCCGGTGATCCTGACACAACCGCAAATTCAGGCGATTGGATGAACGCCATATAAGGTGAGGGATTAAAAGAACGCAATGCCTCGTAGTATGTCACCGGTGAAACGGACAACGCTTTCGACTGGCGTACAGATAAGTTGACCTGGAATACATCCCCTTGTCCGATGTATGTTTGAATGCGACGCACAGCTTCTTCAAAAGCAAGCCCCGTCATCGACACATGCAGTTCAGTATGATCTTCCAACACTTCGGTTGCTGCACCTGGTGAAAACATCCTAGAAGCGATGCCTTTTTTTGCAGCTTCCATCCACTTGTTACTTTCAACTTGCAAATCAACTGAAACGGTTGGCAAATGCATAACATGCACACGTTCTTTTTCAATATCCAATACCGCCCATTGATCGAGTAAATAGAAGTACAGATCCGGAATTTGCAAGTCATCCTCTGTGTCGTTAGGCAACGCTTCGATTTGACGAGCATAATCGTACGTAATGAACCCTGCTGCACCACCTTGGAAATCCGGCAGCTCGTCAATATGTGCAAATTGATATTCGGCTACCAATTCCTCGACCAATTGCAACGCTTCTCCTTGCCGCACTTCCACTTTTCCATCACGCCATTCAATGCGCAATCCACCTTCCGTTGATTCAACGACTGCGAGTGGATTCCAGGAAGCAACGCTGTAGTGCCCTCCACGTCCGCTTTCCATCAAAATATGGTAGGATTCATGTTGCGTTAATTCTTTATAGGCATAGTAAAATTCATCTTTATTTAAAGAAATCGTAGTTGTTTGTAGTTGAACATCACGCATGTTCGGTCTCCCCCTGAAAAACAATTATCGCTTTCATCTTATCGTGAAAGACCTATTGAAAGCCACAATAAAAGCGTAAAGTGCCACTTAAGCTCGACACCGGCGCTGAAAGGATGGTTTCCTTTGTGCCAGGATTCATGAAAGAATGGAAGTTTTTAGTATAAGTTGATACTTTATTAGGCACAAAAAAGAGAGAACGTCTCCGCTCTCTCCTCTGCCATTATTATTGTTCATCAAATTGGTATAATGGTGTACTTAAATAACGTTCCCCGTTCGAAGGAAGAATTGCTAAAACTTTTTTTCCTTTTCCGATCTTGCGTGCTACTTCCAGTGCCGCATATACAGCTGCCCCTGAAGAAACTCCACCCAGAATTCCTTCTTCGCGTGCCACTTTACGCGCAGTTTCATAGGCATCTTCGTTTGAGACTTGAATGATAGAATCGTATATTTCAGTGTTCAATACTTCAGGTACAAAACCGGCACCAATTCCTTGGATTTTATGAGGTCCTGGTTGACCACCCGATAAAACAGCTGAATCTTTTGGCTCAACCGCTACAATTTCAATGCCTGGGAAATTCTTTTTCAGCACTTCACCAGCACCTGTAATCGTTCCGCCAGTTCCAATACCAGAAATGAAAGCATCCAGTTGATCCATAGCTTCTACAATTTCCGGTCCTGTTGTTAAACGATGCACTTCCGGATTTGCAAGGTTATTGAATTGTTGCGGCATAAACCAACCATTTTCTTCAGCCAGTTCAGTTGCTTTCGCAATAGCACCCTTCATTCCGTCCGGTCCTGGAGTCAGCACTAAGTCTGCACCGTAAGCACGCAATAAATTGCGTCGTTCCAAACTCATGGTTTCAGGCATTACAAGGACGGACTTGTAGCCTTTTGCCGCCGCAATCATCGCTAGCCCGATTCCTGTGTTTCCGCTTGTCGGTTCGATAATGGTGTCACCTTGTTTTAATTTCCCATCACGCTCAGCCGCTTCTACCATTGAAAGAGCAATGCGATCTTTCACACTACTGCTTGGATTGAAGAATTCTAACTTCAAATAGACTTCTGCATCTTCAGGTCCTGTTAAACGATTTAATTTCACAATCGGGGTTTTCCCCACTAAATCAGCTACTGAATTTCCCACACGTGTCATTTCCTCACTCCTAATCCCTAGTAACTCAATTGGTTTTCGTTTCCTTAATTCTACCAATTCTTCTGACATTTCGCAAACAAAAAGCAGCTCCCTGAACGAATCAGAAAACTGCTTAAGTATATGTTATTCACCATAAAACCATTCGGTGTCAAATTCTTTCCAGAAAGCTTCAGGTGATACAGATTGTGGCAATTGTTCCAAAGCTAGCTCTCTCTTAATCTGATTTTTTACATCATCATATGAAAAAGCTCGCCCTTTTGCGATATCTTGCACATACACAATGCCGTACCTTCCATCGGATAGGGGAACAGGATCACTATATTGCTCTATTTCCAGTTTACTAGCTGCCGTTACAACTGAATAGTCCACATTCTCCTGACCCTCCGAAATAAAGCCAATATCTCCGCCAAGGCTGGCTGAAGATACGTCAACTGAACGTTCACGAGCTAACACGTCAAAGGACGAACCATTTTCAAGTTCTTTTAGCGTCTCCTGTGCATCCGATTCAGACTGCAAAACAATCAAGCTCGTCCGATACGTCGTTGGGATATTATACAGGGACTGATTTTCATCGTAAAAGGTTTGAATTTGTTCGTCTTCAATTACCACATCTTTTGTTAACACTTTATCTAAAATTAATTGCGCTCTCATTTGTTTGCGTTGCATATCGTCATTGAGCGAATGTATTTGTGAATTTGTACTATCCTGAGCAGAACGAATCAAGGCAATTTCCAAATCTACTTCTTTATCCGTTACTTCAATTTCGTATTTCTCCGCTGCCGCTTCCATCACTTTACCATTTACAAGTTCAAGAAGTGTTTCTTTTCCGTACTGTTCTTCCATTGCGACCATCCAGTCTTCACGGGTGATTTTCTCACCACCAACGGATGCAACTTCTTCACCGCCACCAGTTTTTTGATTCGGAATCATCCATGCGATGAACCACAATAAATTACCTAGCAGTAAAAGACCTAATACGATAAGTACTGGTTTTGTTTTCAATCTCCTCTGAGTAGGTCGACCATCCATCGGACGACGATCATTATTATGATTTAATTTCATCGATAAAAGATTCCAGTTCTTCTTTTGAATAGTGATACGTTTCCATACAGAAATGACATTGCGCTTCTGCACTTCCGTCTTCTTCAATCATTTCTCGAATTTCAGCTTCTCCCAACCCCAAAATGGCTGTGCCGAAACGCTCTTTTGAACAGTTACATTCAAATGAAACTGGCATTTGGTCAAGAATTTGGACATTTTCTTTACCCAGTATCTCTTGTAAAAGTTCTTCAGGAGACAACCCTTTTGCGATCAATTTCGAAACGGGCTCCATTGAACTCAATTTTTCTTCGATAATTGTAATGGTCTCATCTTCAATACCAGGCATCAACTGAATAATAAACCCTCCAGCAGCCAGAATGCTGTTATCCGGATTTACTAAAACGCCCAATCCAACAGAAGAAGGTACTTGTTCAGATGCTACAAAGTAATACGTGAAATCTTCACCTAATTCACCTGACACAATCGGAACTGAACCTGTGAAGAATTCGCGAAGTCCAAGATCTTTCACAATCGTCAACATACCGTCAGTGCCAACCGCACGACGGACATCAAGTTTTCCATGTTCATTTAAATCAAAGTGAGTTTGCGGATTCGATGCGTATCCACGCACCTCCCCTTTTGAATTGCTATCTACAATAATGGCACCAATTGGGCCTTTACCTTCTACTTTTACCGTAAGTTTATCCTCACCTTTAAGCATGGCACCCATCATGACACCAGCCGTCATTGTACGGCCAAGAGCAGCAGATGCAGTCGGCCATGTTGCGTGGCGTTGTTGCGCCTCCCCTACCGTAACGGTTGTACGCACAGAAAATGCCCGCACTTTGCCATCAAATGCTAATGCTCTTACTAAATAATCACTCATTGTATGTCCTCTTTTCTTATTAGTTACGTTTGTATATTATGTGCAATCCTTTTAATGTCAAATACGGATCAATCGTGTCAATTACAGTTGATTCTGCCGCAATTAAATTCGCCAATCCACCCGTTGCGATAACTGTCGGTTCTTCCTTACTTTGTGCTTTAATACGGTTTACGATACCTTCAACTTGACCGACATATCCATAAACAATACCTGCTTGCATCGCCGAAATCGTATTTTTCCCGACTACATTATCAGGTTGCGTCAATTCAATGCGTGGCAATTTGGATGCTCTTGCGAATAGGGCTTCTGTAGAAATCCCGATGCCAGGTGCAATTGCACCTCCCATATATTCGCCTTTTTCATTTATATAACAATAGGTTGTAGCCGTTCCGAAATCCACAATAATCAGTGGTGGGCCGTATTCATCGATTGCCGCGACTGCGTTAACAATACGATCAGCTCCAACTTCACGAGGATTTTCGTATTTAATATTTAAGCCCGTTTTTACTCCGGGACCTACCACAAGCGGTTTAATGCCAAAGTATTTTTGACACATTCGCTCCAATGAAAACATAATGGGCGGTACAACGGAAGAAATAATGATTCCATGAATTTGGCTAAATTCGATACCTGCATGGTTAAATAACGCCTTCACTTGCATGCCGTATTCGTCTTCCGTTTTGTAACGATCGGTTTCCATGCGCCAATGGTGAATGAGCTGGTCTTTATCATATACACCCAAAACAATATTCGTATTTCCCGTATCTAAAACAAGTATCATTGTTGTACCTCACATATTCCATTAATAAGTTGCTTAAATTTGTGGAACTAAAGTGGTGCTTTCCGCTTTTCATGATCTAGCTACATGCGCCAGTTCGCACCTCCGCTTCAGAAACTTATTCGAAAATGAAATTTTCGATTCGTTTCTTCCACCGTCGGAGTCGAACTAAAATTGCGCTTTCCGCTTTTCTGTAAGTCATCATACCATAACTCATCGTGCATAAAAAAGCTGATTGACTTCCGCGAAGGGAGGTCAATCAGCTCTAAGTGTTTTCTCTATTATTTACGATCTTCTTTTATGTCACCTGTAGGTTCAACCGTCGGTTCTTCCTTCGGTAAATCAGCAGTTGATGGATCGTTTGGTGCACCCGTAACATCTGGTGTCACTACGTCAACCTTTGTTTCTACATCATCTTTTTTGTCAGCAGCTTCATCTTTTGAAACTTCATGCGGACGAACCGGTAAAGTACCATGTTCTTTCAAGTGTAGAATTTGACCAGCATCAAGCGTTTCCACTTCAAGAAGTGTTTTCGCTATCAGCTCAAGCAAGTCGCGTTTTTCCGTCAAAATTTCTTTTGTGCGGGCGTACTGCTCTTTGATCATACTTTGCATTTCTTGGTCAATTTCGTATGCAATCGCATCTGAATAGTTTTGCTCAGAGTTGAAGTCACGACCTAAGAAGACGTTTCCGCCTTGTGCTTGACCAAACTGCATCGGTCCGAGTTTATCACTCATTCCGTATTCCGTTACCATACTTCTAGCAATGCTTGTTGCACGTTGGAAGTCATTGTGAGCTCCTGTCGACACTTCACCGAAGACAATATCTTCTGCTACACGTCCACCAAGTAGACCTGAAATCTTATCAAGTAACTCAGGCTTTGTCATGAAGTAACGATCTTCTTTTGGCAACATAACGGCATAGCCGCCTGCTTGCCCACGAGGAACGATGGTTACTTTATGAACAATTTCCGCGTCATCCAATGTCAATCCAATGACAACGTGCCCAGCTTCGTGGTAGGCCACAATATTACGTTCTTTTGTAGATATGACTTTACCCGTTTTCGCAGGACCTGCTATAACACGGTCGGTTGCTTCATCGATATCGGACATATCTATTTTTTTCTTATTACGACGAGCAGCAACTAAAGCCGCTTCGTTTAATAGATTTTCTAAATCTGCACCAGAAAACCCTGGTGTACGTTGTGCGATTGATTTTAAATCCACATGTTCATCTAAAGGTTTATTGCGGGCATGTACTTGAAGTACTGCTTCACGACCTTTAACATCCGGGCGACCAACCGTGATTTGACGGTCAAAACGTCCTGGACGAAGAAGAGCTGGATCTAGAATATCCGGGCGGTTCGTTGCAGCGATAATAATAATTCCTTCGTTTGCACCAAAACCATCCATTTCAACAAGTAACTGGTTCAAGGTTTGTTCGCGTTCATCGTGACCGCCACCAAGACCTGCTCCACGTTGACGACCTACTGCATCAATCTCATCAATGAAGATAATACATGGTGCATTTTTCTTTGCGTTTTCGAAAAGGTCACGCACACGAGATGCCCCGACCCCAACAAACATTTCCACAAAGTCTGAACCACTGATTGAGAAGAAAGGTACGCCTGCTTCTCCTGCAACTGCACGAGCAAGCAACGTTTTACCAGTACCCGGAGGACCTACAAGAAGAATCCCTTTTGGAATACGCGCGCCGATAACATCAAATTTGCGAGGGTCTTTCAAGAATTCAACCACTTCAACAAGTTCTTGTTTCTCTTCGTCTGCACCTGCTACGTCATTGAAACGTACTTTTTTCTTTTCGTTGTCATATAATTTCGCTTTGCTTTTCCCAAAATTCATCACACGGTTTCCGCCACCCTGAGCTTGGTTCAACAGGAAGAAGAATAGGATGAAGATGATAATGAATGGTATTAAGCCAGTGAAGAATTGCACCCAACCACTTGTTTCAGGTGCTTTCAAGATTTTTACGTCTTCTGTTACTGCGGCATCAGAAATTTTCTTATGAAGAGATTCCATTTCAGGAGGAATATTGGTGACGAATTCTTCGTCTTCTTTATAATCCTTCATCTTGCCTCGTATTTCATAAACCCCTTGGTCCGGCTGCATGGAAAACTCTTTCACTTCTCCACTATCTAACGCTGTTATGAACTCGCCTAAATCGATTTCTTTGGTTGGTTCTTTCCCGCTGTTAAACGTACCAAAAATCCCGATAATCACGAGGAAAATTAATAAATAAAATATGGTGTATCGAAATATTCGATTCATCCCAAGCCTCCTCACAAAATATACAGAAAAACTATTGATAATCTTATCATACGCAGAAAAAAGGGTACAACGATATGCCTTGCTTTTTACATGCCATAATTAAATTCGTGACAGATTTTCGTCCGCTCTTTTAAAATGAGTAAACTTCTTTCTTTAAAACACCAACGTAAGGCAAGTTACGATATTTCTCCATGTAGTCCAATCCGTATCCTACTACAAACGCATCCGGCACTATAAAACCAACGTAATCTGCTTGTAAATCCACTTTACGGCCTGTAGGTTTGTCTAGTAATGTAACCACTTTAATCGATTTAGCTTTACGATATTTGAAAAGATCCACTAAATAGCTAAGAGTCAAACCGCTGTCGATAATATCCTCTAGAATCAATACATCACGGCCTTCAACACTTGTGTTCAAGTCCTTGACGATTTTCACTTCACCTGAGGAAACAGTTGCATTTCCATAACTGGAAACGTCCATGAAATCAATTTCCATGTATATATCCATACGTTTCATTAGGTCCGCCATAAAAGGCATTGCACCTTTTAGCACACCGACTGCAAGTGGAAACTTGTCGCTGTAATCAGCTGTTAATACTTCGCCTAGTTCACGAATTTTTGTTTGTAACTGCTCTTCAGAAATTAACACTTCTTGAATATCTTTTTCTAACATTTGGGGTTCCTCCTCAAGCTTAGTTGCTCTCTTTTTCAATCATAATCTTATGTGTCCAACCATCATGTGGTTGTGTGGTAAAACGTGTACCTAATCGTACCCCTGGTACACCAATAATTTCTTCTTGCTGCGTTATGAGTAATCGGATGTCATCACGGATTTGACGAGGCACCTTCTTGTCTATCAATAGACGTGACAACCGTTTGGGCTCCTTCATTCCTTTTAATAACAATCGATCTCCCGTCAACCTTCCTCTCGAACGAATTGGCAGCTCACTTGGCTCAAGTGTTATATACCATCCGTCCTCAAGACAAAATCCATCATCCCTGTTACATAACTTTATCCGCAAATCCGATCCGACAGAATGCCATTGACCAATGTCAATGCTTGTTGCGGAAGTGGGGGCGGAAGAGTTTGCACCATCAAAAGAAAAAAGCATCGTCGAGTAGTGGCGGTATCCTTTTCTTCCTTTTGGAAGATGAACCTCACTTGAACCGTCACGTTCGAGACACTGGCTATGGATTTGATCAATAAGTGAATGACTTAACCATAATTTTTCATTAGGGTATAGATAGTTTAATAGTAGTAGAACGACCCTTTTTTGTAAAGCCAGCTCGATGTCTCGGAATCGATTTAAGTCAATCTCCAATGAATGGTGGGAAGAAAAAATGATTATTCCCTTATATTCTTTCACTGCAAACTTTTGCAGTAACTGTTCATCCTGTTGCTGTTGCAGTGTCCAATGTGAGATAGCCATAGCCACATTTGGGTTTTCTTCTTGAACCAGCGGCATAATATGATGGCGGAACCGATTACGCGTGTATGTATCCTTTTGATTACTTGAATCCTCACGATATGTATACTGCTGTATTTTCAAATACTGTTCAATTTGCTGTCGAGTAACGAATAACAGTGGTCGAATCAACTCACCAGTCCCGAAACTTCTTTTGGCGTACATCCCATTTGCTCGAGTACCCCTCGTCAACCCCATGAATACAGATTCCACTTGATCGTCAGCATGATGTGCTACTGCGAGTTTGTTATATTTTTTTTCTTTCATCGTTTGTTCAAAAAAGTGATAACGTTCACGACGGCATACATCTTGTAAATTCCCATTTTCACTTTGCAAAATCTCTTGTATATCCAAGGTTTTGGTATAGAAAGGGATAATTAATTTTTGGCATAACGTTTCTACAAAACGTTCATCTGCGTCGGACTCTTCATCTCTCAGACCATGGTTTGCATGTATACAGCCAATGTCAATTCCCAAATTTTCTTTTTGCTGATGTAAAAAAGTGAGGAGCGCAACTGAATCTGCGCCCCCGGAACATGCGACAAGAAGTCGATCCCCTCCGCTTATCAATTGATGTTTCTGATTATACTCCAATATCTCATACCGAAAATCCAACTTCTTGTCACCTCCTTGCTTTTATTCTATTTTATCATTCTTTCCCGGGAAATATTTCGATAAGACGGTGAAAATAATGACCATTCTGGAACAGAGTGCTTCACTTTCACAACAATTAATGTTCGATCATCTTCTGCGGCAGGATATTTGCGACTGAATTCGGCAGCTAATAAATCAGCAAGTGAACCAGTAGGTGTTGATTCATATTTTCTCATCAATCGAATCAGTTCATTTTCTTGTTCTTCCAAAGAGTATTCTGGGGAGAACATGCCGTCTGACAGCATGACTAGAATATCTCCATCTTTTACAATACGTTCTTCCGCATCAACGGACATGGTTGGTAGGAACCCAATCGGTACACTTTGACTATCGATTTTCACACAGTCTTTCCCTCTCAGCAAATACGTAGACATGCTACCTGCTTTAAATGACCAAAGTTTTCCTTGTTGTAAATCAAGTAACGCTAAGTCAACCGTAGCATATAAGTCAGAATGGTGCTTAAGAGACATGACATAATGTAGTGTATGCATCGCTGTTTCAGGGTTCATTTGATGTTGCAGGCATTCACGCAACAAACGAATGACTTTTCTACTTTCGTGGTAAGCTTCCATGTCCTGCCCCATCCCATCCGATAATACGAATGCAACTAGCCCGCTATGCAAAGGAATGACACTATGAGCATCACCTGAGTAAACCGTATTCTGGAAAGACCTTGTAAACACCCCATAATCATATGTGAATCTAACTGCGGATTGGAATGTAATTTGAATATGAGCAAATGGATCTTGTATTTCAGTTGTACGACTAATTTCAAAAGGTTCATCATATAATTCATGAAGAATAGGAATGATCAATCGTTCTCCGACCATTTGATTCGTTTCCCATTCCGCTTGTTTCACCGGTAAACAACATACAATTTTCCTTGCTCCCGGTTCTTCAGACAGCATATCAATTTGAAAATGTGCAATTTTCGCGTCATCCAGACGTTTAGAAATCTTTTCTTCTTCTGATTCATGGTTTGCTTCATTTAGCTGAAGATCTGCCATCAGTTCGCTCACATGATTACTCATGTCACGTAGTTGATAGGCAAGCATTTTCTTGCCATGAGCGTAGTGTCCAGCTAATTTATTGTTTGCGTATTCTTCTTCAAGTGCATCAATCAATCCACTTGAACGTACACATTTTTCTTGAATGCGATCATTTAAACGATAACGAACGCCGGATTTTGTTTGTCCACGCATCTCTTTCCATTCATCCACAATTGGGTACATGCCTTGATTTTCCGCACCCCAACATTTGTCTTTTCGGAAGCAAGACCCACAAACCGAGTAATCGGGTGTTTGGGTGGTCGACGCGATTTCTTTTTGAGTTGGGAAACGGTCGTTCACAAGTTGGGTGATGAACTCAACGAACTGTTGGAAATCATAAAGTTGTGTATTTACTTTATCTGTCAACCATTGTTGTCTTTTAAAAAGCACGGAAGAAGGTTTCGGGAACAACTGATTTTGAGCATAGCTTATCCAAGAAGACGGCATGATGAAAAAAATCATCATTGCGAGAGCCAGTGAAGCAAAATAGACTTTATCAAGTGGTAGTGACGTGTCATATACGGTGAAGAAAAGAGCCGCGCCAATCGATCCGATAGCCATCCATAGGCGACCTTTATTTTGAAATAGTCCTGCGCACAATCCGGATAAGGCGTAAACGGCAATCATGCCGCTAAAAGATAATTGAGACAAACTCAGGATTGTTCCCATGATTGTGGCGACAGCAGTCCCTACGAATACCCCTCCCACGCTGACCGCCCCGAACAACATAACATGAACGAGAACAAGTGGAATGGAAATGAGCCCAAACAATAATCCACCCATTCCCGTTAGCATTAAAGCGCTTACCATTACAGCTGCCCCTATGCGTTCAAACGTCCACTTTGCAGTTGTTAAAGCGTGCATCGGGACAAACAATTGGAATAAAAAGACCGTCATGATTGCGGACAAAATGCTTTCATATAAAACGAGTAAGGAGACGGATAGTGGGATTTCTCCCCCGTACGATACCCATTGCCATCCAACCTGGACAAGCAATATCACCATAGCTACCTGGAACGGAATCAACTTTTTGTTCTTAACAACTTGACTCACCGCTTGGTAGCCACCAACTTGCAGGACGTGGAGGACGGTCTGCCCGATTCCGAGCGTCAAGCTCCCACTGAGGCCCCCAATCCAAACAAACGGTAAATAACGTGGGTACCGCCTTGCCACAATGGCCCAAATGGGTAGAAAAAATGGAACCGCCGCTTCAAACAAAACCGCTTTCGATAAGAAGAACGCAAAAAATAAAATAAGTACGGATAATGTGATTTTCAATTTTTTCTTTTTTACGACTTGCACCCAACGACTCCAAACAGGCATTTTCTTCACACCATCAGTTGTCCACGATTTCATGAAACCAATCCCTTCCCATACGATGTTTTTCATTATAGGAGAAGGTTTGTTTGAAGTTTGTCTATTCATGACAGCCCTCATAAAAAACATTTCGACGAAATATCAGAAGAAACGTGATATATTTTCAAAAGACTGCTTGACACACCCTATCTTCGCTTGTATTATTAAAAATGTTCTTTAACAAAGGCGGCCTAGCTCAGCTGGCTAGAGCGTACGGTTCATACCCGTGAGGTCGGGGGTTCGATCCCCTCGGCCGCCATACTGATGTACGCATCCTAAGTTCGCCGCGTCCTGCGGCAACGGATGCATGATCCACATCCTGTGGACCAAAGCGTAAAGTGCCACTCTAGCCCGACACCAGCGCTGGAAGAAACGATTCGGAAACTTGTTTCCGAATGAGTTTCTGAAGCTTAGGTGCGGGCTGGCGCTTGAAGCTAGACATTAACGTAGCACTTTCCACCAAGGCCCCTTGGTCAAGCGGTTAAGACACCGCCCTTTCACGGCGGTAACACGGGTTCGAATCCCGTAGGGGTCATCCCAAAAACCCACAAGAGACATTGTTCTCTTGTGGGTTTTTTCTTGCGTTTTTTAAATGTAAGGTGAATTATCCAAAATTCAATCTTCAACTACCGCGAACTTGCTCAATTTGTCGTTTATGATGCTCATCGTGTTGAGAAAAATCGGTAAAATAGCTTGTAATCGACAAAGCGTGATCTCCGATGTGGAATCCTTTATCCCATTCAATCTCATCTAGTTCTTCAAGTTTTTGCGTAATGCGCTGACGTTCATTTTTCGCATACGTAACGGTTTCTTCAAATGTTTGTTCAGCAGCACGTGATGCAGCTTTTGCATTAAACTCATCGAACGCCGGGAAACTTTCAAGTTTCGCACCTTCTTTCATGACAGGGAGTCGTTCTTCAAATGTAAAACGATCCCATTCAGCTAAGTGCATGACAATTTCATTGGGCGACCATTTGCCTGGAGCATACGGACTCATTGCTTGTTCCTTATTCATCTCTTGCAATGAATCCAACCAGGTTTGATAATTTTTATGAGTCTCCAGAATTTGTTGTTTCTTCATATCCCTCACTCCTTTCCATATAAATTTCGCTAAATCACGTTAGGAATCCTTTTTTAGAACACAAAAAAACATCCCCGTATGACAACAGGGATGCTATACAAAACACTTTTTCTACGATTAAAACAGCCAGCAAATTATCCTCGTTTTGCGCCGCGACCGCCACGCTTCGATTCAGTTGCACGTTTTAAAGTGGACAAACGATCTTCACTATCTTTTAAGAAACGTGCCATTTTTTGCTCAAAATTCTCTTTAAACGGACGATCTCGATCGTTTTGACGATTATTTTGGCGTGGACGTTGAGGACGTTCTGGTCGCTCAGGTTGTGGCTTGGCTTTACGAATTGATAAGCCGATTTTGCCGTCAGCTTCCACATTCATCACTTTTACTTCAACCATATCTCCAACTTTCAAATGCTCGTTGATATCTTTCACATAGTTGTCAGCGACTTCACTGATATGAACAAGACCTGTTGAGCCACCTGGTAGTTCGACGAATGCGCCGAAATTTGTGATTCCTGTTACTTTACCTTGTACCTTGCTGCCTACTTCAATTGACATAAAAAAAATGCTCCTCCTTAAAAATTAAGCCGGCTTCTTTGAAGCCTTGTAATCGTAATAGCGGACCTAAAAATACAGGTCTCCATTCTTAATTATAGCCAACAAAAAAAGAGTGTCAATAAGACTACTCTTTTGAATCATTGTTTTTGTCTTCATTTTCTTCTTTTTCAGGGATTGCAAAAATGATTTCTCCCTCGTCAGATAGGAAGTATTCTTTTCTGGCAAGCTTCGCAATGTATTCATCATCATTTAATTTGAGAATTTGAGAATTCAACAAATCTTGTTGATCTTTCACTTCTTCCAAAGCTTGTAGCGCTTGTTCTTTTCTATCTTCCTTGGCAGCCAGAACACGAGATTGATTTACCATTGTATAAGTCAACCATCCCATCACCACGACTACAAGGACTGCAAATGCAGCCAAGCGTCTAAACAAACGAACTTTATGTGCTTTCTGGCGTTTTTCGTGGCGTTCAACCGAGCGGACATAATCCTTGTTGATGGAAGCAATATTGCGTTTTTCTTCGTTACCATGATTATTCATACTCAAGTTGTTCACTCCTCGTCAGCCATAATTTGTCAACTGTTTTGTAGTTGCAATTATAACCGATAACAAGTGATAACTCAAGATTTTTCAGGGATTTTTAAAGGGGATTTTTGTATTAATTTTAAAATTTTTGTTATTAATTTAATAATAGGTCGTATAGGAATCATACATATTTTAACAAAAAGGAGGACAATTGAGCGAATAATCCTGATGATCAGTTGAATAACCCACCAGATCGGATACACGATTAATCGCATAAACACATGTCTTACGAATAGCAACGGCCTACGAAACCATAACTCATAGAGAATTATTCCGACGAGTTGAGCACACGGGTCGTATATTCGCCAAGTCCCATCTCTTAACTGAAATAATAAATAAAAGCTTGCGATTCCTAATCCCAACCATAAAAAAATTTCAATTATTTTATGGTAACGTCTTAATAGAGCACGTGGACGGAGAGCTTGGCAACTGTCACGAAAACTTTCAACTAAAAAACCTGTGGCCACGCCACTAACAATCATGGCCAACAGGCTTAAAAATTGATAAGAGATCGTCATCCAAACAATTTATGCAAGAAATTACGGCTTTGTTCACGTTCTTCTTCATCGTATTGGAACGTGCGCACGTGACCTTCAAGTGTCAGCAACCCCTTGTCCACATCTAAATGAACAATGCGTAACTCTTCGCCTCTAATACTTAAATGACCTTGCGATGTACGTACAGCGAATTCTTCTTGGTCAAATCGCTCAATGGATTTGACAGATGTTAGGTCCATGCGTTTGCGGTTTCGCAAACTAACTACGTGATCTCCTGATGGAATCGTGATGGATGCATGTTCGGCTTGATATTGCATAAAATTCCTCCTTTACTTGTCCAGTCCATTTACTATATGCAGGCAAACAAAAAAGCATGACCAGATTTGGCCATGCTCTTTATTTAATCTTCATCATCTATAAATTCAGGGTCGACTTTCTCCAGTCGTTCTTCTTTTAAGATGCTATACATCATCGTGGATTCTTCTTTTTTAACTGCATCTTTTAGCATTTCGATGCGAGCCGTCACAACTTTCTGCCCGAAACGGATGGCTAATTCATCGCCTACCTTCACAACGGAGCTGGCTTTACTTACTTTGCCATTAATCGTGATGCGGCCTTGATCAGCGACTTCTTTTGCAAGTGTACGTCGTTTAATCAGTCGTGATACTTTTAAAAATTTATCTAATCTCATGTCATTCATCCCCTTTTGCTTGTTTAGCCTGTTGCCAAAATTCTTCGAGTTCATCCAACGTGTATGCGCCGAATTCACCCTTGCCCTTCGTCACACTGTCTTCGACGTAGTGAAAACGGGTTTTGAATTTTCGATTCGCATGCATCATTGCTTCTTCAGGCGAAAGCCCGTAAAAGCGCGCTACATTGACAATCGTAAATAGCACATCGCCCAACTCATCCAGCTGTGATGTTGCTGAACCATTTAAAATTTCATGTCTGAATTCTTCCCATTCCTCTTCAAATTTCAACCAGGCACCCTCTGCTTCCGGCCAGTCAAACCCTACTTTCGCGGCGGCTTTTTGGAAATTGTACGAAGTTAAAAGTGAAGATTCCGAGCGCTCTTGTCCATACAGAATTCGGGTTTTGTCGTTGCCTTTTTCTGCTGACTTCAGTTGTTGCCAATTGCGCAACACGTCCTCTGAATTTTCTACTTCCACATCGCCAAAAACATGCGGATGTCTACGAATCATTTTCGAAGATACGCTTTCAAGAACATCTTCCAAACTGAAATATCCTTCATCTTCTCCGATTTGAGCATGTAAAAACACTTGCAGCAACACGTCTCCGAGTTCTTCAATCATTCCATCGTCATCCTGATCGTTTACAGCTTGTAAAAATTCATGCACTTCTTCTATTAAATATTTCTTTAACGTTTCATGTGTTTGTTCACGGTCCCACGGACAACCATCTGGTGCACGCAGCTTCGCAATAATTTCTCTAAATGTGGACCACTCTTTCAAGCGTTCTTCACGGTTATTAGCAGGTGGGACATAAACGGTCGTCAAATTGTTCAATTCAGCAGCACGGTCCAGCTCATACAAAGGTACGGTGCGGAGTACTTCTCCACTTGAGCCAGCCGCTGTGACGATGGTAACCGGGTAGTCTTCCGGATATTTTTCCATTAACGTCAACTTTACCTCGGATGCACTGTAGGCATCATATACTTGTGCAATCAATACATGTTGGGACATCTGGACATCATCCCGTTTGAACATTGTTCCATCAAGTAATTGAAAACCTTCAATAGGATCAATACGCAGAGCATTGAAAATTGGGTCCAGGAAACTTTGTCCGCCCACAATTTCAAGTTGAATACGCCCCTCTTTTTCTGCATCCACCAACCATTGAACAGTCTGTTCAGCCACTAATGGATGACCCGGAACAGCATAAAACAATGGACCGGATTGAGATAGTGTAATTAGCGTTTCGACAATCTCTTTATATACCGCTTCAAATGCATCATGTTTTTCATAAACTGCATCAAAGCTTTCGTATGAAATGCCTTCATCCTTTAATTCTTGTAATACGGGATGTTCAGCTGTTCGCACATATAGTCGTTGTGCTTTCAGCAATGTTTTATATACACCTAACGGCAATTGTTCCAAGTCCCCTGCCCCAAGACCAAGCACTGTAATTGTATTCATAAGAATCACCACTTTCTTTTTTTACCGTAAAACCACAATTGAATCATGGCCATTCTTCGTCCGAGTGGTAATAAGAACCATTCCTTCTCGGCAATTATTCGACTTTTGGCGATGTAAAGCAAAAATACAGTTGCACCTAAACCCACGCTTGTGAGGGCCGTCAACATCGCGGCGAAGCGACTGGAAAGTCCATCAAATAACCAACCATCGGCTACATACATCCATGTTAATACGCTACAAATCATTAATAATGAAGCGACACTTAAATGACCATAAAATCTGGTATTCGCAAAACGAATCTTCCAAATTGAATAGACATAGACATATAAACTGATTGCAATGAAGGCGAAGCCAACATTACTGGCAATTGCCGCTCCCATAATTCCCATCTTAGGCAACAACCAAGCATTACACAACCACTTCAATACGAGTCCCACAATCAGCAAAAATGCAGGAAGGACCACTTTCCCCAACCCTTGCAATAAAGAAGTCATCGTTAAAATTAATGAAAGCCAAAAGATTTGGATGCAAAATACCATCAATGTGGCGGATAAATCTCTTGTTTCAAACAACATTTCATTAACTGGCGGTAACACTAGAATTAGTCCCAGTGTGGCTGCGGTTCCAAATAAAAGTGCAATTCGAAACGTTAATTGCGCATATGGAATCGCATTTCGTCCTGTCTTCTTTTGCGTTGTGTGAGCAATCAACGGAACGATGGAAAGTGACAAGGTTGAAGCGATGAGAATGCCCATTTGGACAAGGGGCAATCCTCTGTCATACGTGCCTTTCGTTTCCATTGCAGTTATTCGGTCCATCCCTGTTTCCGTCAAACTACTGAAGATTGTAAAAGAGTCAACCAGTTGAAAAAAAAGTAAAATGAGCGAGCTCATGCTGACACTTAAGCTAATAATGGTCAAATCCTTGATAATGGGTCCAACTTTAACGTGCTTATGAACTCTCATTCCTACTTCATGTTTGTTTTTTTTACTAACAAATAATAAAAGCAACACAATGCCTGCAATCTCACCAACGATAGCACCTAACAAAGCAGTGCTTCCGGCAACGTACAAAGACGCGCCTGTTTTCACCACAATAAATGTTCCTACTAAAATAACCGTCACCCGAACCGTTTGCTCCACTACTTGTCCATAAGCGACTGGCTCCATTCGACCTTCCGCTTGAAAAGATCCTTTCAACAAAGCCAACACAGGCATCAATAATACGACAAAAGAGCCAGTACGTAGTAATTGCGCAAGTTCCCCATCCCCCATCCAACGGGCAAGCACATCGGCTCCCGAAAACAACAAGGAAAAACTGATGATTGATATTACGCTTAAATAAATAAAAGCAGTTCGTAAAATAGTTACTCGTTGATTGGATTCTGGTTGGTCATGTGCATCTGCCAATAGTTTTGAAATGGCTACCGCAAAGCCATACGATGTCCAAACGGTTAGCACTCCAATGAATGGATAGACTTGCTGGTATATGTAAAACCCTTGATCTCCCACAATGTTTTGAAAAGGGATTCTGTAGACTGCGCTTAGCGCTTTGACGATTAAGGCGGCAATGGTTAATAAAACTGTGCCCTTCATAAATTTTTGCATCGTCCATTCGTTGTTCATAGTTGTTCCTCATTCCAATCACCAGTGGCTCGTTCCATGCACGGAATTCCGCGCTTTTGATGAGTATATTATAACACGAAAAAAACGTCTTCTTATTTGATTAAGAAGACGCTTTTCGCTTTCAAGTTCCAGTTCCGATGCTTACTTCACGTAACAGTGTCTAGTTACGTACGCCAGACCGCACCTAAGCTTCAGGCTCTCCTGCGAAAACAAGTTTTCGAGTCGATCCTTCCAGCACCGGCGTCGGTCTACCACGGCGTACTTCACTTTTCAGTGTTCCATTTGTTTGGCTAGGAAATGGGCTGCTGTTTCCACTGCTTTGATTTCGGCTTCACCGATGAAGTGGACTTTTGAGAGTAAGTAGACCGCGCCGATTGGATCACCACTAGCAATGATTGGTGCTACACAATACGATTTGACTTGTTCTACTTGTCCCGGAATCCATTCTACCGATTTTTCGATTTTTTCCGTCACGATGGTTCGCATTTGTAGAATGTCCTCCGCTTGAGAAGACAGTCGACGGTTCAAATAATCTTTTTTCGATACACCTGCTACTGCAATCATTTCGTCACGGTCGCTAATCAAAGCGGGAGTGCCTAGTGTCGCATAAAGCGTTTCAGCATACTCCTGAGCAAAATCACCGAGTTCATTAATTGGGGAATACTTTTTTAAAATGACTTCGCCGTCGCGGTCCGTAAATATTTCGAGTGGATCTCCTTCACGGATACGAAGCGTTCTTCTAATTTCCTTCGGAATGACGACACGGCCTAGGTCATCGATTCGTCTGACGATACCTGTAGCTTTCATCTTTGTTGCCTCACTTTCGACAGAATTCAAATTTCTTTGATTTCTATCTCAGTATGCGTCATGTTTGGATAAAATATGCAAGCGTCTCCATTACTCCCCAACAAAGGAATTCACTTCTTTTCGAGCTTCAGGCAAATGCTTCATCATGGCTTCCAAAACATCGAATGGATGATGTTTGGCAGTTTTCTTTTCATCAATTGTTACAAGTAATTGTTGTTGGTTATTCATTTGGAAACCAACCGCTCGCCCATAGTCCATTGAAGATTCCACTAGCATGGCACCATTCGTATTTTGTGTGCCTTTTTTCGATAATTTTATGACCAATTGTTTTTGTTGTTCTTTAATCGATTCAACACCTGAAATTTTTGCCCAAACTTTAATACGGGCGATTCGCATTAAGCGTTCTGCTTCAATCGGCATATTTCCAAAACGGTCAATTAATTCGTCCACTAAATCTTCGTAGTCTTTCTCACTATCAACAGCTTTAATGCGTTTATACATCTGAATTTTTTGGAATCCGTCAGGAATGTAAGCATCTGGCAAATAGGCATCAAACGGCAAGGAAATCTCGACATCAAGCACTTCTTCCTGTTTCACGCCGGTTTGTTTCTCTTCGATTGCTTCTTGTAACATTTGTGCGTATAAATCAAATCCAACCGAATCAATAAAGCCATGTTGCTGTGAACCAAGTAGATTCCCCGCTCCGCGAATCGATAAATCACGCATGGCAATTTTAAATCCTGAACCGAGCTCGGTAAATTCTTTAATAGCTTGCAATCGTTTTTCAGCGACATCTGTCAGCACTTTATCCCGTTGGTACATGAAGTATGCATAAGCCACACGGTTTGAACGGCCGACACGACCTCTTAGTTGATACAGTTGAGAGAGTCCCATGCGATCTGCATTTTGCACTATAAGTGTATTAACATTAGGGATATCAATCCCTGTTTCAATAATCGTTGTAGTAACGAGTACATCGTAATCGCCCTCCAAAAATGCCAGAATGACGGACTCTAACTCTCTTTCAGTCATTTGCCCATGTGCAAAGCCAACACGTGCTTCAGGCACAAGCATTTGGATTTCCTCCACTTTGCGTGCCATATCTTCTACACGATTGTATAGATAAAACGCTTGGCCTCCTCGCGCCATTTCACGTTCTATGGCTTCTCGCACTAATGCACCGTTCTGTTCCATTACATATGTCTGCACCGGGAAACGATTGGCTGGTGGCGTTTCGATTACCGATAAATCACGTACACCTATCATCGACATATGTAGTGTCCTTGGAATTGGGGTCGCTGTTAACGTCAAGACATCTACATTCGTTTTCAATTGCTTGATTTTTTCTTTATGTGTCACACCAAAGCGTTGTTCTTCATCGACAATAAGCAATCCTAAATCGTAATACACAATGTCTTTTGATAATAAACGATGTGTGCCCACGACTACATCGATTGTGCCTGCTTTTAATCCTTTTGTAGTTTCGGTTTGTTGCTTTTTCGAACGGAATCGACTCAACAAACCAACTTCCACAGGGAAATCGGCAAATCGCTCTTTCATTGTTTCGTAATGCTGTTGTGCCAAGATGGTCGTCGGTACAAGGAAGGCCACTTGTTTACTGTCCTGCACAGCTTTAAAAGCGGCACGAATTGCCACTTCCGTCTTGCCGTACCCAACATCCCCACAAATCAAGCGGTCCATTGGTCGTTCTTTTTCCATATCACGTTTAACTTCTTCAATGGAGCGCAATTGATCGTCTGTTTCTTCATATGGAAAAGCCGTTTCAAAAGCTTGCTGCATATCTTGATCAGGCTCAAAAGCATGCCCTTTTTCAGATTCGCGTTTGGCATATAGTTTTATTAAGTCATCCGCAATATCTTGTACCGCTGCCGAGACTTTAGTTTTTGTTTTCTTCCAGTCTGCGCCACCTAACTTATGGAGCTTAGGCTCTCTCTCTTCCGAAGCGACATATTTTTGAATTTGATCGATTTGATCGACCGGTACAAACAATTTATCTTCCGCACGGTAGCGAATGTGCAAATAGTCTTTGTGAATGCCATTGATTTCTAGCGTTTCAATGCCTATATATTTCCCAATCCCGTGGTGAATATGAACAATATGATCACCCGGTTTGATTTCGGAGTAACTTTTGATTCGTTCAGCATTCGTCATTTTTTGTGGACGTGATTTCTTTTTAGGTCGCTGTTTAAATAGTTCCTCGTCCGTCATTAAGGCAATTCGTTGGAGTGGCAATTCAAAACCGCTCGAAATTTCTCCATCGATAATATATATCCCTGGTTGATCAGGTGCTTCTTGTTTCGTAAGGACATGACTGTCCATCCCGTAATCTTCCAAAACGTCTTTTACTTTTTTCTGACGTTCATTTCCTTCAGCCAAGACAAAAATAAAGAACTTGCCGGCTTCAAACCGTTCCATTTCGTTTTTTAGGACACTCATTTGCCCATGGAAATGTTGCATTGGTTTACAAGAAAACGCAATCGATTTCTTTAATGAAATACCCGAGAAAGTACGAGCAAACAAAGAAAAATAAATTTTCTTCTGATCCAACATCCCAAGAATTTCTTTAAAACTGAACGAAAGCTTTACATCATGAACCGTCTTGCCTTCTTCAAGCAATGAAACATACCAATCTTTCTCTTCACGTTCCAATGAATCCGTTGTCTCTTGTATACGACCGAGCTCATCAAATAACACCAAACCATCTTGAGCAAAATAATCGCCAAGGAAAGTAGGGTGGTCTTCGAGAATGGATACATACTTCGTCATTTGTTCTGGAGTATCGCCTTGTCTCAGCAATTCGATGTCATGATTGATATGTTGAAGCAGAAGTTCTTTCGTTTCGGGCTTCTTCAATTTTTTTAAACTACCAGCCAATGATTCTTCTAATTTCTCAGCCAGAATCATAAGTTGTTGTCGCGTCCACACAAATTCCGTTGCTGGCAGGATACAGACTTCTTTCAGCTTTTCAATGGAGCGCTGATCTTCCGCGGAAAACATGCGTATTGAATCCACTTCAGTATCGAAAAATTCAAGACGTACTGGGTGTTGCAAGTAAATCGGATAAATATCCAAAATACCTCCACGCAAAGCAAACTCACCCGGCGTGGTAACCATTGCTTGTCTGGAGTAACCCATCGCTACTAACTGATCGAGCCATTCGTCCATTTTCACTTCTTGTCCGATAGCTGTTTCAAGGCGACTCGCTCTCCATTGAGCTAAATTTGGCATATGGCGACGAAGACCTGCAATTGGTGTGATGACAACTCCTCGTTTTTGGGACAGCATGAAATCAAGCGTCTCAATACGCTCTGCACGAAGCTCTGGACTCGATACAGACATATCTGCCGCGATTAATTCATCAGCTGGATATAAACGAACTTCATCTTCACCTAGTAGCTTTACCATATCTTCAAACAATCGCTGTGCCTGTAATAGATTCGGGGACACTACTAAAATCGGTCTCTCCGTCTCTTTTGCCATAGAGTGTATAAATAGTGGACGGGCTCCTCCCGTGAGGCCTGTCACCAGCTGCTGATCGACTCCAGTTTGAAGATCTGTCAGCAACGTCTTTATATGATGGTCTTTCGTAAATAATTGATGTAATGGTTCCATACGAACCTCCTTATAAGAAAAGCGCAAAGTGCCAATCTAGCCCGACGTCGGTGCTGAAAGTCCGATTCGAAAGCCTGCTTTCGCATGATATTGGGAAGGAAGGCTAAATCTGCGACATCGTGTCGCGACGCCTTCATAACCAACATCCCGTTGGCCCAAGCTTAGGTGCGAGCTGGTACTTGGAGCTAGACATGAAAAGATAGAGATGTGTTCTATCACTCTAATAACCAAAACCAGTGCTATATAAACAGAAAAAGGCTTTGTGCGCGAGACCCGCGCCAAAGCTTATTCTTATTGTATCCACTTTTGTATAGCATAGTAGTTTGGGTTATCTCGTAGAGATTTTTCACAATGCTCACAAATGCTGGACACTGTTAGTGTTCCTTCTTCATCTTGTGTGAAGAACTCTTCTGCAAATTCTTCTCTCATTTGCTTTACTCGACCATGCTGCAGAGCGGATTGGCCTGATAGCTGCCCCATTTCTGTCTTGCAGTGCCGACACTTTACATGAATTGCCATAGTACGGACCGGCCTCCTTTTTCAAAGTATAGACCGGTCGAACTCAATTTATTCCTTATGCACCATTAAAACGATTCATCACTTCAAGAAAAGGTGAAGATAACCAATCTTCGCAGGCATCTGCACTTTTTTTCAAGGCCTCATCCATCAAAGGTTTTTCCTCTGATGTAAACCTTGATAAAACATAGTCAGGTACCTTCATGCCTGCAGGTGGGCGATTTACGCCTACTCGGATGCGATTGAAGTTTTGTGTACCTAAATGATGTATCAACGATTTAATGCCATTATGTCCGCCTGCACTGCCTTTTTGACGAAGTCTCAGTTTACCTACCGACAGATCCAGGTCATCATAAATGACCACAATATCTTCTTCTGCTATTTCGTAGTAATCCATCATCGGGACCACACATTCGCCAGAAAGATTCATATAAGTAAGCGGTTTAACGAGTAAAACTTTTCCTTCAGGTCTATGTACTATAGAGTACATTCCTTTGAACTTCATTTGATTCAATGGAGAATTGTATCGATTTGCCAACTCATCCACCACATCAAAACCAATATTATG
Source organism: Paenisporosarcina sp. HGH0030 (assembly GCF_000411295.1). GTDB lineage: Bacteria > Bacillota > Bacilli > Bacillales_A > Planococcaceae > Paenisporosarcina. The sequence goes on from NZ_KE150425.1 coordinate 30,716, forward strand.
CCTTGTGTGTTCATACGGTTTCCCCGGGTTGCCGAGTCCGATAATCATTTTCATAAACGATACGTCCTTTATCTTCTGAATGATTCCCATTTTACCACAAAGCACATAGTTCATAAAAAAAATGGGACTGTCCAAAGACAATCCCATTTTGATTATATTGGTTATTCTTTTGTTTCTGCCTTTGGTTGGCCTTCAATTTTAGACGCTTCTTCGCTTTCTCCGTCTTCCGCTACTGCTGGTTCATCAGCAGTAGTTTCTAACTCTTCATCCGAACGAGGCGCAGAAACGGATACTAACGTGAAATCATCTTCATTCAAGATATTATATTCAGATTTATCACGAATATCAGCAACTGTTAATGTCTCACCAATTGCAAGACCCGAAACATCTACTTCAATTGAATCTGGAATTGCAGAAGGTTTTACTTTAATTGTAACTTCACGATTTGGTTGGCTCAAAACGCCGCCTTCTTTAACGACAGCTGAATCGCCAGTTATGACAATCGTTACGTTAACATCTAATTCATCAGACATATTGATGGCCAAGAAATCAGCATGGACGAACTTACCTTTCAAAACGTCCATTTGGTAGTCACTTAATACTACATTTACTGGTTTACCATCAACGTCTAATTTCATTACGCCGTTGCGCCCAACCTCACGAAGTGTTTTTAATAAATCCAATTCGCTAACTGCGATTGAAGAAGATTCTGTTTTATAACCATATACGACTGCAGGCACAAAGCCCTCATCGCGTAATTTCGTTAAATTAGATCGTTTACCTATTTCACGTGATTGTGTTTTTACTGTTGTAGCCATCTATTTTCACTCTCCTGTGTAAGTCATTCTGGTATTATGTTTACCCAACTTACAGAAAATGAAACATTCGACGCATCAATCGAATAAAGTGCTGACAGATTTCTCTTCAAACACACGAACAATTGCTTCAGCTAAAAGATGGGCAACTGACAATTGAATGATTTTTGGAGAATTCTTTTCTTCAGGTAATTCGATTGAGTTCGTGATGACTAACTCTTTAATTACTGAGTTATCGATACGTTCGATTGCTGGACCTGATAATACAGGATGTGTACAGCATGCATATACTTCTTTCGCGCCACTTTCTACTAATGCATTCGCAGCGATTGTAATTGTACCCGCTGTATCAATGATATCGTCGATTAGGATGGCTATTTTGCCTTCCACATTACCAACAATGTTCATTACTTCTGCAACATTAGGACGCGGGCGACGTTTGTCGATGATGGCAATTGGTGCTTTCAATCTATCTGCCATTTTGCGTGCACGTGTAACTCCACCGTGATCAGGAGAAACAATCACGATTTCAGATGGGTCAATGTTTTTCTCTAAGAAGTAGTCAGACAAAATAGGTACCGCGATTAAATGATCGATTAAAATATCGAAGAAACCTTGGATTTGAGGTGCATGCAAATCTAACACGATAGCACGAGTTGCACCAGCAGTTTCAAGAAGGTTTGCCACTAATTTAGCCGTGATTGGTTCACGAGCACGTGCTTTACGGTCTTGGCGAGCATAACCATAGTAAGGAAGAACAACGTTAACTGTGCGTGCTGAAGCACGTTTCACAGCATCTACCATAATTAAAAGCTCCATTAAGTTTTCATTTACAGGAGAAGAAGTTGACTGAATGATGAAGACGTCACAGCCACGAATACTTTCTTCAATGTTTATTTGAACTTCACCATCACTAAAACGGTTTACGGAAATTTTCCCTAGAGATACCCCAACTTCATCCGCCAATTCTTTCGCAAGTGAATGGTTTGAGTTTAATGAAAAGATTTTTAATTTAGTATCTGCATAATGGTAAGCCATGATGTTCCTCCTATTATTTTAAGTTTAGTTTTTTTTGACATATCCTTCTTTGTTTTCTTGACGGACTCGACCAATTGCCAAAGCTTGTGCCGGCACATTTTTCGTAATGGTCGATCCAGCCGCTACATAAGCGCCTTGACCAATGCTGACAGGAGCAATCAAATTCGAATTACACCCTACGAATGAATCATTCTCAATTGTTGTAACAAATTTATTCTTACCATCATAGTTCACTGTAATCGTACCACAGCCAATATTTACTCGTTCACCAACCTCAGCATCACCAATATAACTTAGGTGTGATACTTTCGATTGGTTACCTAATTTCGTTTTCTTAATTTCAACAAAGTTGCCGATTTTAGCAGCATTGCCAATTTCTGAATCTGGGCGAATGTGTGCAAACGGACCAACAGCCGTATCTTCCCCAATAACACTTTGAGTGACAACGGACGAATGGACAGTTGTACGATGACCGATTCTGCTGTTTGTGATATGACTATTCGGACCAATCAGGCAATCTTCCCCGATTTCACTGACTCCTTCAATTATGACACCAGGTTGCAACACAGTATCTGAACCGATTACCGCATCCGCGCTGATGAATGTATTTGTTGGATTAATAATAGTTACACCGTTGCGCATATGTTTCTCAACGATCCGCTCGCGCATCAATGTTTCAGCTTGCGATAGTGCCACACGATCATTTACGCCTAGAGTCTCTTCAAAATCATCTGTCGCATAAGCAGAAATGATAGAGCCCTGGTTTTTCAATATTTCAATAACATCCGGTAAATAATATTCACCTTGAGAATTATCATTTTTCACAAGTTTTAACGCTGCGAATAAGGATTCATTGTCAAAGCAGTATGTGCCAGAGTTAATTTCTTTCACTTTTTGTTCTTCAGGCGAAGCATCTTTTTGTTCCACGATGCGTTCAACATGTCCTTCTGCATTACGAATAATGCGGCCATAACCTGTAGGATTTTCAGGAATCCCAGTAAGAATCGTTGCTTTCGCAGCCGTTTCGTGATGGTGTGCTAGAAGCGCTTTCATTGTTTCTGGGCGAATCAGCGGAGTATCACCACAAATGACAAGAGTTGTCCCAGATAGATTTCCTAATACCTCACTTGCCTGCAAAACTGCATGAGCCGTACCGAGTTGTTGTTCTTGAAGTGCGTACTCACTACGGCTTCCCAGTTGATCCTGTACTTTTTCAGCACCGTGGCCAACGATTGTCACAATTCGTTCGGCTCCAATACCTTGAATGTGATCGATCACATGTTCAACCATCGGTTTGCCACAGACAGGATGTAGTACTTTATATAATTTGGACTTCATACGTGTACCTTGACCAGCAGCTAATACCACTGCATATGTTTGTGCCATCTAGTGAGTCCTCCAATAGGTTCAATTTACTCTTTTGACTATAGCCGAAATAGACCCGTAATTCAAGGAAATCCCGCTTGACAAATTGATGACAAAACCATTATTATTAACCTTTTTTATTTAAAAATCTAAGAGACACTCTTGATTTTGTACTAAAGCTTGGAGATGTCCACAAAGATAAGCACAAAATCTCTCCCTAGCCAGACTCCGGCCAAGGCACAAACCTTCTCTAATTTTGGGTTTTTTGTCCATTTACTATGTGCAGGCTGGCTTTTGAAACTAGACATTAAAAAGGACTTCTCACCCTAAGGTGTAAGTCCTTTTCTTGTTATTTCACTTCTCTTTCACAATTTGCATGACGCACATAGAGAATTTAGTACATGATAGGAAGAAATATTTTAACGTTAATATGATAGAGGAAGTTTAGTCTCCTATTACCTTGATGGCCAATCCATTTGAAATCAAAATACTAGATGACGTCGTCAGAGCAATGGCATGGACGCCGTCATCAAAAGAGAGATTGATTAATGTTATTACAAAAAAAGAAACCTATCATACGACATGACAAGTCTCTTAAGCTAATCTATTAAGCTCCTGCTTCTTCATAGGGAATCATGTCTTCTTCGCTAGACTCCTCGTAAGCGTTCAATACAGCTTCTTGAATTTTAGTACGTGTCCCAGAATTAATCGGGTGTGCAATATCTCGAAATTCTCCATCTGGTGTCCGTTTACTTGGCATGGCCACAAATAGCCCTGTATTACCGTCAATGACACGAATATCATGAACGACAAACTCGCTGTCTAGTGTGATGGAAGCAATGGCACGCATGCGGCCATCGGTTTGTACTCGACGTAATCTTACATCAGTTACTTCCATTGTCTCACCACCTTTCTTCTTAGTTGCCTTACAGTCTCTGACAACTATATTCTACATTTATCATATTTTCCCTTCTTTTTTAATTGAATTTTTAAAATATTTAAGAGGGCAATAAAAGAACCATAGAAAATATCTCTATGGCTCGAAAATATCTTATGAAATTAACGCGATAACTTCTATTTCCACTTGTGCATCTTTCGGCAAACGTGCCACTTCAACAGTGGAACGTGCGGGTTTATGTTCACCAAAATGCTGACCATATATTTCGTTGAATACAACAAAGTCATTCATATTCTTAATGAAGACAGTTGTCTTCACCACTTGTTGTAAAGATGATCCCGCTTCTTCAAGTACAGCTTTTAAATTTGCGAAAACTTGGTGAGTTTGTTCTGTAATTGAGCCTTCCACCATATTCCCTTCAGCTGTCAATGGAATTTGGCCAGAACTATAAAACATGCCGTTTACAATCATTCCTTGAACGTATGGTCCTATTGCTGCTGGTGCTTTAGTTGTCGATACTGCTTTCATTATTCATTTCCACCTTTCGAAAAATAATTACCTTCTGTTAAAGCAATCGTACGATCTTTTTCATTTACTTCATGCAGTTTTACAAGTGATAAATAATTTTCAATTAACTGTTCGTCGGCGTGCTCCGCTTCAACTAATACGGCAACACCTGCTAATTGGCAATTGAATTCTTCAAGTAAGTTTTTCATTCCATTCATTGTACCGCCGACTTTCATGAAGTCGTCCGTAATAAGAACGCGTTGTCCACTCTTCATACTGCGTTTTGACAACACCATCGTCTGGATACGACGTGAAGATCCAGAAACATAGTTAATGCTGACAGTAGAACCTTCCGTAACTTTGCTATCTCGACGTACGACCACAACAGGTACATTTAAATGACGAGCAATGGCATGAGCAATCGGAATCCCTTTTGTCGCCACGGTCATAATGACATCGATTGGTTGTTTGGCAAACGCTGAAGCAAATACTTTTCCTACACGATTCATCAGTTCAGGATTTCCAAGTAAATCCGTCATAAATAAATACCCACCAGGTAACAAACGGTCTGAGTGACCAAGCTCTTCCATAAAGTCTTTAATGACTTCACGAACCGCCTCATCACGCATACTTGGAATATACTTAACCCCGCCAGCGGCCCCTGGGACTGTCATTAACAAGCCGATGCCTTTTTCTTCGAACGTTTCTTTCACAATGGTCAAATCTTCACTTATTGAAGATTTAGCAGATTGGTACATATCCGCAAACAATGTTAATGGAATTAACTGTTGGGGATGGTCTAACAAATAATGAGTCATATCAACGAGTCGCTCACTGCGTTTCCACTTCATTGGTCACACTCCTAAACACGAATGATTTATACGTAAGTTTAAACAAATATACGGTTTTAGGCAAGTGCATCTCGCTCTCCCAACAATCTGACTGCATACACTTCGTCACAAAAGCCTCTTAAACCATTATAGATTCTATTCACTCTGGACTCGTGTTGAACTACGCCAAATACTGTTGGACCACTACCACTCATTAATACCGCATCCGCTCCAAATTTCATCATGTGTTCTTTGATCATGGAGACCTCGGGATGCATTTTTAACGTAACTGATTCCAATGCATTTCCCATAGTATTACACATTAATACATAATCTTTCTCACGAATTGCACGAATCATTTCTTTTGTATTGGGATGGGCCACTTCATTAACTTTCAGACTTCCGTAGACATCTGCCGTCGATACACCTATCGAAGGTTTAGCTAATATAATCCAGCAGTTTGGCGGGGCCGGCAATTCCTGAATCTGTTCTCCTCTACCAGTGGCCAATGCCGTTCCTCCATAAACACAGAACGAAACATCCGAACCAATTTTAGCCCCGTGTTCGGCTAATTGATCAGCAGTCAACTTCAAATCCCATAATTCATTCAATCCCTTTAAAGTAGCGGCCGCATCACTGCTTCCTCCTGCCAGACCAGCAGCAACAGGTATTTTTTTCTCTAAAGTAATCGATACGCCTTCTTGTATCTTATATGTATCTTTTAATAACTTAGCAGCTTGATAGGCTAAGTTTCTGTGATCATCCGGCACATATCGGTCAGCTGAAATTATACGAATCTGACCATCAATTCTCGGTTCTAATCCAATACGATCTGCCAAATCAACCGTTGTCATAATCATTTCTACTTCATGATAGCCATCCGGACGTTTTTGTAGGACATCCAGGGTTAAATTAATTTTTGCAGGAGCTTTCACATAAAGCATGGCTATGCCTCCTTCATCTGTTCATTGCTGTTCCCTATTTTACCACAGCTAGTGATTTAGGAAAGGAGGCCTCGAAAAGATATCAGCTTGACTTTTTATCCGTAAAAAAGGCGGATTGCTCCGCCTTTGTCAGTCCCATTAGAAATTATCATTGCGACTTACTTCTTGTAGCGATTTTGCCCGTTCATTAATCCGGTCTGTGCCATTTCAACAGCTCGCTTTACCATATTACCAGCATTCCGAGAAGTTATGCCTCCCCAACCGTCACGCTCAACGACATTGTAAAATCCAAGTTCTTTCGCAATTTCCTCTTTTAGACGATCTGACATTACACGATTACGTGGCATGTTTTTCCTCCTCTTGAGGACTGACAAATGTAGTATGCACTGAAAACAAAAAAACACTCATGGAATATAACCCAAGAGTGTTTTGATAAAAAATAAGTACATAAGTGCGAAAGATTATTTGACGACTACAAGTTCTTGCATTCCGTCAACAATTGTAATTTCTACTGCTTCAGTTAAAATATCTGTGTAGCTGTAAGACACACGCTCGAAAGCGTTCTCGTCCTGATCAAGATCCACTACGAACACTGCATGATACGTTTCACGTAAAACGCCTGCTCGTTCAATCGTTTTCTTGCGACCACCGTTTGCTTTTAATTGCAAACGTTTACCTAAATGACAATCTAAAGACTTCTTAATATCAGCTAAAGTTTTTGGCATTTCGCTTACACCTCACTTAGTAACAAGCATACCATATCAAAAAATATTTGTCAACCAAATTTATTATTTTAACAATGAACAAAAGCACTTGTCAATAAGTTTCGTATAATCCAGCCGTCTTTTTTTAAAATAAGTGTGCTGAGTTTGTTATAAAGTCAGTGTTTCCTTGAAATCAGGAAGCAATAAATCTGCCAATTTCCCGAACTCTTGAATGGTTAATGTTTCCCCACGACGGGTTGGATCTATGTTCGCACCTTCGAGTGCAGCTAAAATCAAATCTTTCTTTTCTTTCCCATGTGGAAGTTGTGACTGCAAATTGTTTAGAATGGTTTTTCTGCGTTGGGCAAAAGAAGAACGCGAAACCGTGAATAAGAAATCTTCATCCTGAACATGTACCGGAGCCGTCTCGTGTCTAGTTAATTTAATGACAGCTGAATCAACATTAGGTTGTGGGATAAATACTGTTTTCGGTACGGTCATGGCAATTTCAGCCTTCATATAATACTGAATGGCAATCGACAATGATCCATATGCTTTCGTGCTCGGAGAAGCTGTGATGCGATCCGCCACTTCTTTTTGCATCATGACAACCATTCCGCGAATCGGCAGTTTTTCCATTAATAATTTGATCAAGATAGGTGTTGTTACATAGTAAGGTAAGTTTGCTACGACCATAACATCCTTGTATCCTGCCAGTTTTTCCTGCATCACTTCTGCCACGTTGGCTTTTAAAATATCCGAATGGACGATTTCTACGTTATTGTACGGAGAAAGCGTATCTTCCAACACCGGTAATAGTCGTTGATCGATTTCAAATGCAACCACTTGTCCCGCATTACGCGCTAAATGCTCTGTCAACGCACCTATTCCAGGACCGATTTCAATAGCAGCAGAATCTTTTGTCAGCTTTGCATGACTGACAATATTATGAAGCACGTTCGGATCGATTAAAAAATTTTGACCTAAACTCTTTTTAAAGGAAAATCCATATTTTTTTAATATTTCTTGTGTACGTTTTGGGGTTGCAATATCTTTACTCATGTATGCCCTCCTGATCCAATTGTGCTAAAGCTTTTTTTAACTGCTCGCTTTCAATTTGGAACATTGATAATCTTTTTTGTAGTTGTTTTCCATTCGTATAACCAATCTGCAAAAGCTCGCCAAGTCTATCGCGACGCGCTTTAGCACTAGGATGCCCAATTAATCGCGCTTCCATCAATTGGTGAAGTGGAATTTCTTTTATTTCGTTCAACATATTTCTAGGTGTATATACATTTAATAGTGCTTGACGTATATCTTCGTCCGCTGCATGCTCTATGCCAAGACCTTTACCATTTTTTGCAATGGTTTTCTCTTTCGGTAAAAACGCATGCTTTACACCCTGTACCTGTTCTTCAATAATGGCACGAATACGTCTACCGGGGTAGTCAGGATCTGTAAAAACAATGACCCCTCTTTTATTTTGCGCATGCTGAATACGCTGAATGGTTTCTGATGAAATGGCAGATCCGTTCGTTTCGATGGTATCCGCTCTCACAGCACGCTTAATAGCGGTTGTATCATCTTTGCCTTCCACCACTATTACTTCTTCAATAAACACGATTCACTGCCTCATTTCCAACTGCTTCTTTGCCTATTTTACTTGCGCACGCATTCAATGTACATAGAAAAGCGTAGCAGGCCAAGATAGTCCGACACTAACGACAAGAGGCAAATTTCATTCTGTTTTCTCTAAACGAGAAAAAGCTTTCCCAAAATACATGGGAAAGCTGGATTTAAATTAGTCCAATACTTTAATCCGAACCTGTTTTCGCCCAAATCCAAATGCCTGATCTGTTGTTGGCATGAACAAGTCAATTTTCATTCCTTTGATCGCTCCACCAGTATCACCAGCCACTGCATAACCATAGCCTTCTACCCAAACCTTGGAACCCAATGGAATAACACTTGGATCTACCGCTATTACTTTTAGGTTAGGGTTTGAACGCAAATCGATACCTGTAGCAGTAATTCCAGAACAGCCATTACAGTAAGCTGTATACGCTGTCGCAGAGACATAAAATTCTTTGCCATTAGGTTCTGATGAACTAGAGGCACCACGTGAAACGCTTGCCGTAACAATCTTCGTTCCAATAGCCACGACTTTCTTGGCTGGATCACTAACTACTTCTTCGCCTTTTAGAATGCGGGCGACCGGTTTCCCGTTTTCAGAAATTATTTCATAAGTTTGTTTAACGGATCCTTTTTTACCTTCTTGTACAACTTTTTCTTTACCTTTTAACAGGTTCTTATCTTTACGTGTTTCCACAGCGAAATTCGTTGCTGCTTCCACTACATCGGTGACTTTTTCTACGCGAACGACTTGTATAACATCGTTTGGAATCACTAGTTCATCCATTCTTTGTTCGACACGATCAAATTCATTCATTTGAATCTCTTGTTGTTTTAAAAAGTCAGCGACCGTAGTCGAAGTGGACCAAACCTTCATTTCATTGACACCATCTACGAGCGTTACTTGGAACGCTTTTTCAATCGCAATGTTTGTATCGGGTCCGACCTTGGCATCAAGCCTAGGTGTTAACTTATCTTGCTCAGAAACTTCAATCTTTGCTTCTGCTAAAACTTCACTAACTTGATTAGCAGTTGTTTGGATGGTTTGTTTTTTCCCATCAACTGTAATCGTAATTTTTTTTGCCTGCTCCCACTTAATAGAAAGTCCTTCTTCTATCTTCGTGTTCAATGAGGGTGACACTAAATCAGCGTCGGAAACTTTTATGTTTTGTTCATTTAATAAGTCTCCAACTGTATCTGCATGGGTGTTAACTTCTTGTTGTTTACCATTAACCGTCAAAGCGACAGTTTGTTTCGTTCCTATGAAAAGAACGGCTGATATTACTGAAACAATTAAGATAACTGCGATTGCTGCTATTCCTATTTGTTTACTCCTCAATGCTTTGGTGAACAGGTTTTTCATGGAATTATTTGACATGAAAAACGCCTCCTTATCACTCGTGTGATTATATAGATTTCAAAAATGCCTGTCAACCATTCTAAATTAGTCAAACTATTCTGGTTGAAAGCTCCTCCTTTGTCCAAGTATTGGAGACGGTTCCAGTTTTTATACAGGTAGTTTGTAAAATTTTATGGCATTTTCAGTCGTGGCTCTTGCCACTTCATCAATTGAAACATCTTTCAAACGAGCGATTTCTTCTGCTACAAGTGTTACGAGTGCCGGTTCATTGCGTTTTCCTCTATGTGGATGAGGTGCCAAGTAAGGAGCATCTGTTTCAATCATTAAATACTCCAAAGGAATTTCGGCAGCTACTTCTTTCGGCTTCTTCGCATTTTTGAAAGTCACGGGACCCCCAAGGGAAATCATGAAATTTAAATCAATGCAGATTTTAGCGGTTTCAACACTGCCACCATAACAATGCATTACTCCTCCGGTTTTTTCAGCCTGTTCTTCCTGTAAAATGCGGATGACATCTTCGGTAGCATCACGGTTGTGGATGACAATCGGCAAATTCACTTTTTGTGCCAAACGAATTTGCTTTCTGAACAACTCTTGTTGCACATCATGCGGAGACTTATCCCAATGGTAATCCAAACCAGTCTCACCAATAGCCACAACTTTTGGATGAGCCGCTAATTCCTCAATCCATTGCAAGTCTTCATCTGTACAATCAATAGCATCTACCGGGTGCCAGCCAACAACTGCATAAATAAAATCATATTGTTCCGCTAGCGAAATCGCTCGCTTAATCGTTTTATGGTCAAAACCAATGACAACCATGTGGTTTACCTTTGCTTCTAGTGCCCGTTCAATGACCTGTTGTAAATCTTCATCGTATTGATCTGCATTTAAATGGACATGTGTGTCTATGTACATGATTAATCGCCTCACTGTTTCTATTTTAGAATTAATAAGTATTTCCTACATCTCTGTCTTGTAACAAATTGACGACAGAACCATGTGTTCTTCATAACAATCAGGACTAAATAACCTGGAAATGGCAATTATAACTAATTGTATTTTATTTCCAGTGATTCCAACGACCTAAACTTTCCAAAGAATAGCACGTTCCGATTCATAGTGACAAGGAAAAAGCCTGCTCAGCAAATGCTGGACAGGCTATAGGGATTCTCTTTTATTTTACTTTCGCACCATTTTCAAGCTTTTCATCTACGGTTGCCAATGTTAAATAACCGTCTTTTTCTCCAGCAAGAATCATTCCTTGCGATAATTCTCCGCGCAGCTTGACTGGTTTTAAGTTGGCTACAACAATAACTTTCTGCCCGACTAATTCTTCAGGCTTGTAACTTTTGGCAATGCCCGATACAACCTGACGTTGTTCGTATCCCAAATCTACTTGCAGCTTCAATAATTTATCCGCTTTAGGAATTGCTTCACAAGCTGTGACAGTGGCCACTCGTAAATCTACATTCAAAAATTCATCAATTGTGATTTCTGGCACTTCTGCCACTTCTTCTTTTACCACTTCAGATTCTTCCGCTTTTACAGGACCACGCATTTGTTCTTGAATATACGTAATTTCTGTTTCCACTTCTAACCTTGGGAAAATCGGTACGCCTTTTTCAATCACTTTTGTGCCAGTTGCAATGCTTGATGTGTTTTCAAGTGAATCCCATGTCAATGCATCTGCAGACAACCCTAGTTGCTCAGCAATTTGTTTTGGCGCATTTGTCATAAAAGGTTGTAAGTAAACGGCTATTTTACGAAGACTTTCAGCCAAATTCCACATAACTGAACCTAGTTTTGATTTGTCTGATTCTTCTTTAGCCAATACCCATGGTTGTGTTTCATCAATATATTTATTCGTACGAGAAACAAGAGACCACAAATCGCTTAACACGATACTGAACTGCATCTTCTCCATACTTGCTTCATATTTTTCTTTCACTTCTTTTGCATGCTCTTGTAAAGTAGCATCAAATTCTGTTGGTTCATTTCCTTCTGTTGGAATCACACCATCAAAATATTTATTCATCATGGAAACAGTACGATTAAGTAAGTTTCCTAAGTCGTTTGCCAAGTCATAGTTCGTACGTTCCACAAAAGATTCCGGTGAAAAGACACCATCAGCACCGAATGGTAACTCACGTAATAAGAAATAACGAGTAGCATCTAGTCCATAACGGTTCACTAAAAGTTCCGGTGTGACAACATTGCCTTTTGACTTCGACATTTTCCCGTCTTTCATCATGATAAAGCCATGTGCAAATACTTTTTTAGGTAACGGTAAATCCAAAGCCATCAAGAAAATTGGCCAGTAAATTGTATGGAATCTCACAATGTCCTTACCGACCACATGTACATCAGCAGGCCAGAACTTATTAAATAATGATTCATCATCCGACTTATACCCGAGAGCTGTAATGTAGTTTGATAGAGCATCTACCCATACATAAATGACATGTTTTGCATCTCCAGGTACTCGGATTCCCCAATCAAATGAAGTTCGGGACACAGATAAATTTTCCAATCCTGGTTTGATGAAGTTATTTATCATTTCGTTTTTTCTGGACTCAGGTTCAATAAATTCCACATTATTTTCATAATAGTTCAGCAAGCGGTCAGCATATTTTTTCATATTGAAGAAATATGATTCTTCTTTGACTTTTTTCACTGGACGTCCACAGTCCGGACAGTTTCCATTTTCCAATTGTGATTCAGTAAAGAAAGATTCACAAGGCGTGCAATACCATCCTTCATACTCACCTTTGTAAATATCGCCGTTATCAAGGAATAACTGAAAAATCTTTTCAACGCCATCTTTATGACGCTGTTCAGTCGTACGAATAAAATCGTCATTGGAAATGTGCATCAAGTCCCAAACCTGTTTGGAAGCTTCCGCAATTTCATCGACATATGATTGTGGATCTTTTCCAGCTTCTTGCGCTTTCTCCTGAATCTTTTGACCATGCTCATCCATTCCTGTTAAAAAATGAACATCAAAGCCACGTAAACGCTTGTAGCGAGCCATCGCATCGGAAGCCACCGTTGTATATGCAGTTCCAATGTGGAATTTGCCACTTGGGTAATAAATTGGAGTCGTAATATAAAAAGAATTTTTTTTACTGTTCACTTAAATTCGCCCTTTCGTGCCCATAAAGTAGTAATACTATTCTATCTGAGTACCTGAATTGTTTCAATGCTGTAAGATTGACGGAAATTGTCGAATAATAATTACATTGAGTTTTAATTCAGTTTTTTTCTATTATTGCCATATTCTTGACACTAACAAATATTTCGTGTCAAAAATATTATATTATAACTATATAATATCATATTTTTAACAATTATTACTTTGAATTGGGAGTAATAGTTATTGACGAATTTGGGAGGAGTTGGTATGATAAATAACAGACAAGAAAGAAATGTCGAAATTTGACGAATTACTTTTATAATTCGGGAGGAGTACTTTTCATGAAATCTACAGGTATCGTTCGTAAAGTTGATGAATTAGGACGCGTAGTTATTCCAATAGAGCTTCGCCGTACATTAGGCATTGCTGAAAAAGACGCATTGGAAATTTACGTGGATGACGATAAAATCATCTTGAAAAAATATTTACCAAACATGACATGTGCTGTTACTGGTGAAGTATCAGATGACAACCTACGTTTAGTAGGCGGAAAACTGATCTTGAGCCCAGAAGGCGCAGACTTATTGGTAAAAGAAATTCAATCTAATCTTACTAAATAATTTCAAAATCCGGAGCGACAATACGTCACTCCGGATTTTTTATGCTTCAATATGATACTGCTGATAAACATCCCGCTTTGGTAAATCTCTTTCCTTGGCCACGACTTTAATGGCTTCTTTTGAAGAAAGCATTTGATTATCCATTACATGGTTAACATGCTCAGTTATGGATAAATTCAACCACCATTTTTCCATTTTTTCAGGATTTTCTTCTTTAGAACCATCGATAACCAATACAAATTCTCCACGCACGTCTTCACTCTCTACCCAAGCCACTGCTTCTTCTAAAGTTCCTCTTACAAACTCTTCGAACTTCTTCGTAACTTCTCGAGCCAAGACCACTTTTCGCGAAGATCCCAGTATTTGTTGAGCATCTCTTAGTGTTTCCTTTAATCGATGTGGAGCTTCATAAAAAAGCATCGTTTCTTTGTGATATTGAAGGTCTTCAAGCGCAGCTTTCCGATCTTTCTTTTGCCTCGGAAGGAAACCATAAAAAGTAAATGACAAAGTGGAAAGTCCAGATGATATTAACGCACTCAATGCAGCATTCGCACCAGGAATTGGCACCACGGATAAATTCTCCGCTACTGCCTTTGCCACAATATCTGCTCCCGGATCTGAAATGCACGGTAAGCCGGCATCACTGACAAGTGCAATATTCTTTCCTTTTCGCAGAAGCTCTAAAAGCTTGTCCCCACCATATTCCAAGTTATGTTCATGGTAGCTGATAAGCGGTGTTTCAATTTCAAAGTAGTTACACAGTTTTTTCGTATTACGTGTATCTTCCGCAGCAATATAATCCGCTTCTTTCATCATTCGAATCGCACGAACGGTCATATCCTCCAAGTTTCCAATAGGTGTCGCCACCAAATATAAAATACCAGTAGAAGATTGTCCTGAAAAACTCTTTTGTGCGTGCATTACTGTTCACCTCTCATTCCATTTGCCATATAATCTATTTTGTCACTTTTCTTTAATTGTTTAAATGCATACTCCGCTTTCATCGCCAGTTGTTTCGTTTCGAATACTTCCTGATAAATACAAGAGACCGGTCGTCTTGCTCGGGTATACTTGGCGCCTTTGCCGCTATTATGAACATTTACACGCTTTGTTAAATCGTTGGTATAGCCGGCATAATAGGAACCATCAGCACATTCCAATACATAAAAAACATGCTCATTAGTTCTTTCCATAAAGCATCTCACGCACTTCTTCTGTATATACACCTTTTTCATCGTACACATATAAAGGGGGAAGAATTTTTAAATCAGGTTTTCCATCTTTGATTCCTTCTATTAACAAGGTATTCGCTTCTTTGCCTTCTTTCGGATAAACAAAGCGAATGCGTTTCGGCTCCAGTCGATTGGCTCTCATCGCCGTAACAATGTCCAACAATCTGCCAGGTCGATGAACAAATGCCGCTTTTCCACCTTGTTTTAACAGCTGACTTGCAGATTGAACCGCTTCGTCTAACGTTAAATAAAGTTCATGACGGGCTATCGCTAAATGCTCTTTCAAGTTTTTATTACTTGCTTCATGGGCAGGAAAATATGGAGGATTGCACGTCACCACATCATACTTTTCAATTCCTAACTCTTTTGGAATCGTTTTTACATCCCCTTCAACAATAGTAATTTGTTCATTCAATTGATTATAACTAACGCTTCTCTTGGCCATATCAGCCAATCGTTCCTGTAATTCTACACCTGTTATTTTGGCTTTCGTCCGTGCACTTAAAAATAAAGGAATGACGCCATTTCCTGAACACAAATCGACGATAGACCCTTGTTTAATCGGTACATACGTAAATTTTGCAAGCAGGACCGCATCGAGTGAAAATGAAAAAACGGACGGACTCTGAATAATCCGTAGTTCTTCTGCAAGCAAATAGTCTAGTCTTTCATCATCTTGTAAGTCGATTTCCATTGGTTAACCCTCCGACATAACAAAAGACCGACATCCACTTGAATAAGTGGAATCAGTCTTTCATCACCCGTTTTGTTTATTTAAAAAAGAAAGGCAAAATAAACAATCTTCACCTTTACGTGAGCTTCCAAAGTGCACATGACACACATGGAATCCTTCTTGATATAATCGTGCCAAGTTATCGTAACCTTCTCCAATATCAAGCCGGCTTAATTTTTTTGCATTTAGTTCGTTCTGCTTCAGGACTTCTTCTTCCGCTGCATGAATTTCATCCAGTCGCGTTCGAAGAAGGAAGTTTTCTTGCTGCAAAGACTGATGTTCTTCCATCATCAATGCCACGAACTCTTTAAGTGCATGGAACTGCCCTTGCAAAGATTCCAGTTGCTGTTCAAACTCCATGACCGTATCCAAAAAATTACGATCTTTCACGTACATCACCTCGTTGTTCAGTCCATTACACTTGGTTTTCTGCATATTGTTGAATTTCTTCTAATGTATAGTCAAGCACACGTTGTTGCTCAGCTAATTCAACTTGCATCACGCGTTCCAGCAAATTAATTCCGACGACTTTTCCTTTGCCATCAGGTGTGGAAATTCGCGCACCCATATCGGGCATTAACTCTTTTGCTGTTTCATACTCATCATTTTCGTATTTCAAACAGCACATCAATCGACCACATAAACCCGAAATTTTTGATGGGTTTAGAGAAAGGTTTTGATCTTTGGCCATTTTGATTGAAACAGGTTCAAAATCACCTAAAAATGTAGAACAGCACAACATACGACCACATGGTCCGATTCCACCAAGCATTTTTGCTTCGTCTCGAACCCCGATTTGACGTAACTCGATTCGAGTTCTGAAAACAGAAGCTAAATCTTTCACCAAATCACGGAAGTCCACTCGACCTTCAGCCGTGAAATAAAAAATTATTTTATTTCGATCAAATGTATACTCTACATCGACCAGCTTCATATCCAGCGTGTGTTCAACAATCTTCTCTGTTCCAAGCTCAAATGCCTGTTGCGATTCAAGTTGGTTCTCTTCCACTTGATGGCGATCACGCTCATCAGCCGGACGTACAACTTGCTTAAGTGGCAAAACCACATCGTGTTCTTCAACTTGCTTTACAGGAACGACGACCTTCCCGTATTCTACCCCTCTAGCTGTCTCAACTATAACATACTGATCTTTTTCTAAAGGAAAATCAGCTGGATCAAAATAATATATTTTACCCGCTTTCTTAAAGCGGACACCTACCACGTTATACAAACGAAAACCCCTCCTGAAGATTCAGCATTAACTGTTCCATTAACAGCGTCCGATTCATATTGCGATGCAGTTGTTGCTTCGCTTTTAATATGGCCTCTATTTTATTGGACAAGTGCTCATACGTAGTATGAAGGGCACGTCGTTGATAAAAGGGCAAAAAATCTGGATACGCGTAAGCTGAATCACTTTTGGCCTTGACTGATACTAAATCGCGGTATGCGAATAAAAGCAAATCCAATGCCTGTTCTGTTTCTTCTTTTTCTTTTAACAAAGGTAACCAATCTTCATGTACGGTCAACATCGCTTCATGTACATTAGATTCGACTGCCTCAACCAATTTTAACACTGTTTTTCGAACCTGTGCAAACTGCTCATCTTTTGCCAATTGTGAAGATTCTTCCAAATCATTCGTCAACATGGAAACAGTTGCCGCCATAGACGCAGTCAAGCCTTGATCTATCAGTACTTTCACCCGTTCTTCATAAGGAATAGCAGGGAAAGAAATAATTTGACTACGCGATCGAATTGTCGGTAAAATCGCATGTGGTTTTTCCGTTAACAAAATCGCTGTAATTAGACCTTCAGGTTCTTCTAAAAATTTGAGCAATGTATTCGCAGCAGATGCGTTTAAGCGATCTGCCCTGTGGAGCACATATATTTTACGGCCAGCTTCAAGGCCTGTTTTATTCATCTCATATATCAACTGGAGCATTTGATCTTTTTTGATATCTTGTCCATCCGGCTCAATTTGAATAAAGTTAGGATGGTTGCCAGATTCAAATCTTCTGCACCCTCGGCACGTTTCACATGAAACATTTTGTACGGGTTGTTCACATAATAATAATTTCACAAAAGCGCGCATGACCGCTACTTTGCCAGTTCCTTTTGCTCCTTCAAAAAGATACGCATGAGCAACACGATTTTTCTGAAAAACCGTTTGGAGTTGTTTCATTACAACTGGCTGTAACTGTCTGACATCTTTTTGGTTTGCATCCATGAAGTTGCTCACCCTTTCTTTTTGAAAAAACCCGTGCTCCGGACATCCGGAAAACACGGGATTTTTCGTGTGTAGCTAAATAAAATTGATTCATAAATGCAGTACTAAAATTTAAAAATGATGGAACTGTTCAATCGGAAGCACAAATACTGTTGCGCCACCTACTTCAACTTCTACTGGATAAGGAATGTATGAGTCAGCATTACCGCCCATTGGCGATACCGGAGCAACCATCTGCTCACGAGAACGACAATTATCACGGATTAAATCAAGTGCTTTCGGAATTAATTCGTCATCGGTACCGATTAAAAACGTCGTATTTCCTGATCGTAAAAAACCACCAGTACTTGCTAATTTGGTTGCACGAAAGTCACCTTTCGTAAGTGCGTTTGATAAACGGTTACTATCTTGATCTTGCACCACAGCCACTATAAGCTTCATCAACTCGGCCCCTTTTCCAGAAGTTCTTCCTACTATTATAACATGAAAAGTTTATTCATTTCATACGTGAAGCAAGATAATTTTTCAGAACATTCAGTACGTATTCCGTTACTTCTTCCTGTGATTTGGAAGCATCCACCACATGTATTCGTTCTGGATATCGTTTGACGACTTCCTGGTAACCTTCTCTTACTGCTTCATGAAATGCCAAATTTTCAGCATCTAGTCTATTCTTTTCCCTTTCATCATGCTTTGCAATCCTTTTTAGACCCAATGAAGGTTCCAAATCAAACAATAATGTTAGGTTGGGCATTAACTTGCCAATTGCAAACTCATTGATGGAAAGTACTTCGTCAATTCCCAACCCGCGGGCGTGACCTTGGTAAGCAAGAGATGCATCAATAAATCGATCACATAAAACGATTTTATTTTCATTTAATGCAGGCGTGATTTTTTCCACCAAGTGTTGTCTTCTCGCCGCGGCATATAATAGTGCTTCTGTACGGCCATCCATCTCCGTGTAATCGTTATTTAATATGACTTCACGTATATGTTCTGATATGCGGATACCACCCGGCTCGCGTGTTGATACAATCTCGTATCCCTCATTCGTTAATTGTGCGACAACATCACCCATCACAGTTGTTTTTCCTGCACCTTCTGGTCCCTCAATTGTTATAAAAAATCCTTGGTTGTTCATTCTTTTTCCTCCTTCAAGACAAGCAACTGTTTTCGGCTCAAATCATGCTCACCTTGAATCGTTGCACCACTCGCTAAATAATCTGCAAGCATTTTCAATTTATTAGTTGTAATTTTCTCCCCACGAACAAACAAAGGAATACCGGGTGGATACGGAATAACCATTCCCGTACAGATTCGTCCGGTAGTTTTCGTAAATGAAATCCATTCATTTTCTGCCGTCTGTAACTTTTTATATGAAACGGCTAAAGTTGATAGTGCTTCTATATCATGCGAATAATCAATTTCCACTTTATCTCTTTGCTGTTTAGAACATTTTTCAACAGCAGATTTTATCTTCCTTCGTATTTCTGCAAATGGGAAGTGATGTCTAGCTTTTAATAAGGGCAAGATCATTAAAACTTGCTCGGGGTCCGCTAGTTCTACATAGATTCCCTGATGCTCCAATTGTTTTTGCAAGCTGAAGCCAGTCAAATGGGATACCCGTAAAATTAACTTCAGTGGATCATCAACTTCAATAACTTCAAGAGAAGGAATCGACTTTAACCCATCCACGAACTGATTTCGTGACTTGATAAACTGCTGATGATCTTCATGCGCATACGTTCCGATATAATGTCGGGCATCATCCAAGGATGCGAGTAATAGATACGAGGGACTGCTGGATTGAAGCATACGCAAATAGCGATTCACTCTATCATTGGACACTCGATTTGAGTTGATATGAAGAAATGAACCCATGGTCAATGCCGGCAGTGTTTTATGAGCGGACTGTACAACCACATCTGCACCCATTTCAATTGCGGACATGGGAAATTTGCCTTTTCCAATAAAATGCGCCCCATGTGCTTCGTCAACTAAGACGGGAATTCCGTGTTCATGCGCCAACTGAATGGTTTCAATCATTTCAGAATTCGTCACGCCATAATAAGTAGGGTGAGTTAAAATAATTGCTTTTGCATCTGGATAATAGTCGATAGCCGCAGCTACAGTAGATAAGCTGACGTGTGATGGCGTGTAGGTAGCCTCATCCCATTGAGGTGTTAAAAACACGGGTTGTGCACCTACCAACTCAAGTGCATGGAATACCGACTTGTGAGCATTCCTTTGCACCAGTACTTGATCGCCTTCCCCACAAGTTGCATACACCATCGCCAAATTTCCCACGGTCGAACCATTCACCAGAAAATAACTATGTTGCGCTCCGTAGGTTTTTGCCAATAAATCTTGTGCCTCCGCGATGACTTCTTCCGGATGATGATAATCATCAAGTCCACTGAGCTCTGTGTAATCAAACCTCATTACATCTTTAAAAGCACGCGGCAATTCGGACAATGCCCCATGTTTATGTCCAGGCACATGAAACGAGCTATTTTGATTTTCATAAAAACGTTGCATCGCTTCTACTATTGGACGTTCCTTCATATCTAATCCCTCACACTTTTTCATATAGCTTTATTATACAACAAGATGGACAATCACCGACGGCCATTGCACTGTTATCTCATATACCAAGTTAAGTTGACCACTGAAACAAAATACTCTTTTTATATATGCGATTGATAATTTATCGCTCAGATTGAAGTATTTCTCGTTCAAACTCATCTCACTGGTAAGTTGACTTGTTGAATCAATTCACCCGTTCAATCCTACTTCCCATAATATAAACCTTCCACCAACAGAAAAGATTCATGAAGAGTCAGCGTCATGGATCCTAATTTAAGAATTTGATTTCCATTACTCTTAACCTCCTATTAGTTCTATTTTCGCTGCGCTCCTGTTCAAACCATTAAAAAACAACACAAAAAAACCGACATCTCGGAAGGTATCAGCTCTCACAGGGGGCGCCCCCAACTACCATCGGCGCTAGGCTGCGAAAGACGATGCACGGCAGATTTCTTCGTCAACCGCAGGTCTTCGAGTCTCGCGTATATTATACGCTCCGAGTCTCATCCCTTTGTTTCCTCGAACTCTTTGTTCCTCCTCTTTCTCGCACACCTTCGTACTAAGCTTAA